>NZ_JBLZUR010000002.1:0-2640000 GCF_048565625.1 Sphingomonas sp. ID0503
GCCTTGAGCCGCTCTTTCGTCATACCCTTCGCCTGCGCCATCCCCTCGAACTGGCTGGGGGCGTAGTTCGGGCCGGGGGACGGCCCCACCTGCCGACCGTCGCCCTGCTTCTCCCTCTCTCTGAGGCAGGCGAGGAAGGCCATGTTGTCGCCCGACGCTGCAGCGGCCGCCGCCAACTCCCTCGCCCGATCGGCCGGCAAGTCTGCATCGCGTACCAGTGCGAAGTCATGCCAGCGGAAGGTCAGTTCCTCGCCAGCGCGAGCGTAGTTGGCCTTGCCGAGCGACATCCGCCGCACGTCCGCATCGGTATCGTCCGATCGTTCCAGCAGGATCTGAGACCGGACGGCGTTCAGCCATGCCGTGCTGCCGGAGTAGCTATCCCCCGCCTTGTTGCGGTGGGCGATCAGCAGGATCGTGACGCCAAACTCGCCGCACAGCTGATACAGCAGGTTGATGAAGGCGGTGACCTGGCTGCGGTCGTTCTCGTTACCCGCGAACAGGTGCGCCACGTTGTCGAGCGTCACCAGCTTGGCATTGGTCGCCACGATGGTCGCGCGTAGCAGGGCGTATGCTGGTGCGGGCCGCAGCTTGCCGTCCGCATCGAACGTCGCCAGCTCATTGTTCAGGCGCCCGCGCAGACTGACAATGTGCAGCCGGCCGGCGAGGTCGTGCAGCGTGGTGCCGATCTGCGCCGCGATCTTGGACAGTCGCCAGTGGTTCTCCCGCTGATCGTCCTCAGCCGTGACGTAGAGCGCGGGACCGGGCGCGACATCCATACCGAGCATCTGCCGGCCTGCCGCCGCGCACGCACTGATCTGGAGGGCGGCAGTCGACTTGTTCGTGCCGCCGTCGCCTGTGACGATCACGACATCATCCCGGGGGATGAAGGGTGCCATCACGAACGCCTTGGGCGTCGGCGCGGTGGCGGCCCATTGCGACAGGTCGGCGAGTTCGAAGGTCTCGGCAGGCGCGTGCAACGCGGCGTCTACCAGCGCGCGCAGCTCGTCGGCGGTGCCCGTCCAGTCCATCACGTCGCCCTTGGGCGAGAGGCCGGGCAGCGCCACGAATACGGCACGCCCGCCGGCCTCTGTGATGCTCTTCGCAGCACGTTCGGCGAACCCGCGCCCCTCGTCATCATTGTCGGGCAGGATGGCCACGGTACGGTCCGCCAGAGCGGCCCCGTAGGCGTCGCGCCATCCCTTCGCGCCGAATGCCACGGCGGTCGCTACCAGCCCCCAGGAGGCCAGCTTGTCGGCCTTCCGCTCCCCCTCGGTCAGGTAGACGATCGTGTCGGGATCTGCCGCCAGGATCGCAGGAAGGCGGTAGGGCACCCGCTCGACGTCCGCGAGGCCGTTGGTCCACCCGCCACGACCGTCCGGCCGCTGCGCCAGGAACCGCTTGCGCTGCCCGGCCTTCTCTTTCCGGACGGTGCGATAGACGACAGTGCCGTCAGCGCCGACGTACTCATAGCTGCCGGTCTCTCGCCAGCCTTCGCCATTGTCATTCGCGCGTGGGCGATCGGGGAGAAGCCCAATCCGGCGGCATTCATCCTTGACCGCGCGCCAGTCGCCGCCGTTGTGACTGTAGAAGACGACATCGCCGCCATCCGCATCCTTCACGGTCATGCCGCGATCGGACTTGCTGTGGCCGGGCGTTGGGAACGCGCCCTGTGATCCCTGCCATTCACCGTTGAAGTGGCGAGTGATGTCCTGCGCCAGCGTCATGCATCACCTCCGAAGCGAAGGCGAAGTATTGGTTTGCGGACGCGAGCTTTTCCGTCCCCCCGCTCCTGCAAGTCATTGGAAAGCAACGGCTGGAACGAACCGTGAAAGTCGGGACGGGCCGTTGATTCTACGGCGTTCTGTTCTTCCACGGCTGAAACACGGGTTCGATTCCCGTAGGGGTCACCAATTCAGACTCAAAGGTCTGAAACGCGGGTAAACCCCGGAAGGTGCACCCTTTGCGCGACGTCAGGTGGTCCATTTAGGTGGCCCATATGAACGCTCGGCTCATCTCCCCGTGGAAACATCCGAAATCCAGCCAGTACTGGTTCCGCATGGTCATACCGCCGCGTTACCGCGACGGGGTCGGCAAGAGTGAGATCAAGCAGTCCCTCGGAACCGAGGACATTGGCGAGGCGCGTCGTCTTTGTGCCGCGCGCCAATCCGAGTGGCGAAAGCGGTTCGAAGCGATCGACCTAGAGGAGCGAGCTTCTAATGCTCGGAGCGGCCTGGCCGCCGTCGGTCGCTATATAGATGCGCAAGCAATTCGGCTTGGCGGCATGGATAGTGCGATCGCGTACGAGCTTGAGGGTGTCGCTCTAGCAGAAGCGGCTTATCTCGATAAACCAAGCTCCGTGGAGTTGGGGCTCAGAGAGGGCGAGAGCCACCCCCTCTTGGAGGCGATCTATCCCGATCCCAAAATCAGGGCGTTACGCGACCCGATCTGTCTTCGTCGCGCATCTCTATCCGCCTCTTCGGCCGCCGTGATCAGCGGCTATGACAGCCTCGACCGCGCTGCCGACTACTCGTTTGATCGCATCGTGGCTGATGCGGTCGAGGAGGCCTTAAGCCTTGCCGGTCTCCCCGTCGACGTCAACGCGGAACACCATCAACTCGCGGCACGACATCTCTTGCATCGACTCCGAGATTATCCTCTGGCTGTCAAAGAGACCCTGCGTGCCGCTTTTCCGAGCATTCCGCTTACCAAGTGCGAGGGGACTGACGTGCTCCCCTGATTGTTACCATTCAGAGGTAGAGTCCGGCTCCTTCATGATGGTTGGTTGAGTGTATGACAACCTGTCTGGGGGCATGCCCCCAGACAGGTTCGCCGGCTTTCTCGGCGGGTGTTCTCCCGCCCAGTTTCGAGTGCGGCCTGACGTGATTGTAGTCGTGCCGCCAAGCGTCGAGCACGAAGCGGGCATGGGCCAGCGACGTGAACAGCGTCTCATTGAGGCATTCGTCGCGCAGACGGCCGTTGAAGCTCTCGACGAAGCCGTTCTGCATCGGCTTGCCCGGGGCGATGTAGTGCCACTCGACCCGCCGCTCCTGCGACCAGCGCAGAATGGCCGACGACGTCAGCTCGGTGCCGTTGTCGCTGACCACCGTATGCGGCTTGCCGCGCATACCGATGAGCCGCGTCAGTTCCCGCGCTACCCGTACGCCCGACAGCGACGTGTCAGCCACCAGCGCCAGGCATTCCCGCGTGTAGTCGTCGACCACGCACAGGATGCGGAACCGACGGCTGCACGTCAGGGTGTCGGAGACGAAGTCCAGCGACCAGCGCTGGTTCGGCCCATCCGGCAGCACCATCGGCGCCCGGGTGCCCAAGGCGCGCTTGCGACCACCGCGGCGTCGGACTCGCAGGTTCTCCTCGCGGTATATCCGCAGCAGCTTCTTGTGGTTGGGCGTCATGCCTTCTCGCGCCAGCAGATAGCCCAGGCGCCGGTAGCCGAACCGGCGCCGCTCCCCTGCCAACTCGCGCAGTCGTTGCCGTAGAGGACCGTCATCTGGCCGTGACGACCGATACCGGATCACCCCGCGGCTCACGCCGACCAGGTTGCACGCCCGACGCTCGCTCAGCCCGTGATGCTCACGAGCATGGGCGACAGCGTCCCGCTTAGCGCCGGGCGTCACCATTTTTTTGAGGCCAGATCCTTCAGCACGACGTTGTCGAGCATCGCCTCAGCCAGCAGCTTCTTCAACCGGCTGTTCTCTTCCTCAAGCGTGCGCAGGCGCCGGGCCTCGGACACCTCCAGGCCGCCATACTTCGACTTCCACTTGTAGAACGTCGCCGCGCTGATCCCGTGGCGACGACACACATCCGCCGTCGCCATGCCCGCTTCCTGCTCCTTCAAGATCGCGATGATCTGCTCTTCGCTGAACCTGCTGCGCTTCATCTTCGTCCGACTCCTTCGCGTCGGACTCTACTCAAAATCGGTCACATTTCAGGGGAGCACGTCAGGCCCGTTCTCGACACCTTCGCCTCCTCGCAGTCGACGCGAAGGTTGCTTGAGCGTCCCTGCTCGGTCGATCGAACCTCAGGGCTAAGGAGGTAAATCATAGTATGATTGCTTCTGCGGATTGCATGCTAGCCGCAGGTTCAGTCGCCCCCTTGGGGCGCTAGCAGCTTGTGAGAATGGCCCGAGAGGCAGCTATGCGAGAGCTGCGGCAGCCGATCGCACCCCCGCCACACCTTCGCCTTGCCCGATGTTCCCGATTTGTTCATATTCGCGATAACGGAGATTCGCCCATGAACATCGACCCGAACCGTCTCGCGGACGCTCTTACCGACGCGCCTATCTGGCTACGACACGCCCTCGTACAATCCGATCGTACCTCGCGACGATCGAGCGCGGAATTGCTGGCTAGCATCGTCCTGACGCGGCTCGAAGATCGTCTGCCCGCGGATACTGCACAAGACCAGTTGCCGCTTTGATGGAGGATGGTCCGCTCGATCCGAAACTTGCGAGAGTTGGTCAGCAAGGGTGGCCACATCCATGCCGAATGCCGTGCTTGCGCGAGGGTAGCCAAATTCTCCGTAGCCGATGTGGCAGCCTACTTCGTCGCGCGGGGTTGGGATGACCGCTGGCCAGAATTTGCGAAAAAGCTACGCTGTCACAAGCGCGCCGGTGGATGTGGAAGTCTTTTCCCGAGAGTTCACTGGTACGTTGGACCGCCGCCGCCCGACTCAGACCCACTTCCACCACGTCCGAGATTGGTGAGGGCCACGTTATCACCTCCCAAGAGGGTGAATTCCACCGAGTGGGAGTGCGCCAAGGATGATCGTGAGCGACGCCGTTTGGTGCGACACGCACGCGGATGATCGCAGCTGAACCAGTTGTTCTTACGTACTTATGTCCGAGTTTGCTTGGCAAACTCGGCTTGGACGGTGCTCCAGAGTTCTGCCGTCACGGGGTAGCCGTGGTCATTCGGGATGCAGAGATGCATCTCGCCGGACACCATCTTCGTCCAAGGAACGATAGCTCTGAATGGATCCGCCGGAATGGCGGTGATCACCTCGGCAAAGGTACGGGCTTTTGCAATCCGTTCGAGGATTCTTCGGGTGGGGAACAGCGCATAAGTACTCCCCTCTGCGCAGCACCTTAAGATCGAGAGAGGTGAAGCCCATCGAAAAGCGCTGATCTCGCTTGGATCAACGGTGATGTCACTCACGGAGGGCGCGCGTGCGACGTAGATGCGCGCATCGAAGCAGCGAGTGATGAGCGAGCGCTCTGCTAGGCCTGGTTGCCAGCGAGCGTAGGGTTTGATGGAGAACAAGTCGATTTCTAACCTGCTTGAGGCGAGGGCAGTTTCGAAGGGGCGGCCCTCGGCCAATCCATCGCTGAGACGCCGCGCTCTCTCCGGGGGCGGCGGCGGCGAGAACCCGATAGCAAGTCCACATTCTTCGACGGTTTCGCGAATGGCAGCTACTCGCGCTGCTGCATCCTCTAGCGTCAGGCCCGCAGTTAGCTTTTTCGCCAGGGCAACGTCCGCTGCGTCTACACGCCCGCCCGGGAAAACAAGAGCATTAGGGGCGAATGCCATGGTCGGGGATCGCTGCAGCATGAGAACCTCGAGGCCCTCCGCTGCTTCCCGCAAGATGACGATTGAGCCCGCTGGCTGCAGCGTAGCATCAGAGGGCTGGCCTTCGACGTTGTAGTCAGCCATGTCGCGGTCAGCCCTAGGTGATGCGAGCCGCCTGCGAGCGCGGTGACCCTCGTTGCGTGCTCACAATAGCGGCTAACATGCCTTTTCGCCTAAGCCCAAGGCTTACTCGCTCTTCCTACAGATGCTAGGTTTGTCTCCTCCGAGCACTGCAATCGGCCGAGGACGACGAAAATGGACCGTTTCGATCCAGCTAAGCGCCGAGCGGTGAAAGCCGCAGCGCGGCGCCATGACGACATGGAGTTGGCTGCAGGCCGTGTGACACCGGCCGAGATGCAACGGCGCAACGGAGCGTTTCAGCACATCGACTTTGCCAAGGCTCAGATCGTCCTTAAGGACGAAGACCCGATCCTGTGAGATGATGGCGGTCCAGTCCGCATCGTCATGAGGCTGGCGACACCTCCGCTATCCTACCTGCGCTCTGACATGACAGATCTGTTCAATGCGCCCGTTCCTCCTGGTCTCTCTTCGCGCAACGAGATGATCTCGGCGGAGGAGGAGAAGGTGCTGATGGCAGCGATCGACTCCCTCGATCTGCAGCCATTCGTCTTCCAGCAGTGGACCGGCAAACGTCTGACGCACAGCTTTGGCCTGAATTACGACCTCCAGTCTGGTGCGCTCGCGCGCGCCGAACCCATCCCTGATTGGTTGCTCGATGTTCGGGAGCGTATGGCCGCATTTGCCGGTCTTGCGGCTGATGATCTCGTCCAGGCGCTGCTTCTGCGGTACGACATCGGCGCAGGTATTGGCTGGCACCGTGACCGACCGATCTACGAACACGTCGTCGGCCTATCGCTAGGAGCACCTGCGACCCTTCGCTTTCGTAAGCGCCGCGCGGAGCGGTGGTCTCGGGCATCGACTCCGCTGGAGCCTCGGGGCGCCTACCACCTGTGTGGTGAAGCCCGCCACAATTGGGAGCACAGCGTCGTCGAGATGGATCGCACCCGCTACTCGATCGCCTTTCGCAGCCTTTCGGCCAATGGCAGATCCGTTGTCATGGTTCTCTCCATCTATCGTCGATCGAGCGGCGGCTCGGATTGTCGATCTGGGATCTGATTGTTTGTTGGCCGGCACGACGCCGCCGAGACGTTCCCTCAGCCCCAGAGTTCGGCCTGCAGGTAACCACGAACCTGCTCCAGGCCTTCCTCGCTGTCGAGGATGTGCGAGAGCGCGGAGCTGGCCCGCAGGATCTCAGCGGTGTTGGCCCGGTGGAACCATGCGTACCCGCGATCGACGTCAGATAGCAGCGTAACTGCCAGCCTGACCGTCTCCATCATCCAGATGATGCGCTTGAGGACGGTCAGCGGCCATGCGGTGACTGCTTTCGATCGCAGCTGAGCCAAGGATGCTCCCGCGTCGATGCCGAACATTCGGCGGGTCTCGTCCTCGCTCAGCTTCAGCTCACGGCTCATGCTCTCGGCCATAAGGACGAGCGCCTCGGCAAGCTCCTCCGCTGTTAGCCCGGCGTCCGCTTCACGGGCCTGCCGGAGGACGAACCCGGCGGCGATCTCGCGATCGCCAGTCGCAAATGCGTCATTTCGGGTGGGAGCAGCTTGCTGCGCCAGCCAGGCGTCCAACCTGGCCAGCATCTTTGCCTCATCCGCCATAGCCTGCTCCCTCTCGATAGGCAGACCACTCCGCCTCGACGATGGCTCTCCCCTCTGCACCGTTGATCAACTGCATGACGAAGGTCGAGAAACCGACTGCGGAACGGATCGTACGGGTAGGTATCACGAGATGGGTGTGCGGGTGGTTCATGCCTCATGAGCGCGCTGGCACATGCAGTACCACAATGCAGGCCACGTCGAACTTGCGGGTGAGCGTAGAGGCAAGGCCGCGCGAGAGCTCCCATGCCTCATGCAAGTGCATGCGGGATTTCGGATCCTCAACCTCCGGAAAGCGCAACGTCACGACCGCTGCAAGGTGCAGGATCTTCTCGCCCGCCTTCAGATGGTAAGCCTGCGAAAGCGCCTGCAGATCGCGGTAGGCGTCGGGAGCCTCACGAGGCAGGACAATGTCCCAGGCCTCGCAGGTGTGCCCCTCCCACGACGACCCGGGTGCGGGGCGCTCCGTCGGAAAAAGACGCCTGAGGATGACATCGCCGAGTGTCCGCTTCGGCTCATCGCCGTTCACGGCCTCGATGACTCCGTACGACAGGTTTGGATTGCTGCCAGCTACCGGAACATAGTCCAGACCGGCCGGCGGTTTCGCTTTGTTCGCCATCAGCGCCAAGCCTCCATCGCGGCGTAGCGGATCCGCTTCGCTGCCTGACAGACGCCGAAGTTCCGTTCGTCCCAAGAGACGAAAGTGGGGACCACCTCGATGTGGATGCCATCCGCAGCCAGCCGCAGGTATGCACCCGTTTCCGGCGGAACCAGCCAGAACTCGCCGTATCGAGACTCGCACAGAACATAGTCGTGCACAGAGACGACTGCGTCGTTGAGCCAGTAGCTGACATCCCAAACAACCGGGCTGAGCGCCTCGGGATAGAAGCCGTGTCGCGAGATGACGACATCGGCCCGCATATCCTGCGCCACCTGCCGCATCGCCGGCTGGAACATCGGCAGCATCATCGGTGTGCCGCCGATGACGAGCCGTGGTTTGTCGAAGTACATGGATCCCGCGGGCAATCCCTTGGTGATCGCGGCGCCTCCAGACTGCTCTGTGGCATTCAGCAGGAGCTGGTTCAGGGCGCGCGTCGACGGCGCTACATAGGTTTCTTCGAAGGTAGTATCGTACATTAGAAGTGAAGCTCTCGTTTTATGGCGAACGGCCGTTCGGACGTTCGAAGCCTCCTTCTTCTTTCATCACTTCCAGAAGCTCATTTCATTACTGAGTTCTTCCACTCTTCCAATTCGAGCTGCCGGGCAGCTTCGCGTCTACAAGGACCCACTTTCGGCCGTTCAGCCTGCCCTGCCCATTTCCTGACACCGGTCATTCATCAAGCCGAACAGCGAGGCAGCTCACTCGCGATGTCGAGGGGGTTGATCAAACCTCTGGCTCTTGCGTCACTGGTATCGCAGGCAGGTGGCGGCTCGCCTTTATCTCCAGCAGCCGGATCAGTTCGGGCTGCATGAAGTCGTAGTCGTCCGGTATGTCTAGGCAGATCACGCGCCTGCCCCCGAGAGTCGCCCGGAAGCGCCGCTGCAGCTTGCTGCGGTGCGTCTCTTCCATGACGAAGATCACGTCGGCCCCCGCGACCAGCTCGGCCGTGAGCGGGTTGTCGGCGCCATGGTTGGTGCCGGCTGAGTCCACCTCCAAGTCCTGCCGGCGCGAGAACACCTGCTCGGCGGTGGGGCTACGCAGTCTGTTCTGGCTGCACACGAACAGCACCGTCTGAGTGCGGGGGCGGCTCAACCCTTGGCCCCTACACGCCGCGCCAGACGAGTGGACCTGGCGTCGCGTCGGCCGAGAAGTCGACCTGTAGCACGCGGCGCCGTCGCGGCGGAACGGCGGCGAGCGAGGCGTGGACGATCGACGTGGCGTACAGCCAGACGTCACCACGCGCGGCGAGACATAGCCGCTCGCCGAATGCCGCCACCACGCGCTCGATCTCGGTTTCGGGCAGGCGGCCGAGCCTGTGCGAGCCGGGCACGATGCGGAGGGGCGCGTTGCGCTCGTCAACCGCATCCAAGTGCACGCGCAGCGTTACCATGCGCTCGAGGATCTCGAACGGCGGTTCCACCTGGATCAACCCTGACTTGACCGTCCAAGGCCCGTACCCGTCAGTGTCCATACGCTCCTTGACCACGATCGTACGGTCTTGGTGCCAGCCGAGCGCCCAGTTCCGCTCCACGGTCTTATCGAACAGGATCGCACGTACGGGGCGAGCCTGTTCTCCGAGCACGAATGCCGCGATGGCCCCGATCGGTCCGGCACCATTGAGGAAGGGCTGCAACTGCCGTCCTTCCCCAATCCGCACACCTGGTTTGCTCGTCGGCAGCGCGGCCAAGGCAGTCTCGAGGCGACCACACGCAGCTTCGTCCAGAGCTTGCGCGAACAGCTGGGCTCCATCATCGTTGAGGGTAAGGCCAGCGGAGCGGCAGACGGTTGCGAGCATGATGGCGAGGCTAGCCCGAGCTACTCTCGGCGTCGACCCAGACCCAGTATCGGTCATCCAGACCGTCCTTCTCACTCCCCCACTTCTGCCGTTCGTTCATCTTCGCAAAACGAGCCGGCGAGCTCCGGCTGATCAGGGGCTAGAACGAGGACATGGGAGACAAAACAGCCGTTGATGTTGTTGACGGCGAGTGTCGGCTGCCAGACGGTTCAGCCGTTCAGGTCGATGCAACCGAGCACAGTAATTCGATGGTATAGCATCAAGCGATGGTGCCCCATCGCACAGTCAATCACGTCTGCAATTCCCACCGCAGCGCCTGCAATCTGCGATCTTGCGGATCAACCGCGCGCGGCACAGCATGCTGACCTTGCACGCGATGGTGCAACCGCAGACTGCAAAGACGTGAGCCGGCTACTCGAGCGACTTCCAGAGAGGCTACATCCGCCGGGAGAGGAAGGTGGCGTTCCTATAGGCGGTGTCGATCGAAAGGCTGTGCCGCTGGATCTGCGTATGGAAGCCGATCGCTGCCAGCCGGTCGACGATGTCCGATCCGAAATCGGTTATCACCAGGCTTGGCGAACCGTCTCCCGCGCGATGGTAGCGCGGCGGCAGCAGATGCTCGATCGCGTCATCGACGATCCGCACGCGATCGACGCTGACCGCGTCGATCGGCCAGCGCGTCGGGATCGAGAAGATGTGGACGCCGCCGACCTTCAGGACGCGGCGAATTTCGGCAAACGCCTCGTCCGGATCGATGACATGCTCGAACACGTCGGAGGTGATCACCAGATCGAACGTCCGGTCCGGATAAGGCAGCACCTTGAGATCGCCGAAGGGCACGCCCTTCAACTCCTCGCCCGGCTTGCCGCCCTCCCAATAATACGACCTATGGTAGTGCGGGAGGCCGGAGAAGGCACCCACGAACGGGCCGTGGAGCGCCGGCTCGTAGATGTGGGCGCCGTCCAATCGCCCGCTTGCGACCAGCCGGGCAATCGAGGTCTCGTGCCCGCGCGCGAATTCGTCGAGGATCGCGCTAGCCTGCTCGCGATAGCGCAGGGTCGCCCGGCACGATGGGCACGGATAGGATTCGCGCACGGAGGGATTGTCCCCACGGAGAAACACGCCCTTCGCGCCGCAGATCGTGCACAGGCCCAGGATGTCGTCACCAAGATTGCGGACCGCAGCGGTTGTAGACGGCTGGGCGGACCCGGGTGATAGGGCCGCGGAGGCGGGCGCGGGCGGGGCGGATGCTACCTGGCGATTGATGCCGCCCGCTTGCCGCCCCACTAGCATCGCGCCGATCGTCCAATCCCACCCGCCCCTCGCTGTGCCCTGATTGAGAAGCGTCGCCATCAGGCGCGCACGTGGCTTGGCCAGCGACGGGTTGGGCGTGGCGATCGCCCCCGCAACCTTCGCCCAATGATCGTCGATCGCGTCGAGCACCGTTGTCGGCACGCCCGCCGGCCCGGTCGCCGACGCAGCACGTTCGAATGCCGCTGCCCAGCCACCACAGAGATCATCCGGCCGCCCGACATGCGCGAGAAAGCCGTGTTGCTTGACGAGGCGGGGAACAGCCACGATGCAGCCGGGGCGTTCATACGCCAGCGCGGTAATATAACCGTGGAGCGAGCAGCCGATATAATGCTCGCTGAACGCGATCGCGGCGGCGATCTCGCGAAGGCCGACCGCGTCGTCGACCACCATGCGTGAGCCAGGCACGTGGTTCGCCACCTGTCGAACCGCGACGTGATCCTCATGGCACTCGCCGATCGCAATCAGCAACGGGACCAGGCCAGTGCGCTCGGCATGTGCCGCAACCAGCGCGCCGACCCGCGCCACATCCTCCCCGGTCAGCGCGCGCAGTTTGGGGTGGACGGCGAAGAAGCGGGTTCCGCCGGGCATCGCCTTGCGGGCCAGCAGCGTGGCGAAATCACGCGCCAGCGACGCGCGCGGCCAAAGACTTGCAAGATCGGCGATCGTGTCGGGGACCACTGCAACCCCCGCCGCCGCCCCGGGGTCGAGCTCGGCTCGGCTCGGCTCGTCCCGCACCGACACGTAGTCGGCCGCGGCGATCACGCGGCTCACAAGTTCGGCTTCACCGGTCGGATCGAAGGGCTTCGGCGCACCCGGCGCGTTCCAGATGACCGGACGCCGCGCGATCGCCCCCATCAGCGTGGCCCCGGCCCAAAGTGACGGATAGGCCCAATCCTCGATCGCGCGCGGATAGTCGCGGAGCCGGGCGCTTTCGAAGTGGATGATGTTGCCACCACCGATCAGCAGCGCGGCATGGCGTCGTGCCGATCCGGGCAGCGCTTCGATGCCGGTCGGGCGCATGGTATCGGCCCAACCGGTGTCCGTGCCCGTCGGCGAATAGGGCTGCACCGCATGGCCATGCGCACCCAGCCTGTGCGCGGCCATCAGAGGGAACAGCAGATCGCCGTAATTGCGAACGTCGAATGTCCCGATGATCGCGACTGCTGGTTTGTCTGCCATGCGTCGTACCGTCGAACGCGCGCATCCCTGCCGTCAAGGTCAAAGCTCCGGCAACGATCCCCGACCAACGCGCCGAGCACGGATCGGTTGACAGTGTCGTGCCCTGGCTGTTGTCTGTCCCGCGATGTACGGCCCGCTCCTCTCCGGCTTGGCGGCACTTCGCCGCGACAATCCCTGGGTCGAGGCGCCGCCGGCTCCAATCGCGCCCTTCCACCTTTCACTGGATGGCGGCGACGGCGGCCGGTCGCTGATCGAGGAGACGATCCGCGACCGGCAGGTGAGCCTGATGGTCGAGGTCGGCTGCTTTCTCGGCGGATCGGCGCGGCGCTGGCTTGCAGCCTCTGACGATCTGACGGTGATCGGCGTGGATCCCTGGGAGGGGAACTGGGCACCTTACATCCGCCGCCTGGCGGCCGTTCCGAAGATGCGCGCGCATATCGCCCATTTCAGTCGCGAGGAGATCGACGCGATCTGCGATTCGCTGGTGGAAGCCGGCAATTTTCAGATCGCGCTCAACAACCTGCGCGACCTGAAGGAGCGGTTCGTGCCCGTCCGCCGCCGCGCGCCCGAGGCGTTCGCCTATCTGGCGCAATACCAGATCAAGCCCGAGCTCATCTACATTGACGCCGACAAGACGCGCGATGCGCTGGACGAGGCCTACCGCTTGTTTCCGGAAGCGATGCTGTGTGGCGACGACTGGCTGTGGCCGGACGAGAACGGCGTCCTGCGAATGCAGCAGAACGTCATCGCCTTCGCCGACGAGCATGGTTTTACCGTCCGCCACGTCAAGCAGAGCTGGCTGCTCGAACCCAGGCAAGCGGCGCCCGCCGAGCGCGCCGTCATCAACCCCCTTCTGCATTCGCCGGCGATGCTGATGATTCGGAGGCTCAGGATGAGCGAAGATAGCACCGTATCGAACGACGCTCTGGACCAGCTTGAGGGCATGGTGGTCGCGCAAGGCCTCTTTCTAGCCGAGATTACCGCCAGCATGCTCAACTCGTACAACATTCCTGCGCCGCGGTTCGCACAGCGGATCAAGGAAATTGGCGCGCAGGTGACAGAGTTGCCGGAGTTCCAGCCCGGCGGCGGCGGGACGCCTGAGCAGCGCGAGATCGTCGCCGCGCATGTCGAGACCCTCGGTGCACTGATCCTGGATCGCCTCGAACGGAAGCGCGCGGGGGAGAAAGCGCGAAGGGCTGAACGGCGCTAGCCTGTTCTGCGCGTGACCAGGACCGGCATCGCCTTGACGAAGGGCATGTCGGCGTCGGTGCTAAGGACCGGCAGGGCAGTTGCCGGCGCAAGATCGCAGTCGCGCAACAGCGCCTGAAGAGCAGCCGCAAACTCAATCCGCGCCAGCCGCGCGCCGATGCAGGCGTGGGCGCCATTGCCGAAGCTCATCAGCGCCGCCTTCCTCTCCAGATCGACAACGTCAGGGTTTGGGAAGGCGGCCGGATCGCGCTGACATCGGGCGATGTCGATCGTGACGAGTTCGCCGCGCGAGATCGCATGGCCGCCGATCTCGACGGAACACGTGGCGCGCCGCGCGCTCGACCGGGCGATCGGGGGTGCGAGGCGCAGCATCTCCTCGACAAAGCCGGCGGTCAACCGGCAGTCGCTACGGAGGCGCCGTTGCAGGGCGGGAAGCTGCGCGAGCGTCCAGCACGCGGACGCGAGCACCGACGCGACGGTCACGCTCGCCGCCGTCAGGAAGAATAGATCGAGATGCAGGTTCCTCTCCGCATGGCTGACGGCAGGCACCGCCTCGCCAAGCCGCCTCACCGCGTCTGCGGCTAGCGTGTTCAGCGCAGCGTGTTCGCGCAATGACAGGAAGGGGCGGGGCGCGGTGAGGAGTTCGGCACCTGTATCGCGCAGCGCGGCTGCGATGTCGCGCGGGAGGCCCAGCATGTCGGCCGCGAGCGCCGTCGCAAGCGGCGCACCATAGCCGGCAAGCATGTCCGCCTCGCCTTCGGGCAGACCCTCGATCAGGCTCGTGCAAAGCGCGTCGACCCTCGCGGGCGTCCAACGCTCCATCCCGGTGCGCATCGTGCGGATCATCGCCGCGCGGCTGGCGGCGTGGTCATCGCCCGACTGGAATACACTGTTCCCGCGCAAAACCTGTACGAGATGGTGGACGGGGCGTGCGGCGCGAACGCTTACCCGCTCGACCTCGGACGCCGCATCGACTGTCGTCAGCGCATCGATGCGAAACGCATCGAGCGCAAGTGCATGGCGCGTGATCACCCAGCCGCCGATCCCGCGCGCGATCGCGGCCGCGGCGGGCGGACTCGGATCGAACGGCGCGGGCGGCAGCGGAAAGCGTGTCTCGGCCAAATTCAATCGCCGTAGATGACGGCCATGCCGCTGCGCAGGATCGCGGCATGGCGCATCATCGCGGGCCGTCCCATCGCGCTTTCGGGTGCCTGCTCGAGATCGAAGCCGATGCCTGCCGCCCCACGGATGTGGGTCGCAGAGCCACGCCGCCCGCCCGTCAACGTCGTTTGCGCGGCGATGTAGCGCACCGCGAAGCCGACGCGTCGCCTTCCGCTTCGATTCGGGGCCGAGCCATGGACGAGCAGCGGATGGTGCAGCGACATCTCGCCGGGGGCGAGGACGAGATCGACCGCTTCTTCCTCCGCAACCTCGCGCAGTACCCGTTCCTTGCGCCCGAGCAGATTCGCCGGATCGACGGGATGGTCGTGGTCGATCGGGCGGGTATGCGTTCCCGGCACCACGCGAACGCAGCCATTCTCCCGGTCGCTCGGCGTCAGCGCGATCCAGGCGGTCACCGCGCGAGGCTCGGAGAGGCCCCAATGCGTCGCATCCTGATGCCAGGAGACATGCGCCGCGCCGCCCGCAGGTTTGGAGATGAAGCTGCTGCCATAGCAAAGCAGATCGGGGCCGAGCACCGCCTCAACCGCGTCGACGATACGGACGTCGTGGACGACGAACCACAGCGACGGCAGCAGCAGGTGTGGCTTGGCATTGAAGGCGGGGGGTATGCGGCCGCCCTTGCGACCCTCGATCTCCTCCAACTCGGCCAGCAGCTTGCCTGCGTCCCGCGCGCCGATGGCAGCAAGCGGCGCGGCATAGCCCTCCCGCTCGAATCTAGAGGTGATCTCCTCGGGTGCCATCATGCTGCCCGATCCGCATCATGCAGGAGCCCGGACAAATACGCCGCCCGTGCCGCTTGCCGGCGGATCTTGCCGCTGGTCGTTCGCGGCAGCGCGCCGCTGCGCACGAACCTCAGTCGCGGCGAAATGCCGGTACGATCGGCAACGCTGGCTGCGATGCGTTCGCGGAGCGCGTCGTCCAATCCTGCCAGTTCGCGCGGGCGCAACTCGCAGAGCAGGACGGCAGTCTCGCCCACTCCGTCCGAAACGGCGAAGGCGGCGGCTGCGTTGATGGCGGGCTCGGCCAAGATCGCGGCCTGCTCGATATCGATCGCGTGGACCTTGCGTCCATGGACAATGACGATGTCCTTGACCCGATCGATCACGACGACTCCCTCGGAGGCGAGCCGGCCGATGTCACCGGTGGCGAGGAGTCCGTCTTGTGCCGCCGGAAAGAGCCTGACCGTCTGCGCCACGCCATCCCAAACCCCGGGCGAGACATGCGGGCCGCCGATGCGGATTTCGCCGGTGCCGGGCGGGAAGTCGGGCTGGGGCTCGATCGCCAGCGTTGCGCCGGGAACCGGCCGCCCGCTCGCCACAACCCCGTCGCTAAGTGCTCGCACGCCGTGTGAGGGCCGAGCGCAGGTGGTGATCAGAGTCGTTTCTGCCATGCCGTAGCAGGGGAGGAACGCCGATGCGTCAAATCCCGAGGGCGCAAGATGCGTCGCAAAGCCACGGAGCGTCTCCGCGTGGATCGGCTCCGCGCCGCAGAAGGCGATCCGCCACCGGCTGAGGTCGAGCCCGGCCAGCGCCGCCTGCGGGGCGCGCCTGACGCACAGGCCGAATGCGAAATTCGGCCCTCCGGCGATCGTCCCGCCATGCCGCGCGATGGCGGCGAGCCAGCGTAGCGGCTTCTGGATGAAGGCAGTGGGGGGCATCAGAACGGCGGTGATCCCGCAGTAAAGCGGATGCAGCAATGTGCCGATCAGCCCCATGTCGTGCGAGGGGGGCAACCAGTTCACCCCGACATCGTCCGGCCGCGTCCCGAACGCGGCGGCGATCATCGCCTGGTTCGCGGCGAGGTTGCGATGGGTGATGACGATGCCGCGTGGCACACGTGTGGAGCCCGAGCTGTACTGGATAAAGGCCGGCTGCTCGCCCGAAGGCATGGGAGGCGGATCGCCAGCCCCGTCCAGATCCTCGATCATCAGCCGGGGCAGTCCGTCCAGCAGGCAATCGCCGGTCCCGCCTGCATGACGTGCGCTCGCCAGAACGGTCGCGGCGCCGACGTCAGCGACGATCGACGCCAGCCGCTCGCGTGCGTCGCCGACCGCAGGCCAGGGCACCGTCACTGCGATGGATCCCGCGCGAAGGCACCCGAGGAACGCGATTGCGAAATCCGGCCCGGGCGGCAGGGCCAGGATGATCGGTCGGCCGGCCAGCCCGCGATGGAAGATCGAAGCGGCGAAGGCGTGGTAGCGCGCCTCGATTGTGGCGAAGCTCAGCGTCTCGGTCACGTCCTCGCCACGATCGAGGAAACGGATCGCATCACGATCCGGCACCCGCCGCGCCGCAGCCTCCAGGCTGAGGAAGATCGTTTCGGCTTCGAGCGCAAGCGGCGGACCGTGGATCACGGCTCGCCCTGCCAGATCTCTTCGCGATGTCGACCGATCTCCTGCCGCACCATCCTGGCGGACTCACGCACGATCGCACCGTAGCGTCTCAACGCTGCGGGATCGAGATCGCTGAGTGGCATCTCCTCCAGCCCGAAGGTGCCGTGATCGCGCCCGCGCACCAGCGTCGCGCTGGCGCGGTGTCCGCGTGCCTGCGGGGTGGCTGCCGCGACATAACGAATTGCGAAGCCGCAGCGCCGGTTTACCGAGCGGTTCGGTGCCGAACCGTGGACGGTGAGCAGATGGTGGATCGACATCTCCCCGGGCTGAAGCACCACGTCGACGGCGGTCGCCTCGTCCACCGTCGCCGCGATCCGCTCCCCACCGGGCAGCATGTTCTCCGGATCGCCGGCGTCGACATGGCGGCGCTGCGAGACGTGCGATCCCCGCACCACGCGCATGCAGCCGTTTTCCGGTGTGGACGGGGTGAAGGCGATCCACGCCGTCAGAGCATCGGGACGGGCAAGGCCCCAGTAGGTCGCGTCCTGATGCCAGGCGACGTTCGCGACGCTGCCGGCCGGCTTGTCGAAGAAGCTCGCCGCCCAGCAAAGCACGTCCGGTCCCAGCAGCGAGGCGACCGGGTCCACGATGCGCGAATCGTGGACGAGATTCCACAGATCGGGAAACAGCAGGTGCGCCTTCAGGTTGAAGATCGCGGGCAGGCTGCCGTCGCGCGCCGCGCCATGCCGCGCGAGCAAGGCGTTGAGCGCGGCGATCTCATCCCCCGCGATCGCCGGCAACGGGAAGAGAACACCGTCCGCCCGATAGCGCTCAAGCGCCTCCGCCGCGAGGCCGCTCATGCCGACACCTGTCGCGTCGCCGCGTCGTACACCCAGCCGCGTTCCCGGATCAGCGCGAGCGGGCGGGCACGACGACGCACATAGGCTGCGCCGGCACGCTTCACGACCTCTTGCGCGCTTTCAACGGTGGAGGTGGTCAACCCGCCATGGATCTGGTGGAAGGTCCCCTCTCCCGCGATGCGGATCAGCTGGATGCCGGGAAGAGCCATCGCGCGGATCAGTGCGTCGGGGTTGGCGAAACCGCCGCCCGGCTCGGTAAACGCCTCGTCATAGCCGCCCATCTCGTTCCAGAGCGCGCGTGTGAGGAAAAGCCCGTTGCTCTCGC
The DNA here is from genome assembly GCF_048565625.1 of Sphingomonas sp. ID0503. Classification (NCBI taxonomy): domain Bacteria; kingdom Pseudomonadati; phylum Pseudomonadota; class Alphaproteobacteria; order Sphingomonadales; family Sphingomonadaceae; genus Sphingomonas; species Sphingomonas sp. ID0503. The sequence goes on from NZ_JBLZUR010000002.1 coordinate 18,128, forward strand.
GCAGCGGACCGGCTGCTCCCTCGCGCATCTCCGAAGTGGCGATCTCGAACAGGCGGTAACCGTCCTTGGGCCAGCCGATGCCGGCGAGAAGCCGGTCCTCTTCCGCCTGATCATAGCCGTGATCGCGCGCCAGGTACTGCAGCCGGGGGCCGAGCTGAAAGTTGAGCGTCGCGATCACGGGCCGGGGATGAAGTTGTGCCGCCTCCCAAGCCGCCCGCAGCAGGCCGGGCGAGGCCAGCCGCGCACCATCGATCCACACCCCGATCAGCCCCGCGCGGGCCTCACGCAAGCCCAGATTGATCGCCGGCACCGGCGAGCCGGTCGCGCGCTCTGGCGCGAGAACGCGCACCGGTGTGCCGAGCCCGCCAAGCTGCGCGGCCTCGATCGGCTCGCGCGAACCGTTGTCGACGACCACGATCTCGATGCGGACGTCGTCCAGCCCGCGCTGGTACGGCACGGCAAGTGATCGCAGGGTGCGCGGGAGTTCTCGCGCCATGTCATGCGCGACGACCACGATGGACATGTCCGGCGCGCGCCCGCTCACGCAGGCTCGGTTGCGAAGGCGGCGACGAAGGCGTCGATGGAGGGATGCTCGAACAGGCTCGCCGGGTCGACCGGCACGCCGAACTCCTCCTCCAGGACCCCGGCCATCACGACCGCCTCCACCGAGTCGAGTCCATAGGAGGTGAACGTCTGATCGGTGGGCAGCTCGGCCGCAGGGATGTCGATGATCGATGTTATGTAGTCGACCATCCATGCCTTCAGCGCCGCCGGCTCCAGCGGAATCCGCGTGTCGCTCACGTTCCCGCCCTCCGCAGGCCCGCGCCGCTGAGGGCGTCGGGGCTGAATGCGCCCGTATGGCTGAGATAGGGTCTGAGCATTGCGACGATCCCCTCCTGATTTTTCGCGTGCGCCAGCAGTTCGTCGCGTTGTGCCCGCCGCGTCGACGGCGCGGCAAGAACCTTCGTTACGTGCTCCCAATGTGTGTCAAGTGCGGTGAAGACGTGGGGCGGGAGCGGCGTGCTGCGGGCGGAGGCTGCGCGCTCGGCGGCCTTGGCAAAGGCCTCGTCCCATTGGAAGGCGAGGTCGTCCGCCCGACCGCTGTGATCGAGGAACCCTGAGAACTTCCGATAGGCCGGCCGCGCGACGAGAACCCCCGGCACGCCATAGCTGGCCGAGGCGATGTAGCCGTGAAGCGACGAGCCGATGTAGAGCGATGCGAAGGCGAAGGCGGCGCTGATCTCGCGAAGGCTCAGCGGATCGTCGAGCAGCAGGCGAGGGCCCTGCATCTCGGCCGCAAGCGCGCGCATCGTCGCGGGATCATCATGATTAGCGCCGACGGCGACCAGCACCGGCAGCATCGTATGCCGCCGGGCGAGTTCATCGAGCGCGGCGGCGATCTCGGCCATCGCGATACCTGCGACCGCACGGTCGCGCAGGTGTACCGCGAGGGTTCGCGCCGCGCCGCTCACGCCCTTGCGCGCCAGCAGCGCCCGCCACTCGGCTTCGAGGCCTGACCTGGGCCACATGCGCGACAGATCGGCAACCGGATCAGGCACGATCGTCACAGGCACGTCGGCCGGTGCGTCGAGAAGCTGGGCCGCGCCGCGATCACGAACCGCGACGTAGTCGGCCGCGCGGAGGACGGGGGCCATCAGCCGCTTCTGGCGCGGCGTGAAGCGGTGCGGCACGCCGGGCGCGTTCCAGGCGATCGGCATGTCGCCACCGCCGGCGGCGATCGTCGCGCCGACCCACAGCCCCGCACCCGCCCATTCGGCGACGCCGGCGGGGCCGTAGCCGGGCATGAAGTCCATCGGCAGCGCATGGATCATGTATCCCCCGCCGATCAGCAGCCCGTCGAAGCGTAAGCTGCCGCCGAATAATTCGGCCAGCGATACGGGATCGATGGCGTCCGACAGGTTCGGCCGCATCGCCGTCGGCGCGACGGGGACCACGTCGAACCCGCTCGAGAGCCGGTGCCGCGCGATCACCGGGAACATCAGATCGCCATAGTTCTGGAGATCGAACACGCCGGTGACCGCGATGCGGCGGGAGGGCGTGCCCGGCATGCTCAGCCCGCCAGTTCGCTCAGCATGCGCGTCATCAGCGCACCGAACGCGCCGCTCGCCAGCATGTGCTGCAGCGGAAAGTGATCCTCGCACGGGACCGGGATCAGCACGACGTTGCCGAGATCCGCTATGGCTTCTGCGATCGCCACGTCGGCGGGATGCCCCGTGCCGTAGCAGTGATAGACACGCATGGCGCTCGCCGCCCGCACGCGATCAAGCAAGTCCTCGCCGGTTCCGATCAGATTGCCCAGCGCCTCCGCGCGAAAACGTGGCTTGTCGTCCGCCCCCGGCCGGAAATGGATCGGCGCGGCGAAGGAGAGCACCGCCGCGGCACTCGCCATCGTGCCCGCCCGCGTTGCGGCAAGCCCGCCCAGCGACGATCCCGCCGTCACCAGCGGCATACCGCCCAACTCGTCGAGGATCCGGGCGATGCCGGCGATCATCGCCTCCTCGCCCACGCCCAGCCCGGCAACGCCGTTGTTGAAGCCCAGATTGGTCCGATCGCGCAGATAGACCATGTTGACCGGATAGTCGGCGAACACCGTGTCGGCGAGCGAGAACGGCAGGTAGCCGAGCCCGCCCTGCACCCCGGCGAAGACGACGCAGGTCGCGCGGGCATCATCGTGGCGGCGCACCTGCACGTCGTGCTCCGGATCGTTCGAGACCGCGCGCGGATTGTTCCATCGCGCGACCGGCCGCGAGCGCAAGGCATCGCGCAGCGGCAGCGCCATCTGCGCGACCGGATGCGCGGGATCGATCGCCTCCAGGATTGCGGAAGCCCGCGTGAGATCGCCATGGCGGAGCGCGGCGATCGCCAGCTGGAAGTGCCAGCGTCCCTCGCCGATCTCCGCCGCGATCGCCGTCAGCCGATCGTAAGTCGCGCGATCCAGGGCAAAGGGCAGCGCCGCGCGGTTGTAGCGGAAGAGCGTCAGCCAATCCTCGGGCCAGCGCTTCATGGCGTGGGCGAGCAGCGCTGCTACGGCCTCGCTCCGGCCGGTTAGGTCTGCGGTCTGGATAGCCTTGCGCACGATATCCGGGCGGTCAGGGAATTCTTCGACCAGCGCGGCCGCCAGATCCGCCGCTTCGTCGAAGCGCCCGTTCACGAGCAACAGATCGGCCCGGATCACGCGGCCTTCGGGAGGCAGCGGACCGAACTTCGCGGCACGGTCTAAAAGTGCCATCGCCCCCGCGCGATCATGCTCGCGTAGCGCGATCGTCGCGCGCTTCACATCCACGAAGCGATCCCGCGCGCCGCCGCGTGGCAGCCGCTCGAGAAAAGCGACGCGCTCCGCCATGTCCTTGTGCGCGGCCGTCACCTGGTTGAGCAGCCGCATCACCGCCGCCTCCTCGCGCGCGGGGTTGCTCCAGACCCGGGTCGCGAACAGATCGACCGCTTCGGCACGCCGGCCTGAGCCCAGCAACCGCATGATGCGCTTGTGATCCACGGCGGCATCATGCGGAGCGAGATCGCCGAGCGTCGCAAGCTCGACATCGGCGGCATCGGTCTGCCCGCTCCTGTCGAGCAGATCGGCGCGAATCAGGCGGAAGCGCAGCCGGGTGGGCCAGCGCTCGACTGCCCGATCGATCCGGAGCCGAAGTGCCGCGATCTCCTCGCTTCTTTCGACGGTCGAAACGAGCGCCGCCAGTGCCGCCGCCTCTCCTGCTGGATCGTCCAACGGCGGCGTTGGCGCCCGTGCCACGCCCTCAGCCGAGATAGTCATCGATCGTCGCAAGGATCGTTTCGATGCGCGCCGGCCAGGTCATCTGCGGCGGCAGCGCAGGTCGTGCCCCGCGCGGTGCGGCGATCGCGAGATCAATCGCGGCGATGAAGTCCTCCGCGTCACGCGCGACATGCACGAAGGGCGCAAGCTCGGCGATGTTCGCGACTTGGGTGGTGACCACCGGTACCCCCGCAGCGCCGTAGACGTACAATTTCAGCGGGTTCATCACCCGGGTGATCGCGTTGTCGAGATGCGGCATGATCGCGACGTCGAAACCGCGAATGTAATCGACTGCCTCCTCGTACCGCTTTACGCCGAGGAAGCGAACGTTCGGCAGGTCGCGCAGCTTCAGGACCGGCGGATCACCATGCGCCGATCCAATCAGGGCGATCGTCAGCGCCGGCCGTTCGCGCGCCAGCCGCTCGATCAGCGCGACGTCGATCCGGTCGCGCAGATTGCCGACGTAACCGGCGACAGGCCCTTCAACGCCGCCGATCCGGGGCGGCGCGCCCAGCGGCGCGAACGCCTCGGCGGCGTTCGGCACGATCACCGCGTCTTGGCGAAACGACGAAAAGGCGTCCGCCACGCTGTCGCAATTGGCGAAAACGATATCGGCGCGTCGCAGCGTTTCGGCGTAGCTCTGCGCCGTTCGCGCGCGGCGCTCCGGCTGCTGGTCCATAGCTCGCTGATCGTCCACCAGATCGGCAATGGCGAGCGGGAAGCCGATTGCGTCGTGCACGGCCGGATAATCGTCGGCCACCGGCGCGACCCAACTGATGATCGGCCGCCCTTCATGCCGCTCGCCAAACACATCGGCGACCCATTGCGTGTACTCATCGCGGCGGGGCAATGCGCGTCCCAGAAGGCTCTCCGCCTTGCGCCCGCTCGAATGAATGAACGTCCGTCGCTGAATGCGGGCATCGTCTGCCACACCAAGGAAGCGTTCGATCGCGCCCGATGCGATGAGGCTGCCGTGATCCAGCACCGGCCCGGCATCGGGCCGGGCCTGCTGCGTCAGGTTGCGGCCGGCGATCGGCGCGTCGAACTGGATGATGCGGCCGACGCGCCCGCTCTCCGCCAGATACTTGGCGATCATGTCATGCCGCCGGCCGTAGAGCCCGCTGTCGTTCTGCTTCCAGAAAAACGCAACGTCGAAGCGTGCGCCGCGCCGAAGCGGCGGGGCGCTTAGTTTCTGCGGCGACCAGTCCGGCCGACCGTGCGGCAGCGACACATCCCAGCGGTCGCTCAGATAATCGAAGATGCGGCTCCATTGGCCCGGCCAGACGGGTGGTGCCGCACGCACACGATCAATCAGGGCCTCAAGCCGGGGAGCGTTTGCGGCATAGCTCAACTCCCGCTCGAAATATGCGCGCCCTGCCGTATCCCAGGTGGCCGCTTGCGGTGCTGCGGCGATCTTGCGAAGGAAGGCATCGAGGTCACCGTCGTCCTTGATGCGCACTGCGACATCGGCAGGGACGTCGGCAAGCGGCGCGACGTCCGTGATCGCGACGGGAACGCCGGAGGCCAAGGCGTCGGTGAGCTTGGCGGGGAACTGGTACTCGGCGACGGGCGATCCCGGATCCTGCAGCAGGGCGATCCCGTCCGCCATCCGCACGAGATCGGGCAGCCGCTCCCAAGACTGATCCGGAAGGAGGTCGATGCGGGCCCCCGCCACCGCGCGCAGCCGCGCCGCCATGTCCCGATTCGCCGTGCCGATCACACACAGGCGAAGGTTCGGATCGCCCAGGCGCGCGATAGCCTCCGCCAGCCGCACCACGCCCTTGTGCGCGCGTGGCGTGCCGAGGAACAGGATCACGCGATCCTCTGCCGCGATCCCGAAGTCGGCGCGCGTTGCTGTGCGCGCAGCCGCATCCGGCCTGAAGCGCGCGCCATCGCGCGCATGTCGCACAATCTCGCCGCCGAAACGCTGCCTCAGCGCTGCGTTCGACGTGGTGATCCCGTCGAAGCCGCCGACCAGCCCCTCCGCGAGCCGCGTCCAGCTTTCGCCGAACGGCATGTCGAGGTCGCCGAGCGCGCCATCGTCGCGCAGCAGATCCAGGAGGCTGAGCGGCGATCGATCCGCAAAGAAGGACAGCTCGTGGTCGTCGATGTCGAGAACGACCGGAGCACCCGTCCGATGCTTGATCAGCATCGCCAGCAACATGCTCGGGAAACGCGCCTTGCTGACCACAACGACATCCGGATCGGCCTTGGCGGCCGCCTCCACCGCACCCTCCAGGAAGTCACGCATCGCCGATGCAGCGAAGCTGCGGTGCGGCAACGTCATGCCCCGGAGCGGCGCCCAGAGTTCGCTCCCGTAGCGATCGAATTGTGGGCCGAGCAGTGCGACGTTGCCGCTTTGCGCCAGCATCTCGGCGAGCAGATGGGCACGGCCGACCGGATTGTGCCCCATATCCCATGCGATCACGAGCGCGTTCGCCCGCGATCCGCCTTGCCCGATGGGCGCGGTCGTCTCTTGACCCGCCGTATCAGCCTTGCGCGGGATTGCAACGAGATCGATCTCATGCAGGTCCAGACTCGTGTCCGACGCCTCCATCTGGACGCAGAGCTCATAGTCGAACGCCGCATCGAAGCCGCTGGCATCGATGCTTCCGCCGAAAACACTGCCCGCGGCAATCGGCTCCTCCTCAAGGCGGAACTTGCGGAAGAACGTCCAGTCTCCGGTTCCGGGCGACGACTGAATGATGGCGGCCCATGCGACGGCGCCCGGTTCATCCTCACCGACCGAGATGCGCAGAACCAGCGATCCGCAATCCCCACCGATCCGCGCGGCATCCAGCCCTTGTTGCACGCGAATCGGCCCCGCCTCCGCAGTGCGCGTGATCCGCAACCCCTCCGCCGACGGCGTTGCTGCGAGGCGTAACGCATCGGACTTCGCCCGTAGCGTCCAGCGTTCGCGAACCGCCGGCGCGCTCCACCTCTCGAACAGCGGCGCGCGGGAGAAGCCGGCATCGTGGAGCAGATGCGCGTCCCGGCCGTGATCCTCGGGAGATAGCCGGCAGTCGCAGCGCGTCGGCTGGCGGTTCATCGCAACGGCGTGATCGGCCAGCCAGAGGATGTCGTCGGCAAGGCGCTTCTCGGCGTGGTACGCAGCGGCGGCGCCGGCGTAGTCATGGGTTTCGGGGAGCCGGTCCATCGCCTCGCGCCAGCCCGACGCCGCGGCGAGGTACGCTTCTGACTTGTCGACGATCGCCTCAAGAACCGAGGTCATCGATGTGTCGGCAGCCTCCATCAGAGCGGCGAGGCGCACGCCGAGCTGCTGCGTCATGCTGCCTTCGACCCGAACGAGCGCCGACCGAAACACCGTCAGGTCGGCTTGCACGCGGATCCAGAGTTCGCCGAGCCGCCGCTCTTCCTCTTCTGCGGCCGTGATCGCGTCCAGCCGCGCCACCGCGGAGCGCAGATTGCCGGCAAGGGTAAGCGCGTCGCCCGAATAGCCAGTGACCCATTCCCGGATCTGGCGCGCCACATCGGCTACGCCGCCCTCAACTGGAACGGCCGATACGCGGTGCGCATCAGTGAGGTTGGTTGTACTCAGCGACGCAACAGGATGGATGGCAACTTCGGCTTTCAACACGCCCCTCCTATCCTAACGATGGCAGAGGGGCTGTTCGGCTTCAAGCTAGGAAGTCCCGGGCCACACGGCCCCGCCACGCGCATTCGCAGTTGCAGCTCATAAGCACGCGTCGTCCTTGGTTCATACCATCCTCCAAGTAGGGGACGGTAGGGGCAACACATGCGGATTACGTCGCGCGCGAGAATGCCGACCTGTCGGTCATCATCGGGATGTGGACTATCGAGGAGGTGCTCTGGCTGCGACTAGCGCGCCCCGCAGCGCGAATTGTGCTGATCGAGGCGGATGCGCGAACGCGTTTCGAACGCCACCTCAGGCGCGCCCGGGCAGACGACGCGCGCACCTTTCGCGACTTCGCGAGGCTTGACGAGGAGCAGATGGGGTTCGGCGCGCTTCGGGTGGCACACGAGATCGCCGACGCCGTGATCCGAAATGATGCCGACCTCAATAGCTACTGGGACTGGATCGACGAGCTGGTCGTCACGCCGTGGCCGTTCCTGACCCATACGGGTGCGTCCGAGCTCCACCGCTCGCTGCAGGCACTGCGCAGGATCAGGCGGGCCGCGACATGCGACGAGATTGCCGCCGTAACAGCCGAGGCTGCTCGACCTAGCCGCACTGCCCGCTAATGCTGTGGAGAGGCGGTTGTCGGCCTGGGCCACTTCCCTTGCGGTACTAAGCTACGGTGTTGCTCGCAGCATTCCCGGACAAGTACGGGCATTCGGCGCGGCTGCGGCCTCGAGGTGTGAACGAAAGGGTGTAAGGCCAGCAGGTTGCTCCAAAGCGGCCATGCCGGTTTCCACCAATCGAGGCGGGTTGTAGCAACGCCGCTCTCGCACCGGTGGTACATTCAGGTGGTCCAAAGTAGGGCTTGACCAGCGACCGCTACCAGCTTTAAGTATTTGAAACATTATATCTATTGAATTCACCACCCCCTCCCGTAGGGGTCACCATCGTCGAGTCCTAAGTGGCCGGGGCGCGAACGAATGCCGGATGACGCAGGTCGACAGGCCGCAACCTCGCGAATAGCTTCCAGAACCAGAACAATCTCAACTTCGGCTTCATCGGCGCGTGGGCCGTCAACCGCCTAAGGGTAGAGCAGCTCCTCGGTCCAACCGCTACCGCTTCGGACGAACAGGCGGCGCTCGTGCAGGCGATGCGCGCGGTCGCTCCAGAACTCGACCCGCTGGGGTTTGACGCGGAAGCCGGACCAGCGTGGCGGGCGTGGCACGGGAACGCCATCGAACGTAGCTGCCATGTCGGCGAAGCGGCCCTCGAACGTCTCGCGCGAATCCAGCGGGCGTGACTGGTCGGAAGCCCAGGCGCCCAGTTGCGAGTCGCGGCCTCGGCTCGCGAAATAGGCGTCCGCTTCAGCGGTGGCGACCGGGGAGACGGGGCCTTCAACACGCACCTGCCGCCGCAACGACTTCCAGTGGAAGAGGAGGGCGGCATGCGCGTTCTCTGCAAGCTCGCCACCCTTTCGACTGTCGAGGTTGGTGTAGAAGACGAAGCCGCGGGCGTCGTGACCCTTCAGGAGCACCATGCGGACGGAGGGTCGGCCGCCGGCGTCCGCCGTCGCGACCGCCATGGCGTTGGGGTCGTTCGGCTCGGATGCTTGCGCCTCGGCGAACCAGTCTTCGAACAGGGCATTGGGATCGGTCATGCCGTGGCCGTAGCCCAGCCGCCGCTTGCACGAAAGCGGATGGGCGCACATCTAGGCGTTGCGTATCGGCAACAATCATAGACTGACGGACACAGAAGCACGGATGGCTGACCTTTACTCACGACTTGGCGTGACGCGCACGGCGGACGAGGCGGAGATCAAGAAGGCCTATCGCAAGCTCGCCAAGGAACTGCACCCGGATCGCAATGCCGACAACCCCAAGGCTGCGGAACGCTTTTCAGAGGTGACGCAGGCGTATGATGTGCTGTCGGACAAGGACAAGCGCGCGCAATACGACCGGGGCGAGATCGACGAGGGCGGGAATCCTCGCGCCCCCTTCGGCTTTGGGCAGGGTTCACCGGGCGGCGGGTTTCGCCCTGGGCGCGGTCCCGGCGGATTCGAGTTCCAAACGGGCGAGGGCGCCGATTTCGGCGATATCTTCGAAGGGCTGTTCGGCGGTGGCGGCGGTCGCGGCCGTGGCCCGGCCGGCGGCTTCGGCGGATTTGGCGGCTTCGGTCGTCAGGCACCGCCGCAGAAAGGTGCGGATGTCGGCTATCGCCTTGCTGTTCCCTTCGAGGAAGCGGCGGCGCTGAGGCCCCAGCGCGTGACCATCGCGAGCGGCAAGACGATTGACATCAAGCTGCCGCCCGGCGTCGAGACCGGTACGCAGATGCGCTTGGCAGGACAGGGCGAGCAGGGCCCGGGCGGCGCGGGTGATGCGATCGTGACCATCGACGTGGGCCCGCATCGCTTCTTCACGCGCGACGGCGACGATGTGATGCTGGAGCTTCCTGTCACGCTGGTCGAGGCCGTGGAGGGCGGTAAGGTCCGCGTGCCGACCGTTGAAGGGCCCGTCATGCTGACGATTCCCGCGGGCACGACATCGGGCAAGACCATGCGGCTGAAGGGCCGCGGCTTCCATCGCAAGGGCGGCGGCCGGGGCGACCAGCTGGTGACCGTTATGGTGGACGTGCCGAAGGATGACGCGGCGCTGAAGGCCTTTGTCGAGAGCTGGACGAGCGAACGGGAGCGCAACCCACGGGCAGGCCTGGGCGTCTAACGCCCGGTGCAGGAGGTCTCACCCGAATCGCCCGAGGAGCGGCGTCGCCATCCCGAGCCGCGCGGGCGTTTCGAGGCACTGATCTTCCCGTGGAAGGTCGTGAAGCGGATCGCCATCGGCGTCTATTCGGACGGGTTCATCCATGCGGGAAACCTCGCCTATCTAGCGCTGCTGACGCTCTTCCCGTTCTTCATCGTCATGGCGGCAATCCTGCAGACCTTTGGGCGCAGCGAGGACGGGCTGCTCGCGGTCGCATCGTTCCTGCGGACGCTGCCGAGAAGCGTCGCCAACCTGCTGCGCGAGCCGATCTACCAGGTGCTGGCGGCGCGGACCGGGCCGCTGCTGTGGCTCGGCGCTCTCGTCGGACTTTGGACAGTCGGCAGTTTTATCGAGACAGTGCGGGACATCCTGCGGCGGGCCTATGGCACGACGTACAGCTATCCGTTCTGGCGGTACCGCATCTGGTCGGTGGCGCTGATCGTCGGATCGGTGTTGATCGTGATGATCTCCTTCAGTGCGCAGGTGGTGCTGACGGGGGTGGAGGAGTTCATCTATCGCCTCGTGCCGGTCGCGCGGGAGGTGGTCGGCTGGATCGGCCTGTCGAAGCTGGTGCCGGGCGCGCTGATGTTCCTCGCCCTCTACATCGTCTTCTACTCGCTAACGCCGTCCAAGTACCGTTACTCGAAGTGCCAGAAGTGGCCGGGCGCGCTGTTCGTCGCGGTTTGGTGGATCGGGACGACGGCGGTGCTGCCCAAGGTGCTCGGGCTGCTCGGCGGTTATGACCTCACCTATGGCGGGCTTGCCGGCACGATCATAGCGCTGGTGTTCTTCTGGGTTATCGGCCTTGGCCTGGTGATCGGCGCGCATCTCAACGCGGCACTGGCGGAACCGGAGGAGGGCGGTCTAAAGGAACCCGAGGCCGCAGTGCGAACGGAGGGGTGATGAGCGGATTGATGTCGGGCAAGCGCGGGCTGATCATGGGCCTGGCGAATGACCGGTCGCTCGCCTGGGGGATCGCGCAGAAGCTGCACGAACATGGCGCGGAACTGGCCTTCAGCTTCCAGGGCGAGGCACTGGAGAAGCGCGTGCGCCCGCTGGCGGAGCAGCTCGGGTCCGACTTCCTGATCGACTGCGACGTGTCCGACATGGGTGCGCTCGATACCGCGTTCGAGACCTTGGCGGCGCGCTGGCCGACGATCGATTTCGTCGTCCACGCAATCGGCTATTCCGACAAGAACGAGTTGCGCGGCAAGTTCGTCGATACCAGCCTCGACAACTTCCTGATGACGATGAACATCTCGGCCTATTCGTTCGTGGCGGTGGCGAAGCGGGCGCGGGCGATGATGCCGGAGGGCGGCAAGCTGCTCACGCTCACCTATTACGGTGCCGAGAAGGTCGTGCCGCATTACAACGTCATGGGTGTCGCCAAGGCGGCTCTGGAGGCCAGCACCAAGTATCTGGCGATGGACCTGGGGCCGGAGAACATCCGGGTGAACGCGATCTCCGCCGGGCCGATCAAGACGCTGGCGGCGAGCGGGATCGGCGATTTCCGCTACATCATGAAGTGGAACGAGCTGAACGCCCCGCTGCGTCGCAACGTGACGATTGAGGACGTGGGCGGGGCCGGGCTCTACTTCCTCTCCGACCTGTCGAGTGGTGTCACCGGTGAGGTCCACCATGTCGATGCGGGCTACCATGTCGTCGGCATGAAGGCAGAGGACGCGCCAGACATCGCGCTGGATAAGTGAGCTTCAACACTTTCGGCCGGGCGTTCCGCTTTACGACCTGGGGGAATTGCACGGGCCGGCGCTGGGCGCGGTGGTGGACGGGTGTCCGCCGGGTATCGCGCTCAGCGAGGCGGATATCCAGCCCTGGCTCGACAAGCGGCGGCCGGGCACGTCGCGGTTCACGACGCAGCGGCAGGAGCCGGATCAGGTCCGCATCCTGTCCGGCGTGTTCGAGGGACGGACCACTGGGACGCCGATCAGCCTTATGATCGAGAATGTGGACCAGCGGTCGAAGGACTATTCGGAGGTCGCGCTCGCCTATCGGCCGGGTCACGCGGACTATGCCTACGACGCCAAGTATGGGTTCCGCGATTATCGCGGAGGCGGGCGTTCGTCGGCGCGCGAGACGGCTGCGCGGGTGGCGGCGGGCGCGGTGGCGCGCGGGGTGATCCCGGAGGTGTCGATCAGGGCGTATCTGGTCGAACTGGGCGGCGATCGCATCGATCCGGCCGCCTTCGACGACGCGATGATCGACCAGAACCCGTTCTTCTGCCCGGATGCGGCCGCGGCCGAGCGGTGGGAAGACATCATGGATCGGACCCGCAAGGCCGGTTCCTCGGTGGGGGCGATCGTCGAGTGCGTCGCGAGCGGCGTCCCGGCAGGCTGGGGTGCGCCGCTCTATGCCAAGCTGGACAGCGAACTGGCGGCGGCGATGATGAGCATCAACGCGGTGAAGGGCGTGGAGATCGGCGATGGGTTCGCGGCCGCGCGTCTGACCGGCGAGGAGAATGCGGACGCGATGCGGCCGGGGGCGGGCGGCAAGCCGCAGTTCCTGGCCAATCACGCGGGCGGCGTGGCAGGCGGGATCAGCACGGGGCAGCCTGTGGTCGTCCGCGTCGCGCTGAAGCCGACATCCTCGATCCTGACCCCCGGCGAGACGATCGACCGGGATGGCAATGCCGCTGAGTTGCGCACCAAAGGCCGTCATGATCCTTGTGTCGGCATTCGGGCCGCGCCTGTCGTCGAGGCGATGATGGCGCTGGTGCTGGCGGACCAGAAACTGCTGCATCGGGCGCAGACCGGTCGCTAAGTTCTGGGAAAGAGGATCGATTCCGATCCCGCGCGTTGAAGCCTGCACAACAATATGCAGGAGATCGTGATGCGCACCCTTATCATCGCCGCAGCCTTGGCTGTGCCTTCCATGAGCATGGCCCAGACCACCGCGCCGGGCACGGGTTCCTCTATGGGCGGTACGACGAGCTCGTCCGGTTCGATGTCGCCGGGCGGGACGGCCACACCTCCGGCGGCGGGGACTGGCGTTCCGTCGCCCACTTCCCCGAACACCACGCCGGGCACGAGCTCCAATCCCTACACGCCGTCCTCCCCCTCGACGCAGCCGGGAACGATGGACCGCCATGACGGCTCGCTCTCGCCGGGTACGGGAACGACGCCCGGAACGGGTCGCACGACACCGGGCACGGGTACGTCCGGCACCGGCAGCATGACGCCGGGCACCAGTGCTACCAGCCCGTCGGGCGGCACCACGCCGCGATGAGTGAAGGCCGGATCGCCCGGCACCTCGTCATCAGCGGACGGGTGCAGGGCGTCTGGTTCCGCGACTGGGCCGTCGAGACCGCGCGCGGTGCGGGCCTCGACGGCTGGGTTCGCAATCGTAGGGACGGAGCGGTGGAGGCGATCGTCGCCGGCCCGGCGCACGCCGTCGATATGTTTACCGAACGATGCCGGCAGGGTCCTTCGAGGGCCTCTGTCGAAGACCTGGCCCTGTCCGACTGGACCGAGGCGGTCGAGTCGGGCTTTACACGGAAGCCGACGATCTAGGGTCCGGACTCACAACCACCAGATGACGGTGGCGGCGAGGGCGATAGCGCTCATGAAGTTCTTGATGTTGCGATCGAAGCGGGTGGCGAGCCGCCTCCAGTCCTTGAGGCGGCAGAACATGCGCTCGATGACGTTGCGCTGTTTGTAGATGGTGCGGTCGTAGTCGTACTGGACCTTGCGGTTGCAGCGCGGCGGGATGACGGCCTGGGTGCCGCGCTGGTCGAGCCACTCGCGCAACTCCTGACTGTCATAGCCCTTGTCGGCGACGAGTTCGACGGATGGGGCAGCGCCGCGATGCAGGTCTTGGCGACCTTGCAGTCGTGGACGTTGCCGGGCGTCAGCAGGAGGACGTGAGGGCGGCCCTTGGCGTCGCAGACGGCATGGACCTTGGTGTTCCGGCCGCCTTTGGTGCGGCCGATACCATGGGCCAAGGCCCCCCTTTTCCACCGCCTGCGCAGCGGTGGACCTTGATGCAGCTGCTATCGATGAACAGCCGGTCCGGCGCGTCGTCGGCGCCTGCCAGCGCGCTGAAAATCCCCTCCCAGATGCCGCGCTCGGACCAGCGCACGAAGCGATTGTAGAGCGTCTTCTTTGGCCCGTACACGTCCGAGCAGTCCACCCAGCGACCGCCGCAGCGGAGCGCATGCACGATCCCGCTCAGCACCCGGCGATCATCCACACGTGCCTTGCCGCGAACGTCCGTCGGCAGCAGTGGTGCGATCCGCTCCCACTGCGCATCGGAAAACCAGAAGAAATCAGCCATTCCACCGCCTCCACACCAACGCAGTGAATCACGATCCAAGCGGTAGCAAAAGCCGTTATTGGGTCCGGACCCTAGCCCCGAAAAGGGTCCCGGACCAAGATCGTGTCCTCCCGCTCCGGGCTGGTCGAGACCAAAGCGACGGGGCACTGGATCAGCTCTTCGATGCGGCGGATATATTTGATCGCCTGCGCCGGCAGTTCCGCCCAGCTCCGCGCGCCTGCCGTCGACTCGCTCCAGCCCTCGATGGTCTCGTAGATCGGCTCCACCGCCGCCTGATCGCGGGCGTGAGGCGGGAGGTAGTCGTAGACCTCCCCGTTCAGGCGATAGCCGGTGCAGATGCGGATCTCATCGAAGCCGTCGAGCACGTCGACCTTGGTCAGCGCGATGCCGGTGATGCCACAGACGGCGGCGGACTGGCGGACCAATACGGCGTCGAACCAGCCGCAGCGCCGCTTGCGGCCGGTGACCGTACCGAATTCATGGCCGCGCTCGCCAAGACGCTGACCGGTCTCATCCTCCAGCTCGGTCGGGAAAGGGCCGGAGCCGACGCGGGTGGTGTAGGCCTTGACGATGCCCAGCACGAAGCCGGCGGCGGAGGGGCCGAGGCCAGAGCCGCCGGACGCCGTGCCGGCGATGGTGTTCGACGAGGTCACGAACGGATAGGTGCCGTGATCGACGTCGAGGAGCACGCCTTGCGCACCTTCGAACAGGATACGGTCGCCGCGCTTGTTGGCGGCGTCGAGCGTGCGCCAGACCGGGCTGGCGAAGGGCAGGATCACGTCGGCGATTTCGCGGAGGTCGGCGAGCAGACGGTCGCGGTCGATCGGCGCTTCACCAAAGCCGGCGCGGAGCGCGTCGTGATGCGCGCAGAGGCGGTCGAGTTGCGGGCCGAGATCGTCGAGATGGGCGAGATCGCAGACGCGGATGGCGCGGCGGCCGACCTTGTCCTCATAGGCTGGGCCGATGCCGCGCCGAGTGGTGCCGATCTTGCCCGCGCCGCTCGCATCCTCTCGCAGACCGTCGAGATCGCGGTGGAAGGGGAGGATCAGCGGGGTCGTCTCGGCGATCTGCAGGTTGTCGGGCGTGATCGTCACGCCCTGGCCGGTCAGCTTCGCCACCTCGTCGCGGAAGTGCCAGGGATCGAGCACGACGCCATTGCCGATCACCGACAGGGTGCCGCGGACGATGCCGGATGGGAGGAGCGACAGCTTGTAGGTCTTGTCACCCACGACAAGGGTGTGGCCGGCATTGTGCCCGCCCTGGAAGCGGACGACGACCTGCGCGCGCTCGGCGAGCCAGTCGACGATCTTGCCCTTGCCCTCGTCGCCCCACTGGGCGCCGATCACGGTGACATTGGCCATTCAGGCGGCTCCGTCGTTCAAAGTGGTTGCGGCTCTCGCCCGGTGAGCCGGTGGGTGCATCCGAGCGCGGCGGGATCATCCGCTTCGGTCAGGGCAGCGATGGTGGTCCAACCTTCCACGCGGAGGGTCTCGGCGACCCGGCGGTCAGCATCGAGGGGCACGAACACGCGCCGGCTCTCGACGCGGCCGAGGCCAGCGTCGACCAGCGGATCGATGTAGAGCGAGAAGCCGACCGCCGCTTCCTCGTGTCCGTCCGGATGCAGTAGGGTATAGGTGCCGCCGCGCCCGACCTCTCCCGACAGTCCCTGGCCGAAGAGCGAGAAGCCGAGCCAGCTCTGGTATTCGAAGCCCTGGCGCTCGGTGGGATCGACGGTGATGGCGGCGCGATCGCCCACGGCCGAGATGATCGCCTCGATCGCGTCGAGGCGGCTGTCGAGGGCGTCGCCGGCGTCGAAGGCGCGGAGTGCCGCGAGCGCGCGATCAGCGGGGCCGGCGGCGGTGACGAGCGGGAGATAGGCGTCGGCACCGGCGGCAGCGAGGCCACCCGCGTCCTTGGCGTCGAGAATGAGGCGCGTGGCTTCGACATCGGGGACAGGCAGGGCCGATCCGGCCAGCATCTCGACGACGTCGGGCAGGGTCAGGTCGAGCGTGACGTCGGTGACCCCGGCTGCGGCGAGGGCGTCGAGCGCCACGCGAATGACTTCGATCGCGGCGGCGACGCCGTCCGAGCCGACCAGTTCGGCGCCCGCCTGGATGAGTTCGCGCTCCGGGCGAAGCTGCGTCGCGCGGGACTTGAGCACCGGACCGCCATAGGCGAGGCGGAGCGGGCGCGCCCGCTTGGCGAGGCGGGTCGTCGCGATGCGCCCCACTTGCGCCGTCAGGTCCGGGCGCAGGGCCAGGGTGCGCTGCGAGACCGGATCGACGATGCGCAGCAGGTCCTGCGAGCGCATGGACTTCAGGCGGGAGAGCAGCCCGTCCTCGAACTCGGCCAAGGGCGGAAGGACGCGTTCATAGCCGTGCCGGCCGATCGCCACGATGATGCGGTGGAGCAGGCGCGACGCCGCCTCGGCCTCGGGAGGAAGCCGGTCGCGCAGGCCTTCGGGCAGCAATCCGGGGGCGGTAGCGGGCATAAGCCTCGCGCCTTTAGCAGGCTCCGCCCCCGATGCCAGTCCGCTTACGCGTTGCCGATGCCCTCGCGACCGGACAGCGCCTGCGTGCCGATCCAGGCGGGGACGACCTTCGGCTGACGGCTTTCCACCAGATCGGCGAAGGCGTCGAGGAATTCCGCGCCATGCGGGTCCGCGTGACGAGGACGCTGCGCTTGTCGTCGGGATCCGCCTCGCGCCGGATGTAGCCGTGGGCGCCGAGGGTGTTCAGCGCGCGGGTGACCGCCGGCTTGCAGATGCGCAGTTCCGCCGCGAGGCACGAACGGCATGGGGGCCGGGCCGAAGATAGACCATCATCAGGATGGCCATCTGCCGGTTAGTGAGATCGGGCCGGTCGGAGTGAACGTAGTTTACCAGCACGTCCTGCCAGAACGATAATGCTTGAACGCCCATGCAACGAAACCCCTACGAACCGTAGGGGCGTCTTGCAGGGCAGCGAGCTAACGCGCTGTAAATCATTGCATCCGCGTCATAATATTGTCGGAGTAGTTAGGGTCCGGACCCAATAACGGCTTTTGCTACCGCTTGGATCGTGATTCACTGCGTTGGTGTGGAGGCGGTGGAATGGCTGATTTCTTCTGGTTTTCCGATGCGCAGTGGGAGCGGATCGCACCACTGCTGCCGACGGACGTTCGCGGCAAGGCACGTGTGGATGATCGCCGGGTGCTGAGCGGGATCGTGCATGCGCTCCGCTGCGGCGGTCGCTGGGTGGACTGCTCGGACGTGTACGGGCCAAAGAAGACGCTCTACAATCGCTTCGTGCGCTGGTCCGAGCGCGGCATCTGGGAGGGGATTTTCAGCGCGCTGGCAGGCGCCGACGACGCGCCGGACCGGCTGTTCATCGATAGCAGCTGCATCAAGGTCCACCGCTGCGCAGGCGGTGGAAAAGGGGGGCCTTGGCCCATGGTATCGGCCGCACCAAAGGCGGCCGGAACACCAAGGTCCATGCCGTCTGCGACGCCAAGGGCCGCCCTCACGTCCTCCTGCTGACGCCCGGCAACGTCCACGACTGCAAGGTCGCCAAGACCTGCATCGCGGCGCTGCCCCCATCCGTCGAACTCGTCGCCGACAAGGGCTATGACAGTCAGGAGTTGCGCGAGTGGCTCGACCAGCGCGGCACCCAGGCCGTCATCCCGCCGCGCTGCAACCGCAAGGTCCAGTACGACTACGACCGCACCATCTACAAACAGCGCAACGTCATCGAGCGCATGTTCTGCCGCCTCAAGGACTGGAGGCGGCTCGCCACCCGCTTCGATCGCAACATCAAGAACTTCATGGGCGCTATCGCCCTCGCCGCCACCGTCATCTGGTGGTTGTGAGTCCGGACCCTAGAGCCCTTCGCCCCCGACCCAATGAGCATGGGACAATTTGCGGGCGACGGCCCAAGTCTGCACCCGGATGTCGGGGATGGCGACGATCTCCCAGAAGGCGCCGCGCGTCATCGGACCGAGGGCGAGGAGCCACGAATTGGGTGCGCTATCCGCGGCGATGGTCTGCGCCTCCGCATCGACGTCGATGCCCAGGTTGTTTTCGTCGGGGCGGATATGTCCTTTCGCGAGGAGGTCGCGGAGGAGCGGGTCGTTGCTGCGGCCGAGATCGCCTTGCGGGCCGGTGCAGTTGACGAGGCGGGCGGCGCGGGTTTGCTCCACGGCTTCGCCGCCGCGCGACCGCCAGGTGACGCGGACGCCCTGATCGTCCGGCACGATGCTCTCGATCTTGCCGCTGACGACCTCGAGCCGACCGGTCGAGACCATTGCGTCGATCCTGGCGCCGACCGGAGGTGAGAGGCGGTGGCGGTGGATGTCCCACCAGGGGCGGAGGTGGCGCAGGAAGCGGGCGCGCTCCTCGACATCCCAGGATCGCCAGAGCGACTGGGTATAGGGACGCAGACCGTCCACCGCGGCTTGCCAGCCGAGCGCCGCCGCCCTCTCCCGCACGGTACGGGTCAGCTCAGAGAGGGTGGTCGGTGGTCGCTCCGATTCGACAACCGGCGGGAGGGGCGGGTTGGCATGGGTGTGTGGAAGGAGGCCACGCCGGGAGAGAGCGAGGATGCGGCCCCGAAAGCCGCTGGCGTCGAGGAGCAGGGCGACGTCGACCATCGTCAGGCCGGTGCCGACCAGCACGACGGTGTCGTCGTCGTCCAGGCTCTCCGCTGTGGAGGCGGCCCAAGGATCCTCGGCATAGGCCGGCAATCCGAGAAGTGCTGGATCAAGTCCGGGCGGAGCGTGGGGCGGCAGGTTGCCGATGGCGAGAACGGCCGTGTCGGCCTGGAGGGTTCGCCCGTCGGCGAGGGTCAGGATCGTATCGGCTTGACGCTCAAGGGCGACTACCGCGCCTTGGACGATCGTCAGGCGGTCGCCCGCCTTAGCCATCTTCTCGTCCAAGAGGGCGGTGAGGTAGTCGCCATAGGTCAGGCGGGGAACGAAGGTGCGGGCGTTGCCGAGGCCACGTGCCTCCAGCCAGCGGACGAAATGGCCGGGATCGTCGGGGATCGCGCTCATGTTGGAGGCGCGGACGTTGAGGAGGTGGTCGGGGTGGGCGGCGGAGTAGGCGACGCCGCGACCCGGATGCGGCCGCGCCTCGATCAGCGTGGCGCGCGGCCCGTCGTGGCGGAGCAGGTTGATCGCCTGCATGGTGCCGGAAAAACCTCCGCCGATGATCGCGACATGGGTCATCGGCGGAGGGTAGGGGAGCGAACCGGCTCCCGGCAACGAATACAGGTGTGCCGGTGTCAGAAGGTCAGCGGGTTGACGGTCTTGACGCCGGGCAGCGCGCGGACCTTTTCGACCAGGGCGTCATCCACCGGCGTGTCGACGGAGAGGAGCAGCACCGCTTCCCCGCCGGCATCGCGGCGGCCGAGGTGGAAGGTGCCGATGTTGACGTTCGCCTCGCCGAGGGTGGTGCCGAGACGGCCGATGAAGCCGGGCGCGTCCTCGTTGACGATGTAGAGCATGTGGCCGGCGAGATCGGCCTCGACCTTGATGCCGAACAGCTCGACCAGGCGGGGCTGGTCGCCGAACAGGGTGCCCGCCACCGAACGCTCGCCAGCGTCGGTCCTCACCGAGACGCGGACGAGGGTGTGGTAGTCGCCCTCACGCTCGTTGCGGACCTCACGCACCTCAAGCCCGCGTTCCTTGGCGAGGAAGGGAGCGTTGACCATGTTGACGGTCGCGGAGTGGACGCGGAGGTAGCCCGCCAGCGCGGCGGAGACCATCGGCTTCTGGTTGAGCTCGGCCGCGGCACCCTCGCTGTGGATCGAGACGCGGCTGATGCCGCCGCGCGACAGCTGGCCGACGAGGCTGCCGAGCTTTTCGGCGAGCGCCATGTACGGCTTGAGGCGGGGAGCCTCTTCGGCCGACAGGCTGGGAACGTTCAGCGCGTTGGTGATGCCGCCGGAGACCAGATAGTCGGCCATCTGCTCCGCCACCTGGATGGCGACGTTGACCTGCGCCTCGTTGGTCGAAGCCCCGAGATGCGGCGTGGAGATGAAGCCCGGCGTGCCGAAGAGTGGCGAGGCCTTGGCGGGCTCCTCTACGAAGACGTCGAGCGCCGCGCCCGCGACATGGCCGCTGTCGAGCGCGTCCTTCAGTGCGGCCTCGTCGATCAGGCCGCCGCGCGCGCAGTTGACGATGCGGACGCCCTTCTTGGTCTTGGCGAGGTTCTCCCGGCTCAGGATGTTGCGGGTCTGGTCGGTGAGCGGGGTATGGAGGGTGATGAAGTCGGCGCGGGCGAGCACCTCGTCCAACTCCGCCTTCTCGATGCCGAGGTCGAGCGCGCGTTCGGCGCTCAGGAAGGGATCGTAGGCGACGACCTTCATCTTGAGGCCGAGGGCGCGGTCGGCGACGATCGAGCCGATATTGCCCGCGCCGATCAGGCCGAGGGTCTTGCCCGTCACCTCGACGCCCATGAAGCGGTTCTTCTCCCACTTCCCCGCCTGGGTGGACCTGTCCGCCTCCGGCAGGTCGCGTGCCAAAGCGAACATTAGGGCGATGGCGTGTTCGGCGGTGGTGATCGAGTTGCCGAAGGGGGTGTTCATCACCACCACACCGCGCGAGGAGGCGGCGGGGATATCGACATTGTCGACGCCGATGCCGGCGCGGCCGACGACCTTCAGATTGGTCGCATGGTCGAGGATGTCCTTGGTGACCTTGGTCGACGAGCGGATGGCGAGGCCGTCATACTGGCCGATGATCGCCTTCAGCTCGTCCGGCGTCTTGCCGGTGATCTCGTCCACCTCGACCCCGCGTTCGCGGAAGATCTGGGCGGCCTTGGGGTCCATTTTGTCGGAAATCAGTACCTTCGGCATGTCATTCTCCGAGGGAAGATGTGCTCCTGCGAAAGCAGGAGCCTTGAGGTTCGCGGTGAAGTGGGCGCCTGGGCTCCTGCTTTCGCAGGAGCACGGTGGCTTCAGGCAGCCTTGGCCGCCGCATAGGCCCAGTCGAGCCAGGGGCCGAGCGCCTCGATATCGGCGGTGTCAACGGTGGCGCCGCACCAGATGCGCAGGCCCGCAGGCGCGTCGCGATAGCCGGCGATGTCGAATGCGGCCTCCTGCTTTTCGAGGAGCGCGGCCATCTTCTTGATGAACGCCTCGTCGGCGCCCTCCACGGTCAGGCAGACGCTGGTCTTCGAGCGGCTGGCCGGATCGGCGGCGAGATGGCCGAGCCATTCGCGGTCCGCGACGATCTTGTCGAGGGCGGCGGCGTTGGCGTCGGAGCGGGCGATCAGGCCCTGCAGGCCGCCGAGACCCCTGGCCCATTCGAGCGCGAAGATCGCATCCTCGACGGCGAGCATCGAGGGGGTGTTGATCGTCTCGCCCTTGAACACGCCTTCGGCCAGCGCACCCTTGGACACGAGGCGGAAGACCTTCGGCAGCGGCCAGGCGGGGGTGTAGCTCTGCAGGCGCTCGACCGCGCGGGGGCCGAGGATGATGACGCCGTGACCGCCCTCCCCGCCCAGCACCTTCTGCCAGGAGAAGGTGGCGACGTCGATCTTGGACCAGGGGATGTCGTAGGCGAAAACGGCGCTGGTCGCGTCGGCGAAGGACAGGCCCTCGCGATCGTCGGGGATCCAGTCGCCGTTCGGCACGCGCACGCCGGAGGTGGTGCCGTTCCAAGTGAAGAGGACGTCGTTCGACCAGTCGACCTGGCCGAGGTCCGGCAGTTCGCCATAGCCCGCCTTGATGACGGTGGGATCGATCTTCAGCTGCTTGACGGCATCGGTGACCCAGCCCTCACCGAAGCTTTCCCAGGCGAGGAGCGTCGCGGGCTTTGCGCCCAGCATGGCCCACATCGCCATTTCGAACGCGCCGGTGTCGGAGCCGGGAACGATGCCGATGCGGTGTGTGTCGGGGAGCGCCAGCATCTCACGCATCAGATCGATGCTGTATTGCAGGCGCGCCTTGCCGAGCTTCGACCGGTGCGAGCGGCCGAGCACTTCTGTGGCGAGTTTGGAAGCATCCCAGCCCGGCGGCTTCGCGCAGGGGCCGGAGGAAAAGAACGGACGCGCAGGCTTGGTGCCCGGCGGGGTAAGCTCAGTCATGTAGACTCTCCTCGCAGAGAGCACGCGCGGCGTTGGGACCGCGTGGCCCGGCGCCGCTCATAAGGTTCGGAGCGCGACTGTCAACAAAGGTGATCCGTTCCGGCGTCAACCGTCCGTTAGGGCCGATGTGGGATGTTCTCCGTGATCGAGGGGGGTCAGGACGCAAATGGAACACTTCACACCGCCCGCAGAGGCCGCAGCACCGCCGCCCGGGATGTTCAGCAGGATCGCGCGACGCCTGGGGGGGCAGCGCCCGGCCGGGATGTTGATGGAAGAGGTGGAGCCGTCCACCGTCGGGGGCTGGTGGGAGAGCGTGATCGACGAGGATCGCGCCGCTGCCTTCCTGCGCTGGAACAACCTGCCGCAGACGAGCGCCAATGAAGAGCTTGCCGGCGCGCTGCTGTCGCTCCGTCCCCAGCCGGGCAAGGATCGCACCGAGGCGGCAGCGGCCGAGGCGCAGGCGCTGACCTCGCTGGTGGCGCGAACCTGCGATACCCTGGGTTCGGTCTCCACGGTGATGAACAAGACCGGGGCGGCGGTGCGTGCCTATGGCGACGCGCTGGAGACCGAAGCGGCGGCGATCGAGGACGGGAGCGATCCGGAGGCGGTGCTGCGCGCCTTCGTCGGCCTGACCCGCGCGATGATCGCCCGCAGCCTCGCCGCGCAGGAAGAATTGCAGGCGATGCGCGACGAGATCCACACGCTTCAGGCCAACCTGATCGAAGCGCGGACCAATGCCCGCCACGACGTGCTGACCGCGCTTCCCAACCGCCGCGCGATCGAAGAGGCGCTGGAGGCGAGCATCGCGCGCGCCGCTGAGATCGGCCAGGAGGTCGTGCTGGCGCTTTGCGACATCGATCATTTCAAGCAGATCAACGACCGTCATGGCCACAATGTCGGCGACCGTATGTTGCGGCTGGTGGCGGATCGGCTGGCCGAGGCGGCGGGGCCGGACTGCTTCGTCGGCCGGCATGGCGGCGAGGAGTTCCTGCTGCTGTTCGAGGGCGTGCCGCTGCCGCGCGCCCTGGCCCGCATCGATGCGCTGCGCGAGGATCTTGCCCGCCGCAACCTGCGCAACCGGGAGAACGACCAGCCGATCGGCCGCGTGACCTTCTCCGCCGGGCTGGCGGCGCTTGCGCCCGACGAGGGCCGCGAGGCCTTCGTGGCGCGCGCCGACACTGCGCTGTACCGAGCCAAGGGCAATGGCCGGAACCGCGTTGAGGTCGATGACTCGCCGCCTCCGGCGTCGCGAAGCTGACCGGCCAAGTTGCGTAAGTTGCGGCTCGTGAGCAGGATTTGTTCGCTTGCGGCAGCGACGCAGCGGTAACGCGGCACCGAAGCGGCGGCCACGCGCCACTCACGCGGCAGTGTGGTGGCCGGGTGCCACACCGGCGAAGGGATCGGCCAGCCGCCGGGCGTGAAGAGCAAGCGCCCGATCCCAGCTGATGTCGAAGACCGTGCCGGCAAGGCGGCGGCGCAAACGCTGGGCCGAGGATCGCGACATGCCGGCCGCGCGAGACGCCGCGCCGACGCAGCCGGTCTCGACCAAAGTGAGGATGAAGAGGCGCTGCTTGGCCGGCGTCCAGCGGGTGCGCGCAGGCGGTGGGGTGATCGAATCGCTCATCCACGAGGATGAACCAGAAATTCGGCGTGTAGGACAGCGCCGCGCGCGTCCTTAGTGGGCGTGGTCCATGTGGTCTGCCGCCTGCAGGATCAACATGGGGGCGGGCATCTTCGTGGCGCCCCAGCTTTCCGGGGCGGCGGGCAGGTTGACCCAGTCGTTCGAACCGGTGGTGCAGGCCTGCCGGGTCGGGAAGTAGAGCGGGCCGGCTTTTGCGGGCAGCTTCATCATGATGCCAAACTGGTCGAACTGGTCGGGCGGCAGCGTGCCCGTCCAGGTGATCGCCGCGACGCGATCCCGGATAACCGCGCCACCTTCCGAGGTGATCGGGGTGCCAAGCGGCGCGCGATCGACCTTCAGGGTCCAGCCGGGCTTCGGCTGCGGCCGGGCGGAGACCACGCCTTCGGGGATCTCGACCCGCACGGAGACGGTCGCCGCATCGCCGCAGCCATGGCTGAGGCGCAGGAAGCCCGCGTAGTAGCCGCTCGCTTTCGCCTGCGGTTCGGCGAAGACGATGTGCGCCTGTGCGGCGGGGGCGGCGGCAATCACCGAGAGTGCGAGAAAGGCGCGCATCATCGGGTCCTTCATGCTCACACCCGCTCCTTCGTCGCGGTGAAGCGGATGTTGGGGAAGCGGCCGGCGACGTAGTTCAGTTCCCAGGCGTCCTTCGCCATGAAGACGGGGGCGCCGTCGCGATCCTCGGCAAGGGCGCTGCGGTGCTGTTCGAGAAAGGGCTTCATGTCGGCGTCGCTGCCGGCGATCCAGCGGGCGGTGTCCCAGGGTGACGGCTCGAAGCTGGCGTCCACCTTGTATTCGGCCTGGAGCCGGCTGATCAGCACGTCGAGCTGGAGCTGGCCGACGACGCCGACGATCCATTGCGAGCCGATCGAGGGGTGGAAGACCTGGGTCACGCCCTCCTCCGCCATGTCGTTGAGGGCGTTCCTGAGCTGCTTGGTCTTGGTCGGATCGCCGAGCTTGATGCGGCGGAGGATTTCGGGCGCGAAGTTGGGCAGGCCGGTGAAGCGGACGTCGGCCTTTTCGGACAGCGTATCGCCGACGCGGAGCGTGCCGTGATTGGGAATGCCGATGATGTCGCCGGGGAACGCCTCGTCCGCGATCTCGCGATCCTGCGCGAAGAAGAGGATGGGGGAGTGGACGGCGATCGGCTTGCCGGTGCCCGACGGCGTCAGCTTCATGCCGCGTTTAAAGCGGCCCGAGCAGAGCCGCATGAAGGCGATGCGATCGCGGTGCTGCGGGTCCATGTTGGCTTGCACCTTGAAGATGAAGCCGGTGACCTCGCTGCTGTCGGGGGCGACGGGGGCGGGTTCCGCCGGCTGCGGGCGCGGCGGGGGGGCGTGCTGGGCGAGCGCGTCGATCAACTCGCCGACGCCGAAGCGCTTGAGGGCGGAGCCGAAGTAGACGGGGGTTAGGTCGCCGTGGCGATAGGCGGCAAGATCGAAGCTGGCATAGCCGCCCTGCGCGAGTTCCGCCTCCTCCTGCAGACGCGCGAGGCCTTCGGCGGAGAGGAGGTCGGCGAGCTTCGGGTCGTGCAGGCCGGTGAACTCCGTCGAACTGCCGTCGAATTCCTTGCTGGGGCCGCTGGGCTGCATCAGGCGGTTGGTGGCGAAATCGTAGATCCCCTCGAACTCGCCGCCCATGCCGACCGGCCAGCTCATCGGGCAGACGTCGAGCGCGAGCTTGTCGGCAACCTCGTCCAGGAGCGCGAAAGGATCGCGGCCCTCACGATCGACCTTGTTGACGAAGGTGATGATGGGAACGGAGCGGAGGCGGCAGACCTCGAACAGCTTCAGGGTCTGCGGCTCGATACCCTTGGCGGCGTCGATCACCATGACCGCGGAATCGACGGCGGTGAGGGTACGGTAGGTGTCCTCGCTGAAATCCTCGTGGCCCGGCGTGTCGAGGAGGTTGAAGGTGATGCCGTCGCGCTCAAACGTCATCACCGAGGAGGTGACGGAGATGCCGCGCTGCTGCTCGATCTTCATCCAGTCGGATCGGGCGCGCCGGTTCGCGCCGCGTGCCTTGACCTCGCCGGCGAGATGGATCGCGCCGCCGAAGAGGAGGAGCTTCTCGGTCAGCGTGGTCTTGCCGGCGTCGGGATGGGAGATGATCGCGAAGGTGCGGCGCGGGGGAAGCGGGGCAGTCATGCGCGACCCGTTAGCGGGTGGGGCGGCGGCGCGCCACTGGGGGAGGATGAGGTTATAGGAGCGCCTTCAGCTCCGCCGGGCGGAGTTCGTGGATCAGCTGGTCGAAGCGGCATTGGGCCGGGGCCTTGTCGGGGCGCCAGCGCAGGAGGCGCGTGCCGTGGCGAAAGCGGCGGGCGGTGACCTGATCGTAGAGGACCTCGACCACCAGTTCGGGGCGAAGCGGCTCCCACTCGTTTTCGCGACCCTGATTCCAGCGGCTGGGGCCGCCGGGTGCCTTGCCGTCGAAGCCGGGCGGGGCGATCAGGGCTTCGAGCTTCTTGGTGAGCGCGGCGCGGTTCTTGGCGGCGATGCCGGAGCAGAAGCCGACATGATCGAGGCGGCCTTCTTCATTGTAGAGGCCGAGGAGGAGGGAGGCGACCTGGCCGCCCTCTTTGGCACGGCGGAAGCCGCCGACGACGCAATCGGCGCTGCGATGCGTCTTGACCTTGAGCATCGCGCGTTCGCCCCAGCGATAGGGTTCGTCGAGGCGCTTGGCGACGACGCCGTCGAGCGCGCCGCCGGATTTGGCGAGCCAGGCTTGCGCCTCTTCGATCGAGCGGGTGGCCGGGGAGAGGAGGAGCGCGGGGCGGCCTTCGCGGGCGTGGAAGCGTTCCAGGGCGGCGCGGCGGTCGGACAGAGGCTGTTTGGTGAGGTCTTCGCTACCGAGGCTCAGGCAATCGAAGAGCATGAGCTGAGCGGGCGTTTCGCGTGACAGCCGTTCGATGCGGGAGGCGGCGGGATGGAGCCTCTGCTGGAGCGCGTCGAAGGAGAGGGTGTCGCCGATCGGCAGGATCAGCTCGCCGTCCAGCGTGACATCGCCGTTGATCGCGGAGACGAGCGCCACGACCTCCGGAAAGTAGCGGGCGAGCGGCTTTCCGGACTTGGACATGATCGCGACGTCGCCGCCCGCCTTGGTGACGATCGCGCGAAAGCCGTCCCATTTCGGCTCGTACTGCCAGCCCTCGCCGGCCGGCAGCTCCTCGACCAGCTTGGCCTCCATGGGGAGGAGGGCGGCCATGTCAGCGGCCGAGGAGGACGCGAGCCTGGCTGGCGATCTGGGCGAGCATCGCGGGGCTGGGCGTGCTGGCGTTCTGGGCGCGGGCGATCAGCGCGCGGAACTGCGCGACGCGGGGTTCCTGCGCCTGCAGCCAGCGATCGACGGAGGCACCCGGATCGGCGTCTCCGGCCCGCGTGAGGAAATCGAGGCGGAGCTGTTCGAAATCGCGGGTGAGGCCGGCGGCGAGGAGCCGCTCCCAGGGATCGGTCGGCTGCAGGCGGAGTGCGGCCGCCTTGGCCCAGTCGAGGCCGAGCGCTTCGCCGAGCTTCACATAGGCCTGGGTGGCGGAGACCTCGTCGGTGCCGATGCGGCCGGCGAGCGTCGCGGTGCCGATCGCGCCATCCATCTCGGCCAGATGAACGATGCGGTCGATCAGCGCCTGATCCGCGCCGCTGCCCTCGATCGCCTGGCGGAGCAGGGCGGAGATGCGGCGAGCCTCTTCCTTCAGCAGGTCTTCGCGCGCGCGGGAGACGCGATCGACGCCGGACGCCATCTGTTTGGCGACATCGCCCGGCAGCGCATCGGCGGGCCAGACGCGGAGGAGGTCGGCGATGTGGAGGCGGACAACGCCGGCCGTAATGCCGAGCAGGTTGATGCGCGCCGGCTCCGCGATGTTCGCCGCGTCGAGATCGCGCCAGAGACTGTCGAGATCGAAGATCTGGCTGGCCGCGAGATAAGCGGCGGCGACCTGCGCGATGGCCACGCCCTCATCCTCCGCCAGCTCCATGACGTTGGCGAAGCCGAGGCGGTTGACGACCTTGTTGGCGACCTTTGTGGCGATGATCTGCGGACGCAGGCGGTGGTCGTCGATGGCGGCGCGGAACCGTTCCTGCATCGCGGGCGGGAAGGCGGCGCGGAGGATCGGCTCAAGCGAGGAGTCGGTCGGGACCGGTGAGGCCTCGATCGCGGCCTGGAGCGCGAGCTTGGTGTGGGCGAGGAGGACGGAGAGTTCGGGGCGGGTTAGGCCCTGCCCGTCCTGTCCCCGGCGGAGCAGTTCCTCGGAGGTGGCGAGCCCTTCCACCGCGCGGTCCATGCGGCCGGACGCTTCGAGCGTCTCGATCACGCGGACATGGGTGCGCAGGAGGTCGACGGCACGGCTTTCCGCCACCGACAAGGCAAGAGTCTGGAGGCGGTTGTCCTCAAGTACGATCCGCGCCACGTCATCGGTCATCGAGACGAGGAAGGTGTTGCGGTCGTCTTCCTCAAGGCGACCCTCGATCATCTCGCGGTTGAGCGGGATCTTGATGTTGACCTCGTTATCCGAGCAGTCGACGCCTGCCGAATTGTCGATGAAGTCGGTGTTGATGCGGCCGCCCGCTTCCGCGAACTCGATGCGGCCGGCCTGGGTGGTGGAGAGGTTCGCCCCCTCCCCGATCACCTTGGCGCGGACCTCTCCGCCGTTGACGCGATGCGCGTCGTTCGCGCCGTCGCCGACCTGCGCGTTGGTCTGGCTCGCGCCCTTGATGTAGGTGCCGATGCCGCCGAACCAGAGCAGGTCCACGCGAGCCTTGAGGATCGCGGCGATCAGGGTGGAGGGATCGACCTGATCCTCGGCGAGGTCGAGCATCGCCTTCACCTCGGCCGAGAGCGGGATCGACTTCTGATCGCGTGGGAAGACCCCGCCGCCCGCCGAGATCAGGCTCTTGTCGTAATCGGCCCAGGACGAACGGGGGAGCTTGAACATCCGCTCCCGCTCCGCCCAGCTTTTCGCCGGATCGGGTTCCGGATCGAGGAAGATGTGGCGGTGGTCGAAGGCGGCGACGAGCTTCAGCGACTTCGAAAGCAACATGCCGTTGCCGAACACATCGCCCGACATGTCGCCGCAGCCTGCGACGCGGACGGGGTCGTTCTGCACATCGACGCCCATTTCGGCGAAGTGGCGGGTGACCGAGATCCACGCGCCCTTGGCGGTGATGCCCATCGCCTTGTGGTCGTAACCCTGCGATCCGCCCGAGGCGAAGGCATCGCCCAGCCAGAAGCCGCGTTCGAGCGCGATGGCGTTGGCGACGTCGGAGAAACTGGCGGTGCCCTTGTCGGCGGCAACGACGAAATAAGGATCGTCGCCGTCGCGGATGACGACGCCATCGGGGTGGGTCACCGCGCCGTCGACGATGTTGTCGGTGACCGAGAGGAGCGTGCGGATGAAGACGCGGTAGCTCTCGGTCCCCTCGGCCATCCAGGCGTCGCGGTCTGACGGGGCGGGAAGGCGCTTCGGGTAGAAGCCGCCCTTGGCGCCGGTCGGCACGATGACGGCGTTCTTCACCACCTGCGCCTTCATCAGGCCGAGGATCTCGGTGCGGAAATCGTCGCGCCGGTCGGACCAGCGCAGGCCGCCGCGCGCAACCGGGCCGCCGCGCAGGTGGATGCCCTCGACGCGGGGGGAGTAGACCCAGATCTCGCGCCAGGGGCGCGGCGCGGGCAGGCCGGGGATGGCGGCGCTGTCGAGCTTGAAGGCGAGCGCCTCGTCGGCGGCTGGCGAGAAGGCGTTGGTGCGCAGCGTGGCGAGGATCACCGCGCGGATGCGGCGGAGGATGCGGTCGTCATCGATGGCGGTGACGCGGGTGAGGGCGGCATCGACCGCCTCGGCCGCCTGTTCGCCGTCACTTGCCTGGCTGGGATCATGGCGGGCGAAGAACAGGTCGATCAGGCCGCGTGTCGCCTCCGGCGCGCGGCGGAGCGCACCGACGACGGTTTCGAGGCCATAGGAGAGGCCGGTCTGGCGGAGATAGCGGAACCAGGCGCGGAACAGCACCGTCTCGCGCGGGTCGAGCCCGGCGAGGACAACGAGCTGGTTGAAGACGTCGTTCTCGGCGCGGTGTTCGAGGACGGCGGTGATCGCCCCTTCGATGACATGGGCGCGGGCGAGGACCTCGTCGATCTCGACACCGGTGGCGACCTCAAGTCCGAATTCCTGGATGTGGCCGATGCGGCCTTCGTCGAGAGCGACGGGGGTCTCACCCTGCACCACGAAGCCGAAGTTTTCGAAGACGGGCACCGCCTCCGACAGCGCGATCGAGCCGCCGAGGCGGTAGGTCTTGAGGGCGAGTCCGTCCTTGCCCCTGAAGAGGCGTACGGTGCGCGCGTCTGGCACCGCGAGGGTGTCGAGGAGGAGGATGTCCTGGGCTGCGCTCTCCGCTCCGTGATCCGAGCGGTAGGCGGCGGGGAACGCGTTGGCATAGGCGATGGCGAGGCGGGCGGCGTGGGTGGCGCCGGTTTCGCGCGCGAGCACATCCTCGACGGCGGCGGCCCAGCCGCGCAGCATCGATTCCAGCCGCGCGTCGAGGGGGGCGATGTCGGGGAGGTCGCCGGACACGTCGGCGATGGTGAAGCGGACGAGGGCGAGGTTGCCGTCGCCGAGTTCCACGCGGAAGCCGATCAGGTCACCGCCGGTCGCCTCGGCGATCAGGTTGCCGATGGCGACGCGCCGCTCGGTCGAGAACTCCTCGCGCGGGAGCCAGGCGAAGGCGAGCACCTGCGTGCCGACCGGCGCGCGGAGCAGGAGGAGCTTGGAGCGCGGCCGATCGGCCAGCGACATCGAGGTCAGCACCGCCTCCTCCAGCGCGGAGGCGCGCAGGCCCACGGCGATGTCGTGGGGCAAGGTGGAGAAGGCGTGGCGGAGCGCCTTCCCCGCATGGCTGCGCGGATCGAAGCCGAAGCGATCCTCCATCGCGCGCAGGCGGCTGCGCAGGACGGGGACCTTCTCGGGCGAGCTGGAGAGCGCCTCGCTGGTCCAGAGGCCGGCATGGAGCGAGAGCGCGGTGATCGCCCCGCCCTCGCGGACGGGCAGGATGACGAGGTCGAGCGGCGCGCGGCGGTGGACGGTTGCGATGCAGGACGACTTGATGAGAAGCGGGGCCTCCCCACCCTGTTCGAACCAGGCGAAGGCGGCGGCGCGATCCTCCGCATCCCAGAGGCTGGCATTGCCGGTGCGGAGGAAGCCGAGCGTCTCGCCGGCCGTGCCGTCCCGCGCCTCGATGCGATGGCCGAGCAGGGTCATGTGCCGCTCGGCGAACCAGCGGACGAGGGCGGCGCCCTCCCCGTCGGGAAGCTTCGCCGCCTCCGCCGCCATCACGGCGCGCAGCTTCGGCCAATCTTCGACCGCTGCGCGGACGTCGCCGAGCACGCTCGCGATCTCATCGGCGAGGCGGCGACGGGTGCCGCCATCGGCGCGGTCGGTTTCGAGATAGATGACCGATTCCAGCCGTTCGCCGCCGGCATCGCGATCGGGCAGCGCGGTGAGCGCACCGCCGGCATCGCGGCGGACGGCAAGGATCGGGTGGAGGAGACGGTGGATCGTCAGGTCATAGGCGGCGAATAGGGCGGCGACCGAGTCGACCAGAAACGGCATGTCGTCATTGACCACAGCGACGCGCATCCGCCGCCGCGCGCCCTCGGACGCCATCGCGCCGATTTCAATGCGGGGTGTGCCGGGCGTGCGGGAGGCGAGCGCCCCGGCGACGAACGCCGCTGCCTCGGCGAGCGCGGGACCGCCGAAATCTTCATTGTCACCGGGCAGGGGGCCGGCGCTCAGCGCGTCAAAAATGCGGGACATGACAGCCTTGTCGGCCGTGATCGCTGCGATCTCGTTCAAGGTCCACTCCTGTGGCCGCATCCGGGCGGCGCGTTGCCGGGGCATATGCGCCCGGGCAGGAGTTAGAACAACCGTGTGGCGATCAGGCTGCAGCCTTGCGGAGGGCGCGCTGGGTGAGCGCCGGGTCCGAGATGGGGGCGATGACATCGACTCCACCATCTTCCGAGCGGCGGCCGATCATCAGGACGAACTCCTCCGCGCCATCGATCGCGACCGCGCCGAGTGCCGGCATCCGGAGCAGCGCGGCGCGCACCGCATCCCAGTCGATCTCGGTCGGCGCGGCGTTGCGCAGGCGGCGCTCGGCGGCGACGATCGCCTTCAGGCCGCCCGCCCGCTCGATGAACTGGGTGGCATGGCCGGCGGCGACGTTCTCGCGCCGGGCATGGGCGAGCACCGTCGCGAATTCGGTGAGCCGCGCCTTGTTGTAATCCGCGCCGAAGACGAGCTTGGCGACGGCGGTGAGCGGCGCGCGCGCTTGGACCTTGATGCCGGCATCCTCGATCAGCCGGGCATAGGCATCCGGCTGGCGATCGGCGTCGAGCGCGAAGTCGTAGGCGAGACCAAGGGCGTGATAGAGCGCGGAACGGCTGCGGCCGTCGGCGGCGTCCGCCTCCTTAGCCACATTGCGCGCGGCGGTCAGGCGAGCGGCGAGGCTCGCCTCTTCCGAAACCGGCTCCTCATCGACCTCATCGACTTCGACGAAGGTGAGACCGTCGAGGCCGATCGGATCCTCGACGTCGATGCGTGCGGGTGCCGCCTCGAAATCCAGCCCGCCGGTCGCGTTCGGCCCGTCCGCCCAGAGCGGGGCGGTGCGGGTGAGCGGGGGCAGGCGGCGCAGCGCCTCGTCCATCTGCAGCATCAGCTCGGCGGTCAGCTCGGCATCCGCCAGCTCCTTCCAGTTGATGACGCCGTAGATGAAGTCGATCGTCACGCCGTTGGACGAGAAGGGCATCAGGATGCCGCGGTAGAGGGTGTTCAACCCGCGCTGATTGACGAACTCCGCATCGAAGCCGACAGGCGCGCGGCTGGCGATGATCTGCAGGTAATGGTCGGTCAGGCGCGAAAGGAGCGTGCGACGCGGCACGTCGCCGACTGTCTCGATGCCATCCTCCAGCCCGCATTCCTGGCGGAGCTCCGGCCCGAGATAGCGGATCGCGGGATCGCGGCGGTTGGCGGTGAAGTCGAGGAGGACGCCGTAACGGCTGAACTCGCCCATCCGCGCGGGATCGATGTCCTCGATCGCCGGAAAAGCACGGCCGCGCAGCAGCGAGACCCAATGGTTGTAGGCGCGGACGTGGAGGCGGCGCTCGTCGGTCGACACGGATACGGGCGCATCGATGCCGCAGTCGCCCGCATCCTCCATCGCTACGATATAACCGTTCAGGTCTTCCATGCCTCGGCCTCAATTCTCCCGGTCTTCATGGCGGATGGAGGGTTTAGGAACCGTTACGAAACGGTCGGGCGCGGGCCAGAGAGGCGCTGACCGGCTTGTAATCCCGCCCCCCTGCTGGTAACCGCCGCCACCGTGCCGCTTTAGCTCAGCTGGTAGAGCATCGCATTCGTAATGCGGGGGTCACAGGTTCGAGTCCTGTAAGCGGCACCATCCTCCCAAACGAACTGCGACCAGCCGCCAGGCAGCTTCCGCCGGCGATGTGCTTCTCCGCCGCCGCGTGCGGCGATGGTTCCGGCATAGAAAAGGGCCGGAGCGTTGAGCCCCGGCCCTCGATCTTGCTCGTCAGGCCTTCACGTCCGCTTTCGGCTTCCGCTTCTTGGGGGCCTTGGGCGGGGCGGAGACGATTTCGAAGGCGAGAGCGCTGTCCTTCATGTGGACCTTGACCTCGCCGCCGTGGAGGAGCTTGCCGAAGAGGAGTTCCTCGGCGAGCGGCTGTTTGATCTTCTCCTGGATCAGGCGGCCCATCGGACGCGCGCCGTAGAGCTTGTCGTAGCCGCGCTCGGTGAGCCAGGCCTTCGCCTCCTCGCCCAGACTGATGTGGACCTCGCGATCGGCCAGCTGGAGTTCGAGCTGGAGGATGAACTTCTCCACCACGCGCTCGACGACCTCCGGCGGGAGGTAGCCGAAGGGGACGATCGCATCGAGGCGGTTGCGGAACTCGGGGGTGAAGAGCTTCTTCACCGCCTCCTCCTGCACATCCTCGCGGCTGCTCGCACCGAAGCCGATCGATTCGCGCGCCATGTCGGACGCGCCGGCATTGGTCGTCATGATCAGGATGGTGTTCCTGAAATCGACGGTCTTGCCGTGGTGGTCGGTCAGCTTTCCGTTGTCCATCACCTGCAGCAGGATGTTGAACAGATCCGGATGCGCCTTCTCGATCTCGTCCAGCAGCAGCACGCTGTGCGGATGCTGGTCGACCGCGTCGGTCAAGAGGCCGCCCTGATCGTAGCCGACATAGCCTGGAGGCGCACCGATCAGCCGGCTGACCGAATGCCGTTCCATATATTCCGACATGTCGAAACGCTGGAGCGGAATGCCCATGATCGTGGCGAGCTGACGCGCAACCTCGGTCTTGCCGACGCCGGTCGGGCCGGAGAACAGATAGTTGCCGATCGGCTTGTCGGGATCGCGCAGGCCGGCGCGGCTGAGCTTGATCGCGGAGGACAGCACCTCGATCGCCTGGTTCTGGCCAAAGACGACCCGCTTCAGGTCGGCCTCAAGCGTCGCCAGCGCCTTGGTGTCGTCGGTCGAGACGCTCTTCGGCGGAATGCGCGCCATCGTCGCGATGACCTGCTCGATCTCGCGCGTGGTGATCACCTTCTTCCGCTTCGACGGAACGACCAGCATCTGCATCGCGCCGACCTCATCGATGACGTCGATCGCCTTGTCGGGCAGCTTGCGGTCGTTGATGTAGCGGGCCGACAGCTCGACCGCCGACTTGATCGCGTCGGGGGTGTACTTGACCGAATGATGCTCCTCGAACGCCGAGCGCAGGCCGGAGAGGATCTTGATCGTGTCCTCGACCGTCGGCTCGTTCACGTCGATCTTCTGGAAGCGGCGCAGCAACGCGCGGTCCTTCTCGAAGTGGTTGCGGAACTCCTTGTAGGTGGTCGAGCCGATGCAGCGGATCGTGCCGCCCGAGAGCGCGGGCTTCAGCAGGTTGGACGCGTCCATCGCGCCGCCCGAGGTGGCGCCCGCGCCGATCACCGTGTGGATCTCGTCGATAAAGAGCACCGCATGGGGCAGCTTCTCAAGCTCGGTGACGACCTGCTTCAGCCGCTCCTCGAAATCGCCGCGATAGCGGGTACCGGCGAGGAGCGCGCCCATGTCGAGCGAGTAGATCACTGCTTCGCGCAGCACGTCGGGCACCTGACCCTCGACGATCTTGCGGGCGAGTCCCTCGGCGATCGCCGTCTTGCCGACGCCGGGGTCGCCCACATAGAGTGGGTTGTTCTTCGACCGGCGGCAGAGGATCTGGACGGTGCGGTCGACCTCCGGCCCGCGGCCGATCAGCGGATCGACACGGCCTTCCCTCGCCTTTGCGTTCAGGTCGACGGTGAACTGCTTCAGCGCGCTTTCGCCCTTCTGCTTGCCATCCGCCTTCTGCGTCTTCTCTTCCTCCGCGCCCTTCACCTCACGTGTCTCCGTAGGCTGGGCGCCCTTGCCGACGCCGTGGGAAATGAAGCTGACCGCATCGAGGCGGCTCATGTCCTGCTGCTGCAGGAAATAGACGGCGTAGCTCTCCCGCTCCGAGAAGAGGGCGACGAGGACGTTTGCGCCGGTCACCTCTTCGCGGCCCGAGGACTGGACGTGCAGGATCGCGCGCTGGACGACGCGCTGGAAACCGGAGGTGGGGGAAGGATCGGTGTTCCCGTCGGCCTTCAGCGAGTTCGAGCTCGCTGTCCAGGTAGACGGTAACGGCGTCCTTCAGCTCCGACAGCTCGACGCCGCAGGAGGTCATCACCTTGGCCGCGTGCTCGTCGTCGATCAGCGCGAGGAGGAGGTGTTCCAGCGTCGCATATTCGTGGCGGCGCGAGGATGCGGCCGCCAGCGCGTTGTGCAGCGTCTGTTCCAGCTCGCGGGCGAAAGATGGCATGATCTGTTCTACTCCTTCGGCACCACGTGGAGGGCGGCGCCCGTCCCACCCAATGTCGGGTGCGTGGTCGCATCCATCAAGCCGCCGGGCCGAAGCCCCGTCTGCGCGCCGGCCGGCGCCCGCAGGCCGTAAGCGGTCATTGGCGGAATAACGCCTCGGCGGTTTCGCGGTGGTTAACGGCCTTGTTAATCTTTGTGCGGGTGCGCGCGATCTCCGCCTCCAGCGCGGCGATGCGGGCGTTCAGTTCGGCGACGGAGAGCGGATCGAGATCCTGCCGTGCGAGTGCAAGAACAGGATCGTCGCGGCGGATCGGGAGAGACTCGTCCATATCCATGAGGGACAGCGTTGACCGCAGGGACGCGGCTGTCAATAAACCGTCATTCGTTTTCACCATCCGCAGGTGCCATGCCGCTTTCGACGCCGCTTCCGACCATGATGAAGGCGATCGATCCTGCGGAAAGCGGCGGTCCGGAGGTCCTCAGGCTCGTGGAACGAGCGGTTCCTCGGCCCGGTAGCGGCGAGGTGCTGCTGAAGGTCCATGCGGCGGGGGTGAACCGGCCGGATATCATGCAGCGGCTGGGGAAATATCCTCCGCCGGAGGGCGCGCCTAGCATCCCTGGCCTGGAGGTCTCCGGCATCGCGGTGGCG
Organism: Sphingomonas sp. ID0503; assembly: GCF_048565625.1. NCBI lineage: Bacteria > Pseudomonadati > Pseudomonadota > Alphaproteobacteria > Sphingomonadales > Sphingomonadaceae > Sphingomonas > Sphingomonas sp. ID0503. Next base: position 54,800 of record NZ_JBLZUR010000002.1, read on the forward strand.
GCGGGCGAGGGCGTCGATGCGGTCGTGATCGGCCTGGCGTATTGCGCGCTCGTCTCGGGTGGCGGCTATGCCGAATATGTGGCGGTGCCGATTGGCCAGTGCCTAGCGGTGCCGCCTGCCCTGTCAATGGTGGAGGCGGCCGCCCTGCCGGAGACGCTGTTCACCGTCTGGACCAATTTATTCGAGCGGGCCTATGTCGCCGAGGGCGAGGTGGTGCTGGTCCACGGCGGCACCAGCGGGATCGGGACGATGACGATCCTGCTCGGGCGGCTGTTCGGACTGACGGTGATCGCCACCTGCGGGTCGGACGAGAAATGCGCCCGCGCGATCGAGATCGGCGCGGCACATGCGATCAACTACCGGACGCAGGATTTCGTCGAAGAGGTGAAGGCGATCACGCGGGGACGCGGCGTCAACGTCGTGCTGGACATGATCGGCGGCGATTACCTCGCCCGCAACATCGATTGCCTGACCACTGATGGCCGCCATGTCTCGATCGCCGTGCAGGGCGGTGCGAAGGGTGAAATCGCGATCTGGAAGGTGATGCAGAAGCGCCTGGTGCTGACGGGATCGACGCTTCGCGGGCGCTCGGCGGAGTTCAAGACTCTCGTGGCAGACGAGATCACCCGCGAAGTCTGGCCGCATGTCGAACGCGGCGCGTTGCGGCCGGTGGTGGACCGGGTGTTCCCGCTGGAGGATGCGGCGGCGGCGCACCGGTATCTCGAGGGGGGCGACCATGTCGGGAAGGTGGTGCTGACCGTGGCGAGTTGACGCATAAGGCAGGCTGATCGCTCCTGCCCCGTAACCGAATGGCTTCCCGTGAGTTGCGGCTTCATGAGCGGTCTTCAGGGAGGGCGGAGATGCCGGACTATATCCTTCACGAATATGCCCCATCGGGGAACTGCTACAAGATCCGGCTGACGGCGGCGCATCTCGGTCTGCCGATGCAGCGGCGGGGGTACAACATCCTGGCGGGGCAGACCCGGACCCCGGACTTCCGGGAGCGGGTGAATGCCAACGGCCGTATCCCGGTGCTGCAGATCGGGAACCGCTTCCTGCCGGAGAGCAATGCCGCCTGCTTCTTCCTGGCGGAGGGCAGCCCGCTGGTGCCGGAGGATCGCTTCGAGCGTGCGGACATGCTGCGGTGGATGTTCTTCGAGCAGTATAATCACGAGCCGAACGTCGCGACGCTCCGCTTCTGGCGGAGCTTCGTGGGTGAGGCGAAGCTCACACCGCAGCAGCGCGCGCTGATCCCACCCAAGCTGGAGGCGGGCAAGGAGGCGATGAACCTGCTGGACGAACAGCTCGGGCGCGGAGCTTTCCTGATCGGCGACGCGTTCACCGTCGCCGACATCTGCCTGTTCGCCTATTCGCATGTCGCGGGGGAAGGCGGTTTCGACCTCGGCAACTGGCCGAACATCCGCCGGTGGATCGCGGATATCGAGGCGCTGCCCGGCCATATTTCAATCGAGGACTGAGCCAAGACTTGCCCGGCCCGATCCGCCGGACTACATCGCCCGCCATGCGTCGGCCGCTCCGTGATGGGGCGGCCCTTATTATTTCAGGGATACCGACATGGCCCAGCCGCTCATGCCCCACGCCACCGCATCGTGGCTCGTCGACAACACCGCGCTCTCCTTCGAGCAGATCGCCGACTTCTGCGGCCTGCACATCCTGGAGGTGCAGGCGATCGCGGACGACATGGCGGCGACCAAGCTGACCGGGCGCGACCCTGTGCGCGCGGGCGAACTCAGTCAGGCCGAGATCGACAAGGCGCAGGCCGATCCCAAGTACCGCATGGTGATGTCGAAGGGTCCGGAGCAGGTCCGCCGCACCAAGGGGCCGCGCTACACGCCGGTGTCGAAGCGGCAGGACAAGCCGGATGGTATCGCCTGGATCATCAAGAACCATCCGGAGGTTTCGGACGGGCAGATCGGCAAGCTGATCGGCACCACCCGCACGACCATCGCCGCGATCCGCGACCGGACGCACTGGAACATTGCCAACATCACGCCGAAGGACCCGGTGACCCTCGGCCTCACCTCCCAGCGCGAGCTCGACTCCATCGTCGCCAAGGCGGCGAAGGCGGCGGGCATCGAGGCGCCCGTCGATGATCGGCTTGAGGGCGATCGGGAGGCACTGCTCGACGAACTGCGCGCCCAGCGCGACGCCGTCGCTTTGGCACCGGAGGAAGAGGAGACGGCGGGCGCGACCGACTTCGCCGCCACCTACGGCTTCGTCGATCCGTTCAAGAAATAAGCGCTGGCTGCCGGTTGCTTGACCGCTCCGGCGTCGGACGCCACAACCCCGCCGATGAGTGAGGCCCCGCCCGAACTGTCCTTCGAGGATGCGCTGAAGCGTCTGGAGGCGATCGTTCATAGTCTTGAGAGCGGGGACGTGCCGCTCGACAAGTCGATCGAGCTTTATGCCGAGGGGGACAGGCTGCGGGCGTGGTGCGAGCAGCGGCTGGCCGCGGCGCAGGCGCGGATCGAGGCGATCCAACGCGATCAGATCGCACCCGACGGGCGCCCCGCCGCCGTTCGCCCCTTCGATGGCGAGTGACGCGCGGGTGACCGGTCCGTCTCTGACGCTCAGCCGCGCGCTCGTGCAGGTTGCGCAGGATATGGACGGTCAGTTTGACCGGCTGCTGGCCCTGCCGGATGATCCGCGCCGGAAGCTCTACGAAGCGATGCGCCATGCGACGATCGGCGGCGGCAAGCGGCTTCGCCCGCTGCTCGTCGTCGCGGCGTCGGCGCTGTTCAATGTCGAGCGGGTCGCAGCGCTCCGGGTCGCGACGGCGATCGAGTGCATCCACGTCTATTCGCTGATCCATGACGACATGCCGTGCATGGACGATGACGACATGCGGCGCGGCAAGGCGACGGTCCATAAGGCGTTCGACGAGGCTACGGCCGTGCTAGCGGGGGATTCGCTCCACGCCCTCGCCTTCGAGATCCTTGCCGATCCGGCGACGCATGGCGATCCGTTCGTGCGGGCGGAGCTGGTGCTGGAACTGGCGCGGGCGAGTGGGCCGGCGGGCATGGCCGGCGGGCAGATGATGGACCTGGTGGCGGAAACGGAGAGCTTCGACCTCGCCACCGTCACGCGGCTGCAGCAGCTGAAGACCGGGGCGCTGATCGGCTTCTGCCTGGAGGCGGCGGCGATCATGGGGAAGGTGCCGCCGGAAGGGCGCACGTCGCTGCGCGGTTATGCGCGCGACATAGGCCTCGCCTTCCAGATCGCGGACGACCTCCTCGACATCGAGGGGGATGAGGCGATCGCCGGCAAGGCTCTGGGCAAGGATGCGGCGGCCGGCAAGGCAACCTTCGTCTCGCTGCTCGGCGCCGACCGCGCGCGGCAGCAGGCCAGAATGCTGGTCGATCAGGCGATCGCGCATCTGTCGGCTTTTGGGACCAAAGCGGAGCTGCTGGTTGAGATAGCCCGCTATGCGGTGTCGCGGGATCACTGAACGGAGCACGGATGGCGCGGATCGGCATCTACCCCGGGACATTCGACCCGATCACCCTCGGCCATGTCGATATCATCGCGCGCGCGGCGAAGCTGGTCGACCGGCTGGTCATCGGTGTCACGACGAATGCGTCCAAGTCGCCGATGTTCAGCCTGGAGGAGCGGCTGGCGATGGTCCGCCGGGAATGCGCCAAGATCGACGAGAGCATCGAGCCGGTCGCGTTCGACTCGCTCTTGATCCACTTCGCCCGCGCGCAGGGGGCGTTGATGATCATCCGTGGCCTGCGCGCGGTCGCCGACTTCGAATACGAATATCAGATGGCGGGCATGAACCAGCAGCTCGACCATGATGTCGAGACGGTGTTCCTGATGGCGGACGTGGCGCTGCAGCCGATCGCATCGCGGCTGGTGAAGGAGATCGCCCTCTATGGTGGCGACATCACCCGCTTCGTACCGGCCGAGGTGGCGGCGGAGGTCGACGCACGGGTCGAGGCCACGGGGCGCAAGGGCGGCTGATGTTCAGCCAGGGGCAAGTGGCGCTGCGGCATTGGCCGGCATGCGGAGGATGCGGATGATTCGATCGTTGACGATGGCGGCGGTGACGGCCGCGTTCATGCTTGGCGGGCCGGCGCTGGCGAAGGATCGCAAGGTCGAGGCGGCACCGGCACCCGAATCCTTCGTGCCGCCGCCGCTTACCCCGGAAAACACCTGGAACCTCGATCTGTCGACCGGCGGGCGCGTGACCATCCAGCTGCGCCCGGACAAGGCACCGCTCGCCGTCGAGCGGATCAAGGTGCTGACCGGTCGCGGCTTCTACGACGGGTTGACGTTCCATCGCGTCATCGACGGGTTCATGGCGCAGGGCGGCGACCCGAAGGGCACGGGTGAAGGCGGGTCGGAGCTTCCCGATTTAAAGGCCGAGTTCAACAGCATGCCGCATGTTCGGGGTGCGGTCGCGATGGCGCGCGCCAGTGACGAGGACAGCGCCAACAGCCAGTTCTACATCATGCTCGCGCCCAACCTGTCGCTGGACAACAAGTACACGGTGGTCGGCCGAGTGGTCGGCGGCATGGCTTATGTCGACGCGATCGAGAAGGGGGAGCCGCCGGCGAACCCGTCGCGGGTGCTTCGCGCGACGATCGGCGATGGTAGCGCGGCGACCCCGCCCGTGCCGGCTCCGGCGGCCGAGGCAGCACCCCAGCCCTGATCCCTTGGTCCGGGCTGAAGCGCCCGACCGCCTAAAGACGGCCGTGCTTTTTTAGGCTGCCGGGAACAGGCGGGCTGCCGTTTTGTTCTGCCGCCACATCCAACGGAGGACAAAATGGCCGAGCATGACGCCATGCTCGACGACGCACCGCTTGCGTCGTCGAAGCGATCCGATGCGCTTGATCGTGCGAGCGACGCTTTCATCGATGCCAAGGGCGATGCGATCACCGCCCGCGCGGTGACCATCAACCGCCCGCGCGAGGAACTCTATGCCTATTGGCGGGACTTCTCGAACCTTGCGACGTTCATGGACAATGTCGAGCGGATCGACATCATCGACGATCGGCGATCACACTGGGTGGTGAAGGCGCCCGCTGGCCGCACTGTCGAATGGGACGCGACGGTGACCGAGGAGCGGCCGGGTGAGCTGATCGCCTGGACCTCCGACGAGGGTGCCGACGTTCCGAACAGCGGCCGCATTGAGTTCCGCGATGCCGGCGATCGCGGCACGGTGGTGACCGCCACCATCCTGTACGATCCGCCGGGCGGCGCGATCGGCAAGATCATCGCCAAGATGTTCCAGCGCGAACCCGCGATCCAGGCGCGCCGCGACCTGCGCCGTTTCAAGCAGCTGATGGAAACCGGCGAGATCGCTACCGGATCGCGCACCCGCGCCCAGCTGGAAGAGGAGAAGGCCTGATGCGCGCGCTGACCTGGCACGGCAAGCACGACGTTCGCATGGATACGGTGGACGATCCCGAGATCCTCAACCCGCGCGATGCGATCATCAAGATCACCTCGACGGCGATCTGCGGGTCCGACCTGCACCTATACGACCACTATATCCCGACGATGCAGAAGGGCGACGTCCTCGGCCATGAGTTCATGGGCGAGGTGGTCGAGACCGGGCCGAAGTCGACGCTGAAGAAGGGCCAGCGGGTCGTCGTGCCGTTCACGATCTCCTGCGGCAGCTGCTACCATTGCAGCAAGCACCAGTATTCGGCCTGCGACAACGGCCTGCCCGCCGACAACCAGGACATCGCGCAGGAGGCTTACGGCCAGCCGATGGCCGGCCTGTTCGGGTACAGCCACATGACCGGCGGCTATGCGGGCGGCCAGGCGGAGTATGTCCGCGTGCCGTTCAGCGACGTCGGGCCGATCGTCATCCCGGACGGGGTGGACGACGACAAGGTGCTGTTCCTGTCCGACATCCTGCCGACCGGATGGATGGCGGCGGAGAATGCCGAGATCGAGCCGGGCGACACGGTGGCGGTCTGGGGATGTGGCCCCGTCGGCCTGTTCGCGGTGCAGTCCGCCTTCCTGATGGGTGCCGAACGGGTGATTGCGATCGACCACTTCCCGCGCCGGCTGGAACTCGCCAAGAAGTTCGGTGCCGAGACGATCAACTTCGAGGAGAGCGCCGTCTACGAGGCGCTGATGCTGATGACCGGCGGGATCGGCCCCGACGCGGTGATCGACAGCGTCGGCCTGGAGGCGCACGGCTTCTTCTTCGACAATGTGATCGACCAGATCAAGGCATCGACCTTCCTCGGCACCGACCGCATTCATTCGATCCGTCAGGCGATCATAGCGTGCCGCAAGGGTGGGCGCGTTTCGATGCCGGCGGTCTATGGCGGCTTCGTCGACAAGTTCCCGCTGGGCGCCTTCATGGAGAAGGGCCTGACGCTTAAGACCGGGCAGACGCATGTCCAGCACTACATGCCGGGTCTCCTCAACGCGATCATGGAGGACAAGGTCGATACCACCTTCCTGATCAGCCACACCTTACCCCTGGAACAGGCCCCTGATGGCTACAAGATGTTCCACGACAACCAGAACGAGGTGACCAAGATCGTGCTGAAGCCCGGTCTGTCGCCCGACCCCGAGATCGCAGCGGAGTAAGCGACATGGCCAACAAACTCGCGATCGTCACAGGCGCGTCCACCGGCATCGGCTTCGAACTCGCCCATCTGGCGGCGAAGGACGGATACGACCTGATCGTGGTGGCGGACGAGCCGCTGATCAACGCCGCAAGCGAAGACCTGAAGGCGCACGGCACGGAGGTGACTGCGGTCGAGGCGGACCTTTCCACCTTCGAGGGCAACGACCAGCTGCTTGCCGCGACGGGCGGGCGGCCTATCGATATCCTGCTCGCCAATGCCGGACGCGGCCTCGGCCGGGCGTTCGTCGATCAGGATGTCGCCGATTGGCGGCGGGTGATTGACACCAACGTGACGGGCACGACCTATCTGCTGCAGAAGATCGCGCAGCAGATGGCGGCACGGGGTGAGGGCAAGATCCTGATCGTCGGATCGATCGCCGGGCTGATGCCCGGCAGCTTCCAGGCGGTCTACAACGGCACCAAGGCCTATCTCGACAGCTTCTCCTACGCGCTGCGCGAGGAGCTTCGGGATACCGGTGTTACCGTCACCGTGCTGATGCCGGGGCCGACCGAGACCGAGTTCTTCGACCGCGCCGACATGATGGATACCAAGGTCGGTACGGACGACAAGAAAGAGGATCCGGCGGCGACGGCGCGCCACGGCTGGGACGCCCTGCTGGCGGGCGCCGGCCATGTCGTGTCCGGCTGGAAGAACAAGTTGCAGGCGGCGATGAGCCACATCACGCCGGACAGCCTGCTCGCCAGGAAGCACCGCGACATGGCGGAGCCAGGTACTGCCAAGGAATGATGTCTGATAGTGCGCGGGTCGCGCTCAGTGCCCGCCGCCCTCGCTCAGTTCCTTGTTGATGTCGCCGGTGAACGCCTTGGCGTCGCCGAACAGCATCTGGGTGTTTTCGTTATAGTAGATCGGGTTGTCGATGCCCGCGAAGCCGGCGTTGAGGCTGCGCTTCACCACCATCACCGAGCGTGCCTTGTCCGCCTCGATGATCGGCATGCCGGCGATGGCGCTGTTCGGATCGTCGCGCGCGGCGGGGTTGATCGTGTCGTTGGCCCCCACGATTAGGGCGACGTCGGTCTGCGGCAGATCGGGGTTGATGTCCTCCAGCTCCACCAGACGATCGTAGGGGACGTCCGCTTCGGCCAGCAGGACGTTCATGTGCCCGGGCATGCGGCCGGCGACCGGGTGGATCGCAAATTTCACGTCCACGCCCTTGGCCGAGAGCGTCTTGTAGAGTTCGCTGACTTTATGCTGCGCCTGGGCGACCGCCATGCCGTAACCGGGAACGATGACAACGGAGCTGGCCATCTCCAGCCGCATCGCCGCTTCCTCGGGCGAGGCGGAGCGGACGACGCGGTCGTCTTCGCCGCCGGCCGATGACCCCGCCGCGAGCTGGCCGAAGCCGCCGAACAGCACGTTGGTGAAGCTGCGGTTCATCGCCTTGCACATGATGATCGCCAGAATCAGGCCCGACGTGCCGTCGAGCGCGCCGGTGACGATCAGCAGCTTGTTGTCGAGCGCGAAGCCCATCGCGGACGCGGCGAGGCCGGCATAGGCGTTGAGGAGCGCGATCACGGTCGGCATGTCCGCCCCGCCGATCGGCGCGACCAAGAGAACACCGAAGAGGAGCGTAGCCGCGACGAAGGCGGGGAACAGATAGGTCGAGGACGGGCTGACGATCATCGCCAGCGCCAGGCCGATCGCGGCCAGGAAGACAAGCACGTTCACCACCTGCTGGCCCTTGAACATCAGCGGGCGAGAGGGGAGAATCTCCTGCAACTTGCCGAAGGCGACGAGCGAGGCGGTGCAGGTCAGGAAGCCGAGCAGCATCTCGAACATCAGGGCCGAGGTGGTGAAGCTCCAAGGTGCCACGCTGTCCGCGTACTTATAGTATTCGACCACGCCGATCAGGCCGACGGCGAGCGCGCCGAAGGCATGGCTGACGGCGGTCCGCTGCGGAATGGCGGTCATCGGCATGAAATAGGCGAGCGGCACGCCGACCGCCGTGCCGAGCGCGATGGCGACGAAGATCAGCTCGTAATGGACGATCTCGAAGCGGATCAGCGTGCCGAGGATGGCGAGGAGCATACCGATCTCGCCGCAGCGCACGCCGCGCCGCGCGGTGGTGGGATGGCTCATCCACATGAGCGCCAGGATGAAGAGGGCCGACGCGGCCAGATAGGCGACCTGGGTTATGGTCTCGGCAGGCATCATCTTACTGCCCCTTCCGCTTGAACATCTTGAGCATGCGGTCGGTGATCATGAAGCCGGAGACGACGTTCACCGTCGCGGCGAAGATCGCGACGAAGCCGAGCGCCTTGGCGAGCGGGGTGGCGTCGCCGGCGCCCGTCACCAGGATCGCGCCGACGATCACCACCGCCGCTATGGCGTTGGTCAGCGACATCAGGGGCGAGTGAAGCAGCGGCGAGACGCGCTTGATCAGCTGGAAGCCGAGGAAGCCCGCGAGCATGAAGACGAAGAACAGGTCGGTATAGGAAGCCGGCTGGTGCATGGTGCTGGTCCTTGAACTCGGTCAGGCGGCGAGCGCGGGGTGGACCACCGCACCGCCGCTCGTCAGCGTGACCGCCTTGATGATCTCATCCTCCGCCTTCCAGACGGGGGCCTTGGCCTCCTTGTCCCAGAACGCGGCGATGAAGTTGTAGAGGTTGCGCGCGTAGAGCGCCGAAGCGTCGGCGGCGAGGCGCGAGGGCACGTTGCGGTGGCCCACGACGCGGACGCCATGCCGCTCGACCACCTCGCCCGCTACCGAGCCCTCGACATTGCCGCCCTGTTCGACGGCGAGATCGACGATGACCGAGCCCGGCCGCATCGTCGCGATCTGCGCATCGGTGATGAGGCGCGGGGCCGGGCGCCCGGGGATGAGCGCGGTGGTGATGACCACGTCCTGCTTGGCGATATGGCCGGAGACGAGATCGGCCTGGCGGCGCTTGTAGTCGTCTGACATCTCGGTCGCGTAGCCGCCGGTGGCACTGTCGTCCTGCGCCTCGCCCTCGACGAAGATCGCCTTGGCGCCGAGCGATTCGATCTGCTCCTTGACGGCCGCGCGCACGTCGGTGGCTGAGACAGCCCCGCCGAGGCGCTTGGCCGTCGCGATTGCCTGGAGGCCCGCCACGCCGACGCCCATGACGAAGACGCGGGCAGCGGCGACGGTGCCGGCGGCGGTCATCATCATCGGGAAGGCGCGGCCATATTCCGCGGCGGCATCGAGCACAGCCTTGTAACCGGCGAGGTTCGCCTGCGACGACAGCACGTCCATCGACTGCGCGCGCGTGATGCGGGGCACGAACTCCATGGCGAAGGCGCCAAGTCCCGCTTGCGCATAGGCGTCCAGCACCGCCCGATTGTTGTAGGGGTTGAGCGCACCGATGATCGTGGCACCCGCGGGGGCGGCGGCGATCGTACCGGCCTCAGGTGCCTGGACGACGAGGAGCAGGTCGGCCCCGGCGAGCACCGCGTCGCGCGGCCCGAGGGTCGCGCCCGCCTCGGCAAAGGCCGCATCCTCGATGGCGGCAGTCTCACCGGCGCCTGCCTCGACGGCGACATCCGCCCCAAGGGCGATGAACTTCTTCACCGTCTCAGGCGACGCGGCGACACGGCGTTCCCCCGAACTGGTTTCCCGCAGAACTACGATACGTGTCATCGACGCCCCCCCTTGCCGACCGACGATGGCGCGCGTTGGTGCGCAAGGCACCACGCCAGCCTTTTTCTCCCGCCGCCCCAAGAGCGCAGAGGGCTGTCAATTGCAACCCCGCGGCGGATAGCTTTACTGCGGTGCCACAAAGAAACGGTCATGCGATCGCACGCTGGTAGCGCCCTCTTCCTTGCGCCCGGCGCAGCGACTACATGGCCTCTCGTACTGCATTGCGGAAAGTCGCCCGGCGTGGCGTGAACGAGGATGGATATCGATGCTTCAGGACGTGGTGATCTTGTCGGGTGTGCGGACCGCGATCGGTGATTTCGGTGGTGCGTTGAAGGATGTGCCGGCGGCGACCCTGGCAAAGACGGTCATCGCCGAGGCGATCAGCCGCGCAGGGATCGAGGCCAAGCAGGTTCAGCATGTCGTGATCGGCCAGGTGATCCCGACCAAGCCGGAGGACGTCTACCTGCCCCGATATGCCTCGGTGGAAGCCGGCGTGCCCATCGAATCCGGCGCATTCGCGGTCAATCGGCTTTGCGGCACCGGCGCGCAGGCGATCGTGTCGGGGGCGCAGCTGGTGACCCTCGGCGAAGCGGAGTTCGTCGTGGCGGGTGGCGTCGAGAGCATGAGCCGCGCGCCGCACCATGTCACCGAAGCGCGCTTCGGCCAGAAGTTCGGCACGCTGAACATGCTAGACGCGCTGACGGCGACGCTGAGCGATCCGTTCGAGGGTTGTCACATGGGGATCACGGCCGAGAACGTGGCGACGCGCAACAACATCACGCGCGAGAAGCAGGACGCGGCTGCGCTGGAGAGCCATCGCCGCGCCGCACAGGCCATCGCCGAGGGCCGGTTCAAGGACCAGATCGTCCCGATCGAGGTGAAGACGCGCAAGGGCGTCGTCCCGTTCGACACGGACGAGCATGTCCGCGCCGACGCCTCGCTCGAAGATCTCGCCAAGTTGAAGCCGGCCTTCAAGAAGGATGGCAGCGTCACCGCGGGTAATGCATCGGGCATCAACGACGGGGCGGCGGCGCTGGTGCTGGCCTCTGCCGAGGCGGCGAAGGCGGCGGGGCTGACGCCGCGCGCACGGATTCTCGGCTGGGGTTATGCCGGCGTCGAGCCGTCGCTGATGGGGCTTGGTCCGGTCAAGGCGGTGCCGGTCGCTCTGAAGCGGGCCGGGTTGGAGCTGGACCAGATCGATGTCATCGAGTCGAACGAGGCTTTCGCGGCGCAGGCCTGTGCCGTTGCCGAGGAGCTATCCTTCGATCCGGAGAAGACGAACATCAACGGCTCGGGCGTGTCGCTCGGCCACCCGGTCGGCGCAACTGGCGCGATCCTGACCGTCAAGGCGATGTATGAGCTGGAGCGCTCCGGCGGCCGCTATGGCCTGATCACCATGTGCATCGGCGGTGGCCAGGGCATCGCGATCGTTATCGAGCGGATCTGAACGCTGCGGGCGGCGGTCAGGCGGCCGCCCGTCCGATCATTTCTTCCAAGGCAAAGCGCAGACGGGTCGCGACGGTCGCGATCCGCTGCAGATCGTTGACGCGCGCCAGTGCCCGGCGACGCATCCGCAATGCGCCAGCCTGGTCGGCATGGGCGCGGACGGCGGTGCTGAGCGCGCGACCCGCATCGCTTTCCGGCAGGAAATGGGCGAGCCTGTCCTCGGCCCACGCGCCGTAAGCATCACCCTCCGGCAGGACGATCGTGGCCGATCCGAGCGCCGCATAGCTGCCGTAGGTTGCGCCGCGCGCCGGATCGACCGCACCGGGCAAGATGATCAGGGCATCGGCATGGACGAGCGTCGCGGCGAGCGCGCGTTCGCCGATCGGCGCTTCGCTCACGTCCTTGCCGTCCGAGGTGTGTGCGGTCAGGCTCTCGTTAACGACAGTGACGAGCAGGAGGGGCTGGGACGTGGTCGCCTGATTGCGGAGGAGCGGGAGCCAGCCCGTCACCTGTGCGGGTGTCGCGATCACGACGATGGTGCCAGGCCTTTCCGGCGCAGCCAGTTCCTCCACCGGATACATCAGCAGGCCGCCGATCGGCAGCGAGCGTCCGGTGCCAGCAATGCTGACTGCGTCCACATCGCGCGATATTGGGGCGATTGCGAGCTGCGGCGGCAAGTCGTCGAGCGGAAGGGCGGAGGTGGAGTCCGAGAGCAGCAGGCCTTCGCCCCACAGAAGCGCGGCGAAGCTCTTGCCGGGCGCGATCCAGAGGATCTCCGCCGTCAGCCCGACCTGCTTGGCGAGCGCGCGGGCGGCGGGGGTATCGGTGAGGATCAGCCGGACGTCGCCCGTCTGGCCAAGCGTCCGTGCGGCTGCAAGCGCATCATGCGCATCGAGCCAGGCAGGGCCCGCGACGATGGTGACGGCGCGACGATCGACCGATTGCAGCAGGTCGAGGCCCGTCTCCAGTCGATTTTGCGCCTTGGCGCGGACGATGTCGTTGAAGTTCAGGTGAACGAACATCTCCGTCACCTGGCCCCAGGCGACGTTGCGGCGGTAGAGGACCGGATAGGCCTCCATCGCGAGCGGGTGATAGGCCTGGGTGTATTTGAGGACGAGATCCCAATCCTGCACACGCGGTAGTGTCTCGTCGAAGCCGCCGAGGCGGTCGTAGACTTCCCGCCGCAACATCAGCGTGTTGAGGTCGATGTAGTTGCGCTGGAGAAGGTCGCCGTGATCATAGGGGCGGAAGCTCAGCTCGCCGCGACAATAGAGCGAGCCCTGCATCTCGACATCGAGATAGCCCGAGTAGAGGAGCGGCGCGCCGCTATCCTGCAGGGTGCGCAGCGCGGCTTCCAGGAAGAGCGGATGCCAGAGATTGTCGGAGTCGAGGAAGGCGAGATATTCGCCCCGAGCGAATTCGAGGCCCCGGTTGCGGGCGGCCGCACCGTTCGCCTTTTGTAGCGGCAGGTAGCGGATGCGGGGGTCGGCAAGTCCCTTGATGACGAGCGGGGTCTTGTCGATGCTGCCGTCGTCGCAGACGAGCAACTCCCAGTTCGACCAGCTTTGATCGAGGACGGAGCGGACCGCATCGGCGATCACCGTCGCACGGTTGTAGGTTGGCATGATCACCGAGATCAGCGGCTGATCCTCGCGCGCGGTGTCGAAGGCGGCGGTCGCGAGAAGCGCTTCGCTCCGGGCGAGGCCGGCCGTCAGCTCCCCGGCGGCGGTCGCCTGTTCGATGCCGATATCTTCGATCAGCTGCCGGGCGAAGCGGTGGTAGATCGAGGTCTGCTGGTTCAGGCGCTGCAGTTGCGCCGCCTTTCGCGTCGTCGTGACTTCCGGCGACGTCACGTTGTCCGCCTCGTCACTCGTGACTGGAGCCTCCGCGGCGATTACGGCGCTGGGCAGCCTGCTGACACGTTCCCCGCCGGCGGGGCGGCTGGCGAGCCAATGGATGAAGCCGGAGTGCAATTGCCCGGAGGAGACCGCGGCGGCGACATCAGGGTGCGCCATTCGGTAACGACGTTCGTCGAAACCGGGATTGGGGCTGAGGCCCGCGGCACCGCCCTCTTCGAGCCAGTGGACTGCGGGATCGGCGGCGAAGGGATGGGCCGCGCGATACCAGTCGGCATCCACCCACTTGCGGGCGAAGGCCAGGTCAGGCGCGGGGAGGTCGCCAAGCGCCTGCTCGGGCGCTGAAGAGTCTGCCGCCCCGAAGCGCGCGAGGACGATCTCGTCCGTCGAAAGCGTAAGCGACCGCACATTCTCCGGCAGGCGGAATGCGAAGCCGCAGGGAGGTAGGCCGGGTCGGAGGCCGTCCGCCAGGGTCGTAGTGGCGATACCATCGGCGGTCAGCGTCACCGATACCGCTTCCCCGCTGCCGGTACGCGTGACCCAGCCGCTCAATACGCCTGCCGTGACGGGATCGATCGCCACCTGATAGCCGCTCTCGACGATGGTGAAGGTGAACGGCGCGCCTGCCAGCTGGCGATCCGCGCCGCGGATGCGCAGCGACAGTTCGTGCTGACGACCGTCGCGCAACTGTGGAGGCAGTTCGTAGGAGAAGGCGCAATTGCCGTTGCGGTACGCCGCTCCGGTCAGCACGCCATGGGGCTGGTCGGCGGCGACCGAGGCGATCAGCGCCGCGTCGGCGACGATCTCGACGAGGGCCGGTGCGCCCATGTCGCCGCGATCGACCGCCCAGCCGCGTACGGTGCGGCCGTCCGCTGAAAGCGACGCCATGCCCTCCCACTGCTCCGCCGTGGTAAGCGCGCCCGCCGCCTCCTCGCGCGCCTCCAGGCGAACGTCGGCGACGAGGAGGTCGATATCCTGGGCGTTCAGATGGGCGATCAGCAGGAGCGACTGCATGGGCTGATCGAGCGCGGCCTCCGCCGCCGCCTTCAGCATCGTGCGCGCCGACTCATCAATGACGCAAGCGATCCGCTGGGGACTGTCGGGGACGACGACCGCCTCGGCGATCCGGCCAACCGTGGTGTCGGTCCAGTGCCTGCCCGCTTCATAATAGTCGCGTCGGACGACATCGATGCGCGAGATCGCGGTGCCGCCATGTCTCGACGCCGGTCCGAGGATGAGGCTCAGCACGTCATTGCGCCCGGCGGCCAGCGCCTCCTTCGACAATGCACCTTCGATCCGCAGTCGGTTCCCGCTGAGGGAGCCCGTGATGGCCAGGCCGTAGAGCGACGATGCGCTCTCGCCTTCGTCACCTTCCGGGTTCGGGATCTGCGCAAGGCGCGCCGACAGGGATGGCTGCGCCGCCCGGCTGACGAGGAACCAGCCCCGCGCGGTCTCGACCCGACGGGCGTTGAAGGGGATGACGACGCCATGCGGCCAATGGTTGAAATCGCCGTTCAGGACCGCGAGCTCGCGATTGAGCACGCGATGGCCGGCCAGCGGATCTTCGTACTGGAAGCCGGCCTCGCCGAGACCCAGGCCGGCGATCTCAAGCACGCCGGGGTTGCCGCCGCGCAGTTCGACCGTGATCGTCGCCGGGCTGTGGCTGGCCGGAAGCTGGACGACACGCACCGTCTCGGACCAATCCTCGGTCACGGAGATGGCTTCTTCGAGCACCTGCTCCTCGCAGCGGATGACGAGGTGCAGGGTTGCCTTCCGGGCTGCGCGGGCCAGCAGGCGCAACTCCAGCGCGCCGCCATCCTCGGTCGGGTTGAAGGATTGGCGAAGCAACGTCTGGAACGGCGATCCGGCAGGCATGCGGAACCGGACCATCGTATGGTTCGCGACCGCGCCGCCCGCCAGGGCAAAGGCCGCGCGATCCGTTTCCAGAAGCGTACCCGATCTTGTATCCACATCCCAGAATTGCGGCTGACCCCGAAGCGCGTCGCGGAAGGCGCCGTTGGTCAGCAGGTTGGGCTGGGACCGGACGATCGGGACCGGCGCCGTGGTGATAAATTCTCCCGTCGGCCACTGGAGACCGACCTCGCGCGGCGCGGCAGCTCCGGCTTCGATCGGTACGGCGAGGAGCATCGCGCCGGATTCGGATGTCTGCCGGAAGTACGGCCGCCGCACGCCATCCAGCGTCACGCCCGGGTGGATGAACCGGTGCAGCTCGGGCGGGGCCTGGACGATGACAGTGACCTGATCCGACGTGACGACGGCATTTTCGACGCCGATCAGTTGACGCAGCATGTGGGGATCGCGTCCGAAGTGATCGCCCTGGGAAGTCCGGAAGGTGACCGGCTGGTCGAACCAGTCTGCGTCATGTTCCGAGCAATGGACGGTGAACCCGCAATCCGGGGCGTCGGATGGCGCGAAGCTGGGTTTCCCCTCGTCCGCCCGAACAGTGGTGACGAGCCGGTCGCCGACCCAAATCGCGACATCGATCGGCGTGCCGGGATCAGCGCGGTCGAAGGCGTAGCCGATGATAAGGCCGGGGCGGCGCGGGCGAGCCTTGCCCTCGACGGTGGACTTGGCAGGGGCTGATCTGGACGTCGCGGGCACGGCGAAGCCCGACGCCTTGGCGGCCTTGCGGACCCATTTGGGCCAACGCATTTTCGACACGGAAACCTCTTCGCCGCCCCAATGAGGCGAAGAGCCTTAGCGGATGATTCCGGCGTTTAGCTAGGCTTTACGCGACGCGGCGGGCGGTCATGCCCAGCCAGGCGCGGGCCTGCTTCTGCGCCTCAACGATCTCCCGCGCGGTCATCTCGTCGGCGATCTCGGTGCGGTAGTCGGCGGCCTCCTCATGACCGCGCACGGCGGCGAGGTTGAACCACTTGTGCGCCTGGATGAGGTCGAGGTCGACGCCATCGCTGCCCGAGGAATAGGCGATGCCCAGCTGATAGAGAGCATCGGTGCTGCCCCGCGCGGCATCGCGCAGGCGGGAAGCCATCAGGAAATTCGCGGTCTCGACACTGTGTCCCATGTCCGCCCTCGCTGGATCGGGTTGATGGGAGCCATTTGGGGCCGAGAGTTAGAAGAAATGGTTAACGGACACCGTAAGCATCGGAAATGGCGCTAAATTGCCAGATTATCGATAAGCCGCGTGCCACCGATCCGCGCGGCGGCGAGAAGTCGGCCCGAAATGGGGAGTGAATCGACTGGTTGAAGCGTCTCGGCATCGCAGAGCGATACGTAATCGACCGAATCGAAACCGCCGTCGAGGATGCGTTTGGTCGCCGCTTCGAGGGCCTCCGTGACGGTCGCGCCGCCGCGCAGGGCATCGGCGGCTTCGCCAAGGGCGCGGGGGAGGGCGCGGGCCTTGGCGCGATCCTCGGGCGTGAGGTAGGCGTTCCGGGACGAGAGGGCGAGGCCGTCATCCTCACGCTGGGTCGGCACGCCGATGATCTCGAGTCCGAGATCGAGGTCGCGAACGAAGCGGCGGATCACCGCCAGCTGCTGGAAGTCCTTCTCGCCGAACAAAGCGATATCGGGCCGGACCTGGTTGAAGAGTTTGGTGACGACCGTCGCCACCCCGTCGAAGTGGCCGGGCCGGGACTCGCCATCGAGGCCGCCGCTGACGCCCGTGACGGAGACGTTGGTGGCAAAGCCGTCCGGATACATCTCCTCGACCGAAGGCGCCCAGAGGAGCGCGCAACCGGCCTCCTCCAGCATCTCGGCATCCCGCGCTTCGCGGCGCGGATAGCGGGAGAGGTCCTCATTCGGTCCGAACTGCTTCGGGTTGACGAAGATCGAGGCGACCACACGGCTGGCGCGCAGCCTCCCCTCGGCGATCAGCGCCATGTGCCCGGCGTGGAGCGCGCCCATCGTCGGCACCAGCGCAACCGTCTCACCCGCCGCACGGAAGGCGGCGACGGCTTCGCGAAGGGCAGCGACGGTACGGACGATTTGCACGACTAGAGGGCCTTGGCTATGGGCGGGGTGCGCGTCTTTAGGGGGCCGCGCTGTGGCCAACAAGGGGCAGGATCGGGCATTCTATGGCAGGCGCAAAGCCGCATTTCATCGTGTTCGCCAATGAAAAGGGCGGCACCGGCAAGTCGACCACGGCAGTCCATGTCGCAGTCGCGCTGACCATCACCGGGCGCAAGGTCGCCTGCCTCGATCTCGATCAGCGCCAGCGCACGCTCTACCGTTATCTCGAGAACCGGGTAGCCAGCGCCAAGCGGCTCGCGACCGATCTCGCCAGCCCGCGCTTCGACGTTATCAAGGTGCAGACCGACGAGGGCTTCGACGCGCAGATCGCCGAGCTCTCGGAAGGGGCCGAGGTCATCCTGGTCGATACGCCCGGCCGCGACGATCCGCTCGCCCGCCGCGCGGCGACGATGGCTGACACGCTGGTGACGCCGGTCAACGACAGCTTCGTCGATCTGGACCTGATCGGGCAGGTCGATCCGGAGACGTACAAGATCCGGCGGCCGAGCTTCTATGCGGAACTGGTCTGGGATGCGCGCAAGGCGCGGGCGAAGTCGGACGGCGGCACGGTCGACTGGGTGCTGCTGCGCAACCGCCTGCAACATCTGGAGGCGCGTAACATGCGCCGCGTGGGTGCGGCGATGGACGAACTGTCGAAGAAGGTCGGGTTCCGCATCATTCCCGGCCTTGGCGAGCGCGTGATCTACCGCGAGTTGTTCCCCAAGGGGCTGACGCTCCTCGACGTCAAGCAGCTCGGCGAGCTGGGCATGAGCCACATCGCCGCGCGTCAGGAGCTGCGCGAGATGGTGTCCGCGCTGTCATTGCCGCCCGCGGGTGCGCTGGCCCCATTCAAGGCGCTGGAGCCCGCGGCTTGAAGTTCCTGCTGCTCGCCGCCATCGCGGTGGGCCTGTGGCTCTGGCTGCGCCCGAAGAAGGCCGCTTTGTCGGTGGGTGAGGCGCGCCGCGTCCTCGAACTGCGGCCGGATGCCACGCGGGACGACATCGTTGCGGCGCACCGTCGGCTGATCCGCAAGGTTCACCCCGACGCGGGTGGTTCATCCGATCTGACGCGTCGGGTCAACGCGGCGCGGGATATTTTGCTGGCGCAGGTCAACCGGACTGACACAAAAGCATTATAGCTGCGAAACAACCTAAGCAGGGAGCCTACCCCATGACGCATCGCTTCGACCCGACCTCGCTCCGCGAATACGACATCCGCGGTATCGTCGGGCAGACCCTTGGCGAGGCGGATGCCTATGCGATCGGCCGCGGTTTCGCGACGCGCGTGCGGCGGGTCGGCGGCAAGCGGGTGGCGGTGGGCTATGACGGCCGCACCTCTTCGCCGATCCTGGCGGATGCGCTGATCAAGGGCCTGAACGAGGGCGGCGTCGATGTGGTCAACATCGGCATGGGACCGACGCCGATGCTCTATTATGCAGAGGCGACGCTGGAGGTCGATGGCGGCATCCAGATCACCGGCAGCCACAACCCGGCCAATTACAACGGCTTCAAGATGGTGCTGCAGCACGGCCCGTTCTTCGGCGCCGACATCCAGGACATCGGCCGCCTCGCCGCCGAAGGTGACTGGGAAGAGGGCACCGGCACGGTCGAGAAGGCCTTTGTCGAGGATCTCTACGTCGACCGGCTTCTGCAGGGTTATGCTGGCGGCGCGTTCAAGATAGGCTGGGACTGCGGCAACGGTGCGTCCGGGCCTGTGGTCGAGAAGTTGACGGCCAAGCTGCCGGGCGAGCACCACCTGCTGTTCACCGAAGTGGACGGCAACTTCCCCAACCACCACCCCGATCCGACGGAGGAAAAGAACCTCGTCGACCTGAAGGCGCTGGTGAAGGAGAAGGGTCTGGACTTCGGGGTCGCCTTCGACGGTGACGGCGACCGGATCGGCGCGATCGACGGCGAGGGCCGGGTGATCTGGGGCGACCAGCTCCTTGCGATCTTGGCCGAACCGGTGCTGCGCGAGGTGCCGGGGGCGACGATCATCGGCGACGTCAAGGCGAGCCAGGCGCTTTACGATCGCGTCAAGGAGTTGGGCGGCACGCCGCTGATGTGGAAGACCGGACACAGCTTGATCAAGGTGAAGATGAAGGAGACGCACTCTCCGCTCGCCGGCGAGATGTCGGGTCACGTCTTCTTCGCGCATGACTATTACGGGTTTGACGACGCGCAGTACGCCGCCGTCCGCCTGATCGGTGCGGTGCGGGTGCTGGGCGGATCGCTGACCGCGCTCAAATCCGCCATGCCGGTCATGATCAACACGCCGGAGATGCGCTTCCAGTCGAGTGAGGACCGCAAGT
The DNA here is from genome assembly GCF_048565625.1 of Sphingomonas sp. ID0503. Lineage (NCBI taxonomy): Bacteria > Pseudomonadati > Pseudomonadota > Alphaproteobacteria > Sphingomonadales > Sphingomonadaceae > Sphingomonas > Sphingomonas sp. ID0503. The sequence continues at coordinate 74,642 of NZ_JBLZUR010000002.1, forward strand.
TCAAGGTCGTCGACGAGGTGCTCGACCGGCTGGAGCAGGCGGGTGCCGACGTGAACCGCACCGATGGCGCGCGGGTGAACACCGCCGACGGCTGGTGGCTGCTACGCGCGTCCAACACCCAGGACGTGCTGGTCGCGCGCGCCGAGGCGAAGAGCCAGGAAGGGCTCGATCGCCTGATGGAGCAGATCAACGAGCAGCTGCGTCGGTCGAATGTGGAGCCGGTGCTCGCCGGCGGGCATTGACCCGGTCAGCGCCCGTTCACGCGAACGCGTGCAAGGGCCCGGCATGATCAGGCGGTCGGCAATGGTTGTGCTCGGGCTGCTGCTGGCCTGTCCGGCGGCGGCTTCTGCGGCGGAGCAGGATCCTGGCGAAGGCACTCTCTACCGGCTGACTCCGGAAGAGGCGGAGGCGGCGGTGGCGAGCGCCGATACACAGGGCGGCGTGGATCTCCAGCCGGCAATCAACGGCGCGGATCGCATCCACGGCACCGTCGGCGCGATGATCGGGACCGGAGGCGCGCGGGGCATCTTCGGTGCGGCGGACATTCCCCTGGGCGAGAATGCCGGCGCCTCGATCATGTTCGAGTCGACACGTTATCCTTCGCGCCGCCGGCGGTAGTTGGCTGGGCGGTCAGTTGACCGAACCCGGCACCCATTCGGCGAAACCGGTTGCGACCTGCGCGGCGGCCACGTCTTGTCCGTTGACCGTGCAGCGCGCGATCGTCAGCGCCCCGCGCGAACCCTGCACCGTACAGCGGAGAGGCCGTCCCAACACGATGCGGCCGAGCGACGCGCGCTGCCTTATGCGGAGGGCTTCGGTGGTGGCCGCCGTCCGGACGCCCGCGAGAAGGACTTCCGGGCCGGAATAACATTGGAGTGTCACGCCGCTGGTGACGTGGACCGCGACACAGAGGAACGAGCTGCCGGGGATCATCGGAGGTCAACCGGCCGATGGGCGCTCTGATCCATTCGCAACCTCAAAAAAGAATGGGTCCGAAATGAACAACGTTATGATGGATCGCGGGGTCGGTCTCGTCGGCATTGCGATGCGTCGGCGTCCGGCGAAGGTCGCCTTCACCGCCTGAGCCGCATCAGGGCGCTGTCCAGCGCTTGGAGGAAGCGGGAGCGGTCGGCCTTGGAGAAAGCTGCCGGGCCGCCCAGCTGTTCCCCGCCCGCGCGCAGATCGGCCATGATCGCGCGGGTGGCGATTGCTGAACCGATCGAGCTGGTCGTGAACGGCTTGCCGGTCGGCGCGAGAACGGTGGCACCAGCCTTCAGACAGCGATCGGCAAGCAGGATGTCTGCGGTGACGACCAGAGCCTTGTCGTTGGCGGCCTCGGCGATCCAATCATCGGCCGCGTCGAAGCCGTCGCTTACCACAACGCGTTCGATTAGCGGATGCGCGGGGATGCGGAACGGGCTGTTGCTGACAACGGCGACGGGCACGTGCAGGCGGAACGCGACCTTGTAGATCTCGTCCTTGACCGGGCAGGCGTCGCCATCGACCAGGATACGGACTTGGCCGGTCACGCCCTTGGCGCCGCCACCTCGATCACGCCGGCGGCGACCCGCGCCGTCACCGGCGTCCGGGCCAGCACCTCGCCATCGATCGAGATCGGCAACGGCCGGTCGGTCTCGATGCGCACCGCCTTGCCGATGAACTCGCGGGTCGTCATCCGGCGTGCGTCGAGCTTCAGCAAGGCGGTCAGCCAGCTCCACATCAGGTAGCTCTTCGTGTGGCCCGTCACCGCCTGAACGACGATTCGGCCATCATCGACCTCCGCCTCCTCGATCAGTTCCGTCCCGCCGTGGAAGCGGCCATTGGCGATACGGACCTCCAGCGCGCGGAATGTCTCCCGCCGATCGCCCTCCGACAGGGTGACCTGGAACGAGCGGAAGCGGGTCATCTGATAGGCCGCCCAGCTGAGATAGCCGACGCGGCCGAGCGCCTTTTTCAGGCCGTGGGGCACCGTCTCGGCGATCAGCGGAGAGACGCCGAGCGCCGCGCAATTGGCGAAATAGTCGCCGTCGATCATGCCGAGGTCGATGCGCCGCCTCTGCCCGTTGGCGATGACGTCCACCGCGCCGTCGAGATCGAGCGGGATGTTCATCGTCCGCGCGAAGCTGTTTGCCGTTCCGAACGGCAGCAGGGCGAAGACGGTATCCTTGCCCACGAAGCTGTCGACCGAACAGGAAAGCGATCCGTCGCCTCCGCCGACGATCACCATCGGTGGTTTGTCCTGGAGAATGCGACCGACGGTGGGGATCAGCTCGCCCGGCTCCTTGATGCCGTGCACCGACAGCAGCTCGACCCCGGCACCGGTGAGCTTCTCCCGCGCCTCGCGCATGAGCTTTTCGCCGCGTCGCGACTTGGTGTTGACCACCAGGACGGCCTGTTTCGGGAGTGGTCTGGGCTGGGTCACCGCCGCTCAACGCTCCCCCGTCGGCTTCGATGCACCAGGAACCCCGCCCGTCGAAAATTGTTGGTCCGCCGTTACGAATGGCATGAGGATGGACGTGATGAAGGGCATCCTGCTGTGGCTGATCGGCATCCCGATCCCGATCATCATCCTGCTCTACCTCTTCGTCTTTCGTTGAGACGCCAGAGGGCGCTAAAGGGGGGCATGACCAGCGCCGCCTTTCCCGCTCTCCGCCTCCGCCGCACCCGCAGCGCTCCATGGAGCCGCGCGTTGGTCTCCGAAGCGGCGGTCACACCCTCGGACCTGATCTGGCCGTTGTTCGTCACTGAGGGCAAGGGGATAGAAGACCCGATCGCCAGCATGCCCGGCGTATCGCGCTGGTCGGTCGATCTCATCGTCGAGAGGGCAAAGGAGGCGCGAACACTCGGTATCCCGTGCATCGCCCTGTTCCCCAACACCCCGGCGGAACGTCGCTCCGATGATGGACGCGAGGCGGTTAATCCCGACAATCTGATGTGCAGCGCCATCGCCGCGATCAAGGATGCCGTGCCGGAGGTTGGCGTACTGACCGACGTGGCCTTGGACCCTTACACCAGCCACGGCCATGACGGGCTGCTTGATGCGAAGGGCCGTATCCTCAACGACGCGACCAGCGATGTGCTGATCGAACAGGCTCTGGTGCAGGCGCGCGCCGGCGCCGACATTGTCGCGCCGTCCGACATGATGGACGGGCGCGTGGGCCGTATCCGCGCCGCGCTGGAGGCGGACGGGCACCATGACGTGCAGATCATGGCTTACGCCGCGAAGTACGCGAGCGCCTTCTACGGCCCGTTCCGCGACGCGGTCGGGTCACGCGGGCTGCTGAAGGGGGACAAGCGCACCTACCAGATGGATCCGGCGAATGCGGAGGAGGCGCTTCGCGAAGTGGCGATGGACCTCGCGGAGGGTGCGGATACGGTGATGGTGAAGCCGGGCCTCCCCTATCTCGACATCGTCCGCCGGGTGAAGGACCGCTTCCAGGTGCCGGTCTTCGCCTATCAGGTGTCCGGCGAGTACGCGATGATCGAGGCGGCAGCGGCAGCGGGCGCGGGGGATCGTGACGCGCTGGCGCTGGAGACGATGCTGGCGTTCAAGCGGGCAGGGTGCTCGGGCGTGCTCACCTATTACGCCAAGCGGGTGGCGGAGCTACTCGGCGACTGACCGAGGGGCGATCTTCGTGGCGATCGCGGAGAGGGTCGCCTGCTCGGCCGACTTGATCGCCGTCGCCCGGGCGATGACCTCCGCCGTGGCTTGCAGGTCTGCCTCGCTGGAGGGAGCGGCGGAGGTGATCAGATCGCGCGAAAGCTGATCGAGCTCGTCGGTCGCGTCGTTCAGTTCCGCATGATGTGTGCTCAGCGCGGAGAGCGCCGTCTGCGCCGCAACCCATGCTTCTCCGCCCTCGGGACCCGCTATGGCCGCCTTGCCCTCCGCGTCGGGAACGCTGAGGCGGAAGGCAGCGTCGGCGGCGTCGATGCGCGCACCGATCGCGCTCAACCTGGCCGCCGTCTCCCCGCTGACTGCCGAGGGAACGGGTGCGGGAGGCGCAGCATCCGCCGAGCGGGCGCTCTCGGCCGGCCGCAGCGCGAGCGACGGAAAGCCTCGGTCCTTCTCGGCGCAGCCAGCCGCCAGCATCGTCAGGACCATCGCTGTCAGCCGCCGCATCATCGCGCCGGTCTAGGCTGCGCCAAGGATCGCTGCAACGGGGTTGCGCAGCAGCGCCCGCGCGACTATCAGCCCCTCCAACGCGCCCGTAGCTCAGCTGGATAGAGCATCAGACTACGAATCTGAGGGTCGGACGTTCGAATCGTTCCGGGCGCGCCATACACTGCCAATCTGCTGTTGGGACCACCTTACCCTGGCCCTCTGCCAATCTTGAAGTGCTCCTGTGGCTGTATCCATGCGGCGATCGCTGATCAGACGGAGCTCGCTCGCATGAAAGATTGTAGGTGGCTTTGCGGATGAATCAGTCCCGCATCCGGGCCCTTAGGGCTTTCACTTACCTTCGTCCTCGCCCGGGGATGCCCAACCCCCACAGGCAGTGGCGTCCGAGCGTCTCACCATTGCCAGCTAGCGAAGCGTCTCCACCTTGCTGGGCAGAGATCTAGATCGCCGTCCTACCCCTGATGTTCCGTCGGACACATGGACTGTAGGAAGGATGTAAGAAGATTCAGCGCCGGCGGGTTGATACGGTATATAATCGACCGGCTTTTCCGCTCAGCGGTGAGCAGGCTCGCACTAGCAAGCGCTTTGAGATGTCCGCTTAAGGAGTTTTGCGGAATTCCAAGCCGGCGCGCTAGCTCGCCCGCTGGAAGACCGCCGTCCCCGACAGTAGCCAGCAACCGAACGGTTTCGAGACGAGTCTCAAACGCAAGCGCTGAGAGCGCCAACACGGCAGCCCTGTTCTCCATTTTTTCCTTCGCGGCCCTGGCACGATCCACTCTCGTGGCGCCCTATGGCTGTCGACGCCCCCCCCAAAAAACTTCGAAGGCGCCGAAACCATCATACAGCTCACGCTGTCGCGTCCGCAATACCACCAACGTTTTCATTCGACATATCGAGATATGTTGATATGTCTGATGATCTCACTTTCAGTACATAGAGGGTGGGGCGCGTGACGAGAGACAATCGAGCGAAGGAGTCGCAAGATGAATCTGCACACACACTGGGCTCACTCAGCCGAGATTTCTCATCGTCAGCCAGACCCTACGGCTTCATCTCCGAGCCAGCACCACCGCTTACGTCGGTTTTGGTCGTTAGGTACGCAACGCCTCCTGTACGTCGCGGCAGAAACCGGTGCCCGCTGTGTCCGAGACAGATTGCGCGTGGACCCCGTCGAGTGGCTGACGACGCCGCGCAATCTATTCGACGGCCAAGCTGCTGTCGAAGCATGCCGGCACGACGAAGGGTTCCGCCGCGCGATGGTGCTGCATGGTCTTTCGGCTAACTTAAACGCCGCGCCTGACGTGGTCGCCCACATTCCCGCAACCGAGTTCCTGAGCAGCCCAGCTCGCGCAGCACTAGGGATAGTTCCACCTAACTTTGGGAAGGCCCCCAGATCGAGCCCCGGACGAAAGCCTGCCCTATACTCCGGAACAATCACGGCCGATCTCAACAACTGTGCCGTTCAGATATTCTTTGCAATGGTCGCACACAGTCCGGGCGAGGTCCGCGCCCGCGTTCGACACCGCCTAGGGCCGCTGCTAGAGGATCAAGCGATCGTCCGTCTTGGCTTCGACTGGAGTGAGCCTCTCGCCTGCGCGATGGTCTCCGAAGCGATGGCCGATCTCCTGACTTTGGTGGAGGAAGAACCCGGATCCGATCTCGGGCACGGCTTAGATTTCCAAGTCGAACAGCGGTTCACATCATAGATGTTACAGCTCCTCGCCGCTTCAACTTCCAACGGCACTTCGGAGTCATCAAGGTGCTAAAGATCAAAGTTGAACTTTGGCCGCAAGGCGACGAACGCAGCAAGCGGCTGATTGCGGAAGCAACAATTGCCAATGTGGGAGCAAACCGGCTCGGTAATAGCTATACCGTCGAGTTATCCCAGAAGCCATGTCCCGAACTTAGTATCGAGGGGTTTGAGACAGCTTTCGATATCTGTGCCACAATCGGCGTCAAAGCGTCTGGGCGCTCCTGAAGCGGATGCTGGAGGAGGCGGAGATGCCGAGGTCACTGCGCGCTTCGAAAGCGGGCGAGTACGCAGACCCAAGTCGACAAGATCCGGACGAGGAGCCTGCAGGATGCGACAGCCATGATCGATGATGCGAACGATCTTGGTGGTCCCGCTCTACGAACGTTCTTCGAAATAGCTGAGCGATGGTCCCTCACCGACGAGGAGCAAAGGCAGATCCTCGGCCTTTCAAGCAGTTTTGCCCTGCATCGCTGGAGGACAAAAGCGCAGCGTAAAACGCCCCTGTCCCTTCCGCACGACACTCTCGAACGAATCGGCCACATCATCGGGATCTATCGATCGGTCCATACTCTTCTGCCGCTGGCGCCAGCAGCTGACCGATGGATCCGAGCTCTAAATACGGCGCCGCTCTTTGGCGGGCGTTCGGCTCTGACCAGGATGTTGGAAGGGGACATATGCGACTTGCGCGCGGTACGAAGCTACCTCGACGCTGCGTTGGTATGAGTGCAGCTTAATCACCAAAACCGATGCGCTCGCTAGCCGAGCCGATGCGTGTAAACCTCATTATGGCTGATCAGCCCGCCAGTGAGAACTACATGGTCAAAACCGCGCAGGCGCAAGGCGTTGGCACCGTCTCCTACAGTTAGGTGCCATCTAGCGCAGAACCCGCCTGAGATCGCCCACAACTGGTCCGCTTCATATCGCCAGGCCGGCATAGTTGCGAAGAGGCGGGTAAGATGGGTGGCGAGAGCCTCCGTACCGATCAAGCCCTGGGGAACGTGCTCGTCGTAGTATCTGACCTCAGCGTGGTAAAACGATAACACGGATGCGACAGACTTGATCGTCCACGCTTCTAGCCATCGGCGATTGAAATCCTCTAAGTCCATCTATTCAGACCTCATGTGATAGGCTGGTAGCAAAGGACGAACCAACGGTTTGGATCGTCACCACGCTTCTGCCGACAGAATCTCTCTCGGCTAGTCTCTGAAGCGCCTGACGTGCCTGATCCAACGGTACAATCGCTTGCGGAGCGGGGCGGATGCGCCCCTCCAGCCACCATGCGAGGATCTCATCCCTTTCTCGTCGATAGAGGTCCGGATGATCGACAGCGAATGAGCCATAGAAAACGCCGCGCATATCGCACTCTTTCAGCAGAACTAGGTTCAGCGGAAGCCTTGGAATACCTGCTGTGAACCCGAGGACCAGATATCGCCCTCCTTTCGCGACTGTACGAAGGGCCGCCTCGCTGTAGCTGCTCCCGACGGGATCCAGCACGACGTCCGCTGCTCCGGACGGCAGCTTGTCTTTGAACGACCGGGCTAGCTGATGGGATGCGCTTGTAGAGCGCAGTCGCTCATAAACGACAACCTCATCCGCTCCTGCCGCCCAACACGCTTGTTCCTTCTCTGCGCTCGACACGGCAGCGACAACGAACGCCCCGAGCAACTTGGCGAGTTGGACTGCGGCAAGTCCAAGGCCCCCTGCAGCCCCGAGCACCAACAGCCGAGATCCGGGGGTTAATTCGCCTCTGTCACACAACGCATGAAGCGCCGCGCCGAACGTGAAGAGCAATGCCGCACCTTCGACCGGGTTGCTCTCTTCTGGTACGGCGACCGTGTCACAGGCTTTCGCCACTAGGTACTCGGCAAGTCCCCCGCTCAGCGCGGTCGCCAGCACCGGTTCGCCGGGTCGTAGATGTGAGACGCCACTCCCCACAGCATGGACGTAGCCGGAGACCTCGCCTCCCGGAGCGAATGGCCGAGTTGGCTGATATTGATAGCGATCGTTGATGATGAGGGTGTCAGGATAGTTGAGGCCGCAAGCTAAGACACGGATGCGTACCTCTCCCGCTTTTGGCAGCGGAAGCGGAAGGTCGCCGAGCTCAAGCTTTTCAGCCGGACCCGGAGCTACCGAGATGAGGGCTCGCATGCGAGAGGCCGGAGCCAGTGCGCCCTGATGGTTCAAGCCTCTACCTTGGGCGCTGAGCTAACGATTGACGCCTGGTCCCAGTACCTCTCTCGAATGATCCGCTTGAAAAGCTTGCCCGTGGGCTGGCGCGGCAGCGTGTCCACGAAATCATACTGTCGGGGCACCTTTACCCCGCTCAACCTCTCTCGAGCGTAGGCTTCCAGCTCCTGAGCTAGTGTGGGCGACACATGAGCCGGATCAACGGGTTGTACGACGGCAACAACCCGCTCTCCCATCTCTCCATCTGGCGCGCCGATCACGGCGACATCTTGCACCTTGGGATGCGTGATCAGAACGTTCTCAATTTCCGCCGGATAAATGTTTACGCCGCCAGATATTATGGTGAAAGCTTTACGGTCCGTGAGGAAGAGGTAGCCGTCCTTATCCACATGGCCGATATCGCCGTAGGTTGCCCAGCCATGCTTGTTGCGGCTTTCAGCCGTCTTCTGCGGGTCGCCGAAATACTCACTGAGGTTATCAGCCTCAAAGTAGACTCCCCCGCTTATGCCAGCCTCAACCTCCTCACCATCGTCGTCGCATATATGCAATTTCCCGAGAACTGCGCGTCCGACAGACCCTGGACGAGCCAGCCACTCCTCCGGACCAATCGCCGTGCCACCGAAGCCTTCGGTACCCCCGTAGTATTCGTACAGAACGGGACCCCACCAGTCGAGCATCGCGCGCTTGACGTCGATCGAGCAGGGTGCGCCAGCGTGCAACGCAACCTTCATGGACGACACGTTGTAGCGCTCCTTGACCTCGCTCGGCAGCTTGAGCAGCCGAACGAAGTGCGTCGGCACCCACTGGCTTGCGTTGACACCGTAGCGCTCGATGGCGGCAAGTGCGCCCTCGGGATCGAACTTGCCCGACATGATCACTGTGCCACCAAGCGCTTGGATCGCCATAGCCCAGCGAAGGGGAGCAGCATGGTACATTGGGGCTGGTGTCAAGTAGACGCTATCCGCCCCGAGCCCAAACGCCGCTTTCACCAGGTTTTCGAGTGCGGTCGGTTGTTCGATCGGTCCTCCCTGCATCGGGAGTCTCACACCTTTCGGCCGACCGGTCGTGCCGGAGGAGTACAGCATTTCGGATCCGGCCGATTCCACAGGCAGCCTGTCCGTCGGCTGATCCTCCAAGGCGGTCTCAAGCGAGGAAAGCCGGCCGTCCAAAGGCGCTGAGCTCTCTCGATAGCGGACGAGCACACTAGGGTCCGGACTCACAACCACCAGATGACGGTGGCGGCGAGGGCGATGGCGCTCATGAAGTTCTTGATGTTGCGATCGAAGCGGGTGGCGAGCCGCCTCCAGTCCTTGAGGCGGCAGAACATGCGCTCGATGACGTTGCGCTGTTTGTAGATGGTGCGGTCGTAGTCGTACTGGACCTTGCGGTTGCAGCGCGGCGGGATGACGGCCTGGGTGCCGCGCTGGTCGAGCCACTCGCGCAACTCCTGACTGTCATAGCCCTTGTCGGCGACGAGTTCGACGGATGGGGGCAGCGCCGCGATGCAGGTCTTGGCGACCTTGCAGTCGTGGACGTTGCCGGGCGTCAGCAGGAGGACGTGAGGGCGGCCCTTGGCGTCGCAGACGGCATGGACCTTGGTGTTCCGGCCGCCTTTGGTGCGGCCGATACCATGGGCCAAGGCCCCCCTTTTCCACCGCCTGCGCAGCGGTGGACCTTGATGCAGCTGCTATCGATGAACAGCCGGTCCGGCGCGTCGTCGGCGCCTGCCAGCGCGCTGAAAATCCCCTCCCAGATGCCGCGCTCGGACCAGCGCACGAAGCGATTGTAGAGCGTCTTCTTTGGCCCGTACACGTCCGAGCAGTCCACCCAGCGACCGCCGCAGCGGAGCGCATGCACGATCCCGCTCAGCACCCGGCGATCATCCACACGTGCCTTGCCGCGAACGTCCGTCGGCAGCAGTGGTGCGATCCGCTCCCACTGCGCATCGGAAAACCAGAAGAAATCAGCCATTCCACCGCCTCCACACCAACGCAGTGAATCACGATCCAAGCGGTAGCAAAAGCCGTTATTGGGTCCGGACCCTAATGTCTTGAGCCACCTCGGCAATCGCCTTGGCAGAATGCACGTATTCGTCGGCGCAGATGATCACGCGTGCAGCGCTGTCCTCGGCTATGTACAGCGCTTCATCGGGGGTGAGATGCGTAGAAAGCGCGGTGAAGTAGAGGCCCGCACGCTGCGCCGCCCACGCGCAGGCGAAGAACAATGGCTCATTCGGGAGCATGACTGCGATGCAGTCTCCTTGGCCAGCGCCGAGCGAGCGAAAAAGGTGCGCCAGCTGATTTGATCGAGCTTCGAGATCTCCATAGGACACCTCCAGCCCGGTCTCGGCCATGATGAGGGCAGCCTTATTCGGCGTCGACTGCGCGTGTTGGAAGATGTGCATCTCGTACCGCCCCTATGTGGTAACCGGAATTGCCTTCGCTGAGGCAACGCGTTCAGTGGTAAGGTCAGCCAGAAGCCGAATGCGATCTAACGCTTCGGCCATGATCCGTTCGATCAGGTCACGTACGGTCGGAACGTCATGTATAAGACCTTGAACAACGCCAGCCGTCCAGATGCCGGCGTCCAGATCTCCGCTCGTCAGGCCGGCTCGCCCACGATCACCAGCTACGAGCGGCAGGAGCTCCTCGAGGCCGCGGTTGTCCCGCTCCAGTTCTATAACCCGTTCGCTGATCGCGTTTCGTGCAACGCGAGCGGTGTTTCGAACCGATCGAAGAATGAGCCGAGTCGCTCGCTCGTCTGCGGCGACAATCGCCTCCTTGAAGCGGTCGTGAATAGGCGCCTCTTGCGTGGCACAGAACCGAGTGCCCATGTTGATACCGTCAGCGCCAAGGGCCAGAGCAGACACAAGGCCGCGCCCGTCCGCGAAGCCACCGGAGGCCAAAACGGGAACCGTAAGGCGATCGGCGGCCACAGCAATAAGCACCAGGCCCGGAATGTCATCCTCCCCCACGTGACCCGCGCACTCGAAGCCGTCCATTGAGATCACATCAACTCCCAGAGACTGCGCGGTGAGCGCGTGTCGAATCGATGTGCATTTGTGAATGATCTTGATGCCGTGGGCCTTGAGCCGTTCTACCAGCTCAGCTGGGTTCCGGCCCGCCGTCTCAACGATCCCGACCTTCTCCTGTATGACAGCGGCGCAGAGCTCGGAGTAGCGCGGCGCGTCGATCGTCGGGGTCAAGGTGAGATTAACAGCAAAGGGACTGTCAGTGAGCTGGCGACAGGCACTGATCTCAGCCCTAAGCGCCTCGGCATCACGGAAGGTCAGAGCTGTGATTGTTCCCAGGCCGCCCGCTCGGGACACCGCAGCGGCCAGGCGGGCTGTTCCGACATGCTGCATGCCGCCCTGCATTATCGGGTAACGTACGCCGGTCAGGTTAGTGAAGCGCGTCGGCAATGTCACCGGTTCAACCCTGCGCCTTGGGCAATCGCCCGTGTTCCGTCACGCATAGACCTGCAGATCCGATTCTGAGGCAGGGCTCGGCAGCATCAACGGCTCACCCAATCTTGCGAACTGACCCTCTTCCACCAGCTGCCGAATGCCGCAGACTGAACAAACAGTCAATGAACACACCTCAGCATCGGTCAGCTGCGTTTCACGATTACTGCTGGGACGATGCCGACCCTTTTCGGCTAGAGGCTGGGCCGAGCTGCAATGCCCGCAACTAGCACATCGAAAATGGTGTCCGCGAAGTCACGGCGGAGATCGTCATTGATCTCCTTAACTCCGAACGTGTGATTAAGAGGGGTCTTATATGCGACCAGGTGCTCGCAAGCGCCCACCACCATATGATAAAAGTGCATGGGATCGATCGGACGGAACAGCCCTTCCCGGACGCCTTGCTCTAGGATCGCACGGTGAAAATCCGCCACCGGCTTGATGAAGATCTCGCTGATGTGACGGGAGCGCTCTTCGTCTGCGTTTTGCTGCAGATGGTTCAGCAGCCGGTTCGTGAAAGGAGATCGAACGTAGGCGCTTACGACGCCACGTATATGCAGCCGCAGCTTCTTCTCGGCGGAGTAGTCTGAAGCCGCTAGTGCGGCCATGTCGCGTGCGGCGGCCGCAGTATGCCGCTCCACCACCGCCATGAGCAGCCCCTCCTTGCTGCCGAAGTGGTACTGCACCAACGCCGCGCTGTTGCCGGTGCGTAGCCCCACCTCGGTCAGTGGAAAGTCTAAACTGTCACGCTCACGCATGATGTCCGCAGCAGCGGTGATCAACGCCTCTCGAGAGGCCTCGCGGGCGAGGACACGGGCGTTCGGCGTGCCCAGTTCCCGCTTCGCCCTCGAGACCATCGAAAACCTTTCATTCTATCGCATTGCAGTTGAAGCTTAAGCAGCCCGTTGGCTGATTGACAAGCGAGTGGGCCTCAGCGCGGCGCCATTCGAACGGCACCGTCCAACCGGATTTGCTCGCCATTGATGTAGCCGTTCTCAATCATGAAGATGGCAAGCCGAGCAAACTCTTCCGGGTGTCCCAGCCGTTTGGGGAAGGGAACCATCGCGGCGAGCCCTTCAACGAGTTCCTTTGGCCCAGCTTGAACCAAGGGCGTCGAGAAGATCCCCGGCAAGATCGTATTCACACGTATGCCGTCGTTCATGAGATCGCGTGCGATCGGCAAGGTCATCCCGACGATCCCCGCCTTCGAGGCGGAGTATGCCGCCTGACCGACTTGACCATCCTGCGCCGCAACAGAGGCCGTGCTGATGATCACACCACGTTCCCCGTCGGGACCGGGAGCAAGATCCAGCATGCCAGCTGCGGATTTGGCGATACAGCGGAAAGTCCCGACTAGGTTGATCTGGATGATCCGGTCGAACTGATCTAGGGGGTAGTGGCGGCTCAGCCCTGTTTTGCGATCGCGGCTCGCCGTCTTAACCGCATTGCCCGTACCAGCACAGTTAACCAGGATGTTCTCCTGACCGTGAGCGCTTCGCGCCTTTGAGAAAGCAGCATCGACACTGGCTTCATTGGTGACATCGGTCGAGCAGTAGATGCCGCCGATCTCTCCAGCTACCGCTTCGCCGCGAACTTGGTCGAGATCGAAGATCGCCACCTTCGCACCCTTCGCGGCCAGAGCGCGTGCAGTAGCTTCGCCGAGCCCGGAAGCGCCGCCTGTCACAATAGCCGCTTGCGTACCATTCAGTTCCATCGATTACTCCAAACTGAGGGGCCTGGTCACACGCGACCTGCCCGAGATTATCGTGGGAGGCTGGCGCCCGAAGGCGAGCCGAGTGGCTCTGTGAGCAGCGTCATCAGGCCGATTGCAGTGACTGGTGAGCCGGGAAGGCCGCAGCGAGCAACGGCCTCAATCGTAGCAGCGGAGCGCCCGACACGCGTCGCCTGTGGGGTCACCACAAGCGGCATGGTGGCGATGGAAGGTCTCAGGTACTGAACTGTCAGCGAGCGCATCAGCAGGCTTTCCGCCGACACCAGATCGCTACGGAAAACACGACCTGCTAGGTCCATCGTCGCGGCGATAACCCCGCCGTGATACGCCTGAACTGCTACTGCACCTTGAAGTCGCTCTCGCGGATGAACGAGCAGGTCCTCACCGCTACTTTGAACACCAAGGTACGAGGAAAAGCTGTCAAACCCGCCCTCAGTAAAGATTTCCCGCCCGGCCCAGTCGATCGGCTCGGAGATGCTCCCGCCGGGATGTGTGCTGTGAATGAAATGGCCGCGCGCTAGCGCGACGACCCGGCCACCTGCGCCTTGTGTCGCAACAGCGTCGGCAACTGCCGTGCGCCCGAAGAAACGCACATCGCGAGCTTCGATCTCGATCGACATGCCCGGCATGATCTCACCGACCCAGTCGACACGAAGCTCCAAGGTGGTCGTCGCTCGGTAAGGCCTCTCGGCAAGGCCAATCGAACAGCCGATTGCGTGGTCAAAAAGAATCGTAACTGCTCCGGGCGCGATCCTTCCGTCAGCATCACAGACCTGAGCTTCCGGCAGCTGCCGGATCTTAAATATCGGGCTCAGAGAGCAGATTTCCGTTCCGAAGACGTCGAGGACCGGACAAGAGAACTCGCCCTTCGCCGGTAGCGCCCCGTGCTCATCGGCGTACCGAGATGATGATTGTCCTCCCATACTGCGGTTGGTATCGGGCTGGCTGAACGGACAGTCAATGGGATAGTGCGTGATGGCTGAAGTGTGGGTGATTGATGCGGTGCGAACCCCGCGGGGTATAGGAAAGATTGGCAAGGGAGCTTTGGCGGAGGTTCATCCGCAGCGGCTTCTAGCTCCCCTGCTAGAGGAGCTTCGCGATCGAAACGATCTGCAAACCCGAGACGTTCGATGACGTGGTCATTGGGTGCGGCACCCAATGGGGCAAGCAGGGGTTCTGCATCGCCCGAATGTCGGCCCTGGATGCCGGCTACGACTACGATGCTACGGGCGTGACGCTTGATCGCTTTTGCGGGTCCGGTCTAACGGCAGTTGGCGTCGGCGCGATGGGGATCTGGTCGGGCATGCAGGACCTCGTCGTCGCCGGCGGTGTGGAGTCTATGTCTCACATCTCGACTCTGGGCCAAGGAGTTCTGGCTGACTCGGGCAATCTCCACCTTCGGGCGCGCGTTGCACAACCGCATCAGGGCATCTGCGCCGACATGATCGCCACGCTGGAGGGGTTCTCACGCGATGACGTCGACCGGCTCGCGCTCGAAAGCCAGCGGCGAGCCTCAGAGGCGATGGGCCAAGGGCGGTTCGCGCGAAGCCTCGTCACCGTTCTTGCGGACGATGGCACCGTACTGCTCGAACAGGATGAGTACCCTCGCCCCGGTACGACGCTGGAGGGCCTGGCAGGGCTCAAGCCAGCCTTTCCTAGCTTGTATGACATGTCGCTTGATGAACACGGGAGCACCTTTCGCGCATTCGTCGAGCGAACGCGCCCGGGCCTCGAGATTGATCATGTTCACCATGCCGGAAACAGCTCCGGCGTTGTCGACGGTGCCGGTGCGATGATCCTGGCGTCCGCAGACTACGCCCGTGCGAACGGATTGAAGCCGCGCGCAAAGATCAGAGCCATAGCCAATGCAGGCGATGATCCGGGCATGGTCCTCAATGCTCCGGTCCCGGCTGCTCGGAAGGTTCTGGCAAAGGCTGGAATGTCAGTGAAGGACGTCGATCTGTGGGAGGTCAATGAAGCATTCGCGGTGGTACCGCTGAAGTTCATGCGGGATCTCGAGTTATCCCCTGAGATCGTCAACGTGAACGGAGGCGCAATCGCGCTGGGTCACCCCATCGGCGCGACAGGCGCTATGCTGATCGGGACCGTCCTAGATGAGCTGGAGCGTCGCGATCTAAACGTTGGAGCGGTGACGCTTTGCGCTGCCGGCGGCATGGCGCCGGCTCTCATAATCGAGCGAGTCTGACACTGGGCTTGGGACGGGCGCGGCCCGTCCCAAGCATATGGAGCTTAGGCGCCGGGCACGGGCGCATTCTCTTGAAACTGCGGCATGGCTGGGTCGAGCGCAACCCAGGGCTGCGCACTCTTGCACCAAACATGGAATTGAGGCTGGAGAGAACTCACGTCGTCCAGCGTACCAGCTTTGACGATCGTCACCTGCGGTGCCTCCGCCAGAACGGAGAAAATCGGCGATCCACATTCCGGGCAGAACTGCCGATGCAGCGTAGCGCCGCTGTCCGCTTTGTCGTCATAAATCTTCAGCTCGCCTGTGCGAGTGACTGCCTTGCTAGGTACGGCGACCACGATCGAAAAAGCGGAGCCGGCCTGCTTTTGGCAGTTTCTGCAATGGCAAATCGCGGTGGCGAAGGGTTCGCTGGCAACCTCATACTTCACCTGACCACATAGACACTGTCCGGTCATGGTCATGATCTACTCTCCTCGCCATCTACCCGGCCGGTAATCGGACCAAGGCCTTGCCTTCTCACTGCCATACCTCTCTATGTCAATCGTTGACTATACAGTCAGCCAGCCTAGGCAGGCAGAGTTTTTCAAGGAGAGTTTTCGTGGCTAGTGAGGTGCTGGCAGATCGCCAGGTGGTTGCCGAAACTCCTGAGCACATCACACCAGAGGTGATGACCGATTTGCTCCGAGGTGCGGGAGTCTTGCCGGAGGGGCATGTTGTCAACGTTCGCTTTTCGCCCGTTGGAGTAGGCCTCCTGGGGGATACGGTACGTTTTGAGATTACGTACGATGCGGATCGTTCCACCGCTCCGCTGACACTTGCCGCAAAGTTCGCGGCGAAGGACCCCGTTGCCAGGCGGACGGGCATTGACCTCGGCCTATACCTTACAGAGACTCGTTTCTATCAGGAACTGGCACAGACCCTCGCCGTCAGAGCTCCTCGCTGTTACCACGCCTCGATCTCGGACGGAGGCGAGTTCTGCATCCTCCTCGAGGATGTCTCGCCTGCACGTGCGGCGAACCAGGTAACTGGTTGTTCGCGCGCTGATGCAGAACACGCGATGCGTCAAGCGGCGGCCATACACGCCCCGACATTTGGCGACTCTAACGTCTGGGACGTGCCGTGGATGAAGGCTCGGCGTGCGATATTTTCAGGCGTGGCGGCAAACTTCGACGCACATTTGGCGGAGTTCCGGCGACGATACTCCGATCTGCTGGAGCCCGAGTACATGAGGCTTGCCCAGAACTTCGCGTCTAAGGTCTCAGTCTTCGTTGAGCAAATGCCAGAACGCTTCAGCCTTATTCACGCAGACTTCCGGCTTGATAACATGCTCTTCGACGCAAACGGCGGTGCGGATCCCCTCGTCATTCTCGACTGGCAGAGCGTCGCTCCTGAAAATCCCGCTTTGGACTTCGCGTACTTCCTTGGCACGAGCTATCCGGTCGACCACCGGCGGCGCGATGAGGACGATCTGCTCCGCCTCTACCATGATACTTTACTCGAACAGGGCCAGAAAGACTACGGGATCGATGATATCCGGCAGGACTATCGACGCGGTGCCTGGCTGGGATTGTTCACGGCGATCTTCTCGTCCGCAGTCGCCAAACGGACTGAGCGAGGCGACCAGGTCTTCATGACCATGGCACGAGGCGCAGCGGCCCAGATGCTAGACCATGAGACCTTGAAGATGAAGTGAGGAAGCATGCGATGCCTCGGTTCGTCGAGGCATCGCAAACCTACCAGGACAATCCTGGCGGGCGGCCGGAAGCGTCTAGCACGCGGTCAGTGCCGACCCCCAGCGGCGCGTACTGACCGACAATGGTCGTTTCGAAGGCACCGAAGCCGGTGACTTGTGCGCCGTCCGCCCCTGTCAGCGTGGCTACTGCGAACTCCTGTACATGGATGTTCTCGCCAGCATTCGGGTCGAGCGAGGCCAGGTCCAGATCCTCTCGCTCGACTGCAAGTGCCCCATGATGGATCCCGTGCGACCATGACCTGTGGCTGTATCCGATCCCTTGCATCTGGAACCGGCCTTTTGGTGCCAACTCGATCGTCACGAGCTCATCGCGATCTTCCATGATCAGCTTTCCTCGAGCGCAATGACGCGTGTTGGGCACCAGATCGACGTCGATGCTCGCCCCCTTGTAGTGATGCACGCCGTCTGCGGTCGCTCCGTCTGGGCAATAGGCCGCCCCGCTGTTCCAGATTCGTCCTGTTGACTCGGCCATCACGTGGAAGAAGCGGCTGTGATCCGGGAATTGAAGCGGTACCCAGCCGGGCCGACAACACGGCGGCCAGGACGCTGCCCATGGCCCCCAGGAGGACTATCGCCACTGCGTATATCGATAGGTGGACGCGCGCCGAGCGGAAGCTGGCGAACGCAGTAAAGGAGGGCGGACCGTCGTCGGATCCGAACGTCGTCGACCAATGATAGATCGCCAGCCGGCTTATGACCTTCGCTGGCGCCCGCCACGTCCCGGTCCGGATCGGCTCTCCCTGCAGGTAGGGCGTCCAGAGCGCCGGCTCCAGCCGACGGACGTTTCGCAACGGGCTGTGCTGACCTGTCAGCTGCTGCTCCAGGTCGCGGATCAGGAAGTAGTGTATCCTCCCAATCGCGAAGACGCTGTCGCCAATGCGCCTGGCGACAGCGTCGGGATAGCTGCGGCGTTCGTTGAAGCGGAACTCCGTTGTCTCGGTAACGCTCGTCGCGGTCGTGAGACGCCAGTCACCCGCCGCGATCTCCGTACTGAACAGGTCGCGCGCCCTCCCGTCCAGATGGATGCGAATCCGGACGTAGCTGCAGCCACCGGTCGCCCGCATCCTGTCGCAGAGGCCATCGCCGAACGTCACGATCGTACCGTCCACCGGAGTCATGGCAAGCGGCTCGGTCGCAAGATCCCGCCCGACGTCTAGCATCTGCACCGTCAGGTGCGGCTTCCCGTCGATCTCCGTCGGATAGGAAGTCGCGTTTCCGCTGCCGGCGACGACCGGGTCGTTGAAAACGGCCTTAAGGGTCTCTCCGTACCGGAGCGTCGCGCCGAGGTCACTTATGCTAGCCAGACCTACAGGGACTGGGAAGAACAAGTGGAAGCGTAGGAGGTTCGTGGGGTCCGCGAGTCGGAAGCCTACATCGAGAAAGTTGAAGTCAGCTGACAGGTCGCGCCAGAGATTGACGTGGAGGTCGAGCTCCGGAGTCGGCGCGCCGACCTCGATCGCATCGAACCACAGGGCCAACGTTCCGTCCATCTGTTCCCCGGCCAACCCTCGCGTGGCAACGCGATGAGGCTAGGGTCCGGACTCACAACCACCAGATGACGGTGGCGGCGAGGGCGATGGCGCCCATGAAGTTCTTGATGTTGCGATCGAAGCGGGTGGCGAGCCGCCTCCAGTCCTTGAGGCGGCAGAACATGCGCTCGATGACGTTGCGCTGTTTGTAGATGGTGCGGTCGTAGTCGTACTGGACCTTGCGGTTGCAGCGCGGCGGGATGACGGCCTGGGTGCCGCGCTGGTCGAGCCACTCGCGCAACTCCTGACTGTCATAGCCCTTGTCGGCGACGAGTTCGACGGATGGGGGCAGCGCCGCGATGCAGGTCTTGGCGACCTTGCAGTCGTGGACGTTGCCGGGCGTCAGCAGGAGGACGTGAGGGCGGCCCTTGGCGTCGCAGACGGCATGGACCTTGGTGTTCCGGCCGCCTTTGGTGCGGCCGATACCATGGGCCAAGGCCCCCCTTTTCCACCGCCTGCGCAGCGGTGGACCTTGATGCAGCTGCTATCGATGAACAGCCGGTCCGGCGCGTCGTCGGCGCCTGCCAGCGCGCTGAAAATCCCCTCCCAGATGCCGCGCTCGGACCAGCGCACGAAGCGATTGTAGAGCGTCTTCTTTGGCCCGTACACGTCCGAGCAGTCCACCCAGCGACCGCCGCAGCGGAGCGCATGCACGATCCCGCTCAGCACCCGGCGATCATCCACACGTGCCTTGCCGCGAACGTCCGTCGGCAGCAGTGGTGCGATCCGCTCCCACTGCGCATCGGAAAACCAGAAGAAATCAGCCATTCCACCGCCTCCACACCAACGCAGTGAATCACGATCCAAGCGGTAGCAAAAGCCGTTATTGGGTCCGGACCCTAATACATCCCGGAACCATCGGGCAGGAAATCAGAGACGTTCCGCGACTAGCATTTCAACTTGGTTGCAGCGTCGCATCTATCGAGGAGCGTTTGCACCCGTATCTGCAAGAAAGTGACGGCCCAGCTGACATTAAGTGGGGCGATGGCGCTCTGTTCCGGCTCGACTTGCATGTGGCGACTCGACGGGTTTCCCCTTCGTCGCTGCGCCTCAGCGATCATCATCGATCAGCTTGGATGAATCGGCTGCTACCATTTTGCGCTGAGAGCTTAGAGCTGTTGGTTGACAAGTGCGCAACATGTGGTCGGACACAGGCTTGGCGAACTTCCTGGGGCATCGGGAACTGCGATCACCACCAGTGCCGCGCGACACTCACTTCGTTTACGGACGAGCGCCTCCCCCAAGAGCTCGCGGAGAATTACCGTCTCTTCGCCGCTTTGGTCTCGGCTGACGGCGAGGAGCGGCAGGCAGCGGTCTCGCGGCTCAGCTCAGAGTTGGCAGAGTTGCCACCGGCGGTGTTGGTCAACTTGGCCCTGCACGTAGGCGCAACTCTGAGCGCGTCGCCCTACATGTTGCGTCGTTCTGCTATGAAGGACTTGTCCCCTCTGCAGCTGGCGGGCTTCGCCGCAACCGGAGCGGCCCTGTTGCTAGATTGGCCGCGAGCCTTTCGCGAACGAATCGCAGATAGACTGCAGAACTCGCCTGATGAGAAATCGCGGCGCGCGCTCTTGGCTGCGATAAGGCGGCTTGGTTCGCCCAAGGTGCGCGAGCAGCAGGCAAAACTGGTGAGTGATGCGGTGCCCGAGGCCTTCGAACATGTTATCGTCGCTTTGCAGGCGGTCGTGAAGCCTGTGGTCGGAGCGCAATATATCTGCCGCGCCGCGAGCATCAGCTCGCAAGAGTTACGAATGATCCGCGATGCAGGACATATCGAACACCGGGTCCTGGCGGTCCGCCGGAACACGCAAGTGCAGTACGACAAGGCAGATGCCGACGATCTTCTCCGGCGCCACCGTGAGTTTGTTTTCGCCAGCCGTTTAGAAACTGCACTTGGCACCACTCGTTATGCGACTGAGCAACTTGTATGTCTCGGTGAGATCGAGAGGGAGGTACACCCCGGACTGGCGCTCATCAATCGGACGCTCCGCTTGGTTGAGGAGAGCATGAACGAGTTCATTCACGATCTCGAATCTAAGGGACGTGCCGGAAAACCATCCGATCTGATGCCCTTGGGTACTGCCGCTCGCATGATGGGCGGCCGCCCGAAGTTTTGGGGTGCGATTCTAGCCGCGATGCGAGAAGGCTCACTACCGTTTTGGCTCGACGGCGCCGGCAAGTTCATTCGACGTGCTATGGTTCACCGCGAAGACATCGCCCCGTTCGCCGCCTTGCGGTTCGATGAGCTATCATGGCCAGGGTTCCCATTCAGGCAAACTTACACACAGTTAGACGCCGCCGAAGTGCTAAACCTCGACTCGCTACAGATCACCCGCGTGGCGAGCAGTGGCGCGCTCACCTTCGTGCCCGAAGGCGTCGCGGTGATCACGGACCGAGAGCCGGTCCATGCTCTCGCCACAACCTATATCGCGACGGCTGAGATCGCCCATCGAACCGGTCTACCCTTCAACATGGTACCCAAGTTCATGCTGAGGTATCCGGAGATTGCCCGCCACGCTGCCGGGTGGGTGAGGGCTGATTTCGATTTGCTCGTTGGCGGGCGGTAGCGCGACCCCGATGAGGGGAGCGTCAAAGGAGTGGATCATTGTCTCGAAGGACGATTCGGGCACTATGGAAATCAATATGCGCGAAGGCATAGTTACGTTGCTGCATCTCCAGCTGGGAAACGCGGCCTGAAGCCAAGTCGGCGTCGTCAGCGCGGCGTCTAGCCGCCTTCACCTCGGCTCGCTGGTGGAGGTTGAAAGAACCAAGGTGCACGTCCACATCCCCCAACTTTCTTCGCGCCAGTAAGCTGAGCCAGGCCTCTGATAGCCGACGGCGTCGTTGTGTCGGGAGAGGTGCATCTCCCTGTCGACCCGTAGCTTAGGCAGACGTTGCTGGCGAGTCGCCGTCTTCGGGTTGATGCTTTGCCGCACGATGTATGTTGCTTCTGAGTTGGACAGCTGTGCGATTCCACATCAGCTATGCAAGAGGTCGCGGGCATGCCGTTGCAGCGCCTTTGCGGGTCGTCGGTCATGAGCGCAACGGCTGAAGGAGTGTGACCCTGCGCGACCTGCGCGGTCTTTAACGTTCCCAGTGCTTCGCGGCGCTCTGAACGAGCCGGTCGGGGGAAGTGACCGTCCCGAAGATCGACAGGATCATCATCAATCGCCCGCGCGACGCAGCCATGCGGATACGATCAAACGGATTAGGCGGTATCGCTCCTGCCACCTCCGTGCATGCGGCACCTTCTTTTAGGACCAGGACGGAAAAGACCTCGCCGGGCAGCTCAGTTCCGGAACTAAGGTATTCGTTCGCCACTCGCCGACATCGTCTAGCGTAAGGGCGTATTCAGGTGGTTTCTGAGGGGAAAAGGCCAACTCAGATTGCCGTACTTAGGTTGTTATTTCTTCTATGTCGTTGAAAACGTGAGGAGACTTGGGGAAAAACAAGGCTGTCCCAACATCTGCTGCCGCACCGGAGCGCCTTGATCAGAGGGCGGAGCTCTCCGCGGCTGCCCGGCAAGGATGTCGCGCGCTCACGTGTCGAGCCATGGGATTCAATCCGCCTCCGAAGTCGACGCACGTGTCAGGCCGTAGCGCTGCGGCGCCCGTTGCTTACTTCGCAGCGACCGGAGGAGCCGAAAGCGACGTATCGCTTTCGCGCTCGCCGCGTTGCCCGAGGCGAGGCGCGATCATGGCGCAGACGATGAGCTGGAGCTGGTGGAAGATCATCAGCGGCAGGATGATCATCCCGATGGCCGAGGCGGGGAACAGGACGTTGGCCATCGGAACACCGGAGGCGAGGCTTTTCTTCGACCCGCAGAACAGCAGGACGATCGCATCCTCGCGCGGGAGGCTTAGCGCGCGGGCGGCCCCCCAGGTGGCGGCGAGCACGACCGCCAGGATGAGGGCGCAGGCGAGTGTCACCAGGCCGAGCGTAGGCAGTGAGACGCGCGACCAGAGACCCTCGATCACCGCATGTCCGAAGGCGGTGTAGACCACCAGCAGGATCGATCCGCGGTCAACGCGTGATAGCAAGCGACGTCGTTTTTCGACCCAGCCGCCGATGAGCGGGCGCAGCAGATGGCCGACGGCAAAGGGCAGCAGCAGTTGAAGGAAGATGCCCTGCACGCTTTCCCAAGACATGCTGGCGGCCGCGCCCATGGTCAGCGTGACGAACAGCGGGGTGAGCGCGATCCCGAGGAGATTGGAGATCGACGCGCTGCAGATCGCGGCTGCGACATTGCCGCGCGCGATCGCGGTGAAGGCGACGGAGGACTGAACCGTCGACGGGAGGAGGGTCAGGAACAGCAGCCCGCGCGCGAGCATCGGATCGAGATGGCCGATCGCCAATACGGCAAGACCGAGGCACGGAAAGAGAATGTAGGTCGAGGCGAGGACCGCGGCGTGCAGGCGGATGTTGCGAAGGCCGGTGACGATCGCCGCACGCGAAAGTTTCGCGCCGTTCAGGAAGAAGAGCAGCGCGATGCCCAGATCCGCCGCGATGCCAGCATAACCCGCGAAAGGCCCCCGCGCGGGGAGAAGCGACGCGACCATCACCGTCGCGAGCAGGATGACGACGAACGGATCAAGCGCCGCCTTCAATTTATCCAATGACGGAGTCCTCGCGATTCGCCGCCGCTCGGGCGATGCCGGCGCATGGCCCCAAATCAGGTGAAGCGAAAGCTGGTAATCTGGGCAGACATCACGGTCGTCGCTGCTCCTGCAAGCCGAGCCCGGGTGATCGGGTGAACGAGGCGGCCGTCCGCCCGAACTACTCGTTCACGAACGTCGTCGTCGCGATGTGGTAGAGCTTGGCGACCTTACCGCCCTTGTAGGCCAGGTCGCCGGTCTCCTCATGGGTGGCCGTCAGGATGTAGCGGCCCTTTTCGCTCAGCTTGGGCGCGACGGTGCCGCTCGCGTCGGCGGTGAAGGCCTTCGACCACTTGTCTGGCGTGATGACGGTGATCTTGGCGGACGGAACCGGCTTGCCGTCCTTCATCAAGGCGAAGCTGCCGCCGTTCGCGGCCGTCGGTGCGATCTCCAGCGGCATCGCGATGCGCGCATCGGCACGGCCGGCACGAGCGTAGTAGATCACCGCCTCCATCTTGCCGTCCTCGCCCCAGGGCTCGAACACGCTGTCGTCGGTGACGCGGACGTCGCCTGCGGGTGCGGCGACTTCTATAAAGCCGGCCTTTCGGGTCTGCGATGCGCTGGACGCGGGGACGAGCTTGGGTGCCTTCAGCTTTTCGAACTCCGGATCGCCACCGGCGGGGAGCGTCTTGGCAGGTTCGCCCAAGTAGATGCGTGCGGGGCCGGCGCCGTCGCGTTCGACCCAGACCTCATGGGCCTGCGCCATCATCGGCATGGCGGCGAGCAGCGAGGCGAGTGCGAGCGTCTTCATGGCGTCCTCCGGAATTGCTCGTCCGGCGTAGCGGAGATGCGATCGGTTCTCAATAGAGCCGGAGCGCCTGAGGGATGACGCCACGACGGCAGACCGCTAGACGCGGGGGATGGCCGACCATCGTTACGACGTCATCATCATAGGGTCCGGGGCAGCCGGCCTTACGGCAGCGCTCAATCTTGCCGACCGCTTCCGGGTCGCGGTGCTCGCCAAGGGCGGGCTGTCCGATGGATCGACGGCCCATGCGCAGGGCGGGATCGCTGCTGTCCTGGAGGCGGGCGATACGTTCGAGAGCCATATCGAGGACACCATCGTCGCAGGGGCGGGGCTGAACGACCGCAGGACCGTCGAGTTCGTCGTCGAGAACGCACCCAAGGCGATCGAGCGGCTGGCCGAACTGGGCGTGCCGTTCAACCCAACGGAAGGCGAAGGCCATGATCGCTGGCACCTGACGCGGGAGGGCGGGCATAGCCATCGCCGCATCGTCCACGTCAACGACGCGACCGGCTGGGCGGTTCAGCAGGCGCTGGAACGGGCCGCCGCCGCGCATCCCAACATCAACCTCGTCACGGAAATGGCGGCCATCGACCTCGTCACCAGCCGTCACGGCCAGCGCTATTCCGGCGACGGGCATGTCTGGGGCGTCTACGCGCTGCACCGACCGACAGGGAAGGTCGCGCTGTTCACCGCCCGCGCGACCATCCTGGCTACCGGCGGGGCGGGTCGGGTCTACCAGTTTTCCACCGCGCCGCGCGGCGCTTCTGGCGACGGCATCGCGATGGCCTGGCGGGCGGGGTGCCGGGTGTCGAACATGGAGTTCAACCAGTTCCACCCGACCTGCCTCTACAATCTGGAGGTCAAGAACTTCCTCATCACCGAGGCGATGCGCGGGGAGGGCGGGCAGCTGAGGCTGCCGACCACGGGCGAGCGGTTCATGCCGCGCTTCGACGCGCGCGCCGAGCTTGCGCCGCGCGATATCGTCGCGCGGGCGATCGATTATGAGATCAAGCGGCTGGGCCTCGACTACGTCCATCTCGACATCAGCCATCAGCCGCCGGACTTCGTGAAGCACCACTTCCCGAACATCCACGCTAAGCTGCTCGGCCTCGGCATCGACATCACGCGGGAGCCGATTCCGGTGGTGCCCGCCATGCACTATACCTGTGGTGGCGTGATGATCGACCTAGATGGGCGGACCGACCTGCCGGGGCTTTATGCCGCGGGCGAGGTGACGCAATCCGGGCTGCACGGTGCCAATCGCCTCGCCTCCAACTCGCTGCTCGAATGCTTCGTGTTCGGGGATGCGGCGGCGAACCACATCAAGGCGAACTGGGATACGATGCCCGCGCCGCCGAGCATTCGCGAATGGGACGAAAGCCGCGTCACCGACTCGGACGAGGACATCGTCGTCCAGCACAACTGGCGCGAGATCCGCCGCTTCATGTGGGACTATGTCGGGATCGTCAGGACGACCAAGCGGCTGGAGCGCGCGCAGCATCGCGTTGCCCTGCTGCGTCAGGAGGTCGAGGAGTATTACGGCAATTACCGGGTCACCAGCGACCTGATCGAGCTGCGCAACCTGATCGAGGTCGCGAGCCTGATCGTGCGGGCGGCGCTCAGCCGCAGGGAGAGCCGGGGGCTGCACTACACGCTCGACTATCCCGAGACCGGTGCCGAGGCCCTAGACACCGTGCTGGTGCCCTAGCTGTTCAGTCCCGGTATCTGATGGTTGGCGTTGACGATCAAGCGGGCTGGCTCTGACGCCAGGGCCGCCGCCACTTCCCCTGTCATCGACCTGCGATCGTGAAGGCCGGGGAACGATCCGGACCTTTCCGTCGTTTATCGGCGTCAGGTAAAGGAGAGGAACATGGCGGATTATCGTGACGACCGTGGCACGGTTTACGTCGAACGTCGGGGCATGGGTGCTGGCAAGATCATAGCGATCATCGTGGTGCTCGCCGCGATCATCGCCGCGATCCTGTTCGCGACCGGCTTCTGGAGCGCGGATGTCAAGGAAGGTGCGCTTCCGGACGTGAAGGTCTCCGGCGGTGAACTGCCGAAGGTCGATGTCGATTCGAAGGAAGTGGTCGTCGGCACGACCTCCACGACCGTCGATGTCCCCAAGGTGACCACCGAGAAGGAGTCGATCAGCGTGCCGGTTGTCGGTGTGAAGGACAACGGCGAGAAGTAAGCATAACCTCGCGCTATTCGGAGGCGCCGTCGGCCACAGGGTCGGCGGCGTTATCATTTTCGCCGCTCGTCGGAGCGGTCGTGATCTAACGTGATATTAACCCCCGACGGACCATCGCCGACCCGGAAACGAGGCGAGGTCTGGCAGGCGATGTCGTGGAAGCAGAGAATCGGCGCCCAGGTTCCGGCGAGCCTTGTCCAGCTCGTGGCCTTGTCGCTGCTTGCCATAACGACCTGCATCGCCCTGCTCCTGGTCCTCACTGCGCGCATCGACCGTAACGCCGAGAGCGAGAAGGCTCGCATGATCGGCGGTGCCCTGAGCCGCGAGCAGCAGGCACTGGCGGATGCCACCAACGATTACGCGCACTGGGACGATGCCGTCACCCATCTCTACGGGCAGATCGACCGCGCCTGGCTCGCCTCCAACTTCGGCGGTGCCACGCCGCTCTATGTCATCGATGGGGAGGGCCGCACAATCTACGGCTGGATTCCGGATCACGGCGCGGCCAACACGCTGAGGCGCTCAGCTCCTGAAGCGATCGACTTCATCCTGAAGAGCCTGCCCCGAAACGGTGCCGAGATCGCCCGTCACAAGGTCCACCCGTTCTTCGGTTGGCATAGGGGCGCCCCGGCGCTCCTAGCGGCTGCTCCCATCCTCCCGTTCGATCACGCCGCGCGAGTGCCGGCGGGCCCTCTCCGGTACGTCGTTCTCGTCCGCCCGATCGATGGACCGTTGCTGGCAAGCTGGGCTCGCTCGTTCCGGCTGGGCAAGGTCGTTTGGGGACAGAGGCAGGATGGGGAATCGACCACCCTCGCCTTGCAGGATCCCGCTGGAAGATCGCTTGGCCAGCTCGCCTGGCCGGCGGTTCGGACCGGTGGGGCCGTCATCCGCGACCTTGCTCCCTGGCTCGTTCTTGCCGGTCTGACCTTCGTCGTTATCTCGACCGTCCTGAGCCGCGCGCTCATTGCTGCCGAAGCCAAGCTTCGCCTTCGCAGCGCGATCGCCGAGGAACATGCGGCGGCGAGCGCGACTGCCCATTCGGCCGCAGAACATGCGCGGTTGGAGGCGGAGGAGGCCGCTGCCGCGGCGGAGACGGCGCGCGCCGCGCTCGAACGGATGAGCAAGCGGGAGCATGAGGAGCAGGAACGCCATAGGGAGCAAATGCGCAGGGTTGCCCACGACGTGGCCGATGCCCTCACCCAGTCGATCGGCACCCTTGTCCAGGACTTGTCTCGTCAGGCGGACGATCTGGAGGGCAGCGCCGCCGGCACTTTCGACGCGCTGCAGGACCAGGCGGAACAGGCATCCCGCGCCCGCGACCGAAGCGAGGCCTCGGCCGAAGCGATCCACACGATTGAGTCGAACGTACGTGACCTAGTCGCGGCGACCGCCCGTATCCAGGAGGAGGCGCAGCGCACCGAGTTCGCCATGCGCAAGACGGATCGAGAATCGGCTTCGGCCCTGAACGCAAACCAGACGCTGCTGCAGCAGATCGAGTCGATCAACGCCGCTTCCGCGCTCATCGGACAGATTGCGGCACAGACTAACCTTCTCGCGCTTAACGCCACCATCGAGGCGGCCCGTTCCGGGGAGGCGGGTCGAGGTTTCACGGTCGTCGCCCAGGAGGTGAAGGGACTCGCGGCTCAGACCAAGGCGACGACGAACGACATCGACGAGCGGGTCGCCTCCGTCGAAGCGGCCGCGCGCTCGATTACGGCGCTCGTCACCAACCTGCACGACCTGCTCGGCGAGCTGAACGATACGATCAAGAGCACCTCGTCAGTCGTCGATCGGCACCATCACAGTGCCGAGGCGATCCTGCAGACCAGCCAGCGCGTCGGCCTGGATGCCGAGGAGACGCACGCCGCCGTGTCGGAGATCACCTCAGCCCTCGATCGGGTACGGGGCCATGCGGACCGCACGCGCCAGATCGGCGGCACGGTCCGGCTCGGCGCCGAGGCTCTAAGCGTCGAGTTCACCCAGATCATCGAACGCCTGCGCGCCGCATGACCATGCGCCCGGACAGATGCGCCCTCCGGCTCCTCGCCGGTCTCCTGCTTGCGAGTTCCTTCGCAAGCCTGCCCGCCAAAGCGGAAGCGGAAGCGGAAGCGGAAGCGGTAGCAGCGGCAGAGCAGGGCGAGATCGTCGTTACGGCGCAGCGCCGCAGCGAGCGGGTACAGGACGTTCCTGTCTCGATCACCACGATCGGCAGCCAGTTCGTCGATCGCGCGCGGCTGGATGACGTGAAGGATCTCGTCAACTTCACACCCGGCTTCTCCGGCAACTCGGAAGACAGCTACATCGATTCGATTGCGGTGCGCGGCATCGTGTCGAACGACTATGGCGTCGGCGGAGACCCGTCGATCGGCTTCTTCAAAGACGGGGTTTACCAGGGGCGCACCGGTGCCGCCGTCACCTCGCTCTACGACATCGATCATGCGGAGGCGTTGCGGGGTCCGCAGGGGTTCCTGTTCGGCCGCAATGCCATCTCTGGTGCGATGAGCGTCACCACCAACAAGCCTGTCCTCGGGTCCGTTGCGGGCAAGGTGGCGGTGAGCCTCGGTTCCCATGCGCGGAAAGAGGGTGAGTTCGCGCTGAACCTCCCGCTCGCCACAGACACGGCGGTTCGCTTGGCCGGCTATGCCACCGATTATAACGGCTGGGTCGATAACGCCTTCACGCTATCCCGCAACGATCGCCTGATGGGCGGCAACAAGCAGGCGCTCCGCCTGTCCTTCCGCCACCAGACGGACGGGGCGGACCTGACGATACGGGCGGAGCATGAGCGGCGGCGCCTCGACGGCACACCGTATCGCGCTTCGAACGAGGATCGCGAGGTGCTCGACCAGATTGGCGAGGCATTGGGCGAAGATGTCGTCATTCGCGGCGGCAAACGGGATGTCGATACGGATCTGACGCACCCGAAGGACAAGGGTGACGTCACCAGTCTGACGGCCCAGGTCGACGTTCCGACCGGGATCGGGACTTTCACCTCACTGTCTGCCTACCGCCGTGCGCGTTTCTACTACCTCGAAGACTATGACGGCACGCCGCTCCGGCTCGGCAACTACTCCCAGCGCCAGCGTAGCCATTACCTGAGCCAGGATCTGCGCCTCGTGTCTCCGAACAATCGCGCGCTCACCTGGTCAGCCGGCCTGTCCGGCTATTACGAAAAGGTGCGCGCACGCTTCACGAACGAGGCGGACGAGAGCTCGGTATGCCTGGCCGGCTATGAATACGGCAGTTGCGAGGAGATGACGCAGGACCTGTACGGGAAGGCCTATGTTCCGGCTTCGGACAACCTCCTCATCGATATCAACGACGCCGCCTCCCGCAACCTGGGTCTTTCCGCCTTCGCGGACGTGAACCTGCGGATCGTGCCGAAGCTTACTGCCGGCGCGGGTCTGCGCTACACCTGGGATCGGAAGCGGTTCTCGCTCGACGTGCTCCCGACGACCAGCACGCTGGGGAATGTCTGGACCTTCACCTACTTCACCGACGGGCCGGTGACCGCGGGCAAGAGCTGGACCGGTCTCACCCCGCGTCTGTACGCCCGTTACGAAGCCAGCGCGCTGTTCACCGTCTATGCCAGCCTGACCCGCGGCTACAAGGCAGGCGGGTTCGGCAGCTTCACCGTCCGGGCACCGACCGCGATCGAGGACTTCTCGCTCGTGCCCGCCGGCACGACGCCGGACCCGTTCAACCCGGAAAGCGTCTGGAGCAAGGAGCTGGGCGTCAAGGGCACCGCCTTCGAACGAAGGCTCCAGTTTGACGTGGCCTTCTTCCACTATGTCTATCGCGACCTTCAATCGAACTACTTCAATCCGGCGACGCGCACGACCGAGGTGATCAACGTCGGCAAGGTCCACGGCATGGGACTGGAGGGATCGCTGAGCGCGAAGGTCACCTCATGGCTGGACCTGGCGGCGAACGGCGCATGGACGCGCACCCGCAAGACAGGCGACCGCGACTGCGACCGGCATGATTGCGGCGGCCTGCCCAACCCGACCTGGGCGACCAGCGGCTCCGCCACGTTTCACCGGCAGGTTGGGGCTGGCGAGGCCTGGCTCCAGACCGATTGGATGTACGAGGGGCATCGGCGCGAAAGCTTCGACTGGCGCGGGCTGACCCGGCGCAGCGCCTATACGCAGGTGAACGCCAGCCTCGGCTACACGGCTGATGCAGGCTGGGAAGTCGCTGCCTATGTGCAGAACCTTACCGACAAGACGTACTATCTGGGGGCGGAGAACAACGGCGAGCTTACGCCATCGAACGTCTGGGGTGTGGCCGAACCCAGGAACTATGGGCTGCGCGGCCGCTGGCAGTTCTAGAAAGCGGGACCGGTCAGCTGCGCCAGCGATCCGTTGGTACGATGATCGGGCCTGATGCGGTCACTTCGATCCTGGCGTTGATGCCGTAGACCTGCCGCAGGCGCTCCTCGTTCAGGACGTCGCCGGGCAACCCGTCCGCGACGAGCGCGCCACCGTCGATGAGCAGCAGGCGATCGCAGTAGCGCGCGGCCATGGTGAGATCGTGCAGGACGGCGACGACCAGTGAACCCGCGCGCGCCTCCCCCGCCAGCAAGGTCATCACGTCGATCTGATGGCCGGGGTCGAGGGAGGCGAGGGGTTCGTCCACCGCCAGTCCCGGAGCGCCGGCGGCAAGGGCGCGCGCCAGCATCACCCGGGCGCGCTCGCCGCCGGAGAGCTCCGTGGCGATCCGTCCCGCGAGATGGACGATGTCGGCCCGCTCCATCGCGCCGCTGACGGCACCATGATCTGCCGCGCCGAGCCGCGACAGGGGAGCGAGATGGGGCAGGCGGCCGAGCGCGACAAGCCGCTCGACCGTGAGCGGCCAGTGCAGCGTTTGGCCTTGCGGCAGGTAGGCCACCGACTTGGCGATGTCTCGCGGCCTCATGGCGGCGATGTCGATGCCGTCGATGCTCACTTCTCCGACCGCCCTGGGGACCAGCCCCAACATGGCGCGCAGCAGGGTCGACTTGCCCGCGCCGTTCGGTCCGATGATGCCGGTCAGCGTGCCGGGGCTGAAGGCCGCTGAGATGCCTTGCAGGACGGTGCGGCGGCCGAGGCGGACGGCGAGACCCTGGGTGGCGATCGTCACCATGCCCGCCGCTCCCGAAGCAGGTGGACCAGAAAGATTGGCACGCCAAGGAAGGCAGTGACCACGCCGAGCTTCAGCTCGCTGGTGGTCGGGATCACGCGAACGAGGATGTCGGCGCAGGTGAGCAGCGCCGCGCCGGCCAGCATCGAAGGCAGCAGCGCGGCGGAGGGGCTGCGGTCGGTAAGCGGGCGGACGAGATGCGGGACGATCAGGCCGATGAAGCCTATGGCGCCCGATACCGCCACCGCGCCACCGACCCCGATCGCGATTCCGGCCAAAATGCGGGCGCGGGTCCGCGACAGATCGACGCCCAGCGAGCGGGCTCCGTCCTCGCCGAGCGTCAGGGCGTCGAGCGCATGGCCATCCCAGAGGAGGAGGGCGGAGCCGATGAGTACGCAGGGCAGGGCGATCCAGACGTGGTCGAGCGAACGGTTCTCCATACTGCCCAGCAGCCAGGACATGATCTCCATCGCGGCGAAGGGGTTCGGCGAAAGGTTGAGCGCAAGGCTGATCCCGGCGCCCGCGAGAGTGGAGACGGCGATGCCGGCAAGGATGAGGGTGAGGGGGCTTTCCGAGCGGCCCGCCAGGGCGAAGAGGAGGATGAGGGCCCCGAGGCAGGTGGCGACGGCGAGGAGCGGGAGCATCGCCGGGTGCCATCCCGCCAGCCCGAAGTAGAGCGCGGCCACCGCGCCCAGGGCCGCGGCATTGGAGGCGCCGAGTACCGACGGCTCGGCGAGCGGGTTGCGGAGATAGCCCTGCAGCACCGCGCCGGCGAGGCCCAGCATGGCACCGACCAGCAGGCCCAGCACGGTGCGGGGCAGGCGCAGGTCGAACAGGATGACCGTGGCGATGTGGTCGCCGCGCCCGGCAAGCGCGGCGAACAACCGGGCGGGCGCGATTGGGGCGGACCCGACCAGCAGCGATGCGGTCGCCGCTAGGGCAACGATGACGACGAGAACGAAGGCGAGCTTGGTCGCGCGCATCAGCGGAGGGCCTTCAGCTGCCGGGCGAGGCTTTCCGCCGCCCGCGCATAGGCCGGTCCGCCGCAGATCGTCCAGGCACCGGGGATCGTCAGCCGGGGGATGCCGGCAAGGGCGGGGTGGCCGAGCATCTCGGTGCCTTGATCCGACGCTCTTACCGTCTCCTCATCGACGATCAGGACATCGGGCCGGGCGGCGACGATCTGCTCCAGCGGAAGTTGCGAGAGGGCGGGGCGGCCGAGCGTCGTCGCGAGGTTGACGAGGCCGAGGCGGGTCATCAACTCATCGACCAGCGTACCCCGGCCGGTCAGGAACCCGCGGCGCTGATAATAGGCGGCGACCCGTCCCCGACCGGGGCGCGGCAGCGACACCAGTGTCGTCTCCAGTGCTCCCTTCAACGCCTTGCCGCGATCGGGATGGCCGACCGCGGCGGCGACGGCGTCGATCTGCGCCTCGATCTCGGCGATGCTGTTTGCCGGGGGCACCGCCAGGGTGCGGTAGCGCCGTCCCGCCAGAGCCGAGAAGGCGGCGCCGGTCGCGTCCGTCATGGTCAGGATCAGATCCGGATCGAGCGCCAGGACATCCTCCGCCGTGCCGCGGATCGTCGGCAACCCGGCCGCCCTGCCCGCTGCCGCCGACATGCTAGGATCGCGCGCGTTCATGGTCAGGGCGGCGATCTGACGGCGGTCGGCGAGAGCGAGGAGGTACTGGTCCGCGCAGAGGTTCGTGGAGACGATCCGCCGGGGCGGTTGCGCCCCGCGCGCCTCGCCTGTCGCAAGGAGCATCAGGAGGAGGAGCGCAGGGCGCGGCACGGTCTAGGTTACAGCTTCACGCGAACGCCGGCATAGGCCGAACGGCCGTAGCTGCCGTAGCCATAGACGGTCTCGTAATGCGCGTCGGCCAGGTTCTCCACGCGGCCGTAGAGTTCGAGATGCTCACCGACCGGCAGGGACGCGCGCAGGGCGACCAGCGCGTAGCCGTCGAGTTCGCGGGTGTTGGCCGGATCGTTGAAGCTGTCGCTGACCATTGTCACAGTGCCGCCGGTCTTCAGGCCGAAGGACCAGTCGTAATCCGCCGAGACGCTAAGCACATTGGCGGCGCGACGGGCCAGACGGTTGCCGTAATTGGCGCCCGGCGACCGGTCCCGCGCGTTGATGTACGAGTAGGAGGTCGTGACGGTCAGCGCATCGACAGGACGCAGCGCCACCGCCGCCTCGACACCCTTGGTCTTGGTTTTCTCGATGTTGTTGTATCCACCGAAGGGCGGCAGCGTGACGTCGTAGTTGATCTGGTCGCGGGTCACGCGGCGGAAGGCGGTGACGGAGAGCGTGGCCCGCCCCTCGAGCGCGCTCTGATCGAAGCCGACATCGTAGCTCTTCGACTTCTCCGGCACGAGGTCCGGATTGCCGCTGAAGCTGTCGTAGAGTTGATAGAGCGACGGCGCCTTGAAGCCTTCGCCATAGGCGACCCGCAGGTTGGTGTCGCCGCCGTTGGGAGTGTAGTTGGCGTTGGCACCGAGCGTGGTCTTGCCGCCGAACTGGCTGTGATCGGTGTAGCGCGCGCCGCCGGTGATGGAGAGGCCGTCGAGCGGCTCCACCACGGCGAGGCCATAGACGCTGTCGAGATCGGCGCTCTCAGACGCGGTCGAGCCGAAGCCGAAGAAGTCGTATTCCGGCTTCTCATGTTCATAGCCGAAGATCAGCTTGGCGCGGTCGATCGGCTGGAACACGCCCTGATACTCGAAGCGGACGTTCTCGCCCTTGTAGCCGTAGTCGGCGGCGGTGCCGCGGACGGAGTAGTAGTCGCGGTTCTGCTTGTAGTAGGTGACGGCGAGGCGGTTGCTGAAGCGGCCGTCCAGGAAGGCGGCGTTGATCCCGGCATAGCCGACATACTGGTCCGACTTGCTGACATCCGTGCTGTCCGCCGGCGCGCCGAAGAAGCTGTCATAGTCGAGGTCGCCATGGATGTAGTAGCCGCGCAGGTCGAGGCTGAGGTCCTGAGTGAAGGCGACCTTCAGCCGGGCATTGGCGGTGATGTTCTTGTACCCGTCCTTCTCGGTAGCACCACGGCGGCTGCTGGCGGTGGAGATGCCGTCCGTGTCGAAATAGGCGATGCCGGCACCGCCGGAGACGATGCCGCTGCCGCCGGACACGTCCGCCTTCGCGTTGACCGTGTCGCTGTACCCGTATTCGGCCGAGGCATCGGCGGCGAGGCCGTCCGTGGGCGGCGTGGCCGTCATCACGTTGACGACACCACCGATCGCCTGGCTGCCATAGGGCAACGAGTTCGATCCCCGCAGCACCTCGACGCGGCGGAGGTTGCCGATCAGCAGGTTGCCGAAGTCGAACTGGTCGCCGATGCCGCTGGGATCGTTGACCTTCACGCCGTCGATCAGGACGAGGGTCTGCGTCACCTCTGCGCCGCGCAGCGACAGGCCGACCGCGCCGTTGCTGCCGCTGCGGTTGAAGCGGACGCCGGGCGTGGTGAGCAGCAGATCGGCGACGTTGATGTTCTGCCGTGTGTTGATGGTGTTCGCGTCGAGGACGGTGATCGCCTGGCCGACCTCGTCGATCGACTGGGCGATGCCGGTGGCAGTGACGACGATATCGTCGTCACTGCTCTGCGCGAAGGCAGGCGATGCGATCGCCAGCGCGATCAGGGATGCGGAACCGAACTTCAACATGGGTATTCCCCCCGGCGCCTGAGCTTCTTGTGGCGGGGCGTACCCGGGCGCGGACGCCCTGGCCGATCGACGGAGGGTGGAGAGGGCGCCTTTGGCACTCCGCCGACCGCACGACCGCGCGGCCCCAGCCGCGTGATTCGTCGCTCAGACGGAGGAGTACCGTGCCGTGACCATCCCCTGGACCAAGGCAAGAGCGACCGGTGCGCTGGCAGGTCTCCTGGCTCGCGGGTCGAAGCTTGATGCACGCCTTCCCAGGTTTCCCCAGTGGCCGCCCCGGACGTTGCCGCCCGGCGCTCGTGCATCGCGCTCGCCGCTTACAGTTGCAGGGACAGCCTCGGATTCGGGCGGAGAGCCCTCACCGTGTTCCCATTCAAGCCCTTTCGGGCACCGGCGCGATCTACGGACGGGAAAAACCCGCCCGCCCGCGCCCATAAGCGCGAACGAACGGGTTGCCAATCCATGATCGGCGGCAAGGCTCAGGCGAGCTTGAAGCCTTCCTTGTTCATCGCGGCGGTCAGCTGCTTGTTCGCCGCTTCGTCCAGCTTGCGCTTGAGGAGCGGGAAGAGATTGTCCTCCTCCTCCCTCATGTGCTTCTCGATATCGGTGCGGAACTGGCGCACTTTGTCGAGGAAGGCGGGGCTGTTGTTCGGCATGTTCTCCAGATCGTAGAGATACTGCTTAACATAGCCGTGATCGCGGTTGAGCTCGTCCGCCGCTTCCTTCTCCCCGGCGTCGCGCAGAGCGGGGTAGACCGCGTTCTCTTCCTCCAGCGCGTGCTTGGCCAGCGCGTGCTTCAGCTGAGTGAGGAGGATGGAGCGCTTCATCGTGCTGCTGTCGTCGGTCGCTTCCAGCGCGTCGAAGATCTTGAGCGTCATCGCGTGCTCGGTAGCGAGCGCCTTGTCCCAGTCGCCGGCAAGCGCGGTCGGCGCCTGGACGAAGACCTTGCGGCCGATCATCGCCAGCACGCCCAGCGCCACGCCCGCACCGGCGGCACCCGCGAGCGCGCCGAAGCTGGTGCCGTTGCTGCCGGCGTCGGTACGCTTGAAACGGCCCTTGCTGTCACGATCGGCTACTGTCGTCGCCATGCCAACCTCCTAGAACTGAACGGTTCGAGCGATGAACCGCTGAACGAAGACGCCGTTCCTCGACGGTGGTGCCGCATCGCAAAAAATGCCCGCTGCCGGGTGCACCGGCAGCGGGCAGGTCAGGCTGGAGAGGAGCGCCTGATCAGGGATGCGTGAGCCGGTCGCCGACGGCGGCACCGCCAAGGGTGAGGGCGAAGACGCCGAAGGCGAGGAGGGGAAGGTAGATGAAGTGGTCGCCGATGAAGCCGAGCATCGAAGGTCTCCCGTTGAAGTGATGACCTGATCTGCACCGATCGGCGGCGCTTGCGTTTGACGGCGGTCAAATCGGCGCATTTCGGCTATGGAGAGATCATGAGCACCAATGTCTGCGCCGATTGCGCCGTCCGCGATCGCGCGCTTTGCGGAAGCCTGAGCGACGGCGAACTCCAGACGCTGAACCGGCTCGGGCAGCGGCGGGCGCTGTCTGCCGGCGAGACCCTGGTCTGGGCGGAAGATGAGAGCCGGCTGTGCGCCAACGTGCTGTCGGGCGTCCTGAAGCTGGTCGGCGCGGCGGCGGACGGGCGGGAGCAGATCGTCGGCCTCCTCTACCCGTCCGACTTCGTGGGCGAGCCGTTTGCCGGAAGCGCCCCCTTCACGGTGCGGGCGGTGTCCGACTGCACCCTGTGCGTGTTCCCGCAGGCGGGGTTCGAGGAGGCGCTGGCGCGGTTCCCGGGCATGGAGAAGCTGCTGCTGCAGCGGACGCTGGCGGCGCTAAGCGACGCGCGGTCGCGCATGTTCAGCCTTTCGCGCGGATCGACGGGTTCGCGCGTCGCCGCCTTCCTGCTGGAGATGGCGGAGCGGGCGGACGGTGGCGGGTGCAGGGCTGCGCCGGGCGGGCCGGTGACATTCGACCTGCCCCTTTCCCGGCAGGAGATCGCCGACGTGCTGGGGACGACCATCGAGAGCGTGAGCCGGCAGATGACACGGTTGAGGGACGAGGGCGTCATCGCGCTTCCGGGTGGGCGAGGGGTGACGCTGTCCGACCCGATTCGGCTGAAGGAGATGGCGGCGGCCTGAGCCTTAAGTTGTGTAAGTTGCGGCTCGTGGCGGCTCCCGAGCCGGGAAGCGGCGGGTAAGCGGCGGTGACGCGGCAGCGACGCGGCAGGCGCGCGGCGCATCTGCGTCGGCGAGCGGACATGCCCGGGTTCTGGGTCGGAATGGTCATCCGGTAGGATGAACCAGAAAACGGCCGTGTAGGACAGAAGAAGCGCGACCGCGGATCAAGTCCTGGGTGACCGCTCCCGCCCTTTCTTACGCCAAGGCGGCTTCGGCACCCATCAGCCTGGGGAAGAACGCCTCATGCGCGCGGCGGAGGTCGTCGAGGGCGACGGCGTGGTCGCTGTCCGACAGCTCGAAGATCAGGCGCGTGCCGCAGGTGCGGCCGATCGGCTCGATCTCGATCCCCGCCGCCTGCGCGCCGGAGAGGATGTCGAGCAACGCCGCGTCCTGCACGGTCAGGACATAGAGGCCCTGGTCCTCGGCGAACCATGATCCCGCCGTGCCGAACGGCTCCGGCCCGTCGATCAGCGCGCCGATATTGCTGGCGAGCGCCATCTCCGCGATGGTCACCGCGACGCCGCCGTCCGACACGTCGTGGATGGCGGTGATCGCGCCGGAGCGGATGTGGTCGCGCACGAAGTCGCCCACCCGCTTCTCGGCCGCGAGATCGACGGCGGGGGGCGGGCCGTCCTCGCGCCCGTGGACCTCGCGGAGCCAGAGCGACTGGCCGAGCTGGCCCTTGCGCTCGCCGATGAGGAGGATGATGTCGCCCGCGCCCTTGAAGGCGATGGTCGCCGATTTCGACCAGTCCGGCATGAGGCCGAGGCCGCCGATCGCGGGCGTCGGCAGGATCGCGGAGCCGCCGCCGGTCGCCTTGCTCTCATTGTAGAGCGACACGTTGCCCGAGACGATCGGGAAGTCGAGCGCGCGGCAGGCCTCACCCATGCCCTCCAGACAGCCGACGATCTGGCCCATGATCTCCGGCCGCTGCGGATTGGCGAAGTTGAGGCAATTGGTAACGGCGAGGGGGGTGGCACCGACCGCGGTCAGGTTGCGCCACGCCTCGGCGATGGCCTGCTTGCCGCCCTCGACCGGATCCGCAAAGCAGTAGCGGGGGGTGCAGTCGGTGGTGATGGCGAGCGCCTTGTCCGACCCGTGGACGCGGACGACGGCGGCGTCCCCGCCCGGCCGCTGGACGGTGTCGGCGCCGACCATGTGGTCGTACTGCTCCCAGATCCACCGCCGGCTGGCGATGTCCGGCGAGCTCATCAGGGTGAGGAGGTCGGCGGCGAGGTCCGCGCTCTCCGGCACGTCGGCCAGGGCCTCGCGCTTCGGCGTGGGGACATGCGGGCGATCGTAAATGGGGGCTTCGTCGGCGAGGGGGGCGAGCGGAATGTCGGCGACGGTCTCGCCCTTCCACTTGAGCACCATGCGGCCGGTGTCGGTGACATGGCCGATGACGGCGAAGTCGAGATCCCATTTGTCGAAGATCGCCTTGGCGAAGTCCTCGCGGCCGGGCTTCAGCACCATGAGCATCCGCTCCTGGCTCTCGCTCAGCATCATCTCGTAGGGGGTCATGCCGGTCTCGCGCTGCGGAACGTCGTCCATGATCAGCTCGATGCCGACGCCGCCCTTGGACGCCATTTCGACCGAGGAGGAGGTGAGGCCGGCCGCCCCCATGTCCTGGATGGCGACGATCGCGTCGGAGGACATGAGTTCGAGGCAGGCCTCGATCAGCAGCTTTTCGGTGAAGGGATCGCCGACCTGCACGGTGGGGCGCTTCTCGTCAGCATCCTCGCCGAAATCGGCCGAGGCCATGGTCGCCCCGTGAATGCCGTCGCGGCCGGTCTTGGAGCCGACATAGACGATCGGATTCCCGACGCCGGATGCGGCCGAATAGAAGATCTTGTCGGTGTCGGCGACGCCTACCGTCATCGCGTTGACGAGGATGTTGCCGTCATAGGCGGGGTGGAAGTTCACCTCGCCACCCACGGTCGGCACGCCGACGCAATTGCCGTAGCCGCCGATGCCGTGGACCACGCCGGCGATCAGGTGGCGCATCTTGGGATGGTCCGGCCGGCCGAAGCGGAGCGCGTTCATGTTGGCGACGGGCCGCGCGCCCATGGTGAACACATCGCGCAGGATGCCGCCGACGCCGGTCGCGGCACCTTGGTACGGTTCGATATAGGATGGGTGGTTGTGCGACTCCATCTTGAAGATCGCCGCCTGGCCGTCGCCGATATCGACCACGCCGGCATTCTCGCCGGGGCCGCAGATGACCTGCGGGCCTTCGGTCGGCAGCTTCTTCAGGTGGATGCGGGATGACTTGTAGGAGCAATGCTCCGACCACATGACCGAAAAGATGCCGAGTTCGGTGAGGTTCGGCTCGCGTCCCATGGCGTGGAGGACACGCTCATATTCTTCGGGGGACAGGCCGTGCTCGGCGACGATTTCGGGTGTGATCTCGCTCATGGCCGGGTGCGATAGCGGAGGCGGACGGGCTTGTCAGCGGCGGGTTGCGGGGATTGTCGAGCGTGGAACAGAAAAGGCCGGCATCCTTGCGGACACCGGCCTTCAGAATGGTGAGACGGGTTGGATCAGGCCTTGCAGGTCTGCGCCTTCTTGCCGGGGACGGCGATCTCGACCGGCGTGCCGGAGCCGCTGACCGAGAAGCCTTCCGCCGTGAACGGGCCACCGGCGGCAGCGGCGGTGAGCGGGGTCGCGGCGCCTTCCTTCTCGGTCTTGATCGCCGCGCTGGTGTCGTCGGTATAGAAGTCGACGAAGACGAGGCTGGCGTCGGCGCAACGATAGGTCTTGCTGGCCTTCAGCGCGGGCGGGAGCTTGACGTCGGCGGCGGTGGTGAAGTTCTCCCCCAGCGCATCGGCATCGGTCTGGTTGCCCGATGCGGCGGGGGCGGCCGCCTTGTCGCAGCCGGCGAGGAGGATGGAGGCCGCGATCGCGGCGGCGAAAGTGAGATTCTTGACCATAGGAACAGGATTGTCGCGGTGCACCACCGGATGGTCAACGGAAATTTCAAGAAAGTTTCGTGACAAAGTTGCGCTGCGACAAGTTGTTGCGTCCGGGCGGCCCTTTGTCGTTGTAAAGAGAAGGCTGCTTGTCCGGCCCGGCGTGCGTCTCTAACCCTCGCACGATGCCACATCCCGCACCCGGAACGCTCGCCCTGATCGGCAACACCCCGCTCGTCCGCCTGGAAGGGCCGAGCGCTGCCACCGGATGCGAGATCCTCGCCAAATGCGAGTTCATGAACCCGGGCGGATCGGTGAAGGACCGCGCGGCCCTGTTCATCGTCGAGGATGCCGAGGAGAACGGCACACTGAAGCCGGGCGGCACGATCGTCGAGGGTACGGCGGGCAATACCGGCATCGGCCTGGCGCTCGTCGCCAATGCCAAGGGCTACAAGACGATCATCGTCATGCCGGAGACGCAGAGCCAGGAGAAGAAGGACACGCTCCGCGCGCTCGGCGCCGAGCTGGTGCTGGTCCCGGCGGCCGCCTATTCGAACCCGGCGCATTTCGTCCACACCTCCCGACGGATCGCCGAGGAGACGCCGAACGCGATCTGGGCGAACCAGTTCGACAATTTGTCCAATCGCATGGCGCATATCCGCACCACCGCCGAGGAGATCTGGGCGCAGACCGGCGGCGCGGTCGACGGCTTCATCTGCGCGGCGGGGACCGGCGGCACGATCGCGGGCGTCGGCCTCGGCCTCAAGGAGAAGGGGGAGGGCGTCGCCATCGGCCTCGCCGACCCGCATGGCGCGGCGCTCTACAGCTTCTACACGACGGGCGAGCTGGCGTCGGAAGGCACCTCGGTCGCCGAGGGGATCGGCCAGGGGCGGATCACCGCCAATCTGGAGGGCGCGCCGATCGACCGCGCCTATCGCGTCTCCGACGCGGAGGGGCTGGAATGGGTCCATCGGCTGCTCGGCGAGGAGGGGCTGTGCCTCGGCCTGTCCTCCGGCATCAACGTCGCGGGGGCGGTGGCGCTCGCCCGTGACCTCGGGCCGGGCAGGACGGTGGTGACCATGCTGTGCGACAGCGGGATGCGGTATCTGTCGACGCTCTACAATCCCGCATGGCTGCGCGAGAAGGGACTGGCGGTCCCGCCTTGGCTGGGGTGAGCCCATCCCTGCCACTGGCGATCCAGCCGCTGCTGCCCTGGCTGGATCTGCTCGGCCTGTCCGTCTTCGCGGCTTCGGGGTCGCTGGCGGCGGTGCGCAAGCGGCTGGACGTGGTGGGCGCGTGTTTCTTCGCGCTGATCACCGCGACCGGCGGGGGCACCTTGCGCGACCTGCTGATCGGGGCACCGGTGTTCTGGATGCACGATGCCGCGCCGGTGCTGATCTGCCTTGGCGTCGCGGTGCTGTCCTGGCTGATGCCGGTGCGGTGGTGGCCGGAGCGGGCGCTGGAGTGGCTCGATGCCGGCGGGCTCGCGGCCTATGCGGTCTATGGCGCGGGCAAGGCGATGCAGTTCGGGACCGGGCCGGTGCCGGCAGTGGCGGCGGGGGTGATTACCGCGTGCCTGGGCGGGATCATCCGCGACGTGACGGCGGGCGTGCCGTCGATCGTGCTGCGGCACGAACTGTACGTCACCGCAGCTTTGATGGCCGCAGCGGTGTTCGTCGGCCTTACCGGCCTTGGCATGGCCGCCCCGCTTCCGGCGCTCGGCGGTGCGCTGGCCGGGTTCGTGCTGCGCGGTGCGGCGATCCGGTGGAAGCTGGCGCTCAGCCCGCATCGCGGCTGACGCGTTAACCCGCATTGCCAGATTCCACCTTCGCGGGTTAGATTCGCGCCATGTTGGTCGGGATCGAGGGGAGGGGCGGATGCAGCGCGTTCGTATCGGCCTGACCGGCCTCGCCATCGTCTTCCTGCTCGTGGTGCTTGCCGCCGCCGTGATCAACGCCCTCGGTGAAGACGAGGACGGCAACAACGCGGCCAATGCGGCAGCCGTGAGCGACCCCAAGGAGCCGCTGGCGGAGCTGGGCATCGCCCCCGGCAATGCGCCGCCGGAGCCCGCCAAACCCGCTGCGCCCACGGGCAAGTGATGCTTCCGCGCTGGTCTCGGGCGCTGTGGGGAAAAGCGGGGATACCGGCCCCGCACATCTATTCCAACAGAGTTATCCACAGGCTTGTTCCTGGAACAGGGAGGGAACAACCTTCCTGATCTTCCCCATTCCCCCTCGGAGCGCCCCCACAACTAGGGTTCTCCCCAGTTTTCCCCAAAAGTGGCATTGTGTCCCCATCCACAGGCTGGTAAATAGCCTGGGAACAAGGGGCGAGCTGTCCTGCCCGTGAAACGGCAAGAACGCGAAGGCGACACTGCTTTCGTCGGCGAGGGCGGCTTTGCGTCTCGGATCAGGGACCGGACGTGGACGGAAGGGGTGTCTTCAGGGGCTTTGCGCTGCAAAACGTCGACGCCAAGGGCCGCGTCGCGATCCCCTACGCCCTGCGCCAGACGATCGAGCTGAACAGCCAGGTCAAGACCGCTGTCGTCGCCAAGCTCGGCAAGTCGGACGGCCTGACCGGCTACGATCGCAACTTCCTGCCAGAGGCGGGTGATCGCAACGAGAACCGCATCAATTTCGGTCTCACCGAAGAGGCGAATTACGACGATTCCGGCCGGATGGTGATCCCGCCGATGCTCCGCAAGCTCGGCAAGATCGAGAACCTCGCCTTCTTCATCGGCACGGGCGAACGGTTCGAAATCTGGAACCCGGCGATTGCGCTCGCCAGCGACGAGATCGACGATGACGTCAAGGAGATCATCCGCTTCTGCCTTGAAGACAAGGGGATCACGCTGTGAGCGCCCCCTCCCGCGACACCCGGCACGATCCCGTCCTGATCGATGAGGTGATCGCCGGCCTCGATCCGCAGGCCGGCGAGACGCATGTCGACGCGACCTTCGGGGCGGGCGGCTATACCCGCGCGCTGCTGGCGAAGGGCGCGCGGGTGATCGCCTTCGACCGCGATCCCGATGCGATCGCCGAGGCGGCACCCTTGCAGGCGGAAGCGGGCGAGGCGCTGACCCTGGTGCCGGAGCCGTTCTCCCGCCTTGACCGCGCTCTCGCCGAGCGTGGCGTGGAGGCGGTGGACGGCGTCACCTTCGACATCGGCGTCTCCTCGATGCAGCTCGACCGGGCGGAGCGCGGCTTCTCGTTCCAGGCCGATGGCCCCCTCGACATGCGGATGGCGCAGGACGGGATGAGCGCCGCCGACTTCCTAAACGAGGCGGACGAGGACGCGATCGCCGACGTCATCTTCCAGTATGGGGACGAGCCGAAGTCGCGCCGCATCGCCCGCGCGATCGTCGCCGCCCGCCCGCTGACCCGCACCGCTCAGCTGGCGGAGGCCGTACGCAAGGCGATCGGCGTGAAGCCCGGCGAGAAGAAGGACCCGGCGACCCGGACCTTCCAGGCGATCCGCATCCACATCAATGCCGAGCTGGACGAGTTGACCGGCGGACTGGCGGCTGCCGAGCGCGTGTTGCGCCCCGGCGGGCGGCTGGCGGTCGTCACCTTCCATTCGGCCGAGGACCGGATCGTGAAGCGCTTCCTGCGGATGCGTTCGGGTGCGACCCCCGCCGGATCGCGCCATCGCCCCGCCAATGACGCGGCGCCCGCCCCGAGCTTCGAGGCGGTCGCTAAGGCCGTCCGACCCGGCGAGGCCGAACTCGCCCGCAACCCCCGCGCACGGTCCGCCACCCTGCGCGTCGCCCGCCGCACCGCTGCCCCCGCCTGGACTGGAGACCTTTGATGATCGCGACCCGTTTCCGTTCGGTGGTCTCCGCCGCGGCCGTCGCGGGCGCGGCGCTCGGCTTTTACCTCATCTCGCTCAACGTCGCGGCGGAGCGGAACGAGCTCTTGAAGGTCGAGCGGCAGATCGTCGCGGTGAAGAGCGACATGCGCTACCTGCAGACCGAGTTCGGCACCCGCTCACGCCTGTCCGAGCTGGAGCGGTGGAACGGCGACGTGCTGGCGCTGCAGGCCGCCGCGCCGAAGCAGTACGTCAAGGACGGCGTGCAGCTGGCGGCGCTGGTCACTCCGCCCGCCCCCGTGCAGCCGATCCCGCCAGCCATCAAGGCGCAGTCGACGATCGAGGATGCGGGCGTGCGCCTCGCCTCCTTTGAGGCGACCGCGCCGAAGGCGGCACCGGTTTCGGTCGCGCCGGCCCCGGCCGAGCCGATGCTGCGACAGG
Source organism: Sphingomonas sp. ID0503 (assembly GCF_048565625.1). NCBI lineage: Bacteria > Pseudomonadati > Pseudomonadota > Alphaproteobacteria > Sphingomonadales > Sphingomonadaceae > Sphingomonas > Sphingomonas sp. ID0503. The sequence goes on from NZ_JBLZUR010000002.1 coordinate 119,100, forward strand.
CGACCTACATCAAGCCGACGGCGGGCACGCTCGCCCCCGCGCCGGAGAAGGTCGCGCTGAAGGTCGAGAAGGTCTCGCTGCCGGCCGCGCCGAAGACCGACAAGGTTGCGCCCAAGCCCGCCAAGGTCGCCGGCCTGCTCAACGACGATCTCCTCGGCGAGATCAGCAAGGTCGCCCGCAAGGAGAAGGCCAAAGCCGCGCAATGACCGCCGTCGCCCTGCCGCGCCAGAAAAGGATCGAGCCGGCCGGCGCGCAGCAGGAAGCGGTGACGCTCACCCATTTCCGGCTGATGCTGGTCATGTTGCTGTTCATGGGCGTGGCGGCGGTGATCGCATCGCGCCTGCTGTTCCTCGCCGCCTTCGGAGACGAGGCGTCGGGCGGGCGGCGCAGCGCGCTGGGCATTCCGCCGCGCGCGGACATTGTCGACCGGAACGGCGTGCCTCTGGCCCGCACGATCGACGCCTGGTCGATCGCGATCCACCCCTCGCGGCTGGTCAACGATCCCGAGGACCTTGCGCCGAAGCTCGCCGCGATGATGCCCGAGAAGACCGAGGCGCAGTATCTCGCCATGCTGCGATCGGGCAAGAACTTCGCCTATCTGCGCCGCCGCGCCATGCCGGAGCTGGTGCAGGCGGTGAACGCGCTCGGCGAACCCGCGATCGAGTTCCAGCGTGAGCCCGAGCGGCTCTATCCGCAGGCGAGCCTCGCCAGCCATATCCTTGGCTTCACCAACCGCGAGGGGCTGGGCGTCGGCGGGATCGAGGGCGCGTTCGAGAAGCGGCTGATCGATCCTGCGATGCGCGACAAGCCGATTCAGCTCTCGATCGACAGCCGGGTGCAGGCCGTGATGGAGAGCGAACTCTATTCCGCGATGATGCGCTTTCAGGCGATCGGGGCGACCGGCGTGGTGCTGAATGTCCGCACCGGCGAGGTCGTGGCGCTCGCCTCGCTGCCAAGCTTCAACCCCAACGCGCCGGGCCGGGTGACGCAGGACCTGCTCTACAACAAGGCGACGATGGGCGTGTACGAATTGGGATCGACCTTCAAGGCGATCACCATGGCGAACGGCATCGAGAGCGGCGTGCTGCATTCGATGGCGCAGACCTATGACGCGACCGCCTCGCTGCAGATCGGGCGGTTCCGCATCAACGACGACCACCCCAAGCGGCGCTTCCTCTCGGTGCCCGAGATCATGGTCTATTCGTCCAACATCGGCACCGCGCGGATCGCCGAGGAACTGGGGCAGGCGCGGGAGCTGGCGATGTTCCGCCGCCTCGGCTTCGACCGGAAGGTTGATATCGAAATTCCCGAGAAATCGGTGCCGCTGCTGCCAGGCTATTGGGGACGGACGACGGTGATGACGGTTGCCTATGGCCACGGCATCGCGGTGACGCCGCTCCACCTCGCCAACGCCTATGCGGCCTTGGTCAATGGGGGCGTGCTGCGCCCGGCGACGCTGATGAAGCGCGATCCCGATCACCTGCCCGCCGGGCGGCGCGTGATTTCGGAGGATACCAGCTTCAAGGTGCGGCAGCTGATGCGCATGGTGGTCATGCCGGAGACGGGCGGCACGGGTAAGAGCGCCAACGCCATCGGCTTCCGCGTCGGCGGCAAGACCGGCACGGCGGAAAAGGCGTCGAACGGCGGCTATGCCCGGCACTCGCTGGTGACGACCTTCGCCGGCGCCTTCCCGATGGACGACCCCAAGTATATCGTGCTCGCCATGCTCGACGAACCCAAGGGCACGAAGGAGACCTACGGCTTCGCGACCGCCGGGTGGAACGCGGGGCCGGTGGTCGGCAAGGTCATCGCGCGCGTCGGCCCGATGCTGGGCGTAATGCCGGACGAGAACCGCGACATCGACGTGTCGCAGCTGATGCCGCTCGTCGCCCCCGTCACGAAGGGGCACTGATGAAACTCTCCGATTTGGGACTGGCTGGGGACGCGACCGTCACCGGCTTCGCGATCGATCATCGCAAGGTGGCGCCGGGAACGGTGTTCGGCGCGTTCAAGGGCGCGCGCTTCGACGGAGAGAGCTTCATCGCGGATGCGGTGAAGGCGGGCGCGGTGGCGGTGGTGACGCGGCCCGAGGCGACGGTCGCGGGCGCGTTGCATGTGGCGGACAGCGAGCCGCGCCGTGCCTTTGCTCGGCTTGCGGCGAAGTTCTTCGCGCCTTTTCCGAGCCAGGTGGTCGCGGTTACGGGGACCAACGGCAAGACATCGACGGTCGAGCTGACGCGGCAGCTGTGGCGGATGGCGGGGCATAACGCCGCGTCGATCGGGACGCTGGGCGTGACGACGGCGGACGATCAGGTGTCGACCGGGCTGACCACGCCCGATGTCGCGACCTTCCTGTCGAACGTCGCCGGGCTGGCGCGCGAGGGTGTGACGCATCTGGCATTCGAGGCGTCGAGCCACGGTCTGACTCAGTTCCGGACCGAGGGGCTACCGGTGCGCGCCGCCGCCTTCACCAACTTGAGTCGCGACCATCTCGACTATCACGGCACGATGGAGGCCTATCTGGAGGCCAAGCTGCGGCTGTTCACCGAAGTCGTTGATCGCGACGGCACGGCGGTGGTCTGGGCCGACGACCCTGCTTCGGAACGGGTCGCCGAGCTGGCGCGCGAGCGCGGGCTGACGCTGATGACGGTGGGCGTGAAGGGCGAGAGCCTGCGCCTCGTGTCGCGAGAGCCGACCGCTCTGGGCCAGACGCTGACGATCGACGCGGCGGGCGATCGGTATGTCGTCAAGCTTCCGCTGATAGGGGCCTATCAGGCGGCGAACGCGCTGACCGCCGCTGGCCTCGTCATCGCGACCGGAGGCGAGACCGGCGACGTGCTGGCAAAGCTGTCCCGGGTGCAGCCGGTACGCGGGCGTCTGGAGCGAGCGACGCTGACGCGGGACGGCGCGCCGGTCTATGTCGATTATGCGCATACCCCCGACGGGCTGGACGCGGCGATTTCCGCGCTTCGCCCTCATGCCTCCGGCAGGCTGATCGTGGTCTTCGGCGCGGGCGGCGATCGCGATACCGGCAAGCGGCCGCTGATGGCGGAGGTTGCGGCGCGGCTCGCCGACCGGGTCATTGTCACCGACGACAATCCGCGCAGCGAGGACCCGGCGGCGATCCGTCGCGACGTGATGGCGGGCGCTCCGGAGGCGCTCGAGATCGGCGGGCGACGAGAGGCGATCGCCGCCGCCATCGCCGAGGCGGGCGAGGGCGACATCGTGCTGATCGCCGGCAAGGGGCACGAACAGGGGCAGATCGTCGGCGACATCGTCCTGCCCTTTGACGACGTGCAGGTCGCGCGGGAGTGCGCGGGATGACACTCTGGACCGCAGCCGAGATCGCCGCCGCCACCGGTGGGCGGGTGGAAGGGGATTTCGCCGCGACGGGCGTGTCCTTCGACTCCCGCGAGGTCGAACCCGGGCATCTCTTCGTTGCGATGAAGGGCGAGGCGACGGATGGGCATCGCTTCGTTGCGGGTGCCTACGAAAAGGGTGCGGCGGGTGCGCTGGTCAGCCAGCCGGTGGATGGACCGGCGGTGCTGGTGGCCGACACGACTCACGCTCTCGACGATCTGGCCCGAGCGTCGCGCCAGCGGACCTCCGCCCGGATCATCGGCATCACCGGATCGGTGGGAAAGACCGGCACCAAGGAGGCGCTCGCCGACGCGCTGGCGCGGGGCCTGCGCGGGCCGGTGCATCGCTCGATCAAGAGTTACAACAATCATACCGGCGTGCCGCTGAGCCTGGCGCGGATGCCCGCCGAGACCGCCTTTGGCGTGTTCGAGATAGGGATGAATCATGCGGGCGAGCTGGCCGTGCTCACCCGCCTCGTCCGCCCGCATGTCGCGATCGTCACCGCCATCGCGCCGGCGCACAGCGAATTTTTCGCTAGCGAGGCGGCGATCGCCGATGCGAAGGGCGAGATCTTCCAGGGGCTGGAGCCGGGCGGCACTGCGATCATCCCCCATGACAGCCCGCACCGCGACCGCCTGATCGCAGCGGCGGAGCCTTATGCCGGCCGCATCTGGACGTTCGGGCGCGACAAGGCGGCGGATATCCACGCCATCGACGCGATCGAGGTGGAGAGCGGCGGCACCTTCGTCACTGCCTGCCTGCCGGTTGCCGATGTCAGCTTCACGATCGCGCAGGCGGGCGCGCATTGGGTGTCGAACGCGCTGGCGGTGATGGCGGCGGTAGCGGCGGTTGACGGCGATCTCGCCTCGGCGGGCCTCGCGCTCGCCGACATGGCCGGCCTTGCCGGGCGGGGCGAGCGGCGGGAGGTGGCGCTTGAGGGCGGCACCGCGACGATCGTGGACGAAAGCTACAACGCCAACCCAGCGTCGATGGCGGCGACGATCGCGACGTTGGGCGCGATGCCGGCCAAGCGGCGCATCGTCGTGCTGGGCGAGATGCGCGAGCTCGGGGCGGGATCGGCCGACTTCCACGCCGGGCTTGCCGCGCCCATCCTGGCGGCGAACGTGGATCGCGCACTGCTCGTCGGGGAAGGCATGGCGCCGCTTGGCCGGGCGCTTGAGGGGCGGATCGAGTTGGCGCATCTGCCCGACGCCGCCGCCGCGATCGACATGCTGGGCGGCACGCTCGCCCCCGGCGACGCGGTCCTCGTCAAGGGTTCAAACGTGGTCGGCCTGTCGCGGGTCGTCGCCGCGCTCGCCACGGATAAGTCCTGACATGCTGTACATCATCGCCGAGGCGCTCGACTTCCCCGGCATCCTCAACCTCATCCGCTACATCACCTTCCGCGCGGGCGCGGCGGCGCTGACGGCGTTGTTCTTGGGCCTGATCATCGGGCCGAAGTTCATCGGCTGGCTGCGGATCCGGCAGGGCAAGGGGCAGCCGATCCGCAGCGACGGGCCGCAGACCCATCTCGCCAAGGTCGGCACGCCGACGATGGGCGGGCTGATGATCCTGACCTCGGTCTCGGTCTCGATGCTGCTGTGGATGGACCTCGGCAACCGTTACACCTGGGCGTGCCTGCTGACGACGCTCGGCTTCGGGCTGATCGGGTTCCTCGACGACTACGACAAGGTCAAGAAGCGGAGCCACAAGGGCGTGTCGGGCAAGACCCGCCTCCTCGCCGAGTTCGTCATTGCTGGGTTCGCCAGCTGGATGATCCTGTCGGGCAACGGCACGCATGTCTACGTGCCGTTCTACAACGGGCCGGTGATCGACCTCGGGCCGTTCTACATCCTGTTCGCCGCCTTCACGATCGTCGCGTTCGGCAATGCGGTGAACCTGACCGATGGGCTGGATGGCCTTGCGACGATGCCGGTGGTGATCGCGGCCTTGGCGTTCTTCGTGATCGCGTACCTCGTCGGCAATGCGAAGTTCGCGGAGTATCTCGGCATCCCGCATGTGCCGGGGGCCGGGAATTTGACGATCCTGACGGCGTGCATGATCGGCGCGTGCCTCGCCTTCCTCTGGTTCAACGCGCCGCCTGCCGCCGTCTTCATGGGCGATACAGGTAGCCTCGCGCTGGGCGGCGCGCTCGGGGCGATCGCGGTGACGACGCACCACGAGATCGTGCTGGGGATCGTCGGCGGGCTGTTCGTGATCGAGGCCCTGTCGGTCATCATCCAGGTGTTCTTCTACAAGCGGACCGGCAAGCGCGTGTTCCGCATGGCGCCGATCCACCATCATTTCGAGCAGCTCGGCTGGAGCGAGCCGACGGTCGTGATCCGGTTCTGGATCGTATCGTTCGTGCTGGCGCTCGCGGGCCTCGCGACGTTGAAGCTGAGGTGAGCACGTTGGCGCCCTTCATCCTCCCCATCGTAGATGGGGAGGGGGACCATCCGCAGGATGGTGGAGGGGCGGTGCGCAGCACCGGCTGCGCCGGCCCCTCCACCACCGCCTTCGGCGGCGGTCCCCCTCCCCGCGCTTCGCGCAGGGAGGATGTTCTGTGATCACCAGTCCGGCTTTCTCGGGGAAGCGTTACGCCGTTCTCGGCCTTGCGCGCTCGGGCCAGGCGACGGTGCGCGCGCTGTTGGCGAGCGGGGCGCAGGTCACCGCATGGGACGGGAAGGAAGAGGCGCGGGACGCACTCGCGGGTGAGGTGTCGTTCGCCGATCCGCTCACCATAGACCTCACCGGCTATGCGGCGGTCATCGTCTCGCCGGGCGTGCCGCTCAACAAGCACCCGCTGCCCGCCCATGCGGCGAAGTTCGGGGTGCCGGTGATCGGCGATATCGAGCTGTTCGCGCAGGCCCGCGCCTCGCTCCCGCCGCACCGGGTGGTCGGGATCACCGGCACCAACGGCAAATCGACCACCACCGCGCTCATCACCCACATCCTGGAAATGGCGGGGGTGCCGGTGCTGATGGGTGGCAATATCGGCCTGCCCATCCTTGGCCGCAATCCTCTGCCGGAGGGTGGGGTCTATGTGCTGGAGCTGTCGAGCTACCAGATCGACCTGACCTTCAGCCTCAACTGCGACGTCGCGGTGCTGACCAACATCACGCCGGACCATCTCGATCGGTATGATGGGTTCGAGGCATACGCGGCGAGCAAGGCGCGGCTGTTCGAGATGTCGAGCGGTGTCGCGGTGATCGCGGTAGAGGATGGTGAGACACGGCGGATTGCGTTCGGCCTTTCCGCGAACGCCCCGTTCGTGCTGAGCGAAGTCGAAGCACGGGGAACGGGCGATGGTCGTGGTAACCCGTCCTTCGACTTCGCTCAGGACGAACGGGTACTGGCGGTAAGGTCGACAGAGATCGCCGACCAGTCCGCTTGGCCGAGCCTGCAGGGCCCGCACAACGCCCAGAACGTTGCTTGTGCGAGCGCCGCCTGTAAGACTCTCGGCCTCAGCGACACTCAAATCGAACACGGCCTGCGCACCTACCCCGGCCTACCGCACCGCATGGAGCGCGTCACTGAGCGCGCGGGCGTCCTCTACGTCAACGACAGCAAGGCGACCAACGCCACCGCGACCGCCCCGGCGCTGGCGGCCTACCCACTTATCCACTGGATTCTGGGTGGGCTGCCCAAGACCGACGATCTCGACGATTGCGCCCCGCACTTCGATCATGTCGTAAGGGCCTACACGATCGGCGAGGCGGGTCCGATGTTCGCGCGCATCCTCAAGGCGGCTGGCAAGGACGTTGTAGAGAGCGGCACGCTTGACCAGGCGGTGCGCGATGCCGCCGCGGCCGCGAAGCCAGGCGAGGTGGTGCTGTTGTCCCCCGCCTGCGCGTCGTTCGACCAGTTCCGGGATTACGAGGCGCGGGGCGACGCCTTCCGTGCGGCGGTGGAGGCCTTGGGGGCATGAGCACGACAACGCTGACCAAGCCCGGCCCGCCCAAACGCGTGGTGAAGCGCAAGAAGAACGCCGCTCGCCTCGGCCGCGCTGATCGCTCGGCGCTGGGGCGCTGGTTCTGGGAGATCGACCTCGTTCTCCTGACCCTCGTCACCGTGCTGATCTCGATCGGGCTGATCGCGGTGGCCGCTGCTTCGCCTGCCGCCGGCTTCCGCTATTCGGATGGCGCGGTGCAGTTCCAGCCGCTGCACTACTTCTACAGGCAGATGATGTGGCTGTGCGTCGGTATCCCGGTGATGATCGGGGTGTCGATGACGCCGAAGGACCTCGTCCGCCGCGCCGCGCTGATCGGGGCGGGCATCTTCTTCGTGTTCCTGGCGCTGGTGCCGGTGATCGGGGCGGAGGCGAACGGTGCGAAACGCTGGATCGGCGTCGGCATTTCCCAGTTCCAGCCGTCCGAGTTCCTGAAGCCGCTGTTCGTCGTGGCGATGGCCTGGGTGCTGTCGCTGCGCGAGAAGGACCCGAAGTTGCCGGTCTACACCATCACCGGCGCGATCACCGTGGTCATCGCCGGCCTGCTGATGAAGCAGCCGGACCTTGGCCAGACCGTCATCTTCATGATGGTGTGGTTCGCGCTGCTGACGCTGGCCGGGGCACCGATGGGGGCGCTGGGCGGGCTGGTCGGCCTCGGCATCGGCGGGATCGTCGCGGCCTATTTCTTCTATCCAGTCGCGACGCTCCGCATAAACAACTTCCTGTTCCAGGATGGCGACACCTATCAGGTGGACAGCGCGCACCGCACGCTGACCGCCGGCGGCCTGTTCGGCAGCGGGCCGGGGGCCGGGCAGATGAAGTTCCGCCTGCCGGAGCCGCATACCGACTACATCTTCTCGGTCATCGGCGAGGAGTTCGGGCTGATTGCCTGCCTGGCCATCGCTATCCTCTATGCCGCGATCGTGGTGCGCGTGTGCCTGAAGCTGCTGCATGAGGAGGACCAGTTTACCCTGCTCGCGGCGGCGGGGCTGGTGACGCAATTGGGGCTGCAGGCGTTCATCAACATGGCGGTGAACGTGAACCTTGCGCCGTCCAAGGGCATGACGCTGCCGTTCATCAGCTATGGCGGATCGTCGATGATCGCGCTTTCGATGGGCTTCGGCCTGCTGCTCGCCTTCACCCGCCGGAACCCGTATCTCAACCGCTCACCGTATATCGTGAAGTGGAACAACCGTTGAGCATCGCGCGCCATTACGTTCTCGCAGCCGGCGGCACCGGGGGGCATATGGTCCCGGCGCACGCGCTCGGCCGCGAGCTGGTGGAGCGAGGGCACCGGGTTGCGCTGATCACCGACGAGCGGGGCGCGCGCATCCCCGGCCTGTTCAAGACGGATGTCGAGACGCATGTCATGCCGGCCGGGCGACTGGCGGGCGGGCTGCTCGGCTGGCTGAAGGCGGGGCGTTCGATTTTGGCGGGACGCGCGATGGCGCGGCGGCTGTACCGCAGGGCCGATCCGATGGCGGTGGTCGGCTTCGGCGGTTACCCCGCCCTGCCTGCGCTGATGGGCGCCCTGGCGGACGGTATTCCGACCGTGATCCACGAGCAGAACGCGGTGCTCGGCCGGGTGAACCGCTACCTGGCGAAGAAGGTGGATGCGATCGCCACCGCCTATCCGGTGATCGAGCGATTGCCCGAGGGCGTCGAGGGCAAGATCCACCTCGTCGGCAATCCGGTACGGGAGGAGGTTCTGGCGCTGCGCGGCCAGCCCTTCCCGGCGTTGAGCAGCAGCCTGAACGTGCTGGTGACGGGCGGCAGCCAGGGCGCGACGATCCTGTCGAAGGTGGTGCCGGACGGGCTGGCGGCGCTTCCGGCCGAACTTCGGTCGAAGCTCAGGATCGTGCAGCAATGCCGCCCCGAGGACATCGAAGGCGTGAAGGCGCGCTATGCCGAACTGGGCCTCGCCGCCGACCTGCTGACCTATATCGAGGACATGCCTGCCCGCCTTGCCGACGCGCATCTGGTCGTCGCACGGGCGGGGGCGTCGACCATTGCGGAACTGACCGTCGCAGGGCGGCCGGCGATCCTGGTCCCGCTGCCCAGCGCGATGGACGACCACCAGACCGTCAACGCGCGCGAGATGGCCGAGACCGGTGGGGCGCGGGCGATCGCGCAGACCGCGTTCACGGCGGAGGCTCTTGCCGCCGCGATTGTCGACATGGCGCAGGACCTGCCGCAGACCGCCGCCCTCGCGGCGGCGACCGGGCGGCCGGACGCGACGCGCGATCTGGCGGACCTGCTGGAGTCGATTGGCCCCAGCCCAATCGTCACGCCGCTGAAGGTCAAGGAAGAGCCGGTCGTGGGCCTCGCCGCGCCCGCCGCTCTGGCGATGGAAGGGCGGCGGTGATCAGGTCATCCTTCCAAACCCCGTTCGCCCTGAGCCTGTCGAAGGGCCAGCGCCAACGGTCTCACTGGCGCTTCGACAGGCTCAGCGCGAACGGCTTCGGGGATGATGTGGCGGATTTTGTAAGGGTTCAGGAATGAAGGGCGTCAGCCTCGATATCGGCACGATCCATTTCATCGGCATCGGCGGGATCGGCATGTCCGGCATCGCCGAGGTGATGCACAATCTCGGCTACAAGGTGCAGGGGTCCGACGTGGCCGAGGGCTATGTGGTCGAGGGCCTGCGGGCGCGCGGCATCAAGGTGATGATCGGCCACAAGGCGGAGAACCTGGGCGATGCGGCGGTGGTGGTGACCTCCACCGCGATCAAACGCGGCAATCCGGAGGTGGAGCTGGCGCTGGAGACCCGCGTCCCCGTCGTCCGCCGGGCCGAGATGCTGGCGGAGCTGATGCGGCTGAAGTCCACCGTCGCGGTCGCCGGCACGCATGGCAAGACGACGACGACCTCGATGGTGGCGGCCCTGCTCGACGCGGGTGGCGTGGACCCGACCGTCATCAACGGCGGCATCATCAACAGCTACGGCTCCAACGCCCGCCTCGGCGCGTCCGACTGGATGGTGGTGGAGGCGGATGAGAGCGACGGCTCCTTCCTGCGCCTTGACGGGACGATCGCGGTGGTCACCAACATCGATCCCGAGCATCTCGACCATTACGGGTCGTTCGATGCGGTGAAGGAGGCGTTCGTCGAGTTCGTCGAGAACGTGCCGTTCTACGGCGCGGCGCTGATGTGCCTCGACCATCCCGAGGTGCAGGCGATCCTGCCCAAGGTGCGCGACCGGCGCGTCGTGACCTACGGCTTCTCGGCACAGGCCGATGTGCGCGGCGTCAACGTAACGCCGATCCCCGGCGGGAACCGGTTCGAGGCGATCATCCGCCATCGCGACGGCACCAGCCGCTCGATCGAGGGCATCGAGCTGCCGATGCCCGGTCGCCACAACGTCCAGAACGCGCTCGCCGCCATCGGCGTGGCGCTGGAGCTGGGGGTGGACGATGCGACGATCCAGCGCGGCTTCGCCAAGTTCGGCGGGGTGAAGCGGCGCTTCACCAAAGTCGGCGAGGTGGATGGCGTGACCATCATCGACGATTACGGCCACCATCCGGTGGAGATCCGCGCGGTGCTGTCGGCCGCGCGGGAAGGCGCGAAGGGCCGCGTCATCGCGGTAGTGCAGCCGCATCGCTACACCCGCCTGCGCGACCTGATGGAGGATTTCCAGTCCGCCTTCAATGACGCGGACATCGTCTATGCCGCCCCGGTCTATCCGGCGGGCGAGCAGCCGATCGAGGGCGTGGATGCGGCGGCGCTCGTGTCGGGCCTGAAGATGCGCGGGCATCGTTCGGCGCAGACCATCGACGGGCCGGATGCGCTGGCGAAGGAACTGCGCGGCGTGGCGCGGCCGGACGACATGGTCGTCTGCCTTGGTGCCGGCGACATCACGAAATGGGCGGCGGGGTTGGCGGACGCCATGAAGATGGAGAAGGCGGCATGAACGATTTCTTCGCACCGTGGATCAAGATGCAGCACCAGATGCTGGACGCGCACCGGACCAATGTCGAGACCGTGTTCCGGCAGATGGACAAGGGTGGATATGAGGGCGCGGCCAAGGCGGCGAAGGATGTCGCCGACGCGCAGATCCAGGCCTGGGAGAAGTGGCTGGCGCTGTGGGGCCCGAAGGGGTGAGAGCAGGAGGGCCTTCTTCATCCTCCCCATCGAAGATGGGGAGGGGGACCGCGACGCGAAGCGTCGTGGTGGAGGGCCGGCGCGCGAGCGGCGTCTTCGCGCCGTCCCCTCCACCATGCTTCGCATGGTCCCCCTCCCCACGCTTCGCGCAGGGAGGACGCTAGTGCTCGCCCTCGCCACCCGTGGCACCCTCACCGCCAACGCGCCTCTCGCACCGCTGGTCTGGTTCAAGTCGGGCGGCGCGGCGGAGTGGTTGTTCGAGCCGAAGGACGCCGATGATCTCGCCGGCTTCCTGCGCGATCTCGATCCCGCAACCCCGCTGATGGCCCTCGGCCTCGGCTCCAACCTGATCGTCCGCGACGGCGGGGTGCCGGGCGTGGTCGTGCGGCTGGGCAAGCCATTCGCCAAGTGCGAGGCGGTGGATGCGACCACGCTCCGCTGTGATGGCGGGGCGTCGGGCATCCTCGTCTCCTCCACCGCGCGCGATGCGGGGATCGCGGGACTGGAGTTCCTGCGCTCGATCCCCGGCACGGTCGGCGGCTTCGTGCGGATGAACGGCGGGGCCTATGGCCGTGAGACCAGCGACATCCTCGTCGAGGCCGAGGTCGTGCTGCGTTCCGGCGAGCAGGTGACTTTGTCGCGCGATCAGCTTGGCTACACCTATCGGCACAGCGACCTGCCCGACGGCGCGGTTGTGGTGAGCGCGACCTTTCGCGGGGAGCCGGGTGACAGCGCCGCGATCCAGGCGGAGATGGACCGCATCGCCGCCGAGCGGGAGGCGAGCCAGCCGCTGCGCAGCAAGACCGGCGGATCGACCTTCAAGAACCCGGTCGGGCACAAGGCATGGGCGCTGGTCGATGCGGCCGGATGCCGGGGGCTGCGGCGGGGCGATGCGCAGGTGAGTGAGAAGCACTGCAACTTCCTCCTCAACCTTGGCACGGCGACCAGCGCGGACATCGAGGCACTGGGCGAGGAGGTGCGCGACAAGGTGAAGGCGCATTCGGGGGTGACGTTGGAATGGGAAATCCAGCGCGTGGGGGTGGCGAAGTGAGGGAAGCTCTTCTCATCCTCCCTGCGCGAAGCGCGGGGAGGGGAACCGCTCGGCGCAGCCGAGTGGTGGAGGGGCAGGCCCGGCCGTCTCGCTCTTCCCCTCCACCACTCGCTTCGCGAGCGGTCCCCCTCCCCATGCCCTGCATGGGGAGGATGGTATGACACTTCACGTCGCGGTCCTGATGGGCGGGTGGTCGTCCGAGCGGGAGGTTTCGCTTACCTCCGGCAAAGGTGTCGCCGACGCGCTGGAATCGCGCGGGTATCGTGTCACGCGGGTCGACATGGGGCGGGATGTCGCGCTCCGCCTCGCCGAGGCGAAGCCGGAAGTCGTCTTCAACGCCCTGCACGGCACGCCGGGTGAGGACGGGTCGGTGCAGGGAATGCTCGACCTGATGGGCGTTCCATACACCCATTCGGGCCTGGCCACCTCGGTGATCGCGATCGACAAGGTGCTGACCAAGCAGGCGTTGGTGCCGCACGGCATCCGCATGCCCGGTGGCATGATCGTCGGATCGGAGAGCCTCTACGCCGCCGATCCGCTGCCGCGCCCCTATGTGCTGAAGCCGGTCAACGAGGGGTCGTCGGTCGGCGTCGCGATCGTGACGGAGGGCGGCAATTACGGCCAGCCGATCGGGCGCGAGACCGAGGGGCCGTGGAAGCACTTCGCCGAACTGCTTGCCGAGCCGTTCATCAAGGGGCGCGAACTGACCGTCGCGGTGTTGGGCGACCGGGCGCTGGCAGTGACCGAGCTGAAGCCGAAATCGGGCTTTTACGACTACGACTCAAAATACACCGACGGGCTGACCGTCCACGTCTGCCCGGCGCAGATCCCGGCCGAGATCGCGCAATCGGCGATGGCGATGGCGGTGAAGGCGCATCACGTCCTCGGCTGCAAGGGAACCAGCCGCTCCGACTTCCGCTGGGATGACGAGCAGGGAGAGGCCGGGCTTTACCTGCTGGAGGTCAACACCCAGCCGGGCATGACGCCGCTCAGCCTGGTGCCCGAGCAGGCGAAGCATATCGGCATGAGCTATGCCGATCTGGTAGAGCGGATCGTGCAGGAGGCACTCAGCGACCACGCTGCCGCGCGGGAGAAGGCCGCATGACCGAACGCCCCCGCCTCCGCCGTGGCGAACCCGCCCGCAGCCGCCCGCCCTCCGCCACCCGCCGCGCACCGGTAAAGCCGACGCCGCGCCGCGCCGCGCCTGCGTCGTCCAACAGCCTTGGCCTGCCGATGGCGCAGATCAAGCGCGCCGCCAAATGCGCCGGCTATGCGCTGGCGGTGGCGGGGCCGATCGCGCTCCTCTTCTTCCTCGGCCTCCCGCAGATGGCGTGGACGGGTTCGACCCGCTGGCTGGGGCAGAAGATCGGCGATGCCGGCTTCGAGGTGACGCGCGTCGACGTGCGTGGCCTCGCCCATATGGACAAGATGCCGGTCTACGAGGTGGCGTTCGACCAGAATTCGATGGCGATGCCGCTGGTCGATCTGCAGGAGATCCGGGGCAAGCTGCTCCGCTATCCGTGGATCGAGGATGCGCGGGTGTCGCGCCGCCTGCCCGATACGCTTGTGGTGGACGTGGTCGAGCGGCGGCCGGTCGCGGTCTGGCAGTACCGCCAGCAGCTGCGCCTGATCGATCGCAGCGGCATCGTCCTCGGACCCGTCGATCTGTCGAACATGCCGGACCTGCCCCTCATCATCGGGCCGAACGCGAACGTGCAGGCGGCCTCGCTCTCGGCGCTGACCGAGGCCGCGCCGCAGCTGAAGGCGATGCTGGCGGGGGCCAACTGGGTCGGCGGGCGGCGCTGGGATCTGCGCTTCCATTCCGGCGAGACGCTGGCCCTGCCGGAAGGTGACGAGGAGGCGCGCGCGGCCCTGGTCAAGTTCGCGCGGATGGATGCCAACAAGCGCCTGCTGGGTCAGGGCTTCATCCGCTTCGACATGCGCATTCCGGGACGGATGGTGGTCAGGGTCTCGAACGAGCCGGGCAAGCAGGTGGGGGCGCCTGCGACCGCTGGCCCCGGGACCACATAGGGAGAACGCAGGGTGGCACAGCAACGGGGCAATCTCATCACCGCCTTGGACATCGGATCGTCCAAGATCTGCGCGCTCATCGCCGAGCGGGCGGATGGCGGCGACATGCAGGTGCTCGGCACCGGGCAGCGCGAGTCCAAGGGGATCCGGCGCGGCTACATCGCCGATATGGAAGCGACCGAGGTCGCCATCCGCGAGGCGGTGGAGCAGGCGGAGCGGATCGCCGGCATCAACATCGATGACGTCTGGGTCAGCTTCTCAGCGGGCGGCCTCGTCTCCGATGTCGCCTCGGTCGAGGTCGAGCTTGGCGGGCAGCGCATCGACCAGGAGGATATCGACGAGCTGCTGGCAGCGGGGCGCAACTCGATCGACCCGGACGGGCGCATGGTGCTGCACGCGCAGCCGACGCTCTACACGCTCGACGGGCTGCAGGGCGTGAAGAAGCCGCTCGGCCTCCACGCCGATCGCCTTGGCGTCGACATCCACGTCGTCGCGGCGGACCCGTCGCCGGTGCGCAATCTCGATCTCTGCGTCCGCTCCGCGCATCTCGGCGTCGAGGCGATCGTCGCGGCGCCGGTGGCGACCGGCATGGCCTCGCTCTCGGAAGAGGAGCGTGAGCTCGGCGTCGCGCTGGTGGAGCTGGGCGCGGGGGTGACCAACGTCTCGGTCTTCGCGGGCGGGATGCTGGTCGGCCTGACCTCGATCCCCTTCGGCGCGGCGGACATCACCGACGATATCTCCTCCGCCTTCGGCACGCGACGCGCGCACGCGGAGCGGATGAAGTGCTTCCACGGCTCGGCGATGACTTCCCCGCGCGACAACCACGACATGATCGAGGTCGGCGGCGCGGCGGCGGATCGCGAGGGCGACACGCGGCGCGTGCCGCGCGCCGCGCTGATCGCGGTGATCCGCACCCGGCTCGACCAGTTGATGGGCGAGATCGCGGGGGCGTTGAAGGCGCTGGGCTTCTCCGGCCCGATCGCCCGGCAGGTGGTGATCACCGGCGGCGGCGCGGAGCTGAAGGGAATCGCCGACTATGCGCAGGGCGTGCTCGGGCGGCCCGTGCGTGTCGGCCGGCCACGCGGACTGGTCGGCCTGCCCGATGCGCATGGCGGCCCCGCCTTCGCCACCCTTGCCGGCCTCACCCATTTCGCCGCATCCGACCCGCAGGACCTGCGCGAGGCGCTGCCCCCGGCGCAGGTGGTCCACCGCGCGGTGAGCGGCGGCATCGTCCAGCGGCTGATGGCGGCGTTCAAGGCGGGGTACTGAGTGTTCCGCAGAGGTGAGTTGAGACGCGAGTCCGACGAGCCGCCACATGTGCGCATCCCCGGGAACAACCTGTGGATAACTTGTGGACCGCACTCACTTTTCGCTCGCCCCGCGAGTCCGCCTAGGGCATGATTCCGCGACTGGATTTGCGGCCGGGGGCGCGGCCTAGGGAGATTGAGGCATGAGCATCGAATTCGTCCGGCCGGAAGTGGATGAACTGCGGCCGCGCATCAGCGTCATCGGCGTCGGCGGCGCGGGCGGCAACGCCATCGCAAACATGATCGGCTCCGACGTGCAGGGCGTCGAATTCGTGGTCGCCAACACCGATGCCCAGGCGCTCAATGCGTCGGCCGCCGACCGCCGTATCCAGCTCGGCCTCAAGATCACGCAGGGACTGGGAGCGGGCGCCCGTCCGGAGATCGGCCGCGCCGCCGCCGAGGAAGCGATCGAGCAGGTCGACAAGGCGCTCGAAGGCTCGCACATGTGCTTCATCACCGCCGGCATGGGCGGCGGCACCGGCACGGGCGCGGCTCCCGTCATCGCCAAGGCCGCGCGTGACAAGGGCATCCTGACCGTCGGCGTCGTCACCAAGCCGTTCAACTTCGAAGGGTCGCGTCGCGCCAAGGCCGCCGACGCCGGCATCGCCGAGCTGCAGAAGCATGTCGACACGCTGCTCGTCATCCCGAATCAGAACCTGTTCCTGATCGCCAACCCGAACACGACCTTCAAGGAAGCGTTCCAGATGGCGGACGAGGTGCTGCAGCAGGGCGTGCGGTCGATCACCGACCTGATGGTCATGCCGGGCCTCATCAACCTCGATTTCGCCGACGTCCGCTCGGTGATGGGCGAGATGGGCAAGGCGATGATGGGCACGGGCGAAGCGTCCGGCGACAACCGCGCGATCGAGGCGGCCGAAAAGGCGATCGCCAACCCGCTGCTCGACGGCGTTTCGATGAAGGGCGCGAAGGGCGTCATCATCTCGATCGTCGGTGGCGAGGACATGCGCCTGATGGAGATCGACGAGGCGGCGAACCACATCCGCGAACTGGTCGATCCGGACGCCAACATCATCTGGGGTTCGGCGTTCAACAACGACCTCGAAGGCAAGATCCGCGTGTCGGTCGTCGCGACGGGCATCGAGGCCGGTGCGGCTGCCGCGCCGGTCAAGCCGGAACCCGCCAAGGTGTTCAGCTTCCCCGGCCGGCCTGCCGCCGCCGAGGCCGCGACCGCCGCGCCGAAGGCAGCGGATGTCGCGCCGGCGCCGGTGGCGGACGTCACGTCGGAGCCCGAGGCCGTTGCGGCCGAGTCGGCCGCGCCGACGGACGAGCTGCTGCTCGACACCCCGACGGTCGCCGCGCCCGCCCGCCCCTATATCCGTCTGGAGCCGCCGGTTCCGGTTGCCACCGCGCCTGCGCCGGAGCCGGTCGCTGTCGAGCCCGAGCCGGAGGTGCGCGTCCGCGCGCCGAAGCGCGAGGGCGGCACCCTGTTCGAGCGGATGTCCAACATCTCGCGTGGCGCCTCGAAGGTGCAGGCTGATGACGACGCTCCCGCATCGGAGCGCACGCCGCTGGACATCCCGCGCTTCCTGAACCGCCAGGGCAACCAGTAACGCCGGTTCGACATCCGCCCTCGGTGGCGGTTGTCTCGCAACCCGTCATGCTGACGGAAGTCAGCATCTATTCGACGCTCCGACGGATTCGGAGCGCAGATGGATCCTGACCTTCGACAGGACGGGAATGTCGGGCGAGCCGCTCGATCATCTTGAACGTCTGTCCGCGCCCGGGTTTCGCCTTCGCCTGAAGGTAGGCAAGCCACCGCATGGCCGCCCCGTTTCGCCGATGCGCAGGCTCGTTCAGCTTTGCGCCAGCCGAGCGGGCGCACATGGCGTCCTCATGCGGCGGGGTTCTACGACGACAGCGATTCTAGCGGGCGTGCTCTGTGCGTCCGCAGCGATGGCGCAGGACGCGCCGTCGACAGGTCCGCTCCCCTTCCTGAACGAGGCGGAGACGAGCCGCAGCGTCCTGAAGAACCCGGCCGACGAGCTGACCCGCAACCTGCGCATCCTGGCCGCCAGCCCGCGCAATCTCGATGCGCTGGCCGGCGCCGGAGAGGCGGCGCTGGCGGTCGGCGATATCGAGGCGGCCCTGAGTTTCTGGAGCCGGGCGGAAGAGGTGGCGCCCCGCGACGGGCGGGTGAAGGCGGGCCTCGCGACCGCGTTCCTCATGTCGCAGCAGCCGCGCATCGCGCTCCGCCTCTTCGACGACGCCGTGGACCTCGGCTTCCCCGAAACTCGCATCGCCGCCGATCGGGGCCTCGCGCGCGACCTGCGCGGCGATAACCGGAGGGCGCAGCGGGATTATGCGCTGGCGCTGCAGACCCGGCCGGATGACGAGACCACCCGCCGCCTCGCGACCTCGCTGGCGATCAGCGGCGACCGCGCGCTGGCGATCGGCACGCTCGACCCCCTGCTTCGCAAGCAGGACATGGCCGCCTGGCGGACGCGGGTGTTCGTCGCGGCGATGACCGGCGACATCGCCGACGCCTCGCAGATCGCCCGCCAGATCCTGCCGCAGCGTCAGGCCGAGCAGATGATCCCCTTCCTCGCTCGCCTCGCCAATCTCCGCCCGGCGCAGAAGGCGGCGGCCGTGCAGTTCGGCGTCCTCCCCGCCGCCGGCAAGCTGCGCGAGGAGGTGGTCACCGTGGCGCAGGGATCGGTGAAGCCGGGCGTCATCGTGCCGGCCACCAAGCCTCCGGTCGTGCCCGAGCCGGCTGTCGCGGATGCACCGTCCGTTGTCGAGGATGCGGGTTGGCGGGCACCCGCGCGGATAACACGTGGCACCGCCGCACCGGTTCGCCGGCTTGTTGGACCTCCACCACCAGCAGAGCCTGCGGTGGCGCTCGCCGGGCCGACCCCGAGTGAAGCGCCCATCCCCGTCGCGGTCGATCCGCCGCCGGCCGTTGAAGAAGCCTCGGCCCAGAAAGCCGTGGAAGAACCCGCCAAACCGGTCCCGGCGAAGGCGAAACCCAAGCCTAGGCCGAAACCCGAACCGGAGAAGCCGCGCATCTGGGTGCAGGTCGCGGGCGGGGCGAACCGGTCCACGCTCGGCCGCGAATGGAACAAGCTCTTGAAGGCCGATCCCGACCTCTACAGCCGCCGCAAGCCGCATGTCATCGACATCGGCGCGACCAACCGGCTGGTCGTCGGCCCCTTCGCCAGCAAGAGCGAGGCGCAGGATTATGTGAACCAGCTGTCCAAGGGGGGACGGTCCGGCTTCCGCGTGGAAAGCGAGAAGGGCCAGAAGGTCGAGGCGCTGAAGTAAAGCCAACCCAAGTGGTCATGCCAGCGCAGGCTGGCATCGCGTACCAGAGGCGTGCGCCGGTTCACCGCGACCCCAGCCTTCGCTGGGGTGACATCATCATTTTCACGGCTTGCTACCTGATCCCCTGACCGCCATCTGCCCCCTTATGCCCGCCCCTTACGCCAGCAACCCGGCGCAGAGCCGTGGCCGCCTCCACGCCACGCCGGGGGCAGGCTCACGCGGGCCGCGCGACGCGTTCCAGCGGGATCGTGACCGGATCATCCACTGCATCTCGTTCCGGCGGCTGGCGCACAAGACGCAGGTCTTCGTGGCACCCGATGACGACCATTTCCGCGTCCGCCTGACCCACAGCCTGGAGGTCGCGCAGATCGGGCGGACGATCGCCCGCGCGCTCGGCCTCAACGAGGATTTGACCGAGGCGCTCTGTCTCGCCCACGACATCGGTCACCCGCCCTTCGGCCATTCGGGGGAGGAGGCGCTGCATCCCGCCTTCGCCGATGTCGGCGGCTTCGACCACAACGCCCATACTCTGCGTGTCCTGACCGAGATCGAGGCTCCCTATCCGGGCTGGCGCGGCCTGAACCTCACCTGGGACACGCTGGAGGGGCTGGCCAAGCACAACGGGCCGGTCGCGTCACCAACCTGGGCGATGGTGGAGGCTGACCGCGCCTTTCCGCTCGACCTCGACAGCTGGCCGTCGATCGAGGCGCAGGTCGCGGCGCTGGCCGACGACATCGCCTATGACAATCACGACATGGATGACGGGCTACGCGCCGGGCTGCTCGACCTCGACATGCTGGTGGCGCAGCCCTTGGTCGCGGGGTCATGGGCAGCGGTGACGGCGCGCTTCCCGCATCTCGACCGCGCCCATCTGATCGGCGAGTTCGTGCGCGAGCAGATCGGCGTGATGGTCAATGACCTTCTCGCGGGGACGGAGCGACGGATCGCGGAGCTGGGCATCCGGACGCCGGATGATGCGCGAGCGGCAGGACAGCCCGTCGCCGCCTTCTCTCCAGCGCTGGCCGAGCAGGAGCGGGCATTCAAGCGCTTCATGTACGCCAACCTTTACCACCATCCGCATCAGATCGGTGTCGCTGCCCAGGCGCAACGGGTGATCGCGAACCTTGCAGACGCTTATCGCGCCGATCCGACGCTGCTGCCCGCCGAATGGCAGGCACGTTTGCCGGCGGAGGAGCCCTGGCGCGGGCGGCATATCGCCGACTTCATCGCCGGGATGACGGACCGCTACGCTCTGTCACGCCATCGCGAGCTGATCGGGCCGGTCGAACTGCCGGGCGGATTCGCTTAGAACGCGCGCAGGTGGCGTCTGGTCATCGACGGAGGGTAGCGGCGTCTGATCCCGACACAATCCAACCTCGTTCGCCCTGAGCCTGTCGAAGGGCCAGCGCCAACGGTCTCACTGGCGCTTCGACAAGCTCAGCGTGAACGGCCTTACAGGGGGTGTGGACAGGGTGACCTTTGCCCCCGCTTCCGCTAGAGGCGCGGGCTTTCGCATCATCGGACTTGCCAGTGACCACGCTCTACGCCCGTTTCGCCGCCGAACTCGACGCCGCGCTCGACGCGCTTGTGGCGGAGGGGGCGCTGCCCGCAGGTCTCGACCGCCACAACGTGACGATCGAGCCGCCGCGCGATGCGAGCCACGGCGATCTCGCCACCAATGCCGCGATGGTGCTGGCGAAGCCTGCGGGCACCAACCCCCGCGCGCTCGCCGCGCTGATCGCGCCGAAGCTCGCGGCGCTCGACTGGGTCGAAAAGGTGGATGTCGCCGGGCCGGGGTTCATCAACCTCGCGCTCACCGAGGTGACCTGGCGGGCGGAGCTGTCCGAGATCCTGACGATGGCGGCGGCCTATGGGCGGTCCAACGTCGGCGCGGGGACGCGGGTGAACGTCGAGTACGTCTCCGCCAACCCGACGGGGCCGATGCACATGGGCCATTGCCGGGGTGCGGTGGTGGGCGATGCGCTCGCCAGCCTGCTGGAGCATGCGGGCTATGCGGTGACGCGCGAGTATTACGTGAACGACGCGGGGTCGCAGGTGCAGACGCTCGGCCGGTCGGCGCATCTCCGCTATCGCGAGGCGCTGGGCGAGACGATCACCGTGCCGGAGGGGCTGTATCCCGGCGACTACCTCATCCCGATCGGTCAGGCGTTGGCGGCGAAGTTCGGCGATCGCTTCGTCGGCAAGCCGGAGAGCGAATGGCTCGACCTGTTCCGCGAGCGGACCGTGGCGGCGATGATGGACATGATCCGGGCCGACCTCGCCCTCCTCGGCATCCATCACGACGTCTTCTCCTCCGAGGCGGAGGTGCAGAAGTCGGGCAAGGTCGCGGCGGCTGTCGAGACCTTGCGTGCGAACGGCTATGTCTACGAAGGCACGCTGGAGCCGCCGAAGGGCGAGCTGCCCGACGATTGGGCGCCGGAGGAGATGACCCTGTTCCGCGCGACGGAGTTCGGCGACGACAGCGACCGCCCGATCCGCAAGGCGGACGGCAGCTACACCTATTTCGGCAACGACCTCGCCTACCACTACCAGAAGGCGGAGAAAGCGGACCAGCTGATCGACATCTGGGGTGCGGACCATGCCGGTACGGTCAAGCGCATCCAGGCGGCGGTGAAGGCGCTGACCGGCGGGCGCACCCCCCTCGACATCAAGCTCGTGCAGATGGTCCGCCTGCTCCGCAATGGCGAGCCGGTGAAGATGTCCAAGCGCTCGGGGTCGTTCGTGACCCTCGCCGATGTGGTCGAGGAGGTCGGCAAGGACGTCGTCCGCTTCACCATGCTGACCCGCAAGGCCGACGCCCAGATGGATTTCGACTTCGCCAAGGTGGTCGAGGCGTCGAAGGACAACCCGGTCTTCTACGTCCAGTACGCTCATGCCCGCATCCGCTCGCTCCACCGCCGCGCGGACGAGGCGGGGCTGAGCCTGCCCGAGGCGGACCTGACCCTGCTCGACGCCGAGGAACTGGCGCTGGTCAAGCTCGCCGCGCAATTCCCGCGCGTGGTGGAGGGCGCGGCGAACGCGCATGAGCCGCATCGCGTCGCCTTCTACCTGTTCGATCTCGCGGCCGCCTTCCACGCGCTCTGGAACAGGGGGAACGATGACCCGGCCCGACGCTTCCTCCTTCCGGACGACCTTGCCGTCACCGCCGCACGTCTGGCGCTGGCCGATGCGGTGGGGCAGGTTGTCCGCAACGGCCTCGGCATCATGGGGGTCGCGGCGGCGGAGGAGATGAACTGATGGGCGACCGGCGGGCGGCTTCGCGCGATTACGACGAGAGCCTGCCCTGGCTGGAGCCCGTCGAGGCGGAGAATGCCCGGCCGCGCCGTAAGAAGAGCGGCGGGGGTGGCGGACGCTTCCTGCTGATCGCGATGATCCTGCTGCTGGTCGCCTTCGTCGGCATCGGCCTCGCCTATTGGGCGATCGGCGAGGGGGAGGGCGACGGCCCGCCCGGCCTGATCAAGGCGCAGCCGGGGCCCTATAAGGTGCCGACCGACAAGGTGGGCGGCATGGAGGTCGCGGGCCAGGGCGATAGCACCTATGCCACCAGCCAGGGCGACGACCGCCCCTCGCAGATCGACCTCTCCGCCCTGCCCGAAGCGCCGATGACCACACGCGAGGCGGAGCCTGCGGCCGTCTCGCCCAAGCCTACCGCATCGACGGCCGCGGCGCCGAAATCGGCTGCTCCCGCGCCTGCTCCGGTCAAGGCCGCGCCACCGACACCGAAGCCCGCGCCCGCCAAGGTCGAGCCGCCCAAGCCCGAGACACCGTTGTCGGGCGGCACGATCCAGCTCGGCGCTTTCTCCTCCGAGGCGAAGGCCAATGCCGCATGGAAGGCTCTGTCGAAACGGTTCGCGGCGCTTGGCGGGCTGACGCCTGCGATTGCGCCGGTGTCGACCGCCAACGGCACGCTCTACCGCCTGCGCGCGGCGGCGGGCGGACAGGCCGGATCGATCTGCGCAAAGATGAAGGTCTCCGGCGACAGCTGCTCGGTGGTCGGCAACTGATGCTGCCTGCGATCCTCGGGATCTGCGGCACGACGCTCAGCGACGAGGAGCGGGCGTTCTTCCGTGAGGTCGAACCCGCCGGCCACATCCTGTTCAAGCGGAACTGCGTCGATCGCGCGCAGATGCTGGCGCTGACCGACGATCTGCGGGCGCTGTCGGGCCGAGAGGACGTCCCGATCCTGATCGACCAGGAGGGCGGCCGCGTGGCGCGGATGCAGCCGCCGGAATGGCCCGCTTTCCCGAAGGCGGAGGTGTTCGACCACCTCTACGAGGTCGCGCCGATTACCGCGATCGAGGCGGCGCGCGCTAACGCCGCCGCCATCGGCTTCACGCTGAAGGAGGTGGGGGTCAATGTCGACTGCCTGCCGCTCCTCGACGTGCGGCAGCCGGGGGCGCACGACATCATCGGCGACCGTGCGCTTGGGTCGGACCCGATGCGCGTCGCCGCACTCGGCCGCGCGGTGCTCGACGGGCTGCGGGATGCGGGGGTCGTCGGCGTGGTCAAGCATATGCCGGGACACGGCCGGGCGCTGGCGGACAGCCATGTCGAACTGCCCACCGTGGACGCCGAAGCGCAGGCGCTGGAGAGCGATCTCGTCCCCTTCCACAGCCTCAACAAGGCGGTGATGGGGATGACGGCGCATGTCGTCTACGCCGCCTGGGACGCGGCGCGCTGCGCCAGCGTGTCGCCGAAGGTGATTTCGGAGATCATCCGGGGCCGCATCGGCTTCGAAGGGCTGCTGATGTCGGACGATCTGGGTATGCAGGCGCTGGCGGGCGACTTCACCACCCGGGCGCGCGACGTGGTCGCGGCGGGATGCGACGTGGCGCTGCACTGTTCGGGCAACATGGAGGAGATGGCCCATGTCGCCGCCGGGCTCGGCGAGGTCACGGCGGAGGGCCGGGCGCGGCTGGAGCGGGCGATGGCGTCCGTGGCCGAAGTGACGCCGGTGACCGACTATGCAGAGTGCATCGAGAAGCGGGACGCGCTGCTCGCCGTGCTGCGGGGCTAAACCCATGAGCCGTCACCCCAGCGAAGGCTGGGGTCCATGTCTCTCGGAATAACGGATGCTCTCTGGACTCCGAGCCATGGATGCCAGCCTTCGCTGGCATGACGGCAATGAGGGAAGTTACCCGAACAGCTTCGCCGCCGTCTTCGCCACCAGTTCACCCTGGTGGCGCGCGCCGTCCAGTTCGTTGGCGCTCGGCTGGCGCGATCCGTCGCCGGCGGCGATCGTCGTCGCGCCATAGGGCGAGCCGCCGGTCACCTGGTCGAGCTTCAGCTGGCCCTGGAAGCTGTAGGGCAGGCCGACGATCGTCATGCCGAAATGCAGCAGGTTGGTGATGATCGAGAACAAAGTCACCTCCTGCCCGCCATGCTGGCTGGCGGTCGAGGTGAAGGCAGCGCCGACCTTGCCGTTGAGCGCGCCACGCGCCCACAGGCCGCCGGCCTGATCCAGGAACGCGGCCATCTGGCTCGGCATCCGGCCGAAACGGGTCGGCGCGCCGATGACGATCGCGTCGTAGTTCTCCAGATCGGCGACCTTCGCCTCTGGCGCGGACTGGTCGAGCTTGAAATGGGCGTTCCGGGCGACTTCGAGGGGCGCGGTCTCGGGCACCCGCTTCACGTCCACCTCGGCACCGGCGGCGCGGGCGCCGTCGGCGATCGCGGACGCCATCGTCTCGATATGCCCGTAGCTGGAATAGTAGAGGACAAGGACCTTGGCCATGCGAGTGCTCCGTTGATCGGTGTGACGGGCCGTAGATGCCGCCGCACGGCAGTCGGCGCCAGTCGCATAAGGTCGAACCGAAACTTCGATCGGGTTGTATGATCGACCGGCTTTCCGCGCTGCAACATCTTGTTGGCCGCGCCCGGTTGATCGCCCCCCGAATCTCTTTTACGGCCTTGCCGGTATCCGCGCGCGACGAGGTGGAGGGAGTCCGCGGCGTCGCGCCGTCATCGTTGGGGAAGGATCGACATGAAGGTACTCGTGCCCGTGAAGCGGGTGATCGACTACAATGTGAAGCCGCGGGTGAAGATGGACGGTTCTGGCGTCGATCTTGCCAATGTGAAGATGTCGATGAACCCGTTCGACGAGATCGCGGTCGAGGAAGCGCTGCGCCTGAAGGAAAAGGGCGTCGCTACCGAGGTCGTGGTCGTCTCGATCGGCGAGGCGAAGGCGCAGGAGACGTTGCGCACCGGCCTCGCCATGGGCGCCGATCGCGCGATCCTGGTCGCGGCCGAGGGTGAGGTCGAGCCGCTGGCCGTCGCCAAGATCCTGAAGGCGATCGTGGCCGAGGAAGCGCCGCAGATCGTCCTTCTCGGCAAGCAGGCGATCGACGACGATTCGAACCAGACCGGCCAGATGCTGGCGGCTTTGCTCGGCTGGGGCCAGGGCACCTTCGCCTCCAAGGTCGAGGTTTCGGGCGAGACTGTAGCGGTCACCCGCGAGGTCGACGGTGGTCTTGAGACGGTCAGCCTCAAGCTGCCGGCGATCATCACCACCGATCTTCGCCTGAACGAGCCGCGTTATGCCTCGCTGCCGAACATCATGAAGGCGAAGTCGAAGCCGCTCGCGCAGAAGACGGTGGCGGATTACGGCGTCGACGCCACCCCGCGCCTCAAGACCCTGAAGGTCGAGGAGCCGGCGAAGCGTCAGGCGGGCGTGAAGGTCGCCGATGTCGATGAACTGGTGGGCAAGCTCAAGACCCTGGGAGTGGTGGCATGACGGCGCTGGTACTCGTTGAACACGACAATGCGGTCGTGAAGGACGCGACGCTCGCCACGGTGAGCGCGGCGGCGAAGCTCGGCGACGTCAACCTGCTGGTGGCGGGCGCGGGCTGTGCGGCGGTCGCCGACGAGGCCGCGAAGATCGCGGGCGTCGGTACCGTCTATCTGGCGGACGACGCGGCCTACGGCCATGCGCTGGCGGAGAATGTCGCGCCCCTGATCGTCAAGCTGATGGAGAGCCACGACGCCTTCGTGGCACCCGCGACCTCCAACGGCAAGAACATCGCCCCGCGTGTCGCGGCCCTGCTGGACGTCGCGCAGATTTCCGATATCCTGTCGGTCGAGAGCGCGGATACCTTCACCCGGCCGATCTATGCCGGCAACGCGATCGCGACGGTGCAGTCGTCAGACGCGAAGAAGGTGATCACCGTGCGCGGCACCGCCTTCGACAAGGCGGAGAAGGGCAGCGGATCGGGCAAGGTCGAGGCGGTCTCCGCCGATGGCGACACCGGCCTGTCGAGCTTCGTCGGTGCGGAGATCTCCAAGTCCGAGCGGCCGGAGTTGACCAGCGCGAAGATCATCGTCTCTGGCGGCCGCGCGCTCCAGAACGGTGAGAATTTCGAGCAGATCATCGTGCCGCTCGCCGACAAGCTCGGCGCAGGCGTGGGTGCGTCGCGTGCGGCGGTCGATGCGGGCTTCGTGCCGAACGACTATCAGGTCGGCCAGACCGGCAAGATCGTGGCCCCGGAAGTCTACATCGCCGTCGGCATCTCGGGCGCGATCCAGCACCTCGCCGGCATGAAGGACTCGAAGGTCATCATCGCCATCAACAAGGACGAAGACGCGCCGATCTTCCAGGTGGCGGACGTCGGCCTTGTCGGCGATCTGTTCAAGATCGTGCCGGAACTGACCAGCAAGCTGTAAGCTGCGGTCATCCCGATGGGACATGAGCGCCTCGCCCGGCGACGGGTGGGGCGTTCTTGTTTACGACCGCGCCCCCGTCCCGTTCGTCCTGAGTAGCCGCTGAGCGAAGTCGAAGTGGCGTATCGAAGGATGCTTCGATACGGGTCTTCGACAGGCTCAGCCCCTACTCAGCACGAACGGAACGATCGATGTTTGTCGAAGGCCCCCTCTGGATCGTCGGCGCGGGGAACATGGGCGGGGCTATGCTGCGCGGCTGGGTCGCGGCAGGCCTCGATTCGCACCAAGTCACCGTCATCGACCCTGGCCGGCCCGATCTGCCGGACGGCGTACGCCACCTCCAGACGCCCCCGCCCGACGGCGAGGTGCCGGCCTATGTCCTCTTCGCCGTCAAGCCGCAGCTTCTCGACCAGGTCGCGCCGGCCCTCGCCCCGCTGCTCGGGGCGGAAACGGTGCTGATGTCGATCCTCGCCGGTGTCGAGATCGCCTCGCTCCGCACCCGCTTTCCGGCCGTTGAGGGGATCGTGCGGGTGATGCCCAACACCCCGGCCGCGATCGGCAAGGGCGTGGTGGCGCTCTATGCCGAGGGCGTGCCGCCGGCGCGGGCCGATGCGGTGCTCGCCCTCATGAGCACCCTCGGCCTCGCCGAATGGCTGGCGAGCGAGGACCAGTTCGATCTGGTAACAGCACTCTCCGGCTCCGGCCCCGCCTTCACCTTCCGCTTCATCGACGCACTGGCGGCGGGAGCCACAGCCCTCGGCCTCCCCGCCGACCAGGCCCTCCGCTTCGCCCGCGCGACCGTAGAAGGCTCCGCCCTCCTCGCCGCGCAGGCGGACGAGAGCCCGGCCGTTCTAGCCGACCGCGTCGCCAGCCCCGGCGGTTCGACGCGCGAGGGCCTGAACGTCCTTGACGAGGGTGATGCCCTGAACGCGTTGGTGAAGGCGACGCTCGAAGCGGCCGAACGGCGCAATGGGGAACTGGCAGCCGCCGCGCGTTAACCGCCCCTCCCCGCCGTTCGCCCTGAGCCTGTCGAAGGGCCAGCATGCACCGTCTCACTGGCGCTTCGACAAGCTCAGCGCGAACGGGGGGTGGCGATCAATAATCCTTCGATATCCGTACGTTCGTGCTCGTGCGGCCGAGGCTGGAGATGCTCGACAGCAGCGAGAGCCAGCGTGTCAGTTCCCACTCGACGCGAGTGGCGGAATAGCCCTGGCCGTCGGTTGCGACCTCTACATAGACGCGGCGGGTGACGTATTTGCCTGCCGCCACCGACGCCTTCTGGCCGGTGGTCTGGTCGGCGGGGAGGATGCGCAGGCGGTCGAGGCCTGCCGCTTTGCGTACCGCGTTGATCGGGTCGAGCCCGCCGCCACCCCCGCTGCGGAGCGACGCCACCGCCGCCGCCAGCTGCACCGCCTCCGGTGCTGACAGGTTGGTGATCGAGGTGCCGAAGAGCAGTCGGCTGAGCAGCTCGTCCTCCGGCAACGCCGGCACGCTGGTGAAGCTGATGTCCGGGTGCAGGCCGGTGCCGGTGACGCGGATCGTCGCGTTGAGGCCCTGGATGTCGGCTTCCGCACTGATGTCGAGCTGCGGATCGGGCGGATATTCGCCCGAGAAGCGGATGGTGCCGCGCTCCAGCTCGAAGCGGCGGCCGGCGAATTCATAGCCGCCGCGCACCAAGGTCGCGGTGCCGAGGATGCGCGGCGCGTCGATCGTGCCGCCGATCTTCATGTCCGCCTGCCACTCGCTATCGAGACCGAGGCCGGTGACGGCGAGGCGGTTGCGCGCGTTGGCCTGGAGGTCGAGCCTCCACCCGCCGCCCGCCGCCGCGCGATCGCCCGGTGCGGTGTCGTCGCGGTTGATCTCGGTAACGGCAAGCTGCGGCACCTCCGCCGCCGCCGCGCGGCCCAGGCGGAAGCTGGAGCGGATCAGCTTCACGTCGCCGGAGATCGTGCCCGCACCCCCGTCCGAACGGATCGCGAGCGGACCGGTGACGGTCGCGCCGATGTCGTCGCGGGCGAGCAGGCGGGCGTTCTCCGCCTGGATCGCGACGTCCATGCCGAAGCCGCGCGCCGAGGCGAAGTCGAAGGTCGCCCGGCCGGAGAGCGCGCCGTTGCCCGGCGTCTTGCCGGTGAAGCGGTCGATGAGGAGCCGCGATCCGTCGAAGCGGCCCGTGGCGTTGAGGTCGGTCACGACCGTCCCCGTCACAGCGCTTTCGAGTCGCGCGCCCGTCGCGCGGACCGAGCCGCGGATGACCGGATCGGACAACCGGCCGGACACATCCGCGCCGACCGATAGCGGCCCGGTCAGGTCCACGATCTCCAGCCCGCTGAGCCCCCAGAGCGATCCGGCCGGACCCTGATAGCGAAACTGCGCGAAGAGGGGCGCAGCCATCAGGTCGTCGAGGAAGGAGCCGCTATTGCCGATCGGCGCAAGCCGCGCCTGACCCCGCCCAAGGGTCTGCCCGCTCGATGCGAGGACCGCGCGGGCGGCGGCTCCGCGCGCATCGAGAACGCCGACGATACCGATATCCACCGGCGTCGACGCGCGGGCGAGGGCGGCGCGGGAAAGACCGCGCACGGTCAGATTGGCGTTCCCCGTCGGGCGCGCACCCTTGGCGGCGCGGAAAGTGAGGCGACCCGAGGCGTCCCCCGACAGTCCGATGCCGGGCATGACGAGGTCGAGGATGCGGAGCGGCATCTTCGACAGCGAGAGGTCCGCCGCCGTGCTCTCCGCGCCGAACAGGCCGGAGACGTTCGCCGAGCCGCCGCCGAAGCTGAGCGCGGTGGGGGCCAGCCGCCAGCCGCCCGCCTCTGCCGTCAGCACGGCGGGGGTGGTCAGCGCCACCGGCCGACGGTCGACGGTGCCGTCGGCGCGAATCGAGATGCGGTTGGGGGCCAGGGTGGTGACCGTCTTCAGGTCGAAGCCGCGCCCCTGCGTGCCGCTGAGATTGGCGCGCACCTCGCCATTGCCGCCACGCAGATGGGCGCTGGCGTCGAGACGCTGGATGGTGATGCCGCCGCGCCTGATCCCGCGCGCCGCGACCGTCCCGTCAACGGAGATCCCGGCGGGGTCGAGGCGGAGCGCGCCGTCGATCTTCGCCCGGCCGATCGTGGCGTTGGCGGGCGCGCCTAGGCTCGCCCCGGCAAGGGTCAGATGCGCCTCGATCCGCTGCACGCCGTCCGCCGGCATGAAGAGGAGCGCGCCGCCGATCCCGCCGCCCGCCAAGTCGATACGGCCGCTGAAGCCGACATCCCCGGTGGTGAGCGCGCCTTTGCCATGCGTGCCGGCCACCGCGATGTCGGCGAACTGGATGGTCGCCGGTGCGCCGGCGGGGAGCAGGATCGCGCCGTTTGTGGCGAAGGGGCCGAGCGTCGATCCGCCCCTGGCGCGGAAGGCGAAGCCGGCGGCTGTGGGGTCGAGCACCGCGTCCACGTCGGTCAGGCCGAGCGCGGGCAGCGGGCTCGCCAGCTTCAACACGACACGCGGGCGGGAGATGTCGCCGTCGAGGAGCAGGCGGAACGCACCATATTGCGCCTGCCGTCCGCTGCCTTCGACATGAAAGGTGCCGTCATTGCGGCGGTATCCGTTACCGGCGAAGGTGATTCCCGGCCCGCGCAGCCGCAGGTTGCGGAAGTGGAGGACGCCATCCGGTCCCCTCAGCAGGCCGGTCTCGATACGCGGCAGGCCGCCGGCGAGCGATCGGAAGAAGCTGTTGTCGAGCCGGCGGACCACCGCGACGCCGGTGCCGCTCACCACCGTGCCGCGCCCGCTGGTGCCCGGCACGACCTTCAGCTCGCTCTTCACGTCGACGATGCCGATGCCGGGGATCAGGTAGCGAGAGATCTGCCCGTTCAGCGCGACATCATAGTCGCCGGTCGTCATGTCGAGGCGGAGCGAGAGCTGCCCGGCAAGCTTGTCGGAAGAGAGCTTGAGCTTGTCGCCGGTCAGTGATCGCGGCGTGATCCTTAGCGCGCCGTCCACCGTCAGGTTGCGCAGGATGCCGCCGCCGACCTCGCCGATGCCGGTCACCCGTGCGGCGGTGAAGCGCACGGGCAGGGTGACAGGCCAGGGCGAAAGCTGGCCCTTGCCCGCCGCGCGCACCGTCTCGAACCCGGTATTGTCGAACGCGAGACGGCTGGCCGTCGCCGCATAGTCGAAGGTTGCGGTCTTGAACGGCCCGTCGAAGCGGGCGTTGAGGCGGATGTCGCGCCCGCTCATGTTCGGGAACATCGCCCGTGGGCGGAGCAGACGCGCATCCACCCGCATCGCGTCGAAGGTGCTGTCCGACAAATCAGCGGCACCGGCCACGCGCAGGTCGAGCGCCGCCGAACGCGCCTTGAAGTTCAGGTCGAGGCGGCGGTCCTTCAGCGTCGCTTCACCGGTCATGGCGATGCGCGGCGCCGTCATCCGCTGCAGCTTGCCCGCCAGGAACGGGGAGGGCGCGGCGAAGCCGGTCAGCGCATAGCGGCCATCCTGGGCGGTGAGCGACAGGTCCACCACCTGCCGGTCGCTGAGGGTGTAGAGCGCGCGGCCCTGCCACCGCTTCCACGTCCCCTTGCCGGTGATGGTCAGGGCGAGCGGACGCTTGGTGCCGAAGATGCCGCCGAGCGTACCGGCGGCGGGCGAGGTGGCCCGCGCCTCCAAATCGAAGCGGTCGCGGTCGGGCTCGGCGTCCAGCTTCAGCGTCAGGCCGTCCTTCGCCGCCGCAAGCGCCTTCAGGTCCACCATCGCCCGGCCGTCGCGGATGTCGGCGCGGCCCGTCAGCGCCACGATCCGCCGCGCGCCCGCGACGGCGGGCTCCAGGCGCAGGCGCGTCACGTTCAGCGCGCCGATGCGGATGTCGAAGCCGGGGAGGATCGGCCCCTTCTTGCCCGTGCTGAGATCGGGGATTTTGCTGAGGATGACGAGATCGCTGTCGAGGCGGTTGATCGCGAGGCGATTGGCCAGCCAGTCGGCCGGTCGCCAGTCGAGCGCCACCGCCGGCGACTGCAGGAACAGCCCGCGCCGGTCGTAGAGGCGGAGGTCGCGGATCGTCGCCCTCGTCCAGATCGACCCTTCGATGCGGCCGATCCGGATGCGGAGACCGTTGGTGGGCCGAAGTGCCGCGATCCGGTCGGCAAGGAAGCGGTGGCCCGGTCCGGTATCGATGCCCCATGCCGCGACGAGGATGAGGAGCAACAGGCCGCCAAGCGCGATCGCCGTCCACTTGGCGATCCGCCGGAGCAGGCTGCGCCCGGGCAGTGCGGGTGCCTCGGCCTCGTCCATCAGAACGCCTGGCCCAGCGAAACGTAGACCGCGACGCGGCTGTCACCCGGACGGCGGTTGAGCGGGGTGCCGACGTCGATGCGCACCGGGCCGAAGCTGGTGTAGTACCGCACGCCGAGGCCCGCGCCGTAGCGCATCCCCGACAGCTTCGGCAGCGCCGCGCGGTAGAGGTTGCCGCCGTCGATGAACGGCACCACCCCGAAATCGCCGAAGCGGAAGCGGGCCTCCGCCGAGAACTCGGTCAGGCTGCGCCCGCCGATCGGATCGTTGTCCACGTCGCGCGGGCCGATCCGCTGATAGCCATAGCCGCGCACCGATCCGCCGCCGCCCGCATAGAAGCGCCGCGACGGCGCGATGTCGTCGGTCTGTGCGCCGGGGGTGAAGCCGAAGCGGAGGCGGCCGGCGAGCACGATGCCGGGGGTGACCGGCTGGTACGCGCTCGCGTCGATCTGCGCGCGGGCGTAGAACTGGCTGCCCTGCCGAAGCGACGCCTCGGGCGAGAGGCGGGCGGAGAGGCGATAGCCGGTCGTCGGATCGAGCAGGTCGTCGGTGCCGTCATAGGCGAGGCGCGTGGGGAGCGCCGCGATCAGATAGGTGCGACGGGCGGTCACGCCGGTCTGCGTGGAAAAGGCGCGCTCGTCCGACCCGACGAATTCCGCGCCGTAGGACCACACCCACTTCTTTTGCCAGATGATGTTGGTCTGCCGCTCGATGCCCGCGGCCAGCGACACGGTGCGCGCGTCATAGGCGTTGAAGTTGGAATGGCTGGCGAAGGCGCTGGCGGTCAGCACCTGATCGCGCTGGCGGAAATTGCCGCGCCTGAATTGCGTTCCGAGATATTGCTCGCGCGTGCCGGCGACGCCGCGGAAGGTCACCGCGCCCTCGGGGCGGAAGAAGTTGCGGTGCTGCCAGCTCGCCTCCACCCGCACGCCCTCGCCCGTGCCGTAGCCCGCCTCCAGCGCGATCGTGCGGGGCGGGGCAGGGGTGAGTTCGGTGACGATGTCGACCGTACCGGGGTTGGCGCCCGGCGTCGGCTTCAGCACCACGGAGGAGACGAGGCCGGTCGCGACCAGCGCGCGGCGCAGGTCCTCGATCAGCGCGGCGTCGTAGCGGTCGCCGGGGCGGAAGCGCGCGATCTGCTGGACGTGCTTGGGGCCGAAGACGCGTTTCTGCCCCTGGATCACGACCTTGCCGAAGCGCGCCGCCTCGCCCGACTGGATGGCGAGGGCCAGCGTGCCGTTATCCGCCTGCCGGTCGATGACGATCGCGGGCTCGTCCACCTTGGCGAAGGGATAGCCGCGATGGGTGAGCGCGGCGCGGAGATTGGCGAGGCCGGTGTTGACCTTTTCCGCATCGATCGGATCGCCCGACTTCACGCCGAACGCGCTCTCGAACGCGGCCCGGTCGGTCGCGGGAAGGCCGTCCAGCGTGACGGCGGCGAAGGTGAAGCGCGGGCCCGGCTGCGCGGTCAGCGTGACGCGCGGCTTGTTCTCGCCCGCGATCTCGTAAAACACCTCGGCATCGTAATAGCCGCGCGACACGAGCAGGCTCTTCAGCAGGTCGGCGTCGTTGCTGGCGCGGCGGTCGAGCTGGGCGAGGCTGGCGTCGCCCTTCTTGTCGCCCTTCAGCGTCGAGAGGGAGTCGAACTGCACCATCAGCGCCGGATCGATCCCGTCGATCCCCTCCAGCGAGACGGCATAGTCGCTGATGCCCTCGTCGCTCTTCGCCGCCTCCTTCGCGCCGGCGGCGCTGGCGGTCGGCGTGGCGGCGACCGGCTCATCCGCGCCGAGTTCGGGCCAGTCGACGCCGAGGTCGGGCAAGGGGGCGAGCGGCGATCCGGGATCGAGCGAGCCGGCGGGTTCGGGCGGCGTCTGTGCGCCGAGGGGTGGCGCGGAGGTGAGGAACGCGGCGAGCGCGAACGACCGGACCCTGTGACGCGCAGACTCGACCGGCATGGAGGCGTCCTAGCGAGCGGGATTGCCGCCCGCCACCCCTTGCGGGCCGGCGATCAATGAACCGAGCTGATTTCCGCGCCGAATTCCAGGAAGTCGATCATCGCCCCGATCTGCCGCCAGCGGCAGAAATGGTGGATGTTGCCCGCGTCGCGGCTGCGATCGGCACGCGCGGCGGCTTCGCTGGCGGCATATTCTCCCAGCGTCTCGATCAGGACCAGAGTGTCGGCCAGCGCGAGGCGGTCGGCGAGGTAGGGATGGAACAAGCAGGCACTCCCGCGAAGACGAGGCCGCCTCATGCACCGGCGGAGCGACCATGACGCTAAGGGACAAGGTGAACGAAGGGTTGAGCATGGCGCCGCGGCGCGCGGCGTGGCAAGGCGGCGGCATGGCAGGCAAATCATCGAACACACAGGCCGGCGGCTTCATCCTGGCCGTCGCGATCCTGGCGGGCGGCGCCTATGGCGCGCTGAAGGGACAACCCTCGGCCGGCGTCGTCGCGGGCCTGGGCGTCGGCGTGATCGCCGCGATCGCGATCTGGCTGCTCGACCGGCGGAGCTAGCGCGGCTCGCCATTCAGAACGCCGAACGGATCGGCCGGTATCGTTCGTCAGCATGACGGCCGTCCCCTCACGAGGTCACTATTGATATTGACTTGCAATAACCCCATGGCCTAGCCGCGCGTGGCGGGGAAGGGGAATTGCAATGAAGCCTGTGATCTCAGGATTGATGCTGGGCGCTGCCTGGATGGCGGGCCCGGCTCTCGCGGCCGACGCGCCGGAGGAGGGTGCGACCGGCGACATCATCGTCACCGGCGTCGCCGATCCCCACAGCGCCGCCGCCACCGGGCTGAAGCTGACCCTGTCCGAAACGCCGCAGTCGGTGACGATCGTCGATCCGGTGCGCATCCGCGACTTCCGCCTGACCAACGTCAACGCGCTTCTCGATCAGGTCGTCGGCATCAACGTGCAGCGGAACGAGACCGATCGCACCGAATATACCGCGCGCGGGTTCAACATCACCAACTTCCAGGTGGACGGCATCGGCCTGCCGCTGCTCGGCTCCGGCATCCAGTTCGGCGATCTCGACACCATCCTGTTCGACCGGGTCGAGGTGGTGCGCGGCGCGGACGCGATGATGACCGGCATCGGCAACCCGTCCGCGACCGTCAGCTTCGTCCGCAAGCGGCCGCTCGACACCTTTCGCGCGACAGTGACGGGCGAGGTCGGGTCCTGGGACGAGCGGCGGATCGAGGCGGATGTCTCTGTCCCGCTCACCAAGGACGGCACGCTCAGCGCCCGCGCGATCGTCGCCCATGAGGAGCGCGATTCTCACCTCAACTTCAACCACGTCAACCGCGACGTCTATGCCGGGCTGATCGCCTGGTCGCCGGTACAGCCCCTCCGCATCACCCTCGGCTATGCGCGCCAGCGGAACGAGGCGGATGGCGTGCTCTGGGGCGCGATCCCGCTGATCTATACCGACGGCGGCCAGGCCGATCTGCCGCGTTCGACCAGCACCGCCCAGCCCTGGACCTACCGCAACGTCACCGACGAGACCGCGTTCGGAGAGGCGGCGCTCGACCTCGGCGGCGAATGGTCGGTGCGCGGCGTCTTCACCTATCGCCATGTCGATGATCGGTCGAAGCTGCTCTACGCGACTGGCCTCTACGATCGGGATACCGGGCTTGGCGTCGATGGCATGACCGGCATCTACCCGTCCGACAACAAGCAGTATCTGTGGGACGCCTATGCCTCCGGCCCGTTCAGCCTGTTCGGACGCAAGCACCAACTCGCCTTCGGCTTCTCCGCCGGACGCGGAAAGCTCTACGAGTACGAGGCGTTTTCGGACACGATGTTCGACTATCCGTCGGTCTACACCTGGGACAAGCTGACCATCCCCGAGCCGGACTATCCCGAGGCAACGCGGCAGACGAACACCACCGATCGTCTGACCCGGGCCTATGGCGCGGCGCATATCGACATCGCCGATCCGGTGAAGGCGGTGGTCGGGGCGAGCGTGATCTGGCTGAAGTCCACCGGCGAAAGCTACGGCACCAATCAGGCGCGCAAGAACAGCAAGGTCGCACCCTATGCCGGCCTGACCGTCGATGTGGCGGACGGGCTGAAGCTCTACGCAAGCTACACCGACATCTTCAATCCGCAGATCGAGGTGGACGTCACCCGCCGCAAGCTCGATCCCGCCAAGGGCACCAGCGTCGAGGGCGGGGTGAAGGCGACGGCCTTCGGCGGCCGGCTCTACGCCACGGCGGCAGTGTTCAGGTCGAAGCAGAAGGGGCTGGCGGAATATGCCGGCAGCTTCGACGACGGGAAGGACTATTACGTCGGCGTCGACACCAAGGCGAAAGGCGTCGAGTT
Source organism: Sphingomonas sp. ID0503 (assembly GCF_048565625.1). Taxonomy (NCBI): domain Bacteria; kingdom Pseudomonadati; phylum Pseudomonadota; class Alphaproteobacteria; order Sphingomonadales; family Sphingomonadaceae; genus Sphingomonas; species Sphingomonas sp. ID0503. The sequence continues at coordinate 155,450 of NZ_JBLZUR010000002.1, forward strand.
CGAGATCGCCGGGCAGGTCACGACCAACTGGACGGTCAACGGCGGCGTCACCTTCCTGTCGATCAAGGACGAATTCGGCGACAAGACCCGCACCTTCGCCCCGCGTCGCAGCCTGAAGCTCGCCAGCAGCTATCAGGTGCCGGAATGGCGCAATCTGAAGGCCGGCGTCATGCTGCGCGCGCAGAGTCGGACCGCCAATGCGGACGATACCGGCAACGGCTTCCTCCTGCGACAGAAGGGCTTCACCGTCGTCGACCTGTTCGCCGGCATCAACGTCCTGCCCGATCGCCTGCGCGCCAGCGTCAATGTCGATAACGTCTTCGACAAGAAGTACCTGAACAGCCTCGCCTGGGGCCAGGCCTTCTACGCCGCCCCGCGCGGCGTGCGGGGCAGCCTGAGCTTCATCTACTGAGGCGGGTCAGCGGCGTCGTTGAGCGTCGCCGCGCCCGCCTCAACCCCTGTCACATACCCCAACCCGATCGGGCTGAGCCTGTCGAAGCCCCAGTGACACGCTCGGCACGGGCCCCTTCGACTGCCTGCCTGCGGCAGTCGCTCAGGACAGGCTTCGACAAGCTCAGGGCGAACGGCGTTGCGGATTGTTTCCTGCCCGCCGATGCGCAACCATTCTTCCGGACTCGAACAGGCGGCGCGCCGCATCCGACCTACCGCACCCGCCGCCCGGCCCAGATCACCCGCCCGAGAACCTCGATCTCGCCCGGCCCGGCGGTCCACGCCTCATAACGCGGGTTGTCGCTGCGGATCGTGTAGCGGCGGGCGACCGGGTCGACGGAAAGGCGCTTGACCAGGATCTCGCCCGCCTGCCGCAGCACGGTGATGCCGTCGCGGGGGCGGTCGCCGGGGGCGAGGCGTTCGACCAGGATCTCGTCGCCATCGGACAGGGTCGGCTCCATCGAATCGCCGCGCACCTCGATGATCGACAGCCCCTCGGTCCGCCCGCCGGTCAGGTCGCGCAGCCAGGCGCGGCTGAAGGCGATGCGGGTGAGCGGACGGTCGTCCATGCCGCCGATGCCGAGCCCTGCCGAGGCGCGCACGTCCAGCCGGTCCACCGTGACCAGATCGGCCGGCGGCGGCGCGGTCGGCCCGCCCAGCAGCGCCTCGTCGATGCCGAGATAGCGGGCGAGGGTGCGGCGGTCGGCCTCGTCCAGTTTCTTGGGCACGCCACGTTTTACGAACTGCTGGATATAGGCCGGGTTGCGGCCGAGCACGCGCGACAGACCGGCATAATCGGCGCGACGCTCGTCCACGAACGCCTCCAGAACTTTCCTCGGATCCGACACCTCAGCCATGCCGCTCACCCTATGGATAGGATTTTACCTAGACAAGTAGGAAATAGCCTCCGACAAGAACAAACATGGAACGATTGGAGTCGGGAGGCATGGGTTATGGAGCTTTGGCCGCGCATCCGCCGCTATCTGCAGGCGAGCGGAATGACAGAGACGCGATTCGGGCGGGAGGTCGCGCGCGACCCCCGGCTGATCTACGACATGCGCCGTGGCCGCCGGATCGGCGCGCGGATGCGGCGGCGGATCACGGTCTGGCTCGACTTGGCGGAGCGGGCGTGACCGGCCGCCGCGCCGATCCCCAGCGCGCCATCGCCCGGACGCTCCGCGCGATGGGGCTCGGCACCTTCGCGCTCGCCCCGCTCGGCGGCTGGGCCTCGGGCCTGTTCACCGGGGACCGCCACCGGCTGGAGATCGCGGCCGGCACCCGCAGGAGGCGTCGCGCCTCGCCGACTTCGCGGAAGCGGTGGGGGAGATGGAATGGAGCGTGCCCGGCCATATCGTCGCCGACGTCGCGGTGATCGCCTTTGATGGCGCGCAATTGGCCGCCGAAATCCTGACTATCGAGGACTGAGGGGACGATTTTTCGCGATGACGTAGCGCAAACTTGGTAAACTTCCGGCGCATCCGCCCCCATCGGCGGGCCGCCGGAACAGCGCCGACTCTTCGGCGTTCCCGAACCCATGCTCTGTTATGTGGACGACTCCGCACCCGGCATCACGCGCGAGCGGAAAGGCAATGCCTGGGCCTATTTCACCCCTAAGGGAAAGCGGATCGAGAAGCGCAGCGAGATCGACCGGCTGAACGCCATCGGCCTGCCGCCCGCCTACACCAATGCCTGGTTCTGCCCGTCGCCACACGGCCATATCCAGGCGACCGGCATGGACGACAAGGGCCGCAAGCAATACCGCTACCATGTCGATTTCCGTGCGCAGCAGGAGGCGGAGAAATACGGCCGCTGCGCCGATTTCGGCCGCGCGCTCCCGGCGATCCGCGCCCAGGTGGAGGCGGATCTCGCCTCGGGCAAGCTCTGCAAGCAGCAGGTCGTGGCCGCCGTCGTCCGCATCCTCGATCTCGGCAAGGTCCGCGTCGGGAACGACGCCTATGCGGAAAGCAACAAGAGCTTCGGCGCGACCACGCTCCGCGATCGCCACGCCACCTTCGGCAAGGGCAGCGTCTCGCTCCGCTATATCGGCAAGTCGGGCAAGGAGCAGAAGATCACCATCGCCGACGCCAAGCTCGCCCGGCTGGTGAAGCGCTGCCAGGACATCCCCGGCCAGCGCCTGTTCCAGTACCTCGATTCGGCGGGCGAGCGGCATCCGGTCACCTCCGGCGACGTCAACGAATACCTCAAGCAGGCGAGCGGCGGCGACTTCACCGCCAAGCATTTCCGCACCTGGGGCGCCTCGGTGATCGCGTTCAAGGCGCTGGTCGATGCGGGCGAGAAGGGCATCAAGATCAAGCAATTGCTGGAGCCGGTCGCCGAGGCGCTCGGCAACACGCCCGCGATCAGCCGCAAGTCCTACGTTCATCCCGCGCTCATCGCACTGGCGACAGGAAAGCCCGCACCGGAGATGGCGGACATCCAGCTTCCCCGCGCGGCGCGTTACCTGTCGCGAGAGGAAAGGGGGCTGATCGCCTTCCTCGACCACCTATCCACGGAACAGGACTGCGCGGTCGAGGCCGCCTGACACCGCCCATGCAGAACGATACGAAGCCATCCCCGTTCGACGGCAGCGTCTACGCGCGCCAGATCGAGGCCTATTGGGACCAGACCGTCCGGTGGGTGCTGGCGAACGGGCTGGAAATACTGGTCGCGGTGGCGATCGGCGCGGTCATCGTCGCGGCCATGCTCGGCATCCGCCATCTCGCGCTCCGCTTCTGCCGATCCCGTTTCCACGCCCATTGGCCGCGGATCATCGCCAGCGCGGCGATCCGCACGCATATCCTCTTCATGGTGGCGGTCGCCGCCCGGCTGGTCGGGGGCTATGCCGATCCGCCCGCCGCCGTCGAGCGGACGATCGAGTTCTTCTTCACCATCGCCGCCACCCTGCAGGTGACGATGTGGGTGCGGGAGGTGGTGCTGGGCACGGTCGAGCATCGCGCCTCGGGCATGACCAACCACTCGAACCTCGGCAGCGCGATCGGGCTGATCCGGCTGATGGTGACGATCGTCCTGTTCGCCGTCGCGACGCTGATGATCCTCGACAATCTCGGCGTGAACGTGACCGGCCTGATCGCCGGACTCGGCATCGGCGGCATCGCCATTGGTCTCGCCGCGAAGGGCATCTTCGACGATCTGTTCTCGGCGCTGTCGATCATCTTCGACCGGCCCTTCTCGGTCGGTGACACGATAAAGTTCGGCAGCACCATCGGCACGGTCGAGGCGATCGGCCTCAAGACCACGCGCGTCCGCGCCACCACCGGCGAGGAGGTGGTGGTCAGCAACACCAACCTCCTCGACAAGGAACTGCACAACCTCAACCGGCTGGAACGGCGGCGGCAGACGCTGGCGATCGGGGTCACCTACCAGACCAGCCCGGAGAAGTGCGAGGAGGCGGTGCGCCTGATCCGCGAAGTCGTGGAGCGGGAGCATTGCACCGTCGTCGTCTGCGCGATGAAGGATTTCGGCGCCTCCAGCATCGACTTCGACGTGCAGTTCGACATTCCCGACGCGCTCGGCAGTCCGCCGGTGGTGAAGCACCGCGTCGTGCTCGGCATCCTCAAGGCGTTCAACGACGCCAGGATCGACTTCGCCTATCCCACTCAGGTCACCTTCACCGCCGCACCCGACGGATCGATGGTAATGCCCTATGCGGAAGGACATGATGGCGAAGGCCACGCGCCCCCCGCTGCGAGGGTCAAGGTCGAGGAGTGACCCGCAAGTGGACCGGGTGACGACCCTCGACAAGAAGCGCCACCACCGGCCCGTTCTCGTCGCGCAGTTCGGCGGGCCAGTTCTCGCGACAGGCGACGGCCAGGATCTCTGCGCTGGTCCGTGGGACCGTCAAGATGACGGCGGCCTTCCGGTGCGCGGCATAGGGAATGCGACGGTTCCGGGGATGCACAGCCAGCACCGGCTCTCCGCCGCTCGCGTCGAAGGCGGCCCAGGCCGATCCCCCGAGCGGCGCCGCGCGGCCCCGCCCGAGGAAGGCGAGGACACCCGCGACATGATCCGGGCGTTTTGCTTCGATCGACGAATGAAACATCTGGCTGCGCTCCCTGTTGCGCAGGCCAGAAGCAGGGCGGCGCGCCGCGCGGCACTGCGGTGCGACGAGCCCGGATGGCAGGGCGACCGTCGCGACGAACCCGCCGTCCGCCGCGACGAAATCACCGTGGCGCCATGATCCCGTCGGTATAGACGAAGCCGTCCGGCCGATCGCGGGCGAGGAGGAGCGGGCCGTCGAGATCGACCCAGCGCGCCCCCTGCGCGGCAAGGAAAGCGGGTGCGATGCCGAGCGAGGTGGAGAGCATGCAGCCGACCATCACCTCCAGCCCGGTCGCCCTCGCCTCGGCGATCAGCGCCAGCGCCTCGGTCAGCCCGCCGGCCTTGTCGAGCTTGACGTTGATCGCGGCATAGCGCCCCCGACAGCGGGCAAGGTCGCTGCGATCCTGGCAGCTCTCGTCGGCGCAGAGCGGGATGGGAGAGCGCACGCCGTCGAGCAGATGGTCCTCACCCGCCCGCACCGGCTGCTCGATCAACTCGACGCCGAAGGGCACCAGCATCGCCGCTTCCTCGACCACGTCGCGGCCCGTCCAGCTCTCATTGGCGTCGACGATCAGCCGCGCCTCCGGTGCGCCGCGCCGGACCGCCGCCACGCGGTCGAGATCGCCCTCGCCGGCCAGCTTGAGCTTGAGGAGGGGCAAATGCGCGGCGGCGCGGGCCTCGGCCTCCATCCTCTCCGGCTCGGCCACCGAGATGGTGAAGGCGGTCGTGAGCGGGCGCGGCTCGGAAAGGCCCGCGACCTGCCAGAGCGGCTGCCCGACCCGCTTCGCGCGCAGATCCCAGAGCGCGCAATCAAGCGCGTTGCGGGCCGCGCCCCTCGGCAGGAGCGAGGGGCCTGCTTCGGGAAGAGCGAGCAACTGGTCCCGCACGCTCTCCGCGCTCTCGCCGTGATAGTAGATCGCCGTCGCCTCGCCGCGCCCCTCCTGGGTGCCGTCGCGCACCGTCGCGACGACCACGTCGACATGCGTCTTGGCACCCCGGGCAATGGTGAACGCGCCCGCCACCGGCCAGCGTTCGATCGCGACGGAGAGGGTCAGGTTCGGCAAGGGTGTTTCCATCTCAGCGCGTCCGCTGTATCGGCGGTGGCGCGGGCGCTTAGCTCAGTTGGTAGAGCATCTCGTTTACACCGAGAGGGTCGGCGGTTCGAGCCCGTCAGCGCCCACCAATCCCGTCACCGTGCTTCGGCCGCCAGCCGGCTCATCAGGATTGCCGCGCGCTTGGCCTGGAGGGGAATGCTGGTCAGGTCCACCGTCTCGCCGGGCGCATGGTCGCCCGTGCTGCTCGGACCGAGGCCGACGAGACCGTCCACGTCCTTCGCCACGAAGGAGATGTCGCCCGCGCCGCGCTTGAGCGGATCGAGCGCTGGCATCTCGGGCAGGCTCATGTCGGCATTGATCCGGTTCAGCCGGTCGAGCAGCGCGCGGTTTCCGGGCGTCGGCGCCATCGGCGGGTAGCCCCCCGGATCGAAGGCGAGCGTGGCGTCCGTGCCGGGCAGGTGCCTTGCCACGATCGCGTTCATCTTGGCGCGGGTGCGGTCGATCTGGTCTTGGGCGAGCGCGCGCAGGTCGCCCTTGGCGATCGCGACCGCGGGGATGATGTTGGTCTTGCCCGCCGCCGTCGCGCGGATGCCGTCGGCATCGGTCGCCGCCTGCGTGCCGCCGGTGATCAGGCCGATGTTGAAGGTGAGGTTCGGCTCGGGCAGCTCGCGCCGGAAATCGTCGACGATGCGGGTCAGCTCGTAGATTGCGCCATAGCCCGACGCCGCGCTGAAGATCCCGCTGGAATGACCGCTGTTTGCGGTGGCGGTGACCGTCCAGCTGGAGGAGCTGCGCCGCGCGATCGAGCCCATGTCGCGCCCGTCCTCACGCGACAGGCCCTCGAAATCCAGCGCCACGTCGGCGCGCTTGCCCGCCGCGATCAGGTCCCGCCGCGCGATCTCGATCGGATCGCCCGAATCCTCCTCGTCGCCGGTCAGCACGATCTCGATATCCGCCGCCTTCAGCGTGCCCGCCGCCTGCATCGCACGCAGCGCGGCGAGCATCACCACCATGCCCCCCTTGTCGTCGCCCGCACCGGGACCCTCGCCCTTGTCGCCCCTGATCGTCATCTTCTGGAAAGGACTGTCGGGTTCGAACACCGTGTCGAGATGCCCGATCAGCAGCATCCTCTTTCCCCGCCCGCTGCCCTTGTGGACGGCGACGATGTGCCCGGCGCGCTTGACCTCCGCCATCGGCACCCAGGTCACCGTGAAGCCGAGCGGCTCCAACTCGGCGCGCACCATCTCGCCGACCCTGGTCACGCCGGCCAGATTCCGGCTGCCCGAGTTCACGTTGACGAGACGCGTCAGCAGTTCGACCGAGCGGGCGTTCTCGGCCTCTATGGTCGCCGCCATCTTCTGCTCGACCGGGGTCAGCGCAGCGAAGGCGGGCGTGGCAAGCAGCAGGGTGGCGGCGTAGATCGGACGCAAGACAGTCTCCCGGAATGCAGCGCGACTAGAATGCAGCCGCGACGAGGTCGGAGACTGCGAAGCCTTCGGTGAACTCGGACAGTATGGCAAGGGCAGCAGCAGCAGCGGCACTGATCTTCCAGCGAAGCGCGCCGACGCCGGCATGGGCGCGCTTCACAGCCACGGACTTAACCGCCGATACTTGAGCCGTCGGACGTGAAGACCTGGCGGGAGACCGCGCGGGCCGCGGTGCCGGGATATTCGTCAGAAACGCGTTCACGTTACCTGCGAAGATCGCATCATAGCCGGCGCGCTTCTCGGCAGACACCGTCGCCTCGATAAGGGAGCGGTGGGCCAGGACGAAGGGCCTGATCAGATCGAAGGCACGCCGGATCGCCGCCTCGTCCTTCGCTCGCTGCATCGCCTCCACATGCGACAACATGTAACGATCGAAGACCAGCTTGTGCAGCTTCGTCGGACCGAAGCGTTCCTGCCAGGCGGCACTTCGTTCGATCTCCAGCGTCATCTCGATCTGGCGCATGCGGCCTTCCAGCGTGCGCCGGGCAATGCGCATCTGCGTGGTCGATCGGTTCGGACCCGCGCGCGTGCGCCACAGGTAGGTGACTGCGGCGATGGAGGACACGCGTTCCGCCTTGAGCATAGTGCTGAGTGAAAAGGGCACATCCTCGTAGACCATCCCCTCCGGGAAGAAGAAGTCATGCTCGACCAGGAACGCGCGCCGGAACAGCTTGCCGTGGATCGCCAGTATGCCGGGGAGCGGAAGGGCGGCCGGAGATACGCGGCTGAGATTGCGATATGCGAGACGTGGCTGCGCCCGGTGGTAATTGTCGAAGCGGTGCCGATTACTGAAGGTGATGTCGATGTCCGGCTCGGCCGCGGCGAACAGCATGGACAGGCCGTCGGGCGCGATCATGTCGTCGGCATCGACGAAGGTCACGAACCCGGTGCGCGCCATCCGCAGGCCGAGGTTCCGCGCCGCTGACTGGCCGCCGTTCACCGTCGCTTCCACGGTGATGTTGGCGTTCGCGCGCTGGCAGGTCAGCGCGACCTCGCGCGTCCCGTCGGTCGATCCGTCGTCGATCACGATGATCTGAGCCGCCCGTCCGCCATGATCAACGATCGAGCCGAGGCACTCTTCAAGGTACTCGGCAACGTTGTAGGCCGGCACGATGACGGTCACATCGCTGGCGTCGATCATGGTCGCCCCCCAACTCCCCGCACGACGTGTTGCAGTTGCATCGGTGATGCGCAAGCAGCCGCCTTGCCTTTCCCGCCGCATTGCACCATATGCGGTTTCAGTGCCGACCTTCGCCCTCGCGCGGGTTCGATGCGGAGCTGCGTGATCGTGACGGGCGGATGCCCGCATCGTGCTCCCCCTAAGGCGCTGCCAGCAGGCTTCCCATTTCACGCGGGTCGTCATTCGACACCGCACGTCGTCGCTCGTCCCGGGCGGCCGCTTGCGTATATGCAAGGTACTTTACTTGACCAATTTCTCTGACCTCGGCCTCGACGCGAACCTCGTGAAGGCGCTCGCCGCCAAGGGCTATGACACGCCGACGCCGATCCAGGCGCAGGCCATCCCGCCGCTTCTCGAAGGCCGCGACCTTTGTGGCATCGCGCAGACCGGCACCGGCAAGACCGCCGCCTTCGCGCTCCCGTCGCTTCAAAACATGCTGAAGAGCCCGAAGTCGCGGCAGCCGCATACCTGCCGGATGCTCGTCCTGTCGCCGACGCGCGAACTCGCCAGCCAGATCGCCGAGAGCTTCAAGGCCTATGGCGCGAACATGCGCCTCGCGGTGGATGTGGTGTTCGGCGGCGTGCCGATCCCGCGCCAGATCAAGATGCTAAGCCACGGCCTCGACGTGCTCGTCGCGACGCCGGGCCGCCTGCTCGACCTGATCGACCAGCGCGCGCTCAGCCTCAAGAACGTCGAGATCTTCGTGCTCGACGAGGCCGACCAGATGCTCGACCTCGGCTTCATCCACGCGCTGAAGCGGGTGGATCAGCTGCTGCCGAAGAAGCGCCAGTCGCTGTTCTTCTCCGCCACCATGCCGAAGACGATCGCGGAGCTGGGCGACCGCTTCCTGACCGATCCGGTAAAGGTGTCGGTCGCACCGCAGTCGACCACCGCCGAGCGCGTCGACCAGTACGTCACGCTCGTCACCCAGGCGGAGAAGCAGGCGCTCCTCACCCTCACGCTCCAGAAGACCGAGATCGACCGCGCGCTCGTCTTCACCCGCACCAAGCATGGCGCGGACCGCGTGGTGAAGTTCCTCGACGCCGCCGGCATCGGCTGCGCCGCGATCCACGGCAACAAGAGCCAGCCGCAGCGTGAGCGGGCGCTCGCCGCCTTCCGCACGGGCGAGATCAAGATCCTGGTCGCGACGGACATCGCCGCGCGCGGCATCGACGTCTCGGGCGTCAGCCATGTCTTCAACTTCGAGCTGCCGAACGTGCCGGAGCAGTACGTCCACCGCATCGGCCGTACCGCGCGTGCGGGTGCTGCCGGCATCGCGATCAGCTTCGTCGATGGCGAGGAGAAGGGCTATCTCCGCGACATCGAGCGGCTGACCCGCGTCAAGCTGACGCCCCGTCCGCTGCCGGAGAACTTCCTGGCGGAGGCGGCGCGCCTGCCCAAGCCGTCGCGCACCACCGAACAGGCGCAGCCTCAGGGCCGCCGCCACGACGACCGCCGTCCGCAGGGCGATCGCGGCGACGCGCACCGCCAGCCCACTGGCGATCCGAAGCGCCGCTTCCGTCGCGGGCCGAAGCCCGGCGGCGTCGGCGCGCACAAGGGCGCGGTGCAGCGCACGGGGCGGTAATTAGCCGGTTATAGTTCACGCGGAGGCGCAGAGGCGTAGAGAAGACGAGTGATTGCGCCTTTGGCGCCTCTAACCCTTCTCAGCGCCTCCGCGTGAACCTCTAATTACCCCGCCCTGGGTCGAGCCAGACCCACCGCAACCCTTTCTGTCTTGAGCCGCCGCCCGGTCCGGGCCACCTTTGCGGCCATGAAACGATCCGCCGCGCTGAGCCCGACGCTCCTTTCCATTCTCGCCACGGCCGTGATCCTGATCGCGGCGGCTGCGTATCTCTGGTGGCCGGAGGAAGAGGATGGCGAGGTCGTGCCGGGCGCCTACCGCATGCTCCTGCAATATCCGGCGGGTGAACTGCCCGTCGGCCTGAAGCTCGACGAGAATGGCGGCAAGTGGACCGCCACCTTCATCAACGGCGAGAACCGCGTGGCGGCGGAGCAGGTGACGGTGGAGGGCGACCTGCTGATCATCGCGATGCCGAGCTACGATTCGTCGATCGAGCTGTCGCCGCAGGGCGTGGGTTTCGCGGGCACCGCCCATCTCCGCCGCCGCTCCGGGCGGGTGGACGTGCCGGTGCATGTGGAGCCATATGGCGGCTTCCGCTTCTTCGACGTGCGCGACACGCCGGTGAAGCTGGAAGGCGAATGGCCGCTGACCGAAGAGGGGGAGGATGCCGAACCCGGCCTTCTCATCATCAAGCAGGATGGCGACCTGCTGTCCGGCACCGTCCACTATCCGAGCGGCGACCAGCGCTATCTCTCCGGCGAAGTCAGCGGCGACTATTTCTCGCTCTCCACCTTCGACGGCAATCAGGGGCAGCTCTGGCGCGGGCACAAGCTTGCCGACGGCACGCTGAAGGGCGAGGTGGTGAGCGCCACCGCCAAGACGCCGACGAAGTGGACGGCAAAGCCCGGAGCGGCGAACTTCGCGGCGGTGGGCGAGGAGAAGCCGCCCGTCGATCGCATCGACTTCACCTTCCCCGATGTGGACGGAAAGCCGGTGTCGCTCCACGATCCGCGCTACAAGGGCAAGGTCGTGGTGGTGGCGATCGGCGGCAGTTGGTGCCCGAACTGCCATGACGAGGCGGCCTTTCTCGAACCCTATTACAAGGCGAACGCGGCTCAGGGGCTGGAGGTGATCGGCCTCAGCTTCGAATATACCGACGATCCCGTCCGCAGCGCCCGGCAGGTCAAGCGCTTCGCCCAGCGCTTCGGCCTGACCTATCCCACGCTGGTCGCCGGCGTGGCGACGCCGGAGGGCACGAAAAAGGCACTGCCGGCGATCGGCGGGGTGAAGATCTACCCGACCACCCTGTTCATCGATCGCAAGGGCAAGCTTCGCGCGATCCACACCGGCTATGCGGGACCGGCGACGGGCGCATTGAACAAGAAGGCGATGGCCGAGTTCGATGCTCTGGTCCGCGAGCTGCTGGCGGAGAAGGCCTGACGCCGAAAGGGCGGCGCAGTACACCTCGTCTTAACCATGTCGTGACATACCGCCCGCCTGCCTGTTGGAGCATGCCCGTGACCACCACCGTCGAACCCGAGAAGCGCCTCCGTACCGCCGCCCGTCAGGCCGCCGCCGGCATGTCTGCCGCCGCCAAGGGCAAGCCCGAGGAGGCGGCGCTGGAAAGCGACGTCCGCACCTTCAACGGTATCGCGCAGATGCTGGAGGGCCTGTCCAAGGAGGTCGATGAGCGCGACAAGATGATCGAGAAGCTGAAGCGCATGCACCACCGCATCGCCGAACTGGAGATCCGCGGTGCCGCCGAGCTGTTCGAGAAGAACGACTGGCGCAAGATCGCCGGCGAACTCCAGGCGATCGCGCAGGAAGCGCTGAACATCGCCGAGGGCCGCCCGACGACGAAGCGCGAGCGCTGAAGCGCTCGCCCACACAACGCCGTTCGCCCGGAGCCTGTCGAAGCGCCAGCGCTGGCTCTTCGACAGGCTCCGGGCGAACGGCCTTGGAAAGTCGCTGTCCTACACCGAACCATTTAGGTTAGCCGAGCCGCTCAGCAGGGAGCGACTCGGCATGACCATCGAACAACTCATCGACGATGTGATCGATCGGGAGGGCGGATACGTCGACCATCCCGACGATCTCGGCGGGCCGACCCGCTATGGCATCACGCATCGAACCGCCCGCGCGCATGGCTATGCGGGGTCAATGAAGACCTTCCCGCGCGCCCAGGCGGTGGCGATCTACCGCCGCATGTTCTGGTCCCAACCCGGCTTCGATCGGATTGCGCCTCTCGCGCCCCACGTCGCGGCGGAGCTGTTCGACACCGGCGTCAACATGGGTCCGGCCGTCGCCACCGCCTTCCTTCGTCGCGCGCTCAACGCCCTCAATCGCAACGGCCGCGACTACCCCGATCTTCCCACGATAGGGCTGATGGACGACACGTTGCTCGCGGCGTTGACCGCCTTCCTGAAGCTTCGCGGATCGGCAGGGGAGCGGGTGCTGCTGAAGGCGCTCGAGGCGCTGCAGGGCGAACGTTACCTGCACCTCGCCGAGTCGCGGCCCGCGAATGAAGCGTTCCTCTACGGCTGGCTCGCAAACCGGATCGGTTCGTTGTGAGCGGGGATGATCGTGCCGAGGATCGCTGGACCGCCCGCGCGCGGCCGACCTTCCTCTACGTCATGTATGCGCTGCTGCTCTGGTCCATTCCCATGGGCCTGATCGCCGGCATTCGCCCGACGCTCGCCGCCGCGATGATCCGGGGCATGACCAGCTATCTCGATGCGCTGCCGGAGCCGCTCTATGCGCTCTTCGGCACCGGATACCTCGGCTACACCTTCGCCCGGCAATGGGGCGAGGCGCGCAGGAAGTGAGCTTGGCTAGCCCTCGCCGCCATCCCGGTACTTCAGTTCCAGATAGCGGCCCTGGGTCGCCAGCTGCTTGAGGTCGCCCGCCGCCAGCTGCTCGGTCATCCGCGCGATCTCGCTGTCCACCACCCGCAGCCCCTCGGCGAGCTGATCGTCGGGGCTGTGCCCGCCGTCGCGGCCGGTCTTGCGGAGTGGGGCAGGGACTTTCTGATAACCCTTCACCAGCTCCGGCAGGTCGTCGCAGAGCAGCTTGCGCACCTCGAAAGCCGCCGGCTCGCGCGGGTCGAGGGTGGCGAGCTGCGGGGCGAGGGCCTCCAGCTTGACGCCGATGCCGTCGAGAAGGCGCTGAGAGGGGGCGGGGAGGGCAGGGCGCTGCCGCTCCAGCCATTCCTCGGTGCGCTGGGGCAGGAGGGGGAGGTCGGTCTGCGTCATCGCCTCGGGCGTCGGCTCGCCTTCCGATGAGAAATAGCCGATCGCGATCCACGACAGCACCACGGCGACGAGCGCGATCAGCGCGCCCTCCATTCCGATCGGTGCCACGAACAGGCCGACCGCGATCGCCGCGACGACGATCGCCAGCGCCGCCAGGAACATGCGGTTGATGACCTTCAGCGCGCGCTTCCGCCGCCGCTCACGCGCGCGCCGCGCCCGCGCCCGCGCCTCGGGCGAGAAGCGTTGGACGTAGTCGGAGCCGCGCTGGATCAGCTCGTCGATCTGCCCGTAGATGTCATTGTTGGGCATTCTTAATTTACGCCCTTCCGTGCGCACCTGCGACCGTTCGGGCTGAGCCTGTCGAAGCCCCGGAGACCACCGTCTCCCTGGCCCCCTTCGACTGCCTGCCTGCGGCAGTCGCTCAGGACAGGCTTAGACAAGCTCAGGGCGAACGGCCGAGGAAGAGAGGGCACCATCACACCGGCTTGAACACATCGGGCGCATCCAGCGCCGCCGCCTGCGCGTTCGCCCCTTCGGCCCGCGCGATGTAGCCGCGCGACTTCTCCACCTCGCTCGACAAAGTATCCACCGTCTGCTTCATCGTGCCGAGCGCCTGCAGCTTGAACTGGTCGATCGTGTCCATCGTCGCATAGATGTTCTGGAACGCGCGCTGCAGCGTCGCGATCGGGATGGTCGAGGACGCCGCCTGCTTGTGGATCTCCGCCGTCTGGGTGCGGAGCAGCTCGCCCGTTGAATCGATGATGTTGGCGGTGGTCGTGTTCAGCGCGGTGATCTGCTGTAGCACCAGCCGCTGGTTGGTCATCGCTTGCGCCACCGTCACCGCTGTGCGCAGCGCGGAAACGGTGGTGGTGGACGCGCGATCGACGCCCTTCACCAGCTCGACATTGTTCTTCTTGACGAGGTCGAGTGCGAGATAGCCCTGCACCGTCACCGCCATCTGCGTCAGCAGGTCCTGCGAACGCTGGCGGACGTAGAACAACGCCGTCTCGCGGATGGTCTTGGCCTTGGCGGGGTCGGTCCCCTCCAACTCCAGCGCCTTGGCCTCCAGCTTGGCGTCCATCGCCTTGGAGATGTGGATCATCTGCTCCAGCCGGCCCATCGCCGCCCAGAGCGACTGCCGCTCGACATCGATCGCGGCATTGTCCTTGATCAGCTCGTCCTTGCCGGAGGCGAGGCGGGAGAGGATCGAGGCGATGTGGCTCTGCGCCGACTGATAGCTGTCGAAATAATCGCGCAGCTTGTTGCCGAAGGGGATGATGCCGAACAGCTTCTTCTTGGTCAGCAGGTCGCCGCGCGCGCCGGGATCGAGGTCCTCGATGGTGCGGCGCAGTTCGGCGAGGTCGGCGCCGACGCCGCTCTCCTGATCCATCGCCCGCACCGGCCGGTCGAGGAAGCGGTTCGACTGCCCCGCCGCCTCGGCGATCTCGCGCCGGCCCATATTGGTGATCTGGTCGACCTTCTTGCCGAACTCGGGCGAGTTGGTGTCCTGCGCGACGAGGTCGGCGATGAAGGCGTCGACCTTCTCGTCCAGCTTGGACTTCTTCTCATCCTCCAGCGGCACCAGCCCCGCCGCCTGTTCGGTCGAGATCGCGGGAACGGGATCAGGCGCATTTAGGACGAGATCGGTCTCGGTCTTCGTCGCTGTCGCCATCGTCATCTGCTCCGCCGCTGTGTTAGCGTCGTAAGATGGCCGGGAACGCTGCGCGGTTCAAGAGAACGACGAGCGCGCCGAGCGCCCAGCCGCCCGCGACATCGCTCGGCCAGTGCACGCCAAGGGCAACGCGGCTGACTCCGACCACGAGCGAGAGCAGCACCGCCGGCCAGAGCGGCAGGCGCAGCGCGAGGGCGATGGCGAGGAACGTCGCCATGGTGTTCGTCGCATGGGCGCTGGGGAAGCTGAGCGAATGGACCCGGTCGAGATGCTCGGCGAGATCCGGTCGCGGGCGCCCGAAGGCGAGCTTGAGGAGCGCGGCGGCTGCACGCGCGATGATGCAGGTAGCGAGGAGCCAGAGTGCAACCAGGAACCGCCTCCGCCACAACAGCCATGCGGCCACCGCCAGCGCGAGCGGCCCGAGCACGACGAAATTGCCGAGGCGGGTGAGTGGGATGAGGGTGGGGGAGCCGAGCGAGTGGATGGAGAGGAAGAGGTCGCGCTCGGCAGGGACGCCGCATAACGCGATCGCAGCCGCAAGGGAGAAGACCGCGACAAGAGCGCCGGTCACCATGCGCTCCTGCGAAAGCAGGAGCCTATGACCATCGCAGGCTCCTGCTTTCGCAGGAGCACGGTTCTGATCAGGTGCTCGTGATCATCCCGCTTACTCAAATCCCTGTATCGCAAACCGCCGGATCGCCGCTGTCGAGCCCCTTCTTCAGCCATTCCATCCGCTGGGCCGACGTTCCGTGCGTGAAGCTGTCCGGCATCGGCCGCTGCCCCGCTTCCTTCTGCAGCGTGTCGTCGCCGATCGAATTCGCCGCCCGCATGCCTTCCTCGATGTCGCCCGGCTCCAGGAGCTGCCGGTTCCGCGCCCCCCAGACGCCGGCGTAGCAATCCGCCTGCAGCTCCACCTTCACCTGCACCGCATTGCCTTCGGCGGAGGAGGCGCGCGACTGCAGCTGCCGCGCCTTGTCCAGCGTGCCCGTCAGGTCCTGGATATGGTGCCCGATCTCATGCGCGATGACATAGGCCTGCGCGAAGTCGCCCGGCGCGCCGAAACGCTGGCTCAGTTCGTCGAAGAAGCTGGTGTCCAGATACACCTTCTGGTCCGTCGGGCAGTAGAACGGCCCCATCGCCGACTGCGCCGCGCCGCATCCCGACACGTCGGACCGGGTGTAGAACCTGAGCGTGGACGGCTGGTAGCGCTGCCCGCTCTCGGCGAAGATCTTGCCCCAGGTGTCCTCGGTCGATCCCAGCACCTTCAGCGACCAGCGCTGCACCGGCGTCAGCTGCGAGACGTCGCGCGACCCCTGCGTCTGCACCGGCGCGCCGCCGCCGCCGATCAGGCTGAGCGGGTTGATCCCCATCACCAGCGCGCCGACGATCATCACCACGATAACCAGGCAGCCGAGCTTGGGATTGGCGAAAAGCAGGCCGAGCGGTAGCCCCCCGCCGAACCCGCCGCCACCGCCGCGCCCCCCGATCTCGAAGTTGGAGCTTTCGCGCTGGTCGTCGAGCCGCATCGCAGGTCCTTTCGCTGACGGCACAAATGCGCCACGTCAGCGCCGGTTGCATGCTGCAGCGCAGCATCCCATGTTGCCGGCATGGCCGATGCCGATCCGAGTCGCCCGCCGAAGAGCGCGCTGCCCTTGCCGCCGCAGGTCGCGCTGGTCCTCCAGGGCGGCGGCGCGCTCGGCTCCTATCAGGCCGGCGTCTATGAGGCGCTGAACGCGGCGGGGGTCGCGCCGAACTGGGTGGCGGGCATCTCGATCGGTGCGGTGAACGCCGCGATCATCGCCGGCAACCCGCCGGAACGCCGCGTCGAACGCCTCCGCGCCTTCTGGAACAACGCCTCCAGCCAGCTGCCCAGCTTCCCGATCTGGCCGGACGACAACATCCGCGAGTTCCTGCACGAATGGTCGGCGGGCTTCGTCGCGATGGCCGGCATCCCGGGCTTCTTCAGCCCGCGCCTGCTGCCCCCCGTCTTCGCGCCGCCGGGCAGCTGCGATGCGCTCAGCTTCTACGATTCGGCGCCGCTTGCGAAGACGCTCGACGCGCTGGTTGACTGGGATCTGCTCAACACCGGACCCGTCCGCCTCTCGGTCGGCGCGGTGGATGTGGAGAGCGGCAATTTCCGCTATTTCGATACCTGTACCGATCGGCTCGACGCGCAGCACGTCATGGCATCCGGTGCCCTCCCGCCGGGCCTGCCCCCGGTAGAAATCGACGGCCGCTGGTACTGGGACGGCGGCATCGTCTCGAACACGCCGCTGCAACAGGTGCTGGATGGGCAGCGGGAGGAGATGCTCGTCTTCCAGGTCGATCTGTTCTCCGCCACCGGCGCGCGGCCTAAGACCATCCTCGACGTCTGGGCGCGGCAGAAGGAGATCCAGTATTCCAGCCGCACCCGCCAGACGACCGACCAGATGCTCGCCACCCGCAAGGCCCGCGCGCTCACCGCCCGCGTGCTGAAGCGCTTGCCTGAGGACATGCGCGACGATCCCGACGTGAAGCGGCTGATGGCGATGGCCGAGGAGAAGCCCGTCAGCGTCGTCCACCTGATCTACCGCGCGAACGCCTGGGAAGGCGGTTCGCGCGACTACGAATTCTCCCGCCGCACGATGGAGGAGCATTGGGCGGCCGGCGGCGCGGCGGTGGCGGACACGATGCGCGAGAGCGCGGTGATCGCGCGCAACATCGTCGATGGCGCGGTTGCCTCGT
Organism: Sphingomonas sp. ID0503; assembly: GCF_048565625.1. NCBI lineage: Bacteria > Pseudomonadati > Pseudomonadota > Alphaproteobacteria > Sphingomonadales > Sphingomonadaceae > Sphingomonas > Sphingomonas sp. ID0503. The sequence goes on from NZ_JBLZUR010000002.1 coordinate 172,910, forward strand.
TCGATCTGACGCGGCGTTAGGACTACATACCCCCACTCCGTTCGCCCTGAGCTTGTCGAAGGGCCAGCGCCCACCGTCTCACTGGCGCTTCGACAGGCTCAGCGCGAACGGGTTCTGGATTGTAGGAGAGACAGACACATGACCGAAACCCGCACCGAAACCGACAGCTTCGGCCCGATCGACGTCCCCGCCGCCGCCTATTGGGGCGCGCAGACGCAGCGGTCGATCGGCAACTTCCCCTTCGGCGCGACCGAGCGGATGCCGATCGGCATCGTTCATGCCCTCGCCATCGTGAAGCAGGCGGCCGCCCGCGTGAATCGCCGCCACGGTCTCGACTCCAAGATCGCCGACGCCATCGAAGCGGTGGCGGCCGAGGTCGCGGCGGGCAAGCTCGACGACCAGTTCCCGCTCGTCATCTGGCAGACCGGCTCCGGCACCCAGTCCAACATGAACGTCAATGAGGTGATTGCCGGCCGCGCCAACGAGATCCTGACCGGTACGCGCGGCGGCAAGTCGCCCGTCCATCCCAACGACCATGTCAATCAGGGCCAGTCCTCCAACGACAGCTTCCCGACCGCGATGCACATCGCCGCAGCACTCGCCTGCCGCGATCGGCTATTCCCCGCGCTGGAGAAGATCGAGGCGGCGCTGCTCGAAAAGGCCAAGGCCTGGGACGACATCGTCAAGATCGGCCGCACCCATCTGCAGGATGCGACGCCGCTGACCCTCGGCGACGAGTTCTCCGGCTATTACGCGCAGATTCGCCTCGCCCGCACGCGCCTCTGGCCGCTGGTCGAACATGGCCTCGCCAAGCTGGCGCAGGGCGGCACCGCCGTCGGCACCGGCCTCAACGCGCCGAAGGGGTTCGCCGAGGATGTCGCGAAGGAGATTGCGGAGATCACCGGCTTCCCCTTCGAGACCGCGCCCAACAAGTTCGAGGCGTTGGCCAGCCACGACACGCTGGTGGACCTCTCCGGCCGCCTCAACACGCTCGCCGTCGCGCTGACCAAGATCGCCAACGACATCCGCCTGCTCGGCTCCGGCCCGCGCTGCGGCCTGGGTGAACTCCATTTGCCGGAGAACGAGCCCGGCAGCTCGATCATGCCCGGCAAGGTCAACCCCACCCAGGCCGAGATGCTGACGATGGTCGCCGCCCAGGTCATCGGCAACCACACCGCGATCACCGTCGGCGGCATGCAGGGCCATATGGAGCTGAACGTGTTCAAGCCGCTGATCGGCGCGAACATCCTTCGCTCGATCGATCTGCTGGCGACCGGCATGGACAGCTTCACCGACCGCGCCCTCGCCGGCCTCGAACCCGACCGCCGCCGCATCGCCGACCTCCTCGACCGCTCGCTCATGCTGGTAACCGCGCTCGCGCCAGAAATCGGCTACGACAACGCCGCCAAGATCGCCAAGCACGCCCACCAGCACGGCCTGACCCTCAAGGAAGCGGGCCTGGCGTTGGAGTTGGTCGACGCAGAAGCCTTCGACCGCGTCGTAAAACCCGAAACAATGCTCGGCCGCTAAGACATCCTCCCCACGCTGTGCATGGGGAGGGGGACCGCCGCCGCAGGCAGTGGTGGAGGGGAATGCGCGCGCTACCCCTCCACCACGCTCGGGGAGGATGACCAAGCCCAAAAACTCCGTCCATCCCGAGCGAAGTCGAGGGACCCCATCGAGCGAAGCCGAGATGCCACCCGCACCGCCTCGGCTACGCTCGGCGAATGTCCCTCGACTTCGCTCGGGATGAACGGTCTATGGACGGGACACTCTGCAAGGATCCCCATGCCTACCGGTCTCGTAGCGCTCCTCGACGACATCGCCGGCCTCACCAAGCTGGCCGCCGCCTCCCTCGACGATGTGGGCGCGGCGGCGGGGAAGGCGGGGGCTAAGGCGGCGGGGGTGGTGATCGACGACACCGCCGTCACCCCGCAATATGTCACGGGCCTCAGCCCGCAGCGCGAACTGCCGATCATCGCCAAGATCGCCGCCGGCTCGCTCCGCAACAAGCTGCTCATCCTGCTCCCCGCGGCACTCCTGCTCAGCGCCTTCGCGCCCTGGGCGATCACGCCGATCCTGATGTGCGGCGGCGCCTATCTCTGCTTCGAAGGCGCGGAAAAGGTGATCGAGGCGTTCGAGGGCGACACCCATGCCGCCGAGGAGGTCATCCCCACCGACCCCGCCACGCTGGAAAAGCGGCAGGTGGCGAGCGCGGTGCGTACCGACCTGATCCTCTCGGCCGAGATCATGGCCATCGCGCTCGCTGAGGTCGCGGCGGAGCCGATCTGGGAACAGGCGGTGATCCTCGCGCTTGTCGGCATCGCCATCACCATCGGCGTCTACGGCGTCGTCGGCCTGATCGTGAAGATGGACGATATCGGCCTCCACTTCGCGAAGAAGCGTGGCGCCGCTGTCCAGGCGATCGGCCGTGGCCTCGTAAAGGGGATGCCGATCGTGATGAACGCCATCTCCGTCATCGGCACGGCGGCGATGATCTGGGTCGGCGGCGGCATCATCGTCCACGGGCTTGAGGTGCTCGGCCTCCACGAGCCCGCCGGCACGCTCCACCACTGGTCTCACGCGGCGGGCGGCGGCCTGCTCGGCTGGCTGGTCACCGCCATCGGCTCCGGCGTCGTCGGTCTCCTCCTCGGCGGCGCGATCGCCTTCATCCTCCACAAGGTGAAGCACTGAGGGCCTCAACCGTCATCCTGACGCCCTCCCCTCGTCATCCTGACGCCCTCCCTCGTCATCCTGACGAAAGTCAGGATCCATTCGACGCTACGCCAGAACATCTGACGCTGCGCCGAATGGATGCTGAATCAAGTTCAGCATGACGGGTGCGCCATCACGGTGCGGCGATGGAACTTCACCCCGCCTGCCGCGCTTGTCCCCGCGACATCGAACAGGGAGACGAACATGATCGGCAAGGTTCTCGCAGCGATCATCGGCAGCAAGATCGACCAGCGCGACGGCAGCGGCGGCGTGAAGGGCGCGATCCTCGGCGCGACCGCGGCCGGCGTCATCCGCCGCATGGGTCCGCTCGGCATCGTGCTGGGCGGCGCCTATCTCGCCAAGAAGGCGTACGACAAGCGCCGCACCGAGCGCGTCGTCACCCCGGCCGAATAACCCACTCCCGTCATCCTGACGAAAGTCAGGATCCATTTACGCTCGCGTCCCACTGAAACGGAGCGCCGAATGGATGCTGGATAAGGTCCAGCATGACGAACAGGCCTAGCCGCAATCCCCCTCCGCGCACCCTTCGGTCAGCTCGACCTGAAGGGTGACGTGCCCGATCCCGAAATCATGCTCCAGCCGGTGCTTCGCTGCCTCGAAGAAGGCGAGACCCGGGTAGCGTGGCATGACGACATGCGCCGTCAGCGCGGTCTCGGTCGTGCTCAGCGGCCAGATATGGACATGGTGCACGCGCTCGACGCCGGGTAGCGCGCGCAGCGTCCCGTCGACCGCCGCGACATCGATCCCCTCCGGCACCGCCAGCAGCGACATCGATACGGAATCGCGCAGCAGCCCCCATGTCCCCCACAGGATCACCGCCACGATCACCAGGCTCACCGCCGGGTCGATCCAGGCGAGCCCGGTCATCTGGATCACGAACCCCGCCACCACCACGCCCGCCGACACGCCCGCATCCGCCGCCATGTGGAGATACGCGCCCCGGATGTTGATGTCCCCCTTCTGCCCGCGCGCGAAGAGGAGGGCGGTCGCCCCGTTCACGACGATGCCGATCCCCGCGACGATCATCACCGTCGCCCCCGGCACCGCCACGTCCTCGCCGATCCGCCGCACCGCTTCCAGCGCGATCGCGCCCATCGCGACCAGCAGGAACAGCGCGTTGAACAAAGCCGCCAGGATCGTGCTGCCGCGCAGGCCGTAGGTAAAGCGCGGCCCGCCGCGCCGCTTGCCGATCGCCACCCCGGCCCAGGCGACGACGAGGCCGAGCACGTCGGACAGATTGTGCCCGGCGTCCGCCACCAGCGCCATCGATCCTCTCGTGAACCCGACCGCCGCCTCCACCACCACGAAGGCGAGGTTCAGCGCGATGCCGATCGCAAAGGCGCGCCCGAAATCGGCGGGTGCATGGCTGTGCCCATGGTCATGACCGTGGTGGTGATGGGCGTGTCCGGCGCTCATGGCCTTTCACCTAACAGCAACCGCGCCTTCACCCCAACTGCCAAGTCCGGATCGCCGCGACCGGGTGCACCAGCATCAGCACGTTCAGCGTCAGATTGTCGCGGATCATCCAGAGCGTCAGCAGCTCGAAGACCACCGCCAGCGCAACCGTCGCCGCCACCGGCAAACGCCGCGCCAGAAAGAACCCGATCGCCATCGCCCCGATATCCGCCACCGAGTTCACCACGCTGTCCCCGACATAGCCGAAGGCGAAGGTGGCATGGCGATAGCGGTCGATGATCACCGGACTGTTCTCCACCACCTCCCACGCCGCCTCCAGCGCCACCGCGATCACGAAGCGGATCGGCACCGGCTTCTTGCGCAGCAGCAGCCACCCCGCCGCATAGAACAGGAACCCGTGGATGACGTGGCTCGGCGTATACCAGTCCGCCAACATCTGGCTGTTGGTCGCCCCGGTGACGGCATTGCTCCACAGATCCACCCGCCCGCAGGTGCAGATCGGATGCCGCCCCATCAGCAGCAGGATGACGGCAGCGGCAAGGACGACCAGGAGAGCGGCGGCATACGGACGACGACGGATCATGCCCCGGCCTACCCCATCCTCCCCGGCACGGGGAGGGGGACCGCGCGAAGCGTGGTGGAGGGGGCGTTCCGCACACAAGGCGGTGGATGTTGGCAACCCCCTCCGTCAGCGCGTGCGCGCTGCCACCTCCCCGTGCCGGGGAGGATCGATCCGCGATTGACGCACCCCGCTCCTCCGGCGCACAGCCCCGCCATGACCCCGTCCGCCACGCCACCCCATCTCGAACTGCCCCGGCGCGGCCTGCTCTTCGTGTTGTCCTCCCCCTCGGGCGCTGGCAAGTCGACGATCGCGCGGATGCTCTTAGAGGCGGACGGCCGCATCGCCATGTCGGTCTCCGCCACCACCCGGCCGATGCGCCCCGGCGAGGTCGACGGCCGCGACTACCATTTCGTTGATGTCGCCCGGTTCAAGGACATGGTGGCCGCCGGCGACCTCCTCGAATGGGCGCATGTCTTCGACCATCGCTACGGCACCCCGCGCGGCCCTGTCGAGGCGATGCTGGCCGAGGGTCAGGACGTCCTCTTCGACATCGACTGGCAGGGCACGCAGCAGCTCTATCAGCAGGCGGGCGGCGATGTCGTCCGCGTCTTCATCCTGCCGCCATCGATGGAGGAGCTCGGCAAGCGCCTGCGCGGGCGCGGCACCGATGACGATGCGGTGATCGCCGGCCGCATGGCCCGCGCCGCGGCCGAGATCAGCCATTGGGACGGCTACGACTATGTCCTCATCAACGACGATATCGATCGCTGCTTCGCCGACGTCACCGCCATCCTCCAGGCCGAACGTCTCGCCCGCAAGCGGCAGACCGGCCTGATCGGCTTCGCCCGAAAGCTCATGGCCCCGGCCTAAGGCCCGCGCTACAACCGCTCCCACACACAGGGAGGGTTTCGCCAATGGTCCGCGTCCTGATCGGCAGCATCGTCGCCGCCATCGCCATGTTCATCACGGGCTTCGTCTTCTGGGCGACCCCGCTTTCGAAGCTCGGCCTCTCCTCGGTCGACGTACAGCAGAGCGCGAACGTCCAGGCAGCACTCGCCGCCAACCTTCCCCACACCGGCGTCTACATGATCCCCTGGCCCGACACGCCGGAGGGGACCGCCATGTTCGGCCGCGGCCCGATCGCCAGCGTCGATTACAACACCGCCGGCGCCAGCCTCACCAACCCGACCCCGATGATCGTCGGTTTCGTGCAGGAGGTGATCGTCGCCCTCTTCATCGGCCTCGGCCTCCTCGCCATCTCGGGCCGCGTCACCGACTTCCCCTCCCGCATTAAGGTGGCCTTGGCGCTGACCGGCGCGGCGGCGATCCTCATCACCACGCAGGACCCGATCTTCATGCACGGCGACTGGCGCCACGCCCTTTACAACCTCATCGCCTGCTTCGCGGTGCTGGCGGCGGGCAGCTTCGTGCTGGTCAAGTGGTTCCTCCCCAAACCGATCTCGGTAAGCCTGCGCTGACCGATCATCCTCCCCCGCCAGGGGGAGGGGGACCGCCAAAGGCGGTGGAGGGGGAGGCCGGCGACGTCTTTCGAAACGGGCCTTCCCATCCGCCCCCTCCGTCAGGCTCCGCCTGCCACCTCCCCCTAGCGGGGGAGGATTTCCCACCGCCAATCCTCCCCTGGAAGGGGAGGGGGACCGCCGCAGGCGGTGGAGGGGTAGGGTACCGCACAAGACCGGCGTCCGATCGATGCTGACCGGCCCGGCTCCGCCAAACCACAACCCGCGCCCCCGCACCACCTACCCCTCCACCAGCCTGCGGCCGGTCCCCCTCCCCCTCCGGGGGAGGATGAAGGAGGCCCATCCACAGCCCCGCACAAAGCTGGGGAGAACCCGCGCTCAACCACTAGACATGGCATCCCGCCCCCGGACATACTACATTCTGTAGCGTGGGCCGGTTGAGTCGTGCCGCCGCGCCCGTACCCAAAGCGGAGTTCGTGAAGCCATGTCCCTCCTCCAGGCGTCCCGCGTCTACAAGCCGTTCGAATACCCCTGGGCCTATGACTTCTGGAAGCGGCAGCAGCAGCTCCACTGGCTGCCGGAGGAGGTGCCGCTGGGCGAGGATTGCCGCGACTGGGCGCAGAAGCTGACCGACCACGAACGCAACCTGCTCACCCAGATCTTCCGCTTCTTCACCCAGGCGGATGTCGAGGTGCAGGATTGCTACCACGAAAAATACGGCCGCGTGTTCAAGCCGACCGAGGTCAAGATGATGCTGACCGCCTTCTCCAACATGGAGACGGTCCACATCGCCGCCTACAGCCACCTGCTCGACACCATCGGCATGCCCGAGAGCGAGTACAGCATGTTCCTTCAGTACAAGGAGATGAAGGACAAGCACGATTACCTGGCGACCTTCGGCGTCGATACCGATGAGGACATCGCCCGCACGCTCGCCATGTTCGGCGGCTTTACCGAGGGGCTGCAGCTCTTCGCCAGCTTCGCCATGCTGATGAACTTCCCGCGCTTCAACAAGATGAAGGGCATGGGGCAGATCGTCACCTGGTCCGTCCGCGACGAGAGCCTGCATTGCGACGGCATCATCCGCCTGTTCCACGCCTTCGTGAAGGAACGCGATTGCCTGACCAAGGCGGTGCAGGAGGATATCCTCGACCAGTGCCAGAAGACCGTCCGGCTGGAGGACGCGTTCATCGACCTCGTCTTCGAACAGGGTCCGGTCAACGGCATGACGCCGAAGGACATCAAGAAGTACATCCGCTTCGTCGCCGACTGGCGGCTGGGTCAGCTGGGGCTGAAGCCGATCTACATGATCGAGGACCATCCTTTGCCGTGGCTCGCCCCGCTGTTGAACGGCGTCGAACACGCCAACTTCTTCGAAACCCGCGCGACCGAATATTCGAAGGCCGCGACCAAGGGCAACTGGACCGACGTCTGGGACGCCTTCGACCGCCGCAAGGCCGCCAAGGCCAAGGCCGAGGTCGCGAACGAGGACGCCGAAGGCGGGCTGTTCGGCACGGCGGGCGTGGCGGCGGAGTAGCAGTATCCTGCGAGGCTGATACACCTGATGAGTTCATCAACCGAATGGGAGCGCGTTAAGAACTTCTGGCCAGTTCTGGTCGGCACGTACCCTGTAGTCGTAGGGATGTACGCCGCAGGGCTTTTTTGGTCTCTCCCGAAGGGAGTCATAGGAGCATTCGGAGCAAGTGACTTCCTTTTTCGGGCATCTATCATATATCTTACTTTGGCCGCCGGACTGATTATACCGATATTGATTATTACTACAGTCTACTCCGCTTTGGTTCCAGATCAAACGCACGAGAAGATTAAAGCGGCAGAGTCTGCGGGTAAGGCAGTTCGGTGGCAGGAGATGAGTAGGCGCCGAAGAGTAGCCTACATAATACCCTGCACTGCCATGTTGGCTCTTATGTTGTTCTCGTTTGTGTATGATCGCGAATATGCTGCCGAAGGTCCGAGGCTACTCTTCAACGCTATTATATTCTTGTTTGTCTTCGGAATAATATGTCGTCCTTTCTTCCCGCCCGGGAAGTGGAGGGAGCTGAATCTTTTGTTTTGGTGCACTGCCTTGGTAACGCTCCCGCTTGTTCTTGGGTATAACCAGGGGCAGCCTGAGAGAGGCGCTCCAATTATCAACTTCAAAGGGGTGGCGTGTCCGGTGACACTTGTCGGTGAGACGTCAATTCTAGCCCGCTGCCAAGAGCACTTCATAGTGATATCTAGGGTCCGGACTCACAACCACCAGATGACGGTGGCGGCGAGGGCGATGGCGCTCATGAAGTTCTTGATGTTGCGATCGAAGCGGGTGGCGAGCCGCCTCCAGTCCTTGAGGCGGCAGAACATGCGCTCGATGACGTTGCGCTGTTTGTAGATGGTGCGGTCGTAGTCGTACTGGACCTTGCGGTTGCAGCGCGGCGGGATGACGGCCTGGGTGCCGCGCTGGTCGAGCCACTCGCGCAACTCCTGACTGTCATAGCCCTTGTCGGCGACGAGTTCGACGGATGGGGGCAGCGCCGCGATGCAGGTCTTGGCGACCTTGCAGTCGTGGACGTTGCCGGGCGTCAGCAGGAGGACGTGAGGGCGGCCCTTGGCGTCGCAGACGGCATGGACCTTGGTGTTCCGGCCGCCTTTGGTGCGGCCGATACCATGGGCCAAGGCCCCCCTTTTCCACCGCCTGCGCAGCGGTGGACCTTGATGCAGCTGCTATCGATGAACAGCCGGTCCGGCGCGTCGTCGGCGCCTGCCAGCGCGCTGAAAATCCCCTCCCAGATGCCGCGCTCGGACCAGCGCACGAAGCGATTGTAGAGCGTCTTCTTTGGCCCGTACACGTCCGAGCAGTCCACCCAGCGACCGCCGCAGCGGAGCGCATGCACGATCCCGCTCAGCACCCGGCGATCATCCACACGTGCCTTGCCGCGAACGTCCGTCGGCAGCAGTGGTGCGATCCGCTCCCACTGCGCATCGGAAAACCAGAAGAAATCAGCCATTCCACCGCCTCCACACCAACGCAGTGAATCACGATCCAAGCGGTAGCAAAAGCCGTTATTGGGTCCGGACCCTAGAGACTCCCTCGATACACCACTAGTGTGGAGAAAGAAAAAGAACTAGAAAACGTGTATTGATATAGGGGTCGCCGGATCGGCTTTAATTTAGGGTAACACAGTGGGCCTTGATAGCACGATAGACATGATCGTAAAGCAGACCCTTGCGATCTGGACTGCTCCAGTGCCATTCACTGTCTGTTTGATCATCGTTACGGCGTTAGTCTGGCGTGCCATGAAGTGGATTTACGAACAGAAACTTGAGAGACTGAAGGACGATGTTGCTTGGGCGGAGCGGCAGGTGCGGCGGAAGAGCGCTGAAGAACATGCAGCCCTCTCTGTACAGATCGATCCATCTGTCCCGCTACGATCTGAGGTTCACATCAAGGCGGATGCTGGTCTGTTAGCGCCAAAAGAACGCATCTTCCTTCCCAAGGAAGCGACGCCCGAGAATTTGGCCTCTCTTCGGCTCAGGAGTTCCGGGGTAGAGACCGACCGACAGCTTGCTAGCTATAAAGGCAAGTGGATCCATTTCTCTGGTATCGTAGAGGCAACGGGTTTCAGCATGGGCGAGACTTACGTAAGACTGAACCCGGGAGAGCGGAGCAGCCTACGTGAAACCTTCGCACATCAAGTTACGGTGTATCCGTCAAGTTTAAGCGCCAACACTGTGGAGTTTCTGACGCCGGGGCAGTCACTAAGTGGTATTGCCGAGATCGAGGATGTTGGCACGTTTGGTATAATCCTTATCAAGGCAGAGTTCGACTGAACCCTCGTGCGGTAAGCGCCGAACTTTCAAACCTGCTGTCCTACAGCTAACCAAATCGGCTAGCGCTCCCCGAATCACACAACCGGGGATGCACCATGACCGACGCCAGCCACGCCGACTTCGACCGTTCCGAAGACACCTCCGCCGATCTCCCCAGCTTCACCCCCGCCGTCACCCGCGCGCGGCATGACGGCTGGACGGCCGATCGGCAGCGTGTGTTCATCGCCGTGCTGGCGGAGACGGGGTGTGTCACCGATGCCGCCGATGCGGCGGGGGTCAGCCCGCGTTCCGCCTATCGCCTGCGCGCGCGGCTCGATGCGGCGGACTTCGCCTTCGCCTGGGATCATGCGTTGCGCCAGGCGTCGAACCGCCTCGTCTCCGCCGCGTTCGAGGGCGCGATCCACGGCCGCACGCAGCAGATCTGGAAGAAGGGCGAGCTTGCGGTGCAGAGCCGTACCCCGTCGGACCGCCTGCTGATCTTCCTGATCAAGCATCTCGACCCCAACCGCTTCACCCATCCCAGCCATTCGAAGATCAACGATCGCCTGCGCGCGCCGGAATATCTCGCCAGCCGTCAGGCCAAGCTGGTCGACCTGCCGCTCGATCCCGACCCCGGCCTGCCGATCGAGCCCCACACCGGCAACCACCCCCGCGACCCCGCCTGACCCCTCACGCGTATACGCGTACGTACATGCGCGCGCGTTGAGGTGAGACTTTTGCGACTTTCCGGGCCGTCCGAACGGCCCACCCGCTCTTTCCAACCGTCGAAAACCACCACAGTGAGATAGGGGCCGCCGCCAACTCCCCTCGTCCGACCGCGCCGCGAACACCCGTCCATCCCGAGCGAAGTCGAGGGACGCAGGCCGAGCGCAGCCGAGGCGCTCTTCCGCCCGCCGCGCGAAACCTCTCGACTTCGCTCGATGACCGTCCCTCGACTTCGCTCGGGATGGACGGAGCGAGGTGGACACCGTTCCCGCGCACAACCGCCCCCACACCCGTTCGCACTGAGCCTGTCGAAGCCTGTCCTGAGCGACTGTCGCAGGCAGGCAGTCGAAGGGTGCTGCCCACCGCGTTCCGCTGGTGCTTCGACAGGCTCAGCACGAACGGCGTGGGAGAAGGTAGACCGGGTGATGGGGCGCCCGCTCCGTTCGCACTGAGCCTGTCGAAGTGCCACCGCCCACCGCCCCACCAGCGCTCCGACAGGCTCAGCACGAACGGCGTGAGAGAGGGAACAGGGGGCACCGGATCGCTTCCACGCCCACCCGCTCCGTTCGCACTGAGCTTGTCGAAGCCTGTCCTGAGCGCCTGCCTTGCAGGCAGTCGAAGGGTGCCAGCGCCCACCACTCACCAGCGCTTCGACACGCTCAGCGCGAACGGGCGGCGCGAGAATGCCAATCGAACTCCCCGTCCCAACCTTCCCCCGCTGGACCCGCCGCCCAACCCCTGTAATCTGGCGCGATGCGTCATCCGTTCCGTACCGCCGTCCTCGCCCTCCTCATCCTCCTCCCCGCCGCCGCCACCCCGGCCCACGCCGCCGGCGGCATGGTCTCCGCCGCCGATCCCCGCGCAGCCGAGGCCGGCCGCAATATCCTGCGCGAAGGGGGCAGCGCCGCCGACGCCGCCATCGCCATGATGCTGGCGCTGACCGTGGTGGAGCCGCAGAGTTCCGGCATCGGCGGCGGCGGCTTCCTCCTCCACCATGATGCGAGGACCGGCACGATCGGATCGGTGGACGGGCGGGAGGCGGCACCCGCCTCCGCAGGGCCTGACCGGTTTCTCGGCGCGGATGGCCGGCCGATGCCCTTCATGTCGGCCTGGCCGGGCGGCTATTCGGTGGGCGTGCCGGGCAACATCCGCCTCGCCGCCCGCGTCCACGCCCGCTGGGGCCGCCTGCCCTGGAAGGCGCTGTTCGCCCCCGCCATCACCCTGGCCGAGGAGGGCTTCAAGGTCACCCCCCGCCTCAACCGCGCCATCGCCAACACGTCGAAATACACCAACTGGCAGGACTTTCCGGCGATCGCCGCCCTCTACCTGAAGGACGGCGAGCCCGCCGCGGTCGGCACCCTCATCCGCAACCCGGCGCTGGCGAAGACCCTCCGCACCCTCGCCGATGAAGGGCCGGACCCCTTCTACACCGGCGAGATCGCCCGCCAGATCACCGATGCGGTGGCGACCACCACCCGCAACCCGACTGCGCTCACCGCCGCTGATCTTGCCGCCTACCAGGCTAAGGATCGCCCGCCCGTCTGCGGCAAGTACCGGGCGTACAAGGTCTGCAGCATGGGCCCGCCCTCATCCGGCGCGCTGACCATGCTGGAGATCCTCGGCCTCCTCGAACGCTTCGACATTCGGAAGCTCGGCAAGGACAATCCGGTCGCCTGGCACCTGATCGCCGAGGCGATGCAGCTCGCTTATGCCGACCGCGAAATGTGGATGGCCGATGCGGATTTCGTGAAGGTCCCCGTCGCCGGCCTCATCGACCCCGCCTATCTCGCCGCCCGCTCCCGGCTGATCTCCCCCACCCACGCTGCCGCCAAGTACCCCGCCGGCAATCCCAAGGGTGCCGAACCGCGCACCGCCTCACCGGAGACCGAACCCGCCGGCACCACCCACTTCGTCGCCGTGGACGGGGAGGGGGATGTCGCCACGATGACCTCCACCGTCGAAAGCGGCTTCGGCAGCCAGCTCGTCGCCGGCGGCTTCGTCCTCAACAACGAGCTGACCGACTTCTCCTTCGCTCCCGAGAAGGACGGTGCCCCCGTCGCCAACCGGGTCGGGCCGGGCAAGCGTCCGATGTCTGCCATGACCCCGACCATCGTGTACGACGCATCGGGGAAGCCGGTCTTCACCGTCGGCGCGGCGGGCGGCCAGACGATCATCATGCAGGTGACCAAGGCCGTCATCGCGCATCTCGACTGGGGCCTCTCGGCGGAGGAGGCAGTGGCGCTCCCCGCCCTGTTCCGTGCCGCCCCGGCCGTGGCGCTGGAGGACGGCACGGCCATCGTCGCAATGAAACCCGCCCTCGAAAAGCTCGGCCACACCGTCGTCCTCGGCAAGAACGCGCTGAAGGCCAATGCGGCGGAACGGACGGCGGACGGCTGGATCGGCGCGGCGGACCCGAGGAGCGAAGGCGTGTGGCTGAAGGAATGAACCACACCTCGGTTCGCAAGGAGAGAATACCTCCCGCCGTTCGCCTGAGCCTGTCGAAGGGCCAGTGAGACGGTCGGCGCTGGCCCTTCGACAAGCTCAGTGCGAGCGGCGTGGAGAGGAGAGCGAGTGTTGAAACCCGAACAAGCCCCCAACCTCGTCGCCTTGTTCCGCGCTCAGGCGGCGGCGAAGGGCGGCGCCCCCTTCCTCTTCGCCAAGACGGACGGCCGCTGGTCCTCGCTGACCTGGGCCGAGGCCGCCGCTCAGATCGACGCCCTCGCCGCCGCCCTCCGCACCCTCGGCGTCGCCCCCGGCGACCGCGTCGTCATCCTGTCCGAGAACCGCCCCGAATGGCTGATCGCCGATTTCGCGATCATGGCGGCCGGCGCGATCACCGTGCCGGCCTACACCACCAACACCGCCGCCGACCACGCCCATATCCTTACCGACAGCGGGGCGCGGGCGGCGATCGTCTCCACCGCCAAACTCGCCAGACCGCTGATCGAGGCGCTGGCCGAGGCACCCGCCTGCCGCGACCTCATCGTCATGGAGCCGGTCGCGGCCCCTGTCGCCGTTCAGGACTGGCGGACGCTCCTCGCCACCACGGCCAGCCCGCCGCCACTCGCCACCACCCGCACCGACCTCGCCTGCCTGATCTACACCAGCGGCACCGGCGGCCGGCCCAAGGGCGTGATGCAGAGCCACGGCGCGCTCCTCGCCGACATCGCCGGATGCGCGGACATCATTGAGGGCGACTTCGCGATCGGCGAGGATGCGCTCCTCTCCTTCCTCCCCCTCAGCCACGCCCTCGAACACACCGCCGGCCAGTTCCTCCCCGTCGCCCTCGGCGCGGAGATCCATTATGCCGAGGGGATCGACAAGCTCGCCGCCAACATGGCCGAGACGCGACCCACCGTCATGATCGTCGTCCCTCGCCTGTTCGAGGTCCTCCGCCAGCGTATTGCCCGAGAGATCGAGAAGCAGGGCGGACTGCCCCTCCGCCTCCTCAACCGCGCCCTCGCCGCCGCTGACCGCAGGGCGGCGGGCAGGACCACGCTCCTCGACCGCCTTCTCGCCCCGGTCATCGATCGCACACTCGGCGCGAAGGTCCGTGCCCGCTTCGGCGGTCGGCTGAAGGCGCTGGTATCCGGCGGCGCGCCGCTCAATCCGGAGGTCGGCCGCTTCTTCGAGGCGCTCGGCCTCACCGTCCTGCAGGGCTATGGGTTGACCGAGACAAGCCCCGTCCTCTCCTGCAACCGCCCCTCGGCCGGCGTCGCGATGGACACCGTTGGCCCGCCGATCAAGGGCGCGGAGATCCGCATCGCCGAGGATGGCGAGATCATGGCCCGTGGCGAGATGGTCATGCAGGGCTACTGGAACCTGACGCAAGAAACCGCTCGCGTCCTCTCCCCCGATGGCTGGCTCGCCACCGGCGACATCGGCCGCTTCGACGAACGCGGCCGCCTGCAGATCACCGATCGCAAGAAGGACATCATCGTCAACGACAAGGGCGACAACATCTCGCCCCAGCGGCTGGAAGGCCTGCTGACGTTGGAGCCGGAGATCGCCCAGGCTGTGGTGACGGGCGACCGCCGTCCCTACCTCGTCGCCCTGATCGTGGCGGAGGAGGGGGCGGACGCCGCCGCAGTCCAGGCCGCGCTCGACCGCACCAACCAGCGCCTGGGCGTCACCGAAAAGGTCCGCCGCTTCATCCTCGCCGACTCGCCCTTCACGATCGAGAACGGCCAGTTCACCCCGTCGCTCAAGGTCCGCCGCCACGCCGTCCGCGCGGTCTACGGCGATCGGCTGGATGCGCTCTATCGCGCCTGATTAGGTGACCGACGGAGCTTGTGGTATAACCCGACTCATCGGCGTTCCTAGTATTGGCACGGCGCTGACTGACGGTCGTTACCAAGGCTGCCGCTATCGCGAGGCAGCCCCTATGCGTACTGTCGAAATCCTTCAGTCCACCGTCGATGATTGGCCCGTCTTCCACGGTCGCTACAACGGCGCCCCCGTTACCATCCGGCTGGACCGCACCGCCTACATCAAGCTGGGCGGCGACTGGTCGCCCAACATGGCCGCCGTCAAGGACGCGCAGGTGCTGAAGCGGGTGGAGGAATGCGCCGGCCGCATCATCGCCGCGAACCGAACCGGTACCGCACCAGGCGACATCGTCATCACCGCACTCGACCTCGACTGACCTTTCCGCTGTCCTACAGGATGGCACCTGCCACATAGACACGGAGCCAGGACTCATAGCCACCAGCGGCGAGGCTGATGGCGGGGGGGGGCATTGGGGATCACCGATGGGGTGTCGCGGCCGATGAGCGGCGGAGCACGTCGCTGTCGTGGGCGCCGTCCGCGGCTCGGCCGGCGGTCCACCGGCTGTCGCCGGCGCCTGGAATGCGCGCTGCCACCCGCTCTCGGCCGAGCGGTTGTAGAGCGTCTTCTTCGGCCCGTAGCAGGCCCGCGCATCCACCCACAACCACCGCTCAGTAGCACCTGCGGATGCCCGAGATGACCCGACGGTCGCCGCTTCATCAAAGGTTCACGCTTGTCTGTCACTCTTCGCAAGTCATCAGGAGGGGGTGCAGCATGGCGACGCTGCCACAGGACGGCCAGGAACGCGGCTTCACGCTGCGGCACGATGTCGAACGGCTCTGCGCCGACTTTGCGGGTCTGCCCGTTCGTATTCTCTACAACCGGTTGCGCGAGGTGCGGATGATCGCGGCGGAGCTGGGCTGGACGCCGCTGGTCGCGCTGGTCCGCCGCTGCGAGGAGGCGGTGGCCGATGGCAGCCATGTCGTCGCGCGCGGCCTTCTGACTGACGCGATGCGCGACGCCGCCGCGCTGGGCAAGGGCGATGCGGCGGCAAGCCAGGCCTATCTCGCCAGCGTCAACATGCGCCTGCGGGGCTAAGCCGCCTCATCTCACGCAAAGACGTCACCCCAGAGAAGGCCGGCGTCGCTCCAAATGATCGTCTTTACCGATCGTTGCGATCGAGGAATTAAACCCTCATCTTGGCGAAACCATGCCATCGGCATGGCGTTCGGGGACGCAATAGCGTTCTTGCAGTACGGAGATAGATGATGGCCGACACCGCCCCCGCCCCGCTTGCCACCCCCACCGACATCACGTCCAACTCGGCCAAAACGGTCGCGGAGGCGCTGAACGGCATCCTCGCCGACAGCTTCGCCTTGTATCTGAAGACCAAGAACTTCCACTGGCACGTCTCCGGCCCGCATTTCCGCGACTATCACCTGATGCTGGACGAACAGGCCGCGCAGATCCTCGGCACTACCGATGCGATCGCGGAGCGGGTCCGCAAGACCGGCAACACCACCTTGCGTTCGATCGGCGACATCTCCCGCCACCAGACGATCGAGGACAACGACAAGGACTTCGTCTCGGCCGAGGACATGCTGAAGGAACTGCGCGAGGACAATCTCGCCCTCGTCACCTCGCTGCGTGAGGCCAAGGACATCGTCGACGACGCGAAGGACAACGCGACCAGCGGCATCCTCGACGAATGGACCGACCTTGCCGAGGAGCGCGCCTGGTTCCTCTTCGAGGCGAGCCGCAAGGGCTGAGCCGAGCCGTGCCGGAACAGCGCCCATCGCACGGCGTTACGCTCCTATAACAAGGGAGTTCTGCCATGCTTAGATGGGCGCTCATTTTCCTCGTCATCGGCGTGATCCTCAGCGTCCTCGGCTTCGGTGGCCTTGGCGGGACGTTCGTGGACATCGCCAAGATCCTTGCCTTCGTCGCGATCGCGATCTTCGTGATCTTCCTTGTGCTCGGGCTGATAGCCGGTCGAAAGGTGATGTAGCGATACCGCCTCATCATCCCGGCAGAGGCTCGGATGATGAGGCGAAGGTTCTTAGATGCACGCCTTTTCGCAGCTCCTCGACAATCTGGTCTACACGCGCTCGCGGAACGGCAAGCTGAAGCTGATCGCGGACTACCTCCGCGTCACGCCCGATCCGGATCGCGGCTATGCGATGGCGGTGCTGACCGGCGCGCTCGATCTGCCCGCCGTGAAGCCCGCCGCCATCCGCGCCATCGTGGAGGAGCGGGTCGACCCCGTCCTCCTTTCGATGAGCCACGACTATGTCGGCGACTTCGCCGAGACGGTGGCGCTGATCTGGCCCAAGCCGGAGGGCGAACCGGAGGAGCTCGACGACGGATCGCTGAGCCTGTCGGCGGTGGTCGAACGGCTGACCTCCTTGAGCCGCGCCGAAGGGCCGCGCGCGCTTGCCCGCATGCTCGACCATCTCGATGCGGCCGGGCGCTTCGCGCTGCTCAAGCTCGCGACCGGCGGCCTCCGCGTCGGCGTCTCTGCCCGGCTGGCCGCCACCGCCTTCGCCCAGGCCTTCGACGTCGATGTCGATCATGTGCAAGAGGCCTGGCATGGCGATCGCCCGCCTTTTACCGCGTTGTTCGAATGGGCGGGGGGCAAAGGCGAGCGGCCGGAGGCGAAGTTTCGCCCCTTCATGCTGGCGCATCCGCTGGAGGACCTGCGGGTCGATATGGCCGACTATGCCGCCGAGTGGAAATGGGATGGCATCCGCGTCCAGATCGCTCGCGCTAATGGCGAGACGCAGCTGTTCAGCCGGGCGGGCGACGACATCACCGGCAGCTTCCCCGATGTGGCGCACGCCTTCGACCGCGACGGCGTGGTGGACGGCGAACTGCTGGTAAAGGGCGAGTTCCAGGGCGGAGAGGCTGCGAGCTTCAACGCGCTCCAGCAGCGCCTCGGCCGCAAGGCCGTGACCGCCAAGATGCAGGCCGACTACCCCGCATTCGTCCGCCTCTACGACATCCTGGTCGATGGCAGTGAAGACGTGCGCGACCTGCCCTGGAGCGATCGGCGTACGCGGCTGGAGGCGTTTGCGTCGAAGCTGAACCCAGACCGCTTCAATATTTCCGCCCTTATCGATGCGGACAGCTTCGACACGCTCGAGGAGATCCGGGCCACCGCTCGCGATGCCGCGATCGAGGGCGTCATGCTGAAGCGGCGAGACAGCCCCTATGTCGCCGGCCGCCGCGTCGGTCTCTGGTACAAGTGGAAGCGCGATCCGCTCTCCGCTGATTGCGTCGTGATGTACGCGCAGCGCGGGCACGGCAAACGATCGAGTTACTATTCCGACTACACCTTTGGCTGCTGGACCGAGGATGGCGAGCTATTGCCAGTCGGTAAGGCCTATTCCGGGATCACCGACGAGGAGGTGCGCTGGCTCGATCGCTTCGTCCGCAACAATACGGTGCAGCGCTTCGGCCCGGTGCGGGAGGTGGCGAAGACTTTGGTGCTGGAGATCGCCTTCGACTCGATCCACGAGTCGAAACGGCATAAGTCCGGCGTCGCCATGCGCTTCCCCCGTATCTCCCGCCTCCGCACCGACAAGCCTGCGGCGGAGGCGGACCGCATCGACACTTTGCGACGAATGATTGCCTGACGGAACCGCATCGGTGGTCCGGCGCTTGAAAAAGCGTCACTTCTAAAAGGACCAGTACATGCGTAGCTCAGCGTTCCGATTGACCGCCATCACCCTCCTCCTCGGATCGGTCACCCTGACCGGCGCCTGCTCGCGCGGGGCGACCCGGGGCGGCTTGATCGGCGGCACGGCGGGCGCGGTCGCGGGATCGGTGACGGGTCTCGGTACGACCACAGGCGCGGTCCTGGGCGGCACCGCGGGTGCTGTGATCGGCGACAAGGACGGCAAGAAGCACAAGCACCGCCGTCACCGCGACAACTGATCTATCCGGCATCTTCGTCGCCGCAGCCGCGTGGTTCGTCGTGAACCGCGCGGTCGTCGCGTGTCCGCCGCCCTTCGTCGTGGCGTGATCGTCCACCGCTGACAGCCTCGCCAAAGGGCGTCCCCAGAGTTTTCTCAGGGAGATTGCACGTGGCGAAGAAGACGGGCGGATATGGCGCGGATCAGATGCTCGACATGGTCGGCGAAGCGGACGAGTTCCGCGGCGGCTATGGTGGCGACTCGCTCTATGGCATGGCGGGCAACGACAAGCTGTACGGCCAGCAGAACGACGACACGCTGAACGGCGGTGAGGGTAACGACTACCTGGATGGCGGTTCGGGCTATGACATGCTGTTCACCGACGCTGGCAAGGACACCCTGTTGGGCGGCGCGGGCGATGATACCTTCTTCGTGATCGACCTCGCCGACGCCAAGGGTGACACGATGGACGGCGGCAAGGGCGTCGATACGCTGACCCTCTCGCTCACCGACAGCAATGCCGCCATCAAGTTCACCGCCGCGGACCCGATCAAGTCGGTCAAGTTCAACGGACAGTTCGACATCAAGGGCATCGAGAAGTTCAACATCTTGGCCGGCAAGGGCAATGATGCGATCACCGGCTACGTCCTTGGCGATTACCTGAGCGGCGGTGCAGGCAAGGACACGCTGAACGGGTCGGCAGGCAACGACTTCCTGCAAGGTGATGCCGGCAACGACAAGCTGGACGGTGGTCAGGACAATGACTTCATTTACGGCGGGACCGGCAAGGACGTCATCAACGGCGGAAGCGGAAGCGACTTCCTCTATTCGGACGGGACGCTCAACACGGATGACGACAGTTCCGGTGGTGACAGGGGGACCGAAGCGGATACGCTGAATGGCGGCACCGGCGGCGACCGTGTTTCGGTAGGCGTCAAGGACGTGGCGGACGGTGGCGCCGGTCATGACAACCTCCACCTCTACTTCCGCAGCAGCAGCGTGGCGGAGAACTTTACCTTCAAGGCTTCGAACACGTTCAAGAGCGGCGGCTCGGCCAAGAACTTCGAGACGCTGCACTTCGAAGGCGGCTCGGGTGCGGACAGCGTGACCGGAGGCGCAGGCGACGACATCCTCGACGGCGGCTCGGGCAAGGACGTGCTGCGCGGCGGCGCGGGTCAGGACACGCTGATCGACAGCGCGGGCGCGGACAAGATGTACGGCGATGGCGGGGCCGATTACTTCAGCATCGGCACCGAGGCACTGGACAAGGACGTGATCGACGGCGGGAGCGGCACTGACGAGGTGTGGTTCTCGGACGAGGCGGACTTCTCCGTCTACCTCGACATGGCCGACCAGAAGAAGCACGAAGGGCTGGCCAAGGGCGACACCTATACCTCGATCGAGGCGTTCCATGGCACCGGGCTGGACGACGTGATGATGGGATCGCGCAAGGCCGCGGATCGCTTCTTTGGCGAGGATGGCGACGATGTCCTGAACGGCCGCGACGGCAATGATAGGCTGGAAGGCGGCGAGGGGGCGGACGAGCTGACCGGCGGCGCTGGCAAGGACGTGTTCGTGATGAACGTCGCCGACGACGAGGACGACTCGCCCTATGCCAACGGCCATTGGCGCGGCGACACGGTGGTCGACTTCAAGCAGGGCGACGACAAGCTGCAGATCTCGCTCAGCGACTTCGGGCTCGGCAGCGCCAAGGCCTTCGTGCTCACCTCAGGCACGGCGGCGAAGACAGCGGGCGCCGAGTTCTTCTTCGACGCCGCGACCGACCGCCTCTGGTTCGACGCGGACGGCAAGGGCGGCGACCATGCCGCCGAGCTGATCGCCACGTTCGAGAACGGCGTAAACCTGAAGGCGACCGACTTCATCTTCGGGTGAGCCACGGCTGAAGCACGGGAGCCGGCGCCTCGACGTCGGCTCTCATTTCAACGCATGGTGGCCAGACGATCCTCGCAGGCGTGCATGGCGTTTCCGCTCCACGCTGTTCTTGCCAAGAC
This sequence comes from Sphingomonas sp. ID0503, assembly GCF_048565625.1. Taxonomy (NCBI): domain Bacteria; kingdom Pseudomonadati; phylum Pseudomonadota; class Alphaproteobacteria; order Sphingomonadales; family Sphingomonadaceae; genus Sphingomonas; species Sphingomonas sp. ID0503. The sequence continues at coordinate 193,824 of NZ_JBLZUR010000002.1, forward strand.
AGGCCGGGCCGCCGATCTTTGTCTCGGGAGGACCATCGTGGCGGACCATTGTTGTGCAGCCAAGGGCCGCGAACTGGAGCGTCTTGCCCAGCAGTCCGAGCAGCGGCGCGTGCTGCAGATCGTGCTCGTCATCAATGCCGCTATGTTCGTGGCGGAATTCGGCGCAGGGTTGGTCGCTGGATCGACGGCGCTGATGGCGGATGCCGTCGATATGCTCGGTGATGCGATCGTCTATGGTATCAGCATCTATGCCCTGACGCGCAGCGCGCGCTGGAAGGGCGGCGCGGCACTTGTCAAAGGGCTGTTCATCCTGGCGTTTGGCGTCGTTATCTTGATCGAGGTCGCGGTCAAGTTGGCGAGCGGCGTGCCGCCATCGTCGGCGCTGATGCTTGTCTTTGGTGGGCTTGCGTTCGCCGCCAATCTCGTCTGCCTGCGCCTGCTTTGGCGCTTTCGCGGGCAAGACGTGAACATGTCGAGCACCTTCGAATGTTCGCGCAATGACGTGATTTCGAACGCTGGCGTGCTGGTGGCCGCGGGTGGCGTGGCGCTGTTCGCGTCTCCGTGGCCGGACCTCATCATCGGGGCGGTGATCGCAGCCCTGTTCCTGCGGTCAGCCTTGGGGGTGATTCGGGATGCGCTGCCGGTGATGCGCGCGGCCTGATGTCGCCGGGTGCGAACCGCGAGACTAACCAGCTCGACAAAAAGCCCGGCCTGCATTGCTGCGGGCCGGGCTCTTTCTATCCGCCGGGGCGGAGGGGTCAGATCGTGGTCAGGTTCACCGCGGCGTACTTGCCGCGACGGTCGACCTCGAGTTCGAACTCCAGGCGGTCGCCCTCGTTGAGGTTCGACATGCCCGCGCGCTCGACCGCGGAGATGTGGACGAAGGCGTCCGGCTGTCCATCATCGCGCTGGATGAAGCCGAAGCCCTTCATCGCGTTGAAGAACTTTACCGTGCCCGTCGACTTCTCACCGGTCAGCTGACGCTGCGGACCGCCCATGCCGCCGCCGGCGCCGCCACGGGGGCCGCCCGGGCCCGCGTCACGATCGCGCGGCGGGCCGCGGTCGGTGACGGGAAGAGGCTCGCCCTCGATCTTCAGCTCGGTCGCGGAGACCTTGCCGCCGCGATCGACCAGCGTGAATTCCAGCGGCTGACCTTCGGCCAGGCCGGTCAGGCCCGCCTGCTCGACAGCGGAGATGTGGACGAACACGTCCTCGCCACCGTCATCACGGACGACGAAGCCGAAGCCCTTCTGCGCATTGAAGAACTTCACGACGCCCTTGCCGGTGCCGACGACCTGGGGAGGCATCCGGTTGCCGCCGCCGAAGCCGCCACCACCGCCGCCGCCACGGAAACCGCCGCCGCCGCCACCGCCGCCGAAGCGATCGCCGCCGCCGCCGTAACCGCCGCCGCCACCGCCGAAGCGATCGCCGCCGCCGCCATAGCCGCCGCCACCGCCGAAGCGATCACCGCCGCCGCCGTAACCACCGCCGCCGCCGAAACCGCCGCCGAAGTCATCGCCGCCGAAGCCGTCGCGCTTGTCCCTGCCACCGCGCTGACCGCGCCGTCCTCTATCGAAACCCATGCCTTGCAGTACTTTCCCGCCGCCCAAATTCGTCCAAGACCGGCGCACAGGGCGTTGCCCACCGGTCCGTCAGCGCCCGAGCAGTGAGCGCCAATTGGAAGCCATAGCCTACATTCCCTCTTGCGGCGAGGGGATTCACGTGATTCAGCTTCGATTCAGCCGTCATGTGGCGCGATCAGCCTTAAAAGCGGATCGACTCACCGCAACGATCGCGTAGGAGAGGCGAAATGGATGGGATTTTGGCGCTTCTATCGGACCCCTCCGCCTGGGCGGCGCTCATCACCCTGATTGTGATGGAGGTCGTGCTCGGCATCGACAACCTGATCTTCATCTCGATTCTCTCCAACAAGCTGCCGCCGGAGAGCCGGGCGCGAACGCGGCGGATCGGCATCGCCCTGGCGCTCGGCATGCGGCTGGGGCTGCTGTCGATGATCGCCTGGATCGTCGGCCTGACCGCGCCGGTGTTCGACCTCGGCATCCGAGGGCCGGTCGATGCGCATGGGCTTGCCGCCTTCGAAACGACCTTTTCCTGGCGGGACCTGATCCTGATCGCGGGCGGCCTCTTCCTGGTGTGGAAGGCGACGACCGAGATCCACCATTCGGTCGACGACAAGCCTGCCGACGCGGGGACCGTCGCGGGCAAGGCGAGCCTGACCGTAAGCGCGGCGATCGTTCAGATCATCCTGCTCGACCTCGTCTTCTCGATCGATTCGATCCTGACGGCGGTCGGCATGACCGAGCATCTGCCGGTGATGGTGGTGGCGGTGATCTTCGCGGTGGGCGTGATGCTGTTCGCCGCCGATCCGCTCGGCAACTTCATCGCACGCAACCCGTCGGTGGTGATGCTGGCGCTCGGCTTCCTGCTGATGATCGGCATGGTGCTGATCGCCGAGGGTTTCGGCGCGCATGTGCCGAAGGGGTATATCTACACCGCCATGGCGTTCTCGGCCGGGGTGGAGGCGCTGAACCTCTGGTCCCGCGCGGCGAAGGCGAAGCGGCGCTAGGAACGCCGCCTCGCCGGCCGTTACTGGTAACCGCCTTCCTCTTTCCGCTCCTCGGCGGCCTCTTCCTGCGCTTCTTCCATGTCCTTGGCCTCGTCGTCGGCAGGGCCGGTCTTGGGATCGTCGATCATGGCGATCATCTCCTTTGCTGGGGCAGGGGCAACGATCGGGGCCGGGGGCGTGTCCGTCCATATGGCCCACGATGATTTTATTGAGCCGCCCGCGCCATCGGCCTATGCGCCGGGGATGACAGTTCACTTTCACGAAGAAGACCTGCCCGAAGGCGTGCTTGCGCCCGGGCCCGTGGCCGTCGATACCGAGACGATGGGCCTCATCACGCCGCGCGACCGGCTCTGCGTCGTGCAGATCTCCGACGGGCGGGGCGACGAGCATCTCGTCCGCTTCGGCCCCGGCAGCGACTATGCCGCGCCGATCCTGCGCGCGGTGCTCGCCGATCCCGACCGGTTGAAGCTCTACCATTTCGCCCGCTTCGACCTGGCGGCGATCAAACATTACCTCGGTGTCGTCGCCGCCCCTGTCTACTGCACCAAGACGGCGTCGCGGCTGATCCGCACCTATACCGATCGCCACGGCCTCAAGGAGATCGTGCGCGAGCTGTTGGGGCAGGAGATTTCCAAGCAGCAGCAGTCCTCCGACTGGGGCGCGCCCGAGCTGTCCGACGCGCAGAAGGACTATGCAGCCTCCGACGTCCGCTACCTCCACGCGCTTCGGGAAAAGCTCGACGAGCGGCTGAGCCGCGAGGGGCGGATGCCGCTTGCCCAGGCCTGCTTCGACTTCCTGCCGCACCGCGCCGATCTCGATCTCGCGGGCTGGCCGGAAATCGACATCTTCGCGCATATCTGAGGCGGCGGCGTGGCCTCGGGGGCCTTGGAGAAGCGCGGCTGGCGCGAGCGCTGGGCGACACCTGGCGGACGCCATGATCGCGTCATCCACGCCCTGCGCATCGCCTTGCCGGTGGCGATCGGCGCGATGGTCGCCGTGCTGGCGCTGGCGCCGCTGACCAGCGGGCGGGACATCAGCTTCGTCCTGTCCAAGGACCGGGTGGAGGTCGCCAAGGAGCGGATGCGGGTGACCGACGCGCTCTATCGCGGGCAGGATGCGCAAGGGCAGCCGTTCAGCCTGCGCGCGGGGTCCGCGGTGCAGGCGACGTCTCGCGACCCGGTCGTCAAGCTGTCGGCGCTGACCGCCAAGATCCAACTGCAGGACGGCCCGGCCGATGTGGTGGCGAAGACCGGGCGCTACGACATGAACGCGCAGAAGGTCTATGTGGACGGGCCCGTGACCTTCAACGGCCCGGACAATTACCGGATGCTGACCCGCGACGTCAGCATCGACCTCAACACCCGGAAGGTGGTGAGCGGCGCGCCGGTGGACGGGACGATGCGGCTCGGGCGGTTCAGCGGCAACAAGATGACCGCCGATCTCAACGCGCGCACGGTGCGGCTGGACGGGCGCGCGCGCTTGCATATCGACCGGCGCGGCGGCAGAGCGGCGCGATGATCGCCCGCGCGCCGCTTTCACTTCTTGTCCTGAGCTTGGTCGCGACCTCCGCGTTCGGGCAGGCGACGTCATCGCTGAAGAACCACGACAATAACGCGCCGATCGACTTCGACGCGGATTCGATCGAGGTGCAGGATCGCGCCGACCGTGCCGTGCTGACCGGCAACGTCCATGTGCGCCAGGCCGAGATGACGATGGAGGCGGCGCGGGTCGTCGTCGCCTATACCGACAACGGCCAGTCCACCGATGTGCAGCGGCTGGACGCGTCGGGCGGCGTCACCCTGCGCAGCCCCACCGAGACGGCGCGGGGTGCCTTCGCGATCTACGACGTACCGGGGCGGCTGATCACCATGATCGGCGGCGTGACGCTGCAGAAGGGCAGCAACCAGGTGAAGGGCGGCCGGCTGGTCGTGAACCTGGTCACCGGCCGCGCCACGATCGACGGATCGGCAGTGGGCGGCGGCAACATCAACTCCTCCGGCGGCCGTGTGAGCGGCAGGTTCACCGTGCCGAAGCGGGCCGGCCAGCCGACGGGCAGCGTGACCCCGCCGGGCAAGATCTCGGCGACTCCGCCGAAGTAAGGGCGGGCGTTCCGCTCCCTTAAGTTGTGTAAGTTGCGGCTCGTGAAGCGTCTTGCCCGCCTTTGCGCCGGGCAGGCGGCACCGAGGCGGCGGGTACGCGGCATCGACGCGGCAGTTGCGCCGCGCCGAGGCGATCGGTCGCTTGCAATCGGGGTGAGGCGTGGAATGACTCATCCGGGAAGGTGAACCAGAAAAGGCGCGTGTAGGACAGCGAAGTTGCGGGCCGCTGCTTACGATCCGTCGTTCGGGGTGACGCTGCGGCGCGTCAGGCGCTACACACGACTCGTGGCTCTCGCGATCATCCTTTCCGCGCTGGCGATGACGCTGATCGTCGGGGTGCGATATCTGATCGTCTCCGGAGCGTTTGCCTTTGCCACGCGGCTGCGTCAGCCGGGGCTCTATGTCGGGCTGGACAAGCAGATGCGGCGGGAAGTGTGGTGGTCGCTCGCCTCCGCCGCGATCTACGGGGTGCCGGCGGGGGTAGTCGCCTGGGGCTGGCAGGAACGGGGGTGGACGCGGATCTATGCCGATGTTCAGGCGTATCCCCTCTGGTGGCTGCCGGTCTCCGTGCTGCTCTTCCTCTTCGCGCACGATACGTGGTTCTACTGGACGCATCGCTGGATGCACGCGCCGCGCCCCTTCCGGATCGCCCATGCCGTCCACCATGCCAGCCGCCCGCCGACGGCATGGGCGGCGATGTCCTTTCATCCGATCGAGGCGCTGACCGGCGCCGTGGTGATCCCGGCGCTCGTCTTCGTGATACCGATCCATGTTGCCGCGCTCGGGATCGTGCTAAGCATCATGACCGTGATGGGTGTCACCAATCACATGGGGTGGGAGATGTTTCCGCGGGGCATGGTGAACGGGGCGGCCGGACGATGGTTGATCACCGCGACCCATCACCAGCGGCATCATCGTGACTACAGGTGCAATTATGGGCTCTATTTCCGCTTCTGGGATCGCCTCTGCGGCACGGATCACGGGCTTGGCGATTTCGACACTCGCGCTGATGGGAACGGCGCCGGCCGGCACGCTCCACGTCTCGATCGAGAAGCTGCGCAACCATGACGGCCTGCTGCAGGTCTGCCTGACGACCAATCCGAAGCGCTTTCCCAATTGCGTCGGCGATCTCGCCGCGCATCGGCTCAGCCAGCCGGCGACGAACCCGAACGTCGCGTTCACCGGCCTGCCGAGCGGCGACTACGCTCTCGCCGTCTTCCATGACGAGAACGCCAACAAGCGGCTCGACAAGGTGATGATGGTGCCGCGCGAGGGCTATGGCTTTTCGCGCGACGCCGCCGTCCGCTTCGGCCCGCCGCGCTTCGCCGACGCCGCCTTCCCCGTGACTGCGGGCGACACGCAACAGTCATTGAAGATGCGATACCTCCTCTGAATTGGCGGTTGCCAATCGCAAGGCGGCACCGCACCTTGTGAACAGACGGGCGGCGCGCCCTCGCGCGCCCGGAACGGAGGGTTATGTCGCGCAAGCCTGTTCAGGCTCAGGCCGGGGAGCGTTCCCGGCTGGAACTCCAGTTCGACAAGCCGCAGCTGCTCGGGCGGCTCTTCGGCGAATATGACCGCAACCTGATCGCGATCGAGAATCGCCTCGGCGTCTACGTCTCGGCGCGCGGCAACAAGGTCCAGGTGGAGGGAGAGGCGAGCGCCATCGCGCGCACCCGCGACATCCTGACCGGCCTCTACAACCGTCTGGTCCGCGGCGAGGATATCGATGCGGGCGCGGTCGAGGCGGTGATCTCCATGACGGCCGAGCCGATGCTGGACGGCATCGTCCGGGTCGAACAGAATGACGGCCCGCCGATCCTGATCCGGACGCGGAAGAAGACGATCGTCCCGCGATCGATCACCCAGATCCACTACATGCAGATGCTGGCGTCGAAGGACATCATCTTCGCGCTCGGCCCGGCCGGCACCGGCAAGACCTATCTGGCGGTGGCACAGGCGGTGCAGCAGCTGATCGCCGGCTCGGTCGATCGCCTGATCCTATCGCGCCCGGCGGTGGAAGCGGGCGAGCGGCTCGGCTTCCTGCCCGGCGACATGAAGGAGAAGGTCGATCCCTATCTTCGCCCGCTCTACGACGCGCTCTACGACTGCCTGCCCGCCGAGCAGGTCGAGCGGCGGATCGCCAGCGGCGAGATCGAGATTGCGCCGATCGCCTTCATGCGTGGTCGGACGCTGGCCGACAGCTTCATCATCCTGGACGAGGCCCAGAACACCACGCCCGCCCAGATGAAAATGTTCCTCACCCGCTTCGGCCAGAACAGCCGCATGGTGGTGTGCGGCGATCCGAAGCAGATCGACCTCCCCGACATCGGCAAGTCGGGGCTGGCCGACGCGGTCAACAAGCTGGAGGGGGTGGAGGGCATCGCCACCGTCCGCTTCGGCGCGGGCGATGTGGTCCGCCACCCGATCGTCGGCCGGATCGTGGAGGCCTATGAGGGGCCGCTGGACTAGGCGAACTTTCCTGACCCCGTTCGGGCTGAGCCTGTCGAAGCCCCAGTGAGACGGTCGGCACCGGCCCTTCGACAAGCTCAGGGCGAACGGGCTTGGGTGGATACGAGCGGTTCTGAACCGTTGCGCCTTTCCGCCGTTCGTGCTGATCGCGGAGCGAACGGAGGCGCCTGATGATCGAAGTCGAGACGGATGTGGGTGAAGGCTGGCCCGAGGGCATCGACTGGCCCGCCCTCGCGCAGCGCGCGGTGGAGACGGCGGTGGTCAACAGCCCGCACAAGGTCCTCGCCGCGAAGACCTATCCGATCGAGGTCTCGGTCAAGTTGACGAACGATGCCGAGGTCCAGACCCTCAACGCCGCCTATCGGCAGAAGGACAAGCCGACCAACGTCCTCTCCTTCCCGATGATCCAGGAGGATCTGCTCGACGCGGTGAACCGCGAGACCGACGGGGAGGTGCTGCTGGGCGACATCGTCCTGGCGCTCGGCGTCTGTGCGGCCGAGGCGGCGGAGAAGGGCGTTTCGGTCGAGAGGCACGCCACCCATCTGATCGTCCACGGCACCTACCACCTGCTCGGTTTCGACCACATGAACGATGCCGAGGCCGAGGAGATGGAGCAGCTGGAACGCGACGCGCTGGCTCAACTCGGCATCGACGATCCCTATGCGGTGGAGGAGGCGTGAGCGCGTGACCGACCACGTCCTCGCCGCGCTGGTGGCCGCCGAACAGCGCGGCTTCGCCCTCCTCGATGCGATCGAAGCCGCCGGGATCATCGCTCCCGGCCGGCTCGAATCGGAGATCGAGCGCGACATCTTCGCGATCGCCGCGCGCGACTTCGGCGTGACCGAACATTGGCACGACCGGGTGGTGCGCGCCGGGCCGAATACGCTGTGCATAGCCGGCGAACCCGCCCCTGACCGCATTGTAGCGACCGAGGACGTCGTCTTCCTCGACCTTGGCCCCGTCTTCGGCGATTGGGAGGCGGATGTCGGGCGAAGCTACGCGGTGGGCGGCCACCCGGAGATGCACCGCCTCGTCGCCGATCTGGAAACCGTCTTCGATGTCGTGAAGGCGCGGTTCGATGCGGACGACGCGATCACCGGCAGCGGCCTCTGGGACGTCGCGCTGGCCGAGGCGGAGGCGCGCGGCTGGCGCTTCGGGGGGCAGATCGCCGGCCATGTCGTCGGGCAGTTCCCCTACGCCCGCTCCCCCGCCGGCCGCGACGGCGGCCGCGTCAGCCCCGCCAACCCACAGCGGATGCGCGACCCCGACATGCTCGGCCAGCCCCGCCACTGGATCCTGGAAGTGCACCTGGTCGAACCGGGCGGCCAATGGGGCGGCTTCTACGAACGGCTGATGCTCTCGAACTAACCGCTCGGGAACGAGGGAGGCCATAGGAATCCCCCGCCACTCCCGCTATCTCTCTCCCCGTCACAACAAGGGGCCAGCGGCCGAAAGATGCCGGACGATTCCAGTAGCAGCGGGTCCGCCGATAGCGGCGGGCGATTGTGGCGGGGCTTGCGTGCCCTGCTGTTCGGGGAGGAAAGCGAGCCGACGCTCCGCGACCAGATCGAGGAAGCGATCGAGGAGCATGAGGACGACGCCCCCATCAAGGGCGACCTCTCGCCTGTCGAGCGCCAGATGCTGCGCAACCTGCTACACTTCGGCGAGCGGACGGCGGGCGATGTCGGCGTGCCGCGAGCGGACATCATCGCGGTCAACGAGAAAGCGAGCTTCGCCGACCTGATCGGCTGCTTCGCGGAGGCCGGGCACAGCCGCCTGCCGGTTTACCGCGACAGCCTGGATACGGTGATCGGAATGGTCCATGTGAAGGACGTGTTCGCGATCATGGCCCGCGGGGACGCGTACCCAGAGGATTTGAGCGGCCTGATCCGCCAGCCGCGCTACGTGCCCGAATCGATGGGCGTGCTCGATCTGCTGGCCGAGATGCGCTCCACCCGCACCCATCTCGCCATCGTGCTGGACGAATATTCCGGCACCGAGGGCCTCGTCACCATCGAGGACCTGATGGAGGAGATCGTCGGCGAGATCGAAGACGAGCATGACGAGGAGGCGACCGCGCTGATCGTGCCGCTGGACGACGGCCTCTGGGCGGTGGACGCCCGTGCCGAGCTGGAGGACGTCGCCGAGGCGATCGATCCGCGCCTTGCCGAGGTGGAGGAGGATGTCGACACGATGGGCGGCCTCGCCACCGTGCTGGCCGGCCATGTCCCGGCCGTCGGCGAGGTGGTGGAACATGCCAGCGGCTGGAAGCTTGAGGTGACAGAGGCCGACGAACGGCGGGTGTCGCGGCTGAGGCTGCACCCGCCCGCTCCCGAACCGCAGGAAGACTGACCATGCTGAAACGCATCCTGATCGCGCTGACGGTCGTCATCATCGCCGGGATCGGCCTGATCTGGTGGCTCGCCTCGGGCGGGCAGGCGAAGCTGGATGTGGCGGACGTGCAGGGCCGTTTCCCGAAGATCGTCGACCCGATCGGCGCGCGCATCATCCCGGTGATGAACGTCCCCAAGGCGGTCGGGTGGAAGGACGGCGCGACGCCGGTGGCCGCCCCCGGTCTGAAGGTCGCGGCCTTTGCCACGGGCCTCGACCACCCCCGTCAGGTCTATGTCCTGCCGAACGGCGACGTGCTGGTGGCGGAGAGCAACAAGCCCGCCGATTACGGCGACGGGAAGGGCTTTACCGGCTGGGTTCAGGGACTCGTCATGGGTCATGCCGGCGCGAAGGCACCGTCCGCCAACCGAATCACCCTGTTGCGGGACACCAATGGCGACGGGGTCGCGGACGTGAAGACGCGGTTCCTGACCGGCCTGTGGGGGCCGTACGGCATGGCGCTGGTCGGCGACCAGCTCTACGTCGCCAACACCGATTCGCTCTGGCGGTTCCCCTATCAGACGGGAGCGACGAAGATCGCGTCGAAGGGCGTCAAGGTGATGGACCTGCCGGGCAAGCCGTTCAACCATCACTGGACGAAGAACCTTGTCGCCTCGCCCGACGGCAAGTTCCTCTACATCGCGATTGGATCGAACTCGAACGTGGCCGAGAACGGGATGGCGGCCGAGGCCGAGCGGGCGCGGATCTGGCAGTTCGACCTGACGACGAAGGAACGGACGACCTTCGCCTATGGCCTGCGCAATCCTGTCGGCCTCGCCTTCGAGCCGCATTCCAAGCGGCTGTGGACGGCGGTGAACGAGCGTGACGAGCTGGGGTCGGACATCGTGCCCGACTATATCACCAGCGTGCAGTTCGGCGGCTTCTACGGCTGGCCCTATTATTACTGGGGCGGTTTCCCGGACAAGCGCGTCGGGCCGGACGAGTCGACATCGCAGGAACAGATCGACGCGATGGCGCAGTACGTGACCCGACCGGACTATGCCGTCGGCCCGCATACCGCGTCGCTTGGCCTGACCTTTGCCGAGGGCGCGAAGCTGGGGCCGAAATTCGCCGATGGCGCCTTCGTCGGCCAGCACGGATCGTGGAACCGGCGGCCGGTCTCCGGCTACAAGGTGATCTATGTGCCGTTCGGCGCGAATGGCTTCCCGGTGAAGGACGTGAAGCCGGTGGATGTGCTGACCGGCTTCCTCAACAAGGATGGCGAGGCGCAGGGTCGGCCGGTGGGTGTCGCGGTGGACAAGGCGGGCGGGCTGCTGGTGGCCGATGACGCGGGTAACACGATCTGGCGGGTGACGGGGAAGTAGCAGAACCCGTCCATCCAGAGCGAAGTCGAGGGACGCTCATCGAGCGAAGCCGAGAGATGTGTGGACGGGCCTCGGCTGCGCTCGGCCTCAGTCCCTCGACTTCGCTGGGGACGGACTGTTGATGATCAATCCCGCGCGAACAGCTTGGATCGATCGCGAAAGGCCTTGAACTCCAGCGCATTCCCGCTGGGATCGCGGAAGAACATCGTCGCCTGCTCGCCCGCCTTGCCGGGGAAGCGGACATGCGGTTCGATGCCGAAGACGACGTCCGCCGCCTTCACCCGCTCCGCCAGCGCCTCCCAGTCCGACCAGTCGAGCACCACGCCGAAATGCGGCACCGGCACGTCATGACCGTCGACCGGATTGGTGAGCCCGGCGGGCTGCGCGGCGGGATCGAGATGGGCGACGATCTGGTGGCCGTAGAGGTCGAAGTCGATCCACTCGTCCGCCGACCGCCCCTCCGGACAGCCGAGCACGCCGCCGTAGAAGGCTCGCGCGGCGGCGAGGTCGTGGACCGGGAAGGCGAGGTGGAAGGGGGCGAGCATGGGGGAGTAATACAACATCCTCCCCGAGCTTGTCTCGGGGAGGGGGACCGCCGCCGTAGGCGGTGGTGGAGGGGCCGGCGCGACGACCGGTGCTACGCACCGCCCCTCCACTAGCTCCGCTGGTCCCCCTCCCCATCTCCGATGGGGAGGATGTGCAGGATTGCTCCGGTCACATTCCTCGGCAATAGCCGCCTTCGTGCTGCGCTACCCCAAGACCATCGCCTTTGCCGCCGGTCTCGTCTCCGCGACCGGCTTTGCGCCGCTGTCGTTCTGGCCATTGACGATCCTTGCCTTCGCCGTGCTGATCGCGCTGCTTGCCGAGGCGAAGACGGTGTGGCGGGCGGCGGGGCTCGGCTGGTGGTTCGGGCTGGGGCAGTTCGTGCTCGGCCTAAACTGGATCGCGACGTCGTTCACCTATCAGGCGGCGATGCCGGCCTGGCTCGGCTGGATCGCGGTGGTGCTGCTGTCGCTCTACCTAGCGCTCTACCCGCTGGTCGCGACGGTCGCGGCATGGGCGATCGCACGCCGCTATCCTGCGGTCACCGGCCTGGCGCTCGCCGGCACATGGGCGGTCGGCGAATATCTGCGCGGGACGTGCTTCACCGGCTTCGCGTGGAACCCGGTGGGGGTGGCGCTGGTCGATCGTTCGATCGCCGGTGTGGCAACGGTGCTCGGCACCTACGGGCTCTCGGCCATGGTCGTTCTGATGGGCTGGCTGATCGCGGTGGCGGTGCGTGGGCCGGACCGCCGCTGGGCCTATGCGCCCGCCGTCATGCTCCTGCTGCTGCAGGGTGCGGCGGCGCTGGTGCCCCCCGCGCCGCAGCCGACGCGCCACGCGCCGCTGCTCCACATCGTCCAGCCAAACATCGGCCAGCAGGACAAGTGGCGGGAGGATTTCGAGGCGCAGAACTTCGCCCGCCTGGCCAGCCTGTCGGGTCGGCCCGGCCCGCGCCCGCGCCTGCTCCTCTGGCCCGAGGCGGCGGTGCCGGACTATCTCGAACTCGATGCGCTCGCCCGCAATCGCCTCGCCGCGCTGCTCGGCCCGCGCGACGTGATGATGACGGGCGGCGTGTCGCTGGTGACGAACGGCACGCAGGTCACCGCCGCGCGCAACAGCCTGTTCACGCTGGACGCGGGCGGCCGCCTCCTCGGCCGCTACGACAAGGCGCATCTGGTGCCTTATGGCGAGTATCTGCCGATGCGGCCGCTGCTCTCAGCCCTCGGCCTGTCGCGCCTCGCGCCCGGCGATCTCGACTTCCTTCCTGGCCCCGGCCCGCGCAGCGTGGACGTGCCGGGCTTCGGGCGGGCGGGGATCCAGATCTGCTACGAGATGATCTTTTCCGGCCATGTCATCGACGACGCGGATCGCCCGTCCTTCGTGTTCAACCCGTCCAACGACGCCTGGTTCGGCGCCTGGGGTCCGCCGCAGCACCTCGCGCAGGCGCGCCTCCGCGCGATCGAGGAGGGACTGCCGGTGCTGCGCTCCACCCCCACCGGCATCTCGGCGGTGATCGCGGCCGATGGCCGGCTGGAGAAGGCACTGCCCTGGCGCGTCGCGGGCGCGATCGAGACGGTGCTGCCCGCGCCCAAGCCGCCGACGCCGTTCAGCCGCCTCGGCAACATCCTGCCCGGTCTCTTCGCGCTCGCCCTGATCGCCGCCGCCATCGCTGCCCGGTGGCGCTTCGCATGACCTGGGCGAAGGTCGCGCCGGTCCTGATGCTGGTCTGCTCGAACGTGTTCATGACCTTCGCCTGGTACGGTCATCTGAAGCACAAGGCCGCGCCGCTGGTTCTGGCGATCCTCGTCAGCTGGGGCATCGCCTTCTTCGAATATTGCCTCGCCGTCCCCGCCAACCGCATCGGCAGCGAAGCCTATGCGCCGGCCCAGCTGAAGGCGATGCAGGAGGTGATCACGCTGGCCGTGTTCTGCGGCTTCTCGGTGCTGTACCTTGGGCAGAAGGTGACGGTGAACCAGCTGATCGGCTTCGCCTTCATTGCGCTCGGTGCGTTCTTCGTGTTCCGCAATCCGCTGGGGGTCTCATGAAGGGACTGGTCGCGCTCCTCGCGCTTCTCGCCGCGCCGGTGCACGCTGGTGAGGTCAAGGTCGCGGTCGCGGCGAACTTTACCGAGCCGGCGAAGGAGATCGCGGCCGCCTATGAGAAGGCGAGCGGCGACCGCGTGACGCTCAGCTTCGGGTCCTCGGGTGCGTTCGCCACGCAGATCGCCAATGGCGCGCCGTTCGAGGTCTTCCTGTCGGCGGATGCGGAGCGGCCCGCCGTGCTGGCGATGGGCGGGCAGGGTGTCGCGGGCAACCGCTTCACCTACGCCACCGGCCGCCTCGCGCTCTATTCGACCAAGGCCGTTCTGGCTGCCAGTCCATCGGCATTGGCCAAGGGCGCCTATGCCAAGCTCTCGATCGCCGACCCGAAGGCCGCGCCTTACGGGCAGGCTGCGGTCGAGACGCTGAAGGCGCTGAGGCTCTACGACGCCGCCGCCCCGAAGATCGTGCGCGGCGCGTCGATCGCGCAGGCTTATCAGTTTGTTGCATCGGGTGCGGCGGACCTCGGCTTCGTTGCCCTCAGCCAGATCGTCACGGTGCCGGGCGGATCGCGCTGGATCGTGCCGGAGAAGTACCACAGCCCGATCACGCAGGATGCGATCCTGCTGAAGACTGGTGTCGCCAACCCCGCCGCCACCGGCTTCCTCCGCTTCCTGAAGTCCGCCAGGGCAAAGGCGATCATCAACCGCTACGGCTACAAGATCGGCTGAGATGGAGAGCGGGCTCGGCACGGTCGTCGCGACCACCCTGTCGCTGGCCGCGCTGACCACCATCCTGCTGCTGGTGCTGGCGACGCCGCTCGCCTGGTGGCTGGCCCGGCGGCCGTGCTGGTGGAAGGAGATCGTCGGCGCGGTGACCGCCCTTCCGCTGGTCCTGCCGCCGACGGTGATCGGCTTCTACCTGCTGCTGGCGCTCGGGCCGGACAGCCCGCTGATGACGCCGCTCCACGCCTTCGGCATCCGCACCCTCGCCTTCACCTTCGAGGGGCTGGTGATCGGGTCGGTGGTCTATTCGCTGCCCTTTGCGGTCCAGCCGCTGCGCAATGCCTTCGAAGCTCTTGGCCCCGCGCCGGTCGAGGCGGCGCTCAGCCTGGGCGCATCGCCGCTGCAGGCCTTCGTCCGCGTCGCGCTCCCCCTAGCGCGCGGTGGCTATGTCGCCGCCGCCATCCTCGTCTTCGCGCACACCATCGGCGAGTTCGGCGTCGTCCTGATGATCGGCGGCGTCATCCCCGGCGAGACAGAGGTGCTGTCCACCCGCCTCTTTACCCTGGTCGAATCGATGCAGTGGCACGACGCGCACCTCATCGCCGGCGGCATGGTCGCGCTGGCGTTCGTGGCGCTGACCGGGCTGATGGTGGTGCAGCGCGTGACCTTCTTCCGCGACGGGCGGGAGTAGGGCCCCCCAGGCGCTAGAGTATGAAGTCCGCCGCCGTCAGCTTGATCGCATGGTCGAGGTCGATGACGAGGTCCGCCTTCCGGTCGCCATTGGTATCCGCGCTGATGTAGGTATGTCCGCCGGACAGTTCGTAGCGGACCTCGCCACCCTTGCCGCTGAACGCCGCCGTGCCGATGAAGGCGAAGGCATTGTTCTTGCCGCCCGGCCTTGCGTCGATCGCCGAAAGATCGATGCGGTCGCCCTGACCCCGGTCGAAGTCGGCGATGCGATCAGCGGTGGCGCGGGTGCTGCCGCTATCGCGCGCGGCGAAGGCGAAGACGTCGTTCCCCGCCTCGCCGGTCAGCACGTCCTTGCCGGCCCCGCCGAGCAACGTGTCGTCGCCATAGCCGCCATTGAGGCGATCCGTGCCGGTGCCGCCCTCCAGCCGGTCATTGCCCATGCCGCCGACCAGGCTGTCATTGCCCGACGCGCCCTGGACGGTGTCGTCGCCGCGGCTGCCGTCCAGCTTGTTCGCGCCGGTATTGCCGGTGAGGAGGTTGGCGTCGTCATTGCCGGTCCCGCCAAGCGCCGCCTTGCCGGTCAGCACCAGCACCTCGACATTCACGGGCAGGGTATAGGTGACCGAGGATCGGATCGTGTCGCGCCCCTGGTCCGCCCGCTCCACGACGAGGTCGGACTTGTTGTCGATGATGTAGACGTCGTCACCGGTCAGCCCGCCCATCTTGTCCGCGCCGGACCCGCCGTCGAGCGTGTCGCCATAGGTCGTGCCGATCATCGCGTCGCCGCCACCGAGGCCCATGATGTGCCATTGCGCCGTGCTCGTCGGCTGCAGTTCGTCGGCGCCCGCGCCGCCTTTCAGCATGTGGACCTTGTTGTCGGCGTCCACGACGACGGTGTGAACGCCCGCGCCGCTGCCGTCCTGCCCGCTGTCGTCGGTCCAGCTGACGGTGAAGCCGCCGTCCTCGTTGGCGAGGAGATCGACGAACCCGTTCGAGCCCTTGGTCACCAGCGGAAGCTCGCTGCCGATCTTCACGCCGCGGGCGTCGAGGATCTGCGCGACCAGCTGATTGCCTTCGGTGGTGTAGGCGATGGCGATCTGCTTGTTCGCCAGCTGGACGACCGCGGGGTTGTCGTAATTGGCATATTCATCGCTGACGACGAAGGCGTCCCCGATCGGCTTGCCATCCGCGCCGAAGATGCGGGCATTGATGCCGCGCGGCAGCGTCGAATCCCAGGTGACGATGAAGCCGCCCCCCGCCAGCGCGGTCACGACGCTGTGCTGGCCGATGTGATGCGGCTGCTCGTCGATCACGAAATTGTCGCCGATCTTCTTGCCCGCGGCGGAGATCCGCTGTCCGTAAAGGTCGCCATAATTACCGGGATTGTCGTTGCTGGTGGTCCACGTGACGACGACGCTCCCGTCGGTGAGGGACGTGACGGAGGGAAGCACGGCACCGGGGTGGCGGACGACGTCGATCGCCAGTTCCGCGCCCACCTTCTTCCCCGTCGCGGAGAAGAATTGCGCCCTGATCCCTTCATTGTACCCGAACGCCCTGACGGCGCTGCTCTGCCAGACAGCGACGAAGCCGCCATTCGCAAGCGGGGTGAGATCGGGGGCGTGCTGAACGAGGTCGGTCTGCGTATTGAGCACGAATTCGTTGCCGACGGGCTTCCCCGACTTGCCCAGGATCTGCGCGCGAACGTCGTAGTCGTTGTAGACGCCGCCGGCCCAGGCGACAACGACATTGCCGGATTTCAGCGTGATGATCGACGGTTCCATCTGGTTGCCGGTGGTCACCGTGTTGACCGCGATCTCGCCGCCGACCTTCTTGCCCGCCGCATTGTAATACTGCGCCATCACGGCGTAGCCGTCGGTGTCCTGATTGGTCTCGCTGCCGTCCGTCCAGGCCAGGGCATAGCCGCCGTTCGAAAGGCGGGTCATGCGCGCGTCGAACTGATGCCCAAGCTTCGTCGTGTTCACGATCGCCGATTTCGAACGCAATACATAGCCGGTCATGCGAATCCCCCCGCCCGTACAGATCCCGACGCGGTCGGTGGCGAAATCGACCGCGGCAGTCAAAAGAAATTAACCGTGTTTTCGGTTGCTTAACCAAGTTTTTCATATCGCGCGATCGGACTTGCCGTCGCGACGATGACGGCTAGGTTGCGGTTCCATGAAGAGCATCCTCCTTGCCGCCGCCGCCCTGTTCCTCGCCGCCCCGGCGCTCGCTGCCGAGCCGCCGAAGAAGGAGGAGGCCGCAAAATCCGACCTCGACCTGCCGCCTATGGCTCCGGACAAGACGATCAAGCAGACCGCCCGCATCGGCGGCGCGACGGTCGGCTACGAGGCGACGGTCGGCCATATCGACGTGCGGGACGAGAAGGGGAAGGTGATCGGCCAGGTCGTCTATACCGCCTACACCATCCCCGGCCGAGCCAATCGCCCGGTCACCTTCGCCTTCAATGGTGGGCCGGGCGCGGCGTCGGTGTACCTGAACCTTGGTGCGCTCGGGCCGAAGCGGGTGCAGTTCGGCGGGCAGGGCGATGCGCCGTCCGACAGCGCGGTGGCGGTCGACAATCCCTATAGCTGGCTCGACTTCACCGACCTCGTCTTCATCGATCCGATCGGCACCGGCTTCAGCCGCAGCCTCGTCGATATGGATGCCACCAAGAAGGCGTTCTGGGGGCCGGAACAGGACATCAAGTACCTGTCCCGCGTCGTCTACGACTGGCTGCAGAAGGAAGGGCGGATGACGGCGAAGAAGTACGTCGTCGGCGAAAGCTATGGCGGCTACCGCGCCCCGCGCCTCGCCTTCGCACTCCAGCATGACATCGGCGTCGGCGTGAACGGGGTGGTGATGGTCTCCCCCTATCTCGATCCCGCCGCGACCGGCGACAGCACCGCCATGTCGCCGATGCCCTGGGTCATCACCCTGCCGTCGATGGCCGCCGCCTATCTGGAGCGGCAGGGCAAGCTCTCGGCCGAGGCGATGCGCCCGGTCGAACAATACGCCCGCACCGAATACGCCACCGACATCCTCGCCGGCCGCTCCGACCCGCAGGCGACCGCGCGCATGGTGCAGAAGGTCACCGCCTTCACCGGCCTCGACCCCGCGCTCGTGCAGCGGATGGAGGGCAAGGTCGACAGCTGGACCTTCACGCGGGAAGTCCACCGGCGGGAGGGCAAGATCGGCAGCTGGTACGACACCAACGTCACCGGCTACGATCCCTTTCCGGCGGCGGCCCAGCGCAATTCGGACGATCCGATCCTTGAAGCGCTGAAGGCGACGACGACCAGTGCGATGGTCGATTTCGTGACGCGGCAGGTCGGCTGGAAGACGGTCGATCACTACGAGCCGCTGTCCGAGACGGTGAACCGCAACTGGGACCGCGACGGCATGGACGACAAGCCGGTCACCGACCTCCGCAAGGCGATCGCCAACGATCCGAAGATGGGCGTGCTGATCGTCCATGGCTGGGACGACCTGTCCTGCCCCTATTTCGCGTCGAAGCTGATCGCCGACCAGATGCCGTCATTCGGCAAGGCCGAGCCGGTGGCGCTGCGCGTCTACCCGGGGGGTCACATGTTCTACAGTCGCGCGGAGAGCGCAGATGCCTTCAAGCGCGACGCACGGGCGATGTACGGGTTGTAAGGCTGTTCGGGGTGTCTGCGGTCCGGCGGTCAACTTAGCGGAAGATATGAATGCGCTTCTGTTGGCGGCGGAGGGGAGCTGGACATCCCCCAAAAAAGCGTCGGGACAGCATAATCCCACCCACCGGTTATGAAGTGGCGAAGTTCCGCACCAGTTTCGGGCAGATCATGTGACTTTCGGCCATGCACCTGGGCGCAACCCGGACGCGGACGGTCTTGGCTGAGCTTTACCTGCTTATCCCAGGCAGCGGGCTCATAGTCTCGCCGATCGTCGCCGGCTGAGGTAAGCGGAGGCCAGTGATCAGGTCTAAACCGTACGCAGAGGGCGATACTGACTCCGCGTTCGCACCATCCCGCGGGCCCTGCAATGACTCACATCGTCCAATTTAGACTCTAGGCTTTTTGCGTGCGGCTCATAGCGTCGCGGCAGGGCTGACACCTTGATCCTTACGGGACGCCTCGATGGAGTCGATGCGGCTGCAGGCACGCACCGTCACGAAGGTCATGGTGACCATCCAGCCGAAGAAGACGGCGAAGATGAACCAGAAGTCGATCAGGCCGGCATAGGTGAACGGCCCCGTCTTGAAGAACTCGATCAGGGCGGCGGGGCTGATCGTGAGGGCGCACCAGAAATTGTACATGGCCACCCAGCGCGGCATCAGCCTGGGGACGTTGTGGTCGCGCAGGATCGCGATGCCGATCATCACCATGAAGACGGCGAAGGGCGGCCAGCTGAGGATGAAGGTGAACCAGGTCCAGTCGTTCATCACCTGGATGAACCAGGCGTCGAGATCGGGCGCGCGATAGGCGAGCGTGGCCCAGGTGAACGGCATGATGAGGAAGAAGACCACGCCCGCCCCCGCATTCGCGACGGACACGAGGGTCAGCACGGGAAGGCCGCGCTCCATGAAGCGAAGAACCATCGCAATGGCGCAGGCCCAGGTGAGATAGCAGGTGAAGCCGAGGCACTCGATCGCGGTGCCGATGCGGATCTGCAGCGCCCGCTCGACGAAGATCGCCTTGATCGCCTCGGCCGGGAGAGCGGGGGAGGGGGGCGGCAGGAAGCCCATCAGCCAGAAGCTGAGCGCCAGGCTGCCGACGAGGACGACGCCGGACCATGCCATGACCCTGATCAATCCGGTGTGGGTCCTGTGTTCCATCTACTCGCCCCTCCCTGCTTCGGCGTTGTTCAGCCCCCGAACTTGTAGGCGAAGGTCACGCCGTAGGTCGCGCCCATTCCGGTATAGCGGCCGATCACGTCGGCGAGCGAGACCACGTTGTTCCAATAGTACTTGTTGAAGATGTTCTTGCCCCAGAGCTGGGCGCGCCAGCGATCGTCGGCAGAGGCGATGCCGGCGCGGGCATCGACCAGCGTGTAGCCCTTGATCACGAAGAGGCCGTCGCGGGCGGGTATGGCGCCGACCGGATTGGTCCGGCCGCCGACCACCGCCACGGTGGACGACCGGTAATTGGCGGCCGCGCCGACGAACAGCTTCAGCGAGTCGCCGAGGGGCACGCGGTATTCGGCGTCGGCGGCGAGCTGATATTTGGGCGTGAACGGCACCTCGCTGCCGGCGAAATCCGCCTCGACGCCCGAGGCGTTGATGCCGGTGAACTCCTTGATCTTGGCGCGCGTGTAAGTGAAGCCGGTGGAGAGCGTGAAGTTCTCGCCCGGCGTCAGGATCGCCTCGACCTCCGCGCCCTTCACGTCCGACTTCGGGATGTTCTGCACGACGTCCAGAAGGGCGAAGACGGGGTCGCGCAGCTTCGACCGCAGCTGCTTGTCGGTGTACTTGTAATAGTAAGCGGCGGCGTTCAGCTGGAGCAGCCGGTCGAACGGCCGCAGCTTGACGCCGAGTTCATAGGCCAGCACCGATTCCTGAACGACGGGCAGGTACTGCGCGAAAGTCGAGGCGGAGGTGGTCGGGAAGCTGCCCGCCTTATAGCCCTTGCTGACATTGGCGTAGACCAATGTGCCGCGCTGCGGCTTCCAGTCGATGCCGAGACGCCAGGACAGATTGTCCTCGTTGATCCGGGCGTTGTACGCGCCAGGCGCGCCGGCGGGCAGGTAATCGACCACCGGGCTGCCGTCCGGGAACTGGTTGAAGCTGAAGCAGCGGTCGGGTGAGTAGGCGCCGTAGGCACCGCCCAGCAGCACGTCGAAGAAGAACCCGCCGGTCCCGTTCGGCGCGCCGCTCGGATCCTGGTTGCACATATAGGCCTTGCGCTTCGCCTCGGTATAGCGCGCGCCGGCCTTCAGAACGAACTGGCCGACATCGACCTCGCCGTTACCAAAGACGGCGTAGTTCTCCATCGTCTGATTGTTCGTATAAAAGCTGTTGAAGATCGGATAGCCAAGCGTCTTGCCGAGATAGATGTTGGCGAACGACTCATCATAGCGGTTGTCGACATTCTGATCGACGGTACTGTGTTCGTAATTCGCGCCGACGGTCCAGCGGAATGCCTGATTGCCACCGTTCGACAGCCGCAGTTCCTGCGAGAAGCTCTTAATCCGGCCGCGGTCGGCGGTCAGTTCGAGGGTGCGGATCGGCAGGCCGTCCCCTTCCGTCCCCTGCCGCTGCTTGTAGTCGGTATAAGCGGTCAGGGACGTCAGAGTGATCGCGTCGGTGATGTCCACCTCGCCCCGCAACGACGCCTGCCCCATGCGATTGTCGGCATAAGGGATGCCCGGCGTCCAGTCCGCCGCACGCGGATTGAACGGCGTGAACGGGAAGTTGAACGCGCCACCATCCGCCGGAGTGACAGGATAGCTCGGGAACAAAGCGAGGAACTGCGGCGACTGGGTCGAACTCTTGTCCTTCCAGCCGTTGACGTTCAGCAAGAAGCGCACGCCGTCGTCATCGTCATAGCTGAGCAGCAGGCGGCCCATATAGTTGCGAAGATTGGCGTTATGATCGCCGGGGCGGCTAACGCTGTACTGCCAGCCGCCGCCATGTTCGACGCGGCCGGACACGCGGATGCCGACGGTCTCGCTCAAGGGGCCGCTGACATAGCCTTCACCAGTGAAGCGGTTGAAGCGGCCATAGCCGACCTCCAGCCCCGCCTGAAAATCCTTGGTTGGCTTGGCGGCGATGTAGTTGATAGCGCCGCCGGTGGCGTTCTGGCCGAAGAGGGTCCCCTGCGGCCCCTTCAGCACCTCGATCCGCTCCAGATCGAAGACCGAGTGGCGGGTGAGAACCGGAAAGGAGAGGGGGACTTCGTCGAGGTAGACGCTGACCGTCGGGTAGGAGCCGAGCGACGTGTCGTAGAAGCCGACGCCGCGAAGGGTGAACACCGGCGTGCCGTTCTGCGTGTTGGAATAGCTGAGGCCGGGCACCAGCTTCGCCACGTCGTCCAGCGAGGCGACCTGTCGCTGACGCAGGCTCTCGCCGCTGACCGCCGCGATGGTGAGGCCGACATCGTTGATCGACTGGGCGCGCTTTTGCGCGGTGACGATGATCTCGCCGCTATTGTCCTCCGGGGAGGGGCCGGTTGGTGAGGTCTGCGGCGAGACCGGAGTCTGGACCGGCTGCCCGGCCTCGATCTGGCTCTGGGCGAGCGCGGAGGCGGGGAGGGCGAGCGCGGCAAGGCCGGCGACACCCGACATGAGCCCGATCTTGCGGTTCGAAAGGCGCGACTGCGCGGCGGCTGCTTTCATCTGATCCTCCCAGTTCTATTTTGTTGCCCGGTCGAAGACTGTCCTCGCCGGTTCGAGTTCTTGGCTATGCTTGCAGTGGAAACAGGATGCTGCGGGCGTCTTCATCCAGGATGAGCGGATCGGGGATTGCGTCCAAGTCCACGGCCCGCCGCACCGCAGGACGCGCGGCGACGGCCTCAAACCAGCAGGCGACGTTCGGATAATCGGCCAGATCGATATCGTGATGGTGCCGGAACGCGATCCAGGGCCAGCAGGCGATATCGGCGATCGAGTAATCGTCGACGATGAACTCGCGACCCTCCAGTTGCGTATCGAGGACCTTGTAGAGCCGCTTCGCCTCCGTCCAGTAACGGTGGTAGGCGTAGGCGATCCGCTCGCTCGCATAATGGCGGAAATGGCCGAGCTGTCCCAGCATCGGGCCTTGCCCCGCCATCTGCCACATCGTCCACTGGAGCACCCGCGCGCGTCCTCGCGCATCCTGCGGGATCAGCCGGCCGGCCTTTTCGGCCAGATAGACGAGGATCGCGCCGGATTCGAACATCGGGAACGGCTCGCCGCCATCGGCCGGGTCTTGATCGACGATCGCGGGGATCTTGTTGTTGGGGCAGATCGCCAGGAAAGCGGGATCGAACTGCGCGCCCCTTGTGATATCGACCGCGTGAAAGCGATAGTCGAGGCCAAGTTCTTCCAGAGCGATCGACACCTTGAAGACGTTCGGGGTGGCGCCGCCGTAAAGGTCGATCATCGAAGAGCGGCCGATGCGGACGGAAGTACCATGCGCTGCGGGATCGCGCCCTGCGACGGGCGCGGCGTTTGCTTCGCCATTTCCCTCTCCTGTTTGCGTGTGAGGGCCGCGTTCCTTCACGCACCCTGCAAGCATCAACAAAACCGACTATACGTTATCTAAAGTAAAGGCTTTCTGTCAATCGCTTTAGTTGGGCCGTTCAGGGTTTGCTTGACCTTCAGCCATGTTTTTCGAGGAGACGACGGAGCGCCTCCGAGATCGTGTATCCGCCTGCCGCCAGGAAGGAGAGCAGGACGTCCTGATGCGTCTGCCCGTCGCCCGCGCGGAGCGCACAGCCGAGCGACAGGACGAATTGCTTCCAGGTGGACAGGACCTTGTGCCAGGCGAGCTTCTGCGGATCGATGGGCAGGCCGCCCGCCGCCGCATAGGCGTCGAGCAGTTGCGCCTCGCTCTCGAACATGCCGCAGTGGAACGGCTTGCCGTCCTCCCGCGTGACGTAGAAGTCGGTGAGGATATAGGCGAGGTCGGCGTGCCGATCGCCCAAATAGCCGAGTTCCCAGTCGAGCACAGCCGTGATCTCGCCGGTCGCCTCGTCGAAGAGGAAGTTGCCGGTGCGGAAATCGCCATGCACGACCGAGAGGCGATCCAAGATCGGCGCGTTCCCGCGTAGCCATTCCTGCGTCAGGACGGCGATCGGGGTGTCTTCGTAGAGATCCTCCGCCCAGGTCCGCGACCACCAGTTGACCGCAAGGTCGGCCGCTTCGGTGGTGCCCTCGCGGGGGTGGACGAAGCTGGGGAGGGCGTCGGCCGGCACCGTGGCGCGGTGCAGTTCCACCATGCAGCGGACGTAGTCGGGGGCCAGCCCCTCGCGATACTCCTGCGTGAAATGGGTTCCGATGCCGCTGACGTTCGATGAGACCTTGCTCGGCTTCGTCACGCCGCGGACGAAGCCGGAGACCAGCGACGGCGTGCCCATCTGAGATCCGTCCTCGTCGATGAAGTAGACGGGCGGGGCGGGGATGATCGTCCCGCCGAACTGCATCAGCTCGAACTCGCGGCGGCGGCTTGTCTGCACGATCGAGGCGGCCGGCTCGCAGCGCAGGACCATCGTCTCGCGCTGCCGTCGCTCGCCATCGTGCGACCAGTCGAGATCGAACAGGAACTGCTCCTTGGACGCGCCGCCGGTCAGCGGGCGAAGATTGCGGACGGTAAAGGGGCCTTCTACCTGAGTTTCGAGGAAGCGGTTCAGCCGCTCGCCGACGATCTCCAGCGGTGGCGATGAGTAATGTTTGCGCTCGCGCCGACGCATCAGCTTTTCCGTCAGCGTCTGGTCCACCGCCGGCTCGGTGGGAAAGCGCTGCCGCAGCGACGCGATCCAATCCTCGGTCGGACGTTCGCGGAGCGCTGGCGTGTCGATCATGGCTGTCCTCTCCTCCGACCCGTCGATGCGGGCTTTGCGCAAAGCCTATGCCAGCAGAGCGAAGGACACAATTGCAAATTGACCATTTGGTTTTTAACTGGAGTTCGCGTTACATGAGCGCCGGAGGCTGCGGCACGCGATCGCGGCGAAAGAGGAGAGCGAGATGATCCGTTCCGAAGATGTTGGATATCACACGCCGGAAAACGTCACCTACGACTGGGCCGAGACCTCGTTTTTCTCGATTTACCTTCCCGAACCGAACCTCGTCGCCTGGGTCTACCTTGTCGCGCGGCCCGGGGTTGGGGCCATGGTCTGCGACGTCGAGGTGATCGACCGCATCGGCCGGATCTCGCTGGAGGCGCGCTATGCCGATTTCCAGCAGCACCTGCCTCTGCCGGAGCGATTCGAGTCATTTACCTTACCAAATGGTCTGACGCTGGAGGCAAAGGACGAGCGGACTTACCGGATCGACTATGTGGGTGTCGACGACACCGAACTGCACTGGGATGTGCGTGGGCTGATGGAGCCGTTCGACATCCACGATCAGGGGATGGACCCGCTGGCGTCGCATGACCCCAACGCCAGCGGCTTCGGTGCGGCCTATGCCAACCATTTCGACATGACCGCGCAGGTCACCGGCACGATCAAGGTGCGCGGCAAGAGCTATGACGTCGATTGCGTGACCACGATGGACCATAGCTGGGGTCCGCGTGGCGAGCGGGGCATGCGCTCGATGGGGTGGATCAATGCCAATTTCGGCACCGACCTCGCCTTCCAGACGATCTGGAGCTTCGATCCGCTGGCGATCGGCTGGGATCAGTTCAAGCTGGCCCATGGCTATGCCCTGATCGACGGGCGCGTACGCGGGCTGACGGCGGGTCGCATCCGTGCGATCCGTCCGGGTGGGAAGAAGGTGTTCCCGGGTGGCTACGAGGCGGTCCTCACCGACCTCGACGGCGCGGAATACCGGCTGGTCGGCACGGTCGTCGCGCAGCAGCCCTGGGCCTGCTACAGCTGCAGCATGCCGATCCTGTCGCTGGTCCGCTGGACCTACAAGGATCGTGAGGGATCGGGACAGGCGCAGGAAAACTGGCCGCTCGACTCGCTGACCGGCCAGGGTTTCGAGCCGTAAGGAGGCGAGGATGCAGCCCAGCTTCGATCTTCGGCTCCGCTCGGTCGAAAAGGCTCTGACCGAGACCATCCTCCCCGCGATCGACCCGGCCCAGTCCGCCGCCGTCGAGCAGCTTCACCTCGTGATCGGCTCGCTTCGCGTTCTTCGCGACCAGTCGGACTACGCCCATTGGTTCGAAGTCGTGGAGGCGCGCGAGATGGGCGCGCTGGCGCGCGAACTGATCGATCGCTTGCCCGCCGATGCAGACGAGGTCGGTGGTGCGCGCGACGTGATCCGCGCCGCCGACGAATGCGCCGCGCGCTTCGATCGCCCGCTCTCGGCGCTGCGTGAGGCGAACCGCGCCTTGCGCGACGCGCTCGCCGCGCTGATCCGCGCCGCGCTGGCGGATCCTTCGGCTAACGGAAAGCTGCGCGCTCAAATACTCGCGCATAGCGAGCGCCAGATCGCGCGGGAGCGGGCCTTTGTCGCGGCAACCGGCTTCGATTGTTATCCCGATACGCTGCGGGGGATCGAAGAAGCGCTGCGCTGACCGCCGGATGTCGTAAACGTGTGATCTAAGTGTTGCGTCACATGTTTGTGTATGTATTCTACGCAAAACAACGAAAGCAGAGGGGATCGCCGTGGTTCGGCCTTATCGCTACGTCCGTGCGTGCGCCTGGAGCGGGTTGATCCTGCTCGCCGCAACCGTGCTTTTCTGGGGGGTGCTCGGCCGCAACATCCCGCCGATCTCTCCCGCGCTGGATGCCGAGGCTTTCGCCGCCGAACTGCGCCGCCACGCGCCGACGATCCGCATCGGCATGATCCTGCAACTGCCGTTCTCGGTGCTCTACCTCGTCTGGGGTGTCGCCATCTCCAAGGTGATGGAGCGGGTGGAAGAGGACAACAATGTCTTGTCCACGCTGCAGATCTGGGGCGCCGGTTTCACCACCGTCGTTTTCGTCGTGCCCTGCGCGATGTGGCTGACGCTGGCTTACCGGCCGGAGGTCATGGACCCGAGGACGCTTCAGATCCTCTATGACTTTGCCTGGTTCTTCTTCGACATGGCCTATTCTTTGACGACGCTGCAGACGATCGCGATCGGCATCTGCTTCCTCTCGGACAAGCGGCCGCAGCCGCTCGTCCCGGCCTGGGTCGCCTGGCTGACCATGTGGGTCGGCATCAGCTTCGTCCTGGAAACGATGATGCCGCTGGTGACCGACGGGCCGTTCGCCCGCAACGGCCTGCTGAACTACTGGGTGGAATTCTCGCTGTTCTTCCTGATGATGCTGGTTTTGTCGATCTATATCTTGAAGGCGATCACCCGGCTGGAGCTGGAGCATAGGGAAACGGGCGCGCGCGCATGAGCGAGGTCGCCGACAGGGCGCATGAGACCGAGAAGACGGCGAGCATCTGGACGTTCATCGCGCTGGATTGTGCCAGTTTCGGCCTCTTCTTCCTGGTGTTCATGACGGAGCGGATCGGGCAGGCGGCGTTGTTCGATCGCTCGTCCCGGATGCTCGATGACCGTATCGGGCTCATTAACACCGGCATCCTGATCACCAGCAGCTGGCTGGTGGCGCGGGCGACGCATCTGTTCCGCCGGGGCGATGCGGCCGCCACGCTGCGCAATCTGGTGGCGGCGCTGGTGGTCGGCAGCGGATTCGCGCTGCTCAAGGCCTACGAGTATGCGGTGAAGATCGAAGCGGGCATAAACCCGCTGACCAATGAGTTCTTCACCTTCTACTTCGCGCTGACCGGCGTTCACCTGCTCCACTACCTCGTGGGTCTCCTGATCCTCGGCGTGCTGATCGCCGGCGCGCGGGCGGCGGCGCAGGGAAGGCCGGCGGCAAGCTATCCGGTCTGGCTCGAATCCGGCGCCCTCTACTGGCACCTCGTGGATCTGTTGTGGGTGTTCCTCTTTGCAATGCTCTACCTGTTGGGAGCGCGCTAATGGCAGGCATCACAGCAGTGACGCGTGCATGGCTCGCGCTCCTCGTCATAAGCGCGATCAGCTTCTGCTTCGCCGAAATTCTGGAGAACCGGGCGCTCGCCGTCGCGCTGATCATGAGCATCACCGCGGTGAAAGTCGGCATCATCCTCATCCGCTTCATGGACCTGCGCACGGTATCGCGCGGCCTTCAGGTCTATTTCGCTCTATGGACAGCAGCCTGTGCGATCCTGATCTTCAGTTGCTCGCTGCTTCCGTGAGTTTGAGGGCAATTGCGCCCTCTTTTTAGTCCGTAAACCTGTTGACAAGTACGGCAGGGCACGTACTTTGCGTACGCCGGAAACGTAAAAAATAGCGTCGGCGGTACAGGAGAGGAATTTGCCCATGAGGTCCAAACTGCTCTGCGGCATCGCCGCGGTTACCGTAACGTCCCTCCATCCTGCAGTGGTGAGCGCACAGGCGACACAGGTGCCGGACGGAAGCCAGTCCGCGCCGCCGCCTGCCGCTGGCGCGATGGAGACCGTTCCTCAGGATCAGCCGACTCGCTCCGTCGGCGTTCAGGCGGCGACACCGGCCAACACGGCTGATGTTGCGACCGGGGCGGAAGAGACCAACACCGCCCAAATCGCCGACATCATCGTGACGGCGACCCGCCGGTCGGAGAACCTGCAGAACGTCCCCGTCGCCGTCTCCGCGATCTCCTCGGCGGCGCTGAAGAACGCGGGCGTGTTCGAGACGTCGGATCTCAACCGATCGCTTCCCAACCTCCAGGTCTCCTCGCCCTATGGCAAGCAGCAGCCGAACTTCTCGGTCCGCGGCGTCGGCGTCGGTACGGAGTTCAACGCGAACGCGGCTTCGCCGGTCGGCGTCTATGTGGACGAGGTCTACCAGGCGTTCCGGTCCTCGCACGGCCAGCAGCTGTACGATCTCAACCAGATCGAAGTCGTGCGGGGACCGCAGGGGACCTTGTACGGTCGCAACACGACGGGCGGCGCGATCAACTTCATCACGCACGGTCCCTCGCTCGAAGGGCAGGAAGGCTACGTCACGCTCGGCTACGGTAACTTCAACCGGCGCGCGGCGGAGGGCGCGGTCGAGGTGACGCCGGTCGCGGATACCTTCGGCATCCGCATCGCGGGAACCTATGTCGATTCAGACCCTTACCTGCACAACATCCTGCCGGCCGGCTTGAACACCAGCGTTGCGGGCGGCGCATCGGGGCTGAACCGCAACAGTGGACGCAGCCCGGGCGGGTACAAGAGCACCGGTCTGCGCATCAGCATGCGTTTCAAGCCGAGCGAGGATCTGGACCTCGGCGTGAAGGTCTATGCGGGCGAGTCGATCGGCGGAACGGAGCCGCCGATTCCCACCGGGCAGTCGAAGAACAGCGACGTGATCGACTATACCAGCCCCACCTTCCTACTGGGTGGCCTGTTCTCGAGCCTCGCCCCGACGGGGCTCGTCCCAACCTCGTACAGCCGGGATGCGCGCGGGCTGAAGGAGCGGCAGCTGGAACTCGACACCATCGGCTCCGCCGAAAGCAGGGCGCGCGGCGCGGTGTTCAACGCCAAGCTTCGCCTCAGCGACACGCTCCGCCTGATCAACATCACGGGATATGATGACGGCGAGTATCTGCAGACCTCGACCGACTGCGACGGATCGCCGTTGCGACTGTGCGCCATCGGTTACGGATCGAAGTTCCACGCCTTCAACCAGGATACGCGCCTGGATTTCACGTCCGGCAAAGTGAAGTTCATCGTCGGCGGCTTCTACGGCAAGGATGTCGTCACGACCGACAACCGGCCGGACTTCTTCAATCTGCTGAGCGATGTCCGGACGGCGGTTGGCCTACCGGCCAGCTATTTCAATCCCGGTGGCAATTTCAACGGCACCATTCTTTCGGCGACGTCGCTGCCGACCGGTATTCGCGCCGAGAACCACTTCCGGCAGACCCGCTCCTCCCTAGCGGCCTATGGCGAGGGCAGCTACCAGATCACCGACACCCTGAAGATCACGGCGGGCCTTCGCTACACGAAGGACAAGAACCGGTTCAAAGACGGCCTGACCACCTATTACGACGACGCCGGCGTGGCGCGTCTGGTCAGCGTGTCCGGGTTCCAGCAGGGCGGGGCCTTCGCCCCGTACTTCCTGCAACCGGTTCTGAACGAGGCGGGCGAAGTGGTCGTGCCGGCCTATTCCAGTCTCGGCCTCGCGCCGCCTACGCCGCTGGAGCGCAAGGGTTCGTCCAACCGCCTGTCCGGTCGCGCGATCATCGATTGGAAGCCGACCGACCGGACCCTGCTCTACGCCAGCTACAGCCGTGGCTATCGCGCGGGCACGTTCAACGGTCTGGCCTATGGCAGCGCCAACCAGGTGTATTTCGTCCCGCCCGAAACGGTGAATGCCTATGAGGCCGGGTTCAAGTCGCGCTTCTTCGACAACCGGTTCCAGCTGAACGCAGCCGTGTTCTACTACGATTACAAGGGCCAGCAGGGTCAGGTGGTGGACGCGACCGCGACGGCGAACCTGATCTCGCTGGACGGCACGCTGAAGGGGCTGGAGGTCGATGCGCAGCTCGTCGTCACCCGCCGCCTGCGGTTCAGCGCCGCCTTTGGCCTGCTCGATTCCAGCTATAAGGACGGCGACTGCCCCTCCACCCCTGTCACGGGCTTCCCGGCGCAGATCGGCAGCTGCGTCGTGTCATCGGGCGGTGCGGTCAGCGTCGCGGGCAATCCGTTCCCCTTCGCGGCGAAGAGCTCGGTGAACCTCGGCGGCGACTGGGATGTGTTCGACATCGGCGAGGGCAAGTTCACCCTGCATGCCGACGCATCCTATACGGGCCGCTTCTACTATGACTCGTTCAAGGACTACAGCCGGCCGCCGCTCACCAGCGTCACGACGGGCAAGTTCGCCAATGGCGAGGGCAATTACTGGGTGGTCAACGCCCGCGCCACGGCAACGATCGGGCAGGTGTCGATCTCCGGCTGGGTCAAGAACCTGACCGACACCGTCTACTATCCGTACGGCATCGCACTCGAAAACCTGTTCGGCAATGGCTATCGGGCGCGGAATGAGCCGCGCACCTATGGCATCGACGCCACCGTCCGCTTCTGACGATCGAAGTCGCGATTGGCCGGCCTGTAGAGAGGATCTAGAATGAACGCTGCGACATCCCTTTGCAGGCTTGCCCGTCCGGGGCTGGCCGTGGACCCGATCCACGACAATCGCCACAGTCTGCCGGATCTGCCCACCGCGCGGGAATCCAGCCCCTATCTGTTGCACCTGCCCGATGAAGGGATCGCCTGCTTCACCTATACCTGGGTGAACGGGAACAGCGAGGCGGGGGCGGCGCTCGCGATCTTCGGGCCGGGCGTGGGCGCGCCGATCGAACAGAAGCTCGCCGACCGGCCGATCCCGCGCGATGTCGACTGGCGCGACTGGCGCATCGAAGGTTTCGAGATGCGGCAGGACGTGCAGTTCGGCCATGCCGATGTCCGCTGGGAAAGCGCCGAGGCGCTGGTGGAGTTCAGCTTCGACGCGTTCCACCCGCCCTATGCCTATGGCACCAACGCGGAGGGTTGCCCGTCTTACGCCGCGACCGACCGGATCGAGCAGAGCGGGCATGTCGCCGGTCGCTTCGTCCTGGCGGGTCGCGAGATACCGTTCACCACCGTCGGCCATCGCGACCACAGCTGGGGCACGCGCGACTGGGGCGCGTTCCAGCATTACAACTGGTTCCAGGGGCAGAGCGCCGACGGCACGTCGATCCACTGGTGGCGCTTCCTCGTCCACGGGCGGATGCATCTGCGCGGCTATGTCGTGAAGGACGGGCTGATGGCGGAGGTCACCGACGTTCAATCCGACGTGACGTTCGATGAGGCCCTCTGGCAGCAGCGGCTGACCGCCACCGTGACTGACGAAGCGGGACGGCGCACCGAGGTGACCGCCGAGTTCTACGCGCACTACACGCTCCGCGCCGACGCGAAGCTGCACCTGCGCGAAGGCGCTGCGCGCGCGACCTTCGACGGGCGGCCGGGCAATGGCTGGCTGGAGGTGGCTTGGCCGCCCGCCTATCTCGAACACGCCGCCCGCTGAGGAACCCTCAGGCGAGCAGTTCGGCGATCGGCGGCACTTCGGCCTCGCAATGGTCGAAGCCCGCCGAATTGAACCAGCTCCGACTCCGCAGCGACTGCCGCTCCGAAAAGGCGAGGACGGCCCCATCGACCTGCCGCCGATAGGCAGGGTCGCCATCTGCCGCCGCCGCGCGCATCAGCCTTTCGAGCGAGAGCCCCAGCTGGTGGAAGGCGGCGCGGTCGTCTGTCGCATCCCTGGCCTGCGCGCGATCGGCGGCAAGCGTCTCCGCCGCCGCCATCGTCTGCGGCCCGCCCGCCGCCTCCGGCAACCCATCGACGATCTGCGCGAGATCGTTCAGGCAGGTGCGGTGATAGGCGCCAATCATCGGCATATGTTCGATCAGCATGGCGAGTTGCGCCGCCATCACGCCGCATTGCTCGACCGCCAGCGCGTTGTTCGGGTCGATGGCGGGGACGATAACTTGGCTGAAGGTGTTGAGGACGCTTTGGAGGCGGATCGCGGGGTCCGGGGTCATTCGACATGTCCCTTCAAAAGCTTGCAAAGCGTGTCCGACATGCCCGCCGCGCAGGAGGCCAGGAAGGCGAGCAGGGCGTTCTGGTGATTGGTGCCGTCGCGCGCAGCGCGGATGGACGACGCATGGTTCATCCCGATCAGCTTGTAGCTGGTCAGCACGCAATACCAGTGCAGCACCTTCGGATCGACGACCCGGCCGGTCAGCGCGCTATATTCGCGTATCAGTTGCGAGATGGGGAACATCGACCCCGCCATCAGCTCGCCTTCGCTGTTGCGCGTTCCGAACAGCGGCTCGAAATTATAGGCGAGGTCTTCGTGGAAGTCGCCGATATGGGCGAGTTCCCAGTCCAGCACGGCGGTGATCTGCAGGCTGTCCTCGTCGAACAGGAAATTCCCGATCCGATAGTCGCCGTGAAGCAGCACCGGCTCCTCACAGACCGGCAGGTGATCGTAGAGCCACGTTTCTGCCAGGGTCAGCAGGGGCAGAGCGTCGATCTGCTCCAGCTCGCGCACCTTCGTCCAGTAGTTGACCTGCCAGAGCGCGGCGTCGGTCGTGCCCGCACGCGGTCGTGGATAGTCGGGCAGCGATGCCGACCCGAGGTCCGTCGCGTGGATCGAGACGAGATGGCGGATGAACTGCGGCGTCAGTGCAGCGCCCACCCGGTCGCCCATCGTCGCGCGAACGCCGGACGGGCCGCTCGTGCTGGCGCTCGGCTTGGTCACGCCGCCGACGAAGCCGGTGATCATCGCCGGCTGTCCCATGGCGCTGCCGTCATCGACGCACAGGACGGGCGGGACCGGCACGACCCCGGCAACCGCGCGAAGCACCTGCGCCTCGCGCGCGCGGCAGGTCTCGATGATACCCTCCAACGGGTCCATGCGGAGGACGCAGCGGGCGAACTGCGGCGGCACATCGCCCTCCAGATCGAAGACGAACTGTTCCTTGGACGCGCCGCCGCCCATTCGGCGGACATTGCGCGCGCGCGCCGGGATGGCTTCGCGGGCAAAGAGATGTTCGAGGCCGGTGACGACTTCTTCCACCGTCTTCGGAATGTATCTTACCGTGCGCGGACGTGCGGCCTTCGTCTCCAGCAGTTCCAGCAGGCGCGATTCGATCGCCTCACGCGTGGCTTCCACGGCTCATCCTTCCTGCGCCGCGCTGGGCGCGCTCCTATCGCTTCACATCCGCCTCTTTCGGGCGGGTAGGCCGTAAACAGCCTAACCATTAGGTCAGGATGCGGCAATGGGGTTGTGAGGCTCGACGCTTGATGTCCACGGCGGAAGCGCCAAGATCGGCGGGTTCGTTGGCGTGCTTCGCCGACCGACTGTGTTTGACAGACTGGTCAGTCTTCCGGCACTATACGTGAAGGACATACGCGCTGGATCACGACCGGCCCGAGTCTGTGAGAGGAAACATGCAGGCTGCCGTTCACGCCTACCGGTTCTGCAATACGAGACCGCTGGAGTCGCGACGCCTGCCCGGCCTGTTGGAGGCGCGACGATGAACGAGATGGTGGCCGATTTTCGCGGGCCGACGACGAATTTCACCGCGCTCATGGACTTGCCGACCGGGCCGGTCCCGACCGAACCCTACCGCTCGCCCGCCTATTTCGAGCTGGAGCGGGAGCGCATCTTCAAGCGCGCTTGGCTGTGCCTCGGCCGGGAGGAGCGGCTGGAGAAGCCGGGCAGCTATTTCGTCCAGCCGATCGAGGTCGCCAAGGCGTCGGTGCTCGTCTGCCGCCAGAAGGATGGATCGATCAAGGCGTTCCACAATGTCTGCGCGCATCGCTCGAACACGCTGGTGCTCGATACCGAAGGGACGGCGACCCGCTTCGTCTGCCGCTACCACAACTGGACCTACCGCAATGACGGCGCGCTGGCCGGCGTGCCGGACGAGCGCAACTTCTTCGGCCTCGACAAGAAGACCTGCGGGCTGAAGTCGATCGCCACCGAGACCTGGGAAGGCTGGATCTTCATCAACCTCCAGCGCGAACCGGAAGTCAGCCTGGCCGAGTTCCTCGGCGACTTCGGCGAGCAATATCGCGGCATTCCCTATCAGAACGCGAACAAGTCGATCCTCTACGTCTCGCATCTCAACGCGAACTGGAAGGTGATCGCCGACGCCTTTGCCGAAACCTACCACATCCCCGCGATCCACCCCGAGACGATCGGATCGACATTCGCGAGCAAGGAAAACCCCTATGCGCGCCCGATCAGCGCGCAGGGTTGGGGGCCGCATCGCTCGGTATCGACCTATGGCAACCCGGAATACGCCCCGCCGGAGCGCGCGCGGGTCGAGCGGCTGGCCTATAGCAGCATCGCGACCGGCAACGTCCTGTCCGCCGCCGGGCTCGACGACATGGACGTGTTCCTGAAGCATCCGGCTATCAATCCAACCAAGTCGCAGCATTGGGCGGTCGACGTCACCTGGCTGTTCCCGCATTTCCAGTTGGATGTGTCGCCGGGTGGATTCTGGACGCATCACTTCTGGCCGGTCACCTACAACAGCACCCGCTGGGAAGCGCGCTTTCACATGCCGGATGCGCAGGATGTGTGGCAGCGCCTCCAGCAGGAGCACTACATCGCCCGGCTCGGCGAGATCCTGCTGGAAGACGTCGGCAATACGGAGCGCACGCAACAGGGCCTCGAATCCGGCGCGCACGACACGATGCCGCTGCAGGATGGCGAAGTGATGATCCGCCACAACCTGCATCACGTTCAGAAATGGATCGATGCGGAGACGGCCAGGGACGCGCTGGCGTGATCGCCGGCTGACTGACACGATAGATTTGGGGAGACTTGGACGATGGGTGCCGAACATCAGCGTTTCGCGACAGGTTCGCGCGGAGACCTGACCGAGGCGGCGGGACTGGCGACGACCCCGGTTCCCCTCGAACCCTATCGCTCGCGTGCCTTCTTCGAGCTTGAGCGGGATCGCATCTTCAAGCGGGCATGGCTGATGCTCTGCCGCGAAGAGGAACTGCCGGAGGTCGGCAGCTATGTCGTCCGCGAGATTCGCCCCTGCAACGTCTCGACGCTGGTGACGCGTTCGAAGAACGGCATTCAGGCGTTCTACAACAGCTGCTCGCATCGCGGCAGTCAGGTGGTCAACGCGCCGCAGGGCAAGTCGGCGCGGTTCGTCTGCCCCTATCACAAATGGACCTATTCCAGCGACGGTCGCCTTATGGGCATCACCGACGAATCCAATTTCTTCGAGGTCAACAAGGCCGATTGCGGCCTGACCAAGATGTCGACCGGTGTCTGGGAAGGCTGGGTTTTCGTGAACCTGCAGCGTGAGCCGGAGGTTTCGCTCGACGAGTTCCTCGGCGACCTGAAGCAGCATCTCGCCGGCTTCTACTATCAGGGCGCGGAGAACCCGGTCGTCTTCACCGCCGAACTCGACGCCAATTGGAAGGTTGTCGCCGACGCGTTCATCGAGACCTATCACATTCCGCATATCCACCCGGAGACGATCGGGACCACCTTCGCGTCGGCCGTGAACCCGCATTCTCGGCTGCTGAGCGCCACGCAGCTGAAGCCGCATCAGGCCGTGTCGATGTTCGGCAATCCCGACTACGCGCTGGACCCGAATAACAAGGTCGAGGCCCTTGCGGCTGCGGCGGCAGGCGAATCCGGTAACGTCATCTCTGCGGCCACCAAGGAAGATGCCGCACGCTTCCTCGCACATCCGGCGATCAACCCGACGCGATCGACGCATTGGTCGATGGACGTCAATCACATCTTCCCGCACGTCCATATCGACACCGGACCCGGCGGCTTCTGGGTCCACCATTTCTGGCCGGTATCCGAGAACACATCCTTCTACGAAGGCCGCTTCTACATGAAGCAGGCGACCACGATCCAGGAACGGTTCCTGCAAGAAATCTACATCAACCGTGTGGCGGAGGTCGTGCTGGAGGATCTGGTCAACGTCGCGCGGACACAGGCCGGTATCGACAGTTGCGGCAAGGAAAGCATGCAGCTTCAGGACAGCGAAGTGGCCATCCGCTATTCGGTGGATCAGGTGCTGAAATGGGTCGCGGCGGACAGCGTTGCGGAGGCGCTGGCATGATCGCGACAGAGACGGCGACCCGCCTTCCGGACGGGTTCGAGGAGCTGGAGCCTTTCGTCGGTAAATGGGCGGCGGAGAATACCGAGCGCCGGATCCAGATCCGATCCGAGTCCACGATGGAGGACATCCAGGCCTTCTACGATGCGATGACGGAGCGTGCTGCCGAGGCGATGAACCATGTCGCCAAGTTCCCGCTGCACGATCTTCCCCCTCAGGAGGCGACGTTGAGCAAGCTGCTGCTGGCCCTCGCCAGTGCGGCGACCGCGATCGAGATCCATGGTCAGCCGGTGGCACCGGGCGCGGTCTACCCCAACAGCATCCGGCTGGTTCGGGGAACGGCGCCGTTTGGCTGAGTAATCCGCCAAAGACGGCTTGACCCTCCCGAACGATGTCGTAAACTCGTTCACAAAATAGGAGGGGCTATGACGTTCGCGAAGCTTTCGCTCTCGGTCGAGAACGGTCTGGCGCGTTTGACGCTGACCGATGCGGCGCGCGGCAATCCGATCGACGACATCCTCTGCGGCGAATTGTCGGAGGCGGCGATCCGCTTGTCGGAGGACGCGGAAGTACGCTGCGTCTTGCTGACCGCGGAGGGTAAGGCGTTCAGCTATGGTGGCGATATCGCCGCTTTCACCAGCGACCTCGACGATCTTCCCCGCAACATCAAGCGGTGGACGACGACGCTGCATAGCGCGATCGCGCGGCTTCAGCGGATGGACGCACCGATCGTCACCGCGGTCCAGGGCGTTTGCGCCGGGGGCATGTCCGGCTTTGTCGCCGGCAGCGACATCGTCGTTGCAGGTGAGGATGCCCGCTTCGTCGCCGCCTATGCCGGCATCGGTTTCAACTGCGACGCCGGCTCCTCGATCATGTACACCCGCCGCATGGGCGCGGGACGCACACGCCGCTTCCTACTGCTGAACGAGACGCTGAGCGCGGAGGAGGCGCTGGCGGTCGGGCTGGCGGACAAGGTCGTGCCGAGTGCGGACCTGATCGCGGAGGCGACCGCCATCGCCACCAGGCTGGCGAACGGGCCGACCAAGGCCTTCGGAGAGATGCGCCGCCTGCTGCTGTCGGTCCACGATCAGCCGCTGGAAACCCAGCTTGAGCTTGAGGCTCAGGCGCTCGCGCGGAGTGCCGGGACGGAGGACGCGCGGGAGGCGCTCACCGCCTTCGCGCAGAAGCGCAAGCCGACGTTCCGGGGAGCTTGAGCCATGTGGGCCTACCCGGAAATCCGCATCCTCGGTCAGTATCCGACCTACTGGGCGCGCCATGACCCCAGCCGCGCGGCGCTGCGAACGGCAGACGAGACGCTGGACTTCGCGGGGTTTGAGCGGTTCGCCAACCAGGTCGCCCATTGGCTGAACGACGGCATCGCGGCGCAGGGCCGGCTCGTCGGCTTCATGGGCCGCAACAGCATCGACTTCTACGGCGCGCTGTTCGGTTGCGCGAAGACGGTCAGCGGTCTGGTCATCTACAACTGGCGTCTCGCGCCGGCCGAGCTGGCGGCTCAGATCGCCGACAGCGGCGCGCGGCACGTCATCCTCGAACGCGAATGCGAGTCTTTGTGGTCGCAGGCGCTGGCCCTGCTGGAGAACCCGCCCGAGGCGATCTGGATCGATGCCGAGCGTGATCTGCGCTCGATCGTGGCTGGATTCGCCACCGACGAGCCGGCGGCGCAGCCCTCGCTCGAAGACGTCGCGTTCCAGCTTTATACGTCCGGCACCACCGGCCGCCCCAAGGGCGTGATGATCAGCCACGGCGGATCGAACATGATGCGCTTGAGTGAGCATCTCGAACCCGCCTTTGACTGGCAGGCGGGCGACAGCTTCGTCAACGCCCTGCCGAACTTCCACCTCCTCCACATCGGCATCATGCTGCAATGCCTGTATAACGGCGTCGCCATCGACATCGTTCGGCAGTTCGAACCCGCCGTGGTGCTGGAGGCGATCGACCGCAGGCGGCCAACGCTGCTGACGCTCACGCCGACGATGCTGCAGATGTTGCTGGATCATCCTGCGGCGGCGGCGACCGACTTCTCGTCGATCCGCCTGACCCTCTACGCGGGGTCCCCGATCTCGCTCGGCCTGATCAAGCGGGCGATCGCGTCGATGCCGGGCCAGTTCATGCAGTTCTACGGCTCGACGGAGGCGGGTGGCGCCACGTCGATCCTGCGTCCCGACGAACATGATTTGACCAGCGAGGAGAAGCTCAAGAGCTGCGGCCGGCCGCTGCCTCTGATCGAGTTCCGCATCGTCGATGGCGACGGCAATCCGGTGGCGGATGGCGAGCCAGGCGACCTCTGGATCCGTCAGCCGTCGATCACCACCGGCTATTGGGGCCAGCCGGAACTGACCGCCCAGGTGCTGAAGGACGGCTGGTACAATAGTGGCGACATCGCCCGCCGTGACGAGGAAGGCCTCTACTACATCGTGGACCGGGCCAAGGACATGATCGTGTCCGGCGGCGAGAACATCTATTCCGCCGAGGTGGAGAATGTCCTGTCGACCCACGCGGCCGTGGCCGGCGTCGCAGTGATCGGTGTGCCGGACGCCCGCTGGGGCGAATGCGTGAAGGCGGTCGTCATCACGCGCGCCGGCCATGACAGCGACGAGGCGGGCCTCATCGCCTACTGCCGACAGCATCTCGCCGCGTACAAGGTGCCGAAGAGCGTGGACTTCGTAGACGCCTTTCCGCTCGTCCCCTCGGGCAAGGTGTCGAAGAAGGACCTTCGCGCCACCTATTGGGCGGGACACGAGCGCAGCGTCGCATAGTCGCGAACGCAGAGCAGATCGAAGCTCTGCCAGCTTTTCCTTCCGATGTAGGAAAATAAGTGCTTTGCCGCTGCTGGCTCTTTCGATCGTCTATAATGCCTCCCGCGTGCGAGCGCGCGCAGGCGGGCGCGGGCGCACGCGTTGAGGGGCGACCTTTGAGACTTTCCGGGCCGTTCGCCAGTCCGTGGCCGCCAGCGACCCTCCTGGCAGTCCGTCGCGCTTAGGCGGGCATCCTCATTGCCCGGCGGGCAGCGGCGTAATCCTCCGCGAGCCGGTCGATATACGCGGTGGCCGACTCGACCCGCTTGATCGCGCCGATCCCCTGGCCGGCGCTCCAAATGTCGCGCCACGCCTTCTGGTTCGATCCGCCACCCTTGATGTTGATCGCGGCACCTTCCGGCCTCTTCAACTCCGCAGGGTCGAGGCCGTTGGCGAGGATCGAGGGCAGCAGGAAGTTCGCGTCGACCCCGGTGAAGCAGTTGGTGGTGACAATGTCGGCGGCGGCACTGTCAACGATCATCTGCTTGAACCCGTCCTGCGTGTTCGCCTCGGTCGAAGCGAGGAAGGGGGAGCCGATATAGGCGAGGTCCGCGCCCAGCACTTCGGCCGCCAGCACGGCGCGCCCGGTGGCGATGCAGCCGGACAGGATCAGCAGCCCGTCCCACCATTCCCGGATTTCGGCGGCAAGCGCGAAGGGGGAGAGCGCGCCGGTATGGCCGCCCGCGCCAGCGCCCACGGCGATGATCCCGTCCACGCCCATCTCCGCGCATTTCCGCGCGTGACGGTCCTTCACCACGTCCTGGAAGACAAGGCTGCCGTTCGCCTGCAGCGTGCGGACGAGATCCGGGTTGGCGGCGAGTGCCAGGACGACGATCGGCACCTTGTGGCGCAGCACGACGTCGAGGTCGGCTTCAAGCCGGTCGTTGGAGGCATGCGCGACGAGGTTGATGCAATATGGCGCGTCCCCCACCGCCTCGCGGATGCGGGCGATGTCCTCGTCCAGCGCGGCGGTGCTGCGCGGATTGAGCGCGGGCATCGCGCCGACGATACCGGACGTGCACTGCGCGATCACGAGGTCCGCTGTCGATGCGATGAACATCGGCCCGGCCATGACCGGCAGGCGGAGCCGTGCGCGGAGATCTGCGGCAGGCGAAGGGCGCTGGTCAGCCAATGGTCATCACTCCCCGGTCAAGAACAATGCGGTCGCCGACGTTCGCGGCGAACGCGAAACCATCGTCGGTCCGCCAGATGGAGAAGGCGAGGGTGTCGCCCGGCATCACCACGCCCGCGAACCGACAACCCAGCGTCGTGATGCTCGACGGGTCGGCCCCGGTTGCACGCGCGACCGCGATGCCGGCCATGCCGTAGGAGGCGAGGCCCTGCAGGATCGGTCGGTCGAAGCCCGCCGTTCTCGCGAAAGCGGGATCGAGGTGGAGCGGGTTCCAGTCGCCGGACAGGCGATAGATCAGCGCCGCGCGCCGGCTGGTCGGCACCGAACACTGGTAATCGGGGACGCGGGCGGGGACGGGATCGTCCTGCCTGGCAGGCGCGGGACCACCGAAGCCCCCGTCTCCGCGCAGCAGCAGCGTCTGCCGCAGCTCGCAATGAAGCGCACCGGACTGCGCATCGGCGATCTGGCGCGCGACGGTCAGCACCGCACCGCGACCCTCACCGCGATCGGTGAGCGACTCGACGCCGCCGGTGCCGATGATCTCGCCCTTCGGAGGGAGCGGCGCATGGAAGCGGGCGAACTGTTCGCTGTGGACAAGCCGCTTGAAATCCACGCCGAAGCGTTCGTCGCGTATCCACATGCCCGGCGAGGCGAGGGTGACCGCATAGCTCGGCAGCACGCGCAATTGACGCTCATCCAGAAAGGCGAGGTCAGCCGCGTCGCAAGGATCGGCACCGAGCCCCAGGCCCAGCGCGTAAAGAATCGCATCGCGCTCGGTATAGGCGTGCCGCGTCGGCGCGAAGCTGTGCGCGAGCAACGCCTCGGCATTCAGCGCCATCGTCAGACCGGATCCCAGGTGAAGACGTCGCCCGATTTGTGTAGCGGGTAGAAGTCGTTGCGGAATTGCGCAAACACCCGCTCGGCCACCGTCTCAGGCGTCCAGCCCTCAGCTGTATGCGCCGTCCGGATCGGGCGGGGCTGCGAGAACAGGTAGATCTCGTTGTTGCGGACGCCGAAGATCTGGCCGGTCACGTCCGCGCCCTCGTCGCTCGTCAGGGCCACGACGAAGGGGGCGATCTTCTCCGCCACCAGCTTCTTCAGGCCTTCGACGCGCTTCTGCTGCTCGGGCGTTTCGTTGGGGATCGAGCTGACCATCCGCGTCC
Source organism: Sphingomonas sp. ID0503 (assembly GCF_048565625.1). Taxonomy (NCBI): domain Bacteria; kingdom Pseudomonadati; phylum Pseudomonadota; class Alphaproteobacteria; order Sphingomonadales; family Sphingomonadaceae; genus Sphingomonas; species Sphingomonas sp. ID0503. The sequence goes on from NZ_JBLZUR010000002.1 coordinate 235,018, forward strand.
AGGCGAAGGGGGCGACGGCGTTCGAGCGGACGTTGAACCGCTGCATGTCGATGGCGATCGACTTGGACAGGCCGACGATGCCGAGCTTCGCCGCCGCATAATTCGCCTGGCCGAGATTGCCGACCAGACCCGAGGTGGAGGTCATGTGGACATAGGCGCCCGAGGCCTGTTCCTTGAAGAAGGGGGCGGCCGCGCGGCTGGTGTTGAAGCTGCCCTTCAGGTGGACGGCGATCACCGCGTCGAAATCGTCCGGGCTCATGCGCGGGAAAAGCACGTCGCGCAGGTTGCCGGCGTTGTTCACGACCGCGTCGATCCGGCCGAACGCGTCCACCGCGGCCGTGACCATCGCGCAGGCGCCAGCAAAGTCGGCGACACTGTCGTGGTTGGCGATCGCCCGCCCGCCGGCTGCCCGGATCTCTTCGACCACCTGCTCGGCGGGGGAGGCACCTTCCGCCTCGCCCTCACCGTTGAGGGCGACGCCAAGATCGTTGACGACCACCGCCGCACCCGCGCGCGCGTATTCAAGAGCGATGCCCCGTCCGACACCGCGGCCCGCGCCGGTGACCAGCACGGCCTTTCCGTCCATCATCCCCATTGAAACGTCCTCAGTAGCTCTTTGGAAGGTCGAGCACCTTCTCGGCGATGAAGCTCATGATCAGCTGCTCGGTGATCGGGGCCAGGCGGGTCAGCGCGCTTTCGCGGTACAGCCGCTCCACGTGATATTCCTTGGCGTAGCCGAAGCCGCCATGCGTCGCGACCGCCTGCCAGGCGGCGTCATGGCAGGCGCGGGCGGCGAGGAACTTGGCGCTGTTCGCCTCCGCGCCGCAGGGCAGGCCCTGATCGTAGAGGCGCGCGGCCTTCTGGACCATCAGCCAGGCGCTCTCCAGATACATCCACTTCTCCGCGAGCGGATGCTGGATGCCCTGGTTCATGCCGATCGGACGATCGAAGACGACCCGCTCCTTGGCATAGGTAACGGCGCGGCGGAGCGCGTCGCGGCCAATGCCGATCGCCTCACAGCCGATCAGGATACGCTCAGGGTTGAGGCTGTGGAGGATGTAGCCGAAGCCCTTGCCCTCCTCTCCGATGCGGTCCTCATCGGGGATGAACAGGCCGTCGATGAAGATCGCGTTCGAATCGACCGCTTTGCGACCCATCTTCGGGATCAGGTGGACGTCGATCTTCGACCGGTCGAGATCGGTGTAGAAGATCGTGATGCCGTCGGTCGGCTTCTTGCAATCCTCCAGCTTGGTCGTGCGGGTGAGGAGCATGATCTTGTTCGCGACCTGCGCGGTGGAGGTCCACACCTTCTGCCCGTTGACGACATAGCCGCCCGGCACCTTTTCGGCGAAGGTCTTGATGCGGGTGGTGTTCAGCCCGGCGTCCGGCTCGGTAAAGCCGAAGCAGACCTGGTCCTCGCCGGAGACCAGCCGGGGCACCCAGCGCGCCTTCTGCTCATCGGTGCCCTTCACCACGATGGGATGCGGCCCGAACAGGTTGATGTGGATGGTGGACGCCGCCGCGAACCCGCCGCCGCAGGACGCGACCTCGTTCATCATGGTCATCGCCTCGGTCACGCCGAGGCCGGAGCCGCCATATTCCTCCGGCATGGTAATGCCCAGCCAGCCGCCGTCCGCCATCGCGCGGTGGAAGTCGCGCGGGAACTCGCCGGTATTGTCGCGGTCCAGCCAGTATTCGTCATCGAACGGCGCGCAGACCGCGCGCACGCCCTCACGGATCGCGTCCAGATCCTCGTCGGTCGGCAATGGCCTTGCCTCGCTCATGCTCGCACGCCTCCGATACGCTTGAAGAGTTCCGGTCCCCGCCAGAGCAGCCAGGCGGCGGGAACGATGTTGCCCATCGCACAGGTCAGGATGAACAGGCCGATGGTGAAGCCCAGCCGCCGCTCGAACGCGTAGACGATCAGCGCGAACAGCAGGAAGCCGCAATAGACGTCGGCCCAGACGAACACGCCCCAGGCGCGCTGCCAGACATAGAGCTGATCGGCGATCACATCGCCTGTCGCGAAGGCATAGAGCACGAACGCCGTCAGGAAGACGATCACGCCTATGCAGATGATACGTGCAGTCGCGCTCATGCGGCTTCTCCAATGGCGGCGAGCGTCCGGCGTGCGGCCTTGAGATGGGGGATGTCGTACATCTTGCCGTCGATCCCCAGCGTGCCGGCATCCGGCGCGGCCGCGAACGCGTCCACGATCCGCCGCGCCATCGCGACCTCCGCTTCGGAGGGCGAAAAGCAGTGGTTGATCGTCGCGACCTGATCGGGGTGGATGGCGATGCGGCCGGTGAATCCGTCGCGGCGCGCCTCGCGGCAGGATTGTTCCAGCCCCTCGGGGTTGCGGAAGTCGGCGTAGAGCGTGTCGATCGGGGCCACGCCCGCACTGGCAGCGGCGTAGAGGCACATCGACCGGGCCTGCTGGTAAGGCCGCGTCCAGGCACCGTCGGCCTCCTTGTTGTCGGTCGCGCCGATCGCGGCGGCGAGATCCTCCGCGCCCCAGGTCAGGCCGACAAGGCGCGGATGGGCGGGTGCGTAGCTGCCCAGCGCGAACATCGCGGCAGGCGTCTCGGTCGCGACCACGGCGATCTTCACGGTACCGACCGGCATCCCTGCCTTGGCTTCGAGCGCGTCGAGATAATGGCCGATGCGCACAATGTCCTGCGCGCCGTCCACCTTGGGGATAAGGAGGCCATCGAGACCCGGCTTCACCACGGCGGCGAGGTCGTCGAGCGTCAGCCCGGTATCGAATGGATTAGTCCGCACGAAGAATGCCCAATCACGCGCCGCCCGATCGTCGAGCAGTTCGGCGACCTGCGCCCGCGCGCGCTCCTTCTGCGAGGGAGCGACGGAGTCCTCTAGGTCGAGGATCAGCACGTCCGCGCCTACGCCCGAAGCCTTGGCGAACTTACGCTCGCTGTCCCCCGGCACGAACAGCAGCGAGCGGAGCCTCATGCCGGTCGCGCCATCATCAGCGCCGCGCGGGTGGTGCGGCAGACAACCTCATCACGCTGGTTCAGGCCGACATGCTCGAAGGTAACGATGCCCTGGCCGGGGCGGGAGGCGGAGGGGCGCAAGGCCTTCACCTCCGTCTCCGACCGGATCGTGTCGCCCGCGAAGACCGGCTTCGGGAACACGGTATCGGTCATGCCCAGATTGGCGACGGTGGTGCCGAAGGTGGTCTCCTGCACGGTCAGGCCGATGACGAGGCCGAGAGTGAAGATCGAATTCATCAGCGGCCGGCCGAACTCGGTCGTCGCGCAATAGGCGTGGTCGATGTGGATCGCCGCCGGATTGTAGGTGAGCGAGGAGAACAGCATGTTATCCATGTCGGTGACGGTCCGGCGGATCTCGTGCCGAAACACGCGGCCGATCTCGAACTCCTCGAAGTAAAGTCCTGGCACTTAATCCGCTCCCTCGTTGAGGCGGCCGAGGATCGAGACCGCCGCGACGCTGTTATACGGCGCACCGCCGAGATTGTGAGTGAGGCCGAGGCGGACGTCATCCCGTTGCCGCTCACCCGCGCGGCCGCGCAGCTGGGTGTAGATCTCATAGGCCATGCGCAGCCCCGACGCGCCGACCGGGTGACCGAAGCATTTCAGGCCCCCGTCGATCTGACAGGGCAGGTCGCCGTCCCGATCGAAGCGCCCGTCGAGCACGTCGAAGGCGGCGCGCCCCTCGTCGGACAGGCCGAGGTCTTCCATCGTCACAAGTTCCGTGACCGAGAAGCAGTCGTGCACCTCGGTCAACGACAGGTCGCGGCGGGGATCGTCGACGCCCGCTTCGGCATAGGCCCGCTTGGCCGCCTCCCGCGTGTTGCGGACCGACGCGCCGTCCCACTCGCTGTACTGCATCTCCCATCCGTTGCTGGCCGACAGCTGGATCGCCTTGATCGTGACGGGGTTCTTCTGGCCGAGCGCCCTTGCGATTTCCGGCGTGGTGACGATGGCGCAGGCGGCCCCGTCCGACACGCCGCAGCAGTCGAAGAGGCCGAGCGGGTCGGCAATCATCGGTGCGCCGAGGATCTTGTCCATGTCCACCGCCTTGCGCAGATGCGCCTTGGCGTTGAGCGCGCCGTTCTGGTGGCTCTTCCACGAGACATGCGCCATCGCGCGCTTGAGATCACCGGGGTCGAGATCATGCCGCGCGGTATAGGCCCCGGCCAGCTGCGCGAAGGTACCGGGCGCGGAGCCATAGGGCATCCACAGATCGTTCGCGACGCCCTTCGTACGCAGCGGCAGGCCACCATAGCCAGTGTCCTTCAGCTTCTCGACCCCGAGGGCGAGCGCCACGTCCACCGCACCGGCCGCGACTGCATAGGTCGCAGCACGCAGCGCCTCGGTGCCGGTCGCGCACATGTTCTCGACGCGGGAGACCGGGATGTTCTTCAGGCGCAGCGCATGGGCGAGCGGCAGCGCACTGTTGCCGACATTGATGTCGTCGAGGGCATTGCCCATCCACGCCGCCTCGATCCGCTCGCGCTCGATGCCGGCGTCGGCGATCGCCTCCTCGAACGCCTCGACCATCAACTCGTCGGCACCCTTGTTCCAGTGCTCGCCGAAGGTTGTGCAGCCCATGCCGATGATCGCGACGCGATCCTTGATGCCGCTTGCCATGTCAGTTCTCCAGCACCGGACGTGCCGCCGGTGCAGCCTTCCAGAAATAGGTACGGAAGCCGCGCCGCCGGTCGTGCGACTTGATGCGGAAGCGCATCCGCAGCTGGTCGCCGACCCGGAACCCTTCGGCACCCGCGTCGGTCAGCTCCATCAGCACGCGCGCGCCGTTGTCGAACTGGACCAGGCCGAACCAGAAGGGCGGGTCGGGCGTGTAGTTGAGCCGGTCGGCGGTGACCGACTTCAACGTGGCGGTCAGGTCCGCCAGCCGCACGTCCTCCATCGCCTCGGGCCCGCTCGCATCCGGGCGGACGGGGACGCGGCTCTTGGGGAACTGGACGTTGCCGGCGGCATCGCGCCCGCCGACGAACCCCATCGCATCGCGGCCGTGGCGTTCAAGCACGGTCCCTTGCGCCTTCTGCTCGAACTCGGCGCGCATCCCCCAGTCGAGGTCGATCGCGCCAGTCAGCGAAAGAAAGCGGGTGTAATCCTGCGTAACGAGCCCGCCGCGCAGCATCTCGGCCACGTCGGCAGAACCCGCCACTTTGCCGGTGACCTCGAACAGGAGCGCGTCGCATCCCGATCCGAAGCCCGCGACGAGAACGATGTCGCCGGGCTTCGCAGCGGAGAAGGCGAGGCCCGCGGCGAAGAGCGCATGAGCAGCACCAAGGTCGCCGGCGCGGCTTTCAAGGTCGGCGGCGTGGTTGGGGGCGGCGGTGCCGACTGCCCGCGCGAGATCCTTCCACGTCCCGGACAGCGGCTCATGGACCGCGGCATGGGCGATCCGGCCGCCATCGATCCCGGCTGCCGCGCAGGCGGCCCGGATCGTTGGTGCCAGGACGGCGGAGACGGCCGTCTCACGAACGAACCGTTCCTCATAAGCGTAGGGTAAAGGCGACTCGCGGGACGCATAGAGATCGACAAGGTCGTGCGAGAGGCTGGCATGGCCGATCAGCCGCGCCGCGCCCGTATCGCCCACGCGCACCGCGCCGCCGCCATCGCCAAAGCTGCTATGCGCGGCGCTGCCCGGCTTGGCCGGCCGCTTCTCGCCCGCGATCACCACGGTGTCGCCCCCGCCGAGCAGCGCGTCCAAAAGACCGGACACTGCACAGCGCCGCGTCCCCGCAAGGTCGCTGGTGCGGGTGGTTGGCGCTAGGCCGAGCGCCTCGACCGCAAGGGTGGCATGCGACCGCTCGTAGAAGGGGGCGGAGGTGGAGGCGAAGACGAGTCGATCGAAGGGTGCGCCGACGATCTGCCGGCCGGCTTCGACTGCCATGGTCACCGGGTCCTCATCCCACCCGGCAAGCGCGCGATAGCCGCCGCCGCGTCCGCCGAGGCCCGCATAGCGCAGCGCCTTCGATGCCGCCGCCCGCTCGAAACGCAGCAGCGGCAGATAGCCGCCGACTGCCGAGATGAACCTGTCTGTCATCCTCAACCCGTTCTGCTGTCCCGCGCTTGTTGACAGGTGCGAACAAGTTTGTAAACAGGTTGACGACAATGAGCGCTGTGCGCCGCGGGAGAGATGCGTGACCGACGTCTTCAAGGATGATGTGCTGGCCGGCAAGTCGGTTCTGGTGACCGGCGGCGGATCGGGTCTCGGGCGTGAGATCGCCGGTGCGCTGGCCCGCAAGGGGGCGGTGGTCCATATCTGCGGCCGGCGTGAGGCTGTGCTGGCGGAAGCGGCGGCGGCGATGCCCGGCGAAGTCCATGCCCATGTCTGCGACATCCGCGATGCCGAGCAGGTCGACGCGATGATCGACGCGATCTGGAAGGTCGGGCCGCTGACGGGGCTGCTCAACAACGCGGCCGCCAATTTCATCGCGCCTACCAAGGAACTGTCGCCCCGCGGTTTCCGCGCGGTGACCTCCACGGTGATGGACGGCAGCTTCCACGTCACGCTGGCCACCGGCAAGCGCTGGATCGCCGAGGGGCTGCCCGGATCGGTGGTCAGCAACCTGGTCACCTGGGTGTGGACCGGCTCGGCCTATGTCGTGCCGTCCGCCATGGCCAAAACCGCGCTCCATGCGATGACGATGTCGCTGGCGGTCGAATGGGGCCGCTACGGCATCCGCCTCAACGCCACCGCGCCGGGACCCTTCCCGACGGAGAGCGCGTGGGAGAAGCTCAGCCCGATTCCCGACGTGCAGTCGAGCGCGACGCGGCCGGAGACGGTTCCGCTCGGCCGCTATGGCCAGATGAGCGAGTTGGAGAACCTGATCATCTTCCTCTTGTCCGGCGGGTGCGACTACCTGACCGGTCAAACCATCGCGATCGACGGTGGGCAGCATATCGCCGGCCCCGCCACCTTCGCCGACCTCAACCAGATGACCGACGAGCAATGGCGCGCCGCGCGCGAGGCCATCCAGCAATCGACCGCGCGCGACAAGGCGCTGCGTGCGACCAAGGACTGACAGGCATGATCCAACGCACCATCTTCCGCGAAGAACATGAGATGTGGCGCGAAACCGTGCGCCGTTTCGTCGAGAAGGAGATCGTCCCCTTCCACGCGGAGTGGGAAGAGCAGGGCATCGTGCCCCGCGAGCTCTGGCTGAAGGCCGGTGAGGCGGGCCTGCTGTGCTGCACCGTACCCGAGGAGTATGGCGGCCTTGGCCTCGACTATCTGTTCGATGTCGTCGTGTTCGAGGAATTGTGGCGTGTCGGCGCGAGCGGGCCGGGCTTCCTGATCCACACCGATCTGGTCGCGACCTATATCCTGTCCTTCGGGACCGAGGAGCAGAAGCGTCACTGGCTGCCCAAGATGGTCAGCGGCGAGGCGATCGGCTCGCTCGGGATGACGGAGCCCCATGCCGGCAGCGACCTGAAGGCGGTGCGCACCCGCGCGATCCGCGATCCGCAGGCGGCCGCCGGTGACAACGACGCCGACTTCATCGTCAACGGGCAGAAGGTGTTCATCTCCAACGGGCAGATGTGCGACCTCATCGTGCTCGCGACCAAGACGGACAGCGCGGCGGGGGCCAAGGGCGTCACCCTGTTCCTGGTCGATGCGACGACCGAAGGTTTCAAGCGCGGCCGCAACCTCGAAAAGCTCGGCATGAAGGCGCAGGACACGTCCGAGCTGTTCTTCGAGGACATGCGAGTGCCCGCCTCCGCCATGCTGGGCGAGGAGGGTGCCGGCTTCAAGATCATGATGACCAAGCTGTCGCAGGAGCGGCTTGCCCAGGCGATCCGTTCGGCCACGGTGACGGAGACGATCATCGATTGGACGGTGGACTACACCGCCGAGCGCAAGGCGTTCGGTCAGTCGATCGGCGATTTCCAGAACACGCAGTTCGTGCTGGCGGACCTGAAGGCGCGGGCGACGATGGCGCGTGTCTTCACCGACCGCTGCATCGACCTGTTCATGGCAGGCCAGCTCGACTCGGTCGATGCGGCGATGCTGAAGATGGTCACCACCGAGCTGCATTGTGAAGCGGCGGACAAGTGCCTGCAGCTCTTCGGCGGCTGGGGCTATATGTGGGAATATCCGATCTGCCGGGCCTATGCCGACGCGCGCATCGTCAAGATCGCCGGCGGATCGATCGAGATCATGAAGACGATCATCGCGCGGGAGATGTTCAAGGGTAAGCTCGCCAAGGCCGCGGCCTGAGAAGCATGGTGTCGGCGCAAGTCGTTCAGATGTGTATGGTTGTTCTGCGGCGGGCCGCTATGGTGCGGGTCCCCTCGAACTTGCAGGACCCGCCGTGCCCAAGGATTTCGCCACCAGTGTTCGCTTCGGCTTTCTCGTCCACGATGTCTCCCGCCTGCGCCGCATCGTCATCGATCGCGCCCTTAAGCCGGTGGGCATCACGCGTTCGCAATGGTGGGTTCTCTCGTTCCTCGGGCGGCGCGACGGCATGACCCAGACCGCGCTCGCCGCCGACCTCGATCTGACCAAGGTCGCCATCGGCGGCCTGCTGGATCGCATGGAAGGGTCGAAGTTCGTCGAGCGGCGGGCCGATCAGCGCGATGGCCGGATCAAGCGCGTCTACCTGACCAGCGCGGGCGTGAAGTTCCTGGAAAAGATCCGCGCCAATATCGAGGAGGTCGAGACCGAGATCCTCGACGGAATCGATGAGGGGGCGCTGCAGACGACGACCGCCACGATGCGCGAGATCAAGCAGAAGCTGCTGGTGATGGCCGGCGGCGATACCGGTGTTTCGGACGAGTAGGGAGATTTCTGGTGAGGGGATTGCAGGGGAAGGTGGCGATCGTCACCGGTGGCGGCCAGGGGATCGGGCGCGCATTGTCGCTCCGTCTTGCCGAAGAGGGCGCGAAGGTCGCGATCTTCGACCTGAAGCCTGAGGCCGGGGAGGAGACGGCCAAGCTCGCCGGCGAGGGCGCGACGGTCAGCACTTATGCGCTCGACGTCGGCGATCAGGATGCCGTGAAGGACGCGGTCGCGCGGGTCGAGGCCGAGCTGGGTCCGATCTGGGCGCTGGTCAACAATGCCGGCTGGGATCAGCCGATGCCGTTCCTCGCCACCGACAAGGCGCTGTGGGACAAGATCATCCGCATCAACCTCTACGGCCCGCTCAACACCCATCATGCGGTGGCCCCGCTGATGGTCGAGCGTCGCGCCGGTCGCATCATCAACATCGCGTCCGACGCCGCGCGCGTCGGGACCAGCAACGAGGCGGTCTATTCCGCATGCAAGGGCGGGCTGATCAGCTTCACCAAATCGGTCGCGCGTGAGCTTGCTTCCAAGGGCGTGCTGCTGAACGCGGTCTGCCCGGGGCCGACCAATACGCCGATGATGGCAAGCGTGCTGGGCGAGGGCGAGCAGGCGGTGAAGTGGAAGGACGCGATGGTCCGCGGCATCCCGCTGAAGCGCATGGGCGAGCCGGACGACTATGCCGGCATCGTCGCCTTCCTCGCTTCGGACGACGCGAGCTTCATCACCGGCCAGACCTTCTCGGTCGCCGGCGGCATGAACATGATCTGACATGGCGGACGCCGAAGCCCCGCCATTCCCGGGTGACTGGGACTGCACCGAACTGTCCAACACCGGACCGTGGACGATCGGTCAGGTCTGGATCGATCGGACGCAGGGCAAGTACTGCATGATGGTCGGAGAGCAGCACTGCAACGCCTTCGGCATGATGCACGGCGGGGCGATGGCGACCTTCGTCGATGCGCAGGTGGTGGCGGTGCGGCCCTATACGGGCGCGGAAAGCAACCATACGCCGACGGTTACGCTCTCGGTCGACTATCTCGCCGGGGTGCCGGCCGGAAGCTGGCTTCTGCTGACGGTGGAGATTCTCCGCACCACGCGCACGTTGATTTTCACGCAGGGCGTTGCGACCGTCGATGGCAAGGCCGTCGCGCGGACCAGCGCCATCTACCGGAACAACCAAGACAAGGGAGCCTGAGATGGCTGAGCATCAGTTCGAAGACATCATCTACGAAGTCCGCAAGCGCGCGGCCTGGATCATCATCAACCGCCCGAAGCTCTACAACGCGTTCCGCGCGCAGACGATCGAGGAGCTGATCGCCGCATTCAAGCTGGCGGCGGACGATCGTGGCGTTTCCTCGGTGGTGCTGACCGGTGCCGGCGACAAGGCGTTCTGCACAGGCGGCGACCAGTCCGCGCATGAGGGGCAGTATGACGGCCGCGGCATCGTCGGCCTGCCGATCGACGAGTTCCAGTCGATCATCCGCGACATTCCGAAGCCGGTGATCGCCCGCGTGAACGGTTTCGCGATCGGCGGCGGCAACGTCTTTGCGACTCTCTGCGACCTGACCATCGCCGCCGACACGGCGAAGATGGGTCAGGTGGGGCCGAAGGTCGGTTCGGTCGATGCCGGCTGGGGCACCGCGATGCTGGCCCGCCATGTCGGCGACAAGAAGGCGCGTGAGATTTGGTTCCTGAACGAGCAGTACACGGCGCAACAGGCCCTTGAGATGGGCCTGGTCAACAAGGTCGTCCCCGCCGCCGAACTGGACGCTGCGGTCGATGCGTGGACCGACATCCTCGCGGAACGCTCGCCCACCGCGCTCGCGCTCGCCAAGCGTTCGTTCAATGCCGACAGCGACAACATCCGTGGCATCAGCATGCTGTCGCTGAACGCGGTGAAGCTGTTCTACGATACCGAGGAGTCGAAGGAAGGCGTGCGGGCGTTCACCGAGCGTCGCAAGCCGGACTTCCACAAATACGTGAAGTAACGGCGCGACCGCCGTGCCGCGCGCGATCGCACCCGATCAGCTGGCGGAGGTGCTTCCGCCGGGCGGCCTGACCCTCGTGTCGGGCTGCTCGGCGGACTCCACCGTGCTCCTCGACGCTGTGGAGGCGGCGGGCGAGGCGCTGGGCGCGATGACCTTCTCCGGCATCTTCGTCGGTGGCCTGAACCGGCGCACCTGGCGCGCCGGTCTCGACAGCCGGGTGCTGTCCTTCTTCCTGACGCCGGAACTCCGCGCCGAGCGGGAGCGGGTCGAATTCCTGCCGCTCTGCTATGAGGACCTGATCGCAGAGCTGCGGCGGCGCAGGCCGGCTGCGATGCTGTTGATGTGCGCGCCGCCGGACGCATCGGGCATGTGCAGCTTCGGCACGGAGGTCGGTGTTCTCGCCGATTTCTGGCGCGAGGTCCCGGTCCGCATCGCCCATATCAACCCTTTGATGCCGCGCACGGCGGGCGATTCCGGCATCCCCTATGATGCGCTCACGGCGGTGATCGATCACGCGCAGCCGCTCGCCGCGATGGAGTCCGGCCGCGACGATCCGGTGGCGGATGCGATCGCCGGCCATATCGCGCCGCTGGTGCCGAACGGGGCGACCCTGCAGACGGGCCTCGGCAAGGTTCCCGACGCCGCGATGCGGGCGCTGACCGGCCACCGCGACTTGCGCGCCCATACCGGCCTGTTAGGGGAGGGGCTGCTCGACCTCGTCCATTCGCCGGCAATGGCGGACGGGCCGAGCGCCGTCGTCGGCGTGGCGATCGGGGACGAAGCGTTCTACGGCCGGCTGGATCACCCCCGGCTGGACTTCCGCCCCGCCTCGGTGACGCACGATCCCGACGTTCTCCGCGCCATTCCCGACTTCATCACGATCAACTCCGCGCTTGAGGTCGACCTGTTCGGCCAGGTCTACTCCGAACTCACGCCCAAGGGCCTGATGTCCGGCCCCGGCGGTGCTTCCGACTACGCCCGGGGGGCGCGGGGACATGGCGTTCGCATCATCGCGCTGCCCGCCAGTGCCGCGCGCGGGGCGGTCAGTCGTATCGTGCCAGCGGGCACCCCGGCTGGCCCGGTCTCGCTCGGCCGCATGGATGTGGACGTGATCGTGACCGAACATGGCGCGGCCGATCTGCGCGGCCTCGGCCATGACGCGCGCGCTCAAGCGCTGATTGCAATCGCCGCGCCCGATCACCGCGACAGCCTTGCCGATGGCTGGGACGCCTTCGCCCGCCGCCTCTGAGCGGCCACACTCCAGCACGGATCGCCTCTATGATCGACCTACCCGCACTCACCCAGTTCCGCGTCGAGCCGCAGGATAATGGCCTCGTCCATTTCGTCTTCGACTGTCCCGGGCGCACGATGAACGTATTTTCGGAGGCGGCGATCGAGGATCTCGGCCGCTTCGCCGAATGGCTGGCGGATGCGCCAGTGAAGGGTGCGCTGATCCGCTCGGGCAAGGACAACGCGTTCTGCGCGGGGGCCGATCTGACCGAGCTCGGCGTCGCTTACGACATGATCGTCGCCGCGCCGGAGCGGAAGCGCTTCAACTTGGCCTTCGACCATTTCTTCCGCCTGAGCCTCGCCTGCCGCGCGCTGGAGACGGCGGGCAAGCCCGTCGCCGTCGCGGTCGCGGGTCTGGCATTGGGCGGAGGCTGCGAACTGACGCTTGCCGCGCATCACCGTGTGCTTGTGGACGATCCGAAGGTGGCGATGGGCCTGCCGGAGTCGCTGGTCGGGCTCCTGCCCGGTGCCGGCGGGACGCAGCGTCTGCCGCGTCTGATCGGCATCGAGGCGGCCTTGCCGATCCTGCTGGAGGGCGCGAGGCTGAGCGGGCAGGCGGCGGTCGATGCGGGGCTGGCCCACGCGCTCGCCGCGCCGGGCGAGGAAATCGCCCGCGCCGAGGCGTGGCTGCTCTCCGCGCCCGAGGCCAAGCAGCCCTGGGATCGCGACGGGTGGATCGCACCGGCCGGCGGGGATGTGGCCGCGACGATCGGGCCGGTTCGCGAGCGCATTCTGGCCGAAACGCTGGGCCATTATCCCGCGCCGCTCGCCATTCTCGACTGCCTTGAGTTCGGTCTGCCGCAGGTCTTCGACGGCGCGATCCGCACCGAGATGTCGATCTTCGCGCACCTCATCCAGCGGGAGGAGGCGAGGAACATGATCCAGACGCTCTTCCTTGGTCGCACCGATCACGACCGTCTCGCTCGTAAGGACGCGCTGCCGTCTGTCGTTCGGGAGGCGGTCGATGCGGTGAACCGCGCGCTCAGCGACGTGGCCGACGCTGCGGCGCTCCGCCATGCAGGTTTCTCGCTGCCCGCCGGCGAGAAGGTCGCGCCGGTTCGCCAGCGCGCCGGGCGCGGCTACTGGATCGAAGGCGCGGACGCTGTCGCACCGGAGGCGAAGCGCCACATCGACAGCATCAGCGCGGCCGTCGCCCCGCTGGCTGCGGACCGCTCACCCGAGGAGCTGCGGATCGCGGATTATGCGATCGTGCAGGCCACCGGCTATCCCGCCTATCTCGGCGGACCCTTCGCCTATCTTCGCCGGGGCGGTTAGCGGATCGAGCGGAAGCAGGTCCTGAGCTCGTCCACGAACAGGGCCGGCTGCTCGAACGCCGCGAAATGCCCACCGCGGTCGACTTCGTTCCAGTGGATCAGGTTATGGATGCTGCGCTCCGCCCAGCTGCGCGGGGCGCGGTAGATGTCGTGGGGGAACACGCTGCATCCGGTCGGCACATCGAGTTCGACCGCGCCGAAGCCGCCCTTGAAGCTTTCCCAATATAGCCGCGCCGAAGAAGCGCCTTTGTTGGGCAGCCAGTAGAGCATGATGTTGTCGAGCATCTCGTCCATCCCGAGCGCGTCGGTGGGGCTGCCCTGATTGTCGGTCCAAGACCAGAATTTCTCGTAGATCCACGCCGCCTGTCCGACGGGCGAGTCGGCCAGGCCGTAGCCGAGCGTCTGCGGACGGGTGGATTGCTGGATCGCGTAGCCGTTGTCGACGCGGGCATAGTCTTCCATGTCCGACAGCATCCGCGCCTCGCCTTCGCTGAGCGATCCGCTCACATCGGCCGGCATGACAAGCGGCATGTTGACGTGGATCGCCGCCAGCTCCTTCGGCCACAGGCGACCCAGCATGGTAGTTATCGCCGCGCCCCAGTCCCCGCCCTGCGCGACATAGCGTGAGTAGCCGAGGCGCGGCATCAGCGCGGCCCAGGCGGCGGCGATGCGCTGCACCGACCAGCCGGTCGATCGCGGCGTGTCGGAGAAGCCGTAGCCGGGCAGCGAAGGCACCACGACATGGAAGGCGTCCGCCGGATCGCCGCCATGCGCCGCCGGATCGGTCAACGGGCCGATCACCTTGCTGAATTCGATCACTGATCCCGGCCAGCCATGCGTCAGGATGATCGGCAGGGCATTCGCTTCGGGCGAGCGGACGTGCAGGAAGTGGATGCCGACACCGTCGATCTCGGTGCGATACTGTCCGAAGCCGTTCAACATCCGCTCGCATCGCCGCCAGTCATAGCGGGTGCGCCAGTGCTCCACGAGCGCGCGGACCGCTTCGAGCGGCGCGCCCTGGCTCCAGTTATCCACCGACTCCCTGTCGGGCCAGCGGACCGCCTCGAGGCGGCGGCCAAGGTCGGCGAGCTCCGCCTCGGGGATGTCGAGGGTGAAGGGCTCGATGGCCGCGCTTTCCGAACCCGTCATTGCGCTCTCCTGCTGTTATCGAGGCGAGCATAACCTGACCGGATGGTGCGGACCACCGATATCACCGCAGAAGCGGTGGACGCGAGTTGGTAAACTGACTTATGATCCAGAAAAGGCAGGAGAGGGTGATGTTGGACGTAACAGGACGCACGATCTACAACGAGGATCACGCCCAATTCCGCGAGACGGTGCGCCGCTTCCTCGCCGCCGAATTCACGCCCAAGCTGGAAGAGTTCGAGGCGGAGGGCAAGGTCAGCCGCGACCTCTGGCGCGCGGCGGGTGAGGCCGGGCTGCTCTGCCCCGGCGTACCCGAACGCTTCGGCGGGCCGGGCCTCGACTTCTCGTTCAACGCGGTCATCAATGAGGAATTCGGCTATGCGATGATGTCGGACTGCCTGACGCTGCAGACCGACGTCAGCATGCCGTACATCCTCCATTACGGGACGGATGAGCAGCGCGACAGGTGGTTGCCCGGCATGGTGTCGGGGGAGATCGTGAGCGCCATCGCCATGACCGAGCCGGGGGCGGGGTCCGATCTCCAGGGCGTCCGCACCACCGCCCGGCGGGAAGGCGACGAATACGTCATCGAACGGATCGAAGACCTACATCACCAATGGCCAGAACGCCGATGTGATCATCGCCGTCTGCAAGACCGACCCCTCAGCCGGTGCCAAGGGCACGTCGCTCATCCTGATCGAGGCTGATCGGGCGGGCTTCAGCCGCGGTCGGAACCTCGACAAGGTCGGCCAGTGGTCGGCGGACACGTCGGAGCTGTTCTTCGACGGCGTGCGCGTGCCTGTGAGCAACCGGCTCGGCGACGAGAATCGCGGCTTCGTCTATCTCGTCAGCGAGCTTGTGCAGGAGCGTCTGTCGATCGCCTTGACCTCGCAAGCGGCGGCGCAGCGCGCCTATGACGAGGCGGTCCGCTTCGTGCGTGACCGCAAGGCGTTCGGGCGCACCGTCATCGAGTTCCAGAACACCCGCTTCACGCTGGCGGACCTCGCCTCGCGGCTGCAGGTCGGCTGGGCGCATCTCGATTGGGCGATCGCCCGCCATGTCGCCGGCGCGCTGACGGTGGACGAGGCGGCGAAGGCCAAGCTCTGGCATACCGAGACGCAATGGCTGGTCTGCGATGCGGCAATGCAGCTGCACGGCGGCGCCGGCTATATGAACGAATACCCGATCGCCCGAATCTGGCGCGACGCCCGCGTGCGACGGATCTATGGCGGGTCTTCGGAGATCATGAAGGAACTGATCGGGCGCAGCCTCTAGCGCTCCGCCTCCTTCACCACGACGGAGCAAAGATGACCATGTCCCTCGCAACCGCGCCGAACTTCCGCGACTTCGGCGGCCATGTCACGCGCTCCGGTGCGACCGTGCGAAGCGGCCTCATCTACCGGTCGGAGGCTCTGCTGGAGCCGACCGAAGAGGATGCGCGCGTGCTTGCCGATAAAGGCATCGCGCTCGTCTGCGACCTGCGGAGCGAGCAGGAGCGGGATCATGCGCCCAATGCCTGGTTCCGGGCGCGGGGGATCGAGCATCTCGAACTCGACATCTTGCAGCGGATCAAGCGGGAGGGCGGACCCTGGGCGGTCCTCGCGGCCCAGCCCGATGCCGCCGGTGCGACCGCGGCGATGCAGACCGTCTACGCCGGCATGCCGGACGCGGGCGGCGATTTCCTGGTGACGATCTTCGACCGGATCGCCGCAGGGCGGCTGCCGCTCCTCATCCACTGCACGGCGGGCAAGGATCGGACCGGGTTCGTCTCGGCGATCATCCTTGCCGCTCTTGGTGTCGCTGAGGAGGACATCTTCGCCGACTATCTGCTCAGCGCCGGGCGACGCACGGCGCGTGCGCGGGAGGCAACACGCGTCATGCTGCAATCCCGAGTCGAGGCGGTGCTGGATGAGGCGACCTTGGACACGCTGATGGGCGTGGAGCCCGATTATCTTCGGACCAGCTTCGACACGATTCGCGCGCGCTACGGCGGTGTCGAGCCCTACCTCGCCGAACATGGCCTCTCCTCGGACACGCTTTCCGCCGTGAAGGAGCGCCTGCTCGCCTGACATCCGCTTGAGCCGCTTGCATTCTCTCGAAAACGCGTATAGACAATACGCAAGAATGGAGAGGTGCGATGGATCGCTTGCGGTACTATTTTCCGGTGCTCGTCCAGCTTTGCGCTTACGCAAGCTTCTGGGCGGGCGGTATGTGGGTCTGGTTCGGCATCGCGACGCTGCCCGGAATCGGCCTGATCGACTCGCTTTTGCCCGACGACATGAAGCCGCGCCGCATGAAGGAGGGCCTGCTCTCCGACCTGCCGGTGTGGATCGCCACGCTGCTCGCCCCCGGCCTCTACGTGATGGCGGCGCTCTGGGTCGCTCGGACGCCCGACATCGCGCCGATCGAATATGTCGGTGCGGTCCTGTCGCTCGGCTGGATGAGCGTCATTCCGCTCGTGCCGTCCAGCCACGAACTCTACCACGCCCGTGGCAAGCTCCGCCGCTTCGTCGGCCGCTATGCGCAGGTCTGCTATCTCGATTGCACGCGTGAGATCGCGCATGTCGTCGGCCATCACATCAACGTCGCGACTGACAAGGATGCGGACACCGCGCCGCGCGGGACCTCGCTCTACCCGTTCACCGCGCGCGCCGTGTGGCTGAGCACGATCGAGGCGAATCAGACGGAGGCGGACGCGCTGGAGAAGCAGGGTTATGCCCGCTTCGGCATCCGTCATCGCATCTGGAAGGCGGTCCTAGCCCAGGTGATCATGCAGGGGATCATCTTCGCGATCGGCGGCTGGCGCGCCAATGTCGTGGCGCTGCTCGGCATGGTGCTCGCCCGCTTCTGGATCGAATCGTTCAACTACTTCCAGCATTACGGCCTGATCCGCGTGCATGGCGGCACCATTTCCCGCCGCCACGTCTGGAACCACCTGAAGCCGCTGTCGCGGATCATGGGGTACGAGATCACCAATCACGCCGATCACCACACGGACAGCTTCGCCAAGTTCCACCAGTTGGTGCCCGATCGCCAGTGGATTCGGATGCCGAGCGTGTATCTCTGCTTCTTCGCCGCCCTGATCCCGCCCGTCTGGCACAACCTGATCATCAAGCCGGCGCTCAAGCGCTGGGACAATGAACTGGCGACGCCGGAGGAGCGGGCGCTCGCACGCGAGCAGAACCGCAAGGCCGGCTGGCCCGACTGGTTCGACGAGGCACCGGCGCGCGGCGGGTTCGCCCACGCCGCCTGAGTTCCCGAGAGGGGGGTAAGGGAAGGCCGCGGGAACGATGTTCCCGCGGCCTTTTTCTTTGTGCCGGCAAGAGGGGAAAAGCGGAGGCGCAGAACGCCTCCGCCCTCTGGTTTACGCCATCACGTAGATCGACTTGAACTGCTGATAAGCGCCCAGCGCCTCCGGCCCGA
This sequence comes from Sphingomonas sp. ID0503, assembly GCF_048565625.1. Classification (NCBI taxonomy): domain Bacteria; kingdom Pseudomonadati; phylum Pseudomonadota; class Alphaproteobacteria; order Sphingomonadales; family Sphingomonadaceae; genus Sphingomonas; species Sphingomonas sp. ID0503. The sequence continues at coordinate 252,941 of NZ_JBLZUR010000002.1, forward strand.
ACTCGCGGCCCATGCCGCTCGTCTTGATGCCGCCGAAGGGGGAGCCGAGCGACGGCATATAGCCGTTGATGCCGATCGTTCCGGTCTGCACCTGCCGCGCCACGCCGATCGCGCGCTCGGCGTCCTGGCTCCACACCGATCCGCCCAGGCCGAAGTCGCTGGCATTGGCGATCCGGATCGCGTCGGCATCGTCGGTATAGGGGATGACGGAGAGAACGGGTCCGAAGATTTCCTCGCGCGCGATCGTCGCATCATTGTCGACGTCGGCAAACAAGGTGGGCTCGACGAAGAAGCCGTGGTTCATGCCCGACGGCCGCCCGCCGCCGGCAACCAGCCGCGCCTCGTTCCGCCCCTTCGCGATATAGCCCTCCACGCGATCGCGGTGCGCGGAGGACGCCATCGGCCCGACATGGGTTGCGGGGTCGAGCGCATCGCCGACATTGAGCGACGACATCATCGCCGCCATCGCATCCACCACCTCGCCATAGCGGCTCTTCGGCGCGAGAACGCGCGTGCCGTTATAGCAGGCCTGGCCGTTGTTGAGCAGCGACGCGGTCGGTAGTCCCTGAAGGAAGGCGTCGAGATCGGCGTCCTCCAGCACGATCGAGGCCGACTTGCCGCCGAGTTCGAGCGTCACCGGGCGCAGCAGCTCGCCGCAGACCGCCGCGATCTTGCGCCCCGCGCCCGTGGAGCCGGTGAACGCCACCTTGTCCACGTCGGGATGGGAGACGAGATAGGCGCCGACATCGCGATCGGCCGCCACCCAGTTCAGCACGCCGGCCGGCACTCCGGCCTCCAGCGCCGCCTCGGCAAGGATGTAGCTGTCGAGCACCGTGCCCGGCGAAGGCTTGATCACCAGCGTGCATCCGGCCGCCATGGCCGGCGCGATCTTGCTCATCGCCAGCGTCACGGGGAAGTTCCAAGGCACCACCGCCGCGACGACGCCGAGCGGCGTGCGATCGACCAGTGTCTCCTTGCCCATCTGCGACGGACGAACGTCGGGTGTGCCGAGCGTCTCGGCAAGACCGGCATAATAGTCGAGCACGCCCAGCGGGAATTGAGCCTCAAGCAGGCCGCTCAGCGAGATCGGCATGCCGTTCTGGATGCTGACCGCGCGCGCGATGTCATCGCCCCGCGCGGCGAGCGCGCCGATGAAGCGGCGCATCACGCCGGCGCGATCGGCCGGCGTCATGCGCGACCACTCGCCGGTCTCGAACGCGGCGCGCGCGGCGGCGACGGCCCGGTCGACATCCGCCTCGGCCGCCTCCGGCACGGTCGCGATCACCTCGCCGGTCGAAGCGCCGATCACCTCGAAGGTCCGGGACGTCGATGGGGAGACCCATTCGTTGCCGATGAAAAAGGCGTTGCGATCCAGGGTCACGATCTTCTCCTTGGGTTCAGTTTGATTGTACTGCTTTTCGCGGGACGTGCGTATCCACCGGCCGCGTAGCGGGATTACTGCGGCGTCACTCTGTCACCCCCGGCCTATTCCGCCAAGTGAGATTGTGAACCGGTTGACTTTTCGTGGGCCCGGCCTAGCCTTTCCGCCGCCAGGTACGCGAAGTCCGGCATGAGATGGAGGGGACTAACGTGACCGCCTGGCCGACACCCGCGCCGCGCGACGGGCGCACTTCCGCGACGATGACCGATATGGAGCCGGTGCTCGCCGGGCTCATCGCCCGCCGCGCCCATATCCGCACGCTGGGGTCCTATTCCGCGCGCAACACCGATGATGTCGCGGTGGCGCTCACCCGTTTCTTCGCCCGCGAACAGCCGGGCGCGACCGTGTCCGACACGCGGCGGATGGGTGGCGGCGCATCGAAGGAGCAGTTCGTCTTCACGCTGACGACCGGGGACGGCGAGGCCACACGCCATGTGCTGCGCATGGACCCGCTGGGATCGATCACCGAGACCGACCGGCTCCGCGAGTACGAGGTGCTTCACGCCGTCCAGGGCATCGTGCCGGCCCCGCTCCCGGTCTGGATCGATCCCGACGGGAGCGACTTCGGCCAGCCCGCGGTGATCATGACCTTCGTCCCCGGCACCACCAAGCCCAGCGACGCCGCGCTGCGCGTCAGTGGCCTCGGCACGCGGCTCGGCCCCCGGTTGCGCGACCTGTTGAAACAGCAGTTCCTCGACAACCTCGTCGCGCTCCATGCCCTCGACTGGAAGACGGCTCAGCTGCCGAGCTACGCGGTGCCGGATGCCGATCCCAAGCAGGCGGCGCGCTGGTCGCTCAACTTCTGGCGCGCGCTCTGGCAGGTCGATCTGGTCGAGGAGCGGCCGATCGCAGCCCTCGCCGAACGCTGGCTGGAAGACAATCTGCCCGATGCGCGGGAGCTGGTGCTGACCCACGGCGACTACCGCACCGGCAACTACCTGTTTGACGAGGAGAGCGGGAGGATCATCGCCGTTCTCGACTGGGAGCTGGCGCGGATCGGCGATTATCACGAGGATCTCGCCTGGGTGCTGCATACGCTGTTCGGTCATACCGAGGACGGCGTCTTCCGGGCGAGCGACCTGTATGAGCGCGACGCGTTCATCGCCGCCTATTCCGCCGCCACGGGCCGTGTGGTCGACCCGGTCACGCTCCACTTCTACGCCGTGTTCTGCACCTACAAGACCTACGTCATCGTCGCGGCGAACGGTCTGGCCTGCGCCCGCGCGCAGCAGAACCATCAGGATGTGCTGCTGACCTTCCTCGCCGCGGCGGGGCCGGCGCTGGCGGACAGCCTGTGCGACCATGTCGAGGAAGGAGCCCGCACATGATCCCGTCGATTGATGATCGTCTGGCGAGCGTTGCCCGCGCGCTGAGCGACGTGGTGCTTCCGGCGTTGCCGCCCGAGGCGGGGCTGGCGGCGGAGCAGGTCCAGCTGGCGATCGGCCACCTCCAGATCATCCGCAGCCAGATCGACGCCGCCCCTGCCTTCGAGGCGGAGGAACTGGCGGACACGATCGAACTGACCCGCACGTTGCTGTCGCTGGTCGATGATCAGCCACTGAGCGCGGCGCTGTTGAAGGCGGATGCCGCCACCACACCCGGCGACATCCGTCAGGCGCGCGCCGCGCTCAACCGGGAGATCGCGCGCGTACTGCTGGCCGAAGGCGGACGCGATGAGGTGCGCAGCGCCGTGATCGACGCCGAGCGCGCGCGTTCGCGGAAGGACCGCGAGTGGTTCAAGCCGTTCGGGTTCGATCCCGATCGGAGCGGTTGAACCAATTGGTCAGTCGAATTACGCCTCGGCTCGCCTCGATGTCTGCCGATCGGCGGTGGCGACAGGCGGACGGCTTTGCAGCTTGACCATTTGGACGAGTACCCGCATCCTAGCCGAAAGAGCGCTGAAAGCGTCGTTTCTGACAAGACGGAGGGGTTGGCATGAGCAGGCTCGCGAATAAGATTGCGATCGTCACCGGTGGCGCGTCCGGCATCGGTCGCGCCTGCGCGATGCGGATGGCGGCGGACGGCGCGATCATCACCATCGCCGACATCAATGACGAGGGTGCGGAGACGGTCGCCGACGAGATCCGGCAGGCCGGCGGGCAGGCGCATACCGTCCGCTGCGACATCACCGAAGAGGACAGCATTCGCGCCGCCATCCAGTCCGTCGCGAGCAAGCATGGCCGGCTCGACATCCTCCACAACAACGCCGCCTACACCCCGCTGGCGGTTCTGGAGGAGGATGTGGACATCCTCACCATCTCGACCGAAAGCTGGGACAAGGTGATGCAGGGCACGCTGCGCGGCACCATGCTCGGCTGCCGCTACGGCGTGCTCGAGATGCTGAAGAACGGCGGCGGCAGCATCATCAACACCTCGTCGATGTACGGCGTCGGTGCGTTCAACCGCCAGCCGGCCTATGGCGTGTCCAAGGCGGCGATCAACATGCTGACCGAGTACGTCGCCACGGCGTTCGGCAAGCAGGGCATCCGCTGCAATGCGGTGGCGCCGTCGATGATCAGCACGCCGCTGCTGCGTGGCTTCATCCCCGAGCCGCTGGTCAAGCTCAACGAGGACGCCACGCTCACGCCCTTCCTGGGCGAGCCGGAGGACATCGCCGCGATCGTCGCGTTCCTCGCATCCGACGATGCTCGCTACCTCACCGGCCAGGTGATCCGCGCCGATGGCGGCACGACCGCGCATCTGCCCACCTATTCCGACGCCCGCCGCTTCTTCGGCGAAGCCTGATCCGAACCGAGGGAGTACAGCCATGATCAAGATGGTGGTCGAGGTCTGGAAGAAGGAAGGCATGACCGACGATGCCTTCGCCAAGCGCTGGCTGGTCGAGCATGGCGCGCTGGTCCGGAAGCACGCCCGCGCTATGGGCTTCGTCCGCTACATCCAGAGCCACAAGCGCCCTTCGCCCGAGATCGACGCCTTTGCCGAGGGCCGGGGCTGGAAGCGGCCGCCCGATGGCCTGACCGAGGTCTGGTGGGAAAGCGAGGCCGCGATGCAGGCGGCCATGTCCTCGCCCGAGGGCCAGGAGGCGAGCGCCATCCTCGCCGCCGACGAGAACCAGTTCATCGAGCCGAGCAAGATCAGCGCGTTCCTGGCGGTCGAGGAGGTGATCTTCGACTTCACCACCGCCGGCCAGGCCGCCTGACCCGATAGGAGAAACCAATGCGCCGCTACGTCATCACGCCCGGCGAGGGCATCGACGGCCTGAAGCTTGTCGAGGCGGAGCGTCCGTCGCCTGCGCGCGGGCAGGTGCTGGTCAAGATGCACGCTGGCTCGCTCAATTTCCGCGAGCTGCTGATGGTCAACGGCCAGTATCCGGGCGGCAGCGGGGAGCCCGTCGTCCCCCTGTCGGACGGCGCGGGCGAGGTGATCGAGGTCGGCGCGGATTGCACCCGGTTCAAGGTCGGCGACCGCGTCGCCGGTGCCTTCATGCAGGGCTGGACCGGCGGTGGCGTGGTCGATGCGGATATCCCCACCGCGCTCGGCGGCGCGATCGACGGCGTGCTGACCGAATATCGCGTGTTCGAGGAGAGCGGGCTGGTCTCGATCCCCGATCACCTCTCCTACGAGGAGGCGGCGACGCTCCCCTGCGCGGCCGTGACCGCCTGGAACGCGCTCTACGGCCTGACGACGCTCAAGCCGGGCCAGACCGTGCTGACGCTGGGCACCGGCGGCGTCTCGATCTTCGCGCTGCAGTTCGCGGTCGCTGCCGGCGCGCGCGTGATCGCAACCTCGTCGAGCGATGAGAAGCTGGCCCGCGCGCGCGAACTCGGCGCGGCGGAGACGATCAACTACCGCACGCATGAGGATTGGGATCAGGAGGTGCGCCGCCTGACCAATGGCCGCGGCGTCGACACGGTGGTCGAGGTCGGCGGCCCGGGCACGCTTGCCCGCTCGATCGCATCCACCGCCCGCGATGGCAGTGTGCAGCTGATCGGCGTGCTGTCGATGGCTGAGATCGATCCCCTGCCGATCCTGACCGGTGGCGTCATGGTGCGCGGCTTCATGGTCGGCTCGCGTGAGATGTTCGAGGCGATGAACCGCGCTATCGCGGTCAACGGGCTCCGGCCGGTGATCGACCGCAGCTTCGCCTTCGAGGAGGCGGCGGACGCCTTCCGCTACCTCGCCTCCGCCGCGCATTTCGGCAAGGTTGTCATCCGCATCGCCAGCTAGCCCTGCACCCGAAGGTTCGTAAAGATGTCCACACCCGCAGATCCGCGCGCCGCTCCGACCGACGCTTTCATCGAGGCAATCCGCCGCCGCTTTCCCGTCGAGACCGAGATCGACCGTATCCTCACGCGCAAGATGCGCCTGCGCGGCGGGGAAGGGTATTCTCCGGTTCCGATGCAGCGGCTGATCGACGGTCTGCACAGCCTGATCGAGGCGAACGGCACAAGCGACTTCGCCCTGTCGCGCGTGCGCTGGCTGACCGGTGGCGCGTCCAAGATCCAGGTCGCGTTCGATCTCGAATGGAACGGCGTCGAGGGCGGCGATCGCCGGGTCACCCCCATGGTGCTCCGCATGGAGCCGCCTGAATCGGTCGTGGAAACCAGCCGCCAGCGCGAGTTCGAGCTGATCCAGGCGCTCGACGGCATCGTGCCGGTGCCCCCCTGCTTCTGGGTCGATCCCGACGGCCAGCATCTGCCCTATCCGGCGCTCGTCTACGGTTTCGCCGAAGGTGTCACCCGGCCGACCAACCTGCCCACCACGCAAGTCACCGGCATCGGCCTGAACTACGGCCCGGAGTTCCGCCCCGTCCTCGCCGAGCAGGTGCTGAACCACATCGGCCGCATTCATCGCGAGGGCGCTGCGATCGCGGAGAAGCTCCCGCATTATGACAAGGCGGAGATCGGCAGCAACGCGTCCACCATCCGCTTCGTCAACTGGTGGCGGCGGGTATGGGAGGAGGATCGCGAGGAAGACGATCCGCTGATGGAGTTCGCCTATCAGTGGCTGATCGCCAATGCCCCGCCGCTCGATCATGTCTCGGTCGTCCACGGCGACTGCCGCAACGGCAACTTCCTCTTCAGCGAGGAAACCAAGCAGATCACCGCCTGGCTCGATTGGGAACTGGCGTTCCTCGGCGACCGCCATCAGGATCTCGCCTGGGCCTCGCAAAGCGCGTTCCGCCACCGCAGCGAGGACGGCAAGCACGACCTGATCGCCGGCCTGTTCCCTTCGACCGAGTTCGCGGAACGCTATGAGGCGGCCTCCGGCCTCTCGGTCGATCCGAAGCGGATGCGCTATTTCCGCGTGCTGGCGGCCTATATGTCCGTCTCGATCTGCGCCGGCACCGGTTATCGCGTCGCGCGCGGCGGCAAGACCCATCAGGACATCGTCGTCGCCTGGCTGGCGATGGTGTCCTATCCGCTTATGGAACAGATGCGCACCACGCTGGAGGAGGCCGCCTGATGGTTCCCGATCTCGACCTTCAGCTCCAAGTGGTGCTGAAAGCGCTGCAGGACACGATCAAGCCCGCGCTCGACCCGGCCGACAAGCCTGCGGGCGAGCAGCTGGGCCTCATCATGGCCACGCTCGGCCTGGTGCGCGCCAACCTGCCGAAGCAGCGCCGCTTCGTCCGCCGCCTGCTGGAAAAGGCGATCGCGCTTGCCGAGACGCTGAACGCCGGATCGGCCGAGGCCGCGCTGGCACAGGCGATCGACGACGCCCGCGCAATGCTCCGTGATCCGGAGGCGGAGGCGTTCGAGGTCGAGGCGTGTCGCGGCGCGCTCAACGCGCGGCTGGCGGAACGGATCGCGGCGGCGGGTGAGGGCGGGATCGCTGCCCTGTCGGCCGATGTCCTGTCTGGCACGCGCGGCACGGTGGAGCTGATCCGCGCCTTCAACGCCGGGTCCGGCTTCGAAGGCGCGGACTCCACCGTCCCGCCGATCGACACCCTGCTGACGCCCGCGCGCGTTTGAAGCGGAGGGCGGGGGAAACCCGCCCTCGCGCCATCAGATGCAGGTATGTCCGCCGTCGACCGCGTAGGACGCGCCGGTGACGAAGCTCGCCTCGTCCGAGATCAGGAAGCGCGCCGCCGCTGCGATCTCTTCCGGCTGGCCGAAGCGGTTCATCGGGTGGACGGCCGCAAGCGCCGGCTCCAGCCCCCGATCGAGCGCCATCGCGCCTTTCAGCATCGGCGTGAGCGTCCCACCCGGCAGCACGGCGTTGATGCGAATGCCCTTGGTTGCGTAATCGATCGCGCCGCCCCGGACGAGGCCCATCACGCCCGCCTTGCTGGCGCAATATTCCGCGCCGTTGGGAAAGCCGACCATCGCCGCCGTCGATGCGATGTTGACGATCGATCCGCCGCCCGCCGCCAGCATCGCCGCGACCTCGTACTTGTTGCACAGGAACAGGCCGCGCAGGTTCACGCCGTGGCACCGGTCCCATTCAGCCAGGTCGACCTCGTGGAGGAGCTTGCCGACCTGCGGCACCCCCGCCGCATTGACCGCGCCGGTCAGCGGACCAAGACGGCCGGCTGCTTCCACCATCGCGCGGACGTCATCCTCGGACGAGACATCGGCGGTGACCGCCTCCGCCACCTGACCGGCGTCGCGAATCTCACGCGCGACCGCCTCCGCCGCCTCTGCCGTACGGTCGGCGACCGTGACCCGCGATCCCGACTCGGCCAGCAGCAGCGCCACCGCGCGCCCGATGCCGCTACCGCCGCCCGTCACCAGCACGGACTTGCCGCTCAAACCCCGCATGACCCTCTCCTTTATGTCGTCTTCCGGCGTACATCCTGACCAGATTGTCAGCTTTTCGCAAGCGGAGCTCTTTGGCGTCTTGACGCGGCAGGCGATTGCCGCAAACCACCGATCGACAAAGTTTTGGGGAGGACGACATGGCGAGCGACAAGGTTATCATCACCTGTGCGATCACGGGTTCTATCCACACCCCGTCGATGTCGCCGCATCTGCCGGTCACCGCGCAGGAAATCGCCGAATCCGCCCTCGGCGCGGCGGAGGCGGGTGCCGCGATCGTCCACCTCCACGCGCGCAATCCCGAGGATGGCCGCCCGGATCAGTCGCCCGAAGCATTCGAGCCGTTCCTCCGCGTCATCAAGCAGTCTTCTAACGTCGTGGTGAACCTCACCACCGGCGGCTCGCCCTACATGCCGGTCGAGGAGCGTATTCGCCCGGCCTCCGTGTGGAAGCCGGAAGTCGCCAGCCTCAACATGGGATCGATGAACTTCGGCCTGTTCCCAATGCTGAAGCGCTTCAAGGAGTTCAAGCACGACTGGGAACCGGCGATGCTGGAAGGCAGCCATGACCTCGTCTTCCGCAACAGCTTCAAGGACATCCGCTACGCGCTCGAAACGCTGAACGAGACGAACACCCGCTACGAATTCGAGTGCTACGACACCAGCCACCTGCACAACCTCCACTATTTCTACCAGGAAGGCTTGGTGAAGGCGCCGCTCTTCATCCAGACCGTCTTCGGCCTGCTCGGCGGCATCGGCCCTTCGCCGGAGGAGGTGCTGCACATGAAGCGCACCGCCGACCGGCTGTTCGGCGACGATTACCGCTGGTCGGTGCTGGGGGCAGGGCGCAGCCAGATGCCGATTGCCGCGATCGGTGCGGCAATGGGCGGCAATGTCCGCGTCGGGCTGGAGGACTCGCTGTGGCTCGGCAAGGGCCAGTTCGCCAAGACCAACGCCGATCAGGTTCTTCAGGTGCGCAAGATCATCGAGGGGCTTGGCCTGTCGGTGGCGACGCCGGACGAGGCGCGCGAAATTCTTCAGCTGAAAGGCGGCGACCAGGTCGCGTTCTGAGCGAAGCGGCCGGCGCGGGTCAGCCCCGCGCCGCCGCGCCGTGCCGCACGCGATAGGCCATCGCGCTGTTTTCCATGGCCAGGCCGTGGCCGACATCGCCGCCGAGCGTCCAGCGCATCAGCGAGATGCCGACGTCGACGCTTGGATAGACTGGCCAGGGTCCGCCCGCGATCGCCGCGCCGTATAGGGTCAGACGACGTCCGTCGGCGTCCTCGACTTCCCAGATACCGGCGATGGGCTGGTATTCCAGGCGGGTGAGCTTCAGTTGGCCGCCGGTCAGCCCGGTCACCTTTCCGCCTTCGCAGATGTAGCCGTGCGCCAGCGACAGGGTGTCGCTGGCTGCCGGGTCCGCCGGGAAGAAGGCGTGGACGGCAAGGTCGCGCTCCGGAAAGTAGCTGCCCAGCCACATCATCGCCGGCAGTTCGGTCTCGGTGCGCGGCCCCCAGCTGTGATCCATCACCTGCACGCAGTCGATCGGGAAGGTCTCGCCCCGGCAGCGGATTTCGCCGGTCACCCGCGCGTGCATGTCCCAATGCCCGCGATAGGCCTCGCCCAGCACGAAGCCGCCGTCCATCTGCCGCCGGGTCACCGGGTCCATCTCGGGATCGGCGATGTCGTAGGGCGGCATGATCCCGCGCACGTCGAAGTGGATCTCCGTCTCGTCCGTGCCGAGATAATCGACGCGGTAGTCGCGCACCGACAACGCCTCGACCGACAGGCCGCTCGGCAGGGTATAGCGGCGCAGGCTCTTCGACATCGGCTGGTGATGGTGGTTGGCGACGTAGAGCGCATCCCAGCTGCGGTTCACCAGCCCGCGCCAGATCCGCACGTCCGTCATCACCACTCCCAGATTGGGCCGGAACAGCGCCTGTAGATGCCCGCAGATACCCAGTTCCGCATTGAAGAAGGCGAAGTAATTGGTCTCCGCCCAGTCGTGCTGATCGGGGTCGGTCGGGTGAAAGTCGATATCGGCGTCCTGGATCATCGTCCTCTCCCGTCTTTTTTCGATCAGCCGAAAGTGGCGAAGCTCCGCGTCACCGTCAGCTGGTCGGGATAGGGCGCATAGGGTGCGCGGGGCGCGCCATGCACCTCGATCGCCATCGCCGCATGGTTCAGCGCCAGCAGCAGGCGGTAGAGACGGGCGACATCCTCAGGCAGGTCCGGAAAGGCATGGCCATCGACCAGCGCCAGCGCGTCGGAGGCGCGCGGCACCATTGCGTCGTAGAACCGCCTGATCTCCTCCATCGATCGCCCACCACGATAGGCGCGGCGCGCGTTGAAGGTCGGAAGGTCCCATTCCTCGACGAACGGCTCCAGTTCCTCGAAGCCGGCCGGAAGACGGCCGGTCACGCCGTCGCCTCCGCCACGCTGTGCGCCCGCGCCCAGCGTTCGACATGGTGGACGGAATGGCGGATCATCACCTCGTTCTGCTGCAGCACCATGAAGTCCTTGCCGCCGGAATCGATGCCGCGCTGCGTCCGCTTCACGTTGCTCAGGTCTTCCAGCAGCACCTCCAGCACGCGGCAGATATATGCCTCCTGCATGAAGCGGAGGCGCGCGTTGTCAGCCTCCGCGATGTAGAAACGCGCCTCGTACCGGCAGGTATTCGGCGTCAGCGGCCAGAACTGGTGGGTTAGGAACCCGCCCTGACCCGTATCGATATGAAAGTTCGGGAAGATGACGTGGACGTCATGAACCCATTCCTTCGCTTTCGGGAAGTTGACGGCGGGATGCGCCAGGTACGACGCCATGTCGTCCTTGCTGCCCGCCGCCACGACATTGGCGGTCCCCATCGCCTCATAGGCCAGTCGCTCGACATAGGCCTCGCCGGACGGGACATAGTCCGGATTGCCGTACAGCGCCGCGCTACGATGCGGGCCAAAGAACCGCGCGCCCAGGATATGGGCGAACTTGTTGTCCTGCGAACTGAAGGTCTTGCCGATCGTGTTCGCGTGAATGGCGGGGATGTGGTACGCCTCCATGAAGGCGTCGAGCGCAACCTTCCAGTTGCACTCAAGCTCGGCCTCGATGACGATCGGGTTGTCGGCGTATTTGTACTCGATCCCTTCCAGATAGGGGCCGAGGTCGCCGAGGAATTCCTTCAGCGTGGTCGACGGCTGCCGTTCCAGGTTGACGAAGACGAAGCCTTCCCAGACCTCGCAGGTGATCTTCGACAGTCCGCACTTTGCCTTGTCGAGGTTCTCGAACGATCCCTCGTCCGGAACGCCGATCAACCGCCCGTCATTGCCGTAAGTCCAGTTGTGGTAACGGCAGAGCAGGCGCGAGGCATTGCCCTTCTTGTCCCAGACCACCTGATTGGCACGGTGCGAGCAGACGTTGTGGAAGGCGCGGATCTGCCCGTCGCGGGCGTGCGTCAGGATGACCGACGCGCCGAGCACCTCGATCTCGCGGACGAGATAGTCGCCGATGTTCGGCAGCTCCTCGATGCGCGCCAGCACCAGCCAGCTTCGCCCGAAGACATTGTCGCGCTCCGCCTCGAAGAAGTCCTTCGTTCGATAGGGATCGAGCGGCACAGGCTCGGGCAGCAGGCCGGCCTCGCGCGTGTAATTCAGGGCCAGCTTCGCAGGCTCGGCCTCGATCTTCTCGTCGTAAGTCATGCGGGCACTCCTCGCGCGCGCGGTGCGGATCAGATGAAGCGTTCGGCCTGCGCCAGCATCGTCACGGATCTGCCGCCACGGTCGAGCAGCGCTCGGAGCGCCGCGGGCTCGCGATCGGCCGACTTGTGGAACTCCAGGCGGGTCGGCCACCAAAGCTCGCGCAGGCCGATGAAGGTCGGCGCGTTGTCATGCACCTCGGCGATGGGGCGAGCCCGGGTGTGGCGGAATACGCCGAGCTTTTCGCCCAGCGCCTCATCGTCGGCCTGCGCCCAGTCGGCATTGCCGTCCGGTAGGATGAACTGCAGGATCTTGACGCTCATCGGGCTGCGCGCCGGGTTCCACATCTCGTCGCCGGGATGCAGGCCGATGTTCCAGCGCGGCCCGGAAGTCAGGACCTCCGACACGCCCGCAAAGAAGGTCAGCCGATCCATGTCGACGAACTTCGGCTCGTCCTCGATCAGGTATTTGACGAGCACCGGTTCCTCGCGGAAGTTCACGGCGTCGGCGACGTTGTCGAGCCAGATCTCGGCGACCGCCTCGAACGGCGCGTCATAGGCGGGCAGGCGATCGGTCTCGATGCGGTGGTTCTGGTAATAGCCGCGCATCGTGGAGAGATGGCGACCCATCGTCCCGTGCGGATGGCGGTAATAATCGTGGAACTCGTCGAGGCCCATGCCCGGCTTCGGCGGGATCAGGCCATACATCTTTACGCTCATACGAGTCTCCACGAAGCGGCGGTACTTGAAAGAAAAAGGGCCGGGATCATCGATCCCGGCCCCTCTTGCGTCAGAACTTGTAGGAGGCGCTGACCCCGTATTCGGCGGGCCGGCCGGCATAGCGGACGATGTTGTCATATGCCTGGATCGCCTGGGTCCAATAGTACTTGTTGAAGATGTTCTTGCCCCAGACGGTCATCCGCCAATGCCCGTCCGCGGTGGCGATGCCGAGATTGCCGTCGACCAGCGCGCGGGCGTTGATCTTGTAGCGTTCGCGATCGAGCGCCGAGGTCGTCAGGATGCCGATCGAGGAGCTCTGGCCGTTCACGCCCGCGCCGATGAAGAAGTTGAAGCGGTCGTTGATCGGCGTCGTGTAGTCGGCGCGGATGGCGTACTGCAATTCGGGCGCGAAGGGCAGGTCGACGCCCTTGAAGGATGCAATGACCGGATCACGCAGGCCGAGTGAATTAACCGTCGAGCCGACAATGCCGTCATAACGGCGCACCTTCGCGTCGAGGTAGGTCGCCGAGGCCGACAAGGTGAGGCCCTGCGCCGCCTGGGCGTTGATCGAGATCTCGGCACCCTTTACCTTCGACTTCGGCACGTTCACGAGGTTGTCGAGCGCGCCGAAGATCGGATCGACGAACTTCGCGCGAAGCTGCTTGTCGCGGAAGTCGTACAGGAACGCGGCACCGTTGATTGACACCTTGCGATCGAAGAGCTGGGCCTTGAACCCGCCTTCATAGTCGGTCAGCTTTTCCTGCGTCACCGGATCGTAGGCCGAGTAGATGGCGCCGGCTAGCGTCGGGAAGCTGCCCGCCTTGAAGCCGCGCGAGACGTTCAGGTAGATCAGCAGGTTGCTGGTCGGCTTGAAGTCGACGCCCGCGCTCCACGAGGTGCTGTCCTCGTTGAGCTTGTCCTGACGCGGCTTGGTGGTCAGGTAGGTGTCGGGATCAACCGGCGTCCCGTCGGCATTGACGCGGTTGTCGATCGCGATGCCCTCGCCACACTGGATCGTCGGCACGGCCCCGCCATACAGCGCCGCGTAGGTCGCGTTGAAGAAGTTCGTGAGCGAGCACGGACCCAGCGCGCCGCCGGGGAACAGCCCGGGTGTCTCGAATGGTGAGCGGATAAAGGCGTCGCGCTTGGCCTTGGTCTGCCGGATACCACCCTTCAGGGTGATCTGGTCGGTGACGTCGAATTCGATATTCCCGAACGCGGCGTAGTTCTTCATCGTCTGGTCGGAACCGTAGGCATTACCCGAAAAGCCGTTCTGCGCGCGTGACGAGGTTCCGCCGATATAGAGGTAGATCAACTCGTCGGCCGTGGTGTGCTCATAGTTCGCACCGAGAGTGTAGCGCAGGCGATTGCTGCCCGAGTTCGCGATGCGAAGCTCGCTCGTGAACGACTTCACCTTGCCGATATCCGGATCAAGGTCCAGCCCCTCGGTCGATGTACCGTCCGATTCAGTGGCGTTCAGGAACCGGAGATGGCTGTACCCGCTGATCGAGGTGATCGTCAGATCATCGGAGAGATCGTAGTCGGCGCGCAGCGAGGTTTGCCAGAACTTGTTGTCCGCAAACGGCCGGTGGTTCGGATCCCAATCAGCCGCCCGCGCCTTGTTCGGCGCGATCGGGTAGAGGAAGATCGGCAGATTGGCGGGCACCGCACCGATCGGGCCGACCGAACCCGGCGGGTTCTGCGGCTGGACGTATTTGTGCTGCGGCGCCTGCGGATCGCTCTGGTCGCGCCAGCCGTTCAGGTTGAAGCTGAACCGCAGGCTGTCGCTCGGCTCCCAGTCGAGCAGGAAGCGGCCGGCGACGTTCTTGGTCTCGCCGAGCGTGTCCTGCCGGTTGTTGCTGCTGGGCGCCACGCCGATCGCCACCAGCGCTGGATCGACGCCGCCGTCGACGCGGGTATAGCTCTTCTGCCAATCGTCGCCGCGCGCGAACTTGACGGCAAGGCGCGCTTTCATCGTGCTGGTCAGCGCGCCGCTGACATAGGCCGAACCCTCGACCATGTTGAACCGGCCGTAGCTGAGCTCCGCACCGGCATGGAAGGCGTCGGTCGGCTTGGCGGCAACGAAGTTGATCGCGCCGGCGGTCGCGTTATTGCCGAACAGGGTGCCCTGCGGCCCCTTCAGCACCTCGACGCGCTCCAAGTCGAACGCGGTCAGCGCCGACATCGCGGGCAGCGAGAGAGGCACCTGATCGAGGTAGAGGCTGACGCTCGGATAGGCGGCAAGCGACGCTTCGAAGAAGCCGACGCCGCGGATCGTGTAGACCGGCGTCGAGTTCGGCGTCGGGGCGAAGGTCAGGCCGGGCGTCACCTTGGCGAGGTCCGCCACGTTGCCGACGCGCTGGGTGGCGAGCTGCTGGCCGCTCAGCGCCGAGATGGTCAGGCCGACGCGGTTCAGGCTCTGCTCGCGCTTGGTCGCGGTGACGACGATCTCGCCGACATTGTCGCTGGATGAGGCGTCTGCACCGGGGCCGGCGCCACCGGCCGCGCCGGGCTGGCCGGGCGCTGCGCCGGCGGGACCCGCGCCGCCCGTATCGCCGCCGCTCGGCGCGGTCTGGGCGAACGCCGTCGCGCTGCTAACGCTCACGAGCAACAGCGCCGAGCTGCCAAGCAGGCGCAGGAAGACTGGCGATTTCATCAATGCATCCCCTCTGAAACGGCATTTTCCGTGCCTTCGCGTTTGATCTTATGGCGAAGGCGCATCTCCTATACGCAAGACAATCGAGCCGATCAAAAACTTTCCATGCGAGTGACCTGTTTTTTCCGGGGCGAGATTCTCGCGTCTGGCGGGGCAGGGTCGTTGCCGAGCAGATCGGCATCCCGCCCGGCATTCTGCGCCGCCTCGCCAACAGGAGGAGTGCTAAGCGAACCGCCCGATCTTTAGCCTTCCAATGTAGGAAAATAAGTGCTTTGCCGCTGCTGGCTCTTTCGATCGTTTATCATCCCCGCTCGCGTGCGGGCGCGTGCAGGCGGGCGCGGGCGCACCCGTTGAGATGGGACTTTTGAGACTTTCCATCCTTTCGCGGCCGTCGCGACATTACCTGTCGCGCTCTCCCGGTGCGATCGGCGGCAACATCGCAGGCTCCGGCAGCACCGGCGCATCGTCCTGCGTCGCGTCATGGATAAAGCGCATGAACGACTTCTGCCGCAGCAGGCCAAAGAAATCGAGCATCAGCGGTAGCGCCTGTTGCAACATGGTCGCCGCCCGCTCCTCATCGATGCGCCCTGAAACCCTTTCAAGAAAAAGTCGGGCCTCGTTCGCCGCGACATATTCGGACGCCTCGCGGTAGTAGGACAGGATGTCCGGCGAAAAGCCGATCTGCTCGATAAAGCCGACCTGCCGCATCCGACCCCAGATCTCGATCAGCTTCGCGTCGCTCAGGGTCAGCCGCACACCGCCGTCCTCGCGCTGCGGCGAGACGAGGCCGAGCTGTTCGAGCGCATCGACGTCCGTCTCGGCGCTGGGATTGCTGTCGTGGAGCACATCGACCGGCACCGTCTCGGCACCGATCCCAACGCGGGTGGCGAGGAGTTCCTCCAGATGATGGAACGCGCCCGCCTCCAGCCGGCGGGATGCGTTGCCCGCCAATGCCGACTTGATCTGCGCCAGCGTCAGCCCGCTGTCCCGTTGCAACTCCCGCACGGCCAGGATCGCGCGGACATGGGTCTCGTCATAATCGGCGACATTGCGGGCCGGGCGATGCGGTTCGGGCAAGAGGCCGTTGCGAAAGAAGACGCGGATCGTCTCGCGGTTCACCCCCGTCCGCGCCTCCAGATCCCGCATCTTCATCCAACTTGTCCCAACCGCTCGGTGTGCTCCGCCCGCCATAGCGGGCACGGCGACGGATTGTCACCTTCGGCCGAACCGGGCATGCCCATGCGAAATCGAGGGAGGATGTCATGGTAACGGCGGCGGATCAGCGCCTGGTTCAGCAGGCGGCGCGCGCATTGGGCGGCGCGGGGCTGGTCCATGCCTATGGGCATTGCAGTCTGAGGCTCGATGCGGACAGTTTTCTCGTCTGCGCGGCGATGCCGATGGGGCTGATCGGGGAGGAGCCAGGGACCGTGGTGCCGGTGGCCGCTCCCTTGCCGGACGGCGTGCTGGGGGAGGTGCGGGCGCATCAGGCGATCTACGCGCGCCGGCCGGAGGTGCGCGGCATCTGCCGGATCATGCCGCCGGCGCTCATGGCGCTGTCCACCCAGCGCATCTTGCCGCGCCCGCGCCACGGCATCGGCGCCTATTTCCCCGATCTGGTTCTCTGGGACGACCCGCGCCTTCTCCGCGACGATGCCAGCGCCGCCGCGCTCGGGGAGACGCTCGGCGGCGCACCGGCGATCGTGATGCGGGGCAATGGCGCGGTGGTCGTCGCCGATGCGCTGGAAAAGGCGGTGACCCTCTCATGGTTCCTTGAGGACGCCGCGCGCGTCGAGCTGGCGGTGCGCTCCAGCGGTGCCGATCCGGAGACGGGCTTGCTCGACGCCGAGGAGACCGCCGCCCGCCAGGTCTTTGCGGGCGGCGTCGTCGAGAGGATGTGGGCCTATCTCACCGCCAAGGCGGGCTGATCAGCCGAGCAGGAATGGGGTCACCAGTTCGACGAAGCGGTCGCGCTTCTCGATCTGGGTCCAATGGCCGCATTCGCCAAAGACGTGCAGTTCGGAATGCTTGAGCAAGCTGGAAAAGCGATAGGCGTTCTCGACCGGCACGATCACGTCTTCGCGTCCGTGGACGATCATCGCCTTGTGCTCGATGCGGCGGATGTCGTCCTCCGGCGTGGCGAGGCGGGACAGTTTCTCCTGCCGCGGTTCGGGGAACAGGCGCTCATAGGCGGCGCGGCCTTCCGGACGCAGGCTCGCCTCATGCCGCGACTGCACGATCACGTCGGTGACGAGGTCGGCATTGTACGCAAAGGTCGTCATCAGCGCGCGCATGTTCTCAAGCGTCGGCTCGTAGTTCCAGACCCGCTCGAGCCCCTCGGTCATCTTGAAGTCGAGGCCGGCCGCGCCCATCAGCACGAACTTGTCCACCCGGTTCGGGTGCCGCGCGGCCGTAGCGAGGCTCAGCGCGCCACCATAGCTGTTGCCGATGAACGACGCCTTCTCGATCCCCAGCGCGTCGAGCAGGCCGATGATATGGGCCACCCAGACATCGAGCGTGAAGTCCTTGATGTCTGCCGGACAGTCGGTGTAGCCGAAGCCGACCATGTCCGGCGCGATCACGCGGAAGTGGCGGGCAAGATCGGGAATGACGCCGCGCCAGTTGGCGAAACCGGTGACGCCCGGGCCGGACCCGTGGATCAGGATCAGCGGCGGACCTTCGCCTTCCTCGATATAGTTGGTGCGGATGCCATTGGCGACGATCGACTTGCCGATCTCGGGATTGGTCACGGAAACTCTCTCCTGTAAAAGCGCGTGAAGCGGCTCAGAGCATCGTCGTCCCGCCGTTCACCGAGATGACCTGCCCGGTGACGAAGGCGGCTTCGGGTGAGGCGAGATAGGCGACCATGCTCGCCACCTCTTCGGATGTGCCGGCGCGGCCCATCGGAATGACGTCGACGACCTTGCGGATCAGTTCGGGATCGCGCGCCTCGATCTCGCGATATTGCGGCGTCACCACGGCGCAGGGTGCCACCGTGTTGACGGTTATGCCGTCGCGCACGAACTCGCGCGCCAAGCCGCTCGTCATGCCGTGGACGCCGCCCTTGGCCGCGTTATAGCCGGCATGATCGACCAGACCGTTGCGGACCGAATCCGCGCCGATGTTGACGATGCGGCCCCAGCCTGCCGCCTTCATCACCGGCAGCGCGTAGTAGCTGCACCAGACGGCGGTCCACAGGTTGCGATCGATCGTCGCCCGCAGCGTCTCCACCGTATGCGACAGGAACGGGCGGATGATGCCGCCGCCGGCATTGTTGACCAGCACGCCGACCGGCCCGAATGCCGTGCTCGTCGCTTCGATCAGCGCCGCGGCAATCTCCGGATCGGACAGGTCGCCCTCGTGCGTCGCGGTGCGTTCGCCCTTGGGATCGATGCGGCGCGCGGCTGCGTCCGCCTCATCCCTGGAAAGGTCGGCGATCATCACGCGCGCACCGTCGGCCCAAAGGCGCGCGGCGATCGCCTCGCCGATGCCCCGGCCCGCGCCGGTGACGACGGCGACCCGCCCGCTGAGGTCAGGCATCGACGGAGGCCAGAAGCGCGCCGGTCTTGGCGAAGCGCGGATCGGGTACGCTGCCCCAGGTGTCCAGCGTCTCGGGCGTCGGGTCCAAGTCGCGCGGATCGCGCGCATCGTGCTCGCCGAACTCTTCCATGCCGAAGCTGTACTCGGCCGTCATCCCGTCGGGATCGAGGAAGTAGAGGAAGATGCTGCCCGACGGCTCATGGCGGCCGGGGCCGAAGACGATCGGCACGTCGGCCTTCTTCATCCGGTTCATGCCGCGTCCCACGTCGTCGATGTCCGACACCATGAAGTTGACGTGGTTGTACCCGTCCTGCGGTGCCGCGATCACCGCCAGCGAGTGGTGCAGCGGATTGGGGAAGCAGCGAAGGAACGCGATTCGGTTCGGCACCGCGTCGGAGATCGCGAAGTTCAGCGTCTCCGTCCAGAACTTGAGCACCGCCGGGAAATCGCCGACATTCATCACGACATGCCCCAGCCGCGCGATCTTGGCGACGGTCGGCTCGAACGCGCCTTCCTCCTGCAAGCCGGTGATGAGTTCGACCTCCAGCCCCGATCCCGGTGCTGCGCAGCGCAGGCCCTTCTCGAAGCCGATCGAGGCCGCCTCGTCCGCCGGGACATCCTTGACGCTCAGCCCGGCGGCCGCGATCCGTTCACGGGCAGTGGCGAATTGCTGCGTGTCCGTCAGCTCGAACGACACGCGCCGCAGGCCGGGCGTCGGTCCCTTGCGCAACATGAGGTCGAGCGTCTTGCCGCTGCACCGCAGGCGCGCCTCGTCGGCATTGCTGGAGATGGTCTCCAGGCCGACAAGCCTGCCGTAGAAATCCGCACTCGCCGCGACATCCGTCACATCCAGCGCGATATAGGCAAGCCGCTTGTACCGGATCTTGTCGGTCATTCTTGCCTCACAGGATGATGCTGATGCGGCCGTGCGGTCGCAATGCTTCGAGATCGAGCACGCAGGTCTTGCGCGCGATGCGCAGGTCGGCACCGTCGTCGGTCAGGAGATAGAGGTAGTGGCCGATATAGCTGTCGGTGACCCCGTCCTTGGATCGGTAGACGACGAAGGACGCGCGGACCGATACGAGGTCGCCCTCTGGCCGGGCAATCACGTTGGAGATCAGGCGCCGCGTACGGGATCGGGGCCATTCCGAATGCGCGCCCTTGTTCTTCAGGCGAACCACGCGCTCGTGCAGACGCGTGCGATCGTCGAACACGTAAAAGAGCGAGGTGTCCGGAGAAGCGGTATCGCCGTCCACGTCCATCGGCGGCACGAGATATTCGGCGTCGTCGGTGAACAGGGCCTCCCACTCGGTCAGCTGCCAGCGATCGAGCAGGTCGGCCTCATGAAAGAGCAGCGCCTCGACCCGGTGCTGCAGGATCATCGCGGCGGTGACGTCGGGTGCGCTCACGCGTCCACCCCCGCGATCCGGCGATCCCATTCGGCCCAGAAGGCCCGCATCTGCAGCTCGTCGTCATAGGCCGATCCGCCCTCGCGCAGCATCCCGCGCGAAATGTCGTTCCAGGCGGCTTCCTTCTCGTTGGCGTAGCCGATCTGGCACTTCTCGATCGCCTCGACGTCGTCGGGCGTGGCGAAGCCGCCGGGCCCCAGGAACTCGGTGAAGTTGAACAGCCTGTACTTGCGCAGCCAGTCGGACTCCTCGCGCGGGGCAAGCGACCAGGCGTTGACGTTGATGTAGTCCGGCGCGGTCGGGTAGAAGGTCCTGACCGTGATCGCCATGATGTCGTTCACGACCAGATTGGGGAAGATGATCATGTTGCGGTTGCGCCGGGCCAGCCGCTCCGCGCGCTCCTCGCCCAGCCGCGCCTCCAACTGCGCGTAGATCGCGTCGATCTCCATTTTGCCCTGCTCGCCCCAAAGCGGCACCCAGCTTGCGATCGGGCGGCCCCAGGGTGCCGCATATTCGATCACCGCATGGCCCTTGCGCAGGTCGCGGCCCACGCCTTCCAGCCGCGTGTTGTGGAGCGCGCCGTTGGCGTTCTTGAGGTATTCCAGATAGGTCGAATGGGTGCTGGCCGCGTGGTAGCCGTCCACCGAATTCTCGGCGAGCAGCTTCCAATTGCCGCGAATCGCATATTCTTGCGTCCCGCCGCTGATCACCATTCCCGACGGCGAGTGCTCCTGAACCAGCGTCAGGTAATCGCCCGCGTCGGCAAGATAGTCCGCCAGATCCTCGCCATCGGCGGCGAAGCTGATGAAGAAGAAGTCGCCGAACCGCGCGAGCCTCGGCACATGCGTCATCTGGCGGAACGGGTCCGTCTTCCAGTCCTCGCCGTAGCCGCCTGCACTCGGCAGGGTCATCAGCCGGCCATCCGCGGCGAAGACCCAGCCGTGGTACATGCACTGGAACGCCGGCGACTTGCCCTTGCGCTCGCGACACACCATCGCGCCTCGGTGTGGGCAGGTGTTGAGCAGCGCGTGGAACTCGCCATCGCGATCGCGGGTGAAGAGGATCGGGCGGCGCGCGACGGTGCGGGTGATGAAGCTGCCCGGCTCCGGCAGTTCGGACGCATGGGCGAGATAGAGCCAGCATCGATCGAAAATCGCGCTGTATTCCCGCTCGAATACGGCCTGATCGGTGAACGCGCGGCGGGGCACGCGGAAAATCCCGCGGCTCTCATCCACGACGGGGCGGAGATCGGTCAGCACGCGGACACCTCGCCTAACCTCGCACGACATCCGGCGAGACTTTGTTATAAACCGAACAATCAGTATCTAAGCTGCGGCGCGCCTGTCAACGGGCAAGTTGGACCGGTGGCGGTTCAATCAAGTGGCACTTGACGGCCCATCGTGCTGTAATAGCGAGGGTTCGAAGGGGGCTGTGGAGGGGATGTCGGAGTTGAAGGTCGGTTCGAAGAAGGCGGTTCGTACGCCCGCCGTCCGCCGCACACAGGCGCAGCGCACTGAAGAAATGCGCGCGAAACTGTCGCAAGCGGCGTTCGAGATCGTCGCCGAAAAAGGGCATTCGGCATTCCGGACGGCGGCTGTCGCGGCGCGTGCGGGGGTGAGTCAGGGTGCGCAGGTACACCACTTTGCGACGAAGGACGGGCTGACCCTCGCCGCGCTGGAATATGCCTTTGCCGAGGCTTCGCGGCTTTCGCGGAAGCGGCTTGCCGCGATCCCCGCTGGTGCGAACCCGCTGCCGCATCTTCTGGCCGATCTGCGCGAATTCTTCCTGGGCACGCATTACTGGGTCGCGCTCGACATCGCGATCGATGGGTCGAAGACCGACGGGATCAAGGAAGAAATCAGCCGGATTGCGGGCGAATATCGCGGGCAGGTCTATGCGAACTGGAGCCGGGTTCTGGTCGATTCGGGCTGGGCGGCAAGCGACGCCGAAGAGATCGTGCGCATCGCTGCCTCGATGCTCGGCGGCATGGGTATGCGCTCGCTCTGGGAAGACGTGACGCCGCATCTCGATGCGGTGATCGCGCGCATCGAGCAGATGATCGTCAACACCTGGCCACTCCCAGCAGCTCTCGACGGGAAACCGAAGCGGCGCCGGACGAAAAGCTAGGCGGCGTTCGCGGTCAGCTTAGCCAACGCGGCTTCGATGGCACCGATTGCTGAGGGGTCATCGATCGTCGCGGGCATGGTGAAGGCTTCCCCATCCGCGATCCGGCGGATGGTCGAGCGGAGCACCTTGCCCGATCGGGTCTTCGGCAGCAGGCTGGTCACCGCGACCGACTTGAACGCCGCCACGGGGCCGAGTTCGTTGCGCACCCGCTCAACGACCTCGCGGCAGATCGACGCCTCGTCCCGCGACACGCCGCTCTTCAGGACGACGAGGCCGAGCGGCACCATGCCCTTCAGCGCGTCGGCTACCCCCACGACCGCGCATTCCGCCACGTCGGGATGGGCGGCGACGATTTGCTCGATCCCCCCGGTGGACAGGCGATGGCCGGCGACGTTGATGATGTCGTCGATTCGGCTCATCACATGGACATAGCCATCAGCGTCGATCAGGCCGGCGTCCCCGGTTGTGTAATAGCCCGGATGGGCGGTGAGATAGGCATCGACGAAATGCGCCTGCCGCTGCCACAGGGTGGTCAACGCGCCGGGGGCCAGCGGCAGGCGGATGACGATGTCGCCGGTCTCACCCGCAGGCAGCTCCTCGCCCTCTGCGTTGAGGATGGCGAAACGGTAGCCGGGCACGGGTCGCCCCGCGCTGCCGTGCCGTGTGGCGGGTGGGCCCAGACCGAGGCAGGTGGCGAGCGCGGGCCAGCCGAGTTCGGTCTGCCACCAATGGTCGATGACCGGCACGCCCAGTACGCGTTCCGCCCAGCCGAGCGTATCGGGGTCGGCCCGCTCGCCCGCCAGGAACAGCGCGCGCAGTTGGCCTGTGCCATGTGCGGCGACCTCACGGCCCTCCGGATCCTCGCGCTTGATCGCGCGGATCGCAGTCGGTGCGGTGAAGAAGACGTCGACATCGTGGTCGCGAATCACCCGCCAGAACGTGCCGGCATCCGGCGTGCCGACCGGCTTGCCCTCGAACATCACCGTGGTGCAGCCGAGGAACAGCGGGCCATAGACGATGTAGCTGTGTCCGACCGCCCAGCCGATGTCCGATCCCGCCCAGAATGTCTCGCCGGGGCGGACGCCATAGATGTTCGGCAGGCTCCAGGTCAGCGCGACGGCATGGCCGCCATGGTCGTGGACGACGCCCTTGGGGATGCCCGTCGTGCCCGAGGTGTAGAGGATGTAGAGCGGATCGCCCGCGGCAACGGCCGTGCAGGGAGCCTCCTCCGAACCGGACAGCGCGTCCGCCCAGTCGAGGTCGCGCATCGGCAGTAATTGAGCGGTCAGCTGCGGCCGCTGGAGGACGATGCAGCGTTCGACCTTGCTGACCGACAAGGCGATCGCCTCGTCCAGCAGCGGCTTGTAGGCGACCACCCGGTTCGGCTCCAACCCGCAGGAGGCGGTGAGCACCAGCTTCGGCGTCGCGTCATCGATCCGCTTGGCGAGCTCGGCCGCCGCAAAGCCGCCGAAGACCACCGAGTGGACCGCGCCTAGACGCGCGCAGGCGAGCATCGCGAACACCGCCTCCGGCACCATCGGCATGTAGATGAGGACGCGGTCGCCCTTCGCGACGCCGAACGCGGCCATCATCCCCGCGACGCGCGCGACCTCGGTCTGCAGCTGCCGGTAAGTGAAGCGGCGAACGTCGCCGGTCATCGCGCTGTCGTGGATCAGGGCGATGCGCTCGCCGAGGCCCGCCTCCACATGCCGGTCCACGGCATTGTAGCAGGTGTTGAGCGTGCCGCCGGGGAACCAGTCGGCCATGCCGTCGTCGCGCAGGCGGAAGGCTTGCTCCGGTGGCTGATCCCAGCCGACCGCCTCCGCCGCCTTACGCCAGAAGCCCTCCGGATCATCGACGCTGCGGCCGTAGACATCGTCATAGTCGCCGACGCGATCGGGCACGGCAGGGGCGGTCATGCGCCCGCCCGCTGCTTGGCCATGTCGAGCGCGACGTCGACGATCATGTCCTCCTGCCCACCGACCATCTTGCGGCGGCCGAGTTCGATCAGGATCGCGCGGGTGTCGAGGCCGTGGTCCGCCGCCGCCTTCTCCGCATGGCGCAGGAAGGAGGAGTAGACGCCCGCATAGCCCAGGCTCAGCGTCTCGCGATCGACGCGCACCGGCCGGTCCTGCAGCGGGCGAACGAGGTCCTCCGCCGCATCCATCAGGCCGAAGAGGTCGCAGCCGTGGTTCCACCCCTGCACGTCGGCGGCGGCGATGAACACCTCCAGCGGCGCGTTGCCCGCGCCCGCGCCCATGCCGGCGAGGCTCGCATCCACCCGTACCGCGCCGTTTTCCACCGCGACGATCGAATTGGCGACGCCCAGCGAGAGGTTGTGGTGGGCGTGGACGCCGCGCTGCGTCTCCGGCTTCAGCACGCGGTCATAGGCCTGCAGGCGCGCGGCGTACTGCGCCATCGTCATCGCCCCGCCGCTGTCGGTCACATAGACGCAATGCGCGCCATAGCTTTCCATCAGCAGGGCCTGCTGCGCGAGCGCATCCGGCTCGCTCATATGGCTCATCATCAGGAAGCCGGAGACGTCCATGCCGAGGTTGCGGGCGTATTCGATATGCTGCTTGGCGACATCCGCCTCGGTGCAGTGGGTCGCGACGCGCACCGATCGCACGCCGAGGTCATAGGCATGCTTCAGGTCGTGGATGGTGCCGATACCGGGCAGCAGCAGGGTGGTGAGGACGCTGTGCTCCAGCACCTCCGCCACCGCCTCGATCCAGTCCCAGTCGGTATGTGCGCCGAAGCCGTAGTTGAAGGATGAGCCGGACAGGCCGTCGCCATGCGCCACCTCGATGGCATCGACCTTTGCGGCATCGAGCGCGCGGGCGATCGCCTGGACGTGATCCAGCCCGTATTGATGACGGATCGCGTGCATTCCGTCGCGGAGCGTGACGTCCTGGATGTAGAGCTTCTGCGTGGCGGGATCGAGGCTCATGCCGCCACCTTCTGGAGCCGTGCCGCCACCTTCTCCGCCGTGCGGAGCGCCGCCGACGTCATGATGTCGAGATTGCCCGCATAGGCCGGCAGGTAATGGGCGGCACCCTCCACCTCCAGGAACACGCTGACCTTCAGGCCGGTGAACTCGGCGTCCATTTCGGGGATGCGCAGCGGCTGGTTGCCGCCGATCCGTTCAACCTGCACCTCCTGCTTCAGGCGATAGCCCGGGACATAGGCGCGCACCTCCTCGACCATCGCCTCGACCGAGGCGGCGATCGCCGCCGGGTCGCCGTCGTCCGTCAGGCAGTAGACCGTGTCGCGCATGATGAGCGGCGGCTCTGCGGGGTTGAGGACGATGATCGCCTTGCCGCGGTCCGCCCCGCCCACTTCGGATATGGCGCGGCTGGTCGTCTCGGTAAACTCGTCGATATTGGCGCGGGTGCCGGGTCCGGCCGATTTCGACGCGATCGATGCCACGATCTCGCCATAGCGGACCTTCGCCACCCTGTTCACCGCCGCCACGATCGGGATCGTCGCCTGCCCGCCGCAGGTGACCATGTTGAGGTTGCCGGCGTCCAGATGCGCGTCGCCGTTGACAGGCGGAATCACATAGGGGCCGATCGCCGCCGGGGTGAGGTCGATCACCGTCTTGCCGTGGCTGCGCAGCACCGCGTCATGATGCTTGTGCGCGCCGGCCGAAGTCGCGTCGAACACGATGCCGATCTCGGCGAAGCAGGGCAGGGCGACGAGGCCGTCGATGCCGCCCGATGTGGTCGCGACGCCCATCCGCTCGGCACGCTTCAGCCCGTCCGATTCCGGATCGATGCCGACCATCGCCGCCACCTCCAGCGTGTCGGACAGGCGCATCACCTTGATCATCAGATCGGTGCCGATATTGCCCGATCCGATGATCGCGACCTTGGTCTTCATGAGCGTACCCCACAACTGAAGCCGACGCTGCCGAGGCCGCCGATCTTCGCCTCCAGCCGGTCGCCCGGCCCGAACGCCACCATCGGCCCCAGCGCACCCGAAAGCACGACATCGCCCGCCTGCAGCGCCTCGCCCCGCTCCGCCAAAGTCGCTGCCAGCCAGCGGACGGCGTTCAGCGGATGGCCGAGGCACGCCGCGCCCGCACCCAGCGACACCACCGCGCCGTTCTGCGTCATCGCCATGCCGCAGGTGTAGAGGTCGAGGCCGTCCAGCTTGCGCCGGTCGTCGCCCAGCACGAAGAGCGCGGAGGAGCCGTTGTCCGCCACCGTGTCGGCGAAGGTGATCTTCCAGTCGGCGATGCGGCTGTCCACGATCTCGATCGCGGCGGCGGCATGGTCGATGGCGGCTGCGAGATCCTCCACCGACAGGTTCGGATCGTCCACCGTCCGGCCCATGACGAAGGCGACCTCCGCCTCCGCCTTCGGCTGGATCAGGCGGGTGGGATCGACCTCGCCGCCGTTCGGAACGGCCATGTCGGCGAACAGGGCCCCGAAATCCGGCCGGTCCACCCCCAATTGCGCCTGCACCGCCTTGGCGGTCAGCCCGACCTTGCGACCGACCAGCTTGCGGCCTTGGCGCTGCCAATGCGCGACGTTGATCGACTGGACGGCATAGGCACCGTCCGCATCGGTCGGCTCCAGCGCATCGCGCAGCGGTGGCACCACGCCGCCCGTATAGGCGGCGCGCAGCCTTGCCGCGATCGCGGGATGATCGGTCGCCATTCCGCTCACAGGCTCATGAAGATGCCGCCGTCAACGACGATGTTCTGGCCGTTCACGTAGGACGCCTCGTCGCTCGCCAGCCACAAAGCCGCGCCGGCGATGTCGCCCGGCTGCTGCGGCCGCTCGATCGTGCGCATCTGGGATGCGACGCCTTCGAACTGGGCGTGTTGCTCGGCATTGGCCATCGCATTGGCGGAGTGGGTGTAGCCGGGCGAGATCGCGTTGACGGTGATGCCCGCCTTGGTCGCCCCGAACTCGCGCGCCATGCCGCGGGTCATCGCCGCGAGCGCGCCCTTGCTGGCGACATAGTGGAGCATGAACGGAATGCCGACGTGCGCGATCACCGAGGCGATGTTGATGATGCGTCCGCCGCCCTTTTCGCGCATCGCGCCGGAGACGGCGGTGGCGCAGAGCCAGGGGCCCATCACGTTGACGGCCATCATCTTCTGCCAGTCGGCGATTTGTAGCGCTTCCATCGGGGTATAGCTGACGCCGGTGAAGATGCCGGCATTGTTGACCAGCACGTCGATACCGCCGAAGCGGTCGACGGCCGCCTTGGCCATCGCCTGCGTGCTTGCCTGATCGGAGACGTCGGTCGCAACGCCCAGGGCCTTGTCGCCCAACTCCGCCGCAGCGGCATCGGCGCCCTTCATGTCCGCGATGACGACGTTGGCGCCTTCCTTCAGGAAAAGCTCCGAAATGGCGCGGCCGATGCCGGCAGCGCCTCCGGTAATGATCGCGGTGCGGCCTTCGAGACGCATGTTCTAACTCCCCTCTCTATTGCTTTGAGCCGTCCGTCACGCGGTGGCGGCGGCGGTCGTGCTGGCGTCGGTGAACTTGTCGTAGTGGATGCAGTCGAGCGGCACGCCGCCTGCGGTGAGCGTCTCGACACCGGCGTCGATCATGCCGGGCGGGCCGCACAGATAACCCTGAGCTCCGCCCCCCAGACGATCGAGCGCCGCCGCGATATGCGCGGTGACGAAGCCGTCGCGCATCCCCGCGACCGGCTCTTCCGACAGCACCGGCCAGTAATCGAAGAACGCGGCCCAGCGCGACCGGATCGCGGCGATGCGATCCTCGGCATAGAGGTCGCGCGCACCCCGCGCACCGAACAGCAGGATGCAGTCGCGCCGCGCCCCGCGCGCCGCCGCGTCCTCCAGCAGGCTGATGATCGGGGCCATGCCGCTGCCGCCCGCGATGCAGACGATCGGGCCCGTCCCTTCGCGCAGCCAGAAATTGCCATGCGGCCCGTCCAAGGTCAGCGGATCACCCGGTTGCGCCGTGTCGAAGATGTACCCGGTGAAAGCGCCGCCCGGCACGCGCCGCACGAAGGTAGAGATACGCTGCCGCCCGCCTGCTTCCGGCTTCTCGGCATAGGAGTAAGATCGCGTCCGCGTGTCGCCGGGCCAGCCGACATTGACATACTGCCCTGCGATGTACGGCATCGGCCGGTCCAGCTCGATCACCAGCCGCTTGATGTCATGGGTGAGGTTCTCGCTTTCGACCAGCCGGCCCTGATAGCTCTCGGCACCCGGCCGGTCGGCGACGGCGGTATCGACCTCCAGCACCACCGGCCCCTTCGGCACCGCCTGGCAGGCGAGGATGTACCCGGCCTCCAGCTCCTCACGGCTCAGCGTATAGCTGAATGGGGTGATCGCATCGACCTTCCCCTCGATCAGCTTGCTGCGGCACGACCCGCAGGTGCCGACCGTGCAGTCATGCGGATAGGCGATGCCTTCCTTCAGCGCGCGCTCAAGGACCGTCTCGCCCTTCGGCACCGCGAACTGCGCGCCGGAGGGCTGGAGCGTCACGGTCCGTTCGGACCCGCCGCTGCCGCCGCCACCGAAGATCGACTTCAACCAGGACATTGTGTTCTCTTTATCCTCGAGTTCGAAGGAGCTAGTCCTGCAGCGATCAACACAAACCGTATGACCGGTTTATACCGCGGCTCTGCCAGGCGCAACCGCTTCACCACGTCATGCGTCCACTTGCGATAATGCGGCGATCCGCTCGGCGAACGGCGCGAAGGCCGCACTGTCGAAATACTCGTCAATCCGCACGATCTGGTCACCGCGCAGCTTCAGAACGAGGCAGGCGTGCAGGTCGGGGGTCGGAGTACCATCAGCGAAGGCGCCCACCAGGCTGTGCTGCTGCACAATGCCGTCTTCGATCCGGAAGCGGCGGATGTCGGCGTAACGAAGGCGCGAGGTGATGCGGAAGACTTGGTCGAGAAGAGCGATATTCTCGGCCTTGCTCTGCTCCACATTGGTCACGCCGTGCCAGATTGCGATGTCCTCGGCATACAGGCTTTGCAGCCCCGCCGTGTCGCGCGCCTCGATTACCGCACCGAGCGCATCGGCGGCCTGTTCTGCAGCTTCGGTCACGGCATTCTCTCCTTCGTCTCCGCCCTCGGCTATCCCAAGGGCTTCCGACTGTATCCTATGCAAATGGTCAGGTCAGTTCTACCGGCAGTTGCGGGTCGGCCTTGGCGCGGGTGGCTTGAAACGCAGGTCGCGCGCTCACCCGCTTCAAATAGGCCTGAATCGCGGGCAGGCCGGAAATGTCGTAAGGCGTGAACATCCGCATCGTGCCGAGCGGAAAGGCCATCATGATGTCCGCGAGCGTGAACCGATCACCGGCGAACCACTCCGCCTGACCAAGCCGAGTCTCGATCATCGCATAGGCGCGGTCGAGCCGCCCACGCAGCCCGCTAAGCGTCGTGTTGTCGCTGTCGGCACCGGCGAGGCCGAGCGCGACCTCGATCATGCCGTTCGCCATCAACGAGGCATTCGAGAAATGGAACCAGTAGAGGTACTCCGCAAAGTTCGCATCATCGGGCCCCAGGATGAAGCGTCCGCCGCCGTGCTTGCGAGCGACATACTCCAGGATCGCCCCCGACTCCCCAAGCACGACATCCCCGTCGACGATGACGGGAGCCGTGCCGGCGGGATGCAGTGCGCGATAGGCGTCGGGGGCGAGCATCGTCTCCGCATCCCGCGCGTGGATGACGAGATCGTAGGGCAGGCCCAGTTCCTCGCACAGCCAGACGACCCGCTCCGACTGCGAAATCCCGAGGTGATGGACGGTCAACATTGCTTGTCGGCTCCTCAGAACTTGTACGCGACCTTCATGCCGTAGATGCGCGGCTGTCCGGGAAAGTCGCTCAGCGTCGAACCCAGCGCGAGCACCGTACGCCGGTACCGCTGCTTGGTCACGTTGGTGGCATAGCCGGTCACGCGGAAATTCCCGAACTCATAAGCGGCGCGCAGGTCGAGCAGACCATAGGACGGCTCGCGAGTCAGGCTGGTCGCCCCGCCGAAGATTGGGTTCGCCTCGCCCGGCTCATGGAAGAACTCGTCGAGCAGAGCGTAATCTGCCCGTAGAGTCAGGCGGCTCTCGTCACCGATCGGGATACGCCATTCCGCGCCAATGTTCAGGCTGTTCTTCGGCGCGCGAACCATCTGCGTGCCGGAGAAGTCCTGGACCGCGTTGAACACATATTCGTCGTAGTTCGCGTCGAGATAGCCGTAGGCGACGCTCACGTCGAAATTGTCGCTGGGCCTGGCCAGGATCTCGACATCGACGCCTTTGATCGTGCTCGACGCCGCGTTGTTGATCAGGCTTGCTGCTGCGCCACCGCCGAGATCGACGATCTGGGAGACCTGCAGGTCCTTGTACGAATACTTGAATGCCGAGACGTTGAAGCGCAACCGGCGGTCCAGCCATTCCGATTTCAGGCCGATCTCATAGGTCTTGATGTCTTCCGGCTCGAACAGGACGTTCGCCTGGGCGGCGGAGAAGGGGACGTACTGAAAGCCGCCCGACTTGAAGCCGGTCGAATAGCTCGCATAGACGCTGACATCGCGGTTGAGCTTGACCGTCGCCACGATGCGCGGATCGAACGAGGTATACGTCGCCTCGTTATCGACCGCGAAGGGCGCCGCGATCAGCGGCACGCCAGGCTGGGTGTTCGTGCCCGTCTGGATCGCGCGCTTCTCGTCCCGGGTGTAGCGACCACCCAGGGTCAGGTCGAAATGCTCGCCGAAATGCGCCGTCGCTTGGCCGAAGACGGCGTAGCTGTCGATCTGGTAGCGGGACGCCGCGACGCTGGTCTGCGGCCCACCGCTCAGCAGCGCGGTGACGCTGTCCACGCCCAATTCGAACGCATCGGAGCGGTTGCTGCGATCGCGGTAGTAGAAGCCGCCGATGATCCAATCGAGCGCGCCTCCGAAGCTCAGCGCGCCGTCCGGATTGGAGGTGATGCGCAGTTCCTGCGTGAACTGCTTGGAACGTTCGCGGCTCAGCTGGTTGACGACGTCCAGCGATGAGCCTTCGAGGTCACGGCCGTCATTGATCTTGAGCTTGCGATAGGCGCTAATCGCAGTGATCGTCGCGAAGTCGGTGTCCTGCTCGATGCGGCCGATATACGCCTCCACCCGGCGGTCGAGATACGGGTCGAACGACAGGGCATAGCTGTTGCCGCCCGTGTAGGGGACTGCGGCGAGACCCGGCCGGCCCAGGAAGGCCGCGCTGGGATTGGCAGGAACATAGGCGCCCCCCGCCGTGATGGATGGGCCGCTGCCGCGGCTAAAGCCGGAGAATGCCGCCTCATCATCGTCCTGGACCACTTCCGCGGTCAGATCGATGCGGGTCGTGTCGGTCGGCCGGAATGCCAGCCGCGCACGACCGCCCCAATTGTCGAGGCCCTGGAACTTCGTCCCCGTGGTCTCATTCTTCATGTAACCGTCGCGATAGGTACGCCAGCCGGCGACGCGGAACATGACCTTGCCATCGCTGGTGACAGGCCCGCCCACCGCGCCGAACACCTCGTAGCCGTCGTAATTGCTAATGCCGGCCTCCGCCTCGGCGGTGAAGTTGGGCGTCGGCCCCTTGGTGATGACGTTGATTGCGCCGGCGATGGTGTTGCGGCCGTACAGTGTCCCCTGCGGCCCGCGCAGCACCTCGATCCGCTCGATATCGCGCAGCGATCCGAAGGAACCGGAGGCGCGGCCGAGATAGACGTCATCGACGAACACGCCGACCGAGCTCTCCGAGCCCGGATCGAAGGAACGGGTGCCGATGCCACGAATATACAGCTGCGGGCGGGACGCGCCGAAGCTGCCGAAGTAGAAGCTCGGCACGCGCGGCGCCACATTCTCCAGGCTGACGATACCCAGCCGCTGCACCTGCGCACCACCGAAGGCGGAGATTGCGACGGGGATGTCCTGCACGCGCTCCTCGCGCCGTTGTGCGGTGACGATGATCTCGCCGCCGCTGGAGTCGGTGCTTGCGGGGGCTTCCGGATCAGCGCGGACAGCCTCTCCAGTCGGACCGGTGCTCGAAGCGGGCACTCCGTCCTGCGCGAAGGCAGGCAGCGCAACGGTCGCCAGGATCGTGGACGCAAGCTTCAGGTAAACGGACTTCGCCATATTCCTCTCCCATTCCGCCTGCCGCCTGTTCTCCCCACAGTCGGGCGACAGGCTTGTTCGGCGATTCGTTTTGCTCTGCTGCCGAAACAGCGTGCCAGCGTCTTAGCTTACTCCCGGATCATGCCAAACACATATCGAGTGTCCGACCTGTTTCTGTATTCGTAAACCGACTTACAATGTCGCAGAAAAATCGGCGGCGTCAACGTATCGGTGCAGCGGATCTTCGTTGTGGCGGCACCATGCTGCAGGCGGGGCGTTGATCGCGCTTCGACAGGAGAAGCCAGATGCCCGCCAAGTCCGCCGCCCAGCAAAAGGCCGCCGGCGCCGCGCTCAGCGCCAAGCGCGGCGACAGTCCCAAGTCGAAGCTGAAGGGCGCGTCGAAGAGCATGGCGAAGTCCATGACCGAGAAGCAGCTCGAGGAAATGGCGCACACCAAGCGCAAGGGTAAGCCGGAGCACAAGAGCGGAGGCTGAGCCGAAATGACCGATCCGTCACATCCGCTTCGCCTGGGCTTTCCGGTCAAGGTCATGGGCAAGCCGGGTCTGAAGACGCAGGATACCCGCCGCTGGCAGAAGAACCCGCATCTCAAATGCTCGCTTGGATTGCTCGACCCGGTGCTCGATTATCTGAAGTCGGAGCGGCTCGACATGTACCGTCTCTCCTCGGACATCGCGCCCTACGCCACCCACCCGGACATGCCGCAGTTCCACTCGATGGTGGCGGACAGCGATGCGGAGCTTCGCGCCTTCGGCGCCAAGGCGCGGAGCTACGGCATCCGCCTGTCCTTCCATCCCTCGCAATACGTCCTGCTCAACGCGCCCGATCCGGAGCTGACGCGGAAGAGCATCTGGGACCTATCCAGCCAGGCCGAGATGCTCGACCGCATGGAGCTGGACGACGAGGCGGTGATGATCACCCATGTCGGCGGCGTCTATGGCGATCATGAGGCGAGCCGCGCCCGCTGGATCGATGGCTGGGAGCAATGCCCCGAGCATGTGCGCCGCCGCCTGGTGCTGGAGAACGACGACGTTCGCTTCTCCGCCGCCGACACGCTGTGGATCCACGAACGGACCGGCGTGCGCCTCATCTTCGATTACCAGCACTTCTGGTGCCTCAACCCCGAGCGGCTGGACATGCGCGAAACGCTGGAACGCTTCCTCGCCACCTGGCCGGAGGGCGTGCGCCCCAAGATCCACTTCTCATCGCCTCGTACAGAACTGCGCGAGATCAAGCAGAAGATCACGCCCAAGCAGCGCGCCGATGCGAAGGCGGGGAAGGGCAAGGCGAAGGCGGGCGAGGTGCTGAAGGCACCGGTGAAAGCGGCGGCACGCACAAAGACCGTGCTGCGCCCGCCGATCTGGACAGGACATGCCGACTTCACCAACCCATTCGAGTTCGCCACCTTCATGCGCATGGCCGAAGGGCTGATCTTCGACGTGATGCTGGAGGGCAAGTCGAAGGACCTCAGCCTGCTGCGCCTTCGCCCCGATCTTCTCCGCTTCGCGCCTGACGTGGCCGCCCGGTTCGGCATCACCGAGGCGCAGGCCGACGCCTATGCCGCCGACGAGGCGCGGCTGGAGCGCGGCGTCGATGCGGAAGACGAACCCGATGTCGATGAAGGCGCGCTTCTCGCCGCCGAGTGACCGATCATGATGGAGAGAGCAGCATGACCAAGACTCTGAAGGCCGGCGATCACGTCACTTGGGACACGCCGCAGGGCGAGACTTCGGGCAAGGTGGTCAAGAAGGAGACGGGCACGGCCAAGGCCGGCGGCCATACCGCCAAGGCGAGCAAGGACGACCCGCAATACCGCGTGAAGAGCGACAAGTCCGGCAAGGAAGCCGTCCACAAACCGGATGCGCTCAAGAAGAAGTGACGGGCGCTCCCGCGGCGGCATAGATTCGATCGAGTACGTCCGCGCTCGCCGCGAACGCCTCGGCCGTCGGTTCGAAGCGCGATCCGGCGGCAAGCGCGCGCGCCCAGGCGGCGGCGGCACGACCGCCCCATTCGTCGGGTGGGCTGACCAGCAGTTCCTGCTGTGTCCCGTTCAGGCGCAAGGCCTCAAAATCGTAGAACGACCCGCCGATGTTGCGGAGCTTCGCGCCCCCGTTCGTGCCGTAGAAGCTCGCCTCGATCACCGCCTCCTGGCCCGCCTGTAGCCGCCAGGAACAGGCGAGCCGCACCACCGTGCCGCCGGCAAGATCAAGGGTTGCGACGGCGTAGTCCTCCACCGCGTGCGGCGTCTCCCTGAGCGGCTTGCCGCTGGCCGACAAGGAGGCACTCACCCGCTCGACCACAGGAAAGTCGAGCAGCCACAAGGCGAGATCGACAAGGTGCACGCCGAGGTCGATCACGCATCCGCCGCCGGACAGCGCCCGGTCGTAGAACCATGGCTTGTCCGGCCCGTAGGCGTTGTGGAACACCAGATCGATCGCCTGCACCCGGCCGATCGCTCCATCACGCAGCAACGGCGCGATCGCCCCCACCGCAGCGGTATGGCGGTAGGAAAGGTCGACGCCGAGTAGCCGATTCACCGTCTTCGCCGCGCCGATTACCGCGCGCGCCTCTGCGGCATTGCGGCCAAGGGGTTTCTGACAAAATACCGCCGCACCCGCTTGCAACGCGTGGATCGACTGTTCGGCGTGGGCCGCGCTCGGCGTCGCAATGACGATCCCGTCGAGTTCCATCGCCAGCATCTCGTCCAGCGATCCCGCGACCTGCGCATCCGGCGCCAGCGCCCGCGCCTCCGCGACGCATTCGGGCGCGGGATCGCAGATCGCCGCGGCCTCGATCACGCCTGTATCCAGCATCGCCGCCATGCGATGCCGCCCGATCCAGCCGGTGCCGAGAAAGCCGACCCGCGGCTTATTCATAGGTCACCAGCGCCTTCACGAAATCGCCGGGCTTGTCGCGCGTGTCGTCCAGAGCCTGACCAAGGTCCTCAAGCCGGTAGCGCTTCGAATAAAGCGGGGTCGGGTCAAGCCGCCGGCTCGCCACCGCGTCCACCGCCTCGCGCAGGCCGCGCATCTGCACCGCCGGGTCGCGCTCATGGGCGTTGACGACATCAATCCCCTTCCAGTTCCACATCTGCATGCTCACCTGGCGCGGCCCGTCCTGATGGTAGCCGGCGACGATCAGCTTCCCGCCGAACCCGACCAGTTCTCCCGCAAGGTCAAGCGGCCATTGCTTGCCCACCGCCTCGATCACCCGCTCGCACAGGGCCTCGCCGGTGATCCCCTTCACCCGCTCGATGATCTGCCAATGATCGTGCATCGGGATCGTCTCGGCGGCCCCGTAAGCCTTTGCGAGGTCCAGCGACTCCTGCCGCCGCGAAATCGCGATCACCCGCGCGCCCGCGTCTGTCGCCAGTCGCGTCAGCACCGCCCCTAGAAAGCCGATGCCGACGATCGCCACCGTCTGCCCCGCCTGGATCTCGCTGCGCCGGAAGATATTCATGGCGCAGGCGATCGGCTCGCCGGGAAAGGGCTGGCCTGCGAGCGCGTCGGGCAGCTTCACCGCCGCCGCCGCATCCACAACATCGTATTCAGCGAAGCTCCGGCCCGACAGCATCGTCACCCGATCGCCTGTCGCGAAACCTTCGACGTTCTCGCCGACCGCATCCACCACGCCCCAGCCCTCATGGCCGAGCCCGCCCGCTTCCGCCGGATAGGTCATCCACTCCAGCCCCGCCCACGGCTCCAGGTTCGACGCACAGACGCCGCATCCCTCCAGCCGCACGCGCAGCTGCCCCGGCCCTGGCTCGGGCCTCGCCACCTCCGCGATTCGGATCTCGCCGGGTCCGTGCAGCACCGCCGCGCGCATCATGCCGCCTTCTCCATGCAACCAAAGACCTTCCCTGACATTCGGCGTGAATGACCGATCCTGCGCTCGCCGCGACGATGACCGGAACGCTGGCGGAGAATATCGCCACCCTGCGGGCGCGGCGCGCGGCCGAGCAGCGCGACGCCCCGTTCAGCGAGCGGATCGCCGACTACATCACCCGCTTCACCGGATCGATGACCTTCGTCCTGATCCACGTTTTGCTTTACGGAAGCTGGATCGCGATCAACCTCGGCTGGGTGCCGGGCGTCGCACCCTTCGACCCGACCTTCGTCGTGCTCGCCATGGAGGCCTCCGTGGAGGCGATCTTCCTCTCCACCTTCGTCCTCATCAGCCAGAACCGAATGGCCGCCGCCGCCGACCGCCGCGCCGACCTCGACCTGCACATCAACCTGCTGGCCGAACACGAACTCACCCAACTTGCCGGGCTGGTCGATCGCATCGCTCGCAAGCTCGGCATCGAGGAGGAGGATCCCGACTTCCACGAGATCAAACGCGACGTGAACCCCCATACCGTCCTCGACGCAATCGAGGAGGAAGGGAGGGGCTAGCGGACCTCCGCCCGCCGTGCTCCTGCGAAAGCAGGAGCCTAAACGCTCCGGTTCAACAAGGCCACCCCTAGGCTCCTGCCTCCGCAGGAGCACGGTCGCATGGTTGCCCCTCACGCCCCGGCCGCGATGAACGCCTCCACCTGCGCATAAGCCTCGTCGTCGGTCATCTGCTCCGGCGGATGCTTGCAGAAATAGGCAGCGGGCGCGAGGATCGGACCGCCCAGCCCCCGATCCTTCGCCAATGCCGCGCATCGCACCATGTCGATCGCGACGCCTGCCGAATTGGGGCTGTCCTCCACCGACAGACGCAGTTCCAGGTTCATCGGCACGCCGCCGAACAGCTGCCCTTCCATGCGCAGGAAGCAGACCTTGTTGTCGTTCTGCCAGGCGACGTAATCGGAAGGCCCGACATGGATGTTCTCGTCCTCAAGCCGCGTCTCGGCCACCGACTGCACCGCCTCGGTCTTGCTGATCTTCTTCGATTTCAGACGGGTGCGGTTCGACATGTTGAGGAAGTCAGTATTGCCGCCGGTGTTCAGCTGGTACGTCCGATCGAGCTTCACCCCACGCTTGCGGAACAGGTCGGTCAGCACCCGGTGGACGATGGTGGCACCCAGCTGTGCCTTGATGTCGTCGCCGATGATCGGCACGCCCGCCGCCTGGAACCGCTCCGCCCATTCCGGCTCGCTGGCGATGAACACGGGGATATTGTTGACGAAGGCGACCCCGGCCTCCAGCGCGCATTCGGCGTAGAACTCGGTCGCTTTCTGGCTGCCGACCGGCAGATAGTTCATCATCACGTCGACGCCCGCCTCGCGCAGCGCCTTGACCACGCTCTCCCGCGTCGCCTCCGCCCTCTCGGCCATCACAAAGGTGCGGTTGTCGTCGGGATAGTCGGTCATGTGCTCGGCCACGCCGTCCAGCACCGCGCCCATTTGAACGGTGGCCCCGGTCTCCGTCACCTCCGGGCAGAAGACGGCGGTGCAGTTCGGCTTGGCGAAGATCGCGTCGGCGACATCCTGCCCCACCTTGCGCGCGTCCACGTCCCAGGCGGCGACGACCTTCAGGTCCGCCGGGCGATAGCCGCCGATCTCCCAGTGCATCAGACCCGCGAGGTCGTTCGCACCCTGGCCGTAATGCTGGATGCCCTGCACCAGGCTCGACGCGCAATTGCCCACGCCGATGATCGCGACGTTGATGGGCCGGCGGGGAGGGGTCAGCATCAAGCGGCGCTCCGCTCTGCGGCGAGGCGCTCGTCGCGGTTGAAGTTGAGGGTGGACATCGGCGAGGCGGTTTCTTCGGCCAGCGGAGCGAAGGGCGCCGCCTTCTGCTCGACCGCCTGCGCCGGCGCATAACGCTCGATCATCCACGCGCAGAAGTCTGCGAAGGCCTGCGGATCGCGTGCCGGGCTGGTGTGGTGCGGCTCTATGCCGAGATGTGCGGGCGTGAAGCAGAAGGTGACGGTCACATCGAAGTCGGCCAGCGCCTCCATCTGTCGG
Source organism: Sphingomonas sp. ID0503 (assembly GCF_048565625.1). Classification (NCBI taxonomy): domain Bacteria; kingdom Pseudomonadati; phylum Pseudomonadota; class Alphaproteobacteria; order Sphingomonadales; family Sphingomonadaceae; genus Sphingomonas; species Sphingomonas sp. ID0503. The sequence continues at coordinate 291,220 of NZ_JBLZUR010000002.1, forward strand.
TCGAACCAGCCGATCGCGTCGGGCCGGAAGCTGTCCGCCCAGCTGAGGCCGGTGCGGATGCGCTTGGTGCCCAGCCGCTTCATCCACGCCACGGCCTCGTCCAGTCGCGGGTCCTGATAATGGAACCACTGCATCAGCCCGACATCGGCCGCGACCTTCGCATAGGTCTCAAGCGCGGGCTTCGGCGTACCGTCCTCGCGGATCAGGCCGAGGTAGAAGTGCCGGTAGTATGACGAACCCTCGGCCTCACGGTGCCGCGTCTCCGCGCCCCAGCTCATCGGCAGATCGAACAGCGAGTACCAGAAGACGCGCGGTGCCTTGTCCTTCAGGAGGGCGGCCGTCTTCGCCAGTCCGAAATCCTGAACCTCCTCCGCGCCGAAGGAACTGACGCCGACTTCCGTTACCCAGACCGGCTTGTCGGTGATGGCCTTGATCTCGTCGATCTTCTCCGGCCAGCTCGACAGCGGCCAGAGGTTCCAGTCGAGCGGGAAGCCGTGCACAGCCACCGCATCAACGGCATCGAGCGCACCATGCCCCTCCATTCGGCGGAGCCAATGCGGGTCGATCGGCGACATGCCGCCCAGCACCCGCGTCACCGCCGGGTTCACCGCATGGATCGCGTTCCCGGCGCGGATCACATGGTCCGCGAACCTCGCCCAGTCGGGGTCCACCGCCGGGTCCCAATGCGACTTGTTGTTGGGCTCGTTCCAGAGCATCGCGGCTTCGACGGTCACGCTTCACTTCCCCCCTTGGGATAAACGGCGGCAGGCCCGTACTGCGCGAACGGCACCGGCACGGCGCGGCAGAGGAACACTTCCGGCTCCGGGTTCTCCAGAATCTCGAAGCCGGACGCCCGCAGCATCGCGGCGCTGCACGCCCGGTTCGGCGCCCACCAATTGGTCCAGTCATTGGCAAAGGACCGCTCGATGAAATGCATCTTCGGATAGGCCGGATCGTCGAAGATGGGTGGGGACTCGAAGCTGCCGGGCACGAAGAACGGGTGGTCCTCCGGCACGTCGATCACATCCTCGGACCCCTGCTGCATCGTCTGGAACAGCATCAGGTCGCCGGCGACATGCTCGCGGATCAGGTCGAGCGCGAGGAGGGGGTGCCGCAGGTGATAGAGCACGCCCATGAACACCACGAGGTCGAACTTCTCGGCCAGCGCGCCGACATCGTAGACCGACAGCTTGGCGAACTCGACGCCCTCGAACCCCAGCTCACGCGTCGCCAGCCGCGCCTGCGCCAGATAGCGGTCGTCGCTGTCGATCCCGAGCACGCGCGCCGCGCCGCGCCGCTTCATCTCGACCGAGTAGAAGCCGGCGTTGCACCCGATGTCGAGCACGCTCTTTCCCGTCAGGTCGGTGGGTACGGCGCTTGCGAAGCGGGCGAACTTGTCGGCGGGATAGTTGCCGAGGAAATGCTCCGGCGCGGTGACAATGCCGCCGCCCAGATCAATGTTGTGGAACCAGGGCGCGAGCGCCGCGACCTCCTCTGCCAGCCGCGCGGAACGATCCCGATCCACAGGCTGTTCGGCCATCTGCATTCCGTCCCATCCCCTGCCGGACATCGCTGACATCCTGCTAGGGGATTCGAGCGTCTAAGGTAAGTACCTCCTCCGCAACGCTCCTGGATCATTGCTGTTCCATAATAAAGATAAGGAACGAAACTGATCTATGATAATATCATGGATCATCTTTATCATCGTAGATGAAGCTGCGATTGACCCTGACGTTGGGTGGAACCCTTCCTACACTCGGCTATTTCCGCGCCCGTGAGTATGGATCGGTGGACCGCGGCGATCCGCGCGGGCGATTTCGACAGTGCCTGGGCGATGTCGGCTGCATGGCTGGCGCTGCGCGATCCCGCCACCCGCGACGATCCGCGCCTGCCTTATCACAAGCGCTGGGTTTGGGACGGCCGCCCGTTCGACGGCTGCGACGTGCTCGTCCGCTGCTATCACGGCCTCGGCGACACCATCCAGTTCGCGCGCTACCTGCCGCTCCTCGCCCGCCGCGCCGCAAGCCTGACGGTGGAGACGCAGCCGTCGCTGGTCCCGCTCCTCTCCGGGATCGCTCCGAACGCCCGGTTCGTTCCCTTCGACCAGGCGCATCCCTCGCCGCCTGCCGCATGCGATATCGAGATCACGGAGCTTCCATTCGCCTTGCGTGAAGGCCCGCTCTGTGGCGCGCCGTACCTGACGTGCGATGCGGAACCGCTCCCCGCCGGAACCATCGGCCTCTGCTACGAGGGCGGGGATTGGGACCGCAGCCGCTCGATCGCGCCGGATGCCTTCACGGACATCTGCGCGACCAATCCCGTTTTCACCCTCGTCGGCGCGCCCACCACCCTGCCGGTCCTGAACCCGCAAGGCTGCCCGATGGACATGATCGCCACCGCTCGCGCGGTCGCCGCCTGCGCGCTGGTGGTGACGGTCGACACGATGATCGCCCACCTCGCCGGCGCCCTCGGCCGCCCGACCGCCCTCCTGCTCAAGGCAGACCCCGACTGGCGCTGGACCCCTGGTGCCGCGACGACGCCGTGGTACGCCTCGATGCGCCTCTATCACCAGACCACGCCCGGCGACTGGAGCGGGCCGATCGCGCAGCTAACCAAAATCCTCCCCCGCCAGGGGGAGGTGGCGCCGAAGGCGACGGAGGGGGAGGGCGGCGGCGCACCATCCAATTAGAGGCCCCTGTCCGCCCCCTCCGTCACGCTACGCCTGCCACCTCCCCCTGGCGGGGGAGGATGTCTTTGAAATCAAACCCCCAGATTCAACCGCACCAACCGCACCCCCTCCGGCCCGATCGTTAGCGTACTGACCGACGCCGGTTCGCAGTCAATCGACAGGATGCGATCCACCCCTACACCCAAATAGTGCAGCACCAATCCCCGGATCACATCGCAATGGCTGACGCAGGCGATCGTGCGCCCCGCCGGCACCGCCTCGATATGGGCCGCCGCGCGGAGCACCGCCTCCATCATCGTCTCGCCGCCCGGCACCCTCGTAACGCCCCGCCGGGCGTTCCACGCATCCCAATCCGGATCACCGTCCAGTTCCGCGAAGCTGCGCCCGGTCCAGATCCCGAAGTCTACCTCGTCCAGCGCCGGCACCATCTCCACCGGCAGTCCGGTTGCGGTGGCGATCGCCTCGGCCGTCTCTATCGCGCGCGGTCGCGGGCTGCTGTGGATCGCACCCACCCCCTTGTCGCGCAGCCATTCGCCGAGCCGCGCCGCCTGCGAGCGCCCACGCGCATTGAGCGGGATCACCGATCGGCCGCTCAGCACACGGCCGACCTCGTCATGGTCGCCGTGCCGGATCAGGTGGATAGTGGCGGTCAGAACGCGCGCCGGAGCTTCTTCATCAGCCGGCAAAAACAGTCGAGAAGCAGAAGTTCCACGCCCGTCGAAAAATATTTCGGTGGACAGACCCGACAGGGAACAAAGATGAAGAAGCAGCCTTTGTCACGCAAGCACAACAAAGTCGTCATGTACGACAATAACCTGGGTTAACTTTGTTGCAAGCTGCTGATCCAAGTTAATCAGGGAGGTCGAGTGGAGACGATCCTAATCACCGGCGGTGCCGGTTTCATCGGCCGGTCCGTCGCGGATGAGTTGATCCGCCGCGGCAACCAGGTCCGCGTGCTCGATAGCCTGATCGAACAGGTCCACGGCGAGACCGACGGTTCGCAGATGCTGAACAAGGATGCCGAGCTGGTCATCGGCGACGTCCGCGACAAGGCGAAGGTCGCGACGGCTCTGAAAGGCGTCGACGCGGTCGTTCATCTCGCGGCTGAAGTCGGCGTTGGCCAGTCGATGTACGAGGTCGAACGCTACACCTCCACAAACGACGTCGGCACCGCGGTCGTGTTCGAGGCGCTGATCGACAATCCCGTCCGCCGCGTCGTCACCGCCTCCTCAATGAGCATCTATGGCGAGGGTCTCTACCGCGACGCCGACGGCCAACTGATCGAGGATGCCGAGCGCAAGTCTCTGAAGGACGGCCAGGCGAACTGGGAACCGGTGGACGCGCAGGGCCGTCCGCTCGCGCCCGTCGCCACGCCCGAATGGAAGCGCCCGAACCTCGCTTCGATCTACGCGCTCAACAAGTACGTGCAGGAACGCACGACCCACATCATGGCCGCGCCCTATGGGATCGAGGGCGTCTGCCTCCGCCTGTTCAACGTCTACGGTCCGGGCCAGGCGCTCTCCAACCCCTATACCGGCGTTCTCGCCATCTTCGCCTCGCGGCTCCTGAATGGACAGCAGCCGATGATCTTCGAGGATGGGGAGCAGCGCCGCGACTTCGTCCATGTCTCGGACGTCGCCCGCGCCTTCTCCGACGCGCTCGTCCTGCCGCAGGCGTCCGGCGGCACCTTCAACATCGGCTCCGGCCATGACCGCTCTGTGACCGAGGTCGCGACCGAACTCGCCCGCGCGATGGGCAAGAACAGCATCGAGCCGCAGATCGTCGGCAAGGCGCGGATCGGCGACATCCGCCACTGCTTCTGCGACACCACCCTCGCCGCCGACCGCCTCGGCTTCACCGCCGCGCAGGACTTCCAGGAAGGGCTTTCCGAACTCGCCGAATGGGTGGCCCAGCAGACCGCCTCCGACCGCGTCGAACAGATGCGCGGCGAGCTGGAAGCGCGGGGCCTCGTCGCATGAGCGCGGCGGACGACCGGCCCGTTCTCGTCACCGGCGGCGCGGGCTTCATCGGATCCAACATCGCCGATCGCCTGGCGGTGGAGGGCCACCGCGTCCTCATCTACGACGCGCTCTCCCGCGCCGGTGTCGAGGATAATCTCAACTGGCTGAAGCGTAATCACGGCGATCGGATCGAGGCGATCATCGCCGACATCCGCGACGAGGACCGCCTCGCCGCCGCCGCGACCCGCGCCAAGGCCGTGTTCCACATGGCCGCGCAGGTGGCGGTCACTACCAGCCTCACCGATCCGCGTGACGACTTCACCATCAACATCGCCGGCACGCTCAACCTGCTCGACGCGCTCCGCACCGGTGCGCCGGACACGCCGGTCATCTTCGCCTCCACCAACAAGGTCTATGGCGACCTCATCGACCTCGACTTCGCGGTCGAGGGCGAGCGCTATGTCGCGACCGACCCGCAGGTCGCCGCCTACGGCATTGGCGAGGCACGCCCGCTCGACTTCCACACGCCCTATGGCTGCTCCAAGGGTGCCGCCGACCAGTACGTGCTAGACTATGCGCGCAGCTACGGCCTGCGCGCCGCCGTCCTCCGCATGAGCTGCATCTATGGCCAGCGGCAGATGGGGACCGAGGATCAGGGGTGGGTCGCGCACTTCCTGATCCGTGCTCTCGAGGGGCGACAGATCACCCTCTACGGCGACGGACGACAGGTTCGCGACATCCTCGACGTGTCGGACGCGGTCGATGCCTATCTCGCCGTCTGGCGCGATATCGACACGGTCAAGGGTCGCGCCTTCAACCTCGGTGGCGGCCCGGCCAATTCGATCAGCCTGCGCGAGCTTCTCGCCCATATCGGCGGCGTGCTCGGGCGGCCGGTGGACATCCGCTACGACGATTGGCGCGCGGGCGACCAGCGCTACTTCGTCGCGGACACCCGCGCGGGCGACGCGGCGCTCGGCCTCGGTCCTAAGGTGCCGTGGCGCGACGGCGTGGCCCGCCTCGCCGGCTGGCTGGCCGAAGCGCGTGGCCTCGATCTCGCGCCGGCGCGGCAGGACGTCGCCGCGTGACATCACGCCGATTGCTGATGACGGCGGATGCGGTCGGCGGCGTGTGGCAATATGCGACCGAGCTGGGCCGCGCCCTCTCGGCTCTCGACTATGAGGTGGTGCTCGCCCTGCTCGGCCCCGCGCCCACCGATGCACAGCGTCAGGCCGCCGCCGGCCTTCGCCTGGTGGAGACCGGCCTGCCCGTCGACTGGCTCGCAGAAGACGAAGGCGAGGTGCGCCGCGCCGCCCAGCAAGTCGCGGCGCTTGCAGGCGAAGTCGGCACCGACGTGATCCAGCTGAATCAGCCAAGCCTCGCCGCCGAGCCGATGCCCGCGCCCGTTATTGCCGTCGCGCATAGCTGCGTCGCCAGCTGGTGGGCGGCGGTGAAGGGAGGGCCGCTGCCCTCCGACTTCCGGTGGAAGACCGACATGGCGGCGCAGGGTCTCGCCGGCGCGCAGGCGGTGGTGACGCCGAGCCGCGCCTTCGCCGAAGCGACCCGCGCCACCTATGGTCTCGCGACCCTGCCGGAGGTGGTCCATAACGGCCGCACACCGATTGCCACCCCAAATGGCGCGATGCACGACTTCGTCTTCACCGCCGGCCGCCTGTGGGATGAGGGCAAGAACCTCGCCGTCCTGGACCGCGCCGCCGCCCGCCTTGCCGTTCCGGTGAAGGCGGCAGGTCCTTACGAGCATCCGGGAGGGGGCCGGGCCGACTTCCCCGAGCTGAGCCTAAAAGGGCCGATGGCGGAGGCGGAACTCGCGTCCTGCCTCGCCGCCCGCCCGGTCTTCGTCTCGACCGCACTCTACGAACCCTTCGGTCTGGCGGTGCTGGAGGCGGCCCAAGCCGGCTGCCCGCTCGTCCTCTCGGACATCCCGACCTTTCGCGAGCTTTGGGGCGATGTCGCGATCTTCGTCGATCCCCATGACGATCGCGCCCTAGCCGACATCCTTCAGGCCCTTGTCGGCGATGAGGCCGAGCGGCTGGCCCTGGGAGAGCGGGCCAAGGCCCACGCGCTCGCCTTCACCCCCGCTCGCATGGCGGCCGGTATGGACCGCATCTACCGGCGGCTTGCCCCGCCTTCGAAGGCCGCCGCATGAAAATTGCCTATTTCACCCACTCGCTCGACAGCTGCTGGAACCACGGCAACGCCCATTTTCTCCGCGGTCTGCTCCGCGAGCTGATCGCGCGTGGCCATGACGTGCGCGCGCTTGAGCCCGCCGACAGCTGGAGCCGCGCCAATCTCGTCGGCGATCATGGCGAAATCGGACTGGACGCCTATCGCAGCGCCTATCCCGAACTCTCCTCCGACCGCTTCGCCGCCGCCGACGATGTTGTCGCCCTGATCGGCGATGCCGAGCTGGTGATCGTCCACGAATGGAACGACCCCGCTTTGGTCGCCGCGATCGGCGCGCTCCGGAAGACAGGTGTCGCCTTCACCCTCCTCTTCCACGACACGCACCACCGCGCCGTCAGCGATCCCGATGCAATCCGCGCCTTCGATCTCTCCGGCTATGACGGCGTCTTGGCCTTCGGGGAGACCTTGTCGGAGGTCTATCGCCGCTGGGGCTGGGCCGGGCGCGTCTGGACGTTCCACGAGGCCGCCGACACCCGCCTGTTCCACCCACCGGAGCAGGAGGGCGATCGCAACGGCCTGATCTGGATCGGCAATTGGGGGGATGGCGAGCGCACGCAGGAGATCGAGACCTTCCTGCTCCGTCCCGCCCAGGCGGCCGGCCTCTCGCTCGACATCCACGGCGTTCGCTATCCGGACGCGGCGAAGGACCTCCTCGCCCGCTACGGCGCCACCTATCGCGGATGGGCTCCAAATGCCGCCGCCCCCGCGCTCTTCGCCAGCCGTATAGCCACGGTCCACGTCCCCCGGCGCTATTACACCACCATTTTGCCCGGCATCCCGACGATCCGCGTGTTTGAGGCGCTCGCCTGCGGCATCCCGCTGCTCTCCGCCCCCTGGGACGACAGCGAAGGCCTGTTCCGCATCGGTCAGGACTTCCTGATGGCGCCCGACGAGGCCGCGATAACCCGCCACATGCGTGAGATCCGCAGGGACCAGGACCTCCGCAACGCGCTCATCGCCTCGGGTCTCGAAACCATCCGCGCCCGCCACACCTGCTCGCATCGCGTCGATGAGCTTCTCGCCATCGCCGCCACCCTCAATCAGCTGCCCGAGAGAACCGCCGCATGAAGATCGCTTTCTACGGATCGAGCCTCCTCTCCTCCTACTGGAACGGGGCCGCCACCTACTATCGCGGCATCCTCGGCGAACTCGCCCGTCGCGGCTACGCCATCACCTTCTACGAACCAGATGCCTTCGACCGGCAGCAGCATCGCGACATCGATCCGCCCGAATGGTGCCGCTCCGTGGTCTACCCGGCGACCGACGACGGCCTCCGCTCCGTCCTTGCCGAGGCGGGAGATGCCGACATCGTCGTCAAGGCGAACGGCGTCGGCGTCTTCGATCGCGAGCTTCTGGAGGGTGTCACCGCGCGCGCCCGGCCCGGCGCGCTCCGCATCTTCTGGGATGTCGACGCCGCCGCCACGCTGGACGAGATGCGGGGCGACCCCTCGCATCCGGTCCTCCGTGCGCTGCCGGACCTCGACATGGTGTGCACCTATGGCGGCGGCCCGCCGGTGATTGACGCCTATCAGGGCTTCGGCGCGGCCGCCTGCATCCCGGTCTACAATGCGCTGGACCCGAGCACGCATCACCCGGTCGACCCGGATGGGCGCTTCGCCTGCGACCTCGCCTTCCTCGGCAACCGCCTCCCCGACCGCGAGGCGCGCGTGGAGGAGTTCTTCCTGCGCCCCGCCGCCGCACTCGCCGACCGCAGCTTCCTGATCGGCGGCAATGGCTGGGAGACGAAGGACATGCCGGCGAATGTCCGCCATCGCGGCCATGTCTATACGACCGAGCACAACGCCTTCAACGCGACCCCGCTCGCCGTCCTCAACGTTGCCCGGGACAGCATGGCGGCGATCGGCTTCTCCCCGGCCACCCGCGTGTTCGAGGCGGCGGGCGCCGCCGCCTGCCTCATCACCGACGCATGGGAAGGGATCGAACTTTTCCTGAAGCCGGATGAGGAGGTCCTCGTCGCCCGCGACGGTCAGGACGTCGCCGACCACCTCGCCGCGCTCACCCCCGAACGCTCCCGCGCGATCGGTCAGGCCGCGCTCGCCCGCGTGAAGGCCGAACATACCTACGCCCTGCGTGGTGCGCAGGTCGACGCACTCTTTCGCGATCACTTCGCTGGCAAGCGGGAGGCGGCATGAACATCGTCGTCCTCGGCCTGTCGCTCTCCTCCTCCTGGGGGAACGGCCACGCCACCACCTTTCGCGCGCTCCTGAAAGCGTTCGCCGCGCGCGGCCACGACATCCTGTTCCTCGAACGCGACGTGCCCTGGTACGCCAGTCAGCGCGACTGCCTCGACCCGGCCTATTGCCGCCTCGCCTTCTACAAGGACCTGACCGAGCTTGAGGGCTGGCGCACTGAGATCGCCGCCGCCGATGCGGTGATCGTCGGCTCCTATGTGCCGGAGGGCGTTGCCGTCGCCGAGTTCGTGCAGCGGACGGCGGACGGCGTCACCGCTTTCTACGACATCGATACCCCCGTGACCCTCGCGAAGCTCGCGCGCGGCGACTTCGAATATCTCTCGCCCGAGGTCATCCCCGGCTACGACGTGTACCTCTCCTTCACCGGCGGCCCGACGCTCGACCGAATCGAGCGTGACTACGGCTCCCCCGCCGCCCGCGCGCTCTACTGCTCGGTCGATCCCGAGCTGTACTATCCGATGGGCATCAACCGATGCTGGGATCTCTCCTATCTCGGCACCTACAGCCCCGATCGTCAGCCGACGCTGGAACGCCTGCTTATCGAGCCAGCGCGCCGCATGCCCGATCGCCGGTTCGCCGTCGCCGGGCCGCAATATCCCGCCGACGTCGACTGGCCGGAGAATGTCGAGCGTATCGAGCACCTTCCCCCGCGCGATCACGCCGCCTTCTACTCGGCTTCGCGCTTCACCCTGAACGTGACGCGCGGCGACATGATCGCCGCCGGCTGGTCCCCCTCCGTCCGCCTGTTCGAGGCGGCCGCCTGTGCCACCCCGATCATCTCCGATCGGTGGGAGGGGATCGACAGCCTCCTCGCCGATGGAAGCGAGATCGTCCTTGCCGACAGCACGGCCGACGTGATCGCCGCCATCGCCGGCGACGGCACCGCGATCGGCAAGGCGGCCCAAGCCCGCGCGCTCACCGCCCACACCGCCGCGCACCGCGCGGAGGAGCTGGAGAAGCACCTCCTCGAAGCGGCGTCGACCAACACGAGGTTGGCTGGCGCGGCCTGAGGCCCAACGCTCTTTTCGCTGTCCTACAGCAGGTCCGCCGCCGCATGGACTTGCGGATAACGATCATCTTTGCCCGTATTGATTCCACCGAGCGTCAGTGCGTCGGCGTCGCGAACTTCAGAGTTGTTGTCGTTTTGCCGGAACTTTCGGAACCTTCGGCCCGGATCAGCCCTCGCCGCGTCCCTCGATCCGGCGCAGCAGGGCACCGAGCCGCCCGCGCGAATAGGCGATCGCCTCGTATAGCCGCAGCGTCATTCGCGCCCAGCGCACGTAGACCGTCGGCCAGTCCGACCCTTTCGCCAGCGCGGCGAAGCGATGGCTGTTCGCACTGATCCGCCGCCGCATCGCGTAGATCAGCTTGCGCCGGCGGGGCAGATCCCCACCGCCCGGGGTGACCCGTTTGCGGAGCGGCAGGCGGGGAGGGTGCGTGCGCAGCCGATATGCCAGCCCCTCGCGCCGCTGCCGGAACCCCGCTGCCTGCGTGTTGGCGATGAAGGCAGCGTCCACCGGTTCGAGCGCGAGTTGCCCTTGCTCGATCGCCTCGGCGACGATCGCCTGCACCTCCGGCTGCCTCGTGATCACGACATTGGTGCCCCGGCCGTCGGAGGAATAGGGCTCTACCCAGGCATCCCCGAACGCGATGTCCGCCGTTTCGGCCACGACATCGTCGCAATAGTTGCAGGCGGAGTTCTGGAAGAAGCCCGCGCCCCAATCGCCGTCGGCGAGGTGCATCCAGTCCTGCCAGCGCGCGCTGCCGTCGTTCAGGGTCAGATGCGCGGTGTACCAGTTGGCGGGGCGATCCGGGTTCTTCTGGCGGTACTCGACGGCACGGACATCGCCCGTGTCCACGCCCAGCTGCCAGGCGAAGCTGTCGACCAGCCGCGCGCTCTTCATATGCCCGCAGAACAGGCCGAGCGTGTAGGCGATCCGCTCCTCCAGTACCGGGTTCTCGCGGCGCAGCAGGTGGACCGCCTTGATGAAGCACGGCACGCCGACGATGGCGTAGCGGCCGGGGACGCGGCGGATCTCCTCGATCACGCCGGAAAGCTCGACCGGATAGTAACGCGATCGCGCGCCCTGCTGCACCTCCGCCACGCTCCGCGAGAGGCGATAGCCGAAAAAGCGACCGTCCTCCGGATTGCTCGGCGCGACATGGGCGACGCCATCCACCAGCCCGCGCCGCAACAGCTCCGCCGCGACCCAGCTGACCATACCGCCCGAGCTGCCGCCGGGGCGGAAATCGCCCTCCGCGACATGGCCCACGTAGGCCGCCTCGAAACTGCCGATCAGGTGGTCGCGCTGCGCCGGCGCGGGGAAGCGCGCGGCCGCAATCTCGTCCTCGTTCGCCGCCTCGGGGGAGAAGGGGCAGGTCCGCGCGAAGCTCTCGCTCGCCTCATGCGTCCACGCGCCGGATGGCTTCAGCTGGCCGTAGCGATCCCATGCCAGCGGTGTCTTGCCCGCCGCGCACCCACCGCAGCCGATGCACAGCCCGGCGCCGGTGACATCGCCCGGGGCGAGCGCCTCAGCCAAAGACCGTCCTCAGGTAATCGTCCGACTGGACGCGCATGGCCGCGATCCGATCCTGGAACGGCGGGTCCAAGGGCGCGCCGAGCAAGGCCGCATAGTCCTCCGCCCCGGTCGCCTCGAAGACGATATGCCGCTCGGCACCCAGCAATGCCGCAAGATCCCGCACCTTGTTGAATCGGTACGCAGACGGCGCGCTGACGAACGGCCGCTGGTGGAGGAGCGCGAAAACGCAGCCGTGGAAGAAGTTGGTGGCGACGGCATCGGCGGAGGCGATCAGCGCGGAGAACTCCTCCGGCCCCGCCTCGATCAGCTGCTCGTCCGCCCAGTCGTTGCGATATCCGATGCTGACCACCCGTCTCGCGTTCTTGTCCGCCCATGTCCGCAGCTGCGCGGCGAACCAGTTAGGAAAACCGTGTCCGTAGACGGCCAGATAGGGGGTTCCCTCCACCGGCTCCGGTGCGGGCGGCGGAAACTGCAGGCAGGGGTCGAGCACGAGCGACGGCTCCCGACCGATGCTCTCGCGGATCAGCGTCCGGCTGTTCTCGTCGCGCACGGACAGGCAATCGAACGCCGCCAGCTTCTCCGCCCAGCCTGGTTCGATCCCTTGCGCGGCATCGTGGTTGCCGAAGCTCGCGGCATAGGAGGCGAGCCGCCCGGTGCGCAGGTCGGTCCCGAAGAACAAGGGCTTGTACCCGTACCAGGGGTGCCGGAAATTCCAGACCTCGTCGCTGCCGACCAGCACGACGTCGTAGCTGCCCGCTTCCTCGGGATGGTCGAGCGGAAAGCGCGGGGATTGGGGCAGCGCGTCGAACGCCGCCAGGAACTTACGTCCCTTCGCGGCATAAAGGGGGAGGTCGGCGCGTGGCGTCCGCACCGGCAGCGTCGGCTGAAACGCGCAACGCCATTCCACACGCCGCACATATTCCGCGTCGTGGTCGAGCAGCACCGCGTCCAACCCCCGCGCGCGCAGGCCCTCCACAAGGCACCGCGCCTGCCAGTAGGATCCATAATTGACGCAGCGATGAAACGTCAGAACGCCAACTCTCATCGCTGTAACGGCTCCCGATTGCTGCTGAGCGGTGACTGCCCCGCCGCACAACCATTGGCGGTCTTCCGGGTTCAGTCCATGCTGTATCTGAAATCAGCGGTCGTCGCAGGCGTCCCAGTTCCCGCTCCGGCATTCCACGACGCGCTGCCGCCAGGCCGCCATCTGGCGCTGATACCGCGCGTCGGCGTCACGATAGTCCTCCCGAGCATCCGCATTCCGCGCCTGACGCCGCTCAACAATCTTCGCCGCCTGCCGGTTCAACTGCTCGGTCCGCTCCCGATCGGCGCGATGCGCGGCGTCCTCCGCCTGAGGTGCTGCTAGCAGGAGGAGAGCCGCTGGCCAGATCATCGTCACAGCATCGCGTCAGGCGGCTTAACCTCAGATGTCCTGCGCGATCCGCCCGTAAAGCTCCGGCCGCCGGTCGCGGAAGAAGCCGAAGGCTGCGCGATGCCGCTTGGCAAGATCGATGTCGAGCGTCGCGACCAGCACGCCGGTCTCTTGCGCGCCGAACTCGGCCAGCATGTCGCCCCGCTCGTCGCAGATGAAGCTGTGGCCGTAGAACGTCTGGCCGTCCTCGGTCCCGATCCGGTTCGCGGCGACCACAGGCACGACGTTCGACACGGCATGGCCGATCATCGCCCGCCGCCACAGCCGCGAGGTGTCGAGATCGGGGTCATGCGGCTCGTTGCCGATTGCGGTCGGGTAGAACAGGATTTCCGCGCCCATCAGCATCATCGACCGCGCCGTTTCGGGATACCATTGGTCCCAGCATACGCCGACGCCGATCGTCGTCTCCGCCGCGTTCCACACCTTGAACCCGGTGTTGCCGGGCCGGAAATAGAACTTCTCCTCATATCCCGGCCCATCCGGAATATGGCTCTTGCGGTAAACGCCGGCGATCTTCCCGTCCGGTCCGATCATCGCCAGGCTGTTGTAGTGATGCGGCCCATCCGCCTCGAAGAAGCTGGTGGGGATGGCGACCTTCAGCTCCTGCGCCAAGGCCTGCATGGCGACGACCGCCGGATGGCTGCCGACCGGCTTGGCCCGCGTGAACGCGCCCTCATCCTCGACGCGACAGAAGTAGTGTCCCTCAAACAGCTCCGGCGGCAGGATCACCTGCGCGCCCTTGCCCGCCGCCTCGCGGACCAAAGCGGACACGGCGCCGATATTTTCCTCCACCACGTCGGAAAAGGCGAGCTGCAGGGCGGCGACGGTGATCTGGGTCATGCCCCTCATATAGCGCGGGATTGTGACCATTAAATCCTTCCCATCGTAGATGGGGAGGGGGACCATCCGGAGGATGGTGGAGGGGCCGGCGTAGCCGGTGCTGCGCACCGCCCCTCCACCACCGCCTGCGGCGGCGGTCCCCCTCCCCAAGCAAGCTTGGGGCGGATGATTACGCGCGCGGCACTTGCTGGCTAATGCAGTGGAAGCTGCCGCCGCCGGTCAGGATATGATCCGCGCGGTGGCCGATCGCCAGCCTTTCGGGGAACAGCGCCTGCACCGCCACGACGCCCTCCGCATCCCGGTCCGATCCGTATTGCGGCACCACCACAGCGGCGTTGCCGATGTAGAAGTTCATGTACGACGCCGGAATGATCTCTCTCTCGCGCTCGACAAGGCCGGGTGAGGGGATGGTCACCACCTCGACCCCGAACGCCTCAGCCCGCGCCCGCGCGTCGGCATAGACGGCCGCATTGGGATCGTCCGCACCCGACGCCTCGGGCACCGCCAGCCGCCCCGCGCCGACGAAGCGCGCGAGGTTATCGACATGCCCGTCGGTATGATCGTTCAGCAGCCCGTCGCCGAGCCAGAGGATGCTCTCCACACCGAGCGTCTCGCGCAGCCGCGCCTCGATCTCTTCTTTCGACAGGCCGGGATTGCGGTTAGGATTGAGCAGGCATTGTTCGGTCGTGACGGCAAGGCCCGCGCCATCGACGTCCAGAGCGCCGCCTTCGAAGATCCACGGCGACTTCGCGACAGGGAACCCGGTGGTCGCGCCCAGCCGCGCGCCGATGCTGTCGTCGCCGGGCAGGTCGTACTTGCCGCCCCAGCCGTTGAAATCGAAGTCGACCGCCGACAGGCCGTCAGCGCCGCGCACGATGATGGGCGCCGTGTCGCGCAGCCAGATGTCGCCGAACGGCTGCACGATCACCGTCGCGTGCGGTGCCAAGCGCCGCGCCGCCGCGCCCGCCTCGTCATTTGCCGCGACAAGGTGGACGCGCTCGCCCCGGCCGTCCGCATGGACGGCACGGGCGAAGGCGGCGACCTCCGTCTGCGCGGGTTCGAGGTCGTCCTGCCAAAGCTCCGGATGGCTGGGAAAGCCGATCCACACGAAGTCGTGCAGCTCCCATTCGGCCGGCATCCGCTTCATGGGTCGCTTACTTCCCCGCCCGCGACTTGTCGCGGATCGCGCGGAATTCGGCGGTCGGCGACCAGTTCGGCCAGGCATCGCTATCGGCCAGTTCGCGGGCAAGATTATAGGTCAGGCTCAGCTCCTGCACTCCGCCCGACCAGTCCCAATCGTCGTGATATTCGTCGGACGGGGCATGATAGTGCGCCGCTGTGTACGCTTCCGTGACAGCCTTGCCGCGCGCGGTGCCGCCGTTCACCAGATCGAGGCCGTTCTCGAAATAGGCCATCGGCACGCCGCGCTTGGCGAAGCTAAAATGGTCGGAGCGGTAGTAATAGCCCTTCTCCGGCGTCGGCTCCGGCTGGACAGTCTGGTTCTGCGCGGCTGCGGCGCGGGTGACATAGGTGTCCAGCTCCGACTTGCCGGGGCCGGTGATCGTCACGTCCTTCGACGCGCCGTAGATGCTGACCCCGTCGAGGTTCACGCCCCCCACGGTCTGCCCCAGCGGGTAGAGCGGGTTGGCCGCATAATATCCGGACCCGAGCAGCCCCGACTCCTCGGCCGTTACCGCAAGGAATACGATCGAGCGATCCGCCGGGCCCGCCTTCGCATTCGCCTCGGCCAGCGCGATCAGGCCCGCCGTGCCGGACGCATTGTCATAGGCGCCGTTGCAGATGTCGTCGCCGTTCACCGGCTCGCAGCGGCCGAGATGGTCCCAATGCGCTGACAGGAGGACGTATTCGTCCGCCCGCTTCTTGCCGGGCAAGATGCCGACGACGTTGTGCGACATCGTCTTGCGGGTCTCGTTGTTGAACGCGGTCGACAGCTTCAGACCCAGCGGCACCGCCTTGAAGCCCTTGACCTTGGCGGCGGCTTTCATCTGCGCGAGGTCCCTGCCGGCGGCGGCGAAGACCTTGGTCGCGGCATCGCCCGTCATCCAGCCGATCGCCTTCGACTGGTCGGCATAGCCGTTCGCGGCATCCAGCTCGATCTGCGGCCCGGTCCAGGATGAGACGACGACGTTGAAGCCATAGGCGGCAGGTTCGGTGTCATGCACGATGATCGCGGCGGCGGCACCCTGACGCGCCGCCTCCTCATATTTGTACGTCCAGCGGCCGTAATAGGTCATCGCCCGCCCCCCGAAGGGGCCGTCCAGCGTCTTCGTCTCCCAATCCGGGTCATTGATCAGGATGACGACCGTCTTTCCCTTCACATCGACGCCGGCATAGTCGTTCCAGCCAAGCTCCGGCGCGTTGACGCCATATCCTACGAAGACGACATCGCTATCCTTCACCGCGATATGCTGCTGCACCTGCCGCGTCGCGACCACCATGTCGGTCTTGTAAGCAAGGGTGACCGGGGCCTTGCCGCCCGAGAAGGCGAGGGTCATGCCCGGCTGCGCGGTGATCTCCACCATCGGCACGTCCTGATACCATTTGCCGTTGGCGCCCGGCTTCAGCCCGGCCTTCTCGAACCGCTCCGCGATCAGCTTGATCGACTTGTCCTCACCCGGTGTCCCCGGCGCGCGGCCCTCGAATTCATCGGAGGAGAGCGTCTTGGTCACCTCCTTCAACGTCTCGACAGAGATGGCGGGTGCGGCAAGCGCGGGCACGGCGGTGGTCAGGCACAGTGCAAGCGCGGCGGCGCGGCTGGAGAGGGTCATGGGAGGACTCCGATGTACGGGCGCGCCCTGCGGGCGACGGATGAACCCTTCTATGGGCGGCAAGAGCGTCCGCGCAAGGCGGTCAGCGTGCGAAGCGGCGGGCGGTGATCGCCCCGCCGATCGCCGCCACGACGCTGATGAGGGCAGCGACCAGCAGGCTGATGCCGGGATGGTCGTCCACCGTCACCCCGTAGAGCCAGCCGAAGAACAGGGGAGAGGCGACGCCGGCGATCGCCCCGACGGAGTTGTTGGCCCCCTGCAACTGGCCCTGTTCGCTCTCCGAGACGCGCGCCGTCATCAGTGATTGGATGGTCGGCATCGCCAACCCCCAGAACGCATTGGGGATCATCGCCAGCGCGAACAGCAGCCCGGTATTGGCCAGCCCCATACAGGCGAGGCCGACCGCCCCCATCGCCAGCCCGATCACCATCGTCCGCCGATCGCCAAGCCGCTTCACAACGCGGCCGACGATCAAGCCCTGCATCACCACGTCGAGCACGCCGACAAAGGCGAGGAGCATGCCCACCTCGAACACGCCCCAGCCATAGCGGTGCCCGGCATAGAGCACGAACACCGCCGAGAAGACGTGATGCGCGAAATAGAGCGCAAAGTTGACGGTGGCGAGGCCGGTCAGCTCGGGATGAGAGAGGAGCAGCTTCAACGCGCCGAACGGGTTGGCTCGCGCCCATGAGAACGCCATCCGCTTCTCGCGTGGCAAAGACTCCGGCAGGATGAACAGACCGTAGACGAAGGCGAGCGCAGACAGCGCCGCCGCCACCCAGAACGGCACGCGCGGGCCGAAGGTGCCGAGCAACCCGCCCAGCGCCGGCCCCGCCACGAATCCTGCGCTGAACGCCGCGCTGATCAGGCCAAAGGCGCGGGCGCGGTCCTCCGGCGCGGTGATGTCGGCCATATAGGCGTAGATCGCGGTGAAGCTGGATGATGTGACGCCGCCGATGGCGCGGCCCACCGCCAGCCACCAGAGGTTTGGCGCCAGTGCCATCAGCGCCCAATCGATCGACAGCCCGGCGGCCGAAACCAGGATCGTCGGTCGCCGCCCATACCGGTCCGAGATCGAGCCGATCACCGGCGAGCACAGGAACTGCATCGCCGCCCAGATCGCCACCAGCGCGCCGTTCCAGAACCCTGCATCCGCCTCCGATCCGGTGAACTCGACGATCAACTGCGGCAGGACCGGGATGACCAGTCCCATCGCCATGATGTCCAGCACGGCGGTGACGAAGATGAAGCCGAGGGCGGGGCGGAAGGAGCGGAGAGTCATTGGATACCTCCGGCAGTGATGCGGGCGTGTTGCGCGCATGTGAAAAGGGCGGCCCCGTTGCCGGAGCCGCCCTTTCGCATTCGCGATGCCGCTGAACTTAGCGCGAGTAGAACTCGACGACCAGGTTCGGCTCCATCTTCACCGGATAGGGAACCTCGTCCAGCGTCGGCACGCGGACAAAGGTGACCTTGGCGGCGCCGTCGGGCGCGACATAGTCGGGGATGTCACGCTCGGAAAGGCTCTGCGCCTCCAGCACCAGCGCCATCTCCTGCGCCTTGGTGCCGAGCGTGATCTCGTCGCCCGGCTTCACCTTGCGCGAGGCGATGTTGCACTTCACGCCGTTGACGCGGACGTGACCGTGGCTGACCAGCTGGCGCGCGGACCAGATCGTAGGGGTGAACTTGGCGCGATAGACAACGGCGTCCAGGCGCTGTTCCAGCAGGCCGATCAGGTTCTGGCCGGTGTCGCCCTTCATGCGGGCCGCCTCGATGTAGTTCTTCTTGAACTGCTTCTCGGTGACGTCGCCGTAATAGCCCTTCAGCTTCTGCTTCGCCTTGAGCTGGATACCGTAATCGGTGGCCTTGCTCTTGCGGCGTTGACCGTGCTGGCCGGGGCCGTATTCGCGCTTGTTGACCGGGGACTTCGGACGGCCCCAGATGTTCTCGCCCATGCGGCGGTCGAGCTTGTACTTGGCGCTGCTGCGCTTCGACATGATACGTCCTTCAATTGCGTGACCCGGCCGGTTTGGCCTGATCGGTTAAGTCCCGGAACCGCGCTGCTGTCTTCATGCGAAGGGCAGGGCTACCGCTCTCACCGGGGTGCGGAGCCAATTGCGAAGGCGCGGCCTATGGCGAAAAGGTCTTGCGCCGTCAAGATGGACAGGCGGATGCCGCCTCCCTAGAGCGCGGAGCATGAACGACGGCGCGCTGGAACCCGACGATTGCACCACGATGGCGGAGGTCCGCATCGGGGTGGATACGGTTGACGAGGCTCTGTGCGAACTGCTCGGCAAGAGGTTCGCCTACATGCAGGCGGCCGCCCGCATCAAGACGGAGCGGAGCCAGGTTCGCGACGAGGCGCGCAAGACGCAGGTAATCGAGAACGTCCGGCTGGCGGCAGCGCTCAATGGCTGGCCGGCCGAGCTTGCGGCGAATTTGTGGGAGCGGCTCGTCGAAGCGTCGATCGCCTATGAGTTGGAGCGGTGGGACGACGCTCACCGCTGATCAGCGGGGCCGTGGTTTGGCCAGCGCGCTTAGCACCCCGCGCAGGGTCCGGACCTCCTGCGAGTTCCACGCGGGCTTGGTCAGGATAGAGCGAAGGGTGCGCCGCGTCGCTGGTACGCGATCCGGTGGAAAATAGAATCCGGCCTCATCCAGCATCCCGTCTAGCTGCGCGATCATGCCGTCCAGCTCGGCTTGCGGCGCGGGCGGGTCCAACGCGGTCGCGGTCGGCTGCACCAGAGGGGTGCGCTTCGACCATTCATAGGCGACCAGGATGACCGCTTGGGCGAGATTGAGGCTGCCGAACTCCGGATTGATCGGGACGGTCAGGATTGCGCGGGCAACCGCGACGTCATCGGTCTCCAGCCCCGATCGCTCCGGTCCGAACATGATCGCCGTCCTCTCCGGCGCGGCCCAGATCTCGGCTGCGGCCTCATCCGGCGTCACCACCGGCTTCGTCACGCCGCGCTTGCGGACCGTCGTCGCGTAGACGTGCGCACAGTCTGCGATCGCCTCCGCCAGCGTGTCGAACACGCGGGCGTTCTCAAGCACGAGATCCGCGCCGGACGCGGCTGGGCCAGCGTCGGGGTTGGGCCAGCCATCCCGCGGCGCGACCAGGCGCATGTCGGTGATTCCGAAGTTGAGCATGGCCCGGGCGGCCTTGCCGATGTTTTCGCCGAGTTGCGGGCGCACGAGGACGATGGCGGGGGAAAAGATTCCACTGTCCCGTCCGTTCCGAGCGAAGTCGAGGGACCTTGGCCGAGCGAAGGCGAGGCCCGCGCCAGCCGTTCCGAAGGCGGCTCGGCGGCAACGCTCAAGGCCTCCCAATCTCCGCGGATGAGCGCCTCCTTCTTGGCGCGTGACCAGGGCTTGATACGGTGCTCCGCCTCGCGTGCTTCATCGCGGGTCGAAAAAGGTTCGGACCAGACCAGCTCAACAGGGCGGCGTTCTGCGGTGTAGCCTGGAATCACGCCTTTCTGGTGCTCATAGACGCGGCGCTCAAGATCATCCGTCTGGCCGGTGTAGTAGCTGCCGTCCGCGCAGCGGAGCATGTAGGCCCAGAACGTCACGGCCTGCTCCGACAGTTGGTCCGGGCGCCTCGGCTTCGCTCGGCGATGGTCCCTCGACTTCGCTCGGGACGGACGGGCGTTTTAAGGATCACTCCCGCCCCGCATCCGCCACCTGCCCCGCGAAGTCTTCGAAGTCCTTCGCCTCGGCGAAGTCCTTGTAGACGCTCGCGAAGCGGATGTACGCGACGGTGTCGATCCCCTTAAGCCCCTCCATCAGCATCTGGCCGATGCGGGCGGAGGTGACCTCGCTTTCGCCGCTGGTTTCGATCTGGCGCTGGATGCCGGTGATCAGCCGCTCCAGCCGCGCCGCCTCTACGGGCCGCTTGCGGCAGGCGATGGCAATGGCGCGTTCCAGCTTCGCCCGGTCGAATGGCTCGCGGCTCTCGTCGGACTTCACCACGGTCAGCTCGCGCAGCTGCACCCGCTCGAACGTGGTGAACCGCGCGCCGCAATCCTCGCACTGGCGGCGGCGGCGGATGGAGGCGCCGTCCTCGGTCGGACGGCTGTCCTTCACCTGGCTGTCTTCATGCGAACAATACGGACAGCGCAATTACAGCTCCGGATAGATCGGGAAGCGGGCGCAGAGGGCCTCGACGCGACCCTTAACATTGGCCTCGACCTGCGCATCGCCATGCTCGCCCTTCTTGGCGAGCCCGTCCAGCACGTCGGCGATCATGTCGCCGATCTCACGGAATTCGGCCGGGCCGAAGCCGCGCGTGGTGCCGGCGGGCGATCCGACGCGGATGCCGCTGGTCTTGACCGGGGGCAGCGGATCGAAGGGGATGCCGTTCTTGTTGCAGGTGATGCTCGCCCGTTCGAGCGCCTCATCCGCGTCGCGGCCGGTGACGCCGAGGGGGGTGAGATCGACCAGCGCCAGATGCGTGTCGGTGCCGCCCGACACGATCTCCGCCCCGCGCTCCTTCAGCCGGGCGGCGAGCGCCTTGGCGTTCTCGATCACCGCTGCCGCATAGGCCTTGAAATCGGGCTGCAACGCCTCGCCGAAGGCCACCGCCTTCGCCGCGATGACGTGCATCAGCGGGCCGCCTTGAAGGCCCGGGAACACGGCCGAGTTGATCTTCTTCGCGATCGCCTCGTCATCGGTCATCACCATGCCGCCGCGCGGCCCGCGCAACGTCTTGTGCGTGGTGGTGGTGACGACATGGGCGTGGCCGAAGGGGGGCGGATGAACGCCGCCGGCGACGAGGCCTGCGAAATGCGCCATGTCGACCATGAACAACGCGCCGACCTCATCCGCGATCGCGCGGAAGCGGGCGAAGTCGATATGGCGCGGATAGGCCGAACCGCCGGTGATGATCAGCTTGGGGCGATGCTCCTTCGCCATCGCCTCCACCGCATCATAGTCGATCAGATGCGTGTCGCGGGTCACGCCGTACTGGACGGCGTTGTACCATTTGCCCGACAGCGCCGCCTTAGCGCCGTGGGTCAGGTGCCCGCCCGCGTCGAGGCTGAGGCCCATGATCGTGTCGCCGGGCTTGGTCAGCGCCAGCATCACCGCGCCGTTCGCCTGCGCGCCCGAATGCGGCTGCACATTGGCGAAGCCGCAGCCGAACAGCTGCTTGGCGCGCTCGATCGCCAGCGTCTCGACCTCGTCGGACGGCGCGCAGCCCTGATAGTAGCGCTTGCCGGGATATCCCTCCGCGTACTTGTTGGTGAAGACCGAGCCCTGCGCCTCCAGCACCGCCTTCGACACGATGTTCTCGCTGGCGATCAGCTCGATCTGGTTCTTCTCGCGCGCGATCTCCTTTTGCACGCCGCCGAAGACGGCCGGATCGGCGTCGGCGAGGCTGCGGCTGAAGAAGCCGTCGCTGCGGATGGGGAGGGCGGGGACGGGCTGGGTGCTCATGCGGTCACCTTCTGCAGATCGGGGTTGGAAAGCTTGTCCACGCGGCGGGCGTGGCGGTCGCCGGCGAAATCGGTCGAAAGGAAGGTTTCGAGGCAGGCCCGGGCCATGTCCGGCCCGGTCAGCCGCGCGCCCATGGCGATGACATTGGCGTCGTTATGCTCGCGCGCCAGCTTTGCCGAAAGCGGTTCCGACACGAGGGCGCAGCGGCATTCCGGGTGGCGGTTCACCGCGATCGAGATGCCGATGCCCGAACCGCAGAGCGCCACGCCACGTGTCGCCCTGCCGTCGATGATGGTGTGGGCGAGGCGATAGCCGAAATCGGGATAGTCGACGCTCTCCGGCCCGTCGGTGCCGAGGTCGATGACTTCATGCCCCTGCTCGCGCAGCCAGGCGGCGAGGGTCGCCTTCAACTCATAAGCGCCGTGATCGGAGGCGATGGCGATACGCTCGGCCATTGCAGGGTCCATTGCTGGTTGACTCGGATGGCGCGCTCTCTAGTCGTTCACGGTGCTCAATGCCACAAGCTGTTGATGGAGAAGTTGACGTGCGCCGGATAGCTCTTCTTGCCCTTGGTCTCGCGCTCGCGGGCTGCGGCGGCGACGCGCCCGAGGCGAACGACGTGGTCGTGGAGACGAACTACGCCGCGATCACCATTCCGGAGCGGCAGTCCCCGATCTTCTCCTCGCCCGCCGCCGACTGGATCGGGCATTGGAGGGGGCCGGAGGGGCTGACGCTCGACATCGCCCGCGACGAGAAGACGGGCGACGGGATCTACTCGCTTAAGATGAAGTACACGTTGGATGACGAGGGCAGCTTCAAGGCGGTCGCGACGCCCACCGGCCTGTCGTTCGAACGCAATGGAAAGCCGCTCACCGTCACCGCCGGATCGGGCGCGAAGACCGGCATGAAGTGGCTGGCCGGCAAGAAGGACTGTCTGGTCGTGATCTACGGCTCGGAGGGGTATTGCCGCGACTAAACTGATGCGAGTGGCGTATGCGGACGGCGGTGAGGGGCAGGGCGAGTTTGAATGCTCCCAGTTCGTCATTCCCAATCTGAGGAAGGGGATGACGGCGGGTGCGTGAGTTCGCTATGGTGAGCGAGAACTGGAGGGCGGAAGTTACGCCGCCCGCTTCAACTCGATCCGGCTCCAGATCTCGACCAGTGCATCGGTCAGTTCCTGCATCATCATTTCGTCATGCGCCGGACCCGGGGTGAAGCGCAGCCGCTCGGTGCCTCGCGGCACGGTGGGGTAATTGATCGGCTGAACGTAGACGCCGTATTCGGCGAGCAGGATGTCGCTGACCCGCTTCGCCTTCACAGGGTCGCCGATCATCAGGGGCACGATATGCGTTGTCGTCTCCATGACCGGCAGCCCGGCATCGGCGAACATCGCCTTCAATCGCGCCGCCCCTGCCTGCTGCCCGTCGCGTTCCACGGACGAAGCCTTCAGGTGGCGCACGCTGGCCAGCGCACCCGCGACCAGCACCGGCGACAGGCTGGTGGTGAAGATGAACCCCGGGGCGTAGGAGCGTATCACGTCGATGATCATCTGGTCGGCCGCGATATAGCCGCCCATCACGCCGAAAGCCTTGCCGAGCGTACCCTCGATGATCGTCAGCCGGTCGGCCACCGCCTCCCGGTCCGAAATGCCGCCGCCGCGCGGGCCGTACATGCCGACGGCGTGGACCTCGTCGAGATAGGTCAGCGCATTGTACTTGTCGGCGAGGTCGCAGATCGCCGCGATCGGCGCCACGTCCCCGTCCATCGAATAGACGCTTTCGAAGGCGATCAGCTTGGCGGCGTCCGCAGGAGCGGCGGCCAGCAGCTCTTCGAGATGCTCAAGGTCGTTGTGGCGGAACACCTGCTTCTCGCAGCCCGAATTGCGGATGCCCGCGATCATCGATGCGTGGTTCAGCTCGTCCGAGAAGACGATGCAGCCCGGCAGGATCTTGGCGAGGGTTGAGAGCGTCGCCTCGTTCGAAACATAGCCACTGGTGAACAGCAGCGCGCCTTCCTTGCCGTGCAGGTCGGCCAGCTCGCGCTCCAGATCGACATGGTAATGCGTGTTGCCGCCGATGTTGCGGGTGCCGCCGGAGCCCGCGCCCACATCGTGCAGCGCCTCTTCCATCGCCGCCAGCACGCTCGGATGCTGGCCCATCGCGAGATAGTCGTTGGAGCACCAGACGGTGATCGGCTTCGGCCCGTTATGCCCGTGGAAGCAGCGAGCGTTCGGGAACATGCCCTTGTTGCGCAGGATGTCGATGAACACGCGATAGCGGCCCTCGGCATGCAGCCGATCAATCGCCTGCGTGAAGATGCGCTGATAGTCCACCTGGCACTCCCCGGCGCCCTACCCGGCGCCTCCGCTCCGCAAATATCGCCGGGGCACATAGACTTGGGGGCGGCGCTTGGCCAGTGCGAACGGCTCGCAAGGATTCCGATCAGAGTGAACGCGCGTGGCGCTTACAACACCTCGATCCGGGCGAGACCGCGCGCGGCAAGGCCGGGGGCAAGCGCCTGATTGGCGGGTGTATCGGATGTGAATACCGCCAGCCCCGGCCCCGGCTCTGACGGCCATTCCTGCCCCTCGGTCAGCACGGCCACCCGGCGCGCGATACCGGCACCGCCGTCCACGAACTGGAGGAGCTGGGGCGCGGCGGCGGCAAGCTCCTCCTGCACCAGCGGGAAATGCGTGCAGGCGAGGACCACCGTGTCGAGCCGCTCTCCGCCCGGCTGTCCGCTCAGCGCCGCAAGCTCGCGCTCGTAAACGGCCGGATCGACCGCCTCGCCGCGCAGCTTCGCCTCCGCCGCCTTCACCAGCGCGTCGGACCCGTGGCGCAGCACGGTGCAGTCCGCGGCGAACTCGGCCGAAAGCTTGTCGACATAACGCTGCCGAACCGTACCGGCGGTGCCGAGCACGCCGATCACCCGACTCTTTGACACCAGCGCCGCCGGCTTGATCGCAGGCACCGTGCCTACCACCGGCAGGTCGAGGGCCGCACGGATCTCCGGCAGGGCAATGGTGCTCGCCGTGTTGCAGGCGATGACGATCAGGCGCGGGCGATAGCGTTCAACCAGCCGGCCGAGCAGGGCCGGCACGCGCGCCGCGATCTCGGCCTCGGTCTTGGTGCCATAGGGGAAGCCTGCCGAATCCGCCGCGTAGACGATCGGCGCGGCGGGTATCAGCGCGCGGACGGGGCCGAGCACGGAAAGCCCGCCAACTCCGGAATCGAACAGCAATATCGGCCGTGTGTCGCTCACAGGCATTCAGGTAGCAGCGCGCCGCGCCGCCGCAAGGGCCGCTTGATCGAAGGTGTTGCGGTGGCGGCACCATCGCTTATGCTGCGGGATCGCGGGGGAGCGCTTGTTGATGACCGCCTGGTTTCCACCGGCCGCCGCGCTGGTGATCGGATATCTGCTTGGCTCGATTCCGTTCGGGCTTATCCTGACGCGCCTCGGCGGCGCGGGCGACATCCGCAATATCGGGTCCGGCAACATCGGGGCGACCAACGTGCTCCGCACCGGGCGCAAGGGCCTTGCCGCCGCGACCCTTATCCTCGACGCACTCAAGGGCGCGGTGGCAGTCTGGGTCACCGCGCTGATCGCGCCAGACCTCGGCGTTGTCGGTGCCGTAGGCGCGTTCTTTGGGCATCTCTATCCGGTCTGGCTCCGCTTTCGAGGCGGGAAGGGGGTCGCGACCCTGCTGGGCCTTGCGCTCGCGCTCCATTGGCCCTGCGGCCTCGTCTACGCGGTGGTGTGGATCGGCGCTCTCGCGCTCTCGCGTCGTTCGTCGGTCGGGGGCATGTCGGCGGCGATCGTCCTTCCGGTCTCCGCGATGGCGATGCGCCAGCCCGCTCTGACCCTCGTCTTCATTCCCCTCGCGGCGCTGCTGCTGTGGAAGCATCGCGCCAACATCGCCCGCCTTTTGGACGGCACCGAGCCGAAGGTCGGTGCCAGGACGGCGGAGGCAAGCGACGCCTGACATGGGCGCTCCGGCCGGTCCTGCGGATGCCGTCGCCCGGCTGCGCCTTGCGCGCTCGGCGCAGATCGGTCCCGTCACTTACCGCCAGCTTGTTCTCCGGTTCGGCAGCGCGGAAGCGGCGCTGGACGCCGTGCCGCAACTCGCCGCGCGTGGGGGGCGTCGCGACGTCCGCCTCGCCAGCGTGGCCGATGCGGAGCGGGAACTGGCTGCGATCACCCGCAAAGGCGCACGCTGTCTCTTCGTGGGAACGGCCGCCTACCCGCCGCTCCTCTCAGCGATCGACACTGCGCCGCCGATGCTGATCGTCTCAGGGGACGCCGGCCTGCTTGACCGTCCCACCGTCGCCATCGTCGGCGCACGCAATGCCTCGGCCGCCGCATGCCGCTTCGCGCGTGAGATCGCCTTCGATCTGGGGGAGGCGGGCGTGACGGTCATCTCGGGTCTCGCTCGAGGCATCGACACGGCGGCCCATCACGGATCGCTGGGCTCCGGCACGGTGGGCGTGGTCGCAGGCGCCATCAACGTCTTCTACCCGCCGGAGAATGAAGGGCTGCAGCGCGAGATCGCCGCGAAGGGCCTCCTCGTCGCCGAACAGCCACCCGGCACCGAGCCGCGCGCGCGCCACTTCCCTTATCGCAACCGCATCATCGCCGGCCTAGCCCAGGCGACCGTGGTGGTCGAGGCTGCACCCAAGTCCGGCTCCCTCATCACCGCGCGCCTTGCCGCCGAGTTCGGGCGTGAGGTGCTGGCCGTTCCCGGCTCCCCGCTCGACCAGCGCGCGCAAGGCTGCAATCTGCTGATCCGAGAGGGCGCCACCCTGATCCAGAACGCCGCCGATGTGCTGGAGGCGCTCCGCCCGATCGGCACGGGGCTGGTGCGCGAGCCGCCCGCTGCCTGGGCGGGCGCGCAGATGGACAACGCGTCGGATGCCGACCGCCAGCGCATCCTCGACCTGCTCGGCCCCACCCCCGTCAGCGTCGACGAGATCGTCCGCCAATCCGGGCTGCCCGCCGGTGTCGTGCAGACCGTCCTGCTCGAACTGGAACTCGCCGGCCGCCTCGATCGCCATGCCGGCGGCCGCGCCAGCCTGGCGGTGTAGCCGCGCCGCTCTGCGCCTTGTCCCTAAGTCGTCGAGCAGTATACCCCATCAGGTCGCATACGGGTAAGGGGGCGTTCGTGGTCGATAGCCGGCGGTCCACAATTGATTCAGGGGATTACTGGGACAAGCGCTACGCCACGGGCCGCAACTCCGGGGCCGGAAGCTACGGCCGCCTGGCAAAGTTCAAGGCCGCATTTCTCAACCGCTTCATCGAAGCGAACGGCGTGGAGAGCGTGGCCGATTTCGGCTGTGGCGACGGTAACCAACTGAGCCTCATGAACGTCAGAGGCTATATCGGTGTCGATGTCTCGAAAACGGTCCTCGATCAGCTGAAAACCCGCTTCGCGGATCGCCCGGAACTTGTCTTCCGCCATACTTCCGAACTGGCCGACGTTGCGCCATGCGAGCTCGCGATGTCAATCGACGTTATCTATCATCTGGTCGAGGACGATGTCTTCACCGCCTATATCGATCGCCTGTTCGCCTTCGCCACGAAGTTCGTCGTCATCTATTCCGACGATCGGGAGGTTCCCTATGGCGGCAAGCATGTGAGGCATCGAAAGTTCTCAGACTATGTGGCTGCCTCGCAGCCCGATTGGTCGTTGGCCGGGCATGTGCCCAATCCCTATCCTTTCGACCCGGCCAACAAGAACAAGACCAGCTTCGCGGATTTCTACATCTACGCGCGCCAGGGCGAGGCGGCGGTCATCCCGCCGGCGATCGTACCGCCTGCCCCGGCGCGACCGGCCCCACGTCCGCCATCGCGGAGTTCCTTCGCGGCAAGGCTTGTGCGATGGGTGAAGCATGGACCTCGACGCGTTGCTTCTTCATTATTTCGGCACAGATGATCCCAACACGCTCAGCGACTTCGCGCTGAAGATCGGGCTGGAGCGGCTGTCGGTCGATTTCGGGACGGAGAATGAGCCGAGCCGTCGCTTTGCGCTCTGGACGCTGCTGGAAGTCTTCGACCAGGCACCCCCGCCAGCAATGGCGTTCGAGAAGGACGAGGCGCTCCGCCGCGCGGCCGAGGACTACCTTACTGCCGCCTTCCGCATGGAGCGCGACGAGGACCCTAGCTGAAGGGCGTCAGGTCGTGCTCGGTCGCGGTCATGTAGTCGCGCGTCATCGGCAGGGCGTAGCGGTCGCGGATGTATTGCAGCTGGAAGTTGACATGGTCGCCGAACTTGAAGGCGGCCGCCGCCCCGGCGAGGTAGAACTGCCACATGCGGAAGAATCGCTCGTCATAAAGCGCGACGATTTCTGCCTTCGCCGCGTTGGTCCGCGCGTACCATTCGTCCAGCGTCAGCGCGTAATGCAGGCGCAAGGTCTCGACGTCGCTGACGATCAGATGCGCCCGCTCGCTGGCGGTGACGATCTCCGATAGCGACGGGCTGTACCCGCCGGGGAAGATGTACTTGGCCGTCCAGGCATCCGTCACGCCGGGTGTGCCTATCCGGCCGATCGTGTGGAGCAGCATCGCCCCGTCCTCGGCCAGCAGCGACCGGCACTTGGCGAAGAAGGTCTCGTAATGCGCCGGCCCGACATGCTCGAACATGCCGACCGACACGATGCGGTCGAACGTGCCGGTGACATTGCGATAGTCGATCAGCTCGAACTTCACCTTGTCGGCCACACCCTTCTCCTCGGCGCGGCGGCGGGCGACCTTCAGCTGTTCCTCGGACAGGGTGACGCCCAGCACCTCGGCACCGGACACCTCGTTGATGTAGAGCGCCATCCCGCCCCAGCCGCAGCCGATGTCGAGCACGCGGTTGCCCGGCCGCAGGTTCAGCTTCGCCGCGATATGCGCCTTCTTGTCGCGCTGCGCCTGTTCCAGGCTGTTCGCCGGATCGGTGTAATAGGCGCAGCTGTACTGCCGGTCGGCGTCGAGGAAGAGGTCGTAGAGCCGGTCGGAAAGATCGTAATGATGCGCGACGTTGCGCTTCGACTTCGCCTGCCAGTTGATGCGGTCAAGCTTGCCTTTCACCGATCCCAAGGCACGCCGCAGCGCGGAATCCTGCAGCAGGCCCGCATTCTCCCAGCGGAGATTGTGGAGAATGATGTCGATCAGGTCGCGGATGTCGCCCTGTTCGACGATAAGCCGCCCGTCCATGAACCCTTCGCCCGCGCCCAGTTGCGGGTTGCTGATGATCGCGCGCTGCACTGCGCTGTCGGTCAGACGGATGGTGAGTTCGGGGAAGCCGTCCGCCGCTCGTCCATATTCGTGAACCCTGCCGTCCGGGTCGATGGCGATCAGCCGGCCGTTGACAACGATCCGCTTCAGAAAGGCGTCGAGCATCCACATGCCGGCGTTCTTAGAGGTCTTTGCGCGGCGCGATCAACGGGGAGAAAGCTGACCTGAGGCTGACAGCCGCATTCAGGAGGACGTCAGTGCGACTCGTCTAGTTG
This sequence comes from Sphingomonas sp. ID0503, assembly GCF_048565625.1. NCBI lineage: Bacteria > Pseudomonadati > Pseudomonadota > Alphaproteobacteria > Sphingomonadales > Sphingomonadaceae > Sphingomonas > Sphingomonas sp. ID0503. Next base: position 320,809 of record NZ_JBLZUR010000002.1, read on the forward strand.
GATTGCACAGCGGCGCGGTGGCGCGCCCAATGTGTAGGAGATTGAACATGAGGAAGTTTCTGACCTTGGGCCTCGTCAGCCTCGCAACCGTGGCGGCGATGCCGGCGCTCGCCGATCAGGCCAAGCAGCCGCGCGGTCCGGAGACCCGCGCCGAAGCTCAGACCAAGGCGGAACAGCATTTCGCCCGCTTCGACACCGATCGCAACGGCGTCGTCACCAAGACGGAGTTCGATGCCGCGCGGGAGAAGATGCGCGGCGAATGGCAGGCCAAGCGTGCCGAGCGTCACGGCGAGCGCTTCGCCAAGCTGGATGCCGACAAGAACGGACAGCTGTCCAAGGCCGAATGGGACGCCGGCGCTGCGCATCGCGGTGCGGGAAAGGGCGCCGACGCCAAGGGCTCGGACCGGGATCATCGGGGTTATGGGATGCACCGCATGTCCGGCCACGGCGGTGGCCGCTGGTTCGATCGTCTCGACGCCAACAAGGACGGTCAGGTGACCAGGGCCGAGGCCGTCGCCGCCAGGCTGGCGATCTTCGACAAGGTTGACGCCAACAAGGACGGCACCGTCACGCCGGAGGAGCGCAAGGCCGGCTGGGACGCGAAGCGGGCCGAGTGGAAGGCCAAGCGCGGCTGACGCCCCGTCGCCCCGCCCTTTGCCGCTGTGGCAGGGCGGGGCGTGGTCGCCAGTACATCCGAGTATCCGGGAACGTCATGATAGGCGAAACCATCGTCGTCCGCTGGGCCGATGCGGACACGGCCGATCGCGCCGTCGCCCTGTTCCGCGCCAAAGCCGTTTAGCCCAGAGCCGCCTGCTTCTCTTCCGCCAGTCGGTCGAGCTCGGCCCGGCTCTTCTTCTCGCTCGCGGTCTTCAGCTGTCCGCATGCGGCGTTGATGTCCCGCCCGCGCGGCGTGCGCACGGGTGCGGAGATGCCGGCTTCGAACACGATGTCGGAAAAACGCTTCACCCGCTCGGGCGTGCTCGTCTCATAGGCAGCACCGGGCCAGGGATTGAACGGGATCAGGTTGACCTTGGCCGGCAGCTTGAACTTGCGGATCAGCCGGACGAGCTCGCGCGCATCCTCGTCGCTGTCGTTCTTGTCCCTAAGCATGACGTACTCGAATGTGATCCGCCGCGCATTGTTGACGCCGGGATAGTCAGCGCAGGCCTGCAGCAGCTCCTCGATCCCGTATTTGCGGTTGAGCGGCACGATCTCGTCTCGCACCTCCTTCGTCACCGCATGAAGCGACACCGCCAAGTTCACGCCGATCTCGCGCCCCGCCCGCTCCATCATCGGCACCACGCCGGAGGTCGAAAGCGTGATGCGACGGCGGGAGAGGGCGAGGCCGTCGCCGTCCATGACGATCGACAGGGCGTCGCGCACCGCGTCGAAGTTATAGAGCGGCTCGCCCATCCCCATCATGACGATGTTGGTCAGCATCCGCCCGTCGGGACTGGACGGCCACTCGCCAAGCGAATCTCGCGCCAGCATCACCTGCCCGACGATCTCGCCTGCCGTCAGGTTGCGCACCAGCCGCATCGTGCCGGTGTGGCAGAATCGGCAATTGAGCGTGCAGCCCACCTGGCTCGACACGCAGAGTGTACCGCGATCCGCATCGGGGATGAACACCATCTCGTAGTCGTTGCCGTCATCCGACCGCAGCAGCCATTTGCGCGTCCCATCGGTCGAGACCTGCGCCTCCACGACTTCCGGCCGCGACAAGACGAAGCGGTTTGCAAGCCAGAGGCGCATGTCCTTGGCGATATCGGTCATCACCGCGAAGTCGGTGGCGCCACGATTGTAGATCCAGTGCCAGAGCTGCTTGGCGCGAAGCTTCGCCTGACGCGGCTCCAGCTGCGCGGTCTCCAGCGCCATGCGGATCTCGTCGCGCGCAAGGCCGATCAGATCGATGCGCCCATCCTTGCGCGGCGGCAGGGTGCGCGGGACGGGCACGGGATCGACATGGCCGGGTATGGCCATCGGCGTTATTGTCTGGGGAGCGTTCACCCTACGCACTTAATCTATCCGGCCCGATTTTTCCATCCGGCGTTCGCGGGACCTCCTCCACATCCGTGTTGCAGCCGCGAAGCCATGATCGTCCGCGTCTCGAATTAGGACGGTTCCGCCGATGCTTGAGAATTTGTTGCTGCTGCGAATCCATTACACGTTGGTTAAAGGCGTGTTATGCACGAGCAGGAGCAGCAAATCGCCGCCTTGAGGGCGCGTGCTCGCCGTTATCGGGAAATGGCCATGGGCGCCGACCCCCGCACGCGCGACGCCCTGGTGAGCGAGGCCGAAGCCGCCGAGCGCCGGGCCGCCCGCCTGTCACAAGAGGCCGGCGCACCCTAGGACCGCTTCTCTCGCCTATTTGGCGGTCCATACCCGCGCCCCGCCAATCCACGTTTCCATCACCTTCGTCGCCCTGATCTGTTCGGCCGTCACGGTGAAGATGTCGCGGTCGAGCAGCAGGAAGTCGGCGTGGTGGCCCGGCTCAAGCGAACCCAAACGATCCTCGGCGAAACCAGCGAAGGCCGCACCCTTCGTATACGCGGCGAAGGCCTGTTCGAGGGTCACCTTCTCCTGTGGCTGCCACCCGCCCGCTGGCGCGCCCTTCTCGTCCTGCCGGGTCATCGCCGTCGCAATCCCGGCAAACGGATCCGGCTTCTCGACCGGCACGTCCGATCCGAACGCCAGCGGCGCGCCTGCACGCGCGATGCTCGCCCAGGCATAGGCGCCAGCCAGCCGGTCCGGCCCCAGCCGCGCCTCCGCCATCAGGCGGTCGGAGGTCTCGTGAACCGGCTGCATCGACGCGATCGTGCCGAACTTGCCGTACCGCTGGATGTCTCTCGAATCGACCACCTGCGCATGTTCGATACGCCAGCGTCGGTCGCCCTTGTAGGTGTCCGACAGTTCCTCGATCGCGTCGAGGACCTGCGCGTTCGCCGCGTCGCCGATCGCGTGGACGGCGACCTGCAGATTGTCCATCGCCGCCCGGCTCATCAGGTTGCGCAGCTTGGCGTCGTCCAGGAAGGACAGCCCCTTCTGGTCTTGCCGGTCGGCATAGGGCACCTTCAGCCAGGCCCCGCGCGATCCCAGAGCCCCGTCGTCGTAGAGCTTCACGCCGACCATGCGCAGCCGGTCGCCATAGAGCCAGGGCGTCGGCCCCGTCCCCGCGATCGAGATCGCCGGCTCGACACCGGCCGAGTAGGAGATGATGCGGACGCGCAGCCGCCCCGCGTCGCCGGATCGGCGATAGGTGTTCCAGTCGTCGAAGCTGGTCCCCATGTCGGCGATCGCGGTGATGCCGTAGCCGAGCAGAATGTCCTGCGCCTTGGCGAACGCCGTATCAGCCTCGCGCGGCAGCGGTGGCGGCACGAACTTCGCGACGAGATCCTGCGCCTTGTCGATGAACAGGCCGGTCGGCTGGCCCGCCGCCATCTCGATCCGCCCGCCTTCCGGTGCTTTCGACGCGGCGGTCACACCCGCCTCCCGCAGTGCAAGAGTATTTCCTACGCTGGCATGGCCGTCCACCCGCTCCAGCCATACCGGCCGGTCCGGCACCACCGCGTCCAGATCGGCGGCCGTGGGCATAGCGCGGTTGGGCCACAGCTCCTGGTTCCAGCCGCCCCCGGTGATCCACTTCAGATTGGGCCGCTCCGCCGCATAGGCGCGGAGCTTGGCCTGCAACTCGCCAAGCGACGCCGCCCCGGTCAGATCCAGCCGGATCGCGCTGAAGCCCAGCCCCATGACGTGGCCATGCCCGTCTATGAGCCCCGGGATCAGCGTCCGCCCCTGTCCATCAAGCCGGAAGTCGAGATAAGCCGGCCGCTTGTCGCCGCGCCCAAGCAGCTTCACGACCTTGCCGCTCTTGACCAGCATCCCGTCGAAGCGGACGAGCTTGCCCGCCTTGTCCAGCGTGTACCCGTTGACATTGTCCACCAGCCCGCCTGCGCTGGTGGTATCCACGGGAGCCGCCACCCGCTTCTTGGCGGCGGCAGGGGCGGCCAATGCCAGTACCGCGACCAGCGCGAGGGCAAGTGCCCTCACTTCACCAGCCTCCGCACCAGAGACGACGTGTCGTTCCGCCCGCCACCCATCGCCTGAACCTCGCCATAGAACTGGTCGACCAGCGCCGCGACCGGCAGAGACGCCCCGTTGCGCCGTGCCTCATCCAGCGTCAGTCCCAAATCCTTGCGCATCCAATCGACCGCGAAGCCGAAGTCGAACTTGCCGTCCGCCATCGTCTCCCAACGGTTCAGCATCTGCCAGCTCGACGCCGCCCCGCCGGAAATCGCCTCGAACACCTTGCCCGTGTCCAGCCCCGCCGCTTTGGCGAAGCCGACCAACTCGGCCAGGCCCTGGACCAGTCCCGCGATCGCGACCTGATTGCACATCTTGGCCAACTGCCCCGCGCCGGCCTCTCCGATCCGCGTGATCCGCTTGCCATAGGCCTGCATCATCGGCACCGCCGCCTCGTAGTCCGCCACGGCGCCGCCGCACATGATGGTCAGCGTGCCGCCTTCCGCCCCGGCCTGCCCGCCGGAGATCGGCGCGTCGAGGACCCTCAGCCCGCGCGCCGCGCCCTCGACAGCAAGCCGGCGTGCGATATCGGCCGAAACCGTGGTGTGATCCACGAACAGCGCCCCCTCAGCCATCACCGCGAAGCAGCCATCCGGCCCAAGCGTCACCGCCTCCAGATCATGGTCCGCCCCGACGCAGGAGAACACCGCCTCCGCGCCCTCGGCCGCCTCCGCCGGCGTCGCCGCCGCCCGTCCGCCATGCGCGGCGACCCAGGCTTCCGCCTTGGCGCCGGTCCGGTTGTAGACGGTGACGTCGTGCCCTGTGGCGGTGAGGTGGCGGGCCATGGGCGCACCCATGACGCCCAGCCCGAGGAAGGTGACCTTTGCCATACCCCGCGCATAAGCCGTGTTTCACGGCCCCGCCAGATGGAGTAGGGCGCAGACATGGCTACCGCACAACAATCCGCGCCTGAGGTCACGCCTCTGGTCAACATCGACGATGTCCGCGCCGCTTACGCTCGGATCGCACCGTCGATCGTGCGGACGCCGACACTGCTCAGCAAGACGCTCTCAAATTTGACCGGCGCCACCGTCTACCTGAAGTTCGAAAACCTGCAGTTCACCGCCGCCTACAAGGAGCGGGGGGCGCTCAACAAGCTGCTGCTCCTGACCGATGACGAGAAGCGGCGCGGCGTGATCGCGGCGTCGGCCGGCAACCACGCCCAGGGCCTCGCCTACCACGCCGCCCGTCTCGGCATCCCAGCGACCATCGTCATGCCGAAACCGACACCGGTGGTGAAGATCTCCCAGACCGAGGGCCATGGCGCGCAGGTGATCCTGCATGGCGAGCGGTTCGACGACGCCCACGCCCATGCGCTGGCCGTCGCCGCCGATCGTGGCATGACCTTCGTTCACCCCTTCGACGATCCCGCAATCATCGCTGGGCAGGGGACCGTCGCCCTCGAGATGCTGGACGACGCGCCCGACATCGATACGCTGGCAATCCCGATCGGCGGCGGCGGCCTGATCTCCGGCTGCTCCACCGTCGCTCGCGCGCTCCGGCCCGACACGAAGATCATCGGCGTACAGGCCGAACTCTACCCGTCAATGTATGCCAAGCTGCGCGGGCTGAAGCTCCCCTGCGAAGGCGATACCCTGGCAGAGGGCATCGCGGTGAAGGTGCCGGGCGAACTCACCTCACGCATCGTCCGCGATCTCGTCGACGACATCCAGCTCGTCACCGAGCGCGATCTCGAACGCGCGCTCTCGCTTCTCCTCCAGATCGAGAAGACGGTGGTCGAAGGGGCAGGGGCCGCCGGCCTCGCCGCCATGCTCTCGCACCCCGCGCAGTTCCGCGGCCGCACCGTCGGCATCGTGCTTTGCGGCGGCAATATCGACACGCGCCTGCTCGCCAACGTCCTGCTGCGCGACCTTGCCCGTTCCGGCCGTCTTGCCCGCATCCGCATCAGCCTGCAGGACCGGCCGGGCACGCTCTACAACGTCGCCCGCGTCTTCCAGGAACAGAACGTCAATATTCTGGAGCTCTATCATCAGCGCATCTTCACCACCCTGCCGGCCAAGGGGCTGACGCTGGATGTGGAATGCGAGACCCGCGATCAGGCGCAGCTCGATCGCCTGATGGATGCGTTGGCGCGGGAGGGGTACGAGGCGACTCGGGTGGAGCTTGCTTAAAAGAGGGTAAAGACCGGCCGGGTTAACCACCTTTCGTGGTTAACGCCCCTTTTCCTATTGCAACCTTGCCTTCATATTCCCCTTTGTCAGCAACCGAAGCAGAGGGAATCGAGAGGACTGTGACCGCGCCGTTTCGCTTTCCCCGCTTCTTCGTCACCGCGCCGAGCCCGTGCCCCTATCTCCCGGGTCGGACCGAGCGGAAGGTGTTTACGGAGCTGACGGGCGGCAACGCGGCGGAGCTGAACGACGCGCTCGGCCGCATCGGTTTCCGCCGCAGTCAGGGTGTCGCCTACCGGCCGAGCTGCCAGAGCTGCAACGCCTGCGTCTCCGTCCGCGTCATGGCAGAGGAGTTCCGGCCCAACGCCACCCAGCGCAAGCTGATGCGCAGGAACGACGATCTCGTCGTCACCGCCTGCAAGCCGTGGACCACGGAGGAGCAGTTCGACCTCCTCCGCCGCTATCTCGCCGCCCGCCATCCGGGCCGCGGTATGGCCGAGATGGATGAGAACGACTACGCTGACATGGTCGAACAGACGCCCGTCAACAGCTACGTCATCGAATATCGGGAGCCGGCGCCGCACGGCCGCGGTCGCCTGATCGGTGCCTGCCTGACCGATCAGCAGGATGACGGGCTGTCGATGATCTACAGCTTCTTCGATCCCGACCTGGCGAGCCGCCCCGGTCTCGGCACCTACATCATCCTCGACCACATCGCCCGCGCCGCCCAGGCGCGCCTGCCCTATGTCTATCTCGGCTACTGGGTGAAGGGCTCGGCCCGGATGCAGTACAAGACCAAGTTCCAGCCGATGGAGGGACTTGGGCCGAGCGGCTGGCGGCGCATGGAACCGACGGACTATGCGGACGACACGGTCCAAGGCCTCGGCGCGGGGCTCAAGCCGGATCTGAAAGCGGTGGTGCGGTAAAAGTAACGCCAGAGGATTTTACCTCCCTGGCCGTTCGCCCTGAGCCTGTCGAAGGGCCAGCGCCACGCCTTGACGAACTTACCGAACTGACGTGGATAAGGGGGGCTGATCAGCCCTTCTTCTTAGCCTCGGGCTCCACCTTCGCATCCGCTGTCTTCACCGGCGCGCTCCCGCCCACCCGCGTGGACAGCAGCCGCGCCAGCGTCGACCGGAACTTCGCCAGTTCCGCCCCGGCCAGTTGCGCCCGTGTGGTGAACTTCACCGACGTCGGGTTGATTGCCGCGCCGTTCTTGTAGAGCTCGTAATGCAGATGCGGTCCGGTCGATAGGCCGGTCGAACCGACGTAGCCGATCAACTGCCCCATCCGCACCCGCTGGCCCGCGCGGGCGACGATGCGACTCATATGGCCGTAGCCGGTCGCCAGCCCGCCGGCATGACTTAGCCGGACATAGTTGCCGTGCCCGCCATGCCAGCCGGAGAACGCCACGACGCCATCGGTCGCCGCCACGATCGGAGCACCACTCGGCGCACCATAGTCGACGCCCTTGTGCATCCGGGAAAAGCCGAGCAGCGGATGGCGGCGCAGGCCGAAGCTGGAGGTCAGCCGCCCGACCACCGGTGCGCGCATCTGGCCCCGCGTCTCGCCGACGCCCGAGGCCTCGAACCACTGCGTCCGCCCATCCTGCTCCCAGCGAACCATCTGGATCTTCTTCGATCCCTGATTGAGACCGGCGAAGACCAGGTTGCCCGTTTCAACCTCGCCCGTGGCGGCGCGGCGCTGCGTCACGATCAGGTCGAAGCGATCGTCGGCGCGCACATCACGGCCGATGCTGAGGCGGCTGCCGATCGCCTTGATATAGGCCTCGACCGCACGCGCCGGCGCACCGGCATTGCGCGCCGCGATGTAGAGGCCGGAGCCGACGCGTCCTTGAACGCGAAGCGGCGTGTTATCCACGGCGATCGGGATGCGGCGCAGGCGCAGCACCCCGTTCACCCGCTCCACCGCCAGCGACAGCTCGAACTTCGCGCGGAAGGCGAGGGTGTCGAGCGGGCGCGCCACCTTCTTGTTCGGACGTCTGCCGAGCGTGATGTCGAGTTTGGTACCCGATTTGATGTCGGACAAAGGCACGGCGGCGGTGACCATCTTCGCCACCTGCGCAGCCTCGTCACTGCTCACCCCGTTGCGCTCCAGCACCCGGGCGAACCCGTCGCCGAGGCCCAGGGTTGCGGACATCTCGACCTGCGGCCGTTCCGGCGTTTCCGCCAGCGGCTCGACCAGTGCGTTGCCGGCAGCATGGCGCCCGATATCGGCGCCAAGACCCAGCGGCGCGATCGATGTCGCCGCCAATTCGTCGCGCTCCGCCGAACCATAGGTGATCGGCGCAACGTCGGTCAGCGGATGGAAGGTCGGTCCCAGCGCCCAAGCCGAGGCGCAGAGCGCGGTGCAGGTGGCAAGCCCCCGCCACCATTCTAGCGAACCGATGCGGACGCCGAGATCGACGGTAAGGTCCGGGTTCCATGCATGGCGGGGCGGCGTCGCAGGGCGCAGCGTCGGCCGGCCGAAGATCGGGCCGATCGCCGTTTCGAGGCTGAGGGTGGCGGCCGCCGCCCCGGACCCGAACTGCACGTTATTCTGCTGGTACAAACCCAGGCCCCCGCTCGCGGAAATCCTCCAGACCGCTGTCATCGCGGCTGGCGGGAGGATTGTGCCGCCAAGGTCCTAAAGTCAATTTAACGGCAATTCACCATCTTCGCGCTTGCGACGAGCCGTGCAGAAAGACTCACGAGGCGAGCAGAAGCGACGAAACTTCAAGGAGTTCGCCCCTCACGCTCACATTCATCCTCCTCAGCCGCGCGCGCTGAGCCGGTCGAAGCGCCAACTCACCGACATTATCGGCCCCTCGACATGCTCAGGGCGAACGGCTTGGGGGAGCGGCCCGTTGACAGCTGGTGTAACCGCTTGCCTTTCCCAACCCCGCGTCCGATCTAATCATCATGGCCGCTTCAAACTCCGGCGTGACCGCGGTGCTTGGGCCGACCAACACCGGCAAGACCCATCTCGCGGTCGAGCGGATGTGCGGCCATTCCAGCGGCATGATCGGCTTCCCGCTGCGGCTCCTCGCCCGCGAGGTCTACGACCGGGTCGTCAAGCTGAAGGGAGAGCGATCGGTGGCGCTCGTCACCGGTGAGGAGAAGATCCTGCCGGCCGAGGCGCGCTACTTCCTTTCCACGGTCGAGGCGATGCCGATGGAGCGCGACTGCGCCTTCGTTGCGCTGGACGAGGCGCAGCTCGGCACCGATCCCGAGCGCGGCCATGTCTTCACAGACCGGCTGTTGCGCGCACGAGGGCGCGAGGAGACGATGATCCTCGGTTCCGAGTCCCTGCGCCCCATGATCCGCGCGCTCCTGCCCGATGCCGAGGTCATCAGCCGCCCGCGTTTCTCGACGCTCTCCTATGCGGGTGCCAAGAAGCTCAGCCGTCTACCGCCCCGCTCCGCCATCGTCGCCTTCTCGGCGGAGGAGGTCTACGCCGTCGCCGAGATGCTGCGCCGGATGCGCGGCGGCGCGGCGGTGGTGATGGGCGCGCTCAGCCCCCGTACCCGCAACGCGCAGGTGGCGATGTTCCAGGCGGGCGAGGTCGACTACCTCGTTGCCACCGACGCGATCGGCATGGGCCTCAACATGGACGTGGCGCATGTCGCCTTCGCCAGCCTCCGCAAGTTCGACGGCCGACGTCAGCGGCGGCTGACCGTCGCGGAGATGGCGCAGATCGCCGGCCGCGCCGGGCGGCACCAGCGCGACGGCACCTTCGGCAGCCTCGCCGAAGAGGGTGAGGGCAGCTTCACGCCCGAGGAGATCGCGGCGATCGAGGAGCATCGCTTCCCCAAGATCGAGCATCTCTACTGGCGCGAAGGCCTGCCCGATCTGTCGAGCGTGGACGCGCTGATCGCCAGCCTCGAACGGCGGCCGGATGCCCCCGTTCTCCGCCCCGCACCCGAGGCGGTGGACCTGGCCGTGCTGAAGCGGCTGGCCGGGGAGGACTGGGTCCCGGCGCGCCGCCAGGTCCGGCGGCTCTGGGACGCCTGCGGCCTACCCGATTTCCAGAAGACCGGCGCGGACGCCCATGCCCGGCTGGTCGGCCGCGTGTTTCGGCATCTGAGCGAAGGCAGCGGCCACCTGCCGCAAAGCTGGATCGCCGAGGAGGTGGCGCGGCTCGACAATGTGAACGGCGATGTCGACACCTTGTCGCAGCGCCTCGCCGGCATCCGCACCTGGGCCTATATCGCGCAACGTCCGGACTGGCTGAGCGATTCCAAGGAGATGGCGGCGCGCGCGCGCGCGGTCGAAGAGCGGCTGTCCGATGCGCTCCACCAGAGCCTCACTCAGCGCTTCGTCGATCGCCGCACCACCGTGCTGATCCGCGACCTGGGCGCGCGAGGCGCGGACCTGCTGCCCGTCACCATCGGCGAGGACGATGTCGTTGCGGTGGACGGCGAGGCGATCGGCACGCTTCACGGCTTCCGCTTCAAGGTCTCGCCGCAAACCAGGCACAGCGATGCCAAGATGCTGCTTGCTGCGGCAGAGCGTCGGCTAGGAGCGGAACTAGCTCGCCGGGCGGCGGCTCTGGCGGACGACAGTGGCGTCGCCTTCACCCTCGCCTTCGATCCCGGCCGGCCGGTCGCGATCGCCTGGAAGGGCGAGGTCGTGGTGCGTCTGGCGCGCGGCAAGATGCTGCTTGCGCCCCAGCTCATCCCCCATCGTGCGGTCGACGCGCTCCAGCCCGCCGACCGCAAACGCATCCTCGACCGCACGCAGCGTTGGCTTGCCGAGACCGTCGATCGCGTGCTCGGCCCCCTCGCACGCATCGCTGAGGCAGCGACACAGGCTGCCACGCCGCCCGCCGCCCGCGCCGTCCTTGCCGCCCTAGTCGAAGGCGGCGGGGTAGCCGCGCGCCGCCCGCTCTCCGCCGCCGTAGACGCCCTCGCCGGCGATGGGCGTGCGCTGCTCCGCAAGCTCGGCATCCGCATCGGCACACTCGACCTGTTCCACCCCGCGCTCCTGAAGCCGGAGGCGGTGATCTGGCGCATCGCGCTGATGGCGGTGCAGGCCGGGCGCGACATGCCGCCGCTGCCGCCTTTCGGCGTGCCGCTGCTCCCTGCGCCCGAAGCCGCCGTCGCCCCGCTCTGGGAGGCGGCTGGGTTTCGGCGCTTCGGCGACCAGATGCTCCGCATCGACATGGCCGAGCGTATCGCCCGCGATCTCCATGACCAGCGCACCAAGGCGCCTGGCGGCCTGCGCGCCGCGTTCACCGCCGATCCCGCGCTGGCGGTCTCGATCGGCCTCAAGCCCGATGCGCTCGCCCGGCTGATGCGGCTTTGCGGGTTCGAGCTGACGCGCGGCGACAATCCCGGCTGGCGCTTCCGCGGCGCCAAGGCCCCGCCGCCGCCCCGTGGCCCGGCACGGCCCGGCAACGCCTTTGCGGGCCTGGCGGAGTTGATGTCCGCCGATGGCTGAAGGCGCGATGCGGATCGACAAGTTCCTCTGGTTCGCCCGCCTGACGAAGACGCGCAGCCTCGCGCAGTTGGTCGCGGAGGGCGGGCATCTTCGCATCGACGGCCGACCCGTGGCCTCGGCCCATGCCGCCGTGCGGCCAGGAAACGTGCTGAGCTTTGCGCTGCATGACCGGGTCAGGGTAATACGCGTGGAGGCACTGCCAGCTCGGAGGGGTCCGGCACCCGAGGCGCGGGAATGTTATTCCGAGGTCCTGTAACCACCTCCGTTCGCGCTGAGCCTGTCGAAGCGCCAGTGAGCAGGTCGGTGCTGGCGCTTCGACAGGCTCAGCGCGAACGGCGTTTTGCTGCACTATCCCCAACCCAAGCCCCGGTTTGTTGACGACCGCCGCCTCCGCCGACTAGAGGGCGGCGCGCGCCCGCATGTCCGGGCACCCTACGTACAAGCGGACACCGAACCCCATGACCTACGTCGTCACCGACGCCTGCATCCGTTGCAAGTACATGGACTGCGTCGAGGTGTGTCCGGTCGATTGCTTCTACGAGGGCGAGAACATGCTCGTCATCAACCCGTCGGAGTGCATCGACTGCGGCGTGTGCGAGCCGGAATGCCCGGCCGAGGCGATCCTGCCCGATACCGAGGGCGGGCTGGAGCAGTGGATGGAGCTGAACGCCACCTTCTCCGCGCAATGGCCGAACATCACCCGCAAGGGCGAGGCCCCCGCCGATGCCGACGAGATGAAGGCGGTGACCGGCAAGTACGAGAAGTTCTTCTCGCCGGAGCCCGGCACCGGCGACTGATTACACGCTGGGCCCTAACCGCACCGTCTCACGTCGAAATTCTGGAAATCGCGCGTCGCTTGTGTTACAAGGCTGGCCAACGCGCGGGTGTCTGTCGCCCGGCTTGATGTGAATTGTCGTTTCGGTAGCCGCCGGTTTCGCCCGCGGCGCCACCTCGGAAAGGTCCAAGATTCATGGCTACGAAGGCATTGAGCTTCGATGTCGGCGACTTTGTCGTATATCCCAAGCACGGCGTCGGCCGTGTGATCGAACTGCAGAGCAAGGAGATCGCGGGCACCAAACTCGAACTCTACGTCCTTCGTTTCGAAAAAGAGCGGATGACGCTCTCCGTCCCGACCGCGAAGGCCGAGGCGGCGGGCATGCGCAAGCTCGCCAGCAACATGACCATGAACGAGGCGCTTGCGACCCTGAAGGGCAAGCCCAAGGTGAAGCGCACCATGTGGTCGCGCCGCGCGCAGGAATATGAGGCAAAGATCAATTCGGGCGACCTCGTGTCGATCTCCGAAGTGGTCCGCGACCTGTTCCGTGCCGAGGACCAGCCCGAGCAGAGCTATTCCGAGCGCCAGATCTTCGAGGCCGCCTGCAGCCGCCTCGCCCGCGAACTCGCCGCAACCGAGCAGGTTGACGAGCCGACGGCACAGACCAAGATCCTCGACATCCTGCGCGAGGCGGCGGGCACCCACGCCAAGTAAGCGCGGGTTCCGGTTCGGGATCGAAGGGGCGGCCGGCGACGGTCGCCCTTTTTATTTTGGTTCACGCGGAGGCGCGGAGGCGCGGAGAGGTCGCTGGCGCGCGTAGCGCCTCTGTTCATTCTCCGCGCCTCTGCGTCTCCGCGTGAACTATAGCGGCTTCGCCGCGGTCATGACGACGGGGCTCAGTCGCTCTCCCGCCGCTGCCGCCGGGTCGCGAGCAGCTTGTCGATCTTGCGGCCATCCATGTCGGCGATCTCGAACCGCCAGCCATGCGCGTCGAAATGCTCGCCCGTGGTCGGCAGGTGCTTCAGCACCGACAGCGCGAATCCCGCCGCTGTCGCGTAGTCGCGGTCCTCGTCCAGATCGATCGACAGAGTCTCCGCCAGCACGTCGGCCGAGAGCGAGCCGGATACCAGGTAGCTGCCGTCCTCCCGCTCAACCAGCGCCGGATCGCTGTCCTCGTCCTGGTCCGAGGCGAAGGCACCGGCGATCGCACCCAATAGGTTGGCGGGGGTGATGAGGCCTTCCAGATGGCCGTATTCGTCGCGGATCAGCGCCATCGGCACCTCGGCGCGGCGCAGGACGTCGAGCGCATCCATCGCATCGACCTGATCCGGCAGCACCGCCACCGGCCGCATCAGCGCGCGCAGGTCGAGCGGCTGGCCCGCGAGCAGCGCCAGCACGATGTCCCGCGCGATGACCACGCCGATCACCTCGTCTACCGATCCCTCACCCACCGGCACCCGCGAATGGCCGAGCGTCGGCAGGCGCTCGCGCACGCCGGCCTCGTCCAGTCCGGCGTCCAGCCAGGCGATCTCGGTCCGGGGCGTCATCACCTCGCGCACCGGCCGGTCGGCCAGGCGCACCACCCCGGAGATGATCGCCCGCTCGCTCTCCTCGATCACGCCCGATTTCGATGCCTCGGCGACGATCAGGTGCAGTTCCTCCGCCGTCACCTGCGCCTCCGATTCGCGGTTGAGGCGGAGCAGGCGGAAGACGAGCGCGCTGGTCTGGTCGAGCAGCCACACCACCGGCGCGCAAATCCGCGCGATCCACTGCATCGGCAAGGCGACGAGAGCCGCGATCGGCTCCGGCGCGCGCAGGGCGAACTGCTTGGGCACCAACTCGCCGATGATCAGCGAGAGATAGGTGGTGGCGACGATCACGATCGCGAAGCCGACTTCGCCCGCGCTCGCAGCCGGCACGCCGAGCAGGGCAAGCCGGTCGCCCACCGGCTGCCCCAGGCTCGCCCCCGAATAGGCGCCGGCGAGGATGCCGATCAGGGTGATGCCGATCTGCACCGTAGACAGGAACTTGCCCGGATCGGCCGCGAGGCGCAGCGCGACCCTCGCGCCCGTCCGTCCCGTCTTCGCCATCGCCTCCAGCCGCGCCTTGCGCGAGGAGACGATCGCCAACTCCGACATCGCGAAGACGCCGTTCAACGCCACCAGGGCGATGATGATCAGGAGGTTAGTCCAGGGAAATGGGGAAAGGGGCTGGGCCATCGGTCGAGCGACAACGCTCATGCCCGCTTTCTGACGACTCGGCAACGACCGCGTCAGGAATCGTTCACGGGCAATAGCGGAACAGGCTCGCTCGCGAGGGGGTTAGGCACCCAAAGCAGAGGAGCCGCATATGAAGAAGAGGGTTTTCACCGGCAGCATTCTGGCTGTCTCGCTGGTCGCGACCGCCGCCTGCACGACCGATCCGAACACCGGCCAGCGGACGATCTCCAAGACGGCGATCGGCGCGCTTGCGGGCGCGGCGCTCGGCACCGGCACCGGCGCGCTGGTCGGCGGCCGCAACAAGCGGACCGAGATGATCGTCGGTGCGGGCATCGGCGCGATCGCGGGCGGTGCGGTCGGCAACTATATGGATCGGCAGGAGAAGAAGCTGCGCGAACAGACCGCCGGCACTGGCGTCCAGGTCGAGCGCAAGGGTGACGAGTTGCTGCTCAACATCCCGTCGGGCATCACATTCGACACCAACAGCTACGCGATCTCGCCCGCGTTCCAGTCCACGCTCAACCAGGTCGCGGCGACGCTCGCCCAGTACAACCAGACCTATATCGACGTGTACGGCCATACGGATTCGACCGGCACCGACGCGATCAACCAGCCGCTGTCGCGCAACCGCGCTGATGCGGTGGCGAACTATCTGGCCGGTCAGGGCGTCGCCCGCGCCCGCATCGGGACCCAAGGCTTCGGCTCCAGCCAGCCGGTCGCCAGCAACGACACGCCGGCGGGCCGGCAGGCCAACCGCCGCGTGGAGATCAAGGTCGTGCCGGTGACCACGACGACGAACGGGTAAGGAGGCCGTCTCATCCCCCCCGCGAGGGGGAGGTGTCACGCGCAGCGTGACGAAGGGGGAGGACAGCGGCTGCCTCAAGTATTTAGGGACGCCGCCGCCCTCCCCCTCCGTCGCCTACGGCGCCACCTCCCCCTGGCGGGGGAGGATGAGAGTGCCGCTACCGCCGCTCCGCGAAGAACCGCCGCAGCATCGCCGCGGCCTCGCCCTCGCCTAGCCCCGCGATCACCTCCGGCCGATGGTGGCATGTCGGTTGCGTGAACAGGCGTGGGCCGTGGTCCACCGCCCCGCCTTTTGGATCCGGCGCGGCGTAATAGACCCGCGCGATCCGGGCCATCGCGATCGCCCCGGCGCACATCGCACAAGGCTCCAGCGTCACCCACAGGTCGCATCCGTCGAGGCGCGACCGTTGCAACGCGTCGGCGGCGCGGCGGATCGCCAGCATCTCGGCATGGGCGGTCGGGTCGAAGGCGGCACGCATCGCGTTGGCGGAGGTGGCGACTACGGTGCCGTCCAGTGTCATCACAGCACCGACCGGGACTTCGCCCGCCTCCGCAGCGGCGCGGGCGAGATCTAGAGCGAGCCGCATCGGGGAAGGCAGTGGAAAGGACACCGCCGCCACTTACAGGCAACGACGCGCCTTTCACAGGCAACCCCGACCGTTCGCACTGAGCTTGTCGAAGTGCTGGTGCTAGCGGTCGCGCTGGCGCTTCGACAGGCTCAGCGCGAACGGCGTTGTGTCACTAGGGTCTAAGAACGCTCCACAGCGCGAACACAACGCCCGGCAGGAACGCCACGATCGTCAGTCCGGTCGCGATCCAGAAGTCGCGCCCGAGCCCGCGCTTAAGATAGACGCCGAGTGGCGGCAGCAGCACCGCGCCAACAACCTGTCCCGGAGTTGCAGCCACCATCGCGCTCACTCCGGCTTCTTCACGGCGATGGTGGGGACATCGACCGTCTTGGTCTCGGTGCCGACCTTCGGCACCTCCACTGTGGTCTCCTTGGTGCCGACCGAGACGTTCGCGGTATCGACGTCGAACTTCGGCAATTGCCCTCCCTGAACGGAGACGCTCGGCAACGCGCCTTCCTGCGTCTGCTTCGCCCCGATGAAGCCGGTGAAGAACCCGACGATCACGATCAGGACGATGATGGCGAGAATGGCCACAATGGCGCGCATGGGCGGGGTTTCCTTGGCAGTATCATCAGGTCAACGCCGCTTCGCCGAAACGGTTGCGGAGTTGACGGACCGGCAGGCAGCCGGTATGGGCGCGGCCTTTCCGGGCAACCGTATTCAGGAATTAGAACGATGGCGCGCATCTGCGAACTGACCGGCAAGGGTCGCCAGGTTGGTCACAACGTCTCCCACGCGAACAACAAGACCAAGCGCACGTTCCTGCCGAACCTGCAGAACGTGACGTTGATGTCCGATTCGCTGGGCAAGAGCGTGCGGCTGCGCGTTTCGACCCACGGCCTCCGTTCGGTCGAGCATAATGGCGGTCTCGACAATTGGCTGCTGAAGACTTCCGAGAGCGACCTGTCGCTCCGCGCGCGCCGCCTGAAGCGCGAAGTCGCGAAGAAGGTCGCTGCAGCGGCCTAATTCGGCCGAGCAGGCCTGATCGAAAAAGCCCGGTCCCTGTGCGGGGGCCGGGCTTTTTCGTGTCTGCGCTCCATCTGGCCTGAACGCTCGATAACAGGCGCGTTCAGGCCGGACTTACGCGAATCGCTTCATAAGGGCAGCCGACGGAGAAGACGCCGGCCCGCCGCAAAATGGCGGAACGGACCGGATCCGGCAGGGATTGAAGTACACAGACGCAGGAGACGGACCATGTTCAAGCGTTTCACGATCGGAGTTCTCGCCACTCTCGCCGCCGCCACTGCGGTCCCCGTCGCGGCCGAGGCGCAGCCCTATTATGGTGGCTACAACGGCTATAGCGGCGGCGGCTACAGCGAGATCGCGTATCGCGATCGTCATCGCGGCTATTATCGCGGCGACCGCCATTATCGTGGCGACCGTGGCTATTACCGGGATCGGGGTTATCG
Source organism: Sphingomonas sp. ID0503 (assembly GCF_048565625.1). Lineage (NCBI taxonomy): Bacteria > Pseudomonadati > Pseudomonadota > Alphaproteobacteria > Sphingomonadales > Sphingomonadaceae > Sphingomonas > Sphingomonas sp. ID0503. The sequence goes on from NZ_JBLZUR010000002.1 coordinate 338,295, forward strand.
CGGATCGCGTGGCCGTGGCTACTGCCGCGACAAGGGCAATGGCGGCACCGTAATCGGCGCGATCGCCGGCGGTCTGCTCGGCAACGAGGTCGCGGGCCGCAACGGTGACCGCACCCTCGGCACCATCGTCGGCGCCGGCGTCGGCGCAGTCGCCGGCCGCGCGATCGACCGCGACTGCTAAGACAGCGCTACGCCAGCAAAGGCTGACATAGCGTGAAAACGAGAGGGACCGGCCAGCGATGGCCGGTCCCTTGTTATGTGCATTCGACGCTGCCCATCCCGCGCCGGGCGATCGAACACTTTGCGCCACCCGCGACCGAGACGCTGCCGACGCCCGCTGCCTCGCCCGTGGCAGTACCGGTCGCGCGCACGTCGATGCTGCCGGTGCCCCTCAGGCTGACCTTTAGGTCGCGGGTGGTGAACTTGTCGAGGTCGAAGCTGCCGACCCCCTTCAGCATCAAAGTCGTGGTCTGGGCCGATCCCGCCGCCTCGACGCTGCCCGCCCCGGTGATCGACATCTCGGCCGTTCGGACCGCCACCTCGCCGACCTCGGCGCTCCCCGCACCGGTCAGCGCCAGTGCGAAGCTGTCGCCCCGCACCTTGTCGATGTCGAGGCTGCCGGGGCCGGAGATCAGCGCCGTCGCGATCGCGGGCATGGTGACGGTGATCTCCGCACCCCGGCCGCTATAGCTCATCCGCCCTTCCTTGCGGCCGACACGCAGCAGCCCGCCCTGCACCTGGATGTCGATACCCTCGACCGCGCGGCGCGGCCCCTTGGCGGTGACCGAGAAGGCCGGGCCGGTCTTTACCGTCACGCTCTCCGGCCCGCGTAGCTCGACACCGTTGAAGCCGGTGGCGGGAAAGGTCTGGGTGATGTCGGGCCCGGTATCCCGGACCATCTTCGTGGCATCCAGCTTGTCGCAGGCGCCGAGCAGGAGGACGGGGGCGAGCAGGAGGGCAAGGCGCATCGGATCGTTCCTCCGTGTATTGTTCGTATAATACACCTTCGCTTCTCCCGTTCAATCCCGCCTTAGCGCACAGCCGCGCGCCGCAGCCGATCGTTGATCGCCAGCCCCAGACCATCCTCCGGAACGGGTGCCACGGCAATGGCGTCGCCCGGCGCGGCATCGGCGCGGTGAAGCGCGTCGAACAGCCGCGCCGCAGCCTCGACCGGATCGCCCGCCGGGCTCAACGACTCGTCGCCGGCCACGGCGCCGAAGCCGATCAGCCACTCGCCGGGACGCGCTTCCTCTGCATCCAGGCGCACCGGCTTGCGCGGCGCATAATGGCTGGCGAGTTGGCCGGGCGCAGAAACACCCGTCTCCTTCGCCGTCGCGATTGTCACTCCGGTCCGTCGGAGGACGTCTTCCTCCGTCACCGGACCCGGACGCAGCAGGAACACGCCTGCGTCCCGCACTGCCAGGATCGTCGACTCGACGCCGGCGCCGGTCGGACCGGCATCGACGATCAGCGGGATGCGCCCGTCCAGGCTCTCCCGCACATGCTCGGCCCGCGTCGGGCTGATCCGCCCGCTGGCATTGGCCGAGGGTGCCGCGAGGGGCCGGCCCGCCGCCTTGAGGATGGCCTGGATGGCGGGATGCACCGGCACACGGATGGCGACCGTCGGCAGGTTGGCCGAGGCGATCCGCGCGATGCCGTTGTCGGCGCGGGCCGGCAGCACCAGCGTCAGCGGCCCCGGCCAGAATGTCGCCGCGAGAGCCTCGGCTCGCGCATCGAATGACGCGATCCGCCGCGCCGCCTCCAGCTCCGGCACATGCACGATCAGCGGATTGAACGATGGCCGCCCCTTCGCCGCATAGATCCGCGCGACCGCCTCGGCATCCGTTGCGTCGGCAGCGAGGCCGTACACCGTCTCCGTCGGCAACGCGACCGGCTGACCACCAAGGATCAGCGCAGCGGCCTCGGCAACGGCTTCAGGTCCAAAGGGCAGGATGCGCGTCAACGAACACTCCGTTGCAAGCGGTGCCTAGGGGACAGCCTGCAGCAGATCCTCGACATCCAGCCCCAGCGCGCGGATGCGCCGTGCGATCGACGGCCAGTGCTCGGTCAGGAACGTCTCGCGCTCGCTGCGACGCAGGCGGTCGCTCGCCCCCTCCGCCACGAACATGCCGATCCCGCGCCGCACGGTGACGAGCCCGTCGTCCTGGAACGTCTGGTACGCCTTGGCGACGGTCAACGGGTTGAGGCCATGCTCCGCCGCGAGGCTCCGCACCGAGGGGAGCGAATCGCCGTCACTAAAGCGCCCGTCAAGGATCGCGCCGACGATCTCGCCGCGCAGCCGTAGATAGGCGGGGCTGTCCTTGCTGTTCACGGCCGTAGCACTGTCCTAATACACCAGGACGGTCAACCCTTCGGCGGCCAGGATTTCACCACCATGTCCAGTGTCGGGCGCGGCCGCTCCTCAAGCGGCTGCCCCGGTGACCCGATGAAGATGAAACCCGCGATGCGCGATCCGGGGCCATCGAACGCGTCACGCACCGTCTCCGAGAAGGAGGGCCAGCCGGTGAGCCAGCATCCCACATAACCAGCTGCATGGACAGCGTAGAGCAGGTTGAGGCATGCCGCCCCGGCCGACAACTCCTGCTCCCAGAGCGGGATCGCGCTCGGCTGAACCGGCACCGAGGTCACGCAGACGATCGCCTCGCCCTGCCGCGCGAAGTCCTTCAGCGCCTGCAGGCTGACCTTCTCCGGCACGTTCCGCTCGGTGCGGAAGGCGCTGGTCAGGAGGTTCTCGAAAGCATCGCGATCGGTGATGATGTGGAAGCGCCAGGGAAAGAGCTTGCCGTGGTCCGGCACCCGCGCCGCCTGCCCGATGATCGCGCGCAGCTCCGCCTCGCTCGGCCCCGGCCCAACCATGTCGCGCGGCTTGCCCGACCGGCGGCTGGCGATAAGGGCGGCGGGGGAGGAGAGATCGTTGAACATGGGGCTGGAGGTAGGGGTTCACGCCGCTCTCGTCACCTGCGGAAAACATTCCACTGCCGTTCGCGCTGAGCCTGTCGAAGCGCCAGCACCACCGTCCTCGCAGGCACTTCGACAGGCTCAGTGCGAACGGACGTAGGATGCCGCCACGCGCGACTTCGCCTTCCCACTCGACGCCACCGCTCCGCCCCCCTAGTCTCCCCGTCCATCACCGGCGCGTCGCCGCTGCCGCCCCGTACCGATGGAGTCCCAATGGTCCTTCCGACCGCAGATGCCACCCCGGAACCCGAAACCCCGCATGTAAGCCGATCGGACGGCGACAGCTGGTTCGGCCATCCCCGCCAGCTTGCCCGGCTCTTCACCACGGAAATGTGGGAGCGTTTCGGTTTCTACGGGATGCGCGCGCTGCTGACGCTCTACCTCGCGCAGCACTTCATGTTCTCGGACGGGACGACCAACGGCATCTATGGAGCGTTCACCAGCCTGGTCTACCTGACCCCACTCGTCGGCGGCTGGGTGGCGGATCGCTATCTCGGGTCGAAGAGTTCGGTAAAGCTCGGCGCGATCCTGATGGCGGCGGGCTATTTCATCCTCTGCTTCGGCGGGGAGACCGCCAAGCCCTATGCGGTGATCGAGGGCACACGCTACGAAGTGGTGGTGCAGAAGGACGCGCAATTCGTCCGCACTCCCACCGCCGAGCTGAAGATCCGGGGCAATGACGACAAGTCGGTGTCCCTCCTCGGCGCGGACGGGGCCGAGGTCCGCCATGTCGCGCCGGGCCAGTTCGAGTCCAACGCCGACCGCGCCTGGTTCTTCGTCGCGCTGATGCTCGTCGGTCTCAGCTGTATCACTGTCGGCAACGGCTTCTTCAAGCCGAACATCTCGACCATCGTCGGCACGCTCTACGCGCCCGGCGACCGCAGGCGGGATGCCGGTTTCACCCTGTTCTACATGGGCATCAATCTTGGCTCGTTCCTGTCGCAGTTCTTCTGCCCGATCCTCGCCGAACAGGTCGGCTGGTGGGCGGGCTTCCTGCTGGCTGCACTCGGCATGTTGTTCAGCTGGTCGCTGATGCAGTTCGATGGCGGGCGTCTCGCCGGCTATGGCGAGAAGCCGGCCGACGCGCCCGACCGCAGGGTGATCATCTGGATCCTCGCGATCCTCGCCGTGCCCGTGGCTTGGGTGCTCTACTACAACATGATGCAGAACGCCGATGCGGTGGCGGCGGCGGCCAAGGGCGGCGGCATTGTCGGCTACATCACAACCCTGCCGATCCTTGGCCAGGTGATGTTCGGCACCTTCTTCCTCTCGGTCATCGCCATCCCGATCTGGTCCTGGCGTGCGGGCGACCGCACCGAGTTCCAGATGATGGCGGTGGCGATCGTGCTGGTCGTGTTCAACGTCGTGTTCTGGACGTTGTTCGAACAGGCCGGCTCCTCGCTGACCTTCTTCGCCGACCGCAATACCGAGCGTGACCTCGGCTTCTACACCATGCCGGCCGGGCAGGTTCAGGTGTTCAACGCGATCTGGATCGTGATCTTCGCGCCGATCTTCTCGATGCTCTGGCCCTGGCTGGCAAAACGGGGTCTGGAGCCATCGATCCCCGTCAAGTTCTCGCTGGCTCTGATCGGCGCGGGGCTGGGCTTCCTCCTCCTCGTTTTCGGCACGCGGTTCGTCGGACCCGACTTCAAGGTCGCGCTGGTCTGGGTGGCCGCGACCTATTTGGTCCATTCGATCGCCGAACTCTGCATTTCGCCGGTCGGCCTGTCGATGATCACCAAGCTCGCCATGGCCCGCGTCGTCGGCCTGATGATGGGCCTGTGGTTCCTGTCGATCGCGACCGCGCAGTACGTCGCGGGCGCGGTGGCGCAGCTCGCCAGCGTGGAGACGGTCGGCGGTCAGGTCACCAATCTGAAGGTCAGCCTCGACACCTATGCGCAGGTGTTCTGGACGATCGGCCTGATCTCGACCGGCATTGGCGTCGTCCTCCTGCTCCTTTCTCCGGTGCTGAAGCGCTGGATGCACGGGGTCCGCTGATGGCCAGATACTTCGGCACCGACGGCATTCGCGGCCTCACGAACGTCCACCCGATGACCGCCGCGATGGCGATGAAGGTGGGGCAGGCGGCGGGGGCCTATTTCGTGCGCGGCGATCACCGCCACCGCGTCGTCATCGGCAAGGACACGCGGCTTTCCGGCTATATGATGGAATCGGCGCTGACCGCCGGCTTCACCTCGGTCGGCATGGACGTGGTGCTGCTCGGCCCGATGCCAACGCCTGCCGTCGCGATGCTCACCCGGTCGATGCGCGCCGACATTGGCGTCATGGTCTCGGCCAGCCACAATCCCTTCGCGGACAACGGCATCAAGCTCTTCGGCCCGGACGGCTACAAGCTCAGCGACGATGCCGAGGCGGCGATCGAGGCGGCGATCGACGCCGAGCCCACCCTCGTCCCCGCGCCCGAGATCGGCCGCGCCCGCCGCATCGACGACGCACAAGGCCGCTATATCCAGTTCGCCAAGGACACCTTCCCCGAACACCTCCGCCTCGATGGTCTGCGCATCGTCGTCGATTGCGCGAACGGGGCGGCCTATCAGGTCGCACCCGCCGCGCTCTGGGAGCTGGGGGCGGACCTGATCTCGATGGGCGTCAATCCCAACGGCATCAACATCAACCTCGACTGCGGTTCCACCGCGCCCAAGGCGCTGCAGCAGAAGGTGCTGGAGGTCCGCGCCGACATCGGCATCGCGCTCGACGGCGACGCCGACCGACTGATCGTGGTGGATGAGAAGGGCAAGATCGTTGACGGCGATCAGGTGATGGCGCTGATCGCCTCCGCCGCCGCCCGGCGGGGTCAGTTGCGCGGGGACGGGGTAGTCGCGACGGTTATGTCGAACCTCGGTCTGGAGAAGTATCTTCAGAAGCAGGGCCTCGCTCTCCACCGCACCGCCGTCGGCGACCGTCATGTACTGGAGGCCATGCGCGCGGGCGGCTACAATGTCGGCGGCGAGCAGTCGGGCCACATCATCCTGGCCGATCATGCAACTACCGGCGATGGCCTTGTCGCCGCCCTTCAGGTTCTCGCCGAACTGGTCGAGACCGGCCGCCCTGCCAGCGAACTGCTCCACCGCTTCGATCCCTATCCACAGCTCCTCAAGAACGTCCGTTTCAAGGGCGGTCGGCCGCTCGATGCCGACAGCGTCAAGGCGGCGATCGCGGAGGGTGAGGTGCGCCTCGGCAGCGGCGGCCGCCTGGTCATTCGCCCGTCCGGTACCGAGCCGGTGATCCGTGTGATGGCGGAGGGAGAGGACAAGGCGCTGGTCAAGGCGGTGGTCGACCAGATCTGCGATGCGGTCGCCAAGGCGGCATGATCCCGCGCGTCCTGATCGTCGCCGGATCGGACTCCGGCGGCGGCGCCGGCATCCAGGCGGACATCAAGACGGTCACCATGCTGGGCGGCCACGCCATGACCGCGATCACCGCCGTCACCGCGCAGAACAGCAAAGGCGTCAGCGAAGTCCACACCATCCCCACAACGACCGTGATGGCGCAGGTGGAGGCGGTGGCGTCGGACCTCGGCGTAGATGCGGTGAAGGTCGGCATGATCGGATCGGCCGAGACCGCCCATGCGCTTGCCGACTGGTTGGGTCGCGTGGACTTCAGCGTCGTCTTCGACCCGGTGATGATCGCCAGTAGCGGCGCGGTGCTGGCCGATGCCGACACGATCAGCGCGTTCGAACGGCTGATGGCTGTGGCGACCGTCACCACCCCGAACGCCGCCGAACTCTCAGCGCTATCAGGATTGCCGGTGGGAGACGTTGCTCAGGCGGAAACGGCCGCGAAGCTGCTGAGCGAGCGCCACAACACCGCCATCCTCGCCAAGGGCGGGCATCTGGACGCGACATTCAACGGCGTCCCCGTCGTCCGCGACACCCTCGTCACGCCAGGCGGGACCGAAAGCTGGTCCGCCGGCCGCATCGACACCCGCCACAGCCACGGCACCGGCTGCACTCTGGCGAGCGGCATTGCGACCGGCCTGGCGGCAGGCCTACACCTCATCCCCGCGATCACCCGCGCCCGCGCCTATCTCCGCGCCGCACTCAAGGCTGCGCCGGGCCTGGGGGAAGGCCACGGCCCGATGGGCCACGTCCTCGGCGGGGTGCCCTTCGAAGTGATGCGGGATAGTCCCTCACCCGGAAGCATTCTCCACCCCCGTTCGGGCTGAGCCTGTCGAAGCCCCAGCGCGACTGTTGAGCGCGGCACCGGCACTTCGACAAGCTCAGTGCGAACGGCGTGGGACAGAACTTCGTCACCCCGGACTTATTGCGGGGTAACGGAGGAGCAGTCCTAACAGCTTGCCGTCACCTTCACCTTGGCGGGCGCCAGCCATTGCCGCAGTCGCTGGATCGGTACCCGCGCCTTCCAGCGGGAGCGCTTAACGTCCGCCTCCGGTAGCACCGCACGCGAGACCGTCGGGGCCGCCCGCTGCCCGTCGATCTCGCGCGGCGATCCCCGCTCCGTCGCGGCGGCGGGAACCGCGATCAGCATCGCGGTGGCCAGTATGATGATGCGCCCCCCGGCTCGCTTCATGCCTTGCCCGTCCCTCCGCTCAGGAATGCCTTGGTCCTCTCCGCCGAGAGCCGTTCCATGATGGTCAGCGGCATCGCGCCGAAGGTCAGGATCGAGTGGAACTGGCGGATGTCGAAGCGGTCGCCTGCCGCCGCCTGCGCCGCCTTGCGCGCGCGGTCCCAGGCCATGTGGCCGACCTTGTAGGAGCAGGCCTGCCCCGGCTGGGTGCAGTACCGCTCCACCTCGCGCTGCGATCGCGGCTGGGCGAAGCCGGTGTTCTCGACGAAGTACTGGGTCGCCTGCTCGCGGGTCCACTGCTTGGTGTGAATGCCGGTATCGACCACCAGTCGCGCCGCACGGAACAGGAAGCTTTGCAGATAGCCGGCCTGCTCGATCGGCGTGGCATAGCCCTTCAGCTCGTCGGCCAGCCCTTCCGCATAGAGCGCCCAGCCCTCGGTATAGGCGCCGAAGAAGCCGATCTTGCGCAGCATCGGGATGTCGCCCGATTGCTGCGATATGCTGATCTGCGTGTGATGACCCGGCACCGCCTCGTGATAGGTGAGCGAGGGGAGCGAGTATTTCGGCCAGTCGCCGACATCCTTCAGGTTGATGAAGTAGATCGCCGGGCGCGACCCGTCTAGCGCGGCGCGCTTGTAATAGCCGTTCGACGCGCCGTCCTGGATCTCGACGGGCACCGCGCGGATCTCCAGCGGGGCGTCCGGCGGATTGTCGAGGATCTGCGGCAGTTTCGCCTGCATCGCGCGATAGCCCTCGTTCAGGGACCGGATCAGCGCGGTGCGGCCCTCCGCCGTGTCCGGGTAGAGCTGCGCCGGGTCCTTGTTCAGCGCGTTCAGCCGCGCGCCGATCGAACCCTGGCTCATCCCCTGACCCTTCAGGATGGTGTCGAGCCGGGCGGAGAGTTCGGCGACCTGTTCGAGGCCCATCTTGTGGACCTCGTCCGGCGTGAAGTCGGTGGTCGTCGCCTGGCGAAGCGCGGCGGCATAGATCGCCTCGCCCTCGGGCACCCGCCAGACGCCCGCGCCGGGCTTGGTCTGCGCCCGCTCGGCCTTCATCAGCGCGATCTGGCGGTCGAGCGCGGGATAGACCTCGCGCTCAACGATGGCCGTCGCGGCCTTTTCCCAGTCTCCGGCTATGCCCTTCGCCTTGGCGCGGGTGGCGAGCGACCGGACGAGGCTGTTCTCGGCGGCGGGCACGCGCCGCATCTTCTCCATCTGGCCGATGGTCAGATCGATGCAGAAGTCGGGCGCGATATAGCCTCGCGCACCGCGCGCCTTCTCCACCTGCGTATCGGTGTCGAGCACGGCCGGGAACTGCTTCAGTCGGTCGACATAGGCGGTCGCATCCTCGGCATTCTCGATCGTATGGGTGTCGTTGAGGAAGTCGGGCACCGAGTAATAAGCGCCGCCCTGCTGGAAGATGCGGTACGGACGGATCACGGAATCGAGGCCGAATTTCTCCGGCGCGACCGTCTGCGCTTCGGTCGAATAGATCACGATCTCGCGGTTCAGCGCGGCGGCGGGGGAGAGGCCGGGCGTCGGGAACGCCTTCAGCTTGTCCAGCCAACCCTTCGTGCGCGCGAGATTGCGGCGCATCTCCGCCTCGCTCTCGTCGTCCAGCTTGTGCTTCAGGGCCGCCCGCGGGCCCTTGTCGAGGCCGAGCGACGAGGCAAAGCCCGGCGAATTGTCGATCGTGTCGTCGAAGATCGCCTGGAACAGGGTGTTCAGCTTGGCGTCGGCTGTTCCGGTCGCGGCGAAGGCCGCCTTCGGGGCAAGGGCAAGGGCGGCCACCGCGCTCCCGCTTGCCAGAAATTGGCGACGATCCATGACTTGTACTCCTTACTGAACGCGACGTGCGGTGATGATCTTGAGAGGGGCGGCGAGCATCTGGCCCTGCATGGCGGCGGGACCGCCCGGCTTGGTCGGCGCGTCAAGCGTGGTCTTCACCAGATCCATGCCGTTTTCGACATGGCCGAACACGGCGAAGCCGGGATCGCCGCCGGGCTGGGCATCCATCGTCGGGAAGCCGCCGACAACGATGAAGAAGTCGCCCGCCGCCGTGCCGGGCGCATTGCGCGCCATCGACACCGCGCCCTCGACATGGGCAAGGCCGGTCTTGCTGGTCGGCTCATGCGCGATCGGCTTCAGCACCTTCTTGGGATCGTTGTTCACCCCGCCCTGAATCAGGCCGTACCCCGCCTGTACCTTGACCGCGCGGTAGATCGCGGTGCCGTCGAACCGTTTCTGGTCGACATAGGCGAGGAAGTTTTTCGCGGTGATCGGCGCGCGCTCTGTCTCCACCGCGATGTCGATCGGGCCGCTGGTGGTCTGCAGGCGGACGAGGGTGGTGGCGTAGGCGGGCGGCGGGGTGGGTGCGGGCGGCGGCGCTGCCGGCACTTGAGCGGCGAGCGGCGTCGCGATCAGGAATACGAACGGCGCGAATCGTAATAACATGGCGTCAGGTTGCAGTCTCGTGACGCGCTCCGCAAGGTGCCTCACGGCCGGCGCCCTGGCCGGCACTCTCACGCCGTTCGGACTGAGCCTGTCGAAGGGCCTGCGCCACCGTCTCACCGGCGCTTCGACAGGCTCAGCGCGAACGGGCGGGGGTCACGGTTGGCAGGTGAAAAGGAGAAGGCTGGACCTCTCCCCAACGCGCCCTATGTTCCCACCCACATGGCCGCCATCCTCGAAATCGCCGACCTTTCGAAGACCTATGACAGCGGCCAGCAGGCGCTGAAATCCGTCTCCCTCTCGATTGAAAAGGGCGAGATCTTCGCCCTTCTCGGCCCCAACGGCGCGGGCAAGACAACGCTGATTGGCGCGGTCTGTGGCATCGTTCGGCCGACCTCGGGGAGCATCATGATCGGTGGCGTCGATCTCCTCGCCGATCCGCGCGGCGGCCGCGCCAGGATCGGCCTCGTGCCGCAGGAACTGTCGCTCAACATCTTCGACTATGTCGGGCGGGTGGTGAGTTTCTCGCGCGGCCTGTTCGGCAAGCCGCGCGATCCCAAGGTGGTTGAACGCGTGCTGAAGTCGCTCTCGCTCTGGGACAAGCGCGAGGCGCGCATCCAGGCGCTGTCGGGCGGCATGAAGCGCCGCGTGCTCATCGCCAAGGCCCTGGTCCATGAGCCGGAGGTGCTGTTCCTCGACGAGCCCACCGCCGGCGTCGATGTCGAGCTGCGCCGCGACATGTGGCGGCTGATCGGCAAATTGCGCGATCAGGGCGTCACCATCATCCTGACGACGCACTATATCGAAGAGGCGGAGGAAATGGCCGACCGCATCGGGGTGATCGACAAGGGCGAGCTGATCCTGGTCGAGGAGAAGAAGGCGCTGATGGCGAAGCTCGGCAAGACCGAGGCTGTGGTCGGTCTTGCCGCTCCGCTCGACACGATCCCGCCCACGTTCGCCGACTGGCCGCTCACCCTCTCCGAAGACAAGCAGACGCTGACTTACACCATCACCGCCGAGGAGGCGGAGAACCGCGGCCTCGCCGCGCTCATCAAGGCGCTCGAATCGGCTGGCATCGACTTCAGGACACTCGACACGCATCGATCGAGCCTTGAGGACATCTTCGTCGATCTGGTGGAGGGCCGCTGACCATGGCTGCGATGGGCCTGAACGTTCCCGCGATGCGCGTGCTTTACCTGTCGGAGCTGGAGCGCACCTGGCGCACCTTGTTCCAGAGCATCCTGACGCCGGTGCTCACCACATCGCTCTATTTCATTGTCTTCGGATCGGCGATCGGCAGCCGGATGCAGACGGTCGATGGCATCTCCTATGGTGCGTTCATCGTGCCGGGGCTGATGCTGCTGACGGTCCTCTCCGAAAGCATCGGCAATGCGAGCATCGGCATCTACCTGCCGCGTTTTACCGGCACGGTGTACGAGACGCTTTCCGCGCCGATCGGCGTGCCGGAGATCCTGGTCGGCTATGTCGGCGCGGCGGCGACCAAGTCGGCGATCCTGGCCCTCATCATCCTCGCCACGGCGCGGCTGTTCGTGCCGTTCCACATCGTCCACCCGGTCTGGGCACTGGCCTTCCTGATCCTCATTGCGGTCAGCTTCTGCCTGCTCGGCTTCATCCTCGGCCTGTGGGCGGACGGGTTCGAACGGTTGCAGATCGTGCCGATGATGGTCGTGACTCCGCTCACCTTCCTTGGCGGCACCTTCTACTCGATCTCCATGCTGCCGGAACCGTGGCGGACGGTGACCCTGTTCAACCCGGTCGTCTATCTGGTGAACGGCTTCCGTTGGTGCTTCTACGGCACCAGCGACGTCGATATCCGCATCTGCGTGGCCCTGACATTGGCGTTCATGGGTGTCTGCATCGCGATCATCGCCTGGATCTTCCGCACGGGTTACAGGCTGCGCGGCTAGAGCCCCCCTTGCGGGGGCTCTAGCGAAGTCGAGGACGCAAAGCCGGGGCCATCCCGGCCTTGTTCGCAATGCTCTGGCGGGGGTTATCCGATATGCCGCAGCCGCGCGCAAATCCTCGCTCGCCTGCCGCGACGAACACCGGCTCGCGCACTTCGAGGGAACAGTAATGATCAAGGCCGGGAGCTACATCGAACCTGACCTGAAGAGATGAGCTTCAATGTAGGCTGATCTTCCTTGTTCCTAAATCATGGTAGCATTTCGCTTAACCATCATTCTGTGAAACAATGTTCATTATCGACCTGTTGTGGCCGTGGAGGGATGTCCAATGCCTACAGCGTTGATCCAGAGGATGGCTCGTATCTATGTCAGGCGACACCAGAGCCGTGCGCCGATCCTGGTGGGGGATCACATCTCCAGGTCGATCGCCGCCGGACGCTTGCAGCGTTCGCACCAGTGGCGGGCCGTGCGGGATGCGATCTGGAAGATGGACGGCTTCCTGATCTAGCCGGTCGTCTCTTCCGCGCAGTCGTGCGTTGAACGGCCATGACCGACACGCACATCCACGAGACACCCCCCGATGGCGCCGCCGCGGACTGGACGGTGCCGCAGGACTGGGGCCGCTACACCGCGGAGGAGCATGCCATCTGGGACCTGCTCTTCGCGCGCCAGTCCGCGCTGTTGCCCGGCCGCGCGTCGCAGGCCTGGCTGAACGGCCTCGACGTCCTCCGTCTCTCCAGGCCCGGGATTCCCGACTTCGATGAACTGTCCGACCGACTGATGAAGCTGACCGGCTGGCGCGTCGTCGCGGTGCCCGGGCTCGTCCCCGACGCGGTGTTCTTCGATCACCTCGCCAACCGCCGTTTCGTAGCCGGGAACTTCATCCGCTCCCGTGACCAGCTCGATTACTTGCAGGAGCCGGATGTCTTCCACGATGTCTTCGGCCACGTCCCGATGCTCGCCGATCCGGTCTTCGCCGACTACATCCATGCCTATGGTCAGGGCGGCCTGCGCAGCCTCGGTTATGGCGCGCTCCACAAGCTGGCGCGGCTTTATTGGTATACGGTGGAATTCGGGCTGGTGCGCGAAGGGGGCGATCTGCGCATCTACGGCTCCGGCATCGTGTCGAGCCATGGCGAGAGCCGCTTCGCCCTCGACAGCGACAGCCCCAACCGCATTGCCTTCGACCTCGAACGCGTGATGCGCACCGAATACCGCATCGACGATTACCAGCAGAGCTATTTCGTCATCGACAGCTTCGACCAGCTGCTGACCATGACGACGGCGACCGACTTCGCCCCGCTCTATGCCCGGCTGGACGGCCTCCCGGACATCGCGCCGGCCGCTATCCTGCCTGAGGATCGCGTCATCACCACGGGATCACAGGCGTGGGCGTGGGGGCGAGCGGCAGGATGACGCGCGCCGACCGCCGCTTGCGCAGGCGGAGCGTCGGCCATTTGCCGCGATCGATACGGTCGATCGGGTGCAGGCCCTGGCGTCGATAGCCCGCGATCACCGCATCCGCCTGCGACTGCATCAGCCCGGCGAGGATCACCTGCCCGCCCGGCGCCACCGCCGCCGCGAAGTCGCGCGACAATTCGATCAGCGGCCCGGCGAGAATATTGGCGATCAGCAGGTCATAGGGCGCGCGCCGCACCAGCGCGCGGTGCTGCAACCCTGGTGCCACCGCCAGCGCCAGTGCGCCGCGCGCGGGGCCGCTCGCGATACCGTTCAACGCCGCATTCTCCGCCGTTACCTCGATCGACACGGGGTCGATATCGGACGCGATGACATCCGCCTGCCGCCACAGATGCATGGCGGCGAAGGCGAGCAGGCCGGTGCCGGTCCCCACATCGGCGATGTTGCGGAACCGCGCGCCCGCCCGCGCCATCCGATCGAGCATCTCAAGGCATCCGGTGGTCGTTTCGTGATGCCCGGTGCCGAATGCCCGGCCGGCGTCGATCTCGAACGGTACAACGCCAGCCGGGATCTCGGCCGCATTATGCCCGGTGTGGACGAAGAAGCGTCCGGCGCGGATCGGCTCCAGCCCGGCCTGGCTGATCGTCACCCAATCGGCGTCGGCGATCCGCTCCACCACCGGCTCCGTCTCGGCGCTTGGCACCAGCGCCTGGAGCATGCGCAGGGTGGCGGCATCGGGCTCGGCCTCAAGATAGACGTCCAGTCGCCATTCCTCGGGCCGGCTCGGATCGGGCTCGCTGGTCATCAGCACCGGCACCGGCTCCAGCAACGCCAGCGAGGGAATGTCGCCCGAAAGCGCCTCAGCCTCCGCCCTGGTGCAGGGCAGTGTTACTTTCCAGCTATCGGACATAGCTCGCCCCATTCACGTCGAGCACCGCGCCGGCCATCGACTCCGGCGCGCGCAGCGCCAGGAACGCGGCCATCTCCGCCACCTCCTCCGGCATGGCGACACGGCCGAGCGGAATGTCGGCGAGGAGCTTGTTGCCGCCCCGGCTCGCCAGATAATCGTCCGCCATTCCCGTCATGGTGAATCCGGGGCAGATCGCGAAGGCGAGGATGCGCTCGCTCGCATAGCCCCGCGCGATCGACTTGGTCATTCCGACCATGCCCGCCTTCGATGCGGCATAGTGCCAGTGCGCGGGCGAATCGCCGCGATAAGCGGCGCGGCTGGCGATGTTGACGATCCGCCCGCCTTTGCCGCGCTCGCGGAAGTGCTGGACGGCGAAGCGGCAGAGTTCGGCGGACGCGGTCAGGTTGATCCGCATCGTCCGCTCCCAGCCCTCGACCCAATCGGCATCGGGCAGGTCGATGCCGTTCGCCTCGAACACGCCGGCATTGTTGACGATGACGTCGATGCGCCCGTCGAGCCGTGCCAGCGCCTCGCGCCACAAGGCGGCGGCGGAGCCGGGTTGCGCCAGGTCGGCGGCGATCAGGCCGCCGGCGGCAGTGGTCGCCTGCCCCACGACCGCGGTGCTCTCGGTGGCGAGGCGTTCGACGATGGCGGCGCCGATGCCGCGGCTTGCGCCGGTGACGAGGACATGTGTGGCCATGCACCGGCCACTAGCGTCCCCGCCCCACAGGCGAAAGCGTCTTAGGCTCCGATCTCGGTGATGAACGCGTTGGCGGCGTTGGCCAGGTTGGTCAGCCGCTCGTCCACTTTCCGGAACCCGGTCTCCAGCGCGTCGATATCGGTCGCGACCGCCTCCGTCTCCTCGTGGATCGAGGCGATCGTGCTGGACATCGAATCGGCCGCGAGCGCGGTTTCGTCGACGGCCGCGGTGATCATCGTCACCGTCTGCGCCTGCACCTCCATCGCCTGCTGGATGCGGCGGGCGGAGGTCTGCACTTCGCCCACCGTGTCGCGGATCGACCCGTTGGCGCTCAGGGTCTCGCGCGTCGCCGCCTGGATGACCGAGATCTTGGATGCGATGTCGTCGGTGGCGCGTGCGGTCTGGTTGGCGAGGCTCTTCACCTCCTGCGCCACCACGGCGAAGCCGCGTCCGGCGTCACCGGCCCGCGCCGCCTCGATCGTGGCATTGAGCGCGAGGAGGTTGGTCTGCCCGGCAATGTCGCGGATCAGGCCAAGGATCGACTCGATCGCCTTGGCGTGACCGGACAGTGCCTCCGATGTCTCGACCGCCTTGGCCGATTGATCGCCGGCACGCACTGCGACCGTTGCGGCCAGTTCGACCTCGGACCGGGCGTCCTCGATGGCGCGGATCAGGCCGGCGGCCGTCTGAGCCGCCTCGCGCATCGCGACGGCCGACTGTTCGGCGGCGGCGGCGACTTCCGACGCCTTGCCCAACATGGCGCGCGTCGCCTGCGCGGTATGGACCGTTCGATTGCTGAGCGCGCCCGCCTCATGCGCGGCAGAGTCGACGATCTGGGCAATCTGCTCCTGGAATCGGCGCGACTGGCCCGACAGGGCACCCGACGCATGGGCCCGCTCGATCGCGGTGTAGTGCCAAGACATAACCTCGACCTGGTAGAAGCATAGCCGGCTGAAGGTGGTGCTGAGCCGGTCCACCTCTTCGAAATCATGGCCGAACTTCTGGCGAATCCGCCGATGCACGCGGGAGGCCATGTCCGTGAAAAGCGCGATGATCTGCGGCAGGTCCTGTCCGCGCGCGAACAGGTCGGCGGCGGGCGCCGCCAGCCATTTCACCCAGGTCTCGTCGAATGGGGCGTTGTAGATGCCTGCGGCGAAAGCCTGCCCCTTCTTCAAGATCGCCTCGGCGTCTTCCTGATCCTCGGCATCAAGGATGCCACTTCTCAACAGAACGAGGATCTTCCCCGTCTCGTCGGAGAGGATGTCGCCCGCTTGCTGCCAGAGATGGCTCGCTTCGCGGAAGAAGGCGCCGTCGGCGCCATAGATGGTTACACGCCGGGCAATGTCTTGCGCGCCCATCGCGATAGCGATGGGCAGCGAAGCCGTGGCGGCGATAGGGTCCATCCTCATCAGTGTCTCCGTCCGATCCAGTACGGCTTTGTTACGGCACAACGGTAAACAGGACGTTAGCCGTGCCCGCTTGCTCGAATGCTGCGGCGCGGCGGTTGCATGAAGGGACGAACCGTCTAAAGACGAGCCGTTCTAATCAGGCGTTCGTCGGGGATAGCCTCATGTCTCGTAATCATGCGCGGCCCTTGTCGCCGCATCTGACCATCTGGCGGTGGGGACCGCATATGCTGGTCTCGATCCTTCATCGCGTCACCGGCAGCGGCCTTGCCACCGTCGGCACCGGCCTGTTCGTCTGGTGGCTCGCCGCCATCGCGGGCGGCGCGGACAGCTACGCCAGCTTCGTCCATTGGGTGATCAAGGCGGAACCGGGCGAAGGCGGGCAGCACGTCGTCAACATCCTGGCGCGCCTCGTCGGCCTCGGCCTGACCTGGGCGTTCTTCCAGCATCTCGCCAACGGCGTGCGCCATCTCTTCCTTGATGCCGGCGCCAATTTCGAGCTGCGGGGCAACAAGACCAGCGCCATCGCGACGCTCGTCTTCTCGATCGTGATGACCGTCCTCGTCTGGGGCTACATCCTGGGGGTGAAGGGCTGATGGGCAACGGTACGGGCATCGGCCGCGTCCGCGGTCTCGGGTCGGCGAAGACCGGCACGCATCATTGGGTCATGCAGCGGCTGACGGCGGCCGCGAACATCATCCTGCTCATCTGGCTGGTCGTCTCGCTCCTCCGCCTGCCGCTCAGCGACTATCAGGCGGTGGCGACCTGGGCGTCATCGCCCTGGGTGGCGGTGCCGCTCCTCCTCATCGTCATCAACACCTTCTGGCATTTCCGCTTGGGGCTGCAGGTGGTGATCGAGGATTACCAGCATGACGAGAGCCGCATCGTCGCGCTCGTCCTTCTCAACTTCTTCACGATCGCGGCGGGTGCGCTCGCCATCTTCTCGATCCTGAAGGTCGCGTTCACGGGGGTGGCCCACTGATGGCCGAGGCATATCAGATCATCGACCGTGTCTATGACGCGGTCGTCGTCGGCGCCGGCGGCTCCGGCCTGCGCGCCACGATGGGCTGCGCGGAAAAGGGGCTGAAGACGGCCTGCATCACCAAGGTGTTCCCGACCCGCTCGCACACCGTCGCCGCGCAGGGCGGCATCGCCGCCAGCCTCGGCAACAACACGCCGGATCACTGGACCTGGCACATGTTCGACACCGTCAAGGGTTCCGACTGGCTCGGCGACCAGGACGCGATCGAATATATGGTGCGCGAGGCACCGGCCGCCGTGATCGAGCTGGAGCACGCGGGCGTGCCGTTCAGCCGCAACGATAACGGCACGATCTACCAGCGTCCCTTTGGCGGCCACATGCAGAACATGGGTGCCGGCCCGCCCGTGCAGCGCACCTGCGCCGCCGCCGACCGCACCGGCCACGCCATGCTCCACGCGCTCTATCAGCAGAGCCTGAAGTACGACGCCGACTTCTTCATCGAGTATTTCGCGCTCGACCTCATCATGGAGAATGGCGAGTGCAAGGGCGTCCTGGCGCTCTGCATGGAAACCGGCGTCATCCACCGCTTCCGTGCCCATGCCGTCGTGCTGGCGACCGGCGGATCGGGCCGCACCTATTTCTCCGCCACGTCGGCGCATACCTGCACCGGCGACGGCGGCGGCATGGTGCTTCGCGCGGGGCTTCCGCTGCAGGACATGGAGTTCGTGCAGTTCCACCCGACCGGCATCTACGGCGCGGGCGTCCTGATTACCGAGGGCGCGCGCGGCGAAGGCGGCTATCTCACCAACAAGAACGGTGAGCGCTTCATGGAGCGCTATGCCCCGTCCGCCAAGGACCTCGCCTCCCGCGACGTCGTCGCCCGCTCGATGGCGGCGGAGATGCGCGAAGGCCGCGGCGTCGGTGAACACGGCGATTACATCTACCTGCACCTCGACCACATCGATCCGAAGGTGCTGGCCGAGCGGCTGCCGGGCATCACCGAGACCGGCAAGATCTTCGCCGGTGTCGACCTCACGCGCCAGCCGCTGCCCGTCACGCCGACCGTCCACTACAATATGGGCGGCGTCCCCTGTAACTATCACGGCGAAGTCGTGACGCTGAAGGACGGCAACCCGGATGCGGTCGTCCCCGGCCTGTTCGCGGTGGGGGAGGCGGCCTGCGTCTCCGTCCACGGCGCCAACCGCTTGGGCTCCAACAGCCTGATCGACCTCGTCGTCTTCGGCCGCGCCACCGGCTTCCGCATCGCGGAACTGGTCCAGCCGAATTCGAAGCACGGAACGGTAGTGAAGGAGGCGGACGACAAGGCCGTCACCCGCCTCGACCATTATCGCAACGCTAAAGGCGGTACGCCCACCGCGCAGATCCGGCTGGACATGCAGCGGACGATGCAGAAGCACTGCGCCGTGTTCCGCGACACCGCGCTCCTGCGTGAGGGCATGGAGAAGATCGACAACGTCTACGCCACCCTGCAGGACGTCGGCGTCTCTGATCGCTCGCTGATCTGGAACACCGACCTGGTCGAGACGCTGGAGCTGGACAACATGCTGCCTCAGGCGGTCGTGACGATGCATTCGGCGGCGAACCGCAAGGAAAGCCGCGGCGCGCATATGCACGAGGACTTCCCCAACCGCGACGATGCGGAATGGATGAAGCATACCATCGTCTGGTTCAACAAGGGCGGCGTCACGATCGACTACCGCCCGGTCCACGATTACACGCTGACCGACGAGGTCGAGTACATCAAGCCGAAGGCGCGCGTTTACTGACCGGGCCCGGAGGTCGTTGTGGCAGGGGATTTCCGGCACGGAACCGTCCACAACGCCTCCGAAGACCTGCAGGTGGCGATCCGCGCGAACCCGGAGGTGCTCACCCTGTGGGAGGGCCTGACGCCGCTCGGCCGCAACGAGTTCATCTGCTGGGTCGATGACGCCAAGCAGGTGAAGACACGCCAGCGCCGCATAGAACGGACCTGCGAAGAACTGCTTGAGGGCAAGCGCCGGCCGTGCTGCTGGCCCGGCTGCATCCACCGTACCGACAAGGCACCGGGCCGGTGGCAACAGGCGGTCCTCGTGGACGGGAAGAAGTAGCCGCGCGAGCCGTCACAGCCTGGGTTCAGCCGCGCTATATCCCTCCTTCGGCATCATGGAGGAGGCTCGGCTATAGGTCGTCAATCGAGACCTCAATGCCCTCCTGACCCTCCCGCGGGCGCACGATTTCGACCAGTTCGACATCTTCCAGGCGATCCATGATGGCCTCCCAGGCATCGGCCGGGATCAGATAGGCGGCTGGACGATTGCGGCTCAGGATCGCGACTGGAAACCCCTCCGCAGCTTCGACCACCGCGCTCGGGTTCTTCTTCAGGTCGCTGATGCTGACGCACTGCGGTGCGAGAAGAGGCATGTTCACGACTTATCGTAGGTCATCGAAATCGGTCTCTTCAACCGGAGTTGCGCAGCGCAGTGGCGATCGCGTTGATCGACAGCTGGATGCCCTCGGCGATGCGCGGGTCGTCCTCACCTGCGCGGTGCCGCTTCAGCAGCTCGACCTGCAGATGGTTGAGCGGTTCGATATAGGGCAGGCGCAGGCGGATCGACGCGTCGAGTGCGGGGTTCTTCTCCAGCAGTCGCGTCTGCCGCGTAATCGACAGCAGGCAGTCATGCGCCATCCGCCATCCGTCGCGGATCTGCGGGAAGATGCTGTCCGCCAGCGCCTTGTCCTCGACCAGCGGGAGGTAGCGTTCGGCGATGCCCATATCCGACTTCGCCAGCACCATCTCCAGATTGGCGAGCGTCGCCTGCAGGAACGGCCAGCCTTCGACCATCTCGCGCAGGAGGGCGGTGTCCTTGAACCCCTTCAGCGCTTGCCCGACACCATACCAGCCGGGCAGCATCACCCGCGCCTGCGCCCAGCTGAACACCCAGGGGATCGCCCGCAGATCCTCGATCGCGTCGGATTTGGTGCGGCTTGCCGGGCGCGATCCGATTTTCAGCGTGGCGATCTCGGCGATCGGCGTGAACTGGCGGAAAAACTGCCGGAAGCCATCGGTGCCGTAGACGAGCGCGCGATAGGCCTTGAACGCATCGCCCGACAGCTGGTCCATCGCGGCGGCAAAGCGCTTTGCGTCGGCCTCGCTCAGCACCGGTGGCTCCAGGCTGGCGAGCACCGTCGCCGACGCCATCGCCTCAAGGTTCGCGATCGTGCTCTCGCGCGTGCCGTATTTGGCGGCGATCACCTCGCCTTGTTCGGTGATGCGGATGCGGCCGTTGACGCTGCCCGGCGGCTGCGCGCGGATCGCCGCGAAGGAGGAGCCGCCGCCACGCCCGACCGCACCGCCGCGCCCGTGGAACAGCTGCATCGCGGCGCCCGCCTGGGCGAACACCGGCTCGAGCGCGAGCGCCGCCTGATGCAGGCTCCAGACGGAGGTCAGGTAGCCGCCATCCTTGTTGCTGTCCGAATACCCGACCATCACCTCCTGATGGCCGCGCGCCGCCGTCAGCGCCGCCGCCTCGGGCAAGGCGAACCAGTCGGTCATGATTCCCGGCGCGTTCTCCAGATCGCCGATCGTCTCGAACAAGGGCGCAACCATGATCGCGGAGGATGGCGTCTCGCCCGGCCGGTACAGCCCCGCTTCCTTCAGCAGGATATGGACCTCCAGCAGGTCCGACACGCTCGCCGACTTGGAGATCAGATAGGTGGTGATCGACTGCGGCCCGTAACGCTCATGCGCCTCTGCAGCCGCGCGGACGATCGCCAGTTCGGACCGGGTTTCGTCGCTATATTCGGCAAACGGGCTGGCCAGCGGCCGCGCATTGGCGAGCTCCCGCCGCAGCACCGCGACACGATCCTCTTCGGGGAGCGCGAGGTAATCGGCCACGACCCCGGCGACCTTCAGCAGTTCGGCCACGGTCCGCTCGTGCACGTCGGCGTTCTGGCGGAGATCGAGCGTGGCGAGATGGAAGCCGAAGGTCTCTACCGCGCGGATCAGTCGCGCCAGCGCGCCTTCGCCGCCGAGCGCCCCGCCGCCCGGCCCGTGCAGGCTGTGCGCCAGCCGCACCAGATCCGCGCGGAAATCCTCCGGCGTCGCATAGCGTTCCGCCTGATGCTTGGCGGGCCGGGGCGGGGCCTCGCCATGCAGCGCGCGATAGGTCGCGGCCAGCCGGTCGTAGATGCCGGTCACCGCGCGGCGATAGGGCTCGTCCCGCCTCGCTGGCGCGTCGTCCCCGCTCGCCTCGGCCAACGCTGTCAGTTCCTCGTCCGCCGGCACCAGCTCGGTCGAAATCGACAGCTCGCCGCCCAGCGCATGAACCAGATCGAGATAGTGGACGATCACCGCCCGGCTCGCGCTCCCCAGCGACAGGCGCAGCGTGTCCGCGTTGACGTTCGGGTTGCCGTCGCGGTCCCCGCCGATCCAGTTGCCTGGCCGCAGGAAGCTCGCCGGTCGCGCGCCGAGCGCGCGGTGCCAGCGTGTGTAGAGCGCGGGCAACGCCGGCAGGAAGCTGTCGCGCAGATAGGCGAGCGCCGTCTCCACCTCGTCCGCCACATAGAGCCGCTCGCGCCGCAGCGGCCGCGTCTGCCAGAGGAGAGCGATCTGGCGATAGATCGCCCGGTCGATCAGATCGCCGCCGTCGGTCTCCTCGCGCCCCTGATCCTTCAGCGCCATCAGCTCGGCGATGCGGTTGCGGTGGTCGATCATGCTCTTGCGCCGCACCTCGGTAGGGTGCGCGGTCAGCACGGGTGCGACGAGGCCATCGGCGAGCAGGTTGAGGATCTTGTCCTTGCCGACGCCCTGTTCGGCCAGTCGCGCCACCGCGCTCGCCATGTCCGCCCCCGGTTCGGCGGCGATCCCCTGCCGGTCCTCGGCGAGGTTGGCGAGCATGGAGAACAGCATGAACCCGCGCACGAAGGCGAGCGTGTCGTCGAGGCTCAGCGCCTCCAGCCCGCTGTCCACGCTGTCGGCGTCCGCGATGCCGCGCGCACGATCCACTGAGGTCGACCGGATGTATTCCGTACGCCGGTAGAGCTGCTCACCGCCGTAAGCCCGGATCACATCGCCGAGCAGGCGGCCGAGGAAGCGGATATCGGGGTTCTGCGGGATCGCGGAGGAGGTGGCCATGCGCCACTTGCTGCACCCGCGAAGTGGACGGGTCAACGGACTACGGGGCTTTACCCTGACCCGTCAGCCGTACCAGCCCCTCTGATCCTCAAGCCTCCAGCGGCACGTCCCAGTACAGCCAGTCGCGCCAGCTGTCGTGCAGGTGGTTCGGCGGGAAGGCACGGCCGTTGTCCTGCAGCTGCCAGCTCGTCGGGCGGATCGGGTCGGTGGCCAGCGCCATCCGCGCCTGACGCGGCGTCCGACCGCCCTTGTGCAGGTTGCACGGCGCACAGGCGGTGGCGACGTTCTCCCAGGTGGTGCGCCCACCCTGAGCGCGCGGCACGACATGGTCGAAGGTCAGCTCGTGCGGGCTGCCGCAATACTGGCACTGGAAACGGTCGCGCAGGAACAGGTTGAACCGCGTGAAGGCGGGGAACTGCGACGGCTTCACGAACTGCCGCAACGCGATGACCGAAGGCAGCTTGATCGCGTGCGTCGGGCTTTTCACCTCGCGCTCGTAATGATCGACGATGTCGACCCGCTCCAGGAACACCGCCTTCACCGCCGTCTGCCAGGGCCAAAGGCTGAGCGGGTAGTAGCTAAGGGGCGTGTAGTCGGCGTTGAGGACCAGTGCCGGGCAAGCCTCGGGATGACGAAGAACATCGGGATGATACATCGAACCGCGAAAGCCTCCCGCTCGTACGGGTTAAAGGCCCAGCAGCCGGTCGCCTGTCGCACTCAGGACGCGCCCCTGAACGGCCCGTCACCCTGATGCCACGCTTCTGCTAGTGTCGCGTGACAGGGTGATGACACCACTTCTGGTGTCGGCGCGTCAAGCCAAATAAAACGGGCGGCCCTCATGAGGACCGCCCGTTGCGTTTGGATCGTAGGTCTCAGAGCGCGGCGTAGGCGACGCGCGTGCGGCGGCGCATCGCCCCGCCGACCAGGCCGAAGCCCGCGATCATCATCGCCCAGCTGGCCGGCTCCGGCACGGCGGCGGTGGCGGTCACGGCGTTCAGGTTGTCGACGATGACGTTGCCCTGCGCATAGCCCAGGATGTCGAAGCCGCCGATGCCGTTGGTCGAGGTGATCGAGAAGTTGTTGTACCCGGTCGGCGTATAATAGGCGGAAACCGGCGAGTTCGGCACGGTGAAGCTGCCGAGCGTCGCGCCGTCGGTGTCGTAGAACACCAGGGTCGCGCTCTGCAGCGCGCTCGCGATGTCCAGGCTGAAGCTGGTCAGCGATGCGGCGAAATCGGTGTCGAAGCGCAGGTTGATGTTGGCGTAGTCGCCGCCATCCTGCCAGTTGTCGCCGTCGGTCAGCCACAGGCCGTGGACGTCGGGGCCGCCCTTCCAGTCGGGGCTGTCGCCATATTCGGAGACATAGTAGTTCTGCGCGTTGGAATTGGTGCCGAACCAGCGGCTTTCCCAGCTGCCATAGGGCGCGGTGTCGAAATCTTCGGTGAAGCTGGCGGCGGTCGCGCCGGTGGCGGCGAGCAGGCCGGACGAAATGATGGCGAGGTGCTTGAGGTAACGCATATGCTCTCCCTGCAACGGACATGTTGCGCGATGGCGCGCGTTAACCATGATGGCCGGCCATGACGTTTCGGTTGCAGATCGATGTATTCCAGCAATGACGCTGGTCTCTCGTTTCGCGCCGAGCCCGACCGGACGTCTCCATCTGGGACATGCCTATTCCGCGCTTCGCGCCCATGATCTCGCCAAGGCGGCGGGCGGCCGCTTCATCCTGCGCATCGAGGACATCGATCCCGGCCGCACGCGCGAGGAGTATGTCGGGGGGATCGTGGAGGATCTCGACTGGCTCGGCCTCCACCCCGAGGGTCCGGTCTGGCGCCAGTCCGAACGTGTCGCAGTCTATGCCGATGCGCTGGATGGGCTTCGGGGCAGGGGCCTCCTCTACCCTTGCTTCTGCACCCGCGCCGACATCGCAGCCGCAACGAGCGCGCCGCATGGACGGGAGGGCGCAGTCTATCCGGGCACCTGTCGCGGGCTGGACCCGGCGGAGGCGGCCCGACGCATCGCGGCGGGAGAGTCCCATGCCTGGCGACTGGATGTTGGGGCGGCCTTGTCCCTGGTTCGTCGTCCTAGTGAAGACTGTGACCGCTCGGGTTCGAAGGACCACCCGATGCCAGCCCCCGCTGGCATGACGAACGATCGGTTGCGCTGGCACGACTCCACCGCCGGCTGGATCACCGCCGACCCCGCCGCCCATGGCGACGTCGTCCTCGCCCGCAAGGACGCACCCGCCTCCTACCACCTCGCCGTCACCATCGACGACGCAGCGCAGGGCGTGACGGACATCGTGCGAGGGCTCGACCTGTTCGCCGCGACCGACGTCCACCGCCTCCTCCAGGCGCTGCTCGGCCTGCCGACCCCGCGCTACCACCACCATCCCCTCCTTACCGGACCGGACGGGCGGCGCCTGGCCAAGCGCGACAACGCCCCGACGATCGCTGCGCTGAGGGAAGGCGGGGCCGATCCGATGGCGCTGGTCCGCGCGCTCCGGCGCGGGCAGGTTCCGGTTGGATTTGGCCTCGCGAGCGCCTAGATACCGGCCATGCAGACCTTCCTCGTCATCCTCCTCATCCTCGCCATGATCGCGACAGTCGTCGCGCTGGTCCGTGGCATCGTTATCTTCCTCAAGACGACCGAGCAGGACCTGCTCGGCACCGGCGTCAGCAACTCGGGCGTGCGGCAGAACAAGGCGATGCGTCAGCGCATCATGTTCCAGGCGCTCGCCGTCGTGGTGATCGTCCTGATTCTGATTTCCACGCGGGGCTAAGGCGCGAGTCTTGGTCAAGCTCAACCGCATCTACACCCGCACGGGCGACGCGGGCACGACCGGCCTTGTGGACGGTTCGCGCGTGTCGAAGGCGGACGCCCGCATGGCTGCGATCGGCGATGTGGACGAGGCGAACTCCATCGTCGGCGTCGCCCTCCTCCATGTGACGGACGAGGGGTATCGCGCCACGCTCGCCCGCATCCAGAACGAGCTGTTCGATCTCGGCGCAGACCTCGCCACACCGGGCGAGCAGTTCGAGCCGGACGAGATGACGCTCCGCATCACCGCCGTCCAGGTCGAGCGGCTGGAGGCGGAGATCGACGCGATGAACGAGGCGCTAGGCCCCTTGCGCAGCTTCATCCTTCCCGGCGGCGATCCGGCGGCGGCCCACGTCCATCTCGCCCGCGCCGTCGTCCGCCGTGCCGAACGCGCCGCCGTCGCCGCTTCGGCGGAAGTCGCGCTGAACCCCCAGGCGCTCGCCTACATCAACCGCCTCTCCGACCACCTCTTCGTCCTCGGCCGCGCGATCAACGCGGCGGGCAGGGGCGACATCCTCTGGGTCCCCGGCGCAACGCGCAGTTAAATCCTCCCCATCGAAGATGGGGAGGGGGACCATGCGCAGCATGGTGGAGGGGGGGTGCGAAGCACCGTTGCGCCGGCCCCTCCACCACGCCGCTTCGCGTCGCGGTCCCCCTCCCCGAGCAAGCTCAGGGAGGATTGAGACCAGCAACCATCCCCCAACCCGTTCGTTACACCCCCGGGATGGCCTCGCTACAATCCGAACCCCGCCTCGCGTCCGGCACGCTGCTGGACCGCTACGTGGCCACGCGCGCGCTCAGCGTCGCCCTCGTCGCCACGCTCTCGGATGCCGACGCTACCGTTCAGCCCAACCCGGACGCGTCTCCCGCCAAATGGCACCTCGCCCACACCACTTGGTTCTTCGAGACATTCGTCCTGCGCGATCACGTCCCCGGCTACCGCGCGTTCGATGATCGCTACGCCTATCTCTTCAACAGCTATTACGAGGCGGAGGGTGCGCGCCACCCGCGCGACCGGCGCGGTATGCTCACTCGGCCCACGCTCGAGGCGATCCTCGCCTGGCGCGCGCATGTCGATCAGGCCCTGATCGCCGCCGACCTGCCCTCAGAGGCGCTCGCCCTCATCGAACTCGGCATCAACCATGAGCAGCAGCATCAGGAACTGCTCCTCACCGACATCCTCGCCACCTTCGCGGAGAACCCGCTGGCCGATCCGGTCTGGGATCATCCCCGCGCCGCCGCCTCGCCGATGCCCGGTCCGATCGGCTGGATCGAGCATCCCGGCGGCGTGGTGGAGATCGGTCATGCGGGCGACGGCTTCCACTTCGACTGCGAGGGGCCGCGCCACCGCACCCTCCTCCACCCCCACGCCATCGCCGATCGCCCGGTCACCAACCATGAATGGCGCGCGTTCATGGCCGATGGCGGCTACACCCGCCCCGAACTCTGGCTGGCGGACGGCTGGGCCTGGGTGCGCGGGGAGGGGGTGGACGCCCCGCTTTACTGGCGGCGACATGGCGATGACTGGCTGAGCTTCGCGCTCGACGGTCTCCACCCCATCCGCCCCGGCGCGCCCGTCACCCATATCTCCTATTACGAGGCCGAGGCCTATGCCCGCTGGGCCGGTGCCCGCCTGCCGACCGAGGCCGAGTGGGAGACCGCCGCCGCCAGCGCCGACCCCCTCGCCGGCAACCAGCTCGATGCCGCCGGACCCGTTCGCCCACAGGCGCAGCGCGGCACCGATTGCCAGTTCTTCGGCGAGGTCTGGGAATGGTCCGGAAGCGCCTATCTCCCATATCCCGGCTTCCGCGCGGCGGAGGGTGCGGTCGGCGAATACAACGGCAAGTTCATGTCAGGCCAGTTCGTGCTGAAGGGCGCGTCCTGCGCCACCCCGCGCGGCCATTCGCGCGCCAGCTACCGCAACTTCTTCTACCCCCATCAGCGCTGGCAGTTCACCGGCCTCCGCCTTGCCAAGGACATCTGACATGCTGCTGGAGAAGATCCCCGCCAGGGCCGACACCGCCTTCCGCGCCGACGTCCTCTCCGGCCTCGCCTCCCGACCGCGGGCCATTCCCGCCCGCTGGCTCTACGATCACGAAGGCTCCGCGATCTTCGAGGAGATCACCCGCCTTCCCGAATACTACCCGACGCGCACCGAAAGCGCGCTGCTCCGGGATCGGTGCGAGGATGTCGCCGCCCTGGTCGGCCCCGGTCGCGCGGTCATCGAATTCGGCTCCGGCTCCTCCACCAAGACGCCACATCTCCTCGGCTGCATCGAACCGGCGGCTTACGTCCCCATCGACATCTCGGGCGAGTTCCTCCGCGAATCTGCCGCCGCCCTCGCGCGCGATTTCCCGACCCTGCCGGTGATCCCGCTGGAGGCCGACTTCATGCACCCGATCGTCCCGCCCGACGGCGTGGCGAAGCTGCCGAAGCTCGGCTTCTTCCCCGGCTCGACCATCGGCAACATGGTGCCGCTGACCGCGGTCAACCTGCTCCGCGCCATGCTGGAGAGCCTCGGTTACGGCTCGATGCTGCTGATCGGCTTCGACATGCTCAAGGGGCGGGAGGTGCTGATCCCCGCCTATGACGATGCGGCGGGCGTCACCGCCCGCTTCAACCTCAACCTCCTCCACCGCATCAACCGGGAGCTGGGCGGCGACATCCCCGTCGATGCCTTCCGCCACCGTGCGATCTGGAATGACGACCATTCGCGCATCGAGATGCACCTGCAGGCCCGCGCCGACATCGCCCTTACCGTCGCCGGCGAGCGCTTCGAGATCGCGGCGGGCGAGACCATCCACACCGAGAACAGCCACAAATACGGCCTCCGCGACGCCCGCCTCCTGCTCCGCGCCGGCGGCTGGGCCCCGCTGAAGGAATGGACCGATCCCAAGGGCCTCTTCGCGATCATCCTCGCCGAAGCGCAGCCGCCACGCACTGCGCCGTAAAACGATCCTCCCCCTTGCGGGGGGAGGATGCCATCCGCCCTTGCCTCATTCCCTCATTTCCCCCAATCCCCGCCCCACAATCAGGGGAGTTCTGCGATGAAGACAGTCGGCGTGATCGGTGCGGGTCAGATGGGCGCGGGGATTGCGCAGGTGAGCGCGGCGGCCGGCCTCGACGTGGTCCTTTCCGACCGCGAGCTGGCTCTCGCCGAAAAGGGCAAGGCCGGGATCGCCAAGCTCCTCGACCGCCAGGTCGACAAGGGCAAGCTCGAAGCCGCCACCCGCGACGCGACCCTCGCCCGCATCAAGCCCGTCGGCGATCTCACCGCCATGTCCGCCGCCGATCTGGTGATCGAGGCCGCGACAGAGCGGGAGGATATCAAGCGCACGATCTTCGCCGATGTCGGCAAGGTGCTCGGCGCCTCCGCCATCCTCGCCTCCAACACCTCCTCGATCTCGATCACGCGCCTCGCCCAGGCGTCGCCCGATCCCGCCCGCTTCATCGGCATGCACTTCTTCAACCCCGTGCCACTGATGCCGCTGCTGGAGATCATCCGCGGCCTCGCCACCTCGGACGAGACGGTCGCCGCCGCCCAGGCCTTCGCGCAGAAGGTCGGCAAGGAGACCGTCCTCGCCAACGACTCGCCCTGCTTCGTCGTCAACCGCATCCTCCTGCCGCTCCTCAACGAGGCGTTCTTCGCGCTTGGCGAGGGTGTCGGCTCGATCGAGGACATCGACAAGGGCGTGAAGCTCGGCCTCGGCCACCCGATGGGCCCGCTGACCCTTGCAGACATGATCGGCCTCGACACCATCCTGCTGATCCTGAAGGTTCTGCAGGAGGATTTCGGCGACCCCAAATACCGCCCCGCGCCCCTGCTGGTGAAGTATGTCGAAGCCGGCTGGCTGGGCCGCAAGACCGGACGAGGCTTCTACGACTATTCCGGCCCGGAACCCGTGCCGACGCGGTGACGTAAGATCCTACCCTGGAAGGGGAGGGCGACCAGCGAAGCTGGTGGAGGGGTAGGTGCCGCAAGTGCCACCGCCCGCATGTGCGGCACCTACCCCTCCACCGCCTGCGGCGGTCCCCCTCCCCCTCCGGGGGGAGGAATGTCACGGCCGCTTCCTATAGCCGCATCGCTCCCCTAAAGGCGCGCGCATGATCGACGCGAACACCCCCCAGTCCGAACTGCTCGCCAAGGCCGAGACGCTGACGGAGGCGCTGCCCTATCTGCAGCTCTACCGCGGCCAGACCTTCGTCATCAAATATGGCGGTCACGCGATGGGCGATCCGGACAAGGCGCGCCAGTTCGCCGCCGACGTGACGCTGCTCCAGGCGGTCGGCATCCTTCCCGTCGTCGTCCACGGCGGCGGTCCGCAGATCGGCGCCATGCTGAAGCGGCTGGGTGTCGAGAGCCGCTTCGTCGACGGGCTGCGCGTGACGGATGCCGAGACGGCGGACATCGCCGAGATGGTCCTTGCCGGATCGATCAACAAGGAGATCGTCGGCTGGATCGGCACCGCCGGCGGCCGTGCGGTCGGCATCTCCGGCAAGGATGGCTGGCTCGTCACCGCCACCAAGCTCACCCGCACCGAGGCCGATCGCAACATCGGCATCGAGCGTCACGTCGACCTCGGCTATGTCGGCGAACCCACCCATGTCGACCGCACCGTCATCGACACGCTGACCGCCGCTGGCATGATTCCGGTGGTCGCCCCGATCGCCATCGGTCAGGACGGCTGGACCTACAACATCAACGCCGACACGATGGCGGGCGCGCTCGCCTCCGCGCTCGGGGCGTCGCGGCTGTTCCTGCTGACGGACGTGCCCGGCGTGCTCGACAAGAGCAAGAACCTGCTGACCGACCTCGTGCCGCAGGACGTCGAGTTCCTGCGCGCCAACGGCACCATCACCGGCGGCATGATCCCCAAGGTGCAGACCTGCGTGGACGCTGTGCAGGCGGGCGTGGACGCCGCCGTCATCCTCGACGGCCGCATCCCCCACGCCATGCTCCTCGAACTCTTCACCCAGCGCGGCGCGGGGACTTTGGTGCGGGCGGGATAAGACTCGGCCGGGACGGCGCGTATCTCTGTCGTACAGGCTCGCCGATGCGCTACCGTCTGTTCATGCCGGTACGACACGCTCCTACGCCGTTCGCCCAGAGCCTGTCGAAGGGCCTGTGCCGACCGTATCACTGGCGCTTCGACTGGCTCAGCGCGAACGGGCGTGTGGGATATGAGGCTCGCTGCGATCCGCAACTTTCACAACTTAACGCCACCTCCGCCACGCCGAACGAAGCGATTCCCGGCGTGACGTAGCGCAAACTTGGCAAACTTCCGCGCACCCAACCGCCCGCATCGCGCCGTTGTCCTGAAGCTCGCCCGCGCCTAGGTTGGCCGCTCGCCACAAGAGGAATCCAATGGTTCTCGTCACCCTCTACCAGATCATCGATCTCCTGCTGACCGTGCTCTGGTGGATCATCATGATCCAGGCGATCCTGTCCTGGCTCGTGGTGTTCAACGTCATCAACACGCACAGCCCGTTCATCCGCAACGTAATGGTCGCGCTCGATCGGATCACCGAGCCGCTCTACCGGCCGTTCCGCCGCATCCTGCCGGACTTCGGCGGGCTCGACTTCTCGCCGCTGATTGTGCTGCTGCTGATCTACATCATCCAGAACATCCTGCTGCCGAACGCCATGCGCACCATGGTGGCTCCGTACTGATGACGACGGGCGAGATCATCGACGGCAAGGCCTTCGCAGCCGAGGTTCGTGCGCGGGTGGCGGAGGGTGTCGCCGCCTTCCGCGCCAAGGCCGCCCGCGCGCCGGGCCTCGCGGTCGTGCTGGTCGGGGAGGATCCGGCGAGCGCCGTCTACGTCCGCTCCAAGGGTAAGGCGACGCGCGAAGCGGGCATGGAAAGCTTCGCGCATCGCCTCCCCGCCGAGGCCAGCCAGGACGACCTCATCGCCCTGGTCGAGCGGTTGAACACCGACGGCGCGGTGGACGGCATCCTCGTCCAGCTGCCCCTTCCGAAGCAGATCGACGAACGCGCGGTGATCGCCGCCATCGCGCCCGACAAGGACGTGGACGGCTTCCACCCGGAGAATGCCGGCCGCCTCGCCTCCGGTCTAGACGGCTTCGTGCCCTGCACGCCGCTCGGCTGCCTGATGATGCTGAAGGATCGGTTGGGCGATCTCTCCGGCCTCGACGCGGTGGTGATCGGCCGGTCGAACATCGTCGGCAAGCCGATGGCGCAGCTTCTCCTCGGCGAAAGCTGCACCGTCACCATTGCCCACTCACGCACCCGCAACCTCCCTGCCGTGATCGGCCGCGCCGATATCATCGTGGCGGCGGTCGGCCGTCCGCAGATGATCAAGGGCGACTGGATCAAGCCCGGGGCCACCGTCATCGACGTCGGCATCAATCGCGTCCCGGCGGAAGAAGAGGGCAAGACCCGGCTGGTCGGCGACGTCGATTTCGCCGGCGCACTCCCCCATGTCGCGGCGATCACGCCCGTCCCCGGCGGCGTCGGCCCGATGACCATCGCCGTCCTCCTCCGCAATACCCTCGTCGCCGCGCACCGACATGCAGGTCTGCCGTTCGAGGTCGAAGGCCTT
This sequence comes from Sphingomonas sp. ID0503, assembly GCF_048565625.1. Taxonomy (NCBI): domain Bacteria; kingdom Pseudomonadati; phylum Pseudomonadota; class Alphaproteobacteria; order Sphingomonadales; family Sphingomonadaceae; genus Sphingomonas; species Sphingomonas sp. ID0503. The sequence goes on from NZ_JBLZUR010000002.1 coordinate 370,131, forward strand.
TGATCGAGCTGTTCATCTCGGCTGTCGCCACCTTCTTCGTCATCATCGATCCGCCGGGCTGCGCGCCGATCTTCGCCAGCCTGACGGGCGGGACCAGCAACGCCCATCGCCGCGCGATGGCCGTGCGCGCCGTTTTCGTAGCTGCACTCATCCTGCTGTTCTTCGCGCTGGTGGGAGAGGCGTTCCTCCGCCTGATCGGCATCAGCCTCGACGCGTTTCGCATCGCCGGCGGCATCATGCTCTTCCTCATCGCGCTCGAAATGGTGTTCGAGAAGCGTACTGAGCGGCGGGAGAGCCGCGCGGAAGAGGTCAAGACCCGCGCGCCGGACGACATCTCGATCTTCCCCATGGCGATCCCGATGATCGCCGGCCCGGGCTCGATCGCCTCCGCCATGCTGCTGACCTCGCGGCGGGAAGGGCCGGAGGAGATCGGCGTCGTTCTCGCCGCCCTCGCAGTGGTGCTCTTCGCCACCCTCGCATCCCTTCTCGCGGCGGGCGCGATCATGAAGCTGATCGGCGCAAAGGCCGAAGCGGTGATCACGCGCCTCCTCGGCGTCATCCTCGCGGCGCTCGCGGCACAGTTCGTAATCGACGGGATCAGGGCCAGCCTTGGCTAGGCCGCGCGCTTTACCCCAGCGTGACGTCCAGTATCAGCATCAGGCCGAGGCCCGACATCAGCCCCAAACTCGCCCGGCTGCCGCCCAGCCGGCTATGCGTGTCGGGAATGATCTCGGACGCGACGACATAGATCATCGCGCCCGCCGCGAACCCGAGGCCCCAGGGCAGCAGCGCCTGGGAAAGGGTGACGATGGCCGCGCCGATGGTGCCCGCCACCGGTTCGACCAGCCCCGAGGCCAAAGCGGCGAGAAGGGCGGTCCGGCGCGAATAGCCGAGGCTGGCCAGCGCACCCGCCACCGCCAGACCCTCCGGCATGTTCTGGAGGCCGATTCCCATGGCCGTGGTCATCCCGGCCTTCATGTCGCCGCCGCCGAAGCTGACGCCGACGGCCAAGCCCTCGGGGAAGTTGTGAAGCGTGATCGCCGCCACGAACAGCCAGATGCGGCGGAACCGGGCCTCCGCAATGCCGGTCGGCCCGAGGCCGAGGCGATCGAGCGGCGGCACGATGGCGTTCAGCTGGCTGAGCACAAGGCCGCCCAGCATGATGGCCGCTACGACCATGCCCGCCGCCACGGCGCGGGTGGCACCCTGCGCCTCGGCCTGTTCGATGCCGGGGATGATCAGCGAGAAGAAGGAGGCGGCGAGCATGACGCCTGCCGCGAAGCCCAGCATAAGGTTCTGCTGGGCTTCGGTCGGTCGGCCGATCGACAGGATCGGCAGGGCACCGACGGCGGTGGCGAGCCCGGCAAGCAGGCTCCCCACGCTACCGGCAATGATCGCCCCCTGGTCGGTCAACGCGGGGCGAGTGCGTCGGCCTTGGCGGCCGCTTCCTTGATGTCCGTCGCACCGCCCTTGTCGCCGTTGGTCGTCAGGCCGGCACCGGGCCCGGCACCCAGGTCGGCACCGGTCAGCGGATCGGCCGCAGGGTCGGATGCGAGGCGGACGGTCATGCGGTCATACGCGTCCTTCTCGTCCCCGCTCAGCGTGACGGACGCCGTCCCGTCGCCACCCTCGTCGAAGGGCAGGCTGCCGGGGATGTCATCCACGCGCTGCCACTGCTCGCCGGAGTTCCACGGACCTTCCACGTCGCCGACACCTTGGGAAGTGTTGACATAGACGCTCGCGAACTTGGCGATACCCGGCAACTTGCCCGGCGGGAAGTTGTCTTCGATCGAGTAGAGCGCCTTCTCGAACGACTTCTGATGCGCCACCTCGCGCGTCATCAGGAAGCCGAGCGCTTCCTTGATGCCGGGGTCGTCCGTGATGTTGATCAATCGCTCATAGACGATTTTTGCCCGGCTCTCCGCGGCGATGTTCGACCGCAGGTCGACCGTCGGCTCGGACCGGCTGTCCACATAGGCTGCCGTCCACGGCACGCCGGCCGAATCGATCAGGGCAGGCCCGCCACCGAACAGCAGGCTCTCCTTGGCGCTGGTGCCGGACGCGCCGATCGTTTGGTAGAGTTCGGCCTCGCTCTTCTGCGCTTCCGACAAGGTCGCCTTGGCACCCTTGTTCAGCATGGCGACGATCGACCCGATCACCTCCAGATGGCTGAGTTCCTCGGTCGCGATGTCGAGCAGCATGTCCTTGCGGCCGGGATCATCCTCGCCGAGGCCCTGCGTGAAATAGCGCATCGCGGCGGCAAGCTCTCCGTCCGCGCCGCCGAACTGTTCGAGAAGCAGGGTGGCAAGCTTCGGGTTCGGCTCCGACACGCGCACGGTGTACTGGAGCCGCTTGTTGTGCATGAACATCGGCATAACTCCGTTGTGTGGGGAGGCCTCAGAACATACGGGTTTTATGCCTGTTCCGGCTCTTGTCCGATTATTTTACTTCCGCGGAGCTTCTATCAAGAGTTAAGCTATGTACCTGTTCTTTGTGACGCCGATGCAACGACAATAAAGCGGCGGAACTCCGATGCACCCGACAGGTTACCGCGCCGATCCCTCTCGAGAGGCTTGCATGTCATCGAAGCTCATCCGCAATGGCGCCGCGGCGCTCGGTCTCTTCACCTTGCCGCTCATCGGCTGCACCACCGCGACGCCCTATCAGCCGCTGGCGCAGAACCGGCCATCGGCGGGTGGCTACAGCGATCAGCAGATCGAGGACAATCGCTTCCGCGTCACTTTCGCCGGCAACAGCATGACCTCGCGGGAGACTGTGGAAACCTACCTGCTCTACCGCAGCGCGCAGCTGGCGGTGGATCGCGGATTCGACTGGTTCGTCATGGCGGACCGGAACACCGATCGCCACAGCAACACCTATGTGGATCGGCCGTTCGCGACAGGTCCGTATGGTTATTGGGGTCCGGCTTGGCGCTATCGTGGCGCGGGCTTCGGCTGGCGTGGTTGGGACCCGTATTGGGCGATCCCTTCTGGGGCGACAACATGGATATCCGCACCGTCGACCGGTACGAGGCCACGGCCGAGATCGTGCTCGGACGCGGTACCAAGCCGGCGGACAACCCGCGCGCCTTCGACGCCCGCTCGGTGCTCGCGAACCTGGGCTCCAGGATCAAGCCGCCCGCCTGATCTCGGGCGGAACCTCGCTCCCTTCCAAGCTTTGCGGCCTTTTGGACAGCAGGAGCTTCGCAGATGATCCACGACAGCTGGATGACGTGCGCGGCGCGGGCGGTTTGACGTAGCCGTGCTGCGCGCTCTTCTTCCCCAAGTCGAAGTCAGTGAGGCGGAGCGCGCGGCTGGGCTGCGCAAGCTGATCTACGAGGCCGGCTATTCCAGCGCGACCGCCGCCTTGACCAGCGGCGTGATCCTGACCGCCTTTGCGCTGTACCTCGGTGCGTCGAACCTCACGGTCGGCATCCTCGCCAGCGCCCCCTTCCTCGGCCAGTTGCTGCAGGCGCCCGCCGTGCTGCTCGTCGAGCGACTGCGCACCCGCAAGGCGATAGCGGTGTTCAGCAGCCTTATCGGGCGGTCCATGCTGATCCTGATGGCGCTTGCGGTTTTCCTGCCGTCTGCTCTTGCCATCACTGCCGTGATCGTCGGCCAGTTCGTGCTCTGCGCGATGAGCGCTGTCGGCACCTGCGCCTGGAATGCCTGGCTTCGCGACCTCGCCCCGCAGGAGCGGCTGGGGGAGGTGTTCGCGCGGCGCACCGTCTACACCACGTCCGTCACATTGCTGGCAGGCCTTGCCGCCGCGTTCCTGCTGGACCGCACCGCCGCCGGATCGAACCTCCGCGCGATCGCCTTCGCCGGGCTCTATCTGGTGGGCTGCGCGGCGGGTTTGGCCAGCGCGTTCGTCGTCGCCCGCATGCCGGAACCCTGCATGCCCCCTCGGCCTGCGGAGAGCATTCGCTTGCGCGACCTGTTCGCCGCGCCCCTGGCCGACCGCAACTTTCGTCGCCTGATCCACTTCCTCGCCAGCTGGCAGTTCTCGGTGAACCTCGCCACGCCCTTCTTCACTGTCTTCATCGTCCGCCAGCTCGGTTTCGAGATGACCTTCGTCATGGTGCTGAGCGTCGTCAGCCAGATCGCCAACCTTCTCACCCTCCGCAGCTGGGGCGCGCTCAGCGACCGCTTCGCGCACAAGTCGGTATTGGCGGTTGCCGCGCCCACCTACATCCTCTCGATCGTCGGGATGATCGGCGCGTCACAGCTGGGCAACAGCATGGCGGGGATGATCTACCTGATCGGCCTTCACATGCTGATGGGCGCTGCCGTGGCGGGCGTCACCCTCGCTACGGCGAACATCGCGCTCAAGCTCAGTCCGAAGGGCGAGGCTACGGCCTATGTTGCCACCAGCGCGCTCGCCAGCTCACTCGCCGCCGGCATCGCACCGATTTTGGGTGGGCTGTTCGCGGACTTCTTCGCCGCCCGGCGTTTCGACCTCCTGCTGCGTTGGACCAGCCCGGAAGGAGTAAAGCTGATCTCCCCTGTCATGCTCTCCAGCTGGGATTTCTACTTCCTGATCGCTGGTCTCCTCGGCCTCTACGCGCTCCACCGCCTCTCGCTTGTGCAGGAGGAGGGGCAGATCGAGCGGCGGGAGATGATCAATCAGGTCTGGTTCGAAACGCGCCGGGTCGCACGCAATCTGGGGACCGTCTCGGGCCTGCGCGGCCTGACTGAGCTGCCAGCCTCGCTGGTCCGCGATGCCCGGCTCCGAGCACGCTGGCTCCGCCGCCAAGGGAAGCAGATGCATCCGGCCGGGTGATCAGATCGAAGGCGCGATCCGCCATGCCTTGAAGGGCGAGTTCTTCGGCAGGTCGACCGGGCTAAGCCAGCCGGGCACATCGCCGCGCATCAGCTGGCGATAGAAGCCCTTCGGGTTCTCCTTCGCGTAGATCGTCGACTCGGAATAGTAGGGGCAGATCAGCAGCAGGGTCGCGCCATGCTTTCGGGCGATGGCGAGCGCATCCTCCGAGTTGCCTCGGAAGGCGCGCTGTACGTCGAGGATCGCCTCGCCGTTGCGATGATAGGGACCCGCTATAGCGCGGTGGTGGGTCACCGTGATGAGGCGCGGGCCGAAATCGACGAAGGTGAGCACGGTTTGCGCCGGAAGTTTCGCGATCGGGCGCAGGGCGGAGAGCGTTGGGCAGCGTCGGTTGGCAAGATTGACCTTCTTGCGCGTCTCTCCGACCGGCTTGGCCGGAATGCGATCGATAACTAGGTTCACCGCCGTGCCGGAGAGGAGCGCGAAGACCGCCGCCACGCCGAGAACGCGGACGACCATGACATCCGCCCGCATGATCCAGGGCACGACCAGGAAGGCGAGCGCCGTGACACCCGGGATTGCAAGGACCTGAGCACTCGCCGCCGCGCGCATCTGCCAGAGGAGGAGGAGCAGGGAGCAGAGCGTCCAAAGCGCGACGACCGCCCAGGGTATGAAGTCGGGGCTGCCCCGGCGGCGCCAGGCCGACAGCGCCGCGCCGGCAAGGCCAAGGAGCGGCATGACGAGCAGGGTGACGATCCGTCGCCAGTCCTGAACGTAGAGCGGCCGCGCCTCCCGCACATGATCGAACCAGTCCCGCTTCAGCTTGGGCGAGATTCCTTCCAGCATCCCGACGCAATGCGGCCAAAGCGCAACGTAGAAACCGGCAACCGTCAGGCCAACGACCACCGCCAGCGTCAGGCGCACGCCGGGATGCGGAACGGAGAGGCGGGAGATGAAGACCAGCAACCCGCCGCCAAGCAGGGCCACCGACAGCCAGACGGGCGACAGCGCGTCGCAGACGGGTGGCCGATTGGCGTAGGAAGCAAAGAGCATGAACCCTGCCGCGCTCCCCGCAGCCAGCGCCGCGCCATAGGCGGTCAGCCTGGGTGCGTCCTCCCGATCCAGCGCCCAGCGCAACGCCGTCGCGGCAGCGGCCATCGCCACGTAGGGGAGCAACTCTAGCCCGATTGTCAGCGACAGAGCGGATGCCAGCCCCGCAGTCACGCCGCCGCGCACCCGATCGCGGTCGGCGATGCCGGCGATGGTCCAGGCGAGGCAGGTCAGTTGCCAGCCGTGATGATCGACGCGGAGAGGAGAGAACATCGACAGCGCCGAAGCGCCGCAGATCAGCAGCACCGGTGCGAGCAGAACGGCGAGGGGAGAGACGAGACGGCGGGTCGTCACCGCCATCGCGAACATCGTCAGGGCGAGCGGGATCAGGGGGGCGAGCGCGGCCGCGAACTTCTCCGCCCCGAAGAAGCCGAGGAACGGGCGGGCGATCAGGATCAGCCCGGCGATCGGCAGGTCCACCACGCGGCTCCAGTGGATGTTCGCGCCGCCGGGCGGGTCCATCTTGTACTGGCGAAGGTCGTACCAGCCCTGACCGCCAAGCCAGACGCGGACCTGCGACATGCGCATGTTGTCGTCGGTGTCGGTCAGGCCGAAGCGCTGGATCGCGCCCCATTTGACCCAGATCAGATAGGTGGCGGCGGCGAGGAAGATGACGCCGACGATGGCGATCCAGTGCCGGTCGGCCAAGCGCCGCAAGTCGTTCATCCGGCGTCCGCCCTTGCCCTTCGCCCGCCGCCCGCATTATCGCCGCCACAGCAAAGGGCAAGCCGGGGGCGCGTTTGAACAAGGTGGGGCTGGCGGGGTTGTTGCGGGATCGCGCGCTCCTCTGGCAGATCGTGCGCTATGGCATCACCGGCCTCGGCGTGACGGTGTTCGCCGCGGCCGTCTACTGGCTGCTGGCCGCCTTGGCCGGCGTGCCGGAGCAGGCCGCCAACTTCATCGCCTGGTGCCTCTCCGTGGTGATCGGCTTCACCTTCCACAGCCGCTTCACCTTTCGAAGTCACGGCAGCCGGACCAATCCGAACGCCCGCCGCTTTCGCTTTCTTGTCGTGGCGGTGTTCGGGCTGGGTCTGAACGCGCTCTGGGTGTGGCTGATGGTGCATCGGCTGGGTGGTGCCGAGTGGTGGCCGATTCCCTTGATGGTGTTCGCCACGCCGGTCATCGTTTTCCCGCTGAACCGCCGCTGGGTTTTCGGCTAGGGTCGACTTTCGATGTCCAGCGTCATCCCGCATCCGGCCCAAGCGCCTGCCGCCAAGCGCTTGCCCCTCGTCACCGTAATCGTGCCGGTGAAGGACGAGGAGGATGGCGTCCATCCCTTCGTCACCCGCGTGTCGGCGGTGCTGGCGACGTTGCGGGACGATGATGGCGCGCCGGCCGAATGGGAGATCCTGTTCGTCGACGACGGCAGTACGGATGCCACGCTGCCCGCGATCATCGTCGCCAATCGGGATGATCCGCGCGTCCGGGGTCTCTCCTTCTCGCGCAATTTCGGGAAGGAGGCAGCGCTGTCCGCCGGTCTCGACGCGGCGCGAGGGCGGACGGTCATCCCGCTCGATGTCGATCTTCAGGATCCGCCGGAGGTCATCCCGGAGATGATCGCAAAATGGCGGGAGGGCGTGGATGTGGTCTACGGCGTTCGCCGCAATCGGCAGACCGACAGCTTTCCCAAGCGGCTGACGGCCGACCTCTACTACCGCGCCCATAACTGGCTGTCGGCGGACAAGATCCCGGAACATGCCGGCGACTTCCGCCTGCTCGATCGCAAGGTGGTGGACGTGATCTGCCGGATGCCGGAGCGGAACCGGTTCATGAAGGGTCTGTTCGCCTGGTCCGGATTCCGCCAAGCGGCGGTGGAGTATGACCGCGCGCCCCGTGCGGTTGGCACAACCAAGTTCAACTACTGGAAGCTGTGGACGCTCGCGATCGACGGCATCACCTCCGGCTCGACCCTGCCGCTCCGGGTATGGAGCTATCTCGGCGGGATCGTGGCGCTGCTGGGTCTCGCTTATGCGGTCTACATCATCATCCGCACGCTGTTCTGGGGCATCGCGACGCCGGGCTATCCCTCGCTGATGGTGGCGATCCTGTTCTTCGGCGGGCTGCAGCTGCTCTCGCTGGGCGTGCTCGGCGAGTATGTCGGGCGCATTCTGGTCGAGGCGAAGGGGCGTCCGCTCTACGTCGTGCGGGACCGCATCGGGGGTGACGAGTAAGTGGAGCGGCATACCTACGAGCGGATGGCGGAGATCGATGGCGAGCATTGGTGGTTCACCGCCCGCCGCCGGATCGTCGCCGCGCTGATCGAGGCGCAGGTCAAGCCGAAGCCGGGCGCGCGCATCCTGGAGGTCGGCTGCGGCACCGGGTCCAACCTTGCCATGCTGCAGCGTTACGGCCGGGTCGATGCGATCGAGCCGGATGGGCCGGCGCGCGCGCTGGCGGAACGGCGGAGCGGGCTTTCGATCCAGTCCGGGCTGCTGCCCGACGGGGTGACGCTTGAGGACGGGGCGTACGACCTGATCGTCCTCCTCGACGTGCTGGAGCATATCCCTGACGACGCGGGGACGCTGGACTACCTCCGGTCGAAGCTGGCGCCGGGCGGCAAGCTGCTGCTGACCGTGCCGGCCTCGCCCTGGCTGTGGAGCGCGCATGACGTGATCCACCATCATCAGCGGCGCTACACCAAGGACACCCTGACCAGAGTGGTAGAGGGGGCGGGGTTCCGTATTCGGCATCGTACTCATTTCAATACGATCCTCTTCCCGGTGGTCGTCGCCTTGCGGGCGGCGAACAAGCTGCTGAAGCGAGAAGCGGCGGATGACGCGATGCCGTCGCCGCTGGTGAACCGCATCCTAAACGCGACCTTCGGGGCGGAAAGTCACTGGGTGGCGCGACGGTCGCTGCCCTTCGGCGTGTCGCTTGGCGTGGTGGCGGAGCCGTTGATCCGGTAGAGCGCGCCGGTCCGGCGGCCGTGCCAGACCTGAACCAGTTCGGGATCGTCCACCGGCCACTTCCATCTCGGCGTGTCGATCAGCCAGAGATAGTCGAAATCCTCGCGCGGGAAGGCCTCGACCGCCTCCTCCAGCGTCTTGCCGCGCATCTTGCGACCGGCGCACATGCCGGGGCGGCGGACCTGGCTGGGATCGATCCCCCAGCGGCCCGGCTTGTCATAGGTGACGCGGAGCAACTGGGCCCCCGGCATCACCCATTGGCCGTTGACGAACGCATCCTTCCGGACGGTCGCGATCGCGCCGATATGTTCGGTGCGGGGCAGGAACCAGCGACCGGAGCAGGGCAGGTTGACCAGCGCGAAGACCCGCGCGCCGCGGTCGATATGGTCGATCGCCGATAGCTGATCGCGGTAGAGCGCGTCGCGATTGAGGAACGTCAGCGTCGTGGTGGTCAGCCGCGCGCCGTAGAAGGCGAGGGCGGCGACGGCGAAGCCCGCCATCCACCGCCGGTCGAACCGCTCCGCCGAGATGCCGATGACGGCGATCGCGACCATATACGCCACCAGCCGCATGTCGGCGTAGGCCGAGCCGATCAGGATGCGCGGGATCAGCAGATAGGCGGCCAGCAGGATGATCGCGGCGGCCCCGAGCGTCCGCTTCATGGTCAGCCCGGCGCGGAAGGCGGCCACGGTGATCAGCGTATAGAGGATCGTGGCGGCGGCGATGTCCCATGTCGGGCTGCGTTCCCGCAGCACGGTCAGCATCCAGGCGCGCTTCGCCGTCCAGTTGAGGAAGTCGGTGGTGCGCCCGGCGACTCCGCCCGACCGCCACATCACCATCAGCAGCAAGGGCGGGGCGAGCGGCAGGCAGGCGATGCCGCCGTAGACGAGCGCGAGGAGCCAGTTGCGGTGCTTCTTCTGCGCCTCGATCACCTCCGCCGCGAAGGCAAGGAGGCCGAGGACGCCCCAGCCATAGGTGTGACAGACCCAAATGAGGACACCCAGAGGCAGGAAGATCGCGGCGCGCAGCCTGATCCAGCCCTGCCGCCCGAGGCGGAGCCAGACCCCGAAGGCGAGGAGCGCCAGCGCCATCGACAGCGCGTAGTTTACGAAGCCGAATTGGAACGGGAAGCCGTAGGCGAGCGGGAGCGCGAAGGCGGCGGTGGGGGGCAGGCGGCCATGCACCTCCCGCGCGATCAGGAGGAGGCCCGCGACGGTCATCGCCGGGATCGCCATGACGATCAGCTTGACCCCAAGCTCCAGCCCGAACAGCCGCGCCATCGGCTCTATCGCGAGATCGACGCCGAGATTGCCCATCAGCGCCCAACTGAAGCTGTACCATTGCCGGAGGAACGGCGAGCGGCCGATCTCCATCTGGATATGGTAGCGGCCCATATGCTCGGGCAGGTCGATGATCGGCGGGATCGCCGGCCAGAGCAGCGGAATCATCGACGCGAGGATCAGCGCGACGGCGTATGGTCGCGTCTCCCACCAGTTGGTGCGCGGATCGGGGGGAGGGGCGGACGACATCGCGGGCGCGCCCCTTATGCCAAGGCCGGCCCGCGCGACAAGCGGCGAAGTGGGGCGCGGAAGTTTGCCAAGTTTACACTACGTCACGCCGGGAATCACGTTCGCGGCGTGTCTGAGGCGGCGTGCGGCGGGTGCGCTAAGTTGTGTAAGTTGCGGTTCGCGACGCAACTTCAGGCGGGGTTGTGCGCATGGGCGCTGGCGGTTGCGGGCGGGTGCTGAGGTGGTGGTGTTGTGCATGGTGGTCGCCCCGGTGAGATCGAGGGCGGTCATTTATCGCAGAGCAGCGGCTGTAGGACAGCAAACATTCCCCTCCCTGCAAGGGAGGGGCGAAGTCAGCCGAGGCGTGCCAGTGCTGCTGCCAGACGCTCCGCTTCCGCCGCTTTCTCGGCGTGGTCGGCCTTGGCCTTCTCCACGGCCTCGGGCTTGGCACGCTCCACGAAGGAGGGGTTGCCGAGGCGGGCGGCGAGGCTGTCGCGTTCCTTTTCCGCCGCCATCCGGGCCTTGTCGAGGCGGGCGCGCTCGGCGTCGAGGTCGATGACGCCTTCCAGCGGCAGGCGGAACAGCGCGCCCTCGTGATCGACCGAGAGTGCGGCCTTGGCCTGATCCTCGGCAAGCGTGGCAGGGAGGATGCGCGCCATGCGTTCCAGTGTGGTCGCATACTTCGTCGCGCGGAGCAGCGCGATCGAGGCGAGGGCGGGGTCGCCGCCGATCTCCGCCGCCATCTTGATGCCGGGGGCGATGCCCATTTCGGTGCGGGCCGAGCGGATGCGCTCGATCAGGCCGCGCAGCCAGTCGATCTCCTGCACCGCCTGCGGGTTCATCGCGCGGGCGTCGGCCATCGGCCAGCGGGCGGTGATCAGGTCGTCGCGGTCGCCGAGCGCGTGCCACAGCTCTTCGGTGATGAACGGCATGAAGGGGTGGAGCATGACGAGGATTTGATCGAGGACCCAGCCGGCGACGCCCTTCGTCTCATCATCGATCTGACCCTTTATCAGTTCCAGGTACCAGTCGCAGAACTGGCTCCAGACGAAGTGGTAGATCGTATTCGCCGCCTCGTCGAAGCGGAGGTCCGCCAGCGCGAGGTCGAGTTGCTGGATGGTCTTCTGCGTGCCGGCGACGATCCACTGGTTGACCGGCAGGGTGGCGGCGGGGGGCTCCAGCGTGGCCGACGCGCCGATGCCGTTCGACTGGCAGAAGCGGGTGGCGTTCCAGAGCTTCGTCGCGAAGTTGCGATAGCCCTCGACGCGCTTCTCATCGAGCTTGATGTCGCGACCCTGGCTTTCCATCGCGGCGAGGGTGAAGCGTAGCGCGTCGGCGCCGTAGCGGTCGATCAGGCCGAGCGGGTCAACGGTGTTGCCCTTCGACTTCGACATCTTGGCGCCGGTCGCGTCGCGAACGAGGCCGTGGAGGTAGAGGCGGCGGAAGGGCACGTCGCCCATGAACTCCAGCCCCTGCATGATCATGCGGGCATCCCAGAAGAACAGGATGTCGAAGCCGGAGATGAGGATGTCGTTCGGGTAGCGGCGGGAACGGATCAGTTCCTCCCTGGTACGGGGAGGTGGCGCGCCGAAGGCGTGACGGAGGGGGGTGTCAGCGGGCGAGGCGGTCGCCTGCGGCACGCCCCCTCCACCATGCTCCGCATGGTCCCCCTCCCCGTTCCGGGGAGGATGTTCGTTACCCCAGCCGAGGGTCGCGAAGGGCCAGAGGGCGCTGGAGAACCAGGTGTCGAGGACGTCGCTGTCGCGGGTCAGGCGCTTGTTGCCGGCTTGGCTCCGCGCCTCGGCCTCGGTCTCCGCGACATAGGCCCGGCCGTCCTCATCGAACCACGCCGGGATCTGGTGCCCCCACCAGAGCTGGCGCGAGACGCACCAGGGCTGGATGTTGTCCATCCAGTTGAAATAGGTCTTTTCCCAGCTTTTCGGCACGACCTCGATCGCGCCTGAGCGGACCGCCTCGATCGCGGGGCCGGCGAGGGTCTTGGCGTCGACATACCATTGGTCGGTCAGCCAGGGCTCGATGACCACGCCGGAGCGGTCGCCATAGGGTGTCTGGATGACGCGGTCCTCGACCTTTTCCAGCACGCCTTCGGCTTCCAGCCGGGCGACAACGGCCTTGCGCGCGTCCCAGCGGTCGAGACCGAGGAGGTCGTCGGGCACGCCACCGCACTGGACGATCCGTGCGTCGGCATCGAACATGTTGAGCATGTCACCGGCCTTGATGCCGGCGCGGATGCCGACCTCGAAATCGTTGAAGTCGTGACCGGGCGTGATCTTCACCGCGCCCGAGCCGAGTTCGGGATCGGCGTGCTCATCGGCGACGATCGGGATCAGGCGGCCCGTGATCGGCAGGCGGATCTGCTTGCCGATCAGCGCCTTGTAACGATCATCCTCCGGGTTCACCGCGACGGCCATGTCGGCGAGCATCGTCTCGGGCCGGGTGGTGGCGACCGAGATCGTCCCGGAGCCATCCGCGAGCGGGTAGCTGAGGTGCCAGAACTTGCCCTGCACCTCCTTGGTCTCGACCTCCAGGTCCGAGATCGCGGTGCGGAAATGGGGGTCCCAGTTCACGAGGCGCTTGTCGCGGTAAAGGAGGCCACGCTTGTGGAGTTCGACGAACACCTTGATGACGGCGTTCTCGAAGCCGGGGTCCATGGTGAACCGCTCGTTCGCCCAGTCGCAGGACGCGCCCAGGCGGCGGAGCTGGCGGGTGATGGTGCCGCCGCTTTCTTCCTTCCACGCCCAGACCTTGGCGATGAAGTCTTCGCGGGTGAGATCGGTGCGCTTGATGCCGTCGGCACCCAGCTGGCGTTCCACGACCATCTGCGTGGCAATGCCGGCATGGTCAGTGCCGACTACCCAGAGCGCGTCCTTGCCCTGCAGGCGCGCATGGCGGACGAGGATGTCCTGAAGGGTGTTGTCGAGCGCGTGCCCGATGTGGAGCGAGCCGGTGACGTTCGGCGGGGGGATGACGATCGTGAAGGGATCGGCGCCGGGGCGCTCAGGCCGGAAGCGGCCGTTCTGCTCCCAATGAGCGTACCAGCGCGCCTCGATGGCGGCGGGATCGAAGGTCTTGTCGAGTTCAGTGGTCATCGCGCGCCCGCCTTAGAGGGACGAGCGCGCGACGCCAACCGTTAGGCGGCAATGACCGCCGGGGTGTTCTCGTTGGACGCGGTCGCTTCGGGGACGAAGCGGGTGCGCGCCTTGGAGTAGAGGTCGCGGGCGAGGGTTGTCGCCTGCTCGCGACGGCCGGCATTGGCGAAGAAGCCGGCGGCAGCGGCAAGCGCGCCGAGGCCGATCGCGGCACCAATGCGCGGGGCGGTCGCCTGCTCGCGCGCGGTCTTCAGCGCCGAGCGGGCGCGCGTGGAGGTGCTGCTGTTGCTGCGACGCTGATGGGTGTTCGAATTGCCGTTGGTCTTGGTGGTGGCCATGACGTTTCTCCGCTTTTCTGACGTTCGGGGGTCTCAACCCGTCAGCGGCGGACAGGGTTCCCTATTTTTGCTTGACTTTCGGCCGCGCCGGTCGGGTGTCCCGGCGCGGGCCGCCACGCGGCGGGCCGTTCGGGCGGTTCGGGCGATCGCCGCGCGGGCCGGGGCGGGGGCCGCGCGGGCCGGCGCCGGGGCCACCCTGGGCGGGGACGATCAGCACGCCGCCATCGCCCTCGCGATCCTCACCGGCGGTACGTTTCAGCGCGTCGGCAAAGCGGGCGGCGGCCTGGCGCGGGATCTCGAACAGGGTCTGCTCGGCCTCGATGCGGATCGCGCCGACATCGCGCTTGGTGATGTGGCCGCGACGGCAGAGGAGGGGGAGGAGCCAGCGCGGATCGGCGTTCTGGCGGCGGCCGACGTTGATCTTGAACCAGACCGTGTCCTCGAATCCGGCGCGGGGGCCCTCGTCGCGGCGATCGGGGCGCTCGCCGCGATCGACCAGTTCCTCCGGTGCGGGGAGCTTGGCGCGATGGGCGTGAACGAGCGCGGCGGCGATGTCCTCGACGCTGCGCTCTGCGATCAGGCGGGCGGCGAGGGCGCGATCCTGATCGTCATATTCGGCGGGCGCGAGGAGCGTTTCGAGGAGGCGTTCGGAATCGCGCGCGGCTATGTCGGCGGCGGAGGGCGGCTGCACCCATTCGGCGGGGATGCGAGCGTCGCGCAGCATCGCCTCGACCCGGCGGCGGCGCTGATAGGGGACGATGAGGACGGCGGTGCCCTTCTTCCCCGCGCGGCCGGTGCGGCCGGAGCGGTGCTGCAGCGTGTCGGCATCGCGCGGCAGCTCGACATGGATGACGAGGCTCAGCGTCGGCAGGTTGATGCCGCGCGCGGCGACGTCGGTCGCGACGCAGAGACGGGCGCGGCGGTCGCGCAGCGCCTGGAGCGCCTGGTTGCGCTCGTTCTGGCTGTGCTCGCCGGAGAGGGCGACGGCGTCGAAGCCGCGTTCGAGCAGGCTGGCGTGGAGGCGGCGGACGCTGTCGCGGGTGGCGCAGAACAGCATCGCGGATTCGGCGTCGTGGAAGCGCAGCAGGTTCACGACCGCGCCCTCGATGTCGGAGGGGGCGACGGTCACCGCCTGATAGGCGATGTCGCCATGGCCGCGCTCCTCGCCAACCGTCGAGATGCGTAGCGCGTCGCGCTGGTAGCGCCGGGCGAGCGCCTCGATCGGCTTCGGCATGGTCGCCGAGAAGAGGAGGGTGCGCCGCTCGGGCGGGGTGGCGTCGAGGATTTCTTCCAGATCCTCGCGGAAGCCCATGTCGAGCATCTCGTCCGCCTCGTCGAGGACGGCGATGCGGAGATTGGAGAGGTCGAGCGCACCGCGTTCGAGATGGTCGCGCAGGCGCCCGGGCGTGCCGACGACGATGTGAGCGCCGTGGCTGAGGCGGCGACGCTCGGCCCCGGCGTCCATCCCCCCGACGCAGGTGGCGATGCGGGCGCGGGCGGCGTCGTAGAGCCAGCCGAGTTCGCGGCTGACCTGCAGCGCGAGTTCGCGGGTGGGGGCGATGATGAGCGCGAGCGGAGTGGTCGCGAAGGGCATCTGCTCGCCCTTCAGCAGGTCCTCCGCCATGGCGAGGCCGAAGGCGACGGTCTTGCCCGAACCGGTCTGCGCGGAGACGAGGAGGTCGCGACCGGCGGCCTCCGGCTGCAGCACGGCGGCCTGCACGGAGGTCGGCGCGGCATAACCGCGCGCGGACAGCGCCTCGGCAAGGAGGGGGGGCAGATCGGCGAAAGACATGGGCGTTCCGGGGGAAGAGGGCGCGCGCTGGCGGCGGGCAAGCGGGGCCTATGCGCTTTTTAGGGGCGGGATGCTACCCCTCCCCATCTGCGATGGGGAGGATGGCGCGGGCTTCACCCTTCCTCCCTATGCGCAGCATGGGGAGGGGGACCAGCCGGAGGCTGGTGGAGGGGTATCACCGCCTGGAGAATGTGGCGAACGGTCGCATCCAGATCGGCGAGGACATCGGCTGCTCGGATGCGCAGGGTGGTTAGGCCCTGCGCCGCCAGCCACGCGTCCCGCGCTGCATCACGTTCCGGGTTGCTGCCCATGTCGTGAGCGATCCCGTCAACCTCGATCGCGAGCTTGCCTTGCGGGGAGTGGAAGTCGAGGATGTAAGCGCCGACGGGGTGCTGGCGGCGGAAGCGGAGGCCGCTGGGACGCGTTCTCAGGGCCGTCCAGAGCCTTACCTCCGGTAGAGTCATGGCGCGCCTGAGAGTTCGGGCGTTTTCGACTGTCTTGCGTGGCGCCATTCCCCTCCACCATCCTTCGGATGGTCCCCCTCCCCATCTGCGATGGGGAGGACGTTTGAGCGTTATTTGCTGGGCGCTTCGTCGGTCCACTGGTGCATCCAGCCGAGGACCTCGCGGTACCATTGCAGGCTGTTCTTGGGCTTCAGGATCCAGTGGTTCTCGTCCGGGAAGACGACGAGCTTGGAGGGCACGTCGCGGCGCTGGAGGGCGGTGAAGGCGGCGAGGCCCTGCGTGTACGGGATGCGGAAGTCCTTTTCGCCGTGGATGACCAGCATGGGCGTCTGCCATTTGTCGGCGAAGCGGACGGGGTTCCACTTCTCGTATTCGGCGGACTGTTCGTAATAGGGGCCGCCGTGCTCCCATTCGTCGAACCACAGCTCCTCGGTCTCATAGGCCATGGCGCGGGCGTCGAACACGCCGGCATGGGTGACGAGGCAGCGGAAGCCGCCCGGCCAGTTGCCCGCGATCCAGTTCATCATGTAGCCGCCATATGAGCCGCCGAGCGCGCAGGCGTTCTTCGTGTCGGCCCATTTGAACCTGGCACCGGCGGCGGCGAGGCCCTTTTGCAGGTCCTCCAGCGGCCAGCCGCCCCAATTCCTGTTGATCGCGTCGGTGAAGGCCTGGCCGTAGCCGGTGCTCCCGTGAAAATCGACGAAGACGGTGGCGAAGCCGGAGCCGGAGATGACGGCCGGGTTCCAGCGATAGGACCAGCCGTTGCCGACCGTGCCCTGCGGCCCGCCATGGACCATGAAGGCGACGGGTGCGGGCGTCGCGTCGGTCACCCCGGCGGGCTTCACGGCATAGCCCCAGACGGTGTCGCCGTTCGCGCCGGTGAAGCTGAACCTGGTCGGCTCCGGCATGTCGACCCCGGCCAGCTTGTCAGCGTTGACCTGGGTGAGGCGGGTGAGCTTGCCGGCCTTGTCCATGCGATAGAGGTCGGCAGGCGCGGTCAGGCTGTCGAGCGTCAGGATCGCGCCACCACCGGCGAGCGGGCTGATGTTGGCGGTGGAGCCGTCCTTGGTCAGGCGGGTGACCTTGCCCGAGGGCACGTCGACGCGGAAGACGGGGCGATCGTAGATGTCCTCGGCCGTGACGAGCAGGCTCCGGCCGTCCTTCGCCCAGGCGATCGAGCCGACCGAGCGGTCCCAGCCCTCGGTGAGGGCACGGGTCTGCCCGGTGGCGAGGTTGCGGAGCTGGACGACCTGGCGATCGGCTTCGTAGCCCGGCCGCTTCATCGCGACATAGGCCAGCCACTTGCCGTCCGGCGAGACGGTCGGGAGCGTGTCGGTCGCGTCGTTGGCGTCGGTCAGGTTCTCGGGCTGGCCGGACCCGTCCGCCGCCACCGCGAAGATGTCGAGATTGGTGGAGAGCGATTCAATGCGCCCCGCTTCTCGCAGGGTGAAGTAGAGGGTGCGGCCGTCCGCGCTCCACGCGATCTCGGTGCCGTCGCCGAAGGGCTTGGACGGCACGTCGCCGATGCGGTCCTTGCTGACCGACACGCCGTAGCCGGGTGCCTTGCCGCCGGTGACGGGGAGCACGAAGAGCTGCGAGCGGTCACCATTGCTCCATGTGTCCCAATGGCGGACGAACAGGCCCTCGTAGACGCGGCCCGATCCGGCGTTCGGGTCCTTCTTGACCATCGGCGATTCAAGGCTCGGCGCGCCCGGCTTGCGGTCGGCCCAGACCGCGACCTTGTCGCCGGTCGGCGCGATCTTGAAACCGGAGAGGTCGAGCTTCTCGGTGACCGATGCCGCCGCGCCGCCCGTGACCGGGACGCGCCAGATCTCGTTGGTGCCGGAGCGGTCGGAGAGGAACCAGATCTCCTGGCCGTCGGGCGAGAAGACGGGGCTGGTGTCTGACGCGTTCTCGGTGGCGGCGATGCGCACCGGCTGCGCGCCGCGCTTTGAGAGGTCGAGCAGCCAAAGGCCGTTGCGGCCCTTGTTGGCGTCGAGGTCAGTCTCGCGCAGCTGATACACCGCCCAGCGGCCATCCGGCGAGACGGCGGGTTCGCCGAGGCGGCGGAGGGTGACGAGGTCCATCGCGGTAATCGGCCGGGCGAGGGCCGGGGCCGAGGCGGAAAGGGCGAGCGCGGCGAGGCCGCAGGTGAGGATGCGGTTCATGGGCCGGGTGCTAGACCGGAGGCGGAAAGCGGGCAAGCGGGTCGCGCCTCCTCCCCGGCCGTTCGCCCTGAGCTTGTCGAAGGGCCAGTGAGACGGTCGGCACCGGCGCTTCGACAGGCTCAGCGCGAACGGCAACGGGAGATGGGGAGCTTACAGCCCCTCGCCGGCGATCCGCGCAACCTCTCGCGCGACGGCCGCCTCCACAATCTCAGGCAGGCGTTCGTCGAGCCAGGCCTTGAGCATCGGGCGGAGCATTTCGCGGACGAGGCCTTCCAGCGTGTTGTCCTTGCCCCCACTGACGATCAGGCCGGAGAGCTGCGACAGCGCCTGCCGCGACGCGTCGGCGGCGGCGGTGGAGAGGAGCGAGTTGGCCGGTCCCGCTGGCCTCTGCATCTTGGGCGTCAGTTCGAGCGGCGCCTCTGCCGGGCGGACTGGTGGTGGGGCGGTGGACACTGCGCCGCTCTCGTCCACGAAGGACAGGCCTTCCTCCGGCTCCGCCTCCTCCGCATGATCCCCGGCGGGGGCCTGATCCTCGTCAGCGATGATCTTGCGGATCGAGGCCAGGATGTCGTCCATCGAGGCGGCGGGCATCGGGGCTGGTTCGCTCATGTCCGTACTATCGGCCAAGCCCGCCGGCCGATCAATTCGGTTTCGCAGCCGCCCCTTCCTGAGCGGTCGGTGGCGCGATGCCGACGGTCCGGGTTGCGACGGGCTGCGGATCGTGGCCGTTGTTCCAGTCGAAGAAGGAGCCGCGCATCCGGCGATAGTTGATGGTCGGATCGTAGAGCGGGCCGCCGTCGATGCCGAGGTCCGCCGCCTGCGCGCGCCCCATCACGGCCAGGAGCGCGAAGCCCGCGACATAGGCGTCACGCTCGGCCGAAACGAGGGTAGTGCGGGCGTTCAGCAGTTCCTGTTCGGCATTCAGCACGTCGAGGATGTTGCGGCTGCCGACACCCTGTTCGGCGCGCGTGCCTTCCAACGCCAGTGCGTTGGCGGAGGTGGCGGTCTCCTGCGCCTTGATGACCTCCAGCGAGGCCTGATAGCGCGAGAAGGCAACGCGGGCGTCGTTGACGACCTGCCGCTCGACCTCGGTCACCCGCTCGATTGCCTGGCTCTTGCGCGCCTTGGCCTGACGGACCTGGGCCGAGGGGCCGCCGCCCTGATAGAGCGGGAGCGTCGCCTGGATGCCGACAGTCGCGGTCTTGTCGGTCTGGCTGAGGCCGGAGCCGCCGGCACCGAGCGCACCGCTCGCCAAGGTCCCGCGATAATCGACATAGGTGCCGCTGCCGAACGCGCTGATCTTCGGCAGGCGGTAGGAGCGGGCGGTGTCGACGTCGTAGTCGGAGGCGCGATATTGCTGGCGCGCGGCCTCAAGCGTCGGGTTCTGCACCACCGCGACGTTCACCGCCTCGTCCGTGTTGGCGGGGAGCGGCGGGATCGCGGGCGGCGGCTGCAGGTCGCGGGGATAGCTGCCGACCAGCCGCATGTAGTTTTCCCGGCTGACGTCGAGCTGGGCGCGTGCCGCCTCCAGATCCGAACGGGCGAGGGCCAGCCGCGCCTCGGACTGGGCGACGTCGGTGCGGGTGAGGTCGCCGACCTGGAAGCGATCGTTCGTCGCCTGGAGGTTGCGTTCGAGGACGCGGGTGTTGCCGGCGTTGAGATCGACGATCTGCGTGTCGCGGATCACGTCCATATAGGCCGCGACGACGGCGGTGAAGGTGTTCGATTCGACCCCCTGCAGGTCGGCCCGGCCGGCGAGAACCCGCGCCTCCGCCGCGCGGATCGAGTTGCGGACGAAGCCGCCCTGAAAGAGCGGGATCGTCGCGTTGATCGCAGCATCGCGCGACCGCTTCGGCGCGCTCGGGTTGTTGGTCGATCGCTGGACGAACTCGCTGATCGTGCCGGTCGCGCCGATATTGGGCAGGCCCTGGGCGCGGGCAATGGCGACGTTCTCGTCCGTGGCGGCAAGGCCGGCGCGCGCACCGGTCAGCGTCGGATTGGTCCGGTATGCGGCGGCGAGCGCCTCCTGCAGCGTATCGGCCCCGGCCGGCGTCGCCGTCGTCAGCGCCGCCGCCGTCAGCGCCGCCGCTGTCGTCGCCCCCCAGAACCTCCCCCGCATGTTCGAACCCCTAGAATTTGAAGCTTGGTGGCTCCGCGAAGCCGGGCAGCGGCGCCGCATCGGCATCCGCGAAGGCGCGCAGGCCGACCGCGCCGCCAGACTTGCGACCGACGGTCAGGCGGGTGACGCCATTGTCGACGATCGCGGCGGCGATGCGGCCGCCGTCCGCGAGTTGATCGATGATCGCTGCCGGAATCCGCTCGACCGCGCCGTCGATCAGGATGACGTCGTAGGGGGCGCCGGCGGCATGGCCCTCGACGAGAGGGCCGATAACGGTCTCGACGCCCGACAGCTCCGCCGTGGCAAGGCCGGCGAGGCTCTCGTCCTCCTCCAGCGCGGTCACCGAGGCGGTCAGCCGGGCGAGAATGGCGGCGGCGTAACCGCTGCCCGCGCCGATCACCAGCGCGCGATCGGTCGGCCGCGTCTCCAGTTCGACGATCAGGCGCGAGGTCGCCATCGGGGTGTTGAGCGCGCGCCTGGCGTTGAGCGGTACCGGACGATCGATATAGGCGACGGCGGCGCGATCGGCCGGCACGAAGCGCTCGCGCGGGACGGCGGCGATCGCGGCGATGACGCGCGGATCGTTGACCTCGTTGGTGCGCAGCTGGCTGGCCACCATCGCCTGTCGCATCGCGTCGAAATTCTGCTCCGTCATAACGGCTCCGTCGCACAAGTGAGTTAGTAAGGCAATACACCTTGAGGGCGTCGGCGTCGTCTTAGCTTGGAGCGCGTTCGGTTGCCAGCGTGGGCAAGGCTCAGGGGGTTTCCCGCACCACCGCGTCGAGATAGCGGCCGAGGCGGTCCAGCGTGTCGCGGGACAGGCGGATCGAATCACCGCCCGGGCCGGGAACCTGTTCCAGCACGTTGTCGTCGACCAGGATCGCCACCCAGCGCAGCGCGGTGCTGCGCGGCAAATTGGGCATCAGGCGGAGCGCGGAGAGCGAGGGCTCGTCTCCCTCCATCTGGCGGACGTAGAGTTCGAGCAGGATGTCGTGCGACGGCTCGGCCGCGAGCGGCAGGTCGAAGAACGAGGATCGCAGCCGCCGTGCGGCGAGCAGCGTGCGCGCGACGGAGAGACGCGCGGCGAGGGCGGCCGCCGCCAGCGGATCGGGAGCCGCATCACCGTCCGAGGGGCCCGCGGGCGCGAACTCCAGATCGCCGTCGCTGGCATAGAGATGGGCGCGGATGAAGTCGTCGAGCAGGGCCAATGCCTGCGCGACGTCCCCCGGCTCCGCGCCAGGTCGGTCGGCCACCCCGCTATCCCCGCCTCTGCCTCAAATCAGCCCCTCCTGGCGGAAGCTCTTCCAGCCCGAGCGCGCGATCAGCAGGTGATCGTGGACGGTGATATCGAGTTCCTGCGCGGCGCGGATGATCCGCTGGGTCATCACGACGTCCGACTTGCTGGGCGTGGGATCGCCCGAGGGGTGATTGTGGACGAGGAGGAGGGCGGTGGCACCCACGTCCAGCGCGCGGCGGATCACCTCGCGCGGGTAGATCGGCGCCTCCCCAATGGTGCCGCGGCCCATCACCTCGTCGCGCAGCAGGCGGTTGCGGCGGTTGAGGAAGAGGACGCGGAACTGCTCGACCGGCGCATAGGCCATGTCGAAGCGGAGATATTCGATGACGCCCTTGGTCGAGCCGAGGACGGGCTTGCTCAGCATCTCGCGCCGCAGGCTCTGCAGCATCGCGGCGTGGACGACGCCCAGATAGCGCGACACCGCCGATCCGGGTCCGAGGACGCGGACGCGGGAGATGTCGTCGGCGGCGAGGACGGCGGCGAGCGAACCGAATTCGCCGATCAGCTGCCGGGCGATCGCCTCGGCACCGTCCTTGTCGATGGGGCGGAGGAGTTCGGTCAGAAGCTCCCGGCACTGGCGGGAGCCCGGAGCCTCCGCTGATGCCGCACGGTTGCGACGATCAGCAGGACGAGCATCGGGTAGCTCCACAGCGTGATCGCGTTCCAGTACGTCCACGCCCGCACCTGCGGCAAAAGCCGACCCAGATTGGCCAAAACCGTCATGGCTTGCATAGCCGTCATCCATAGCGGCCAGTACCTCTCGCTCATCAGGGCCACGGCCAGCATGACGGCCAGCAGCCCAATATCGACAAACATGACCCCGAGTTCGAGGCCCGCGTAACGGACGTCCACAGAGCGGAGCAGCAACACCGTCAGCACCGTACAGACCACATAGCTGATCGCGACCACCCGCTCTGGGATGCCGCCCCTGACGATCGCGTAGCCGCAGCTGGCGATCATCAGGATGACGAAGAAGAATTGCCTGACCATCGTTCACCCGGACCACGCACGAGCGGCGATGGTCAAGGGCTTCAGGCGATCCGAAGACGAGCCGGAGCGCCGGCATCCATGGCCGGAACCATCGGAGACTTCGGGGGCTTGCCCGCATCACCCGTGGCAAGCACGTCCAGGCCCAAGTAGGACCGCACCTCGGCGAGCTGCTCGTGGCTCTCGACGGTGCGCTCGCGGCCTTCGGTGATGCACGACAGCGCCTTGATGACGTTCTGCAGCGCGTCCTGGCCGACGGCGGCGGCGAGCTTCGCCTTCTGGCGGGCGCGGATCATCTCGGAACCGAGCGCAAAGCCCTTGATCAGGGCCTCGTCCATCGCGGTCTCGAATTCGCGGAGCGAGGCGGTCACGTCCTTCACGGCTTCCAGGCGGGTGTTGAGCATGAGTTTCTCCCTTCGCGCGGACGGCATCCGCACGTTTCGTCAGTTGGCCATGCAGCAGAACCTCAGGAGTTGAGGGCGTCCACGACGGGGGTAAGGTTGGCGAGGGCGCCGACCATCATGGCCGTACCCAGCAGCAATCCCACCACGATCGTCCCGATCCAGGCGAGGCGCAGCCACGGCCCGAGATCGTTCTTCGCCCTCCCCTGCGTCGGGAAAGGCAGGTCGGGGAGGAAGGACTGGGTCTCCGCGAAGGCGTCGAAGAACGCCTGATCCTCGTGGAGCGCCTGATCCGTCACCGCCCCGAACCGGCCGTTCCCGTAGTTCGGTTGCGGGACGATGGGTGACAGGTCGGATAGCCGTTCGGCAACCTGCTCCGGACCATGTATGGATTGTCCATAGGTGTCCCTACCCTCGTAAAGGGCGAGAATCTGGGCAGCCTCGCGGCTGTCGGCGGCCCCCAGCGCGGTGCGCGCAGCCTTCAGGTGCATCTCCACGGTCGTAGGGGCGATCCCCAGCTCCCGCGCGATCTCCTTTTGTCGCATATGCTTGTAGACGAGACGCAGGCACTCGCGCTGGCGCTCGCTGAGGCGGAGGCAGGCGTCAGCGCCGGACATCGTCCGCTCCGATCCGCGCGCTCAAACCGCCAGCCACCCGCTCGCCTCCGTCCGGATGCGGAGGACGCACCCGGCCGGAGAATACCGCCAAAGCGGATTCGTTCATAGACCATGTAAACAGTTGTTACGTTTTCCCGCGCCGGAACGGGACAGGTCAGCCCCCGCAGCGGTCCATCGGCACGTTCACGCTTTCGATGCGGATGTCGGAGAGGGTGATGTCGAGGGGTGCGGCGGCCGACAGGATGAACGGGCGGGTGAGGCTGCTCATGTCCAGCCCCGCCGACGCGAAGCAGCGGAGCGGAACGGCAAGGCTGGTCCAGTCGCCAACTTTCGTGAAGGCGGCGGTGAAGTGGACGTCCGCCGATCGCGCCGGATTGGCCATGCCGATGACGACCGGAGCCGTGGCCGGGCGATCGACCTTGTACTCGATGACCAGGCTCAGCTCGCCATTGGTCTCCCGCCCGAGATCGACGGGTTTGTCGGCGGTGAGGATCAGCTTGCCCGCGCCTGCCCAGGTGAGTCGGCGCGAATCCTCCTGCGCGCGGCGGTCGACGGGGACGATGCGCGCGGCGCCCTCCGCCGTCATGGTCCAGCCGTCGGGCAGGCGGCCCTTGCCGAAGAAGGTGCCGGTGGCGCCGGTCTCCATGCCGGCCGGGCGGCTCTCGTCCAGCTTCGGCAGGTGGCGGTCGTCCTGATAGGTCAGGCCGTAGCCATAGGCGAAGAGCGGGTCGTAGCCGGGATCGCGGCGGTTGAGGACGTACTGGTCGGGGCGCTTCGGCCAGGAGAAGGTGAGCTTGCCGTGGAAGTCGCGGTTCACCGTGCCGTCCACCTTGCGGAACAGCACGTCGGACACCCCGCCCCCCTCGCTGCCGGGCAGGAAAGCGGCGACGAAAGCGTCACTCGCGTTCAGTTCGGCATTCACCCAGAGCGGGCGGCCGGAGAGGAAGACGGCGACCACCGGGACACCCTTCGCCTTCAGCCCCGCCATCAGGGCGAGGTCGGCCTTGTCGCCGGGGCTGAACTCCAGGTTCGGCCGGTCGCCCTTGAACTCGGCATAGGGCTCCTCGCCGAAGACGACGATCGCGGCGTCGGGCTTGTCGGTGAAGGCACCGTCGGGCGCGTAGGTGGCAGTGCCGCCCGCCTTCTCCACCGTCTCGCGGATGCCGGACCAGATCGATTGGCCGTTGGGGAACGCCTTGTTGTCGACGCCCGTGCCCTGCCAGGTGATCGACCAGCCGCCGGATTGTTGCGCGATGCTGTCCGCCGCCTTGCCCGCGACGAGGATGCGCGCCTTGGGGCTGAGCGGCAGGGTGCGATTCTCGTTCTTCAGGAGGACGAGGGACTCGGCGACCGCCTGACGCGCGACTGCGCGGTGCGTGGGGGCGCCGATCAGCTCCATCTTGCCGGCAAGCTGGCGGGAGGAGGGGCGACCCCGGTCGAAGGTGCCGGCGCGCAGCTTGACGCGCAGGATGCGGCGAACGGCATCATCGAGGCGGGCGGGGGTGATCTCGCCCGATTTCGCCTGCGCCAGCGTGTTGGCGTAGAGCTGCTTCCAGCCGTCGCCCGAGTACATGAACATGTCGAGGCCGGCGTTGATCGCGGCGGCGCAGCTTTCGTTGGTGCAGCCTTCGACCTGGCCGTGACCGTTCCAGTCGCCGACCACGAAGCCGTCGAAGCCCATCCGATCCTTGAGCACGCCCGTCAGCAGGCTCCGGTTGCCGTGCATCTTGACGCCGTTCCAGCCGGAGAAGCTGGCCATGACCGACTGGGTGCCGGCGGCGATCGCTTGCGGATAGCCGCCGAGATGGACGTCGCGCAGCACGGTCTCGGGCACGCGGGTGTCGCCCTGATCGCGTCCGCCGGTGCCGCCATCGCCGAGGAAGTGCTTGGTCGTGGCGATGACCCGGGTGGGGGAGAGGAAGTCGCTGGTGCCGACGCGGCCCTGCACGCCCTCGATCATCTTGCCGGCATAGGCCTTCTGCACCTCCGGCTCCTCGGAGTAGCTCTCGTAGGTGCGGCCCCATCGGTCATCCTGCACGACAGCGAGGGTGGGGGCGAAGGTCCAGTCAATGCCGGCGGCGGCGGTCTCGGCGGCGGTGACCTCGCCGATCCTGCGGATCAGCTCCGGATCATGCGCCGCGCCCAGGCCGATATTGTGCGGGAAGAGGGTCGCGCCGACGATGTTGTTGTTGCCGTGGACGGCGTCCGTTCCCCAGATGATCGGGATTGCCGGACGGCCGTCGCTGCGCTGCATCGAGGCGTCGTAGAAGGCGTCGGCGAGCTTCAGCCACTCGATTGGCGGGGCGAGCTCGTCGCCGTTCGGGGCGGAGTTGCCGCCGTTGAGGATCGAGCCGAGCTTGTAGGTCTTCACGTCCTCGGGCTTGATGCTGGCGATATCGACCTGGAGGAGCTGGCCGACCTTGTCCTCGATCGACATGGCGGTGAGGAGCCGGTCGATCTTCGCCTCGACCGCCGGATCGCGCTTGGGCTGCGCGGCAACCTTCGGCCAGAGGTCCGGATGGGCGACCGGCGACAGATCCTGCGCGGCGATCGGGGTGGCGATCAGGGCGGCGCCCGTGAGCAGATGGGTGAGTTTCATCAGGCCTCGACAGTCTGGAGTTTTGTCCCACGCGGGGCGAGGAGCAGGCGGAGAAGCGGGCCGGTCATCACGGTGGTGACGACCGCCATGACGACCAGAATGGTGAACATCGGGCGCGGCAGGATGCCGAGATCGTAGCCGACGTTGAGGACGATCAGCTCCATCAGCGCGCGGGTGTTCATCAGCGTGCCGAGGATCATCGAGTCGCGATGGGCGAAGCCGCTCGCCCGGCCGGCGACGTAGACGGGCACGAGCTTGCCCATGATCGCGGCGGCGCAGACCACGGCCAGCCAGCCAAACTCGGCCGGGCTGAGCGCGAGGAGGTTGGTGCGCAGGCCGGTGAAGGTGAAGAAGACGGGCAGGAAGAAGACCATGACGAAGCGGCCGACCTGATCCGCCCAAGCGCGCGCGAAATCGGCATGGCGGTGGAACAGCAGGCCCGCCGCGAAGCCGCCGAAGATCGCGAAGATGCCGATGCGGTAGGTGACGATGGCGAGCAGCAGCATCAGGCAGAGCGCGAAGGCCATCAGGTTGGGCGGCAAGCGACCATCGGCGACCGGCCATCTCGCGAGCAGCCTGTCGATCAGCGGCATGGCGAGGCGGATTCCCACGATGAGGACAGCCAGGCCGGCGAGCTGGCCGAGCGCGTGGCCGCCGGAGAATTGCGCGGCGGCGAGCGCGGAGATGCTGGCGAGGAGGAGCCAGCCGGCGACGTCGTTGATCGCGGCGGCGGAGATCGCGACGATGCCGGTATCCTGATCGGTCAGCCGGTATTCGTTGATGATCCGGCCGAGGATCGGCACGGCGGTAATGGCCAGCGCCACGCCGCAGAACAGGCTGGAGGGCAGGGGTGACGCGCCGGGAACGAAATGCGCCGCGCCAGCCCAGCCGAGGCCGAAGCCGAGGGCGAAAGGCGCGACCAGCGACGCGGCGGCGACGAGGACGACGGCCTTGCGCAGGCGCGGCTGGGCGAGGCGACCGAATTCGAAGCCGGAGCCGATCTGGAACATCAGCAGGATGAGGCCGATCTGGCTGAGCACCGATATGACCGGCTGCGCCTCCGCCCCGAAGACGGTGGCGGAGAAGCCGGGCAGGAAGTGACCGAGCAGCGAGGGGCCGAGGGCGAGACCGGCGACGATCTCCCCGACAACGCCCGGCTGTCCCATCGCGCGAAACAGGCTGTGCATCGCGCGGGCGGCGGCGATCATCACAACGATCTGGAGGAGGACCGAGGAGAGCAGGAGTTCGGTCGCGTGGACGGAGGAGGTGGTCATTGTCATCCTCCCCTAGAAGGGGAGGTGGCGCGCCGAAGGCGTGACGGAGGGGTAGCCCCGTTAACCGCGAGGCATTCCTTCTGAAGCGTTGATACCCCTCCACCACCGGCTGCGCCGGCGGTCCCCCTCCCCCTGCGGGGAAGGATTTGGACTGCGTGCCCCATCACCCCCGCAGCACCGGATTGCGGCGGCAGTACTGGCCGAACAAGGCAATCAGCGCGTAGCAGATCGCCGGGACGATCAGCGCGAAGCGGAGCGTCGTTTCGTCAGCCACGCGGCCGGTGAACAGCGGCACGATCGCGCCACCGACGATCGCCATGCAGATGATGCCCGACCCTTCGGCTGCGCGGGTGCCGAGGCCTTCGCTGGCCAAAGTGAAGATCGTCGGGAACATGATCGCGTTCATCAGGCCGATCGCGAGCAGCGACCAGCCGGAGACCGCGCCGGCGGTGTTGGCGGAGATCAGGATGAGGGTGATCGCGCCCGCGGCGACCCCGGTCAGCACCTTGGCCGGGCTGACCGCGCGCAGCACGAAGCCGCCGATGAAGCGACCGACCAGCGCGCCGCCCCAGTAAAAGATAAGGTGCTGACCCGCCGCCTCTTCACCGAGGCCGAGGGCGTCGGTCTGCATCAGGTAGTTCACGATCAGCGATCCGATCGCGACCTCCGCGCCGACATAGAGGAAGATGCCGAGCGTGCCGAAGGCGAAGCGGGGGCGCTTCAGCAGGTTGAACGCCTGCAGGATGTTGTCCTGCGCCTGGGTCTCGCGAAGGCGCTTGCGGCCGAGCCAGACGACGGCGGCGATGACGAGGAGGGCGACGGCGAGGCCGAGATAGGTGTGGACGATGGTCCGCGTTTCTTCCGCATGGAAGGCGGCGAGGGCGGGGCCGGAGAGCGTCGCGGGATCGACGGTGGCGAGGCTGCCGAGGATCAGCGTCGAGCCGACCGCCGGGAAGATTGTGGTGCCGAGCGAGTTGAACGCCTGCGCGAAGGTGAGGCGGCTCGACGCGCTTTCCGGTGCGCCGAGCATCGAGATCAGCGGGTTGGCGACCACCTGCACGACCGTGATGCCCGAGCCGAGGACGAAGAGCGCGAGCAGGAAGACTCCAAAGGTGCCGGAGCCGGAGGCGGGGATGAAGAGCAGGCAGCCCGCCATCATCGTCAGCAGTCCGATGGCAGCGGTGCGGAGGTAGCCCACCCGCTGCACCACCATTGCGGCGGGTAGCGAGACGATGAAATACGCGGCGAAGAACGCCGATTGGACCAACATCGCCTCGTGATAGGTGAGCGTGAATAGGCCCTTCAGCTTGGGCACGAGCACGTCGTTCAGGCTGGTCAGCCCGCCGAAGATGAAGAACAGGGCGAAGACGAACCAGCGTAGGCTCGCGACCGAGCCGGTTGTCTGGGCCGCGGCGGGCGGTGTGCTGTCGGTGCCGATCGCGGCCATTGCTATCTCTCCCAAGCCGTTCGTCCTGAGTAGGCATTGAGCTTGTCGAAATGCCGTATCGAAGGATGCTTCGATACGCGTCTTCGACTTCGCTCAGCCGCTACTCAGCACGAACGGAGTTATTGTAATGAATTGACTTACGGCTTCATCGTCTTCGCGGCCAAGGTCGCCGTGCCCACCAGCGCGCGGGTCTGCGCGTCGGGGCCGACCGCCACGTCGTAGCTGCCGGCCTCCAGCGCCCAGCCCTTCGCCGCGATGTCGTAGCGGGCGATGGTGCGAGGATCGACGGTGACGGTCACACGGCGGATCTGGCCGGGTTCGAGCCTCACCTTCTCCCAGCCGACGAGGCGGAAGGTCTTAATGCCTTGGGCATCCACCGCGCGGACATAGACCTGCGGCACGTCGGCGCCCGCCACCCGGCCGGCGTTGGTGACATCGAAGGTGACGCTCAGCTTGTCGCCGCCCTGCACCTGCAGCCCGCTGTAGCGGAACGACGAGTAGGTGAGGCCGTAGCCGAAGGGGAAGAGCGGCCTGCGCGCCTTCATCTCGTACCAGCGATAGCCGACATTGGCACCTTCCGGGTAATCCACCTTGAAGGGGGCGATGCCGGCGGACTGGCCGTAGTTGACGTTGCCGTCCGCCGCCCGGCGCGCGTCCGCCGCCTTGAGGTTGGCAAGGCCGACCGGCGCGGGGCGCGGCGCATCCTCGGCACGGACCGGGAAGGTGATCGGCAGGCGGCCGGAGGGGTTCACGTCGCCGAACAGGATGCTGGCGATCGCCTCGCCCCCGCGCTGGCCCGGATACCAGGCGGCGAGGATGGCGGGTACCTTGGCGACCCACGGCATCAGCACCGGCCCGCCGGTTTCTAGCACGACGAGGGTCTTGCGGTTGGCCTTGGCGACCGCCTCGATCAGCGCGTCCTGCCTGTCGGGGAGAGCCATGGTCTCGACGTCCTGCGCCTCGGTCTGCCACTGCCAGGCGAAGACGATGGCGAGGTCCGCGTCCTTGGCAGCGGCCGCAGCGGCGCGGGGGTTCGAGCCATCGACATAGGTGACCTGCGCCTGCGGGGCGAGCGCCTTGATCGCCTTCAAGGGCGAGGAGGCGTGCCAGGTCATACGGGCGAAGGAAGCCGCCTGACCCTCGGTCAGCGGGATCTCGACCGGCGCGCCGCCGACAGAGCGGACCTGGCTAGAGCCGCCGCCGGAGAGGACACCGACATCGGCATGGCCGCCGATCAGCACGATTCTGCGCGCGGTCTTCGCGGCGGGGAGGATGTTGCCCTCGTTCTTCAGGAGGACGATGCCTTCCTCCGCCGCCTTCTGCGCGACCTTGGCATGGGCGGCATAGTCGATGGGCTGCGGCGTGGCGGCGACGGGGGTGTCCATCGTGCCGGTGTCGATCAGGCCGTAGAGGAAGCGGGTGACCATGTCGTCCAGCCGCGACATCGGCACGTCGCCCTGGCCGATCGAGACCGCCAGCGGGGTGCCGAAGTAGATCGCGGGATCGAGTTCCTGCCCGGACTGCTGGTCGAGGCCGGCGAGCGCGGCCTTCACCGTGCTATGCACCGCGCCCCAGTCCGACATCACCCAGCCGGGATACTTCCACTCGCCCTTCAGCACGCCATTCAGCAGCGCGTCGTTCTCGCAGGCCCAGTCGCCGTTGACCTTGTTATAGGCGCACATGACGGAGCCGGGCTTGCCGCGCTCGATCGCGATCTTGAAGGCGAGGAGGTCGCTTTCCTGCAACGCCGCCGGATCGATCCGCGCGTCGAGGACGTGGCGGCCGGTTTCCTGCGAGTTGAGCGCGAAGTGCTTGATCGTGGAGACGATCCGGTTGCTCTGCACGCCCGCGATCGCTTCGCCCGCCAGGACGCCGGCGAGGAGCGGGTCCTCGCCGAGATATTCGAAGTTGCGGCCATTCCACGGATCGCGGGTCAGGTTGACGCCGCCGGCGAGGAGGACGTTGAAGCGCTTGGCCCGCGCCTCCGACCCGATCATCACGCCGCCTTCGCGCGCGATCTGCGGATTGAAGGTGGCGGCGGTGGCGAGGCCGGCGGGGAGGGCGGTGGCGACATCGCCCTTGCGCTGCTCGACCTGGTTGGCGACGCCGAGGCTGGCGTCGCTCTCCCGCGTAGTGGGAATGCCGAGGCGCGGAATGCCCTCCAGGTGGCTGGCCGAGGGGATGAGGTCGAGCGGCTTGTCAGGCTTCGCCATCGGCGGGAAGTAGGTGTGGACGAGGCTCAGCTTCTCGGCGAGCGTCATCTTCTTCACGATCGCCTCCGCGCGATCTTGCGCCGCCTTGTTGACCGGATCGGCGGCGATCGCGCCGGAGAGCGCGGTGCCGGCAAGCGCGAGGCCGAGGATTGCGGAGGATGGCTTCATGACTGTCCCTTTACGCTGGAAAGCTTGGCCGCGGGCGCGGCGGTATAGGATGCAAGGAGCGCGCGGTGCGGTGGCAGGTGCTGGCTTGCCTGTGCGCCCGCCTGTGCCACGCGGATGAAGGCGGAGGCGGCCTGTGCGCTCTCCTTGTACCGCTGCGGCTGCGCGAGCTTCGTCTCGAAGCCCATCCCGTAGAGGATGTACTGGTAGCTCGCCGGCAGGAACGTCTCCAAGTCGACGATGAAGTCGAAACGCGACGGCGGGCGGTGCCGCCATTGGACGAGCAGGTCCTGCAGCCGCTCGGGGATCGAGGCGGCGTCGGCATTGTCGCGCCAATAGGCCGTGTCGGTGCGGCGGGTGACGCAGTAATGCAGCTTCAGGAAGTCGACGATCCGATCGAAGCGGCCTGCCATGATGCGGTTGAAGCTCCGCGCGGCGGCGTCGCGGGCGGCGCGATCGGGCGAGACGAGGAAGTCGCCGATCATCTTGCACGCCACCTCGATCAGCATGATGCCGGTCGATTCCAGCGGTTCGAAGAAGCCGGCGGAGAGGCCGACGGCGACGCAATTGCCGATCCACTGGCGGTCACGATAGCCGGTTTCGAAGCGGAGCATGCGGGGTTCGAGGCCGTCGCCCGCCGTCCCGACATAGCGGCGAAGCGTCGCCTCCGCCTCCTCATCGGTCGCATGGGCGCTGGAGAAGACGTAGCCTGTGCCGCGCCGGGTATCGAGGCCGATGTCCCAGGTCCATCCCGCCTGATGCGCGGTGGCGAGGGTATAGGGGCGGATCGCCTCGTCCGGGCTGGCGTAAGGCACCTGGAGCGCGAGCGCGCGGTCGTTGAAAAGGTGCTTGCCAACCGACCGGAAGCCAGAGCCGAGCGTCTCCCCGATCAGCTTGGCGCGGAAGCCGGAGCAGTCGATGAAGAAGTCGCCGGTGACGGTGCGCCCGTCGGCGAGGGTCAGTTCGGTGATGTCGCCGCTCTCGTCCTGCGCGACGGAGGCGACGGTGCCCTCGATACGGGTCACCCCCGCCGCCTCCGATATGCGGCGGAGGAAGGCGGCGAAGCGGGCGGCGTCGAAATGATAGGCGTAGTTCATCGGACCGGAGAAGTCCGGGTCCTGCGACCGCTTGGGCGCGAGGCCGGCGCGGATCACGCGCTCCTGCGCGGTCACCGCATCGGCATAGGCGCGGCGCTGCGGCGACCTGTCCGCGATCCAATAGGGGAGGAGCGCGTCGTCATCGCCGCCGAAGGGCAGGTTGAACGGGTGGAAATAGCTGTCCGCGCCGGTCGCCCAGCCGTCGAACAGGACGCCTTGTTTGAAGCTGGCGCTGCTTTCGCGGAGGAACTCCGCCTCGCTGACCTTCAGGCTGGCGAGGGTGGAGCGGATGGTGGGGAAGGTGCCTTCGCCCACCCCGATCGTGCCGATGTCGGCGGATTCGATCAGTGTCACCCCGCGCAGCCCGAGCGCGCGGGAGAAATGGGCGGCGGCAAGCCAGCCGGCTGTACCGCCGCCCAAGATGACTAAACGGCCGGGGGAGGGAGAAGCCGTCGTCATCGGATGCTCCTGTCCGTCAGGTCAGAAATTGGCCTTGACGCGAACTCCATAGGTGCGGGGAGGCTGGAGGTTCGACAGGAACACCGGATCGTACCGCGGCGCGCCGAAGGAACCGGCGCCGGTGCGAATATGCTTGTTCTCGATATTCTGGACGAAGGCTTCGACCAGATAGGCGCGGCTGTCCGGCTCGTAACGGAGCGAGAAGTCCGAGCGGAAATACGCCTTCTGGCGATCCCAGTCGGTGCCCCAATTGCCACGGTTCGGGATGCCATCCGTATTCGCGGTCACGAACGGATTGCTGTCGCCGTTGAAGTAGCTGAGCCAGCTCTTCGACTCGTAGTGGGTGGTGAAGCGCGGCGTGATCTTGCCGCCGTTCGCCAGCTCGAAGTCATGCTCGTAGCTGATCGTGCCGGAGAAGCGCGGCGCGTGCGCCAGCTCGTTGCCCTTCAGCTGCGCAACGGCAGACGGCAGGGACGAGTTGTAGAGACGGCCATCAACGGATGCGAGCTCGTCGAGCTTGGTCTTCTGCACGGTGCCCGACAGCTGCAGGCGGTCGTTCGGCGTGAAGTTCGCCACCGCCTCAAGCTCGAAGCCATAGGCGGTCGCGCCCTTGGCGTTCTGGGTCACGATCTGGCTGGAGATCACGTCGCCGTCCGCATCGCGGAAGGTGACGGCCTGGTTCACCTGATAGCCCTTGAAGTCCGAATAATAGGCCGCGACGTTCAGGGTCACCTTGTTGTCGAACAGCCGGTTCTTCAGGCCGAGTTCGTAGTTGGTCAGCGTCTCGGGATCGGTCAGGCCGGCATTGTCCTGGATGTTACCCGACTTGAAACCGGTCGACACGCTGGCGTAGCCGAGGATGCCGGGCGCGAGATCCGCGTCGGCACGGGCGAGCCAGGTCACCTTGTTCCACTTGCCCTTCACGTCGTTCTTCGAGATCGAGAAGCCGGGCAGCGCATCGACCAGTTCATCGGCCGTCGCACCCGGGAAGGCACCGAAGATGCCGCCGGTGCAGGCGCCGCCGGGCAGCTGATCCTCAGGCTCGCAGCCCGCGCCGCTGAACGTCACGTTGCGGCCGCCGATGTCCTCCTTCTTGTCGGAGGTGTAGCGGATGCCGCCAGTCAGGCGGATCGCGTCGTTGACGTTCCAGGTCGCCTGACCGAAGGCCGCGCGGCTGTCGATCTGACGATTGGCCTGGATGAAGGAGCCGGCCCAGCTGAAGGTGCCGTCGCGATAGCCGTTCCGCTGATCGATGTCGAAGCGGATGCGGTTCTTTTCGTGGCTGTAATAAGCGCCCAGGATCCAGTCGATCGTGTTCTCGCCGGTCGACTTCAGCTGAACTTCATGGCTCTGGAAGTTGTAGCGCGAGCTGAGCGTGCGGTTCTCGTTGAACGCGCCGATCGGATCGGTGTCGCTGGTCGGCGGCAGCGCGCCGGCGTCGGCGTCGGTGCGGGTCGAACCACCGATCCGCGACCAGCCGGCGATGTAGCTGAACTGGATGTTGTCGGTCAGGTCGTAGTTCATCGTCGAACGGATCGCGGCCGAGTAACGGTCGGTATCCGGCGCGGTGTCGGAGAGGGTGGACCAGCGCTTTTGGCCGGCACGCGGCGTCTGCATCAGGCCGATGACCGGAGCGCCCTGGTCCCAGAAATACTCGCCGGACAGCGTCCAGTCGAAGCGATCGGACGGCTCCCAGCGCGCGCTGACGCGGACGGACTGCTGGTCCTGCGCGTAATACTTCTTGCCGTCGGTGATGAAGGCGGAGCGGTTGATGCCGGCGACGTCGGGGGCGTCCTGATAGCTGGCATAGCCGTCATGCTTGTCGCTGACGAAGGCGACGCGGAAGGCGAGGGTGTCGGTGACCGGCAGGTTGATGGCACCACGCACGCCGATGCGGTCGTAGTTGCCGTACACCGTCTCGACATTGCCGTAGAACTTGTCGAGCGTCGGCTTGGCCGAAGTCAGGTTCAGCGCGCCGACCGTGGCGTTGCGGCCGAACAGGGTGCCCTGCGGACCGCGCAGCACCTCGACACGCTCCATGTCGTACATGAGCACGGACGCACCCTGCGAACGGGGCGAGTAGACGCCGTCGATGTAGATCGCGACCTCAGGGTCGGCGACCTCGGTGTAAGCGCTGTCATTACCGATGCCGCGAAGGGTGAGGAGAACCGCCGACTGGTCGCCCTGCTGGTTGAACTGCAGCGAGGGGACGAAGCGAGCGAGGTCGGTGACGTCGCGGACCTGCTGACGATCGAGGGTCGCCTGGCTGAAGGCCGACACCGCGAGCGGGGTCTTCTGCAGGCTGGTCTCGCGACGGGTGGCGGTAACGATGATGTCGCCGTCGTCGCTGGGAACAGGGCCGCTCGCGGTCTGCGACTCGGCGGCACCGCTGTTCGCGGTCGGGCTGGCCTCACCGGTCGCGGGATCGACCTGCTGAGCGAGGGACGGGGAAGAATAGAAAATCGCCGCAGCGAGCGCAGTGCTCGCGCAGAGGGTACGCCGGATCATAGCATCCTCCAACTGAACTCACCCCTATGAGGGGGCTTCAGGGCGCTTCAAATCAGGTTCAGACAACGGTGTCAATTAAGACATTGCCCGTTTGTTACAGGCATGGTCCAGACTGTGGCTGGAATGCTGCATCGCATCGGAGGATCGGCCTC
Source organism: Sphingomonas sp. ID0503 (assembly GCF_048565625.1). Classification (NCBI taxonomy): domain Bacteria; kingdom Pseudomonadati; phylum Pseudomonadota; class Alphaproteobacteria; order Sphingomonadales; family Sphingomonadaceae; genus Sphingomonas; species Sphingomonas sp. ID0503. Next base: position 405,644 of record NZ_JBLZUR010000002.1, read on the forward strand.
CGCACAGAGAGAAACGATGACGTAAATCCGACATATCGGCAGCGGCGATGAGCGGCATGAGCCAAGTTCGCGTGCGCCGCAGAAAACCGACAACGCTTGCATTTTCGTCTGGGGATCAGACGCGATGCTCTTCCGCATAGGCCGCAGCGGCGCCGAGGAGACCGGGCTGCGGGTGGGTGATGAGCTTGACCGGGATCCTGGACATCATCCCCTCGAACCGCCCTTTGGCGACGAATTGCTCGCCGAAGCCGGAGCGGGGGAGGTGGTCGGCGAGCCGCAGGCCGAGGCCGCCGGCTATCACGACGCCCTTGGCGCCATGCGCCAACGCGAGGTCGCCCGCGACCGCGCCGAAGCAAAGGCAGAAGCGGTCGAGCGCTGCGGCGGCGAGACCATCGCTGCCCGTCATCGCCGCCTTCCACAGGCTCTTGTCGTCGCGATGCTCGACGGCGCGGCCGTCGCGCGCGGCGAGCGCGGTGTAGATGTTGACGAGGCCAGGCCCCGAGACAATCCGCTCGACCGAGACGCGGCGGTATTGTTGGCGGAGATGCGCGAGGATCGCGTCCTCGAGGCTGTCGAGCGGGGCGAAGTCGATATGCCCGCCCTCCGTCTCGCTGACCAAGTCATGGCCGCCGCGCCGGAGGATGCTGGCGACCCCCAAGCCGGTGCCGGGGCCGACGACGGTGACCGCGCCGGCATCGGGGAGCGGCTCGTCGGGGCCGCAGAGATGGCGGAAATGCTCCGGCCCCGCCTGCCCGACGGCATGGCCGACCGCACCGAAATCGTTGACGAGTGTGTAGCTGTCGACCTCCAGCTTGGAGGGGATCAGCGCCGGGCGGATGATCCACGGATTGTTGGTCATCTTCAGCACCTCGCCCCCGATCGGGCTGGCAATGGCGATGGCGGCGGCGCGGGGAAGGGCGCGTCCGGCACTCTCGGCAAAGGCCTGCCAGGCGAGCTGGAAGCTGGCGTGGCGCGCGGTTTCGAACACCGTCTCGGGGCCGAGCTTTACGACGCGGCCGTCCGCCACCTCCGCGATCGCGAAACGCGCGTTGGTCCCGCCGATATCGACCGCAACAAGCTCCGTCATCCATTCGCCTCCTGCAGACAATACGCACCACGCACGCGGTTTGGTTCCCTCGCGATGGCGTGCCGGGTCGGATCCGGCGATGTGGCGAATGACGCGTTCCAGCGCATTTCCAGGCCTCTCCCCCGATCGATTTGCGCGATCTGCCGCCGCCGAAGCCGCATGCGTTGTTGAGACAACGCTGTCAATGGCGAGCCAAGAAACGGCGCCCGCCATTGACCTGAGGGGGCCGCGCTGACAATCGTCAGGAACCGCCGCGATCCCGCGGCTATCGCCCGCCTTAACCCGCCTGGGGAGTGCCTTGGCCACAATCAGCGACGTCGCCGCCCAAGCCGGGGTCTCGATCAAGACGGTATCGCGTGTCCTCAACAAGGCGCCGCACGTCCGGGACGAGCTGCGCCAGCGGGTCGAGCGCGCGGCGCAGCAGCTGAACTACCGCCCCAATCAGGCGGCGCGGCGGCTGGCCGGCAGCAAGTCGTTCCTGATCGCCCATCTCTACGACAACCCGAACCCGCAGTATATCGCGGGCATCCAGGCTGGGGCGGCGCGGCGTTGCCGGGAACTCGGCTACCATCTGGTGGTCGAGCCGGTGGACGCGCATTCCCGGCATCTGGACGACGCCGCCGAGCGGATGGTGGCGACGCTGGCACCGGACGGCATCCTGCTGTCGCCGCCTTTGTCCGACAATGCGCAGCTGCTCGCCACCTTGGATCGGCTGGGAACGCCGGTCGCGCGGCTGGCGGCGGCGCGGCATGATCGCAACATCCACATCTTCATGGACGAGCGCGCGGCCGCCCGCGCCGTGACCGAGCATCTGATCGCCCTCGGTCATAAGCGGATCGGCATCGTGCGCGGCCATCCCGAGCACGCGGCGGCGAGCGCGCGCCTGTCCGGCTATCAGGACGCGCTCTCGGCGGCCGGCCTCCGTCCGGAGGCGGGGCTGGTGGCGCAAGGATATTTCGACATCCATTCGGGCATGGAGGCGACCCGCGTCCTCCTCGCTGCCAACCCGCGCCCGACGGCGATCTTCGCGACGAACGACGAAATGGCACTGGGCGGGATCATGGCGGCCCGCGCGATGGGCGTGGACGTGCCGGGCGAGCTATCGATCGCCGGTTTCGACGACACGCCGATGAGCCGCCTGATCTGGCCCGCGCTGACGACGGTGCGGCAACCGCTGGAGGAGATGGGGTGGACGGCGGTCGAGTCGCTGCTGGCCGGCCCGGCGGACTTCGCGGAGCACAAGCTGCCGTTCGAGCTGATGATCCGGGCGTCCACCGTGGCGGTGGGGTAACGCACCACCGCCCGTTCGCACTGAGCTTGTCGAAGTGCCTGTGCGACGGTGGCGCTGGCGCTTCGACAGGCTCAGCGCGAACGGCGTTGAGGTCAGCCCGCTCGCGCCCAGTCGGCCGCTTCCACGACCTGCGCTTCCGTCGGTGTCACCCCGGTATAAAGCGTGAACTGCTCCAGCGCCTGCAGCACGATGATCTCCGCGCCAGTGATGGTGGGCTTGCCCGAGGCGGCCTTGAGTAGCGGGGTCTCGGTCGGCATGGCGACGACATCCACGATCAGGCTGGCGGCCTCGATCTCTTCTGGGGGAAATGCCAGCGCGCCCTCGTCGCTCCCCGCCATGCCGAGGGGCGTCACATTGACCAGCACCGGCGCGGTCGTCTGCCCAAGTTCAGCCTGCCAGCGATAGCCGTAGCGTTCGGCAAGCGCCGGGCCGGTCGCCGGATTGCGCGCGACGATCGTGCCCTGCGTGAACCCCGCATCGTGGAAGGCGGCGGCGACCGCCTTGGCCATGCCGCCCGATCCGCGCAGCAGGATCGGCTGCGCGGGATCGGCCCCGCTCTCCTCGACCAGGCGGCGCACGGCGGCGTAGTCGGTGTTGTGGCCGGTGAGCACGCCGTCGTCGTTGACGATCGTGTTGACGCTGTCGATCGCCGCCGCTGAAGGGGCGAGACCATCGAGGAGCGGGATCACAGCTTCCTTGAACGGCATCGAGATCGCGCAGCCCCGCACGTTCAGCGCGCGGATGCCCGCCACCGCGCCCACGATGTCCGTGGTGGCGAAGGCCTTGTAGACGTAGTCGAGGCTAATCAGATCGTAGAGGCGGTTGTGGAAGCGCGTGCCGAAATTGCTCGGCCGCTCGGACAGCGAAATGCAGAGCCGGGTGTCGCGGTTGATCGGGGGCTTGGTCATCGGCCCGCCTTGGCAGATCGGGGCGAACGCCACCAGAAACCAGGGCCCTGGGGCTTCTCTGCAACACTCGCGCGTGCGATGAAACGACGGACATTCACGGCCTGTTCAACGCGCGAACCCTATGTCACAGCCTATGGCCGTGAGGACACAGTATTTGCGCAAGGCGTTGCTTTCGCTGGCGTTGATCGCCGGGCCGGCTCTCGCCGACCCTGGCCTTGCGCAGCATCGACCGGGGTCCGAGCCGGGCTCGCACCGCGCCCGCGAGGATCGCAGCCGCCCCGGTCGCTTCGGCGCTGACGACGGCCGGCCGGCCCGCAATCGCCCCGAACAGGACGCCGCGTTCCAGATGCGCCGCTCGGGTGCGATCCGCTCGCTCAGCGATATCGAAGGCCGGGTGATCCCGCGCATGGGCGGGGCCTCGTATCTTGGCCCGGAACTCGATACCGGAACGGGAACGTACCGCTTGAAGTTCATGCGGGGCGGATCGGTGATATGGGTCGATGTCGACGCGCGTACCGGCGCGATCATCGGGCGCTCGGGTCGTTGAGGGGCCGGCCGTAAACGGCATAGGAAAGGAAGCGAATGCGGGTTCTGATCGTCGAGGACGAGCCTAATCTCGGCCGGCAGCTTCGCGCCACGCTGGAGGGTGCGGGCTACGCCATCGACCTCGCGACCGATGGTGAGGACGGGCATTATCTCGGCGCGACCGAGAATTACGACGCCATCGTGCTCGATCTCGGCCTGCCGGAGGTGGACGGGCTGACGGTGCTCGACCGCTGGCGCAAGGACGGCAAGGAGACGCCGGTGCTGGTGCTGACCGCCCGCGACAGCTGGTCGGACAAGGTGGCGGGCCTCGATGCCGGCGCGGACGACTATCTCGCCAAGCCGTTCCAGACCGAGGAGCTGATCGCCCGCCTGCGCGCGCTGATCCGCCGCGCCTCGGGCAACGCCTCTTCCGAACTGACGGCGGGCGGGGTGCGGCTCGACACGCGTTCGGGCAAGGTCACGCTGGACGGATCGCCGGTCAAGCTGACCGCCCAGGAGTACAAGCTCTTGAGCTACCTCATGCACCACAAGGGCAAGGTGGTCAGTCGGACCGAGCTGATCGAGCATATCTATGACCAGGATTTCGATCGCGATTCGAACACGATCGAGGTGTTCGTCACCCGCATCCGCAAGAAGCTGGGTCAGGACGTGATCACCACCATCCGCGGGCTCGGCTACAGCCTCGAAGACCCAGCCGGCTGACATCATGAGCGCCGATGCGAGAAGACCACGCCGGGTAAGCGGATCGCTGACCCGGCGCATGATCGGCGTCGCCTCGCTGTGGATCGGGCTGATGCTGACCGGCGGCGGCCTGGGCCTCGATCGCATCCTGACATCGGCCATCACCCGCAATTTCGACCAGCAGCTCGACTATGTGCTGACCGCGATGATCGCCTCTTCCGAGGTCGGCCCGGACGGAGAGGTGCGTTTCAACCGGCCGCTCGCCGACCAGCGATTCCTGGAACCGAACTCGGGCGTCTATTTTCAGGTGTCCGGCGCGGGGTACGATCCGTTCCGGTCGCGCTCCTTGTGGGACCGGCAGCTAAGGGTGCCGGCGGATCGCGATCCTGACGTCCACATCTATGACAGCAAGGAGTTTCCGGGCGAGACCCTGCGGATCGAGGAGCGGGACATCGTGCTCCCCGGATCGCCGATCACCTGGCGGTTCCAGGTTGCGCAGAGCCGTGAGGTGCTCGACGAGCAGATCGCGACCCTTCGAAAGACGCTGGTCCGTTCCTTCGCGCTCCTGGCGCTCGGTCTTATCATCATGGCGGCGCTGCAGGCGAGCTTCGGGCTCTGGCCGCTCCGCAAGGTGCGGCGGGCGATCGCCGACATCCGCTCCGGCCAGGCGAGTCGCGTCGACATCAAGCTGCCGCGCGAGATCTCGCCGCTGGTCGAGGAGCTGAACGACCTCCTCGCGCATAACGAGCGGCAGGCGGAGGAGGCGCGAACCCATGCCGGCAATCTCGCCCACGCGCTGAAGACGCCGCTGACCGTCATCATGAACGAGGCGACGGCGAATAGCGCCGACCTGTGCAAGACGGTGATCCGCGAGGCGACGACGATGCGGCGGCAGGTGGACCATCACTTGGCTCGTGCCCGCGCCGTTGGCCGGCGGGGGCAGGCGCAGAGCCGCGCGGAGGTCTGGCCGTCGCTGGAGGCCGTCGAGCGGGCGGTCGCGCGGCTTTATCCCGAGGCGACCATCGATCTGGACGGCGCGCGCGATCTGGTGGTGCGGATCGAGCGGCAGGATCTGGACGAAATTCTCGGCAACCTCATCGAGAACGCGGCCAAATATGGCGGCGGGCGGGTGTTCGTAACCGTGCAGCGGCCGGAGGACAGGAAGGACCAGGTGCACATCCTGGTCGAGGATGACGGGGCGGGCATTCCCCAGGCGCAGCGCGACACCCTGTTCAAGCGAGGTGCGCGGCTGGACACGGGGAAGCCCGGCACCGGCCTCGGCCTCGCGATCGTGCGCGACGTGGCGGAGATATACGGCGGCACCGTGACGCTGGACGAGAGCGAGGATCTCGGCGGGCTGCTGGTGCGGCTGTGCCTTCCGGCGGCAGCATGATCGAGGCTGCCATCAAGACGCAAGCGGCGGCGCTCGGCTTCGTCGCCTGCGGGATCGCGCGGGCGGATGCGACGCCCCGCACGGCGGAGCGGCTGCGGCATTGGCTTGCCGAGGGCGCGCATGGGTCGATGATCTGGATGGAGGAGCGCGAGGGGCATCGCGCCAGTCCGGCGGGCCTCTGGTCGGAGGTGAAGTCGGTGATCGCGCTCGGCATGAGCTATGCGCCGCCCGCCGATCCGATGCTGCTGGCCGGGGAGCCGCGGGTGGCGCGGATCGCCAGCTATGCGCAGGGGGCCGATTATCACGATGTGATGAAGAAGGCGCTGAAGGCGCTCGCCCGGTGGATGGTGGCGGAGGCTGGGGGCGACCTGAAGGTCTTCGTGGATACCGCGCCCGTCATGGAGAAGCCGCTGGCGGAGGCGGCGGGTCTCGGCTGGCAGGGCAAGCACACCAACCTCGTCAGCCGCGATCACGGCAGCTGGCTGCTGCTCGGCGCGATCTACACCACGCTGGAGCTTGCGCCGGATCGGGCGGGGGAGGAGCGGTGCGGGTCGTGCGATGCCTGCCAGACGGCGTGCCCGACGGCCGCCTTTCCTTCGCCCTTTCGGTTGGATGCGCGGCGCTGCATCTCGTACCTGACGATCGAGAGCCGCGCGCCGATCCCACATGCGTTTCGGGCGGCGATCGGCAATCGCGTCTATGGCTGCGACGACTGTCTGGCGGTCTGCCCATGGAACAAGTTCGCCGCGTCGGCGTCCGCAAACCGGGCGTTTGCCCAGCGGGCGGAGCTTGCCGCGCCATATGTGACGGACCTGCTGGCGCTGGATGATGCCGCGTTCCGGCAGGTGTTCTCCGGCTCGCCGATCAAGCGGATCGGGCGGGACCGGATGGTGCGCAACGCGCTGATCGTCGCGGGGAACAGCGGGGATCGCAGGTTGGTGGATCAGGTCGTGGGGTTGCTGGACGATGCCGACCCGGTGGTGCGGGGCGCGGCGGTCTGGGCGCTCGGACGGCTGGATGTGGAGCGGGCATTGGCTGAGCAAGCGGTGCGCGCGGACGATCCCGATGAGAGTGTGCGCGAGGAGTGGCGCCTCCTCACACCCTCCGTGGCGGTCATGCCAGCGTAGGCTGGCATCGGTTGGTTCTCCAGGCGCAGCGATCCCAGCCTTCGCTGGGATGACTTAGGGGGTGCGAGGCCGCAAAGCCAACGCACCGACGCAGGACGCGCGGTCGAAATCATCGCCATTCGGCTTGCGGGCATCGACCCAGGTGACGACCGGCTCCGGCTGACCGGGTTTCGCGTAGAGATAGGCGTCGAGGACGCAGGCGGGACTGATGAAGACCAACCGCCGTACCTTGGGCTCGCGGAGGTCCTGCGCGGGTTTGCCGAGGAGGGCGGTCAGCTGGTCCAAGGTCTTGCCCATGACGCGGTCGAGGCCGGGCGGGGGAGGCGGCGGGGCGCTGACGGGGGCGGGGGGCGACGCGGTCGGGTCGCACGCAGCGAGGGTCAAAGCGAGGGCGAAGGCGACGGGTGTGCGCATCGGGCCCGCCGTAGACTTGGTCCGGCGAAGGTTCAAATCAGGCCGTGCTCCTGCGCAGGCAGGAGCCTATCGACGGGTGCGCGTAGGCTCCTGCTTCCGCAGGAGCACGGGTGGGCGAAAACACCCCTCGCCTTCACCGTTCCTTATGCCGCGTCGCTCTTCACTTCGAGTTCGTCGATGACCACGCGGTTACGGCCTTCGGACTTGGCGCGATAGAGGGCCCGGTCCGCGCGGTCGATGAGGCGGAGGGTGCCCTCCTCGGCGCCCAGTTCCGCGACGCCGATCGACAGCGTGATCTTGCCAACGTCGCGCTGCTGATCGCGCGAGCGGACGTTGCGGGCGGAGACGAAAGCGCGGAAGCGATCGGCGATGGCGGCGGCCTCGGCGAGGCTGCGGCCCGGCATCACCACCACGAACTCCTCGCCGCCCCAGCGCGCGACGAAACCGATGCCGTGGAAGAACTTTTCCAGCGCGCTGCCGACCAGCCGCAGCACCTCGTCACCGAGGCGGTGGCCGTAGCGGTCGTTGAACTGCTTGAAATAGTCGATGTCCATGAAGACGAGGCTGAGCGCCCGGTCTTCGGAGCGGACGCGGGTGACGTTCGCAGCGAGATAGTCGGAGCCCGCCTTGCGGTTGGCGAGGCCGGTGAGCGGATCGGTGCGCGACTCGGTGCGTGCGACCTCCAGATCGGCCTTGAGCGACTGAATCTTCTCGCCGGACTGCTCCAGATCCTTCTCGAGGAGCGAGGTCTTCTCGATCATCGCGTTCGTGGCGCGGATCATCTCGGACAGCATCGCGCGCTGGCGCTCGGCGGTGTTCGGCTCGGCCAGCGCCTTGTTGCCGGTGTCGAGACGGCCGCGATAGTCGCGCGCGTCCTGACCCGATTGATCGACATGCGCGGTCAGGCGCGCGATCTGCTGCTGCGTATCGTCGAGGAGCTTGCCCATGCCCCCGTGGTCGGCGCCGCCGTACAGCTCCAGGCGGATGTTCGTCATCGCCTGATGGCTGACCTTGCCGGCGCTGCGGCGCACGGCGTCGATCGCCTCCACCAGCTCGGGATCGGCGCCGGTGACGTAGCGATACCAGAATTCGTAGTTCGTCGGCGACGGCGCGATGTCGCCATCGGCCATGAGGGCGCGGACGCGATCGAGGATGTCGAGCGAATGGTTCACGGTCGCCTGCCTTGCTCTCCCGGCCGTTCGCCGGTTGCGCTCATGTAAGCCGGAGAAGGTTAATTAGGCGTAAGTCCGGGCGTTGATGGGAAGATTTGTCTCACCCCGTCATCCCGACGGAAGTCAGGATCCATGCGGCGCTACGTTGCCATTACGAGAGAGCGCGAATTGATGCTGAATCACGTTCAGCATGACGAAAACCGGGGACTAGTCCGTGGTTCCGAAGCCGAAGCTGAGGAAGCTCGGGATCGGGCCGTTCCAGTGTGCGTCCGCATCGGCGGCGACAGGTTCGGGCGGAACCGCTTCCGGCGTTCGTTCGGCACGCGACTCGGGTGCGCGCTCGCGGCGCTCTTCCCGTGGGCGCTCTTCGCGACGGGGGCGACGCTCGCGGCGCTCGGCCTTCTTCGGCTCCTCGCGTGCCTCTTCGGCGGGGGCCGGAGCGGGGGCGGGGCCTTCGACGCGCTCGATCTTGGTGGAGGTCAGCTTCTCGATCGCGGCGACGGCGTCCGCATCCTCGCTGGTGGCAAGGGTGAAGGCCTTGCCGCTCGCCCCCGCGCGGCCGGTGCGGCCGATACGGTGGACATAGTCGTCCGGCTGCCACGGCACGTCGAAGTTGAAGACGTGGCTCACCCCCTTGATGTCGAGGCCGCGCGCCGCGACGTCGGAGGCGACGAGCAGGTTGATGTCGCCCGCCTTGAACCGGTCGAGTTCCTTCAGGCGCGCGCCCTGATCCATGTCGCCGTGGATCTGCCCGGCGCGAAAGCCGTGGCGGTTAAGGCTGTCGGTCAGCTCGCGCACCGTCGTCTTGCGGTTGGCGAAGATGATCCCGGTGCTGACGTCCTCGGCCTTGAGCAGTTCGCGCAGCCGCTCGCGCTTGGCGCGGGGGGTGACGGGAACGAGGCGCTGGGTGATGAGGTTGTTGGTCTCGGCCGGCCGCGCGACCTCGACGGTCTTCGGGTTTGACAGGAACTTGTCCGCCAGCTTCTTGATCGGCGGCGGCATCGTCGCGGAGAACAGCAAAGTCTGCCGGTTGGGCGGCAGCTTGGTGCAGATCTCCTCGATGTCCGGGATGAAGCCCATGTCGAGCATCCGGTCCGCCTCGTCGATGACGAGCGTCGAGCAGCCGGAAAGGAGGATCTTGCCGCGCTGGAACAGGTCCATCAGGCGGCCGGGCGTGGCGATCAGCACGTCGACGCCCTTTTCCAGCGCCTTGATCTGGTCGCCCATCTGCACGCCGCCAATCAGCAGGACCATGCTGAGCTTGTGGTACTTGCCGTACTTCTCGAAGTTCTCGGCGACCTGCGCCGCCAGCTCACGCGTCGGCTCCAGGATCAGGCTGCGCGGCATCATCGCGCGGGCGCGGCCATGCGCCAGGATGTCGATCATCGGCAGGACGAAGGATGCGGTCTTGCCGGTGCCGGTCTGCGCGATACCGACGAGGTCGCGGTTCATCAGCACGGGCGGGATCGCGGCCGCCTGGATCGGCGTCGGCTCCTTGTAGCCGGAATCGTCCAGCGCGCGGAGAAGTTCGTCGGAGAGGCCGAGATCGGCGAAGGTCATGCAGGTTCCGGAACTGTCGCGGTCAACGGACACGCGTCAGGGCAGGCGCTTGGGGGAAGGGGGCGCTCAAGTCAAGGGAGAGGTGGTTCACGCGGAGGCGCGGCGGCGCGGAGAAGTAAAGGCAAGTGATTGCGCCTTGGGCGCCTTTCCCATTCTCTGCGTCTCCGCGTGAGCCTATTTGCCCGTATCCGGCACCAGCTTGCGGAAGCGCTCGATCATGCAGGAGCCGCCGGAGCGGGTGCGGACGAGGTCGCGGTCGGCGCAGATCTGCCCGTCCTCGCTCGGCCGCATGTAGAAGCCGGAATAGTAGTCGAGCGCGGGGCACTGCTTTTCGAGCTTGGCGCGGAGCCTTTTGCCGCCCCGCAGGATGAAGTCGACGCTGCTCGGCTCCGCCACGGCAGCACCCGCCACATCCGCCAGGTCGAGGCACTTGGGGGCGTGCTTCTCCTTCCACTTGGTGGAGGAGCCGGGGACGCCCGGCTGGCGGCGGAGGCGGACGACGATGCTCTCCCGCACGATCACCTGCGCCAGGCGCAGGTTGCCGTCTTCGGCCGCGCCTGCATCGGCGGCGGACGCCATCGCCAGAAGGCTCGCCAGTATCACGCCTGCCCCATCATCCGGCGCCGATGTCTCCCAAATCCGTTGAATGTCCGATGAACCCGCTCGGCTTTCGCCAGGCGTCGCGAGCGGTTAGATGACGGCATGGCCTCCCACATCGACATCGTCGAACGCTTGACCGCCCTCCTGGGTCCGCGCGGGATCACCACCGATCCGCAGGACATGGAGCCGTGGCTGACCGACTGGCGTGGGCGCTATTCGGGGCGCGCGCTGGCGCTCGTCTCGCCGGCGGACACGGCCGAGGTGTCGGCGGTGGTGAAGATCGCGGGAGAGGCCGGCGTGCCGATCGTGCCGCAGGGCGGCAATACCTCGATGGTCGGGGGCGCGACGCCGGATGCCTCGGGCTCCGCCATCATCCTGTCGCTGCGCCGGATGAATGCGATCCGCGCGCTCTCGCTCGAGGATGCCAGCGCGGTGGTGGAGGCGGGGGTGATCCTGTCGAACCTGCACGATGCTGCGGCGGCAGTCGGGTGGCGCTTCCCGCTTTCGCTGGCCGCCAAGGGGTCGGCGACGATCGGCGGGCTGGTCTCCACCAATGCCGGGGGGACGCAGGTGCTTCGCTTCGGCACGATGCGGTCGCTGGTGCTGGGCGTCGAGGCGGTGATGCCGGACGGATCGGTCTATGAGGGGCTGAGCGCGCTGCGGAAGGACAATCGCGGGCTGGACCTCAAGCATCTTCTGATCGGCACCGAAGGCACGCTGGGCATCGTCACGGCGGCGAGCCTGCGCATCGTGCCGGCTGCCGGCGAGCGGATGGTGGCGTGGCTGGGACTGCCCTCGGCAGAGGCGGCGCTGACGGTGCTGCGCGGGCTGGAGGCGGCAACGGGCGAGGCGGTCGAGAGCTTCGAGCTAGTGCCCGATGTCGGGTTGCAGCTGGTCCTTCAGCACCTGCCCGGCACCCGTGCGCCTTTGGCCGGCGCGCATGGCTGGCATGTGCTGGTGGAGGTGACCGGGCCGAAGGGCGCGCCGGTCGTCGAGCAGGTCGAGGCGGCGTTGGGCGAGGCGATCGAAGCGGGACTGGTCGAGGATGCCGCGATCGCCGCCAATGATGCGCAGGCGGAGGCGTTCTGGCACCTGCGCGAGTCCGTATCCGAGGCCGAGCGGATCGACGGCATGGCCGCCAAGCACGACATCGCCGTGCCGGTCGCCCGCATGGCGCGCTTCATCACCGAGGCGACGCCGAAGGTGGAGGATCGGTTTGCCGGCGCGCGCGTGCTCGCCTTCGGGCATCTCGGCGACGGCAATATCCACTTCAACGTGCGCGCGCCGGCGGGTGCCGACAGCAAGGCGTGGCTGGCGGAGACGGGGGCGGAGGTTTCCGCCTTCGTTCACGATCTTGTTGCGGCGGAAGGCGGTTCGCTGTCCGCCGAACATGGCATCGGCCAGATGAAACGTGTCGAACTCGCCCGGCTCGGCAATCCCGTCCAGCTCGCCGCGATGCGTGCGGTGAAGGCGGCGCTCGACCCGCAGGGCCTGATGAATCCGGGTAAGCTGATCCCGTGAAGGATCATCCTTCCCCGCAAGGGGGAGGTGGCAGGCGAAGCCTGACGGAGGGGGAGGACGACGGCTTCCCCCAGGCCTTCCTATCCTCCCCCTCCGTCGCCTGCGGCGCCACCTCCCCCTGGCGGGGGAGGATAGGGCTTCGGCTTGCGTGCGGGGCAGTGGGGCAATAGAGCCGCAGCTCTCAAATCCAGCCGACGAAATTCGAGACCAAGGGAGAATACCGATGGCGAGCGCGCCGCAGAACCTGCCGCTCTTCTACCAGCAGCTTGAGCCGCTCTCGACGCAGCGCCATGCCGACTTCAAGGTCCGCCGCACCGACACCATCGGTCATCTCGCGAACACCCATGCCGTGCCGATCACGGTGGATGAGTTCACGCTGGGCCAACGGCACTATCCGATCGTGTTCTCGGTGGGGCCGTCGCCGGTGCCGCTCGCGCTGCTCGGCCTGAACGAGGGCGTGAACACCTTCGTCGGCCAGGACGGCAAGGTGCTGGACGAGTCGGTCTACATCCCGGCCTATGCCCGCCGCTATCCCTTCATGCTGGCGCGCCTGCGCGAGGGGAATGACGAGATGTCGCTCTGCTTCGATCCCAGCTGCGAGCTGATCGGCGCGTTCGACGAGGGCGAGGCCTTGTTCGAGGACGGCAATCCCAGCGCCGCGACCCGCGCAATCCTGGAATTCGCCGAGCAGTACGAGATGGCGATGCAGCGCACCGCATCCTTCATGAACGACATCGTCGAGGCGAAGCTGCTCATGGAAGGCGAGCTGACCATCAACGCCGAGGGTGTTTCCGATCCGATCGTCTATCGCGGCTTCCAGATCATCAACGAGGAAGCGCTGATCGAGATGCGCGGCGACCAGCTCCGCAAGCTGATGCGCGCGGGCGCGATCGGGCTGATCTATGCGCAGACCTTCTCGCTGCGCCTGACGCGCGAGGTGTTCGACCGCCAGGTGCGCCAGGGCAAGGGGCCGATCGCGGCGCCTGCGAAGGCCTGATCTTCATCCTCCCCAAGCTTGCTTGGGGAGGGGGACCAGCGAAGCTGGTGGAGGGGACGCCGCGAAGACGGCGCTGGCGCACCGCCCCTCCACCATGCTGCGCATGGTCCCCCTCCCCACGCTTCGCGCAGGGAGGATTTTTCAGCCGCCCGATTATTTTTTTGCGTGTGCTCTTGCAGACACAGATCGGCTTTCCTATTTCGGGACTGGCGCTGGTTACGTCCCCCCCTTTCGTAGCCGCGCTGACGCACTTCGGTGCGTCTCCTCCCTGAACCTTGGCCACCCTGCGCTTTTAGCGCGGGGTGGTTTTTTATGGGGGCTACTCGGCGGCGAGGGGCCAGCCGACGGACAACTCGTCCGCCAGGCCGCTTGCTATGGCCGCGATCAGGCGGCGGATCCGCGCGATGCCGCCGCCGGGATGGCGGCCGTCGGGGGTGAGGTAGAGTTCGCGGTCTACCTCCACCTGGATCGCCTGCACGCCCCGGCGCGGCGCGCCATGCCGGTCGAGGGTGAAGCCGCCCGAATAGGGATCGTTGCGGGTCGTGCGCAGACCCTGCGCCTGCGCTTCGGCCACGGCACGCTCGGTGAAGCGGCCGGACGCGCTCCGCCCGAAGCGGTCGCCGATCACTACCTGCGGCGGATCGGTGACGCGGCGAAGCGGCGGCATGGAGTGGCAGTCGATCAGGATCGCGGCCCCGTATCTCCGCCGCATCTCCGCAAGGATCGTCGCGACCAAGGTGTGATAGGGGCGGTGATCCCGGTCGATCCGCTCGGCGACGGCCGCATAGGCTATCGCCCCCTTCAGGATGTCGCCACTGGCGGGCAGGCGGCGCGGGATGAGGCCAAGGCCGCCGCGCAGCTTGGGCGTCGACAGCAGCCGGTCGCGCGGGAAGGGGCCGGAGAGCATGCCGGAGTCCACCTCCCGCTCGTCGCGGTTGAGGTCGATCCAGGCGCGCGCGCGGGTGACGACGATCGCCGTCGCGCCAAGCTGCAGGGCGTCGTCGATCAGCGCGTCGGCATGGCGGTCCTCCAGCATCTCCAGTCCGGCCCGGTCGATCCGCGCATCGGCGATGAGGCTGTCGGGATAGTCCCGCCCGGCATGGGGCACCGTGATCAGGACCGGGAGGGAGGGGCCCTGCGGATCACGCCGGTAGAACGAAGGCTGTTCCGAAGCGTTGTCGGGCATGTCATAAGCCTAAGTGGGCCCACCGGCCGTGGCAATCGGGCGGCTCAAGGAAAATTAAGGGCTGCGGGTTACGATGGTGCAGCCCCACGATGACGCGTTTGCTGCCGGAGCCGCTGGACCATGATCCGTATTCTGCTTGCCGAGGATGACGACTCCATGCGCGAGTATCTCGCCCGCGCGCTCGAGCGGACGGGTTATGCGGTGACCGCGGTCGATCGCGGCACGGCGGCGCTGGCACTGATCGAGAAGGACACCTTCGACCTGCTGCTGACCGACATCGTCATGCCGGAGATGGACGGGATCGAACTGGCGCAGCGCGCGGCGACGATCGCGCCCGCCATGCGGGTAATGTTCATCACGGGCTTCGCGGCGGTGACGCTGAAGGGCAACCGGACCCCACCGGACGCGCGGGTGCTGTCGAAGCCGTTCCACCTGCGCGACCTGGTGCTGGAGGTCGACCGCATGTTCGAGGTCGGCACCGCGACGGGGCTGACCGAAATCTAGGCAGGCCGGATCGGGCGCGAAACGCGGTTGCATCCGCGCGTGGCCGCCGCTAGAGGCTCGCTTCCCGTGGGCGTGTAGCTCAGTGGTAGAGCACTGTGTTGACATCGCAGGGGTCGCAAGTTCAATCCTTGCCACGCCCACCATTAAAAACCCCGCCGTTCTTTGGACGGCGGGGTTTTTTCGTGGGCGCGGCGTTGCGCCTCAGCCGTTCTGATAGAACTGGAAATCGGCGTAGTTGATCTCGGTGCCCTTGTTGACGGTCGCGAGGAGGACCGCGGCGGTGAATGCGGCGCCGTCGCTATCCCACAGGATGCGGCCGGTGGTGTTGTCGTAGATGATGCAGGCGTTGAACGCGGTCGCCGCCTTTCCCTCCACGAAGCTTCCCGAATACAACACGCCGTTGCCGTCATAGGGACGGCCCGACCATCCATTGTCGCCGAAGAAGGCGCCGATGTTCAGGAGGAATTGGTCGTCCTTCGACGAGAAGTCGGTGATCCGGTCGGCGTCCTTGGACTTCGGCGCGGTGGAGAACGCGAAGGCATCCCTGCCGCTGCCGCCCTTCAGCGTGTCGGCGCCCGCGCCGCCGTCCAGCGTGTCGTTGCCGGACATGCCGGACAGGCTGTTCGCGGCCTTGTTGCCCTGGATGATGTTGGCAAGGCCGTTGCCGGTGCCGTTCACCTTGCCGCCGCCGGTCAGGGCCAAGTGTTCGACATTCTGCGCGAGCGTGGCCGAGACCGAGCTTTTCACCCAGTCGATGCCGCCGTTCGCCTTTTCGATCGCCCTGTCGCCCTTGTTGTCGAAGACATAGGTGTCGTTGCCGGCGCCTCCGGTCAGCGTGTCCGCGCCGCCCTTGCCGTCGAGGAGATTGTCGTAGCGGTTTCCGGTGATCTTGTTGGCAAGGCTGTTGCCGATGCCGCCGCTCGCCTGATTGTTCCTCATCAAGGTCGTCATGTCGTAGTCGATGATGACGAGGTTCTCGACATTGGCGGAGAGCGTGTAGGCCGGACGATCCTGGGGAAGCCAGCCCGGCAGGTAGACCTTGACGGTATCGATGCCGTGATTGGCCGCTTCGACGACGGTGTCGTGCTCGCCGACGATGTAGGTGTCGCCACCGCGGCCGCCCTTCAGCGTGTCGTGATTGCTCCCGAAGTAGCTGTCCGGGCCCCCGGCGCCGCGGCCGTCGAGCACGTTGGCGGCGTCGTTGCCGATGATGAGATTGGCGTGGCCGTTGCCGGTGCCGTTGATCGCCTTGGTGCCGGTCAGCGTCAGATTGAACAGCCGGGCGTCGGACATGAAGGCGTCCACCCGCGCGCGCAGCGTGAAGCTGACCGAGCTTATGATCGAGTCCCTTTCGGCTTCCGGGCCGGCGTCCAGACGAAGCTCGTCCTTGGTCGAGTCGATCACGAAGGTGTCATCCCCAGGGCCGCCGTATAAGGTGTCGGCACCGGCGCCGCCGTCCAGCGTGTCGTCGCCCGCGCCGCCCCAAAGGACATTGTTGCCGCTATTGCCGATCAGCCAGGTGGCGTCGTCCTTATTCCCTCTGGCGGTGATGTTGCGCTTGCCGGTCAGCACCACCTTCTCGATGCGGTACCAGCCCGTTTCGTAGTTGACGGACGTGTAAACGGTGTCGTGATCGCCGACCGTCCCGTCCAAAGCCTCGTCGCCGATGTCGTCGATATAGAAGGTGTCGTTGCGTCCGGTGCCGGCCATGCGGTCCTTGCCCGCGCCGCCATAGTAGACATTCCTGCCATCGCCGCCGTCCAGGGTGTCGTCGCCGGCGCCGCCATAGAGCGTGTCG
Organism: Sphingomonas sp. ID0503; assembly: GCF_048565625.1. Taxonomy (NCBI): domain Bacteria; kingdom Pseudomonadati; phylum Pseudomonadota; class Alphaproteobacteria; order Sphingomonadales; family Sphingomonadaceae; genus Sphingomonas; species Sphingomonas sp. ID0503. The sequence goes on from NZ_JBLZUR010000002.1 coordinate 422,429, forward strand.
TCACCCTTCCCGCCGGTCAGGGAATCGTTGCCCTCGTCCCCATAGAGCGCGTCATTGGCGTCGCCGCCATCGATATTGTCGTTGCCCGACGCGCCGAAGACCACGTCGTTGTCGGCACCGGCCAGAACCGTGTCTTTGCCTGCATTGCCGTAGAGCACGTCCTTGCCCGCGCCGCCGTCCAGAGTGTCGTCGCCGTCCTTGCCGCTGAGCGTATCGGCGCCGGCCGCGCCGGTGATCCGGTTGCCGTAATCGTTGCCGACGAACTTGTTCGCGGCGGCGTTCCCCGCGGCGATGATCTGGTGCGTGGTCAGGGACCAGCTGTCCCCCGAACCTTTGGTGGTGCGGAACTTCTCGTACTGCGTGGTGACCTGGCCGGTCGAGACGCCGGGAATGGCAATCGTCCTGGTCGCCTTGGCCAGTTCGATGTCCGTGCCGGCGAACTTGTCCTCAAAGTCATAGGCGGAGACGCCGAAATCCGCGTTCGGGATGCCCGGAACGTCGTTCTCCTCCCACAGCCGGGCGTGGAGGAACTTCGCTGCGAAGGTCGCGCCGACATGGGCGTAGACGGTGGAGGTGACCACCGCTTCGGCCTGGTAGCTGAGGTCGATGACGATCTTGCCTTCGCCCTCGGGCGTGGCGAACGCCAGCTTGTCCGTGGAAGTGCCCTTCACCGTCTCGCCGAAACTGCTCCGCGCGGTGACGAGGATGCGGGGATCGAAGACGACCTTTTCCTTCATCGACACGTCGCCGTGCATGTCGAGATCGATCGCCTGGAAGCTGACACCGAAACTGGCGATGCCGAGGTCCGCTTCCTCCTTGTGTTCCTTGAACAGCGTGCCGACGCCCGGGATGCCGTCCAGCACCTTCGCGATCATGGCGCTCAGATCGGCGTTGACGCTGATGAAGGAATCGCTGGTCGCGGTCACGACGATCGCCGTGCCGCCATAGGCGCCGGCCTGCGTGTCATAGCCGTCGCTGTCGTTCACCGGCTTCGGCAGGCTGACCGAGAAGCTGCCGTAGTCGCCGTCCTTCACGAAGGCGTCATCGGCGGTGATGTGCTCGTCGATGCCGGCGGTTGCGGACACCGAGAAGTCGAAGTCGACGCCGGGCGAGCCGAGCGCGCCGAGATCGACCTCTGCATAGGCGCCCGCAGACGCCGCTACCTTGGCGCCGACGAAGATGTCGATGAAGTTGTCCTTGCCCGCGCCGCCGGTGATCGATGCGTCGGCGGCGCCGTGGAGGGTGCTGCCGACCAGGACGTAAGGCTTCTTGTCGATGACGCCGGCGAGTTTTGACGTGGTCTCCGTCACGTCGAGGCCGCCGACGGCGTCGTAGGTGCTGGAGGTGAACCGCATTTCGGCGCGCAGTCCTGCCTCGGCCTTGACGCTGCCGCGAACGCCCCCTTCGAACGGGCCGACGCTGCCGCCCTCATCGAAGCTCGCGTCCACGCTGTAGTAGAAGTCGTCGAAGACGAAGCCGAAGGCGTCCTTGCCATAGGTCTTGCCCGCAAGGTCGAAGGTGAAGTCCGCCTTCGCGTCGTAGACGTGGAGATCAGTGGCGGCGAGGGCCGTGCCCTTCCCGAGAGTGGCGATGGCGACCGCCTTGCCCTTGCCGTTCCCGTCCGCGTCGTACCAGAGCGTGCCCCGCGCCTTGTCGTAGATGATCCGGTCCGAACCGTCCTTCGCGGCGCTGCCGAGCCGGAAGGCCGCGTCGTCGAGCGTGCCGAGACCCAGCTTGGAGAACGCCGGCCGGCTGAGGAGGATCGTGTCGGTGCCTGTCCGGAAGTCGGTGATCCGATCGATGTTCGAGGCGCCGGGCGCGCTGGCGAACACGAAGGCGTCGCGTCCAGACCCGCCGGTCAGCGTGTCTTTGCCGATGCCGCCATCCAGTTCGTCATTCCCCGCGCCGCCGTCGAGAAGATCCGCGCCCGCGCCGCCGATCAGCACATTGGCCGGAGCATTGCCGGTCACGCGGTTGTCGCCGCCGTTCCCCCGACCGGTGATCGCGGTGCCGGTGAGGACGAGGTATTCGACGTTCGACGGAAGGTCGTAATCGACGCTGCTGCGGATCGTATCCGTGCCCTGCTTAGCCAGCTCCTTCACCACGTCGGCACGGGCGTCGACATAGTAGATGTCGTTGCCGAGGCCCCCGGTCAGGGTGTCCGCGCCGGCCCGGCCATCCAGCGTGTCCGCGTTCTTCGTGGCCTTGATGGAATTGTTCTTGCCGTTTCCGATAAGCTTCGCCACGCCGCCCCCTGTCGCCGCGCGTCGTTACGACTTCCCCTGCGGCGGCAGGCCTTTACCCCTTATTCAAGGCCGAAAACAGACGCGCGTCCACAGAAACTCCGAACCCTAGCAATGCGGTTCATCCCCGCCATCCATGCCGCGCGACCAATTGAGGCCCGACAAAGTCCCCGGCAGGTGCAGGCGGCGGTAGAAGTTGCCGTTGATCTGCGTGCGGTTGATCAGGTGGTCGCGGAAGCGGCGGTACAGGTCGCGGTGGATCTGGTGCTGATCGGCGCTGGTCCAGAACTGGTCCAGCGTTGTCGATGCGGTGAGCCCGTCGATGCGGTAGATCGCGTCGCCCAGCGCCAGGGTCGGGCAGCCGTGGTGGATCGCGGACAGGCCCGCCGTGCTGTTGATCGTGATCACACCCTTCGCCTTGTTGAGCAACGAGGGCAGGTGTTCGTCGTGCAGGTAGACGATCCGCCCGCGCAGCCCGTGATCGCGGGCGAGGCCGGACAGGAACTGCGCGTAGTTGCAATAGGCGCGGTCCATCGGGTGATGCTTGAAGACGAGCAGCGTGTCCGGCGGGGCATGGGCAGCGAAGGATTTCACGACCTGCTCGATGAACGGCTTCACACCCGGGAAGTCCGAATGGACGCGGATCTGCGCGTCGTTGTGGACCTGCAGCGGCACTAGGAAGAAGGGGGCCGCGTCATCCGCCATCAGCCGCTCGAACTGCGGGCGGTTGCGCCAGGCGTACCATTGCTTGCGATACCATCCGCGCACCCAGCGCAGACCTTCGAACCAGCTGAGCGGGCGGTGATGGCGGTAGAAGGGGTACAACCCCCAGAGCAGCACCGCCGCGAAATAGTAGATGAATGCCCAGAGCCCCGTGTGCCAGATCGTCTGCCCGACGGAGAGCGCCTTAGCGGGCGGGGGCGCCGGGGTGTTCAGGAAGAATATGGGCGAGCGGGGCAGGGCGCTGTGGCCGTTCACCCCATGCGTTTCCATGGTCACGTAGTCGGGCCGGACATAGCCCTCCTCGAACACCTCGACACGGATGTCGAGCATCTCCGCCACTTGGCGGACCGAGCTGTGGATCGGGCGGCAATCGCCGAACAGCATGATCACGTCGATGCGCCGTGCGCGGCAGATCCGCTGCAGGAAAACCGGGAAGTCCTCGGGCTTGCCGCGGTAATTCGTGGCGCCGCGCGGGTAGAACAGCCAGTCCCCGCCGTTGAAGTTGATCTTGTGGACGTTGGCGCCGGCCCAGCGCAGATCCTGCGCGAGACGAACGAAAAACGGCCCAACCGGGCCCTGCAGCATCAGAATGTTGCGATTGCGAAACGCATAGGGCCCATCGGCGGCGATCGCGGGCAGCGAACGGCCGCTGCGGATCGGTGCCGACGTTCCGGTTTTGGAGGAGATCAATCTGGGCCCGGTGCTATCGAAGCTCATCCACAACCCCGGTTATCTCGCGGCACCTGATAGACGCGAGTATCGCCGCGCTGCAACGGTTTACGACCGATCGCGAAGCGGAACGTGGCACCTGTTGCACGGAACGCACGGCTGGCGGGCTGAACAGCGGTGGCTTTCAATCCGGCGATGCCGCGTTAGCATCGCGGCATGAACCAGCCCGCCCGCATCCTCGCCGCATTGCTGATCGGATTGGCGCTCGGCATTGCGGGAGGACGGTTCGGCTGGGCCCTTGCCGTCAATGTCGCCGATCCGATCGGATCCATCTGGATCGACGCCTTGCGGATGACGGTGGTGCCGTTGGTCGTCGCGCTGCTGGTGACCGGCATCCTGCGCACCGCCGGGCAATCGCGGGGCGGTGGCCTTGCATTGAAGGCCGTGCTGTTCTTCGTCGCGCTTCTCTGGCTGTCGACGCTGATCTCGGCCTTCCTGACGCCCGCGCTCCTCGCCGCCTGGCCGCTTGGCACCGCATCTCGCGCCGCATTGGACAGTGCGATGGGACAGGCGCCCGCCGTGACCACGTCCGCCCCTCCGCTCGGTGATTTCATCCGCTCGATCGTGCCGACCAACCCGCTGTCGGCGGCAGTCAACGACGCGATGCTGCCGCTGATCGTGTTCACCACGCTCTTCGCGCTCGCCGCCGTGCGCCTGGAGGAGGGGGCCCGCGCCACGCTGGAAAACCTGTTCTCCGCAATCGAGCAGGCGATGCTGACCATCGTCGGCTGGGTGCTGTGGATCGCACCGCTCGGCGTCTTCGCCCTTGCCTTCGTGCTGGGCGCACGGGCGGGGACGGCGGCGATCGGCGCCCTGGCCCACTACATTGCGATCGTCTCCGCCGCCGGGCTTGCCGCCTGGGCTCTTGCCTATCCGGTCGCGCTGTTGGGCGCGCGCGTGCGTCTCGGCGCCTTCATCCGCGCGGTCGCCCCAGCGCAGATCGTCGCGCTCAGCACGCAGAGCTCGCTCGCCACCCTGCCGACGATGCTGAAATGTTGCGAGCGGCTGGGCGTGCCGGTCGCCGTCGCCGGCGTGCCGCTGCCGATCGCGGTCGCCATCTTCCGCGTGACCAGCCCCGCGATGAACCTTGCGGTCGCGATTTACGTCGCCCACCTCACCGGCACGCCGCTCTCCGCCGCCACGATCGCGGCGGGGGCGGTGGTCGCGGGCACGACTACGCTCGGCACGATCAGCCTGCCCGGCCAGGTCAGCTTCCTCACCTCCACCACCCCGATCGCGCTGGCCATGGGCGTACCGCTCGCCCCCCTCGGCCTCCTCCTCGCCGTCGAGATGATCCCCGACCTGGTTCGTACCGTCGGCAACGTGACGATGGATGTCGCGGCGACCACCGCGCTCGCCCGGCACGAGGGGGCGCTGGACGCCTCGACAGGGGCGTGATGGCCGGATAGCGTCCGGTACTCAGGGGCTTGTGGGGGCAATGTAAATGGCGAAGGCCATACAGCTTCCTTTCTGTCCCGCCGCAACCACGTGACAAACTGTTGCCACGCCATCTGCCCACCGCCGCTTGGTTGACCACCGGCATGGCGCTTCCTAGCTGGCCATGGACGCGCAACAGTCCGGAAAGGCGTTGGCCAGGTTTCGATGTCTGCCCCCGTTATCGTTCTGGTCGAGGATGATCCCGGCCTCCGCACGCTGACCTCCCGCGCCTTGCAGGCCGATGGCTTCGACGTGCATCCGGCCGGCTCCGCGCCGGAGATGTGGCGCGTGTTCGAGAGTACGGCGGTCGACCTCGTCGTCCTGGACGTGATGCTGCCCGGCACCAGCGGCATAGACCTGTGCCGCCAAATCCGGCAGCGTAGCGACGTGCCGATCATCTTCGTCAGTGCGCGAAACAGCGAGACCGATCGTGTCGTCGGACTGGAACTCGGGGCCGACGATTACCTGCCCAAGCCCTTCGGTGCGCGTGAGCTGGTCGCCCGTGTCCGCGCCGTGCTTCGCCGTGGCGGTATGGAACGGCGCCACGGCGCGTCGGGCGAGGGCAAGGCCAGGTTCAACGACTGGACCGCCGATTTCCCCCGGCGCGAGGTCCGCTCTCCCACCGGCGCGGTCGTCGACCTGACCGGGGCGGAGTTCGACCTGCTGTCGAGCTTCCTGCACCACCCGCAGCGCGTGATCAGCCGCGACCGGCTGATGGAGCTGGCGCGTACCCGCCTCGGTGACAGCTCCGACCGCAGCGTCGACGTGCTGGTCAGCCGCCTGCGCCGCAAGCTCTCCACCGACGGGGAGCAGGCGCCGATCGTCACGGTGCGCGGGGCCGGGTACATGTTCAACACGGCGGTGCAGCGCTTTTGAACGAAGCGCGGCGCTGGTCGGTCGGCCTGCTCGGCCGCGTCCTCGCCGTCCTGCTGCTGACCGTCGTCGTCGAATTCGGTGTCAGTACGCTCCTCTACGAGCGGGCCAGCCGCCTTTCGGTGCATGAGGATGAGGCGGCGCGTCTGGCGGAGGCGATCGCGCCTGCCGTCCGCCTGCTCAACGCCACGCCGCAGGCGCAGAGGCCCACGGTCGCAGACCATCTTTCGACCGAACGCTATATCTTCACCTGGCGGCCGGTGACGGCCAAGCCGCCGCTCACCGCTCCGGCGCTGCCGGCGATGCGCCTGCAGGTGACAGCGTGGGAGCCGATGCTCGCCAATACCGGCCTGCGCCTGTACCTGCGGTCGCCGGGGCGCGGCAATGTCGTGGTCGGCGACCTCCTGCTGGCGGATGGCAGCGCGCTGGAGGTGCTGGCTCCGGGGCTCGTCCAGGAATCCACCCTTGCCTCCAACCGGATCGCGCTGGCGCTCGCACCCGCGCTCGCGCTGGTGGTGATCGGCGGATTGCTGCTGCGGGTCATGGTGCAGCCGGTGCGGCAACTCGCCCGCGCCGCCGATCTGGTCGGCGAAGGGCAGGTGATCGAACTCGCGGAAAGCGGCCCGACCGAAATCCGCCGTCTCATCCGCGCGTTCAACGGCATGCAGCATCGCATTGCCGGGCTGATCGAGGGACGGACGCGCGCCCTGGCGGCGGTGGGCCATGACCTGCGGACACCGATCTCCCGGCTGCGCCTGCGCACGGAGTCCATCGACAACCGGCAATTGCGCGAGACCTTCGACGCCGACCTGGCGGAGATCGAGCAGATGCTCGCCTCGCTTTTCGCCTTCTACGGCCGGGAAACGGAGACCGAGCGCCAGATACGGCTGGACGTGGCGGTGATGGTCGCCTCGCTCGTGGATGAGTTCGCCGATCATGGCGACGACGTTACCTATCACGGTCCCGACCACTGCGAGCTGATGGTCTATCGCACCGACCTTCGTCGCGCGGTCACCAACCTCATCAATAACGCCTGTCACTATGGCGAGCGCGTCGCCGTCTCGCTGGGGGATAGGCCGGAGGAGGTCGTGATCGCCGTTGAAGACGACGGTCCCGGCATTCCCGAAGCCCAGCTCAAGACGGTCCTCGAGCCGTTCGTTCGGCTGGACGAGGCGCGATCGCGCAACACTGCCGGCCTTGGGCTGGGCCTGTCGATCGTGGACAGCGCGGCTCGCAAGATGGGCGGGGAGTTTACCCTGGAAAACCGCGCCGGAGGCGGGCTGCGCGCTACCATCCGCCTGCCGAAAACTGCCACGGCAACATAACGTCATGAAACCGCTGCGCCGCAGCAAAGCCGTTCCGCCATTCTTGAGCGAACTCCCGCTGCGGCGGGACACTCAATTTCAAGAGGATGGCCATGAACGAGTTTCTCGGACGCGTATTCAGTTTCGAAAAGCAGGTCTACCGCGACCAGGCCGCGCTCTATTCCAAGCTCGCCACCGACGGGCAGAGCCCTAAGGCGCTGATGATCTCCTGCGCGGACAGCCGCATCGTGCCGGAGCACATCGTCCAGGCGGAGCCCGGCGACCTGTTCGTCTGCCGCAACGCGGGCAACATCGTGCCGCCGCATGCAACCCAGAACGGCGGCGTCACGTCGACTGTCGAGTACGCGGTGATGGCGCTCGGCGTGCGCGACATCATCGTCTGCGGCCATTCCGACTGTGGCGCGATGAAGGGGCTGATGAACCTGCCCGCCCTGGAGAAGATGCCGAACGTCGCCGCCTGGCTGCGCCATTCGCATGCCGCCAGCAATGTCGTGAACGAGTGCTACCCGGATCTGGAGGGCACCGAACGGGTCCGCGCGCTCTCGCTGGAGAACGTCGTGGCGCAGCTCAACAACCTGCGCACCCATCCGTCGGTCGCCGCCGGCCTCGCCCGCGGCGAAATCTCGCTGCACGGCTGGTTCGTCGATATCCATGAGGGCGTCGTCCTCGCCCTCGATGGGCAGAGCGGTGCCTTCGTGAAGGTCGACGAGACGCGGCCGCTGCCGATCGCCGTTCCTGCGCGGCAGCGTCTGGCGGCGGACCGTGGCGCGCATCTTGAGGCGGCCGAATGAGTACCGCCGCCTTCACGACGAAGTTCCTGTCGCGGGATCTGACGGCGTCGATCGTCGTCTTCCTGGTCGCGATGCCGCTTTGCATGGGCATCGCGGTCGCCTCCGGCGTGCCACCGGAAAAGGGCCTGATCACCGGGATCATCGGCGGCATCGTCGTCGGCGCGTTGGCGGGATCGCCACTGCAGGTCAGCGGCCCCGCCGCGGGCCTTGCCGTCATCGTGTTCGAGATCGTGCAGAAGCAGGGTCTCTCCGCGCTCGGGCCGATCCTGCTCCTCGCCGGTGTGCTGCAGTTCGCGGCGGGCGTGTTCCGCCTGGGTGGATGGTTCCGTGCGATCTCGCCGGGCGTGGTCCACGGAATGCTCGCCGGTATCGGCGTGCTGATCGTCGTCGGTCAGTTCCACGTTCTCTTCGATGACCGTCCTTTGCCCAGCGGGCTCGAGAACCTCGCCGCCATGCCGGGCCAGGTGCTCGGCCTGTCCGCGATGACCGTACAGAGTGCGGAGCTCGCCTTTCTCGTCGGCGTCATCACCATCGCCACCATGCTCGCCTGGGAGAAGTTCCGCCCGGCGACGCTGAAGCTCATCCCCGGCGCGCTGATGGGCGTGCTGGCGGGGACGCTGGTCGCCTATTTCGGCGGGCTGGATGTTGTCCGCGTGAGCGTGCCGGAATCGATCGTCGGCGCGATCACCCTGCCAACTTCGGAGGGCCTGTTCGGCATCAACGGGGAGATCGTCGTTACGGCGCTCGCCATCGCGTTCATTGCCAGCGCCGAAACCCTCCTCTCGGCGGCGGCGGTCGATCGAATGCATGACGGCGTGCGGACCGACTACAACAAGGAGCTGCGCGCACAGGGAATCGGCAACTTCCTCTGCGGCGCCGCGGGCTCGATCCCGATGACCGGCGTCATCGTCCGCAGCTCGGCCAATGTGCAGGCGGGCGCGATGAGCCGCTTGTCGGCGATCATGCACGGCGTCTGGATCCTCGGCTTCGTCGCGGTCCTGCCCTGGCTGCTTCGGGAGATCCCGATGTCGGCGCTGGCGGGTATCCTCGTCGTCACCGGCTTCCGTCTCGTCAGCCTGAAGCATGTTCGCCACCTCCTCCACAACTATGGTCCTCTGCCCGCCGTGATCTGGGCGGCGACCTTGGTGATGGTGGTGGCGACCGACCTGCTGACCGGCGTGATCGTCGGCATCTTGCTGTCGCTGGTCGAACTGCTGCCGCATGTCCGACGTCTCGGCCTCAAGATGGACCGGCGCGAGGAGGACGAGCGGAGCTATATCGACCTTGCCGGCACGGCGACCTTCGTCACCCTGCCCAAGCTGTCGGCCGCGCTGGACGCCACGCCGGCGGACCGTGGCGTCCGCCTCAACATGGAGCGGCTTCGCCATATCGACCATACCTGCGCGGAGATGCTGGGCGAGTGGCTGCAGCGCCGTCGCGCCAGCGGTGTCGAGACCGAGGTTCTGGGCGGTGGACGCTTCAAGGGTCTGCCCGCCTGATCATCTGGAAACAAGCCAGCCAAGCACGGAAACAATAACGAAACAAACCGTGTTTGGCTGGCCACGGTTCCAAGTTAACTTTGGTGCAATGCAATATTTGAAATGACGCGACTGTAGCTCCCGTATCAAATGGACCGGCTCACAACATCTCCTGCGATTAGACAGGGGAAGGGGGCCGCAGGAAGAACGGTTCATTTGGGGAGTTACCATGAAGCCGATCTACCTTTCGCTCGCGGCCCTGGCCGCGGCACTTCCGCTGCCTGCGCTGGCTCAGGATGCGCCCGCCGCACCGTTCACCGTCTCCGGCAGCATCGCGCTCGTCTCCGACTACCGCTTCCGCGGCGTGTCGCAGTCGGACGAGGAACTGGCGGTGCAGGGCGGCCTGACGCTCACCCATGAAAGCGGCTTCTATGTCGCGACCTGGGCGTCGAACCTGTCCGGCTGGGGCACTTTCGGCGGGTCGAACACCGAGCTCGATCTCGTCGGCGGTTTCAAGACAGAGGTCTCGCCCGGCGTGAACGTCGACGTGGGCCTCACCTGGTACATGTATCCGGGCGGCGCCAGCGAGACCGATTTCGCCGAGCCCTACATCAAGATCAGCACCACCTTCGGTCCGATCAGCTGGCTGGGCGGCGTCGCCTATGCGCCGAAGCAGCAGGCGCTGGGCAAGTGGTATAATTCGGGCGCGTCCTACGCGACGGGCATCCCCGACAATCCCGGCAAGAAGAACGACAACTTCTACGTCTGGGGCGATATCTCGTCGGCGATCCCGAACACGCCGATCACGCTGAAGGCGCATCTCGGCTATTCGGAGGGCAATTCCGGCCTGGGCCCGAACGGCACCTCGGTCGCGCCGACCGGCGAGTACCTCGACTGGATGGTGGGTGCGGACTGGGCCGCCTTCGGCCCGGTGGTGCTGGGCGTCGCCTATACCGACACCAACATCAAGCTGAAGGAAGCGAAGTACCTCTATCCGAACTTCTCGAACACCAAGGACGGCACCCGTATCGCCGGGCCGCAGGTGGTGTTCTCGGTCTCGGCCGCGTTCTGATGGTGAAAGGCCGGGCCGCGACGAGATCGCGGTCCGGCCTGCCTTCCGTGGATTGTCATCCCGATCCTGGTCGGGATGACAATCACAACATTCAGTCGTTGTCGGTCGGCGCTTCCGCTGTGCCCGCCGCCTGACCGGGATTTGCGACAGGCTTGATCTTGCCAGCCGGCGTATGATGCGCGACGCGCGCCGCCGTCTCGCTCTTCCTCATCGGACGATAGACGGGCGCGATGCCCTTGGCGCCTGGCGCCTCGACGCGCACATGGGTGTCGGTCAGGTCGGCTGCGATCGCGGGCGCGATCGTGAGTGGCGCGATCATCATCGCAGCGGCGAAGCGCATGAACATGTCGAAGACTCTCCTGGAGTTAGGAGTGTCTGTCTGATCTCAGCGGCTGTCGGTGTGTTTTCCGGCACGTGACAAACTATGTCCGTGCAGGTCGCCGACCACATAGCTGCGCAGGAATGTGTCCAGTGCTCGCCCGGCATCCTCTTCGATCACGCGCTCGTCCGGCTCCGTGATGAGGCCGAGCAGCAACAATTGATGCGTTCCGGCCAGGCAGAGGCTGGAGAGCAGCCGCGCGGCGATCAGCGGGTCGTCCCTCCGCAGGATGCCGCGATCCATCGCTTCGGCAAGGACCGGCACCACTTGCTCCCAGGTCCGGCGTGGCCCGCGCTCGTAGAAGATGCGGCCGACCTCGGGTGTCCGCCCCGCTTCGGCCGCGACCAGACGAAAAAGGGCGATCGCCTCGGCCGAGGTCGCGCGGGTGATTAAGCCCTGACAAAAGCCTCGCAAGGTGACGCGCAGGTCGCCGCGCGGGGCGAGGATCTCGGCCAGCTGCGCCTGAAAGGTCGCGGTGATGCGGTCCATTACCGCTTCGAACAGCGACTCCTTCGACTCGAAGTGGCCCCAGAGGGTGGCCTTCGAACCTCCGACGGCCGCCGCGATCCCGGACATCGTCGTCCCGGCATAACCGTGGGAGAGGAACAGATCGGCCGCGATCGCGATGATCGCATCGCGCCGGTCTTGCCCTCGCGTCTCACGCCGGGAAAGGGGATTGTCCGCGACCGCCATAGCCGTACCATAGAGTACACTTTTCTGATTGACGAGAACCTTCGCTGCGGCGCAATAGGATTTCGCTACCAAGCAGTACGGTTTTCCTTTTGATGTCTGCGTCACGTCCATTCTTTGCCGCCCAGCTCGGGTTCGCCGTCCTGGGGCTCGCCGCCTGCGCGCCGATGCCGGATCTCGGCCCCAAGCCGCTGGTCCGTACCGCCCAGAGCGTCGATGCCGCCCGCAGCCTGAGCGGCACCGCCTCGGCCTGGCCGGCCGACGGCTGGTGGCTGGCCTACCGGGATCCGCAGCTTGCCGCGCTGATCGAGGAAGGGCTCGCCCGTTCTCCCGACGTAGTCGCCGCCGCCGCGCGCTTCAGGAGGGCGGCGGGCCTTGCGCAGCAAGCCGGCGCGCCGCTCCTGCCGTCATTCGACGTGACGGGCCGGGCGGGGTTCGACAAGCAGAGCTACAACCTTGGCTTCCCGAAGGAGTTCGTGCCCCAGGGCTGGCTCGACACCGGTCAGGTGGCCGGGCAGTTCAATCTCGAGCTCGATATCTGGGGCCGCAACCGGGCGGCGCTCGCCGCCGCAACATCGGAGGCGCGGGCGGCCGAGATCGATGCGCAGCAGGCGCGGTTGATGCTGACCACCGGCATCGCGGATGCCTATGCCGACCTCTCCCGCCTTTACGCCGAGCGCGAAACCCAGCAGCGCGCGCTCGACCTTCGCCTCGCCACCCAGAACCTGGTCGGTCAGCGCGAGCAGAACGGACTGGAGACGCGGGGCAGCCTGCGCCAGGCCGACGCAACGGTGTCCTCCGCGCGCGCCAGCCTCGCCGCCGCGAACGAGGCGATCGCGCTCCGATCGAACCAGATCGCCGCGCTGATCGGCGCCGGCCCCGATCGCGCGCTGACGATCACGCCGCCGCGCCTCGCCGCGCTGGTGCCGCAGGCCCTGCCGCAGGACGTCACCACCGATCTTGTCGCGCGTCGTCCGGACATCGCGAGCGCGCTGGCCCGCACGGAGGCGGAGGCGAGCCGCATCAAGGTCGCGCGTGCCGACTTCTTCCCGGCCATCCGTCTGAGCGGGCTGGTCGGCTATCAGGCGCTCGGCCTGGAAAACCTCATCGAGAAGGACTCGATCTACGGCAGCGTCGGGCCGGCGATCAGCCTGCCGATCTTCCACGGCGGTGCGATCAGCGGCCAGTATCGTGCGCAGCGTGGTGCCTATGACGAGGCGGTTGCCGATTACGACCGCTCCGTGCTCGGCGCCTATCGCGAGGTGGCGGACGCGGTCGCCAGCCGGAACATCCTGACCGAACGCCTCGACAGCGCCAGGAAGGCGCTGGCCGCGTCGGAAGAGGCCTATTCGATCGCGCGGCAGCGTTACGAGGGTGGTCTCTCCACCTTCCTCGACGTGCTCGACGTGGAGGATCGCCTGCTTTCCGCGCGTCAGGCGGTCGCCGACCTCGACGCCCGCGCCTTCGCGCTGGACGTCGCCCTCATTCGCGCGCTCGGCGGGGGCTTCACGCCCGCCGGCATCTCCACACCCAAGGACCGTACGCATGGCTGACGCCGCTTCCCCCACCATCGAGGCCGACGCCGAGGCACGCACCGCCCGCAATCGCGCGCTGCGCCGGACCTGGCTGATCCGCATCGCCATCGCCGTGGCGGTGATCGGGGCGTTGTGGCTGCTCTACTATCTGCTGATCGGGCGCAACCATGTCGAAACAGACAATGCCTATGTGAATGCGGAGATCGCCCAGATCACGCCCTTGCTCTCCGCTCAGGCGGTGGAGGTGCGGGTCAGCGATACCGCGCAGGTGAAGCGCGGCGAAATCCTCGTCCGCCTCGACCCGTCCAATGCCGACATCGCCATCGCGCAGGCCGAGGCGGATCTCGCCGAGGCACGGCGCCGGTTCCGCCAGACAAGCGCCACCAGCACCGCGCTCACCTCCCAGGTGGCGGCGCGTGAGGCGGACATCGCCGCCGCGCGCACCCGCGTCGAAACGGCGCAGGCGGACTATGACCGCGCCCGCATCGACCTCGAGCGGCGTCAGAAGCTGCGCAACAGCGGTGCCGTCTCGGGGGAGGAGCTGACCAGCGCGGTCAACGCCTTTGCGGGTGCCAAGGCGGCGCTTGCCCAGGCGCGCGCGACGGTGCAGCAGGCCCAGTCCACGCGGAGCGCCGCCATCGGCGAACTCACCGCCAACGAGGCGCTGGTGAAGGGCTCGACCGAGGAGACCGATCCCGGTGTGATGGCGGCGCTTGCCCGCCTGCGCTCGGCACGCCTCGACCTCGACCGCACGGTGATCCGCGCACCGATCGACGGGGTGGTGACCAAGCGGCAGGTGCAGGTTGGCCAGCGCGTGACGCAGGGGACTCCGATCATGAGCATCGTGCCCCTGTCGCAGGTCTATGTGGACGCGAATTTCAAGGAGCGGCAGCTTCGCCGGGTGAAGGTCGGCATGCCGGCGACGGTGACGGCCGACATCTACGGCGGCGACGTCGTCTATCACGGGCGCGTGGCGGGCTTCTCCGGCGGCACCGGCTCCTCCCTGTCGCTGATCCCGGCGCAGAACGCGACGGGAAACTGGATCAAGGTGGTGCAGCGCCTGCCGGTGCGCATCGAACTGGACCCTAAGGAGCTTGCCGAGCACCCGCTCCGCATCGGCCTCTCCACAGAGGTCGAGATCGACCTTTCGGGCAACTGAGGCGGTCATGGCCGGCTCTGCAGACAGCGCCGTGCTGCCGGCCAACCGGCGGCTCCTTGCCGGGCTGGTCCTCGCCCTCGGCAACTTCATGGTGGTGCTGGACCTCACCATCGCCAATGTCTCGGTCCCGCACATCGCTGGCAATCTCGGCATCTCCGCCGATCAGGGCACTTGGGTCATCACCTCCTATGCGGTGGCGGAGGCGATCTTCGTACCGCTGACCGGCTGGCTGGTGCTGCGTTTCGGCGCCGTTCGGATGCTGACCATCTGCATGGCCGGTTTCGGCATCTCGTCGGTGCTGTGCGGATTGTCGCCGACGCTCGGCATGCTGGTGGCGTCACGCATCCTGCAGGGCATGTTCGGCGGATCGATCATGCCGCTGACCCAAACCCTGCTCCTGCGGGCCTTTCCTCCGGAATCGCGCAACCGGGCGATGGCGCTTTGGGCGATGACCACTTTGCTCGGGCCGGCGGCCGGGCCGATCCTGGGCGGCTACATCAGCGACAATTGGAGCTGGCACTGGATCTTCTTCATCAACGTGCCGGTCTGCATCGCCTGTGTCTCCGGCACCATCCTGCTGTTCAAGCCGCTGGAGACGGCCACGCGCAAGACGCCGATCGACATGGTCGGCCTCATCCTCATGCTCATCTGGATCGGCAGCCTCCAGTTGATGCTAGACATCGGTCGCGATCGTGACTGGTTCGCCGATCCGCTGGTGGTCGCGCTCGGCCTAGTGGCCGCAATCGGATTGCTGGTCTTCATCGTCTGGGAATTGACGGAGGAGCACCCGGTCGTCGATCTGCGCATCTTCCGGCATCGCGGTTTCACCTTCGGCGTCATCGCCCTTACGCTCGCCTTTGGCGCCTATTTTGCCAGCATCGTCATCATCCCGCAGTGGTTGCAGCTTTCGCTTGGCTACCCTGCGATGGATGCCGGCCTTGTCACCGCCTTCACCGCGCTGACCGCGCTCACCACGGCGCAGCTTGTCGGCAAGTTCATGTCGAAGGTCGATGCGCGTATCCTCGTGTCGGGCGGAGTGGCCTGGACCGGGCTGATGGCGCTGTGGCGGACGCAGTGGACCAGTGGTGCCGATTTCTGGACATTGGCACTCCCCCAGGTCGTGCAGGGCTTCGGCGTACCGTTCTTCATGATCCCGCTCACGGCGATAACGCTCGGGTCGGTCAGGCCTGAGGAAACCGCCTCCGCCGCCGGCCTGCAGAACTTCCTGCGCACGATGGCGGTCGCGATCGCAACCTCGCTCGTGCTGACCGAATGGGGCGACAACCAGCGCGTCGCGCGCAACGAAATGGCGGCGAGCCTCCGCCCCGACGACGCCCAGCACGTTCTGTCCTCCGCTGGCTTCGGTGCGGAACAAGGGCGTCAGGTGATCTCCAACTTAGTCGAGAACGAGGCGGTTGTTCTTGCCGTCACCCACACATTCATGATCGCTGCGGTGATCATCTTCGTGTCGGCGGCGGTTGTCTGGCTCGCTCCCCGTCCCGGCGGCAAGGTGGATATGTCAAAGGCCCACTAGGGGCCGATCTTCCGGCTTAGATATGGCGATCCGGCGAGGGCATAGCGCCTGACCAGATCGACGCCGGTGCTGATCCCGATCCGCCGTCCGGTCACGATCTCCGCCGATGTGCCGGCGGTCAGCACGAATGGCGGTCGATCGAGCGGCAGGCCGTCATGGGCGATGGTGACGCCGAGCGCCTGGCACAAGCGTCCGGGCCCCGCGCAGAGCAGGCGATCGGCGATACCGCCGCGCCGTTCGCGCATGAACTCCAGCCCCGCCTGCGGTTCGATCGCCCGGATCAGCACGGCGCTCCCGGGTTCGCCGCAGACGAAGTTGAGGCACCAGTGGATGCCGTAGCTGCGGTAGACATAGGCGTGCCCCGCCGGCCCGAACATCGAACGGTTGCGCGGTGTCTCGCCACGATAGCTGTGTGACGCCGGGTCCGTGTGGTCATAGGCTTCCGTCTCCACGATCACCCCGCCGATGCCATCAACCAGCAAGGTGCAGCCGATCAGCGCCCGGGCAACCGTCTCCACATCCTGCGCGAAGAAGTCCGAGGGTAGCGGCAAGACGAAGTCGCGGCTTAAGCCGCCTCACGCGCGCGCAGCAGCCGGATCGTCTCGGCCCAGCGTCGCGCGTCGAAGTCGGCCTGATGTTGCCTCGGCAGGAGCGCGCGGGCCTGGGCTTCCGCGGCGTCGACCTGTCCGCGCGACACACCGAGGGAGACGAAGACCGCGCCGATGTCGAGGATGGGGAAGGCCTTGGTCCCGGCCGCCTCCGCCAGGGTCTCGTTCCAGTAGGCGTCGAGTTCGCTATCGGCATAGACGGTCAGGCCGCGCGCCGCCTCGGCCAGTTCGGCCGCGACGGTCCCGACATCAAGGCCGTCGCGCTCGATCGTCTCCAGGGAGAGACCGTGCAACTGCTCCGCATCTTCGGACCAGTCCCAATAACGCCATCGCGAGGCGGGGCGGATCAGCCAGACGCGGGAGGGGCCATCCACCTCCGCCAGCGCAACCTCGATCGGATAGGACATGCCGTCATCGGGGAGGCAACTGGCCTCGAAATCGATGATGGCGATCCGGCTCATGTCCGGAAAATCGCCGGAAACGGGAAATGTTGCAAGGCGCGGCGATCGCCGTGCGACTATCTTTATCCGCTGTGCGAAGTCGAGTTGGCGGACTGACCCTCGACTTCGCACCAACGGGGAAGAGGAATAGGTTACTCGGCAGCAGCCTTGGGCTTGCGGCCGCGACGCTTCGGCGCCTCCGCGGGGGCGGCGGCAGGGGTGGGGGCAGCGGCGGGCGCATCCGCCTCGGCCTTGGGCTTGCGCGCGCGACGGGCCGGAGCGGCGGCTGGCTGCGGCGCTTCCTCGACCTTCGGCTTCCGGCCGAGACCGATCTTGTGCGCCAGTTCCTTGCGCTGAGCCGCGTAGTTCGGCGCGACCATCGGGTAGTCGGCCGGAAGCTTCCACTTCGCGCGGTATTCGGCCGGGGTCATGCCATAGCTATTCATCAGATAGCGCTTCAGCATCTTCATTTTCTTGCCGCTTTCCAGCGACACGAGATAATCCGGCTTGATCGAGGAGCGGACCGGAACGGCCGGCTGCTGTTCGACAGGCTCCGGCGCGGCAGGTGCACCCAGACCGGTGAGCGCGCCATGGACCTTCTCGATCAGGCCCGGCAGATCGGTCACCGAAACCGTGTTGTTGGCGACATGCGCCGCCACGATGTCTGCGGTCAGGGTCAGCAGCGCTTCATTGTTCACTTCGGTCATCTAGATCTCCGGCGGGTAAATTGGGGCAAGGGGCAGGTGATTCCAACGCGCGTCTTAGGAGCACTGCCGTGATGATGCAAGATTGCTTCGGATTGATCTTGAAGAAAGGAGCAATGGCGCCCCTGAACCAGCTTGTCGAAGAACAAGCGGAGGATCGTTTCTGCTCCGACAGAATTGCGGCGAATGAGATGTTTTGGATGTAAAATCAATGAAAAGGCCGGAACAATCGGATGTTTAGGTTCGTTTGAAGAACATGATCGCGTCCTTGGTTATCGCGTGTATGCCTGTTGCAGTGACATCGGCCACGGCCTTCGTCTGTCAGTCTGGCGAGAAGGTGATACTCGCCGACATCCGTGCATCCGCTTCCGATCAGGTCGAACGCGATAGGCAGCGCGCGGCGCTGGCATCCATCACGCTGAACAAGCGGCTAACCTGCGAAACGGTCGAGCAACGTGCGACTGTGCTCGTCGGCCGGTGCACCTCCAACGGGCAGGACATAGCGCTTCAGCACGTCGCGAACGGCAATGCTCAGTTACGCACGGATGTTCAGGCAACCAAGGGGCGGACAATAGATACAGGCGCTCCTGGCAGAAGTGGACTGGAGTGACTTCAAATGTGGTCGCCCGCTCTTGGAGAGAGGGCAGATCAGGGTCAGAGCCGCCCTCATCTTAGCGGGTCCAAACGATCGACAGGGGGTAGTCTTCGAAAACGGCGGCGAAGTAGACCAGATTCCCGCCTAGTCATCGGGACATAGAGCGAACGAAATCCAAAAGAACCGAACGGACAGGTCGGTAGTCTTTTCGTCATCATGACTAAAGCCAAAATCCATTTGAACTCCGGATCTGATGGAGCAGAAAATGGATGCTTACTCTCGTCAACATGGCGGGTCTTGTGCGGGCAGTCACAGCCACGAAGCCGAATTTCAATCGGTCCGAGGTGTCGTTCTCTGGTTCCGGTGGAGTTCGGCTGAAGCCGGCCGGCAGCTCCGGTCCTTTGGCGGCTGCACCTAAGGCGACGAGGTCGGCGGCATCGTTCCCTTGAATTGCCGGGCGCGACGGTCTCGGCTGTCAGCCCCTCGAGCTATCGCGTGCGGCAGTGTCCTCGCTTCACGGGCCTTCGATAAGAGGAGCCGAACCGATGTCCAGATCCTCCGTTTCCGCCGCGTGCCCCGCACCGGGATCCTGCCCCAGCGCGACGGCGATCATGCGCGACCAGATCGCGGCATCACCGGCGGCAGCCATCTCTTCATCCGGCTCCCGAAGCGTCTTGAGGACCGCGATCGCATCCTCTTCGAAGTCCCGCCATGTGCTGTCGACCTCCGACGCCGCCGACGCCTCATCGCCGGCGCCGTTGATGCTGATGCGTCGTGCCGCGAGAACGCGGGCGACCCGTTCGAGAGCTGGGCTCACCGAGATGTCCATGGCTTGGCCTTTCCGTTGAAGGGGCAGTTTGACTTCCAACGGTGCCAACCTGCGGACGTTCCCGACGGCTGGCGCGCACGCGACTGACGGAGCCTCGCTAGCTAGCCTTTCCGGAAATCGGGCGGACGCTTGGCGAAGAAGGCGGCGAGGCCCTCGCGACACTCCGCGCCCCCGCCGGCCGGGCTGATCGCAGCTGGGTCTCGAAGCCGCCGTCGAAGCTGCGCTGCAGCAGCAAGGGTCGGCGAGACCTCGCCAGGCGGGCGTGATGCTGTGAAGTCGAGGAAGCTCGCGCCGAACCCCACCGCCCGCTCGTTTGACTATTCTTAATGTAGCTCCGCGCTAGTCTGCTTTGATGGCACCTGTCTTCGTTGCAGGCGGTCGCCTGCCGAAGAATTCCGCGGCTCGTTTCACTGTGCTCGCGATCAGCGTTCGCTCCGCCTTGACGATGTTGTTGCTGATCGAAGCTCCCTTGATCCAGATGCCGAATGCCCTCGCTTCGGCTGGTCCGAAGTCCGTTGCTGCCGGCCAGTAGAGTTGACACGCCCGATACGTTCCGGTGCCGTCGATGATGCGAAGATGCCGTATGAGAGGTACGAGATCCTTTCGGCGAGCCGAAAGAAGCGCTGCTTGGCCTGTAATCCTTGTGTATCCGAGATAGAAGCCCGGCTGCTTCCCCGCGGCAGCCGGTTCGACCATGCTCGTCATCACGCCGGCCCAATCGTCCAGGTCGTCGCGCCGCGTCTCGGCGCGGATCGCGGGGTCCAGCGAACCCGGTATTTCGTGCAGCATCGCCCGCCATATCGCCTTTTGAAGGAAGGTTGCGGAATTGCCGAAGTTGTAGGCGATCATGGAAGGGGCCGTACCGGCGATCCGCGCGATCGCCCGGTCGTTTATCGCGCCGAGTCCTCCGCTGAATATCCGCGTCGACGCAGCCGTCAGCAGGCGGTTCGCGACCCCATTCGCCGGCGGCTCTTCGTGGATGGCGAACTGCTGAGGCTTCGAAAGGAGCCACTCGCCGATCTTGTTCGAGCCGCCAGATGGTGGCCGCCCGCCGTCCGCCCGAGATGCGAAGACGCGCGCAGTCTCCATGACCAGCGGCCAGAATGAAAAGTCGTCGTGAAGCGCGACGGCGTAGACTTCCTCCATCAACAGATGGTCGATCAGGAAGCGCGCGAGCACGGCATCTCCCGTGACCTTCGTCCAGAAAGTGCGGCGGATCTCACGCCAGCTTCTGACCGGGGCCTCCCCGGGGAAATCCTCGGTCCCGTTGAAGGCCATCTCAAGCCAGAAGCGAGGCACGAGAGCCGTTCTCCGGATTGTGACGTAGCTAACGATCAGCTCGGTTGTCTGCGCCGTTTCGATCTCCAGCCCCGTCAACTCAGCGAGGAGTGCCTGGTGGAGCTCTGACTCCAACATCAGAGCTTTTTCGGCGGCGGCGTGGAGTAGATTGGTCTTGTTGCCGAAGAAGTGGAAGATGGAGGCAGTCGACACACCTGCGCCGGCCGCGACGTTGCGGAGCGACATGCCCTGCAACCCGCTTTCCGCCACTGCCCTGATCGTCTGCTCGATCAGGTCCTCGCGAGAACTCAGGTCGCTCATTTTCGTCATTACCTCAACCTCTGCTCACCCGGTCGATCTGGCTCGATCCCCGCTTGCACCTCGCCTCAGAGCTCAACGTCACTCCGAAACTTGATCGATCACGCGTTATAGAGCCCGTATGCTGCTTTGTAAGCATTCCCGGCGGCGGCGTCGGTCACGCAGACGGCGGGGGCGAACCTTCCTCGAAATTCTTTCGTAATCCTGTTTATCGATTGTCGCCGGATCAATCAGCCGTTATAGGCTGTTCTACAGGCGGCGTTGCCCGCATCCGCGCGAGAGAAGCGGAGTGAGCGCCTGAGTTTCCGAAAAACGCGCCCCGCGCTTGCGGAGGTCGCGAGGAGATGGGGAGGATATATATGCGGAAGTCATGGATTCTGCTTGCCGTGATGGGCGGCGCGTCGACGAGCGCTCTGGCCCAAAGCGTTGCCGATCCCGCCACCGACACCCAGGGTCTACAGGACATCATCGTCACGGCGACTCGGCGGTCTGAAAATCTGCAGAATGTTCCCGTCGCGGTGACGGCGGTTTCGGCCGCCGACCTCACGAAGCGCGGCGTCTTCGAAACGTCGGATCTCAACAACTCGATGCCGAACCTTCAGGTCTCCTCGCCTTACGGCAAGCAGCAGCCGAACTTCTCCCTCCGCGGCATCGGCGTCGGTACTGAATTCAACGCCAACGCGGCCTCGCCCGTCGGCATCTATGTCGACGAGGTCTATCAGGCGTTCCGCTCATCGCATGGTCAGCAGCTTTACGATCTCAACCAGATCGAGGTGGTGCGCGGCCCGCAGGGCACGCTTTACGGCCGCAACACCACCGGCGGCGCGATCAACTTCATCACCAAGCAGCCGCAACTGTCCGGCAGCGAAGGCTATCTGACGCTGGGCTACGGCAATTTCGACCGCCGGTCGGCCGAAGGCGCGGTCGAATATACGCCGGTAGACGACATGTTCGGTATCCGCGTCGCTGGCACGTTCGTCGATACCGATCCCTACATTCGCAACGTGCTTCCCGCGGGACCCAGCACGATCGTGGGTGGCGGTGCGTCGGGACTGAACTTCAACACTGGCCGCTCGCCGGGCGGGTGGAAGAACTGGGGCGCGCGCGTGAGCATGCGGTTCAAGCCGACCGAGGATATCGACCTCAACCTCAAGCTGTACGCCGGGCGCGCGACGGGCACGAGCGATGCGAACATTCCCTTCGGTTCCTCGCGCACCAGCGACGTGATCGATTGGACCAACCCGAATTTCCTGCTGAGCGGTATCTTCCAGGCGCTCGCGCCGGCCGGAATCGTGCCGGCAAGCTATAGCGCCGACGCCCGAGGCTTGAAGGAGCGGGAGATCGAGACGGACTCGCAGCGCTTCGCCTCGTCGCGCGCCAAGGGTGCGGTGTTCAACGCCAGGATCCAGCTTTCCGATACGCTGAAGCTGATCTCGATCTCCGGCTATGACGACGGCCGCTATGTCAACAATCAGGATTGCGATGCGACACCGCTCCGGCTCTGCGCCATCGGCTACGATTCCAAGTTCAACGCATTCAATCAGGACATCCGGCTCGACTATGACGGCGACCGCACGAAGCTGATCGTCGGCGGTTTCTATGGCCGCGACAGCCTGACCGCGAACAACCACCCCGACTTCTTCAACTTCCTGCGCGACGTGAATGCGGCAGTCGGCTCGCCCACCGGGTACTTCAATCCCGGCGGCGCGTTCAACGGCGCGGGTCTTTCCGCCGGCTCGCTGCCGACGGGCATCACCGCGGAGCAGACCTACAAGCAGGTCCGCAAGTCCTACGCGATCTATGGCGAGGGCAGCTACGAGATCACCGACACGCTGAAGCTGACGGCCGGCCTTCGCTACACCATGGACCGCCTGAGATATAAGGACGGCATCACCACCTATTTCGACGATACCGGCGTCGCCCGGATGATTACCGTATCCGACTTCATGCGCGGCGGGGCGTTCGCGCCCTATTTCCTGCAGCCGGTGCTGAACGAGGCCGGCGCGGTCGTCATCCCATCCGATCAGGCGGCGGGAACCCCGCTGCCGGGCGGCCTGAGCAACAAGGGGCGGTCGAATGAGTTCTCCGGCCGCGTCATCGTCGACTGGAAGCCGACCGAGCGTTCGCTGATCTACGGCAGCTATAGCCGCGGCTATCGCGCGGGCACGTTCAACGGCCTTGCCTATGGCACGTCCAACCAGGTCTACTTCGTGCCGCCGGAAAAGGTGGACGCCTACGAAATCGGCTTGAAGTCGCGCTGGTTCGACAATCGGCTCCAGCTCAACGCTGCCTTCTTCTACTATGACTATCAGGGGCAGCAGGGGCAGGTCATCGATGCGACCGCGACGGGCAACCTCGTCTCCCTGGACGGCAAGATCAAGGGCCTCGAGATCGAGGCTCAGCTTGCCGCGACCGATCGTCTCCGCCTGAGCGCCTCGTTCGGCTTGCTCGACTCGAAGTATGCGGACGATCCATGCCCCACCACGCCGATCACCGGCTTCCCGGCGCAGGCCGGCAGCTGCGTGGTCTCGGCCAAGGGGCCGGTCAATGTCGGCGGCAACCCGTTCCCTTATGCGCCGAAGACGTCGATCAATCTTGGTGCGGACTGGACCGCGGTGCGCTTCAGCAGAGGCGAGCTGCTCGTCCATGCCGATGCGTCGTACACCGGCCAGTTCTATTACGACGCGTTCAAGGACTATTCGCGGGGCCCGCTGCCGCAGGTCTCCACCGGCAGGTTCTCGCAAGGTGAGGGCAAGTACTGGGTCGTCAACAGTCGCGTGACCTATTCGCTCGATCGCTTCTCGGTCTCCGCCTGGGTCAAGAACCTGACCGACAAGACCTATTACCCGTTCGCGATCGCCTTGGAGAACCTGTTCGGCAACGGCCATCTCGTCCGGGCCGAGCCCCGCACCTATGGCGTCGAGGCGACGGTCAAGTTCTGAGTTGAAGCGTGACGGGCGGTAGTTCCGCGACGCCGCCCGCCACCAGAACAGGAGACGTTCCTTGGGTGGCGTGAGTTACGGGACCGACAGGGTTGCGGAGGTGGACGGAGGGTTCGACCCCTTCGACAAGGACGACCTCGAACCCGGTGTTCGCCGCGTTCTGGAACGCCGCGCCGCACGGAAGCGCGGCGCGCCGCCTTACCGCCCGCGCGCCGAAGCACCGGTTGAAGAAGCGCTTGCCCGGTTCCTCGCCACGGCCGCGCCGGATGCGCGGATCGAAGGACTGAAACGCCTTGGCGGCGGCGCGTCCAAGGAGCAGTTCAGCTTCCATATCGCGGCCGGTCACCCGCAGGCCGGCCGATACGTGCTCCGCATGGAGCCGCTCCAGTCGATCTCCGAATCCGACCGCCGGCGTGAGTTCGAGGTGTTGCGCGCTTTCGGGGAGATCGTGCCCGCGCCCGTGCCGGTCTGGCTGGATGCCGAGGGCGAGGTTCTCGGCCAGCCGGCGGCGATCATGAAGTTTGTGGGCGGTGTCACGAAGCCCAGCGAGAATGTTGGCGGCGTCACCGGGCTCGGTACGATCCTTGGCGACCGGCTGCGCCCGCTCATCGCCCCGCAGTTCATCGACTGTCTTGCGCGCATCCATGGCTATGACTGGGAGGGCAAGGGTCTCGACAGTTTCGAGGCACCCACAGGTGACCCGCGCCGCGCGGCCTTGTGGCAGCTCAACTGGTGGTCGCAGGTCTGGCGCGAAGACCGGACCCAGTCGTTTCCGGTGATGGCGCTTGCCGAACGCTGGATGCGGCGGAACCTGCCGGCCGCTGACGACATCGTTCTTGTCCATGGCGACTATCGGACGGGCAACTATCTGTTCGACGAGGCGGATGGCCGCATCACCGCCCTGCTCGACTGGGAGCTGTGCCATCTCGGCGACTTCCATGAAGACATCGCCTGGATGCTGCAGCGTCTGTTCGGCTCGGTGGAGCACGATCGCCAGCTCGCCGCCGGGCTGCTGGAGCGGGGGGAGATGATCGCTGCCTATGAGGCAGCCTCAGGCCGCAAGATCGACCGGCGGACATTGCACTTCTACGAGGTTTTCTCCGCCTATAAGTGCATCGTCATCACCATGGCGACCGGGGTCAAGGCCGCGCGCGACCGGCACAACCATCAGGAGGTGCTGCTGACTTGGCTGGCGCCGATCGGCCATATCTTCGCCGCCGAGTTGGCCGATCTGCTGAAGCAGGAGCCCGGACTGTGATCCCCGCGATCGAAGACCGCCTCTCCAGCATGGAGCGCGCGCTGCAGGAGGCGATCCTGCCCGCGCTTCCGGCCGACCAGTCGCTGGCGATCGAGCAGGCGCACCTGCTCCTCGCGCAGATCGGGCTGCTGCGCGAGCAGATCGACTTCGCACCGGACTTCGAGCGGCAGGAGCACGCCGGGCTCGCCGCCCTGGGCAGCACTCTTGCCGGTAGCGCGGAAGGCGGCCCGCGCACCCGGGTCGCTGCGGATAAGCTCTCCACGTTGCTGGGCGAAAACGCCGCGAGCAGGCCCGCCGACCTGCGCGCACGGATCGTGGCCATCTCGCGGGCGATCGAGGACCTCGTGGAAGCAAGCGGGCTTGACGGAAGCGAGGCGTTCGTCGCGCAATCCGCCGACGCCATCATCGCACATACCGCAGTCGCGACGCGGCGCGACCGGGCATGGTTCCGCTCCACCGGTTTCGAACGCGGCGAAGTCAAACTGCCCTCGATCCGGGAAGTCCTGAACGTCTGATCCAACGAAACCAGCGTACAAAGGAAGTGCCATGAAGTTCGCCGAAGTCCGCAGCAGCCTGCCGCCCGTACCGGCCGCCGATGATAACCGTCACGTCCTGCGCGACGTCCCGCATTCGCGCGAAGCCAACGCGCTGATGTTTCAGGTGCCGGAAGAGGGCCTTGCCGGCTTCGTCTATTTCTGGGTCACTCGGGAGGGGATGGCTGGCACGGCCGCCTACATCTTCGGGCCGAGCATCGGCGAGCCGATCCTGGAGCGGTTCGACGCGACGCCGGTCAGCCCGGAGATGGATTACCACGACTGGAAGGTGGACGGCCTCACCGCCAAGGTCGGTGCGCCACACCAGCACCTGGACTTCGCCTTCTCCGGCAAGCGCGTCAAGATCACCGCCCATTACGAGGCATCACATCCGGTCTATGCGTTCAGCTCGCACAAGGACGGGTGCCCGCCATACTACGCCGACGACCGCACCGAGCAGCACGGTGTCCTGACCGGCGAACTCGTCGTCGATGGCAAAAGGATCGCGCTCAACCACTTCATGCAGCGCGACCACAGCTGGGGTCCGCGCGTCTGGGGCCTCAACCAGCACTACAAGTGGTTCCACGCGACGACACACAGCGCGAGCGTCCATTTCTTCGAGATGCAGTCCTTCGGCAAGGTCCTCGTCCGCGGCTTCGTGGCGAAGGACGGTCGCATGGAGGAGATCGTCGGCCTCGACTACGACTTCGAGTTCGACGAGACGATGTACCACAAGAGCTTCGACGTCGTCGTCACCGACGCGGCGGGGCGGAAGACCGACATCAAGTGTCAGGTCTATGCGCGGATCGAATTCGACGCCGATCCCATGATCTACCTCAAGGAGGGCGCTACAACCCTCGTCATGGATGGAGAAGACGGGACGGGCTGGTGCGAGTTCTGCTGGAACCGAAACTACTTCGATTTCGCCAAGAACTTTGCCGCGCAATATAGCTGATCAGCTCCTTGCGGGGTGATGGGCACGGAAGCCGATGATCACCGCCAGCAGACCCGTTTGGGAACTCGCCGTTCACGGCCCAACGAAGGACTGAGCTCCATCGAAGCGAAGGAAAGACAATGACCACGATCGTCCAGGTTATGTATCCTCCGGAAGACACGTTCGACTGGGATTATTATCTCTCGACGCACATGCCCATGGTCGAGCGTGAGATGAAGTATCTTCGCAAATGGTCGGTGCTGCGCGGCATCGACGATGGCGTGCCGAAGACATACGGCGCGATCGCTGTTCTGACCTTCGACAATGCGGGCCAGTGGGCGGAGGACTTCGCCACGGTCGGACCCAAGCTGCTGGCCGACATCCCGATGTACACGAAGACGCAGCCGGCGATTCAGGTCAGCGACGTGGTCGAGTAAGAGGAAAAGAACATGATCACCGAGGCCGATCTCGACTTTCACAACAAGGGCACGACGGAGTTCGACTACGCCGAGACGATGTTCCTGATCTTCTCGGTGCCGGAGGCGGGGATCAGCGGCAACGCCTATGTTCTGGCGCGGCCGAACGCGGGGATCTGCCTGTCTTCGATCTACCTGCACAAGGGGATCGTCCCGAACGCCTGGCAGGCGGATTATTGCGATGCGCCGATGCATGTGAAATGTCCGGAGAAGCTGTCGGACTTCACGCTTTCGAACGGCCTGTCGGTGAAGGGCAGCAACGGCGCTCGCGACTATCGTTTCCGTTATGACGGTCGGGACGGTCTGTGCCGCTTCGACCTCGACTTCGAAGGCCTGATGAACCCGTTCGATCCGCTCGACCCGGATCAGAACCCGATGCTGGCGAAGTTCGGCGGCGATACCCAGGCGTCCACCGGTGCAGGCGACAGCTGGTCGAAGGGGCACTATGATCTCGTCGGCCAAATCACCGGCGAGCTCGAACTCTACGGCAAGTCGTACAGGGTCGATTGCGTCGACGGCCTGGACCGCAGCTGGGGTCCGCGCGCGGAATGGGACTCCGCTCCGGTGTCGTGGATGCACATGACCTTCGGCACCGACCTTGCCTTCCACCTCATCATGACGCTCGACGTGAAGGAAGGGCAGACCTGCTACACAACCTTCCGCTTCGGCTATGCGGTCGTGGACGGACAGGTCTCCGCGATCGTCGATGCATCGGTGGAGGGGGAGAGCGTCAACCTCCTCGGTATCCACCGCGTCGTTCGCATCACCGACGAGCATGGTCGAACATGGGAAATGACCGGTTCCGCCATCGCGGCCGCTCCCTGGCACGGCGCCTATACCAGCTTCATCTCGTTCCAGTCGCTATATCGCTGGACGATGGGCGAACGCGTCGGGTTCAGCAACGTGACCGACGTCATCGGCGTCACCACGCTCTCCAAGCGCCTGTCTCGTCTCGGCAGTAAATGGAAGGGTGCCGCCTGACGCGCAGGCTCTGGACGCTGCGGGCGGTCAAGGAGAGGGGAAGCGCTCGCCCTATCCCTCCTGGGACGTCGGAGCAGCGCGCATGCCGGACAAATGGAGGTAATTCGGATCGAACCCGGCCACCGCCTTCAGACCCGGCCAATCCTTGACCGTCAGCATGTGCTCGCGCAGGTCGATCAACCCATCCTTGCGGAGCGCCTGCAGCACGCGGTTCACGTGAACCGAGGTGAGCCCGAGCGTGTCCCCGATCACCTCCTGCGTGAAAGGCAGCGCGAAGGCGTTCGAGGTCTGCAGTCCCACGCTGCTCAGGCGGACGAACAGCTCGCAGAAAAGATGCGCGACACGCTCCCGTGCCGAGCGTCGGCCCATCGAGGCGATCCGCTCGCTCATCAGGGCGTTGTCGAGGGTCGTCAGCCAGAGCAGCAGGTCGGCGAGGCGGGGATGCGCGCGGCCGACGGAGAGCAGGGCATCGCGCGAGACGACGGCGACGATCACACTGGTCAAGGTCGCGACGGACGTGTCCTGGCGGCCGACGAGGACGCCGTCGAGATCGCACGGATCGCCCGGCAAGAGCAGAGCGACGATCTGGCGTCCGCCTCCGCCCAGCAGCTTGTACCGGCAGGCCCAGCCGCTGAGCATGATGTGCAGCTGGTCCGGACGGTCGCCGGCCTTGACGATGTCCTGCCCCGCGCGAAACTCGCGCCTGTCCTGAAGCAGCCGCTCGAGGGCGAGAAGCTCGGCGATCCCGAGCGGCGTCATGAGCTTCAGGCGCGCGATGAAGCGGTTGTCGGCGTCAGCCATGATGAATCTCGAACGAAATGCCCTGCTGGGCCGAGCCCGCCGATGTCGTTCGCGCCAGATGAGCATCGCCCGTCCGTCTGTGCGCTGCCCGGATGACGCGAGCCGGTCGCCGCTCGTCGCGCCCGCGATGATGGTCGGTATCTCTTTGCATCGTCTAGTCTTTGCGTTCCCCAGGCGATCACTACCGCCTTCGGGTGTCGATAGCATTGACTTGGATTGATCGGCGGCATGGTCCGCCAGCGGACCGACCGGCTTCGGGAGACGAGCGGAGCGTTTCGCAGATCGGCTCGTTCAGCGTGCCCGCAGCGGTGGCGTTTCGCCGCGACTGGCTAAGGCGATCCGATGGCCGATATCCTCGTTGTAGAGGACGAGATCGCGATAGCGATGACGTTGGAGGCGTTGCTGGAGGATGAGGGCCATCAGGTCCGTGTCGCCGAGCAGGGGCGGGCCGGACTGGCCGCGATCGCAGTACGGGTGCCGGCGCTGGTGCTGACTGACACCAACATGCCGGAGATGACGGGCCCCGAAATGGTTTCCGCCATGCTCGACGAAGGGCAGCGGGCCATCCCGGTGATCGTCATGAGCGCCATGCCCGAAGAGCAGGTTAGGCCGGCCTATCGCCGCTGTGATGCCTTCATCGCCAAGCCGTTCCGCCTCCACCAGCTTGCAGCCATGATCCGGCACATCCTGGCCGAGGCGGAGCCGCGTTAGTCAGCGCCGCGAGCCAAGGTTCTGATCGCGATGCAGATAGTCCGCGTTGAAGTCGCTGGCCTGCATCAGCCCCGGCGCGTCCAGAATGGTCAGCACGCGGTCGCTGAGCGTGATCAGCTGCTCGCGGCGCAGCCGTTGCAGCACGCGGTTGACCGTGACCGGCGTCAGCCCGACCGTGTCGCCCAATTCGGTCTGGGTCAGCGGCAGGTCCAGCCGGCGGTCGGCGGCGAGGCCCACGGCGCGCATGCGCAGCCACATCTCGCATAGGAGATGCGCGACGCGCGCATAAGGGTCCCTCCGGCCGATGTTCACCAGCCACTCGCGCAGCGTCGCCTCGTCCACCAGCGTCGACCAGGTGAGGGCGCGGGCGATGCGGGGGTGCTCGTCGATGAGGCCGATCATCGTATCCGCCTCGATCAGTCCGATCGTCGCATCGCTCAAGAGGCTGAGCGCATGGTCCATGCGCTTCAGCACGAACACATGGATGTCGCATAGGTCGCCGGGGATCAGATAGCCGACGATCTGCCGCCGCCCGTCCGGCAGCGCCTTGTGGCGAAAGGCCCAGCCTTCGATCAGCAGGTGGACTTGGCTCGGTTGCTCCTCCTCGTCGATCAGCATGTCGCCGGCGCGCCGCGTTACGGTGGTCATCGGCAAGCTGCCGAGCACCTGGCGATCCTTGTCGCCAAGCGGCGTCAGCCCCTCCAGCTTGCGGACCAGCGGATTCGTCATGACGCTTCCCTTCGGGCGCCGGCGGGACGCTTATAGGCGTATAGCCTCGATCCGGTCCGCCCGGTGGTATTTCTTCCGCATCGCGCGCTCGACCTCGGACGTGCGCGATGTGGGTCGCGCTTGACGCTCCTGCCCGATGCAGGAGCACAGACTTTGACCGACCAGTCCGCCACGGCCAATCATCTGCTGCGCAGCATGGAGCCCGACGACTTCGCCCGCCTCGCACCTGCATTGACGCGCCGGCGTTTCGAGACAGGTGCGATGATCTTCCGCGCGGACGAGGAGCCCGCCGCAGTGCTCTTTCCCGTGACCTGCGTCGGCTCGCTGGTCGCGATCTCACCCGAGGGTCATCGGGTCGAAAGCGGCATCTTCGGATGTGACGGATTTGCGCCCGTCGGCTTGGTGATGGGCGCGCCGATGAGCCCGTATCACTGCATGATCCAGATCGCCGGGGAGGGCTGGAGCTTGCCGCCCACCGCTCTGAGCGAGGCTGTCGCCGAGAGCGGCTCGTTGCGCGACCTGCTCCTGCGCTACGCCTATGCGCTGTCCATCCAGACGACCTACACGGCGCTCTCCAATTCGGTTCACCCGGTGGACGAGCGGCTCGCGCGGTGGCTGCTCATGTGCCACGACCGAGTCGACGGGAACGAGCTTGTCCTCACCCACGAGTTCCTGTCGCTGTGCTGGCGGTCCGGCGGCCGAGCGTGACCACGGCTCTCCATGTCCTTGAAGGCAACCGCTTCATCCGTAGCGAACGGCGCTGCATCACCATCCGCGACCGCGCCGGCCTGGAGGAGTTCGCGGGCGACGCTTATGGCCGGCCCGAGCGGGAATACAGGCGCCTGTTGGGTGATTTCGCCTGAAGGCGCGGCATCATGCCCCCCGGTCAGATCTTCGGAACAGCCTTCAGATTGATGGTCAGCTGAATGCTCAGCGCGTGGTCCATCTGTGAGCGTCCGCCGTGGCGGCCAGGCCGGTACTGGTTGAGGTAGCCGATGTCGGCGCTCACCTCGCGGCTCACGGGAAGCACAAGTCCGACGATGTTGCGCATGCGGTCGTAGCCGCGGGCCTGCCCCCATTTGGTCCGATTGGGCATGATGAAGCTTTCGTGGCTGATGAACAACGCCAGCCGGCGATCCGCGCTGAGCGGGTGATTGTAGCGAACGAGCGGGCGAATGCGGAAACCGATCTCATCTCCTTCCGGATGGAAGCGCTCGTCCACCCGGAAGCGGGTCGTGAACCTGCCGCGCGATATGATCACCTGCTGGCGCAAACGATGCTCGTCCCGGGCGGTATTGCCGTTGTGCATGCCGACATAGCGATACCCTGCGCCGAACTCGACGCCCGGAGCGACACGGTAGCCGAACAGAGCTCCGACCTCGCTCTGGTAGAGACCACCCTGCCGGTCACCGAAGCGAGCGATCTGCTCCAACGTGACGCGGAAATCCTTTGCGAGCGGCACATTCGTGTTTGCCTGAAACCAGAACTGCTCGTCCTGTCGCTGCGCCAGCGCCGGCATTGCGGTGAAAAGAACGATGCCGAGAAGAGGGACCCGGCTCAGGCTTCGATAGGTGGCGCTCTGCATCACGCGCCCCGTAATGTCCCGCAACGCGATATGCAAAGGTCGCTCCGATGTCATGATGGTCCGATCTTCACGGGGTGCTGTTCTCGATCCGTCGAAGGCAGCGCCTACTGCCCGTCCACTTCACGATCGAGTTCGCGGAACCGCGCGAGGAGCGTTCGGGCGAGCACGGGGTTGGTCGAGCGAACGAGCAGCTCGTCGTTGAGCAGTCGCGAGTTGCGGTTGAAGTTGAGGCTGCCGAAGAACGTGACCCATCGATCGTCGTTCTCGATGATGAAGAACTTGTCATGCATCGGCAGCTTGTCGCGGTGCCGATAGCGGCGGATCGAGACGCCGGCATTGCGGAGGCGGTCCACCGCCCTCTGCGGCACGCGCCGTTCCGTGTCGTGGACGATGAGGTCGACCGTCGCGCCGCGCTCGACCGCGTCTTCAAGCGTACCGACCGCATCACCCTTCAGGTGCGAGATTGCCGCATAAAGATGGTCGCCCTCGCCGAGGTGGTCGAGAGCGCTCTCGACGATGTCGGTGTGGATGCGGGGATAGAAGTAGAGCTGCGTGTCGCCAGCCCGCACGATCCGGTTGTTCTCCGCGCTGAACCGTCCGACCGACCCTCCATTCTTCGCCAATGCCCCGACATGACGCACCAGCGCATCGACCAGCCCGGGACTGACAACCTCGACAAGCATATTGTGGCCCCGGTCCTGGTCGCCGATCTCGCGGATCGTTGCCGCATCGTCGTCGCCTGCGCCACCCGAAGGGTTGAAGGAGCCGACCAGCGCCACCGGCTTGGGCCAGGAGAACGCGTAGATCTTCGCGTGTAGCTTCCCGCTCGTCAGGTTTAGCGGGAATCC
This sequence comes from Sphingomonas sp. ID0503, assembly GCF_048565625.1. Taxonomy (NCBI): domain Bacteria; kingdom Pseudomonadati; phylum Pseudomonadota; class Alphaproteobacteria; order Sphingomonadales; family Sphingomonadaceae; genus Sphingomonas; species Sphingomonas sp. ID0503. The sequence goes on from NZ_JBLZUR010000002.1 coordinate 454,967, forward strand.
ATATGCGGAGCGGATCGTCAGTCCACCTCTCAGCCCATCCTTCTTCAACATCGAGATGACGGCGTCGTTCGCCGCTTCAAACCTGGGATCGCCTTCGACAATCAGGCGGACCCTCACGCCGCGCCGGCTTGCCGCGATCAGTGCGCGGGCGAGTTCCGGATCGAGGAAATAGTAGGTCGCCCAGTCTATCGACTGACCCGCCGGCATCGCCCGCACTCTTTGCAGGAGAAGGTTGCGCAGCGCGCCCGCCGGCCTGTCCGGTCCTCCGAAATAGACGCGTCCCAGCGTTGGCTCATGGAGGTCGGAGGTCACGTCCTCCACGTCGTCCGCGCGCCATGCCAGCGCGGCGACAAGACCGACGATCAGAAGTGCGGGAACGATGATCGCCGCCAGGAGGCGCCGCGCTTTTGGAGAGAGCCGCATACGTGCTTGCTGATATCCTTCGACGCTGTCGCTGAGACCGGTCAACCGATCGGCCCTCTGCTCCTTTGACCGCACGGAGGCGGATGTATAGCAGCGCGTCACGAAAGTGTCATAATCAGTGAGGCAGTCACCGCGTGATCCGGCAGATCGCCGCTCTCCCTTATCGTATCGAAGGCTCCACCATCGATGCGGCCGTGCGCGTGCTGCTCGTCACCTCGCGGGAGAGCCGGCGTTGGGTGATCCCCAAGGGCAACCTCGTCCCCGATCTGGCCGACCATGCCGCCGCCGCGCTGGAGGCGGAGGAGGAAGCGGGTGTGCGCGGCCTCGTCTGCCCGACCGCGATCGGATCCTATCGCTATCGCAAGCGCCGCCGGAACGGGGCGTCGTTGATGATCGACGTCGACGTCTATCCACTCGCGGTCAGCAGCGAACTGCCGGCCTGGAAGGAACAGGGGCAGCGCGATCGCCGCTGGTTCACGCTCTCCGAGGCAGCCGACGCGGTGGAGGAGCACGATCTTCGCGAGCTCATGCGGTCCTTCAGCCCGGCGGCATTCCGGGCGGCGACACAGCGAACGGCGTTCCTCACCGCCGTCGCACAGAAATCCAGGATGAGTCAGATGTTTGCTTGGTTCCAGAGACTCCTGCCGAAGACGGGCAACTTCTTCGACATGTTCGAAGCCCATATCGTCACCGTCACGGCGGCGGCGGACGCGCTGGCGCGCCTCCTGCAGGACGGCAATCGCGACCACATCCGTGAGGTCATCGAACGCGAGAACGACGCCGACGAGATCACGCGCGAGGTCCTGCGCACCGTGCGGGAGACCTTCCTCACACCCTTCGATCGCAGCACGATCACCAGCCTCATCGGATCGATGGACGATGCGATCGATGAAATGCAGGCGACCGTGCAGGCCGTCGATCTCTACGAACTCATGCAGTTCGAGCCGGAAATGCGCGACATGGGCGCGATCATCGTCGATGCGGCGCGGCTGACGGCGGAGGCGATGCCGCTCCTGCGGGACGTGGCCTGTAACGGGAAGCGCCTCCACGAACTCACCGAGCGGCTGGTGCGGATCGAGAGTCACGCCGATGAAATCCATCGCGCTGGCGTGAAGCGCGCCTACAAGGAACAGGGTGCCACCGACACCCTCGGCTTCATCGTCGCGCGGGAGGTCTATAAGCACCTCGAACGCATCGTCGACGCGTTCGAGGATGTCGCGAACGAGATCGACGGCATCGTGATCGATCATGCCTGAGGCCGATTGCCGTGGTGCATGAACTGGCGCTGCCCGCGCTGATCGGCCTGATCGCCGTCGCGCTCGCCTTCGACTTCCTGAACGGCCTTCACGATGCCGCGAACTCGATCGCCACCGTCGTTGCGACGCGATTGCTGCGGCCGGTCCATGCCGTCGCCTTCGCCGCCTTCTTCAACTTCGCGGCTTATTTCCTGACGCTCGCCTTCCCCAGTCTGCACAAGGTGGCCGATACGATCGGGCGCGGCCTGATCGAGCAGGACCTCGTCACGCCCGCCGTGGTGTTCGGGGCGCTGATCGGCGCGATGTTCTGGAACGTGGTCACCTGGGCCAAGGGTATCCCATCCTCGTCCAGCCACGCGCTGGTCGGCGGGATGATCGGCTCCGGCGTCGCCCATGCCGGGCTGACCGGCATTCAGTGGTCGGGGCTGAACAAGACGCTGATCGCCATCGTGCTGTCGCCGACCATCGGCATGTTCCTGGCCATGCTGCTGATGCTGGTGACCAGCTGGCTGTTCCGCTCGGCATCGAACCGTGTGGCGGAGCGCAGCTTCCGCGCCCTCCACCTCCTTTCCTCGGGCGCTTACTCCCTCAGCCACGGCCTGAACGACGCGCAGAAGACGATGGGGATCATCACCGTCCTGCTGTATTCGACGGGCTACCTCCGCGGCGGGTTCGAGGTGCCGCACTGGGTGGCGATCAGCTGCTATGTCGCCATCGCGCTCGGCACCATGACCGGCGGGTGGAAGATCATCGAGACCATGGGGTCGCGGATCACCAAGCTGTCCCAGCACCAGGGGTTCAGCGCGTCGCTCGGCGGTTCGGTCGTGCTGTTCGGTGCCTCGCTCATCGGGGTGCCCGTCTCCACCACCCACACCATCACCGGGGCGGTGATCGGCGCGGGCACCGCGCGGCGTGCGTCCGCCGTCCGCTGGGGCGTGGCGACAAACGTCGTCACCGCCTGGATCATCACCATCCCCGCCTCGGCGGCCGTAGGTGCCTTGTTCTACGGAATAACCACCTTGTTCTGATCCACCCGGGCGAGGCACCTTCTGGATTGGTAACCTGGGTGAGCGGGTGTATTCTGGGCGGCGATGCGCCGAGGTATGACGATCACCGCCGCACTGCTCCTTGCCGTGCCGAGCACCGCGTGGTCGGCCGAGCCTGCCGTTGCGCCGGTGACGAGGCCCGTCCTCTCGATTGCCGAGGTCGATGACAAGCTGGAGATCGGCGGCGAGCGCATCGATGCGCGGACTGTCCGCACCCGGATGACGGTCGATGTACACGTCAACGGCCGCGGTCCCTTCCGCTTCATCGTGGACAGCGGTGCCGACACGTCGGTGATCGGCACGCGCGTCGCCGGCGAGCTGCAACTGCCGGCCGGCACGTCGATCGTCCTGAACGCGACGACGGGAAGCAGTTCCGTGAACCGCGTTCGCGTCGCCACGCTCCGGCTCGGCTCCAGCGAGTTCGAGGACCTGCAACTGCCGGTTCTCGACACCGTGCACCTGGGTGCCGATGGCCTCATCGGCATCGACGCATTGCGCGGACAGCGCCTCATGCTCGACTTCGAGGCTCAGCAGATCAGGGTGGAGGACGCCAGCGAGCCGATACGCCCATCCGACGGTGAGATCGTGGTCACCGCGCATCGACGTCGGGGCCAGCTGATCCTCACCACCGCCCGCATTGCCGGTCAGCCTGTGCAGGCCATCATCGACACCGGCTCCGAGGTGACGATCGGCAACCTGCCGCTGCGGGACCGGTTTGCCCATCGTGGTTGGGTGAAGCTTCCACCCGTCGTCGTGTCCGGCGCGACCGGCGCGAAGGTCGCCTTGGAGACGGATCAGGTGAAAGACCTCCGGCTCGGCCCCGTGCTCCTGGAGAACGTTCCCGTCGCCTTTGCGCAAGTGCCGCCCTTCCTAGCGTTCGGACTGGACGATGAGCCGGCCTTGCTGATCGGTACCGACCTGATGAGCTCCTTCCGGCGCGTGTCGCTCGACTTCCGCCATCGCAAAATCCGCTTCCAGCTCCGCCGCTGTTCACCGCAGAACGTCGCGATCCCCGGCTCGGATCTTCCACTCTCGCGTCTGTCGGCAGCGCCAGGGGCACCGCGCACGTGCGACGGCGGATGAGAACCGCGAGCCGCCACGGCTGATCGACCTTCAGAATAGTCGAAGGAACGGGCCGGTTTCTTTTCGTCGGCATGACATGCTTTGTGGGGGCCGGGTGGTGGAATTCAGTCCCGGCATCTCGTGGATCGAGTTGACGGGCGATCATACGCGAATCCTATGCGGACACGCCCTGCTCCGTCTCGTATTCCACCGTTCATGTCCGCCATCTGAGCGACCGTGATTGATCCCGCATGCCCCTCGCGTGCGGGCAGCGGGAGCTTGATATGCAGGACATCCTCTGGGTCGGCCTGGTCCTCGGTCTGACGGCCGCCAGTCTCGGCTACGCCGCCCTATGCGGCCGCGCCTGAGAAGCGCGCTGCCATGACGTTCGACCTCTGTCTCGCCGGCGTCACGGCGCTCGGCCTCCTCCTCTATCTGGTCGCGGTGCTCGCCCGGCCGGAATGCTTCTAGGAAGGGCATTCCATGACCTTGCAGGGATGGACCTTGATCCTCGTCTTCGTCGGCATCTTGCTGGCGCTGACCAAGCCGGTCGGCCTCTGGCTCGACGCCCTCTACGAGGGTCGCCGCACCCCGCTCCACGCCATCATCGGCCCGGTCGAGCGCGGGTTCTACAAGCTCGCCGGGATCGATCCGGAGGAGGAGCAGAGCTGGCGGCGCTACGCCGTCCACATGCTGATCTTCAACGTCGCGCTCCTGCTCCTGACCTATGCGGTGCTGCGGCTACAGGCGGGGCTCCCGCTCAACCCTTTGGACTATGCCGGCCTGAGCGAGCATCTGTCGTTCAACACGGCGATCAGCTTCGCCACCGACACCAACTGGCAGAGCTACGGCGGTGAATCGACCCTGTCGTATCTCAGCCAGATGCTGGGCCTGACCATCCACAACTTCTTGTCGGCCGCAACCGGCATCGCGCTGGCCTTCGCTTTCTTCCGCGGCTTCGCGCGGCGGAGCGCGGCCGGGCTCGGCAACTTCTGGGCGGATGTGACGCGGGTGACGCTCTACCTGCTGCTGCCGCTCTGCATCGTCTACGCCATCTTCCTCATCGCCAGCGGGGTGCCGCAGACGCTCGCGGCGTCGGTGGATGTCAATACCCTGGAAGGCCCCAAGCAGACCCTCGCCCTTGGCCCGGTTGCGAGCCAGGAAGCGATCAAGATGCTCGGCACCAATGGCGGCGGCTTCTTCAACGCCAATTCGGCGCATCCGTTCGAGAATCCGACGGCGCTGACCAACTTCGTTCAGATGCTTTCCATCTTCGTGATCGGCTTCGGCCTGACGTGGTGCTTCGGCAAGGCCGTCGGCAACACCCGTCAGGGCTGGGCGATACTGGCGGCCATGTCGGTTCTGTTCTTCCTGGGCGTGGCCGTCACCTACTGGCAGGAGGCGGCGGGCAATCCGGTCCTCCACAACCTCGGTGTTGCCGGCGGCAACATGGAGGGGAAGGAGGTCCGCTTCGGCATCGCCGCCTCCTCCCTTTTCGCCACAGTCACCACCGCCGCATCCTGCGGCGCGGTCAACGCGATGCACGACAGCTTCACGGCTTTGGGCGGCATGATCCCCCTGTTCAACATCCAGCTGGGAGAGGTCGTGATCGGCGGCGTGGGTGCGGGCATCTATGGCTACCTCCTCTTCGCGATCCTCGCCGTGTTCGTCGCCGGGCTGATGGTCGGGCGCACGCCGGAATATGTCGGCAAGAAGATCGAGGCGCGAGAGGTGAAGCTTGCCGTCCTGGCGATCGCCGTCCTGCCGCTGACGATCCTCGGCTTCACCGCTATCGCGTCGGTGCTGGACGCAGGCCTCGCCGGCCCGCTCAACAAGGGGCCGCACGGCTTTTCGGAGATCCTCTACGCCTTCACCAGCGCGGTCGGGAACAACGGCTCGGCCTTCGCCGGGCTCACCGCGAACACGCCCTTCTACAACGGGATGCTCGGCATCGCGATGTGGGTCGGGCGGTTCTTCATCATCATCCCGATGCTGGCGATCGCGGGGAGCCTGGCCGCGAAGAAGTACACTCCGGAGACGGCGGGTTCCTTCCCGACCACCGGCCCGCTGTGGACCGGTCTGCTCGTCGGCATCGTGCTGATCGTCGGCGGCCTCACCTTCCTGCCCAGCCTCGCGCTCGGCCCCATCGCCGATCATCTCGCGATGATTCGCGGCCAGCTCTTCTGATCGGAGCACAATCGATGGCACGCACAGCGTCCAAGTCGCTCTTCACCGCTGACCTGATCGTACCGGCGATCGGCGATGCCTTCCGCAAGCTCGATCCCCGTCAACTGATCCGCAACCCGGTGATGTTCACCACGGCGATCGTCGCTTTGCTCCTCACCATCCTACTCGTCGCCGGACAGGATGGGTTATCAACCAGCTTCAAGCTCCAGCTCGTCATTTGGCTCTGGTTGACGGTTCTGTTCGGCACCTTCGCGGAGGCGCTGGCGGAGGGTCGCGGCGAGGCGCAGGCCGCCTCGCTCCGCAACACCAAGGCGGAGCTGAAGGCCAAGCGGCTTCTTGGTGTCGGCGACACCTTCGAAGTGGTGCCGGCCGGGCAACTCCGGCGCGACGAAGTCGTGCTGGTCGAAACCGGCGACCTGATCCCTGCAGACGGCGAGGTCGTGTCCGGCGTGGCATCGGTCAACGAGGCGGCGATCACCGGGGAAAGCGCTCCCGTGATCCGGGAGGCGGGAGGCGACCGGTCGGCGGTCACCGCCGGCACCCGTGTGATTTCCGATGCCATCCGCGTGCGCGTAACCGTCAACCCCGGTCAGGGCTTCCTCGACCGCATGATCGCGCTGGTGGAAGGGGCCGAGCGGCAGAAGACGCCGAACGAGATCGCGCTGACCCTGCTGCTGGTCGGGCTCACTATCATCTTCCTGATCGCGGTCAGCACCATCCCGGCTTTCGCCAGCTATGCGGGGGGTTCGATCCCCGTCGCGATCCTCGCGGCTTTGCTCATCACCCTCATCCCGACGACCATTGCCGCGCTTCTCTCCGCGATCGGCATCGCGGGCATGGACCGGCTGGTGCGCTTCAACGTGCTGGCGAAGTCCGGCCGCGCGGTCGAGGCGGCGGGCGACATCGACGTGCTCCTCCTCGACAAGACCGGCACCATCACCGTCGGCGATCGGCAGGCGACCGAATTTCGTCCGGTCGGCGGCGCGACGCCGGACATGCTGGCGGAGGCGGCACTCCTCGCCAGCCTCGCGGACGAAACGCCCGAGGGACGCTCGATCGTCCTCCTCGCCCGCGATAAATTCGGCCAGACGGCCGCTGCCTTGCCGGATGGCGCGAAGGTCATTCCCTTTACCGCCCAGACCCGCATCTCCGGGGTGAAGATCGGCGGCTCGATCATCCAGAAAGGCGCGGTCGACTCGGTTCTCCGCGCCAAGCCAGGCCTCAGCGATCAGCCCGCGGCGCAGGAACTCCGCTGCATCACTGACGAGATCGCACGCGCCGCCGGCACGCCGCTCGCCGTCGCCAGGGCCGGGCGGCTGCTCGGCGCGATCTTCCTCAAGGACATCGTCAAGGCGGGCATTCGGGAGCGGTTCGGCGAACTGCGCACGATGGGCATCCGCACAGTGATGATCACCGGCGACAATCCGCTGACCGCCGCCTCAATCGCCGCCGAGGCAGGAGTCGACGACTTCCTCGCCCAGGCGACCCCGGAGGACAAGCTCGCGCTGATCCGCAAGGAACAGGAGGGCGGCCGCCTCGTCGCGATGTGCGGCGACGGCACCAACGACGCGCCGGCGCTGGCCCAGGCGGATGTCGGCGTTGCGATGAACACCGGCACGCAGGCGGCGCGAGAGGCGGGCAATATGGTCGATCTCGACAGCGACCCGACCAAGCTGATCGAGGTCGTCGGACTCGGCAAGCAGCTGCTGCTGACACGCGGCGCGCTCACCACCTTCTCCGTCGCGAACGATGTCGCCAAGTATTTCGCGATCATCCCGGCGATGTTCGTGGTGCTCTACCCCGGCCTCGGCGTGCTCAACGTCATGGGCCTCGCCACGCCGGAAAGCGCGATCCTGTCGGCGATCATCTTCAACGCGCTGATCATCCCGCTTCTCGTGCCGCTGGCGTTAAAGGGCGTCGCCTACCGCCCGATCGGCGCCGGGCCGCTCCTTGCGCGCAACCTCGCCATCTACGGCCTTGGCGGCCTCCTCTCCCCATTCATCGGTATCAAGCTGATCGACCTGCTGGTCAGTGGCATCGGCCTCGCCTGAAGGAACGCGACATGGGCAACGACTTCATCACCGCGCTGCGTCCGGCACTCGTCCTGACCATCCTCTTCGCCGCCTTGCTCGGCATCGGCTATCCGCTGGCGATGACCGGCGTCGGGCAGGCGCTCTTCCCCGTGCAGGCGAACGGCAGCCTGATCGAGGACCGCGGCCGGGTCGTCGGCTCGGCACTGATCGGCCAGAACTTCACCGCGCCGCGCTACTTCACCGGCCGGCCCTCGCCGGCGGGAAAGGGCTATGACGGCATGGCCTCCTCCGGATCGAACCTTGGCCCGACCAGTCAGGCGCTCGCGGATCGGGTGGAGGGCGACGTCGCAAAGCTGGGCGGCGGACAGGTTCCGGTGGATCTGGTCACCGCCTCCGGCTCCGGCCTCGACCCGCATATCTCCCCTGAGGCGGCGTATCTTCAGGTGAACCGGGTCGCCGCCGCGCGATTGCCGACCGCTTTTCCTCGGAGCAGGTTTCCTGTCCCCGGCTCGGTAGGCGCTTGCCAACTCTCACTCGTTTCCAGCTTAATCGTGCCCTGAACTGCCCGCGGAGCACCGTCGTGCGTGTCAGATCTGACTGCACGTGAAAGACACCATCCAGCACTAGAACTGAGACCTATTGCGGTTGAGCTGATGGCGGGATGGTGACTCAAGGTGGCAGTGAGGTGTCGACATGGATGCCCGAACCTCGGTCGGCGCGCTTGGCGATCCGCGCAACGCCTCAACGGGGGGGCAGACTGGCTGCGAGACCACAGCCTGTTTAGATGCTCGGCGCGGAGGCTGGCCGCGATAGCGCATTGATCCTGGACACGAGCGCGTGCCGCTCGCCTCTTGCAAGCCGATGCACTCGTCCCATCCACCATCCGAGTGGATGGCACAACTGAATCATGCCTCAGCAGGCGACTAAGGCACGCGATAGCGAGAAGATCACCATCAATTTATGCGGGGCATCGTCCTGTCGGACGAAGTCATCGACCTACAAGCTGGCACTGCTCAGGGCCGTGGCTCGCATCGCCGAATATGCCCCGGCCGTGGCGACGCCAGCGCCCGGCGGCCGCGATGCGGTCGAGGTGCCGCTCGGCCTAGTCGCGCTGAACTGGCTGAGGATGTACCTGCCCTAGTGGGCGAAGCTCCCGCAGATGCCGGGCAACATCGGCACGGAGCCATTGGGGTTCGCCAAGGACGGCTTCGAAGCGCTGCTGGCCTCAAGCACCGCACCCATCGAGCTGCGGGTCGGCGCTTCGTTCGCTGGCGGGCAGGCCCGAGCCGTCACCTCCGCCCTCTCCCGGGCAGCTCATGCTATCGCCAAGATGCCGGCGACCTTCACCCGCTATTCAAACAGCGACTCGCAGGTGTTCGGCGTGGCCCGCGGGCGCCGGGTCGGCGCGCTCGCAACCGTGCTCGACATCGCGACGCTGCGCGGCTGGGGCCTGATTGAGGTGCCGGGCCACCTGTGGCGGGCCATGTTCCGCTTCGGTTCTTGGATCGAACCGATGCTGGTGGCCGAATGGTCCCGCCTTACGCGCACCTATGCCGACCGCATGAAGCTGTGACACGCTTGCGGCTCTTGCTTCTCCTTTCATCAACCGACCGTTCGTTCACAATCGGTCGAATGCTTGCTAGCGAGCATGCCCCCTACCAATCTCGGGTGGGGAATTTGGACATGCTTGCATGCGGCGGCGATAAGGAGGCGGTATGAGCGAAGTGGCGACGGATCATGAAGTGGCAACAATCGAAGCGGTCATCGTCTCATATCTTACCGCTTTCAATCGCGGCGATGCGGCAGCGGTGGTGGCGAACTATGCCGATGACGGTGTGCTGATCGCGCCCGTGGGGCCGGCCGTGGAAGGAAAGGCGGTGCTTGCCAACCTCTACCTCGGTCTTTTCGAGGCTGTCAGCTTCGACATGAAGTACGAGATCAAGGAAGTCGTGCAAACCAGCGCGGATTGGGCCTTCGTTCGGAGCGCTACGGAGGGCACGGAGACGATCAAGGCGACTGGCGATGTGCTGCCGGCGCGTTATCAGGAGTTGTTCCTGCTCCACAGGTCCGCGACCGCGGCGTGGCAGATCGCTCGCTACTGCACCTCCAAGATCGTCGAGTCCTGAACAAGTGCAACCCGCTGGCCTGACGCGCGCCAGACGGCGACTACTCTTGCAACTCAGTTTGATGGAGGACGTCGGTTCACCGCTTCTCCGGTTCATCAAGCGCTCTCCCGCCGCGCCAGTTTTGGCTTAAGCTGAAAGCATCATCGAAGACGTGAGCGGGAGGCGGCGGGGGCGTACGAACAGCGAAGTTGGGCAGACCTTGCGCGCAGCGGAGCCCTCGGCATTGAGGCCAAGCTCCTCCGCCGCGCGTCTGATCGTCTTGGTGAGCAGCAGGCCGCCCGCGCGTTGGGCCGGCGTCGTCTCCCGATTGCTGTCGGACGCGAGCGACAGGTGGCCGCGCAGGTCGGGACTGACGATCCGGCGCGCTTGCAGGTTTCCATCGGCGACGTCCTGCAGGATGCTCGATCGGGGCAGGATGGTGAAGCACGCACCGGTGAGCGCGAGAGACCGCAAAGCCGCGTAGGAGTCGGATTCGAACGTGACCGACAGGCACTTGCCCCGGCGATCGGCCGCCTCTTCCAGGATCTTGCGCCAAGATGTGGCGCGACAAGGTGCAGCCAGCGGGTAGTCGAAAATGCTGTCGAACAACACCTCGGAGGAACCTTCTCCCTCCGGGAACTGGCCGACTAGGTAGTAATCCTCGGCGAAGAGGGGCTGGAGGGACATGCCGACGTCGTCGGGCAAGTTGAAGAGCACAGCGAAGTCCAGTTTGCCCGTCTGCAGCCATTCGTAAAGCGCGGCGGTACTGGCATCCAGCACATACACGCTGACGTCGGGCAGTTCCGTTTTGAAGGCCTCGTAGATGTACGGCGTCATCAATCCCGGCATGGTCGACGGCATGCCGAACGAGATCGACCCGGTCGGCTTCGTCTTGGATCGCTTCAAGGAAAGGATCGCATCGCTGTGATAGCGCAGCAGCTTGACCGCGCGCTCATAAAGCAACTGGCCCTGCTCGGTCAGTTCGATGCCACGATTGCTGCGGTGGACAAGGATCACCCCCAGCTCCACCTCTAGGTTCGACAAGTGCACGCTGAGCGCAGGCTGCGCCACATGCATCCTCTCGGCCGCCTTCATGAGGCTTCCTGCCTCTGCCATCGCCACGAAGTAGCGCAGGTGCTTCAGGTCCATGACATCCTCCCGCCGTTTCGTGGAACGGCATCAAACCGGGGCTCATACCCTGGATCGGAAGCTAGTTTACCGAGTGATCAGCGGCGGGCAATCCGCCAAATCGCAGCAGATGCGTCTCCGTTGCCCGTATCCGCTCCTCGATCGTCATAGGATGACGTTATCGCGGGCAGGCGGAGTTTTTATTTCCACTCTGACGCGCTGGGTACCAGCCTGGATCACGAGGACTATCGGGGGAGAGTTCGCGCAAATCGAAGCGCGGCGATCCGTCGCAGCCCGACAGTTCAAGTCACACACAGAGCGGGTGCACCCCGCCGATCCTGGGAGAGTAGTGACCATGTCCTTCCGCGTCTTGAAGACTGCGATGCTTTGTGCCACGGCAGCGCAGGCGATCGGTTCAAATTCGGCCTCAGCGCAGGCCCTCTCTCCCGACATGCCCGCAACGACCGCGCCCACTACCGCCCCAACGGCGTCCGGATCTGCGGCGCAGACCTCACCGGCCGGGACGGCCGGGCTCACGGGAGCAGGCGGCACGTCTCCCGCATCGGTCGAGGAGGGCTTGGGCGAGATCGTCGTCACTGCGAACCGCCGGAGCGAGAACCTGCAGAAGGTGCCGGTGACGGTTGCGGCAGTAACGTCGGAGCAGCTTCAATCGCGCGGGATCGTCAACGCCGCCGATCTGGGCGGCTCGATGCCGAACGTCCGCGTGAACTCGCCGTTCGCCAGCACTCAGCCGAACTTCACCATTCGCGGCATCGGGGTCGCCAACGAGTTCAACTCGAACGCCCAGTCGCCGATCGGCGTGTACTTCGACGAGGTCTATCAGGGTTTCCGGCCGAGCCATGGTGCCGCGTTGTTCGATCTCGAACGCATCGAGGTGCTGAAGGGGCCGCAAGGCACGCTTTACGGTCGCAACACCACCGGCGGCGCGATCAACCTGATCAGCCGTCGTCCGGAACTCAACGGCAGCAACGGCTTCGTCACCGCCGGTCTCGGCAATTACGACTCGTATCTCGTCCAGGGGGCGGTCGAGACAACGCTGGTCGAAGACAAGCTGGGTATCCGCGCCGCCGTCACGCGTAGCAAGCGCGACGGGTTCATCAAGAACGCGGGCCCGGAGAACGGCTATCCGGGCGTCGTCGGCAACAAGGATTTCCAGTCCGAGGATTCAGTCGCCGGGCGCCTGACCATCCGCGCCAAGCCGACCGACACGCTGGACATCACCGTCCGCGGCTACTTCGCCTACAACGACCCGATTGGCTCTGGCGGCGTCCCATACCTGCTCGGCCCCGGCCAGACCGATCCGCTCGGCTTCAGCCGCGCCAATCTGGGCCGCCGTGAGGTAATCGAGCCGAACCAGGGCAAGTTCATCACCAAGGCTCGTGGCGTGCAGGCCAAGATCGACTGGGAGGTCGGCGATGTTACGATAACCTCCGTCAGCGGCTATGACACGGGAGACTACGACTTCTCGTTCGACTTCGACGGCACGCCGAACTCGATCGGCGAGTACCGTGACAGCCGCTCACACTTCTACGGACTGAACCAGGATGTTCACCTAACCTATGACGGTGATAAGCTGGACATCATCGCAGGGCTCTACGCTGGAAAGCAACAGGTCCGCACCTTCCAGGATCTACTTTACTTCGGCTTTCTGAACGACTCGGCCGGACCCAACCAGTTCAACCCGGGTGGCACGTTCTTCAGCGGTCCCGGCGCGCCCCCCGCGACGGGCGTCAGCACCACGCTCGGCTTCAAGCAACGTCAGACTTCGCTGGCCGCCTATCTGGAGGCCAAGCTGGACGTCACTGACCGTTTTCACGTCACTCTCGGCGGTCGCGTGACGCGCGACAAGGTCAGCTTCTTCGACTCCTACTCCCTGCTGCGCGACAGCAGCTTTAACGACGTGATCTATGCCTATACCACGTTCCAGCCCACGAACGGGCTGCCGATCCTCACCGGGGCGGTGTTGCCGGAGCTGAAGCAGAAGGCGACCAAACCCACCGGCCGCCTGATCCTAGCCTACGACGTGTCGGACACGGCGATGATCTATGCCAGTGCCAGCCGCGGCTACCGCTCTGGCTCGTTCAACGGGCAGTCGGTTGTCCTCGCCCCGAATGCGGTCGGCCCCGAATACGTCAACGCTTTCGAAGCCGGCTTCAAGTCGCGCTTCGCCGGTAACCGGGTGCAGCTGAACGGTGCGATCTTCTACAACAAGTACAAGGGCCAGCAGGTGCAGGAGGTTGCGAATGGCGCCGCCTTCATCCGCTCGCTGGATGGCCGGCTCTACGGTGCCGAGCTGGAACTCACCGCGCAGCTGATGGACAATCTGCGCATCACGGCTGCCGGTGGCTATCTCAACACCAAATATGATGGCGGTCAGTTCCTGGCGCCGGGCGATCCCCGTCAGATGGACCCGCGCGGTATCGAGATCGGCGGCAACCGCTTCCCGTTCGCGCCGAAGTGGACCGCCTCGGTTGCGCCTGAGTGGACGGCAATCCGGTTCGACGACGACAAGCGGGTTGTCCTGTCCGGCGAATACCAGTTCCAGTCCAAGCAGGAATACGACTTCTTCAACGATCGACAGGCGGTCGGCCCGCTTGCGCAGGGGCAGAAGGCCTATTCTCTGGTGAACGGGCGCATATCGTTCCGCACCGAGCGGTTCGACGTCTCCGGGTACATGAAGAACATCTTTAACAAGTACTACAATGTGTTCGGCATCAACACGGAAAGCTTCTTCGGAAACTTCTTCGTGCCGGGCCCACCGCGGACCTTCGGCCTCGAAGCTACGGTGCGCTTCTGAGCGATCGGGCGGAAGCCAAGCCTCGCCTTTCACCGTTTGCACGTTGGAAGACGAGCGGCTTTCGCCTATCAAGGCGCAATCTTGGGGAGGCATAATGTCGATTGATCCGCTGTTCTCGCCGGTGATGCTCGGCACGCTTGAACTCCCGAACCGCATTGTCATGGCGCCGCTCACCCGCGCGCGCGCAACCGAGGCGCATGTGCCGACCGCGCTGATGGCGCGCTACTATGCGCAGCGCGCCGACTGCGGATTGATCGTGTCGGAGGCAACGGCCGTCGATCCGCTCGGCATGGGCTGGTTCCGCGCACCCGGCATCTGGACAGCGGAGATGGTGGATGGATGGCGCCTCGTCACCGACGCGGTTCACGCGGCGGGCGGTCGCATCTTCGCACAGCTTTGGCATATGGGCCGCCTCGTCCTGCCCGACTACATCGGCGGCGAATTGCCGATCGGTCCGTCGCCGATCGCCGGAGAGGGCGAGACCTTCGCCCCGCGTCCCGCAGGCGACACCAGCCTCTTCCTGCCGATGAAGCCCTATGTGGTGCCTCGCCAGATGAACGAAGAGGATATCGCCCGCGTCGTGGCTTCCTACGGCTCCGGTGCCGACAACGCTCTTGCGGCAGGATTCGACGGCGTCGAAATTCACGGGGCGAATGGTTACATCATCGATCAATTCCTGCAGTCCAAGACCAACCAGCGGACCGACGCCTATGGCGGCAGCCTGGCGAACCGCATCCGCCTGCTGCGCGAAATCCTGGAGGTGGTGACCAGCCGTGTTGCACCGGGCCGCGTCGGCCTGAGGATCAGCCCCACCAGCGCGCGCAAGGGCATGGGTGACGAGGATCCGGGCGCGCTTGCCGAGATGATCGGGGAGGTCGCCGCCGACAGCGGCATTGCGTACGTCCACCTAATCGAGCCGATCGCGTCCGGCTTCGTCGACAAGCCGGAGCATCCGGTGATGACCCGCCTGCGTACTAAATTCACGGGCGCCATCATCCAGAACGGCAGCTTTGACGGCGACACTGCGGCGGAGTTCATCGCGAACGGCCAAGCGGACGCGATCTCCTTCGGTCGCCCCTATATCGCTAATCCGGACTTGGTCGATCGCATCCGCACCGGCGTGCCGTTTGCACCCGCGAATTTCGATTACGCCTATGTCGGCGAAGAGCGCGGCTATACCGACTATCCTCTCTCCTAGGGGGTGAGAGCAACGCCTCATCCCCGCAGCATCGTGCGCTGCGACGATCCCGGCCGCGATACCGTACCAGCAGAGAGCGCCAGCTGCGCGGCCGAAGGGCGAACCTGGTATTGCCAGTTTCATCATTTCTCAGG
This sequence comes from Sphingomonas sp. ID0503, assembly GCF_048565625.1. NCBI lineage: Bacteria > Pseudomonadati > Pseudomonadota > Alphaproteobacteria > Sphingomonadales > Sphingomonadaceae > Sphingomonas > Sphingomonas sp. ID0503. The sequence continues at coordinate 470,357 of NZ_JBLZUR010000002.1, forward strand.
CCACAGGCGGCAAGCAGTCGCCCGCCGGCCTGGCTTTTGATTTGGCAAGCTCACGAAGGGCACATCTCAGGCCTGTTCGACTCTTGGTCAGAGCACCTAGAGCCGCTGCCACGGCGCTTGTAGCTGTCAGCTCGCGTCCCTAACGAAAGTCGGCTTGTCGTGATCGAGATCGGAAAGCTGCCATTCCGGTTTCCAGCAGACGTGACGTCTACCCTCGTCGCAGTCGTCCAAAGTGAGCAGCAAAACCCGCCCGCGTCATCTCGGAGCAGAGTCAAGGCTAGCTTCGAGCGTCGTTGTCCATGAACGCAGGCTTATCGACGGCGCATGAGCCACGCCATTCTTAGCGGAGATAGCATCGCGTCGGCTTAGTGATGGGGTCAGGGCTCACGCTTGGCGAGTTGGAAGCGTAGAGCAGACCTACAAGCTGCATCATTGCGCTTACCCGGTGCTTGCCGGTCGCCGCAGCGCAGCGGCAGAACTCTCGTAAGTCTTCGAAAAGGTGGTGGACGCACTTGGGCTCGAACCAAGGACCCGCTGATTAAGAGCTGCAATCAGAGGGTCCTAGCGTGTCCACATGGGTCCAAAAACGGCGGAAATCTGCGATTCATAGTCCGCATTGTTCTTGATATGTTCGCAAGTATCCAGTACAAAAAGCTACCTAAGGTAGCAGGTGCATATGGCGAACAAAGTTGGTTTGACGGACGCTCGGATTGCAGGCTTGAAGGCTCCTGTCACCGGGCAAATTGAGCTTGCTGACCGCATCGTGACCGGGCTCCGGCTTCGAATGGGTGCGAGCGGCATCAAGACGTACATCTTGCGTAAGCGCGTTCAAGGCAAATGGTTGAACGTCACGATCGGGCGACATAGCCCGAGCTTCACGCTTGCCAATGCTCGGCGTAAGGCACGGGATCTCCTGGTCGATGTTGAGCAGGGCAAGAACATCGCCAGAAAGCCAGGCGCGAAGAGGAAGGGATCGAAGGGCGTCGGGACGGTCGCTGAGCTCTACGAGATTTATCTGTCTCAGCAGATCGAGGGCAAAAAGCGGAGCGCGAAGGAGTTCGACCGGGTTTTCCGGAAGTACATCGAACCCGAGCTGGGTGACCGTCTCGCGGATTCCATCACTCGAAGCGACGTGAGCCGCTTTGTCGAGAAGATTGCATTCGAGCGGGGCAAGGAAACCCTGACGATGGCGCGCATCGTGTATCGCCATCTTTCGACTTTCTACACTTGGGCACTCACCAGACTCGAGCATTTGCCAGCCAATCCTTGCCGGGACGCATGGCGTCCGAAGCGAAGTGAGCCTCGCGACCGCGTACTCAGCGATCGAGAGCTCGCGGCCCTGTGGCAAGCCGCTGTCGAGGATGGCTATCCGTTTGGTCATCTTGTGCAAATGCTTGTTCTCACAGCCCAGCGCCGGGGAGAGGTGCTCGACGCCACTTGCGACGAGTTCGATTTCAAGGCGAAGGTTTGGACCGTCCCGGGAGACAGAGCGAAAAACGGCAAGGCGAATGTGGTGCCGCTGTCGGCGCAGGCCCTTGCAGTGGTCACCGACATCTTTGCGGCCGCGGGGATCGCCCCTGACGACGCGCACAAGCAATCCCAAATTCTGTTGGCATCCAAGGTCACCAACACGAACAGTGTTAGCGGACTGTCAAAGGCCTGGAAGCGGATTAGGGCAAGCGTGGACGAGAAGCTCGGCTATGAGGCCGGTCATTTCACCATGCACGATATTCGCCGGACGGTGGCAACTGGCCTTCAGCGTCTCGGGATCCCTCTGGTGGTTTCGGAAGCCGTCCTTAATCACCAGTCTGGATCAGCTATGGCTGGTGTGGCGGGAGTTTACCATCGGCACCAGTACACCAACGAAAAGCGCGAGGCGCTTGCGCTATGGGGCAGGGAGGTTTTGCAGATCGCCGCCAAATACCCTCCGCAACAGGATCAGGATGGCTGACCTGTCACTCACGGAAACAGCACCTTCTCCAGCGCTTCGGCCAGTTCGCGCCGCTTGCCGACGGAGAGGCTGTCGAGGTTGCGCTGTTTCCACAGGACCGCGGGCAGGTTCTGCGCTTCGGCGATGCCCAGCAGATCCCAGTCAGGCTCTCCCCGTTTGAAGCTGCGAAGAAAGCGTCTGTGCTCCTCCGGCATGTCGACGACCATCGCGACGATGATCGCCTCTCGCGCGGCTTCAAGCTCGGCAAGCTCGACCGGCTCCTGCGTCATTCCGGCAAAGCCACGCGTGAACTCATCGTACAGCGGCTTGCGCGCCGGGGCGAGGATTTCCGCCATCGGGCGGTTGTGGCTGGCGAGGTAGACAAGGAAGGCGCGGCGCAGCGCGTCCGTGACACGTTCGTTGGCCAGGAGCTCGCGCACATCGAAAAGATCGCGGGGATGCTGGCGGTCGAGCGCCGCCACGATCTTGCCCGCGTAGAGGTCGGCGAAGGACACGACCTGAATCTCGGCGAAGCCGAAGGCATCTTCGACGGCGGGCGTCACGCCGGTGACGACGGGATCATAAACGGTGCCGCGCAGTACGGGGGTCACCTCGATCTTGATTTGCACGTCCCCTGCGCGGACGATCAACTTGGTGACGATGTTCTCGCCGGCCGAGCGTGAGGCATGGACCCGCGCACCGCGTATGCCCTTCTCGATCCGCTTCTCGATGCGCAGCATGGCGGCGTCGGTCGCGGCGAGCGAGGCGGCGCGATCCTCGACCGGCAGATAGGTGAGGTTGATGTCGACCGAGAGGCGTGGCAGGTCGCGCACGAACAGGTTGATCGCTGTGCCGCCCTTGAGGGCAAAGACTCTTTCCTCAGCAACGAACGGGAGAACGCGGATGAGAAGGGCGACCTGTTGCCGGTAGTTGTCGAGAAAAGCCATGGCGATCAGTGCGCCTCGAGATCGGCGGGAACGGTGATCTGGTAGCGCGGGTTCAGCCTGCCGTCTTTGACGAGGACGCGCTTGCCCGCGCCAAGATCGAGGCGCGAGGTATCGAGACGCGAGCGCCACGCATGGCGGTGGCGGTCGGCGAAGAACAGGAAGAGCCGCTTCACCTTGACGCTGGTGCAGGATTCAAGAAGTGTTTGAAGGCGGCGCGGGCTCAAGTCGCTCATGCCTTCCATCAGGGCATCGACCTGATGGAAACTCTCGTGCCCGGGGAGTTCGTCGAGCATTTCGAGAACCGCACGCTCCTTGCTGGAATAGCGTAGAGGCAAGGTCTGGCCAGCGGCGCCCGCCATGACAGGGCTGGGCTCGGGCGGCGCATCGGCATCGCCGGGAAACAGCCGTAGGCTGTTGTGCCAGTGGAAAACGACATCGAGCGGCAAGCTGGCAAGCCAGGTTGGCGGGCGCTTCGGCCCGTAGAGGTGAACTTCGCGCATCGAAGCCGACAGGTAATGGGCATAGCCCTGCTGTTCGAGCGCGGTGCGCCCGCCCACGGTCAGGGGCAGGTCGAGAACGGACTGGAGCGAGACAATGGTCTGCTGCCATGTCAGCGGGGTGCGCGCGCGGCGATAGACGCGCCGCGCGGGACTGGTGAGCCAACCGGCGCGAACATACTGGCTGCGCAGGGATGATGAATAGCCGTGGGCTTCCATCCATGCCGCATCGGCAAGGAGTCCCTCGGGGAGTTCCTGCTGGAGGCGGTTTAACTTATGATCGGAACGCATAGCCATCCTTAGCATTTTGCCGGATTCATAAACCGATGTCGAGTTTATAAATTCCAGTTTTTGCAAAGCCTAACTTGGCGTTTCGTGCGATCCGTAAACCTATCAACCCTATTCACCGCACATTATGCGGTGAATAGGGTGATATTCGCCGCAAACCGGCCGGAAGGCCGGGGGCACGTCAGCGCCCTCGGCCTCCGCTGGATACAAGCTGAAGGCGGTCGAAGTGTTCGACCGCAAGGTTCCGCTCGTGGCGTTAGCGTGGCACCGTCCGGCTTGATCTGTTGTCATGTTTGACTACACATTGCCGCGATGGCTGACCCAGACAATTCATGCGAGCTGGTGTACGGCTCGGGCAATGTCTTCGCCGATTTCGGCGTGCCCGATGCGGGCTTGCGCCAGCTGCGCGCGATCCTCGCCGCCGAAATCATCAAGGCGCTCGATGCCGAAGGGCTGAGCGTGCGCGAGGCCGGGGAGCGCACCGGCGTGGCGGCGGCGGATTTCTCGCGCATTCGTCAGGTCAGGCTCGACCGCTTCACCATCGACCGGCTGCTGCGGATTCTCGACCGGCTCGATCGGGATGTCCGGGTGGAGATTGCGGTGACGCCGCGCGCATCCGGCTAGGCTGACTCCGTCGCCGCAGGACGTCTGATCCCTTTGCCAGGGCTTCTGGCGGTATGTGCCTTGAACACCCCCGGAAAACCCGGGACGCTTCAGGCTGCCGCTCAACCTGACGAAGGTCGTCAATGGTGACTAAGCGATCGCCATGGCTTCAGCTGAAGCCATGGCCAGCTACGCCAATTATCAAATGCACTTGAACGATCGCTACGCCAATATGGATTTTTGACGGCGAACCTAGAAGGACACCGCCACTAAGGCGGCCTCACTGCGTAGAGGCTCCTTGGGGAACTCGTCCCACGTTTGGCCATCGAGCGTCCGGCCAGTCTTCTTCTTGTTGACGCCACCCCATTGTTTGAAATGGAAGGCCACATCGGCGGACTGGCACTGGTCGCGTATCGATCGCACCCAGCTTGGGTCCATCGGTCTTGCGCCTGGGCCGCTCTCACCCCCCGCGATGACCCAGTCGATGCCCTGGAGGTTCATATTTTCGAGCGGTCCAAGCAGGGGCTCTAAGCTCAGAAACTTGATTGCCCCCTCGGTCCGGCGAAGGTGGTCGATGCGATAAAGATAGTCTGCATTTTCGACGCTGACCCCCATCCAGACATTGTCCGGCCAATCCAACTTGGGAGCGAGCTCTTCAAGCCGCTCCGCGCGCTTTGTCAGAATCTGATAACTGTGCTGCGGCGTTGCTGCCATCGTTTCGAAAACGCGTTGGACAAATTCGAGCGGCACTTCGTCGTGGAACAGGTCTGACATTGAGTTGACGAAGATCATGCGACCTGTCCGCCACGTCGCTGGCAATTTCAGGCTTTCGTCGTCTACACGAACGACGCCGTTCCACTTCGGCCGACGGCCAGACATGCGAGTGGTGCCAGCGTATTTCGGCTGGCCCATGGCTTCGAGCCGTCGCGCCATCCGCATGGCGTAGCAGTTTGTGCAGCCTGGTGAGATCACATCGCAGCCTACAACTGGGTTCCATGTGGCCTCAGTCCACTCGATCGATGAATTCGTTGCCATGTTCAGCCCCCTTCCTTGAACTGGATCTTCACATGGTCGGGGTAAGTGCCTTTACGACGTGTCCCTTTCGTCGAATACGCCGATACCCTGTCTGCAGCCTCCAAAGCACTTAGCGCCTCGCGATAATTCTTTCGGATGTATGGCTTGCCGACGCTGTGCCGCTCATAGATTTCCGTGAGCGAAAGCGTCTGTCCTGCAAAATCTTCCAGCAGCATTTCCTTCAGCTTCGACATCGGTTGGGCAAGAGAAAACAAGAGCGGCATTGAGGCATCAGCCGGGGAATAGGTGAGCGACGGAACGCCTTCGTCTAGCGTTGAGCTTTCCGCAGCCATGATATCCTTCATAATCTCATAGCCCTTGAAGTGCTTTGAGACGAAAATCAGCTTGTGCGAGGTCCGCGTGCCCTCGCTGTTCCGGAATGTGAATGGCAGCACATACTTGCCTCCGAGTGACTGAATTTCGTTGGCTAGCTCTTCCAGGATGGCAGCTTCTCGCAACTCTGGCGTCAAACCGGACAACCTTGCCCTTAGAGCATCCGCACGCTCCTCTCCGAACAGTGCATCCATATGCTTCTTCACGCCGGGATTGTTGATGCCCGCGTTGATCCGATTGTAGTTGAAGAAAAAGACACAGTCGCAGCCCCAGTCTTTAATGACACCTTGGACAATCCGCAACGACAGGCCCTTGTATCCGAAAGGATCGACGAACGAGAACGACGGGACAAGCCGTGTTTCGTTGAAATAGGTGGCGGCATCATCATCAACCTCTCCGCACGTGACGACAGGCTTGTGCTTGAGCTTGTCGATGCCCGGCAGCTTGTCGATTTCTGTCTGAAGTGTTGAGACGTTATCTTTCTTTCCGTCGTTGAAATACGAGGTCAGCATCTGCGACATCTGCGGATGATTGATGGCCGTTTGCAGCACGAGCAGGGGTGTAGAGGCAGCGCCGTCTCTGTAGCGGCCTGGGCCTGCATAGAGATCCATGTACGCGATCTTCTCGCCTCGCTTCGCTACCGTTGGCATGACGACCTGCGCCCAGGTGGAGAAGTACTTGTTCACGATGCGGGCTTTGACCTCAGACTGGTCAGTCCGCTCTTCGAAGAACTTCTGGTTCGTCATGCTTCTACGTTGCCCCACTTGAGATTCTGGATCACATAGAACAAAATACGAACAAGGGCAATTTGATTGTCTTTTGAATGGGGAAAGCCTTTCAGTCCCCCGTAGGGCAGGGCGGGTGGAACGAAGTGAGCGCACCTCATAGGGGCGGCTCGATCACCAGCGGCTCATGCTGGGAGGTTCTCCAACTCGGCGCGAAATATCCGCCGCAGGAGAATCAGGAAGGCTGACTGTCCGCGCCAATCCAGTCGGCGCGTAGGCGATCGATCCCTGCAACGACGCCATCGACGATCACCTTCGAGCCGATGAGATCGGCGGCATCTTCCTCGCTTTCGACAATCCAGACCTCGTCTGTTTTCGTGGTCCGGATCATCCCGCGCCTGCCGCGGCTCAGCATTCCTGACACGGGTATTCGACCGGAACTCACCACTACCCCCCTGTTCAGAAGCGCCAATGACGCAGCACATCGCGCACATAGGCCGGTGTCTCGCCATTGCGTGGGATACCGCCCGCTCGCTCGACGGCGCCAGGGCCTGCATTGTAAGCGGCGAGGGCCAGATGCACTACCCCGAACTTGTCGAGCATCTGACGCAGATACTTCGCCGCGCCGAAGAGGTTCGCTGCGGGATCGAAGCGATTTGGCACGCCAAGGTCGCGCGCGGTCCCCGGCATCAACTGACCCAGGCCAGCGGCACCAGCCTTGCTGATCGCCAGGGGGTTATACCGCGATTCCGTCCATACCAGGGCGTCGAGAAGGCCAATTGGCAGCGAGTATTGAGCCTCCGCTGCATAGACATGGGGAAGGTAGCTTGCCCGTCGAAAGCCCGATGGGCCGGTGCCTTCGGGCTTCGCATAGCGATAGGGGAGGTAGGTCCTGCCCGCTTCGAGAACCGGAGCGCCGGACGAAGCTGCCAGGGACTGTCGCCAGATCCCATGTTCGACCAGTTGGAAACCGTTCGCTCCCTCGGCCACACGGAAGCCGTCAGATCGGATCTCGTGTACAGTGGCCTCAGGGGCAGCCTCCATTTGCGCGTGAGCCGGGACGACGAACGCCCATCCCGTCACCGCCGCTGCGATCGTTGCCCATCTCAGTCTCATTTCCGGATTCCTCTATGGCCGAATCGGGTAAGAACATATATAGAACATTGCATGTAGGAAAATGTATTGTCGGCGACGCAGAGCGGAGGCTGCGCGGGTGGAGGCATGTCACGAAGGAGATGCCCCATGTCCCAAGTTCACGCGTCGCTCGAAGCTCGCGCCAGGAAGATCGTCGAGGCACTGGGCGGTACCTGGTCGCGTTCGCGCGGCATGTGCTGCTGTCCGGCCCATGCGGATCGCACCCCCTCGCTCAGCATCACGCTCGGTAAGCGTGCGATCCTTGTTCACTGCTTCGCCGGTTGCGCCAACGAGGCGGTCATCGCGGGCATGGCCAAGCTGGGCGTGCGAATCTCGGACCTGTTCGACGGTCCAGCCGGCGAACACGCATCGGAGCCACGCAAGGAAGTTGCGAACCGCAACGCCCTGAGACTCTGGCGCGAGGCCTCGATCCTCGCGGGGAGCCCGGCCGCCCGCTACCTTTCGGCAAGAGGGATCACGATCGCATCATCCGACCTGCGCTTCCATCCGCGTATGCCGCTGGGGCCAAAAGGCGCGGTGCGGTTTTTGCCGGCTCTGGTGGCAGCGGTTCGCAACGATGCGGGCATATTGGCTCTGCACCGAACCTTCCTCGATACCGATAGGCACAGTCTCGCCGCATTCGCGCAGCCCAAGCGCGCGCTAGGCAGCCCCGGCTCGGGTGCCGTGCGCCTGGCTTACCCGCACGGTGGCCGCCTCGGCCTTGCCGAGGGGAACGAGTCCGCGCTCTCGGCGATGCAGCTGTTCGGTATTCCCTGCTGGGCCACGCTTGGCAATGAGCGGTTCGGCCTGGTCACGATCCCGGAATCGGTGCGCGAGTTGCATCTGTTCGTCGACAACGACGCCGGCGGTCGCCACGCCGAGGAGCGCGCCAGCGAAGCCTATGCTTGCGAAGGCCGGCGGATTGTCACCCGGCGGCCCGAACGACCTGATGAGGACTGGAACGACGTGCTGATGCGCCGGGTCCGAGCGGCCGCTTGAGTTTCTGAGAGAGGAAAGAGGGCTTGGGGCCTGTTGAGGCCTCCGGACGGACCCCCGAACGGACATGGCCTCGTCAGGAGGTTTTCCATGTCCCATGCTTCTCCCGCTTTCGCGTTTTCCGAAGCCGAAGAACCGCTGGCGCTCGCCGCGGCCAGAGCGCTTGCCGCCCGGCTCGGCGCCGATGAGCCGATCTCACGCCCTGCGCTGAACGCCGTGATGGCCGACTGTTTCGGCGGCAGTGATGCCGAGGGGCGCTGGTCGGTGCGCGATGCCAATGCCGCGCTCGAACTGGCGCAGGTGCTGTTCGTGGCGGAAGCAGCCGAGCTCACCTGCGCAATGTCGCCCGATCTTGCCGATCGGGTTTTCACGCGCCTCGAAGCGCTGGTGCCGACCCAGACCAACCGCAGCGACGAGCAGATCGAGTGGCAGCAGTTTGCAACGCCGCCGCGTCTCGCCTGGCTCGCTGCCCGGGCCTGCGCGATTTCTGCCGGAGAACTGGTGCTCGAACCCTCGGCGGGCATGGGGATGCTTGGCGTCTGGGCGGCAAAGGCCGGCGGGCGTCTCGCGCTCAACGAGATCTCGCCGCTGCGCCGCGAATGCCTCAGCCTGTTGTTTCCAGATGCGGCCGTGACGGGGTGCGATGGCGAACTGATCGACGAACTGCTCGCGCCCGACGTGGGTCCGAGCGTGGTGCTGATGAACCCGCCCTATTCGCACGGGATCGAGCGCGGTCACGATGGGCGCACCGGGGCGCGGCATTTGCGCTCAGCCTGGAAGCGGCTGCTCCCCGGAGGTCGCCTCGTTGCGGTCATGCCCGAATGGTTCGACTTGCCGCGCTTCGTTGCCGGGATCGCCGGTCCGGTGGCGCTCCGGCTCAACGCCGCGATCGAGCGAGGCTTCGTCAAGCAGGGCACCTCGATCACCACCCGGCTGCTGGTGCTCGACAAGGCCGATGGTGGCGACAGTCCGATCATCGCCAAGCCTGTGAACTTTGCGGAACTTTGCTTTCTGCTCGATATGTTGCCAACTCGGGCGGAGCGGACGGCCGAACCGATCATCGCAGCGAGACCGGCCTTGCCGCTGCGCCTCGCCGCTTCAGCGAGGAAGCCGGTTCCGCTTGCGGTTCGGCCCGTCGTGGCCGCGCCATCGATCCTGCCGCTCGTCTACCAGCCGCTCGACGCGCCCGCGCCGATCGCCGAGCAGGTCGGGCACTATCTCCCCTACCGGCCGAGCCGGATCGCGATTGAAGGCGCGCATCCGCACCCGACCCCGCTTGTCGAATCCGTCGCCATGGGATCGATCACCGCACCGGTGCCCGAGGCAGTGCCGCAACTCCCTTCCGACCTCATCGCCAAAGGCATCCTCTCGGCCGCCCAGGCCGAGACCCTGATCTATGCCGCGAGCGCTCATGCCCGTGATCTCTCCGGACGCTTCGAGCCCGAGGACAAGGGCTGTACCTTGAAAGCGAGCGCCGAAGGCAAAGCCTACCGCATGGGCTACTTTCTGGGCGACGGGACCGGGGCTGGGAAAGGCCGTCAGGTCGCCTCGGTCATCCTAGATCGCTGGGTGAGGGGCGAGCGCCGCCACATCTGGATTTCGAAGAACGAAGCCCTGCTCGAAGATGCGCGCCGCGACTGGACGGCGCTCGGTGGTCTGCCGATTGACGTCCAGCCGCTCGGGCAATGGAAGCTCGGGGGGGCGGTCGGGATGCGCGAGGGAATCCTGTTCGTCACCTATCCGACGCTGCGATCCGGTCGCAGCGATGCGACCCGGCTCGAGCAGATCCTCGAATGGGCGGGCGACGACTTCGACGGGGTGATCGTCTTCGACGAGGCTCACGCCATGGCCAACGCCGCGGGCGGCGAGGGATCGCGCGGCAAGGTCAAGGGCTCTGAGCAGGGGATCGCCGGGGTGCGCCTCCAGAACCTGCTGCCGCGCGCCCGCGTGCTCTACGCTTCGGCAACCGGTGCCTCGGACGTCAACAACCTCGCCTATGCGACCCGGCTTGGCCTGTGGGGACCGGAAACCGCCTTTGCCAACCGCGAGACATTTGTGGCCGACATCCGCGATGGAGGGATCGCGGCGATGGAGCTGGTCGCGCGCGATTTGAAGTCCCTCGGACTCTACACCGCGCGGGCACTATCGTTCGCCGGGGTCGAATACGAGATCCTCGAGCATTGCCTCACCGCCGATCAGATCGCGGTCTACGATGCCTATGCGCAAGGCTGGGCCATCATCCATGCCAACCTGCGCGATGCCCTCGAAGAAACCCGGATTATCGATGCCGACAGCGGCGACACGCTGAACTCGGGGGCCAAGGCAGCTGCGCTTTCGGTGTTCGAAGGAACCAAGCAGCGCTTCTTCGCGCAGTTGCTGCTCTCGATGAAGTTGCCGAGCCTGCTTCCAGCGATCGACAGCGCGCTCGCCGAGGGCAACGCCGTGGTAGTGCAGCTCGTCTCGACCGCCGAGGCGATGCTCGATCGTCGGCTTGCCGATCTTTCCGATGCCGAACGCGAAGCGCTCGAGATCGATCTCAGCCCCCGCGAATATGTGATCGACTACCTCACCAAAAGCTTCCCGGTGCGGCTGATGGCTGTTTTCACCGACGAGAACGGCAATCCGCGTTCCGAGCCGATGAACGACGAGAACGGTGCACCGGTGCTGTGCCGCTCGGCGCTCGCCGCGCGCGACCGGATGATCGAGCAGCTCTGCGCCTTGCCGCCGATCGCTACCGCGCTCGACGCGATCATCGAGCGGTTCGGGGTCGACCAGGTCGCCGAGGTTACCGGGCGTACCCGCCGCCTGATCGTCGGGCGCGACGGGCGTCAGCAACTCCAGTCACGCAGCCCCCGCGCCAATGTCGCCGAGACCCAAGCGTTCATGGACGGAATCAAGCAGGTCCTGGTCTTCTCCGATGCCGGCGGCACCGGACGCAGCTACCACGCCGACCTCGCCGCGAAGAACCAGGCTCGGCGGGTTCATTTCCTGCTCGAGCCGGGCTGGCGGGCCGATGCCGCGATCCAGGGGCTCGGCCGGACCAACCGCACCAATCAGGCCTCGGCGCCGCTGTTCCGTCCCGTCACCACCGATGTGCGGGGCGAACGCCGGTTTATCTCGACCATCGCCCGGCGGCTCGACAGCCTCGGTGCGCTCACCCGCGGCCAACGCCAGACCGGTGGACAGAACCTGTTCGATCCCGCCGACAATCTCGAAAGCGCCTATGCCAAGGAAGCGCTCCACCGCTGGTTCGGCCTGCTGTTCATCGGCAAGCTCGAAGCCGTGACCCTCGCGCGGTTCGAGGAACTGACCGGACTCAGGATCGAAGGCTCCGACGGCTCGATGGTCGATGATCTCCCTTCGATCCAGCGCTGGCTCAACCGCATCCTCGCGCTACCGATCGGCTTGCAGAATGGCATTTTCGATGAGTTCCTCGGCCTCGTCGAAGCACGGATCGATGCCGCGCGGCAGGCGGGTACGCTCGATCTCGGGGTCGAGACCATCGCAGTCGAGCATTTCGATATGCTCTCCGACACGCTGTTGCGCACCGATGCGCTTTCGGGTGCGACGACGCACCTCCTCGAACTTGAGATCGCCCGCGCGCTGAAGCCGTTGCGCCTTGAACGGCTTGAGGAGCTTTACGGCTTTTCGGGCGAGCGCCAGCAGTTTCTGCGCAATGCCCGTTCAGGCCGGATCGGGCTGCTTGTCCCGGCGCGCAGCCTGCTCGCTGATGACGGAACCCGGGTTGCCCGCTTCGAACTGGTCCGGCCCTTGAAACATGGCCATCTCACCGCCGAGCAGCTTGAGGAGAGCAACTGGGAGCCGGTCGATCCCGCCGAGTTCCACCGCCTCTGGCAGGTCGAGGTCGACGAGGCGGCCGCGAGCCACAAGCGCGAACGCCTGCATCTCGCGACCGGCCTGCTGCTGCCGGTGTGGGACAAGCTCCCGTCCGATTATGTTCGGGTGAGCCGGATTTCGGCGCGCGACGGGCGCTCGCTGCTCGGCCGCGAGGTGCCGCTCCACTGCGTTCCCGAACTCTGCCAGGCGCTTGGTCTTGAGAACGAACACGCGTTCTCGGCCGAGCAGATCGTCGATACCGTGCTCGCGGCAGGACGGCCGATGCAGGTCAAGGGCCGCGAGGCGCTCACGCTCAAGCGCAGCCTGGTCAACGGGGCGCAGCGACTCGAGCTCGCCGGTTGGTCTGCGGCGCGGCTCGACTGGTACAAGGCGCAAGGGTGCTTTACCGAGATCATCCGCTATCAGACGCGGTTGTTCGTGCCGACGGCAAGTGCCGCTGTGGTTCTGGCTCGGCTTGCCGGGCGAACGAAGCAAGTATTGCCAAATGGCAGCATATATGCCATATAGTGCCATATGGAGATTTGATATGTTGGCTTTGCAACCCGTTGATACCGTGCCCCAGGCGTTCCGGCCCGATCCTGTCACCCAGGAGGAGGCGGCCGCGATGTTCCGCGCGGTACTGAACCTGTTCGGAAAATGGGACCTCACCGATGAGCAAGCCGCGACTTTGCTCGATATGCCGGTGCGTTCCTATCGGCGCTGGAAGGCCGAAGGGCCGGGCCGAGTCTCACGCGACGGCGCGGCGCGGCTCTCGAACCTGATGGGGATTCACAAAGCGCTGCGGATCATCTTTTCCGAAGCCCAGCGAGGCTTCGCTTGGATCAAGGCCGACAATGCGGCCTTCGCCGGATCGAGCGCGCTCGACGTCATGCTTGGCGGTGAACTTACCGACATCATGCGTGTGCGCCGCTATCTCGATGCGACACGCGGTGGCTGGTGACCGACGCCGATATTCCCGTCAGCCATGTTGAGTGGAAGGGCGCGGTCAGAATCATCCGCAGCGCCTTTCCGCCGATCGACGTGTTCGAGGATCTCGCCGACCCCGCCGACTGGCCCCTGCTGATTTCGGCCGAGCAGAAGACCAATCCCCGGATCATGGCGACGATCGGCAATCTCGATCTTGTGCCGGTCGAACGCCGGGTTGGTGGAAACGGCGCATCCTATCTGATGGCGCCGTTTACCCATGTCAGCACGGACCGGCCAAGCCGCTTCACCGATGGCAGCTACGGCGTCCTTTATGTGGGACGGGTCTTCGAGACGGCGCTGTTCGAAACGATCCATCACCATGCCCGATTCATGGCCCGGACGGCTGAAGCGCCCGGTTGGACTTCGCAGTTTCGCGAGATCGTCCTGTCGGTGGGCGCCGATCTTCACGATCTCAGGGGTGGCGATGCCACTGACCATCCTGCCCTCGATTCCGATAGCTACACGGGCTCGCAAGGCATCGCGATCACGCTCAAGGCTGCCGGTTCCAATGGCGTAGTCTATCCGAGCATTCGGCATCCTGGCGGTGAATGCGCCGGGTTATTCTACCCCGATTGCGCTTCCGAGCCCATCCAGGGACGCCACCTTGACTACCATTGGGACGGCACCCGCGTCGATCTGGTGCGAGACGCAGGAACCGGGACGGTTTTTCGGGTGGTGAGTCTGGCCGGATGAATCAAATGAGCCGACAAACTATAGCGGCTATACTCGTTAGCGTTGCTACAGCTAATGTGAGCGAGAGGGACAGGGGCATTTTGTCGCGCCAGAACGTAAATTGCTTCTGCTCGTCAATCCATTCAATCTGGTGCTGCCAGAAGAACTTGTAGTGGGCATACCAGTCGCTGAAGAGGATTTGTTTGGACTGGTTGGAGCCGAACACCTCCGATTGGAGGTCGTCTAGGCGCTCGCGGTAGACCGCAAGGTCATCGTCCTCACCCGTCGCCTGCACGTCGCGGTAGAGGTCGCGCAGCCGATAGAACAGGGCCGTGAGCCGCTCCCCCTCCTCGCAATAGGCAACCTTGTTGTGATCGTAGTGCGTGACGTAGAGGCTCGCGATCCCGAGTACGACAAGGGTCGCGGCAATCCACTTGCTATTCAGTGGTTCGTAGATGAGCGCGAAGACGCCCACGGCGAGCGAGAGGAAGCCGATGAGGCCGGGAGCCTTCTGCACAACGTCGTGCGTGGCAAAATTCTTCTTCGCCCCGAAACCGACGTTGTAGCCGGTCTCAGCAATGCTCCTGAGCAGCCCCTCCCTATTCATCCTCGTCCTCTTGATTCGCGCTGATAGGGACGTGGATGCGGTCGGTCGCCACGACTACATCGTTAATGAGGGCATAGCACTCAACAACGTGGTCGCCCTTGAATTTCGTATGCTCCACGTTCCTCTTGTATCCCTCGTCGGCGACTATCTGGCCCCGGATGCAGTCACGGTTGATAGCCTCCTGCCCCCGATTGAGCACTTTCCAGAACAGACCGTAGGAGCCGGGGATGTCCGTCTCGACTACGGAGAAGGTGAGCTTCTTACGCGGCATTAACAGGGTGCGATTGCTCAGCATCTCCCGCAGGGAAGCGGGGCGAAATCCGTTCTGTTCGACCTGGCAGTCGATACGGATGTTGTTACGAATGTCGATGGTGGCGAATACATCCTCGGGGAACTCCTCCGTCATGCGGACAGCATGGCCCGCGCGGTCGGTCAGCGCCGCCTTCTCCACCTTCTCGGCAGCGGGGAACAGCCGTCCGTATACCGCGCGCCACTTGTCGTTCTGGTTGTCCTTGCCCTCGGCCTCGATTGCCTTAAGGCAAAGCTCGTGGGCCTTCTTCGCCTTGCGCTGGAAATTCTTTTTCACCTTCACCCGCTGGCCGCTCCCCAGCGCAGCAAAGTAGTCCTGCTTGGGCAAGTCCTTGAGATAGGCGAAGAAATCGCGGCTCATCCAGTCATAATAAAGATAGCTCTTGTCGTCATACTCGCTGGTTGATTTTAGGAAGTTGTGCGCAAGGGTGTCGATCAGGAGGCCGCCGATCCCCACTCCGTGCTTGTTCTTCCAAGCCCGCGCCATCTTGCAGAGCCGCCGGAGGTTGTTGTTCTTCTCCGCCACAAATTCCGACATAGCCTGTATCTCGTCACGGGGCTTGGTGATCTTCCAAGACCCGCCGTTGTAGGTGTCGGGATATTTGAAGCTGCCGTCATCCTGCTCGAATACGGGCTGAGCCTCCACGGTAAAATTGGAATAGACGGCCTGAACAACAAGCCGATCCACCCTGACGGTCGTCTTGGGGTAGCGCGCGCGGATGGCGGCGGCGGCGTCGGACAACAGCTTGGACTGGCCGCCGTCTTTGTAGTTATCCCACTCACCCTTCGGCATGATGTAGAGCATGTCGAGGTCCGAGATACCCTTAATGGCGGTGTGTCGCCCATAGGAGCCGACTTGCAGTGTGTTCGCGGTCTTGGATTCAGTGTCGCGGAAATTTTTGTTGAGCGCGCAGGTGATCTCCCCGTACCGATCCGAGATCGTCTGGGCATTATCGACTGCAAGATTGCTGAGAAACTGCTTGAACGTGTCCGCGATACTCAAGCTGACTACCCCCGGTTGAGATCCCCTGAACAACATGTAGATCAAATCGGGAACATTTCAATGGTTCCGCACAAGTCACCCCCAACAAATGTCAAGCGGCCAGCTAAACGGGCGCAGTTCATCGAGTTACGGCATGAAGGCATCTCTAAGCCCGCCTGCAGGCACAAGAGAGGGGAGGGGGCTGGCTTCTGATTGAGCCATTGAGTGTCGATGGTCGACGTCTCGGGCTCACAGTCAGGAGTATGTCCCATGATAAAATCGCTCCCGCTGAACAAGTTGGTTCAGTCACCCCGCAATGTGCGTCGTCACGGTGATCCAGCCGCCGATGCCGAATTAAAGGCGAGCATCGCTGCCCACGGGCTGTTGCAGAATCTCATCGTCCGTCCTGCATCACGCGGCAAGTTCGAGGTCGAAGCCGGCGAGCGACGCCGCCGCGCCATGCTCGCCCTGGCCGATGACAAGATCCTGCCCAAGGATCACGAGGTGACTTGCTTGGTGCTCGAAGACAGCGCCGACACTGCAGTCGAGACCAGCCTCGCCGAAAACTTCCATCGTTTGGCCATGAATCCTGCTGACGAAGCGCAGGCCTTCGCTGCCCTGATCGACGCTGGCACATCGACTGACCAGGTTGCGCGCCGGTTCGGGCTGACTGTCCGCTTCGTCGAGGGCCGCTTGCGTCTCGCGACGCTTGCTCCGGTCGTGTTCGAGGCGCTGGCCTCGGGCGAAATCACACTGGACCTCGCCAAAGCGTTCGGCGCCACGTCTGACCAGGAAATCCAGGCCCGCGTCTTCGAACAGGTCTCCTCGGCCTATTATGCGCCGAGCGCAGACAGCATCCGGCGAATGGTGCTTTCCGGCACGGTCCGGGGCAGCGATCCCCGGGCCCGGCTCGTTGGACGCGACGCCTACATCGCCGGCGGCGGCCGGATCGAGCGCGAATTGTTCGACGATGACGACAGCGAGTCCTGGGTCGATGTCGCGCTTCTCGAGAACCTCGCTGCTGCGGAGATGGAGAAACGAGCGAAGGCGCTCGCAGTCGAACAGGGCCTTGCCTGGGTCAAGCCAACACTCGATCCCTACGCGAGCCACGATCTCGTCGAGGGCCTTGTTCGACTTCCCGCAGAGCCTGCCCCGCTGACGGAAGCAGAACTGGCAAGGCTTGATGAGCTCGATGCCTCTTATGACGAGCATGCGGCCATTCTCGAAGATGAAGACAGCGCCGAGGAAGCTGTCGCTGCGGCCGAGGCGACGATCGAGGCGATCGAGCGCGAATGCCAGGATATCAGAGCAAAGCCGCCGGAACTCGCGCCCGAACTCAAGGCTGAAGCCGGAATGATCCTGGTGCTGTCGCGGGATGGCACGCCGGTGCTCCAGCCGGTCTTCTACGGTGAGCGCGAAGCTCACGTCGATGATGACGACGATGCCGTCGAAGTCGTCCCGGGTGATGGCAGCGAGGGCAAGCGTCGCGCGGCGCTATCGAAGCGCCTGGTCGACGAGCTTGCCATGCAGCGGCGCGACATTCTCGCGCTCCACGTTGCGTCGGATCCCGGACTTGCGCTCGACATCATGGTCTTCACGCTCGCCGATGCCGATACCCACGACTGGCGATCGCGTGCTGCAACGACGCTTCGCGGCAGCGTTCCTGCAGGACCAATTATCGGGTTCGAGGCGAAGGATGCACCGGCCAGTGCGTCACTCGCTGACCTGCGGTCCGGCCTCGATGAGACCTGGCGATCTGGCGAGGACGCCTCGACGCGCTTCGAGATGTTCCGGGCGCTTTCCGATGAAAGCCGTGCAGCCTGGCTCGGCTTTGTCGTCGCGCGCACGCTCGAAGCGAGTCTCAATATGGTGGGCGAACGTCACATCGCGTTCCAGGATCATCTCGGCAGCCTCATCGGCATCGACTTGGCGCAATGGTGGCGGCCGACCGCGGCGAACTACTTCGACCGGGTCTCGAAGCAGGTGATCCTCGATGCGCTCACTGACGTTGGCGGCCTGGAGCTCTCCTCGCGCTTCGCATCGGTCAAGAAGGGGGATCTCGCGATGAGCGCCGAGCGCGTCTTCGCAGGCACATACATCACCGAGGTCGAAGTGCGCGAACGGGCACTTGCCTGGGTGCCCGAAGTCATGCGCTTCGCTGGTCAGTCGGCAAGCGACGCCGGGGACGAACCGCAGGATTCGGACGCGGATTGCGTTGCCAATGACGACCATCAGCCCCCGAGCGAGGTGGCCGCCTGACCTCCTCCTGACAGGTAAGGCCAATCGCCAACGAGAAGCGGTCCTTCGGCTCATGCCGGAGGGCCGCTTCCTTTCTGGGAAGAGAGCGGAGGGGGCTCCGGGATCTCCGGCACTGACCGACGAGCCTGTCGGCAGGCCGCATCAGGAGATCCAACATGGCCTATCGCAAGGGACAAAGCGGCGGATTGTCGCCCGCTACCCGTATCACCCAGGAAATCATCGCTCGTCTCGAAGCCGGGACCAAGCCGTGGATCAAGCCGTGGCGCGGCGTGCCGGTATCGCGGCCGTTGCGGGCTTGCGGCGTTCCATACCGCGGCATGAATGTGTTCTGGCTCTGGATGGTCGCCGACATGTGCGGCTACGGCTCACCGTTCTGGATGACCTACAACCAGGCAAAGGAGCTTGGGGCGCAGGTGCGCAAGGGCGAAAAGTCGACCATCGCCATCTTCTACAAGAGCTACACCAAGGAGGTCGAAGCCCCCGACACCGGGGAAAGGGCCGACGAACATCGCCGCGTGCTGAAGGCCTATCCGGTCTTCAACGCCGATCAGGTCGATGGTCTTCCCGAACGGTTCCATCCCGCCGCAACGCTGGAGGTTGTAGAGCCGGAAGGCCGCCAGGCCGAACTCGACACTTTCTTCGCGAGCATTCCGGCAGTGCTGCGTCACCAGGGCGATGAAGCCTATTATGAGCCGGTGGCCGATCGCGTGACGATGCCGCCCGCGCATCTCTTCTCCGGGTTCGATCACTATTATGCGACCCTTGCGCACGAGCTGTCGCATTGGACCGGCCACGCCAGCCGCCTGGACCGCGATCTCAAGAACCGTTTCGGCTCGGCCGCCTATGCCGCCGAGGAGCTCGTCGCCGAGCTATCGAGCGCCATGATCGGGGCCGAGCTTGGTCTTCCGGTTGCCCATCTCGATAGCCACGCGAGCTACATCGAGCACTGGCTCACGCTCCTTAAACAAGATGATCGCGCCATCCTCACCGCCGCCGCCAAAGCCGAGGAAGCTTCAAGCCTTCTGCTCAAGCTCGGTGGGCGGATCACTGCCGATGACAGCGACGAAGCGTCTCGCGACGCCGCGCTTGCCGCCTGAAGGAGGATGTCATGGGCCGATCGGTCAGCTATCCCAGCGGGGCAATCGTCGCATTCACGGTGCTCAATGTCGAGAACGATGACGACTGGGAATTCGAATATGAGTGGCTTCGCGAGGACCTGCGCGAGCGGGCAGGCAAAGCCTTTCCTTCCTTGGTCGCACACGACGGCTGGCGAGGCCGTGAGGACCGCGTTCTCATGCGCAATGCCTATGCCGATTTCGGAGTGTCCGTATACGGTGGCCTCGTCGCGGTGTGGATCGCCGAACGAGACGATGGCGCCTATTGGGACGCCGATTGGCGCACGGCCAGGTCTCCCCGGGCGCAGCGCTGGCTGTCCCAGATCGCCGCCCGCTTCGACGCCCTGTTCGGCGATTATGATTGCCTCGGGCACATGTCGAACGGTGAGGGCGTCTATGCAAAGCGGGTAAGCTGAGCGCGAAAGTCGCAGGTCGTGCTGAGCTCGCTGGCTTTGTCCCTTCTGGCGAACCTGTCTCGACGCCCATGGCCTGTAGCCATGCGAGAGAGGCCCTGGGCCAGCCGTCAGTCTCCGCAACCCGGCTTGCGCAGGCCCGTGTTGGCCCGGCCCTTTGGGCCATGGGCCTGCCCGCGCCAGCCTGCCCAAGCGGGTTTCCCCTGTCGGGTGCGGATCCTGCCTCAAGCTGGCCCTGACGGGCTCTCGCCGGCGCAGCCATGAGCGGGTGCGTCAGCCTCACGCCAGTCAGGAGGACAACACCCATGCACGCATCATTTACCGACCAACTCGCCGGGCTCGATCTTTCCGGCTTCTCGATCGGACCTGCCCCCGTTTCCACCAACGATTTCCCGGTTCGCGAAGCTGTCGTCCAGACCCTTGAAGCGATCTGGTCCGATCTTTTTGCCATGGTTTCCGGGACTGCGCTCGAGGCCGACGCCGAGGACCTCGGCTGGGCCTTCGTCAACATCTTCCACCGTTCCGCGACCCGCAAATCGGCTACCGTGGACCGCGCAACCGACGAAGTCCGCGCGCTCATTGCCACAGCCGATGGATCCGAGATTCACACGCACGAACTCGAGACCCAGGTCGAGCGTGCGCAATGCGCCGAAGGGGCCATGCTCGCCCTTGAGGAAATGCGCGAAGTGGCGGCCACTCTCTATCTCAACGAATTCGGCTCGTCCTGGAAACCCGTATCGAGTTCGCGCTTCAATCACAGCGTTATGCTCACTTCCGCGCTCGTCGAAGGCCGTGACTTCGTCCGTGCCCGTTCCGAAGCCAAACGCCGCGCCGCAATGCCCGAAGGCACGCCTGTTATCTTTGCCGGTGGCCGCACGCGCCATCCCAGCGAGCAGGACGCACTCACATTTGCCAACAATGTCTGGGCGACCCTGGACAAGGTGCATGACCGGGTTCCCGACATGGTTCTCGTCCACGGTGGCGATACCAAGGGCGTCGACCGCCTGGCATCGTCGTGGGCCGAACGGCGCAGCGTCCCGCAAATCAGCTTCTCACTCGACATGCGGCTCGGAGCCCGTGCCGGCTTTAAGCGCAACGAGCGGATGCTCTCGCTCGACCCGCGCTATGTCGTTGCCTTCCCTGGCAATGGCGTCCTCGAACGCCTGGTGATCGAGGCCAAGGCCCGGCGGATCACGGTCGTCGATCGCCGCGGTCCGCTCGGCACCAGCCCCAAGGCGCATCTCCCTTCGCCCGGTTGATGGCCGATCGGCCTTTGCGCCAGCGCCGGATTGGCGCTGGCGTTGCCGGGACAGAGGAGAGGCGTGCGCCTGCGTGGATGGAGGCAGGCGGATGGTCCGTCCGACCCCATCACTGGAGGAACTTCCCATGGTCGATATGTCCCAGGCGCTGGCTGATTTCGAGCGGGCCCGCGCCGAAAGCCGTGTGCGCGTCACCACCAAAATCGATCGGCTGAAGCACGCCGTGCTCGCGCCTTTGCGCGAGCTTGGCATTACCTCGGTCGAAATCGCCTTCGACGGCTACGGCGACAGTGGCGCAGTCGAACGCATCTTCTCTTATGATGCCGAAAACCAGGAATCCGAACTCCCCGAGGAGGCGGTGGTTTTGCTTGAAGGCGACGGTACGGCCCGAGAAACATCACTGCGCAGCGCGCTCGAAGAGCTCACCTATGCCGCGCTCGAACTCCACCATCCCGGCTGGGAAAACAATGACGGTGCGGGCGGCGCACTCGAAATCGACGTGGCGCAGGGCAGTTTCATGCTCGACTGCAAGCTTCGCTACACCGCCTACGATGACCATTACGACGAGCTGTGAGGAGGAGGCGATGGCGCATTGCTATTTTCACGCCCTCTCTTCGGTCCGGAAATGGGGCGGAGTGGTCGAGGACTATCTCCCGCTCCATCAATGGTTCGACCAGTCAAAGGCGATCCTGGCGGATCCCCGGCATCGCGCGCTGCGGCACCATGCCGAGGGTATATTCATGCTCGAAACGCTGTTCGGTGCGGCCATCGTCAATGCCGATGGGCGACCCGTTCCGGTGCGCCTTGTGGGCGAGCAGCACGTCCGCGAGGACCTGGGCTCGATCCCCTCCTTTGCCGATTGGGCACGCCTCATTACGCCGCAGGCCTGGATGCTGCGAGGGCACCGTCTGGACGAGGCCGTTGCGGCGGCGAAAGACCATGCTGCTCCTGGCGCTGCGCTGTCGGCCGGGGGCTTGCCAGCAGCGGGCGGGGCGGTCCGTCTCGAAATCTGAGGCTGACCCCCTGGTGGATTCGCTGGAGCAGTGCGACCCGGCCGATCGGAACACGAACGAGGGCAGGGCACATCTGCTCAAGGCATCGGGCGCAACCCGGCTTCCATGCAAACCTGTCCCTGAAGCAACCCCCGTCGAGACGCGCAACCCGGATCGGGTCCGGCCGAGTTGCCGGGCTACGCCCGGCTGCCCGCACCACCCGAACCAGTTCCGGGTTCCCCTCCGGTGCGCTTCGCCGTGGGCCGCTTCTGCTCGGGTTTGCAGCCGGGATGGACCCGGATGCTCGATCAGGAGAAGACCCATGACCAATCTCGTTATCCTCGTCGGCCGCATCGCTCGCGACCCCGAAACCCGCACCACGCAAGGTGGAACCAGCATCACCTCGATCTCGGTCGTCACCGACCGGCCCGCCCGCAAGGACGGCAAGACCTACAAGGACGAAAACGGCTACACCGCCAAGGAAAGCGAATTCCACCGCGTCACCTGCTTCAACGGCCTCGGCGAGAACGTCGCCAAGTACTGCACCAAGGGCCAGCTCGTGACGGTCGAAGGGCGCATCCACTACACGCAGTGGGAAGATCAGAGCGGCACCAAGCGCTACGGCTGCGAGATCATCGCCGACAAGGTGGACTTCCTCACCAAGGGTCGCACATCGAGCAACGACGGTGCGCCCGACATCGACGAGGACTGAGCGACCGTCCCCTATGAAAAGGCCCCGGTGGCACGCGCCGTCGGGGCCTTTTCTTTTGCTTCCCGGCGTGGGCGGCGGGGCGGGGCATCGAGCCCGCGCCCACCGCCAGAGAGTGTTCAGGCGGGGGAGAGCCGCTTGAGAGCGTCCTCGATCCCGATTGCGAGCGATGCGCGGATAAGCTGCTTAAGCTCTGCCGGTTCGATCGTCTCGGCGCCGCATTCGACGAGAACCTTGCCCAATTCGCCGGCCGCTTCGTCGCGGAGCCTGGCTTCCTGGGCATCGAGTTCGTCGCGCTGCTCGCGCAGCTTTTTGAGCGCGTTTCGTGCGCTCGGTTTGGACCTGGCCATGTGATGTTCCTTTCGCTGGCCGTTGGTCCCCTCCGCAAGCGATAATGGCAGCTCACCCGCATGTAGGAAAACGGTTTTTGGCGCGAATGGCGGCGCTTCCACCAAGCGTTGGAGAGGTCTCTCTCGCAGAAAGACCAAGTGTGATGCGGGCTTTGGGGCCGCGTCAAGGACGATGGGGCCCCACCATTTTTGCCGGGCAAGCCCGGAAAAAATCGTTTCCCCCATCGCCGCTTCGCGGCCGCGTTCCGCGGTCCCTGACCCGGCCCGTCACCCGCCTCTCGCAGCTCCTGATGCGACGCATCGAACATCAGGAGGAAAGATCATGTACGCTTCATCGAATATCGCGCAGGGCACGTTCCAGGCAGACCAGGCGGCATTCGTTGCCGCGCTCGACAAGGCGCACGCCAGGTCCTTTCACAGCTACTTCACGCAATTTGTTCTGACCGACGATGAGGCTGGCTATATCGCGGTCGACGAGGGCGATTACGGGGCGCTGCCCAAGGCCATGTTGGACAGGGTCATCAACACCGTGCCGGGTAAGCTCAACGATGAGTTCTGAAACCGCCGTAAGGAGGAAGTCCGTTCAGGGCTTCCTCCTTTCTTTTTGCTCGGCTCCCGATTCTTGGTGACCCGGATGATGCTGGTCGAGCGCGCCAAACGGCGTCAGTCGTCGACGCTTGGGGCGTCGAACTCCTCAAGGCGGTCGGGCATGTCGAGCACCTTCATGGCCGCTGCGGAAATCGCCTCCGCTTTCGTCGGGAAGGC
This sequence comes from Sphingomonas sp. ID0503, assembly GCF_048565625.1. Classification (NCBI taxonomy): domain Bacteria; kingdom Pseudomonadati; phylum Pseudomonadota; class Alphaproteobacteria; order Sphingomonadales; family Sphingomonadaceae; genus Sphingomonas; species Sphingomonas sp. ID0503. The sequence goes on from NZ_JBLZUR010000002.1 coordinate 494,140, forward strand.
CTCTGCCGAGCTGATCGAAACGCCGTTCGAATAGGTCACCGTCGCCTGGAAACCGTTGCCCTTGCGCGTCGCGCTCAGCGTCACGTTCGTCATCGCCATGCTCCCGGATGGGGGTGCCCACGATGCTCTTATGCCCGGGGCGTTCACGCTTGGCCTATAGCAGAAACCGCGCTCCAGCGGCACTGTCCTTGCTCCACCAGATGGGAACTTCAAGACCGCCGATCCTGTTCAGGGCAAGGCACTGGAACCCACCTTTGAAGCTGGGGACAGGGGAGCACACCGTACGCGACAAATCGCATTCGGAGGGAGGTTAAAAGGCACGGAAAATCAGTTAGTTGAGGGTATTCTTGCGAAATGGCAGCTTCTCAATCAGAAATGAATGGGCCTGCATCTGCCAATCATATTCGAATGAACAGGGCTCGAAACGGCGCAATTCCGCGCTCCACTATGTTCTTGACATGTTCTCGTTTCTGATTTAGACAAGCCAGGCCTTTCGCAGTGCGTTCCGGGCTCCTGACCACAAGGAGTCCGTGCATGACACGGCCAAAATCTCTCCAGGTTCATGTTTCCCTCGACCTCGCCGAGCGGGTTCGCGCTGCCGCCAGGCGGCGGGATATCAGCGTCAGCGAATGGATCAGATCGCTCCTGTCGCGGGCCTGCGATGACGACGATCTCGCCTCCAGGCTCGAGACTTCGATGGAGCGCGTCAGCCGTCAATCCGTCTTTGTGATGGTCGGCGTCGATGCGCTTCTCGCCGGGCATGCCGACCATGGCCTGCGTGAGCGAGCCCATCAGGCCTATGCCCGCAAATGCAAGGAGCTGGGACTCTCCGCCAACGCTGGTGAGGGAGGCCAGGCATGAAACGCAACCTCGTCAATTTCACGCGCGGCAGCCAGCTTCTCGGGCATTTCAGCTTCATGTTTGCAGCTGGTCTGAAGGGACCGCTGATCATTGCTGCTCTGGGCATCTCAGGTGCGAGTTGGTGGACCATCTCGTCGGGCCTGACCGATCACGAGGTCTACCTCGTCTGGATGCGGATCTACGCTGCCATCTACGGCTTCATGGAGTTCGATTCCACCAAGCAGGTCGCAGTTGAAACGGCTTTCGGCGGGACCGTCCAGCTCCCCATCATCATGCTCGATGCCTACCCGCCAGTGGTGCGCGCCTCGGACCATCTGATCGATTTACTGGGCCATGCCCTTATGCGATCGGCGCTGCTCCTCGTCCCGGCTTTTATACTCTTCTACTGGTTCGCGGCGCGGTTCGGCAGCCGCTCCAAGGAACGCAAGCACGAGCGCGGGGCCATGCTCGTCACGCTTCCCGAACTGGTCGAGGAATTGCGCGGCCACAACCAGCGCGAGCGAGCCCGCGAGCTGTCCACCGCCATGGGTTGGAAATGGCGTCTGTGCTCACCCAGGGAGATCGCTGCGGCATTCCCCTATCGCCCCTCGCATCTCGCAACCGTCGTCTATCCCTGGCGGCTCGAGCAGAGCCATGCCATGCTCATCGGTACGACCGGTATGGGCAAGACGGTCGCCATCTCGGACATGATTGCCGAAGCCCGGGCCAAGGGACAGCGCTGCGTCGTTTTCGATCTGACCGGCGCCTTCATCGAGCATTTCTACCAAGGGGACCGGGACATCATCCTGAACCCGCTCGATGCGCGATGCCCCCAATGGAGCCTCTTCGACGAATGCCGCGCCGAAGGTGATTTCTGGGCCGCAGCCGAAGCCCTCGTACCCCATGACGGGGGCGGGGAAGCGCAGTTCTGGGTCATCGCGGCGCGTGCGCTCTTCGTCGAATTCTGCCTCAAGCTCGTCGCAGAGGGCAGGGGCACGAACGAGGCGCTCGCCCGCGAACTGATGACCGCGGACCTGTCCCGGGTTCACGCCATGATGCGCGGAACGATCGCCGATCCGCTGACCGCTCCCGAAGCCGCCCGCATGGCGGAATCGATCCGCGCGGTGTTCAACGTCAACGCCAAGGCGCTGAAACTCCTGCCCACCTCAGGAAAACGCTTCTCGGTTCGTGAGTGGATCGAGGAAGGCACGCATGATGGGACGGGCAAAGGCTCGATGGTGTTCATATCCGCGCGCTATGTGGACATGAGCGTCTGCGCACAGTTGCTCACGCTCTGGCTCGATACGGCGATGAACACGCTGATGACCACGCCGCGCACGCAGGATCTCAAATTCTGGTTCTTTCTCGACGAACTGGGGGCACTGCATCGCCTCCCCGCGCTCGAGAAGGGCCTGCAGACCGCGCGCAATTTCGGCGGTGCGATCGTCACCGGCATTCACGCCTATGCCAAGCTCAAGGAGGTCTATGGCGAGAACATGGCGATGACGCTGTCATCGCTCGCCCGGACCAAGCTCATCCTGGGAACGGCGGACCGCGACACGGCGACCTGGTGTTCGGACTTTATCGGCCACCGTCAGGTCCGCGACATGGAAGAAGGGTATACCTACGGCTACAACAACGCTCGCGATGCGGTCAGCCTGACGCCGCGCAAGCACATCGAGCCGCTGCTCCTGCCCGACCAGTTGATGAACCTTCCCAAGCTTACCGGGTACGTCAAGTTTCCCGATGGCTTCCCGGCGGCGCCTGTCAGGCTGAAGCCGGTGAACCGGGTGAAAGTCGCCGAAACCTTCATTGGGCGGGCCAAGGACCGGCCTGCGATCATACGGCAAAACGACAAAGGCGAGGAAAGTGCTGGTGCCGGCCATCCGCCGGCGACACCGAGCGATCATCCATCCTCGAACGATGACGGCGCAGGCAAGCCCGTGGTTCCCAAACAGGGTAGATTGCCGCTCGAACCGGAACCGGCGAGCGATGCAATAGAGCCGCCGCAGCCGCCCGCAAAGCACGCCCGCAATCAGGGCTTGAGCAGCACCGAAAAGGTGGCAGGTAAGCCGCGGCGTTCAGCGAAACCGGCCCCGGAGCAACGCGAGGCCGGGGAGCGAAATGCCCGGCCGACGCCGCCCAAGGGCCTCGCCTTGCGCAAGGGTGCGGCACCCGAGGAAAGCGATCCAGCCAAAGATGGGAAGGATGGCCGCCGTAGCGACGCGCCGCGGGCGGAGCCGCCGCCCGACAAGCAGCACACCGCCGATCAGACCACGCAACGGCAGCGTGATACCGATGCACGCAAGCTGATGATCGACGACGGCGTTCCCGAGCAGGAGCAACCATCCCGCGACGAGCCGGATCTGGGCGATTTTGAACCCTGATGCTGGTGGCAGACGCAGTTTGGCGAGGTGACAAGCCATGCTCTCTGTAGCCAATGTCCGCACCGCCCGCGGCGCTGCCAACTATTTTGCAGCCGACAATTACTACACCCGCGCCGATGCCGAACGCTCCGGCCAATGGCTGGGGAAGGGCGCCGAAAAGCTCGGGCTGCTTGGGTCCATCGAAGCCTCGCAGTTCGAGGCTGTGCTCAAGGGATTGCTGCCGGACGGAAGCCGTGTCGGCACCGACAACCGGGGGCATCGCGCGGGCACCGACCTGACGTTTTCGATGCCCAAGAGCTGGTCGATCCTTGCATTGGTCGGAGGGGACCGGCGCATCCTCGATGCCTATGGCGCAGCGGTCAGGGAGACGCTGGCATGGGCCGAGAAGAATCTCGCCGAGACCCGCATGGAGGTCAAAGGCAAGGAGCGGGTCGCCCAGACCGGCAATCTTGTGATCGGGCTCTTCCAGCACGACACGAACCGCAACCAGGAGCCCAATGCGCATGTTCACGCCGTAGTCGCCAACGTGACCCAGGGGCCCGATGGCAAATGGCGTGCGCTCAGGAACGACAAGCTCTGGGAGCACAATACCCTCTTGAATGCCATGACCATGGCGCGCTTCCGCTTGGGCGTAGAAAAGCTTGGCTACCAGGTCGGCGAGTACGGCAAGCACGGCAATTTCGAAGCGGTCGGCGTGCCGAAGGCGGTTCGCGATGCCTTCAGTTCGCGCCGCGCGGAAATCCTCGACAAGCTCTCGTCGATGGAAAGCAAGGGGCTGGCGGCCCGCAATGCGGCGAACCTCATGACGCGGGCGAACAAGGGGCCGGTGGAGGATCGCGGGGCCCTTCTGAACCGGTGGCGCGAGGAAGCAGCGCGACACGACTTCGACCCCGCGATCGTGATCGCGCAGGCCAATGCGCGCACCGTCAATGACATCGGCTCCGTCTCGGGGATCGGCAACTCGGTTCGCGTTATCGCGCAGCGCGGGCGCCTCTTTGCCGCAGCCATCGCCGAACGGCTGGGCCTGCGCGAGGGGGACCCGCTCGTGCCTCTCAATATGGGCAATCGCACCCCGGAGCAGATCGCGGCACTCCATGCGGTTGCGTCCGCCGTCCGGCACCTCGGGGAGCGCGAGGCGGCGTTCTCGCGAACCGAGATCTATCGCGCTGCGCTTGGCTTCGCCTTGCCGACGTCGCTTGCCGACATCGAGCGCCGCGTCGATCAACTGCTGCGCCAGGGCCATCTGCAAAGAGGCAAGGGCGCGGACCGCGATCTTGTCACGACCCGCGATGCCATCGGGCTTGAGCAGCGCATCATTGCCGCCGTCGAAAGCGGGCGAGGACTTGGCGCTGCGATCGTCTCTGCCGAAGTTGCCGGGGAACGTCTCCAGGCGCTTTCCCAGCTCAAATATGGCCTGAGCTTGAACCCCGGTCAGGAAGGGGCAGGGCGGTTGCTCCTCGCCTCGCACAACCGGATCGTCGCCATTCAGGGCGTGGCGGGCGCGGGCAAGAGCACCGTCCTCAAACCTGTCGCCGACATCTTGCGGGAGGAAGGCAAGGCCGTGCTCGGGCTCGCGGTCCAGAACACGCTCGTACAGATGCTCGAGCGCGAAACCGGCATTCCCTCGATGACCGTTGCACGTTTCCTGCGCCAGCATCAGGGCCTGCTCGAGGGTGCCGATCGGGCACGGTTGGCCGAAGCGCGCGCCTCGATGCGCGGCACCATCGTGCTGCTCGACGAGGCATCGATGGTCGGCAACGCCGACAAGGAAAAGCTCGTGCGCCTTGCCAATCTGCTCCAGCTCGACCGCTTCGCCAGCATCGGCGACAGGAAGCAATTGGGCGCGGTCGATGCCGGCAAGCCTTTCGACGTCATGCAGAAGGCCGGGGTCGAGACGGCCGTCATGAACATCAATCTGCGCGCCCGTGGAAAGGCGCTGCGCGACGCTCAGCACGCGGCCCAGGGCGGTCATATCGACGGGGCGCTGCGGCATCTGGGGAGCCATGTCGTGGAGGCGGGCAACCAGGCTGCCGTCGAGGCGGCGGCAGCCTGGCTTTCCTTGTCGCCCGGCGAACGCGAGACGACCGCGATCTATGCCTCGGGCCGTGCGCTGCGCGGCGAGGTCAACGAGGCTGTCCAGACCGGGCTCAAGGCCAATGGCGAGCTGGGGCCCGGCTCTCTCAAGCTGGCTGTGCTGTCGCGCGTCAATCTCACGCGCGAGGAACTGCGTTATGCGCGCAGCTATGCTGCCGGAATGGTGCTGGAAGTAGGCCGGCGGCAGAGAGGGCAGGGGCTGAACAAAGGCCGCTACGAGGTGGTCGATACCGACCCTGCCCGCGAACGCGTGACATTGCGGAACGAGCGGGGGCGGCACTTCGAGTTCCGGCCGGGTCAATTGCGCCCGCAGGGGGAACAGGAGGCGTTACGCCTGTTCGAGGTTCGGCCTCTCGAGATTCACGACGGCGATCGGATTCGCTGGACCGCAACCGATCACAAGCGCGGCCTGCTGAACGCCGACCAGGCCCGCATCGTGGCGATCGACGGGAAGGGCGTGACGGTGAAGACCTCGCTCGGCGCCGAACACCGCCTGGCGCAGGGTGAGCCCATGCTCGAGCGTCTCGACCTCGCCTATGCGCTCAATGCGCATATGGCGCAGGGGCTGACCTCCGATCGCGGAATTGCTGTCATGGACAGCCGCGAGCGCAATCTCGCCAACCAGCAGACATTCCTCGTCACCGTTACCCGGTTGCGCGATGGCCTGACCCTGTTCGTCGATAATCCCGGCAAGCTTGAAGCCGCGGTTGAGCGCAATTCCGGCATGAAACGATCGGCGCTCGAGACGGTGAACCTGCTGCGCGATGCCGCGGCTTCGGGCCTGGCCAACGGCAGAACGCCGGAACCGATGCGCGAACCTCCCGAACTCGATCGCTCGATCACCAAGCCGTTCGAAATCGGCATCTAGCCGGCTTTGGTCCGCAGCTGTCCACAGGGAACCGATTGACTGTTAGTTCTTCATTTGTTCTCATATGCGATATGTCCCGAATCACCGACGATATCCTCCTGACCCATCTCGAAGTCGCGCTTGCCGTCGCGCCGGAGGCGATGCTTGTCAGGCTCAGCGCCGACGACCCGCGAGCCCAGCGCAATGCCCGCTTCGATCTGGCGCGCCATCTGGTCGAGCGGATGCAGGGGTTCGCGATCGAATGCGAGGCAAATGGGAACATGAGCGTTCAGCCCTGCCTCTTTCCGGGCGATCTGCGCCGATGGGATGACATCCATGGGCCGATTGGCGGGCAAGCGTGATTGCTTTGGCGTCCCGCTATTGCAGGGGCGTGTCGCTATCCTTGCCCATCAGTCCGGCAATGCGTTGGGCGATGGCCTGCCATGTCGCGATGCCTGCCTCGTCCCCCACTAGCGCCAGCGTGCCGATCTGTTCGGCGACATGGAGCGGGGCCTTCTCGCCATGGGTTTTCAGGACCTGGTTGGCGCAGGCCCAAAGTTCCCATTCGCTCAGCATCAGCCGAAATATCCGGCAAGGCCGGCGAGGGTGGTGATCAGGCCGTACGCAACGAACGCGCCGACGAGGAGATATTCGAGGTTGAATTTCGACCGGCGGGGCCGGGACTGTCCCGCTGGCCAGATCTGGTCGCAGACAAGTCCATTGAACCCGGCGCGCCGCCCGACGACTTCGACCTGGCAGCCGATCAGGCCGCGGGTGGAGCGCCGCGCCTCCAGTTCCCACACGCCTCCGTCCCCGGTGCGAAGAAGCAGGAAGAGGCCGGAAGGCCCCTCTTCGAGACGGCCCATAAGGTGCAGGTCGGCGCTCAACGGCACACCGGTCCCTTCCAGTAGCTGTAGGCGCTTGCAATCGTAGCGGCGTCTGCTCGCAAACAGCCGGTTTTTCTGCTCACGCTCTCTGCCACTGGCAGGTGGCATCCTGCTCGAATTATCTGCCAATGTGCTCGCCATCATCCGGCGCTGCTTGCAAACGGGGCGTCGTGCTCACGCTTCCTGCCAATGGGTTCTCTAAACCCGTCGCCGGCAGCCGCTTTTGCGAAGAAGGTTTTCAGAACAGTTTTGACAAGCAGCAGGCCGCAGAAATGCGTTGCGGTCATGGCCCGCCGGCAAGGTCGTCAGAAAGGAAGGTTTTCGCGAACAGCGGACGACGCATAGAACGCGCACAGATATACGTTTATGACCGAACCAGTCGAACTGCGCTGGCCTCGATCGTCCCGTTTGGGATCGAGTTTCGGGAATGCCGGACGCTTCCCAAAATCCGTCTCTATTGCAGCCCACATTCCCCAAGTAAATCGCTGATTTTGCTGTCAGGATCTCAATATTTCCGATATAAATCATGGTGTTGATGGCCGTGAGGGGCGCGTTTGATAGATCACCCAGAGGGTGCGGGTTCGAAGCGGGCAGATCGGGTCGAGTTCGACCGCCGGGTGCATGTGGAGTTCCGAGGTGCGCAGCTCAGTTCCGACGGCGGCCTGCTGGTGATGCGCGAGCTGGATGACGCGCTCGGGCTGTCCGATCTGGCGGCAAAAGCATTGCGCGACACCCGGCGCGGCAAGAACACGGTCCACCGGCTTGACGGGTTGTTCCGGCAATCGGTGTTCGGGCGACTGGCCGGATACGAGGATGTGAACGACGCCGACCGCCTGGCCCTCGATCCGGTGATGCGCCAGGTCGTGGGTGGAAGGGCTGTCGATGCGCAAGCGGCCTCGGCCTCGCAGATGGGACGGTTCGAGACCGAGACACTGGCACAGCCCGAGAACCGTGCCGCGCTGGCCGACCTGAATGGCCAATGGATCGACCGGTTCCATGACCGTAACGGGCTGAAGTACATCGTTCTGGACATGGACAGTTCGGTCAGCCCCACCCATGGCGATCAGGAGGGCGCGGCCTGGAACGGGCATTTCGACTGCACCTGCTATCACCCGAACTTTTTGTTCAACCAGTTCGGCATGCTGGAGCGCTGCGCCTTGCGCCATGGCAACGTCCACAGCGCCGATGGCTGGCGGGACGTTCTCGACCCCGTCATCGCCCGCTACGCGGAGCGCGACCTTTGCGGCCGGTTCTTCCGGGCTGACGCCGCCTACGCGATCCCCGCGATCTATGAGCGGCTGGAAGAAGCCCGATTCTTCTACGCCATCCGGCTGCCTGCGAACAACGTCCTGCGCGAGAAGATCGCGCATCGGCTGACGCGCCCTGTCGGGCGACCTTCGCTGACCAAGGTCAAGCGCTTCTACGAAGACTTCGAGTATCAGGCGGCATCCTGGGACAAGGAACGCCGGGTGATCGCCAAGATCGAATGGCATCCGGGCGAACTGTTCCCGCGTGTCGGCTTCATCGTCACCAACCTGCCGATGGAGCCCGACTGGGTGGTGCGGTTCTATAACCAGCGCGGCACCGCCGAGCAGCACATCAAGGAAGGTAAATATGCCTTCCACTGGACGCGGCTGTCATGCCGGAAGTTCCGCGACAATGAGGTGCGACTGCAACTGCATGCGCTGGCCTACAACCTGGCCATCTTCTTGCGCTGCATCGAGTTGCCCGAGACGATGGCCGACTGGTCGTTGACCAGCCTGCAACTGAAGCTGATCAAGATCGGGGCACGTGTCGTCCGCCATGCCCGCGCCATCACCTTCCAGCTGGCCGAGGTGGCCGTCACCGGTCCGATGGTCCGCGCCATCCTCGCCGCCATCCGCCGATTGCGAGCGCCTCCGCTATGCGCATGACCGCCATCCACGCCCAAACTGAACGAAAACGGCAGGATGGGTCTGTCCGCTGCGCTGAAAAACACCGCCACCAGGGCACAACACGGCGGCTTCGCGGGCCGATCTGCCCTGTCTCAGCGCCTTGCGCGCCCGACGACGCCGCTCGGGACGGAAAATGATTGTCCTGCGGTCGGATTCAGGCTAAACTCACGTCAGACGGCATGCCACTTGGGGAATGTATGCTAAGTGGAGCACCACTAGGGAGCGTAGCGTAAATGGCCGTTCGCCTGGGCCCGCCGAGTCAGCTCGGTGAAACTTCCACGTGGAAGTCGCCAATGTGCCACGGCGTCATTGCTGCCTTTTTGCTCGCCCGATCCCCATCGTGGAAGTCGCTGCGGAGGCCGACGCCATGGTGACGGTGTTCGGCATTCTGAATCTCACCGAGGACTCCTTCTTCGATGAGAGCCGGCGGCTAGACCCCGCCGGCGCTGTCACCGCGGCGATCGAAATGCTGCGAGTCGGAGCAGACGTCGTGGATGTCGGACCGGCCGCCAGCCATCCGGACGCGAGGCCTGTATCGCCGGCCGATGAGATCAGACGTATTGCGCCGCTCTTAGACGCCCTGTCCGATCAGATGCACCGTGTTTCAATCGACAGCTTCCAACCGGAAACCCAGCGCTATGCGCTCAAGCGCGGCGTGGGCTACCTGAACGATATCCAAGGATTTCCTGACCCTGCGCTCTATCCCGATATTGCTGAGGCGGACTGCAGGCTGGTGGTTATGCACTCAGCGCAGCGGGATGGCATCGCCACCCGCACCGGTCACCTTCGACCCGAAGACGCGCTCGACGAGATTGTGCGGTTCTTCGAGGCGCGGGTTTCCGCCTTGCGACGGAGCGGGGTCGCTGCCGACCGGCTCATCCTCGATCCGGGGATGGGATTTTTCTTGAGCCCCGCACCGGAAACATCGCTGCACGTGCTGTCGAACCTTCAAAAGCTGAAGTCGGCGTTGGGGCTTCCGCTATTGGTCTCGGTGTCGCGGAAATCCTTCTTGGGCGCCACCGTTGGCCTTCCTGTAAAGGATCTGGGTCCAGCGAGCCTTGCGGCGGAACTTCACGCGATCGGCAATGGCGCTGACTACGTCCGCACCCACGCGCCTGGAGATCTGCGAAGCGCAATCACCATCTCGGAAACCCTCGCGAAATTTCGCAGTCGCGACGCCAGAGACCGAGGGTTAGATCATGCCTAGCATTCACCTTCCGGCCGCCCGCTAGCGGACCCTGGTCAGGTTCCGCGAAGGTGGGCGCAGACATGCTGGGCTCGTCAGGATCAAACTGCACTATGAGGCGGCGGTTCATACCGCGCCAGGGGAGCGAATGGACAGCGAGGAGCCTCCGAACGTTCGGGTCGCCTGCTCGGGTGATATCGATGCAGAAGTGAGAAAGTGAAGCCCTCAAGCCTAGGTGTCAGAACCGTTCGGTTGTGACACTTAAAACATTACCGGCTTCGGTGCGGATAGAGCTATGGGATGGCAGGCCCAAACCGATTTAGAGGCACCTTGAGAAACGCCGTGCCGCAAGCCTCCGCGTCGGGCAACCGGCCTCCCCGGATGTTGACCTGAAGTGCGGCAAGCATCAGGTCGGGAAGCGGCAGCGAAGCGTCGCGCTTCTCGCGGGTCGCCACGAACTCCGCCTCGTCGATGCCATCGCGCACATGGATGTTGTCACGCCGCTGATCGGCGACGGTCGAGCGGCCGATTACGTCGCGACCGTCCTTGCCATAGTCATGCCCGACATAGGTCGCGGTTTCGGGTGAGAGGTCGAGGATTGCGCGGATCGAACGCCAAAGTTCATGCGCGTCACCGCCGGGGAAATCCGCCCGGCTCGTGCCACTGTCGGGCACCATCAGCGTATCGTGAACAAACGCCGCGTCACCCACGACATAGGTAATCGAGGCGAGCGTGTGGCCGGGCGACGGCATGACGTGCGCGTCGAGCGAACCAATCCTGAACCGTTCGCCATCGGCGAACAGCCGATCCCACTGGCTGCCATCGACGGGCAGGTCGGGCAGGCAGTAGATATCCTGCCAGAGCTTCTGCACTTCCACGACCTTGGCGCCGATCGCGGTTTTGCCACCCGTCTTTTCAGCAAGGTACGGAGCAGCGGAGAAGTGATCGGCGTGGGGATGGGTATCGAGTACCCATTCCACTGTAAGACGCTTCGCGCGGACATATTCGAGGATCATATCGGCATTGTCGGTTGCGGTCGCACCGGCACGGGGATCGAAGTCGAGGACTGGATCGATGATCGCGGCGGCCTTCGTGGCTTCGTCGACCACGACATACTGGAAGCTGCCGGTGCGCTCGTCATGGAGCGACGCAATCGTCATGCCTTTGTGATTATACTCGATCATGTTTCGTATCCTCTCGCATCGTCAGCTTTCTTCCCGGGCACGCGCGAACAGCCGTTCAAAGTCGCTGGTATCGATCGCGCCCATCACCAGCATGCGTCCGGCAAGATAACCCGGGGTGCCGGCCAGTCCGATCGAATAGGCTTCCTGTCCGTTCGCCCGCAGGCGTGCCGCGACAGCGTCCGCGTGGGCGGCAAGCCAGGTCGTCGTGCGCAGCCAATCGCCGCCAGCGCGCATCACGACGTCCCGTAGCATGTCGTCGTCGATCGTGCGGCTGTCCGTCATCAACGCACGGTGGACGGCCGGGTAAACTCCCTGTTCGGCGCACGCGAGCGCCACGCTTGCGGCACGTTCGGATGGCGGACCGAAGATGGGCCAGTCCTTGTAGATGATCTGCACCTTGCCGTCGCGTTGTACAGCCTCTTCCAAGGCGGGAAATCCATGACGGCAGGCTGGGCAACGATAGTCGGTGAACACGGCAAGCCGAAGCGTAGCATCGGCAGGTCCGTCCTCGGGCGAGCCGTTACCGGCAAGGATCAGGTCAGCGGTCGGCCCGACGTCGCGCCCGATCGGGGCGGTATGCCGCAGCACCTGTCCGACTGCCCAACCACCCACGACCACCGCGCCCAAGCCGGCAAGCTGTCTCCGATTGAGCGGCCCAGGCATGATCAGCGCGCCGCAGATTTTTTGCGCGCTTCGGCGACGAGACGACGCAACGTCGGGAGATCGACAGCACCGGCGACGACCTGCGAGCCGACGATCAGCGCCGGCGTCCCGTTGAAACCGATCGCTTGGGCGATGCCATCGGTGCGCGTGAGCAGCGCGTCGATTTCGGCGCCGCGCGATTTCAGATCCCGTTGCAGACGGGGCCAGTCGACCCTGGCTTTGGCAGCCGCTGCCTTGACGCCCGCGCTGTCGAGCCGCGCCGGCGAGGTCATCAGCGCCTCGTGAAAGGCGGCATGCCTGCCCTGCCATTGGCTCGCGACGGCTGCGCGCGACGCCTCACGTGAAGCAGGTCCGAAGATCGGCCAATCCCGGTACACGACCCGTACCCTCGGGTCAGAGCGAAGCAGGGCGTTCAGCACCGGCTCCATGCGACGGCAATAGGGGCAGTTGTAGTCGAAGAACTCGACCACCGTGACGTCATAGGTCTTGCCGGCGCGCTTGGGTGCCACGGGATCGTCGACGACGGCCTTGCGCGACAGATCGGGCTGCTGCGCGATAACCGGGGAGATCGGCGCGGCGAAGGCAAGCGCAGCCAGGAGGCCCCCCGACAACAGGTTGCGACGGTTCATCGGTGTTTCCTTGCTAATTCGATTCCATCGACGAGGGCGGCGCGTGACAATTCACCGAGCTGGAGCTGTACGATTGTGCCGTCGCCCGCGACGAAGGCCGTTGCGGGATACCCCGCCACCTTCAGGGCTTGGGAAAGGCCACGATCGGTGTCGAGCGCGACATGGCGCGCTCCGATATTTTCACGGCCGAGAAAACCGCTGACGATCGCTTGCGCCTCGCCCTGATCGGCAAGAAGGATCGGGACCTCGCCAGGGCGCGATGCAACCGCATCGAGCATCGGCAGCTCACGCCGGCACGGGCCGCACCATGTCGCCCACAGGTTGACTACGAACGGCTGGCCACGGAAACGATCGAGTGGAAGCGGCGCGCCGGACAGGGTCGTCAGGTTGAGATGATAGGGGAACGGGCCGTAGGTCACGGGAGGGATCAGCGCCTGAAGCAAGAACCAGAGGCCACCCGCAACAGCCAACGCTCCCCAGCCTGCCGCCAGCGCGCTTGAGCGACCAAGCCGGATCGCCAGCATCGCCGCTGCGCCGAGAAGCCCTGCAAGGGGGGAAAAGCCGCCCTGCCACATGGCAAGGATGGACAGCGGAGCGTCGACGTAGCTCGACCAATGCGCTGCAACGTAACCGATCCGCGCCGTAACCAGTCCAGCGACGATGGCGCTGGTGGAGACCGTCGACACGCGAGGGATGTGAAGCCGACCGGCCAGCGTCGTTAGACCAAGGAACACGACGATACACAGCACGGCAAGCCCGCGATCGACGGCCAGCATCAGCGGCCCGATGGTAATCGCACCCCCCATCAAAGAAACGCGGCCGCGCTTTTCCAGAGCATGTAGGTCGCCACCACGAAGATCAGGACGGCGAAGACCGTGGTGAGCGTGCCGCCCGAGCCGAGGCGCTTCGCGATGCGCGTGCCGATCAGGCCGCCGACAACCCCACCGGCGATGAACACGAAAGCGAGCGGCCAGTCTACCAGACCGGAAAACGCGTAGTTGGCGGCCGTCGTCAGCCCGAACGCGGTGACGGCGATCAAGGACGTGCCGACAGCGTTCAAAATCGGCATGCCCGTCGACCCGATCAGGCCGGGGACGATCAGAAAGCCCCCGCCGATGCCGAAGAAGCCCGAGAACAGACCGGTGCCAAGGCCGTAGCCCAGCACCTTCGGCGCCTTTTCCCGGTTGCACTCCGCCCCCGGGCTGCCCGTGTCACCGCGCCCGCGCAGCATCAGGACGCCGACGACGACCATGACCAGCGCGAACAGGAACAGGAGCTTGCCGCCATCGACGGCCTTGCCCGCGGTGGAGCCGAACAGGGCGCCGATGACGCCGGCGGTCGCATACATGCCGCCACAGCGCCATTTGACGTTATGCGCCTTGGCATGACCGATCAGGCCGGTTGCAGCGTTAGCGGCCACCGCGAACGCGCTCGTGCCGATGGCGAGGTGGGCGTTGGGCACGCGCACCAGATAGACCATGAGCGGCACGGCGAGGATCGAGCCGCCCCCGCCGACAAGCCCGAGGGTAAAGCCCACCAGGCTGCCGGACAGCGCGCCCAACAGATACTGGAGCGGTTCGAGGGTCATGCCGCTTTGCCGATCTCATGCGGGGCCGCCATCCACTCATGGCCTTTCAGCATGGCCTGCCAATAGATCGGGGGCAGCATCCGCTCCTTCAGGAACCAGGCAGCTCGCGTCGGGCGCGTGCCGTTCAGGAGCCACGACGGAAAGCTGGGTAGCAGTTTCCCACCATAGCCGAACTCGGCGAGGACGATCTTGCCACGCTCGACCGTGAGCGGGCACGATCCATAGCCGTCATAGTCGACAATAGGTGGCTTGCCATCGAGTGCGGCGAGCGCGTTGACCGCCACCACGGGTGCCTGCTTGCGGGCTGCCGCAGCCGTCTTCGCATTACTGGTGCCAGCGGCATCACCCAGGCCGAAAACATTGTCGTACCGCTTATGGCGCAGCGTCGCTTCATCGACCTCAACGAAGCCGTTTGCCGCCGCGAGCGGACTTTTGGCGACGACATCATGCGAAACCTGAGGCGGCACGACATGGAGCATGTCGAACTCGCGTTCGACCCGCTCGCTGACGCCGTCCCGCTTGCGCTCGAAGGTGGCAATACGCCGATCGGCGTCGACCGCGACGAGGTTGGATTCGAGCCTAAGGTCGATCCCATACTTCTCGACATATTCCATCAGCGCAGGGACGTAGGTCGCGACGCCGAATAGCGCCGCACCGGCGTTGTGAAATTCGACGTCGATCGCGGGGAGCACACCGTGATCGCGCCAGATGTCGCAGGACAGGTACATCGCCTTTTGAGGCGCGCCGGCGCACTTGATCGGCATCGGCGGTTGCGAGAACAGCGCGCGTCCCCGCTGCAATTCCTGGACAAGCCGGTAGGTGTAAGGTGCCAGATCGTAGCGGTAATTGGACGTGACGCCGTTGCGGCCCAACGCCTCGGGAAGCCCCGCGATCTTATCCCACGCCAAACGCAGGCCGGGAGCGACGATCAGGACACGGTAGGCGATCGTATCCCCGTCTCCCAGGGTGATCGCCTGACGCTCGGGGTCGATGGTGATCGCAGGCAGCCGGATCCATTCAACGCCCTTGGGCATGACATCGGCTTCGGCCTTGCGGGTCTGCTCGGACGTGAAGACGCCCGCCCCGACCATCGTCCAACCCGGCTGATAATAATGGTCCCGGGCCGCATCGACGACAGCGATTGACACCTTGGCGTTGCGCTTCAGGATGCTGGCGGCTGTTGCGATGCCCGCGGCTCCGCCTCCGATGATGACGATGTCGTAGGTCATTTGCCGGCCCCTTCGGAACGACGGGCCAGCGCCGGCTTCAGATCGGCGAGATCGTACCCGGCTGCCTTGGCCTGACCGATGATCGTTTCTGGATCGGCATGATCCGCCTCCGCCAATGCCCAAAGGGTAGCCGCCCGCATGCCGCTTCGGCAGAAGCCGAGCGTCGGTCCCGGCAGCGCAGTCAGCGCTTCCTTCATCCGGTCCGCATCGGCATCGGTCGCCTTGCCCGGCACGATCGGGACATGGGCGAACGCAAGGCCGTGTTCTTCGGCGATCCGGGCCATCTCGTGTGCGCTCGGCTGTCCCTGCTCCTCGCCATCGAGCCGGCTCGAAACGATCGAGCGAAACCCCGCCTGTGCGGCGGCAGCGACATCATCCCGGGTGAGCTGGGGAGCAGCCGAGAAGGACGGTGTGATCCTCTTGAAGGCCATGTGACGTCTCCTGTCCGGTCATGCCGAACGGCGTGGGATGAGTGCGAAGCGGTGGATGGCTGCGCCGAGCGCCATCGCAGCGATGAAGAGCAGCGCGGGGGCAGGCTGGATCGCGAGTGCGGCGATGGCGGGGCCTGGGCACAAGCCGACAAGGCCCCAGCCTATGCCGAACAAGGCGGCGCCAGCGATGAGGCGCGCGTCGATCGGCGACGTGGCGGGCGTATAGAACTGCTCCGCGACGATCGGCGTGGAGCGCCCACGCACGACGAGCCAGGCTATCGCCATCGGCAGGATCGCTCCCGCCATGACGAAGGCGAGGGTCGGATCCCAGGCTCCGGTGACGTCGAGAAACGCACGTACCCGGGCAGGATCGATCATGCCGGAAACGGCGAGGCCAGCGCCGAACAGCGTGCCGCTGACAAGCGAAAGGATGCCTTGCCGCATCACGCTACCACTCCCGCCAGGCGCATGAGGGTCACGGTGGCGATACCGGTCGCCATGAACGTACCCGTCGCGACGATAGACCGCGGCGACAGGCGCGACAGGCCGCAGACGCCGTGACCGCTGGTGCACCCTGCGCCGAGCCGCGTACCAATCCCGACGATCAGCCCGGCGACGGCGATCAGCCCGAGCGACGTCGGGAAGCGGGCTTCCACATCCCGATTGGCCGCAACAAGGGCTGCACCCAGGGGCAGCCCCACTGTAAACAGGAGTGCCATCATCCAGGGCGCGCCTCCTTGGGAAAGGCCGAGGACACGGGCGAACATGCCACTGACCCCGGCGATGCGGCCGTTGCCCAGTAACATGATCGCCGCAGCGACACCGATCATCAGCCCACCGATAAAGCCGGCGAGCGGCATGGCATGGGGAAATCCGGGCATCACAGCGCATCCAGTGGGATCTTGAGGTAGCGGGTGCCGTTGGCTTCCGGCTCCGGCAGATGGCCGCCGCGCATATTCACCTGAACTGAGGGCAGGATGAGCTTGGGCATCGACAGGGTGGCATCGCGACGGGTGCGCATCGCGACGAAGTCGTCTTCGTCCACGCCTTCGTGGACATGGACGTTGCCGACGCGCTGCGCGCCCACGGTCGTCTCCCAGACATACTGGTCGCGACCCGCAGCCTTGTAGTCGTGACACAGGAACAGCCGCGTCTCGTCAGGCAACTGCATCAGTCGGCGGATCGAGCGGAATAGCTGGCGCGCATCACCACCGGGGAAGTCCGCGCGTGCTGTGCCGTAATCCGGCATGAAAAGGGTATCGCCGGTGAAGACCGCGTCGCCGATGACATAGGCCATGTCGGCGGGGGTGTGCCCCGGCACATGCAGCGCGATGGCCTCGATGTCGCCGATCGCGAAACGATCGCCATCGTCGAACAGGCGGTCGAACTCGGAGCCGTCGCGTTCGAAGTCGGTGCCGGCGTTGAAAATCTTGCCGAAGACGTTCTGTACGCGAATGATCTCGCGGCCGATCGCGAGCTGACCACCCAGCGCCTTCTGCAGATAGGGCGCCGCAGACAGGTGATCGGCATGAGCATGGGTCTCAAGCAGCCAGTCGACCGAAAGGCCGTGCTCCCGCACATAAGCGATTACCACATCCGCCGACGCCGTCTTGGTGCGACCGGCCGCAGCGTCAAAATCCAGCACACTGTCGACGACCGCGGCCTTCCGCGTGGCAGGGTCCCAGACGACGTAGGTCGCGGTGTTGGTCGGCTCATCAAAGAAGGAATGAACGACCGGCGCTCCTGCCGCCTTCGCACGTTCAATCTGCGCAACTGCCTCGCTCAACGCCGATTCCACAATTGCCTCCGTTTATCGATTTCACGGTTTATGTAGTCGTGTAACCCACTTGCGTCAACGGGCGCCCCGTGCCATCTGAAAAACATGGAAACGATGGATGCAGACGCACCGCGCTCGTTGCGTATCGGGGACGTTGCCCCGAATTTTACCGCCCGCACGACGCAGGGCGAAATGACGCTCGATCAGTATCGTGGTCGCTGGGTCGTGTTCTTCTCGCACCCGGCTGATTTTACGCCGGTCTGCACCAGCGAGTTTGTAGCCCTGACCAAGGCCGCACCGCAATTCGAGGAGCTGGACTGCGCCTTGCTCGGGCTGTCGGTCGACAGCCTGTATTCGCATGTCGCCTGGTTGCGTGCGATCAAGGATGTCTTCGGCGTAGAGGTGCCGTTTCCGGTCGTGGAAGATCCGTCGATGGCCGTGGGTTACGCCTATGGCATGCTCGACGAACAGGCCGGCGATGCTTCAGCCGTGCGTGCGACCTACTTCATCGATCCCGAGGGCATTATCCGTGCGCTCAACTGGTATCCCATGAACGTCGGGCGATCGGTCGACGAGATGCTCCGCACGGTGAGGGCGCTGCAGCGATCGGCCGATGGGCAAGCCTACATGCCGGCCGATTGGCAGCCGGGTGACGATGTTCTGCTGCCGCCTGCCCTGCCGGGCAACGCCGGTGCAGACTGGTTTCATCAGTTGAAGGCCGATCGATGACGGCGATCCATCAATCCCGCGCGATCGCGGACACGGCGGTTGAGAAGCTGCGGGTGTTCGCTCAGCCCCAGCGTCTCATGATCCTGTCCTATCTGCTCGGCGGTGAGCGTCAGGTTGCGGACATAGAGGCTGCTACCGGCGTGACCCAACCGGCCCTCAGCCAGCAGCTTGCCGAGCTGCGCCGCGCCGAGCTGGTGAAGACGAGACGTGAAGCCAAGCAGGTCTACTACCGTCTTGCCGATGAGGCCGCTGCACTGTGCGTGCGCACGCTGGAAGCGATGTTCGGCGCCGACGATCTAGCCGTGCATGAGGCAGCGCCCGCTTCCCGACCGTCGCGAGCGCGCGGGGCGTCGGCTGCCACGCGGCCGCAAAATATAGGCGCAGCCGTATTTGCGAGGGTCGGATAATCATTCCGGTTTCGAAAGGACAAACCAGATGCGGCTTCCCGCTATCGCAGTTGCAGGATGCTTGGCCGTCATGAGCAGTGCCGGGTCAGCAGGCGTCACCGCGCAACAACCCGTGATTGCCGGCTATGGCAGGATCACGCCGGTAGAAGGCGCGGTTGAGCGGCCGGACCACTCGCTGCGATATCGTGTGCTGTTCAGTGTGACGAAGGCGGCGTCATCTCCCGACAAGGTCAATCCCTCGCTGGAGAAGGTCGCACGCTTCCTGAACCTGCTCGGGGCGGACGGCGTGCGGCCGGCACAGGGAGATGTGGTCGTGATCGTCCACGGCCCGGCGACGCCGATTATTTCCGAAGATGGGGAATATGCGACAAAAACCGGTGCTGCGAAGAATCCCAATCTTGCCCTGATAGCGGCGCTGAAACGAGCAGGCGTGTCCGTTCGGGTGTGCAGCCAGGCTTTAGTCGGGAATGGGATCGCTCCGGTTACGGTCGATAAGGCTGTCGAAGTCGACGTCTCGGCTCTCACCACAATGGCGACGTTGCAGATACGTGGTTGGGCGCTGATCCCTGACTGATCGTACCGAACTACTTCCTGTTTTATCATTCCAGTCCGTAACTCGGCCAGTGTCACAACCGTCCGAGGCCGTTGAAAAAGGCCTGCGCGAAATCGGCGTGGCGGATGGCTGGTGACGCCGGCACGGTAGGATACGCCGCGTGTCAGGCCGGCGCGGCCTGCCGGGCGAGCAGCTGAAGGTTGTATGCCGCGGCGGCCATGGTGAACTCCTCGGCGGCTCCTGACAGGCCTCGCAGCTTGAGCGTTCGCAGCCCCAGGTTGCGTTTCAGGTGGCCGAACACGCGCTCAATCCGCTGTCTTCGACGCCGCGCGTGCACATAGGCGTCGGTGCCAGCAAGGGCGCGGACGGTATCGCGGGCATCCTCGCTGACGAGGCGGGTGACGCTGCGTTTACGGCTGACGGTGCATCGGGGCTTCAGTTCGCAGCCAGCACAATCGGCGACATGGCTTCGGTATACGCGAACCTGGCTGGCGCGTCTGGTGCCGCAATAGCCGAGCAGCTTGTCCGCCGGACAGCGGTAGGCATCCGCTTCCCGGTCGTAGCGGAAGGCATCCCGGGTGAAGAAGGCGTCCCGCTGGCGGGTCCGGTCGATGACCGAGATGTATGGCGTGATGTTCCGGTCGATCAACCAGCCAAGCAGCGGACCGCTACCATACGCCTTGTCGGCCGAGAGACTGGCGGGTTCGATGCCCAGCCTGGTGCCGGCGCGCGACACCAGAGTCCGGGTCGCCGCCACCTCGGCTGCGAAGCGGGCGGGCGTGGCCTCCACGTCGAGGATGCAGTCGGTGTCGAGGTCAAGCAGGGGGTTGATGGCGTATGCGTAGCGCGCCGGTCCGTGCTTGCAGGTGAGCGCCGCCTGCGGATCGGTCGGCGAGATGCTGGTCGAATCGACGGGCGCCGGTTCGTCGGGGTCCGGCGGCAAGGCGGCATCGAGCGCCGCCAGATATTCGGCGACGGGTCGCGATATGCTTTCCCTGGCACGAAGCTCGTCCGCAGCATCGGCCCCCTTCAGCTTCTTCTCACGGCTGGCGTCGGCCATGATCGTGCTGCCGTCCACCGCCAAGTCGCGCCCCGTTACCAGCCCGGCCGCGGCGCACCGCGCGACTACCTGCTCGAACAGCAGACGATGCAGGTCGCAGGTGCGGAAGCGGCCGTGCCGGTTCTTGGAGAAGGTGGAATGGTCGGGCACCCGGTCGGCCAGATCGAGCCGGCAGAACCAACGATAGGCGAGGTTGAGGTGCACCTCCTCGCACAGGCGGCGTTCCGAGCGGATGCCGAACAGGTAGCCAACCAGCAGCATCCTGAGCATTAACTCCGGGTCGATCGACGGTCGCCCGCTCGCGCTGTAGCTCGACGCCAGCGCCTCGCGCACGAAGCCGAAGTCGAGCAGCCCGTCGATACGTCGGAGCAGGTGGTCGGCGGGCACATGCTCATCCAGCCGGAAGCCGTAAAACAGTGCGCCTTGTGCCACCTGCCGACCCATCATCTTCGTGATCCTCCGACCCCTCTCAGGGGTGAATCACGCCTCCGAACCCCGCGCAAGCAGCCGTTTTTCAACAGTCTCGGGCCGTTTTCTGAACAGCGGTAATGCGCCGGGTTGTTCTTGCGATCTGCCCGGCATAGGGGAGGGGGGTATATGGCTCATCTCTCCGGTTCCAACGCCGACCTGATCGCACGCGTGCGTCGTATCGCCGGCCAAGTCGGGGCCGTCGAACGCGGCCTCACGTCAGGCGACTCCTGCGCGACGGTTCTGCACTTGGTCGCGGCCGTCCGCGGCGCGGTGAACGGGCTGATGGACGAAATTATCGCCGAACACCTGGAAGCGCACGTTGCTCGGTCGGGGCTGACGGACGAGGAGCGCGCCCACGGAGCCGACGAGCTGCTGGCGGTGATCCGCCGTTACGCCAAGTAGGATTGTGCTCGATGCCTACCGCTTCCGAAATCGACCGCTTTGCCCACGATCACGTTTTCCTGGGCAGCTCGCACGACGAGAACGCCCGCCGAACCCTGTGGGTGGTCGCACTCACAGCCGTGATGATGGTCGGCGAAATCATCGCCGGATACCTGACCGGCTCGATGGCGCTGCTCGCGGACGGGTTCCACATGGCGACGCACGCCGGCGCGCTCTCGGTCGCTGCGGCGGCTTATGCGTATGCCAAGCGTCACGCGCGCAACCCGGCCTATAGCTTCGGCACCGGCAAGGTTGGCGACCTCGCCGGTTTCGCCTCGGCCATGGTGCTCGGCCTGATCGCGCTCGGGATCGGGGTGGAATCGGTGCTGCGCCTGTTTCAGCCCATCACGGTCGCATTCGGGGAGGCCACGATCATTGCCGTCGTCGGCCTAGGTGTGAACATCGCCAGCGCCTTTCTGCTCTCGAGCGGTCACCACCATCACGGGCACGGGCCCGGGCACGATCATCACCACGGGCACGATCATGCGCACGCCCACGGCTCTCACGGCGGCGACAACAACCTCCGCTCTGCCTATGTTCATGTCCTCGCCGACGCGCTCACCTCGGTCCTCGCCATCGCGGCGCTGCTCGCCGGCCGGTATCTCGGCTGGGTCTGGATGGACCCGGTCATGGGGATCGTCGGCGCGGTCGTCATCGCCCGCTGGTCATGGAGCCTGATGCGCGACACGGCCGCCGTCCTGCTCGATCGCACCGACGCGCATGTCGCCGACGAGGTGCGCGAGCTGGTCGAAGCTCCCGGCGACGCCCGAGTGACCGACCTGCACGTCTGGAAGGTCGGACCGGAAGCGCACGCGGCGATC
This sequence comes from Sphingomonas sp. ID0503, assembly GCF_048565625.1. Taxonomy (NCBI): domain Bacteria; kingdom Pseudomonadati; phylum Pseudomonadota; class Alphaproteobacteria; order Sphingomonadales; family Sphingomonadaceae; genus Sphingomonas; species Sphingomonas sp. ID0503. Next base: position 516,298 of record NZ_JBLZUR010000002.1, read on the forward strand.
GTCAGCGTCGCCGGCGTTCGGAATGGCGAGCTGGTCCGCCAGCGGCTCGCGCCGGTTCACGAGCTGGCGCACCTCACGGTCGAGGTGCGCTGATGCTCTACCTGCTTCTCAAGGCCGGCATATCGGCCGTCATCATCGTCGCCGTGTCGGAGATCGCCAAGCGCAGCCCCGGTTTCGGCGCGCTGATCGCCTCGCTCCCGCTCGTCTCGGTGCTGGGCATGATCTGGCTCTGGCGCGACACGCACGATCGGGCGCGCATGGCGGCCCATGCCGGCGCGACCTTCTGGTACGTGCTGCCGTCCTTGCCGATGTTCCTACTCATTGCGGCGATGCTCAACCGCGGCGCGCCGTTCTGGCTGGCGCTCGCCTCGGGGTGTCTCCTCACGGTTGCGCTCTACCTCGCGATGACGTGGGTGGGGCCGCGCTTCGGGCTCCAGCTCTAAGCGAGCCCGGACAAGCGAAGCGCGACGCCCGCCGCAGCGCACGCGCCTAAGGTCGGGATCACGCCCGACTTGAACCGGAACATCGCGACCAGGGCCGCGACGGTCAACGCTAGCGCGGCCGGGTCGAGGGTGGACAACACCGGCACGTCCAGCGTCCTGCCGGCGATCGGCAGGGCGCGGACTTGGTGAAACAGGGTGTGGAGCGCGAACCACACCGCCAGATTGAGCACCACGCCGACCACGGCTGCGGTGATGGCGGCGAGCGCGGCCGACAGCGCCTTGTTACCGCGCAGCTTCTCGATGAACGGCGCGCCCAGGAAGATCCAGAGGAAGCAAGGCACGAACGTCACCCAGGTCGTGAGCAAGCCCCCCAAGGTGGCGGCGAGCAGCGGGGGCAAGCCGGTCGCTTGCCGGAACGCGCCCATGAAGCCGACGAACTGCGTCACGATGATCAGCGGCCCCGGCGTCGTCTCCGCCATGCCAAGTCCGTCCAGCATCTCGCCGGGACGAAGCCAGCCGTAGTTTTCGACGGCCTGCTGAGCGACATAGGCGAGCACGGCGTAAGCGCCCCCGAACGTCACCACCGCCATCTTGGAGAAGAACAGCGCGATCTGCGTGAACACATTGCCCGGTCCGACTGACGCGAGCAGCGCCGCAATCGGCGCGAGCCACAGCGCGAGGAGCGCACCGCTGATCCGGAGCGACCATGCGAGGCTGGGGCGGGCGTGGTCGGGGACGTGCTCGCCAAGCGCGGTTTCGGCATCGCGGACGATCTTGCCGCCCGATGCACCGTGGCTGCCCCCGCCCATGAAGGCGGGGTGGCGTGCGCGCCCGCCAAGGAAGCCGGCGATGGCGGCCGCAAGAATGATGATCGGGAAAGGAACGCCAAGGAAGAAGATCGCCACGAACGATGCCGCCGCGATCCCGCGCATGACGTTGTTCTTCAGCGCGCGCGAGCCGATGCGCACGACGGCCTGAAGCACGATCGCGAGCACGGCGGCCTTCAAGCCGAAGAACAGCGCCTCAACAAAGGGGACGTTGCCGAACAGCGCATAGACCCAGCTCAGCGCCATGATCGCGACCAGGCCGGGGAGCACGAACAGCGCGCCAGCGACAAGCCCGCCCTTGGTCTTGTGGAGCAGCCAGCCGATGTAGATGGCGAGCTGCTGCGCCTCGGGGCCGGGCAGCAACATGCAATAGTTGAGCGCGTGAAGGAACCGCTCCTCGCCGATCCATCGCCGCTCCTCGACCAGCACGCGGTGCATCATCGCGATCTGGCCGGCCGGGCCGCCGAAGCTTAAGGCGGCAACCTTGGCCCAGACCCGCAGCGCTTCGCCGAAGGGGATGCCGTGATCCCGCGGGCTCGGGCCTGCGATCGGCGCGGTCGCGGTCGCCTCCATCGTCATTCTCCTCGTCGCCTGGTGAAGTGGGCGTAGAAGCCGTCGAGCGCGCCCGCGCCTCGCGCGAGCCGGTCGGGGTCGTCGGGCGTGGCGGCGCATATCCCCTCGATCAGCGCGCTGACGCCGGCCGTCTCCGGCCGGCCGAACTTGTCGTCGGCGATGTCGAGGTCGTGGATGATCTCCGACAGCGCGACGAGCGCCGGGTCGCCGTCGAGCCCTCGGCGGAACACCAGCGTCTCGAAGGTGCAGCGGTCGCCTTCGTGCGTGAACTCGGCGTCCGCCATGTCGAAGCGCAGCTCGCCGGGCTCGGGGGCGTAACCCTTGCCCTCCACGAACTTGAAGGTCGCGTCCGGGTCGATGAAGCGCCGGATCAACCACGCTGACGCGATGCGGTCGACGTGGATGTGGACGCGCGTGACCCAGGTGCGCCCGCGAAGCTCGGCCTGGGCCAGCTCGGGCGCGCCCGGCCCGGTCACGTCGGGGTGCTGGCCCGCCCGGGCTTCCGCCGGGGCAAGCGCCGCCTCGGCCGTTTGCCGCCCGTGCGCGCCGAAGAAGTCGATCGCGGCGATCTCGTCCAGCCGGCGGCGCAACCGGCGAACCTCGCCGGGGGGAACATACTCGCCTTCCGCCAAGGTCCGCGCCTCGCGCGCCAGCTCCTCGTAATCGGCATCGCGCGCCGCGTCGAAAGTTCCGCGAAGCTCGGGGTCACCGATGCCACCTACCAGCCGCGCCTCTAGGATCAGCGCCTCGCCGCCATTGTCGGCAATCTCGCGGTGCAAATCCTCGAACAGCGCGCGAGTGTCGGCGCGGTTGGGGAGCGCGTGGACCGCGTTCTTGAGCGGCGCGGCCCCGATCGCCTGCAAACGCCGCCACACCTTCACCCGCAAATAGGCGGGCTTGGCGGGAAGCTGCGGGATCAACAGCAACCAAGGGCTGGGTTCGGCGTTCGTCATAACTGTATCATCCGGATTTTGGAGTGTAACGGTTGCATCATCGTTCATGCAACCATAGACATGCTTGGGTTGGCGAACGCGCGAGGAGAGGGCGATGTCACGTCTGACCGGGACCATGCTGGCGCTGCTCGTCTCGGGCGGGATCGCTCCTACCGCGGCGCACGCGCAGCGCGGGGAGACCGTCGCGTTGCGCGAAGCCTATCCGTGCCGGCGCTGATGATAGGAGAGATTGGATGATGAAACCCCTTCTGGCCGGCGTTCTCGCCGCGCTCGCCGCCCCGGCCTGGGCCGCGCCCGACTGGAACAAGGTCGATGCTGCGCTCGGCCGACCGGGCACCGAACAGGCGGGCGGTGTCCATCGCTACGGCTTCCCGCGCTCCGACCTGCACGTCACTCTCGACGGCGTGGCGATCAAGCCAGCACTGGCGCTCGGCTCCTGGGCGGCGTTCCAGCCGATGGGTGACGACACTATGGTGATGGGCGACCTGGTGCTGACGCACGAGGAGGTGAACCCGGTGATAAGCCGCCTCTTGGCCGGCGGCTTCACGATCACCGCGCTCCACAATCACCTGCTGCGCTCCGCGCCCGCCACCATGTACCTGCACATCGCCGGGCATGGCGACCCGGTGAAGCTCGCGACCGCGTTGCGCGCCGCGCTGGCGGAAAGCCGCACCCCGCTCGCCGCGCCGTCCAGGGACTCGCAACCGCCCTCAGCCGGGGCCGGCAGCTCGCCGCCCGTCGATCTCAACACGGCCGCACTTGACGGCGTGATGGGGGCCAAGGGCAAGCCGAATGGCGGCGTCCTCCAATACAGCTTCCCGCGCGCGGAAAGGTTGATGGATGCCGGTATGGTCACGCCGCCCACGATGGGAACCGCGACCGCGATCAACTTCCAGCCGACCGGGGGCGGCAAGGCCGCGATCACCGGCGATTTCGTGCTGGTAGCGAGCGAGGTCGATCCGGTCATGCGCGCGCTGCGCGCCAGCGGGATCGAAGTTACGGCACTGCACAATCACATGCTGAACGACGAGCCGCGCCTGTTCTTCATGCACTTTTGGGCGAACCAGGATGCAGCCAAGCTCGCCCGCGGCCTGCGCGCTGCCCTTGACAAAATGAACCTGCAACGAAGCTGACGATCAGGCGATCGGCTTTTCGGGCCGTCATCGCCGCCCGACCCCGACCACGGCCCGATGGGCAACTGGAACAGAGCTGGCAAGACAGTCGAGCTGTTCGTGACGCCCGAAGGCCAGGTGCTCGGTAGCGAGGAATGAAAATGCGATTGAGGCGTGTCAGCACCTTAAGCTCGGACGCGCCCCTTCACCCGGCCCAGCCGGGTTCGGAAAGGACGAAAACGGTGAAACGTGCAACCATGATCTTGGCGCTGATGGGGGCGGTCGCTCCTCATGCTCCGGCGCTGGCGCAAACCAAACAGTCGGACATGCAAGGTGCCGCGCTTCTCGCGAGCTGCCGCGCCGCGGAGCAGAGGTGTGGAGCATATCTCCAAGGCGTGCTGGACATGATGATCGTCGCGCGAAAGGCCGAGTGCGGCGCGCCGCGCGATGATCGTGCGGCCTTGCGTGCGGCCTATCTGCGCTGGGCGGAACGGGACAGCTATTTTCAGAGTGTCCACATGGTCGCGGGGGCCGAACAGGCCTTGAGTTCGGCTTGGCCGTGTCCGGGGCAAGTGAACCGCTAACAGGCTCCCCTAAAGCTCTCAGCTACTTCGCCTTGATCGTGGCAAGACACTCGGCTCAGCCTGTTCAACAATCGGTCGGGGCTGTTGAAAAATGTGCCGCTGGTAGCCGGGTCCGGTTGGGGGCGGAATGACACCCCAAAGCATAGCGATCCCGTCTCGCATGGGATGGTGTAGCGGGAAATTGGCGGTATTCTCGAATCCTAGATAGACAGGTTTCGAGAACCCTTGCGTTTTCCTAAAGTGAATGGAGACTGCCTTCTGCCGCCTGCTGACTAAGTGCGAACTTCTGAATCTTACCAGATGCCGTTAGCGGAAACTCGCTGGCGACAAACCAACTGGAAGGCGTCTTCTGGGGGGACAGCAGAGATCGGCAATGGTCCTTGAGTTGCTGATGATCGACGGTCGCCAAGCCTTCACGCAATCTGACGGATGCTGCGACTGTCTCCCCCCATGTCGGGTGTGGAATGCCGAACACCGCCACCTCGGCGATCGCCGGATGCCTCAGCAGGACGGCTTCGATCTCCGCCGGATAGATATTCTCGCCTCCGCGGATAATCATGTCGCTTAGGCGCCCCGTGACCTGGACGTATCCCCGATCATCCATCAGGCCCAGATCGCCGGTACGAAGCCAGCCATCGGCGAGAAGGGTGAGGTCGGTCTCGTCCGGTTGACCGTAGTAGCCGATCATAGTCTGATATCCGCGGGCCTGTATCTCGCCTTGATCACCGAGCGGCAGCGGATCGTGCGTTCCGGGCTGGACGATCCTGACCTCGACCTGCGGCAGCGGTCGGCCTGCGGTGCCGGCGCGATCGGCCTGCGTGTCGTTGTAGTCTGTTGCACAGATGATAGGGCTAAGTTCGGTCTGACCGTAAACCGACATCATTCGGCAACCGAACCGCTGTTCGACCCGGGCCAGCAACTCGGGCGCGACGGGAGCCCCACCGGAAAACAGGATGCGGAGGCTGGAGAGGTCATAATCGGCGCGATCAAGCTCCGCCATCATGGCGGCCAGCATGGTCGGAACGCCGCTGGTCACTGTTCCGCGTTCGCGCTGGATCGTGTCCAGCATCAGCACCGGATCGAACAGGACCGGCAGGACCAATGTCGACAGGCTGGTGACCGCACCAAGCACGCCCAGCACCGATCCCGCCGTATGAAAGAGCGGCATCGGCGTCACCACCGTATCACCCCCTTGTCCGATGCGGGTTGCGACGAGCGATGCGTTGGTCACGAGCGCGCGGTGCGTGAGCAGCGCCCCCTTGGGCCTGCCGGTAGTGCCGGACGTGAACTGCATCTGCGCCGGAGCGAGCGGCGACACGGCCGGCAGCGGGGAACCGTGGCGATGCCGGGGGATGGCGGCGGCGACTTCACCGATCAGGATGTGATCGAGCGATGGCGCCGCGATGCGGGCGATAGCCGTCATGTCCGACCCGCGGAACGCCTCGACGTGGATCAGCGCCTTCGCCTTCGATCGGTCGAGGACATGCCGAAGTTCCTCGGCACGGAGCGACGGATTGGCGGTGACGAGGACCAGCCCTGCCAGCGCCGCGCCATATTGGACGATCACCCACTCGGGCACGTTCGGCGCCCACAGGCAGATATGATCGCCAGGAGCGAACCGTGCGAGCAGCCAGCGGGCGCACGCCTCCGCATCAACCAGCAACTCGACATAGGTCCACCGGCGATCGGTCGTGGCCGCGCCGGACACGGATGCAAGCCCCTTCGGCGCGGCTTCCACCAGTGCGGCACGATCCCTTGCCAGCTCCGCCGCTCGTCGCAAGGCGTCGCCCGCAGTCATCTCCCACACGGGTCGGGAGGTATCGGCGGCACGATAGGATGAAGTCAGTCCCGAGGTCATGGAGCGGGTTCCGAGGGTGGTTGATGCAAGAGCAGCCGCGCTGCGTCGATCCAATGCCGCAGCAACCGGTGACGATGGTCTGTGTCTGACCGAAGGACCCCCGATACGGCTATGCCGCGAACCAGTTCGAGGGTCAGGGCGATGACCGTCGCGCAGCCGGGCAGGTGGGCAATCGGTGCGAACAGGGCAGCGACGACGCGGTCGCGCTCGGCGCGGGCAGCGCGCTCGGGTCCGCGCAGCGCGGCATGAAGCTGGCGGTCTGCCCGGGCTACGGCCCATAGTTCCAGTTCGGCGAGGTAGGACGGGCTTTCAGCCGCAGAAGCCAGCGACACAATCGCGTGTGCTAGGGGATCGACGCCCGGTGCGGCGGAGCGATGCTCGCGCAGCACTGTGACCTCGTTGCGACGGACCAGTTCGGCCACGGTCGCCGAGAGCAGCTCGGCATGGGTCGGAAAATGATGCAGGAGCGTACCGCGCCCGACCCCTGATCGCTTCTGCACCTCCAGCGTCGTCGTGCCGGCGACACCGCACTCTATCAGCACAGCGACTGCGGAGAGAAGGATGTGATCGCGCGTCGCCTCGCGCTGTTCGCGGCGCGTGGACCGACGCACCGGCCCCTGGACGGCGGATTTGCTCTCCATGGCCGGACAATCTGATAGTCAGCGTTGACTGTCAATGATGAACGCTGATAGTCAGGTCTGACCAAGGAGAGATGCGATGCCCGAGTTCTCGACGCTGCGCGTGGATCACGATCCGTCCAATCGGCGGGTCGCGCGGCTGTTGCTCAATCGTCCCGAACGGCTGAATGCGATCAACGACGATATGCCCGGCGAGATACGCGCCGCGGTCGAATGGGCGGAAGCGGACGACACCGTTCACGCGATTATCGTCGAGGGCGCGGGGAAGGGGTTCTGCGGCGGCTACGATCTGGTCGGCTATGCCGAGAGTGAGGACGATCATCCCTGCCAGCAGGAGCGCGATCCTTGGGACCCGATGGTCGATTACGCGCACATGAAGCGGAATACCGCAAACTTCATGGCGCTCTGGCGCTCAAGCAAGCCGACGATCGCCAAGGTGCATGGAGCCGCTGCCGCTGGCGGCAGTGACATCGCGCTATGCTGCGACCTCCTCATCATGGCCGAGGATGCCCGCATCGGCTACATGCCTACCCGCGTGTGGGGCTGTCCGACGACAGCCATGTGGACCTACCGCCTCGGCCCTGCGCGCGCCAAGCAGATGATGTTCACCGGCGACCTGATTTCGGGGCGGCAGGCCGCGGACTGGGGATTGGCAAACCTCGCCGTGCCCGCCGGGGAACTGGACGATGCGGCATTGAAACTCGCGACCAGGATCGCGGGCGTGCCTGCGAGCCACCTCGCCATGCACAAGCTGGTGGTCAATCAGGTCATGCTCAACATGGGGCTGGAACAGTCACAGATGATGGCGACCGTCTTCGATGGAATAACCCGTCACAATCCCGAGGGTCTATGGTTCCGTCGACACGCACAAGCTCACGGCTTCAAGTCGGCGATCGAGTGGCGTGACAGTGGCCGCTCCATTCCTGAAGGGGACGAGGCTCGTCGCCTGATCCGTGAGATCGACAGTGCGCCCAAATAATCTCCGTGGGCGCGATAGGTGACTCCCTTGAACAGCGTTCCCGATTGGGAAGGTTCAGGGAGACGGCTGACGGTCGCAAGGCGCGCCGGACGGCAGGGAAATAGCCGTTTTCCCAAAATATGTTCCCGATTGCTCATTCCCGAAATGGCCAGTTGGAGACGGAGAAATGGGACGATCCGGCCCGTGAAATGAACCCGCCTTTGACATCCGCCCGGAGCGGATAATGTGAGCAGCCATGTCCGATTGCGAGCAGCCCCGGATGATGGCGAGCACGCTGGCAGCTAATTTGAGCAGGATGCTACCCGCCAGTGGCAGAGAGCGTGAGCAGAAAAACCGGCTGTTTGCGAGCAGACGCCGCTACGATTGCAAGCGCCTACAAGTAGCGGTCCCAGCGGAGCACCGTGCGCGTGTGGATCATGGAGCAGGAGAGATCGGCTCCGCTTGGCAAACGGCACCAGGCCGCTGTCCTGTTGCCTCCTGCCGAACCTTCGGACCGGCAGGTCAGCCTTGGTCCTCGCACCACGATATGCCCCGTCGAAATCGTCCCGCGAGGGCCACCGAGAATATCGACGAGCGCGTCGCGCGCTTCGATCGCCGAGGCATTGGGGCAGGGCTGGTTGGTCCGGCAGGTGCCGTCCATTTCGCGCGCGGCGATCCCGGCGATGCGGATATGCGGGCCTTCGGCGCACCAGACAGGGCCATCGCCATCCCAGACATGCGTCGGCGTACAGGTGAAGCTTTGCCCGGCGGCAACGATCGAAGCGGCGAGAAGTGCAAACATTGGCAAGTGCCTAGCGCAGCGCGCGGCCGAACCAAAGAACGCGGCCGACGATGTTGATCGTGCGCTTCTCGATGCCGCGCCAGCTTGGATAGGCAGGATTGTCGCTGAGCACCGACACCCGCTTGCCCTGCGGTTCGATGGCGACCCGCTTAACGCTGAGCATGTCATCCATGCGCAAGACATAGATTCCATCGCGCAGGCGGGATTGGCCGTCTCCGAGGTCGACCATGACCTCGTCGCCATCGTGCAGCGTCGGCTCCATCGAATCCCCGTGCACGGCTATGATCGAAAGGCTCGCCGCCTTGCTGGCGGTCAGCCGACGCAGCCACTTTTCATCGAACCCGAACTGGGCACATTTGGCTTCCATCTCGGCCAGCGCGCCGTGTCCGGCAGAGGCCTCGACAGCGAGAACCGGGACATGGACCAGTTCGACGACCGGACCGGATCGCCGCTCGGGAGCGCCAAGGACCTTTTCATCCACCCCGAAGAACCGAGCGAGGACCGCGCGATCCTGCTCGTCCAGCTGCCTGGGGCTGCCGCGCCGGATGTACTGCTGGATATAGGCGGCATTGCGCCCGAGAAGGCGGGAAATCGAGGAGTAGTTGCAGCCTCGTTGCTGGATCAGTTCGTCCAGGGTTCTACGTGCGTCTTCCATCGCCGCTGGTCCTATCGCATCTGTCTAGGAAATTCGATCCTAGACTCTAGGAAACCTTCCTAGTAGGAACATAACGGGAACACAAGCGGAAAGCGAGTCGAAGGCGATGGAGCTTCTCGAGCAGATCGAAAGATATCTGGCGCGCAGCGGCACAAGAGCCAGCATGTTCGGAAGACAGGTCGTCGGAGATCCACGGTTTGTGCAAGATCTCCGCAAGGGTCGTCGCCCCAGGCGAAAGACGGCGCAACGCATCCTTAATTTTCTTGCGTCTACAGAAGGCGTTGCATCGGCCAGATCGGATCGCCTTGATCGTCCGACGCCGTAGATTGGCGTTGCCAAAATCCTATCCGTCCAATAGGTGTGCCCATACAGAAACTGGTCAGTCCAGCTTTTGTGGGGGCTTCGGGGCATGGACGGCGAATCAGGTTTACGGCGCGGGGTCGAGAACAGGCTGGAATTCATCGAATTCCGGTTGTTCTGGGAAGGCCACGTAAACCGGAGCGACATCGTCGAGACGTTCGGCGTTTCGATCAATCAGGCGTCTGCCGATCTCAACAGATATCTGGGTCTGGCCGAGACCAATATGGTCTACGACAAGAGCGCACGGACCTATGTCCGAAGCTCATCGTTCAAGCCGATCTTCCATAAGCCCGACGCGGAGAGATATCTCACGCAGATCCGATCGATCGCCGATGGCGTCATCACGCCCGACGACGCATGGATTGGCAGCGTTCCGGGCTTCGCTTGCGCTCCCACGCCGGCGCGCGGCGTTTCCGCGCCAATCCTCAGAGCCATCGTAACCGCCATCAAGCGCAAAGAGTTGATCGAGGTACTCTACCAATCGATGTCCTCGCCTGAGCCATCCTGGCGCTGGATCGCTCCGCACGCTTTGGTGTTCGACGGTTTTCGATGGCACGCTCGCGCCCACTGCGATCGGAGCGGCGCATTCAAGGATTTCGTACTTTCCCGCATTGCTGAAACGCGCTCAAGCAAAGCGTCGGAAGCGCTCGCTTCGCGAGATCAGGATTGGCAGGACGATGTCGATCTGATCATTGCGCCGCATCCCCAATTGAGCGCCGGGCAGCGCAAGGCGATCGAGCTCGATTATGGGATGGAAGGCGGCAAGGCCGCGATCCCGGTCAAGCGCGCGCTCCTCTATTACGCTCTCAGGCGGCTCGGGCTCGATACCGACCCATCCGCACGGCGTCCGCAGGATCAGCAGATAATTCTACTTAATCGGGCCGAAATCACGGGGGGCATGCTATGAATTCCACGCCTCAGCCCGGGGCCGTAATTGAGTTGCGCTCAGCGACCTGGAAGGTGCTCGGCGCCTCAACGCTAAAGCTTGGGTACAGCGAAGTACATTGCCGCGGCCTCTCCGGTTTGGTTCGCGACAAAGAGGCCCGGTTCGTTTGGAACCTTGAGAAAGATGCACGCGTATTGGATCCGACCGGGGTCCACCTCGTCTCCGACACGTCCCCGGGTCTCAGCGACACCAAGCTGCATCTCGAGGCGGCATTCCGCCACACGCCGACTACTACCCGACGCGCCATCACACTTGGCCAAGCGGCGATCGATGACCTGACGTTCCAACACCTCCCGGTTGAACGGGCACTTGCGCAGGATCGCGTTCGGCTTCTGATCGCAGATGATGTTGGCCTCGGGAAGACGCTGGAGGCCGGGCTTATCGCTTCCGAATTGGCTCTGCGTGGCCGGGCGAACCGGATACTCGTGGTCACCACCCGGGCAATGCTGACCCAGTTCCAAAAGGAATTCTGGACCCGCTTCTCGATCCCGCTTGCGCGGCTCGACAGCGCAGCGATCCGGCGGATGCGAAACAGGATCCCGGCCCATTACAACGTTTTCGACCAGTTCGACCGGTCGATTGTCTCGATCGACACACTGAAGCGGGATGCCCAGATCCGGGACGCGATCCGGCACTCCTACTGGGACTTGATCATCATTGATGAGGCCCACAACGCTGCGGTCCGCAAAAATACGACGGGGACAAACTCCCAACGAGCCGATCTGGCCCGGCTTCTGTCGCGCCGGACCGACTCGCTCCTTCTGCTGACCGCTACCCCGCACGACGGGTCCCAGGAGAGCTTCGCCAGCCTGATCGAGATGCTGGACCCGACCCGAGTTCCCGACCCGTCCCGCCTGCACCGGAGCGACATTGAGGACCTGGTGGTGCGCCGGTTTCGGACCTCCCCCGAGGTGGTCGCGGATATCGGCCGGGAGGTTCCGAAGCGGGAGCTGTTCCGGCGCTCTTTCCCGCTCAGCCCCCAGGAGGAGCTCGCTTATCAATCCGTTGCAGACCTGCATCTCGATTTGGACGAGGAGTCGTCTCGGGGACGTGCGATCGACTTGTTCCGGACCACGCTCGCCAAGGCGATCTTCTCGAGCCCGGCTGCCTGCCGTGAAACCCTTGAGCGGCGCATCCGAGGGATCGAGAATGGGACCGCCCGCGGCACTCCGGAGGACCGGGACCGGCTACTGGCTCTGGCAAGCCAAGTAGATGCGATCGATACGGTCGCGTTCAGTAAGTATCAGGATCTCCTGCAGCTGCTGCGCGACCTGCGCTGGACCGGACGAGACCCACGAGACAGGCTTGTGATCTTCTCCGAACGGATTGCCACCGTCTCCTGGCTCTCCGAGCGCCTGCGACTGGATCTGGGCCTATCGGGCGAGCAGGTGGCCCGGGTCGACGGGGGCAGCGTCGAGGCGGACGTCCGGACCCAGCAGGTGATTGAGGCATTCGGGCAGGCGCGGTCCTCGGTCCGGATCCTGATCGCCTCCGACATGGCATCGGAGGGCCTCAATCTGCACTTTCAGTGCCACCGGCTAATCCACTTCGACTTGCCTTGGTCTCTCCTGCGATTTCAGCAGCGGAACGGACGCATCGACCGGTACGGACAGGACCGGCCACCCCAGATCACCTATTTCGTCGGGGAGAGCACCCATCCGAAGGTCCGGCAGATGTGGGTGCTCGAGAAGCTGGTTGCGAAGGACGTGGCGGCTCAGGAGGGGGTCGGGGATCCGGCCGTTTTCCTAGGAGCCGGGGACACTGAGGGAGAGGAGACCGTGGTCGCCGAGGCAGTTGCCGCAGGGATCGGCGCCGACGCATTCGAGGCGCAAATGGACGCGCGGGCCGCGGAGGCCACGAGCCATTTGTCTCTGGACGATGAGTTCGCCGCCCTTTTCGGTGACTATGCGATCCCCGCCCCGCGGAAGGCGGAGGTGGCTGCAGACCTGGCTCCTCCTCGCCTGTTCAAAGACACGTTCACCTACGCCACGGCCATGATCGAGCGCCTCTCTCGCCCCGAGGAGTGCGTCTTCGCTGTCGCGCCGTCCGTCGTTCAGGAAGAGCGGATGATCCGGATGACGATCCCGGAGGATATGCGTGCCCGCGATGGCTTCGGATACGCGAGTGAAGGGGCGGTCGACGGGCGGTACATGCCAGAAGAGGCGGTCGGGCCCGGGGACCGGATCGAACTGACAGACGAGGCGCAGGTCATCAATCAGGCTATCGACCAGGCGAAAATGCAGGAACGGTCTTGGCCGACCGTGCAGTACCTGTGGGACGGGCACCCGATCCTTGAATGGTTCGCGGACCGGGCCAGCACCTTCTTTCCGGAGCACACCGCCCCCGTTGCGTACCTGCACGGGCGGCTCGAGCCCGGCGAGGTGGCGGTGATCCTGCACGGGGCGGTCCCGAACGCGAACGGGGCGCCGGTAGTGGACCGGTGGGCGGTGGTGGTCCGGACCCCGGACGGGATGCTCCGAATCGAGGAGGTCCCGGACTTCCTGAGCCGGACCCGGTTCGCGGACAACACCCCGAGCCGGCCAATCGATGACCTGGACCGGGCGCGGGGAGTGATCCCCGCCGCTGTAGACCGGTTCCAGACCCATCTCGTCGATCTGCGCCGGGCGCGGGAAGCGGACATTCAGCGGGACCTGGACAACGTCCTTGACCGGCTCGCGGCGCTGGAAACCCGGTTCAAGGCGCAGCTCGCGCTCGATCTCGGGGATGTGCTGGCGGATGAAGAGACGCTGAGTTCCGCTGAGAAGCGGCGCCTGACCCTGCGCCGGGTGAAAGAGCAGAAGATCGAACGGCTGTTCCAGGACTGGACGGAATGGTTTGAACGGACCCGCCGCATGGTGGCCGATCCGAACCCGCATGTCGACGTCAAAGCCGTGTTGGTGGGGTGACGGGATGGATCTGATCGGGATCGAGAACGAGGCTGAATTCTTCCCGTCCGGGACCCTTTCGGACGTGCTGAAGGAGGAATTGCAGGACATCACGTCGCGCTGGGGCGGCCTCGACAAGGGGGCTCATCCGGTGGAGCGGCTTTCCCGCGTCGCCACCCCGACCATCGAGGCGCTGCGGCAGGTCCGGAACGCCTCCGACCAGACACGGCAGTCGGAATCGGTCCGGGACGCTCATCACGCGCTCCTTGCCGCTCTCGGTTACACCTGGAGGCGGGAAACGGCGCTTACAGCCCTCAACGGAAGCCCGGTGATCCCTCTCGTCGGCCGGGTCGCGGACGCGTCCGGTCGTGACGCCCTCTGGATAATCGAGGCGCCGATTACCGATGCCGACGATGAGGCGGCCGATCCACTCGGGGTCAAGTTCACGCCGGAGCAGTTCCCGGAGGAGCTTCGAGAGGCGGCGCTGCTCGACCGATCGATCGAGGAAACGATCGCGGAGGGTGTGTTCGAGCTCCCTGACGGGCCTCGTCATCTCCTTGTCCTCGGCTTGTCCCAGATCGTGCTCGTCGACAAGCGGAAATGGCCGGCCCGGTCGGTGCTCCGTTTCGACCTCCAAGAGATATTCACCCGGGCGGAGCGCGATACGCTCACCGTCATGGCCTGCCTCATCGCGCGCGAGGCGCGCGTTCCAGAGCAGGGGGTGCCAATATCAGACCGGCTCGAAGAGGAGGCGCAGCGGAACGCCAACGCGGTCACCACCTCACTGAAGCGGACCGTTCGGGACGCGATCGAGCTGCTCGGCCAGGAGGTGCTCGAAGTCACCGGGGGCAAATACCCGTCTACCTTCCCGGAACCTGGTCGCCGTGGAGTTTGGATCGATGGGCCAGAGCTCTCGCGCGAGTGCTTGCGCTACATGTATCGCCTCCTGTTTCTGTTCTACGCGGAGGCGAATCCCCGGCTGAACCTACTGGACCTTCGGAATCCGATCTACGCGACTGGATATTCCCTGGAAGCGCTTCGCGAGCTCGAATCCGTTCCGCTTCGGACAACCGCTGACCGCGAGGGAACATTCCTCTGGGACAGCCTCCAGCGAACCCTCAACCTCCTCCACGACGGGCTGGACCTGGTCGACGAGGGGAAGGCGACCGGACTGCGCCTCCCAGCGGTCAAGGTATCCCTGCTCGATCCGGAGAGTACGCCGCTTCTCAACGGGCTCCGGCTCCGGAACGAGGCGATCCAGAAGGTGATCCGCCTCTTGTCGCTCCGGTCAACTGGGAAGAGTACCGGTCGGATTTCCTACGCGAAGCTGGGGATAGGCCAGCTGGGCGCGGTCTACGAGACCCTGATCTCCTTCACCGGGGTCGTCGCCAAGACGGACCTGATCGAACTGAAGCCGCGGAAGGGTCGATCGGCGGAGGCAGATGACGATGGTACCGGCGAAGCGGCCGAGGTCGATGAGGACGCAGAGGAAGAGGATGTCACAGGGGAGGCCGATAGTGAACCGGAGGATGACGTGTTCCGCCGGGACAAGGTGGACCCGCTTGCGCCAAGCTGGTTCGTTCCAAGGAGCCGGATCGGCGAGTTCGCCGCCGAGGAGATCGTCTTCAAGGGGGCTGAGGCGCTAGTCTACCCCAAGGGGACCTTTATCTACCGGCTCGCGGGCCGCGACCGCGAGAAATCCGCCTCCTATTACACCCCGGAGCCGCTCGCCCGCCTGCTGGTCAAGCACGCGCTCATGGAGCGGTGCCGCTGCCTGACAGCCGACGAACTTCTCGACCTGAAGATCCTCGAACCGGCGATGGGGTCCGCCGCCTTCCTCGTCGAGACGACGAACCAGCTCGCCGATCTCTATCTCGAACGGAAGCAGAAGGAGACGGGCCGGACCATTCCGCAAGATCAGGTCGTCATCGAGAAACAGCGTGTCCGGGCTTATATCGCGGACCGGAATTGCTTCGGGGTAGACCTCAACCCAATCGCGGTCGAGCTTGGCGCGATCTCCCTGTGGCTCAATAGTCTGCACGCAAGCGATTTTTCGCCGTGGTTTGGCGATCAGCTTCACGCCGGGAACTCCCTGATCGGTGCGCGCCGCGCCACCTATTCGACCGATCTGCTTAGCGCGAGGGCGCAGGCGGACCTCTGGCTCAACGGCAAGCCGGAAGAGATCGGCTGGCGCAAGCGCCTGCCCGAGGGGCATGTCTGGCAGTGGCTCCTGCCCGCCAAGGATATGGCAAACTTCGATAAGGACAAATCGATCGCCCCCTTTGCCAAGGACGCCCAAGATCAAATCAAGGCGTGGCGGAAGGATGGCTTTTTCAAGAAGCTCGAGCCGCATGAGATCAAGTTGCTCCAGAAGCTCAGTCGCGTTGCCGAGGCACTGTTCGATCAGGTGGCTGACGATCTTGCCCGCTCTCGTGTCGCAGCCAACGACGAGATAACGATCTGGCCCGATAAGGTGATGCCCGGCAATAAGGGCATGGATTTCCATGACAAGGCGCGTCTGAACGCGCGCATCACCGGTGAGGACCGCGCCACCAATACCTTACCCTACAAGCGCCTGAAGACGGCGATGGACGCCTGGTGCGCGCTCTGGCTCTGGCCACTCGACGAGGTGGATCAACTACCCAGCCGGGCAGAGTTCCTTCAGGGCATGGCGATGATCCTCGAAGGTGGGTTTACCGCTGACGGTGCGCTCGCCGCACCAAGCATCGAGGAGTTCTCGGAACCCGCGCCGGATTTCTTTGACCGGCTGGAACCCGACGCGCCCGCGCGCGACCTGTTCAAGGCGGCAGCCAAGCGGCAGGAGGGGTTGTTCCGCGAAACGAATGTTGAGGCGCTGATCGATAATTTCGACTGGCTGAAGACGGCGGTCGAGGTCGCCGAGCGAGAGCGCTTCGTACATTTCGACCTGATCTTCGCCGACGTGATGAAGGCGCGTGGCGGGTTCGACGTGATCGTCGGGAACCCACCCTGGGCAAAGCCATCGTGGAACGAAGGGTTGGTGCTGGCCGATATTGACCCGCTTTACGCTGGGCTGTCTGCCTCGGACGCGAAGAAGGTTTTGCCCGAGGCGCTGCCGAAGGCCCCGCCCGTGCGGCGCGAGGGCCGGCTGCTTCCAGCGACCGAAGTCTTCCTGCAAGACTTCGTGTCGACCCGGGGGGCGATGGAGGTGACCTCGTCCGAGGTGATGAACCCCTTCGCCGGAGGCGGGTCGAACAACCTCTATCGCTGTTTCATCGATCTGGCGTTCCGGCTGGTCGCGCCGGAGGGGTGCGCGGCGCTAATCCATCAGGACGGGCATCTGGGAGATCCTAAATCAGGTCATTTCCGAGAGCATTGGTACAAACGCGCGTCACGTCATTTTCATTTCAGAAATGAAATCAAACAGAAAATGTTCACGGAAGTCCATAATGAAACCGAGTTTTCACTGAACGTTTACAGGGGAATAGACAATGCAATTGAATTTGAGCAGTTTACTCAGGCATTCCTTCCCTCTCAAGTTGAAGACTCGTACGATCATGACGGCGCAGGGCCAATAACTACAATCAAGAATAGTGAAGGAAAATGGGAGACGCGCGGCCACAGAGAGCGCATCATTAAGTTCGACGAGGCGTCAATTTCAGCGGTACACGAGCTTTCGGAAAGACCTGATGTTCCAATCTATCAGGCTAGGTTCATTCAGCCATTCTCAAAGAGGGTGCTCGCAGTCTTCCGGAATCTCTCTCGGCATCCGAAATTAGAGGCAGCAATCCCGACAGTATCACGGGCAATTTCTACATCGGAAGGCGAGCAAACCATCGAGTTGCCAACGTGGCATATGTCATCAGGCTGGCATGAAAGTGGACGTCAAAAGGATGGTACGATCCGAAAGGAAACGAGCTTCCGAAGAGTGGAGGAGATGATACTACAGGGTCCCATATTCCATGTGGGAAACCCGCTGTATAAAACTCCACGGGCGATATGCATCTCGAACAAAGCCTACGACGTTATCGATCTCCCTGCTGCGCATGAAGACTATGTTCCGAGGACTAATTTTGGTGCTGCGCTATCGATTGGCGAATACACTAGACGTGCTCCTGCAGTTCGGTGGGACCAGACGCGGTCGCACACAGATTTCTTTCGTATGGGATTCCGGAAAATGCTGGCGCTCAACGGCGAGCGAACACTTATTGGAGCGTTGTTGCCTCCGGGAGTTACACACATCGACTCCGTGCAAAGCGTGGCGTTCGCCGACGAAGCATATCTTGTTAAGTTTCAACCCATCGCTCTGTCCTTGATTTCTGATTTTGTGATCAAGGCAACTGGCAAGCAAAATCTTCATGAGGACGAAGTCGGAGCCCTGCCATGGATTGAAGCCGGTTCAACGGCTTACAGCAGAGCTCTGCGTCTCGGGTGTCTCACATCCGCTTATGCTGATTTCTGGAACCGCCATGCAGCTGCGCTTGATGTGCTCCCTTGGTCTTCCCACGATCCCCGCCTCAAAAATGAAGGGCCAATTAAAGGCCCCTCGGAATGGGATCGAGGAGCTGGTCTGCGCTCCGACTTCGCTCGTCGGTTGGCATTGATAGAGATCGACGTGCTCGTCGCTCAAGCGCTGGGCTTAACAATTGAACAGCTGATCGAACTCTACCGCATCTATTTCCCACTCATGCAGCAGTATGAGCGCGGTACATGGTTCGACCAAACAGGGAGAATTGTTTGGACGAATAATAGCAGTGGCCTGCCCGGCGTCGGCTGGCTTGACGAACGCGGCAAAAGCCCCGGCCGCGCCGCCTGGGAGAAGATCCTCGCCGAGAACCCGTCGGAACTGACCTGCACCGCCATCGACGACACGATGCCCGGCGGCCCTCGCACCGTGACCCGCCACTTCGTCGGACCCTTCACGCAATGTGACCGGATCGAGGACTACAGGTGCGCTTGGGCCCATTTCGAGCGGCTGAAATCCGACAAGGCCGCTTGAGATGAACCCGATCCTCCTTGCTCGCCATGTCCAGGAGAGCCTGCGCGAACTGGTCCACACGACCCTGAACAGTTCGAGCCGGGCCTTCGAGGGCATGGTGGATCGGTTCCTCGAAGAACCCGCAAATTTCATCAAGGGCCCGTGGATTTCGGTCGACATGCCGTTCCGGCAAATTGACGGGGCGGCGAATGGGGCCTGGGCGCAGCCATTCCCTGAAATCCCGCTGCGTTTTGCCCCCTACCAGCACCAGATCGATGCCTTCGCGCGGCTAAGTGGCGAGGGCATGCGCTCGACCCTCGTGGCGACCGGGACCGGATCGGGCAAGACAGAGTCCTACCTCTGGCCGATCCTCGATCATTGCCGGCGAAATAAGGGAAAGCCGGGGATCAAGGCGATCCTGATCTATCCAATGAACGCTCTGGCGACCGACCAGGCGCGCCGGATTGCGGCCGCGCTATCCGGGATCCCATCCCTGCACGGGGTGCGCGCAGGGATTTACGCGGACGCCGAACCCAAGAACGCGACGCACGAGGTGACGGCGGACAGCATCATCACCCACCGTGAGACGATGCGGCGCAACCCGCCGGATATTCTGCTCACCAACTACAAGATGCTCGACTACCTCCTCCTGCGCGGGCGGGACAAGCCGTTGTGGCAGGCCAACGATCACGAGACCCTGAGATTTCTCGTTGTAGACGAAATGCACACGTTTGACGGCGCGCAGGGGGCGGACCTTGCCTTGCTCCTGCGGCGCCTCAAGTATCGGCTTGGGACCCCCGAAGGACACCTCGTCTGCGTTGGCTCCTCGGCGACGCTGGGTTCCGGGGACGAGGCGGCAACGGAGCTCCGGCGCTACGCGGAGACGATTTTCGGCGAGCCGTTCGATGCAGACGCTGTTATCCGGGAAACCCGGAAAACGCCCAACGAGGTGTTTGGCGACCCCGAATATGTCGATCGCCCTGATCCCGTTGGTATCCACGCCGCCCTGCGGGAGGCGGTGGAGCTCGATCAACCGTTCGCGGCTCAGCGGCTGGCTCACTGCCTCTTCCCTGACGAAGCCGACCCGGACTTCGCAGTTCTTCGCGACGGGAACCCTGCCGACTCTGCTTGGCGGATCGCGCTCGGAGAACGGCTCCTTCAGCACCACCTTTGCCAGCGCGCGCTCAAGATCATCGCCGAGCATCCGGGGCCGGCGTCGCTCGACGCGATCACAGCGGGTCTCGCGCAAGTGCGCGTATTGCGGGACTGGGTGGCAGCGGACCACCGAGCCCTCGCCGAACTGGTGGTCGCCTTGGTCGCCTGGGCGCGCTCTGGAGCGGTCGACAACCCGCGCCCTCTGTTCAACGTCCGGCTCCAAATCTGGGTCCGGGAGATGTCCCGCATGGTGACGAACCTGCCGCGTCTTGAAGCGGTCGGGCGACGTTCGACTATGCACCTGTCCCACGCACTCGACCTCGACCGCCAGGCACTCCGTCGTTCCCTCCCGGTTGTGAACTGCAACCGGTGCGGCGCAACGGCCCATGTTGGTCGCCTGAACTCGGGGTCGAAATCTTGCTGGGCCCCGCTAGACCAGCTTTACGAAGAGTTCTTCGACGAGAATGGTGCCGACCGGATCCGTCTCTTTTATCACGACTCCATCGATCGCATGGTACAGGCGAGCGGTGGGGGCAGTCAGATCGTCAAAGGGCTGCTCGATGCGGAGTCGGTCGACTTCACCCCCGCAGACCACGAGGGACTCGAGCCAGGTTCAGCATCCCCGGTCTGGATGTACAGCCCGACTGATGGTCAGGGACGGATAGATCGGACTTGCCCCGCTTGCGGTCAGGCCCGCGGGCTCCTCCTGTTTGGAATGCGGGCCGCCCGACTGACGACCGGGATCACCGGAACCCTCTACACCTCGGCGCAGAATGAAGAGCGACCGGAAGCGAAGCCGCGTTTCCTGATGTTCTCGGACTCGGTTCAGGACGCGGCGCATCGGGCCGCGATTGCGGAAACGCGAAACGCCCTCTCCGTCTATCAGAAGTCCCTGTTTACTGCGTTGACCGGCGCGGAGACAGGGCAGATGACCCTTCGGGAGGTGATTGAGGAGGTCCCTGCTGCACATCTCGATGCACTCGGGGCTGACGATTTCACCGCACTCTTCATCGCCAAGGAGCAGACTTGGCGCCGCAGGTATCAGGACCTGATCCGCGACGGGATTTCGATTTCGGACCCTGTCTTCCTTGAGCAGATGCAACTCCGCCTCGGCTGGGAGTATTTTGTCGATCTGAGCTACCGGGCGCATTTCAGCCACACACTCGAAGTCAATGGAATGGCGGCCGCGGACGTCGCGGTGGACCTGTTGCGGTCCTCGGCCGAGCGCCTAGCGAACGAAATCCGCAACGCGTTCCCGGGCGCGCCGCAGATTAACCCGAACGTACTCACTCAGTTCTTGTCCGGAATCGTGCAGCGGATGCGTCAACAGGGGGCCGTCGGCCACCCCTATGTTGTCAATGCGGTGGCGACAAGCCAAGCTGCGCGTGGCCTGAACTGGTACCGTGCGGCGGTCCAGATGGGGCTCGGCCAGAGCAGAACTCTGCCAGTGCCGAACTATCGCAGAGGGCTAGCTCCTACTCCGATCACCCTTCAGGGCAGTCCGCCAGGATTCGAGCGGATCACCCGTAACCACGTCTCGAACTGGTACCGAGACTGGCTCTTCCGTGCGCTGGGGCCAGTCGATCTGCAGGTCGGGACTGACCCGGACACGATCTATCCGATTGTCCTGAACCGGCTGGAAGCCGATGGCCTTGTCCGACGGGTAAATGGTCCGGACGGGCAAAACTGTCACGCGTGGCTCCTCGAGCCAGAGCATGTCACCGTCTCGACCGCCACTCTCGGGCTTGTTTGCGGCCGATGCGGGCGTCACGAGACCGCTCTCGCAGAGAACGCAGAGAGCGCGCTGGGGGCTCCTTGTGCCCGGATTGGATGTGACGGTTATTTGGAGGCAGCTTCCGTGCCGACGCGGCCAGCTCTCCGCCGGTCACTCGCCTCCGACCGAAATCACCGGGTCGTGGCCCGTGAGCACACCGGGATTCTCGAGGCGGATGAGCGGTTGCGGGTTGAATCCGGCTTCATAAAAGGGGAGGCCCGTTGGGCCCCCAACCTGATCTCGGCAACCCCGACGCTCGAGATGGGGATCGACATCGGAGACCTGTCGACCCTGCTCCTTAGTTCCGTCCCGCCGGAGGAAGCGAACTATGTCCAGCGAATGGGTCGGAGCGGGCGCCGCGACGGTAATGCGCTGAATCTGGTCCTCGCTAACGCCCGCGCCCATGATCTCCAGTTCTGGGAGGATCCGACCCCGATGCTGGCCGGCCAGGTACGTCCTCCGGGTGTGTTCCTCGCTGCAGAAGAGGTGCTTTTGCGTCAGGTGACAGCGTTCACCCTCGATGCCTACGTATCCGCCTCTGCGGAGAGCGGAGATTACGGGAAGGTCCGGGATGTCCTGAAGCGCCGCGCTGCCGGAGCGGCCGAGGGGTTCCCGGTAGAATGGCTAGACCTCGTGCGGGTACGCGGGGCTGAGTTCGCCCAAGTCTTCTTGTCCGGCCTGCCCCCGGAGGTGCAGGAGCGCGCTGACCTCGTCGAGCGTGTGAGGGCCTATTTGACCGGCACCGACTCACGGTCGATCGGTTGGCGGGTCGGGACCGCATTCGATGCGGCGGCGGAGGAGAGAGCGAATCTCCTGCAGAAGCGGGAGGAGGCAACACGCGAGCTGGAACGGTTGCGGCGGCGTCGAGCCGAGCTGACGGAAGAGGAGTTCGAGAAGCGGGAGCAGGAGATCTCACGGGACCGGACAGAGATCAACCGGCTGATCAGAAGTGGAATTGACGACGTCCCGGTCATCAAGTTCCTGACAGACAAAGGCGTACTGCCAAACTATGCCTTCCCCGAGGAGGGGGTGAAGCTGACCTCGATCCTGTCCCGGCGCAACGACTCCGCCAGGGACGAAGATGGCCTCCTTTATCTCGAGTATTCCAGGCCGGCCAGCTCGGCGCTTTCTGAATTTGCGCCGGGCCAGTTCTTCTATGCGAACGGCCGCCAGGTTCAGATAGAGCGAATCGAAATCGGTAAGGACGACCTTACCGCCTGGACCTTCTGCCCATCCTGTTCGCACGTCGCGCATAGGATTGAGGGGACGGAGAGCCGCACCTGCCCGAAGTGCGGCGATGATATGTGGTCTGACACCGGGGCGCAGCACGAGGTCGTGAGGCTCAAGTCGGTAATCTCGGTTGATAGCGAGGAAAAAGCAGCCATCCGTGACTTGGACCAACGGGACCAACGGCAGTTCGACCGGGTCCTGATGCCGTTTCACAATCCTGAGGATATCGCCACGTCCTGGTTTACCAGCCGCGATACGGGAACACCCTTCGGCTTCGAATTCATTCCATACTGCACGTTCCGCGACTTCAACTTCGGCCCGAAATCCAGTCTTCCCGGGCCGAAAATCGCAGGCGATCGCCGACCTGCGCAACCGTTCCGAATTTGCCGGCACTGCGGCGGCCTGCAGAAACCCCCACGAGATCCAGAGGATCGCGGAACGCACCCGCCAAACTGCCGCGTCGTGCGAGAGACAGATCTGCCGCGGGACCGGTGGGAAACAGATGTTTTCCTGATGCGCGGGTTCGATACGGAGGCGATCCGGATCGTAATCCCCGTCGTGGGAGACGCAGATGACGACGATCTGAAAAGCTTCGTTGCAGCGATCAACCTCGGCATGCGGCGCCATTTCGCCGGGAAGGTGGACCACATCAGGTCCACGGTATTCGCGGCGCAGCTGGACGGAATGACCACGGTACGCAGCCTCTATCTTTACGACTCTGTTCCCGGCGGTTCGGGCTATCTGCGCCAGATCGGCGAGCATCCGGAAACGATGCGGTCGGTGATCACGCGCGCAGCGGAAGCGCTACGCGACTGTCCGTGTAACCAGGAGACGGACCGGAACGGGTGCTTCCGCTGTGTTAAGCCTTACCGGTCACAGTTCGGACCCGGGGAGCCGGATCGGGACAGGGCGCGCCAGCTGATGGAGGCGATCCTTCAGAAATGGGACAGCCTGACCCGGACCGAGACCGGGATCGATGAGTTGATGCGCGGTGCACTGGTTGAGAGCGCGCTCGAGAAGAGGCTCCTCAGCGCCTTGTCCGAACTTTACGGCGACGGAGCCCTGACTCCGCAGGTGCTCGCCGGCGGGCGCCGTGGCTTCGTGTTACGGGCGGGGCGAACAGAGGCGCCGCGCCTCTGGACAATCGAACCGCAGGTCCAGATCGACGCTCGGTTTCGAGGTCTCCCGAAGAAGCGGATTGACTTCCTGCTCACTCCGATCGGACGCGCCGGGCACCTCCCGGTCGTGATCGAGATGGACGGACTCGAATACCACGCGGGCACCGTCGCCCAGGATTTGCTTGACCGGATCACCATGATCCGGTCCGGGGAGGTGCGCCTCTGGACCCTCTCGTGGCGAGACCTCGACCCGGAAGATCGGGGCCTGCTCAACCCGCTGACAGAATCGGAGCTCGGCGCAGAGAGGATCGGGCGTCTCGGACGGGTCCTGGCCCATCCAGGGTTCGCATCCGTTGCTGACACCGTTCGGAGATTCCAAACGGAAACCGCTCTCGCAGCGCTCCGGCGCCTGCTCGACGGGGAGGCCGAGGAGGATGCGCCAACCAGGTCTGTCTTGGTCCGGGCCCTCGTGGCGACGGGCAGGCCGTTGGATCAACTGCCCAGATCAGCTGCTCTCTCCGAGGAAGGGCGCGGGTTCCTGCGGACCCCAGAGCTCGCAGAGCATGTCGGAGCTGGAGCGATCGATCTTTATTTGGCGTGTCAGAAGATCTCGCCAAGCGAATGGCTTCAATCCGACAAAGACCTGCGGCTCGTTCTTCGGGCTGTGCTACCGGACCCGGGCGCAGCGCCTGCGGCGAAGGCTGTTTACACGGATACCTGGCGCGGTCTGTGGCGGCTTGTGAATCTGTTCCAAGGGGTCCGTGGGTTCCATGTTGAACTTGACGGACTCGACACCCTGTCGCCGCCCGATATGTCCGATCGATCGGATCCGCCTGATAGCGCGGCAGAGGCCTGGATGGAGGCGCGCGCCCTTTGCGACGAGGCTTTCCACCCCCTGATCGATGCGCTGATCGCTGCGGAGGCCCCTGCACCGGATCGGTTCGGGGACGACCTGCTAGCCGGGGGGCGGGTCGTTGGAATGATGGAGTTCGGCTGGTCTGCGGCCGGGCTCGCCGTCGCGGAGGAAATCCATGACGGCGTTGGCTGGAACCTGATCCTGTTCGAACCGGACACAAATCCGGTCGGGGAGGTCGTCACACGGGTTCTGCAAGCACTTGAAGAGGCACAATCATGACAGACACGATTACCAAGCGGGTCTCCTATGACATCGGCTGCATGAAGAGCCTAAGGAAGCTCCCAGACAAGGTGGCGATCCGGTTCATGGACATGATGACCCGCTACATGTCCGACCCGTCCTGCAATGGGCTGAACCTTGAGACGGTCGAGGGGGCAAAAGACAGCTCGATAAAGTCCCTCCGGGTCGACCAGGCGTATCGTGCGGTCGCCTTCGAGGTGGGGCGAGACATCATGTTCGTTCACGTCAACGAACACGACAAGGCCTATCGTTGGGCGGCAGGTCGGCGAGTCAAGCTTGATCCGGATACCAATCGGATCCGGGTGATCGGGGAGATCGACGCGGCGGTGGAACCGGTCGCCGCTCCGATAGTGTCGGAGCCGCGTCTGTTCGCCGAGGTTTCCGACAAGCGGCTCCATGCCCTCGGGGTTGCGGAGGAGGAGATCCCAGCAGTCCGGCTCGTCACAACCATCGAAGCGCTCGAGGCAGACGAGGACCGGTTCGACCCGCTCACCTATCAGGTCCTTTACGCGGTTGCGGCCGGTTTCAGCGATGACGAGATCCGTACGCTGACCGGAGTTGGGGAGGAGCAGGAGTTAGCGGCGGCAAAGTCGGATGCGGACCTGACGTTCGACCGGCTCATCGAAACAGAAGAGAGCCGCCAAACCATCTTCATCCCCGACTCAGAGGCTGAGCTGCGGCGCGTATTTGAGGAAGGGTTGGAGGGTTGGCGGGTCTTCCTGCACCCGGAGCAGCGCAAGATTGCCTATCGAGACTACAACGGCCCGGCTATGGTGCGAGGCGGTGCCGGTACCGGCAAGACGGTGGTCGCCATGCACCGGGCGAAGCACCTCGCCGACCAGATCGAGAATGATCCGACCCGTGCAGGCCAACGGGTCCTGCTTACCACTTTCACGACCAGTCTCGCACAGGACATCGAGGCCAATCTTCGGACGCTTTGTCCAGGGCATCTCGACGCCCGTCCTCCTCGGATCGAGGTGATTAACCTCGACCGCTGGGTATCCCAATTCCTCAAGCGCAAAAGCTTCGAACGGCAGGTGGCGTATTTCGGTGAGGCGCGCGACCGGCTCGATCAGATCTGGCGGGAGGTATTCGACGATCATGAGTTGCCCGAAGGGCTGTCGGAAGCCTTTGTCAGGGCGGAGTGGGCCCAGATCGTTCAGGCAAAGGGCCTGACCGATCAGCGTGCCTACCTAAAGGCGTCCCGTGCTGGCCGCGGCACTCCGCTTGACCGACGCAAGCGGACACTCCTCTGGGACCTGTTCGCCGATTATCGGGCGCGGATGATCAGCGAGGGGCTGGCCGAACCGGACGATGCCTATCGCGAGGCGACCGACATCCTGTGCGCGGAAGCGCCGAATCTTCCCTATGCGGCAGTCATTGTGGACGAGGCGCAGGATATGGGAGAGCAGGCGTTCCGCTTGATCCGTGCGATCATGCCGGAAACGCCCTCCGGGGACCGGAACTCTATTTTCATTGCCGGGGACGCGCACCAGCGCATCTACGCACGCCGGGCCAGCATGTCTGCCTGCGGGATCAATGTTCGCGGGCGATCCCGGCAGCTTCGACTGAACTACAGGACGACCCAGGAGATCAGGGCCTGGGCAGTCTCCATCCTTGAGGGGGTGAGCGTAGACGACCTTGACGAGGGGACAGACACGCTGCGCGGCTATGTGAGCCTCATGCATGGGCCCGCGCCTCAGCTTGTCACGTGCCGGTCGGAATCTGACGAACTGGATGGCCTCGTCTCCTGGGTTCGAGCACTTTCCCCGGAAGACATCCGCCTTGCCGATATCGGAATTCTGTGCAGCAGAAGGGCAGATATAGATCGAGTTCAGGGATCGCTGAGAGCAGCGGGTATCGACACCGTGGTCCTCCAGGCTGGCACCGCCGATGATCGCTCCATCCCCGGGGTCAGGATTACTACGATGCACCGGGCGAAGGGGCTCGAGTTCTTCGCTGTGGCAATCCCGTTCCTATCCGAGTCGACCTTCCCGCCCGCCGGCGCGTTGAAGGCGGCCGTCGATGCGGCGGACCGGGAGGATGTGATCGCCCAGAGCCGCTCGCTTCTCCATGTGGCCGCGACCCGCGCAAAAGGGGTATTGCGCATCTCCTTTTCCGGCGAGCCAACAAAATTGATGTCAGCTTAGCGCGCCAGTAAAACGTAGATAACGGATCAATTCATCGAAAATTTCCGAAGTTTTATTTCACGATGATGAATAGTTTTCAGTACGTTTGTGCCGCAAAGGTTGATAGGGGGAACCGGGGTGAATGTGACCGTATCTGACGCATCAATCTCGTACCAGGTCGAGATGGATGTGAGATCGAGCGGACTGGTTCACTCGGCGGAGAGCGATATCGAGCGGCTCCAGCAGATTCTACGCGAGAGCTACGCCTCTGGCTTCACGATCTTTAAAGAACTGCTCCAAAACGCCGAAGACGCCGGCGCGAAGCGTTTGATTGTCGTCGGGCACAACGGCTTTCCGGAGGCGAGCAATCCGTTGCTGCAAACTCCTGGCCTGATTGTGGCAAACGACGGGGAAGTCTTCGCCCGGAACATGGACGGGATCACTCGCGCCAGCGGTGGCAGCAAGGCAGATGAGCGCGCTGCGGTAGGACGCTTTGGGCTCGGGCAAAAGTCAGTTTATCACCTTTGCGATGCCTTTATCGCGCTGGGAAGGGTCGAGGACGAAGGTGGACGTCCACGCCTTCTGATCATGAACCCGTGGGAAAAGGTAAGCGAGGCCGACGTTGCGGCCACGGCCTGGCCTTCCCTGACTACTGCCGACGCCGAAATGCTGCTCGAGAAAGTCGCGGAAATCGGCCTTGGCAAGGGTATGGCGCTTTTCCTCCCGCTGCGGACAGCGAAATTGCGGCCAGGGTATGATCTTTGTCTTTCTGACCGAAATTGGGAACCCGACAGCGCTATTGCAGACATATTGCAAGGTGCGGAGCTTCCCGCGGCACTTTCCTGTCTTCGTAGCCTGCAATCCATTGAGGTCAGGCCAACTGTGGGGGAGGGACGCCGGCTTTCGCTCGGAAAGGGAGCCCGCCGACTATCCGGACCCGGAATTGATCAGGGCGATCCGATTATTGCCGGACAGATCGATGGTGCCGGATTTGCGCTCGAGTTCAATGGGCGGCAGCAATGGATGCCCGGCGGCAAGGCCGCCAGGCTGCTTGACCAGGATGGATGGGACAAGGTCTTCGACATCCATCGCAAGCTAATCCCGCCCAAAGCCAACCCTCACGGAGCAGTCCTTGTCTGCCGCTCGTCGGCCAAAGAGGGTGAAGCGGTCCTGCGTGTCCGCGACACGGTCTATCTACCGCTTGGCCAGCCCGTACTGAACACGCCGCTCAGTCATGGAACGCATGACATTGACGTGCTGATCCACGGCTATTTTTTCGTTTCCAGCGACCGTCGGAAGCTGCGTAGCGACGATCACATCGAGAGCGATTGGAACGAAGCGCTGCGCCGGGAGGCCAGTTTGCCGCTGATGCTCGACGCGCTGGCAGATTCACTTCCGGGTATGCCTGCCGAGCCAGATCGTCATGCGCTGGTCCGCGCGCTCCGAAGCACTGCTTGGTGGGACGAGAACCGCGTCGATGTCTGCCAGGGCAGGGGCATGGCCCGGTGTTGGCCCGGTGAGAAGACGGAGAGCTGGCAAGTTTGTTCCAGCGCATCTTTGCGGCCAATAGTGAGGGGCGATGCGACGTCGCTGGCCCGCCTCAAGGCCGCTTTTCCAGGA
Organism: Sphingomonas sp. ID0503; assembly: GCF_048565625.1. Classification (NCBI taxonomy): domain Bacteria; kingdom Pseudomonadati; phylum Pseudomonadota; class Alphaproteobacteria; order Sphingomonadales; family Sphingomonadaceae; genus Sphingomonas; species Sphingomonas sp. ID0503. Next base: position 545,031 of record NZ_JBLZUR010000002.1, read on the forward strand.
CTTGAAGACTGGTGCCGCGACAATGGGATCGTCCTGGCTTTTGGTACCGTGCTGGCTGATGCCGATCCGCGCTGGCCGGACGCGCAGCTCGCCGAGTTGGTGCGCCTTGCCGGTCCCTCTGCTTTTCAGAAAGGACAAGTGGCCGAAACGCTGTCGGCGGTGCTCGATGTGGCGCAGCCCGGCGAAGCAGCACGGGCGGCGCTGGCTGAAACTTACCGCAGCGCCATCGCCATGGTCGAGCAAAGTTTTGCCAGTGCCGAGAAGCTTAAACCGCTGGTTCGGCGCCTGCCGCAGGATCGCCTCCTTGTCCTTCCTACCAGCGTAGAAAATCGGGAGCTTGTTCGGGCGCTGGCTGCAGTGGGAAGTAGCATTCCGGTCAAGGCAACATGGGCGGAGCAGGGCGGGGCGATGTCCCGGCAGCTGGGGCTGAATGAGACGATCGAATTATTGGCGGTCGCGGAGCCCTTCCTTTCAGCTCGAGGGAGCGTAGCGCAGGAAGCTTCGGCACTGATATCGCATTTGTTGCGCAACGGCCCCTCGCTCGATGCATTGGCGGCGGATCGCCGGGGTAGCGATTTGCAGGTTATCCCCGCGCGGTTGATGCAAGACGAAGCGGACGTTCGGTTATCTCTGGGCGCCATCGCGGGTCTGAGGCGTAAAGGCTTTCTGTTCGATGCGGCACCGAATCGGGAGCTCCTCGTGCTCGCCGGTGCGATCGCGGCGCCCGAAATCTACCGAGTCGGGTTGAAGGATGGCGGTCTTGGGGACCTGGCTTCGGCAAAGAAGGCGGAATGCCTCTTGGCCGTCTTGAGGCAGGCCGAAAGTTTCGGGGATCCTGGCAAGTGTGGGGAGCTCGCGGAGCTGCTCGGTGCAGATGCGCCTCGCGACGAATTGCGCCAGCTTGTTGTACGCGATCCCACCTTGCCATCGCATGTTGGGCTGATCGAGCTGGATGATCTCGGCGGGATTCTCGACGATCTGGTGCAAGTGCTGCTGCAGGGTAGAGAGGAACGTCTCGTGTCCTCGGTGACGGCGGCAGAATTGAAAAAGGCTCTTCGCGATCGGATTGGCCTGCACCGTGTCGATGTCACCAATTTGGGTGCTTGGTTGCTGGATGCACAGCGCGCCGGTACCTTGCCGATCCTCGACGATGCCAAAGCCATCGCATTGCTCAACGCGGGTATCGATGACGATGTTCTGAAAGCGCTGCCTTTGCACCGATCCGATGGGTGCGAAAGTCTGCTTCCAGCCACAGACCTGTTCCGCGGTCGCACTTCGGATGTCGCACCCGCGCTCTTGCCTTTTACGCGTCTGGTCGAGCTATGGGGAGATCCGCCAGCAGCGGCGGTTCAGAACAGGCTTGTCGCGCGTTGGGGGCCTGAAGCGGCGATCCGCACGGCATTGGCCGCGCCAAACCCTGAACGCTTCACCTCGGAAATTGCTGCGGGATTGGGCGGAATAGAGCACCTGCCTGATGATCTGTTAGAAGCGCTTCGTCAGACCGCATGGATCGCTGCGGATGGCAATGCATGGACACCAACCAAGGTTCTCGACCTGCCCCTGGATGCGGGACGTGCCCTTGAGAACCTGGTTCTCGACCAAGGCGGACTTTTATTTGCCAGTACGCTTCCCGGCTGCCTGCGCGACGGGAATGTGCAGCGCCACCTAGGGCGCCTTCAACCGGATCGGTCCCAGTCATTTCTCTTGGCCTCCCAGCTTGCAGCCGACCACGGTGCAACCGGTTTGTGCCTCGATGTCGTGGAGCATCTTGACGAGTTGACGAAGTTGGCGAGCTCGAATGCAGAGCTCAATGCGGAAGCGTGGCCTTTGATCTCTGCAGCCTTGCGCGACGGGGCGATGGAAGCGGTCGTTGCAGGAATGGCCGAAGTTCTAAATGCGCCCCCTCGGACGGGCATCGTTGCTCAGTTGAATGCGGTGGCCGGCCTGAGCGGGCTCGGCACAAATGCTGAAGCGGCACGGCGACTCTACCTTGCAGCATTTGGCCGAAATCTGACGGCTTTGACGAATGGGTCCAGCTATCTTCCCGCCGATCTGCTTGTTCCGAACGAAGCGGGTGGTTTCGGCCGGGCAGATAGCCTCGCTTTGAGTGCAGCCGGAATCGAGCCATCATCGCTGTTGGCGCGCGATTATGCAGACAAGCTGGAGCAGCGCGATGATCAAGCGGCGCCATCCAGCCGAACAGTTGTACCGGTCGCTTCGGACTGGCTGAGCAGTATCGAACGCGCTTTCTCGCCGCTCAGCCAGTATGACGTGCATGACGGCATCCTGCTGGCGCTGGCCATGCTCGGCAGGGACGAGCAAATTCAGGCTCTCGCCAGCAAGTGGGAAGGTCAACGCTCCTTCCACCGCATTTGCGACGATCTCGATGCGTTGGCCGACGAACAGCGCGGCATGGCCAACGCCAATCTGGAGCGCCTTGCCGAATTGCGCTTCGCAGTGGAGTTGCCGGAACACGGGCAGGTCACTGTGCGATCAGCGGCTGGCTCGGATTGCACCGTCCCCCTGTCGGGAAAAGACGATACCCTGCTGCTGGATTGTATCTACCGAGGACTTGAACGCGACGAAGCGGGCTATCGGCACGTCTTTGATCTCGTGATCGGACCGGTTTCACCATGCGATGAGGCCGAGGCACGGCAATTATTGGATCAGTTTGTCCGGAAGCTGGCCATTGCTCTGATGCTGGGTTTCGAGCGTCACAAGGCGACACTGTCCGAACTGCTGGCCAGCTATTTTGCCAGCGATCAACGCACACTCGCCGATACCTGCGTGGAATTGCAGGAGGTACTCCACGATCGCCTCGCCGGCATTAAGACCGGACCTGTGATGCGCGCAGCAGTGAATGACTATCATCGCGATGCGCCCCGCGACCGGGACAAGGCCCGCAACGCACTTTGGGCAGCCGCGCAGTCGGACAAGGGAGCGAGGGAGCTCCTCGAAGCCACCCGCCAGAAGATCGACGAGATGGGCTATGCCCCACATCGAGTGTTGTTCGAGCTATACCAGAACGCCGTCGATGCCCAGGCGCAGTGGCACGGGGACGGGCGCTTCCGCGTCGAAGCCATCTACGATTCCAATGAGGTGCTTGCCTGTTTGCGGGTGATCCATTGGGGGCGGCCGATCAATCAGCCCGGGAGTCACCCACTCAAGGCAGAAGAAGAAGGGCACCGCCGCGACCTCTCGAATATGCTGGCCATCAACCATTCTGCCAAGGAAGGGGATGCGGTAACTGGCCGCTTCGGCCTTGGGTTCAAGACAGTGCACATGCTGGCTGACGAGATCCTGCTCGCCAGCGGCGGAATCGCTATCCGCATCTTGGGCGGGATGATCCCTGCCGACTGGGAAGCCGGTAGCCGAGCCGTGTCCTCATTTCATGATAGGGGGCGCAAAGCGACCCTCATTGAAATTCCAGTGGCACCGGATCGGTCTCGGGAAGCCCTTGAGGCCTGGGACGCATTTCGCGAGGCTGCGCCGTATCTGACGGCACTTGGCCGGGATGCCGCCATCGAATTGGTGGACGGAAAAAACGAGCAGGCGTTCCGGCACGAGGAACATCCGCTGATCGAAGGAGTAGGCTGGCTTACCCTCGACGGCGCCCGCTATGTTTTGCGGTTTGATTTGGGGAATGAGTTCCGCCTGTTTCTGCCGTTCGGACGCAGCGGACCCCATGCCTTTCCCGAGGATGTGCCGCAGTTCTGGCATCTGGTTCCGCTCGTGGGCGAGCGCCGTCGCGGCGCCTGGTTGTTGGAAGGCCGCTTTCCCGTTGATCCCGGTCGCACGCAATTGTCCGGTACGGCTGACGAAAAGGATAGCCGATTTGCCCGGCTCGGCCTTGCTCTCGGGCCGCGGCTCATTGCTTTCTATGACTATTGCCTCGCGGACTGGGCAAGCTTCGCGCGTGCTACAGGCCTGGATCCGGAAGGGTTCGACGATTTCTGGCGAAGGCTTGTGCCACTCTTTGCCCGAGACTTGGTAAGTCAGGGGTCCGAACAGTCGCTGCACAAGTCCGGACAAGGGCTGGCACGACTATTGGCGGAGCGACCGCTAGTGCCATTGGCCTTTGGCGGTTCGGCGCGGGCAGCCGATGTGAAGTGGCGCTTTTCGGGAGGGCTTGCCGCTCGCGATGCCCAAAGCTCTATCTCGGATTTGTTAGCCCAAGAAGAGCTCGAGAAGGCAATCGTTACCGAGGAAACGGGACAATTGCTGAGAGCTGTGGGGTTGCCTTCGGGGCAACCCTTGGACGCGGTCAAATTGGCCGAGACGTTTGCAGGAGACGAAGGAATAGATTCCGGCCTGGCGGATGCGCTTGCCTGTCTGCGTGACGAGGCAGTCACGCTCGCGATGACCGGAGAGGAAGATTTTGAACTGCGCAAGTTCTTCCGCGAGCGGCTCTGGCTTGCAGAGGACGGCAGTTGGCAGTCAATCCGGCTGCTGGCGTTTCCACAGGGCAATAGCGATGAACAACAACGCGCGGCCTTCGCCCCGTCCTCAGGACGCCTCGCAGCGAGCTATGCGGGCGCTGGCTTCGAACTCGCCGCCTTTGCGCGTGAGCAGGCAGGTCATAGCCCGAATGTTTGGGAGAAATGGGCAGAGAGCGCCGGTGACAGTGCCGCGCGTCAACAAGGCTTTATTCGCTACCTGGTCGGTGCGGATGATCGGACCGTTGCTCAGCTGGCGAGCGCCGCAAAGTGGCTCCCCAGTGTGAATGAACTGGCGAATTCACCTTTGCTGGCCGGACTGCAGCAGGACGAGAAAAATCGGCTGCTCGCAAAGCTAGGGTATTCCTTCGGCATCACTCCAATACCGACCGATCCGAACAGCCCCTGGCAACCTGATGCTGAGCTGGCGCTCTCGGGTATTGCGCAATGGTGGCGGGACAATCGCAGCGAACTTCGCGATGCCTATGATCGCGCGGTGTATCCTGAAGACTTTTCCTCGGCAGCCCTGGCTGACGGGGATAAGCCCGCCTGGTTTACCATGCTCTCGCTCGCAACGTTCCAGACGCTGGGGAGGATTAAGCCAGCTCAGTCCCGGCAGTTTGTTGCCAAAGCGATCCAGGATGGCTGGTGGCACGAACTCGCGACAATCGATCCGTGTGACAAGGAACTGAGACCTTTCGTTGAGCGCCTACGCGCCTGGAGCGATCCGGATGCGGATGAAGGCTACCTGATGTGGCGCCGATGCCTTCCTGACCTGTGCATGATCGCGAGGCATCTCGAAAGCTACCAGAGGCTCTTCCTGAAATTGCCTGCCGTCGTAGCCCAGGAGGGCGAGGTAAGCCTACGCGGACACTTGCGACCGGCCTTCTCTCAAGTTGCCGCTCGCATGAGCATTGAAGCAGCGCCTCTGGCACGATCGCTCGGCATCGGCGCGAACTGGCTCGTGCGCGAATTGGCCCGCAAGGGTATCTATTCGCAGGCGCAGGTCGAACGGATCATGCCGTATGGCTGGAGCACGGCGGAACGCGTCCGTCGTCTCGCATATACGCTCGGCCTGGGCCAGTTCGAGCGCGGCATTGACGAGGGACGCGCCCTGCATGGGGCAGTTGAGCGTCTTATCGGCGACGACGCTCAATTCGATGGCGACGGTGATCTGCCATTGCACATAATCACACTGGCCAAGCACCGCGATGACCTCGCCTCGATCCTCTACGATGCGGATGTCGAGGAATGGCGACCGGACAACGATTGGGACGATGCCGACGATGAAGATGCCTGAAGCACTGGCCGCCGATACAAGGGTGAACCACCCACGTCACGGCGTGGGTCAGGTGATCGCAGATGCCGGCGAATTCGTTGTTGCGCGTTTTGGCGCAGCGATCCAGCAGGTTCTGCGCACGGAACTCACGCTCGCTCGCTCGCTCGATCAGGCACTGACGACCCGTACCTTCGATGAAAGTGCGGAAACTTTGATGCGCGCAAGCGCGATGGCGATACGCTCGGTGAACGATCAGTGGGGGGTGTTCTCAAGATCGCGCGTCCAGCTGCTCCCGCATCAGCTCTGGGTCTGTCACAAGGTCAACCGGACATTCCCTTTCCGATGGCTGGTGGCCGACGATGTGGGGTTGGGCAAAACCATAGAAGCTGGCCTGGTGCTCATGCCTTTGGTGGCTCGGGCGCAAATCCGTCGCCTGCTGGTGCTGGCGCCTGCCAAATTGGTGCCCCAATGGCAAAAGCGTTTGCGTCAGATGTTCGATATCCGCCTGCAGGTCTACGACCGCTCGGTTGATACGCCGACCGTGGATTTTTGGGATACGGCGAACATGGTGGTCGCATCCGTCCACACACTTCGCCGGGAAGTTGCAGACGGCCGATCCGAAGGCAGTCGGTTCCTCTCCGCTGACCCGTGGGATGCGGTCGTGGTTGACGAGGCGCACCACCTCCACGCCGATGAACGGACGGGAGAGACGCTTTCTTTCCAGCTTCTGCGCGCGCTCGAGGAGCGGCACAAAATCCGTTCTCTGCTTCTGTTCACCGGCACGCCGCACCGCGGAAAGGACTTCGGCTTTCTTTCCCTGCTCAGCCTGCTTGATCCGGACCAGTTCGGACCCGAACATGACATCGACGAGCAGTTGACTAAGCTTCCCGAAGTCATGATCCGCAATAACAAGGCGACGGTCACCGACCTCAAAGGGAACCGCCTCTTCACGCCGGTCACGGTCGAGACGCGAGAATACGCCTTCAGCCCGGAGGAAAGCGCCTTTTATGAAACGCTGAGCAGCTTCATCATTGATGGGCGAGCCTATGCATCGACCCTCGATGGCCGGGCGCAGTCAGCGCGGATGCTGTTGCTGATTGCGCTGCAAAAGCTGGCCGCCAGTTCCATTGCGGCCATTCGCAGTGCTCTGACCAAGCGCCGGGCGAAGCTGGCCGATGTTGCCGAGCAGGCACGCGCACCGTTTCCGACCATAATGGAGGGAGACGAGGACGAGACATTGGACGATCGTGCCCGAGCCGACGAAGAAGCATGGAGCAAAATGCTCGCCGAACTGATGGAAGGCGAGATTGCGAGGCTTGATGAACTGCTCGAGTTGGCCGAACCCATTCAGCAAGAGCGCAAGATCGGACGTCTGGTCGATCTCATCGACCGCGAATTGCCTGCTGACGAACCCGTACTCCTCTTCACCGAATACAAGGCCACCCAGGCTCTGGTCGTCGATGCCTTGCACGCGCGTTTTGGTCACGGTTGCTGTGCATTCATCAATGGCGATGAGCGCTTGGAGGAAATCAACAAGGCGGACGGGTCGCGGGGGCCAAAGAGTTGGTCGCGCGAGGCGGCAGCAGAAGCGTTTAACCAGGGCACCATCCGTTTTCTTGTTTCAACTGAAGCGGCCGGCGAAGGTATCGACCTTCAAGAGCGCTGTGCGACTCTCATCCATGTCGACATGCCTTGGAATCCGATGCGCCTGCACCAACGCGTTGGCCGGCTGTCCCGCTATGGTCAGACGAGGCCGGTTCAGGTCTTCATCCTGAGGAACCCGGATACGGTCGAGGCGCGAATTTGGGATCTATTGAATGCCAAGCTCGAGCGGATTCAGCGCACCCTCGACGAGGCCATGGACGAACGAGAAGACATCAGTCAGCTCGTCATCGGCATGACCGGCCCGAGCGCATTCGAGAAGATTTTTGCGGCTGGGCAGACGCAATCGCGCGAAAGCCTTGGCCAGTGGTTCGACCGGGAATCTGCCACCATTGGCGGAGAAGATCTGGTCGACAAGGTCAAGACGATGCTCGGGAACGTGACCCGCTTCGATTTTGCCCAAGTTGGACGAAACCTCCCGCTGGTCGATCTTCCCGATCTCGAGCGCTTCTTTGCGATGATGATGGAATCCCAAGGCCGGCGCGTGTTCCGGAGGGACGACGGGCTGGATGTCCTGACGCCTGAGAAATGGGTGGATGAAGATTACGCGATGCAGGATCGGTACAAAGGCCTGCTGTTCGATCGCAACGCCCGCCTGGGCAATCGGGAAGGCCCGACGCGTCTTGTGGGGGTGGGGCACACGCTTTTCGATCGCGCTTTGAAGGAAGGAGAGGGCCTGCAAAGCACGTTGGCGATCTGCCTGCGATTACCCGCTCCCTTGCTCATTGCTTCGGTCGAGGACCAGGTCACCGGCCAGGACCATTCGGTTACCAGGATTGTGCTGGGGGCATGGCGCGATCAGGAAGGCCAGACCCATGTCCTGCGGGATTGGGAGGTTCTGCAGATGCTCAACACATTGGGACGAGCAGACAATCTCAAGCCGCCTTCCGTGAACGGCGAGCAACTGAAGACACTGGAGAAGAATCTCCTTTCTGCAATGTCGGCAAGCTTGCCGGCTATCGCCGACATGATGACCCGGCCCGGCATCCGTAGTGAGGTCATGCTTCTGCCGGATCAAGAAGCCGGTACATGACCGTCCTCTCCGAGTTCTGAGGAAAGGCTGCGCGTCTCCCGTGGGGCATGTTTTTCTGGCTTGAGCCCTTGTTTCTGCTATGTTCTAAGGAGAAGCGAGATGAATGCGATCATGACCAAGTTCGACATCGAAACTGCCGAGCATCGCGCCCCGAAGTGGGAGGGCCTGTCCGAAATCGATCAGGCGATCCGTGACAATCGCCTGATGGAATATCGGATCAAAAAGTCCTGGGCCGATCCGTGGGGGCGGAAGCTGACGATCACGGTTTTGCTCGTGATTGCCGCAGGTTTCGCGTATTTGGCTGGTGCATCAACCGGACTTTGGTGATCTCATTTATCACCATTCTTTCACCTCATCCGCCGACTCCGCGCTCGCACCCTGCGCGCCTTTGGTAGCGGCATCCAGACGCCCTCTGGATCCGCGGATCCTCTGACGACCGGCCGCTTGAGCTCGCCGAACCTCGTCGTGAAGATCGCCGGAATCCACCTGCGGCACATTTCCTGGACCTCCTCCGCCGATTTGGGCGCGGCCGCGCACTGATCCCGGACCAGCGACCGTAGGGCGCGAGATTGGCTGGCCCGCAGACAGGACGAGCCGGTCCTCGATCCCGTCACGGAGTTGATCGGCATAGCTCTCGATGAACTTGCCTTGCAGCGCCTGGCCTTCCGGACTGAGCTGGAACGCCAGATCGTCAAACCGCACATTGCCATAGAAGTCGCGATTGCGCTCGATCTCGACCAAACCCCATTCGCGGTAGGCTTGTGACAGATTGAGGCTGCCTGCGGCACTGTTGCCTTCGAAGAACGATGCCTGGCTTTCGAGGCGGTTTGCCAGCTCCTCTGCCCGCCGAGCTTCGCGGCTGTAGCTCTGCGCCTCGGTAAGCGAAGCGTTCATCCCGCTCGCAGTCGATGAGATCGAGGAACTCGATGACGTGCTTACGGTGCGAATGAACCCATCGCGCGTGCTCGACCAGTTCCGGCTGTCGGACATCTGCGCGAGGCTGCCGAAGATTCGCGAGCGATCCTCCGATGCGATGCCGATATCGCTGTCGGTCCAAGTGCGCGTGCCACCACCCTTCAAACCGACATTGGCTGATGCCACCCCGTTTGTAACTCCAGCGCTGGCGCCGGCTTCGCCACCGAGAAACCATGCGGTCGAAATGTCGTCGGCTGCCCGTCGCGAAAGGCCGAACTGCCGCTGCAGGTTGGTCGATGCCTGATCGACCTCGTTGAAGGCGGTCTGGATGCTGTCGGAGTTGGACGTTCCAGTGGCGCTTTCGAAAGCCGATCCGCGACTGAACTGACTGCGGAGTTCGCGGAATTTCGTGACGGCGCTGGTGGTCGATTCCGTGGCGATGTTGGCATAGCTCTCGCTGTTGGAGCGGGCCTGCGATGCCATCGTCGACAGGCGCGAGGTGAACTCCTGCCCGAGGCTGGGCGTGAACGGATAGCTCGAATTCGGCAGCTGATCGTAGCTGGCTTCGGAGAAACTGGTCGTCATCGAGCCGGTGTCGCTGAACGTCCGGGTTTGGGCCGCGCCATACGTGAAGCTGGGCGCAATGGTCCCTTGCGCGAACTGGCGGGTCAGCACGCTCGAATTCTCGAAGCTTTTGTTGCCCAGCGAGACATTGCCGGTGCTGGCCTCGCGCGCGGCTTCCTCGGCTGCATTCTGGCTGGGATTGAGATAGCTTGTCGCGTGGTGCGAAATGGCCATCGCGCCCTTGGCGACCCCGCCGGCGAGAAAGGGCACGGAGGCTATGAGGTAGCCTGCCAGCAATCCGATATCGCTGTTGACGTCGGCCATGCCGGTGAAACTCGCAAGACTGAGGCCATTCGTTCCGGCGACCGCTGCCATGTCGGTGGCGCCCTTGTACATCAATATCATGTGCAGGATCACAAAGAGCGGCCCCCAGGCAGCGAGATAGAAGAAGCCGGTGATATAACCCTTGAGGGCGACCGGGCCGGTCTTGGGCAGCAGGAACAGCGGGAAGAGGACCGGGAAGAGCGCGTAGAACAGCACCGTCAGGACGATGTTCAGGAGCGGCACCCACTTCATCGCGTTGCTGGCGATCGAACTGTAGGTGCGCTCGGTCTGGATGTCCGCCCGCGTCTGGGAATAGACGTCGACACTGGAGGCACCGCTGCCGCCGGCCATCGAATGCATGGCCTGGCTCATCGCGTTGATTGTCAGGGTCTGCTTGAAGATTTCGGTCGCGTTGGCCGAGACGCCGCTCAGATATTGATAGGCCACAGGCAGGTCTGCGAACAGCTTGGCCTTGGCGAGCGCCGCCGTCTGGTTGGGATAGAGCTGGCGGCCGAAAACGGTTCCCATATCGTCGACGAGGCCCGCCCACTGGGCGTTCAGCGTGTCATAGGCTTCCCGGCAGGTCACGATGGCCGAGGTCACCTGGCCGGACGTCGCATCGCGGGTCAGGAAGCGCTGTGCCCGAGCCTGGCTGCCCGGCGCGATCGTTGCCCAAATGTCGCCCGTTTCGGCGAGCTGCTTCATTGAATAGCGGCCAAGCAGCACGTCGTAGAAGACGCATTGGCGGAAATGCTCGTCGAGATTGGCGGCAAATTCGGGGTCGGAGATGCGCAAGCTACGCGTCGCATCGTAAAGCCGCGCGCCGTAGATCATGCCGTTCTTCGAGTAGTTGAGATCGCCCGGAAGCCCGAACACCACCTCCGCCGATCCGGTCAGATAATCGCCGACTTGGCTGGTGAAGCTCGCCATCAGCGCAAGACCCAGCGGCACGTTGCTGACATTGGTAGGGGCGAGGCCGGGGTTGAGTCGATCGGTCACATGCACGTCGAGCCGCGGCACCATCAGGCATGAGTAGATCAGCGTTGCGCCTAGGAACCAGTTGATCCAGGCGCGCCAGTCCTGATTGAAGGCGAGCGTGAGGGCGGACAGGCCAAGGCCCATGACCAGGACGACCTGGAGGAGACTCTTGTAGCCACCATTTCCCGTCCAGGCGGCGACCGCCTGAAAGACATTGACCAGGTAATCGCCGCCGCCAACCGTGAAAATTTCGACCATGCTGCTGGGCTCCCGCCGTTCCCGGCGCGCTGAAAGGGGATCAGTGGGTGAGGGCGCGCGACTGCACGCCGCGCGACCAGTCGAGCGAGGCGGCCATACCCGGCGACATCGAGGCGGCGAGCACGTTCTCAATGAACGCTGTCTTCTCGATAATCTGCATGATGGCGCCCACCTTTAGGTGGGTGTTCGCCTGCCGGTCCGCGAGTGCCTGCCGGACAACGTTGACCTGTCCCTGCCACATGGCGATCTTGGCTTCGTCCGCGCCGATGAAGCTCGACATCGAGCGGCCGGCTTCGCTGACGATCCTGTCGAGCACCGCGAACAGAAGGTCGACGCTGGCAATCTCCGCGAGCGTCTCACGATCATCGGTCGGCATGCCGCGGCCATAGGCGGCCTGGACGGTGAGGATCTTGTAAAGCGGGACCGAGGCGACCTGCAGCAGCTCCTTCTGCGCATCGGTGATCGCGGTGTCGTCGTGGATCGCCTGGACCATGCCCGCAATCAGTGCAGAGACGCGGGGGCGGAGCGCCTTGGAGGCAGGCAGGCTAAGCGTCTTGAAGCTGGGATTGAGGCACTGGTCGGGCTCGTCGCAGTCGAAGACCTTCACGCTGCTGCCAGACGTGCCGTCGAGCAGCGCGGTCACCAGCGTCGAGGAGGCGTCGCCCGCAAAGGGCACGAACTTGCCCGGCTCGTCATCCTTGGGCGGCACGTAGATGATCGTGCCGATCAGCGTCATCGCATATTCCGCGAGTTCGCGGTCGAACGTGCCGTTCGGCGAGAAGAACGCGGACTTCTTGAGGATGGTCCAGGTGTAGTTGCGCGCGACGGCCGGGTTAACGTCGGCATATTCGCCGTCGCCCTGCGCGGTCGTGCTCGCCCGCTGCCCCTTGGTACCACAGCCGTGCTTGGCGGCGGCATAGTCGGTGAAGATGCCTTCCGAATTGCCGATCGCCTCGCAGATCGCTTTGTCGGCAAGATCACCCTTGGGCCAGATGCCGCCGACCAGCCCCTGCGCCATTTCGCAGGAGTTGATGTTGAGGTTGTTCATGAGCTGAGCCTTCTGGCTGAACTCCTGCATGATCTTCGAGCATTCCGGGCAGACCGTGTCGATCGCCAGGCTGAAAGCAAAGCCGACCGCATTGTTGGCGACAGCCTTCAGCATCGCGACGATCTCGCTCGCGTTGATGAAGCTGAAGGATCCGGCAAAGATGTCGATGCCGCCGCAGCCCGCACGGGCGCGCGGCAGCTGCAGATTGGCGATGTTGGTCGTTTTCTGAGGGAAGCGCGTCCAGACGTTGCCGAGGCTGTAATAGCCTGCCGACTGACCCTGGAACGCGGTCGGCCCATTGACGTTGGCGGCGCCGCCGACATCGTTCAGGAACGAGTCCATCGAACTACCGACATCGGCCGATGCACTGGTAAGGGGCAGGGTGGCCGCGAGGATCGCGGCGACGGCACGTTTCATCCTAGTAGTCACGTCCGGCTTCCTTCGATGTGAGGAGGTAAATGCGGTCCTGAAGCTCGTCGGCGCTCATCACGCCGTAGCCGATCGGGATGGGCTGACCCTTGGCGGCATCCCAGAGCACGACCGCCGGCGTGACCTTGGGCTCGAGCCCCATCCGGCTGCGCTGGTTGGTCTCAACGGTGTAATTCGGGAAATGGCGCGAGGGGCCGCCGTCGGTCGAAATCGCGCGCACGGTGATGTGCCAGGTCGAAGCGACGCTCTGCACGATCGGCGACATGACTTCGCAGGCGCCGCAGCTCTGGGCGAAGAAATAGAACAGCCCGTAGCGCTGCGAGAGCTGTGCCATCACCGCATTGCGCTCGGCATTGCGCGAGTCCTGCCACTGGCGCTTACCGAGCGTCGAAACCGGGCGCTGGAGCGTATAATCGAGGTCAGGATCCTGCCAGATCGCCCGCTGCCAGACATCGCTGAACAGAGATGCCCGGTCGAGCTGGGCGCGCTGAAAGCGGATATAGGCCGTCACATTGGCCGGCGTCGGCTCGAGGATCGCCTTGGCTTTCAGTTCGCGCAGATTTGCCGTGATTGCATCGAGCTGGCTCGTCGCACTCGGAGCAGGCTCAGATGCCTCCTCCTGCACTTCGGACGGCTTGGGCTTGGCGCAATAGAACCAGTAACCAAGGCGTCGTTCCTCGCAGTAGAAGCTGTCCTGGCTGTCGCTGGTCGTGACCAGTGGCGGTTCCTGGCTGTGTGCCGGAGCACTGAGCGCGGGCGCAACAGCGGTGAGCGAGAGGCAGGCGGCAAGCAGCCGCCGGGCGGCCTTATTGGCTGGCGCGGGCATAATAGTCCTCGATTTTCTGCTGGATTTCGGTGGCGGCCTGGAGCTCGTCGGGCAGGCGCGCGGCATCTGTGAATTCGGCGTAGACCTCGCTGAAATCCATCTTTGAAAGATCGAGCCGCGAAAACTCGTCGATGGTAAAGCCAAGGCACTGCTCGGTCTTGGGCTTGCCCCAGGGCTTGTTCAGCTGCTGGCGGCCCTGTTCCTGCAGGATCCGCGAAAGCTTGGACTCAAAGCAGCAATAGACCTTCTTCTTGGTCAGGCAGACGCCCAGAAAGCTGTCCGAGCAATAAGTCCCGACATAGGCGCACAGGCCTTGCGCATCGCGCTGGTGAAGCAGCATTTCCTCGCGGCTGCAGCCGAGCGCGACAAGCAGCTGGATACCCGGAATGAGCGGGAAACCTTTGCCCTTGCAACAATTGAGCACGCCGAAGACCTTGGACGAGCAGGTATTGCGCGTGCCCTTGAACAAGGTGAGCGTGTCGGGATCGAACTCGCGCCGCGCCTGGTCCATCGCGTTGAGCGCGACAACCGCGTCCTTGAACTCGTCATTGGCCTCGCGCTCGATCGTCTCGCACGAGCCATCGATGCAATAGACGTCGCCGTCGCAGATGAACTGGCTGGTATCAGCGGGCTGGTCCGGAACCGGGCAGTCGTAAACCCGCTCCCAGGTCCGACAGGGCTCACCCGAAAGGCAGTCTTCGCGCACCAGCGAGCAGCCGGGCGTGCTTTCCAGCGTCTGGCAGTCCTGGGCTTCGGTAAATTGGGCGCAAGTGTAGCTGCGCGACCATGCCCAGCAGGGCTGGGTCACCGAGATGCCATCGACGATCCGGGTGACAGGATCGCTGTCGGTGCAAGTTTCGGTGTCCTGCTGGCATGAATTGTCCGCGGCAAGGCCCGCGCACTGGCTTTCATCGCGGCTCGTCGTGACGACGTTCTCGCCGGTCACGCTGTAGGGCGTCGCGCCATCGACCGGCGCGGTGCAGCTTACGAGATCGACGCGCAGGTCGCCCGAGTTGCAGCCCCAGTAGATGCCGAGATAGGGATCGCACAGATTGATCGGATAGGACTGCGTGACCGTGCATTGCGGCGCCGGGTAGCGATTGCAATTGTAGATCGATGCCGGATCGACGCCGCTCCCGCCGACGCAATAGTAGCCATAGACCTGCCGCTGCTCGATCGTGGCATTCAGCGTCACCGGGCAGGTTCTGTTCTCCTGGGAAGCCGTATAGCCGACGTTGCAGGTCGCCATGTAACGCGCTGCCGTGCCGGTTCCCGGAGGCAGGGGGACGCAGCGGCCCTGGCTCCCGCTGATGCTCATGCCGCTCGTGTAGGAGAGCGGGTCGTTGCTGATGACAGTGCTGCGCGCGACAACCGCGTCGAGATCCTGCGGCGCGAACTGCGCACGGCGATCCATGGAATCGCGCATGGTCCGGTATCCGGTGTTCGCCGTCGCCTGGCTCGCCGCTTCACGCGCCATCCGGTCAGGATCATCGAAATAGCCCGACTGGTTCGGGACTGCCCCGAAGTTGGGAACGCGGGTTGCGTCCGGGTCGGTCGTCGCCGCGCTCTGCGCCGTAGCCGCCTTGTCGCGTCCGAACGCCTTGCCATCCGCTTTGGCGGCATCGGTCGTGGTCTGGGCCGAGACGCTTGTCGGCAGACAGGCGCAGGCGAGGTAGAGAAGCGGGAGGAAAAGCCGTTTCATGGGTCACTTCGTTTCAGGCGGGCAAGATGCTGGGATGCGAGGAGGGCGCCGGGACCGCCGCCCTGCGCGAAGGTTTCAAGCGCGTAGGACACGCTCACATTACCGCTCATCCGGTCGTGGGGCGGAACCTGGGTCCGGCAATCGAAGCCATCGCAGAGATCGAAATCGCTGCTGGTCACGACATAGGTTGGGACTGCCTCGACCCCGAAGGCGCGAAACAGGCGCGGGTCTATGCCGACCGCGTCGAGCTTGCCGCCCTCCGCTGCAACTTTCGCGAGCGCTGCGGTCAGGGTCTTCGCGCTGCCCCCTGGCAGCCCGCGAAGTACGACCACACCTCCTGCACGGGCAACGTCGTCCGCCATGGCGCGCAAGGCCGCTGGCGGCATCGAGAGCGAAGCGAACGCGATGAAGCGGGGTGCTTCACCCAAGCCCTCGCTGGCCATGGTACCCGCATCGGCCACCATCTTGTCGAAGTCGAAGATGTCCGCGCTTTCTGGCCGCAAGGATTTTGCCGCTTGCTCGGTGTAGCGCTTGTCATGCGCCTGAGCTTCGGCGGCGCTGTCATTGGCTTGGCTAAGGACTGCCTCGGCGCGCGCGCGGGCATTGGCGGCAAGCGCATCGGCTTCGCTCGCCTCGACCTTGGCGCGGGCGCGTATCGCTTCGAGATTGAGCTCCGGTTCGCTCGTCTGTGCTGCGGCTCCCGCTATAGCGGCCGCGCCAGTGATCGACGCGATTACAAGGAGATGAGGGAATATTTTCATAGCGCGCAGCAGTTCCGTTTGCGCCAGACCAGATAGCCCATGTCCTCGCCGATGGCGGGATAGACCTGACCTGCCGACATGAAGGTGGTGGAGGCGCCAATGGGCGCGCAGGCGTAGCGGCCCTTGGTCTGCGGATTGGGATTGGTGGCCTGGAAGCGGTATTGCTGCTTCCTCATCACCGGCATCAGATACTTGCCGCAAAGCCCCTTGCTGCCCATCGTGCCCCAGGCGACGAGTTCGCGGTGCAGCTTGTAGGAGAAGCGGGCGAGGGCGAGCCGCGATGCCTGGACATGCCCGATCGTTGCCGAGACATTGCCGTTCAAAGGATACATGCTGCCCTGGCATCCCGCGCACCAGAAGAGCTCGTCGGTCGGAAGCTTGGCCGTCGCAGCAACGCAGTCAGCCGCACAGGCCGCAAGCGCCAGCGGATTGGCGAAGAGAACCGCTTCGGGATTGATAATCGCGGTGAGTTCGCTGTCCTGCCAGAGCGGATCGATCTCGGTGATATAGAGAATGTCGACCGAGCCCTGCTCGAGGCACAGGAAATCGGCAACGATCTCCATCCAGTAGATCAGCGGATAGGCATACCAATGGACATGCCACTGAGAATTGTACTGCGTCGCGCCGCCCACCGCCGAGGGTCCCGCCATCGACTTGAACCCGATGTCGAAGCCGGGATCGAGTTTCATCCCGCCGAGATTGACGAAACACCAGGGCTTCATGCTGACGTCGGCAAGCCGCACCGGCTCCCAGAAGCCCATGGCGATGCCCGGCCGCAAACCGCAGAGGCAAACGGGAAGCGCAGGGTTGCTCGTGTCGGGACGGCTCGACGGCCAGATCTTCAGGCCGCCGACCGAAATCGGAAAAAGACACGACCAGCAAATGTCGGTGATCGGATTGACGAACTTGCCCGTGCAGCGGCCCGGACCGGCAGATGCCTGCGCTGGCGAAGCCGCAGCAAGGCTGAGACTACAGACAAGGATCGCGCAGCATATCCATGTGAGAAAACGATTTTTTCTGCTCATGACGATGCGCGCTCCTTGGGGCGAACCGGCTGCTCGGTGATGATGAGGACGCGGCCCTGCTGCTCGACGGTTGCGGGCACGGCGCGAATGCCGAAATGCTTCACGAGGCTGCCGCCCTGGTCGAAATAGAAGCGGCGCTGGCGGGCCTTCATCAGTTCGAGCGGCGCGCCGCGCACGAGGATGAGCTTGGCCTTGGTGCTGGCATAGCGCCGGGTTGCCCAGGCAAGCTGCTCGGGATCATCGCCGTCGAGGAATACCAGCGTCACACGCAGCGGTACGGTGTCGAGCGGATTGACCCGCGTTCCGGCCGCCACGATCACCCGACCCTTGTCGTCGGCAATGTCGCGCTCGACGCTGATCGTCGGATCGAAACGCCAGCTGCGCGCTGCCGCCGCAGCATTGATCCCTGCGACTGGCTCGGGGCGGTTGACGCGCGCTATCGTGCGCCGCTTCAGCTCCTCGTTGAGCTTGGCCGTCTCGCCGGTCTTCTCGAGATGGGTGAGACGGGCATGGATTTGCTCGAGCAGGTCAGGCTCGATCACGGGCCAGACCGTGCCTTGCTGGCCGTAGTCGCGGGCGCTTGCCGGCGCGGCCATCAGAAGACCGGCTACGAGGAATGGGGCGGCGCGAAGCGGTGTCACAGGATCGGCCTCCCGACCCCGAGAATGCGCCTGGCGCAGATCCACCCGATCGCCGCATAGCGACTGTCGAAGCCGTCCTTGTGCGCGGTGGTGACGAAATAGCAGCCTTGAGGAACGACGCCTGTCGGGCCGAGCGCCAGCGGTTCGCCGAAACGGCTAGCACGCTTGGCTACCGCGACCTTGCGGCCATTGACGAAGAAGCTGCGCTCCTTCTCGGTCACGATATCGCCGGGCATGCCGCTTACCTTCTTGCCGAATGGCTTGGGCTTCTTACCGAAATGCCTTTCGAGCAGCGGCGAGCCGGGCGGATCGAACAGGATGATCTCGCCGCGCTTTGGCAGCGTGCCTCGATCGAGCCAGATCGCCCAGTAAGGCAGGCTCGGACTGGCGTTGATCATCAGCGCGTGGTCCTTCGAGAAGGCGGCGAGCGAGGTGAGCGCGAGCGCTGCCGCGCCAAGCCCTGCCCACAGCGCGAGGCGCCGCCCGGTTGGCGAGTGGAGGACAAGATCAGCGGCGCGCATCGGGAATGGCTCCCACGCGGCGCGCGACATCGGCGCGCACGGCTTCGGTGAGATCAGGCGTGCTGCCGGCAACCACCGCTTCGGCGACAAGGACCGTGCGGCCCTCGCGGCCCAGATGTTCGACCGAGGCTTCGACCGCCTGGAGATAGGCCTGGACGCGCATCTTGGTTTCTTCTGGCGGTCTTCCCGCGCGCGCCTCGGCTTCGATGAAGTCGCCCATGATGCGGCTCAGCTGCACGGTCACCACTTCGCGCTTGTCGAGCGCGAGCAGCTTGTCGGTGGCCCAGACACCCCAGAGCGCCGAGCCGACCATGCTCAAACCGAGCGCGACGGCGGTCCAGTTCACCGCACCCATGCGTCCGCGCAGAGACTGTGTTGCCAATATGTTCGTCACAGCTTTTCTCCCGAAAGCTCGCGCTCGAGATCGCTGATGAAGCGCGGCAGGCGCCAGACCACGACGAGCGTTGCGACACCGATGAGGACGAACTTGAACTCGTCGAGGAAGCCGATCTGGCGGCCTTGCTCGGCGCCCAAGAAGCGGTCCGAAATATTGGCGAGATGGGCGAAGAAGACCCCGGCATCGCCGCCAGAAATCAGAAGGAAGAAGAGCAGCGGGAGCCCGAGCGCCATGAGGTAGCTCGAGGCGAGGAAGGTGCTGCCGCGAAGCACGATGTAGCAAAGGTCGGCGGCATGGGAGCGCCAGCCCTTGGCGGGCAGCTCGAGACTTTTGCTGTCGGCACGGGCATCCTGGGCCCGGTCGATCGGCGTGACGAGATGGAGTGGCATCGGTTTTGGGTGTCCTTGGATGGAGGGAGAAGTCAGGTTCGATTGGCAAAGGCGATCCGTTCGATCGCGTCGGCAAGCTGGTGGCCGCGCGCGATTTCGGCATCGATCGCGGCAAATGTCTGGGGCGAGCTTGAGAACAGCGTCGCCGAATAGTCGTCGAGCACAAGCCGACCGATGGCTTCGGTCTCCGGGCCCTTGATGAAGACTTCCGAATAGTCGCTGCCCGAACGCTTCAGGCTGCGGATCAGGGTCTCGGTGCGGTCGTCCATGTCGAGGCGCTTCGACGCCTTGAAATCGGCGATCGTCTCGGGCTTCTGCTGGAGGATCAGCATCCAGTCGCTGTTTTCCAGCGCAGCGGTCGCGCCGTCGGACTTGTAATAGTCGTTGAGCGACTGCGTCGCGGTCGCCAGCGCCCCGCCATATTTGCGGCAAGTACGGGCGTAGGTCTCGACGAACTCGCCCATCGAGCCGCCCTTGAGCATCGACCACGCCTCGTCGATCAAGAGCAGCTTCCTCACCGAGCGTGGGCTGCGGGTCATGGCCTGGCTGGTCATGAACATGATCGCCGAGAGTACGACGCTGCGCAGTTCCTCGCGGGTGGCGAGGTCCGACATCTCGAAGACGGTAAAGTCGGTGTCGAAATCGAGGCTAGCCTGGCCTTCGAAGAAGGCACCATAAGTGCCGCCGGCCATGTATGGCGCAAGCGCGGTGGCGAGATCGCTCGCAGCTTCATTGCCGAGACCGGCCAGTGCTTCGCCGACGCCGGTGATCGATGCCGCCACGCCCCGTTCGCTCCAGACCATGTTGACCGCCCGGTCGATCAGGCCGCGCTCGGTGTCGCTCAGCTTTGCGCTGTGCCGCGCCATCTGGCCGACGATGGCCTTGACCATGCCGAAACAGTCGAGCCGGTAATCCTCGTCTTCGGCCGCGCGCTCGCCATCGATCATCGAGAACGGATTGAGGCAGAATCCGGCCTTCATCGTGAACTCGACGAACCGGCCGCCTTGCAGCTTCACCGAATGCTCGAAGCTGCGTCCGTCGTCGATGACCACGACCTGCGCGCCAGCACCGCGAAGCGCCGCGCACATTTCCTGGAGCAGCACAGACTTGCCCGATCCCGACTTGCCGCAGATCGCGACATTGTGGTTGCCAGCATCGTTCTCGAACGGCGACCAGAAGAAGGGCTGGCCGCGTCTACCCACAAACAGCAGATGCGGATGGACGCTGCCGAGATATTCGCCCTGCATAGGGGCGATATTGGCCGCTGTCGTCGACAGCACGGTCTTGAAGCGCTTGAGGCGCTCCATGTCCGCGCCAAGCCCATCGGCCAGCGTCATCGGCATTGCCGCCAGCAGTCCCTGGATCTGCAGGTAGCGCTCGTCGGCAAGATCCCAGCCCGCCGCCTTGTAGATCGACTTGATCGCGCGTTCGTCGCGGTCCCCGCGGCCAAGCGGGGAGTAGGTCGTCAGGCCGTAGAAGACCCGCACCAAACGGCGGCCTTCCTGCAGCTCGGACTGCACATGCTGCCACTCGGCCGCCTGCTCGCCGATGCGGGGCAGGAAGCGCGCGCTGCGCGTTCCGGCAAGGCTCGTCGTGCGCATGAACTTGAAGCCGGCCTTGGCTGAGGCGGCTTCCTGGTCGGGATAGACGAGGCACAGCATCGTCGCGGCCGGGCAAGGGAAGCGCAGCTTGTCGGTGAACATGTCGCCGATGAGCCGCGCGCATTCCCACGGTGCCCAGCGCTGGGGCATGTTGCGCGAGGAAAAATGCCGCACGTCGAACGCATCGGGGTAGACCGTGCCGATCTCGGGCACGCCGTCCTCGATCTTGCCCGTCGCACGAAATCTCTCGGTGACGAGCCGCATGCGGTCTTCCTGGATGACGAGCTCGATATCGTGCCGGATCGCCTGGGCCGCGATTGCGTCGTTGGGATTGTAGGGTACGGCATCGTCCTGCGGCGCGGTGGTCGGCGAGGTCAGGTCGTCGATGATCGCGATCAGCTGCTGCGGCTCGACCTCCGCCACGCCTAGGTTGAGCGACTTCAGCATGGCGATGAGCCCGTCGCGGGTCTGCTTGAGATCCTCGTTGCTGACCGCCTTGGCGGCAGGCACACCGACCGAAACGATGACCTGATGGTGCCGGGCGTGGAAGGGTGCGTCCTGCGAACCCGATTCCCAGACGAGACCGTAGAGCCGACGTGCGCGGTGGCGGGCAATCGCCTCGTAGACGCCGCCCTGGACGTAGCGCGGCGCAAACCAGGGTGCGACGATACGGCTGATGCGCGGCGAGGCGAGATGCAGGACCTGGAGGCAGGCGCCAGCCGGAAGCCCCTCGGAGAAGAAGGACCCGAGGATCTCGCCGGTGCGTTCGTCCGCTCCGATCAGGGGGGTGACCGAAAGCACGAAGCCTTTCGAGCGCGCGTTGAAGTAGAGTCGACTCGCCGGATCGTAGACCCGGTAGGGGAGCCAGTCCGACAGCAGATCGAGCATCAGGGCAGGTCGGTCATGCTCGGCATGCTCGGCATCACCCAGAAGCCCGGTGAGGAGCCTGTCGACAATCGTCTTGAGTTTCTCGGCCATCACTTGGGCTCCTTCTGTGCGCGCCCTGCGTTCTTGGCGGCCTCGATCGCCTCGATGGTCGGGAAGATCAGCGGGGCCTTGTCGGCAGAGGGCCGAGGGGTTCGATCATGCGGGGGCTGCGCCATGTCGAACCCCTCGACCGCCGGTGCTGTCGCACCGGCAACCGCCTCGCGCGCCGTGGAGGGGAGGACCAGCGGCGAGGCAGAGGGGATGTCATCAAGCGAGGACGAAGGCTGAAAGGGCTGTCCGAGATCGAACGTCTCGGCTTCAGGCTGTTCGGCCTGGGGAAAGGTGGTGGTTTCGTTCAGGAGATCGCTCTTGGCCTGCGCGGCCTTCAGCTGGCGCCTGAGCTGCCGCATCAGCGGCGGGGCGGTATCCTCGCCTGCCTTGCGGCGCAGTTCTGCGACCCAGCGCGGATTTTCGACCACCGCCCAGGCGACCGCATCGTCGTGCAGCGTCCCGGTCTCATCGATATGCGCCGGAAAGACGATTCTGAGCGTACGCTCGGAGGTGCGACCCTGATCGCCGGAAGCGACGGAAACAGGGGGACGCAGGCCGTCCTGGACCGGTCCGGTCGCGGACAAATCCTTGGTCGCGCGCGCATCGATCACCTGGCTGGGCGCGCAGTCGCCCTTGGGGGCACGACAGGTGAAATCGCCTTCGATATTGGTGCCGAAGGTGGCGCAGCCACTGGTCAGCACGGCAAAACAGGCAGAGACGAGAATACGGTGGGAAATTCCCATGACGATTATCCTTTCTTGGCCGGAGCGGGGGCGGCCGCTTTTGCGGCTTTGAGGAATTCGCGGAGCACGGAAGCCGGGCGGTAACCTTCGAGGATCGCGCCGTCGGACGGGCGCACGATGACCGGCGTGCCGTTGAAGCCTTGGCGCTTGGCAAAGGCTTCGTTGGCATCGAGCCCGCTCGTGTCACACGGCTTCGGATTGGCGAGGGCGAGGCCCGAATAGGCCATGTGGAGGGACACCTCGGGGCGCGGCGAGCACAGCACCCGTTCGGCATCGCGGCGGCTCTCGGCGCCGAAGATCGAAATGGGCCGCTCCTCGACGCGCGCGCCGATCGCCTTCAGCTCGGCCTCGAGCTTCTTGCAGTAGCCGCAGTGGAAGTCAGAGAAGACGACGACCTTGGGGCCATTCGCTGGTCCCCAGGTGATCGCGCCGTTCGCGGGCAGGCCGGCGAGCGATACCTTCTGCGGGGTGGCGCGCGGTGCGGGCTGGTCTTCTTCGCCGGCATTGCTTCGCCGCGCAGCGCCCGCTGCCAACAGGTCGGGATTGAGCGCGAGGAGACGGGCTGCGGTCAGGTCCTGACGCGCCTCCATGTCGTAGATGCGCCCGATCACCAGATATTTGGCCGCGCGATCGACGTAGAACAGCGTCGATTTCGAAGCGACTTCGCACAGGCCGCCAAGGCCATCGCAGGTGATGGCGTCGATCGGCGTCTTCGGCAGGCGCAGCTTGAGCGCGGCGCGTACCTTTGCCGTATCGGGAGCCTGGGTCGGGGAAGCGAGGCTGGCCACGCCCCAGCCCGTTGCGGCCGACAGGGCGATGACGGCAGCGGCCGCCGCCATTGGTCGCAGCCAGCGCCGCGGCTCGGTCGGTGTCGGATCGTTTGTGGCGGGGGTCATTGGGAGTTCCTCACGTAGACGCCGTCGAGGAAGACGATCTCGACATCGATGCCGGTCGGCATCTCAACGACGGGTTGGTATTGTTCGGCGCGCTCGATCAGATATTTGCTGACCGTATCGGCGGCGTCCGCGGCGCCCTGGCCGAGCCCGCCGCCGAGGATGTCGCCGGCGGAGAGCTTCGAGCGGGTGCCATCAGCATTGGTCGTGACGCCGGAGAAGACGCTGTTGGCGTTCGCCGAAAAGCCGCGCCCGAACCCGCCGACAATCCCGGCAAGCAGAGCCTGACTGACAAGGCTGCCCTCGCGGCTGACGACACGCCCACGCACGCCCGATTTTCCGGCAAAGCTGATGAAGCCTTTGACCTCGCTCACCGCGACGCGCCCGCCGGGCTGGTCGCAGGTCATCCGCGCCAGCTTCACATAGACCTTCTCGGACGAGAGATCGCCGCGTGCTGCGCCATTGACGATGCAGCCCTGGAGCCGCGTGGTCAGAACCTTGCCGTTCTGCATGACCGATCGCGCCGGACCGGTAATGCGCAGCACCACGGGAAGCGGATCGGTCTGGCTCGCGACGCCGGCCGACGCATCGACGCCGACGATGACCTTGGCCGGAGCATAGGAATTGGGCGGCAGATAGTCCGGCGAGTCCTCGACCACGACCGGCGGCACTTCCGGGCGTGCCGCTCTCAGTCCACTGGCCCCTGCCTTGTCGGAGGTGAAGCTCATGAGTTTGACTTCACCGGGCCCGGGCAGGCCCGCTTCGCTCGCGCCCAGCGCAGCACCCGCAGGGGCAGGCTGAACCGGTCGACCGCGCGCATCGTAGCCACCCGCCTGCGGGCCATAGGCCGGTGGCGGCAGGCTTGCGGCTGCTGGGGCGGCCTGGCTGGCAAGGCGCGACTTGAGATCCGCGTTCTCAGCGGAGATCGCATCGATCGCGGCCTGGCCGTCGATCCGCATGGCCTGGTTCTCCGCCTTGAGTGCGGCCAATTGGGATTCGATTTCCTCGCGCGGGAGGCTCGCGTCCTTCATCGCCTTCTGCTCGCGGGTCACGGCATCGAGACGATTGCCGTAGGTCGCGACGAACTCGCGCTGCGAAAGGTCGCGATTGATGAGCCCTGCCGTGTCGATGGTCTGGGCGGCGGTGGGATCGTCGCTCTTCGCGCCGTCGTCGCCGCCCAGGATGAACCAGCTGCCGCCGACAAGCGCGAGTGCGCCCAACGAGCCCAGCAGAAGCTTCTGCCGCCGCGCGGTCTTCGCGTTGAGGCTGGTTACTGGCGACGGCGATGCCGGATCGGCCTGTACCGGGGTTGAGATCGAAGGAGTATCAGTCATGGCCCAACCCTCCGTTCGAACCGACGATGAAGGCGACCGTGCTTTCTCCCGATTTGAGAGTGGGCTGGGCGATCGAGATTGCGAGTGTCTGGGAGGACGCGAGATCCGCTTCGGTAAGCGTCAGCGGCTTGCGGCCACGGTTCGCCAGGCGGATGACCTTTCCGGCGAGCGCGCTGCCGCGGTAGTCGGCGATGAGCTGGATTTCGAGATCGCCGACCCGTGCTGGAAGGGCTGAGGATTGCCTGACTTCGAAGCCATCGACCGTCCGGTCATTGGCCATGGCCTGGATCAGCCGCACCGCGCTTGTTTCAAGCGGCGTTTCGCTTTCCCAGCCAGATGCCTTGTTTGTCGCGATCGCCGGGTTGGTGATGAAGACCTGCACTGCCGGGACAGGCTCGACCTGGCAGGAAACCTTGTAGACGAAGCCCTTCTTGGTCGTGGCGAAGAAGCTGATCGACCGCGCCGCATAGGTCTCGGGCACGGACACGTAGATGTCGCCGCGCAGCGGTTCGTTGGTGACCGCAAAATCGTTGTAGGGCGTGCCGGTCGAGATCTTCGAAACGCTGGCAAACTGGTCGTCGATGAGCGCGAAGCGCGTCAGCTCGCGGGACGACACGGCGCATTCGATGCTCGCTCCGTCTGCAGCCTGTTTGAACTGGTCGGCGGCCTGGGCGCCGCTCCCTGAAAATGCGAGGATGGTACTGGCACAAAGAGCCAGGCTCCACGCGCGCGTCTTGCGTCGGTAAGCCATCACTGGGCCTCCTTCGTTGGGTCTTTGGGGGGCAACTGGCTGAAGCCTGACAGCGCGAGACGCAGGCCCCGGTAGGTCCAGTTGAAGCGGAAACGGCGTTCGTCGCTCGCGATGACCTGGGCGCCGACAAAGGTCTTGAGCGTGCCCGTCACATCGGAAGTCAGCCCCTTGGGATCGACGGTCATCGACCGGATGACGAAGGCCTGGGTGACGTCCGACCCCCGCTGCTCGTCGACAATTCGGACAAGATCGGCCTTAAGGCGTCCGTAGCTTGCCGGATCGGCGAGCTTCAGGATCTCGTCCATCCAGTAGTCGAGGCCTTCGGGGCTGCGATTGAGCAAGACGAGCGCGGCATCGCGGGTCACGAGTTCGAGATAGTCGGCCTCGACCCCCGCGCTGCTGACGGTGAGCTGCTTGGGGAGCGTTGGCAGGAGCACAACTTCGCGGTCGCGGGTGGCAGCAAGGCTGACGGCGACGACAAGCGCAATGCCAAGCCCGGCGCTGGTGAGCGCAAAGAGGTTGCGCTGGCGCAGCAGCGATTGCTGACGCTCGTGTGAAATGTCGGCAAACATGGATATCTCCCCTCAACCGGCAAGCAGGCGGCAGTGGGAAGGCGGCGTCGATTTCAGGCCCAACAATCCGGCAGGCAGATACCAATAGGCGGCATGGGCTACCCAGGAGCTGGCGCGTCCTGCTTTTGCCTTTCGCAGCGCGAACCAGGCGCCGAAGGCAACGATGATGCCGATAAAGATATGCTGGCTGAGGATCCCCCAGGTGAAGGGGATGAGCATCCCGGCGAACTCGTCAATGGTCCAGAAGCCGATGAGCTCCGGATCGTCGAGCCGACGCGGGATGATGTATGGGTCCGCCATGGCGACGCGCCTTCCCGTCCGATGCGTCAGATGACCGCGGTGACGACCGAGGTGACGATCGGAACACCCGTGCCGACGCCGATGCCGACACCGACCGGAACAGCGACCTGTCCGAGCGAGAACCGGCCCGAGGCGAGACCGATGAGTCCGCCTGCAAGGCTGAGGACCGTGATGATCTTGCCGCCCGAGCCTTCGAGGAAATCGGTGAATTTCGTGAGGGCAGGGGTGAAGGTTGTGTCGGCGCCCGCGTAGGCGGAGCTGGCGGCCAGTGCTGCGACCGCAAGCGGTACCGCGAAGGTCATCGCCCGCCCGAATTTCGAGGGGCTTTGATCGGTGGCGCCGGAACGCCGGGAGAGGGTGAGAGACTGCATATGGAGCTCCATCTGGAGGGGTGAACCCAGCGTTCTTTCGTTCGCTGTGTGTTCCACATGCATCTAGGAAATCGATGTAGGAAAGCCTGAGGTGACTGAGCACCTGTGGTCCGGACGAATATGGACTTACTGAATTGCCCGTGTCGGAGATTGCGTTCGGAAATGGCGGTTTATGTGGCTTGTTGGGTCGGTGAACTCCGACGAGTCAGGCGACCTTCGCCGACGAATCAGGTGCGAAGATGATTCGCCTAGAAACGAGATGTTCCGCTAATGTTCTTTTTGTTTTCCTACATGCGGTGCGCGCGATATGGCTACGACTCAGTTGTTCATCGTCGGAGTTTCTTCCATGCACCAGCCCGCGTCATTCCGAGGCAAGCGAACGCCAGTCTCGCGCACATTCTGGCCCACGCCATCGAGTCGTCCGACAAACCGAGGCACCAGATTGCCCGGGAAGTAGGCATCCATCGCGAGACCCTGCTTCGCGTCATGCGCGGCGACCGGCCGATCGGTCTAGATGAAGCTGCCCTCGTACTCGACGTGTGCGGCGCCTTTCCACGTGCGAGCATGATCCTGGCTCTTGCTGGTCAGGAAGATCTGGCCTGCGAATGGATGCGCAGCGAGATGGGGGAGTTCCTTGAAGACTTCTTCACCGCTTTGCCTGGTCAGCTCGAGCGGACGCTTGGTCGACGGGTCGAAGATCTGAGGCCGCGGTGGGCTAACGGCACCTCGCAACTCGTAGCGCGCATGCTCGCCAAGCATATCGACGATTTTGCCAATCGTGACATCGCGATGGCGCTGCCGCGCTAAGGCTATTCACCTCGGAGGGGACCGAGCCAATCTACCCGACAGGACAGACCATGAATGCGAAACCCCAGATCACCGATGGCGCTTCGACCGATGACGAGGCGCTGCGGCAAGTCCTTCCGCCGGCGCGGCTGTTGCGTCTACCCGAAGTCATGGACCGGGTCGGCTTGCGGCGTTCAGCCATCTACCTGCGGATGAGCGAGGGCCGCTTTCCTAAGTCGCGGTCGCTTGGTCCCAAATGCGCAGTATGGGTCGAGGCAGAAATCAACGACTGGATCCAGTCGATCGCTCTGAATTCGTCGCGCGCCGATCCATGATCTATGCCACGGAAAATCCTCGCGCTAAGCTGCGCGCATGGTTCATCGTTACTCGGCGGGCAATCCACTTCATCCAGAGGCCTTGAAAGAGAAGCAGCGATCGCTTCGCGCAGGTTTTCCAACGCCTCTGACCCTGCGTGTTCACCGCGCCCTGTCCTGGCTTCGCCGCGCTGTAGCGGAGGACGAGGACCAGGACGTTCGCTTCATTCTCCTCTGGATCGGGTTCAATGCTGCCTATGCTGGCGACGTCGAAGCCTCGGCCAGTAGCTCAGCCCCTGAAGGCGAGCGCGGCCTGTTCCAGACGTTCTTCTCGACACTGGTGAAGTTTGACGGGCGCCACCGGGTCTATGACGCTGTCTGGCAGCGTTTCAGCCAGGAGATCCGCCTCCTGCTCGATAACCGCTATGTCTATCACCCCTTCTGGCAGTATCAGAATGGTGTGCCCGGATACGATGATTGGGAGCAGAAGCTTGAGCGTAGCCGGACCGCCATCAATCATGCCTTGCGCGAGCACGACACAGTCCGGATCCTCTCGATCCTGTTCGATCGGCTTTACGTTCTGCGTAATCAGCTCGTGCATGGCGGCGCAACCTGGAACAGCGATGTCAATCGCGACCAGGTGAGGGACGGGGCGTCGCTGCTGGGTTGCCTGCTGCCGATCTTTGTCGATCTGATGATGGACAATCCGCAGCACGAATGGCCGATGCCGAACTATCCTGTCGTGGAATGATCAGAGCTGGCAGTCAGGCAGAGGCCGGGTCTGAGCGAAATCTGAAACTCGGCTAGCTCGCTCACGACATCTTCGCTCATTCCTGAGAAGAGTTCGATCAGCTCGTCCTGCCGCGGTTGCCCGAATGCCAGTCGATAGCTCGCCAGCGATTTCTTCAGGTTCTCATAGCGTTCCAGCTCACGGCTGAAGGGGGGCATGAGGACCATGCGCTCGATCTTCGCCTCGCCGGGATATATCCAGTAGGGCACGATATCGCCGGCATGCCCATCGGCCGTTTGTTGATCCTGCGCCGCCTTGAACATGGCAGTCCATGGTGCCTCGGCGCCGACGAGCGCCGAAGCGCAACTGCCGAAATCTGCCGCGATATTGCGGCGCACCGCATGATTCTTGAATCGATGGACACGGCCCTCGCGCTGTTCGATGTCGACCGGATTGCGAGGAAGGTTCCAGTGGACGATCCGCGCGCAATACGGGTGAAAATCGAGGCCCTCTTGCCCGATTGACGTGGATGCCAGCACGAACGGGCGAAAAGGCGATTTGAAAGCGGCCTGGACGAGAGTGGTTCGGCGAACGCCCTTTTCCTCTTCGGCTTTGGTCGCGAAGCGCATGGCGAACCGCGCGCGGATTTCGAAGGTCTGGTCCTGCAAGCGTGCGCGGCCGGCCGTCCAGTGGTCGAGCGTAATCTGAGCGGGCCGCAGTGCGACAACCTCGACCACCTTCATGGCGATGAGCCGGGCTCGTTCGGCCGCATCGACTTGCTCGGCGCGTTCACTTTCTAGGACCAGATGGAGATACTCATCCAGCACCGCTGCGAGATCGTGCTGCGCCGAGTGTGCGTTGACCTGGCGCCAATAGTTCAGAGGCGAGACTTCCTCCAGCAGAGCGCGGCTCTCTGGTTGGTTGTACAGGCTGCGAAACCCGAGCGCGACCACGATCGCCGCGCCGACTAGCGCCGGATCGTCGATCTGCAACTCCGGGCAAAGGCGAGCGAGCGCGCGAAGTGCGCAGGTCGCAGGCGAGCCAAGCGCAAATTCCGCCAGCTTGTCGACTATGTCTCTTGGATCGGGGGCGCCGTGATGGTCGTCGGAATCCAATGCCTGCTTAATCGCTTCGATTGTCCGTGCCATCGCGCCATGTTCGTCATGCGCATCGTGCTCAATGGCACCGACGCGGCCCCAGTCCACACCCCGGTCCAGTTCGGCCTCGATTGTAAGGGGCAACAGGCGGTCGGATCGCTCGGCCAGTCGGGAAAGACACGCCGGATTGAGGCGTTCCCCCAGAACCTGACGAACCTGGACAAGCAGTTCAGCATAAGTGCCCGCTCGTCCATGGCGCTGTTCTAGCTGCAAGGGATCCACCCAAGCGGCAAGGGTCGGAGACGGACACAACATCGGCATCATTTCTTCGACGCCGATTGGGCGGCTTGTGCGCCCCACCAGGTCCGGTGACATGTTCATGCGCCGGCTCGCCTCATGCGAGAGAAGTGCCGCAATCGCATCCGGGACCATCGACCAGTCCGAGAAAACCAGCGTCTTGGTCGCAGGGACAGGCTCTCCGAACGAAGGACGGGAAGGCGGAATCCACAGCGCACGATCAAGGCCGTATTGGAAGGCCGTGTCGGCGAGCGCGCGCATTCGTCCGTTGCGAAGTGGTATCTCAGCGAAGTTTTCGACTTGAGCCTTGTCGATGAAGTACGGCGCGGCGGCTCTAATCGCCGTGCGCAGCTCCCTGGCCGGCCGCAGCTTAACTGCCTGCAGGCGCTCTCTCAGCTTGTAGCCGCGCATGAAGTTGAGAAGGTAGGGCGACGACTTCCAATATTCGACGATGCCGGGCGCACTGACGAGCTCGGCCACCTGCGAAACCGCTTTTGCCTCCCTCAGGTCGTCCGTCTCTATCGTCAGCATGGGCTTCAACTCCCTTACCAGCGAGTTGCGATCCGCGGTGGAGTCCACGCGCTCCGTCCGGGCAACAACCTGGCTGAGGATGTGATGCACGCGGTCGCGTTGGAAACGCGCGGCCGATCTTGACGCAGGCATGGCTTGCAACGCACGTCGGAATTTCGAGAGCTCAATCTCGAGTTCACTGACACGCGCCTCGCCGTCCACGTCGCCGAACAGAAAGCGCATGGTTCGCAGGAAGTCGCTGTAGTGATCGCCTTCTTCCGGATCGTCGCTGCTCAAGGTGAGCATCCGGTACGGCGTAGCGGACAGCAACAGCAGGCGTGCCGACGAGCCGTCCGGGCCGGAGTAGGAAAACAGCGCCCGCGCAAGCTCCGCAGCCGCTGCTTTTTCGGGTGCAAGACTCTCATCGTGCTCATGCAACAATTCGGCAAACCGCTGGAACTCGTCCAGGATGATGAGATCTGGGGTAAGTGCATCGACGCATATCCGTGCCAGGATGCGGCGAAGTTCCCCGATTATCGCGGCCGGGCGCTGGTCGGGTGGGTAGTCCGGACTTTTCTTGTTCCGTGCCAGCTCCGATGCCTCGCGAATGCGCAGGATGAATTCATCCCCGATAGCGTCGTTGAATTTCTCGGATATCTCCTTCGAAATCGACTGGGCGCGCATCCAGTCTGTCCAGCCGGGCCAGTTCTCAGGCGTAACTCCGCCGCGAAAAATGCGCTGCACACCGCCATGCCGGATGCCGAGCCTTTTTCTCAGCATCTCATAAATGAGAGCGCGCTCTTTTGCCGTCCCCAACGACGACTTCAGATCGAGCGCCGTCCCCGGTGTCAGGCTGATGAGATTAATGGGCCTGGATGCGATCCCTCCTTCCTGCTCGATCTCAAGCGGCAGGAGGGTGAGGCGGGTGTTCAGCGGTTTCGTCGCTGATCCGATCACATTGAGTGACTTGATATTCTGCTCGGCTATCGCCTGGTTCGAGCAGATGTAGACCACGTCTATCCGGTCAACCTTCCCGGTCAGTTGTTCGATCGTTTTGGCGATAACGCCGCGCGCAACCATGGTCTTTCCCAAGCCGACTTCGTCGGCAACGAGGAACTGACGCGTAGTCGAGGCATCCGTGAACAGGCGCTGGAAGACATAGTCGACCGTGGCGCGCTGGAAGGGCTTCAAGAGCTCCAAATGGTCGTTCGCCCGATAGCTCACTGTCGTGTTCCCTTGGTGGCCAGGAGCGGCGCAAAACTTGCCCAAAGCGCGAGAAACTCCGGCGGAACAATGTTCGCGCCGCCTTCCGGATCTTCGAGACGCTTGATGAGCTGATCGATCTCGACGAGCTCGCCGCTATCGAGACTTAGAGCGCGGACCATCGGTTCGAGAAGCGATGCTCCGCCCTGACCGAGCCGGCGCAGCCATTGCCCTTCGCCAGCAGTCTCGCTCTCGAGGAAGCTACCTTCCCCCAAGCTCCCGAGTAGCAAGCTCAAATATCGGAAGAAATTCTCGACATTCGCAATGTGCGCCCGCAGTACGGCGGCGTCGCGCCCATCAGGCACCCCGACCAGCCGCGCGCCAAGGGTGAAGGCGACTTCCACGCCAGTCCGCTCGTCGCGAAGGCGGATTCCCAACCAGCGGGTGACCTCGCTTAGCGGCACCGAACCAAGCGTCATTCTAGGCTGTGCTTTCGCGAGCAGCGCCGCGGCATCATACCCCCGTTCGTTCGCAACGGTGATTGCGCGCATGAAACAGCTTACGCCGTCCGGTAATTCCAGGGATGGGGCTTTGCCTGCGATCTCGACTTCGAGCGCGATGGTATCCGTCAATTGCGTGCAATGAAGGTCGAGCGCGATCGCCGCGATTTTGATGCGCAGTTTCTCCAGCGCCTTTTCGGCTGCCGCCGCGGCGTCCTGCTCGGGCGGCTCGGATGGCGTATAAGGGGCCAGGAGGCGCCGAAATCCCTCCGAGAATACCGCATCCTCAATCGTTCCCATCCGGGATTTCGGGCCATCGAGCGTCGCCATGACCTCTACGTTCTGCGTTCGGCCTCCGTGGGTCGGCACCAGCGCAGCCGTCGTCGCATTTGCGGAACCAAGGTGAATGTGCAGGCGTGAGCCGCGCTCGACGACATAGGCCTTGGCGTGAAGACCCTCGAGATCGGCCGAACAAGCCCCCTCGCGGTCTTCTTTCTCGTATTCGGTGGCGCGGTCGTCGAGGGTTTGTATCTCAAACAGACTGCGAATGGCCGGTTTGACGCAGTCGAGTTCCTCGGCTCGCGCGACGAGCTGGCAAGATGCGGGATCATCGTATCCCGAAGCCAGTTGCTTGAGCGCGTCCCCGCTCACGAATGGGGATAGGATTGCCAGGCGCTCCCCCTTTTGCGGGGCCCAGGCTCCCGCTTCCAGGCCGTTGACAGCGAAGCGGATCTTGGTTGCCCCGGCAGGGAGATCGTTCCACCAGCAGCGAGCGAGATCGCGCAGCAGCGCAGGAAGGAACTTGGGTGCGGTCGGCCGATTGGCCGCATTCGCCAGTCCCGGAAGAGCGCGTAAGAGCCCGACGACTGGTTCATTGCCTTCGCAAATATCGTCGGTGACCGTGCCATCGAGGCAAAGCGCCAAGTCCCAGCATCGATCATTGGTCAGGTTACGCGAGAGAATCGCCAGCCGCATGCGGATGGGCATCCCCTTGCGCTCCGGTTGGAAACGGATGCACCACAATTTAGGATGAAACGCGCCGCCGGCCGGCGCCGCAACCTCGGTGATGGTTTTCTCATAGAGGGCCATCAGGCGCGCTGCATTCGGGCGCGCTTCCTTGATGCGGCCGCGATCGCAGTAAATGGCCATCCGGCCCGCCATCCGTTCGACGCTTTGCAGCAGAGCCAAGGGGCTGCGCAGCATCTCGTCGCGATTCTCCGCGTCGCGAAATACAATGGCGATCGGGATCGCGAGGGCGGTCTCGAAATCGAGCGAATAGGTGGTGGCTATCGCGTTGTCGAACCTATAGCCGTCGGGTGAGCGCATGAGCGACGTATAGAGTTCGCGATTTTCAGGGTCGAAGGCGGGATCAACCGGCATCGGCAAGCTCCCCGAGATAGCGGCTGGCGATGCCCCACCTGAAATCGAGTCGCGCGTCCCCCGAAGCCCCTGACCAGCGTTCAAGCGGCGCATCGTGAAGGAGCCTTGCCTTCATCCGTTTCAGCCCATGCTCCCGCTGCTTGAGCAGTTCTATCGCCTGGTGATCGGCTTCGACTGGGCCAGTGCCATCTCGGGCGATTGTCACCCATCCCCGGATGAAGTCCCGTGATGACTTGGTGAGGTTGTGGCTCGTCCTGCCAATCAGGCCGAAGAGATCGTCGAGATCCCAGTCGTTCAACGCCAGGTGGTCGATCTCCGACTTCCAAGCTTCGATGCGTGAGCGATAATCCGCCGCCAGCGTCGACGCATCGGCGTGCTTCTTGGCGTTTGGCCGCTCTGCAGCACGAAGGGCCAACAGGAGATTATAGAGAAGGCTGGCTCCGTACATGACCCCCGAAAATCGTTCGGCGTGCCGGAGGATCGCGCGATTGGCGTCTGACATGGTGTCTTCGCTGATCTGCCACGGCCAATCATCCGCGAAGGATTTGCCCTTGCGAGCGAGCTCGTTAAGCAAGCTTGAGCCTGCATGGCTTTCGATGCGGTCTCGCAGGAAATCGGCCTCGCCATCGGCCAGGGCGAAGGAAGCCCGATCCAGTAGATTTGCGGGCGGCTTCGGAAGGTTCGGCGCCCATAGCTTGAGATCATGGTCCTTCAGGCTTTCGGGACCATAGGACAAGAAGGTCGAATGGCTGCCCGGCAGTGTCCGAATGCCCAGAGTGCTCAAACCTGCCCAGTAAACACTTGAGGGAAGCCGCTTGAGTTGTCGTCCAGCAAGACGGCCAATTACATCAACGGTTTCTCCACCACGCAGCAATGCTTCGCTTAAGTCGAACTCCATGTCGCGAGCAATGATCGTACGTTCCGCCTGCGTGGCCTTGCGACTCTGTGCTTCCAGATAGATCCACGGAATGAACAGCATGTATCGCAGCCGCGTCTGGATCGTGCTGGTTCCGGGAAAGAGGAGATCGGCCAGCCCGTCACGCACGGTGCCGAGGCCGAGCTCGTCGCGAGCCTCGGGCTGCTTGAACAGGTCGATCAGGGTTTGAGCGCGGCGACGCTCTTCCGGGTCAAAATCAATCCAGGCGAGATAGGACATGAATGCTTCTTCGGGACGTGCTGGGAAGGGCAGGGCGGCGAGGTCAGGTTCTCGGCCCGATCACGGCGTCGAGCCGACGCTGGATGGAGAGACCTCGATAATCTCACCCCTGGTCATCAGGACGATCATTCCGCGTTCGGCGCCAGTCATGTCGAGATAGGCTTGCACCTGACCTCGATAGTGCTCGAGCGACAGAGCATCGGGTGCTACATCGCTCTTCCAATCCACGATCATTCCCGGCTTGCCCTCAGACGTCAGGGTGAGAGCGTCAGCAATTCCGGAGGTCGCATATTCATGCCCATCCGCGGTGTGGCTCGCAAACACCGGGAACTCGGCTATCAGTTCGCTCCGCACTGCTGCAATCGGATCAAGCTTGAGTGTCTTGTCGACGCAACTGGCCAATTCCTCGGGGGATAGGCCTGTCGCGGCATCGCTAACCGCAGTTCGGCCGAATTGAACGATCAATTCCTTCGCTCGCTCGGTCAGCGAACCAAGATCGTCGAAGATTTCGCCCGTCAGAACCTCCTCCATCAGCTTGTGGAGGATCAGGCCCCGCTCGCGGCTGCCTTGAATGGCGATCTGCGGCGGGAGCTCCTGAGGTTGCCTGTCGTCGGAATCTGTCCAGAGGTCTGGTTCCTCCTCGACGACTACGGGGCCGGAGGTATTTTCGCTGCGGCTCGGGGCGAGCCAGGTCAGACGGGCCTGTCGCCGCAAGATTTCTTCAGCTTCCGCCGCAAATGCCTCTCTCGTCTGCGCGTTGCCCGCTTCCCCTGCTGGCGATGGCACGCGCTCCGGCAGATCATCGGGATTGAGTGCTGGAAGCTCGGCAAGCGAAAGGTCGAGCAGACTTATCCATGCCGACTTCGATGGTGAGACATCGAGGCGAGGAAGAATCAGCAATTGCCGCGCCCGCGTGGCCGCCACGTACCACAGACGTATCCGCTCCCGATCCAGCTCGAGCTTTTCGGCCTCGATCGCCGCTTCGTGCCCCTCGGGGGGCACGCCGAAGATCGGGCAATAGAATGTATCCGACTGGCGGTCTGTCACCGCGCTATCGGGACCCATGACGCCGGTCATGGTGTTGATTGGTATGACAATAGGCCATTCGAGGCCCTTCGCCGCGTGCATCGTGAAGAGCGAGATGGCTTCCTCTTGCGCGTCGGGGCGACCTTCGACTGCTCGAGTCTCATCCTCCCACGCCGTAGTCATCGCCTCAGAAAACGACCGCAGGCCGCGCACCGCATATGCAGTCGCAAGATTGAGGTAGAGGTCGACATTGGCGAGCGCGCGCTCCGCCTGACCGCGATGGCGCTCGACGAGAATGGGCCTGATACGCAGGACATCAATCGCCTGCGACAGGAGTTCATGCGGCGTGGTGCTGTTCGCTCGCCGCGCAAGAGCCTGCAGTTTCACCAGGACCGCCCGCGCCAGATCGTGAGTGATGGAGTCGGTATCGACGGACAGGGTCAGACGCGGGATGCGGTCGGGTTCGCTCTCATTGCGCGGGAGAGCCCAGACGATGTCGAGCAATTCTTCATCTGTAAGGCCGACCAATGGCCCCCGAAGCAGCGCGCCCAGCGCCAATGTGTCGCGACGGTCAGCAAGGACACGGGTGACCGCGATCAAATCCTGGATTTCCTGACGACGGAAGAGCCCTTTGCCGGCTTGGGTCGCAACCGGGATACCGCGGCGTTCCAAAGCTTCTTCGTATCGCCATAGTTCGGCGCCTGTCGGGGCGAGCAAAGCGATATCGCCCGGTTGGCAGAGACGCGGAGTCCCGGTCCGGCGATCGACGATTTCCTGCCCGCCGATCAGACGGGCGCACAGGTCGGCAACTGCCTCGGCTTCACCGTCCCGTTGCTGCTCCACCTTCGCTTTGCCATCCTCGCCTGCAACCGCGACGTCGAGGGCAGCTACGCACACGCCCTCGATGGGATCGGAGTGGAACGCATCGAGGGCCGTGAAGCCCGGTTGGCCATCGGCAGACAGGACCGCTTCGAAGCGCGCGTTGACGAAGGTCAGAACGGAGGCGCACGACCGAAAATTGGTCGAGATGGAGAGCAGGCTTTCCTGACTCTGCGCGATAAACGCGCTGCGAGCCTGTACATAGGCACCGACGTCGGCGCCGCGAAAGCGGTAGATCGCCTGTTTCGGATCGCCCACGAGAAACAGTGCGCCCGGACGGATACGGAAGTCCGCCCAATCGTCGCCTTCATGCTGCGGATCACCGCATAGCCGCCAGAAGATCTCGGTCTGGAGCGGATCGGTATCCTGAAACTCGTCGACGAGGACGTGGGCAAAACGCTTGCCAAGCGCCTGGCGTACGGCCTCATGACTGCGCAACAGGTCGCGCGCGGCATAGATCAGGTCGTCGAAATCGAGCTGCGCGCTTGAACGCTTGTAGTCGCGGTAGCGTTCGAGGATTGGCGCGGCTTCTGAGACAAGCGCTGCCAGAACGTGGCTGGCAACCGCCTGCTGCATTGCGGACCACGTCGTGCAGCTTTTCGCGTACAGATCGTCGGCGGCGATGTTGAGCTGCTCACCGTCGGCTTTGGACAAACCGGCCTGCTTCGCCGCTTCGACCCACTTCCCCTTCTTGCGATAGGCGGCAAATCCACCGGTCTTGGTGCAAACGTCCGGATGGGGGCGAGCCACCAGCAACTGAACAAGGCCCGCTGGTGATTGGGGGTCGGCAACCGCGGCTACCGCTTGAGCCATCTGCGCGAAGCCTGCCGCATAGGCGGCTGTCTCGGGCTCGTGGGCCGAGGCATTTTTGATGAAGTCGCCAAAGGCTGTGGCCGCCTGTTGGAATTCGGCCATGAGCGGAGCGAACGGGGACGGCGCTGGTGCCTTGAGAGTTCGCCTGCTGCGCAAATTGGCCGCGATCTTGTGAAGCAGCTCCACCGTGCTTTTCGGATTGTAGAGCACCATTTCGGCAATGATGCCGCCATGTTCGCCGGATAGCCGCTCTCGCAGCCAGCCATCAACGATTTCGAGAAACGCAAGATCAGCCAGGTTCCGATCCATGACCGTCGCGCCAGGATCGATGTCTGCCTCAGCCGGGTAGGGCTTGATGAGACGCTGGCAGAAGCCGTGAATCGTCGAGCAGGTGACTTCATCGATCGCCGCGCTCGCGGTGACGAGATTGTTGCGCTGGGCATCGCTGAGGCCATCGGGAAGTGCGACTTTAAGCTCTGGCGCGATGCGGCCTTCGCTCAACTCGGCGACAAACTCCCTGACCCGCGACACCAATTCGCTTGCCGCCAGTTCGGTAAATGTCACCGCAGCGATGGCGCGCGGAGAGGTTCCCTCCGCGAGCATTACGGCGATGCGCCCCGCCATAACCGCGGTTTTGCCCGAGCCAGCGCCAGCCTCCACGAGGATCGAGCGGGTATGCCGACCAATTGCATCGAAGCGGGCACCGTCGTCCTTCAGTTGCGCAGCCATTGTCGTCATCACTCCGCCTCCCACACCTGAGCCGCATCTCCGAGCATTGCCGCCGCGATTGGACGCTTGCGTTTGCAGTAGGTTGGGCCGGCGTTTGCGGGCAGGGCGAAGGCGAGATCGTCGTAATCATCGCCGGTATCCGGGCCGGGGATCGCCAGCCCGGATTGCAGGTTCGACCGGGCAGCAACAAGGTAGCCGGTGACCTCGGACAAGGCGGCGTCGGGATCGTCGAGCTGGAGGTCCAGGTTCTCCCTAGGATACAACAGCGACGCGGTTATGCTCACATCCTCGCCCAGCAAGGATTTCACGGCGAAGCCATAAAGACATCGTTGAAGCTCCTTGCCCCCGTTGAGGCGAATGGCCGACCGTGGTGCGCGTCCGGTCTTATAGTCTCGCACGATGGCGCACTTGCCATCGTCAAGAATGTCGAGGCGGTCGATGTAGCCCTTGATCGCAAAGCCTGCGCCGGGAATTTCGACCCTGGTGCTCGGATCCCAGGGAATGGCCCCTTCCGATTTGGGCATGGATCCACCGAACGGCACCTCGGCAAAGCTTTGCGCTGCCGCCAGTTCCAGATGGCCATAGGTCAGGGCATTGCTTGCCGTCACTCGAGCGTCTGAGAGCGTGCGCGTCCAGATGATCGCCGGCGGCACCGGACGTTCACTTTCCCAATCGGCCGCCACTCGGGCGGCCGCACTCCCGACCAATTCGTCGATAACTTGCGCCGTTGCGCTGCCGAGACCGCCGGCGGCCTCGATGTTCTGGAGCGCGATGTCGAGCACCATGTGGACAAGGTCGCCCATTTCCAGCGGATCGAGCACCAACGGTTCGGCTCCGGCGTCAGGGGCGCTCCAGTGGAGTCCATAAACCCAGACAAAGCCGAGGGGGTTGCGGAGCAGGCGTCGCAGCGAACTGGCTGACTGCGTGCGATCGAGCACGGCCTGGATCAGGGGATGGTCTGGTCTCACCTTGCCATCGTGAGCGGTAATCTCCTCCCGCTTCCAATCTCGCCAGCAGGCCAAGGCGCTGACCGCTTGGGGATAGGCGCGAAACTCTTCCGTTCTGGCCATCAACCGATCGGTCTCGCTGAAAGCATGAAGCGGAACCGCATTGCGGCGAAGATACATCTCGCTGCCAAGTCCGGCGAGCAGTGGACTGCGCCCGAGGAGCCGGCCATCGCTGTCGCGGCGGGCACGAGACAGAACGAGCTGGCCGGATGTCGTCGCCAGAATAGTCTCGAAATCACGCCTATCCGCCTGATTGATCGGAAGTGGATCGAGCACATGGGTCGGGATGATGTGATCGGGAATCAATCTGTCTTCAGAAATGCCGCGCGGCCAACGCGAGGAATTCAGGCCGATCAGACGGACAAACCGGCGCGGTGATGCGGCAAGCGCACTTGCCGGCATCCACGCAACCGAGACGCAGGAATCGAGACCGTCATCCTGCTTCAGGTTTTCCAGCGAAGCGTCGATCGATGAGGCCGGCCCGGCCATGAGTGCCTTGCGCCAAATCGCGAGCGCGCGGCCTTCAAGAAAGGCTGGGCCGACTTCATCGGCAGCGTCGGACCCTTTTGCGAGCAGCTCGATCACGGATTTCAGTGCAGGGGAATAGTCGCTTCCATCCGGCCAATCTTTGGCTGCGAGACCCGACAACAGTCGGTTCCACGCAGCAGACGTCGCCATCGGCGCGTCGGTTGGCAAGACGCGCAGCCACCCTTCCGGCAGTGCTGAGAGCGCGGGACCATTCGAGCAGAGTGCGGCGAGCCGCCGGATACGGGTCTGCGAAAGGCCGCGAACAAGAATGTCGGCCAGCGCCGCCGCGGCCTGACCGTCGCGGGTCGTGACTGTCCTAACCCCATGGACAAAGTGCAAATCGATGTTCGCATCGGACCGTAGCGCCAGGAAATGATCGTCATATTCGGCAGGCGACGCTGATGCGATTGCGATTTCATGCGGGGCGACATCGCCGGATGCCAGAAGGGATCGTACCCAGCGCAACGCCTCGATAGCCTCGTGGAGACCCGAGGCGGCGCTTGCGAGGCTAACCTCGGGATGCTGGGCCGCTGCTTCGACTACCTTTATCGGGGACCCAGCCAACCAGGCCGGAATCCGGCGCGGCCCGGCATTCCACGTCACCGGAATCTCGGTCGCGAGCTCGATCAGCAATGGGCGCCAGCACGGCGAAAGCTCGGTCAATCCCTCAACGGTCAGGGCGCCGAGCACCTTCTGAGAATGATGAATTCGGCTCCGCGCGCAGGCGACGATATCCATCGGCCTGAGCATTCCTGCGGGAAGTTCGGCCAGAACAGCAGCTTCGAGGTGGGCCAGCGCCTCTAGCCTGGGATGGTCTCCTGCGCGTGCGGAGAGGTCGATCCCGGCCCGCCAAACCTTGTGAAGAGTGTCGGCCGCAGCGTTGACCATACCGGGGAGCGACTTGATGTTTTCCAGCTCACCCAGCGGCGTATTGGGAAGCACAGACTGCAATGTCGAACGGAGCGTTTCGTCGTCAATCGGCTTGATGAAGCCTCCGGCCAGTCGCACCGCTGATTGCTCGAACGACATGATCTGGGTGCCATGGTGCCGATCGCGTGCAGCATGCAGCCGCTCGCAGCGCATGGCATGTCTTCCGTGACATACAATAGTTGAACGCCCAGCCGCAGTCACAATCGATATCCCCCCTGACAACAGTCAGCAAACTATACGAATTTGCTACGCCGACTTGGTGCGCAGATTCGTGATCCTCGTGATTATTGGCCCCCACCGACGAGTAGCTCTTATACAAGCCTTTTGGTGATCCGATGCAAGGTGCCTGAGAGGGCTTTTGATCGGATTCGAGCTTGCTGCGACCGGTTTTGTCGTGGAGACTGTTTTGAGATGGCCGATGCTAAGGGCAGGATTCGGCCGAGAGGCGTCGGGGGAAATGATGGGATTGTTCAACCGGATATTTGCCGGGCAAAAGATCGACGAGCGGGCGTCCGATTACACCCTTGTCGCCGCGAGAACGCTTAATCAGGCTGCAGCCGCCAGCGCGGAAACGCTGGAAGAATTGGCAAGGCAGGAGATCTCCGGACGCGACTGGCTGGAAGCCTCACGATCCGAAACCAACAGCCCTCCGCTATTCCTTTCGGTCGGGCCGTCCGACATTCAGGAGAACACGCCGTGACCCAGAGGATGGCGAAGCTCGATCGCTCGCTGAAGCTCGTTCATATGTTGTGCGACAGCGGGGAAGGCCTGACACTCGACGAGATGGCTTCCGGGCTCGGGGTTACCAGGCGGACCGTTGAGCGCTTGCGCGACGTGATCGCGCTTCATTTCGATGTGGTCGAGGAAAGCGATGGGCGAACCAAGCGGTTCCGCATTCGAGATGCATTGAGGCGGGTGTACACGCGCCCCACGGCTGCCGAGATCGCGGCACTCCAGGCTGAAGCCGACGCTCGCAATCGCGAGATGGCACCTCAGGCAGCATTGCTCTCCAGTCTGCTCGACAAGACAAAGGCTGCATTGGATGATCGGGAGAAGCGAAGGGTCGATCCGGATCTCGAATCCTTGGCCCGCCTTCAGCGCAGCCGGGTCCCCGCCGGTCCGGCCGTCGTCGCCGACCCGGAAAATTTGGCCGCTATCCAGGGCGCCATCATGGCCGGGCAATGTGTGGAGTTCGATTATCGCGCTGACGGGGTCGATCTCCCGCGGTGGCGCCGCGTGATACCCTTTGGCCTAGTGCATGGTCCCATCACCTACCTGATTGGCCAAATGCCCGATCGCGATGCCGATCCCGTGCCCTTCCGTTTGGATCGGATGAGCAACGTGCGTGCGGCCAACACGTCGGGATTGCCCCCAGCGGACTGGGACATCGACCGGTGGTTATCACAAAGCTTCGGCATTTGGCGGGAGGAAGATCACGCGGTCGTGTTGCGGGTGCTTCCATCCTCGGTCGAACGCGCACGGCACTGGCGTTTCCATCCCGCTCAGGAACTGGAAGAAACAGATGAAGGAATGATCGTAAGGTTCCGGGCCGGTGGCCTCCGCGAAATTGCCGAGCATCTTTTTACATGGGGCGGCGAGGTTGTGATCGAAGGCCCCGATGCGCTCAAAGCGGTCATGCGGGAGCGGCTGGATGCGGCAAGCGCCTGCCTGCGACCGCTTTTGACGCAACATGACGCTAGGGCAGGGGCATGAGAAAGCCCGATTCTGTTTCTGCGCTCAATGACTTTGGCCGCGTTCGGTTGTCGAAGTCGTTCTTCATGCGGGATTTCCTGTTCTCCGACATTGCGGCGGTCCACGGTCTGAACAACCTGCCGGACGATCCTGATCTGGCGATCGCTGCAGGAAGCAGGCTCTGCGAAGAACTGCTCGAGCCTTTGCAGGATAGGTTTGGCCGCATCGCCGTTCGCTCCGCCTTTCGCTCCTGCGAGGTCAATGGGCTGGGCAACGAGATGCAGGCTGCTGGGAAGAGCGGGTACAATTGTGCTTCGAACGAAGCGAATTTCGCTGGCCACATATGGGATCGTCGCGACGCCAAGGGCCGAATGGGGGCCACGGCGTGCGTCGTCGTTCCGGCGTTCTGGGACGCATTCCAGGCGGAAGGGGATTGGCGAAAGCTCGCCTGGTGGATCCACGATCACCTTCCCTATTCGAGCCTCTACTTCTTCCCGAAGTTCTGGGCCGTGAATATCGCCTGGCGCGAGGAGCCGGAACGGCGGATCGACAGTTACGCCTCTCCCAAAGGCTGTTTGACCAAGCGAGGCATGCCGAACAATTTGGGATCTCACGAGCAGGATTGGGCTGGCATCGAGAGAGCAACGGTCGGCGCGCTCGCCTGACGGGGTATCGGGCATTCGCGTTGAGTAATTTGAGAAAGTTCGGGGGGGATTATGAAGCAGTCGTGCAGTTGGGCGTTTGGATTGATTGCAGCGAGCGCGTTGGTCATGCCGTCGCTTGCCCATGCCCAGGACAAGAATGCATTTCGCGATCAGGCCAAGGCTTCGCTTGCTCAGCTCCAAGGCCAAGGCGAACCCAAAGATCGCTGTTCGATGGGTGCCTTTGTCGGGGAGGGCGGCCTCGTGACGCGGACGTTCTCGGCATCCGCTCTGAAACCTGGAGATCGTCTCATCTCGATCAATCGTGTGGACGTATCCGGCAAGCGGGCCGAAGACATCATCGCGCTCCTGCGCGAGACTGGCCCGGCGACGGTGATCCCGGTGAGCATTGAGCGAGGCGGGCAGCCCACGGACGTGGAGGTGAGTTGCTCCAATGCCCGGCCTGCCACGGAAGCGTTGTTGAATGGCCTCAATCTTGCCGCCCGCGGCAAATTCGACGAATGCGTTTCCGCCTTTGGGCAGCGCGATGATCTCGGAACATATGGCACCGCAATGAAGGTTCAGTGCGCCTCGCTCTCGCGTAACTCCGAGCGAT
This sequence comes from Sphingomonas sp. ID0503, assembly GCF_048565625.1. Classification (NCBI taxonomy): domain Bacteria; kingdom Pseudomonadati; phylum Pseudomonadota; class Alphaproteobacteria; order Sphingomonadales; family Sphingomonadaceae; genus Sphingomonas; species Sphingomonas sp. ID0503. Next base: position 588,596 of record NZ_JBLZUR010000002.1, read on the forward strand.
ACAACCTCGCGCAGTTCACCTTTGATGCCATGCAGATGCTGGTCGAGGATGCGCGTTGGGCACCTTCGATGCGGACCGATGTCATCCGGCGCCTGCGCGCGAGCGAGGGCCTCATTACCCAGGGGCTGGGAATTGCACGTTTTCAGGAGCTGGTCGCCGTGACACGGTCCTGGCCTGGAGGCGAGCGCATGTTCGAGGAATCTGCGCCCGATTGGGCCATGTTTCGGCGCAATTCCGAGGCTTCGCTCCGCGCCCGATTGATCGATCCGGATTCCGCGCGGATCGAATGGCCTTATGGGTTCACCTATGGGACTTGGAAGCCCATCCTGTCCAAGCGTGTCGAAGGCTACTGGACTTGCGGGTCGATCAATGCCCGCAATCGCATGGGGGGCTACACCGGCAACACGTCGTTTGTCGTCGTCCTGGATTCCAATGGTTTCGTCCAGTTCGTCGACATGGGCGAAGCGCGGGACTTCGACTTTGTCACGAACCAGTGCAACGGGTCCGTGAAGTTTTTGCCCCCTCCGCAGCGAGAGCTTGCCGGGGCAGCGGTGGCCCAACCTGCGCAAGGGACATCAATTGCCGACGAGTTGAGAAAGCTGGTCGATCTCAAGAACAGCGGTGCCCTGAGCGAAGCAGAATTTCAGGCTGCCAAAGAGCGACTGCTCGGCACCTCTGGGCAGCAGTGAGCGATGATGGTCCCCGGCCAGCTGATCACAGCAATCGATACGGCCATTGGTCCTGGCTCGAAGCCTCCGCCCTTGCCGGCTCACTGATCGTTTCCTGGGGGCTGAAATGGCATTGCGATGTATCGACACTCATTCGGGCAAGAGCATCCATGCGTTCGAATTCGCCCCGCAGGAATGGCAATCGCTTTCCGTTAAAAACGCGCTCGAACGGCACCTGCGAGCACCTTGCTGTCAGGCAGAGATAATCCTCAGACGTTCGAAGCTCGGCACGCAGCATTTCGTTCACAGGTTCCGCGGGGCCTGTACAAGCGCGCCCGAAAGCGAAGACCATCGCCAAGTGAAGCAAGTGATAGTCGAGGCGGCGAGGGCCAATGGCTGGCTTGCAGAGGCAGAGATCGACGGACTGAGCGCAGATCGCGAGCCGTGGCGGGCCGACGTGCTCCTAAGCAAAGGGGCTGCTCGCATCGCCATCGAGGTACAATGGTCAAAGCAGAGCCAAGAGGAGACGGCTCGCCGACAATCCCGCTACGCTTCGTCCGGGGTCCGCGGTCTCTGGCTTTTCCGGCAATCGCGTTTTCACGCATCCAAGGACATTCCCGCTGTCCGGGTCAGTGGCGCCCCGCTCGATGGCTACGAGGTCTTCGTACCGACCGGTGCCGGCGAGCAGGCCTTGCCGCTGGCATCATTCATTACAGCAGCTCTGAACCGGCAGTATATGTTCGGCCTGCCGCTCGGCGCGCCGGCGGACGTTGAGATCCGGTGCGGCAACTTGGATTGCTGGAAGTGCGGGGCCGAGACGCGGATCATCACCGGACTCGATATCAGCATTGGTCCCCATACGCTTTCGGCGACCATCCCCGATCTCAGCGGTTGCCCTGATCTCGTGCGGAGGACCTTGCAGGCGATCCCTGCACAAGCATCACTTGGCCGGATCACGCACCGCGACAGCCGAGAGTTTGGTTCTCGTTACCTGAGCAACGGATGTGCCCACTGTGGCGCTCTAATCGGCGCTCACTACGAATATCAGGCCTGGGACCACCAGGGTGTCGTGGCGAGGTTCCGCACCGTTGTCGATGATCGGATGCGGCAATTGGCGATCAACCTTGGTGAAGAGCCGGGATGGGGCGTCCACATGGAAATTTCGTTGACCTGAAACATCCCATTTCAATCCTCGGCAAATCGCCATCCGTCAGCGGCAGTTACGACCGCTTTTGACGGACGACTGAAATATGAGACGCTGATGAGCGAATTGTTCCTCCCAGGCGTGCCAGCCGACCTGGTCCGCCTGTCCCTAGATAGAGCTGGTGGCAACGAATTGGCCTCTGGCAAATTTGCTAGTCCAGAAAGTAGCGCCGCATTGGCGGCGAATGGGTTTGGTTGGTTCATCGAAAGACCAAGCCTACTTCCGGCTTTCCCTGGCCTCGATGACATCGAATGGCCAGCTGCGTCGGTCGAGATTGAACGGCAAATGCGCTTTCCCTGGCAAGGCGGTCGTCACCCATGGCTTGATGCAGCGGTTGTTACCGGCACCCATCTCATTGGCGTGGAGTCCAAGCGGTTCGAACCATTTCGAGATCAGAAGCAAGCCGTTCTGGCCCAAGCGTATGATCGCGATGTTTGGGGCGAGACGATGGAGCCTTGGCTGGCCATGCGCGATGCCTTGCGAGAGGATCCGCTTTCCTATCGCTATCTTGATGCCGCGCAGCTCGTGAAGCACGCTTTTGGGCTCTCGACCGAAGCCAGGCGAGTCAATCGAGCGCCGGTCTTGCTGTACCTCTACGCCGAGCCACCAAGTGTGCCTGCCTCTGCTTGTTCAGGGCACCGCGCGGAAATTGAGAACTTCTCAGCCGCGGTGCGCGGCGCGCGTGTCCGATTCGCCGCGACGAGTTGGGCTGACTGGCTGGATCGCTTTGCTGTGCCGACCGCGCCCCCTGCGGTAAGGGCGCATGCCGAAGCTCTGCGTCTCAAATTTCAGCCATAGATCGACGAACCAAGTGGCATCCTAGGTGCCAAGACCCGTATTCGCGCCGATGCTGCTCTTCCTGCCCCCGCGACGCCAGACAGTGGGTCATTGCGATGCCGGGATTCTCTCGCGCAGCCGCAACCAAAAAAATATGCGACAGCTGGCCGTGCTACCTAGCCTGCTACCTAGGCGGAAGACGGACCGTCGCGACCCAAATTTCAGGCCGCGTAAGTTATTGAATTTATGGAGTAAGGTGGTGGACGCACTAGGGCTCGAACCTAGGACCCGCTGATTAAGAGTCAGCTGCTCTACCAACTGAGCTATGCGTCCACTGCCGGGTTGCGGCGCCCCGAGGCATCGGGGAGGCGGCCGGTTAGCAGGGGGTCGGGGGCTTGTAAACCCCGGTTTCAGTAAGCCGGGCGCATTCGGCTGGATCGGTCGATCGACATCAGGATGCCAACGACGATCATCATGGTCATCATCGCCGATCCGCCGAACGACACCATGGGGAGCGGGATGCCGACGACCGGCGCCAGGCCCATCACCATCATCAGGTTGATCGCGACGTAGAAGAAGATCGTCGCCGACAGCCCGCCCGCCGTCAGCCGCCCGAACCGGCTGTCCGCGCGCAACGCCACGCGCAGCGCCCACCACATCAGCGCCAGGAACCCGCCGATCAGGAACAGCCCGCCCGCCAGCCCCCACTCCTCCGCCATGGTCGCGAAGACGAAGTCGGTATGCCCCTCCGGCAGGTAGTCGAGATGGCTCTGCGTGCCGTTCAGGAACCCCTTGCCGAACAGCCCGCCCGATCCGATCGCGATCTTCGACTGGCTGATATGATATCCGGTGCCGAGCGGGTCGCTCTCTGGATCGAGGAAGATCAGCACGCGGTTGCGCTGGTAATCGTGCATCATCGTGAAGGCGATCGGCAGCAGCGCCGCCACCCCCGCCGCCGCCCCCAGGAACAGGCGCAGCGGCAGGCCGGCGAGAAACGCCGTCACCACGCCCCCGAAGACGATCATCAGCGACGTGCCGAGATCGGGCTGCAGCATCACCAGCACGAACGGTACGCCGATGAACAGGGCGGCGGGCCAGATCGCGGTCAGCCGCCGCGTCTCGCTGGCAGGCAGCAGGTCGTAGAACCGCGCCAGCGTCAACACGACCGACAGCTTCATCATCTCGGACGGCTGCAGGCGGATGATGCCGAGGTCGAGCCAGCGTTGCGCCCCGCCGGCCACCGCGCCAACCGCGTCGATCAGCAGCAGCAGGAAGACCAGCACCGCCCAGGATGGAAAGGCGATCGCCTTCCAGAACCGCTCGGGAAAGCGCGACAGGACGAGCGCCATGATAAGGAACGCGATTAGCCGGGTGCCCTGCGACGCGGCCCAGGGCCGCATCGAGCCGCCCGCCGCCGAATACAGCACGACCAGCCCGAAGCCGGCGATGGCGAGGAGCAGGAAGACGATCCGCCAGCGGATTTCGGCCAGGATGCGGGGGACGATCATGCCGTGCGCGCCGCCTTCGCCGCAGCCCAGGCGTCCGCCTCCTTCGCCATGCGCGTGCGGATGTCGCCGCCCCAATCGCCCTCCAGCGCCGTCAACGTCCGCATCGCGCGCTCGGGTTCGTAGAGGAAGGTCAGGATATCGCGCGCCATTGGCGCGGCGGTGACGATATGGCCGCTATGTTCCAGCACCACCGCGCAGGCGTAACGCGGATTGTCGAACGGCGCGAAGCCGATGAACAACGAATGGTCGCGCATGCGGAAGGGGAGGGCGCTGTCGCCCAGCACCCCCGATCGCCGTTCCGCCATGGTGATCCGCCGCACCTGCGCGGTGCCTGTCTTCCCCGCCAGCAGCACGTCCGGCACCTGCATCCGTGCCGCACCGCCGGTGCCGCCGCCGTTCACCACCGCCGCCATTGCGTTGCGCACGATGGCGAGATGGTCCGGCGGGATGCCGAGCGTGGCGGCTGGTGGGGCCGGCGTGCGGTCATGCGCGGGGTGGATCAGCAGCGGATCGATACGCTTCCCCGTCGCCAGCCGCGCCGCCATCACCGCCAGCTGCAACGGATTGGCGAGCACATAGCCCTGGCCGATCGTCGCGTTGACGGTGTCGGCTACGGTCCACGGCTTCTTGTATTTCGCCAGCTTCCACGCGCTGTCCGGCATGGTGCCATAGCGTTGCGACGCGACCGGCAGGTCGAAGCGCTGCCCCATGCCGAGGTCGCGCGCCGTCGCGGCGATCCGGTCGATGCCGAGCTGCCGCCCCATATGGTAGAAATAGATGTCGCAGCTCTGCGCCACAGCCCGCTGCATGTCGACGGGTCCATGCCCTCGTCGCCGCCAGCAGTGGAACAGCCCCCCGCCGACGCGGTACGCCCCGCTGCACGACACGGTCGCGTGCGGATCGACGCCGGCACGGAGCAGGGCCAGCGACATCATCGGCTTGACCGTCGATCCCGGCGGGTAAAGCCCCTGCAGCACCTTGTTGGTCAGCGGCAGATGGTCGTTCGCCGACAGCATCCCCCATTCCGAATGGCCGATCCCGTCGGAAAAGCTGTTTGGATCATAGGCCGGCATCGACACCATCGCGAGGATGCCGCCCGTCAGGCAGTCGATCACCACCGCCGATCCGCTGTTCGGCCCCAGCCGCCGCGCGGCATAGGCCTGGAGCGGCGCGTCGACCGTCAGCTTCAGCACATGCCCCGGCACCTCCGGCCGCGTGGTCAGCTCCTTGACCAACTTGCCACGCGCGGTGACCTCGGCCCGCTTGGCCCCCGGCTTGCCGCGCAGCCAGCGCTCCATCGTCCGCTCCAGCCCCTCCTTGCCCACCTTGAAGCCGGGGGTGATGAGCAAAGGATCGCGCTCCGCCTCGTACTGCTTGGCGGACGCCGCGCCGACATAGCCGGTCAGGTGCGCGACGGCCGCGCCTGCCGGGTAGAAGCGGGAGAAGCCACGCGCCGGGGCGACGCCGGGCAGCTCGGGCAGGCGGACGGAGACCGCCGCGAACTGTTCCCAGCTGAGGTTCTCCTTCACCGGCACCGGCCGGTATCCGGCGCCGCTCTTCAGATCCTCGCGCACCCGCTCGACCTCGTCCGGCGTCAGCGACAGCAGGCGGGTCAGCGCGGCGATCGCGCCCTCCGCATCGCGCAGCCGGTCGGGAATGAGATCGACGCGGAAGTCGGTGCGGTTGATCGCGATCGGGCGGCCGAAGCGATCGACGATCCAGCCCCGGCGCGGCGGGATGACCAGCGCCTGCACCCGGTTGCTCTCGGAAAGGCCGGTATACCGCTCGTTCTCGGCGATCGACAGCCAGGCCATGCGCGCGCCCAGCATCCCCGCCACGCCCGCCTGCAGTCCGCCCAGCACGAAGGCGCGCCGCGTGAAGGTCAGCGCCTGCTGCTGCGCGGAGACGATGCGTGGGCCCTTCACCGCGCCAGCCGCCAGCGGTCGAGCCGGGCACAGAGGCGCAGGATGGACGGGAAGAGCAGGATGCCCGCAAGGCACGCGGGGAGCACCGCGCGCAATGAGCTATCCGCGCCGCTCATCCACCCCAGCACCACGTCGCCCGCCGTTACGAACAGCACGGCCACCGCGACGATGCCCCATTCCTGCCAATGGTTGCGCCAGAGGAGGCGCGTGTCGCTATAGTCGATGGCGAGCAGCACCATCGTCCACAACGCCATGCCGGTGCCGATCGGCCGACCGGTCAGGATATCGTCGGCAAGGCCGAGGGGGAGGGCGACCCAGGCCTGCCAGATTTCCGGTCGCAGCAGCCGCCAGCCGAGCAGCATGAGGAGGCCGAAGGGCGGCAGCATCGCCCAGGATGTGACGACCGGCAGCAGCGAGGTCGCGGAGCCGAGGATCGTCGTCGCGACCGGCACCGCCGCGACCCGGAAGGGCAGGCGGTAGGGATCGGCGGAGCGCGGCGCGATCACGGCGCAGGGGCCGGTGGGGGGGCGAGGGGCGGGCGATAGGCCGGCAGGATCAGCCCGTAGTCGAGCAGCTCGGGCCGGGCGAGCGGCCAGCCCCGCGCGACGTCGCGCGTCGTCCGCGCCACCACCGCGACCGGTATGCCCGGCGGATAGAGGCCGCCCGCGCCCGAAGTGACGAGCAGGTCGCCGCGCCTGAACGGCATCGCGCCGGTGCCGAGCGCGCGGATCTCCAGCCCGCCCGTCCCGTTCCCGGCGGCGAGCCCCGGCGTGCCGCGCCGCACCTCCCGCACCGGAATCGAACTCGCCTCGTCGGTGACGAGGAGGACGCGCGCCGCGGTGAAGCCGGTGTCGAGGACGCGGCCGACCAGACCCTCCGCCGCGCGCACCGGCTGGCCCGGCCGCACGCCGTCATTATAACCGGCGGTGATCGTCACGATGCGCCGGTCGGACATCGTCGTGGAGGAGACCAGCCGCGCCACGGCGACGGGCCGCACCTCCGGCTCGATCACCCGCATCGTCGCGCGCAGCCGCCGGTTCTCGAACGCGGTCGCGCGCGCCTCGATCAGCTTCAGCCTTGCGCGACCCAGTTCCTCACGCAACGCCTGGTTCTGCGATCCCGCGCGCACATAGGCGGCGATCGCATCGTCAATGCCCGACACGCCCTGTGCACCATAACGGAGCCCGGCCGAGACGGGCGTGGTCAGATCGTCGAACGCGCTGCGCAACCGGCCGAACCCGATCGGATCGAACGCGGCGAGTGCTGCCAGCAGAAGGCCGGCGATGATCCCGGTGATCGCCACGACATAGGCCGCGAACACGCCGAACTGCGCGCGCCGCGAAAAGCCCGGTCGGCGATCGGCGCGCGGCGCCACCACCGGCGGAGACCCTCCGTCAGGCGGTCTGGAGGACGCCGCGGAAGACCGGATCTTCCAGGGCGCGTCCGGTGCCGAGCGCGACGCAGGTCAGCGGCTCGTCGGCGACGGTGACCGGCAGGCCCGTCTCCTCGCGCAGCACCTCGTCCAGCGCGCCGAGCAGCGCGCCGCCGCCGGTCAGCACGATGCCCTGGTCGACGATGTCGGCGGCCAGTTCCGGCTGCGTGTTCTCCAGCGCGATGCGCACGCCTTCGACGATCGCGGAGACCGGCTCGCTCAGCGCCTCGGCGATCTGGCCCTGGTTGATCTCGATCTCCTTCGGCACGCCGTTGACGAGATCGCGGCCCTTGATGTGGATCGACTGGCCGGTGCCGTCCTTCGGCATCTTGGCGACACCGTAATCCTTCTTGATCCGCTCCGCCGTCGCCTCACCGATCAGGAGGTTGTGGTTGCGGCGGACATAGGAGGCGATCGCCTCGTCCATCTTGTCCCCGCCGACCCGGACCGAGGTGGTATAGGCAAGGCCGTGGAGCGAGAGCACCGCGACCTCGGTGGTGCCGCCGCCGATGTCGACCACCATCGATCCGATCGGCTCGGTCACCGGCATGTCCGCGCCGATCGCCGCCGCCATCGGCTCCTCGATCAGCCAGACCTGGCTCGCGCCCGCGTTCGACGCCGCGTCGCGGATCGCGCGGCGCTCGACCTTCGTGGAGCCGGACGGCACGCAGATCACGATCTCCGGAAAACGCATGAAGCGGCTCTTGCCGTGCACCTTCAGGATGAAGTGCTTGATCATCTGCTCGGCCACGTCGATGTCGGCGATGACGCCATCGCGCAGGGGCCGGATCGCCTCGATCTGGTGCGGGGTCTTGCCCATCATCAGCTTGGCATCGTCACCGACCGCCTTCACCCGCTTGACGCCGTTGATCGTCTCGATCGCGACGACCGACGGCTCGTTCAGCACGATGCCGCGCCCCCGGATGTAGACGACGGTGTTCGCCGTGCCGAGGTCGATCGCCATGTCGTGCGACATGAACTTGAACAGCTTTGTGAAGGAAAGCATCGTGTCTGCCGGTCCCGCCCGCGTCGTCTGAGAATGCACTGCCGCAGTCCGGATTAGGGCATAAGTGAGCGGTTCACCAATGCATTTCCGGATGTCGCGGAGGGCCGTCCGTTGGGCTAGGGGTGAACCCATGTCAATACGACGCCTGCCCGAACATCTCGTCAACCGGATCGCCGCCGGTGAAGTGGTGGAAAGACCGGCCAGCGCGCTCAAGGAGTTGGTCGAGAACGCGATCGACGCCGGGTCGACCCGCGTCGCCGTCAGGCTGATCGACGGCGGCACCACGCTGATCGAGGTGGCGGACGACGGCTGCGGCATGACCCCGGCCGAGATCGCGCTCGCGCTGGAACGCCACGCCACGTCAAAGCTGCCCGACGACGCCATCGAACTGGTCGCCACCCTCGGCTTCCGGGGCGAGGCGCTGCCCTCGATCGCCAGCGTCGCCCGTGTGACCATCGAGAGCCGCCCGCGCGGGGCGGACGGCTGGAGCCGCCTCGTGGACAACGGCCAGCTGGTGGCGGAAGGCCCCGCCGCCATCCCGCCCGGCACCCGCGTCACGGTCGAGGCTTTGTTCGAACGCGTGCCCGCCCGCCGCAAGTTCCTGCGCAGTCCCCGTGCCGAATATGCCGCCTGCCTCGATGTCGTGCGCCGGCTGGCAATGGCGCGGCCGGACATCGCCTTCGCGGTCGAACATGACGGTCGCCGTGCGCTGTCGGTGCCTGCGGGCGAGGACCGGCCGGCCCGCGTCGCCGCGCTCACCGACCGCGCGCTCGCCGAGAATTCGGTCGGCATCGATCATCTGCGTGGGCCAGTGCGGCTGGGCGGTGTCGCCGGGCTGCCGACCTTCAATCGCGGCGTCGCCGACCACCAGTACCTCTTCGTCAACGGCCGCCCGGTGAAGGACCGCCTGCTGATCGGCGCCGTGCGCGGTGCCTATCAGGACATGCTCGCCCGCGACCGCCACCCGGTCCTCGCCTTGTTCATCGATCTCCCGCCCGAGGAGGTCGACGTGAACGTCCACCCCGCCAAGACCGAGGTCCGCTTCCGCGACCCGGCGCTGGTGCGCGGCCTGATCGTCGGCGGCCTCCGGGCGGCGCTGGACGAAGCCGGCTTCCGCAGCGTCCAGCGTGCCGACCTGGGCGCTCTTGGCCAAACGCGAAGCCCCTCCCCTTCAGGGGAGGGTTTGGGGTGGGGCAGTCCGCCAGCAAGCTACAGCCCCGTCTCTGCCGGAGAGACCCACCGCCTCTTCGATGCCGCGCTCGACTATCGCCCCGCCGGCCGCGCCGAACCCGCCACCCACGCCCCGCCGGCCGCCGCCCAGCACCCGCTCGGCATCGCGCGCGGCCAGGTCGCCGCCACCTACATCGTCGCCGAGGCGGAGGACGGGCTCGTCCTCGTTGACCAGCACGCCGCCCATGAACGCCTCGTCCTCGAACGAATGCGCCGCGCGGTGGCGGATGGCGGCGTCGCGGCGCAGGCGCTCCTCCTCCCCGAAGTGGTCGAGCTGGACGAACCCGGCTGCGACCGGCTGGAGGCGCGACAGGCCGAACTCGCCGGCTTCGGTCTCGAACTCGAACGCTTCGGGCCCCGCGCGATGCTGGTCCGCAGCACCCCCGCGCTGCTCGGGAACAGCGAGGTGAGGGGCCTCGTCACCGATCTCGCCGACGAACTCGCCGCCTTCGATGAGGCGTTGAGCCTCAAGGAACGCCTCGACCATGTCGCCGCGACCATGGCCTGCCACGGCTCCGTCCGCGCCGGCCGCGTCCTCTCCGTCGCCGAGATGAACGCCCTCCTCCGCGAAATGGAGGTCACCCCCCATTCCGGCCAATGCAACCACGGCCGCCCCACCTGGGTAAAGCTCGACCTCAAGACCGTCGAGAAGCTGTTCGGTCGCGCCTAGGCGGGAAGCGGGTCTGGGGCGACCGGCGGCACGATGCGCTCGCGCCTGGCTTGCGGCGCCAGCGACACCGCCCGCGCGCTCGCCAGCAGGAGCATCATCAGGAGGGGCATGCGGCTGATGAACGACATGAAGGCGAGCTGCGCGAGGTAGGTCGCGAAGCTTGCGAGCACGAACCCGCGATAGGCGTTCATGCGGCCCGCAGCCGGATTGCCGGTGATCAGGCGGAGGAGGACCATCGCCAGGCCGGTTACGAAGATGAGCAGCCCCGGCAGGCCGGAGACGAGCGCGACGTTGAGGTAGAAATTCACCAGATCGACGATCTTCTCGCCCTGCTTGATGTCCTGCAGGCTTGCCAGCGTGTCCTCGAAGGTCTGGCCCGTCAGCGGGTGCTTCCTGATCTCGTCGACACCCCGGTCGAGCAGCAGGCCGCGATAGTCGCTATAGACCTTGCCGGCATAGACGACGCGGGTGTCGGTGCCGAACAGGGCGGCGTCGCGGCCGCCCACCGACATCGTCGCGCTGGCGGCATAGGCGGCAAGACCCGTCGCCATCAGTGCCGCCGCCGTCCCGATCTGGCGTCGGGTGAGGAGGAGGATCAGGATACCGAGGCCCAGCATCACGGTGTTGCCCCGCGACTGGGTGGTATACAGCCCGTAGAGGATCACGAGGCAGGTGCCGATCCACGGCACCGTTCCGTTGAAATCACGCCGCGATACGCCCGCGCCAAGGACCGCGAGCGACAGGAAGCTCGCGAGCGCCAGCGGGTTCAGGAAGCTCGCGGATGCCCTGAGCGCGCCGTTCCTGATCGACAGGTTGGCGTTGAAGCTGGTCGCATACTCGAAATTGCCGGTGATCTGGCCGAACAGCACCCAGCCGAACCTGTACTCGTAGGCGGTATAGACCGACAGGATGACGGCCGCCGCCACGATCGCCAGGATCAGGCGCTGCAGGCTGCCCTCCGTGCGGATGGTGGAGCGGAGCGCCAGGTACGGGATCACCAGGTTGATCACGGTATCGACGATCTGCCGGCCGGCGATGGTGACCGAGGGGAAGCGGGTCCAGGCGACCGCGAACATGAAGATGAGGAAGGCCATGACGGCGTCCTCCGCCGACATTCCGCGCCGCGCAGGCTGATCCGCGGGAAAGCGCTGCAGGTTGATCAGAAAGGCGAGGGTGAAGGCATGATGCAGAAAGACGGTGAAGAGGTAGGTGCTGCCGACCGACCATTCGTAGCGGATGTCGGGGAGCAGGACGTAATAGAGCAGGAACTGCACGAGCGCATCGGTTCGGTTCCGCGCGGTCACGGCGCTCACCACCGTGCAGACGATCAGCATGAGCAGGATCGAATGCAGCAGGAACCCCGCCAGCAGCATGATGGCGGAACCCGCACAGAAGCGCGGCGAGACGACCTCCCGCATCTGCGCGTTGCCCGCCCAGCGCAGACCTGCACAGGCCAGCGTGAACAGGATCATCATGATCACATAGATCTTCATCGCGCCGCTCCGTGCCGGAATCTGCTTACGCAGAAATGAAGAAGGGGGGAACAGCGGAGAACGGGCCGACACGCCGATGCACCGGGACGTGAAGCCCCGAATACAAGTGTTAAGACGCGTTAAAGAACGAAGTGATCTTCAAAGTCTTCGCAAGACGGGTGGCAATGCCCAGAACTCGCCCGCAACATGTCTCTCCGATGAACGGCCCCAAACGGCGGAACCAATCGCGCGATCAGGTCTTTTCGCCAGCGGCCAAGCAACCATCGGAGTATCTGAGATGCGCAACCAAATTCTTGCCGCCGCCGCCTCGGCAGCCCTCGTCCTCTCGCTTTCCTCGCCGGCGCTCGCGGGTGACCGGGATAATGCCCGCGTCGCGATCGCCGCCGCCAAGGCGAAGGTCGACCTCAACGAGAAGAACGGCGTCACCGGCGAAGCCGCCGATATCCAGTCGCGCGCCCGCATCGCCCTCGACAAGGCGCAGCACGAATTCGACAAGAGCGACGAGGACACCGCCATCGCCGCCGCGAAGGAAGCCAACGCGCTTGCCGAGCTCGCCTCCTCGACCCAGCAGAAGCAGCTGATCCAGAACCAGACGGCCACGCTGAACCAGTAATCCGCCGATCAGGAGAGACACGATGAAGACCATGTTCCTCGGCCTGATGGCCGCGACGGCGCTTGCCACCGTCTCCACCCCCGCTTTGGCTGACAAGGCCGACAAGGTCATGCTCGAACAGTATCGCGACAAGATCGTCGCGGCGCGCGGCGAGCCGGGTGTCCAGCAATATGGCGGTGCCGAGCTCGACCGGGCTATGGCGGCGCTCCCGACGCTGAAGAAGCGGCTGGACGACGACAAGACCGACCAGATCAAGGCGACCACTGCCGAGATCGACACGCTGATCCAGACAGCGCGCAGCCGCGCCCAGGTCGAGATGGCGAAGCAGGATGCGTCCGCCGCCGCCAAGGCCAAGCAGGATCAGCTCGCCTCGCAGGCGGCGGATGCCGAGCGCGCCCGCGCCGATGCGGCCGCCGCCGCTGCCGAGGCCGAGAAGGCCAAGGCGCAGCTTGCCGAGCTGAAGATGAAGCAGACCGCCCTCGGCGCGACTCTCGTCCTCCAGGACGTGGTGTTCGAGACCGGTCGTGCCGAGCTGAAGCCGGGTGCCTCGGCCCGCCTCGCGCCGCTCGCCAACTATCTGCGCGCCAACCCTGAGGTTAAGGTCCGCGTCGATGGCCATACCGACGCGCAGGGCAGCGACGCCCTGAACCAGCAGCTGTCGGACGCGCGCGCCAGCGCGGTGCGCACCGCGCTCGGCTCCATGGGTATCGATCCGAACCGCATCCAGGCGCTCGGCCACGGCGAATCGCAGCCGATCGCCGACAACAACAACGCCGCCGGTCGTCAGCAGAACCGCCGCGTCGAGATCACGCTGGTCGGCCAGCAGGCGAACAATCTCGCCGCCGTCCAGTAAGGTCTAGCCCGCGAAAGAAGGGCCGCGCGCCAGCCGACGCGCGGCCCTTTTCTTCATTCGGGCAGGAAGTCCGGCACCGACAGATACCGCTCGCCCGTGTCGTAGTTGAAGCCGAGCACGCGCAGTCCCGGCGTCTCTGCCAGCTTCTGCCTGATCGCCTGCAGGGTCGCGCCGGATGAGATGCCGACCAGCATCCCTTCCTCCCGCGCCGCCCGCCGCGCCATCTCCTTGGCGTCCGCCGGATCCACCTGGATCACCCCGTCGAGCATCTGCGTGTGCAGGTTGCGCGGTACGAAGCCCGCGCCGATCCCCTGAATCGGATGCGGCCCCGGCTGGCCGCCCGAGATCACCGGCGACAAGGTCGGCTCTACCGCGAACACCTTCAGCCCCGGCCACTCCGCCTTCAACACGTCGGCGACCCCTGTGATATGCCCGCCGGTGCCCACGCCGGTGATGATCGCGTCGAGCGGCGCATCGGCAAAGTCGGCCAGGATCTCCCGCGCGGTCGTCCGGTGATGCACCGAGATGTTCGCCGGGTTCTCAAACTGCTGTGGCATCCATGCGCTCGGCGTCTGCTCGACCAGCTCCAGCGCCCGCTCGATCGCGCCCTTCATCCCCTTCTCGCGCGGGGTGAGGTCGAAGCTCGCGCCATAGGCCAGCATCAGGCGCCGCCGCTCGATCGACATGCTCTCCGGCATGACAAGGATCAGTTTGTAACCCTTCACCGCCGCGACCATGGCGAGGCCGATGCCGGTATTGCCGGACGTCGGCTCGACGATCGTGCCGCCCGGCTGCAGTCTGCCCGCCGCCTCCGCATCCTCGATCATGGCGAGCGCGATGCGGTCCTTGATCGACCCGCCGGGATTCGACCGCTCGGACTTGATCCACACCTCGGCATCCGGGAACAGGCGGCTGACGCGGATATGCGGCGTGTTGCCGATGGTGGCGAGAATAGAGTCGGCCTTCATGTCAGCACCTCCTTAGAGCGGCGGGTTCTCAAGTGTCTTCGGCGGCTCGAATGTGCGCGCATTCTTCAGTTCGGGAAACCATTTCAGCCATAGCACGGTGACGAGCACTGCGCCCACGCCCCCCGCGATCACCGCCGGCACCGGCCCGATCGTCGATGCGAGCAGCCCGGATTCCGCCTCGCCCAGCTCGTTCGATCCGGAGATGAACAGGCTGGACACCGCGCCGACCCGCCCGCGCATGTCGTCGGGCGTGTAGATCTGGATCAGCGACTGCCGAACATAGACCGACAGCATGTCCGCCGCGCCCAGCACGGCCAGACAGGCGAGCGACAGCGGCATCCACCGCGAAAAGCCGAAGATCACCGTCGCCAGCCCGAACACCGCGACTGCCGCCATCATCTTCAGCCCGACATTGGTCTTGAGCGGCCGGAAGGCGAAGAGCAAAGCCGTCGCCGCCGCACCCACCGCCGGCGCCGCGCGCAGCTCGCCCAGGCCCTCGGCCCCCACCATCAGCACATCGCGCGCGAAGATCGGCAGCATCGCCGTCGCCCCGCCCAGCAGCACCGCGAACAGGTCGAGCGAGATCGCGCCGAGCACCAGCCGGTTGCGCCGCACATAATGCACGCCCTCGATCATCTGCCGCCACGGGCTGACCCCGCTGTCCAGCCGCTTGCGCGGGAACGGCCGCACCATCGTCAGGCAGAGGAACGAGACACCGAACAGCCCCGCGCTCACCGCATAGGGCAGGAAGTGGCTTTGGGCGTAGAGCAGCCCGCCGAGCGCAGGCCCGATCACCGCACCACCCTGCCAGGCGATCGAGCTCATCGCGATCGCGGTCGGCAGCGACGCCGCCGGGACGATATTGGGCGCGATCCCCGACAGCGCCGGCCCGGCAAAGGCGCGCGCCACGCCGAGGAGGCCCGCGATCACGAACAGGTCGGTTAGGGTCGTCGTCCCCTCCCATGCGAACCAGGCGAGCGAGGCGGCGCAGGAAAACTCCAGGAACACCGCCCCCCGCGCGATCCATCGCCGATCGACCCGGTCGGCCGCCCAGCCCACCAGCAGGGTCAGCGCGAGCAGCGGTACGAACTGGCACACGCCTATATAGCCGAGTTGTAGCGCCGCATCCTGGATGCTCATCGTCCGCCGCGCGATGTCGTAGACCTGCCAACCGACCACGATCACCATCGACATCTGCGCGATGGTGGCGGCGAATCGAGCGGTCCAGTAGAAGCGGAAGTCACTGAAAGTGAACGGGTGGGGTGCGCCGGACATCGCGGCTCGTCTAGGCGTGTCGCCGCGCGGCCCGCAACCCTCGCGCTGGACAAAAGCCGGCGCGCGGGCGACTTGATGGCGGGGGATTCAGGGAGAGTCGATAAGATGAAAATGCCGCGCCCGATGATCGCGATCGCCGCCGCCTTGCTCGCCAGCGTTCCCGCCGCCGCCCTCGCCGCACCGAACTGGCAAAGCTTTGTGGACGAGACGCTGGAAAGCTTCTTCAGGATCGAACCGTCGAACGCGGTCAATCTCGGCCGGCACGAGTTCGACGGCAAGCTGCCCGACTGGAGCGATGCCGGGCTCAAGGCCGAGATCGCGTTCTTCAAGGACGTTCAGGCCAAGGCGAAGACCTTCGACGACCGCTCTCTGACGCCGGAGCAGCGGCTGGAGCGCGACTACCTGATCGTCATGATGTCGGGCTTGCAGTTCTGGATGGAGGACGCCGATCAGCCGCACACCAACCCGGCCTATTACCTGAACTGGATCAGCCCCAGCATCTACGCGACCCGCCCCTATGCGCCGCCGGCCGAACGGATGAAGGCGATGACGATTTGGGCCGACAACGTCCCCGCCGCCATCGCCAACATCCGCCGCAACCTGAAGACGCCCATGCCGGTCAGCTTCGTCGACTATGGCGTATCGGCCTATGGCGGCTTCGCGGAATATCTGAGCGGTCCCGATGCCCGCGCGCCCTTTGCCGAGGTCAAGGACGCCGCCGCCAAGGCAAAGTTCGAGGCGTCGCTCACCAAGGCCGCCGCCGCCTTCAAGGGCCTGAGCGACTGGATCGAAAGCCAGCGCGCGACCGCCAACAAGACCGGCTTCGTCCTCGGTGCCGACCGCTTCGCTCGGATGCTCAAGGCGACCGAACTGGTCGACACCCCGCTCGACGAGCTGGAGCGGATCGGCCGCGCCGACCTCGCCCGGAACCAGGCCGCGCTGAAGGACGCCTGCGCCCAATACGCGCCCCGCCAGACCATCGAGGCGTGCATGGCCAAGGTCAACGCCGACAAGCCGCAGGGTGGCCCGGTCGAGGGCGCCCGTGCCCAGCTCGCCGGCCTCAAGCAGTTCATCATCGACCGGAAGCTGGTGACCGTCCCCGGCACCGAGGAGGCGCTGGTTGACGAGGCCCCCGCCTATAATCGCCAGAACTTCGCCTATATCGAGATCCCCGGTCCGTACGAGAAGGGCCTGCCCTCCACCTACTACATCGCCCCGCCGGACCCGAGCTGGTCGAAGGAGGTGCAGGACGGCTTCGTGCCCGGCAAGGCCGACCTGCTGTTCACCTCGGTGCATGAGGTCTGGCCCGGCCACTTCCTCCAGTTTCTCCACGCCAACCGCGTGAAGTCGAAGGTCGGTCGCGTCTTCGTCGGCTACGCCTATGCCGAGGGCTGGGGCCATTATACCGAGGAGATGATGTGGGAGGCGGGCCTCGACGCCGGCAGTCCCGAGACGCATATCGGCCAGCTCTCGAACGCGCTGCTCCGCAACTGCCGCTACCTCTCGGCGATCGGCCTTCACGCGCGGGGCATGACGCAGGAACAGTCATACGACATGTTCCGCACCCAATGTTATCAGGACGAGGGCAATGCGCGGCAGCAGGCGGCGCGCGGCACCTACGACCCCGCCTATCTCAACTACACGCTCGGCAAGCTGATGATCCGCAAGCTCCGCGAAGACTGGACGGCGAGCCGCGGCGGCCAGAAGGCGTGGCGCGACTTCCACGACGCCTGTCTCAGCTTCGGCGGCCCTCCGATCCCACTCGTCCGCCAGTCAATGCTGGGCGAGGAAAAGCCCAAGTCTGCGTTCTGACCAAATCCTCCCCTGAAAGGGGAGGGGGACCACCGCCGAAAGGCGGTGGTGGAGGGGTAGCGCACCGCGCAAGACCGGTTCGAGCGTGTAGCGCCGCCTTGACGCGGAGCGGTTAGCTTCAACCGCGGCTTTCGCGGCACCTACCCCTCCACCGCCTGCGGCGGTTCCCCTCCCCCTCCGGGGGAGGATGCTCTCGTTACCCCGCCCCGTTCAGCCGCATATCCAGATACCCGTCCACCGACTTCATCAAATCGGGCATCTCATGCTCGAAGAAGTGGTTCGCGTTCGGGATGGTGTCGTGGTGGATGGTGATGTGCCGCTGCGTGCGGAGCTTATCGACCAGCTTCTGGATGGCGGGCGGCGTCACCACCTCGTCCTTCTCGCCCTGGATGATGATGCCGGAGGAGGGGCAGGGGGCGAGGAAGGAGAAGTCGTAGAGGTTCGCCGGCGGCACCACCGAAATGAAGCCCTTGATCTCCGGACGCCGCATCAGGAGCTGCATCCCGATCCACGCGCCGAAGGAATAGCCCGCGATCCAGGTGGTCTGCGCCTCCGGATGGATCGACTGCACCCAGTCGAGCGCCGAGGCCGCGTCGGACAGCTCGCCGATGCCGTTGTCAAACACGCCCTGGCTCTTGCCGACTCCCCGGAAGTTGAAGCGGAGGGTCGCGAAGCCCCGGCGCACGAAGGTCTGGTACATCGCCTGCACGATGCGGTTGTTCATGGTGCCGCCCGCCTGCGGATGCGGGTGGAGGATCATCGCGACCGGCGCGCGCGGGCGCGGGCCGGGGTTGAAGCGGCCCTCCAAACGTCCTTCGGGTCCGGGGAAGATCACTTCGGGCATGTGCGGCTCGCAAAATCTGGGTTGCCCACGGCTCGCGCGGGCGGAAGCGCGCCTATATAGAAATGCGAACCGCAATCGCAATCATAACGGACATGCCCCCTCAGCCGCGCCTCTATCTCGACCATGCCGCGACGACTCCCGTCCTGCCGGAGGCGCGCGCGGCCATGGCGGAGGCGCTGGTCAAATGGGCCAACCCCTCCAGCCCCCACGCCGAAGGCCGCGCCGCCCGCGCCGCGCTGGAGGATGCGCGGGGGAGGGTGGCTCGCGCGCTCGATTGGGCGGGCGAGGTCATCTTCACCAGCGGCGCGACCGAGGCTCTCGTGATCGCATGGGGCCGCGCGAAGCGCCCCAACCGCTGGATGTCCCCGCTGGAACACGACGCCCTCCTTCGCCTCGGCGGCGGGGGTGAGGGGCGTGATGACGCCCTGATCGCCCAGCAGCATGTCAATAACGAAACCGGCGAGATTTTCGGAACAGGCAACGAGAATCCGTTCGTGCTGAGCGAAGTCGAAGCACGGGCAACAAGCGACGACGTCAGTTCCCCGTCCCTCGACTACGCTCAGGACGAACGAGCCTCCCTTGAACCCACATCCCTCCATCTCGCCGACTGCGCCCAATCCGCCGGCAAGCTCCCGCTGCCACAAGCCGACCTCATCGCCATCTCCGGCCACAAGCTCGGCGCGCCCCCCGGTACTGGCGCGCTCCTCGTCCGCGACTTCGCCATGCTGGACGCCACCGGCGGCCAGGAACGCGGCTATCGCGGCGGGACCGAGAACCTCCCCGCCGCCATTGCGCTCGCCACCGCGCTCGAAGCCCCGCGCGACTGGTTCGATATGATGCCCGCCCTCCGCGCCCGCCTCGAAGATGGCATTCGCGCCGAAGGCGGCGTGGTCGTCGCCGAAGACCGCCCCCGCATCCCTACCATCGGCAGCTACCGCCTTCCCGGCATGGCGGCGACCACCCAGCTCATCCGCCTCGACCTCGCCGGCATCGCGGTCTCAGCCGGCAGCGCCTGTTCCTCCGGCAGCATGAAGCCCAGCCACGTCCTCGCCGCCATGGGCTGGCCGGAGGAGGAGGCGCGCGAGGTGATCCGCGTCAGCTTCGGCCGCGACACCGACGCCGCCGCCATCGACCGCTTCCTCGATGTCTGGTCGAAGATGGCCCGCGAAGCGCGGAGCCGCGCCGCATGATCTACCTAGACTACCAGGCGACCACCCCCCTCGCGCCCGAGGCGCGGGCCGCGATGCTCCCCTTCCTCGACGACAAGTTCGCCAACCCTCACAGCCCCCACAAGCTCGGCCGCGAGGCCGCCGCCACCGTCGAACTCGCGCGTGACCGCGTGGCCAGCCTCTTCGCTCCCGCCGGCCGCATCCACTTCACCAGCGGCGCGACCGAGGCGTTGAACTGGGCGATCAAGGGCGCGCTTGCCGCAGCACCGCCAAACCGCCGCAAGATCGTCACCCCCGCAACCGAACACGCCGCCGTCCTCGACACCGTTGCCGCACTCGATGCCGAGGTCGTGATCCTCCCCGTCAACCACGCCGGCCTGGTCGATTTCGACGCGGCGGAGGATGCCATCGATGACCGTACCGCCCTGGTCGCGGCGATGCTCGTCAACAACGAGATCGGCGTCATCCAGCCGGTCGAGGCGCTCGCCCGCTTGGCGCACGACGCCTGCGCGCTGATGCTCTGCGACGCCGTGCAAGGCTACGGCCGCCTCGACCTGCCGACCGACGCCTGCGACCTCATCGCCATCTCCGCCCACAAGATCCACGGCCCGAAAGGCATCGGCGCACTCTGGATCCGCGACGGCGTGACAATCGCTCCGCTCCTCCACGGCGGCGGGCAGGAGGGGGGCGTCCGCTCCGGCACGCTCGCCCCGATGCTCTGCGCAGGCTTTGGTGCGGCGGCACAGGTCGCGGGCGAGCGTTCCGTCATCAACGCCGCCCATACCGACACTCTCTGGCGCCGCTTCCGCGAGGCGCTGGGCGACGAATGGACCCTCAACGGCGCGGAACTCCCCCGCTATCCCGGCAACCTCAACGTCCGACGTGAGGGTCTCGACGCCGCCCGCCTGATCTCCGAACTGCGCGACATCGCCTTTTCCGCCGGCTCGGCCTGCGCCAGCGGCTCGGGCCGAACCAGCCACGTCCTCCGCGCCATCGGCCTCACCGACCGGCAGGCCCGCGCCAGCATCCGGCTCGGCTTCGGCCGCTACACGACGGAGGAGGAGATCGACACCGCCGCCCGCCTCATCAACGAGGCCGCCCATCGCCAGCAGGCCTTCGCATGACCATCGCCGTCCGCTTCATCGCCGCCGACGGCAAGGCGGAGGTCGCCGTCGCGGCGGAGGAGGGCGCGCGCCTCCTCGACGTCGCCCAGGCCGCCGATCAGCCGCTCGAAGGCACCTGCGAAGGTCAGATGGCCTGCTCCACCTGCCACGTTATCGTCGACGCCGCCGATTTCGCGAAGCTCCCCCGCGCCAGCGAGATGGAGGACGACCTCCTCGACCTCGCTCCCCATGTCACCCGCACCTCGCGCCTCGCCTGCCAGATCGTGCTGACCGGCCTCGACAGCCTCACCGTCCGCCTGCCGCCCACCAGTCGCGACATCGCCCGCCGCTAAGCCGTGATCCCTTTCCATTCCCATGCGTTCGGCGGGTGAAGGAGAAGGATCATGGCACGAGACGGCGTGGAATCGGGCGGCGGGCGCACCGGCGGCGGCGAAAGCGGCGGCGGCGCGCTCAAGGACAAGGATCAGGTGAAGGGCAAGGGCGACTTCGGCCCGCGCGGCGGCCAGAGCGACATCACCTATCACGGCCCCGGCGGCGAACCCGATCCCGACAAGGACAACCCCAACGGCGTCACCAAGAGCTGATCGCCGGCAGGGTCGCGACGGCTTGCCCTTCGCGGCCCTTTCCACCATATGCGCGCCCGGAAGTCGGGCGGACGGTGCCGTCGCCAACCTGGTCAGGACCGGAAGGTAGCAGCCACAACGATTTCGCCCCGGGTCGTTCCGGCTTCCACCTCCGACAGCTCAACACGCACCTTCCCCCTCCCATCCTCCCCCGCCAGGGGGAGGTGGCGCCGAAGGCGACGGAGGGGGAGGACGGCGGCACACCTCATTCAGCGGACATTCCTGTCCTCCCCCTTCGTCAGGCTGCGCCTGCCACCTCCCCCTGGCGGGGGAGGATGACCACTAAAAGCGCCCAAACACCCTGTCCTACAGCCCCGTCGCCGTGCCATAATCCCCGCATGACCGCCGCGTCCCGCCACCATGTCTGATCTCGGCTTCGACCTCGGCGAGCCGCCCCAGCCGCCACCACCTGCCCCCCAGCCGGTCGTGCAGGCCCCCGCCTACCGCGTCCTCGCCCGCAAATACCGCCCGCAGAGCTTCGCCGAGCTGATCGGGCAGGATGCGATGGTGACGACGCTCGCCAACGCCATCCGCCGCGGTCGCCTCGCCCATGCCTTCCTGCTGACCGGCGTGCGCGGCGTCGGCAAGACCTCGACCGCCCGCCTGATCGCCAAGGCGCTCAACTGCATCGGCCCGGACGGGCAGGGCGGTCCCACCATCAACCCCTGCGGCGAATGCGAGCCGTGCAAGGCCATCGCCGAGGGCCGCCATATCGACGTGGTGGAGATGGACGCCGCGTCCCATACCGGCGTCGACGACGTGCGGGAGATCATCGAGGCGGTGCGCTACGCCGCCGTCTCCGCGCGCTTCAAGGTCTACATCATCGACGAAGTCCACATGCTGTCGAAGAACGCGTTCAACGCGCTGCTGAAGACGCTTGAGGAGCCGCCGCCCCACGTCAAATTCCTGTTCGCCACGACCGAGGTGAACAAGGTCCCCGTCACCGTCCTCTCCCGCTGCCAGCGTTTCGACCTGCGCCGCATCCCCGCCGACAAGCTCGCCGGCCATTTCGCCCATGTCGTCCAGCTGGAAGGCGTCGAGGCGGAGGAGGAGGCGCTCGCCCTCATCGCCCGCGCGGCCGAGGGCTCGGCGCGCGACGGCCTGTCGATCCTCGATCAGGCGATCGCCCACGGCACCGGCGGGGTCACCGCCGGGCAAGTCCGCGAGATGCTCGGCCTGTCGGATCGCGGCGCGGTGCGCGATCTCTTCGCGCTCCTCCTCTCCGGCGATGCCCCCGCCGTGCTCGCCGCCGTGCGCGGCCAGTACGATCTTGGGGTCGAGCCCGCCTCACTGATCCGCGGCCTCCTCGAAACCGTCCACGGCATCACCCGCGCCAAGGCCGGCGGCGCGCCCGATCCCGCGCAATCCGCCGAGGAGCGGGAGGCGTTCGGCGACTGGGCCAGCCGCCTCGGCCACGCCTCGCTCCACCGCTTCTGGCAGCTGCTGCTGAAGGGTCTGGAGGAGGTCGACCGCGCCGCCATGCCGATCGAGGCGGCGGAAATGGCGTTGCTCCGGGTCGTCCACGCCGCCGACATGCCCGATCCAGGCGAGCTGCTGCGCCGCCTCCAATCCGGTGATTCCGGCGGTGACGTAGCGCAAACTTCGCAAACTTCCGACGCGTCACCCGCCGCAACTTCGAGCTCCGCGCCAGCCGCAACTTCCGCAACTTCCGCGCTCCCGGCCAGCATGGCCGAGATCGACGCCCTGCTGGAAAAGGCCGGCAAGCCCCGCCTCGCCCAGCAGCTCCACGACTGGTGCGGCGTCATCCGCTTCGCCCCGCCCGAACTGGTCCTCCGCCCCGAACGCCCGCTGGAGGGCGATTTCACCAAGGAACTCGCCGCCACGCTGAAGGCGGTCACCGGCGCGGCATGGACGGTGACCTTGGGGGAGGGGGCGGCCGAACCCTCGCTCCTCCGCCAGGCGCAGGCGCGCGAACAGGAGGATGAGACGCGGGTGCGCGACATGCCTGCCGTCAAGGCAGCACTTGATGCGTTTCCCGAAGCAAAGCTGGTCGGCTATGGCGTCGCCGGCAAGGAATGGAGAAATCTGTCGTGAAGGACCTCAACGACTTCCTCAAGGCCGCGCAGGAAGCGGCCCAGAACGTCCAGGCGGAGATGTCGAAGGCGCAGGCCAATCTCGACGTCATCGAGGTGGAGGGCGCGTCCGGCGGCGGCCTCGTCAAGATCAAGGCCTCGGCCAAGGGCCGCATCATCGCCGTCGACATCGACCCCTCGCTCCTCCAGCCCTCCGAAAAGCAGATGCTGGAAGACCTCATCGCCGCCGCCTTCAACGACGCCCGCAAGAAGGCCGATCAGGTCAGCGAACAGGAAATGGGCAAGATGACCGCGATGCTCCCGCCGGGCTTCAAGCTGCCGTTCTGACCACCAACGCCCGTCATCCCCGCGCAGGCGGGGATCCACCGACCCGCATCCCGGCCGGTAACCAGTTGACAGCGTTCGGTCAGTAACGTCGGTGGACCCCGGAACACGTCCGGGGTGACGGCAAGGGGAACGCGGCAGCGTGCGCATAGCCTATCTCACCACGGCCAAACTCCGCGCGGTCACCCCCCGTCCGTTCGCCCTGAGCCTGTCGAAGGGCCAGCAAACACCGTCGCGCTGGCGCTTCGACAGGCTCAGCGCGAACGGAGGGGGAGGTGGGATCGCAGGTACAGCGGTGCACATGGCTCATCTCAGCCTCCGCCTCATTCACCGCCAACCCCGCGCGGTCCAACCCGGCCACCTAAACGCCACCCCCACGCCGTTCGCCCTGAGCCTGTCGAAGGGCCAGAGAACACCGCAACGCTGGCGCTTCGACAAGCTCAGCGCGAACGCATCCAAGGGTGAGACAAGCCGGGGATCACAACCGTGCGCATAGCCTATCTCACCAACCTCTACCCCGCCGTCAGCCACAGCTTCATCCGGCGCGAGATCATCGCCGTCGAGGCCGCCGGCGCGACGGTCGACCGCTACTCGATCCGCCCAAACCCCGGCACGCTCCCCGACCCCACCGACCAGCGGGAGAAGGCGCTGACCACCGTCATCCTGACGCAAGGCGGCGCAGCGCTCCTCGGCGCATTCCTCCGCACCCTATTCGGCAAGCCCGCCCGCACCATAGCCGCCCTGAAAGCCGCCATCAGCATGGGCCTGGGCGGTCCCGCCAAACTCTTCCGCCACTTGATCTACCTGGTCGAGGCCTGCTGGCTCGCCCGCCATCTCACCGACGCCGACCACCTCCATGCCCATTTCGGCACCAACCCGGCGGCGGTCGCGCGCCTCGTCCACATCCTCACCGGCCTGCCCTACAGCTTCACCGTCCACGGCCCCGACGAGTTCGACGACCCGCGCGGCCTCTCGCTCGGCGCCAAGATCGCCGACGCTCGCTACGTCATGGCGATCAGCTCCTACGGCCGCAGTCAGCTGATGCGCTGGAGCGATCCCGCAGACTGGCCGAAGATCGTCGTTGCCCGCTGCGGCATCGACGCGGGCTTCATCACCGATCCCACGCCCGCGCCGGCTGCCCCCAACCTCTGCTGCGTCGCCCGTCTCAGCGCGCAAAAGGGCCTCCCTTTGCTGATCGACGCCGCCGCCGAACTCGCGCACGAAGGTGTCGACTTCACCCTCACGCTCGTCGGCGACGGCGAACTCCGCCCCCAGATCGAGCGCCGCATCGCCGACCAGGGCCTCGGCCACCGCATCCGCCTGACGGGCTATTGCAGCGGGCAGGAGGTGCGCGCCCATATCGCCGCGTCCCGCGCGATGGTGCTGCCGAGCTTCGCCGAGGGCCTTCCCGTCGTCATCATGGAGGCGCTGGTGCTTGGCCGCCCGGTCGTCACCACCGCCATCGCCGGCATCCCCGAGCTGGTCGACGGCGAATGCGGCTGGGTCGTCCCCGCCGGATCGGTCGATGCGCTGAAGTCGGCGATCCGCGACGCGCTCGCCGCCGATCCGCAGGACCTTACCCGCATGGGCGAAATCGGTCGCCGCCGCGTCCTCGAACGGCATGACGCCGCCGCGATCGGCCGCGACCTCGTCGCCCTGTTCGGGGCTGAGGCATGACCATCCCCGCGATCATCCTCACCATCGTCCTCGCCCCTCTCTGGCTGCTGACGGGCGTGTTCGTGATCGAGGTCGTCCTCGGCCTCGCGCCGCAGGACAAGCGCCGGCGCGCCTTCTACCGCCGCCCCGCCAGCTTCACCGTCCTGATCCCCGCGCATAACGAGGCGGAAGGCATCGGGGCGATGCTCAACGCGCTCGCCCTTGCCGAGCCGCATGGCCGCCGCCTCGTCGTCGCCGACAATTGCACCGACGACACCGCCGACATTGCCCGCGCCGCCGGGGCCGAGGTGATCGAGCGGCACGATCCCACCCGGCGCGGCAAGGGCTGGGCGCTCGCCTTCGGCCGCGACCATCTCCTCGGCAGCGAGCGGCCCCCAGAGGTCGTCGTCGTCCTCGACGCCGATTGCACGGTGGAGCCGGGTGCGCTGCAGCGTGTCGCCGACACCGCCTTCACCCGCCGCTGCGTCGCGCAGGCCGCCTACATGTTCCGGCCCCGCCGACGCGCCAGCCCCATGGTGCAGATCTCGTCCTTCGCCATGCTGGTGAAGAACCTGATCCGCCAGCGTGGCGGCTTTCGCCTCGGCGCGCCCGCAGCACTCACCGGCTCCGGCATGGCGTTCCCCTGGGCCATCTTCGCCGCCGCGCCGCTCGCCAGCGGCCATATCGTCGAGGATCTCTGCCTCGGCCTCGACCTGCTGCGCGCCGGCAAGCGCATCCGCTTCGAAGGCCGCGCACAGGTCTGGTCGGAACCGAGCGGGCAGGCGGGGACCGAGGTCCAGCGCTCGCGTTGGGAAGCCGGTTTCATGGGCGTCGCCGCGACCCAAGGCTTGCCGCTCCTCGCCTTCGGCCTCACCCGCCTGCGCTGGCCGGTGATCTGGCAGGCGCTCCACGTCATGACCCCGCCCTTGGCACTGCTGCTGGTTCTCGACGCCCTCGGCCTCGGCGCGGCGGCGGGCCTGCGCGCGTTCGACGGCTCGGACCTGCCGCTGACGATCTCGCTGGTCCTGACCGGCCTCGCCATCCTCGCCGTCCTCGCCGCCTGGGTGACGTCGGGCAGAGCTTACCTCTCGAGCGGAACGCTGTTGCGCATCCCGTTCTATATCTTGTGGAAACTACTGCTCTACGTCCGCATAATGACCGGCCGCCTCGCCCCGTCATGGACGCGCACCGAACGGGTCGATCCCTAGCGATATTCGATGATTGCCCGCTTCCGCCCGCGCAGCCGGTCCGCCCAATAGGACAGGAACCCCTGCATCCCGGCGAACTGATGAGCGAGGCGGAGGAGGGCGGCTCGCTGGGCCTGCGCCTTCGACGCCGTCCACCACCTTTCCCGGCCCCAGAGCCGCACCCAACGGGCAACGTAGAGGAGGAGAATCAGCAACGAGACGACCGGCCACCCGGCAACAAGGGCAAACACCGCCACCAGCGGCAGCAACCCGCCATAGATCAGTGACCTTGCGACCTGACCCCGATCGCTCGGCAGCCCCGCTCTGCCATGCCGCGCGACGTGCTCCGCCGCCGCATAGCCGGCCCGTGTCGCCCGCCGCCACCACTGGCCGAAGCGGAACAGACCGGCGTCATGCACCGTCATCGCCGCATCGATCCGCCGGAACCGCCAGCCATGCCGCCCCATCCGCAGGCACATATCCGGCTCCTCCCCGGCGATCAGCTCCGGATTGTACCCGCCGACCTGTGCCAGCGCCTCGGCGCGGAACAGCGCGTCACCGCCGGTCGCCGGTGTCGGCCCGATCGGCACATCCCATTCCTGGTCGCACATCCGGTTGTAGAGACTGGACTCCGGAAACCGCTCGCGCCGCCGCCCGAACACGCCGCCAAGCTCCTGATCGCCCCGCAATGCCTTCAGCCCGGCCGCGATCCAGCCCGCCTCGACCTCGCAATCGCCATCCACGAACTGCACGAAGCCGATCTCCGGCATGATCTCCCGCAGCCGCGCCAGCCCCTCGTTCCGCGCCCGGGCTGCGGTAAAAGCGGGCGGCACCTGCAGCGCCACTACCTCCACCCCGACCGACCCGGCGAAGTCCTGGCTCCCGTCCGTCGAACCCGAGTCCACGTAGACGGTCGGAACACCCGCGAGCGACCGCAGGCACGCCTTCAGCCGCTCGCCCTCATTGCGTCCGATCACCACCGCACCGACGCTCACCGCAGGCACCCGTCCAGCCCGTCGCGCCGCACCACGCCGATCCGCGCCGCGATGCTGCTCCCGTATCGCCGGGTAAACCCGGTCGGCGCCACCGCCCCGCGCTTCTGCGGCAAGGGCAGCACCGCCGCGATCCGCGCCGCCTCGGTCACCGACAAGCGCGACGCGTCATGCTTGAAATAGCGCATCGACCCCGCGTTCGCCCCATAGGTCCCGATCCCCGTCTCCGCGATGTTCAGGTAGACCTCCATGATCCGTCGCTTCGGCCACATCAGCTCGATCAGCGCGGTGAACCATGCCTCGAAACCCTTGCGAACCCACGAACGCCCCTGCCACAGGAACGCGTTCTTGGCGGTCTGCTGGCTGATCGTCGATCCGCCGCGCAGCTTCCGCCCGCTGGCATTGCGCTTGAACGCTTTCTCGATCGCCTCGACATCGAAGCCGTGATGCGAACAGAAGCGCGAGTCCTCGGCGGCGATCGCGGCGCGGGCCATGTCCGGGTCCATGTCGGACAGGCTCATCCAATCCTTGGTGATGCCCCGTCCGTCGAACAGCCCGCCGATCATGGTCATGGTGACCGGCGGCGGCACGAAGCGGTAGATGCCGACCCAGACGATGCTGCCGACCACGAACCAGATCACCGCCCGCACCACGAACCAGCCGATCCGCCCCGGCAGCGACCGCTTCACCCGAGGGCCGCGCACCGCCATCACAACGCCTCGACCATCAGCCGCGCGCCGTGTTTCGGCCGCAGCGTCAGGCGGCTGACCGGCTGCGGCTTGTCATGCGGAAGGGCGGTGAAGCGGAAGCGACGCAGCATCTCGGCAATGACCAGCACCCCCTCCTGATTGGCGAACCCTGCGCCGATGCACACCCGCGGGCCCTTGCCGAACGGCATGAAGGCATGGCGGCACGCCTCCTTGTCCTCCGGCCTTGAGAACCGCTCCGGATCGAAGGCATGGGGGCATTTCCAGTGATTGGAATTGCGCTGGATCAGCCAGGGCGAGATCACCAGCATCGCCCCCTTCTTCATCCGCTTGCCGCGCATCGTGGTGTCGCGGGTCACGGCGCGCAGGAAGAAGCTGACCGGCGGGTACAGCCGCAACGTCTCCTGCCAGACGTTGCGGGTAAGGGGGAGGGCGCGTGTGTCCTCGAAGGTCGTGCCGTCCGGCCCGACCTGCGCCGCGATCTCCCCACGACACGCGTCCTGCCAGTCCCGGCACTCGCCAAGCAGGTAAAGCGCCCATGTCATCGAACTCGCCGCCGTCTCATGCCCGGCCAGGAAGATCGTGGAGATTTGCTCCATCAGCTCGTCCACGCTGAACGGCGCGGCGGTGACCGGATGCCGCGCCTCCAGCAGCGAGGCGAGAATGTCCTCCGGCTGCCCCTTCATCCCGGCATGGTAAGCGGCATGGCGACGCTCGACGATCGGCCGGAACACGGCATGGATCGCGGCGGCATGGCGGATGGCCCGCTTGCGATATCCGAACAGCGGCAGGCCGTAGAGCCGCAGCATCGCCGCCGGTTGCACCTGCTCCTGGAAGCGGTGGAATGAGGTATAGATCCGCTCCGCCCCCTCGTCGTCCAGCTTCACCGAGAACAAGGTGCGGAAGATGATGTCGGCCGCGATATGCGTCATCAGCGGATCGATATGCACCGGCTTGGACAGGTCCATCGCCGCCAGCTTCGCCGCGAGATCATCGACCGCCGCCCGCATCACCGGGAATACCCGCTTCAGCGCGGTGTGCTGGAACGAGGGGTTCACCATCTCCCGCTGGTGCCGCCAGTCCTCGCCATTGGCGGAGAACACCGAATTGCCGATCAGCGGGTCGAGCAGTTCCTTGAGGAAGGCGTGCTTGGGATAGATGCCCGCCTTGTCCTCCATCACCGCCTCGACAATCGGCGGATCGTTGGCGATGAAGAAATCGAGGCGGGGCAGGCGGATGTCGCCCATCTTCATCGTGTAACTGCGTTCGAACAGCGTGTGGATCCAGCTGTCCCACCCGCTCAGGAACCGCCTGAACAGCGACGACTTGGATCTGTGCGGGATCGGGTAGGGTGGGGTGAACAGCTCGGTCATGCCACCGCCTTGAACGCCTCGACCGCCTCGTCCAGCGATCGTCGACCCGCCGTCATGCTGACATGGTCGATGGGCGACAGCCGCTCTCCGCAGCGGAGGTAGTCGAAATGGGTCTCGTACTTGTTGCGCCGCCGCTTGGCATAAGCGGCCGGGCTCCAGAACCGGAAGAAATTGGGCGTGATCTGGCGCAGGTGGACGGTCTCGGCGGAGGCGATGCGGTCGAACGGATTGACCCGCGCGAATGCCGCACCGTCTGGCGGAGACCCGATGTCCAGCCAGTCGAACCTGCCACGCGCGACCTCGGCCAACTGTGCCCGAAAGGGGCCGGCATCCTTGCGATGGGTGAGGAGCGGAATGCACTGGCCAAGCGTCAGCAGGCGAAAGTTCGCCGGCATCACACCGCCACGCAGCCTCAGCAGCCGCTGCATCAAGGGAACCGACAGGATCGATCCGTTGCTGTGGGTGATCAGCAGCACCTCGTCATAAGGGCCGTCCAGCTGCCCGGCCACATGATCCGCGAAGCTGTCGAGCCGGGCATGAAGCGCCGGATCCTCGGCACCACGCGTCAGCTCGTCGTTGAAAATGAAGAACCGCAGCAGCCAGAAGCTCTTCATCCGGTGAAGGATGGCGAAACCGGCCCCGAGCGCGAAGACCAGCGCGAGTGAGACCGCAGCCCAGCCGCTCAACCACACCGCCGCCACCGCGAACACGATCAGCCCTATCAGCAGCGGGATCAGGACCGTCGAGAGCGGCGGGTACATCAACGTCACCACCGGCCCCTGCGGCAGCTTCGCGACGCGCGGCCAGTCGAGCAGGCGAACGTAGTTCCAGTATGTCCGCGCACTTCGCCCCAACAGGGTCAGCGGATTGCTTATCCACCCCCGCCGGATGATGTCGTCCCAGGCGAGCACGTCATACTCGGTGGTGACGCCCGCCGCCGGATTCTCGACCTTCCAGACGACCGTTCCCGCCGGGCCGCGCCGCCGATCCGACACCTGCAAGGCCTCGCCTGAAAGCCGGCCATAAGTCTCCGCCTCCGTCCGGTACATCTGGTGATAGTGTCGGGCCCCGCGCGGATCGAAGCCCGGCAGGTAGAACACTTTGCGCTTGAAGGGGCCGGGCACGGGGGCTTAGGCGGGGGCGTGAAGAAGCTGCATCGCGACTACTGCTACTTCCTCGACGGCTCCAAATACAATCGGAACTGGGGGTGCAAGGCGCATGACAACGCCTATGGCGTCAACGGCGGCGGCACCGAGCGGGACCGCTGGCGCGCGGATGCGGCGCTCTACCGCCACATGCGCGCCAACAGAGACCCGATGGCGCCGGTCGCCTGGTTCTTCACCGCCGTCTACGGCTGGATGTTCTTCAACTACCGGGGCGGCTGGCTGTGGCGGGGTCAGCTGCTCCGGCGCATTGGATTGATGCGGTAATCAGTCGACCTGACCCACGCCGTCGCAGCTGAGATCGAAAGCTGCGAGCCCGCCGTCGAGATAGCCCGCCAGCATCGGCATATCCAGGATCTGCGCGATCTTGTCCTCACCGCCCTCGTTCGCCTCGGCGAGCGCATCTTCCCACTCGCTGGCGTCATAGGTGCCCTGGCCGACCCAGGCGAGGGCGAGCACTTCGGCAAGCTGATCCTCGCCGAGATCGTCGAGAAGCGCCTGGATCTCCTCCTCCACCACCTCGTTCGCCTCATCCTCCAGCACGGCAAAGCCGTCGTCCGACTCGGTGGGATCATCCTCCTCATCGGTCTCGATCGCGGTGACCTGCGCCTCCGCCTCGCGCGCCCGGATGATCAGGCGGCAGATGGTGTCGAGCGGGGTGATCAGGTCCATCGGGGGCATTCCTCTCTCGCCTGGGATTCGCCAAGGGAACGTGAGGAAGGGCACGCGGTTCCGGGCAAATCGCCGTCTCCGGATGCCAGGCGTTGACCGGATGCTCCCGCCTGCTATAGGCCCCGCCTCGGTGCCGGTCATCGGCCTTGCCCATTGGGGCGGAGTAGCTCAGCTGGTTAGAGCAGCGGAATCATAATCCGCGTGTCGGGGGTTCAAGTCCCTCCTCCGCTACCATCGGGACCATTTGCTTTTCGTGTTGCGTCAGGCTCTTCGATGGCGAAGCCATGGATCGCGAATGAAAGCCGGAAGTTCACTCGCTCGGTGTCCTTACGGGCATCCTGCGGGAGTACTTTCACATGAGCAACGAACCGGTGAACCCCGGCGATGTCGCACCGGAGGGTGCGCCCGGCACCGGGCAGAATGTCTGCAAGATCTGCGGCGGCACTGGCGATGTTGACGGGGATTCGTGCGAGAATTGCGGCGGCTCCGGGATCGTCATCGAGGGCATCGGTGGCGCGTAGGTCCGCAGTTTAGCCGTGCGGCGCGCACAGACGCGCCGCCGACCTTTGGTGATCGACGGCGCACCGATTGCGGCGATCTGCGGCAGGATCAGCCCGCGAAGCCGACCTGCGCGGCGCGGCGGCGCATCGCCCCGCCAACCAGACCGAAGCCGGCGATCATCATTGCCCAGGACGCAGGCTCCGGCACGGCGGGGTTTGCGTTTATGGTCAGCGACGCGAAATCGAGGCCCGCGCCGTTGAACGGCAGGTCGTTGTTTGCCGGCGGTTGCAAGGTAAGGCGGAAGGCGGCTGATCCCGTCGAGAGCGCCGCCAGGGCGGAGCCGCTCAGCGCCAATGTGTAGACGCTCACCTGCTGCTGCTCGCCGCCCGCGCCTTCGAACAGTGCGTTGAGGCTTGCCGTCAGATCGATGCCATTCACGCCGAAATAGGCGAGCTGGCTTCCGGGCGAAGAGCTGTCATGGTCATAGATGCCGAAGGTCAGCGATCCATCCGTCACCGAACCGGGAGCGTAGCTGAAGGTGAACGTCTTGTCGAAGTTGGAGGAGACGTCGGAGCCGTAGAATTGATCGAACGGCGCCGCTTCGCCAGCAGCGCTCGCGCTGTAATCCGCGAATGAGGTAATGGTGCCGTCGGCGTAATCCTGCTGCCCCAGCGTGTATGTCGCCGCGAGTGCCGGCATGCTTGCGAACAAAGCGGCCCCTGCCGTGAAAAGACATCCTCGAATCATTGGTCGTTCCCCTGTTCTTGATGAACATCCGGAGAGGAGCATTAAGGATGTTCGGAGTCCAGCGGATAGCGCAGGCGTCGGCGTTCTGAATAAGTCTGCCGTGGTGGGATCCGCATCGGCGGGCGAGTCCTGGGTTGATAACTGTCTGTTGAAACGGTGAACTATTGTCATGCGGGTTCCCATACCCTCAGCCGTACGCAACAGGCTCCGCCCATGAGAAGATGGAGCATGAGCGAAGCGCCACGCGACGGCGACGCGATCATAGGCGTGACGCGGGTTGAAGGTGTGGAGGTTACGATTTCATGGGCGTCGGCATCCGGAGCCGAACCCTGGCTGGCTGCGAATGGGGCGCGCTACCCCGAGGCCTTCTTTATCGGGTGGAGGCACAGGGTTCCGGCTGATCCTGTTCGTCCATGATCGCAGCGCGCCGCTCGCTGTCCGCCGCTTCTTCCTCCAGCGCCGCGCGTACGACGGGGTCGGCCGTCCGTGTCGCCATCTCGCGGCAGCGGGCGGCCCAGGCTTTGAGGCGGTCAGCGGATCGGTGCGGCATCCGCCGTGCGTATCGCGGCGGATGATCGGCAGAAAGTAACGGACTGTAAATTCCACCGCCTCGAAACGATGCGAGGAAGCGTCAGCCACCCGCCGCTACCAGGATAACGTTGCCCGTCCGTCGTTCAGCAGCGGCTGAACAATTCCTCAGCCCTCGCGGGCGCGGCGGGCGTCTTCGGAGCGGGTGATCTGGTCGGCCATGGCGCGCCAGGCGTGCTCGGCGCGGAGGAAGCGGTCGCGGACATTGTCGAGCGACGCGCCCTCGGCATCGCGGGCGCAGTCGTTGGCGCGGGCCAG
Source organism: Sphingomonas sp. ID0503 (assembly GCF_048565625.1). Taxonomy (NCBI): domain Bacteria; kingdom Pseudomonadati; phylum Pseudomonadota; class Alphaproteobacteria; order Sphingomonadales; family Sphingomonadaceae; genus Sphingomonas; species Sphingomonas sp. ID0503. Next base: position 622,012 of record NZ_JBLZUR010000002.1, read on the forward strand.
GTAGAATTCACTGGTGGCGGACATCGCTGCGCTCCTCGATGGCAGGGTGGTGAAAGATCAGCCCAGCATTTCCGCGACGGCGCGGCGCCATTCGGCCCGGCTGAGCGGACCGATCTTTTCGGCGGCGGCGGCATGGGTGCGGGCCGGGGTATGGTAGGTCTTCTTCAGAAATGCAGTATTGTTCAGGTAAGTCATTCAGTTCCTTGGAGCCTGTGGCTCTTATGATAGTCGGCCGCGCGACGCCTCAGCGTCGGCGGCGCGGCGGGCCGCCGGGTGTGCCCGGCGTGCGTTCACGGTAGATGATGCGACCCTTGGAAAGGTCATAGGGCGTCATTTCGACGCGGACGGCGTCGCCCACCACCGAGCGGATGCGGAAACGCCGCATCTTGCCGGCGGTATAGGCGATGATCCGATGATCGTTTTCCAGACGGACGCCGAAGCGGCCGTCGGGATAGATCTCGTCGATCAGACCTTCGAGGACGAGCAGTTCTTCCTTTGCCAGGATCAGGCCTGCTGGATATTCACGGCCTGGTTCTTGCCGCGCTTGTCGGCCTCGACCTCGTAGCTGACGCGCTGATCGCGCTCCAGGCCGCTGAGACCGCTGCGCTCCACCTCGGAGATGTGGACGAAGCTGTCGGTGCCGCCATCCTCCGGCGCGATGAAGCCGTAGCCCTTTTCTTCGTTGAAGAATTTGACGGTGCCGATGGGCATGAGACGAGTCCTTTCAAGCGCCGCCCGGAATGGGCGATCGACGATGCGATGAAGCTTGGAAGGGGTGCCGGCACGGAGCGCCGAAAACCGTCACAGGCGACGTAAGCAGAGTGCATTATGGGCGTTGCGGCCGGTAAAAGCAAGGGTGAGGCGCATCGGAGCCGGCGATCAGCCCTGCGTCGCCCCGTGGAAACAGCAGAAGCCGTGTTCGCGGATCAGCCGTTCGGCGGCGATCTCGTCGGGGTCGGTGGCGGTCAGGACGATCGACCTGTGCGGGTGCCATGGACCGTGCTCGGGCGGGAGAGCGGCGCCATGTTCCTCCGCCGTGATCGCCCAGAGGTCGTCGCGGCCGATGAAGCACCAGACGCGCATCAGGCCTGCGCCGCCGATGGATCCGGCGCCGCGACCACGGCGGTGAGCAGCGCCTTCAACTGCCGCCGCATCGTCGGCGCGCTGAGATGGGCGTCGATGCTCTCATAGCCTTCCCGGCGGAGCTGCCGCCGGAGGTCGTCCAGCGTGCGGCAGGTACCGAGGCCGGCAAGCTCGAACGCGCGGGCGACGATATCGCGCTGGGCAAGCCGCTGGTTCATGCGCCGGCGGCCGCCCGGAGCGCCTGACCCGCGTCCGACAGGAGGTAATCGTAGCGGCCGACCAGTTCGAGGTGGATCAGCCGCGCCTCGCCCTGCGCGTCGGCGGCGGCAAGGCGCTCGCCGCCGCGGCGGCGCTCGAAATAGGTGATGTCGGGATCGGGCATGCGAGCCTCCTGCAAGGGCGGGAGCTCTCCATCTGCTCTCGGTCGACAGGATGCCGGGGGAAGCCTGCCGATGACTGAGGTCTAGCAGGATAGGCGCTGCGCGTCGCGTGAAATGATGTCGGTTCGGTTGCGACACGAGTTTCGGAGGCTTCAGATCCAACAGGAGAAGCTTGGACCCAGGTCAGCCGACGATGATACTAGCATTCGCCTTGTTGAGGTTGCTCCGCAGCAATTCCGTCGACCAAACCCCAGAAACAATCGAGCTAAGTTACGGCGGACAGACAATTTGCTTCAGAACAAATTCATGGTGCGTTGCGAAATTATTCTGTATATCTTGATCCATGTTATACCATTGGTAGGATTTGGATCGGTAAGCGCGCGGCATGAGCGAGCAACTGAATACCGACGAGCGCCGCATCCTGCGGGCGATCTTCCTGGGTGAAGAGCCGGGCAAGGATGAACCTTGGCCGACCGCGATGGCCGCGCTGATCGAGCGTGGGTTTGTGGAGGTGATGCCTTGCGCGGGGCTGAAGCTGCCGGTGTGCACGACCGAGGGCGCCAAGGTGGCGCGGTTTCTCTGACCCGCGTCTATTCTTCGGCGAGCGCTAAAGGCTCCGGACCAACCGCACCGCGACGGCGATCCAGGGCGGATCGGCGATCACCTGCTGACGCCCGCCCGCGCCGGGGGGCAGGAGGTGGAGCTTGTCGCCTTTGCGGTTGAGGAGGCGGCCGAAGGCGAAGCGGCCGGCGGGGCGGGGGACGAGGATGTCGCGGTTGAGCGCGCGGGCGTAATCCTCCGGGCCGAGGGTGCGGCACCAGAGCTGATCGCCGGCGCGGAACTCGCCGAGCGCCGCCTCCACCAGCACGGCGACGAGGCCCGGCTCCGGCGCGGGAGGCGCGATGACGGCGGTCTTGCGCGGGGCGTGCGCGCCGTCTGGGCCGAGGAGCGCGGCGACGGGCAAGTCGGCGCGGTCGGGCAGGGCGACGAGATCGCCGGCGGTGACGCCCAACGCGGCGGCGATGCGGTTGAGCCAGCCGACCGAGACGGTGCGCATGCCGGTTTCCAGCCGCCCGATGGTCTGCGCGGTGGTGGGCGGCGAGCAGGCGGCGGCGACATCGGCCAGCGTCATGTTCTTGGCGCGGCGGACTTCGCGGATACGGGTGATCATCTTCTGCCCCTGAACCAGATCGGTTTTCCTATGTCCTACAGCCGCGCCGCTATGGCAACCCCTCCGCGACTCGGATGAAGGAGGTCGCGTGATGGTGGGACGGATGCTTGAGGAGCGGGTGACGGCGCGGAACGCGCGAGGGAGGCCGGTGGCGAGCGTGACCGTCAACCGGGCGGAATCGACGATCGGCTGGTTGCGCGCGCGCGGCCTGATCGACGCGCGGCAGTTCGAGGCGGGGGAGCGCATCCGCGCGGATTGGGAGGCGGCGCAGCTGGCCCCCGGCGTGACGATGCGCTGGGACGCGGGGCCGCGATCGACCGGGCTGGGGGCGGACCCATCCACCCGGCAGCTTTCCGCCAAGCGCCGCTTCGACGGGGCGATCGCGGCGGCGGGGCCGGGGCTGTCCGATGTGCTGTGGCGTGTCGCCTGCGCGGGCGAGGGGATGGAGACGGCCGAGGCGGCGCTCGGCTGGCCGCGGCGCGCGGGGCGGCTGGTGCTGACGCTGGCGCTGGACCGGGTGGCGGCGTTCTACGGGATCGGGTGAGGGATGGACGGGTTGCGCTTGCCTTTGGTGCGGCTGGTGAGGTGGAACGCGAAGCAGCGGTCGCAGCGGTAGGGGTAGAGCGGCAGGGCGAAGCGGAGGGCGGCGGCCTCCGCCTCGCCCTCCGTCGCGTAGCGCGCCTTGCGGCGGCAGGTGCTGAGTTTGGTGCGCATGCGGTTAGCGGCCGGGCTCTTCCACCTTTCGGCGGATGATGGTGGCCCGGCCGGAGCCGGGTGTGACCTTGTCGGCGGGGCTGTCGGTGGAGATGCGATCCGCGCCGCCGCCGCCGAAGACGGTGTCCGCGCCCTCCTGGCCGTCGAGAACGTCGTTGCCCGGCCCGCCGTAGAGCCGGTCGTTGCCGCCGCCGCCGAGCAGGGTCGCACCGCCGGGATCGGCGCGGACGTTGTCGATCGATCGACCACCCTTCAGATACTTGAAGGTGACATGATTGCGGGCGTCGTAGGCGGCGCGGTCGTTGTTGCGGGGTTGGCCGTCATTGCCCTTCTGCTGGAAATATTCCTCCGCCGACCAGGGCGAGGTCTCGTCCAGAACCATGCGATCGACGCGGACGACATTGTGCCGGTCCGGGCTGCCGTGGAAGTTGATGTCGCGATTGGTATCAGCGACGTGGATGCGGTTGTAGAACTCGTTGTGCCCGCTCGAGAACAGCACCGCATGGCGGGTGTCGAAGACGCGCACATTGTCGAAGCGGCAGGCGACGGCGTCGCTCAGGTAGAGGCCGTAGCCGTTCGATCCGCCGCCCTTGTTGTAGGCGCCACTGATGCGAAGGTTGTTGCCGCTGGCGGCGATGGAATCGCGGATCTGGATACCGTGGGACAGCGAGTTGGTGACGCTGAGGTTCTCCAGCCGGGTGTTCAGCGTGCCCTGCGCCGAGATGCTGCTGGCGTTGTCGGCATTGCCCTTGAACAGGCGGGGATCCGGGCGGCCGGTGAAGCGGCGGGCGGGATCGGGATCGTTCGGGCGGCTGAAGGTGATGGAGAGATTGCGGACCGTGACGTTGCGGACGGGATCGAAGATGCGGACGGGCGTGGCCTTGCCCTGGGTTGCGACGGGGAAGTCGAATTCGATGCCCTTGTATTCGGGGCCATCGATGCCGGGGTTCACGTCGTGGCGGAGATAGAGGCGGGTAATGCCGCCCTGCGGCACGGCGCGGTCGATGATGAAGAGCGCCTCCCGCGCGTAACGCTCGCCCCCTTGGGAAGGCGTGCGCAGGAGAACCATCTTTCCGGCGACGCGGCCGGGGTTGCCGGCGACGGCGATGAAGTCCTGATGCGGGGAATTCGGTTCGGCGGAGCGGACCGGTTCGGCAAGCGTGGTGGTGACCGGGTAGCGCGCGAGCGAGCGGCCGACGGCGATGATGGAGGTGGCGGAGGAGAGGATGCGGACCTCGCCCGCGCCCTGCACGGTGACGCCGGAGGTCTCGATGCGGAGCGGCGCGTTCCACCGATAGGTGCCGGCCTTGAGCGTGACGACGTCGCCGGGGCTGGCGGCGGCGATCGCCAGGTTGATCGCGGCGAGCGCGTCTGCGGGCGAGAAGAAAAGATTGGCCATGCACCCTCCAGCAATCGCGACTTAAGCGCGAAGACGCCGGCGAGTTCCGTGGCCGCGATCGCGAAGAACGTTGATCCCCGCGCGATTTTCGCCTCATCATGGCCGCGGGGGGACTTTTTCATGCGCGTTATGATGTTCCTGATCGGCGCCGCGATATGGGCTGGGGCCGCGTCGGCCGAGGACAAGCCGTTGATCGGGCCGCCGTCCGGCTGGGTGGCGCCCAGGGCGGTTCCCGCCGTCCAGGGTCCGCCTGGCGAGGCGCCGATCAGCATCGTCATGCAGGACCAGCAGGTCGCGCTGACGCCAGAGGGCGTCGAGGCGTATAACCAGAATGTCGCGCGGGTGCAGACGCCTGACGGGCTGGCCGCCATGGGCACGCTGCAGATCGCGTGGAAGCCGGAGACGGACCGGGTGACCGTCCACAAGCTCCACATCCTGCGCGACGGCAAGGTCATCGACGTGCTGGCGGGCGGGCAGACGTTCACCGTGCTGCGCCGCGAGAGCAACCTGGAGCGGGCGACGCTGGACGGCATCCTGACCGCGACGATCCAGCCGGAAGGGCTGCAGGTCGGTGACGTGATCGACATGGCCTTCACGATCCGGCGGCAGGACCCGCTGTTCCAGGGTGTGCCGGAAACATCATCGGAGGTGCAGACGGTGCTGCCGTCCGGGCTGGTGACGCAGAGCGTGCGCTGGCCGGCCAGCCTGCCGGTGCGCTGGCGATCGACCGACCCGGCGGTGACGCCGTTCGTCGAGAAGAAGGCGGGCGGCGAGCGGATCGCCAGCCTGACGATGCGTGACGTGGCACCTGCGGTGCAGCCGAAATTCGCGCCGTTCCGCTTTGCCGAGCTGCGCCAGACCGACTTCACCACCTATGCGAGCTGGGCCGAGGTGGCCGCGCGGCTGGCACCGCTCTACGCCAAGACGGCGGTGATCGCGGGCGAGCCGCTGAAGGCGGAACTGGCGACGATCAAGGCGGCGGGCGGCGGCAAGAAGGGTCAGGCGGAAGCCGCCCTGAGGCTCGTGGAGGACCGCGTCCGCTATGTCATGCTGGGCATGGGCGACGGCAGCATGGTGCCGGCGGCAGCCGACCTCACCTGGTCGCGCCGGTTCGGCGACTGCAAGGGCAAGACGGTGCTGCTGATCGCGCTGCTGCGCGAGATCGGGATCGAGGCGGTGCCGGTGGCGGTGAACGCGGGCGGCGGCGACGGGATCGACAAGCGCCTGCCGATGGTCGGCCTGTTCAACCACGTTATCGTGCGGGCGGAGATCGACGGCAAGACGTACTGGCTGGACGGGACGCGGATCGGCGATCGCAAGCTGGACCAGATCGAGACGCCCGACTTCATCTGGGGCCTGCCGCTGGTCGAGAAGGGGGCGACGCTGGTGCCGATCCTGGCGAGCCCGCGCGCGCAGCCCGATGCCGAGCGCAGTATAGAGATGGATGCGTCCCGCGGCCTGTTCCTGCCGGTGCCGTTCAAGGCGACGCAGGTCTTCCGCGGCGACGGCGCGGTGGACATGAAGACGCGGCTATCCGGGCTGACCGCCACCGACCTGGACCGGGGCCTGCGCGATTACTGGCGCGGGCAGTACGATTTCCTGACGGTGAAGACCGTGTCGGCGCGTTATGACGAGGAGAGCCGGACCGAGACGCTGAGTGTCGAGGGCACGGCCGAAATGGAGTGGAAGGACGGCTGGTACGAGGCCGACGGCATGCACCTCGGCTGGAAGGCGGACTTCACGCGCGCGGAGGGGCCGAACAAGGATGCGCCGTTCAAGGTCGACTTTCCCGACTGGGGTGTGACCCGCGAGCGGATCGTCCTGCCGAACAAGGGACGCGGCTTCACGGTCAAGGACGTGTCGGTGGACCAGACCGTCGGTGCCATCGCGTTCAGGCGGGCTGCGGCGATAAAGGACGGCGTGTTCGTGGCGGAGGCGAGCAGCCGGTCGCTTGCCCGCGAATTCCCCGCCAGCGAGGCGGCGGCGGTGCAGAAGACCCTGCGGGCGATGAACGACGTGCGCGTCTGGCTGAAGGCACCGGCCGATTACAAGGCGAATGCGGCGGAGGTGGCGCAGCTCGCGGCGGGAGCAACGACCGAGGTTGAGCGCCTGTTGATCCAGGCAGGAGCCCTCCTCGACGACGCGAAGTTCGCCGAGGCGCTGCCGCTGCTCGACAAGGCGGCGAAGGCGGAACCGAAGAACGTCGAGGTCCTGAGCCGGCGCGCGGCGGCGCTGGAGGCGCTGGGCAAGCGCAACCTGGCGAAGGCGGACATGGACGCCGGGCTGGCGATCGAGCCGGCCAACTTTGCGCTGCTGAAGATGCGGATCCCGATCGCGCTTGAGGAGGAGAACCGGGAGCTTGCCAACCTCTACATCGCGGGCGCGGTGCGCGAGAAGCCGGAGGATCCCGGCATCCTGATGCTGCGGGCCGCCCTGCGCTGGGAGGTGCGCGACGCGGCGGGTGCGCTGGAGGACGCGGAGCATGTGATCCGCCTCAACCCGAATAGCGGAGAGGCCTATCTGATGAAGGCCAACGCCTGCCGTCGATTGAAGAAAGCGGATTGCGTGGCGGAGGCGGCCAAGGCGGCGCTCGAGGTGCCGGAGGAGGAGGACAGCTATTCGATCGCGGCGGGCGCGGCGATCTATCGTAGCATCGACCGGGAGTTGGCGATCAAGGCGCTGACCGACCTGATCGCGCGCAAGCCAAGCGGCACCGCCTATCAGCAGCGGGCGCTCCTGCGTCCCGAGAGCCAGCGTGCGGAGCGGCGTGCGGACCTCGACGCCGCCGTTCGGATCGCCCCGGCGGACGAGGATATCGCGCTGGCGCGCGCGCAGCTCGCGCGCGAGGAACGGGACTATGCGACGGCGCTGCGCCTGCTCGACCGGCAGGGAGAGAGTGCGCCCGGAACTGACATCCTCAACGAGCGGGGGATCGTGCGGGCGCTGTCCGGCGATGCGGCGAGGGCGGCTATCGACTTCAAGGCGGCGCGGGCGCGAGCGCGGGGAGCGCAAGCCCTGAATGAGCTGTGCTGGGCCAAGGCAATCGCGGGAGCGGGTCTAGAGGAGGCTCTGCTCGACTGCGAGGCCGCGCTGGCGCAGAAGCCCGACGCTCCGGACATCCTCGATTCCAAGGCGTTCGTCGAATTTCGCCTGGGCCGCCACGCCGATGCGGTGAGGGACTATGACGCCGCGCTGAAGCTGCGCCCGACCCAGGGCCAGTCGCTGTTCGGCCGTGGCCTGGCGAAGATCGCGCTGGGGCAATCGCAGGCGGGGCAGGCCGATCTCGCGGCCGCGCGTGCCGCGTATCAGGAGGTCGATGAGGAATTCCGGGAATATGGCGTCAAGGCGCCTGCGCCACCCCCGTCATTCGCGGAAATAGCGTCGATCGACCGGATCAGCTTCTCGGCCCCGAAGCATGTTGGCCAAGGCGCTTGAAGCGGCTCACACCATGACAGCCGTCGAAGCGGCATTGCGGGCACACGGCGTGGCGTTCGAGCGAAGGCGCGTTTCGGCGGATCCGGCGCTGCTGAAAACCTTCCCTCCTGCCGCAGCGGGTCTGCTGGACGGCGAGCCCTTCCTTGTCTTCCGGGATGACGCACCCTCTTACGTCTACAAGCTGGAGAGTGCCACGAAATAACCCATCCGGTAAAAACATCTTGACATCCGCGCGCTGTTATGGCACATAACGGGAACACTGAGGAATTGTAGCTGAGGGGCCGGGGCGAGGGATCGCTTCCGGCCTCTTTGCTGTCCGGAGGGCGGATATGGCGGATGGGAGCGAAACCTGCATTGCGGGCGGGGCGGGGCGTGTGAAGCAGGTCCGCACGGTGCGGCATGACGGGTGGACGGCGAAGAAGATCAAGCTGTTCCTCGATCACTTCGCCGGCACCTGCAACGTTACGGCGAGCTGTGCGGCGGCGGGGATGGGGGTTTCCAGCCTCTACCGGATGCGGGCGCGGGACGCGGCCTTCGCGGCGGCGTTCGAGGATGCGCTGATCGGCGGGTATACGCGGCTGGAGGCGATGGTGCTCGATACCGCGCTCAACGGCCAGGAGGTCGAGCGCGAGAACGAGGAGGGCGAGGTCGAGGTCGTCCGCGAGAAGGTCGACCCGAAATTCGCGCTGCGCGTGCTGGCCATGCACCAGCGCAAGGTGGCGGCGATCCGGGCGGAGCGGGCGGCGGCGGAGCGTGCGCGCGAGCTGGAGGCGGAGAGCGAGGAGGGGGTGAGGGAGCGGATCCTCGCTCGGCTTGACGAAATGGCGGCGCGACGCGGCGAGGTGGTGACGTGAGCGGGGAGGGCGAGGCGGTTCCGGCCAGCCGCGACTTCCCCTCCACCATCGGCGGTGCCGATGGTCCCACTCCCCAAGCGAGCTTGGGGAGGATGGAGAGGTCGGTGATGGAGCGGCTGAGCGACGAGAGCCGCGCGGACCGGACGGACATTTTGCGTGATGCGACCGATGCGGGGCTTATGAAGATCGAACGCAGCTGGCGCGCCTGGGCGCGGGCGCGGCAGTTGCCGCCGCCGGGGGCCTGGCGGATCTGGCTGATCATGGCGGGGCGCGGGTTCGGCAAGACGCGGGCCGGCGCGGAATGGGTGCGCGGCCTTGCCGAGACCGACGGGCGTATGCGGATCGCTTTGGTTGCGGCGACGCTGGCCGAGGGGCGGCAGGTGATGATCGAGGGGGAGAGCGGGCTGATGTCAATCGCCAGCCAGGGGCATCGCCCGGTCTGGCGCGCGTCGCAGCGGCGGCTGACCTGGCCGAACGGGGCAGAGGCGCGGCTCTATACCGCCGAGCAGCCGGAGATGCTGCGCGGGCCGCAGCACCATGTCGCCTGGTGCGACGAGGTGGCGAAATGGGCGAATGGCGAGGCGGTGTGGGACAATCTGATGATGACCCTGCGGCTGGGCGAACACCCGCGCGTGGTGGCGACGACGACGCCGCGCGCGGTGCCGCTGATCCGCCGACTGATGAAGGCGAAGGACGTGCAGGTGACGCGGGGGCGGACGCGCGACAACGCCGCGCATCTGGCGCGCGGCTTTGTAGAGAGCATCGAGGCGGAGCATGAGGGGACGCGTTGGGGCCGGCAGGAGCTGGACGGCGAGCTGATCGAGGATGCGGCGGGGGCCTTGTGGACCCGCGCGATGATCGAGGGGTGCCGCGTGGATGTTGTGCCGGATCTGGTGCGCGTGGTGGTGGGGGTGGACCCCTCCGCCGGCGACGGGACGGGCAAGGGCGATGCCTGTGGGATCGTGGTCGCGGGGATCTGCGCGGCGGGGCGCGGTTTTGTGCTGGCGGATGCGAGCGTAGCGGGGGCGTCACCGGATGGTTGGGCGCGGGCTGTGGCCTCGGCTGCCGAGCGGTATGGTGCCGATCGGGTGATCGCTGAGGCGAACCAGGGCGGGGCGATGGTGAGGAGCGTGCTGCACGCGGCGTCGGTGGGTTTGCCGGTGACTTTGGTCCACGCCAGCCGGGGCAAGGTGGCGCGGGCGGAGCCGGTGGCGGCGCTCTACGAACAGGGGCGGGTGGCGCATGTCGGCGCGTTTCCGGCGCTGGAGGACGAGATGTGCGGGCTGATCGCGGGCGGTGGTTACGAGGGGCCGGGGCGGTCGCCTGACCGGGCGGATGCGCTGGTCTGGGCGGTGACGGCGCTGATGCTGGGCAAGAAGGGCGAGCCGGGGGTGCGGGGGTTGTGATCCTGGTACTCTGCTCGCTGAGCGAGGCAGGCCTCCGCAGATACACGAACGGTTAGTACGCTCGAGTGCAAGAGTGCGGGAGAACGATCGAGGAGGTAGCCCGATGCTGCTTGTGGGGTGGCAACTGAGGTCGGCGGCGGCTGTTGTCCTTTCAGCATCGCTGGCACCGACCTCTGCGTTCGCTTGTGCCGCTTACCTCCCGCCGCGCCTGACTGACGTCAGCTTGGCGGATGTCGTAGTGATCGGTCGCATCGAGAACTACCGGATCGTGCGGGATGAGGCGTTCAGGCGGGAGAGGCTCGCTTGGCCTAAGCTGACTGCGGACATGCGCAAGGCATACGAGGACCCGGAGGGAAGCCTCATTCCTGATTACGCGAGCTTCGGGGTCCAGGTCGAAAAGGTCTTGTTTGGCCGAGCGCCGTCCAGCCTGCCGGTCACATGGGACAACTCAACATTCGGCGAGCCCGAGGAGATGAGGCAAGGGCGTTATGTGCTGGCGCTGCGATGGCCCCGATCCCCCGCCCCGCCGCTTCGTGGACCGAGCGCCACGATTTCGCCAAGCCCGGAGGCTGGGACGATGACGGTCCTTCAAGCGCCATGTTCGAGCGCCTTCATCTACAAGGCGGAGAGTGCGGAAGGACAGATTATCCAGTTTTTACTGGGTCCGGCGGCGCGGAGCCTGTCCCACAGTTCGGGAGAGCCGGTTCTGTACGGAGGACGGGAGCAGCAGTTAATCAGCGTGGACGATTATCCCCCTGACGCGCTCAGCGCAGGGGCGGAGGGTCTGACGGCCGTGAAGATGGCAATGGGTGCCGACGGCCGTCCTGTCGACTGCGCCGTTATCCGATCGAGCGGGTCCGTTTCGCTAGACCGTGCGACCTGTACGCTTTTGAAGCAACGCTTCAGGCGGGTGAGGTCGGTCGGCCCCAACGGGAAGCCGCTGGCCAACCACGTTCGCCTGTCGCACTTCTGGGTGCTTCCCAGAGCGGGAGAAGACGGCCGAGACTGGTAAGCGGTTCGCGGGCGTTGCCAGCGAGAGTGCCTGTGAGGCGGGCACTCGTCTTTTCGCTGCCTTGGCGGCCGGCATTGCTGGTGCGGGAAGTGGCAGTTCGAAGCACTCACGGAGGGGGCGTGTAGCAGGTCGGGCGGTCGTGTGCGGCACGCCCTTCCACCGCGCTTCGCGCGGCCCCTCCACCATCCTTTGGATGGTCCCCCTCCCCAGCTTTGCTGGGGAGGATGTTTGGAAGGGAAATCGATGAAATGGTTCGGGCGGAAGGGGGCGGAGGTGCCTCGGCCGGTGCTGGCGCGCGGGTTCGGCGTGGCGGCGGGCGGGGGCTGGGCTTCGTCCTATGAGGGGCAGGTGCGCGAGGCTTATCTGGGCAACGCCATCGCGCAGCGCGCGGTGAAGCTGGTGGCGGAGGGGGCGGCCTCCGCGCCGCTCTATGACGCGGCCGGGGACTCTGGCCGGGATGGGGCGCGGGTGGTGACGCCGGCGCTGGTAGAGGCGGTGGCGGCGCAGCTGTTGCTGCACGGCAATGCCTATGTGCAGGTGGTGGCGGATGCGTCCGACGCGCCGGCGGAGCTGTTCGCGCTACGGCCCGAGCGGGTGACGGTGGAGCAGGACGGGCGGGGCTGGCCCGCCGCTTATGCCTATCGGGTTGGTGGAGCGGTGACGCGGCTCGCGGCGGTGGATGCGGCCGGGCGACCGGGGTTGATCCACCTGCGGGGGTATCATCCGGCCGATGATCATTATGGGCTCGGGTGCCTGGGTGCGGCGGCGCGGGCGGTCGCGCTGCACAATGCGGCGACGCGGTGGAACAAAGCGCTGCTCGACAACGCGGCGCGGCCTTCGGGGGCTTTGGTCTATGAGGCGGGGGATGGGGCGGTGCTGTCGGGCGCGCAGTTCGATCGGCTCCGAGGCGAGATCGAGGCGAGCTTTGCCGGGGCGGCGAATGCGGGGCGGCCGATGCTGCTGGATGGCGGGTTGAAGTGGCAGGCGATCGGGCTGACGCCGGCGGACATGGACTTTGCGGGGCTGAAGGCCGCGGCGGCTCGGGAGATCGCGCTCGCCTTTGGCGTGCCGCCGATGCTGCTGGGGCTGCCCGGCGACGCGACCTACGCGAATTATCGGGAGGCGAACCGGGCGCTCTGGCGGCTGACGATCCTGCCGCTGATGACGAAGGTGCTGGGCGGGTTGTCGGCTGGGCTGGCGGCGTGGTGGCCGGGGACGGCTCTGGCGGTCGATCTGGATGCGGTGCCGGCGCTGGTCGAGGATCGGCAGGCGCTCTGGGCGATGGCGAAGGAGGCGGATTTCCTGACGCGCGCCGAGAAGCGGGCGATGGTGGGGTTCGGGGCGGAGGAACAGGGCTGACGTCTCCGTGCTCCTGCGGACGCAGGAGCCTTGGCGGGGCGCTTAGGCTCCTGCTTTCGCAGGAGCACTGGGGCGGGAAGGAGATGATCGCGCAATTGGTTGCACAAGCCGAGGCGGAGGGTGCCGGTCTGGTCACCTTGCGGGCCATTACCGAAGAGGCGAGTGCTGCCGGGGCGGAGCGGGCGCTGGCGCGGCTTGGGCTTGGCGATGAGGGTGCGGTCGGCGACGTGCGGGAGTTGCGGGAGCTGCTTTCCGCATGGCGGGACGCGAAGAAGTCGGCGGTGCGGGCGGTGATCGGTTGGGTGGCGCGGGTGGCGTTCGCGCTCGTGCTGATCGGGATCGCGTTCCAGGCCGGGCTGACGGGGAAATTGGGCCAATGAGGTTCGCGGGCTACGCGGCCTTGTTCGACCGGGTCGACCGGGGCGGCGACGTGATCCGGCGTGGGGCGTTCGCGCGGGCTGTCGCCGGTGGCGCGGGGTTGCCGCTGCTGTGGCAGCACGATGCCGCGCGACCGATCGGGCGGGTGGAGCATATCGCCGAGGACGGACGCGGCCTGCGGGTGATCGGGCGGCTGACGGGCGGCGGTCAGGGCGGTGAGGCGGCGGCGCTGCTGAAGGCGGGGGCGGTGAGCGGGCTGTCGTTTGGGTATCGTGTGCGGCAAGGGCGGGGGGCGCGGCCGCGCGAACTGCTGGACCTGGATGTGGTGGAGGTGTCGCTGGTGACGTTTCCGATGCAGCCGGGGGCAAGGGTGCATGCGGTGGAGGACGGCGCTCCGGTTTGAGCGATATCAGCCTTCGCTGGGATGACGGCTTTTTTCCTCCGTCACCTCAACGCGTGTCATGCCAGCGTAGGCTGGCATCGGTCGGGAAGTGGAGGGCGCGCTTGTCGCGGGCGATCCCAGCCTTCGCTGGGATGACGCGCAGGGCTGGTATGACGGCTTTTGAGGCGTCAGAGGATGACTTCGAACAGGTCGTCCCAGTTCGGGTTGGCTTCTTCGATAAGCCTGATCTGCCAGGCCTTGAGCGCCTTTTCGCGGGTGATGGCGGCGTACATGTCGTCGTGCGGTTCGGCGAGAACGAGGCGAGTGAGGCCGTAGCGGCGGCAGAAGGCGGAGCCGGTGCCAGCGCGGTGCTGCATCATGCGGGCGGGGAGGGTGGCGGTGACGCCGGTGTAGAGGACGCCGTGGGGTTTGTTGGTGAGGATGTAGGTGTAGGCGCGAGGCATTTGGTGGAGGTTAGCGCGCGCGTCCAGCGATGCCAGCCTTCGCTGGCATGACGACTGAAGAAACTGCGTCATGCCAGCGGAGGCTGGCATCGGTCGGGAGGTGGAGGGTGCGCTTGTTGCGGGCGATCCCAGCCTTCGCTGGGATGACGATTAGAGGTGACGGTTGGGCGTGTCCGGTTCGGGCGCGCCCTTTTTCTTTGGGGAGACCAGGGTCCGGACCCAATAACGGCTTTTGCTACCGCTTGGATCGTGATTCACTGCGTTGGTGTGGAGGCGGTGGAATGGCTGATTTCTTCTGGTTTTCCGATGCGCAGTGGGAGCGGATCGCACCACTGCTGCCGACGGACGTTCGCGGCAAGGCACGTGTGGATGATCGCCGGGTGCTGAGCGGGATCGTGCATGCGCTCCGCTGCGGCGGTCGCTGGGTGGACTGCTCGGACGTGTACGGGCCAAAGAAGACGCTCTACAATCGCTTCGTGCGCTGGTCCGAGCGCGGCATCTGGGAGGGGATTTCAGCGCGCTGGCAGGCGCCGACGACGCGCCGGACCGGCTGTTCATCGATAGCAGCTGCATCAAGGTCCACCGCTGCGCAGGCGGTGGAAAAGGGGGGCCTTGGCCCATGGTATCGGCCGCACCAAAGGCGGCCGGAACACCAAGGTCCATGCCGTCTGCGACGCCAAGGGCCGCCCTCACGTCCTCCTGCTGACGCCCGGCAACGTCCACGACTGCAAGGTCGCCAAGACCTGCATCGCGGCGCTGCCCCCATCCGTCGAACTCGTCGCCGACAAGGGCTATGACAGTCAGGAGTTGCGCGAATGGCTCAACCAGCGCGGCACCCAGGCCGTCATCCCGCCGCGCTGCAACCGCAAGGTCCAGTACGACTACGACCGCACCATCTACAAACAGCGCAACGTCATCGAGCGCATGTTCTGCCGCCTCAAGGACTGGAGGCGGCTCGCCACCCGCTTCGATCGCAACATCAAGAACTTCATGGGCGCTATCGCCCTCGCCGCCACCGTCATCTGGTGGTTGTGAGTCCGGACCCTAGGTCACGCGGAGACGCGGATACGCGAAGAATAAAGAGACAAAGGAGCCGCAAAGCGGCTCAACAAAAACTCTAACTCACTCTCCGCGCTGACGTGCTCCCCTGATTGTTACCATTCAGAGGTAGAGTCCGGCTCCTTCATGATGGTTGGTTGAGTGTATGACAACCTGTCTGGGGGCATGCCCCCAGACAGGTTCGCCGGCTTTCTCGGCGGGTGTTCTCCCGCCCAGTTTCGAGTGCGGCCTGACGTGATTGTAGTCGTGCCGCCAAGCGTCGAGCACGAAGCGGGCATGGGCCAGCGACGTGAACAGCGTCTCATTGAGGCATTCGTCGCGCAGACGGCCGTTGAAGCTCTCGACGAAGCCGTTCTGCATCGGCTTGCCCGGGGCGATGTAGTGCCACTCGACCCGCCGCTCCTGCGACCAGCGCAGAATGGCCGACGACGTCAGCTCGGTGCCGTTGTCGCTGACCACCGTATGCGGCTTGCCGCGCATACCGATGAGCCGCGTCAGTTCCCGCGCTACCCGTACGCCCGACAGCGACGTGTCAGCCACCAGCGCCAGGCATTCCCGCGTGTAGTCGTCGACCACGCACAGGATGCGGAACCGACGGCTGCACGTCAGGGTGTCGGAGACGAAGTCCAGCGACCAGCGCTGGTTCGGCCCATCCGGCAGCACCATCGGCGCCCGGGTGCCCAAGGCGCGCTTGCGACCACCGCGGCGTCGGACTCGCAGGTTCTCCTCGCGGTATATCCGCAGCAGCTTCTTGTGGTTGGGCGTCATGCCTTCTCGCGCCAGCAGATAGCCCAGGCGCCGGTAGCCGAACCGGCGCCGCTCCCCTGCCAACTCGCGCAGTCGTTGCCGTAGAGGACCGTCATCTGGCCGTGACGACCGATACCGGATCACCCCGCGGCTCACGCCGACCAGGTTGCACGCCCGACGCTCGCTCAGCCCGTGATGCTCACGAGCATGGGCGACAGCGTCCCGCTTAGCGCCGGGCGTCACCATTTTTTTGAGGCCAGATCCTTCAGCACGACGTTGTCGAGCATCGCCTCAGCCAGCAGCTTCTTCAACCGGCTGTTCTCTTCCTCAAGCGTGCGCAGGCGCCGGGCCTCGGACACCTCCAGGCCGCCATACTTCGACTTCCACTTGTAGAACGTCGCCGCGCTGATCCCGTGGCGACGACACACATCCGCCGTCGCCATGCCCGCTTCCTGCTCCTTCAAGATCGCGATGATCTGCTCTTCGCTGAACCTGCTGCGCTTCATCTTCGTCCGACTCCTTCGCGTCGGACTCTACTCAAAATCGGTCACATTTCAGGGGAGCACGTCAGCGCCTCCGCGCCTCCGCGTGAACCAACTCTACTCACCGCCCCTGCAAAATCTGCCGCAGCAGCACCTTCAACACCGGCGTCACAGCCGCCAGCCCCAGCTCGACCACAGCATCGCCCAAAGTCTCGCGCGACAACCCCTCCGGCCCATCAACGCAATGCCACATCAGCGCCACTAGCTCCCGCAACGCCAGCCCACCCGAAGCCGCCCGCTCCACAAGCGCGAACAGCGGACCCAACTCCTCCTCCGCCGCTACAAGCGCGGAAAAGGTCGGCCGCAACTTCACCGCCGCCCCAGCGACCACAAGAGAAGCCTCGCCCCGCACCGGGTTCGCACCGCCCCCAGCCCGTTCGGGCTGAGCCTGTCGAAGCCCCAGCGCCTCCGCCCCGCTCACAACGACACCACCGCGCCCGAACTCTCCAGGCTCAGCGTGTACGTCCGCTCGCCATTGAAATCGCCCGCATAGTCGAGCCGGGTCAGCAGGAACCGCCCCCGCATCCGCTCCCCGCTCTCGAAGCTGATCTCGTAATCGTCCAGCACCCCCGCCAGCGCATTCCCCTTCAGCCGCGTCTCCGCCGCCGATCCGGTGAACACCCCCGCACCCGACACCGAAACCGATCGCACCCCCGCGCCGGACAGCAGTTCCCGCCACCCGCCCGATTGCTTGGAGGTGATCACCACCGCCTCGCCGTTGATCGACGCCTGCGTCGTCCGCATCCCCGCCACCGTGGCATAAACCACCGGCTCCGCCCCGTTCCCGACCTTCAACAGGAACGCACTTCCCTTCTCCGCCGCCATGAACCCCTCCATCTTGATGCCGTGGCCCCAGCGAAGGCTGGGGCCCATGTCTCGCTCCACCACCACCACCGCAGATCCGCGAGCGATGGACCCCAGCCTCCAATGGGGTGACGTCAGCCAGCCAAAACCCGCGCCCGGAACTCCACCAGCCCCGCCCACGGCCCACCCGCGCCATCCCGCGCCACCCGCGACCGCACGAACACGAGGCTCACCACGCGGAAACCGTGCAGCTCCCGCGCCATCCCAAGCACCGCGTCCTGCACATCGCCCATCAATCCCTGCAGCCGCGCCGAGGATCGCCCGTCATCGCGCACCAAGACGCCCAACCGGATCTCGCGGCCCAGCCCCGTCTTGTGGCTCCAATCCCGCTCCTCCCCGTCGCCGATCTCGACAAAGGGAAAGGCCGCCCGCGCCGGCGCACCGTCGAACACCCCCGATACCTGCGTGCCCAGACCGCTCCGAAGCGCGGACACCATCGCCCCCTGCACCGCCAGCACAGCACTCATCGCCAGAACCCCCTGAACCGCGCATCGGTCACCCACCGGAAGCGCAATCGCGGCCCGGAAAGCACGACACCCTCCTCGCTCTCGGAAACCGACACATCAGCCGGCACCCGCGCCGCCACCCGCGCACGCCAGGCCGCGACCCGCCGCCCGGCGAGCCGTTCGATAACCTGCATGGTTTTTCCCCTTGAGGTCGGTGGTTCACGCGGAGGCGCGGAGGCGCGGAGAACAAGAGCCAAAAGAGCCGCAAAGCGGCTCAAGAACTCTCAATTACTCTCCGCGCCTCCGCGTCTCCGCGCGAACCAACCTCTACCGCTCGTCCTCGGCCACCACCGTCACCAGCCCCGACCGCTCACCCGCATCCTCGACCGCCACCACACGCAGCCACCGCCCGCGCCAGCCGATCCGCCGGTCGAACCCGATCGAGCGCACCCGCATCGTCACCCGCCACCGCCCGGCCGCCTCGAGCCCATCCGCCCGCACCGTCAGAACAGAGGCCCAGACCTCCCCCTCCGCCAGCCAGACGTCCGAAGACCCCCCGATTGCATCCCGCGTCGCATCGAGCCGCTCGATGCTGACGCGCTCCGAAAGCGACCCTGAAATCTCGTCCATAGCCCGTCTCCCCTCTCCGGCCGTTCGCACTGAGCTTGTCGAAGTGCCTGAACCACCCGCCTCACCGGCGCTTCGACAGGCTCAGCGCGAACGGCGTCGGGAACAAAGGCTAACCCACCCGCATCCGCCGAAACGGCCGCCAAAGCGCCGCCACCGCCGTTGGAGGCTCCGCCTCCCCATCCCGATGCGCGTAAAGATGCGCCGCCAGCCGCAACACACCCTGCCGCACCGCCACCGGCACCTCCGCCCAGCTGGCGGAACCCCCCGCGACATAGTCCACCGTCACCAGCGACTGCCCCGGCGCGCTCACCCGCACCCAACCGTCGCCGTTCGCATCGATGTCGATCGCGTATCCGTCCACCGGCACGCCATCGATCCCGTCGATCACCGCCACCGGCGTCCGCGACAATCGCCGCCATTCCGCCGACGCCGGCACCGTCTCGCGGAAGGTCCGCGACAGGATGACCGTCCCCGTAAACCCCTCGCAGAGCGTCACCGCCGTCGCGATCAGCGATCCGATCAGCGCATCCTCCGCCCCATGCTCCACCCGCATCAGCGCCTCGGCCTCTGCCAAAGCGCCCCCCAGCGCGGAAGCAAACCCCGCGTCCTCGATCATAGCATTTCTCCAAATCCTCCCCGGCACGGGGAGGTGGCAGCGCGGAGCGCTGACGGAGGGGGCGTCCGCGCGGACAGCCCCCTCCACCATCAGCCTCCGGCTGACGGTCCCCCTCCCCGTTCCGGGGAGGATCAGCGGCCCTCAGCTCGCCGCGAACTTCATCACCTTGATCGCCTCGCTGTTCATCACGGCACCGCCCACCCGCTTGGTCGCATAGAAATGCACGAACGGCTTGTGCGTGAACGGATCGCGCAGGATCGCCGTCTCCGCCCGCTCCGTCACCAGATAACCCGCGCGGAAATTGCCGAACGCGATGGCGAACGCGTTCGCCGCGATATCCGGCATGTCCTCCGCCTCGACCACCGGATAGCCCAGCAGCGTATCCGGCCGCCCCTCGGATAGCCCCGGCTGCCACAGGAATGCGCCATCCGTCGTCTTGAACTTGCGGATCACACCCAGCGTCGCCGAATTCATCACGAAGCTTGCGCCCTGGCGATAAGGCCCCTTCAGCGCATGAACCAGATCGACCAGCCGGTCCTGCGGATTGGTGCCCGTGAACGCGCCCGCGGCGCCCGACGCCACATACTGCATCGTCCCGAACGCGCGGGTGCCGTCGCCCTCATTGGTGATCGTGCCGGTCAGGAACCCCTTGGGCTTGTTGACCCCGTCGCCGGTGACGAACGCCGCCCCCTCGACCCGCGCGAATTCGAACGCGATCTCGTTCGCCAGCCACGCCTCCACATCGAAGGCCGCGTCGTCCAGCATCGCCTGGCTCGCCGCCGGATTGGCAAAAAGGTCGCCAGATGGCGGCACGATCTCGGCAAAGACCGGCGTATCCGTCTCCGCCCGAGCCCCCGTCTCGCTCGCCCAGCCGGACGCCGTCCCGCCCCGCGTCACGAGCTTGCGATAACCGGCGGAACCCACCGTCACGACATTGGCAATGGAGCGGATCGGGCTGATCGCCTTCAACGTCCGCCCGATCTCCCCATCGATCTCGCGCGGCACCGCATAGCCGCCCGCCGCATCGCTGGTCCCCGCAAAGCTCTTCAGCTCCACACCGACCGTGCCATGCCGCAGATACCCGTCGACGAAAGCCCTGCGATCCGGATCGGGGTCGGCCGACTTCACCCCCGAAAGCGGCGCCCGCCCCTCGGCCACCACCCGCGCATCCACCTTCGCGCGAAGGGCCGCCATCTCGGCCTTCAATCCCTCCACCTGCTCCACGGCATCGAAAGAAGCCGCCAAAGCATCCGCCTTCACCTCGTACATACTAGGGTCCGGACCCAATAACGGCTTTTGCTACCGCTTGGATCGTGATTCACTGCGTTGGTGTGGAGGCGGTGGAATGGCTGATTTCTTCTGGTTTTCCGATGCGCAGTGGGAGCGGATCGCACCACTGCTGCCGACGGACGTTCGCGGCAAGGCACGTGTGGATGATCGCCGGGTGCTGAGCGGGATCGTGCATGCGCTCCGCTGCGGCGGTCGCTGGGTGGACTGCTCGGACGTGTACGGGCCAAAGAAGACGCTCTACAATCGCTTCGTGCGCTGGTCCGAGCGCGGCATCTGGGAGGGGATTTTCAGCGCGCTGGCAGGCGCCGACGACGCGCCGGACCGGCTGTTCATCGATAGCAGCTGCATCAAGGTCCACCGCTGCGCAGGCGGTGGAAAAGGGGGGCCTTGGCCCATGGTATCGGCCGCACCAAAGGCGGCCGGAACACCAAGGTCCATGCCGTCTGCGACGCCAAGGGCCGCCCTCACGTCCTCCTGCTGACGCCCGGCAACGTCCACGACTGCAAGGTCGCCAAGACCTGCATCGCGGCGCTGCCCCCATCCGTCGAACTCGTCGCCGACAAGGGCTATGACAGTCAGGAGTTGCGCGAGTGGCTCGACCAGCGCGGCACCCAGGCCGTCATCCCGCCGCGCTGCAACCGCAAGGTCCAGTACGACTACGACCGCACCATCTACAAACAGCGCAACGTCATCGAGCGCATGTTCTGCCGCCTCAAGGACTGGAGGCGGCTCGCCACCCGCTTCGATCGCAACATCAAGAACTTCATGAGCGCCATCGCCCTCGCCGCCACCGTCATCTGGTGGTTGTGAGTCCGGACCCTAGCAAAGCGGCGGCAGGGGCCGCGGCTGGGCGACCGGACGGTGCAGACATCTTCCTATGGGGAGATGGTGCCGAAGGTGTTCGGACGGATGCGGGTGGCCGGCACGGTGATCTGGGCGACCGACATCCAGGAGGACCGGCATAAGGAGGGTGGCTCAAAGGGCAGCCCCAAGGTCACCACCTATTCCTATTCGGCACGGTTTGCGGTGGCGCTTTCCGCGCGGCCGATCCGGGCGGTGCATCGGATCTGGGCGGAGGGGAAGCTGCTGCGCGGGAGTGCGGGGGACTTCAAGTCGGAGATTGGGGCCTTCCGGGTGCACCTTGGCTCACCGGGGCAGGCGGTCGATCCGCTGATCGCGGCGGCGGAGGGGATCGGGGCGACGCCGGCCTTTCGCGACTATGCCTATGTGGTGTTCGAGGATCTGCAGCTGGCGGATTTCGGCAACCGGATTCCGTCACTCACCTTCGAGGTGGAGGCGGATGAGGGGCCGGTGTCGATCGGCGGGATGGCCGATGCGTTGTCGGGTGGTGCCCTGTCCGGGGCTGGCGGGCCGTTGATCGGCGGGTTCGCGGCGAGCGGGGACAGTGTGCGATCCGCGCTGGACGGGATCACGCGGGCGGCGGGGCTGGTGCTGGGTGACGATGGTGGTGCGCTGCGCCTTATCGATCCGCGCCTGGCGGTGGAGCGGGCGATCCCGGCGGACGCGCTCGGCGCGACGGCGGGCAAGGCCGAGCCGCGCCGCCGGGTGGAGCGGAGCGGGGCCGGGGTGCCGGACGAGGTGGACCTTTCCTATTACGATCCGGCACGGGACTGGCTGGCGGGGCTGCAGCGGGCGCGGAGCGGACGGGCGGCCCGCACTGTGGAGACGGTTGAGTTGCCGGCGGCGCTCGACGCGGGGGTCGCGCGGGCCTTGGCGGAGGATCGGCTGGCACTGGCCGAGGCGGGGCGAACGACTGCGGCGGTGCGGCTCGGCTGGGCGGCGCTGCCCGTCGCGGCAGGTGGGTGCGCGAGGATCGCTGGCGGGGCGGAGAGCTGGCGCGTTGCGGGATGGGCGCTGGAGGACATGGTGCTGGCGCTCGATCTCGTGGCGCTGCCGCCCGAGCGGACGGCACCCGCCGCAGCCGCGCCGGGGCGGGCGGCGGGTGCGGCCGATCTCCAGCATGGGCCGACAATCGTCCACCTGATCGATCTGCCGGCGACGGGTAAGGCGGCCACGGTCCCGCGCCTCTGGGTCGCGGCGGCGGGGCCGGAGGCGGGCTGGCGGCGCGCGGCGCTGGCGCTGAGCGTTGATGGCGGGGCAAGCTGGGAGAGTGTGGGGGCGACCGCGCGCCCTGCCACGATGGGAACGGCGGCGGCGGTGCTGGCTGCGGGCGCGGCCGAGCTGTTCGATCTGGTGAACAGCGTCGAGGTCGAGCTTCTCAACGATGCGATGTGGCTGGCGGGGCGAGACGATGCGGGGCTGTTCGGCGGTGCCAACCTGATCCTGATCGGAGAGGAACTGCTCCAGTTCGGACGGGCGGAGCAGATCGGTGCGCGAAGGTTCCGGCTGTCGCGGCTGCTGCGCGGGCGGTTCGGGACGGAATGGGCGATGGCCGATCATGCGGGCGGCGAGCGGGTCATCTTGATCGACGCGGCGACCATGAAGCCGACCGCCCTGCCCGAGGCGGCGATCGGTGGGACCGTGCGGGTGTCTGCGTCGGGGATAGGTGATGCGGAGGCGGGGGCGACCGAGGCGGTGTACGCCGCGCGTGCCTTGCGTCCGCCATGCCCTGTGCATCTGCGGGCGACGATTGCAGCGGATGGCAGGGTGAGCCTTGGCTGGACGCGGCGGAGCCGTACGGGCTGGGCCTGGCGCGACGCAGCGGACGCGCCGCTCGGCGAAGAGGCGGAGCGGTATCGCGTGACGCTGACGCCCTCCGCAGGCGTGGCACGGGTGGTGGAGACAGCGGCACCGTCGTTCGACTGGACCGCGGCGATGCGCGCGGCCGACGGGGCGGCGGGGGCGAGCAGCCTGACCGTGGGTGTGGTGCAGCTGGGTACGGCCGCATCGAGCCTTCCACCCGCCATGCTGACAATTGCTATCTGAGGAGATGGACCGATGGCGGAGACGGCACGGCTTGGCCTGCCCCTGTTGAGCGCGGGGCAGGCGCAGAAGGAAGTGACGCATAACGAGGCGCTGGCGGCGATCGACACGATCGTCCACCCGCTTATCCAGGCGATGGACGTAATAGCGCCGCCCCCGGCGCCGACCTTAGGGCAGGCATGGATCGTGGGGGAGGGTGCGACCGGTGCCTGGGCGGGACATGACGGCACGATCGCCGGCTGGACGACGGGCGGCTGGCGCTTTCTCATCGCGCCGGAGGGGACGACGGGATGGCTGGTGGCTTCCGACCTTCCGGTCCGGCGCACCGCAAGCGGCTGGATTGCAGGCGATTTAGGGGGCAGCAGCGTGTCGGTCGGCGGGCAGACGGTCGTCGGCGCCAGGGGTGCAGCCATCGGCGATCCGACGGGTGGGACCACCATCGATGCTGCGGCGCGGACGGCAATCGCTGCGGTGCTGCAGAGGCTTCGCGCGCACGGATTGATCGCCTCCTGAACCTTCTCACCCGCGCAGTTGCAAAAATATTTGTCAGACCGGGAAACCGGGGCCGGTTTTCCACGTTTCAGGCCACGTCTGTCGGGAGGGGCTTGGTCACATCCTCGGCAACGAGTCGAACGGCTGCAGGTAGTTGTGGCTTTTCGGCAACATGGCCGGAACTTCCTCGCTTGCGCGGAAATAACGGCTCCGTTACGGGTTCAAAGGTCTCGTCAGAGACGATTTGGAAAGGGGTTTAATATGCGGAAGCTCGCCATAGTTGCGGCGCTCGCCACGACAGCGCTCGCGACGCCGGCGCTGGCGCGCGACGGCGCCTGGTACATCGGTGCTGAAGGCGGCGGTATCCTCGCCGAGGACACCGATTTTGACACCAACGGCTCTCAGGGTTCGATCGCCAATGCCCTGTCCGTCGATAGCAAGTACGGCTACGATTTCGACGGCATCATCGGCTATGACTTCGGTGCGTTCCGCATCGAGGGCGAGGTCTCCTACAAGCGCCTCGAAGTCGACGAGATCGAGCAGGGTGGTGGCGTCGCGCTGCCGACTGTTGCCGGTTACTCGTCCGCCGACTTCACCTGGGAAGCGGCCAAGGGCAGCACGCGTGCTCTCAGCGGCATGATCAACGGCCTCGTCGATCTCGGCTCGGATGATGGCCTTCAGGGCTATCTCGGCGGTGGTGTCGGTATCGCCCGCGTCAAGTATGACGCGCTGCGCGTGACCAACGCGTCCCCGGTGTGGATGTCGGATTCGGACACCAAGTTCGCTTGGCAGCTGATCGCGGGCGTCCGTTATCCGGTGACCAGCAACATCGACTTCGGTGTCAAGTACCGCTTCTTCAACGTCGATGACGTGAAGACGCAGTCGAACTACCTGAATGCGTTTGACACCAAGTCGCGCCTGCGCACCCACTCGATCCTGGCGAGCGTGATCTACAACTTCGGCGAGCCGGCTGCCCCCCGCCCCCGCCGCCGCCCCCGCCGCCGCCGCCTCCCCCCCCGCCGCCCCCGCCGCCGCCGCCTCCGGCGACCCCGGGTCCGTTCATCGTGTTCTTCGACTGGGATAAGTCGGACATCACGCCGGAAGCGGCTTCGATCCTCGACAACGCTGCGGCGTCCTACGCGGAAACCGGTTCGGCTTCGGTCATGCTGGCGGGTCACGCCGACAAGTCCGGCTCTGCCGACTACAACGTGGGCCTCTCGCAGCGTCGTGCCGATGCGGTGAAGACCTACCTGTCCGGCAAGGGTGTTCCGGCCTCCGCCCTGTCGACCGAAGCGTTCGGCGAGAGCCGTCCGCTGGTCGAAACCGCCGACGGTGTGCGCGAGCCGCAGAACCGCCGCGTGGAGATCACCTTCGGTCCGGGTTCGGGCATGTAAGGCCTCCCCTCCCGGCTTCGGCCGGGAGGACGGTGACTACGTTCAAGAAGAGGGTCGGTCCGAAAGGGCCGGCCCTTTTTCTCTGAAGGGCGCGCAGGGAAAACGCGGGTGATACGCAGCATGGGACGCTCCTGGAGCGGCAGCTGCGTCAGTTTCGACCTATTCGGTCCTGCGGCTTGATCGTGTGATCAGCACTGCGCCCATGACTACAGCGGCACGGCTATGGCGCCTTCCCGGCATCGAGGGTGACAAGCGCAGCGCTTCAGGCGCCATCCGGAGCCCTTCCTTCACATGGACGTCGCCAAGGTGCAGACTGCCGCAGGCAAGCTCGACCTGTTCTGGCCGTCGGGCGCCTCAGCAAGCCGGACCGTCTCAGGACGAACGAACGGCTCAAGTGGATGAACCGCGCGAGTGAGGAAGCCACCGTTAACGCTCCACCACGAGACCCAGAACCAGCGACGGGTACATCTCGCTGAGTTCACGGCCACCCACAACCTCGCATGCTGCCTCACGACGGTGGGCCGCCTCACGCCTTACGAATACGTCTCGACAGTCCGGATTTAACGCCCGCCGATCATGGCGGCGAGGTGGCGGTAGACGCGTTCGTCCATGGCCGTCACGTTGAAGCGCATGTAATCGCCCGCCGTGCCCGCCAGGCTGAAGACATCGCCCGGCGCGTAGAGGATGTCGTGGGCGAGGCCGGCGCTGGCGATCTCGGTCGCGCAGAGGCCAGCGGGCAGGCGGCACCAGACGAACAGCCCGGCGGAGGGCTCGATCCACGGCTCGATGCCGAGTCCCTTCAGCCTTGCGATCGCGCTGCGCATGGCGGCGGCGAGGCGAACGCGGACCTTTTCGACATGGCGGCGGTAGCTGCCGTCGGTCAGCGCGCAATAGAGCAGTTCCGTCGACAGCACGTTGGTGGACATGGCGGTGGCGATCTTCAGATCGGCCATCGCCGCGATCCAGTCCGGCCGGGCGGCGACATGCCCGCAGCGTACCGCGCTCGACAAGGTCTTCGAGAAGCTGCCGATGCGGATCACCCGGTCGAGGCCGTCGAAGGCGGCGAGGCGGGGCGCCGGCTCCATCTCGAAATCGGCGAAGATGTCGTCCTCGACGATGACCAGGTCGTGCGCCTCGGCCAGCTTGAGGAGGCGGTGGGCGATTGGGGCGGTGATGGCGGCACCCGTCGGGTTATGGACGGCGGCGTTGGTGATGTAGACGCGCGGGCGGTGCGCGACCAGCGCCGCCTCGAACGCGGCGATGTCGGGCCCGTGCGGCGTCATCGGCACGCCGACCGGCTTGGCGCGATGCGCGCGCAGCATGGCGTGGAAGTTGAAGTAGCAGGGGTCGTCGATCAGCACGGTGTCGCCTGGCTCGATCAGGAAGCGCAGTACGAGGTCGAGCGCGTTGGTGCAGCTGTCGGTCATCAGCACCTGATCGGGGCCGAGTTCGACACCCTGATCGCTGATGCGGCGGGCGATCAGGCGGCGCAGCGGCTCCGGCCCATGGGGGGTGCCGTAGTTGACGAGGATGTCGCCCGCATCCGCACGCGAGAGGTGACGCAGGCCCTTGCGGATCGTGTCCTCGGCCATCCACGCCTGGGGCAGCCAGCCGCTGCCGGGGCGCAGCGCATCGGCCCGCGCCTCGAGCGAGTGGCGCAGCATCCACAGCGGGTCGATCTGGCGGTCCCGCGCGGGGCCGATGTCGGCGAGCGCCAGCGGGGCGAGCGGGGCGGCGACGTAGAAGCCGGAGCCGGGGCGCGATCGGATCACCCCTTCCGCCACCAGCCGGTCATAGGCCTCGACCACGGTCGACTTGGAGACGTTGCTCGCCTCCGCCATCGCGCGGACCGAGGGGAGGCGCGCGCCGGGGGTGAGCATCCGCCGTTCGATGCGCTGGCGGATCGCCTGCATCACCTCTTCGGTGCGGCTGCGTTCGAGGGTGTCGCTCAACTGTCCTGTCCCTTTCACCGGTACAGTTCGTTCGAATCGTACTGAACCGTCACTATCGGTGGAAGCTCCGTTTGGCGAGAGAGGCGATGCTCTCGATGACCGAAAAGGAGGACAGGATGAGCGACAGGAAGCATCTCGTCGGCCCCTTGCTGGGCCTGATCATGCTGGGCGCGCCGGTGATGGTGGCCGCCGCCGACGGCGGTGTCGTGACGCAGGCTCGCGTGGTGAAGGACACGCGTCCGGCCAACCCCAGGGCGGCACAGGTTCTGCTCAACCGGATCGAAGCGGCGGCGCTTGAGGTCTGCGGTGCGCCGGCCGGGAGCCTTGCCGTGGTGAAGCGCGATGCGGCGAAGTCGGACTGCTACCGCGATGGCGTGGCAAACGCCGTGCGTGGATCGCGCAGCCCGTTGCTGGCGGCGGCCTATGAAGGCCGGGCGGACAGCGCGGTCGCGGCGGTGGAGTGACATTCTGGGGGCTGTCGCAGGAGGCGTGCCGCTCTCCGTCTATCCCGAGCGAAGTCGAGGGACGAACATCGAGCGAAGACGAGATGTCCAGCGTGGATGACTCGGCTACGCTCGGCTGGTGTCCCTCGACTTCGTTCGGGATAGACGGGTGAATGAAGGAGCAGGCATGGCGCGCGCATTCCAGATGGTGGACGTGTTCGGGCAGGCGGCGTTCAGCGGGAACCCGCTGGCGGTGGTGGCGGATGGCACGGGGCTTTCGACCGAGGAGATGCTGGCGATCACACGCTGGCTGAACCTGTCCGAGACGACGTTCCTGCTGCCACCGACCGATCCGGGCGCGGATTACCGGGTGCGGATATTCACGCTGAGCCATGAGCTGCCGTTCGCGGGGCACCCGACGCTCGGCACCTGCCATGCCTGGCTGGAGGCGGGCGGGGTGCCGCGCGATGGGGGCTTCGTCGTGCAGGAATGCGGGGCGGGGCTGGTGCGCGTGAAGCGAGGCGAGCGGCTGGCCTTTGCGGGGCCGCCGCTGGTGCGATCCGGCGCGGTTTCGGAGGCGGAGCTGGCTGATATCGCGGCTGTGCTGAACCTGCCGGTCGGCGAGATCGTCGATGCGCAATGGGTGGACAACGGCCCCGGCTGGGTGGCGGTGATGCTCGCATCGGCCGAGGCGGTGCTGGCGGTGCGTCCGGAGCGTGCGCCGGGGCGGCGGTTCGACATCGGGATCGTCGGGCCGCATCCGGCGGGTGGCGACGCGCGCTGGGAGATCCGGGCGCTGTTCTCGGACCAGAACGGCACGTTGATCGAGGACCCGGTCTGCGGCAGCCTCAACGCCTCGGTTGCGGACTGGCTCTACACGAGCGGGCGGGTGTCGGGGGCCTATGTGGCGGCCCAGGGTGCTGCGATCGGCCGGGACGGGCGCATCCATGTCGAGCGCGACGAAGACGGCACGGTATGGGTCGCGGGAGCGACGCGGACGATGGTGCGCGGCACGATCGACTTCTGAACCGATCCGTCTGAAATCCCGCTGGCGTCCCGATCACGGCGCGGCTAGGGGGCGGCCATGACGACGCGGACCGACACCAGCGCCAGCCCGGAGATCGAAGGTCGCGCCGACCTGATCTCGGTTTTCTCCAAGGGCGAGAAGCCGAAGGACCGCTGGCGGATCGGCACAGAGCATGAGAAGTTCGTTTATCGCAAGGAGGACCACCGCGCGCCGTCCTATGACGAGCCGGGCGGCATCCGCGACCTGCTCGCCGGCCTCACCGAATACGGTTGGACCCCGGTGGAGGAAGGCGGCCATGTCATCGCGCTCGCCGGCAAGGACGGCACGGTCAGCCTGGAACCGGCGGGGCAGCTGGAGCTGTCGGGCGCGCCACTGGAGAACCTGCACGAGACCTGCGCGGAGACCGGGCGGCATCTGGAGCAGGTGAAGGCGGTCGGCGACCGGCTCGGCCTCGGCTATCTCGGCGTCGGGCTGTGGCCGGACAAGACGCGCGACGAGCTGCCGATCATGCCGAAGGGGCGATATGCCATCATGCTGCGGCACATGCCCCGCGTGGGGACGATGGGCCTCGACATGATGCTGCGGACCTGCACCATTCAGGTCAATCTGGACTATGCGTCCGAAGCCGACATGGTGAAGAAGTTCCGCGTCGGCCTGGCGCTGCAGCCATTCGCCACGGCCCTGTTCGCAGCCTCTCCGTTCCTGGAGGGCAAGCCGAACGGGTTCCTGTCCTATCGCAGCCATATCTGGACCGACACCGATCCGGGACGAACCGGCATGTTGCCCTTCGTGTTCGAGGGCGGGTTCGGCTACGAGCGCTATGCCGATTACGCGCTGGACGTGCCGATGTACTTCGTCTTCCGCGACGGCAAGTATATCGACGCGGCGGGCCTCAGCTTCCGCGACTTCCTCGACGGCAAGCTTTCGGTGCTACCCGGCGAGCGGCCGACGATCGCCGACTGGACCGATCATCTGTCGACCGCCTTCCCCGAAGTGCGGCTGAAGAGCTTTCTGGAGATGCGCGGCGCGGATGGCGGGCCGTGGAACCGGATTTGCGCGCTGCCGGCGATCTGGGTCGGCTTGCTCTACGATCAAGGCGCGCTGGACGCCGCCTGGGATCTGGTGAAGCACTGGACAATCGAAGACCATCGCCGCATCCGCGCGGAGGTGCCGAAGCTCGGCCTCGCCGCCACCGGCCCGCGCGGCCGCGATTTCCGGACGCTCGGTGGGCTGGTGCTCGACATCGCCGAGGGTGGCCTGAAGGCGCGGGCGCGGTTCAACGGCGCCGGCGATGACGAGAGCGGATTCCTCCAGCCGCTCCGCGACATCATCGCACGGGGGAAGACCCCGGCGGAGGTTCTGCTCGACCGCTACCACGGCGAATGGGGCGGCGACCTGTCGAAGATTTACGAGGCGAAGAGCTTCTAAGCCGCGAGCGTGATTACGGCTGGCAGGCCGTTCGTCCTGAGCCCCTCGACTTCGCTCGGGACGGGCCTGTCGAAGGGTCGGGGAAGGCCGTTGCGCTGGCGCTTCGACAGGCTCAGCGCGAACGGGATTGGCCGCAGGCGGGCTGTTCGAACCGCTCTTCGCCTACGCACATCCGCGCAACAAAAAAGGCGGGGATTGCGCCCCGCCTTTTCCGTTTTGAATTGTCGCGAAACTTAGCGCTTCGAGAACTGGAAGCTGCGGCGGGCCTTGGCCTTGCCGTACTTCTTGCGCTCGACCGCGCGGCTGTCGCGGGTGAGGAAGCCGGCGGCCTTGACGGGGGCGCGCAGCACCGGCTCGTACTTGGTCAGCGCCTGGGCGATGCCGTGCTTCACCGCACCGGCCTGGCCCGAGAGGCCGCCGCCGGTGACGGTGGCGACGACGTCGTACTGGCCCTCGCGGCCGGCGACGCCGAAGGGCTGGTTGATGACGAGGCGCAGCGTCGGGCGGGCGAAGTAGACCTCCTGATCGCGGCCGTTGATCGTGATCTTGCCGGTGCCGGGCTTCACCCAGACGCGGGCGACCGCGTCCTTGCGGCGACCGGTGGCATAGGCGCGGCCCTGGGCGTCGATGATCTGCTCGCGCAGGGGCATGGTGGAGACCGGGGCCTCATAGGCCGGGGCGTCGCTATAGGCGGCGCCCTCGGCGGCGGGGGCCTGCGCGGGGGCGGCCGGCTCCTGACCGGTCAGCGACGCGAGGTCGGAAAGGGACTGGCGGTTGTCGGACATTATGCGCCCACCTTGTTCTTGCGGTTCATGGCCGCGACATCGAGGACCTGCGGGTCCTGCGCGGCGTGCGGATGCTCGGTGCCCTTGAAGAGGCGGAGGTTGCGCATCTGCTGACGGCCGAGCGGGCCGCGCGGGATCATCCGCTCCACGGCCTTTTCGAGCACGCGCTCCGGAAAGCGGCCGTCAAGCACCTTGTCGGCGCGGACTTCCTTGATGCCGCCGGCATAGCCGGTGTGCTTGTAGTACATCTTCTGCGTCAGCTTGCGGCCGGTGAAGCGCACCTTGTCCGCGTTGATGACGATGACGTTGTCACCGCAATCGATGTGCGGGGTGAAGCTCGGCTTATGCTTGCCGCGCAGGATGTTGGCGATGATCGAGGCGACGCGGCCAACGACTAGACCATCGGCATCGATCAGATGCCATTTCTTCTCGACCGTCGACGGCGTGGCCGACTTGGTCGTCTTCATCAGCGCCTTCATGGGTGCCTCTTTGTGAATAACGAAAGCGCGCCGCCCGTTGCGGGACGGCGCTGACGGAGGCGCTAATGGGGGAAAGGGGTTGCGCCGTCAAGAAAAAGCGTGAGGTATCATGATACCTCGTCGAGCGCGGTGGTCATGGCATCGCTGGTCACGGGGGCCGGTCCATCAGCCTGACGGTAACCTTTTGACCGCCTTGCGGCCGACGAGTCGAGAAGACTACGATCCGTCCGTATAAACCTTTGTCATGTAGTATATGCTAGGGACATAATCGCCGTCATTGTCGAGAACGGAAGTGACCAGCACATCGGCGCGCACAGACTCTCTTGTAAAAAGGTCGTCTGGCCGGATGTCGGGTGCGAGATGAAGCGGCTTACGATCATGTGAGATTTCGGCGATCGTTGCTGCCCAATCCTTCGGACGAGTCTTGTCATGACGAAGGAAGGATACAATCACGCCTTCATACAGGGCCGTTTCTACAGGAGGCTGATACTGAGCGATATCTACCTCACTAGGAATGGCTGAGATTGCGCTCTGCCGTATTCCCTCACCGCTGGGCAGAGTAATCGCCGTTGCGTTATGGCGACGTGCTGGTGCAAGAAAGTCCATCGACGCCTTACTGACACTCACCTGACGCTTTCCAAGAACCGTTGATAGCGCCTCTGCAAGCTGCTCAGTTGGAATTGAGAGATGATTGGCCGCTTCATTCGTCAATCTACGACGCTCTTCCGCTAGGGCTTCTTCCTTCGCCTCCAGGCGTTTGCGCTCGCCATCATCCTTCATGCGCTTAAGCCGTTTTACGAGTCTCTCTGCACCCCACATGCTAACCAACAGCATGATTAGAGAGACAAAGCTGTCATAACTGTCGGGGACATTATACCCGAAGATAAGTTGTATGATATCGGCAGGCATGTCTTCCGTTAGCCCTGGCGACAATGCAGCGATGACGATGCCCTCAAGCCGGTGGCGCATCGGACTGTTTTGGACGATCTCACGAACGATGATCTCGGCGCGTTCGACCTCGAGTTCAGGAAAGCATTCCTCCAGAACGAACAACGCCTCGCGAAAGAGCTTCTCTTGAGCAGTGAGCGACTTAGCGACCTCGGTGACCGTCGCTCGACCGTCGAACTCATAGGTGATCTGATGCCCGACACGCCGATCCATTTACGCTCCCACTCGACTTTTATAAGAGCGTAAGCTTGGCGAGGGAGGCGTGTCAAAGGTAGCCTTATCCGAAAAAATAATGTCATGCTGTCCAAGCAGACGTGGACCCAATCGGGTACTAAGAAGCGAGGTTTGTAGGGGAAGCGTTTTCCGCAGATTGATCCTCGTTAGTCGAAGCGGGCCTCACACAGTTTTGCAGTACCGCGCCCTGAACCCATCCGCGAACGCCTTCAGCCGCCCCTCCGCGATTGCCTCCCGCAATCCCCCCATCAGGCGCTGGTAGAACCACAGATTGTGTTCCGTCATCAGCATCGCGCCTAGCATTTCGCCGGAGCGGACGAGGTGGTGGAGGTAGGCTTTGGTCCAGTTCGCGGTCGGGCTTTCGGGGTCGAGGGGGGTCTGGTCCTCGGCATATTTCGCGTTGCGGATGTTGAGGGGGCCGTCCCAGGTAAAGGCCTGGCCGTTGCGGCCGGAGCGGGTGGGGAGGACGCAGTCGAACATGTCGATGCCGCGCTCCACCGCGCCGACGATGTCGTCGGGTTTGCCGACGCCCATAAGGTAGCGGGGCCTCGTCGCGTCGAGCTGGCCGGGGGCGTAGTCGAGGCAGGCGAACATCGCCTCCTGCCCCTCACCCACGGCGAGGCCGCCGACCGCATAGCCGTCGAAGCCGATGTCGAGGAGGGCGTCGGCCGAGGCCTTGCGCAGGCCCTCGTCAAGCGCGCCCTGCTGGATGCCGAACTGGGCGGCGGCCTCGCTATGCGGGTCGGAGAGGAAGGCGTCGCGGGAGCGTTTGGCCCAGCGCATCGAGCGTTCCATCGCGGCGGCCTGCACCTCGCGCGTGGAGGTGGTGGGGACCAGTTCGTCAAAGGCCATGATGATGTCGGAGCCGAGCAGGCGCTGGATCTCGGTCGAGCGCTCGGGGCTGATCATGTGGCGGGAGCCGTCGAGATGGCTGGCGAAGGCGACGCCCTCCTCCGACCGCTTCGTGAGGGCGGAGAGGCTCATCACCTGATATCCGCCGCTGTCGGTGAGGATCGGCCGGTCCCAGCCCATGAAGGCGTGCAGCCCGCCGAGGCGGCGGACCCGCTCCGCGCCGGGGCGGAGCATCAGGTGATAGGTGTTGCCGAGGATGATGTCGGCACCGGTCGCGCGGACGTCCGCCGGCTTCATCGCCTTGACTGTGGCGGCGGTGCCGACGGGCATGAAGGCGGGAGTGCGGATCTCGCCCCGGCGCATCGCGATCATGCCGGTGCGCGCGCGGCCGTCCGTCGCGGCGATGGTGAACTGGAACCGAGGAGGCATGGCGGGGGATTAGCGTGGGCGGGAGAAGGCGTCCATCTGATGAGTTCCCGAGCAGCGTCATGCCAGCGCAGGCTGGCATCGCTCGGGCCGGGGCGTGCCGTTCATCGCGATCCCAGCCTTCGCTGGGATGACGTGAGAGGTTCTGTCGAAGCGAGGAATCCAACCACTCCCGTTCGCACTGAGCTTGTCGAAGTGCTGGAGCGACGGTTGCGTTGGCGCTTCGACAGGCTCAGCGCGAACGGGGGGAGTTAAACGAAAAGGCGGCAGAGCGTTGGCTCCGCCGCCTCCTTGTGCAACTCAGGCCCGGATCAGAACGCGAAGGTGACCGAACCCAGGATGGTCGGATCGACCAGATCGTAGCCGTTCTTGGCATAGCCCGGCGCGGTGTCGAGGCCGGGGAAGAACAGGTAGGGGCTGCTCTTCTTGAAGTCGGTGTCGACGTAGGAGACGCCGAAGGTGACGTTCTTGTAGGTGTAAGAACCGGTGATGTTCCAGTCGAAATAGTCCTTCTGACCCAAGGTCAGGGCGCTGCGGCCGTGGCTGTAGCCGAGATGGCCGGAGATGCCGATCGGCGTGCCGGGGATCGTCGTCGACAGCTCGCCATAGACGTAGAGGTTGTCCTCGCGGCTGGCATAGCCGTCCAGGCTCAGCGCGTTCTGCTTCGGTGCGTAGGCGGCACCGAGCTTACCGGTGACCGGGCCATAGGTGTACTTGACGCTGGCATAGGGCTCGAAAAAGTCGCTGCGGATGCCGGGGGCGGCGGAGGCGTAGAGGTAATAAAGCACGCCGCCGTCGAGGGTGAAGCCGTCGACCGTCTTGGAATAGCCGAGGATCAGGTCGACCTCCGCATCGGCATCCAGATAGACGTAATCGTCGATCGAGGAGCCCCAGAAGCTGGCGTAGAAGCCGCTTTCATGCGCGATGGTGGCACCGGCCTGCACCGCCAGCTTCTCGTTGGTCTGCGAGATGCCGCGGAAGCGGTAGTCGGTGGTGAGCGCGGCGGTGCCGGTGATGGTGAAGGGTGCGGCGGGCTCGGCATCCTGCGCGAAGGCGGGCGTGGCGAGCACGACCAGAGACAGCGCCGAAGCGGCGATCAGCGAATTGCGCATGTAATTCTCCCTAGAAACCAGAAGTCTTCGGTTTCCATCCCGCGGCGGGGCTGTGCCGGTGTGTCATGCGTCTTCGCGCAGACCCCAGCTTGCCGCCCCGGGTGAGAGCATTAAGCGCTGTGCCCTGCTGCACAATTCCAAATCATGTCTGACAGCGCTGGTGCGTTAACAATGTGTCTGTAATGTTGCTACTCTGCAACATGTCTGAAGCGGGCGAGCGCCTGGGCGAGATCGGCGATGAGGTCGTCGGGGTCTTCGAGGCCGATGTGCAGGCGAACGAGGTTCTGCTCCTGCGGCCACGGGGTCGCGCGGCGACGGGGATCGACCGGCAGCTTGAGGCTTTCGTAACCTCCCCAGGAGAAGCCGAGCCCGAAGAGGTCGAGCGCGTCCACGAAGGCGACGCGCGCCTCGTCCCCGCCGCCGGCGAGCGCGATCGAGAACAGGCCGGAGGCGCCGTTGAAGTCGCGCGCCCAGGGTTCGTGGCCGGGGCAGCCGGGGAGGGCAGGGTGGAGGACAGCCGCGACCTCCGGCTGTTCGGCGAGCCAGCGGGCCACCTTGATGCCGTTCTCCTCATGCGCCTTCAGCCGGATGCCGAGTGTGCGGAGGCCCCGGCTGGCCAGATAGGCATCGTCCGGGGCGACATGCTGGCCGTAGAGGCGGGTGGTGCGGCGGAGTTGCTCCCAGACGGGCGGCGCGGCGGTCACCGCGCCGATCATCGCATCCGAATGGCCGACGATATACTTGGTCGCGGCCAGGATCGTCAGGTCGACGCCATTCGCGATTGCGGGGAAGAGGAGCGGCGTCGCCCAGGTGTTGTCGAGGAGGGTGACGACGCCTCGTTCCTTCGCGGCGGCGCAGATGGCGGGGACATCCTGCACCTCGAAGGTCAGGCTGCCGGGGCTTTCCATGAAGATGGCGCGGGTGGCGGGGCCGATCAGGTCGGCGATGCCCTCGCCGATCAGCGGATCGTAATAGCGGGTGGTGATGCCCATCGGCTTCAGCACGTTGTCGCAGAACACCGGTGTCGGCTCATAGGCGCTGTCGACCATCAGCAGCTCGTCTCCCGGCTTGAGGATCGAGAGGAGCGCGGTTGCGACCGCCGCCACGCCAGAGGGGTAGAGCATGGTGCCGGCGGCCCCGGGCTCCAGCTCGGTCAGGGCCTCGGCCAGCGACCATTGGGTCGGCGTGCCGCGGCGGCCATAGTAGAGCGTGTCGTCGGGGTTGGCGACGGCGTGACGGAGGTCGGCCACCGTGTCGAACAGGATCGTCGATGCGCGCCAGACGGGCGGGTTGACGATGCCGTTGGTCCATTCCTTGCGCCGTCCCGCGTTGGCGAGGCGGGTGGCGATACGGTGGGTGTCGGATTTCTTCATGCGCATACGCATAGAAGAAGGCCTCTGATATTGTCACATCGTCCGGTGGCGTTTGCGGTGAGACACTCCTATCTGCGCCGCCATGAACCCGCTCCATCTTGGCCAGACCAGTGCCCTTCCGGTGTCACCGGAAGCGGCGGTGCTCGACTACGTGCCCAATCCGCGCACCGGCAGACCCTATCTCGTGCGCTTCACCGCGCCCGAGTTCACTTCGCTCTGCCCGGTCACCGGCCAGCCGGATTTCGCGCATCTCGTCATCGACTATGCGCCCGGCGAGACGATCGTGGAGTCGAAGTCGCTGAAGCTGTTCCTCGGCGCGTTCCGCAACCATGCGGCGTTCCATGAGGATTGCACCGTCGGGATCGCCGAGCGGCTGGTGGCGGAGATGATGCCGGTTTGGCTGCGCATCGGCGGGTACTGGTATCCGCGCGGGGGCATTCCGATCGACGTGTTCTGGCAATCGGGGGAGCCGCCGGCGGGCCTGTGGGTGCCGGCGCAGGACGTGCCGGGGTATCGCGGGCGGGGGTGAGCTCTCGATCGAGTAAACCCGTTCGTGCTGAGCGAAGTCGAAGCACGGGTTACGAAAGTGTCGCTTGTTGCCCGCCCTTCGACTTCGCTCAGGGCGAACGGGTCTCTTGCTAGAGCGTAACCCGCCAGTCCCAGCCTAGCGGGTCTCCGTCCATCACCTCGACACCCTGCGCTGCCAGCTCGTCGCGGATCGCGTCGGAGCGGGCGAAGTCCTTGGCCGCGCGCGCTTCCTTCCGCTCGGCCAAGCGAGCGTCGATCTCCGCCTCGGTTATCAGCGCATCCACCGGACGAACGCGGAGGTCGGCGCGGCGGAGGTCGAGAATGCCGAGGCCGAGGACGCGGTCCATCGAGGCGATTACGCGCAGCTTCTCCTCAAGCGATAGCGCCTTGGACGCGATCGCCTGATCGAGGAGCGGCAACGCCTGCGGCGTCATCAGGTCGGCCGAGACCGCCGCGTCGAACTGGGTGAGGAGGTCGGTCGCCGCTTTCGGCAGGTCGCCTTCCAGCCGCTCGCGGTCGAGCGGGAAGTGCGTCTCGCCATGCCGGTCGACCAGCGCCTGCACGGCGATCGCCAGGCGGCGGAGGCGGGTAAGAGCACCGGAGACCGCCTCGGCCGAGAACTCCAGCTCGCTGCGGTAATGCGCCGACAGGCAGAGCAGGCGGTAGGCGAGGGGGTGGACGCCGCGATCGATCAGCGACTGCAGCGTCGAGATGTCGCCCTTCGACTTCGACATCTTGCCGCCGCGATCTACCAGGAAGTTGTTGTGCAGCCAGTAGTTCGCGCCGGTGGCGGAGGTGCAGGTGAACGCCTGGTTCTGCGCGATCTCGTTCGGGTGGTGGATCTCCCGATGATCGATTCCGCCGGTGTGGATGTCGAACTGCGCGCCGAGATATTTGATGCTCATCACCGAGCATTCGAGGTGCCAGCCGGGCGCGCCACGGCCCCAGGGCGAATCCCACTCCATCTGCCGCGTCTCGCCCAAAGGGGAGTTGCGCCAGAGAGCGAAGTCGGCGGGGTGGCGCTTGCCCTCCACCTCGGCGATGCGGGCGACGCCGCCGTCGTCCTGCGGCGGGGCGCCGGCGAGCGCGCCGTAATCGGGCACCTTGGTCACGTCGAAATAGAGGCCGGTGTCGAGCGGATAGGCGGCACCGTTCGCCTCGATCGCCTTCGCGAAGTCGAGCATGTCGTCGATGTGGTCTGTTGCGATCGACCAGCGGCTGGGGTCGAGGATGTTGAGCTGGCGGAGGTCGGTCTTGAACGCGTCGGTGTAGAAGGCGGCAACCTCCCAGATGTCCTTGCCCGTGCCGGCCGCTGCCTTCTCCATCTTGTCCTCGCCCGCATCGGCGTCGGAGGTCAGATGGCCGACATCGGTGATGTTGATGACATGGGTGACGCGATAGCCCTTCCAGTCAAGCACGCGGCGCAGCGTGTCAGTGAAGACATAGGCGCGCAGATTGCCGAGATGGGCGTAGTGGTAGACCGTCGGGCCGCAGGAATAGACGCGGGCATGGCCGGGCTCGATGGGGGTGAACGGCTGCAGCGCGCGGCCGAGGCTGTTGAACAGAGTGATCTGGGCGCCGGTGGTCATGGCCGCTCTCTACGGGCGGCACGGCCCGGCGTCATCCCCCGGAGCGGGCGCGTCGATCAGGCCGGCAGCACGCGTTGTGCGAAGCGGAGGCCGCGGGCGATGCCGTCGGGGTCGACGCTGTGGTCGAGGCCGGGCTGGAGATGCGCCTCCACCTCGAGGCCGAGGGTGCGGAGTTCGCGGACGGTCTGGTGGTAGCCGCTGGCCGGCACGACGCTGTCCGCCGCGCCGTGGATGAGGAGGATGGGCGGGCGGGACACGACGCCTCGGGTGAGGGGATCGGCGAGGATGCCGCTATAGCCAGCGACACCCGCGACCGGCCGGTCGCGGGTGAGGGCGATGTGGAGCGCCATCATCGTTCCCTGCGAGAAGCCGGTCAGGAGCAGGCGGTCTTCGCTCAGGCCATGTTCGGCGAGCAGCGCGTCGATCTGGGCGTTCAGCCCGGTTGCCGCGTGGCGAACGCCGGCGGAAAGCGCCTGCCGGTCGAAGGAGTGCAAGCCGAACCACTGGAACCCGCCTGGCGCGCCGTGACAGGGCTGCGGCGCGTTCCAGGCGACGAACAGGGTGTCGGGCAAGGCCGCGCGCCAGAGCGAGGCGAGGCCGATCATGTCTGCGGCGTTGGAGCCGAAGCCGTGGAGGAGGAGGACGATCTGCTGCGGCTTGCCGCCTGATGCGGGGAGGAGGCGTTCGCCGGAATAGGATGCTGGCATGGTCGCAGAAGCGATCGGGCCGGCGCTCCGTTCCCGGAACCTCGCGCGCGGCGGGGTGTTGAACATAACAAGAACGGAGATGATCGATGACCAAGCCCGCGCATAATCCCGAGCTCGATGAGCATCCGGCGTCCAATGCCGAGAAGGACCCGGACAATTGGGTGACCGGCGGCGAGCCGATGACCGGAGCCCAGGCGTCTTACCTGACCACGCTTACCGAAGAGGCGCATGTGGAGCCACCTGCGGAGGATTTGACCAAGGCGGAAGCGTCGAAGCAGATCGACGCGGCGAAGGGGGAGTTGGGGCGCTAGGGTTCGCCTGTTGACCGTACCTCGACTTCGCTCGGCACGAACGGGTTTTCGCGTGGGGGCCATGGGAAGCATTGACGCGACCTCACCGCTCGTCCCGAGCGTAGTCGAGGGACGGGTCAAACGCCCTCCCGATTAAGCCCGGAGCTCGGCTTCACCGCTTTCCCAAACCTAACCTCCGTTCGCACTGAGCCTGTCGAAGCGCCGGTGAGGCGATTGGTGCTGGCCCTTCGACAAGCTCAGGGCGAACGGCGTTGGACTGGGCCTATGGTAGTGTGGCCCACCTGCCGCCTCACATCATCCGCAGCAGGCTCTTGATGGGCAGGAACGCGAAGGCGACCGAGCTGTCGGCCACGCCATAGGGCATGAAGAGATCCTTGCCGATCTTCATCGCGCCGCAGGTGTAGACGACGTTCGGGACATAGCCTTCGCGGTCCTCGTCAGCGGCCGAGAGGATTGGTTGGATGGTGCGGCCGAGGACCTTCGAGGGGTCGTCCTTGTCGAGGAGGACCGCGCCGATCGAGTATTTGCGCATTGCGCCGACGCCGTGCGTCAGGAGGAGCCAGCCCTCGTCGATCTCGATCGGGGCACCGCAATTGCCGATCTGCACCAGCTCCCACGGATAGCGCGGAGTGAGCAAGATCTCGCCCTCGTCCCAGTGACCGATGTCGTCGGAGGTGATGATGAACAGGTTCTCGCCGTCCTGGCGGCCGATCATCTTGTACTGCCCGTCGACCTTGCGGGGGAAGAGGGCCATGCCCTTGTTGCGGGCGGCCGAACCCTTCATCGGCACGAGATCGAAGCTGCGGAAGTCGCGGGTGCGCATCAGCTCCGACTGGATCTCGCGGCCCGAATAGGCGGTGTAGGTGCCGATATATTCGAGGCTGCCATCGTCATGGTGGAAGGGGACGAGGCGGAGGTCCTCCAGCCCGTTGCGCTGCGCGGCGGTGATGGGGAAGATCACCGTGCCGCTGAGCGTCGAATCCTTGTGGCGGTGGACGGTGACGGGGCCGTCCACGTCGATCTCGCCTTCCAGATAGTCAGGAATCTCGATCGAATTGGCGGCGGTGGCAAAGGGCGGTTCGGGCGCCAGCTCGAAACTGCGATCGGGCGACACGATGCCCTCGCGGAACGAGACCGAGGAGATGTGTCCCTCGCCGACGGCGCGGAGCGAGATCGCCACGCGTACCGCGCCCTCGCGCAGGCCCGATTGGTCGGGATGCGGCACGATGCTGGGGTTCATCAGCGCGGCGGCGGCGTAGCTGTACTCATGACAGAAATACGCGCCGAGAAGCTGCTTCTTCTCGTCATGGATGCGCGATCCGTCGAGCTTCATCTGCTCTTCGATCTCGTCATAGCGGGCCTGGAAGACCTGCCGCGTCTGCCAGTGCCGCGCTTCGAAATCGCGCAGCACCAGGCTGAGCTCGGATCGGGTGGTGCGCATGTCCATCGCCAGCACCTCGCGGATGATCCGCTCGGTCCGGCTGAGGGTACGCCCCACCGCCTTGTTGGAAATGTGAAACGGGCGGACGACGACCCGCGAAGGATCGGCCTGCAGGCGCAGGTCGTGATTGAACAGGTCAGTCATTGAGCGGCGCGGAGCCCCTTATTCGGCAGCAACGCTCAGATACTGCCCGCCCGATGATTCCTTGAGAAGCCGGTTTATGCCGCTCGTCGCAAAATGAAATGCGAGGACCGATTCCGCGCCACGGTTGCGGTTCGGGCCGGTGGGGGTGAGGCCGTCGAAGCACTCGCCGCTCGTCGCATCCGCCAGCGGCACCATCAGGTCGTTGTCGCCCAGGAACCAGCGATAGGCGCGCATCGCCTCCTTTCGCCACCGACGGTCGCCCGTGATCTGGAAGGCGACAGCGCAGGCGTCGATCGTCGCCTGCGCCTCCAGCGGCTGCTGGTCGAACTGCAGCGGGGCGGAATAGACGCGGCCGAAGCTTTCCGAGCCGACCGGGCGGAAATTGCCCTCGGCCGAGGTCTGCTGCCGCACGATCCAGTCGAGCGTTTCGATGCCGCGTTCGATGAAATCCTTGCAGTCGAGCGCCTTGCCAGCGCGGAGCAGCGCCTCCGGCAGGCGGCAGTTGTCATAGGCGAGGACGATCTCGAACCAGGCCCAGTCGGGGCGACGGGCCATGTCGACCAGCGCCATCAGCTCCTGCCCGAAATCGCCGAGCATCTTGCGCGACAGGCCGTGGCCGGGATGCGCCTCCAGCATCGCCGCCGCCGCAAGCATCATGAAGCCGCGGGCGCGGGGGCTTTCGAAGGCGAGGCAATGGGGGGCGACCTGATCGAACAGGGTGGAGGCCCAGCGGCGCCCCTCCTCATTCCGGCAATCGCGCGCGGTGACGCCGAGCGCCCAGAGCGTGCGGCCGCAGCTGTCGTCGGATCCCTGATCCTCCAGCCAGCTGCGATCGAAGGCCATGAAGTTGCGGAAGCTGGCGGTCGCCGGGTTCCAGGCCGCCTGAACGAAGGCGGCGTAGATCGCCCACCATTTGTCATGGGTCGCATCATCGAGATGCGGCAGCTGGCTCATCAGCATCAGCGCACGAGCGTTGTCGTCGACGCAATAGCCATGCGCGCGATCCGGCACCGAATAGACGCTGTGCTGGAGCATGCCGGTCGAGTCGCTCATCCGCTCGATCGCGCGGAAATCGGCCCAGTCGGGGATCAGGTCGCGCGTGGGCGCCGGGGCCGGATGGACGCGCGCCGGCTTGCGGTCGCGGATATCGGCGAGGCACGCCATGCCCGCCTCGACGAAGCGCGGCCAGATCATCGTGCGGCCAAGCGCATACGTCCGCATGCGCAGCGCATTGCGGGCATCGTCGTCGGCCAGCAGGTCGATCACCGCATCGGCGATCTGGTCGCTATTGCCGAAATCGACCAGCACGCCGTGATTGCCCGCCAGCAGCTCGCGCGCATGGACGTAGGGGGTGGAGACGACCGGCTTGCCGAGGCCGACCGCATAGGAGAGCGTGCCGGACGTTACCTGCGCCGGATTGAGATACGGCGTGATGTAGATGTCGGCAGCGGTCAGATAGTCGAGTAGCTCGTCGTTATCGAGGAAGGCGTTGACCCAGCGGATATTGCCGCCGACCCCGAGCGAGGTCGCCAGCATCTGCAGCGAATCGCGGTACTTCTCGCCCTCATGCGCGACGAGATGGGGGTGCGTCGCGCCGACGATGACGTAGACCACGTCGGGGAACCGCGCGACGATCCGCGGCATGGCGGCGATCACGTTCTCCACGCCCTTGCCGGGTGAGAGCAGTCCGAAGGTCATGATCGTCGGCCGCGTGCCGAGATCGAAGGCGGCCTTCATGCTCTCCGGCTCGGCGAGCGGACGATCGGGGATGCCGTGCGGAATGACGGCGATCTGCTGGGGC
Source organism: Sphingomonas sp. ID0503 (assembly GCF_048565625.1). NCBI lineage: Bacteria > Pseudomonadati > Pseudomonadota > Alphaproteobacteria > Sphingomonadales > Sphingomonadaceae > Sphingomonas > Sphingomonas sp. ID0503. The sequence goes on from NZ_JBLZUR010000002.1 coordinate 664,613, forward strand.
GAGGCGCCATAGGCCTCGATCAGGATCTCGCGCCCGCGCTCCGCCATGACCAGCAGTTTGGCCGCGCGCGCGATAATCGCGTCCATCACACGGCGCTCATCGGGATTGGGCTTGGTCAGGATGGTGTGGAGCGTGACGGCGACCGGCGTGGTGATCCGGTCGAGCAGCTTCAGGACGTGGTCGCCCGCCGATCCGCCGAAGATGCCGTATTCGTGCTGGAGCCAGACCGCATCATAGCTGCCGGCCTCGATCTTGCGGGCGGCGGTCAGGTAGGAGGCGACGTCCTGCTGCTCGATCTGGCAGGTGACGGCGGCCGGGTACTCGTACCCCTTGCCGGCGTCGTTCATCGCGAAGACATCGACCTGCGTTTCCGGATAGCGGTCGCGCAGCGCGTTGTAGATATCGGTCGTATAGGTGGCGATTCCGCAGCGGCGCGGCAGGAAGTTACCGATCAGAGCGATACGGCGCACGGGCTTCGCCGGACCCCTCCCGAAACCTGCCGTCATCGCCCGTCCCTCCATCTTCACAAAGAAGCCTCGAAAACTGAACAATCTGAAAGGTATTTGGTTGCACTGCGCTGCAGCACGGAACGCATAATCTCCAGGGATGGTTAACACGGTGTTGCGATGCGGCGAGTGCCCGAGGGTCATCTCGTGAAAAGACAGAATGGGAATTTGCGCCTTGACGCATCACGTCACAATACCGAAAGGATTTTGTCATCTTGGGTAGGTAAGGCTGCAATTCGTCGTGACGTTCGCTCCGGACGCTGGGTTCAAGATCGCGGAGGGAACCAGCGGTAGGCGGGTCCTAACTTTCGGCACCTTCGACCTGTTCCACATCGGCCATTTGCGCATTCTGCAGCGTGCGCGTGCGCTGGGCGGATGGATGGCGGTCGGCGTGTCGTCCGACGAGCTGAACTACGCCAAGAAGCGTATCCTTCCTCATTTCTCCTACGACGAACGGGCTGCGATCGTTGGCGCGCTGCGCGACGTGGATGTCGTCTTCAAAGAGGAGTCGCTCGATCTCAAGCGCGATTACCTGATTCATCACCGGGCGGACATGCTCGTCATGGGGCATGACTGGGAAGGGCGTTTCGACGAGTTCAGCGACATCGTCGAAGTGTGTTACCTGCCGAGGACGCCGTCCATCTCTACGACCAGCCTTGTCGCGCGCATCCGCTCGGCGGGTGAAGCCGTTTCCGCCTGACGCAGCGAAGCCGAACGGCGATGACCAGCGTTGAGACCTTGCCAGGCGTGATCTGGGTGACCGGCTTTTCGGGTGCAGGCAAGAGCACGGTGGCGGCTGAAGTATGGCAGCTTCTGGACCAGAGCGGCGCTAAGGGGATCCTGCTCGACGGGGACGAGCTTCGCGACATCTACGGAAAGCCCTACGGTTACGAGCGCGGCGATCGCGTGGCACTGGGATACGTCAATTTCACGCTGTGCCGTTACCTTGCGGCGCAGGGCTGCACTGTCGTGATCGCCGCAGCCGGCATGTACGAGGAAATCTTGGATTGGAACCGGGCACACATTCCCAACTTCATCCAGGTGTATCTGCGCGTGTCGGACACGGAGCGTCGCGAGAGGGACGCGCGCACCAAGAAAGTTTACGGCGAGATCAACAATCTGGACAAGCTTTACGACGAGCCTGCGACCGCCGATCTGACAATTGAGAACGCCGGGAAACTGTCGCCGGTCGAAGCCGCGGAGCAGATCCTGGACTTCTATCGTGCGAAGGCGGCGCCTGCGCCCCGGGCGGTACTGCCGCCGTTCTGGGAGGAGCACTACGCGCAGGACGTGCCCAACGTGCCCTCCGATCTGGCGCAATCGCTTGCCGAAAGCTTCGGGCCCGCCGGTCGCCTCATCGAAATCGGATGCGGGCGCGGCGCAGATGCCGCCTTCTTCGCAGAACGCGGCTGGCAGGTCGTCGCCGTCGACAGTTCGGATACCGCCATATCCATCTGCCGCGCCGCCGCGGCGCAATCCTCCGTGGACTTCCGCATCGGCACCATCGCGGACGTCGCCGACGAGTTCCGCGGCACTGCCGATCTGGTCCTCTGCAGAAATGTGCTGGATGCGCTGACGGTCGCCGAGGAGGCGGAGCTTCTGCGCGACGTAAGAGCGGTGCTGCGCCCTGGCGGCAAACTGGCGATCGAATGCGCCTCGATCCTCGATCTGGCACATCGGCAGGGCAAGGCGATCGGGCCGGGCGAACGGCTTCAGGACCGTTACCGACGCTTCCAGAGCGAAACGGCGGTCCGCAGCGCGATCAGGCGAGCGGGGCTCGAGGTGCTCTCGACCAGCCACGTGGAGGTCCCGCGCGGGGCTAATGCGCCAACACAAGTCCTGATCCGGGTGATCGCCGGGCTGCCGGCGTGAGCACGGCTGCCCTGATCATCGGATATGGCGCGTTCGGCCGCGCGCTATACCACGCACTTCGCGCCAAGGCGTCGCTGTCCGTTGCCGTGTATCTGCGCACACCCACGGCCGAAATGGATTGCCGGGATGCGGATGCGATCTATCACGATCTACCCGCTATCCCGGTGGGCCGTTTCAGCCATGTACTGGTCGCGGTGCCGAGTTATGCCGTGCGATCGACGGTCGGAGCGCTTGCGCTGCGGCGCGATGGTAGCGATCCGGTCTTTATATCCTGCGCCAAGGGCATCGATCTCGAAAGCGGCCAGTTCCCGTCGGAGATGCTGGCGGACCTGACCGGATCGGATCGGATCGGCGCACTTTCCGGGCCTTCCTTCACTGACGAGATGGTAGCGGGCAAGCGGACGCTGGTGTCGGTCGCAACGCCGGATCTCGGGATGGCGAAGGACGTCGCCCGCCAGCTTTCGACCGACAATTTCCGGCTGCGCCCCACCGATGACGTGCATGGCCTGGAACTGCTGAGCGTCGCCAAAAACATCATCGCGCTGGGCGCCGGTCTGATCGATGGCCTGAAACTGGGCGAGAATTTCCGAGCCGCCTTCGTGGCCCAGGGCGTGTTCGAGCTGGCGGACCTGCTTCCCCGGCTCGGCGGGAACGCCGATACGCTGCACAGCATCGGTGGTCTCGGAGACATCCTGCTGACCTGCGTATCCGCGCGATCCCGCAACTACCGAATGGGCCTCGCCATAGGGTCAGGCGAAAGCGCGGCCGGAATCATGTCCGAGGGGTTGAACTCCGCTACCTCCTTCGTGCGCTACCTGGAGCGCAAGGGGGTGTATTCCACCTATTTCGAAAGTGTCGCCGACGCGATCGACGCGCCTGCCGGCATCATCAATATCCTGAACAATCACGCGGCCTGACCCACACGGAAAGATCCGACCATGGCGAAACCCAAGCGCAAGAAGAAACCGGCTGCCCCGGCGGAGGAGGTCTACTTCCCCATCGCTCTCCGGAATGTTCCGGCGGAGATCGCGATCGGGGATGAACGGATCATCTTCCACGGCGTCAACAAGAGCGGTTCGGGCATGATCACCGAAGTGCTCTATAAAGCCTATATGAAGGAGGGGAAGGAGGATCAAATCTTCTCCTTCTACCAAGGAAAACCCGCAAGCTCGAAGGGGTTGCGCGAGGCGATCGCCACGTCGGAAAGCGGCAAACGCATCTTGTTCGTGGATCATTACCTGTTCGGCAGCGGCGTGACCAAGCAAGTCGACTGCACCTTCGTGTCGCAGTTCCGGTACCCGCTGCCGCGCGTCGTCTCCTGCTACTTTTGGCTGAAGAAGCGTCATGCGCAGGCGAAGCGGGAGGATCCGTTTCCCTCGCTGGACGAATGGGTGCGTTCGACGGGCGGCAAGGGACATAGCCAGATCGCGCAATTCGGGCTCGGCTTCACGCCGAGCCGGGCGGAGCGGCTCAAGAAGACCACACCGGAGCAGCTATTCGAGAAATCCCTCGAAAATATCGAGAAGCACGTGCGATGGTTCGGCATCGCCGAGCATTTCGAGGAGTCCATCTTCGTCATGGCTCATCTTTGCGGGCTGCAAGCGGTGCCGGCCTGGCGGAAGGACAACCGCAACAAGAGCCGCACGCCCATCGATGAACTTGAGCCGGAGACGGTTGCCCTGATCAAGGACGTCTTCGCCTACGACTTCAAGCTCTACGACCATGTGCTCGGCATCTTCAAGTCGCGGATTGCCGGCATAGACTTCGGAGACAGTTTCCAGGCGTATCGCGAAGCCTGCGCCGACCAGTACAAGGATCGCGTCCTCCTCTGATTTCTTGGGGCGGATCGACATTCGGCTCTGCCAGCCGCCTCCGGTCGCAAACCCGTTTGCTCGCGACAGCCACTATCCATTCCGTGCTCGATCGAAGGCCGAGCGCAAATGGATCCTGATTTTCGTCGGGACGAGATGGCGCCCGCCCGGCGTTCGATCATCTTGAATGACCATGCGCAGTAGCGCTGTCATCGATCTGTCTCCGGCCGCTGGGATAGTGCCGGCGTTATGCGTATCGCCGTCATCATGATGCAACGGGACGAAAGCGATCTGCTTCATCCCTGGATCACCTATCACTCCGCCCTGCTTGGCCCCGAGAACCTCGTCATCATCGACAACGGCTCGATCGAGTCCGCGGCGCTCGCCAGGCTCGATCAGGCCAGATCGGAAGGCGTCCGCGTCATCAGCGCGCCGACGCGCGCCGACTTCAAGCGCAAGGGGCCGCTCGTCCAGAACATCGGCCGCGCGCTTTCCGAAACGCACGACTGGATCGTGCCGCTCGACTGCGACGAGTTTCTCGGCACCTTCGACAAGGATCGCTTCGTCGCCGGGCGGGATGAACTGGAGCGCGCGTTCCGATCGGCGGCGCGCAAGGGTGCCGTCGCGCGCGTTACCCACGCGTTCTGGAACCTGCCCGGGCAGACCGGGCTCTACTACAACAAGATACACAAGGTGGCGTTCAAGCCGCAGGCGCCAATCAAGCTCGACAAAGGCTTTCACCTTTTTGACGGCAAGTCGAAGAGCAGCCTTGTGCCGGAGGGTTTGGAGACCGCATCCAGGATTTGCTACCTCCACTATCACAATCGTCACGCCGCCGAGCTTCTGAAGTCGGCAAGGTACAAGCTGGAAGGGCAGGTTCCCGATTTCAGGCGCCGTACGCTGATCGATTTCAAGGGCTCCGGGCGCCATGTCGCACGGTACTTCATGTCCGAACCGGAGACCTATCACCGCAAGCTGAAGCCGGCGACCTGGGATGCGGCCGCGGTTTTCGAGGACGTCGGCCTCGTCCCCCCTTTTCCGACGCGGCGGCCCCGCTCAGCGAGGAGGAGCTTCGGCGCCTGCGGGATCCGGTGAATCTCAGCCGTTTCGAGGAGGAGACCTGCCTTTCCCGGTCAGAACTGCGGCTCCTCTACCACCACCTCTTCAATGCGGAGCGGTATTTCGAAACGGGTTCGACCGGCACTGCGCGGCTCGCCTGCGAGGCCGGGGTGGGGAAGATCGTGGCGGTCGATACCGACGTGGACCGATGCCACGAACAGATTAGCCAGGGCGCGCTCCTGAAATACATCCACTGCAATCGCCTGGAGGTGCGGCATGTCGACATTGGTGAAACATGCGAGCTTGGCTATCCGGTAAACCCGCCCGCGCGGCACCGGGTCGAGCGTCTGGTCGATCAGCCGCGCGACATCGGCTTCGACCTCGCGCTCATCTCCGGCCGCTTCCGCGTGGCGACGGCCGCCGCGGCTTATTTCGGCGCACGTGAAGGAGGTCTGGTCGCCATTCGCGATTTCGCGGGTCGGCCGGAATATCACGCGCTCCGCGAGATCTTCCAGCCGGTGGCCGAGGTCGAGAAGCTCACCTTGTTCGAACGGCGGCCGGGCGACCGCTCGATGACGGCCCTGCGCCTGAGGGACGAACATCTGAGTGATCCGCGATAGACCGCAGAGCCGAACCGCACACCCCACAGCGTGAGCAAGAAGCGGCTCTCGCCTGGCGTGAAGCGACATGCGGAAGATCAACCGAGCGGTTGCAGTCGCGTCCGTCAGCTGTCTGGCGGCGGTGACGCTACCAAGGTCCGGATGTCCGTCCGGATTAGAGGATCAAATCCGCCTGGTGCAGCGTGATCTTCCCCGTAAGATCGATCTGGAAGTCAGCCTTGCCGTCGCCGTTCACGTCCCCGAAGATGCTCGTCAGATTGCCGACTGTTACTGCACGAAGTTCGCCTGCATGTTTCCCGAACGCATTGCCGCTGATAAAGTCGAACTTCTGATCACCCTTTGCCTTTGTATCGGCGTCGATGAAGCTGAGGTCGATCCGGTCCTTGTCCTTGCTGGAGAAGTCGGTGATCAGATCCGCCGCAGCGGCCTTTCCGGTCTTGACCTTGCTGTCCGTAATCGCCGCGAAGCCGAACGTGTCCGCGCCCGAGCCGCCGGTCAGCTTGTCCGCGCCGGCCCCGCCCCAGAGCTTGTCCGCGCCCTTTCCTCCGCTCAGGGCATCCGCCTTCGCGCCGCCGAAGATCATGTCCGCCTTGTCGCCGCCGCGCACCGTCGCGCCGATCCGGTCTTCGATATGCAGGACCTGTTCGCGCGTGCTCGCCAACTGAACAGTGCGCGCACCGTCCAGCAGGAGCTCGGCGCCGCCCTTCGGCGCGCCGATATCTAGTTTGACTGGTGAGGCCTTCGTGCTGTCGCCGACCATCATTTCCAGCGACTTGCCCGTCGCCTGGCTCAGGATGGCGTCGGTGAAGTCGATCTTGACGTTGCCTTTGATATTGCTGAGGTCGAGCGCCTCGACGCTCGTGAATTTGCCGAAGCTCGCTGTCGTGGCGGTAAGAAACCCTGCCTTGACCTGAAGAACGTCGTACCCCGCGCCGCCGATCACTGCCGCCTTCTTGGTGAGGATGCCCGCCGTCGTGGACCAAAAATCCGCTCCATCCGTGCCGACCACGATCCCTACGCTGCTGTCGAAGTTGAAAGTCTTCTCAGCGCCTGTTCCCGTCTCGAACTTGAAATTGGCGGAAGTCAGCTTGGACTTACTCACGTTGTTGAGGGTGATTGTTCCGGCGTTGCCGAGATCGACGATCGTCGCCTTGCCCGACTGGGTCAGCTTCATCTCGCCGAAGCTCTTGATAGCATAGCCTTTCAGCGCGATAACGTCGCCGCCCTTCCCGGCCTTGAAGTCCCCGATGACGTCGTTCCCGTCCCCGGGATTGAAGATAAACCTGTCGGTCCCGGCGCCGCCGATCAGCCGGTCTGCGCTCAGACCGCCGACGATGGTGTCGTTGCCCTTGCCGCCCGTTAGCTGATCGCCGCCGGCCGCGCCGTCGAGATATCCGCCGGCCGCGATGGCGTAGAGCTTGTCCTCGCGGCTGCCACCGACCGCGTATTTCGCGGTGATGCTGTTCGCGTCCAGCGTGGATTTGGGATGGATCGGGAAGAGGCCAGGTGACAGCGCCCGCCACTCCTCCGTGCTGTTCCCATACTCCAGAACCTGCTTGTTCAGGATGATGGTGTTGCGGGAGTCCGCGCTGCCGTGGAAGTTGATATCCCGGTTGGTGAAGTCGACCTGGACCTTGTTATAATGTTCGGCACTGAAGCTCGACGTTATGACGCCGTGGCGAACGTCCTTCATCGTGACGTGCGTGAACGTGTTGGAGAACGCCTCGCTTAGATACAGTCCGTAACCGTCGCCCGAATCCTTATTGTGCGCGCCGTTCGCCGTCAGCTTGTCGCCAATGACTTCGAACGTCCGCTGGAACTTGAATGGGATAGACCGGGCCTGGTCGACGGTCACGTCGGTGACGGTCGAGTTGCGAACCTGGTCGAACTCGACCGTCGCGACGCCGTTCCACGCCTCGTTCTCGTTGATGAACGCGTTAGGATTGGCCTTTTTGCCGTCGGTCGTAAATGTCAGGCCGGAGATGCCGACGTTCTCTAGCATCTCCATCTTGTAGACGACCGCCTTATCGGCCGTGAACGTATAGGGAAGCTTCTGCGAAATCGTCAGCGTGTTGCCGCTGATCGCGGTGACTTCCACGATCGCTTCGCGCAACCAGTTATTGATGTCGTGCTGCCCGCCGGCCCCGAACTTCAGCCCTGTATTACCGCTAGTTTTGAGGAAGGCGTCGTCATTGTCCTGGCCGATGTAGATCATGTCCCCGACCTTGAGGTCGCCGACCGAGTTCAGCGTGATCTTGGTGGCATCGACCGTCGCGGTCGCATCCAGCGTGTCCACCCGCTCTTTGAACGCAGTGGAGGTGACGAGCAGCGCGCCGTCGTTCGAGTTCTTCGGCAGAGTAGAATGGATGATCGTCTGCCCGCTACCCGCACCCTTCAGAGTGATGTCGCCGCGAGTGATCTCCAGCTGCTCGTCCCAGTAGTAATGCCCCTTTGCAAGGATGATCTTGGCCCCCGCCGGCGCATCGTCCACCAGCGCCTGGACCGAGGCGATGCTGGCGCCCGCCGATACCTTGAACAGCAGCGGATCCTGGCCCTTGAACAGGAACTGGTCCGCCTTCAGGTCCGACTTCTCGATGCCTTTGAGCAGGATGGTGGTGTCGGCGCCGATCTTAATCTGCGCGCCGTCTGGCGTGTCGGTGATCTTCAGGCCCGACATGCCGGTCACGCCGACGCCACGCAAATCGATACGTTCGATCCGCGCGGTCAGGTCAAAGTCGGTGATGGTCGTGGCGCCACCCTTGACCTCCAGCACCAGCTGGTCGCCGCCGGCGCCACCGGCGACGGTGTCATTGCCTGCGCCGAAGCGGATGGTGTCGCCGCCCGCACCGCCCACGATCTTGTCGTCACCAAGTCCGCCGGTCAGCAGATCACGCCCGTCGCCGCCGTTCAGTACGTCATTGCCGTCCCCCCCGGCCAGCGTGTCGTCGCCCGCGTCACCCGCCAGGTTGTCGTTCCCGGCCTCTCCCGAAAGATCGTCGTTCTCCTCGCCGCCGGCCAAGGTGTCGCGGCCCGCACCGCCGCTAAGGATATCGTCGGCGCGATCGCCGGCGACTTTGTCGTTGCCGCTGCCTCCCCGGATAACCTCCATGCCCTCTCCGCCGGAGACGTTGAAGTCGAACCCGTCGGCGAGCGTGAACTCCTGCAGGCCGAAATTGCGCACCGACACATCGCCGCTGCCTTCGAGCACGATGGTGCCGAAGCCGTTGGCGAGCTGTGTGTCGACGGTGAGGTCCGTCGCGCCATAGACGATGTCGAGCCGGTCGCCCTCTGCCTGGTCCACCAGCCGCTTGTCGATATGGATCTCGCTCTTGCCGGTCGATCCGGAGACGTCGATGCGCTCGATCGAGGTCAGGCCGGCAACCACCTTTTCCGATAGCCCGACATTCGCCCCCTGAACGCGCAGGATGTCGTAGCCGGCGCCGCCGTTCAGCTTGTCGCTGCCGCTCAGCTTGGTGCGATCCCCCGACAGGTCGAAGATGTCGTTGCCGCTGGTGCCGGTACGGTTGTCGGCGGCGGCGGTGATCGAGAAGAGGGGATCGGCCGAAAGCACGCTCGCCAGCGCCCGGAGCGCATTGCCGGCGAAGACGAAATCCCGCTCGTTCACGCTGGCGGCGCTGATCCCCTTCAGCGTCACCGTGGCAGCCCCCGCCGTCACGACCGTGTTTGCGCCGCTCTGGACGATCGACAAGTCGTCGAAGCTCGCCACGCCGGCCACCCCGCGCAGGTCGATGACTTCATGCGCGTCGCCGATTGCGAAGTCGGTGATGGTCAGGTCCTCGCCATCCGCCAGGACGAAGGCGTCGGATCCCGCGCCCCCGGACACGATGTCGTCGCCCGGGCCGGCGCTGATTAGATCGTACCCGGTCCCGCCAAGCAGGGAATCGTCGCCGGCCGCCCCGGTCAGGACGTCATGCCCACTGCCACCGTCCAGCGTGTCGTCGCCCGCGCCGCCACTCAGTTCGTCGTCGCCCGTAAAGCCCTTCAGGGCGTCGTCGCCGGTGCCACCGGACAGATAGTCCTCGTAGCTGGCATCCCCGGCATTGATCCTGCCGTCCACGTCGTCGGCCACGGTGATATGCTGACCGCCGAAGTTGCGGAGGGTGACGAGACCGGTGCCGTCCAGTATGACCTTGCCGGCATCGCCGACATCCGCCGTGTTCAGGGTCATCTTGTTCGCGCCGAAACGAACGGTGAGGGTGCCGCTCGCCTGTCCGACCGTCCGGTCATCGAGCTCAAGGGCGATCTTCGTGGTTGCGGCCGTGACATCGATGACTTCGATCGAGTTGAGACCCTTGAGGAGGTTCGCGCTCAGATTGGCCTCGTCATTGCGGACCTGGAAGGTGTCGTTGCCGGCACCGCCGTTGATCGTGTCCGATCCGCTCAGGCGCGTCGAATTCCCTTCGAGGTAGACGATGTCGTTTTCCGCGCCGCCGTCGAATTTCTCTACCTTCGCTTCAAGACGATAAACAGTCATCCATCCCCACCCGTATTTCGGCGCCATCTACCAGAACGCTAAGCAGCACTCACGTTAATTTAGTGTAAAATCATGCTGCAGCGAGCGGGGAGCATCCTGATTTAACGCCCGAAACAAGGAGGCCCATCAGGGTACTGCGACTTTCCCGCCCTTCGTCCACGGCAGGTCGAAATACGGGTTCGGTATCAACCAGTCCCCGCCGTAGCGCAGGCGCAGATGCGTCTGTGGGTCGCCGGGCGCGGCGAGGCGCTGGCCCTCCAGCTCGACGGTTCCCAGCGGCACGATCGCGCTCTTCGGGACGGTGCGGAGCTCCAGCGCCTGCATGTGCATGGTCAGCTCGCCTGGCACCTGCTCGAACGCGGGCCATATGTCGAAGACGACCGGCAAGCCGGGGAACTGGGTATGCAGCAGCTTGGTCTTCGAGAATTTGGTTGGGAAGCCCAGAGCTGTCAGGCGCGCGGCGAGCATCTTCAGCTCCGCGACGACCTCCTCGGCATTGCTCGCTTTTGACAGATAGGAGATGTCTACATCGTCGTCATGCCGGATGAACTGCCCATCCCGCACAGCGCCGAGCAAGGTGCCGTAGTTGATGAATGCGGGAAAGCCGATCTGTTCAACAGCCCTGATGATCTCGGCGGTCTTCGCCGCCGCCTGGCGCCGATGGCTCACCAGCCATGAGGGTGACATGCCGTGCTTGCGCAGCATGATAGGGACGGCGTCCCGCTGTCCCCCGAACGCGACGAACAATTCGCTCAGCTCTTGCTCGAGGGCGGCAACCGTCATCGAGCGCAGCATCCGACGGAAGATCTTCATCATCTTGAGCGGGGCCAAGGCGCCGCCCAGCATCCTGCTGGCGAGATACATCGCGGCCGCGCGCCGTTCGGCGGGCTCACCATAGCTCTTGTCCGCGCCCCGCCAGATCAGCGCCCGGATGAGGAGCGACGCGCCCTGAAGGCCGCCCATCTGCAGCATGGCGTCGGCGTCCAGAGACAGTTCGTTCAGCCGTTCCAGCGCTTCCCGCCTGCCGGCACGCAAAGCAGCGAAATCCGCCGTACCGCTGTCCAGCACTCCGCTGATGTTAGCCACCTGCCGTTCAAGCGCCTCAAGGAAGCGATCAAGGGCGGCGGAGCCGACATGCACCTGCCGACCCTCCAGGATCGCGGCACGGAGATTTGATATTTGTTCACGGAAACGAGCGCCCGAGACAAAGGCGAAAGTACCCCGCTTGCCGTCTACGTCCTCCCAGGATCCGCAGAGGTCGTAGGTCGCTTCACCCGGCGGTCCGTACTGGATGTTCAGGCCCACCTGCGACACGCGGGTCGGCTGATCGAAATCGACACGCCAGAACGGCCTGTCGACGCTCTCGGTCCGGAAGATCTTGCCGGAGAGGAGGTTGGCCGCCGTTCCGCGGACGAGAGGCGACGAAGAGAAGGATGCGGCGCTGGCGGTGCCGGCGGGCAGCTTGATCCGGACGTCCCGCAGCATCAGCTCGCCATGACGTTCCAGTGACAGCTCGAACCACTTCACGCGGCAGCCGACGGGAACGCGGCCCCCGTTCAGATAGGAGAGTTCAGGCAAGGCTTCCCCGGCCAGCCGGAGCAGGAACTCGGAATCCAATGCAGTAACTCGCGCCCGATCAAAGAGACTTAGTTGGCCTCTTACACGAACCTGTCACCGCGTCACGGCCTCTCTTCAGGCCGCCAGTCGCTCCTCGAGCCCTCGCAAATCCGCAGCCAGGGACCGGAGCAGCATCGCGGAACGGGCGGAGGTGGAGACGATGGCGTAGGACCCCGATCCTTCGTCCTCGCAGGTGAAGCTCTGGCCGTTCGTCAAGATCTGCAAGCATCCGAAGCCATCGTCGACAATCGTCCCGTTCCGCGCCTCAAGCGCGGCGAGAATGGCGTGATGGTCCTCGGCGGCATAATCCAGCGAGACCCGCCCGCCGAGCAGCTCGACGACCTCCACCTCGGGGCATTGCATGTCCTTCAACCTCTGCCTCATGAGTCACTCTATCGCAGGCGGGGGTGACCGTTCCGTGACAGAGTGATGACCGTGATGCTACCGGGCGCTCACGCGGCGGCAGGCCGGGAAGGAGAATTCGTGTTCGACGACGCCACGATGCCTAAGGCCTCGCCCATCCACTTCCGGCTCGACAAGGGCGGGAACTACGCGCTCGTCCAGGCGACGATCTTCGGCCAGGTGCGCGCGGCTCTGGGCGGCACGCCATGCAGTGAAGGCTTCGCCCGCCGGAGCGATGCCTTCAACTTCTCCCTTTTCATCGGAACGCAGGCAGACGCCCTGATGTCGCATGGGGTTGCGGACAAGAACTACCTGCTGCGCAGCGCCAAGGGGCGTCCGCTTCTCCACAACTTCCGCCATGTGTTCGTGCCCGGCCGGTGGAGCGCGGAGCGCCTGCAGCGCAGCCCCGGTCTCGACTTCAGGGGCGGCATTCACGTCGTGGGCTGGCCGCGGTTGGACGCGCTGATCGCGATGCAGAATGCGGTTCCGCAGAAGGATGTCGGCGGCCGCCCGAAGGTCCTCTGGGCGCCAACCCACGATCTTGGTGGCTTCGGCGGAAAGGGGGAGGGGATGTCTTCCTTCCCCGCGTTCGAGCGGCACCTGGAGGCGCTGGGTGAGATCGCTGAGGTGACCGTCTCGCTCCACCCGCGCAACCGGCGGGACAAGAAGCCCACGCAGGAGAAGCTTGTCGAATGCGACATCCTGATCTCCGACACGGGCACGATGGTCTACGAGGCCTGGGCATTGGGTAAGCCGGTGATTTTCCCGCGCTGGCTGCTGGAGGACCGGGTCGAGCAGGCGCTCATGCCCGAAACGGCCGAGCGGCACATCTTCGACGAACGAATCGGACTTCATCCGCGGTCCTTCGACGAACTCGCGGACATGGTCCACGCGCGCCCGGCGCTGGACCAGCGGACGCGTGACTTCCTGTACAGCTATCTGGATCCCGCTCTTCTCGGGCGAAGCAGCGCTCGGATCGCGGATCTCCTCCGTTCTTTGTCTTGTCCCGGCGGGGCGCCAAAGTTGACGGTTGCCTAACGGCACTTTGCCGAAGAGAATAAAACAATGGTCCGCGCCGAAGATGTCACCGTAATCATCCCGGCTTTCAACGTCGCCGAGTACCTGCACGACGCCTTGCGGTCGGTCATGGACAACGGCGGCGCGCGATCCCGGCTGATCGTGGTGGATGACGGTTCTACCGACGGCACGTTGGGGGTCGCTCTCGAATTTCGGGTGAAGCACGCCGATATGGTCGTCGTCACGCTGCCCAATGCCGGCCAGGGCGCTGCCCGCAACCTTGGAATGCGTTTGGCGCGCACAAGCCACCTGATGTTCGTCGATGCCGATGATCTGATCGCGCCGAATGGCCTGACCGCGCTGTTCGAAGCCGCCGACCCTGACGACGATATCACCTTCAGCAACCGCCGCCGCTTCAGCGATGACGCCAGTGTCCGGCTCCGCGACAGGGCGCATTACAGTCGCCAATCGCGCGTGCCGGTGACAGATCTCCCCTCAGTTCATATCATGGCCGTTCACGGCAAGCTGTTCCGGCGCGACTTCCTGACGGGCAAAGGGATCGTCTTCCCGGAGGGGATGGACTGGGAAGACCTGCCGTTCTCTACGGAGACGCTGCTCCACGCTGACCGCGTCTCCTCGATCAAGGATGTGACCTATCTCTGGCGCGTCCGCGCGGGGGACAATCGATCGACCATGCAGAAGCTGCTGACCCCTCGTAACCTGGCCGGTAGAATGCGGCAGATCGAGATGACTCTCGCGATCGAAGCTTCGCCGGAGTGGCGCGCGCGGTTCGGCAAGTCATGGCGCAAGCGCGAGTTCGGGACCCGCATGGCGATGCATCTGCGCGCAATGCTGACGGCTGACGAAATAACCACGCGTCGTGCCTTCGGGATATTACGGCCGTTCGTCCTCGCACATTGGAATGTGATCGAACGGACGGTGCCAGCCAAGCGCCGCCATCTGTACGATGCGCTGAAAGCGGGTGACCTGACGCTGTTCCTGGCGAACCGGAGAGATCCGCTCGCGTCGCTTGCGCCGTCGTCAGCATCCGAGCCGGTGGTACAGCCCGCGCAGCCGATCCGCACGATGACGCCGTCCCGCGCCGCGACGAGGGGAATCCTGCCGAACCTTTATGTACGCGTGGCGCTCGCTGTCGGTGCCGCCGCGTCCGCTGGCGCCGCGGCGCTCACCGATCTTCTCGACTTCAGCGAGTGGCTGGAGCTTGCATTCAGCTAGGAAGTGGAGGCCCGAGCCGGAATCGAACCGGCGTGCAAGGATTTGCAGTCCTCTGCGTAACCACTCCGCCATCGGGCCAACGTCGCAGCGAGGGAGCGTTTGCTGAGGTTTGCGGCCGGGGTCAATCGATGTTTGCGGCGGGGACTGAAAACTCTTCCGCGTGATCGAGGTTGCGTCGGCTGGGGGGAGAAGAGGAGTGGGATCACCGCCCCGCCAGCCAGATCGTGTGGGTCGGGCCCTTGCCGTTCTGGCGAGCGCGGACCTTTACCTCCTCGACGTCGAAGCCCGCGCCGCGCAGGCGCTTAGTGAAGGCAGGGTCGGGGGCGGCGGACCAGATCGCTAGGGTGCCGTTGGGCCGGAGGGCGGCGCGGGCGGTAGCGAGGCCGCGGTTCGAATAGAGCGCGTCGTTGTCGGCGCGGGTAAGGCCGTCCGGGCCGTTGTCGACGTCGAGAAGCATCGCATCCCATTGCGCAGGGCCGGCGGCGATGACCTCGCCCACATCGCCGATCGCGATGGTGACGCGCGGGTCGTCGAGGCAGCCAGCGGCGAGGTGCGCCATTGGGCCGCGTGCCCAGTCGATCACCTCGGGCACCAGTTCCGCCACGGTGATCCGGGCGCCGGGGCCGAGCCGGGCGAGGAGCGCGCGCAGGGTGAAACCCATGCCATAGCCGCCGACGAGGATGCGAGGCGCCTTGTTCACGCCCAGCCGGTCGCAGGCGAGCGTGGCGAGCGCCTCCTCCGATCCGCTCATCCGGCTGCTCATCAACTCGTCGCGTTCGAGGACGATCATGAAGTCCGCGTTCCGGCGATAGAGGCTGAGGGTGCCGCCGCCGGGGACCTGGGCCGAGGCGATGAGTTCGCGGGGGATCATGGGCGGGGTGCTCTATGGACCCATGATGCAGACATCCGACGCCGTTCGCCCTGAGCTTGTCGAAGCCTGTTCTGAGCGCCTGCCTCGGGCAGGCAGTCGAAGCGGGCCAGCACCGAAGGTCGCGCTGGGGCTTCGACGGGCTCAGCCCGAACGGGGTTGCGGGTACGCCTGATAGCGTTCGGAAAAGGTGCCCCGTCGATCGGGGACAATGCGCCAAGCGCGCCACCCTGGGGCCGACCCCGGGGGGCAGGCCGCAGCCGTATCAACGGCCCTTAACGCGGGCCTTCCGCGCGGCGTAGCGGGCGTCGCGGGCTGCCTTCATCTCGGCGGCGGTGGGAAGCTTCGGACGCGCGGCCTCGGCCGCGAGGCGAGCCTCTTCGGCGAGACGCTCGGCCTCTTCCTCGGCGAGGCGGGCGGCCTCGGCCTTGGCAGCCTTCTCGGCCTCGATCGCGGCCTGCTTGGCGGCGCGCTTCTCGGCCTCGGCGGCTTCCTTCGCCTCGCGCGCGGCGACGCGGGCGGCGACGATCTCCGGATCGACCGGCGGCTTGGCGCGCAGCTTTTCCAGCGCCTTCTGCTTGGCGGCGCGGGCGGCGGCCTGGCGTTCGTTCAGATCGGGGGCCTTGAATGCGGGCATGCTGTCTCCGTAACCGGCGGCGTTCCTGATGAACGCGCGGGCGGCCCCCATAGCCGCATCGGCCGCTTCGGGCAAAGCAAAGCCGGTCATCGCGCGTTTCGCCGCTGCTTTCGCCAGACAAGCGAACGGGCGTTCAGTTGAATCAGGTCTCCGTTTCCGTCGAGAACCGCCTCGCCCAGGTGCAGCGCGCGGAGGAGAAGCGCACTGTCAGCAGCCGCATAGGCAGGCCGACCCGAGATGTGATCGTACCAGCACCCGCCGCAGGCATTGTCGAGCAGGATGCGCTGGAAGCAATGGTCGGCAGACACGGGCCAGTCGCGCGCTGCCGCCTCGGCCGGGAGGCGCTTGCGCGTCAGTTCCAGCCAGCTTCGTTCGAGGCTGGCCCAATCGTGCTTCTCCATTCGAACCGAACGCACAAGAAAGCCCGGCCGCTCCAGGAAGCGACCGGGCCGTCTGCTTCGTATCCCCGCTCAGGCGAGGATGACGATCGGTTTACAGGACGAAGTCGAGCGCGAGCAGCTTGTCGGGCGTGGTGACGTACAGCTTGAAGTCGGCCGCGCCGTCGCCGTTCAGATCGCCCTCGACATACTGGTTGGCGCCGGCCGTCACGCTGCGGAGTTCACCCGCGACGTTGTGGAAGGCGGAACCACCGATGAAGGCGAAGGCGTTATCGCCGCCGCCCGTCACCGCATCGATGCCGGACAGGTCGATCTTGTCGCCCTGACCGCGAACGAAGTCGGTGATCTTCCCGTAACCGTTGTTCACGGCGGACTGGCCGAACACGAACTTGTCGGCGCCGAGACCGCCGGTCAGCGTGTCGAGACCGCCGCCGCCCGCCAGCGTGTCACCGGCGCTGCCGCCGATGATCAGGTTGGCGAAGTTCGACCCGGCGACCGAGAGCTCGCCGAGGGCCGAGGTGCCGTCGACATTCTCGAAGCCCCAGACCGACTGGCCCACGACCTGGGTGGTCGAGAACTTCGACAGGTCGATCGTCAGCGCCGAGTTGACGACCAGCGTGTCCGTGCCGGTGCCGCCGGTGATGGTGTAATCGATAGCATCATAGGTGATGCGGTCGTTCCCGGCATCGCCGTAAAGCGAGTCGCGACCCGTGCCGCCGTCGATGACATCGTTGCCGCCATTTCCATGCACAACGTCAGTGCCGCCGCCCGCCGACAGGATATCGGCAGCAGCACCACCCGAGATCGTGTTGTTGTACTGCGATCCCGTGACGGTGACGGAGACTGTGGACGCCGAAGCATCGACATTCTCGAACCCGAACACCGACTTGCCCGCGACCTGGGTGGTCGAGAACTGGCCGAGGTCGACGTTCGCCGCCGTCTTGACGACCAGGGTGTCGACGCCCGCACCGCCCTGCACCGTGCTGTCCGCCGCGTCATAGACGACCTGGTCGTTGCCTTCGCCGCCGAGCACGACGTCGCGGCCCTCACGCCCGTCGATATAGTCGTTGCCGACATTGCCGGTGATGACGTTGTCCGCCGCGTTGCCGAGCAGCACGTCGTTGCCGGAGCCGCCGGTCGCTTTCTCGATCACCACGCCGTTGGCGATGGTGTAGCCGCCCCAGATCCCGTCGACGAAGGAGACCACGCCACCGCCGGTGGGCGAGTAGTCGAGCGTCGCCGCGATCAGATCGATGCGGGCATCCTTGCTGCCCGAATACTTGATCTCGTCATATCCGCCGGTGTCCCAGATCGTCTCGTAATAGGTGCCGGTCGCCTGCACGTCCTTCAGCGTGTAGACATTGCTGCCGGTCGCATAGGCGTGGACGCCGTAACGCTCCTGCAGCTTGGCGATATCGAAGGCGCTGAGCGTGCCCGACCAGCCGTTGCCGATCTGCGCTCGGGTGAACGGCGTACCACCATCCGGATGCGTCTCCCAGGCGTCGTTGTACGACATGACCGTGTAGACGCCCTGGTTGAGGTCGAAGATGCCGAGCGAACCGGTGGCACCGGTAACGCCGACCATCACGTCCGACCCGCCGCCATTGTCGTGCGGGTGGGCCAGGCCGTGGGCATGGCCGAATTCATGCAGCATAACCGCATAGGCATAGCCGCCCTGCTGCAGGCTCGGCTGGATGCCGTTCTCTTCCAGGCTCCAGCCGCCCGAATCGACGTTGAACGCGCCGATGCCCTGCTGCGTGCCGTAGCTCGGATCGCGCGGGTAGAAGTAGGCGCCGTACTCCTCCGAGGTGGTGGTGATCACGCGGAAGGTGGCGTTCGTCGCGCTGGTCGTCTCGACATAGGTGATGCCGGTAATCTTGGTATATTCCTTCAACGCGTCAAGCAGCTGCTGCTTCTCGTAGGAGTTCCAGCCGTAGGACTCGAGCGGCGAGGTCCCGTCGTCCGCCAGCTCGCCGAAGTTCTCGCCCTCGACCGCAAAGTAGACGGTGGCGACATTGTTGTTGGTGGGGATGTTCGCCGCGTTGACCCAGTCGATCGAATCGAGCGGATCGAGCGAGGTGAAATCGATTTCCTGCGTCTCGAGCGTATAGCCGCCGGTCTGGCCGGCATAGGCGGCGACGTCGATGTAGTAGGTGCCGCTCTTGGTCGCGTAGAAGCTGAGGCCGGAGCTGATGTCGCTCGGATAATTGTTGTCGTCGTTGAGGAGCAGGCGATTGCCGTCGGAATCGTAGAGGATCATGACGGTGTCGAGCTCACCCGCCGGCACGTCGGCGGCGTCCGTCTCGTAATCGGCACCACCCGCTACCTGGAAGGTGTAGTACTTGCCGGCTTCAAGGGTGATCTTGAAGGTGTCGACTTCACCGAGGCCGGTGTAGACTGTGCCGGCCTGACTGTCGATGAAGCTGAACACGGTGTCGCCCGCGGTGATCAGCTGCGCATCGACGAACGTGTCGGCGATGTCGGCCTGGCTGCTCTCCTGAGTCACGTCGACGGTATAGGCGCCGATGCCGCCGCCGAAATCGAGCGCGTCGATATAGTAGACACCGGTATAGTCGGCCGTGAAGGTCAGGAACGAGTTGATGCCGACGCCGCCGTCATCGTCATAGTTCACCAGCGTCCCGGCCTGATTGTACAGGATCAGCAGCGGATCGGTCATGCCGTTGACCGGCGCGCTGTGCAGCGAGATCGAATAGGTCTGACCCGCCGTCACGTTCA
Source organism: Sphingomonas sp. ID0503 (assembly GCF_048565625.1). Taxonomy (NCBI): domain Bacteria; kingdom Pseudomonadati; phylum Pseudomonadota; class Alphaproteobacteria; order Sphingomonadales; family Sphingomonadaceae; genus Sphingomonas; species Sphingomonas sp. ID0503. The sequence continues at coordinate 683,887 of NZ_JBLZUR010000002.1, forward strand.
GGACGAGGAGATCGTCGTCATCCGGGGTCTGGATCTCACCGGTGTAGGTGACGCCGGGGGTCACCGTGTCGAAATCCTCGACATCGTCGGCCAGGGTGCTGGCCGTCGCGGCGATCAGATTGTCGGCGACCGTGTAGTCGGTGAGGAAGGAGGAAATTGCGGACGGCTTCCACGCGTAGGTGTAGTCGGCGCAGACGGAAAACTTGGCAGGCGCTACGAAGCTGCGGCTCATTGGGAAGTCCCCTCTGATGTTATCGGCGAACGGAATCACCCAGGGAGGGCGTTCATCCGTCGTTAACCCGTTCGAGCACGGTAACGAGCGGCTTTCAATGGCGAAATTTCACAAACAGAAACAATCCGCGTACACTGGCAAATATTCAGGAGGTCGAAAATGGTTGCAATCGCGAAACAATCATTCGGCTTGCTCTGTGCCCTGCTGGTGGCCGGCGAGGCGCGGAGTGCGCCGTACAAACCGCTCCCCGGAGAGCCGCCGCGGACTGCTGTCGACCACGATCCCCCCGGCCGGACCGGCCTGCCCTATGCGCGCGACCGCAGTTTTGCGACACTGGATGAATATCTCGCCTTTCGCGAGAAGCAGGGCGCGATCGACCTGCCCTGGTACAGGGAGGTCTCGCCCGGCGTCTACGAACTGCAGACCCGCCGCCTTCCCCCGCCGGAGAAGACCCGCTTCACCCGCGCGGAACTGGCGGCGAAGTTCGGCTTCAAGGAGTAGCCGGGAACCGTCTCCGCCCGCACCGGTTCACCCGCGCGCAACAGGAGGGTTCTCGCGATGGCGGTCTTCAACAAGGATATGGTCGAACTGGCGATCAAGAACAGCTTCTTCCAGAAAGAAGTCTACCTCGATTCGCGTGTCCAGATCGTGCTGATGAGCCTGAAGCCCGGCGAGGACATCGGCGAGGAGACCCACAATGCCGACCAGACCACCTTCTTCGTCGCGGGCGAGGGACAGGCGGTGGTCGACGGCAGCCGGACCAAGGTGGGTGCGAACCGGATGATCGTCATTCCCAAAGGCGCCAAGCACAACATCATCAACAAGGGCACGACGCCGCTGAAGCTTTTCAGCGTCTACGCCCCGCCGGCCGAGGAGCCGGGCGTCAAGCACAAGACCAAGGCCGAGGCCGAAGCGGCGGAGGAGGGCGTGGTCGCGAAGGTGGTGAAGAAGGTGAAGAAGGCGGCGGGGAAGGACGAGTAGGCGGCGAGCGGTTTTCCGACGCGGCAAGCACCGCCCTCTTATCCGACCGGGTGACCTGCTCAACGCGGCTGGTTGATCAAGCGGCGTGTTTGCCGTCCGCGAACCGGTTCAGGATCCACCCTTCCGCCTCGCGCCAGTCGTCGATGCGGACATGGGCGGCGGGCGCGGCGGGGACGACAGCGGCGACGTCGGGCTCTCCGATCATGTGGACGCGCCACACCTCGGGCGCGTCCTCCGCCACCGAGCGGTGGTGTCCGGCGAGATCGTCAACGAACACGGCGACGCTCGGCTGGTACTCCGCGAGCAGTCGCTTGACCGGCGGACCCTTGCCGCCCTGGTTGCAGATCACCCGGTGATGAACGCCCAGGGTTGCGAGCTGGTCGATCCGGCGGAAGCGGCAATCCTCGGTCAGGTTCGTGAGGACGACGATGTCCGCGACCTCTCCTATCGCCGCCAGCGCATCGCCGGCATGGGGGATCATCGTCTGACGGTGCATTTCCGTGCCGAAGAAGCTGTCGAACAGCGGCCAGATCTCGCCATGGGCGAGCACTGAGCCATCGGCGCGCTTGAAGGCGTCGACGAAGTCGGGACGGGTGATCTCCAGCGCGATCTCATGCTCGTCGTTCAGCCAGGAGGAAAAGTGGCTGATCATGTGCAGCAGCACTTCGTCGCAATCGGTGATCAGGAGCGGGCGGCTCACGCGGAAAGGCTCCTTGCGGTGGCGACGATATCGGCGGGCTTCTGGCCGATCGCCTCGGCACAGGCAATCAGGTCGGGCTCGTGCGCTTCGAGGAACTCCAGGACGGCCGCGAGCACCGCAGGCTCGGTCACGCGGGAACGGAGATCGTCCGGCGTCAGGCCGGTAAGCGCGAGCAGGCGTTCGGCCCGGCGATCATCCGATATGGTCCAGGCCAGTGCACTTAGTGCAGTTGTAACCCTTTCCTGATCTGGTTCGTTCATGTTGGCCCGTCTATAATGCCGCGAGGCTGAGTATCGGAGCTGCAGTGACCAAGCGTGTGCTCGTTGTCGAGGACAACGAACTGAACCTTAAGCTGTTCTGCGACTTGTTGCGCGCACACGGCTATGAAACCGAACCCGTCCGCGATGGTCGCGAGGCGTTCGATCGCGCGCGTGCATTCAATCCAGACCTAGTGGTGATGGACATCTCGCTGCCGCATGTCAGCGGGCTGGACCTGATCCGCACGTTCAAGGCCGATGCGGAGCTGAAGGCCGTGCCGATCATGGCTGTGACGGCCTATGCGGCAAAGGGCGATGAGGAGAGCATCCGCGCGGCGGGGGCCGAGGCCTATGTCTCGAAGCCGATCTCGGTCGCGCGGTTCGTCAGCGCGGTGGCGGCTCTGGCCGATCCCGCCTGAGGTGAGGGGGCGCCCGATGGCGGGCGCCGCCTAGCGCTTACTTGATCTTGGCTTCCTTGAACTCGACGTGCTTGCGCACGACGGGATCGTACTTGCTGAACGACAGCTTCTCGGTCTGGGTACGCGGGTTCTTCTTGGTGACGTAGAAGAAACCGGTATCGGCGGTGGACACGAGCTTGATCTTGACGGTGGTCGGCTTGGCCATGACCGGAAACCCTTCGAAGCGAATCTGCAGAAATGACAAGAGCGGCGTCGCCGCCGCTCCCGAACGGCGGCGGCAATGGCCGCACGCCGCCGAATTGTCAAGCCGGCTCTTGGGTCCGGACGGCGGCGCGGCGAGCCTCACGGCACAGGCGGTTGAGTTCCCGGCGGATACCGGCACCGCGCAGGTGCATGTCGGCGGCCTCGTACCCCTCCTTGCGAAGCTTCTGTTCGATACCGCTGGTGCTCGGCAGCTCGCCGGAGCGGGCCAGTTCGTAAGCGCGTTCGAAGAGCGTTTTCATGCACTCTATAACGCCCATGCAACGATTGCCGTCAATAACATGAAGCAAGGTGCCCAAGAAAGGGCATCTCCTTCTTTGATCCCCGTCGCCCATTGGGATCGCCTGCGTAATAAATGAGTAGATCTTCAACCATGTAATAAATTGTCAGTGCTGTTGAAGCGTGTCATGTATCTGCGTAGTCGCGCCGCAACATTGACAGGAGTATTGTAGCGTGGGGCAACGTGTTTTGGGAAGCTTCGTTAAAGGAAGCTGGACGGACGGGATGACGACCTTCATCGTCGACGTTGATAACGACTTCGAGACGGTCCGCGTCGAAATGATGGGCGAGGACATATGGCTGCTGGCGCAGGATGATGCCGCACAGGCCGGTCTCCAGCACCGGCCTGTGCTGAGCGGCGAGATGATCCTTGCCATAGCCGATGTGGTGATGAAGTCGCGACTGCCCGCCTGAACTCAGGTCTCGGCGCAGGAGGTCGCGAACCGCTCAACCAGCCATGACGCCGCAGGGCCGGGCGGTGTGTCGCGCCGCCAGACGGCGGCGAGCGGATAGGCGAGGCTCGGCTGGTCGGGCATGGCGAGGCGGACGAGCGTCCCCGCCATCAGATCGCCCTCGATCATCGGCAGCGGCATGTTGCCCCAGCCGACCCCCTCTCGAAGCAGCTGATGCTTCGCGCCGAGATCGGCGAGGCGCCAGGTGCGTGGGCTCATCACCGAGAAGTCGCGCCCTTTGGTCAGCGGCGAGCGGTCGGTCAGCACCAACTGCACATGATCCTTTCCCGCACCCGGCGGGATCGTCTCCAGCCGGGCGAGCGGGTGGTCGGGCGCGGCCACCGGGAGCAGCTCCACCGAAGCGATCGAGCGGCAGTCGATGCCCGGCATTTCGGAGGCGAGCGGCCCGCTGATGGCGATCACCGCCTTGCGGTCCAGCACCTGCGCAGTCACCGCGCCCAAGGCCTCGATGCTGAGGCGAAGGGCGACCGTCGGATATTCGCGCGCGAAGGCCCTAAGCACCGCGCCGAGCGCGGCAGAGGGGAACATGACATCGACCGCGAGGCAGATTTCCGCTTCCAGCCCGTCCAGCAGGCCCTTCACCTTGGCGCGGAGATTGTCGATCCCCTGCGCAACCCCACGCGCCTCGGCGAGCACCGCCTGACCCGCCACCGTCAGCTGCGGCTTGCGCGTGCCCTCCCGATCGAACAGCGACAGGCCGAGCTGCGCCTCCAGATTGGCGATGCCGTAGCTGATGACCGACACTGCCCGGTTCAGCTTGCGTCCGGCCGCCGCGAAGCTGCCGGTCTCGACCACCGCCAGGAAGACGCGCAGCTGGTCGAAAGTCGGGGTGCCGGGAGTGGACATTCCTAATTCCTCGAACGAACGGCTCAGTTTTATCCGGCTGAACGGAGAAGTCGAGCCGACGTATATCCGCCTCAACGAAGCGCCAGGTGGAGGCAGACGATGCAGGCTCATCTCGACAGCGACCCTAAGCTGACCACGACAGAGTGGCAGGCGGTGTCGATCGCGATCAAGGATGCAGCCGGCTTCGGCTGCGCCGGCGCGCCGAAGACCGGCCCGATCGGCCGCCTCTACACCGCGCTGACCGGCAACCAGCCGCCGCGCCCGCTGGCCGACCCCCGGCTGGAGGCGATCCGCCGCTTCGGGTGCGCGACCCGGCGTCGCCTGACCGGCCCGGAACATGCCGACGCGCTGCGCCGCGTGGGCTTCAACGATCGGCAGGTCGCGGCGCTCGGCCTCCTCTTCGCGTGATATCTTGGACAAGGAATCAACAATGATCGACATTCGACCCTTCGCCAGCCTTGGCGGCGAGAGCCACGGCTGGCTCGATGCCAAGCACCACTTCTCCTTCGCGAACTACCATGATCCGAAGCGGGTCCACTGGGGCGACCTGCGGGTCTGGAACGACGACACGATCGCGCCGAAGAGCGGCTTTCCGCCGCACCCGCATCGCGACATGGAGATCATCACCTATGTCCGCGAAGGGGCGATCACGCATCAGGACAATCTCGGCAACAAGGGCCGGACGGAGGCCGGCGACGTGCAGGTCATGTCGGCGGGCACAGGCGTCGCCCATTCGGAATACAATATGGAGGACGTGGCCACCCGCATCTTCCAGATCTGGATCATCCCGACCGAGACCGGCGGTGCACCAAGCTGGGGCGCCAAGCCCTTCCCCAAGGGTGACCGCGCCGGGCAATTCGTGGTGCTGGCGAGCGGCTTCGCCGATGACAACGACGCGCTGCCCATCCGCACCAATGCGCGGGTGGTGGGCGCCACGCTGAAGGCGGGTGAGACGGCGGAATATCCGCTCGGCCACGACCGTCGTGGCTACCTCGTGCCGGCGACTGGTGCGGTGACGATCGAGGACCAGCGGGTCAATGCCCGCGACGGTGCCGCGATCAGCGATGTCGATGTCCTCCGCATCACCGCGATCGAGGACAGCGAGATCGTCCTCGTGGATGCGGCCTGAGCAAAGATGGCCGTCCGCGCATCTGCGGGCGGCCACCATAAAGGAACAGAGACATGACCCTTCGTCCGACCGACATCGACACCATCGACATGGTGATCCTGCCCCCCGTCCGGGATCTGGGCGACGGGTTCAGCGTGCGGCGCGCGCTTCCCTCGGCACACCGCCGCATGGTGGGGCCGTTCATTTTCTTCGACCAGATGGGTCCGGCGGTGTTCGGCGCGGGGGAGGGGCTGGACGTGCGCCCGCATCCGCATATCGGCCTGGCGACGGTCAGCTATCTGCTGGAAGGCTCCATGCACCACCGCGACAGCGTGGGATCGGTGCAGACCATCCTGCCGGGCGAGGTGAATTGGATGACCGCCGGATCCGGCATCGTCCATTCGGAGCGGACCGGGCCGGAGGCGCGCGCCACCGGCGGGCCGCTTTACGGCCTGCAGACCTGGGTGGCGTTGCCCGCCGCCCATGAGGAGACCGCCCCGAGCTTTGCCCATCATAAGGCGAGCGAGATCCCGGCGATCGCGGCGGAGGGTGTCACGCTCACTCTCATCGCGGGCAAGTCGGATGGACTTACGTCTCCCGTTCGCACCTTTTCCGACATGGTCTATGTCGACATCCAGCTGGCGCCGCGTGCACGTTATCAGCTGAAGGCCGAGCATATCGAGCGCGCCGTCTACGTCGTGTCGGGCGAAGTTTCGATCGAGGGGCAGACCGGCTGCTTCACCGCCCATAAACTGGTCGTCTTCAAGCCGGGTGCGGAGATCGTCCTGACCGCCCACCAGGGCGCGCGTCTCATGCTGTTCGGTGGCGAACCCTTTCCGGAACAGCGGCATATCGAATGGAATTTCGTGTCGTCGCGGGCGGATCGGATCGAGCAGGCGAAGGACGATTGGCGCCACCAGCGGTTCGCTCCAGTCCCCGAGGAAAGCGAGTTCATCCCGCTGCCGGAGGTGCCGAAGCCCGTCCGCTATCCCTGATCCTCGATGGCGGGGAACGGCGATCGACTCGCCGCGCCGCAGCGATTAACGCTTGCATATGCGCGATGAGGCGTGATGTTTGCAGCGACCAGAAGGGGGTTGTTGCTGGTGTCGCGCATGAAATCACCCGCCTCTCGTGGGCGCGGGTCAGAGCAGTCAAGGCCCTGCGGCGCGCGGCCGCGCCTTTCGCAGATGAGCCGGGCAATTCGGTGATGGCGATCGACGCGCCACCGCCGAAGCGAACGCGTCGCGCCAGCATCCCCGCGCCGCTCGTGATGCGGCCATGGACCCGAGACTCCAAGATCGCCCTGCGCGATACCGATGACGCGCTGTACCGCGGCACCGCCGACCTCGGGAGCCAGATTCCCTGGAGCACCGATCCAGAGGGCAACATCGTCGACATCGGCAGCCGTTTCCTGGAACTTACGGGATGCGCGGAGGAGCTCGCCCTGGAGAGCGGCGCAACCCAATTCCTGCACCCGGACGAAGCGTCGCGCGTAGGCAGGACGTGGCAGGCGTCGCTGGAAACCGGCAACCTGTACGACATGGAGCTTCGTCTGCGGACCTCCAACGGTGCCTACAGATGGCACCGCGCCCGCGCCGCCCCCTGGCGTGACGACTTGGGATCCATCAAGCGCTGGTTCGGCGTGTTCGAGGACATCCATGAGCGGCGCGCGGCGGAACTTGCCCGTGACTGGGCGACGAGTAACGATCTGCTGACCGGCCTTCTCAACCGTCTCACGTTCGCCGAGCGGCTGGAGGAGGCCGTCACGAACAGCCGCGCGGGCGCGGAGGCCTTGGCACTCATGCTCCTCGACATCGACGGCTTCAACGAGATCAACAGCCAGCACGGCATGGAGACGGGCGACCACATGCTTCGGCAGTTCGCCGACCGCATTCGCATCAATCTCAGCTCCGGAGATTTCGCCGGACGCACCGGTGCCGACGAATTCGCGATCGTGATTTCCCCCGATGCGGTCACTGGCGAGATCGACGGCCGGATCGTAGCGCTGGCGGAGCGACTCGCCGAGCCGATCGCCGTTTCGCGCACCAATGCCGCGGGCAGGGCGAGCATCGGCATCGCGACGCATCACCGTGTGTTGATCGACGGCGCGGAACTGATGCGCTCCGCCAACCTCGCGCTGCGTGAGGCGAAGCGTCAGAGCCATCACCGGATCCGATCCTTCGAAAGCGGCATGCGCGCGGACCTGCAGCGGCGCTCCTCGATGCTCGCGGTCGCGCGGCGGGCGCTTCGGCAAAAGCAGATCGTTCCCTATTACCAGCCGCGTATCTCGATCTCCGCCAACCGTGTCGAGGGGTTCGAAGCGCTGCTCCGCATCCGGGGTTTCGGGGTGGCGCCGATCGGTCCCGACCTGATCGCGGCCGCGTTCGACGAGCCTGAACTCGCCGTCGCGATCACCGACCGGATGCTCGACCTCGTGACACGCGACATCGCGAAATGGCGCGACAGAGGCATCGAGTGCGGCACCATCGGCATCAACGTCACCACGGGCGACCTGCGCGGCGGCAACTTTCCGGAGCGTGTCTTTCGCAAGCTGAAGCGCGCAGGCCTGCCCATGGAAGCGCTGGAGGTGGAGGTGACGGAGGGGGTCCTGCTCCACAATGATGGAGACGATGTCGACCGGGCCCTGGGCATGCTGGCGCGGGCGGGGATGGTGATCGCCCTGGACGACTTCGGCACCGGCTTCGCCTCGCTGACCCATCTCCAGAAGTTCCCCGTCGACGTGATCAAGATCGACAAACGCTTCATTCGCAACCTGGTCAGAGACGCAGATGACGCCGCGATCGTGCGCGCGATCATCGATCTCAGCCGCAATCTCTCGCTCGGCACGGTTGCCGAGGGCGTCGAGACGCAGGCGCAGCTGGACGCGCTTGCCGAAATGGGCTGCGAACAGGTGCAGGGCTTTTTCGTGGCAAGGCCGATGCCGGCGAGCGAAGTGCCGACGTTCCTGTCCGCCTACGACCTAGAGGACGTACTTGGATAGATCGGTGTTGCGGGCGAGGCTGGCGAGCTGGCCTTCGACATAGGCGGCATCGACGGTCAAGGTGCTGCCCTGTCGATCCTCCGCCTCGAAGCTGACCTCCTCAAGCAGCTTCTCCATCACCGTCGAGAGCCGGCGTGCGCCGATATTCTCGACGCTGCCGTTCACCTCCGCCGCGATGCGCGCGATGGCGGCGATCCCTTCCTCGGTGAAGGTAATCTCGACGCCCTCGGTGCCGATCAGCGCCCGATACTGCTCGGTCAAGCTGGCGCGGGTCGCAGAGAGAATGCGGATGAAGTCCTCCTCGGTCAGCGCCTTCAGTTCGACGCGAATCGGCAGGCGGCCCTGCAGTTCGGGCAGCAGGTCGCTCGGCTTGGCGACATGGAACGCGCCCGATGCGATGAAGAGGATGTGGTCGGTTTTCATCGGCCCGTATTTGGTGGCGACCGTGGTCCCCTCGATCAGCGGCAGGAGGTCGCGCTGCACCCCCTCACGGCTCACCGATCCGCCGCGCACGTCACTGACCGCGATCTTGTCGATCTCGTCGAGGAAGACGATGCCGTTCGCCTCCGCATCGGCGAGCGCCGAACGGCTGACCTCGTCCTGGTCGAGACGCTTGTCGCTCTCCTCCTCCACCAGCTTGGTCCAGGCGGCGCGGACGGGCAGCTTGCGGCGCTTGGTCTTCTGACCGCCGAACGCCTTCCCCATCACATCGGACAGGTTGATCATGCCGACATTGCCGCCCATGCCGGGAATCTCGAAGGATTGATTGGGCTGGTCCTCCAGCTCGATCTCGATCTCGGTGTCATCCAGCACATGATCGCGGAAGCGCTGGGTGAAGGCGGCGCGCGTCGCCTCACTCGCATCCTTGCCGACGAGGGCGTCGAGCAGGCGGGCGAGTGCCGCCTCCTCCGCCTTGTCGCGAACGGCGGCGCGACGGCGTTCCTTCTCCAGCCGGATCGCCTCCTCCACGAGGTCGCGGGCGATCTGCTCGACATCGCGGCCGACATAGCCGACCTCAGTGAACTTGGTCGCCTCCACCTTCACGAACGGCGCGTCGGCGAGCTTCGCCAGGCGGCGGCTGATCTCGGTCTTGCCGCAGCCGGTGGGGCCGATCATCAGGATGTTCTTCGGAGATACCTCGTCGCGCAGATCCTCGTTGAGGCGCTGGCGCCGCCAACGGTTGCGCAGCGCGACGGCGACGGCGCGCTTGGCCTCGTCCTGCCCGACGATGTGGGCGTCGAGTGCTGCGACGATGGCTTTGGGGGTAAGGGCGTCGTTCATGTCTATCCTATGGATCGTCATGCCAGCGAAGGCTGGCATCGCTTCGACCAGAGAGCGACCCCAGCCTTCGCTGGGGTGACGTGTTATGGTTGGGCTTCCTCGATGCTCTCCACCGTCAGCCGATCGTTGGTGAAGACGCAGACCTCGGCGGCGATCGCCATCGCCTTGCGGCAGACCGTCTCGGCATCCGGCTCGTACTCGACCAGCGCGCGGGCGGCCGCGAGCGCGTAATTCCCGCCGGAGCCGATCGCGGCGATGCCGGCCTCCGGCTCCAGCACGTCGCCATTGCCCGTCAGGATCAGGCTCACATCCTTGTCGGCGACGATCATCATCGCCTCCAGGTTGCGGAGATACTTGTCCGTCCGCCAGTCCTTCGCCAGCTCGACCGCTGCGCGCAGCAGCTGGCCGCGATGCTGCTCCAGCTTGCGTTCCAGCCGCTCGAAAAGGGTGAAGGCGTCCGCCGTCGCGCCGGCAAAGCCCGCGATCACCGACCCGTCGCCCAGGCGGCGGACCTTCTTCGCATTGGGCTTCATCACCGTATTGCCCATGCTGACCTGCCCATCGCCGGCGATGACGACGCGGCCGTTGCGGCGTACGGACAGGATCGTGGTGCCGTGCCAGACGGCCGGCCGGTTGTCGTTGTTCCCGCTCATGAGCGGCAGATGGGAGAGAGCGATCGGGCCTGCAAGACGTAACCTTTGTTTGCAGCGCGGTAAGCATTTCGCAACCGTGCCGATCTAAGTTGCTCCGCAGCAAGTTCCGGGGGATCCATGCAGGGCCAGACGCCAGTTGCAGAAACGGTGCCGACGCCGCAGTCACGCATCGAGGCGCTCGCCGCGCTGACCGGGCATTTCGCGCATGATTTCAACAATCTTCTGACGGTCATCCGGGGTTCGGCGGAGTTGCTGGAGCGCGGGGCAGGGGACCCGGAGCAGCATCTGGCGGCGATCATGGACACGGCCGACGAGGCCGCGCTCCTGACCAGCCGCCTGCTTGCCTTCGCCCGCCGCCTGCCTCTGCGCCCGCGTGCGTTCGCTCTGCGCGCGGTGCTGGAGACGCTGCGCGACGAGGTGCCGGACGGGATCACGGTCCGGATCATGTGCGCGCGCGACCTGAAGCCGGTGATGGTCGATCCCGATCAGTTGTTGAACGTCCTGCGCAGCGCCGTCGAGAATGCGGCGGAGGCGATGCCGGAGGGCGGCGTTTTGACCTTCGCTGCGGTCAACCAGACCGCGCCGAACGGCGTGCCGCAGATCAAGCTGTCGATCGCGGATACCGGCGTCGGGATGGGCGTGGACGTGCGCGAGCAGGCGTTCGAGCCGTTCTTCACCACCAAGCCGCTGGGCCAGGGGCCGGGTCTCGGATTGAGCCAGATCTACGGATTCGCGGTGCAATCGGGCGGCACCACCGAACTGGACAGCGCGCCGGGGCGGGGCACGACACTGGTCCTGACCTTGCCGGCGGCAGAGGTCGTCGCCGAGGCGGCGGCGCAGGGCAGCATCGCCGAGGGCACACGCGTCCTGCTGGTCGAGGACAGCAACGCCGTCGCCGCCTTCGCCGAAGCGCTGCTGGCGGACATGGGTTGTGCGGTGGTGCGCGCCGCTTGTGCCGAAGAGGCGCTGGAACGGCTGCACGAGGCGGCGGACGGCTTCGACATCATGTTCTCGGATATCGTGATGCCCGGCATGAACGGCCTGGAACTCGCCGCAAAGGTCCGCGCCGAGCGTCCCGCCCTCCCCATCCTCCTTGCGACCGCGCATAGCGAGGCAGCGGCCGAGGGCGGATCGGTCTTCCCGATCCTCGCCAAACCCTACCGCCGCGACGCGCTCGCCACGATGATGGGCAGCGCGCTGGCGGCGTGATCGCTAATCTCAGATGAAGAAAATGGTCGGGGAGAGAGGATTCGAACCTCCGGCCCCTGCCTCCCGAAGACAGTGCTCTACCAGGCTGAGCTACTCCCCGACGGAGCCGGTCGTTGAATGCCTTCGGGGGCCGACCGGATGTGCCAAGTGGAGGGGGCCTATAGAGGCGGGTTCCGGCGGGTTCAAGCACCTTTCCTGCATCTGTTGTGGATGGAATATCGGCGGACCCCTCCGCGTGAGCCGGGTGATGGTGCCGCACGCGCGCCGACGCTAAGAGAAGCAAATGACGGCCACCACCTTCTACCCCGGCGATCCCGCGCCCTGGTTCCGCGCCGCGACCACAACGGTCGCGCGGTTCAACTTCGACACGGTGGCCGGGCGCCATGTCGCGCTGCTGTTCTACGGCACGGCAGGCGTCCCGCAGGCGAAGGCTGCGCTGGATGCGGTGGTGGCGTCGCGCCACATCTTCGACGATCGCACCCTTTGCTTCTTCGGCGTGACCGCCGATCCGGCCGATGTGGATGCCGGTCGTGTCGCCGAGCACGTTCCCGGCATCCGCCATTTCGTTGACAACGATCGCGCGGTGAGCACGCTCTATGGGCGGATCGAGACCGAAGGAGGCAAGGTCAGCTACGCGCCGCTCTGGATCGTGCTCGACCCGACCCTGCGCGTGGTGTTCACCGCGCCAATCGGCGAAACCGAGGAGGTGCTGCGCCGTCTCGCTGCGATCCAGGACCGGCCGCTGCCGAGCCTGCCCGCGCCCGTCTTGGTTGTGCCGCGCGTGATCGAGCCGGCGATGTGCCGGCAGCTCGTCGACCTTTACGAGGCTCGAGGCGGGCAATCCTCCGGCTTCATGCGGGAGATCGACGGCAAGACCGTCGCCGTACGCGACACCGCATTCAAGCGGCGCGCCGATTGCCAGATCGAGGACGAGGCGCTCCGCACCCAGCTTCGCCTGCGCCTCCACCGCCGCCTAGTGCCGGAGATCCGGAAGGCGTTCCAGTTCGAGGCGACGCGGATCGAGCGCTACATCGTCGCCTGCTATGACGGGGGCGAGCAGGGCTTCTTCCGCGCGCATCGCGACAACACCACGCCCGGCACCGCGCATCGCCGCTTCGCCGTCACCATCAACCTGAATGCCGAGGAGTATGACGGCGGCAACCTGCGCTTCCCGGAGTTCGGGGAGCAGAGCTTCCGCGCGCCGACCGGCGGGGCGGTGGTCTTCTCCTGCAGCCTGCTGCACGAGGCGCAGCCGGTGACGCGCGGACGGCGCTATGCCTTCCTGCCTTTCCTGTACGACGATGCGGGCGCGAAGATCCGCGAGGCAAACCTGCACACGCTGGATCTGGAGGAGCGGCCCGCGGCGTAGAACATCCTGTCTCGCGGCCGTTCGCCCTGAGCCTGTCGAAGGGCCAGCGCTGGCGCTTCGACAGGCTCAGCGCGAACGGGGGGTGAGGACTTTGGCTTGCCCCCCTTTGGCATCCGCCGCTTCGCCTGCTAGGCGCACGGGCATGACCCCGCTCGACAAGATCCGCAATTTCTCCATCATCGCCCATATCGATCACGGCAAGTCCACGCTCGCCGACCGCCTGATCCAGCGCACCGGCGGCCTTTCCGAGCGCGAGATGTCCGCGCAGGTCCTCGACAACATGGATATCGAGAAGGAGCGGGGGATCACCATCAAGGCGCAGACGGTGCGCCTCGACTGGAAGGGCCATGTCCTCAACCTGATGGACACGCCGGGCCATGTCGACTTCGCCTATGAGGTCAGCCGCAGCCTCGCCGCGTGCGAAGGCGCGCTGCTGGTGGTGGACGCGGCGCAGGGCGTCGAGGCGCAGACCCTCGCCAACGTCTACCAGTCGATCGAGCATGATCATGAGATCGTGCCCGTCATCAACAAGATCGACCTGCCCGCCGCCGAGCCGGAGAAGGTGAAGGCGGAGATCGAGGACATCATCGGCCTGGACGCGAGCGGCGCGGTGCTCGCCTCGGCCAAGTCCGGCATCGGCATCGACGAGATCCTCGACGCAATTGTCGAACGTATCCCCGCGCCGAAGGGTGACGCCACCCAGCCGCTGAAGGCGATGCTGGTCGACAGCTGGTACGACCCGTATCTCGGCGTCGTCATCCTCGTCCGCGTCATGGCGGGCGTGCTGAAGAAGGGGCAGGAAATCGCCTTTATGGCGGGCGGCACCCGCCATCTGGTCGATCGCGTCGGCTGCTTCCGGCCGAAGATCGAGCAGCTCGCCGAACTCGGGCCGGGCGAGATCGGCTTCATCACCGCGCAGATCAAGGAGATCACCGAGACCCGCGTCGGCGACACCATCACCGACGCGAAGAAGCCGGCGGCCGAGCCGCTGCCCGGCTTCAAGGAAGTGCAGCCGGTGGTGTTCTGCGGCCTGTTCCCGACGGACGCGGCGGATTTCGAGAAGCTGCGCGACAGCATCTCCAAGCTGCGCCTGAACGACGCCAGCTTCTCCTTCGAGATGGAAACCTCGGCGGCGCTCGGCTTCGGCTTTCGCTGCGGCTTCCTCGGTCTCCTCCACCTGGAGATCATCCAGGAGCGGCTGACCCGCGAATACGACCTCGACCTCATCACCACCGCGCCGTCCGTGGTCTACCACCTCCACCTCAGCCACACGAAGAACGAGGAGGCCAAGGTCATCGACCTGCACAACCCGGCCGACATGCCCGATCCGAACCGCATCGAGAGCATCGAGGAGCCGTGGATCGAGGCGACGATCTATGTGCCGGACGAATATCTCGGATCGATCCTGAAGCTCTGTCAGGACCGGCGCGGCATCCAGAAGAATCTGACCTATGTCGGCGGCCGTGCGCAGCTGGTCTACGAGCTGCCGCTGAATGAGGTGGTGTTCGACTTCTACGACCGGCTGAAATCGATCAGCCGGGGCTATGCCAGCTTCGACTACCACCAGATCGGCTATCGCGAGGGCGACCTCGTCAAGATGAGCATCCTCGTCAACGAGGAGCCGGTCGATGCCCTGTCGATGATCGTCTACCGCGGCAATGCCGAGACGCGGGGACGCGGCATGTGCGAGCGGCTGAAGGACCTGATTCCCCGCCACATGTTCAAGATCCCGATCCAGGCGGCGATCGGCGGCAAGGTGATCGCGCGCGAGACCATCGCCGCGATGCGCAAGGACGTGACCGCCAAGTGCTATGGCGGCGACGCGACCCGCAAGAAGAAGCTCTTGGAAAAGCAGAAAGAGGGCAAGAAGCGGATGCGGGAGTATGGATCCGTGCAGATCCCGCAGGAAGCCTTCATCGCCGCGCTCCGGATGGGCGAGGAATAAGGCCGGGAAAGCAGGTGACTGCCGACGATCGCGGCGTCCTGTTACCTACATAACAGCAGGCACCGGTCAGGCCGCGTGTGCCGGCGTATCGCTGGCGCCGGCTGCATGACCCGCAGGAGACTGCTCCAGGAGCCCGAGGTCGAGGCGGCGGCGTCCATGCTCCCGAAGCGAGATCATGATCAGCGCCATCACCATGGGCACGCACAGCCCGCCGATCACCGACAGGGAGACGGACAGGGGGTGCTGCACGCCCTGCAGGTGATCGCTTAATATGCCCGCCAGCACGGGCCCGAAGCCGGTGCCGAACAGGGCCGCGACCATCGCCATGATCGCAATCGCCTGCGCGCGGAGGTGGCGTGGCGTGATGTACTGGAAGGGCAGGGAGGAGAGGCTGGTCACCGAGCTGATCATGAACAGTGCCGCGCCCATCATCGCGAGTTCGGCTGTCAGGGACGATGTCATCAGGCCGAAGGCGGCGAGCGGCCAGAGAAGTGCCAACATCAGCAGCATGTAGCGCATGACGGTGCGCACGGGGTCGTCCCCCGCTCGCATCATGACGAGCACGCCGGCGGAGAGCGTCCCCGTCGCGCCGCAGATGAGATAGATCGGCCCGAACAGCGCGCCGACCTGCGCCTCGTCGATACCCTTCGACCGCATGATCGCGGCCGGCAGCCAGGTCACATAACCGGCGAGCACGACCATGATCAGCGCCATGGCGAACTGGAAGAGCATGTAGATTTTCCACTCGCGGCGGAACAGGGCGAAGACCTCCGATACGCTTGCGCCCTTCTTCGCAGCGCCGCGTGCCGGTCGGTCGGCGATCAGGAGGAGGAGGAACGCAGGGACCAGTCCCGCCGCCCCGATGATCAGGAACACGATCTGCCAGTCCGAAAAGCCGGCAAGGACGAGGATTGCGTCGGGTTCGAGATGCTGTGCCCAGACATAGACGGCACCACCCGCGCCCAGTGCGAGGCCGCCACCAAGGAACGGGGCCAGCATGAAGAGCGATGTCGCCGTCGCGAGCTGCCGCCGGTTGAAGCGATCCGACAGGGTGGCGAGCGCGGCGGGCGTCAGGCCCGCCTCCCCGACCGCCACGCCGATGCGCGCCGCCATCAACTGGCCGAAGCTGCCGGCAAGGCCGCAGCACATCGTCATCACGCTCCAGAACGCCACGCATCCGCTCATCACGCGCGAGCGACGGGTGCGATCGGCAAGCCAGGCGAGCGGCAGTGCGGCGGCGACGTAGAATAGCGAGAAACTGACGCCCTGCAGCAACCCGAACTCGGTATCGGTGATGTTGAGCGCGGCCTGGATCGGCTTGATCAGCAGGCTGATCACCTGCCGGTCGAGATAGGCGACCGTGTAGCAGACGGCGACAAGCACGGCGACCAGCCAGCTCCGCCAGCCTGCGCGGGGAAGCTCCGACGGCTCATCACTCGCGGTTCGATCCTGCACGGCTGTCCCTCCTTTGCGGCGGGTCGGCCCGCACTGTCGATGCGTGAATATAGAACGAGCGAGCGATAATCAAACAAAGTTGCTTGTCGGATTGACCCGATCAAGGAAGTGCGCATAATGCAATTCAGAACGAAGGTGCGTTAATCGCACATAAAGGGAGAGGCTTGCATGAACGGGCATTCGCGACATTTCCGATTGATGGTTCCCGCCCTTCTGGCCGGCGCGGCGCTTTCGCCTTTGCAGGCCTATGCGCAGGAGCCCGCGCCCGCACAGCCGGCGACCGGGCCTGTCGACGATAGCGGAGACATCATCGTCACGGCGCAGAAGCGGAGCGAGCGGCTTCAGGACGTGCCGATCTCGATCCAGGCGCTCACCGCCGTGGACATCGAGCGCAGGAGCCTGACGCAGGTGTCGCAGCTGCCGCAATCGGTGCCCGCGCTCCGCATCAACTATGCGGGTATCAACATCCAGCCATCGATCCGCGGTGTCGGCAGCCTCGTTGCCGGGCCGGGGTTCTACTCGAACATCCCTGTCTATGTTGACGGCTATTACGTGCCGACGCCCGGCGCGTCTGACTTCGACCTGATCAGCATTTCCAGCGTCAACGTGCTGAAGGGCCCGCAGGGCACGCTCTTCGGCTTCAACGCGACCGGTGGCGCGATCCAGCTCAACACGCGCGAGCCGCAGCAGACGCCGACGCTGACCGCGAAGGTCGGCTATGGCTCATACGACCATCTCACCACGGCGTTCTACGGATCGACCGGCATCACCGAGACGCTGGCCGTCGATGTTGCCGCCTCGTTCGAGCGGGGCGAGAGCTTCATCCGCAATGTCGTGACCGATGACGGCGATGCGGCGCGCTTCCGCCGCTGGCAGGTGCGCAGCAAGGTCCGTTGGGAGGCGAGTGACGCGGTCAACTTCACGCTGGCCTATGCTCACCGCTTCGAAAACAATCCGCGCGCCGTCCTTCTGAACGCGCGTGGGGACGAGACGATCGGCATCAGGGTGCCCGACAACATCATCGTGTCGGATCGCGGCGACTATGCCGGCACGGCGCCCGCCCAGTTCCGGATCGAAAGCGACTCCTTTACGCTGACCAGCCGCTTCGATCTGGGGTTTGCGGACCTGACGTCGTACACCGGCTATCGCAAGGATCACATCCGCCAGGCGCTCGACTACGACATGACGCCGGCCAACATCTATTCGGTCAAGACGGATATTCCCAACAAGACGTTCACGCAGGAGTTCAATCTCTCGTCGAAAAAAGATGGGCCGCTCGACTGGGTGATCGGGGCCTTCTACATGAACACCAAGGAGGTATACCACTTCGACACGAACACGCCGAGTGCGGGGTTCGGCACGGGTGAACCGTACAACCGGCTGTTCAACACCACAAACCGGCTGAAGTCCTATGCGCTGTTCGCGGATGCCACCTATGAGGTTGCGGAGAACCTGTTCCTGACGGCCGGCGGCCGCTACTCGATCAACAAACCCCATCTCGACTACGAACTGATCCCGTCCAATGCGCGGGATTCCGGCGGGGTCAAGTTCACCAATTTCTCACCGCGCGGCGTGATCCGCTACGAGCTGACGCCGCAGTCCAACGTCTATGCGTCGTTCACCCAGGGCTACAAATCCGGCACGCTGCCGGGCTCCGGCTTCTCGCTCAACCCGATCGACCCGGAGAAGATCGACGCCTGGGAACTTGGCTACAAGATCGCCAATCGCAAGGTCCGGTTCAACGTCGCCGGCTTTTACTATAACTACAGCGACATCCAGGTCACGGCCTTCGGAACGAACGGCGCCAGCGTGACGCGGAACGCCGCCAAGGCCGAGATCTACGGCGTGGATGGCGAGTTGAACTATAACATCACGCCGGACTTCAGCATCGATCTGAGCGCCGCCTACACTCACGCCGAGTACAAGAAGTTCCCCGATGCTATCGGTCTGCAGCAGGACCGCGATCCCGCAAGCCCGACCTATGGTCGCTTCCTGAACATCGGCATCAACGCTAACGGCTTCCCCGTGGCGCGTACGCCGCGCTTCTCCGGCAATATCGGCGCGACCTATGGCATGGATGTCGCGGGCGGGCGGCTCGTCCTGAACGGCAGCATGTTCTACACCTCGAAGATGTACTTCGACTCCGTGAAACAACTTCCGCAGAAAAAGTACGCGCTCCTCAACTTGCGCGCGACCTGGACCGATCCGTCCGAGCATTACGACATCTCGGTGTTCGGGACCAACGTGACGGACAAGAAGTACCAGGTGAACACGCACATCGACAGCTATTCGATCCGCCAGTTCTGGGGTGATCCGGCGATGATCGGGGCGTCGCTCACCGTGCGCTACTGATCCGATGAAGGCGTTCGGCAGCATTGAGGAGGCGCGGGCGATCGCGCGCCGAAGGCTGCCGGCGGCTGTCTTCCACTATGTCGAGGGGGGCAAGGAGGCGGAGACTACGGTCGCCGCTAACGAGGCCGCCTTCGGCCGCGTCCTCTTCGATGCCCCCGCATGCCCCACCGCGATCGATCCGGATTGCTCCACGACCGTCCTGGGGCGGCGCGTATCGATGCCGCTCGCCATCGCGCCGACCGGCTTCGTCCGCATCGTCCATCCCGATGGCGAACTCGGGGCGGCACGCGCGGCGGCGGCGGCGGGTGTGCCGATTTCGATCAGCACATGGTGCGGCACGCCGGCGGCGGAGATCGTCGCCGCCAACCCGGACACCTGGTTCCAGCTCTACATGGTCAACGGGCGCGAGGGCGCGGGCTGGTGCATCGACATGGCGCGGGAGGCCGGATGCCGCGTGCTGGTGGTGACTGCCGACATCGCCGGGATCTCGCCGTCCGACCGGCTTGCCCGGCCATTGCCCGAGACGATGAGCCTGCGCGCGGCTTTGGCATTCGCCCCCGATGCCTGGAACCGTCCGCGCTGGCTCTGGTCGCTTCTGAAGGGCGGCCTCGCCATGCCCGCCCCGAACGCGCCGCGCCGGGCGGACGGATCGCTGCTGCGGGTGCAGGACGCCGGACGGCTGCTTGCGGCGACGCCGACGGGTTGGGAGGACCTCGCCTGGATGCGCAGCCGCTGGGACGGGCCGATGGTGTTGAAGGGCGTGATGCGCGCCGCCGATGCGAAGCGCGCGATCGATCTCGGGCTGGACGGCGTCATCGTCTCCAATCACGGCGGCAAGGTCCTCGACGGCGTGCCTTCGACCATCTCCGTCCTGCCCGAAATCGTCGATGCGGTCGGCGGGAGGGGCGAGGTCCTTCTGGACGGCGGCGTTCGACGCGGGGCCGATATCGTGCGCGCGCGTGCGCTCGGCGCGCAGGCGGTTCTCGCGGGCCGTTCGTATCTTTGGGGCCTTGCGGCGGGTGGCGAAGCGGGGGTGGCGCGGGTCCTGTCGTTGTTCCGGCGCAGCATGGCCGCGGCCGTCGCCAATCTCGACCGGTCGGGGATCGACGCGATCGACCGATCGGTGCTGCGTTCGCTGCCGGATCCCGTACTGTGGAACCTGATCGATGGCGATCCGGCGCGGCGACTCTCCTGAAAGGATCGAGGATGATGCGTTTCGAAGGCAGGACGGTGATCGTCACGGGCGCGGCGTCCGCCAAGGGCATCGGCTTCGCCTCGGCACGCCGCGTCGTGCAGGAGGGCGGGCAGGTCGTGCTCACCGATCTGGACGGCGAGGCGCTGGCCGCGCGCGTCGCTGAGGTCGAGGCGATGGGCGGGGCGGCGTTGGGCGTCACGCATGATGTCACCGATGCGGCCGGCTGGGACGCCGTTCTGGCGCAGGCGACTGCGCGCTTCGGTCGCGTCCACGGCCTTGTCAACAATGCCGGCATCACCGTGCTGGCGATGGTCGAGGCGCTGGAACCAGCGATGTGGCACCGCCAGATCGAGGTCAACATGACCAGCGTCTATCTCGGCTGCCGCCTGCTGATCGGCCATTTCCGGGCGCATGGCGGCGGATCGATCGTCAACGTATCCTCGGTGGCGGGGCTGGTCGGGATGCGTCGGTGCACGGCCTATTCCGCAAGCAAGGGCGGCGTGCGCCTCATGACCAAGACGCTCGCGCTCGAATGCGGCACCGACGGAATTCGCGTGAACTCGGTTCATCCTGGCGTAGTGGAGACCGACATCCAGAAGGTCGCGCGTCGTGACGCGAGCGGAGATTCCGCGGCTATCGCAGCAGCGGTGCCGCTGGGCCGCACCGCTGTCGCCGACGAGCTCGGCGCGGCGGTCGCCTTCCTGCTCTCCGACGATGCGAGCTACGTCACCGGCACCGAGCTGGTCGTGGACGGCGGACTGACCGCGCAATGAGGCGCGCCCGGCTTGACAGCTGCGTCCCTCGCGTCGTTATGTGAACGGACGGGCGAATATCGAACTATATGGTTGTGGCGAGGAGGATGTGGTGGGCCAGACGCTGGAAAGCTTCGACATCCACGCGCCCAAGGCTCGCGAAGGCGCCGAGTGCCTCTGGGCGCAGATGCGTGACATGCCTGGGCTGTACCGCAACGAGCGCTATGGCGGCTTCTATGTCGTCTCGCGCTTCGAGGATGTGATGACCGTCCTGATGAAGCCCGCGATCTTCGGATCGGGCAAGGGCATCACCCTCCCGCCGCCCGACGCCGTCCGCAGCTTCCACATCCCGGCCGAGATCGATCCGCCGGAGCATCGCGAATACCGCGCGCTGATCGCGCCGTTGATGACCGCTGCCCATGCCCGTGCGCGCGAGCCCTTCGTGCGGGCCATGGTCACGGAACTGGTGGACCGCGTACCCATCGATACTCCCGTCGACTTCGTGCGCGCTTTCGCCCGCCCGCTGCCGATCCTGGTGGCACTGGACCTGCTGGGGTTGCCCGCCAGCGACGCGGCTGAGTTGGAGCAGATGGTCGGCGATCTCCACCGCGAGGTGGCGACCGGCGTGAAGACCGGCGCGGGCGACCGACTGAAGACCTATTCCGAGAATGTTCTCATCCGCCGCCGCGCCGACGCGACCGACCCGCAGGCGGACGTCGTCTCCTCGATCCTGCTCGGCACCGCCTTTGGCCGCCCGCTGACGCCGGACGAGCAGATGTCGATGGTGCGGCTGATCCTGGTGGGCGGGTTCGACAGCACGTCCTCCGCACTCGCGACGATGATGTGGTGGCTGGCGACCAACCCTGACGAGGCCGATCGCCTCCGCACCGACCCCTCTCTCCTCGACAGCGCCAGCGAGGAGATCGTCCGCTTCGCCTCCCCCTCCACCTATCTCCGCCGCGAGGTGATGGAGGATGTGGAACTGAGCGGCGTCCAGCTGAAGAAGGGCGACTCCGTCCTGGTCGCCTTCGGTGCCGCCAATCGCGATCCCGCAAAGTTCGCCTGTCCCGACGAGATCCGGCCCGATCGCAAGCCCAACCAGCATGTCGGCTTCGGCGCGGGCCACCATCGCTGCGTCGGATCGTTCATCGCGAAGACCGAGCTGCGCCTCGCCTTCGAGCAGATCCTGGCTCGCTTCGACGGGTTCAGGATCGATGAGACGCGCGCCATCGAATATACCACCGGTCTGGGGCAGGGCATCATCGCCTTGCCGATGATCTTCTCCCGCGCGTCCTGACCGCGCGGCTCGTACCCACTGAAAGGACCGACTTTGCCCGCGATCGACCCCAGCCGCTACGAGTGGATCAAGATCGAGAAGCGCGACGATGGCATCGCCACGCTGACGCTCAACAACCCGCGCCGCAAGAACGCCGTGTCGCGGCCGATGCATCGCGAACTCGAGCGCATCTGGGACGATGTCGACATGGACGACGACATCCGTGTCGTCATCCTGACGGGCGAGGGGAACGCTTTCTGCGCCGGCACCGACCTGTCTGTGCAGGACCAGGAGAACCAGAGCGGCCGCAAAGGCCGTCCGCCGTTCCGCAGCGCGCGCCGCCTGTTCTGGGGCATGATGGATACGGAAAAGCCGATCATCGCCAAGGTGCGGGGTCCGGCCTACGGCGTAGGCGTCAACATCGCGCTCGCCTGCGACATGGTGATCGCGGCGGAGGGCGCGAAGTTCTGCGACTCCCATGTCCGCATGGGCATTGCGCCGGGCGACGGGGGAGCGGCGTTCTTCCCCTTCCTCCTCGGCTTCCACCGCGCCAAGGAGTATCTGATGCTCGGCGAGCCGATCGAGGGGAAGAAGGCTGCGGAGATCGGCCTGATCAACTATTGTGTGTCGGATGAGGAGCTGGACGGATTCGTCGACGGCTATGCCAAGCGCCTCGCCGCCGGGCCGCCGCTGGCCATCTCCTACGCCAAGATGTCGGTGAACCTGCTGCTCAAGCAGGCAACCGCCGGTGCCTTCGAGGCCTCGCTGGCCTATGACCAGCTGACGCTCTTCACTGACGACCATGCCGAGGGCGCGCGGGCGTTCCTCGAAAAGCGTCAGCCTAATTTCAAGGGCAGCTGACCGCCTCCGTCTTAGCCGCCGAGCGCTTTACGGAGAGGCGCATCGGCGAACTTGGCCTCGAACCAGTCCGGATAGGCGGGGACCGGCGGCATCGCTTCGTCGATTGCCGCCAGGTCCTCGCCGGACAGCTGCAGCGTGGCGGCGGCGAGGTTGTCCTCCAGTTGCTCGATTTTAGTCGTGCCGAGCAGGACGCTGGTCAGCGCCGGCTTCGCCAGCAGCCAGGCAATCGCCACCTGTGCGGGCGTCGCGCCATGCGCCGCTGCGATGCCGCGAAGGCGATCGACGAGCGCGAAGCCTTTGTCACGATCGAACTCAAAGATGTCGCCGCCGCCGAAGCGATGCTCTCCCGAGGCGAGGTTCTCCCGCGTGATCCGGCCGGTCAGGAAACCCCAGGCGAGCGGGCTCCAGGCGGTAAGGCCCAGGCCGTGATGGGCCATCATCGGGATCGTGTCGCGCTCAATGTCGCGGATCAGCGCGGAATAGTGCATCTGCCCATGGGTGAACCGCGCCCACCCGTTGGCGCGCTGCATCTCGACAGCGGTCGCCGCACGCCATGCCGGCCAGTTCGAGTAGCCGAGATACCGCACCTTGCCCGCCCGAACGATCTCGTCCAGCGCTCTCAGCGTCTCTTCGAGCGGGACGAGCGGGTCGGCGCGGTGGCAGATGAAGACGTCAATCCAGTCCGTGCCGAGCCGCTTCAGGCTGGCGTCAACGGAGGCGTGGATGTGGCGCGCGGACAGGCCAGACCGCGTCAGAGCCGCGCCGCTGCGGATCCCGCACTTCGTGGCGATGACCACATCCTGCCGGCGCGGCTTCAGCACCGTGCCGAGCACCTCCTCGGACTGGCCGCGATCGTAGACATCGGCCGTGTCGAAGAAGTTGATCCCGCCATCGATCGCCCGGCCGACGAGCCGGTCAGCAAGCGAGAGGTCGACCTTGTTGATCGACGGCATCGACTGATTGCCGCCGGTGAATGTCATCGCACCAAGGGACAAGCGCGAGACCGGAAGGCCGGATCGGCCCAGCATGGCGTATTGCATCAGTCGTTCCTAACCTGCCGTACCGACGTCGCCTTACGGAAGGATTTCGGCAAGTTGAGCCTGCATCTCCAGCATCGCCGGCAAAATCTCGTTCTCGACCCGCTCCGGCGTGGCGCGGGAGACGTGGAGGCCTACTGTAACGGCCGCTACCGTATCGCCCGCAAAGTTACGGACCGGCACTGCGACCGAGCGGGAATTCGACTCCAGCTCCTGGTCGATGAACGAGTAGCCCTGTTCCCGCACGCGATCGATCTCGGTCATCAGCGCCTTGACGGAGGTGAGCGTCCGCTCGGTCAGCGCCTGCCGGTCGCTCGCCTCGACCAGCTGCTTGGCCTGCGGCTTCGGCAGCGCGGCGAGAAGTACGCGGCCGAGGGAGGTGCAATAGGCGGGCAGGCGGCTGCCGGGATGAAGCCCGACACCCATGATCCGGTGATGCGAGGCGCGGGCAATATAGACCACCTCGGTCCCGTCCAGCACCGCCGCCGAGCAGCTTTCGCGCAGGCGGTCAGCCAGATGATCGAGTGACGGCCGGATCAGTTTCGGCAGCGAGGCGGCGAGATAGGAGTGACCGAGCTTCAGGATCTGCGGCGTCAGCTCGAAATAGCGGTCGTCGGTGGTGGCATAGCGACGCTCGACGAGGGTCAGCAGGCAGCGGCGCGCCGAGGCACGATCAAGCCCGCTCAGCCGTGCGACCTCGGCAATGGTCAGCCGGTTGCGGCCCTGGCCGAACGCCTCGATCACCATCAGGCCCTTGGCGAAGCCGCCCATGCGGTCCACGTCGCGCAGCACGCGCGTGGCCGGCTGCGTCGCTTCCGCCGTCACATCCTTGACGCTTACGCCCGCTACTCCGCTCGCCATCAACATCCCCCAATGTATTCTCGTGCGATTATTGCACGGTTATTTTCGAGTGTATAGCGCGGCGGGCGTTCACCGCGCCTGTCGGATCACGTCCGCGGCGCGCCAGGCAACAGCCATCACGGGCGCGTTGGTGTTGCCCGCCAGCATGAACGGGAACACCGAGGTATCGACGACGCGCAGGCCGTCCACGCCGCGGACGCGGAGCGCCGGGTCGACCACGGAGCCCTCGTCCTTGCCCATCCGGCATGTGCCGCAGGCGTGGTAATTGGCGTAACCGAACTGAAGATACGCCCGCTCGATATCGGCGGCGTCGGCGAACTGAGGACCGGGGCGGGTTTCCTCCTCGACGATGGTGTCGAGCGGCTTCTGCCGAACCCAGCGGCGGACATAGTCGAACATGGTGCTGACGATCGCCCGGTCCGACGGGTCGCTCTCATAGGAGGGCACGATGTCGGGCAGGGCGGCCGGATCGCGGGACGTGATCATCACGGACCCGCGCGCGTCCGGCCTGATCTTGTAGACGCAGAAGTTGAGGCCGCCATGGTCCTCCACGCGCAGCGGCACGGCGTTGTAGTTGAAGGTATAGGGGGACATCAGGATCTGGAGATCCGGGCGATCCTTGGACGGATCGGACTTGGCATATGCGGCCATGTCGTAGGCGCCGCCGGCCATCGCGCCCTTGCCGCTGAGATAATAGCGCGCGACGCTGCCGACCAGATTAGCGCCCCTGAACGCCCTATTCTGCGAGAGCGCGTCGGGAACCCTCCACTGGAAAACGATGCCGCGATGCTCGAACAGGTTCTGACCGACACCCGCATTGTCATGGACGACCGGAATGTCGAGCGAAGCGAGGTGAGCGGCCGCGCCGAGGCCCGATCGCTGCAGGATCGCCGGGCTGGCCAACGCACCCGCGCTGACGATGGTCTCGCGTGCGGTGTACGTCACGGGACTGCCGTCGCGGATCGCCGCGACGCCGGTGGCCCGCTTGCCTTCGAAGGTCACGCGGTCGATCGCGACGCCGGTCAGCACGGTGAGGTTCGGGCGCTTCATCGCCGGCCGCAGGAAGGCGGTAGCGGCGGACTGGCGCTTGCCCTTGTAGATGGTGCGGGGCGCGTAGCCGACCCGCTCGCGATCGGCGGGATCGTTGATGTCCTCCATGCGGGTGAGGCCCATCGCCTCGCCGGCGGCGAGTACGGCTTCCGTTAGCTTCGACCGATATTCGGGCAGGGTGATGCGGAGCGGCCCCTTGGCACCGCGCGTGGGGCCGGCCCCAAGCTCATGCGCCTCCATCGCCTCATAGGCCTCGCCGATCCTGGCCCAGCTCCAATCCTCGCTGGTGAGTTCGGCGAGGCGGTCGAAGTCGGGTTGGCTCCCGCGCACATAGACCATGCCGTTGACCGAGCTGGAGCCGCCGAGCGTGCGGCCCCGAGCCCAGCTTTCGGCGACGTTGTTCGACCCCGCTTCCGCCTTCGTCCAGAACGGCCAGATGAAGCGGAGGTTTGACATGACCTTGGCGAGGCCACGCGGCATGTGGATGAAGGGGTGGTTGTCCTTGCCCCCCGCTTCCAGCAGCAGCACGCGCGTGCTCGGGTCCTCGGTCAGGCGGTAGGCGAGCACGCAGCCTGCCGCGCCCGCACCGACGATGATGTAGTCGTAATCGGCCACGCTCACGCGTCCTTGCCGGCGAGGGCGGCAGGCCGGCCCTGCAGCAGGATCGTCTTGGCCTCCAGGAACGGTTTCAGACCTTCGACCCCGCCCTCTCGGCCGACACCCGATTGCTTGAAGCCGCCAAATGCGATCGTGAAGTCGAGGCGTATGCCGTTATGTCCGACTGTGCCGGAGCGAAGCTCGCGGGCCACCTGGTAGGCGCGCTGCGCATCGTTGGTGAAGACCGCGTTGTTGAGGCCGAACGCGCTGTCATTGGCGATGCGGACGGCGTCGGCCTCGTCGGCTGCCGGGATGACCGACAGGACGGGGCCGAACACCTCTTCCCGCGCGATCGCGGAGGCGGGATCGACCGCGCCGAAAACGGTCGGTTCTATGTAGAAGCCGCGCTCCAGATTGGCCGGACGGCCGCCGCCTGTGCCGAGGCGCGCGCCCGTGTCGCGGGCGCCGGCGATATAGCCTTCCACCCGCTCCCGCTGTCGCGCGGTGGCGAGCGGGCCCATGCGGGAGGCGGGATCGAAGGGATCGCCGACCGTGACCTTGCCGAAGGCGGCGCTGAGCGCGTCGAACATAGCGTCGTGGCGGTGCCGGGGCACGATCACGCGGGTCAGCGCGGCGCAGACCTGACCCGTCATATCCGGCGCACGCTTGGCGAGCGCGGTCGCCGCCGCCTCGATGTCGTAGTCGTCGAGGATGACGGCCGCCGACTTGCCCCCCAGTTCCATCGTATAGCGCGCCATGCGCCCGCCGAGGATGGAGGCGATCCGTCCGCCGGCTGCGCTGGATCCGGTGAAGCTGATCTTGTCGACACGCTCGTCCTTGACCATCGCCTCCCCCGCGACCCGATCGGCGGTGAACACGTTGAGCACGCCGGCGGGAAGGCCGATGCTCTCCGCAACTTCGGCGAGCAGCAGGGCGTGGCCGGGTGCCTCGGGCGAGGCCTTCAGGATGACGGTGCAGCCCGCCGCGAGCGCGGGCGCGACCTTCAGCGCGATCAGCATCGCAGGCGCGTTCCACGGCACGATCGCGCCGACCACGCCGACCGGCTCACGCACCAGCAAGCCGAGCTTGGCGTTCGCCGTGGTCCTGTGCTCCTCCACAAAGGGAAAGCTTTCGATGATGTCGGCATAGCTGCGATAGGTGAAGGAGATGCCCTTCGACATCGCCTCCGCCATGCCGAAGATGATGCCCATCTCGTTCGGCCAGATCTGCGCGAAGTCGGCGGCGCGGGCGTCTATACCCTCGGCCAGCTTGCGCAGCCAGGCGGCGCGCTCCTGCGGCGAGAGGCGCGGCCAGGGGCCGTTGTCGAAAGCGCCGCGCGCGGCGGCCACAGCTCGGGCAACGTCCGCCTCATCCGCCTCTGCCACGGTGACGTAGAGTTCCTCGGTCGCCGGGCTGATGACGTCGATGGTGCCGCTGCTGTTCGGCGCGACCCAGTCGCCGCCGATGAACAGCTTGTCGGGATGCGCGAGCGGCGCGGCGCGGAGGTTGGTGCTCATCGTTTCTCTTTCATGCAGCGGCGGTCTTCTCGCGATCGTACCGGGCGAGAAGATCCTGTTCGATAGGAATGGCGGCGTTCCGCGCGTCGATGTCGCGGAGCATTCGGTCGTGAAGGCCGAAGGACAAGGGCTGGCGGCGGGCCTGATCGGCCATGGCGCGGGCGAGTTCGGCCGCACGGTCGAGGAGGGAGTCGGTAGGAACGATCTCGTTGACCAAGCCCCAGCCAAGCGCGGTGTCCGCGTCTATGAACGCGCCGGTCAGCATCATCTGCCGCGCGCGGCGTACGCCGATCGCGCCGGTGAGCAGCGCGCCGCCGCCCCAGCGCGGGAACAGCCCCACCTTGCAATGCGTGTCGGCGAAGCGCGCGGCCGGGCTGGCGATCGCGAAGCTGCAGGAAAGGGCCATCTCGATTGCGCCGGTGACGCACGGGCCGTCCAGCGCCGCCACGATCGGCTTCGATAGCCGGCGGAGCGCCACGCCGGGGTTCGGCTCGACCGGCGGCGCGCCGGGGAGGCGATCTTTGAGGTCGACGCCAGCGCTGAATGTGCCGCCCGCGCCGGTCAGCACCAAGCCCTCGACGCCAGGGTCGGCATCCGCTCCGGCGAGGACCGCCGCGAAGTCGGCACGCATCGCGCGGGTCAGCGCATTGCGGGCATCCGGGCGATTCAGGATGATGAAGCGGACGCCTTCCCGATCCACCGTCACCATGGGGGCGGTAGAGCCGTCGAGAAGCGCGGCGAGGTCAGGCACGGGCTGCGACTTCCGCCATGTCCGGGATGGCGCAGGCCTCGACATACTCGCGCCGCAGACGTGCGACGAGGGTAGCGACATCGGGGATGTCGTCGATCAGGTCGATACCTTGGCCGGCGCTCCAGAGATTGCGCCAGGGGCGTATGCCTTTGGGCAGGTGATCGTAGCTGGGGGTGGGCGGAGGCAGCGCCTCGATTTCCAGCCCGTGCATCGCGAGCGACGGTTTCAGCCAGTTGGCGTGGACGCCCGAGACGCGCGGGGTGAACGACAGGTCGCCGGAGGTGCCCTCCACCAGCATCTCCTTGTACGCATCCGGCGCGCGGGACTCCTGGGTCGCGATGAAGCGGGTGCCAAGATAGACGAGGTCGGCACCGAGCACCTCCGCCGCGCGGATCGCGGCACCGTTCGAGACGCTGCCCGCGAAGACGATCGTGCCGTCCCACATGGCACGCACGCGCGGCAGGAAGGCGAGGGCGTTGAGTGTGCCGGAATGACCGCCCCCGCCGCTGCCGATGCAGACCAGCCCGTCGACACCCGCTGCGATCGCCTTTTCGGCGAAGCGGAGGCTGGTGACGTCGTGGAAGACGGTCCCGCCACGATCATGGATGGCGGCGGCGAGATCGGTCGGGTTGCCGAGCGCGGTGATGAAGTGGCGGACGCCGTTGGCGATGCAGAGGTCGAGGTCGGGCAGGATTTCCGCCAGCGGACGCTTGGCGGTGATATTGGCGGCGAGCGGGCCGATGATCGCATCCGGCTGCGCTTCCCGGAAGGCGTCGAGGTCGGCGCGGATCGTGGCGAGCCAGCCGGCGAACTCCTCGGTCGAGCGCGCGTTGTGCCGGGGCAGGCTGGCCATCAGCCCGGCCTTGCAGGCGGCGGTGACAAGCTCCGGCCCGGACACGATCATCATCGGCGCGCAGATCGCGGGCAGGACCAGCGAGGATCGGATTGCCGGATCGAGGCTCATGCACTCTCCTTCAAGTGGTGCGTTATTCGCTCCAGTGTTCATATATCGGACTTCTCGCTTGTCGTCCCCCCTGTCGTCAAGTAGGCCGGCGAAGAAGGGAGAGGCCATGAGCAACGCTGAGATCGCCAGCTATCGCGTCGAGGACGGGGTCGCCGTCCTCACCATTGACTCGCCGCCGGTGAACGCGCTCGGCCATGCCGTGCGGATCGCCTTGTGCGAAGGCGTGACGCGGGCGCTGGACGATCCCGAGGCCAAGGCACTGGTTCTGATCTGCGGCGGGCGGACCTTCTTTGCGGGCGCGGATGTGACGGAGATCGGTAAGCCGATCCTGCCGCCGCTGCTGGCGGACGTGATGGCCGCGTTCGAGGGTTCCACGAAGCCGATCGTCTCGGCGATGCATGGGACCGCGCTGGGCGGCGGGTTGGAACTGGCGCTCGCGGGCCATTATCGCGTGGCCGTCCCCTCGGCGGTCGTCGGCCTGCCGGAGGTGGCCCTGGGGCTGCTGCCCGGCGCAGGCGGCACGCAGCGCGTTCCCCGCCTGATCGGTGTCGCGGCGGCCGTGGAGATGATCGGCCTCGGTAAGCCGGTGAAGGCCGAGCAGGCGCTTCAGATCGGTCTAATCGACGCAATCGTGCCGGAGGGGGAGCTTGAAACTCGCGCCATCGGCTTCGCGCGCGATCTCGTGGCGAACGGCGCGCCGCTCCGTCGCGTGCGGGATCAGGCGCCGAACCTGACGCTTGAGGAAGCGCGTGTCGTGTTCGATCGGTTCCGCGCCGCGAACCCCGACCTGTTTTTCGGCCTGAAGGCAGCGGACGGCGTGCTGCAGGCGATTGAAGCGGCGATTACCCTGCCGTTCGAAGCGGGGCTCAATCGGGAGCGCGAGATTTCCCGTGCGCTGATCGCGGGTCCGGAGTCGGCGGCGCAGCGTCACCTGTTCTTCGCCGAGCGCGCGGCCGCGAAGCTGCCGGGCGCGGAGAAGGCGAAGGCGGGCGACGGGCGGGTGGCGATGCTGCCCGACACGGGCGATCGCGCGACCTACCTCGCGGCAATCGCCGAAGCGGACGGCGAGCTGATCCTGGCCACGCGGTTTCTTGACGCGTTCGACGATCTGGCGGGTGCCGCGGTCGATCCGTCCAAGCTCGTCGGGATGCGGACGGTCGAAGGCGTCACTGAGATCATCCTTGGACCGCAGACGAACGCGCAAGCCGCCTTGCAGGCGATGGCGATTACAAAGAAGCGCGGCGAGACCGCGATCTTCGTTTCTCCCGCGCCGGGCGGCGTGGTCCAGCGGCTATCGGAGAAGATCGCCGTCACGATCGCAGGTTTGCTGTCGAAGGGGGTGCCTGCCGGTGTGATCGCCGCGACAGGCCGCAACTTCGGCTTCCGCGATGCCTTGCTTCCGGACGGCAATGGCGAGCCTGATCCCGCGATCGAGCAGAGATTGATCTATCCCGTGCTCGCCGAGGCGATCGCGCTGCGCGGCGAGGGTGTGGCGAAGCGTTCGTCGGACATCGATGTCGCCATGGTCAAGGCGAAGCTCTGGCCGGTCTGGCGCGGTGGGCCGGCATTCATGGCCGACCGGATCGGGCCGGATGTGGTGCGTGCGGGTCTCACGGAACCTGCTCCGGCCTGACGATGCACGTCGGCATCGTCTCGGACATTCACGGGCAGGTGCGGGCGCTTGAGGCGGCGCTTGAGGCGATGGGGCCGATCGATCGTCTGATCTGCCTGGGCGACAGCATCCAGCAAGCCGCGTTCTCGAACGAAACCGTCGCGCTACTTCGTGCGATGGATGCGCTGACCATCCTCGGCAATCATGAGGAGGCGTTCTTCGCGGGAGCCGGGCGCACATCACCCAGCGTGGATGAGAAGCTGGCCGAGTGGCTCGCCACGCGCCCGACCGAGATCGCCTGTGAGATGGACGAGCGCCGCGTGCTGATCGTCCATTCGACGCCCTGGCCCTCGGCGCATGCCTATGTGCCGCCGGGTCATCGCGACTTTCACCGCTTCGAGGAAGCGGTGGCGGATGTCATCCTCTACGGTCATACGCATCAGCCGGTTGTGACACGGCTGGGTGAGAGGTTGATCGTCAATCCGGGCTCAACCGGAGAAGGCCGGCCTACGGATGCGGGTTTCGTGCGGAGTTGTGCCGTGCTCGACCTCGCGACGCTCTCGGCCGAGGTGATCGACCTCGACTGATCTCAGCGGCCGGTGAACTTCGCCGCCCGCTTCTCCACCCAGGCCTTGAATGCCTCGGTGCGATCAGCTGTCTGCAGCAGGCGGATGTGGCGTTCGGCCTCGATCGTGATGAAGCTTCGCAAGTCGGTACGCTCCGCCTCGACGAAGTTCGCCTTCATCGCGGTGAGCGCGAGGGGGGCGGCGCCTGCAAGCCGTGCGGTGTAGCGGGCCAGCTCTTCCTCGAAGGTCTCGCCGGGCCAGACCCGTTGGAGCAGGCCGATGCGCAGCGCCTCGTCCGAGCCGATCTTGCGGGGGAAGAACATCAGGTCGCGGGCAAGGCCCGGGCCGATCAGCCGGGGCAGCGACCAGGGCACGCCCATGTCGCCCGCGACACCGACGTCCAGGAAGGCGGAATTGATCCGCACGTCATCGTCGCCGACCCGCAGGTCGCAGGCCGCCGCATAGCCGAGCCCGGCACCGGCGCAGGCACCCCGGATCGCGGCGATGGTCACCTGCGGCATTTCATGCAGCAGGACGCTGACCTGATAAGCGTCGAAGTCGGGTGTGGGCGGCGGGGTTTCGTCAGGCGTGCTCTGCGCCTTGATGTCGGCACCGGGACAGAAGTCCCGGCCGATGCCGCGAAAGACGAGAACGCGAATGTTCTTGTTCGCCGCGACTTCACGCAGCTTGGCGTGGATCTCGGCACCCATGCCGCGCACCAGTCCGTTGCGCGCCTCCGGGCGGTTGATCGCAACGGTGGCGATCGCGCCGTCAATCGTGAGGAGGATGCGGTCCGCGCTCACTCGCCCGTCCAGGGCAGGAAGCGGGGCGGGCGCTTCTCCATGAAGGCGCGCGCGCCCTCGCCGATGTCAGGGTGCTTCAATCCTGCCAGAGCGCGCGCGAAGGAGTCCTCGACGGCGGCGCGGAAACCGAGATCGAGATGACCGTAGACCTGCTGCTTGATCATCGCGAGGGCGCGCGGCGAGACCCGCGCCTTCAGGTCGGCGACATAGGCCTTGACCGCGTTCAGCTCGGTCCCGGCGGGAACGACATGCTCGACAAGGCCGATCTCCTGCGCCTCGGTCGCGCTGATCTTGGCGGAGGTCCACATGAAGTCGAGCGCGCGGGCGGTGCCGATGCGACGGGGGAGCAGCCAACTGGTGCCATGCTCCGCCGGCAGGCCGCGATTGCTGAAACCGGCGGTCAGGCTCGCGTTTTCGGACGCGAAGCGCAGGTCGCACATCATCGCCAGCACGAAGCCGCCCACCGCCGCCACGCCGTTCAGCGCGCATACGACCGGCTTCGAACAGGCGAGCAGGTGCACGAAGAGGCCGGGGATCTCGCCCTCCGGGAACTGCCGTGCCGAGGAGCCGCCCGACTCCGCCGCTGCGGCGAGCAGCGAGATGTCGAGGCCGGAGCAGAACGCACGGCCAGCACCGGTGATGGCGATCGCGAAGACCTCCGGATCATTCTCGGCCGCGTCGGTCAGCCGGCGCAGCTCGTCGATCATCTCGCGGGTCAGCGCGTTCAGCACCTCCGGCCGATCGAGCGTCAGGATGAGGAGGCCGTCCTCGATCCGCGCGTCGAGCCCGGCGGCATTGCTGGAAAGCGCGCTCACCGCACCTTCTCAAGGAAAGCGGGCGCTTCCTTGTACTTGTCGCGCAGCAGCACCTTGTTGATCTTGGTGGAGGCCAGGCGCGGCAGCGGCTCCCGCTCCAACGCGACGTAGCGCGGCACCTTGTAGCTGGCGAGCGCGGCGCGGCAATGGGCGACGATCGCCTTGGGATCGAGCCGGTCGATATCGCCGTGGATGACTGCGAGCGGTGTCTCTCCGAACTCGGCGTCGGGCGCGGCGATCACGACCACCTCCTCGACACCGTCGATTTCGGCGATGGCACCCTCCACCTCCATCGCGGAGATGTTGAGGCCGCCGGAGATGATGATGTCCTTGATCCGGTCGATGAAGGTCAAATTGCCGTCCGCGTCCATGACGCCGCGGTCGCCGGTGTGCAGCCAGCCGTCCTGATAGGTCTTGGCGGTCTGTTCGGGATCGTTCCAGTATCCGGCGGTAAGCCCCGCGCTGCGGATCAGGATCTCGCCCGCTTCCCCCGGTGCCGCGATCGATCCGTCCGGCAGCATGACGCGATAGTCGCTGAACATCGCGCCGGGGCCGCATTTCTCCGGTTCGCTCACCGCCGTGCGGTCGCGCGCGGCCCAGGCGCCACCGGCTTCGGTGCAGCCATAGGCGGGGCGGAGGACAAGGCCCTTTTCGCGATATTGTGCGAGGAGGCCGGGGTTGACGCGCGCGCCGCTGATCTGCGCGAACTTGATCGTCGACAGGTCGGCTGCCGCGAACTCCGGCAAAGCGGCGATCCGCTCCCAGAAGATCACCGAGGCGAGGAAGGTGGTGATCTTCTTCTCCTGCAACAGGCGGAGTGCGATCTCGGGCGTGAACTTGTTCTGGGCGTAGATCGTGGCACCGGTCGACAGGAACTGCATCAGCAGCAGCGTGCCGGATGACGAGCTGTATGGCCCGGCCGCCAGGATGCTGCCGCCGTTTCCGGTTGCCGGTTCCATCATCGCGAACTCGGCCGCGTAGGTCATCGTGGAGCCGTGGGTGTAGACCACGCCCTTGGGGAAGCCCGTCGATCCGCTCGTGCCAATGATGAACAGCGGGTCGTTCGCATCCGGCTCATAGACGGCCGGCGGCTCCGGCGCGTCACGAAGCGGGCGGATGATGTCGAGGGAGTGGAGCTTGTGCTGCTCGCCCTCGCCCAGCGCCTCGATCACGCAGTCCTGCCGCTCGGCATCGCAGAAGAGCAGCGTCGGCGTCAGCAGGTCGAGCGAGCGGCGCAGGTCGCGCGCGCTCGCGCGGAAGGTGAGAGGGGCGTTGATCCCGCCGGCCAGCATGATGCCGATGATCAGCAC
Organism: Sphingomonas sp. ID0503; assembly: GCF_048565625.1. Taxonomy (NCBI): domain Bacteria; kingdom Pseudomonadati; phylum Pseudomonadota; class Alphaproteobacteria; order Sphingomonadales; family Sphingomonadaceae; genus Sphingomonas; species Sphingomonas sp. ID0503. The sequence goes on from NZ_JBLZUR010000002.1 coordinate 718,675, forward strand.
CGCATAGTCGAGCGAGTTGGCGGCGACCGTCGAGACGCGATCGCCGGGCTTCACGCCCTGTTCGGTCAGCCATGCGGCGACGCGCGCACCCCAGGCGTAAAGCTCGGCATAGGTGACCGGCTCGCCCTCGTAATCCAGCGCGACACGGTCGGGCCGGTCCCAGGCCCACCATCTAAATGCCCGGCTGACCGTGAAAGCCATTTCGTCTCGTTCCCGATCTAAGGGTTAAAGCGTCTCTTCGCTGCCGAGCAGCGCGGTGCTGCTCATCAGGTCGCCGGGGCCGCCGGTGACCAGCGACAGCTTCGCATCCGGCACCTGGTTGGTGGAGGTGCCGCGGATCTGGCGCACCGCCTCCGGGATCAGGCCCATGCCGTGGATGAAGCCTTCGCCGAGATCGCCGCCCGATGTGTTGATGGGCAGCTTGCCGGCGGGCGCGGTCAAGTTCTCGAAGGTGCAGAACGCGCCCGCTTCCTCCATCTTGAAGAAGCCGTGGTCGATCATCGCGCCGATGCCCATGGAGTTCATGTTCATGTAGACCTGCGCCACGTCGACGTCCTTCGGCCCGTAGCCGGACTCGCGCCACAGGCGATCGGCAAGCTCGACCTGGCCGGCGGTCGAGTAATACGGACGCCAGTTCTCCTCCAAGGCCCCGCCGCCCTCCATCGTGCCCATCGGGGCGGAGAGGATGTAGGCGGGCTTCTGCTTGAGGTCCTTCGCGCGTTCCGCCGACATGACGAGCACGCAGGCGGCACCGTCGTTCTCGCGCGAGCAGTCGAAGAGGCGATACGGCTCGGAGATCATCCGGGCGTGCTCGTACACCTCTTCGTTCATCTCGATATTGCGGCCATAGGCGCGGGGGTTGTTGGCCGCGTGATAGTAGCTCGCTTTCACGGTCGCGTAGAACGCCGACTGCGGAACGCCGTGATATTCCATCATCCGCTGCGCACGCAGAGCGAGGATCTGGGCGGGCGAATCGAGGCCGTTGACCAGATACTGGGCGGAGGTGTCGTTCTGCGCGACGATGACACGCAGCCGCTGGCTGCTGCTTTCCGCCATCGACCGGTAGACCGCGACGATGTCCGCCTGACCCGACATGATCGCCATCGACGCGATGTTGAGCGTCGCCGGCAGCGCGCCGCCGTGGAACCACACCAGCGAGGCGAAACTGCATTCGCGGGTGCCGAGCGCCGGCATCAGCTTGGCGGGATCGCTGCGCTCGGAAGCGTAGGAGATGAAGCCGTCGATGTCGCGCACGTCGATGCCCGCATCATCCGCCGCCTGCGTGATCGCGCGGATCGCGAGCTTCAGCTCCGGCTCGGGCGAGGTGCCGCGCTTGTAATAGGGGGTCTGCCCGATCCCGACGATCGCGGCCGCGCCACGCATCTTGCTCACTTGCCGTCTCTCCCTTGATTGCGTCGCTTCAGTCCAGGCTGCCTCGCTTCAGAGGTCCAGTTCCCAGACGATCGATGGATAGTTCTTGGTCTTCGGGCTGGGCGGCAGGATGCGACCCCTGACCGGTGCTCCGATCGCGAGCCCTTCTTCCGGTCCGGCGAGCACGCCCATGACGCGGATATTGCCGGCTTCCGGGATCTCGGCGACGACGGACACGTACGGGACGTCATCCTTGCGCTCCAGAACGCGGTCGAAGGCATAGCGGCTGCGCGTGTAGGTGAAGATCTTGCCCTTCGGCTCCATCTCGACCCACTCCATCTCCCAGCAGCCACAATGGCCGCAGCGGAAATGCGCGGGCCAGGTCCAGGTTTTGCAGTCCGAGCAGCGCGAAAGCTGGAACTTGCCGTCCTCCAGGCCGCGCCAATACTCGTCATCGGCCTCGATTGCCCCGGTGATCTTGTGCTGCTCGAAGCTGTACGCCATCGGCTTCCCCTCGCTTGCTAGTCGGCTACGAAGCCGCTCGCACCGTTGTGCGAATATGTAACATCCGTTCGATCTACGATACGATCGTCGTTTTGACAATCCCGATTTCTGCGCATCAGTCCAGCCTTGACAGCGCCAGCTGCACTGCCGATTGATCGAATAACGACGGTACGCGCTATATTCGAACATCAGCGTGAAAAGGGGAGGTGATGATCGAGACCTGGCGAGACGCGATCGATCTTGAGGCGCTCGGCCGCTGGATGGATGGCAAGGGGCTCGGCTCCGGCGCGATCGAGAACCCCCGGCTGCTGGCGGGCGGCACCCAGAACCTGATCCTGATGTTTGAGCGCGCGGATCGCCGCTACGTTCTGCGCCGCCCTTCCGCCCATCCACGCCCGGCCGCGAACGAGACGATCCGGCGCGAGATCCGCGTGCTCGGCGCGCTGGCGGACACGGACGTGCCGCATCCCCGCCTGATCGCCTCCAGCCCCGAAGAGGAGGCACTGGGCGCCGCCTTCTACCTCATGGAGCCGATCGACGGCTTCAACGTGACGGTCGGTATGCCCGCGCTTCACGCCGCCGACCCCGCGATCCGGCGCGACATGGGGTTTGCGCTGGTGGACGGCATCGCGCGGCTCGGCAGGGTCGATCATGTCGCTGTCGGCCTGGCCGATTTCGGCCGGACCGAGGGTTATCTGGAACGGCAGGTCGGCCGCTGGCGCAAGCAACTGGAGGGCTATTCGGAACATGCCGGCTGGCCCGGGCAGCAGGTCCTGCCCGGCGTGGTGAAGGTCGGCGCCTGGCTGGAGGCGAACCGCCCCGCGACGTTCGCGCCCGGCATTCTCCACGGCGACTACCACCTGGCCAATGTCATGTACCGGAACGACGGGCCCGGCCTTGCTGCGATCGTCGATTGGGAGCTGGCGACGATTGGCGATCCGCTGATCGATCTCGGCTGGGTGCTGACCACCTGGCCGCGGGCGGGCGATCCGACGTCGATGAAGATCGAACCCTGGGACGGCTTTCCGACTGCGGACGAATTGCTCGCCTATTATCGCGAGCGTAGCGAACGCGATCTGTCGGCTATCGACTGGTACGTTGTGCTCGCCTGCTACAAGCTCGCGATCCTTCTGGAAGGGACCAGCGCCCGCGCGCTCGCCGGCAAGGCCGATCAGGCGACCGGCGCGCGCTTCCACGCACGCTCTGTCGCGCTGTTCGAGCGCGCGCTGACGCTGATCTGAGGAGGGCGGCATGATCGATTTATTCGACCTGTCCGGCAAAGTCGCGCTGATCACCGGCGGCTCGCGCGGGCTCGGCCTCGAAATGGCGCTCGCTTTCGCCGACGCCGGCGCGGACGTGATCGTCGCCAGCCGCAAGATCGAAGCCTGCGAGGAAGCGGCCGAGAAGATCCGCGCCAAGGGCCGCCGTGCGCTGGCGCTGTCGGTCCACGCCGGCAAGTGGGAGGAGGTCGATCGGCTGGTGGAGGACGCCTATGCCGCCTTCGGCCGGGTGGACATCCTGGTCAACAATGCCGGCATGGGTCCGATGCAGCCCTCGCATGAGGTGACCGAAGACCTGTTCGACAAGGTGGTCGCGCTCAACTTCAAGGGGCCGTTCCGGCTCGCCGCCCTGATCGGCCAGCGCATGGCCGAGGGGGAGGGGGGCAGCATCATCAACATTTCCTCGGGTGCGTCGTGGAAGGCAATGCCGCGCGTCATACCCTATGCCGGGGCCAAGGCGGCGCTGAACGCGATGACGATCAGCCTGGCGCAGGAATACGGCCCCAAGGTGCGCGTGAACGCCATCGCGGCCGGCCCATTTCTCACCGACATCGCCGCTGCCTGGACGGACACGCAGCGGGAGAGCGCACCCAATGCCGTCGGTAGGCCGGGCCGGCCGGATGAGATCGTGACCAGCGCGCTCTATTTGGCCAGCCCGAATTCCAGCTTCGTCAGCGGCGTGATCCTGCGCTGTGACGGAGGGCTGCGCGGATGAGCGCGGTTCCGGACGACGGCCGGCATTGGGAGCAGGTCACCGGCTGCGGCGCGTTCGCCGATCACGTCGGTCCGCTCTACATGACGCTGGACGCGCTCGACGCCGGTGAGGCGGTCCGCTTCGGCTTCCGCGTGGCGGATCATCACTGCAACCCGCGCCCGATCTGCCATGGCGGGATGCTCTCCACCTTCGCCGACATCGCGCTCGCGCGTGGTATCCGCGTAGTCAGCGATATCCCGGCGCCGCTGCCGACCATCACCATGTCGCTCGACTATCTGGCGCCGGCGCCGCTGGGTGCGTGGGTCGATGCACGGGTGTCCGTCACGCGTATCGGCGGCGGAACCTGTTTCGCGCAGGCGCTGATGTACGCAGGCGAAACCCCGGTCCTGCGCGCGAGCGGGGTCTACAAGCGGATGAAGCCCGCAACATAGCGGCGGCCAAGAGGAGAGAGCGATGACGGAAGGGCGGAAGAACGCGGCGGTCCTCGGCGCGTCGGAGGAGGGGGGAACCGGCTGGGCGATCGCGCAGGCGCTGGCGGCGCGGGGCTTCGCGGTTACGGCGGGTGCGCGGCGGCAGGCGGGGATCGACAAATTGGCCGGCGAGATCGGCGGCAAGGCGGTCGCCTGCGATGCCACGGTCGAGGCGGACGTCGCCCGCTTCTGCGAGGCGGCGGCTGAGGACGGCGGGATCGACTGCGCGGTACTGGTCGCAGGCGCGGGCGTGGTCGGGCTGATCGACGATATCCCGGCCGACACCTTCGCGCGCAGCATGAAGCTCAACTTCGAATCGGCCTATCTGTTCGTGCGCCATGCCGCGCGGGCGATGAACGACGGCGGGTCGATCGTGCTGATGAGCTCGATTGCGGGGACCAACCCTTGGCACGGCTACTTTTCCTACGGCTGCGCCAAGGCGGCGCTGCAGATGCTCGTGAAGTATGCGGCGATCGAATACGGGCCGCGCGGCATACGGGTGAACGCGGTATGCCCGGGTCCGATCTCGACGCCGGCGGCCGGGCATCTCCTCGATCATCCGCGCGCCGGCCCGATCGTCGCAGCCGAAGTGCCGCTTGGCCGATGCGCGCGGCCGGAGGAGGTGGCGGAGGCGGTCGCCTGGCTCGGCACCGCGCCCGGCTGGATCACGGGCGAGACGATCCACACGGACGGCGGCATGTTCCTGCGCCGCCCGCCGATCGTCGCCGACATCAAGGCGGCGATGGCAGGCGGTTGAGAGTGCCGGGCATCCCACGCACGAACTAACTTGACCCGATCCACGCACATCAACAGTACGAACGTGCGATATATGAACAAGAAGGAAGGCGATCGATGAAACTGGACGGATGTACGGCAGTGGTGACCGGCGGCGCGAGCGGCCTTGGCGAGGCGACGGCGCGCGCGCTGGCGGCCGAGGGCGTGAAGGTCGCGATCTTCGACCTCAACGCTGAGAAGGGGGAAGCGCTTGCCAGGGAGATCGGCGGCGCTTCGTTCACCGTCGACATCACCAGCGACACGTCGGTCGACGAAGGTTTCGCCCAGGCACGCGCCACGCTTGGGCAGGAGCGGATCCTGGTCAACTGCGCGGGACGCGGCAACACCTTCAAGACGGCGCAGCGCGATCGCGAGAGCGGGGCTATCAGCCATTTCCCGATCGACCAGTTCGAGAAGATCGTCCTCCTCAACCTCGTCGGCACCTTCCGTTGCATCGCCAAGTCGGCGGCGGGGATGATGACCCTCGATCCTCTCAACGAGGATGGCGAGCGTGGCGTGATCGTCAGCACCGCTTCGGTTGCGGCGGTGGACGGGCAGGCCGGGCAGGCGGCCTATGCCTCCTCCAAGGCGGGCATCGTCGGCTTGACCCTGCCGATCGCGCGCGATCTCCGGCGCGAGGGCATCCGCGTCAACGCGATCCTGCCGGGCATCATGGACACGCCGCTCTTCGCCACCGCCAAGCCGGAGCTGCGCAAGCAGCTGGGCGACAGCGTGCCCTTTCCGCGCCGTCTCGGCCATGCCGAGGAGTTCGCCAGCCTGGCGGTGGAGATGTGCCGCAACAGCTATTTCAACGGCGAGCATGTCCGCCTGGACGGCGCGATCCGGATGTGAGCGGGTATCGGTTCATCTCGACGCGGCGGGAGGGTCATGCCCTGATCGTCCGCATCCAGCGGCCGGAGGTGATGAATGCGCTGCATTCGCCGGCGCATTTCGAGATGGCCGATGCCTTCGACGCCTTTGCCGCCGATGACGATTTGCGCGTCGCGATCGTCACGGGGGCCGGCGAGCGGGCGTTTTCGGCGGGCAACGACCTGAAGCATCATGCGGCGGGCGGATCGCTGGAGATGCCGGCGAGCGGCTTTGCGGGGCTGACCCGCCGGTTTGACCTCGCCAAGCCCGTGATCGCGGCGGTGAACGGGCTGGCGCTCGGCGGCGGGTTCGAGACGGCGCTGGCCTGCGACATCATCGTGGCGGGCGAACATGCGCGTTTCGGGCTGCCAGAACCCAAGGTCGGGCTGGCTGCTCTGGCGGGCGGGCTGTTCCGCCTGCCCCAGGCGATCGGGATCAAGCGGGCGATGACGATGATCCTGACCGCGCGTCAGGTCTCGGCCTGCGACGGGCGGGAGCTTGGCTTCGTCTCGGAGGTGGTAGAGCCAGGCGGCGAACTGGATCGCGCGCTGGCGATCGCGGGCGAGATCGCGGTGTGCAGCCCGGCCGCGATCCGCGCCGCGAAGGCGACCGCCATGCGTGGACTGGACATTCCTATAGCGGAGTCGATCGACGCGCAGTTCGACTGGCCGGAGGTGAGCGCGATGCGCGCCTCGCCCGATGCGATCGAAGGACCGCGCGCCTTCGCCGAGAAGCGGGCGCCGCGCTGGAATTGATAAGCTTAGCCTCATCCTCCCCCGGAAGGGCAGGGGGACCGCCGCAGGCGGCGGAGGGGTAGGTGCCGCGCAATAGGCGGCTGATATCTGTTGAACGAGTTTGCAGGCTGCGTTGCGACGTTGCCTAACCGCGTGTGCGCAGAGACTACCCCTCCACCGCCGCCTTCGGCGGCGGTCCCCCTCCCCCTCCGCGGGAGGATTTAATTACGCCTCTTTATCCGCCGGCCATTCAATGAAGACGTCGTGCATGGCTGCGACGCCGCCGGTGCGCCATTTCGGCTCGGTGCCGGGCTTCAAGCGGAAGCTGGGAATGCGGCGCATCCACTCCTCCACCATCACCCGCATTTCGGCGCGGGCGAGAAAGTTGCCGACGCAGGTATGCGCGCCCGTCGAGAAGGCGACATGGCCTCGGTCCTGACGGTCGATGTCGAACTTCTCCGGCTCCGGATTGCGGCGTGGGTCCATGCCGCCGAGATAGAGCGGGCAGGCGATCATGTCGCCGACGCGAAAGGACGCGCCTTCGAAGTCATAGTCCTTCTTCACGATGCGGGTCTGCGACACGATCGAGAAGCGGCGCAGCGCCTCCTCCACGAAGTCGGTGTACGCCTCCGGGTCGTTCCGCAGCCGCTCCTGCAGCTCGGGATGCTTGGCGAGATAGTGGAAGGTGAAGGTCATCGTGTTGGCGACGGTGTCGAGGCCCGCGATGAACAGGAGGAAGCCGATCGATTCCAGCTCCTCGTCGGTCAGCGGCCGACCCTTTACCGTCTCACCGACCAGCTTTGACATCAGATCGTCCTGCGGCTCGGCGCGGCGCTTGTCGAAATACTCCTTCATCGTGGCGATGATGTAGTTCTGCATCTCGATGCGGCGCTCGACCGTGGTCGGGCTGAAATATTCAAGGACGATCTCGCGAAAGGGCTCGAACTTGTCGAGCGGCAGGCCCATCAGTTCCATGAAGACGGAGACGGGGAAGCCGGCGCCGACATCCTCGGTGAACTCGCATTCGCCCCGCTCGATGACCTTGTCGATCATGCGGTTGGCCCAGATCCGCAGCTTGGGTTCCATCGCGGCGATATGCTTGCGGTCGAAATGCCGCATCAGCGCCATGCGGTAGCCGAGATGCTCCGGCGGATCGAGGTTGAGCGGGATCATCACATTGGGGCTGTTGGACGGCGGGATGTCGAGTTCCCGGTTTGAGAAATGCTCGGTGTCCTTCAGCAGCTGCGACATATGGTCGAAGCGTGTGATCACCCAGTATCCGCCGTTGCAGGGCGAATAGAAGATGTCGGGTGCCTCGTCGTGCAGCTTGTGCGTGTCCAGCTGAACATCGGTTTCGATGCGGCTGTCTTCGAACCGGTCGAAGAAGACGATCTGGTCGTCTCTCACATGGTCGGGCACATTGGCCGGTCGCGCGATCGTCGCCATCGTTTTACTCCTTTTCCGAAGGGCCGCCTGAGGCGGTGGCGACCCTTCCACACACATGATTGACCTGTCCGGTGACTGAACCGGGGGCACTGTCCGGCGATCCCGCCGAAAACGATCGCGCGGACCGGCCTTGATAGAGGCACGATCCGCGAGAAAATTTAGGTGCCGCCCGGCAGGCACGCCATGGCTGGCGCGCCGAGCCGGGTTGCCGATCAGTAGCGGACGGTGACCTGTGCGCCATAGACGGCCGGCTCACCCCAGACCTGACGGCTGGCGAAAGTGTCGGTGAAGTTCTGCACCCGGTATTTGGTGCTGGTGACATTGGTGCCGAAGATCGAGAAGTCGTAATGGTCCGACGGATCGGTCCATGTCGCGCGCAGGTTGAGCAGCGCATATTCCTTTTGCGGCAGCTGCTTGACGGAGTCGAAGTAGAAGCGCGAGGTGTAGAAGAGGTTGCCATTGAGCGCGAGCTTTCCACCGGCGACATCGACGTGGTAATTGGCCCCGATGCTGCCCGCGAACTTCGGCGAACGCTGCACGGGGAAGTCGTCGGCCGGGATGTTGATGGCGAGGAACTGGCCGTAGGTAGCGTTGGCCGGGTTCAGGTCCTGCTGGAAGCCGATCGCGTCCGGGAAGCTCTTGAACTTGGCGTTCGTGTACGCGCCGCTGAGCGTGACGTCGAAGTCCGGAGTCAGCTGGAACGTCAGGTCGCCGTCCAGGCCGTAGATCCGCGCGGCGGCAGCGTTGCGAGTGATGCTGGCGCCAGCCGCGCCGTAAGCGGTGACCTGAATGTCCTTGTAGTCATAATAGTATGCGGCGATGTTGAACCGGATCGCGCGGTTCGAAATCTTGTAGCCGACTTCCCAAGCGTCGATCTTCTCAGGCTTCACCGGCACCAGCGAGAATGAAGAGCCGGGCAGGGTACCGGACTTGTACCCCTTGGTGAAGGACGCATAGACGTTCGACTGCGGCGTGAGTTCGTAACGGATGACGCCGCGCGGCGAGAAGTTGTGGAACTTGACGTCGCCCTCATCGATGAACGCCGCCGGGAAAAGATTGAACTTCAGCTGCGGATTGTCCCAGCTGTAGCGGCCGCCGGCGGTGAGGAAGAGGCCGTCCGCCACCTCGTAAGTGCCGTCGGCGAAGATGGCGATCGATTCGTTCTTGTTGACAGTGTGGAACAGCGGGACAAAGGGCGCGCCGCTGCCATCCGGCGAGGTGGAGTTGCTGAGGTTGTAAAAGTAGTTGTTCTTCACGTCCATGTAGAACGCGCCAAGAACCCAGTTGAACGGACCGCTGCCCGCGGAGGTGAGATTGAATTCCTGCGTGAAGGTTTCGTCCGGGATCTTCCAGGTTGCAGCGTTGATGTTTGCCGGTGTCGTGTCGTATTCCAGACCCTGCGACACCTTGTCGCTGCGGAAGCCGGTATAGGACGTCAGGTTCGCAAAGCCGAGATCGAAGCTGCTGGTCAGCGTGATCGAGTCGGTGTTGAGGTGAATGTAGTTCGGTGCGTTGTTGGCGACTTGCCCCCGCTTGGTCACGATCGTGTTGCCGGGGATGATCGTGCCGATGGTCATGCCGTCGCGCGCGTTGGTCAAATTGGCGGCGGGGTCGTCGGTATAGCTGTGGGCATAGGCGAGCTTGAAGCTGATCGCGTCGCTCGGCTCCCACAGTATCTTCGTGCGGACCTGCCACTGGTGGTACTTGCCTGCCTCGTCATCGTTCGTGACGACGTTGGTGACGAACCCGTCGCCGCGCTCGTACCCGCCGGCGATGTCGATCGCCAGGCCGGGCGCGATGCCGGTCGACGCATATCCGGCAAGTGCGACCTTGTTGAACCGCGCGTAGCTGGCGCGGGCGATCAGCGTCGGATCCTGCTGCGGATCCTTGGTCGTGACCTGGATCGCACCGCCGGTCGCGTTGAAGCCGAAGAGGGTGCCCTGCGGCCCCTTCAGCACGTTGACGCTGCTGATGTTGATGAGGTTGAGGTCCGACGATCCGGGGCTCGGCAGGTAGAAGCCGTCCACGTAGATCGGGATGTTCGAATAGAAGCCGGGGCCGGCCACCTGGCTGCCGACGCCGCGAATGGTCGGCTGAATCGAATTGCCGGCATAGTCGATGCGCAGCGCGGGCACGCTCTGCGAAAGTTGCGCGACCTGGGTCAGGCTGCGCTTCTGGAGCTGGTCGGCCGTGACCGCGCTGATCGAAATCGGCACGTCGGTCAGCCGCTCGGACCGCTTCTGCGCGGTGACGACGATTTCGTTGGTGTCGTCCGCCGCCGTCTCTGCCGGGGCCGCCGACGGAGCCGAGGGAGGAGTCTGAGCGAACGCAGGTATCGCCCCCAGCGAAACGCCGGCCAGCATCAGCACCTTCAGCGTAATCGGATACACGTCGCCCTTCTGCACGATCATCTCCTCATCCTCCCCATGAAGTTGAGCGTTATTCGCCCATACGTTCGTAGTTCGTGCATTCTTATGGATTCGCGGAAATGCTGTCAATTGGATGCGCCGGGTTGCAGAGGGGCGCATTGCGCTGGGGTCCGCCTATCCTTGACAAGGTGTCGAGCGGCAGCGCAAACACCATCTGTATATCGAACTGACGAGCGATAATCGAACGCTACAGGAGGGATCGTGAACGAGGTCTGGATCATCGACGCGGTGCGCAGCCCGCGCGGTCTCGGCAAGGCGGAAGGTGCCATCGCCGGCGTCCACCCGCAGCGCCTGCTCTCCCAGCTTCTGATCGCGCTCGCCGACCGCACCGGGCTCGATCCCAAGGACATCGACGACGTCGTCACCGGCGTGAATACGCAGCAGGGCAAGCAGGGCCTGAACCTCGGCCGGATGGCGGTGCTCGACGCCGGCTTTCCCGCGACCGTGCCCGGCTTCTCGCTCGACCGCTTCTGCGGATCGGGCCTGACGGCGGTGAATCTCGCTGCGATGGGCATCCTGTCCGGCGCGCAGGACGTGGTGATCGCGGGCGGCGTCGAGATGATGTCGCACACCCGCACGCTGTCGCGCGAGTTCATGATGGACTCGGGCAATCTCGCGCTCCGCAAGAAGATCCCGCAGCCGCATCAGGGGCTGTGCGCGGACCTGATTGCCACGCTGGAGGGGTTCCAGCGCGAGGAGCTGGACGCGCTCGCGCTCACCAGCCAGCAGCGCGCCGACCGCGCGGTGCGCGAAGGTCGCTTCGTTAAGTCGCTGGTCGCGATCAAGGACGAGGATGGCACCGTCCTGCTCGACCGCGAGCAATACCCCCGGCCGCAGACGACTGCGGAGGCGCTGGCCAAGCTGAAGCCCGCCTTCGAAGCGTTCTATGACCGGGAGATCGACAGCGAGGGCAACACCTTTGGCGCGCTGCTGCGGCAGGCCTATCCCGACACGCAGATCCGCTACATGCACACCGCCGCGACCAGCTCCGGCGTGGTCGATGGGGCGGGGGCGCTGCTGCTCGCCTCGCCCGAATACGCCCGGGGGCATGGGCTGAAGCCGCGGGCCCGGGTGCGCGGCGTGGCGACGGTGGGCGATGACCCCACGCTGATGCTGAACGGCCCGGTTCCGGCGGCGAAGAAGGTGCTCGAAAAGGCCGGCATGTCGATCAGCGACGTCGATCTTTTCGAGATCAACGAGGCCTTCGCCGCCGTACCGCTGAAGTTCATGCGCGACCTCGACCTCGATCCCGAGACGGTGAACGTCAACGGCGGGGCGATGGCCCTCGGCCACCCGATCGGCGCAACCGGCGCAATCCTGACCGGCACGCTGCTCGACGAGCTGGAGCGGCAGGACAAGTCGGTCGGGCTTGTCACCATGTGCGCGGCGGGTGGCCTCGCCCCGGCGGCGATCATCGAGCGCATCTGAGCGTCGTGCGCGCCACGCGCTTCTCGACTGCCGGGGGCCTGACGCTGGTCGGCGACGTCGGCGGCGATCCGGCGGCCCCTTGCGTGATCCTGATGCACGGCGGGGGACAGACCCGTTTCTCCTGGATGGGTGCGGGGGCGGCGCTGGTCGCGGCCTGCTATCACGTCATCAACTTTGACGCGCGTGGGCATGGCGAGAGCGACTGGGCGGGGCCGGGTGGCTATTCGCTGGCGCTGCATGCGCGGGATCTGGCGGAGGTTGCCGGCGGTCTGCCCGGACCGGTCGCGCTGGTGGGCGCTTCGCTAGGCGGGGCGACGGCACTGCGCGCGATGGCGGATGGGATGAGGCCGGCGGCGGTGGTGCTGGTCGACATCGTGCCCAATCCCGATCCGAAGGGCGTCGCCCGCATCCGCGAGTTCATGCTCGGCAAGCCGGACGGGTTCGAGACGCTGGAGGAGGTCGCCGACGCGATCGCCGCCTACAACCCGCACCGTCGCCGGCCAGCCGATCTGGAAGGCCTGCGTCGCAATCTGCGCGAGACGGAGACCGGCCGCTTCCGCTGGCACTGGGATCCGGCCTTCCTGGGCCGCGAGATCGACTCGGAATTGGCCGAGCTGGCCGATACGGTCGAGGGTGCCCGTGAGGCGCAGGATACGCCGGTGCTCCTGATCCGGGGCTCCAGCAGCGATGTCGTCAACGATACAGGGACGGCGATTCTGCAGGACGTGCTGCCCCGGCTGGAGATCTTCGACGTGGCCGGCGCGGGGCATATGGTCGCGGGCGATCGCAACGACGTGTTCAACGGTGGCATGCTGCAGTTCCTGGCGCGGTACTTCCCGGCGACGGCGCGGTGACGCTGGCTGGCCGCAGCGTGTTGGTTACCGGCGGCAACAGCGGTATCGGCCTTGCGACCGCCCTTCGTTTCGCGCGCGAGGGAGCGGATGTCGCGATCTTCTCCCGCCGTGCCGACCGCAATGCGGCGGCGCGAGCGGAGGTCGAGGCGCTGGGTGTCCGCTGCCTGACGATCGCCGGCAGCGTCACCGATGAGGATGACGTGCGCGGCGCAGTGGACGCCACAGTCGCGGCGTTCGGTTGGTTGGACTACGCGTTCAACTGCGCGGGCCTGTCGCAGTCGCTTACGCCGCTGGAGGCGCTCGGCCTCGACGAGTTCACCGCGCTGATGGACATCAACGCGCGCGGCACCTTCCTGTCGATGAAGTACGAGATCCCGGCGATGCGCGCGCGAGGCGGCGGGGCGATCTGCAACTGCGCCTCGGCCGCGGGCCTCATCCCAAGCGCCTTTCAGGTTGCCTATGCGGCGGCGAAGTTTGCCGTCGTCGGCATGACGCGCGGCGCGGCCTTGGAGGCGGCGAAGGACCGCATCCGCGTCAACGTCGTCTGTCCGGGTGCGACGACGGGCGAGATGTGGCTGCAATTCGCCGCCGACCATCCTGATCGCGCGGCTCTCGCATTGGCCAAGCACCCGCTGGGCCGCGTGGGCGAGAAGGAGGAGGTCGCGGGTGCGGTCCTCTATCTGTGCCGCGACGCGACGTTCACCACCGGCCATGCCTTTCCCGTCGATGGCGGGCGGACGACGGGATGACGGCTGCGCTCTCCGGCAAGGTCGTCATCCTGACGGGCGCGGCCGGAGGGCAGGGCCGTGTCGCGGCGCGCCTGATCGTGAAGGCGGGCGGCAAGGTCGTGATGACCGATCGCGACCCGGGGGGTGCCGGAGTCGCGGAAGAGATCGGACCGGACGCCTGCTTCGTCGCGCATGACGTCACCGATCAGGAGGGTTGGGTGCGTGTGGTGGCGACGGCTCTCGACCGCTTCGGGGCGGTCGATGCCCTGATCAACAACGCCGCGATCGCCGGGCGCGACAGCGTGGAGACGCTGACCGCCGACCGGATGCGCGGCTATTTCGACGTGAACGTCATCGGCACGCTGAACGGCATCCAGGCGGTGTTGCCCGCCATGCGGCAAAGCGGGGGCGGGAGCATCGTCAACATCGCATCGATCTCCGCCCTGCGCGCGACGCCGGGCCTCGTCGGATACGGCGTCAGCAAATGGGCGCTGCGCGGCCTGACGCGCAATGCGGCGGCGGAGCTGGCGGGCGACAAGGTCCGCGTGAACCTCGTCCTGCCGGGGGCGGTGTCGGTGTCGATGATCAAGGACGGGCCTGCGCCCTCGGACAAGCAGGCGGTGGCGGCGCAGGTGCCGCTGGGTCGTGTCGCGGAACCGGAGGAGATCGCCCGCACCGCGATCTTCATGGCCTCGGACGCGGCCAGTTACGTGACCGGCGCCGAGATTGCCGTCGATGGCGGCTGGTGCGCCTGACAAGACCATAAGGGAGAGGACGGATGGTGGATTTCGCGGTCGAGCCTGCATTTCAGGAGAAGCTCGATTGGATGGAAGAGTTCGTCCGGGCAAAGATCTACCCGCTCGAGTATCTCTACGATTACGACAAGGATTCGCCCTACGACATCGCCAATACCGGCCTGCGCAAGATCATCCGGCGGCTGCAGGAGGAGGTGAAGGCGCAGGGTATGTGGGCGGCGCATCTGCCCGCGCATCTGGGCGGGCAGGGCTTCGGGGCGGTCAAGCTCACCTACATCAACGAGCGTTTCGGCTTCAGTGGCTTCGGTCCGGTCGTCTTCGGATGCCAGGGGCCGGATAGCGGCAATTCCGAGATCCTGGCGATGTTCGCGACCGACGAGCAGAAGGAGCGGTTCCTGAACCCGCTCCTCGCACAGGATGTCTTCTCCTGCTACGCAATGACCGAGCCGCAGGGCGGGTCCGACCCCACCAATTTCCGCACCACCGCCGTGCGTGACGGCAAGGACTGGGTGCTGAACGGCGACAAATGGTTCGCATCGAGCGCGAACCACGCCGCCTTCATGATCGTCATGGCAGTAACGGATCCCGATGCACCGCCTTATGGCCGGGCGACGATGTTCATCGTGCCGACCGACACGCCGGGGTTCGAGACGGTGCGCAACATCGGCCTGTTCTGCGACCATCGCGGATCGGGCGGGCACCCCTGGATTCGCTTCACCGACGTGCGCGTGCCCGACAGCCAGCGCCTTGGCCCGGTGGGTGAGGGGTTCAAGGTCGCGCAGTCACGCCTCGGCGGCGGCCGCCTGCATCATGCGCAGCGCACGATCGGCCGGGTGAAGCAGCTGATCGACATGATGGGCGAACGCGCGTTGAGCCGCGAGTCCTATGGCGAGGTCATTGCCAAGCGGCAGGCGGTGCAAATGGATATCGCCAACAGCTATATCGAATATCTCCAGTTCCGCCTGCTGGTGCTGCACACCGCCTGGATGTTCGACCAGCAGCTCGAACATGGGCGCGAGGGGCGCAAGATGATCTCGGCCGTCAAGGCGGCGATGGCGAAGATCGCGCAGGACGTGACGCTCCGCGCACTCCACCTCCACGGATCGATCGGCCTGTCGAACGAAATGCACTTCGGCCGCCACCTGGCGATCGCCCTGCACGAGGGCGTCGCAGACGGGGTGACCGAGCTTCACCTGGGCGCCGTGGCGAAGGAGGTGCTGCGAAACTACCAGCCGGCGGACGGGCATTTCCCGACCGACACGCTATTCAAGCGCAAGGCGTGGGCGGCGGAAAAGATCGCGCCGCTGCTGGCGGAAGTCGGCACCACATTGGAGGAAAGCCGCGCCGATCTCGACTACGCGCGGCCGGTGGAGCGGTGATCAAGAAGGGGATGTCTTATGATCGGATACGCTTTGGTGGGAACCAACGAGCCGGAGCGGGCGCGCGCGTTCTTCGATGCCGTGTTCGCGGAACTCGGGGTCAAGCGGCTGATGGATTATGGCGACACGACCTATTGGGGTGACGGGTTCACCGCCGGGACGGTCGGCATCTGCCGGCCGTTCGACAAGCAGGCGGCGAGTGTCGGCAACGGCACGATGATCGCGCTGAAGGCGCCGGGGCGGGCGGCGGTTGACTCCGCCTATGCCAAGGCGCTGTCGCTCGGGTCTGTCAGCGAAGGGAAGCCGGGGGTGCGCGCCGGCGAGGGCGAAAGCGCGTTCTACGCCGCTTACTTCCGTGATCTCGACGGCAACAAGTTCAGCGTCTTCCACATCGGCGAGGGTTGAGCCCATGCGGATGACGCTGGATTTCCGAGGACGCCTCATCCTGGTCTGCGGGGTTGCGCGCGGTGGGATCGGCGGGGCGACGGTGCGCGCGCTGGCCGGGCTCGGTGCGCGGCTTGCCTGTGTGGACCGGACGCAGGACGTTCTCGATCCCACGTTGGCGGACATCCGAGACTTGGGTGCGGAGGCGATCGGGATCGTGGCCGATCTTACCGATCCGGCGCAGACCGATGGGATCATCGGCAAGGTTCTTGAGGCATTCGGCCGCCTGGACGGCGTGGTGAACGTGGCTGGCGGGACGCGCGAGGGGGAGTGGGGGCCGCTGGAGGAGAGCGGGGTCGCGGGGTTCCGCGATACGGTCAGCCTCAACCTCGAATATGTCTTTAGCATCTGTACGCAGGCGGCGCGGTCCATGGTCGCGCGGAGCGCGCCCGCGCCGATCGTCAATGTCGGATCGATCAGCAGCCTCAACTCGGCGCCGTTCCATGGTCCCTATGGCGCGGCGAAGGCGGGGCTGAACGCGCTGACCCGGACGATGGCGTTCGAATGGGCGAGGCACGGCATCCGGGTTAACGTGGTGTCGCCAGGCGCGGTACCGTCCGAGCGGGTACTCGCGAAGGGGCTGACGCCGGATGCGGTGCGGCAGGAAGGGGCGATCAACGATGTCGTCCAGACCACCGCCGACGAGATCGCCGGGGCGATTCTGTTCCTGCTCAGCGACCTCGCGACCGGCGTCTCCGGGCACAATTTGGTGGTGGATTCCGGGATCACCACACGGAACGCGGTGCTCCCGATCCGGATGGACGCGGTGAAGGCGAGTATGTCCTAGTAGTCCTCCCCTTGGGCGAGGGAAGGATCTGTCAGGACGTCAGGCTCATGCCGCCGTCGATGACGAGCGTCTGGCCGATCACGTAGCTGGCGAGCGGCGAGGCGAGGTACAGGACTGGGCCGGCCATTTCCGCAAGCTCCGCCGGGCGCTTGACCGGGATGCGGCGGACGGTCTTGTCGACCAGCTCGTCATATCTCGGATGGCTGTTGCGGCCCATTTTTGTCTTCACGAGGCCGGGGGCGATGCCGTTCACGCGGATGCCGTCGCGGATGTAGGTCATCGACAAAGCGCGGACGAGGCCGAGGAGCGCGGTCTTCGACGCGGTATAGGCCGGCTGGTAGGGGATCGTGCGATAGGCGGCGAGCGAGCTGACCATCACGATCGCGCCGCTTGTCTCAGCGAGCATCGGCTTGAACCGCTCGGCGCAGTCGAACATCGTCGCGAGGTTGACGTCCACGACCTTGCGAAAGGTCAGGGGATCGAACTCCTCGGCCTTGAAGAAGGCGAGGGCCTGGCAGAGGACCAGTACGTCGAGCCGGTCGAACGGAGTCCGCCACGCGGCGAGGGCATCGGCCTGCCGGAAGTCGAGCGTCGAATAGGTGAGGCCGGTCATGTCGCTGAGATCGTCCGGGCCATAGTCGGAGGCCGCAGCGCGGGTGCCGGTGACGTGGACGGTGGCCCCGCAGTCGCGAAAGGCCCGCGCGATGCCGTTGCCGATCCCGCTCGATCCGCCGATGACGAGGACCTGCTTGCCGGTGAAGTCCAGCGCCTCGCGCATCAGAACAGCCCCTGGAACGAGCCGCCGTCGTTGATGATGTTCTGACCCGTAAGATAGCCCATCTGAGCGGCGCAGAGCATGGCGATGAGGTCGCCTGCCTCCTGCGGGTCGGCAATGCGGTCGGCGGCGGTGCGGGCACGGACCTCGGCCTCGACGGTCTGGTAAGGAACACCGCGCGCGTCGGCGCGGCCCTTGAGCACGTCCTGCAGCGCCTCGGTGTTGATCAGGCCGGGCAGGACGCTGTTGATGGTGACGTTATAGGGCGCCACCTCCCGCACCAGCGAGGCGATCGCGCCGGCGAGCGCGAGGCGGGCGGCGTGCGAGGGGACGCCGGTCTGCGGGAACTTGATGAAGTTGGCGGAGACGTTGACGATGCGGCCGAAGCGGCGGTCGCACATGCCCGGCGCATAGGCGTGGATCAGGTCGATCGCGGAGAAGAAGTGGACGTCGAACCAGTGCAGCCATTCGGCGCGGGTAAGGTCCTGATATCGGACGTTCCGTTGCGGCACGCCGGCATTGGCGACGAGGATGTCGGGCGCGGGGTGGGCTGCGACGAGCGCGGCGCGGCCCTCTTCCTTCGTCAGGTCCGTGGCGAAATGAGAGACCGGAACGCCGCTCTCGGCGGAGATCGCCTCGGCGGCCTCCTCCAGCGTGGCAGGCGTCCGGGCGACGATGACGACGTTCGCGCCTTCCAGCGAAAGACGGCGGGCGGCGGCGCGGCTCATCCCCTTGCTGCCGCCGCAGATGATGGCGGTGCGGCCCTTTACTCCGATATCCATGCTTCTCTCCTCAAGGTCGCTGGCCGTCACCGCGCTGGATGACAAGGCGGGTGAGGCGGGAGGCGACGATGCGCCAGCCCTCCGCCGTGCGACGGCAGGTGTCGTGGTAATGGCCGCGCCCGGCAAGGATCAGCCGCCCGGTTCGGTCGCGCAGTTCGTCGCTCATCGCCCAGATGACATGGGCAGTGTCATGACCGTCGAAGGTGAATTCCGGCATGTGGCCGTGGTGGATGGTCGCGATCTCGGCGACGGCGCGCCTGACCATCGCGATCACCGCCTCGCGCCCGTGGACCAGCAGGGGCTCGGGCGGCAGGGGCGGCGTCCATTCGCCGGTCCAGATGTCTCGCACCGTGTTGCCGTAGGTGCGGTCGAAGACGATGTCCTCGGCAAAGACGGTGTCGAGGCCGTCCCAGTCCTTGGTGTCCACAGAGCGGAAGTAGCGCGCCTTGAGCGCGCGGATGTCCTCTATGGCGGCGAGCCGCTCCGGAATGTCCATGTCCTCTCCCTTACCAGCAGAGCTACCGGATGTTGCGATAAAGCGCAAACGGACGATAAACGCACAAAAGTCGGTCCGATTGGCCCCTGTCGTGTTGACAGCCACCGGCAAAGCGGCCATCGTTTCTATATGGAACAACGGGGCGTTAATCGAACGCCGTGCGCGTGTGGAGGGGTCGTGAGGGGAACTGGACCAGCAGTCCGGGCCGGGGACATGATGTCGCCCGTTCACCGCCAGAAGCCGGGTCGCGCCTGATATGCTGCAGGAACTCGAACGCCTCGAACCATTCCGCGCGGAGGTCCGCGCCTGGCTCGCCGCCAACCTGCCCGCCGACTGGCAACAGAAGATGCTGGGTGCCGAGGAAGACGACCATGTCGCCTTCCAGAAATGGTGGTTCCAGAAACTCATGGAGGGCGGTTACGGCGCGCCGCATTGGCCCAAGGAATGGGGCGGTAGCGGCTTCTCCTTCGCCGAGCAGATCGTTCTCTATGAGGAGATCGCGCGCGCGGGTGCGCCGCGCCTGATCCTCTACTTCATCGCACTCCACCACGTCCCCGGCACGCTGCTGCACTGGGGCACGGAGGAGCAGCGCCGCCGCCATCTGCCGGCCGTGCTGAGCGGCGACGAGATCTGGTGCCAGGGCTTTTCGGAACCGAATGCCGGCTCCGACCTCGCCAGCCTGCGCACCCGGGCCGAGAAGCGGGGCGACCATTATGTCGTGAACGGACAGAAGACCTGGTCGTCCAACGCCCATCACGCGCGCTATTGCCTGCTCCTCGCGCGGACCGATCCGGCGGCGTCGAAGACCAAGGGCATCTCCTACTTCATCCTGGACCTGCAGACGCCGGGCGTGACGCTGCGCCCGATCAAGCAGATGACGGGCGCGTCGCATTTCAACGAGCTGTTCCTGGACGACGTGGTCATTCCGGCCGAGAACCTGATCGGCCCGGAGAACGGCGGCTGGGCGGTGGCGCAATCGACGCTTTCGTCCGAGCGCGGCCTCTCCGTCCTCGAACTCGCCGAGCGGATGCGGCAGGGGTTCAAGCTGCTGCTGGCCGATGCGCGGGCGCCGAAGGACGGCGGGCGCGTGCCCTATGAGGACGATGAGATCCGCCGCGGGCTGGTCGGCATCTATAGCCGGATCGAGGCCTTGCGCCTGCTGGTGAATAACCAGCTGACCAGCGTGCTGAAGGGTGAGGCCGTCGGCGTCGAGCCGTCGATCATCAAGCTCTACTACAGCGATCTGCTGCGCGACTTCACCGAACTGGGTGTGTCGATCGGCGGGATCGATGCGCAGTATCTGCAGGCCGTGCTGATGGGCGGCGCCAACGAGACCGGTTATTGGATGCAGGACTATCTCTATTCCTGGGCCTGGACGATCTCGGGCGGCAGTTCGGAGATCCAGCGCAACATCATCGCCGAGCGGGGCCTGAAGCTGCCGCGCGAGCCGCAGGCCAAGGCCGCGTAAGAAGAGGATCGGTCGACACCAATGGAATTCGCCTGGGCCCCCGAACAGGAACGGTATCGCGAGCGGGTGAAGGCCGCGCTCGACGAGCTCCTGCCCGATGATTGGGACGAGAAGTACGTCCCCGAAAGCTATGCGTCCGACCTGCAGGTCGCCTTCTCGCGCGAGTTCTGCGCGGGGCTTGCCGAGCGTGGGCTGCTGACGCCGCACTGGCCGGTCGAATATGGTGGCAACAACAGCGCCGACTGGGACCACTTCGTCCTGGGCGAGGAGATGAAGGGCGCGGGCGAACCGCGCGGCCCCCAGTACATGAACGTGAACTGGATCGGCCCGACGCTGATGCGCTACGGCACGGCCGAGCAGAAGGACCAGCACCTCAAGGGCATATCCAGCGGCAAGGTGATCTGGTGCCAGGGCTTTTCGGAGCCGAACGCCGGCACCGATCTCGCCGCGCTCAAGACCCGCGCCGAACGGCAGGGCGACGAATACGTCGTCAACGGATCGAAGATCTGGACCAGCTATGCGCGCACCGCCGACTGGTGCTTCCTGCTCGCCCGCACCGGATCGGGCCGCAAGGACGTGTCGATCTTCCTGGTGCCGATGGACACGCCCGGTATCTCGGTCACCAGCTTCCCCGGCCTGATCAAGCCCGGCCATCTGAACGAGGTGTTCTTCACCGACGTGCATGTGCCCGCCGCCAACCGCGTCGGCGCGGAGGGGCAGGCCTGGGAGATCGTGACCCATGCGCTCGCTTTCGAGCGGGTCGGCGTGGCGCGTTATCACACCGGTCTAGATGCGCTCGACCTCGCGGTCGCGCAGCTGAAGCGGGAAGGGCGCTGGGATGACGATCCGATCGCCCGATCCCGCGCCGGCATGTTGGTCGCGAAGTTCGAGGCGGCGCGGATGCTGACCTATCTGGTCGTCGACCAGCGGGTGAAGGGGATGCCGCCCGGCACCGACGCCAACCTGGCGCGCGTGGTGGCGCTCGACGCGGTGTCGGACATGATGAACTTCATCGCGGAGTTCGTGCCCGATTGCCTCGCCGGCGGCGACGTCCTGCTCGACGATTATTACCGGATCAACGTGCCGGCGGGGATCACCGGCGGCACCAACGAAATCCAGCTCGATCTCGTCGCCCAGCGCGAGTTCGGGCTGCCGCGGGGCTGAGATGGACCTTCACCTGACCGAAGACCAGCAGGCGCTCGTCGCCGCGCTGCAGGACATCATGGGCGATCATCAGGCGCTGCCGCAGGACGAGCGGTTCAGCTACGCCTGGCACGACGCGGCGCTGCAGTCGCTGCTGGCGGAGAGCGGGTTCCTGGATGCAGGCCGGGACATCGGTCCCCTTGAGGCGGCGCTGGTCACGTTTGAGGTGGCGAAGGGCATTTCGGCGATCGACACGATCGGCGCCGGGCTCGTCGCGCCGCTGACGCTGCCGTCGGAGCGGTTCGCCGGGCCCGTGGCGTTGGTCGCCGTAGCGGGGCTGGACAAGGCGATCCGCAACTTGCCGATCGCCGGCACCTTGCTGGTCGATTGCGGAGATGATGTCGTCGTGCTGCCGGTGGACGCGGCAGCGGTCGAGTCGGTCGAGAGCGTCTACGCCTTCCCCTATGGCCGCTTCGCCGAGCGCCCGGACCTTGCCGGCGGGAAGCGCTTCGCTGGCGCGGGCGCGGCGATGCGCCGCTGGTGGCGCGTCGGGATCGCGGCGGAGATCGCCGGCGCGGCGCGGGCATCCATCGACTTCACGATCGACTATGTGAAGCAGCGTCATGTTTTCGGCCGCCCGGTCGGGTCGTTCCAGTCGGTGCAGCACCGTCTGGTGCAGCGGCACGGCTGGGCGAAGAGCCTCTATTATCTGGCGATGCGCGGGGCGTGGAGCGAGCGAGCGATCGACGCCGATATCGCCGCCTGCCATGCGCAGCTCGGCATCCAGGCACTGCTGTTCGACCTTCACCAGTTCCACGGCGGCATGGGCGTGACGACCGAGCATCTGCTGCATTTCTGGACCTATCGCATCCGCGCGCTTCAGGCGGAGGCGGGCGGGCTCCACAATGCGGCCCTCGCCATCGCGGCGGCGCGCTGGGCCGAATCCGCTCCGGCGCTGGCCGAGGCTCCTGTTCGGGCGACGGCATGATGAGCGAGATGATCGACACCGAAGAACTGCGCGAGGCGATCCGTGGCGTGCTCGCCGATCGCGCGGGCGACAGCATCGAGATACCGGAAGAGGAAGGGCGAGGTCTCGATCGCGCGCTTTGGGAAGAGATGGCTGGCCTCGGCTGGCTGAGCCTCGCCATCCCGGAGGCGCATGGCGGCCTTGGCCTCGGCCTGACGCATCTCGGCGTGCTCTACGAGGAACTGGGCCGGCAACTGGCGTCCGTGCCGGCGCTGCCGACGATGCTCGCCGCCGCCGCGATCGCGGAGCATGGCGACGAGACCATGAAGGCGCGCTGGCTGCCGAGGATCGCGGCGGGCGATTGCCTGGCGGCGGTCGCACTGCCGGGCGAGGCGGGCCTGCCCGTGCTCGGCCCGGGCAACCGGATTGACGGTGCCGTCGACCACCTCGCCTTCGCCGGTGTCGCGACGCTTCTGCTCATTCCGGTGCGCAGTGCGGCCGGCACGGCCCTCGCGCTTATCGAACCCGCAGCCGATGGCGTGTCCGTCACGCCGCGCCCCGTGGTCGATCTGACCCGCAGCGTCGGCCACGTCACGCTGTCCGGAGTGGCGGTCGAGGCGGGCGCGCTTCTTCATCTCGACGCGCAGGCCTGGGATGCGCTTGTGAACCATGCGGCGATGGGGCTTGCCGTCGATGCGGTCGGCGGGGCGGCGGCGCTGCTCGACCGCACCGTCGAGTATCTCACCGTGCGCGAGCAGTTCGGGCGACCGATCGGATCGTTCCAGGCGCTGAAGCACCGCGCCGCCGACTGGAAGGTGAAGATCGAGGCGATGACCGCGCTCGCCCGCCATGCCGCGGCGCTGGGCGAAGCGGGTGCCGAGGATGCCTCTGCGACCGCATCCGCCGCGAAAGCCTATGCCTGCGACACCTATGCGGCGTTCTGCGGCGATGCGATCCAGCTGCACGGCGGGATCGGCTTCACCTGGGAGCATCCGTGCCACCTGTTCCTGAAGCGGGCGAAGCTCAGCCAGCAACTGTTCGGCAGCTCGACCGTGCATAAGGAGCGGGCGGCGCGTTTCGCTTTTGAACGGCAATCGGCGGAGGGCGATCGTCCCGCGCCGATGCTGGAGTGGGCTTGATGGAGGAGACCATGGACCAGATCGTCAGCAATCCGCCGCACGCCGGCGGCACCGTGACGCCGGGCCAGCGCCGGCTGCTCGAAAAGATGCCGGAACTGGCCGACTGCCACTTCCCGCAGGTCCGCGACACCGTGCCGGCCACCAACTACACCGATCCCGCGCGCTATGAGGCGGAGCTGGCGGCGGTGTGGAAGAGCGTGCCGGTGATCGCGGCCCCATCGGCGCTGCTGCCGGAGCCGAAGAGCTTCCACCAGGTGACGATCGCCGGGATGCCGGTGCTCCTTACCCGTAACAAGGACGGCGTGGCCAAGGCCTTTGCCAATGTCTGTCGCCATCGCGGCATGAAGCTCTGCACCTCGACCAAGACCGAGAAGGCGCCGCGGATCGTATGCCCCTATCACGCCTGGACCTACGACCTCGACGGCAAGCTGATCGGCCTGCCGCGTGCCGAGATATTCCCCGGTCTCGCCAAGTCGGAACTGGGCCTGCGCGAACTGCCGTCGCGTGAGGCAGGCGGGCTGATCTGGGTCGGCCTCGATCCTGAGAAGGAGTACGACTTCTCGACGGTTGACGGCGAGCTGGCGGAGGACTTCGACGCGCTCGGCCTCGGCACCAGCTACCTCTCGCACTACGCCACCTTCCCGGTCGATGCGAACTGGAAGCTGGTGATGGATTCGATGCTCGACAGCTATCACGTCACGCGGCTGCACAAGGACTCGCTGGCGCAGTTTTCGGTCGATTCCGAGAACCAGATCGACCGCGTCGGCCCCCATATCCGCAACGCCGCCCACCGCAGCAATTTCGAGCGGAAGCTGATCACCGATCGCCACGACGAGCTGCGCTGGATCATGGTGTTCTCGTATATCGGCTTCCCGAACGGGATCATCGTTGTCAGCCCGCATTACACGAGCCTTGGCGTGGTCCGGCCGATCGCAGTCGATAAATGCGCGGTCGACTATTACCTGCTTGCTCCGAAGAAACCGGAGACCGAGCGCGCTGAGATCCGCCTGCAGAAATCGATGGACCTGATGACGCAGGTGTTCGGCGAAGAGGACTATTGGGCGGCCGCCATGTGCCAGGAGGGGCTGTCCTCCGGCACGTTGAAGGAGGTGCAGCTGGGCGGCATGGAGGTGCAGATCCGCATGTTCCAGGATGCCGTCACCGAGTGTCTCGAACGCGCCAAGTCCGCGTGAGCCTTGACCGGCTGAAGGGGCAGTTGCGGCTGCCGGTGGTGGCCGCGCCGATGTTCCTGGTTTCCGGCCCCGACCTCGTGATCGCGGCGGGGCAGGCGGGGGTGCTGGGCGCCTTCCCCGCGATCAATGCGCGCAGCACCGAGGAACTGAAGGGCTGGATCGAGCGGATCGAGGGTGCGCTCGGCGGTTCTCCCTATGCGGTGAACCTCATCGTGCAGGCGGCGGGGTCGCCGCGCTTTGCCGACGATCTGGCGCTGATCGAGGCGAAGAAGCCGCCGGTGGTGATCACCAGCGTCGGCCAGCCCGCCGAAGTGGCGGCGCGGGTCCACGCCTATGGTGGCGTCGTCTTCCACGACGTCGCGACGATCCGCCATGCGGGGAAGGCGATCGAGGCGGGGGTGGATGGGCTGATCCTGCTGACCGCCGGTGCGGGCGGACATACCGGAACCGCGAACCCCTTCGCCTTCGTGTCGCAGGTGCGCGCGTTCTGGAACGGCGGCGTGATCCTGGGCGGTGCGATCAGCGACGGGCGCGGGGTGGCGGCGGCGCAGGCGCTCGGCGCGGACCTCGTCTACATGGGCACCCGCTTCGCCGCCACGCAGGAGTCGCTGGCGCCGGAGGATTACAAGGCGCTCTTGGTCAGCGAGACGCTGGCCGACGTGATCACCACCGATCGCGTCTCCGGCCTGTCCGCCACGTTCCTGCGCGGCTCGATCGCCCGCGCCGGCCTCGATCCCGACGCGTTGCCGGAGCGTCTGGGCGTGTTCAAGCCGAACCTGCCCGGGGGCCTGAAGGCCTGGCGCGACATCTGGAGCGGCGGACACGGCGTCGGCGGGATCACCGACCTGCCGCCCGTTGCCGAATTGGTCGAGCGTCTGGAGGCGGAGCATCGGGCTGCCCTGGAGAGCCTCAGGCCGCTCTGACCGGCTGCACCCGTCAGGTTGAGGCCGGCCGCCAGCCGATCCCGACATCGCTGACGACGGGGAAGTTGGTCCATTCGCCGGTGGGCGTGCGGTAGAAGCCGGCCGCCGCGAGTGCACCACCGTCGACATGGATCGTGGTGCCCGTCACCCAGGCGGACAGATCGCTCGCCAGGAACACCGCGCATCCGGCCGCGTCCCGCGCCTCGCCGAAGCGGCCCATCGGGATCCAGCGTTCGATATGATCGCGGTGCTCGGGCGCGATCATCTGCGACACCGGCACCTGGGCGGTCTCCGTGGTCTCGGGCGCGATGATGTTCACGCGGATGTTCTCCGGCCCCAGCTCAAGCGCGATGCTCCGGGTGAAGCCAGTGATGGCCGCCTTGAACGCGGCATAGATCGCCGCCGGGGGCGCCCCGCGATAAGCCTCGATCGTGGACAGGTTGATGATGCTGCCGCCTCGGCCGCCGGCGCGGATCAGGGGGAGGGCGGCCTTGGTGCAGGCGAAGATGTGCTTGAGGTTGATCGCGTAGAGCGCGTCCCAATCCTCTTCGCTGCGGTCCGCGAAAGATCCGCGCAGGCGCAGGCTGTCGCCGACATTGTTGACGAGGACGTCGAGCGCGCCGAACCGGCGTTCGACCTCCGTGAAGGCGCGGGCGATGGTTTCAGCCGAGCGGACGTCGCCCTCGACCACGACATGTTCCGGCCCGAGCACCTCGCGGAGATCGGCGGCGCGCGCCGGATCGATCTCGATCGTGGCGGTGCGCGCGCCGAGCGCCGCATAGGCCTCCACGATCGCGCGGCCGATCCCTGCGCCCCCGCCGGTCACGACGGCGACCTTGCCGTCGAGCCGGATCGACGGCGCCTCGGTCACGCGATCACCATCCCGCCGTCGACCGGCATCGAGATGCCGGTGGTGAAGGTGGCGCCGTCCGACAGCAGCCAGATGGCCGCCGACGCGATTTCCGACGGATCCGCCATGCGGCCCATCGGGCGGGTGCGCGTCTTGGCGAGCGCCGGGTTGGCGTTGCTGGAGTTCATCGCCAGCGGCGTGACGGTCGCGCCCGGCAGGATGGCGTTCACGCGGATGTTCTGTTCGGCGCAGTCCATGGCGGCACCGCGCACCATGCCGTCCACACCCGCCTTGGATCCGCAATAGTCGGAACTCCACGGCAGGCCCTTCACGGCGGCGGCGGAGGAGACGGCGATCACTGAACCCTCACTATACGGCCACATCGCCGCGATCTGGTACTTCAGGCAGAAGAACATCCCACGCAGGTTGATGCGGTGGACGCGGTCCCATTCCTCGACGGCAATCTCGTGGATCGGCTTGGAGCAGCCGGCGATGCCCGCGCAGTTGATCGCGCCGTGAAGCTGGCCGTAGGCACCGGTCGCGGCCTCCACCATCGCGCGGACGCTCGCCTCTTCGGAGACGTCGACGGTGACGAACTGCGCCTGGCCGCCCGCGTCGCGGATCGCGGCGGCGATCGCCTCACCTTCCTCGTTGCGGTCGGCGATGGTGATCGCCCAGCCTTGCGCCGCGAGTCCCTCGACACAGGCCTTGCCGATGCCGCTTGCGCCGCCGGTAACGATCGCCGATTTCGCCTGTGCCATATGCCTCTCCTCGCTTGGCCCTTGCCAATGATAGGCCGATGGCTAATGATGGCGATAATAGAACGCAAGGGCGATAATCGAACTTGTTACGTTCGTTTGATCAACCAAGGGAGAGGCCCGTGGCGACCAGTTTCCAGGCACCGCTCAAGGATCCGAAGCGCATCTTCATCGGCGGTGAGTGGGTCGATCCCTCCTCCGACGCACTGATCGACGTGATCTCGCCCGCGACCGAGGAGCTGTTCGTCCAGGTGGCCAGCGCCCAGGCGTCGGACGTGGATCGCGCCGTCGCCGCCGCCCGCGACGCCTTCGACAACGGCCCCTGGCCGCGCATGAGTCACAAGGAACGCGCCGACTACATGAACCGCCTGGCCGAGGAGCTGACGGCGCGGGCGGCGGATGCCGCGCAGATCTGGCCCAACGAGATGGGTATCCTCCATTCGGTCGCGAGCAGCGTCACGCCCGCCGCCGGACACTTCTTCCGCTACTACGCCAAGATGGCGGATACCTTCGCCTTCGAGGAGGAGCACAAGACCGTCTCCGGCGCGAAGCTCGGCCTGCTGGTGCGGGAGCCGGTTGGCGTGGTCGGCGCGATCATCCCCTGGAACGGGCCGATCATGATCACCGCGTTCAAGGTGGCGCCGGCGCTCATCGCCGGCTGCACCGTGGTGATCAAGGGATCGCCGGAGGCGCCAGGCCATGCGCTGCTGATGGCCGAGGTGGCCGAGAAGGTCGGCCTGCCGAAGGGCGTCATCAACGTCGTCATCGCCGATCGCGACGCGTCCGAGGCGCTGGTCCGCAATCCCGGCATCGACAAGATCAGCTTCACCGGCTCCTCGGCGACCGGCCGCCACATCGCCTCGATCCTGGGCGAGCGGATGGCCCGCTACACGCTGGAGCTGGGCGGCAAGTCGGCGGCGATCATCCTCGACGACTATGATGTCGAGACCGCCGCGAACGAAATCGCGGCCCGCGCCTGCGACATGACCGGACAGGTCTGCGCCGCGCTGACCCGCGTCGTCGTGCCGCGCCATCGCGCCGATGCCGTGGCCGATGCGATCGGCGCCGCTTTCTCCAAGGTCGTCGTCGGTGATCCCTTCGACCCGGCGACACAGATGGGTCCGGTCGCGACGCGGAAGCAGCGGGATCGTGTGCAGGGTTATATCGATCGTGCCAAGGCGGACGGCTATCGCGTCGCCGGCGGCGGCGGTCGCCCCGCGCATCTCAATCGTGGGTTCTTCGTGGAGCCGACCGTCTTCGCCGGCGTCGACAACAATGCGGCGATTGCGCAGGAGGAGGTGTTCGGCCCCGTCCTGTCGGTCATCCCCGCCGCCGACGAGGCCGATGCCGTGCGCATCGCCAACGACTCCCAGTTCGGCTTGAACGGCGCGGTGTTCACCAACGACGTCGATCGCGCCTATTCGGTCGCGCGCCAGATCCGCACCGGCACCGTCGGGCATAACGGCCATCACGTCGACTTCATGATCGCCTTCGGTGGCTTCAAGCAGTCCGGCGTGGGGCGCGAGGGCGGGGTGGAAGGGCTCTATCCCTATCTCGAAACCAAGACGATATTGCTGGGCGGCCGGCCCGGCCATCTGCCTCCCGTCGAGGTCTGAGCGCAGGCCGCACGGGAGAAGTCATGCCGATCGTCGAAGGGCGGCTGCGCGCCGCATTGTACCTGCCTGCCTCCAACGCGCGTGCGCTCGCCAAGGCGAGGACCTTGCCCGTGTCGCTGGTGATCCTCGACCTTGAGGACTCGGTGCCCGCCATCGATAAGACCAGTGCGCGGGACGCGGCGGTGGCGGCGGTCGGGCCGGACTTTCCGAACGCCATCATCCGCGTCAACGCGGCCGACAGCTCGCATCATGACGCCGACGTGACCGCCGTGGCGGGAAGCGCCGCGCCGGCCGTCGTCGTCCCCAAGGTCGATGATGCGGCGACTGCCGCAAGGGTTGCGGCGGCGCTCGGCAAGCCGATCTTCGCGATGATCGAGACGCCGAAGGGTGTGTTCGCCGCGCGCGAGATCGCGGCCGCGGAGGGTGTGATCGGGCTGATCGCTGGCGGCAACGACCTCGCCAAGGAACTGCGCCTGCCTCCTGCGGGCAATCGGCCGGGCCTGCACCTGTCGCTTCAGATGATCGTGCTGGCGGCGCGGGCCGCAGGCGTGCTGGCGCTGGACGGCGTGTTCAACGGGTTGGAGGATGCCGCCGGGCTTGAGGCCGAGTGCCTGGAGGGCAAGGCTCACGGTTTCGACGGCAAGACCCTGATCCACCCCAATCAGGTGGAGACCGCCAACCGCGTGTTCGGGCCGACCGCCGAGGAGGTCGAGGATGCAGAGGCGCTGGTCGCTGCCGCCCGCGACGGGGCCGAGCGGTTCCGGGGACGTATGATCGAGAACATGCACGTCGCCACCGCGCGTGACATCCTGGCCGAAGCAGCCCGCTTCGTCTGAAACAGCTCAGAAGGCTTCACGACCATGCTGCGGACACGCGTCACCGAGCTGCTGGGTATCCGGCATCCGATCATCCAGGGCGGGATGCAGTGGGTCGGACGCGCCGAACTTGCGGCGGCGGTGTCGAACGCCGGTGGCCTCGGCATCCTGACCGCCCTGACGCAGGCGACTCCCGACGATCTTCGCCGCGAGATCGCCCGCTGCCGCACCATGACCGACCGGCCGTTCGGCGTGAATCTGACGATCCTGCCGACGATGAGCCCGCCGCCTTATGCCGAGTACCGGCAGGCGATCATCGACGAGGGCGTGAAGATCGTCGAGACGGCCGGCTTCAAGCCGCAGGAGCATGTCGACGCGTTCAAGGCGCACGGCATCACCGTCATCCACAAATGCACCGCCGTCCGCCACGCGCTCTCGGCCGAGCGGATGGGGGTCGATGCGATCTCGATCGACGGCTTCGAATGCGCCGGCCATCCGGGGGAGGAGGATATCCCCGGCCTGGTCCTGATCCCGGCCGCGGCAGACAAGGTGACGGTGCCGCTGATCGCCAGCGGGGGCTTCGGCGACGGACGTGGCCTCGCGGCGGCGCTGGCGCTCGGCGCGGAAGGGATCACGATGGGCACGCGCTTCTGCGCGACCGTCGAGGCGCCGATCCATCAGGCGGTGAAGGACGCCATGGTGGCCAATGACGAGCGCGCGACCAACCTGATCTTCCGCCCGTTCCGCAACACCGCGCGGGTGCTGAAGACGGAGCGTTCGGACGCGGTAGTGGAGATCGCCAACCGTCCGGGGGCGAAGTTCGAGGATGTCGCGCATCTGGTGCGTGGCGCCGACGGCCGTCATGCTCTGGAGAACGGGGCGCTGGAGGAGGGACTCGTCTGGGGCGGCCTCGTTCAAGGCCTGATCCGCGACGTGCCCACCTGCGAGGTACTGATCACGCGCATCGTTGCCGAGGCGGAGGCGATCATCTCAGGACGTCTCGCGAAGCTGATCGGCTGAACGTCTCACAACAGCATCAACGATCCTCCCCGCCAGGGGGAGGTGGCGCCGTTAGGCGACGGAGGGGGAGGGCGGCGATGTCCTTCCAATTAGAAGTATGCCGCTGTCCTCCCCCTCCGTCAGGCTGCGCCTGCCACCTCCCCCTTGCGGGGGAGGATGAAGCTGGACATCAGTAGCGGAAAGTCACCGACGCGCCAACGGTCGCGGGCTCGCCATAGGCCTGGCGGATGGCGACGGTGTCGGGCAGCGTCTGCGTGATGTACTTGGTGTCGGTCACGTTGGTTCCGAACACCGAGATGTCGAAGCGATCGGAAGGATCGGTCCACGTCGCACGCAGGTTGAGCAGGCCATAGGCCTTCTGATCGAACTGCTCCACCGCATCGAAGTAGAACTTGCTGGTGCGGTAATAGTTCGCGTTAAGCGCCATGCGGCCACCGGCAAGATCGAAGCCGTAATTGGCGCCGACGTTGAAGGCGAAGCGCGGCGAGCGGAGCACCTGGAAGCCGGAGGCGTCGATGTTCACGGGCTGGAAGGTCGAGAAGGTCGGGCTCGCCGGGTTCAGATCCTGCTGATAGCCGATGGCGTTCGGGAACTTGTCGTAGTCCGCATGGGTCCAGGCGACGTTTGCGAAGACGTTGAAGTCCCGCGTGATGTCGTAGGAGAGTTCGCCGTCGATGCCGTAGATCTCGGAGCTTGCCGCGTTGCGGATCACCGAGACGCCCTGGCCGAAGAACGATGCGACCTGCACGTCCTTGTACTTGTAGTAGAAGCCCGCAAGGTTGAAGCGCAGCGGCCCGCTCGCCGTCTTATAGCCAAGCTCGAACGCGTCGATCTTCTCCGGGTCGACAGCGGTGGTCGAGAAGGACGAGGCAGGCAGGATGCCCGACTTGTACCCCTTGGTATACGACGCGTAGACGCTGGAGCGCGGCGTGATCTCGTAGCGGACCACGGCGCGTGGCGAGAAGTTGGTGAACTTGTCGCCGCCGCTATCCGCGACATTCGCCGAGTAGAGGTTGAACGCCACCTCCGGCTTGTCGATGCTGTAGCGACCGCCGACCGTCACGAACAGGTCGTCCACCACCTCATAGGTGCCATCCGCGAAGAGGGCGTAGGAGTTGGTCTTGTTCTCGCTGTCGAACAGGCGGAAGTAATCCGCGCCACCGGCGGCAACATTGTAGTGATACGCGCTCTCGTTGTACAAGTAGAACGCGCCGACCACCCAGCTGAAGCGCCCGCCCGGCTTGGACGTCAGGTTGACTTCCTGGGTGAAGGTCTTCTCCGGGATCGTCCAGATCGCCGCCTGAACTTCGGCGGGGGAGGCGTCGTAGTCGAAGCCCTGGTAATCCCGCTCCTTGCGGTAGCCGGTGTAGGAGGTGAGCTCCGCGAAGCCGAGATCGAAGACGCTGGTCAGCGTCACCGAGTCGGTCTTCAGCTTGTCGAAGTTCGGACGCGTGTTCGACACGTCGCGGCGGCCCGAGGCGACGATGGTGCCGGGGATCAGCGCGCCGGCGCTCATGCCGTTGCGTGCGTTGACCATGTTGGGCGTGGGATCGTCGCTGTCGCTATGCGCGTAGGCCAGGGTAAAGCTGACACCGTCGGTCGGCTCCCAGAGCGCCTTGGTGCGGATCGACCACTTCTCGAACTTGCCGACATCCTTCTCGCCGGTGACGATGTTCCGCTTGAAGCCGTCGCCACGCTCATAGGAGGCGGCGAGGTCGACCGCGAGCGTGTCGGTCAGGCCGGTCGAGCCGTAGAAGCCGCTCGTCAGGTGATCGAACGACTGATAGCCGACGCGCGCCAGGATTGTCGTGTCATGCTGCGGCGCGCGGGTGGTGACCTGGATGGCGCCGCCGGTCGCATTGCGGCCGAACAGAGTGCCCTGCGGCCCCTTCAGCACGTTCAGCGACGCGATGTTGATCAGGTTGAGGTCGGTCGCGACCGGGTTGGGGATATAATAGCCGTCGATATAGGTCGGGATGTTCGAGTTGGTGCCCGGACCCGCGATCGCGCTGCCGACGCCGCGGATGGTCGGCTGGACGGTGTTGCCGCTGAAGTCGATGCGAATGGCCGGCACGGTCTGCGAGATCTGCGCCACCTGCGTGACGCTCTGCCGCTCCAGCGTGGCGGCGGATACGGCGGAGATCGAGATCGGCACGTCCTGCAACCGCTCGCTACGCTTCTGCGCGGTGACGACGATTTCGCTCGGCTCGGCCTCCTCCGGCGCGGCCGCGGCGACCTGCGGGGCCGGCTCGGCTGCGGTCTGGGCGGAAGCCGGCACCGCGATGAGGCCGGCGGTCAGCGCGGCGATCGAAGCGGCGTTGCGGTGGAAGGAAGAGCGGGCAGTGTGGGCGGGGAGCAAAGCTAGGTCCTCTCCTGGGGAAAACTGGAAAACTCTGACGTGCGTTATTCGAACTTAAGAGCGATATTGCGTTGAGACGTTCTGCGCCGTTCTGTCAACCGAAAATGGTCGAGGGAAGACGAAAGCTCGCCCGCGTTGCTTCGAAACCACTGTTGCATAGGCGCAGTCCGCGCGGTCCGTTCAGACCCGCTCGACGGCGAGCGCCAGGCCCATGCCGACGCCGATGCAGAGCGTCGCCAGCCCCCGCCTGCCGCCGCTTTTCTCAAGCTGGTGGACGAGGGTCATGGCGAGCCTCGCACCCGACATGCCGAGCGGGTGCCCGAGGGCGATCGCGCCGCCATGGGCGTTGACCTGGGGCGCGTCGTCGGCAAGGCCCAGGCCACGGAGAACCGCGAGCGACTGGCTGGCGAAGGCCTCGTTCAGCTCGATCGCGTCGAAGTCGCCGATGCCGAGGCCGAGTTGGCGCATTAGCTTCTGCGAGGCGGGCACCGGGCCGATCCCCATCACACGCGGCTCCACGCCGGCCGAGGCCATGCCGAGGATGCGCGCGCGGGGCGTCAGACCGTGGGCACGCGCGGCGGCCTCGCTGGCGACGATCATGGCGGCGGCGCCGTCGTTGATGCCGGACGCGTTCCCCGCCGTCACGGTGCCGTCCGAGCCGAAGAGCGGCTTCAGCCTCTGCAAAGTCTCGATCGTCGTGTCGGCGCGCGGATGCTCATCGGCCGATACCTCGATCACCTCACCCTTCTTGCGGCCGGGCACCGCGACGGGCACGATCTCCTCCGCGAAATAGCCGCTCTGCTGGGCGGCGGCGGCACGCTGCTGGCTGCGGAGCGCGAAGGCGTCCTGATCCGCGCGGCTGATCCCGTAGTCCTCGGCCACATTCTCGCCGGTGCGCGGCATCGTCTCGGTGCCGTAAAGCGCATCGAGCGCCGGGTTGACGAAGCGCCAGCCCATGGTCGTGTCCTCGATCTTCTGGTTGCGGCCGAAGGCACCGTCCGCCTTGCCCATCACGAACGGGGCGCGCGTCATGCTCTCGACCCCGCCGGCGACGGCAAGCGCCATCTCGCCGAGGCGGATGGCTCGCGCCGCGGATCCGACCGCCTCCAGCCCCGAGGCGCAAAGCCGGTTGATGGTGACACCCGGTACGGTGTGCGGCACGCCCGCCAGCAACAGGCTCATCCGCGCGACATTGCGGTTGTCCTCGCCCGACTGGTTGGCACAGCCGTAGAAGACCTCCTCGACCGCTGCCGGGTCCATGGCGGGGTTGCGCGCGATCAGCGCCTTGATGGGGAAAGCGCCGAGATCGTCGGCGCGGATCGCCGCAAGCCCGCCGCCATAGCGGCCGATCGGCGTGCGGACGGCGTCGCAGATGAAAGCTTCGGTCATGTGTCTCTTCTCTCTTCAGGCGGCGAGCGGCACGCCTACGAGGCTGCGCAGTTCGTCGATGCCAAGTCCCTCGACCGCTTCGACAAGGCGGGCGCCGCCGCTGCCGGTCTCGAACACGGCGACGTCGGTGTAGACGCGCGAGACGCAGCCGATGCCGGTGAGCGGATAGGTGCAGGCGTCCACCAGCTTGCTCTCGCCCGACTTGGTGAGCAGCTCCATCATCACGAAGGTCTGCTTGGCCCCGATCGCCAGGTCCATCGCGCCGCCGACCGCCGGGATCGCATCCGCCTCGCCCGTATGCCAGTTGGCGAGGTCGCCGGTCGTGGACACCTGGAAGGCGCCGAGCACGCAGATATCGATATGCCCGCCGCGCATCATCGCGAAGCTGTCGGCATGGTGGAAGAAACAGCCGCCGGTGAGCAGCGTCACCGCCTGCTTGCCGGCGTTGATCAACTCCCAATCCTCCTCGCCCGGGGCGGGGGCGGGGCCCATGCCGAGCAGGCCGTTTTCGCTCTGGAGGAGGATCTCGCGATCGACGGGAAGGTAGTTGGCGACCTTGGTCGGCAGGCCGATGCCGAGGTTCACATAGGCGCCCTCCGGAATGTCGCGGGCGACGCGGGCGGCCATCTGGTCGCGGGTGAGGCGGTTCATCATGCGTCTCCGGTCAGGCGGCGGCGTCGAGGGCGGCGGCGGTGGCCTGGACCACCCGCTGGACGAAGATGCCGGGGGTCACCACCGCTTCGGGATCGAGTGCGCCGAGCGGCACGATCTCGGCCACCTGCGCGATCGTCGTCTTCGCCGCCATCGCCATGATCGGGCCGAAGTTGCGCGCCGTCTTGCGGTAGACGAGGTTGCCCCAGCGATCGGCTCTCAGCGCCTTGATCAGCGCGAAATCGGCGTGGATCGGATATTCCAGCACATGGTTGCGCCCATCGATCTCGCGGGTTTCCTTCCCCTCGGCAAGCAAGGTGCCATAGCCGGTGGGCGTGAAGATCGCGCCCAGGCCGGCGCCTGCCGCCTGGATGCGCGCGGCGAGATTGCCCTGTGGCACCAGTTCCAGCTCGATCCGGCCCGCGCGGTAGGCGGCATCGAAATGGTGCGAGTCCGACTGGCGCGGGAAGGAGCAGATGATCTTGCGCACGCGCCCCTCGCGGATCAGTGCGGCCACGCCCTGCTCGCCGTTCCCGGCATTGTTGTTGATGATGGTGAGGTCGCCGACGCCGCGCGCGATCAGCGCGTCGATCAGCTGCTCGGGCATGCCTGCCGTGCCAAAGCCACCGATCATCACCGATGCGCCGTCACGGATGTCGGCCACCGCCGCCGCGACATCGGGTACGGCCTTGTCGATCATATCCTCTCCTCACAGTCGATCAGCACATCTGGCGTCATATATCGACCATAATGTCGCATATCGAACGGTGTTGGACAATGGCGAATGGGGTGTCGCCAGCGAGGCGGGCACCCGGTCGAAGCGTGTAGCCCACATAAGCGGGCGTCTTACGGCTGGGACCCACAAGCCGATTCACATGGTGACCGGATACGATTCGGCCTCGGCCTTGAACCGGAGAGCAGTGGTTCCGGTTTAAGCCGTTGCTGCCGACTGCGCATCGCTGAAACCTTGGCCGGCTCCGACCGCTCCTCCCCGCGATACTTGTCCTCAGCCGGCATCCGGCGGCAGCGGCACTCGATCCATCACGAGGGTGCCGTCAAGACTATTGCGGCTACGACGCGGTTGCGCCCCAAGTCCTTCGCTTTGTAGAGCGCGGTATCAGCGGCCTGGACCAGTCCTGCCGGCATTTGCACAGATGCCCCCGAGCGCGCGAAGGCCGTCCCGACGCCGATGCTGACGGTAACGCGCATCGCATCGCCAATCCCCATGGCATGATCCACCCCGAGCGCCTCAACCTGCATGCGGATGGCTTCCGCCACGTCTGAGGCGCCGGATGAATCGGTGCCGGGCAGAATTACGGCCAGTTCCTCGCCGCCATAGCGGGCGGCCGAGTCCCCCGGCCGGCGTGCGCAATTCTTGACCGCGGCGGCGACCACCTTCAGGCATTCGTCGCCGGCTTGGTGGCCGTATAGGTCGTTGAAGCTCTTGAAATGGTCCACGTCGATCATCAACAGGGACATCTGCGCGCTATCGCGCACCGTGCGATGCCATTCACGTTCCAGTTCCTCGTCGAAAGCGCGACGGTTCAGCAACCCGGTCAGGCCGTCGGTTGCGGCCAAAGTCCGCAGTTCATCCTCCAGTCTCTTGCGTTCCGAAACATCGCGCATGACCATCACCACGCCTGCGGCTGCGCCATCGCCGCCGTCGCTGAGCCGGGCATTGGCTTCGATCCAGACGTCATGACCATCCCGGTGCACCATACGGCACTGGACGGTCGCTTCCCTCAGTTCTCCGGAAATAAGGCGGTCATTGATCGCGCGCACCATCGGCTCGTCGTCTGAATGAATGGTCCGCGGGCCGATCGCCATCATCTCCGTGGCCGACCAACCCAGCATTCCCTGCACAGAGGGCGACACATAATCGGGGAAATTCCGCGCGTTGATACGAAAGATCACGTCCGGGCTGTTCTCCGCCAGCCTGCGATAATCGATATTCTCGCTCTCCTCGTTGCGCGCGCGTTCCCTTCTCGCGGTCGCGAGACGGCGTGCTTTGCCAAGAACCTGGAGGATCTTCTTCAGAATGGCCACGCATGTCTCCTCTAATCGCGTTCAGCCGGTTACGCCGTCCACCTGAGCGCGTGTCGAAGCGCGCGTGCGGAGGCCTGACCTTTCGAGAAGCCATTCGGCTCGGTCCGCGCGACGTCAGGCGCATGGCCGGGCCAGCCAGATCCATGCCGGCCGAACCGCCAAGCCCATGCGGTCGCGTCGCCCTGCGATCCGCGCACAAATGCTCAGCCTCGTGCTCCGTAGGCGCATGTTCA
Organism: Sphingomonas sp. ID0503; assembly: GCF_048565625.1. Lineage (NCBI taxonomy): Bacteria > Pseudomonadati > Pseudomonadota > Alphaproteobacteria > Sphingomonadales > Sphingomonadaceae > Sphingomonas > Sphingomonas sp. ID0503. The sequence goes on from NZ_JBLZUR010000002.1 coordinate 756,266, forward strand.
TGCCCGACGCGGGTGGCCGCGGCATGCCGACAAGCGGTCCGTTGCCCGAGACGTCGATTACATAGAGTTGTGCGGCGTGATCTCCCTAATAGACGAGTGTTGCTCGCCGGGAAATCCGAACGTGTTCTTTCGAACACCGGTAGCGATCGCTGAAAGTCGGCCGCTCCAAACCTCGACATCGCGTGTCCGATAAGCTGTTCGTCGCCCCTGACAGGTCTGCAAGGGACTGACATCAACAACGCTCCAATGGCCGTTAAGCTCAATGCCGTCCTCTCTTGGACTTGATCGTCAGCCTGCCGCGTCGCTCAGCTGGCGGCGCAGATATTCGCAAAATGCGCGGGCCGGCATCGGCCTGCCGTAGCGATAGCCCTGCGCCTCCTCGCATCCTCTTGATACGAGATAGCGCTCCTGCTCGTCGGTCTCGACACCTTCGGCAATCACCTCCAGCCCCAAGGTGCGACCCAATGCCAGAATGGCCTCGACGATCGCCCTGTCATGGGGGTTGTGCGGAAGCTGGGATACAAATCCACGATCGATCTTGAGGCGATCCACCGGCAAGTCCTTGAGGCTCTTCAACGAGGCAAAGCCTGTGCCGAAATCGTCCAGCGCCAGGGGAACGCCTGTGGCCCGAAGGCGTGACAGCGCCTCTCTCGACCCTGCGGACTCCAGCCCGATATCCTCGGTGACCTCGATTTCCACAGCGCCTGTCGGCAGCTCATACTTTTTCAGAATATCATGCATATAGTCGTCGAAGCCGTCCCAGCGCAGCTGTTCGGCGAACAGGTTGATACCGACACGTATGGCCAATCCGCGGCGCAGCCACAGGGCCGCTTGACGGCAGGCCTCGTCCACGATCCATCCGCCGACCTTCAATGTGTGACGGCTGCCTGCCAGAACATGCATGAACTCGCCTGGCGCCAGAACACCGCGATCGGGATGGTTCCAGCGGAGCAGGGCTTCGGCCCCGACAAGCCGCGCATCGGCCAGACGCAGCTGTGGCTGATAATAGAGTTCGAACTCTCCGATGGCCACAGCGCGGGCCAATTCATCCTCCAGCTGCCGGCGTGCCTCGTAGCTGTACCGCTCGGCCTGGGTATAGACGTGGCTTATCGCGCCGCCGGCCGCTTTGGCGCCGTAAAGAGCCAGGTCGGCATCCGCGAGCAGGCCCTCCGCCCCCGCGTTCGTCGCTTCGTCGAGGAAAACAATTCCGCAGCTGGCCGTCACCCGATGGTCAAGACCATGGACGTAGAACGGCTCGCGGGCCAGGGCCTCTATCAGCGAATCGCCAATCGCCACGCATTGTTCCTTGTCGAGACCGAACAGCAGGGCGACGAACTCATCGCCGCCGAGCCGCGCGATCATGCAATGCATGCTGGCGCACGAGGACAGCCGCCTCGCCACTTGCCGCAGCATCTCGTCGCCGGCGGGATGGCCCAACCGGTCATTGACGTGCTTGAAGCCGTCGAGGTCGATCAGGGCGAGGGCGGACAGGGAGCGGTCGGCTACCTTTTCGGTCGCGACCTGCATGGCGTGGGCTCTGTTCGGCAATTCGGTCAAGGGATCGTTCAGCGCCAGATGACGCAATTCTTCCTGCGCCCTGTGCTGGGCCGTCACCTCCCGAATAAAGAGGGTAAGTCCGCCGTCGGTTGCCGGGAAGGCGTTCACTTCGAAATGACCAGCAAGCTTGTCATAGCGGAAGATGACTTGGGTGGGCCGTCGCTCCTCCATCGCTGTTCGTAGACTTGCTCTGAGCTCCCGGTTGGTGATCTCCGGGAAGGCTTTCCAAAGCTTCTTGTGGAGCGGGTTGAGCGCACCGAGGCGAGCCTCCGCCCGGCCGTTGAGGAAGGTGACGGACCAATCCGGACCGATCGTCGCGACGATATCGGTGGTACTCTCAAGGGTGTCGCGCAGGCGGCGTTCGCGCTCCACGACGGTCTCGGCGAGCGCGTCGAAGGCCGTTCCGAGATCGTAGAATTCCGATCCAGGATCGAGCCGACCGACGCGTGCGGTCTCGTCGCCATCCCGCCAGGCCGCGACCGTCTGCGCCAGGCGCTTCACAGGGCGCCGGATATAATGGGTCGCGAAACGCCACGCGAGCAGTAGCGCTGCTCCGAGAACGAACAGCAGCATGCCGAAGCCGACGAGTGTCTCATCCCGTAGAGCCTTTGCGGCCACCGCGCGATCGACACCGATCGCGATCAGAAACGGCATGCCACGATCCACTGCCGGGGGTGTAAAGGCCAGCAGACGGTCGCTTCCATCGAACCACCTCACGCGCATCACGCCCGGCCGCTCGGCCCGGAAGGCGGGGCCGAAACGGTCCGGCATCTGGCTGCCTATGCCTTGCCCGTTCGGAAGATGTACCAACAGCTTCTGATCGGGGCCGATGATTGCGAGCTCACTGTGGGGCGGAAGCTGCGCGCGCCCCACATCAGCGGCAAGGCGCTTGAGATCGAGTCCGGCGACCAGCACGCCCATCAGCCGGCCATCGGCATCTGCGAACGGAAGGCTGAAGTTGAGCGATGGCCATCCGCGGTCGCGGCCGACGATGAACCCTCCGGTCGTGAATTCGCGTGTCCTGATCGCCTTCTGAAAGTACGGTCGATCCGCGATCCTCGCGCCCGTCCTCGTACTGCTGCACCAGATGTGCCCGCGGGCGTCTGCAACCCCGATCACGATATAAATGGGGAATTGCGCCTGAAGCTGCTTAGCCAGCATGCTACAGTACTTCTCATCACGCTCGCGAACGGCCTTCACCAGCGACAGGGCCGAAAGCAACTGTCTTGCGCCCTCCACGATGCGCTTCTGCTCGGCGCCTGCGCGATAGGCGGTGCGCAGGGCGGTCTGCGCAAGTTCGTCCTGCTGCTCCGCCGCTTCCTGGCGAACGCTTATGATTTGAAGTATGCCAATCGGAATCGCGGCGAACAGCACGATCAGCAGGAGCCGCTGGACGACGGTCACGTGGATCGTCGGTTGGGATGTACGGCGCTGACAGGCATTCGAGTCCTCTCCGCCATGTTTCCCGGCTTCACGGATCCAACGCGATGGCGCATCCAGAGTTCAACCGGACCAGTGGCGCCGATCGTTCAGGAATTGCCGTCGACGGGATCGTCACTCGCCTTCGACGCGCGGTAATCGACCCGGTATCAGCGCAGCCGCTCGACCTCGGTCTCGCCGCTGCCGAATGGACCAAACGAGTCCCAACCTGGGGAGTGTGCACCGGCCGTGTCTGCCGGGTGATTGCTGCCTGCGCTGTTGGGCGCGGCGGCGTGAGACGATACGACGTCTAAGTCTTTGATCTTGTTTGGTCGGGGCGACAGGATTCGAACCTGCGACCCCCACACCCCCAGTGTGATGCGCTACCAGGCTGCGCTACGCCCCGACCAGAGCCGCGCGCCTTAACGGGGGCCGGTTGCGAAGGCAAGCGCGGCCGCGCCCATTGCGCCCGATCCGCCCTTCGTGATAGCGCGCGGCCGATTTTGCGGTCGCACCGATCGCTCTCGAACGCCGGAATCCAGATGTTCTCCACCCCTGCATTTGCCCAGACCGCCGGCGCCGCCGGTTCCTCCGCGGGCAGCACCGTGTTCTTCGTCGGCCAGTTCGTCCTGATCGGCCTGATCTTCTACTTCCTGATCATCCGCCCGCAGCAGAAGCGCGCCAGGGAACACCGCGCGATGATCGACGCGGTGAAGAAGGGCGACACGGTGGTGACGGCAGGCGGCATCGTCGGCAAGGTCACCAAGACCGAGGATGCCGAGCTGGAGATCGAGATCGCCCCCTCGGTCAAGGTCCGCGTGGTCAAGGGCACGCTGACCGACGTCCGTCCGCTGGGCGGCGCGAAGCCGGCGAACGACTGAGCGCCAGGCGATGCTCGACTTCCCGCGCTGGAAGGTCCTGTCGATCAGCCTGACGCTGCTGGTCGGCGTGCTCCTCGCCATCCCCAGCCTTCTGCCGGAACGGGTCACGGACAAGTGGCCGTCCTACCTCGCGCCGCGCATCAACCTCGGCCTCGATCTCGCCGGCGGCAGCCATCTGCTGCTGGAGGCGGATACCGCCGATGTCGCGCGGCAGCGGGTCGAGGCGATGGAGGAGATGGTCCGCAACGAGATGCGACGCGCCGACCCGGCGATCGCGATCGGCGACATCTCGACCAACAACGGCGCGCTCAGCTTCTTTGTGCGTGACGTGGCGCGGCTCGACGCGGCGGTGGACAAGGCGCGCAGCCTGACCAATGCGGTTGGGGTCACCGGACAGCGTGACTGGAACGTCGCGGTGGTCGATTCGACCCGCATCGTGATGACGCCGACGGAGGCCGGGCTGAAGTCCGAGACCGAAAAGGCGATGGACACCGCGACCGAAGTGGTGCGCAAGCGCATCGACGAGCTCGGCACGCGCGAGCCGACGATCCTCCGCCAGGGCGACGACCGCATCCTCGTGCAGGTGCCGGGCCTTGAGGACCCGACCGCGCTGAAGGAACTGCTCGGCAAGACCGCCAAGCTGGAATTCAAGCTGGTTGACCAGACCGCGACCACCGATCAACTGGCCCGCAATCGCGCGCCGATCGGCAGTCAGATCCTGCCCTATCCCGACAATCCCGCCGGCACCCCGCGCATCGCGGTCAAGCGTCGTGCGATCCTGTCCGGCGACGAGCTGGTCCAGGCGGACCAGGGCTACGACCAGAACAACCGTCCGATCGTGAAGATCACCTTCAATGCCGAGGGCGGGCGCAAGTTCGCGCGGGTGACGCAGGAGAATACCGGCAAGCCCTTCGCCATGATCCTCGACAATTCGGTGATCTCGGCCCCGAACATCAACGAGCCGATCCTGGGCGGTTCCGCGCAGATCAGCGGCAACTTCACCGTCGATAGCGCCAATCAGCTCGCCATCGCGCTCCGCTCCGGCAAGCTGCCGATCGCCTTGAAGGTGATCGAGCAGGGGACCGTCGGGGCGGGCCTCGGCGCGGATTCGATCCGGGCAGGCGTCATCGCATCGGTGGTGGCGACCGTCGCGGTCCTCACCTTCATGCTGCTGACCTATGGCCGCTTCGGTTTCTATGCGAACTGCGCGGTGGTCATTAACGTCTTCGTGATCCTGGGCGTGATGGCGCTGATCAAGGGCACGCTGACCCTGCCGGGCATCGCCGGCTTCATCCTGACCATCGGCGCGGCGGTCGACGCCAACGTGCTGATCAACGAGCGCATCCGAGAGGAGCGGCGGCGCGGCCGTTCGATCGTCCAGTCGGTGGAATTGGGCTACAAGGAAGCCAGCCGCACGATCTTCGAGGCGAACGTGACGCACGCGATCGCGGGCCTCATCATGCTGCTGCTCGGCTCCGGCCCGGTGAAGGGCTTTGCCGTCGTCTTGCTGATCGGCATCGCGACGTCGGTCTTCACGGCCGTGCTGTTCACCCGGATGCTGGTGGTCGGCTGGCTCAAGCGGAAGCGCCCGACGGAGATCGTGATCTGATGCGCCTGCTGAAACTCGTCCCCGACAACACCAACCTGCCCTTCGTCTCGCTGCGCTATTGGGCGTTCGCGCTGACGGCATTGCTGACCGTGCTCGCGGTCGCTGCGGTCGCGGTGCGTGGCCTCAACATGGGCGTCGATTTCGCCGGCGGCGTGATGGTCGAGGCGCAGTTCCCGACGGCGCCCTCGCTCGACAAGGTGCGCGAGGATATCGATCGCTTGGACGTCGGCGACGTGCAGCTACAGGCGGTCGGCACCAACAACTCGGTCCAGATCCGCCTGCCCGTCCCGAACTCGACCGATCCGGAGGCGAGCGCCAAGCTCGTCACCCGCGTCGAACAGGGGCTGCGCGCCGACTTCCCCGGTGTGACCTTCTCGCAGCAGCAATCGGTGTCGAGCAAGGTGTCGGGCGAGCTGGTGCGCAACGGCGTGCTCGCGGTGTTCCTCGCGGTGTTCGGCATCGCGATCTTCAGCTGGCTGCGTTACGAATGGCAGTTCGGCGTCTCCACCTTCGTCGCGATCGCGCACGACGTGCTGATGACCCTCGGCTTCTTCGCGATCACGCGCTTCGAGTTCGACCTGAACATCGTCGCCGCCGTGCTGACCATCGTCGGCTATTCGATCAACGACAAGATGGTGATCGACGACCGCATCCGTGAAAACATGCGCAAGTACCGCCAGATGGACATGCGCGCGCTGATCGATCTGTCCGTCAATGAAACGCTGCCGCGCACGGTGATGACCTCGATCACCATCCTGCTCGCGCTCGGATCGCTGCTGATCCTCGGCGGCCATGTGCTGCGCGGGTTCACCGCGGCGATGATCCTCGGCATCATCGTCGGCACCTATTCGTCCGTCTACGTCTCCTCCTCGCTGCTGATCTCGCTCGGCCTGAAGCCCGGCACCAAGGTCGGCGGCGGCAAGGCCGTGGCGAGCCCGGCGGCGGGTGCCGAGCGGATCGGGCCGAGGGAGGGCGGGCGCTGAGCCTGCGCCTGACGCGCGAGGAGGCACCCGGCGGACCGATCGTCCGGGGCTTCTCGGGCAGCGGGTTCAAGGTGAACGACCTCGTCTTCCCCGGCGGCGTGATGATGACGACCGAGGAAGCGTGGGAATGGGACGCGCCGGCGCTCGATGCGTTGAGCGTGGCCGATCTGGAGCCGCTGCTGACGGCCGGCCCTCCGCCTGAGTTCGTCCTGCTCGGCACCGGCACCACGATGCGGATGCTCCCCGAACTCGCCAAGGCGCTGGAGGCGCGGGACATCGGCCTCGCCGCGATGGACAGCCGCGCCGCCGCGCGCGCCTGGGCCGTGCTGCGCGGCGAGGGGCGGCAGGTGGCGGCGGCGCTGATCGGCCTGGATCGGGCCTGATATCGCATATCCACGGCCGCTCGCGCTGAGTGTGTCGAAGCGCCGGCACCACCCAACCGCACAACCCGTCATGCTGACTTTCGTCAGGATGACGTTAGAGGCTCAGGGGAAAACCCTGTCCTACAGGGCAGGCGATGTGCTCCATCTCCGCGTATGCTCGCCGTTCCCGACTCTCTCCCGCGACACGCACCACCGCGCTTATGTTCAGTCGTGCCGCTTGGCCGCCGCGTAACTGCCGCGTCTGCGGCGCGCGACTGCCGCTTCCCCGCCGCAACCGGCGCAAAAGCCGCTCGCGAGCCGCAACTTTCGCAACTTAGCGGCTTCAGTCGATGCAGTCGTCGGACAACGCCATGGCCGCTTCCCACGCCCCGAACGCTCGGCTAAGACCCCGGTCCATGTCGCGCTTCGCCTATCGTCCGCTCGCCGCCGTCGCGGCCCTCGCCATCCTCGCTGGTTGCGCTACAGGCAAGAACAAGGCGGACACCACCTATGTCGCGACGGACGTGGACACGCTCTATTCGGTCGCGAAATCCCGGCTGGCGCGCGGGCAGTACAAGACGGCGGCGCAGGTCTTCGACGAGGTGGAGCGCCAGCATCCCTACTCGGTCTGGGCGCGGCGGGCGCAGCTGATGAGCGCGTTCAGCTACTATCTCGCCCGCGATTACACGGCGTCGATCGAATCCGCGCGCCGATTCCTGTCCATCCATCCGGGCAACCGTGACGCGCCCTATGCCTATTACCTGATCGCGATCGACTACTACCTGCAGATCAGCGACGTAAACCGGGACCAGAAGGTGACGTTGCAGGCGCAGGATGCGCTGGGCGAGCTGATCCGCCGCTACCCCGACACGACCTATGCCGCCGATGCGCGCGTGAAGCTGGACCTCGTCCACGATCACCTTGCCGGCAAGGAGATGGAGGTCGGGCGCTTTTACCAGCGGCGCGGCGACTGGATCGCCTCGGTCGTCCGCTTCCGCAAGGTGACCGAGACGTACCAGACGACCAGCCATGTGCCGGAGGCGCTGATGCGCCTGACCGAGTTTTATCTGGCGCTGGGCCTGCCCGACGAGGCGCGGAAGACGGCCGCCGTCCTGGGCGCCAACTATCCGGGCACCGACTGGTACGAGGATGCGTACAAGCTGGTGACGACCAAGAAGCCGCGCGACTCGTAAGTGACGCTACGAACCGGGCGCGCGCGATTGTATTGATGCGCCCGCCTGCCTAGTTCGGGCGCATGGACGTTCAGACTGCCCCCGCCGCCCCGCGTATCATCCGGCGCGAGGATTACCGCCCGCCAGACTGGCTGGTCCCCGACATCGCGCTCGACTTCGATCTGGATGCCGGGGCGACACGGGTCCGCGCGACCTTGTCGGTAACTCGCAACGGCGCGCATGACCGTCCTCTCCGACTGGACGGGTCGGACCTGTCGCCCTCGTCCGTGCAGGTGGACGGCGCCGACGCCGACTGGCGCATCGAACAGGGCGCTCTGGTGATCGACCTTCCCGGCGACGCGCATGAGGTCACCACCGAGGTCGAGATCGCACCCGCCCGCAATACCCAGCTGATGGGCCTCTACGCCTCCGGCGGCCTGCTCTGCACGCAATGCGAGGCGGAGGGGTTCCGCCGCATCACCTTCTTCCCCGATCGGCCGGACGTGCTCTCCCGCTACCTCGTGCGGATGGCGGCGGACAAGGCGCTCTATCCGGTGCTGCTGGCGAATGGCGACCATATCGGCGGCGGCGACCTGCCGGACGGCCGGCACTGGGCGGAGTGGCGCGATCCATTCCCCAAGCCCTGCTACCTCTTCGCGCTGGTCGCGGGCGATCTCGCCGCCAACCGCGACAGCTTCACCACCATGTCCGGCCGGCAGGTCGATCTCGGCATCTGGGTGCGGGAGACGGATCTGCCGAAGACCGAGCACGCCATGGCCGCGCTGAAGGCGTTCGATGGCCTGGGATGAGCGGGTCTATGGCCGCGAGTACGATTTGGGCGTGTTCAACATCGTGGCCGTCGCCGACTTCAACTTCGGCGCGATGGAGAACAAAGGCCTCAACATCTTCAACTCGCGCTACATCCTCGCCGATCCGGAGACCGCGACCGACGCCGATTACGACGCCATCGCCGGCGTCGTCTCGCATGAGTATTTCCACAACTGGTCGGGCAACCGCGTCACCTGCCGCGACTGGTTCCAGCTGTCGCTGAAGGAAGGCTTCACCGTCTACCGCGACCAGGGCTTCTCGGCCGATCAGGGGTCGCCTGCGGTGAAGCGGATCGAGGATGTCCGCGCGCTCCGCGCCGCGCAGTTCCCGGAGGATGCGGGGCCGCTCGCCCATCCGATCCGCCCGGAAAGCTACATGGAGATCAGCAACTTCTACACGGCGACGATCTACAACAAGGGCGCGGAGGTGATCCGCATGTTGGCGACGATCCTCGGCCCCGACCGGTTCCGCGCCGGATGCGACCGCTATTTCGCCGACCATGACGGCACCGCCGCCACCTGCGAGGATTTCATCCGCGCGATGGAGGATGCGTCCGGCGTCGATCTGACGCAGTTCCGCCTCTGGTATACGCAGGCCGGCACCCCCCGCGTCACCGCGATCCTCAGCCATGAGGCGGGCGGCGGGCAGGCGCGGCTGGTGCTCGAACAGGCCGTGCCACCAACGCCGGGCCAGGCGGAGAAGCGGCCGATGCCGATCCCGCTCAAGATCGCCCTGTTCGGCACGGCGAGCGGTCGCAACCTCACCGGCGAGACGCTGGTCATGCTTGATGAGGCCCATAAGGAGGTCCTGTTCGACGGCATCGGCGAGGCACCCGCGCTGTCGATCAACCGTGGTTTCTCCGCCCCGATCGTCGTCGATGCGCAGCGTTCGCCCGCCGACCTCGCCTTCCTCTCGGCACATGACGACGACCCCTTCGCCCGTTACGAGGCGATGCAGCAGCTGATGATCGACACGCTGGTGACCGTCGTCGCCGGCGGGCAGGCGGATCATGCGCCGGTGATCGAGGCGGTCGGGCGGACGCTCGCCGACGCCGCGCTCGACAAAGCATTCATCGGCGAAAGCGTGCTGCTGCCGAGCGAGTTGTTCCTGGGGGATCAGATGCTGACCGTCGATCCGGTCGCGATCCGCCGCGCGCGGGAGGCCTTGCGCATCGACCTCGGCCAGAGCCTCGCGGCGGAGTGGCGCGCAGCCTATGCCGGGTCGGGTACCAACCGCTTCGCCTACACGCCGGAGGGGAAGGGCGCGCGCCGCCTGCGTTCGGTCGCGCTTGGCTACATCGCGGCTTCGGGTGCGCCGGACTGGGGGCAGGTCGCCTTTGCGCAGTTCGGGCAGGCCGACAACATGACCGACCGGCAGGGCGCGCTCGGTGTGCTGGCCAATGGCGATGTGGCGGAGCGGGAAGAGGCGCTGGCGATCTTCTACGACCGCTATCGAGCGGATCCGCTGGTGCTCGACAAATGGTTCACCACACAGGCGCTTTCGACGCGCGAGGACACGATCGACGTGGTGGAGCGCCTGTCGCGGCATCCCGACTTTACCCTCGCCAACCCGAACCGCATCCGCTCGCTGATCGGTGCCTTTGCCGCGAACCAGTACGCGTTCCACGATGCGGGCGGGCAGGGCTATCGCTTCCTCGCCGACATGATCCTCACGGTCGACCGGCTAAACCCACAGACGGCGGCACGGCTGGTGCCGGCACTCGGCCGCTGGCGGCGCATGGACGAGGGCCGGGCGGCGTTGATGCGGAGCGAACTGGAGCGGATCGCGGCGGCGGCAGGCCTGTCGAAGGACGTCTTCGAACAGGTGACGAAAAGTTTGGGGTGAAAGGTCCTCCCCTGGAAGGGGAGGGGGACCGCCGCCGACAAGCGGTGGTGGAGGGGTAGGTGTCACGAGGACTAGGGCCAGTCCTTGCTGAACCTACCCCTCCACCGCCTTCGGCGGTCCCCCTCCCCCTCCGGAGGAGGATGCCGCCTCTACCGCACCCAGTCCGCGACCTGCGCCGCCACCTGGTTGGCGGCTGCGTTCAGGCCCGCCGTCACCGCCGTCGGCGTCGCGCCTGACACCGGCACGCGCGCCTCGAAGCGGCGGCTGTCGATGCGTTCGCCGCCACGACCCTGCTTCAGCGCGTCATAGGTGACCACGACCTCCATCCGGTCGGAATCGAGGCCGAAATGGTCGAGATCGCCGACAATACGGTAGCCGGGGTCGATCGTCGCCTGACGCGGGTTCAGCACGATCTTGCCGGTGCGCGCGGCAACCGTGGTGGCGAGCAGTTGCTGGAACAGTCGGGCGGGCGCCTCCACCCATTGCGCGTCCTTTAGATAGGTGACGGTGTTGCCGCCGGAGCGGACGGGCACGCGGATGGTGTTGAGTTCGGCCGGGGTGCCGGGGACGTAGACGGTGATCGCCTCGCCCGGCCCTGCCGAACGCTGCGTATCGGGGGCAACCGACTGCGCCGGAGTAAGCGTCATCAGGAACGGCGGCGGCTTCGCACCGAAGCTGAGGCAGGCCGCGAGCGGGGTCGCGGCCAGGATGGCGAGAACGGGTTTCAGCCGGTTGCGCATCATTTGCCCTTATAGTCCGGAAGCTTCGATCCGCCGATCAGCCCGCCCGCACCGCCGCGATCCAGGCGGCCGGCGACGGCGGTAAGCGCCTGCGACATGTCGCGCAGATCGCGGACGAGAAGGCCGACCTCCGGCGCGGTTGTCTTGGAGAAGTTCTGCACGCCCGGCCGCGCGTCGGCGATCAGCGCATCGAGACTGTCCATCGTCTTGGCGGCGGAGGCGGTGGCGCGGCGCAGGTCAGCCATCGCGGGCGAGACGTCTCTCTGCATCACGTTGTTGGTGCTGCCGGCCAGCCGCCCGATCTGCTCGGCGGCGGCACCCGCCTGCTGGATCGCGATGCGTGTTTCGGCGAGCGTCGCGGCAATCTCCGGCGCGCGGTCACCAAGCGCGCCGGTCACCTTGTCGAGATTTGCGAGGATGCCGCTGATCGACTTCTGGTTCTCGGGCGAGAGGGTGGCGGTCAGCCGCTCGGTCAGCGAAGTCAGCCGCTCCAGCAAGGCAGGCGCGCTGTTGAGGAGCGCGCCGAGGCCGCTGCGCTTGGTGGGGATGACCGGCACGCCGAGTGGTCCCGGCGCGGTGATCGGCGGCGCGCCGCGCACCGCGCCATCGAGGTTAATCTGGCTGACCCCGGTGAAGCCGACGCCCGCAATCGAGGCGCTGGTGCCCTGCAGCACCGGCGTGTCCCCATCCACCGCGATGCGCACGCGGACGAGGTCCGGCGTTTCCGGCATCAGCTTGATCTCCTCGATCTTGCCCGACGGAACGCCCGCGTAAGTGACCGTCGAACCCTTGGCGAGGCCGTCGACCGACTGGCCGAAGAAGATGTCGTAGCGGTGGGTATTGTCGCCCGAGAGGTTCGCCATCCACAGGATGAAGCCCAAGGTCGCGACGACGAGCGCGAGGACGATGCCGCCGACGAGAACGTGGTTGGATCGCGTTTCCATTAGCCCCTCATGCCTCGCCATGCGCCTCTGCGGCGACACGTCCCCGTGGGCCGTTGAAATACTCCTGGATCCACGGATGATCCAACGCCAACAATTCCGGGATCGTTCCGACCGCGATGACCCGCTTGTCGGCGAGCACTGCGACACGATCACAGATCGCGTGCAGCGTGTCGAGATCATGGGTGATCAGGAACACGGTAAGGCCGAGCGTGTCGGCGAGCGTCCGCGTCAGCCGGTCGAAGGCGGCCGCGCCGATCGGGTCGAGGCCGGCGGTCGGCTCGTCGAGGAACAGGAGTTCGGGATCGAGCGCGAGAGCGCGGGCGAGGCCGGCGCGCTTCCGCATGCCGCCCGAAAGCTCGGATGGGAACTTCGGCGCGGCATCCGCGGGGAGGCCGGTCATCACCACCTTGTAAGCAGCGATTTCGTCCAAGAGCGTCTCGTCCAGCGTCGGGTGGTATTCACGCAGGGGGACCTGGACGTTCTCCAGCACCGTCAGCGTCGAGAAGAGCGCCCCGTTCTGGAACATTACGCCCCAGCGGCTGCGCACCGACTTCGCTTCGCTATCGGCGCGTCCGACCATCGGCTCGCCGAAGACCGAGACCTCGCCGGCGAGCGGGTGTTGCAGACCGACGATCGACCGCATCAGCACCGACTTGCCGGTGCCCGAGCCGCCGACCACGCCGAGGATCTCACCGCGTCGCACGTCGAGGTCGAGGTTCTCGTGGACGATCTGCTCGCCGAAGCCGTTCCTGAGGCCTCGGACGGTGATGATGTCCCCTTGCCGGTCGCGCGGTGCGATCGTCATACCCAGCCGATCGCCGCGAAGAAGACCGCGAAGAACGCGTTGACGACGATTACCAGAAAGATCGACTGCACCACGGCGGCGGTGGTGCGCAGGCCAAGCTGCTCGGCATTGCCCTCGACCAGCATGCCCTGGAAACAGCCGGCCATCGCGATGATCAGCCCGAAGACCGGCGCCTTGATCAGCCCGGTTAGCACGTCGGTCATCGGCACGACCTCCCGAATGCGGGAGACGAAGGTGATCGGCGGGATGTCGAGCGAAATCCACGAGAACAGCCCGCCGCCCAGCAGCGCAAGGAGCGAGGCGTAGAAGCCGAGCAGCGGCAGGAGAACCACCGTCGCCAATACGCGCGGCAGGACCAAGGCCTCCATCGGCGAGATGCCGATGGTGCGCATCGCATCGACCTCCTCCGCCAGCTTCATCGATCCGAGCTGAGCCGCGAAGGCTGAGCCGGAGCGGCCCGCGACCATGATCGCGGTCATCAACACGCCCAGTTCGCGAAAGGTGATGCGGCCGATCAGGTTGATGGCGAACACCTCGGCCCCGAACTGACGCAGCTGGATCGCCCCCTGCTGTGCGATGACGACGCCGATCAGGAAGCTCATCAGCCCGACGATGCCCAGCGCCTCGACACCCACCACCTCGAACTGGCGGACGGCGGCGTTGAAGCGCAGCCGGCGGTAGCGGATCGAATCCCAGGACGCGATCAGCACCGCGCCGAAGAAGCCGAGCAGGCCCCAGAGCGTGTAGCCCGCGCGGGAGGTGGCGTCACCGACCTGGCGGAGCACGCGGTGCCAGTTCGCTTCCTTGTCGGGGCGGCGCTGGGCAGGTTGATCGAGTTCGCCGAGCCGCTCGATCATCTGGCGATCGTCCTCGTCTCCGCCTTCAATGCGCGCGTCGTAGTCGCGAACGAGACGGTGGATCAGCCATGCACCCACAGTGTCCATTCGCTCGACACCGGAAAGGTCGATCGTCTTAGGCGGAGCGGAAAGGTTCTCCAGCCGGTCGGGGAGGGTGCCGATCCTCGACAGGGTCAGCGGGCCGGTGAACCGCAGCACCGTGCCGCCGCCATCCTGGTCTTGAGTGAAGTCGGCGGCTGCGCTCATCGGGTCCGGACAGTGGTGCGAAAGTCGTTCGCGGGCAAGACGTGAACCGTTGGTCCGCCGAAATGGTTGCCTGAAGTCACCGCCCCATCATAATCTTGCCACAGGATCGTCGCAGGCCGCGCCTCCATATGTCGCGCCCTGCCTTTATCCTCGCCGGACAGAACGCCACGCGGGCTTTCGGCCTCTCCCCGTCCGAACGGGCCCGCCGCTTTGCGGTGAAGGCCGGGCTGACGCCGGTCGATGCCGTCCCGGCTTCCGGCGCGGTGATCCTCGCCAATCTCGCCTTTGCCTGGGATCCGGCCTGGCTCCGCTTCCTTGAGAACGAGCCGGGACTTGTCGTGACGATGAACGGCGTGCCCGCACTGGCGCATTGCCCCGATCCGCCGAGCGCGTCTGCGGTCGCGGAAGCGATGGCGGGCGGGGAGGCCGGTACGGCCGGGCTGCGCGAGATGCGTGCCGAGGACGGCACCGTCCTCTACAATCACATGCTCCGCAAGCGGGAGAGCGCGTACCTGATGCCGCTCACGCCCGCCACAGCGCGCGCGGTGGAGAAGGCGAGCTATGACGGCGCATACAAGGGCGTCACCGACGTCCTCACCCTGTACCTCTGGCGCGGCCTCGCCTTTCACCTGACCCGCTGGGCGGCGGCGGTGAAGATCAGCCCGAACATGGTGACGACCATCGGCGCGCTGTTCTGCGTGATCGCCTTCTTCCTGTTCAAGGAGGGGTGGTTCTGGACGGGGATCGCCGCCGGCTTCGTGTTCATGGTGCTCGACACCGTGGACGGGAAGCTCGCGCGCTGCACCGGCACCTCGTCCAAATGGGGCAATGTCTTCGACCACGGCCTCGACCTGATCCATCCGCCCTTCTGGTACTGGGCCTGGGGAATGGGTCTGGACGAGTGGGGTCGCCCACTTGCCCCGGGCGTCCTGACCGCGATCATGGCGGTGATCCTGATCGGCTATGTGGTGCAGCGGCTGATCGAGGGTGCGTTCATGCGCAGCTTCGACGGCATCCACATCCATGTCTGGGAACGGATCGACAGCCGGTTCCGCCTGATCACCGCGCGCCGCAACCCCAACATGGTGATCCTGATCGCCGCGCTGTTGCTCGGGCGGCCGGATACCGGGCTGGAGCTGGTCGCCTGGTGGACGGCGCTCTCCTGCCTGTTCCACCTCGTCCGCTTGATCCAGGCCTATGCGCGGCGGGCGAGGGGCGGTGCCATCACCTCCTGGCTGGCGTGACGCATACCGCCATTCTACTGGCCGGGCGCAGGCCGGGCCTCGATCCGCTCGCCGCGTCCGAAGGGTTGGCGCTCAAGGCGCTGATCCCCGTCGGCGGACAGCCGATGGTCGCCCAGGTCGCCACGACCCTGCTGGACAGCGGCGCGGTGTCGGCGGTGCGCGTGCTGACGCAGGACGTAGCGGAGATCGCGCGCGTCCTGCCCGACGATCCGCGTGTCACCGTCCACAAATCCGGCGGCGGCATCGCCAGTTCGGTCGCGGCGATCGCGGGAAGCCAGATCGCGCCCTGGCCGCTCTTCGTCACCACCGCCGATCACCCATTGCTGACGCCGAAAACGGTCCGCTCCTTCATCGTGCGCTCGCAAGGGACGGACGTGGCGGTCGGGGTGGTCGAGCGGGAGACGGTGCTCGGTCGCTTTCCGGCGAACAAGCGGACCTGGCTCAAGTTCAAGGGCGGCTGGTGGACCGGCGCCAACCTCTTCGCTCTCGACGGCCCAGCGGCCCTGCCGCTGATCCGCCTGTGGAGCGAGGTGGAGCAGGACCGCAAAAAGGGCTGGAAGCTGATCGCCCGCTTCGGCCCCTGGCTCCTTATTCGCGCGCTGACCCGCACCATAACCCTGCCGGCCGCAGTCGCGACGGCCGGCCGGAGCATCGGCGTGCGCGTCGCCGCCATCGCGCTGGACGATCCGCTCGCCGCCGTCGATGTCGACAAGCATTCTGACCTGATGCTCGCGCGCGAGGTGCTGGGCCGGTGAAGCTCGCCATCTACGACATGGACCGGACGATCACGCGGACCGGCACCTTCACGCCGTTCCTGATCTACGCGGCGGCGCGGCTCGCCCCCTGGCGGCTGCTGTTCGCGCCCGTCGTGCCGTTCGTCATGCTCGCCTATGCGGCGAAGCTGATCAGCCGCGCCAAGCTGAAGGAGGTCAACCAGCGTCTTCTCCTCGGGCCCCATCTCTCCAAGGAAAGGCTGGCCCCGATCGTCGACGGCTTCGCCGAGCGCACGGTCAGGCTCAACGCCCTGCCGGGCGCGATGGAGCGGATCGAGCAGGACCGCGCCGATGGCTACCGCCTCGTCCTCGCCACCGCCTCCTACCGCTTCTATGTCGAGGCGATCGCGGGCAAGCTCGCCTTCGATGACGTCATCGCCACCAACAGCATCATTGGCCTCGATGCGCGGATCGCGGCGCGGATCGACGGCGAGAACAACTACGGTCCCGCCAAGCTTCGCATGGTCGAATCGTGGATGGCGGCGGAGGGGATCGACCGTTCGACAGCGACGATCCGCTTCTATTCGGACCATGTCTCCGACGCCCCTGTCCTGGAATGGGCCGACGAGGCCTTCGCCACGACTCCCAGCCCGAAGCTGCGGGCCTTGGCCGAAAAGCGTGGCTGGCCGATCCTCGACTGGAGCCGCATCGCGGTCGGAGCAAATGCGACGGGCGCATAAATCCAACCGATCATCGCTATCGCCAGATTCCAACCAAGCCGTTAATAAAACCATCATCGGAGGCAGGATATAACCGCCCCGATGGAGAGGGTTGAATGAGCAAGCATCTCGCGGCGTATCAGCACCGCATCATCGATATCGTCGGCCGCGCGGAAGCGGTGATCGGGGCGGACACCCGCCCCAGTTCGCAGGCGCTCGGCAAGCTCCGCTGGGATCTGGCGCGCGCGATGAACGAATATCAGGTCTTCAAGCACAGCCGCATCTTCGACCCCGCCATCGCGGCCGGAGGCGAGCGGGGATCGGCCGCATCGCGGATGCGCGAGGCGTGCATGGCGATCGGGTCCGAATACCGGCTCTATGTCGCCGCGTGGAACGCGACCAACATCCTCGACAACTGGGATGACTACCGCGCCGCCGCCCTGACCATGCTCGCCCGCATCCGCGCGCATGTCGATGCGGAGATGGAGCACCTGCCGGCGCTGGTAACAGCGCCGGAGCGCAAGGCGGCGTAACGCCCTCTTCGGACGGGATTATACCTGCGCCAAGGCCTGGTCGAAATCCGCGATCAGGTCGTCCGGGTCCTCCACACCCACCGAAATCCGCACCAGACTGTCGGTGATTCCCAGCGCAGCCTTACGCTCGTCGGGCACCGACAGGTGCGTCATCGCGGCCGGGTGGCTGGCGAGCGTCTCCGTCCCGCCGAGGCTGACCGCCAGCTTGGCGATCTTCAGCGCGTCGAGGAAGGCGAAGCTCTCCCGCTCACCCCCCTTTAGGAACAGTGAGAAGGTCGATCCCGCGCCCAGGCAGTGGCGGCGGTAGATGTCCGCCTGCCTGCTTCCCTCCTCCAGAAAGCCGAGATAGCCGACGCTGTCGATCTTCGGATGGTCGCGGAAGAAAGCGCAGACCTTCGCCGCGTTCTCGCCCGCCCGCGACATCCGCAGCTCCAGCGTCTCCAGCGAACGGAGCAGCATCCAGGCGGAATGCGGGTCGGTGATCGTGCCGATGGTGTTACGCATCGCCCGGATCGGGTTGATCGCCGCCTTCGACCCCACGACGCCGCCCGCAACCAGATCACTATGCCCGCCGGCATATTTGGTCAGGCTGTAGAGGACGAGGTCCGCGCCGTGGCGCAGCGGCTGCTGCCAGAGCGGGCCGAGAAAGGTGTTGTCGATGACGACCGGCGGCCGATCCTCGACGCCGGCGAAATGCGTGTCGCGCGCGGCGGCGACAGCCTGGATGTCCACCAATGCGTTGGTCGGATTGGCCGGACTTTCGAGGTAGATCAGCGCGACGCGGCCTTGGCGCTTGGCGCGGTCGATCACCGCGTTGATCTCCTCCGGCGTGGCGCCCGCTGGAAAATCGAGCCACGTCACGCCGAAGCGGCCGAGGATGCGGCCGATCAGCGTCTCCGTCGCGGCATAGAGCGGGGCGGAGTGGACGATGACGTCGCCGGGCTTGACCAGCGACAGCAGCAGGGTGGCAATCGCCGACATGCCGGAGGAGAAGGTGAGCGCGTCCTCCGCATCCTCCCAGACGGAGAGGCGATCCTCCAGGATCTCCTGATCCGGACCGTTGAAGCGCGAATAGACCAAGCCCTCCGCACCACCCGGCCGCTTGCCGGTGACCCCTTCGAAATGGCGCTTTCCCGCCGCCGCGCTCTCGAACACGAAGGTGGAGGTGAGGAAGATCGGCGGCTTCAGCGATCCCTCGGACAAGGCCGGGTCATAGCCGTGGCCCATCATCAGTGTCGCGGGCTTCAGCTTGCGCCCGCCCACTTCCAGCACATCGGGCTTCGGGCGGCGGCGCGGGGTGGCACCGGTCAGGTCCGCTTCGGTTTCGTTGTTCGCCATCGGTCATTCTCCTAGGGCATCGAACGCAGCTTGGCGCGGTATGCTCCACCGAAGCGGGCGCGTGGTTGAGGTCGGAAGTTGACGAAGTTTACGCTACGTCCACGCCAGAATCACTGCATGTCGGCTACTTTTGGCGGCGCAGCGGCTCGGCCGGAGAACGTGGGGCAGGAGCTGTGAAGCTGGGTCATTCCGGCGGCATAGCGACGCAAGCAGGCTGTAGGACAGCGAAACGGCTGGTTAGGCCTTAACTCATAGAAGTCGCTTGTTGGCTCACGCCCCAGTTGCAGACATTCGCCGACCCTGACATTCTGCCGCGGAAAGCGGTGAGGGATGCCGGGTGCCCATAGCTTCCTCTTGGAGCGACGTGCTGTTTCTCCTTGTCGCTGCCACAGTGGTTCTCGGTGCGACGGCGCTTGCAGTTCGTCTATTCGGACGCAGATTAGCGAAGCGTAGCCGCGCTCTCGCCGTCGTCATCTGCGCACTGGCGCCGCCGGTGTTGATAGCTGCAATAGCGGCGCTTCTCCTCGCTAAAGCGCCTCAAGGGCCTCCGCCGAACGATGGGCCTGCTATGCTGTTCATAGCGCTCATGACACTCGCGCTACTTTCGTCTGTCGTGAGCGTCCCGGCCAGTGTGCTGCTGATCCGCAAGGCCAAATAGGACAACGTCCGCTTTCCACCAACTTCGGGCGTTGAGCCCTCCCGCCGATAGCGGTTGTTTATGGGGTCACCTCCTGGCCGGGAAGACCGATTAGGCTGATCTCCCGCCCGTAATCCGCCTCAGCCCGGTGTGTGGCGCGGCGATAGCTGTAGAACCGCGCTTCATCCGCATAGGTGTCGAGGCCGAGCGCCTCGATCCGCGTCACTCCGGCCGCCGCCAGCCGCCCGGCGACGAAGCCCTCCAGGTCGAAATGGTGGTGCCCGGCGCGGCCGTCCGCGAAGAAGCGCTCGTTCTCCGCATCGGCCTCGCAGAAGCGGCGGAAGAAGGCCTCGTCGACCTCATAGGAGGTGCGCGCGATACAGGGTCCGATCGCCGCCGCGATCCGGCCGCGATCCGCGCCGAGTGTCTCCATCAGCGCGACGGTCGCGTCCACGACCCCGCCGATGGCACCCTTCCACCCGGCATGGGCGGCCCCGACCACGCCCGCCGCCCGATCGGCGAGCAGCACCGGCGCGCAATCGGCGGTGAGGATGCCGAGGAGGATGCCCGGCCGGTCGGTGACCAAGGCGTCGGCATGAGGGCGTGCGACATCCGGCCCGGCCTCGGCGATGACGGCGGTGGCGGAATGGACCTGATGGACGGTGACCAAGGTCGCGCCCGGCAGCACCGCGCCCGCCGCACGCCGCCGGTTCTCGGACACGGCGACGGGATCGTCCTTTGATCCAAGGCCGACGTTCAGCCCCGCGACCACGCCTTCCGACACCCCGCCGCGCCGGCCGAGAAAGCCGTGCGGCAGGCCGTCGAGCAGGCCGGAGCGGATGACCTCTACCCCGCTCACAGTTCAAGCCGCATGATGAGGTCGCGGTCGATCTTCTTGCCGACGGGGAAGTCGTAATCGCCGACATGGACGAAGCCGGCCTTCTCGTAGAAGCGCTTGGCGCGCGGGTTGTTCTCCCAGACTGTCAGGTAGAGTGCCGTCGCACCACCGGCCCTCGCGTTCTCCACCGTCCAGTCGAACAGCACCCCCGCGATGCCGGTGCCGTGATGCGAATAGGCGACGTAGAGCTGGCTCAGCTGCGCCGCGCAGGCGGGATCGATGCCGGGCAGCCAGATGGGGCTGAGCTTGGCGTAGCCGACGATCGTCTCGCCTTCGGTGGCGACCCGGAAGCGGTGGGCGGGATCGGCGAGGTGACGGGTCAGCTCGCCCGTCGGCCCGTAAGCCTCCGCCAGATAGGCGTTGAGATCGTCGGCCTCGTAAGACCAGCCGAAGGTCGGCATCCACGATGCGACCGCCATCGCGTCCAGCGGCACGGCGTCGGCGGGCGTGGCGTCGCGGTACTCGATCATGCCGCGAATCCCGCCGGGGCTGGCCAGCCGGGTGCCGCGACGCCCAGCACCTTGAACAAGGTTCCCATCTGCTCCGGCCTCGACAAACGCGCGGCGGCGGCGGCGATCTCCGCCGCGCGGCCCGGCTGCGCACGGGATAGCGCCTCGGTCCGCGCGCTGAGGCCGAGCGCCTCCAGCCAGACACCCTGATCGGCCGGGCCGAAGGCGTGGCACCCTTCGGCCTGAGCCGCAGCGGCGAGCGTGGCGAAATCGACATGGGCCGTCAGGTCGACCTCGCCCGGCGTGTCGAAGGGGTTGGCGAAGGCATGGCCGCGCACCGCCTGCAAAGTGTCGCCGATCGCCGGCCCCTCATAGCCATAGTCGATCGCCAGCATCGCGCCGCCTTGTGCCCGCAGCTTTCGGGCAAGCCCGCGCATCACGGCGACGGAGGCGGGGCTGGTCTCTATCACGCTTCCCGCCGGCGCGTCGCGCAGATCCTCCGGCACGATCGTGTCGACGGTCTCGCGGCCGGCGACAGGGAGGAAGAGGAGGTCCTGGCACGCCACCCGCCGCTCGACCCAGCCCTCGCCACGCTTGACGATCTGGACGATGGGCAGCGCGTCGAAAAACTCGTTGGCGACGATCAACAGCGGCGCGTCGGGCAGGCTGTCGATCGTGTCGTGCCATGTCGCCCCGGGCACCCGCTCGGCCTGAGCCTTGCGCAGCACCGGGCTGGTCTCGACGAAATGCACCTCCGGCGTGAGTCCCGCCTTCGCCATTACCCGCAACGCATCGGCGGCAAGCGTTCCTCGCCCCGGCCCAAGCTCGACGTAGACCGCATCTTCTGGCGATCCGGCGCGCGCCCAGACATCGGCAAGCGCCGCCCCGACCAGCTCCCCAAACATCTGACTGATCTCGGGCGCGGTGGTGAAATCCCCAGCCGCGCCCAGCGGATCGCGCGTGGCGTAATAATGCGCGTTCGCCGCCGCCATGAACTGCGACACCGGGATCGGCCCGCCTAGCGTGATCGCCCGGGCGAGCCGCTCGGGCAGAGGCGCGTCTTCGCTCACGCCACGCTGTCGCCGCCGGCGATCGGCTCGACGCGCTGGCGGCGGCCCTTGGCGGTTGCCATGAAGTATCCGCCGACCAGGATCATCGGCACGCAGAGCGTCTGCCCCATCGTCAGCCCCCAGCTGAGATGTTCAAGGCCGGCATCCGGCTGGCGGAACAACTCCACGATGAACCGCGCCACCCCGTAGAACAGCAGGAACGCGCCGGTCAGCTTGCCGGGCTGGTAGCGGGCGTCGGTGCGCCAGAACAGGAACCAGAGGATCAGGAACAGCACCGGCCCTTCCAGCGCCGCCTCGTAGAGTTGGCTGGGGTGGCGCGGAATGCCATCTTCCGTGCGCGGAAAGACGATCCCCCAGGGCACGGTGGTCGGCCGGCCCCAAAGCTCCCCGTTCACGAAGTTCGCCAGCCGGACGAAGAACAGCCCGAACGGCACGCAGCAGGCGACATAGTCCGGCACGCGCAGCCAGTGCAGCCGTTCCTTTCGGGCGAGGAGGAGCATGGCGATCGCGACCCCGATCATGCCGCCGTGGAAGGACATGCCACCCTCCCACAGCTTGAAGATCTCCAGCGGGTTACGCAGGATTTCGGGGCGGTAGAACAGTATGTAGCCGATGCGCCCGCCCAGGATGATGCCGAGCGTCACGTAGAAGACGAGGTCGTCGGCATGACGCCGCGCCATCGGCGCGCCGGGCCGGGCGAGCAGCTTCAGAAGATACCACCAGCCGGCGATGATCCCGGCGATATAGCCCAGCGAATACCAGCGGATCTGGAAGAAGCCGAGGTCGAGCGCCACGGGCGAGAAGCCGAGCTGCTCGAACTGGATCGCCTGGGTGAGGCCGAGGAGGTGGATCATGTGGCGGCGCTCCGATGCTCGCCGCTCCATAAAGGGGCGGGCGGGGGAGGCAAGCGGAACCCCTGCTCGCCTGCCTCACGGAGGCACTACGTCCCGCCGCCGTTCGCATAGGGGCTGGCCCCTCCGCAGCCGCGCCCCTATGCACCGCGCCATGGCGATGCGGCGCGGGATCAGCAGGCGGGACGTTCTGGTGGCGGGCGGCGCGGGGGCCGGGCTGGTAGTCGCCTGGACGCTGTGGCCGCGCGAGACGCTGCCCAACCTGACCGCCGCGCCGGGGGAGCAGGTGCTCGACGCCTTCCTGCGGATCGGCGCGGACGGGCGGGTGATCGTCGCCGTTCCGCAGGCGGAGCTGGGGCAGGGGATCTGGACCGCTTTGCCACAGGCGCTGGCGGACGAACTCGGCGCGGATTGGCGGACGGTGGCGGTGGAGCCCGCACCGATCGGGCCGCTCTACGCCAATGACCTGATCCTGAAGGAGAATGGCGCCGGCGATCCCGGCTGGCTGGACGGCTGGCGCAACCGATCGCGCGCGCAGGCAGCAGTGAAAGCGACGGTTGTCGCGACCGCCGGATCGACCTCGATCCGTTCGTTCGAGGCGCGTTTCCGCCATGCAGGCGCCGTTGCGCGAACGCAGCTCTGCCGCGCTGCCGCTGCACGCTGGGGCATCGATCCCGCCGCCTGCGACACCGCGGACGGCTTCGTGGTCCGGGGCGAGGACCGGCTGCGCTTCGCCGATCTGGCGGAGGAGGCGGGCAGGCTCGACCATCCCGGAGATGTCGAACTGCGCAAGGGCGGGGAAGGCGGCCTGTCCGGCCAGCCGGTGCCGCGGCTCGATCTGCCGGGTAAAGTCGACGGGTCCGCGCGCTATGCCGCCGACGTGCGCCTGCCCGGCATGGTCCACGCCGCCGTCCGCATGGGACCCTGGGGTCAGACGACGCTGGCCGGCACCACCACCAAGCCCGCCGATGCGATCCCTGGCGTGCTGGGGATCGTGGAGAACCCCGGCTGGGTCGCGGCGATCGCCAACAACTGGTGGGCGGCGGACCGGGCGCTGGCGGTGATCCGCCCGACCTTCTCGACCGCCGGGCCAATGCCCGACGATGCTGCAATACGCCGCGCTTTCACCCTCGCCTTCGAAGAGCCGGGGGAGCGGGTGCATGAGCGTGGCGAGGGTGCCGACAACCTCTTCGGCGATGGCGTGGTCACCGCCGAATACGCCACCGGCTTCGCACCGCATCTCACCATCGAGCCGCTGACCGCCACCGTCCGCATCTCGGGCGACAGGGTCGAGGTCTGGGCACCGACACAGGCGCCGACAGCTCTACGCGCCGCCGTCGCCGCAGCACTTGCCACCACGCCGGGCCTCGTCACCATCTACCCCGTCGCGGCGGGCGGCGGCTTCGGTCGCAGGCTGGAGCATGAGGCGGCGGTGCAGGCGGCGGTGATCGCCCGCGTGACCGGCAAGCCGGTCCAGCTGACCTGGCCGCGCGAGAGCGAGAGTGTGCGCGGCCGCCACCGCCCGCCCGCCCGCGCGCGCCTTTCTGCCAAGCTGGGCGCAGGTGGAGCGGTCGATACGCTGGTTGCGCGGATCGCCGCGCCGGCGGATGGCGGATTGCTCGCCCGCCTTGCTCCCGAGGCCAGCGGCCGCAGCGATGCGGCGGAGGCGGTTGCGGGTTCCGTGCCTGCTTACGGTATCCCGAACCTGGCGGTCGATCATCACGCCGTGGACACCGGCGTGCCGAGCGGTGTCGGCCACGGCATGGCGCATGGCTACACCGCCTTCTTCACGGAGAGCTTCATCGACGAACTGGCGGCAAAAGCCGGGGTCGATCCCTTCGCCTTCCGGATGCGGATGCTGACCGGACAGCCGCGCCTCGCCCGCTGCCTCGCGACCGTGACGCAGGCGGGCGGCTGGGGCGGTGGCGGGCAGGGGCTCGCCTGCCACAGCGCGTTCGGCAGCCACATCGCCATGCTCGCCGAGGCGCGGATGGAGGGGGAGGCGATCGCGGTCGACCGGATCGTCGCCGCCGTCGATGTCGGCCGCGTCATCCATCCGGACATCGTCCGGCAGGTGATCGAGGGCGGCATCGTCTACGCGCTGGGCAATGCGCTCGGCCGTCCGGTCTCCTATGCGGGCGGGCTCGCCAAGGACCGCAACTTCGACACGATCTGGCTGCCGCGCCTCGGCGACTGCCCCAGCATCGAGTTGACGGTGCTGCCGAGCACCGAGCCGCCGGGCGGCGCGGGAGAATTGGGGGTGCCGCCGGTGGCACCCGCCATCGCCAACGCGTTGTTCGCGGCGGCGGGCAAGCGTATCCGTCAGCTTCCCTTGGGATCAGCGGCATGATCGGCGTCCTCCTCATCAATCTCGGCACCCCCGACGCGCCGGACGCCGCCTCGGTCCGCCGCTACCTGAAGGAGTTCCTGTCGGATCGCCGCGTGGTCGAGATCCCGCAGATCATCTGGCAGCCGATCCTGCGCGGCGCGGTGCTGACCACCCGCCCGGCGAAGTCGGCGGAGGCCTACAAGCTGGTCTGGCGAGAGGATGGCTCTCCGCTCGCCGCGATCACCCGCGCGCAGGCGATGGCGCTGAAGAACGCGTTCGGGCCGGGGGTGCTGGTCGATTATGCGATGCGCTACGGCCGCCCGGCTATCGCGGACGGGATCGCCGCCCTTATGGAGAAGGGCTGCGACCGCATCCTCCTTGCCCCGCTCTACCCGCAATATTGCGCGGCGACGACGGCGACGGCGAACGACGCGGCCTTCACGGCGCTCGCCGCTATGCGCGCGCAGCCCGCGATCCGCACGCTGCCGCCCTATTACGCGGACCCCGTCTATATCGATGCGCTCGCCGCTTCGATCCGAGAGGGTCTCGCCGCGCTCGACTTCGAGCCCGACGCGCTTCTCGCCAGCTTCCACGGCATGCCGGAGCGGACAAGGAAGCTCGGCGACCCCTATCACGACCATTGCCGGGAGACCGCGCGGCTGCTTGAAGAGGCGCTCGGCCGTCCGATCATGACGGTGTTCCAGTCGCGCTTCGGCCGGGCGAAATGGCTCGAACCCGCGACCGACACGACGCTCGCCGAGCTGCCGAAGCGCGGCGTCCGCAGCGTCGCGCTGGTCTGCCCCGGCTTCTCCGCCGATTGCATCGAAACGCTGGAGGAGATCGCGATCCGCGGGCGGGAGACGTTCCTCGAAGCGGGCGGCACCGCCTTCGCCTACATTCCCTGTCTGAACGACAGCGCGG
This sequence comes from Sphingomonas sp. ID0503, assembly GCF_048565625.1. NCBI lineage: Bacteria > Pseudomonadati > Pseudomonadota > Alphaproteobacteria > Sphingomonadales > Sphingomonadaceae > Sphingomonas > Sphingomonas sp. ID0503. Next base: position 782,216 of record NZ_JBLZUR010000002.1, read on the forward strand.
ACGGCAACGAAATGTTGCGCGTCATTCTCGCACGGGAACTTGCGGGTTGGCTCCCCGCTACCTAGCCTATGGCCTCAGCCTCAGGAGAAGTTATGGCCCGCATCGCAATCGTCACCGGCGGCACCCGTGGTATCGGTGAGGCGATCAGCCTGGCATTGCAAGCCGAAGGCGCGACGGTGATCGCGAACTATGCCGGCAACGAGGCGAAGGCCCGTGACTTCAGCGAGCGCACCGGCATCGCTACCAGCCGCTTCGACGTGTCCGATCCGGATGCGGTTCAGGCGGCGGTGGACCAGATCGTGGAGAGCCATGGCGAGGTCGACATCGTCGTCAACAACGCCGGCATCACCCGCGACGGCACGTTGCTGAAGATGAGCTACGAGGATTGGAAGGCGGTCATCGACACCAATCTCGGCGGCTGCTTCAACCTCGCCAAGGCGACCTTTTCGGGCATGCGCAACCGGGGCTGGGGCCGGATCGTCAACATCGGGTCGATCAACGGGCAGGCGGGGCAGTACGGCCAAGTGAACTATGCCGCCGCCAAGTCCGGCATCCACGGCTTCACCAAGGCACTGGCGCAGGAGGGCGCGAAGTTCGGCGTCACCGTCAACGCGATCGCACCGGGTTATATCGACACCGACATGGTCGCCGCCGTTCCCGCCGACGTGCTCGGCAAGATCGTCGCCAAGATCCCCGTGGGGCGGCTGGGTCAGGCGGAGGAGATCGCGCGCGGCGTCGCCTTCCTCTGTTCGGAGCGAGCCGGGTTCGTGACCGGATCGACTTTGTCGATCAACGGCGGGCAGCACATGTATTGAGCGGGCCGATCAAGCGATCGGTGATGATCGCCGGCCACGCGACCTCCGTCAGTCTGGAGCCGGTGTTCTGGGACGCGTTGGCCGAGGCGGCGAAGGCGGAGGATCAACCGATCTCCGCCTTGGTCGCACGGATCGACGCCCAGCGGATCGAGCATAAGGACCCCGCAAATCTGGCCAGCGCGATCCGGGTCTGGCTGTTTGAGCGGGCTCGGGCGGTGCGCTAGCTGCCGAGCAGGAGGTCGCGCTCGGCCGCCGTCACCTTGACGATCCAGTCGAGGAAGCATCGGGTCCGCGTCAGGTCGCGCGTATCGCGATGCGTCACCAGCCAGAACGAACGCTGGATGCGGATGTCGGGCAGGATGCGGGTCAGCGTCGGATCGATGTCGCCGATGAAGCAGGGCAGGATTGCGATCCCCGCGCCGGAGGCGGCAAGCTGGTGCTGGGCGTTGATGCTGGACGTGCGCAGATGCGGCTCCAGCCCGACGTCGAGTTCCTCCAGATAGCGAAGCTCGGGCGCATAGATGAAGTCGGGGATGTAGCCGATCAGGCGATGTTGGCGGAGGTCCGCCGCCGTCCGGATCGCGGCACTCGCTTCGACATAGCCGCGCGACGCGTAGAGGCGGAGGCCGTAATCGGTCAGCTTCCGCGTCACCAGCGGCCCCTTGCGGGGGCGGGCGAGGAGGATCGCCACATCGGTCTCGCGCTTGGACGGGCTGAGGAAGCCGCTCGTCGCCACCAGATCGATGTGGATCGAGGGGTAGGCGTCGGCGAACGCATCGAGATGCCGCGCCAGAAACCAGATACCGAACCCCTCCGAGGCGCTGACTCGCACCGTGCCGGAGGGGTCGGGCGTGTCGGCTTCGCCGAGCCGCTGCATGATGTCGTCCATCTGCCCGACCTTGTCGGCGAGCCGCTGTCCCGCCTCGGTCAGGCGCGGGCCGTCGCGATGGCGTTCGAACAGGACCTCGGGCAGCGCCTTCTCGAGTCGCTGGAGACGGCGGCTGACCGTCGTCGCGTCCATGTTCAGCCCGGCGGCGGCCTTGGCGATCTGTCCGGCGCGCGCCACGGCGATGAAGATTCGCAGGTCGTCCCAGTTCATGGACCTGCATTATTGCAGCACTCGCCTGCGCGCAAAGGTCTTGCGGCGCCAGCCGGATAAGCCGAACGGGGACTGAATATCCGTGACGAGAGGACAGCTTTGATGGCTACCGCGCCCCGCGACGTCTCCCATTTCCTCGCCAGTGGCGCGTCCGCCGCACAGGCGGCCCGTTTCAGCGACATCTTCGATCCGAACACCGGCAAGGTGCAGGCGCGCGTCGGTCTCGGCTCGGCCGCCGATCTCGACTCGGCCGTGGCCGTCGCCGTCAAGGCGCAGGTCGGCTGGGCCGCGACCAACCCGCAGCGCCGCGCCCGCGTCATGTTCAAGTTCAAGGAACTGATCGAAAAGAACATGGACGAGCTGGCCCACCTGCTCTCGTCCGAGCATGGCAAGGTCATCGCCGACTCCAAGGGCGACATCCAGCGCGGCCTTGAGGTGATCGAGTTCGCCTGCGGCATCCCGCATGTCCTGAAGGGCGAGTACACCCAGGGCGCCGGCCCCGGCATCGACGTCTATTCGATGCGCCAGCCGCTCGGCGTCGTGTCCGGCATCACGCCGTTCAACTTCCCGGCGATGATCCCGATGTGGATGTTCGGCGTCGCCATCGCAGTTGGCAACGCGTTCATCCTGAAGCCGTCCGAGCGTGACCCCTCGGTCCCGGTGCGCCTTGCCGAGCTGATGCTGGAGGCCGGCCTGCCCGAGGGCGTCCTGCAGGTCGTGCAGGGCGACAAGGAGATGGTCGATGCGATCCTCGACCATCCCGATATCAAGGCGGTCAGTTTCGTCGGCTCCTCCGACATCGCGCATTATGTCTACCAGCGCGGCGTCGCCGCCGGTAAGCGCGTGCAGGCGATGGGCGGTGCCAAGAACCACGGCATCGTCATGCCCGACGCCGATCTCGATCAGGTGGTCAACGACCTCGCCGGCGCCGCCTTCGGCTCGGCGGGCGAGCGTTGCATGGCGCTCCCTGTCGTCGTGCCGGTCGGCGAGAAGACGGCGAATGCGCTCCGTGAGAAGCTGATCCCGGCGATCGACGCGCTGCGCGTCGGCGTGTCCACCGACAAGGACGCGCATTACGGCCCGGTGGTCACCGCCGCGCACAAGGCGAAGATCGAAAGCTACATCCAGATGGGTGTGGACGAGGGCGCGGAGCTGGTGGTCGATGGCCGCGGCTTCAGCCTGCAGGGGCATGAGGACGGCTTCTTCGTCGGCCCGACGTTGTTCGATCAGGTGAAGACCTCGATGCGCTCCTATCAGGAGGAGATCTTCGGCCCGGTCCTCCAGATCGTCCGCGCGGAGAGCTTCGAGGACGCGGTGCGCCTGCCTTCCGAGCATCAGTACGGCAATGGCGTCGCCATCTTCACCCGCAACGGCCACGCGGCGCGCGAGTTCGCGGCGCGCGTCAATGTCGGCATGGTCGGCATCAACGTGCCGATCCCAGTTCCGGTCGCCTACCACACCTTCGGCGGGTGGAAGCGCTCGGCCTTCGGCGACACCAACCAGCACGGCATGGAAGGCGTGAAGTTCTTCACCAAGGTGAAGACGATCACCCAGCGTTGGCCGGACGGCGGCGGCACCGGCGACAGCGCCTTCGTCATCCCGACGATGGGGTAAAGCGATCATCTCCTCCCCGGAACGGGGAGGGGGACCATGCGCAGCATGGTGGAGGGGGCTCTCCGCAGGGGAGCCGGGTCGCTCGCGACACGCCCCCTCCACCACCGGCTACGCCGGCGGTTCCCCTCCCTGTGCCGGGAAGGATATTGTAAGGCCGCAGCATGACCAGCCAGTTCGACCTGACCGAAGACCAGCGCGCCATCCAGGAGATGGCGCAGCGTTTCACCGCCGACGCCATCACGCCCTTCGCGGGCGAGTGGGACGAGAAGCACCATTTCCCGCGTGAGGTGGTGAAGGCGGCGGCCGAACTCGGCTTCGGCGGCATTTACGTCTCTGAAGCAGGCGGCGGCATCGGACTCGGCCGGCTGGAGGCGGCGCTGATCATGGAGGCGATGGCCTATGGCTGCCCCTCCACATCGGCCTTCATCTCGATCCACAACATGGCGGCGTGGATGATCGACCGCTTCGGCGACGACACGGTCAAGGCCAAGTACCTGCCGTCGCTCATCGCCTGCGATCGGCTCGCCTCCTATTGCCTCACCGAGCCGTCCTCCGGCTCAGACGCCGCCGCGCTCAAGACAAAGGCGGTGCTGGACGGCGACCATTACGTCGTCACCGGTTCCAAGCAGTTCATCTCCGGCGGCGGGGAGAACGAGGTCTATGTGACCATGGTCCGCACCGGCGCCGAGGGTCCGAAGGGCATCACCTGCCTCGTCATCGAAAAGGACATGCCCGGCGTCAGCTTCGGCGCGCAGGAGAAGAAGCTCGGCTGGAACACCCAGCCGACCGCGCTCGTCAGCTTCGATGGCGTGCGCGTGCCCGTCGAGAACCGCGTCGGCGCGGAGGGTGAGGGGTTCCGCATCGCGATGATGGGCCTCGACGGCGGCCGCCTCAACATCGGTGCCTGCTCGCTGGGCGGGGCGCAGCGGGCGATCGACGAGTCGGTGAAGTACACCAAGGACCGCAAGCAGTTCGGCCAGTCGATCGCCGACTTTCAGAATACGCAGTTCACGCTGGCCGACATGGAGACCGAGCTGCAGGCCGCCCGCGCGCTCCTCTACCTCGCGGCCGTCAAGGTGACGGAGAACGCCCCCGACAAAACCCGCTTCGCCGCGATGGCCAAGCGCTTCGCCACCGACACCGGCTGGACGGTGGTCGACCGCGCCCTGCAACTGCACGGGGGCTACGGCTATCTGAAGGACTACCCGATCGAGAAGATTCTTCGCGATCTGCGCGTCCACCGCATCCTGGAAGGGACCAACGAAGTCATGAAGATGATCGTCGGCCGCGAAATGGTGCGCCAGTGATGGTGACCGACTGCACGCCGTTCGTGCTGAGCGAAGTCGAAGCGCGGGTTGCTGGCGGCGCTCTTGTGACCCGTCCTTCGACTACGCTCAGGACGAACGGAGGAATGTTGTGAGCGAGGAGAACGCTGCCGAAGTCCTCGTCTCCGTCGATGGCGGGGCGGGGCGGCTTTCGCTGAACCGGCCCAAAGCCATCCATGCGCTGACGCACGGCATGTGCGACATCATGGTGGACGCGCTGCTCGCCTGGCGGGACGATGCAGGCGTCAAGGCGGTGATCGTCGATCATGCCGAGGGGCGCGGCTTCTGCGCGGGCGGGGACATCCGTGTCCTGTCCGAAAGCGCAAAGACCGACGGCGTCGATGCGCTTGCATTCTGGCACCGCGAATATCGCCTCAACCACCTCATGTTCGTCTATCCGAAGCCGATCGTCGCCTTCATGGACGGCATCACGATGGGCGGCGGTGTCGGCATCAGCCAGCCTGCGAAGTACCGGGTCGCAACTGAGCGGACGGTCTACGCCATGCCGGAAACCGGTATTGGCCTGTTCCCGGATGTCGGGGGCGGCTGGTATCTGTCGCGGATGCCGGGGCGGACCGGTCAGTATCTGGCGGTCACCGGCGGCCGCATCGACGGCGCGGACGCGATCGCTTTGGGTGTCGCCACGCACTATATCGAAAGCGACCGCATCCCTGAGGTAAAGGCCGCCATCGCCGCCAACCCGGAGGACGTCGTCGCCATCCTCGACGCGGCCTCAACGACCCCACCTGCGGGCAAGCTCGCCGAAGTCCGTGCCGACATCGACCGCCTGTTCGCCAGCGACCGGCTGGAGGACATCTACGCCGCGCTGGAGGCGGACGGATCGGACTGGGCGGCCAAGCAGATCGCGCTGATGAACACCAAGTCGCCGCAGACGATGAAGGTGGCACTCCGCGAACTGGTCGAGGGCGCGAAGCACGCGGACTTCGCCGACGAGATGCGGATGGAATACGCCGTCGCCTCCCGCGTCCTAATGCGTCCCGACTTCGTCGAGGGCGTACGCGCGGTGATTGTCGACAAGGACAACGCGCCGAAGTGGAACCCGCCGAGCGTTGCCGATACACCCGATGCGCTGATCGACAGCTTCTTCGCGCCGCTTCCCGCGGGCGAGGAATGGACCCCGTTGCCTGAAGCCGGAGCCTGATCCCATGAGCTATGAGACCATCCTCGTCGAAACGCAGGGCGCGGTCACCGTCGTCCGCCTCAACCGCCCGCAGGCGCTGAACGCGCTCAACACGCAGGTCCTGACCGACCTGATCGCCGCCTTCGCCGCTTATGACGCCGATCCGGCGCAGCGCTGCCTGATCCTGACCGGCAGCGAGAAGGCGTTCGCGGCGGGCGCGGACATCAAGGAGATGCAACCCAAGGGCTTCGCGCAGATGTATGCGGAGAACTTCTTCGCCGGGTTCGAGCATGTCACCCGCACGCGCAAGCCGTGGATCGCGGCGGTCGCGGGCTTCGCGCTCGGCGGCGGGTGCGAGCTGGCGATGATGGCCGACATCATGATCGTCGCCGACAATGCGAAGTTCGGCCAGCCGGAGATCAAGCTGGGCGTCGCCCCCGGCATGGGCGGGTCGCAGCGCCTGACCCGCGCCGTCGGCAAGTCCAAGGCGATGGACATGTGCCTGACCGGCCGGATGATGGACGCGGTCGAGGCCGAGAAGGCGAACCTCTGCTCCAAGATCGTGCCGCTTGCCGATCTGTTCGAGGAGGCGCTGAAGATGGCGCAGGCGATCGCCGCCCAGCCGCCGCTCGCCGCCATCGCCAACAAGGAGATGGTCAACGCCGCGTTCGAGACGACGCTGTCGACCGGCATCCTGTTCGAGCGTCGCCTGTTCAACGGCCTGACCGCGACCGACGACAAGGCCGAGGGCATGACCGCCTTCGTGGAGAAGCGTCCGGGCAACTGGACGGGGCAGTAACGCAGCGGTTCGTCATTCCGGCGAAAGCCGGAATCCATTCCGTGCTCCCTCCGATCTGAAGCGGAGCGCGAGTGGATGCTGACTTTCGTCAGCATGACGATCCGGTCTGAAAGACGAACATCAGGAGAGTCATATGGCGAAGATCGGTTTCATCGGGCTCGGCAATATGGGCGGCGGCATGGCCGCGAACCTGGCGGCAAAGGGGCATGAGGTCCGCGCTTTCGACCTCGCCGAAGCGGCGCTGGTCCGCGCTGAGGAGGCGGGCTGCACCCGCGCTGCTTCCGCGCGAGAGGCCGCAACCGGTGCCGACTTCGTCGTTACGATGCTCCCTGCCGGAACGCATGTCCGCGCGGTCTATAGTAACGAGATCATCAACGCAGTGTCCCCCGGTACGCTGCTGATGGATTGCTCGACCATCAACGTCGCCTCCGCCCGCGCGGTGATCGCGCAGGCGGCGGAGAAGGGCATCGCCATGCTCGACGCGCCCGTCTCCGGCGGGATCGCGGCGGCGAACGCCGGCACGCTGACCTTCATGGTCGGCGGCGAAGAGGCGGCGTTCGAAAACGGCAAGCCGATCCTGGAGGCGATGGGCAAGGCCGTGATCCGCGCGGGCGATGCGGGCGCGGGGCAGGCCGCCAAGATCTGCAACAACATGCTGCTCGGCGCGACCATGGTCGCGACGTCGGAGGCGTTCCTGCTGGCGAAGAAGCTCGGCCTCGACCTGCAGACCTTCTACGACATCTCGTCCAAGGCGAGCGGGCAGAGCTGGTCGATGACGAGCTACTGCCCGGTCCCGGGCGTCGGCCCGGAAACCCCGGCCGATCGCGGCTATGAGGGCGGGTTCGCCGCCGCGCTGCAGCTGAAGGACCTCAAGCTCGCCCTTCAGGCGGCGCAGGAAGCGAACGCCTCGGTGCCGATGGGGAGCCTCGCGGAGTCGCTCTATCAGGTGATGGTCAACACCGGCGCGGGTGGCCGCGACTTCTCCGGCATCATCCAGTTCCTCGACGGGGAACTCGCCGCCGCTAAGTGACGGCTGCGGTCACGTCCACGCTCTCCGTCACCCCCGCTTCTCGTCGCGGGTTGCAGAAGGTGGAAGCGCCGGGTCAGCGTATCGGCACTGCACATGCGGCGGTCGGGGGACTTGCGGAAGAAACTTAGCATCCTAAGTTTCGCGCGTGACTCGGCACGAGAAGGAACGGCAGGCGGCGTCCGCCTTGTACCCGCTGGCGCGTCGCTGGCATGCGGCGGCGGATGAGGCGCTCGGCGGGCTCGGTATCAAGTCTGCGGCGGCATGGTGCCTCGTCCACCTCGCACGGCTCGGTCCCGATGTCCGGCAGGTCGATCTGGCCGAGGCGATCGGGATCACCGAGCCGTCGCTCGCCCGCACCGTCCAGCTTGTCATCGCTGACGGGCTGGTCGAGCGCAGCGTCGATCCTGCCGACCGCCGCTCCAGCCCGCTCCGGCTTACCGCCAAGGGCATGGAACTCGCGGCGGTCGCAGAGGAGCGGCTCGCCGCGCTTCGGCGCGAACTGTTGACCGGCATCTCGGACGCGGACCTCGACCGGGTCCTGGGCGTATTCGCTTCGGTCGCCGCGCGGCTCGGCGGCCGGAGGCTGGGGCTATGACCGATCGGTTCGGATGGACGGCCGCGCTCTTCTCGCTGAAGAGCTTTGCCGCCGCCATGCTCGCGCTCTGGCTCTCGCTGCGCATCGGTCTGGAGCGGCCGTATTGGGCGTTCCTCACCGCCTATATCGTCGCCCAGCCGCTCGCCGGGGCGGTGCTGTCGAAGGCGGCGTTCCGCGTCTTCGGCACGATCGCGGGCGCGGCGGCGACGGTGGTGATGGTGCCGACGCTGGTCGACACCCCGGCGCTGCTGGTGGTCGCCCTCGCCTCCTGGCTTGGCCTGTGCGTCTACGTCTCGCTGCTCGATCGCACGCCCCGCTCGTACATGTTCGTGCTCGCGGGCTACAGCACCTGCTTGATCGCGCTGCCCAGCCTCGACACGCCGGGCGAGATCTTCACCATCGCCTCGCTCCGCGTGCAGGAGATCCTGATCGGCATCCTTTGCAGCAGCCTGGTGCACGGCGTCGTCTTCCCCGGATCGGTGACCGACCTGCTCTTCGCCCGGGTCGACGCGATCCTCGGCGATGCCGCCCGCTGGTCACGGGACTCGCTGTCGGGGGAGGGTGGTCCGACCCTCGATGCCGAACGCCGCAGACTGGCGCAGGACGTTACCGAGTTGCACCAGCTTTCCGTCCATCTTCCCTTCGAGACCGCCCGCATCGCGCCGCGCCTCCGCACCGTCCGCGCTCTGCAGGATCAGCTCTCGCTGCTCTTGCCCCTCGCCGCGGCCGTCGAGGATCGCATCGTGCAGCTTGGCCGCGACCTCCCGCCGCCGCTGGCTGAGGTGCTGGCCGACGCACGCGCCCTATTCGACGATGCATCCGCTGCCGACTGGCGTGAGCAAGCGGATGCGCTGATCGCCCGATGCCGCGCGCTGGAACCACCGCTGGAACGGGATCCGAGCTGGACCGAGATGATGGTGCTCAGCCTCGCCAGCCGCCTCGCCGACCTGATCGCGGCCTTCCGCGACTGCCTCGACCTCCGCGCGCAGATGGCCGCGTCGAGCGCCCGCGCGGTCACCCCGCGCGTTGCCGAACTGGTGGGCCTCGCCCGCAACCGTGAACTTCACCGCGACCATCGCGGCGCGCTCGGCGGAGCCGTCGCGGCTGCGGTGACGATGATCGTCGGCTGTACCCTCTGGATCGGCAGCGGATGGCAGGACGGCTATGCTGCCGTGATGATGGCGGGCGTGTTCCTCGCGCTCTTCGCCGCCGTCGACAATCCGGTGGCGCCGCTCCGCGCCTTCCTGATCGGCACCAGCGTCGCAACGGTGCTCGGTGCGATTTACGGCTATGCGATCATGCCCCGGCTCGACGGTTTTCCGATGCTGGCCGCCGCTCTCGCGCCGCCGCTCCTGTGGCTTGGATCGCTGATGACCTCGCCGCGCTGGGGTGCGGTGGCACTTCCGGTTCTGCTCGGCCTCGGCAGCCCGGCGCTGATCTCGGCGCGCTACGTCAACGCGTTCCCCGCCTTCATCAATGGCGCGCTGGCGCAGGTGACGGGCATCTGGTTCGCGATCGTCATGGTGCGCCTGCTGCGCTCGGCGGGCGGTGAGAGCGCGGTCAGGCGGACGATCCGCGCGGGATGGCGCGACATCGCCAATCGCGCGAATCTCGCCGCTCCGCCGGACCTGCGCGGCTGGCTCAACCGGATGCTCGACCGCATCGCGCTCCTCGCCCCGCGCCTCGCCGCGCAGGGAGAGACCGCGCGCCTCTACGACGCGCTCCGTGACCTCCGCACCGGCCTATCGATCGGCGAACTCCGCCAGCTGCGCATCGACCTGCACCGACAGGCCGAGCCGCTGACCCGCGTGCTGGCGGGCGTCAGCGACCATTACCGCCAGCTCGATCCGGCCGCCCCCGCCGCACCCGACGATCGCCTGCGCGGAGACATCAACGCCGCGATGGACGAGCTGCTCGGCGATCCCGACGCACGGGTACGCCGCGCCGCCGCGATCGGCCTCGTCAGCCTGCGCCGCAGCCTCTTCCCGGCGGCGGCCCCGTTCGAACGGGCGGCGGCATGATCGGGGAGGTCGCGATCGGTGGCGTCTTCGTGCCCACGCTCCTCCTGCTCGGCTGCGCGGCCCTGCTGATCACTTTCCTGATCCTGCGCGTGATGAACGCCTTCGGGCTCCACCGCGCGTTCGCCTATCGCGCCGCCGTCGATCTCGCGATCTTCGTCATCGTCCTCGGCGTCCTCGCCGCCTTGCTCCCCAAGTTCGGTATTCAGTCATGAAGAGATTCGTCGCGCCGCTCGCGCGCAGCGCCGCCACCATCGCGATCGTCATCCTCGCCATCCTCATCGCTCTGTGGATGTGGAACCGCTATGAGCGCGATCCCTGGACCCGCGACGGGCGGGTGCGCGCGGATGTGGTGCGGGTGACGCCGGACATCGGCGGGCTGGTGACCAGCGTCGCCGTCCGCGACAACCAGGCCGTGCGCGCGGGCGACCTGCTCTTCGTCATTGATCGCCCCCGCTACTCCCTCGCGCTCCAGCAGGCGGAGGCGCGGATCGCCAGCGCGCGAGCCACGCTCGGCCAGGCCCGGCGCGAAGCACAGCGTGACCTCGCGCTCGGCGACCTCGTCGCGGCCGAGACCCACGAACAGAACGTCGCCCGCGTCACCACCGCGCAGGCGAGCCTCGCCGAAGCGACGAGCGCGCGCGAGGCCGCCGCCCTCGACCTCAGCCGCACCCATGTCGTCGCATCGGTCAACGGCGTCGTCACCAATCTCGATCTTCACCCAGGCGACTATGTCGGCGCGGGGCAGCAGGCGATGGCCCTGATCGACCGCGACAGCGTCCGCGTGGAGGGGTATTTCGAGGAGACCAAGCTCCCCCGCATCCGCATCGGCGCGCCCGTCGCCATCCGCCTGATGGGGGAGGGGCGGGAGCTGCGCGGCCGCGTCGACAGTATCGCCTATGGCATCGACGACGCGACGCGCAGCAATGCGGGCAACCTTCTCCCCAATGTCGACCCCACCTTCTCCTGGGTTCGCCTCGCCCAGCGCATCCCCGTCCGCATCCGCCTGACCGAGGTGCCGGCCGACATCCGCCTCATCGCCGGGCGCACGGCGACGGTGACGATCCAGCCGAGCGGACGATGACCATGCGCGCGATCGGATTGGCGCTGTGCCTCGCGCTCAGCGCCTGCGCCACCGCCGGGCTCGATTACCGTCCGCCCGAACATGCCGCCGCCAACCTGCCCGCCGCGACCGGGCCGTTCGATGCGGCGCGTGGGCCTTCGTTCAGCGCGGAGGAGGCGCCGGACGCCTGGTGGCGGCTCTACGACGACCCCCGTCTCGACGGACTGGTCACCCAGGCGCTCGCCGCCAATGCCGACCTCCGTGCCGCAGACGCCAACCTCACCCGTGCCGAGGCGGTGTTGCGCGAGGTCGCGGCCGGCCGCACCCTGTCCACCAGTATCGGCGGCGGCGCGAGTCTTGACCGGCCGTCGCAGCTCGGCGGCAGCCTGCCCGGCGTGGTCGGCTACAGCCTCGGCCTGTCGCTCGCCTATCCCCTCGATGTCCGCGGGCAGATCTCGCGGGCGATCGAGGCGAGCGAGGGCGACCGGCAGGCCGTCCTCGCCGCCCGCGACTCCGCGCGTGCGACCGTCGCCGCATCGGTGGTCCGCGCCTATGCCAACGTCTGCGGCGCGAACTACAGCCTCGCCGTCAACGCCCGTGTTACCGCCGTGCAGCGCGACACGCTGGCGGCGACCCGCCGCCTCGCGCAAGGAGGACGTGGCACGGCCTTCGACGTCAGCCGCGCCGAGGCTGCGCTCCGCAACAGCGAGGCGGCCTTGCCTGCCTTCGCCGCCCAGCGCGACGCCGCGCTCTACGCGCTCGCGGCCCTGCTCGGCCGGCCGGCGGCCGATTACCCGCGCGAGGTCGCCGCGTGCGCGACCCTGCCGCGCCTGAACCGCGCTTTGCCGGCCGGCGACGGGGCAGGACTGATCCGCCGCCGCCCCGACATCCGCGCGGCCGAACGGACGATCGCCGCCGATACGGCGCGTATCGGGGTGGAGGTGGCGGACCTCTACCCGCAGGTCAGCCTCGGCGGATCGGTGGGGCTGGACGGACCGGTCAGTCGCCTCGGCTCCGGCTCGTCCTTCGGCTTCAGCCTCGGCCCGCTGATCAGCTGGTCCTTCCCCAACCGCCCCGTCGTGCGCGCTCGCATCGCCCAGGCCGAGGCGCAGGTGCAGGGCGATCTCGCCCGCTTCGATGCGACGGTGCTCGGCGCGCTGCGCGATGCGGAGACGGCGCTCGCCACCTATGCCCGCGATCGGGAACGGCTCGACGCTCTCATCCAGGCTCGTGACAGCGCCCAGCTTTCGACCGAGCAGGCCGGCCGCCTCTTCCGCTTCGGCCGCAGCGATTTCCTCTCGCTCCTCGACGCCCAGCGCACGCTCGCAGACAGCGAGGCGCTCCGCACCAGCGCCGAGGTCCAGCTGGTCGATGACGAGGTGCGCGTCTTCGAGGCGCTCGGCGGCGGCTGGCAATAGGACGCGGCTATAGCGCCGGCCTATATCAACATAGCCAGACGGTCCTTCGGTGCCGGCCCCCGAATGGCTACCGCCATATCGAACCATCAGGACGAGGCATGTGACGACAGGGGCTGCGGGGACCATCAACTATCCGATGGAAGGTCTGGTCGTCATCAACCTCACCCAGATCTACAACGGTCCCTATGCCACTTATCTGATGGCGCTCGCCGGGGCGACGATCATCAAGGTCGAGCCGCCGGGCGGTGAGCCGCTGCGCCGACGCGCCGTGGTCGGTGGCGCGGGTCTTCCCTTCGCCATGCTCAACGGCTGCAAGCAGTCGATCATGCTCGACCTCAAGAGCGCCGAGGGCAAGGAGGCGCTGAAGGCGCTCGCCGCCGAGGCCGACGTGCTTGTGGAGAATTTCGCGCCCGGTGCGATGGATCGGCTCGGCCTCGGCAGCGCGACGCTTCAGGCCGCCAACCCGAAGCTGATCTACGCATCCAGTTCCGGCTACGGTCGCGACGGGCCTTACGCGAATTATCCCGCAATGGACCTGACTATCCAGGCGATGTCCGGCGCCATCCAGATCACCGGCTTCCCCGATCAGCCGCCGGTCAAGGCGGGGCCGGCGATTGCCGACTTCTTCGCCGGCATCCACCTTTACGGCGCGATCGCCACCGCCCTCTACGAACGCGAGCGGACCGGCGTCGCGCGCCGGCTGGAGGTGTCGATGCAGGACGCCATCTACGCGTCGATGAGCTCCAATTTCGGCATGCACTGGTTCACCGGCGGCAAGGCCGAGCTGACGCGCACCGGCAACCGCCACGGCGGCCTCGCCGAATGCCCGTACAACGTCTACCCGACGACCGATGGCCATATCGCGCTGATCTGCGTCGGCGATCTTCACTGGCAGGCGCTCTGCCGCGTGATGGGCCGCGACGACCTCGCCCAGCACGAACGCTACCAGACGCTGAAGCTGCGCGTGTCGCATATGGACGAGGTGGACGAAATCATCGGTGCCTGGTCCGCCGGCTTCGACACCGAGACCATCTTTGCATTGCTGATGTCCGCCAAAATCCCCTGCGCGCCGGTTCGCGGGCTGGAGGAGGTCATGGAGGACCGCAACATGCACGCGCGCGGCACGCTCGCCCGCATCCAGCACCCGGAATATGGCGAGATCGTCGTGCAGCGTTCGCCGATGCGTTACGAGGGCGTGGAGGACGTGCCGCTGGAGCCGAGCCACGGACTCGGCGCGGACACGCAGGCAGTTCTGCGCAGCCGCACCAGCCTGGATGAGGCGGTGCTGGACGCGATCGCGCGGGCGGCCGCGCCGAAGGCCTAAACTCCGACGTCCGCCGCTATAGCAACTCGGTATCGCGGCAGAGGCAAATGCTATTTCGCGGCCCTGCCCGCGACCGTCAGAGCGGTGTCGTCCCCCTGACCAGCCCCATCCGGCGAGGTGCCAGCATGATCGATCATCCGTTCCTCGGTAACGCGCCGAAGCAGCTCTTCATCGGCGGTCAGTGGCGCGACGCCGCGTCCGGCGAAACGTTCGACTGCATCAACCCGTCGGACGCATCGGTGCTGGTGAAGGTGGCACGGGGCGGGGCGGCGGACATCGATGCGGCGGTCGCCGTCGCGCGCACCGCCTTCGATAGCGCGTGGCGCGACTGGAAGCCGCTCGATCGCCAGTCTCTGCTCCTCGCCGTCCTCGCCCGCATCGAAGCGCGTTTCGACGATCTCGCCCGGCTGGAGACGCTCGACATGGGCGCGCCGATCGCCCGCACTTCGACCTTCCGGCGCTGGATACGCCAGACCTTCCAATACTATGCGGCGCAGGCGCTGAGCACGCGCGGCGACGTGATGAGCAATTCGGTGCCCGGCGACTTCATGAGCTACTCGCTGAAGGTGCCGCTCGGCGTCGTCGGTGCGATCATCCCCTGGAACGGCCCGCTCATCACCCAGCTGTGGAGCATCTGCCCGGTCCTCGCCACCGGCTGCACCCTCGTCCTGAAGCCTGCAGAGGAAGCGCCGCTCTCGGCCCTGATGATGGCGGAGATCCTGCAGGAGGCGGGCGTGCCGGACGGCGTCGTCAACGTCGTGCCGGGCCCGGGTGCGACCGCCGGTGCCGCGCTTGCCGCGCATACCGGCATCGACAAGATCACCTTCACGGGATCGACCGCCACCGGCCGCAAGATCATCGAGGCCTCGGCCAGCAACATCAAGCGGGTGTCGGTCGAACTCGGCGGCAAGTCCCCCGACATCGTCTTCGACGATGTCGATCTGGAGGCGGCGGCGCGGGGCGCTGCGATGGCCTGTTTCAACAATACCGGCCAGATCTGCTACGCCGGTACACGCCTGTTCGTCCAGCGCGGCATCTACGATCGCTTCGTGGAGGCGGTGGCCGAGGTCGGCCGCTCGCTCCGCGTCGGGCACAGCCTCGATCCGGACACGCAGGTTGGACCGCTTGCCTCGCGCGCGCAGCTCGACAAGGTAGAATCCTATTTCGACGTCGCCCGCGCGGACGGGGCGCGGATCGTCTCCGGCGGCGAGCGGCTGCAAGGCGCGCTCGGCACCGGATTCTTCGTCACGCCGACGGTGATTGCCAACGCGCATAACGACATGCGCATCGCGCGGGAGGAGATCTTCGGCCCGGTGGTGACGGCGATCCCGTTCGATGACGAGAGCGAGGTCGTGAAGCTCGCCAACGATACCGTCTATGGTCTGGGTGGTGGGGTGTGGAGCCGCGATGTCGGGCGGGTCCACCGGGTCGCGCGCGACCTGCGCTGCGGGATGACCTGGGCCAATTGCTACGGTGTCACCGACCCGGGCGTCACCTTCACCGGCGCGAAGCAGAGCGGTTACGGCAACAAGGGCGGCCCCTGGCACCTCGACGAATACCTTCTGAACAAGACCGTCTGGCTCAACCTCGCCTAGGCTCAGGACCCTTTACGACGGCGTGAGCATGTGATTCCAATCGGGTCGGAGGTGAGCCATGTCCGACCTGATGCTGTTGTCGCGCGCACAGATGGCGCGCATCGAGCCGTTCTTCCCGCGCTCGCGCGGGCTGCGGCGGGTTGATGATCGACGGGTGGTGAGCGGGATCGTCTACGTCATCCGCCACGGCCTCCAGTGGAAGGATGCGCCGGCTGGCTACGGACCGCACAAGACGCTGTATAATCGCTTCGTGCGGTGGAGCCGGCTCGGCGTGTTCGAGCGCATATTCGCAGGGCTCGCGGCCGAGGGTGCCCCGCCCGAACGGCTAATGATCGACGCCACCCACCTGAAGGCGCACCGCACGGCGGCGAGCCTTGCCAAAAAGGGGCTGCTCCCCGCTGCATCGGCCGGACCAGAGGCGGGCTGAACTCGAAGCTCCACGCCGTTTGCGACGGACAGGGGCGCCCCGTCGCGATGCTGCTGACCGAAGGGCAGATGAGCGACCACAAAGGTGCTGCCCTGCTGTTGCCGGTCTTGCCGCCTGCCCGCGAACTGCTCGGCGACCGCGGCTACGACAGCAACCGCTTCCGCGCCGCACTCGCTCAACGCGGGATCGCGCCCTGCATCCCGTCCACCCGCTCGCGCAAGGTGCCGATCCCGCACGACACCACCCTCTACCGCCAGCGTCATCGCGTCGAAAACATGTTCGCCCGCCTCAAAGACTGGCGACGCATCCACACACGCTATGACCGATGCGCGCACACCTTCTTCTCGGCCATCTGCATCGCCGCCGCCATCATCTTCTGGCTACCACAATGAGTCCTGACCCTAAGCGCGATTAGCTATATCCGATTGATATGAAGGCAGTCGCCGATCCTAGTTTCGACGCCCCGGCGGCCATGACACGGTGATTCCAGTAGGATGCCAGACCAGCCGAGTGCTGCGGCCTTAGGGCATGAGAGGATCAGAATGTCGCAGTTGAACGCGGTGCAAAGCAAGTCGGACGCGATTTCGGCCGATGTCGTCGTCGTCGGTGCTGGCTTTGCCGGGCTATATCTTCTCCACCGTCTTCGTCAGGCAGGTTTCTCTGCCGTTGTTCTTGAGGCGGGCGACGATGTCGGCGGAACCTGGTACTGGAACCGCTACCCGGGCGCGCGTTGCGACGTGGAGAGCCTGGAATACAGCTATTCCTTCTCCGAAGAGATCCAGTCGGAATGGGAGTGGCAGGAACGCTTCGCCGCCCAGCCGGAGATCCTGTCCTACATCACCCATGTCGCCAAGCGGCTCGACCTCTATCGCGACATCCGCTTCAACGAGCGGGTGAAGTCCGCCGTCTTCGATCGGGGGACGGCGCGCTGGACGATCGCCAGCGAGACTGGCCTCACGCTCGACGCGCAGTTCTTCATCATGGCGACGGGCGCGCTTTCGGCTTCCCGCCTGCCCGACATCGCCGGCCTCGAAAGCTTCGCGGGCGAGGTCTTCCACACTGGTCGCTGGCCGAAGGAGCCGGTCGACTTCACCGGCAAGCGTGTCGGCGTCGTCGGGACCGGATCCTCGGGCATTCAGGCGATCCCGGTCATCGCCCGCGATGCAAAGACGCTGACCGTCTTCCAGCGCACCCCGAACTACTCGGTCCCCGCACGGAACGCCCCGCTCGACCCCGAACATGTGCGCAAGTGGAAGGCGCAATATCCGGAACTGCGGCGGCAGGCGCGCGACACCCGGTCGGGCGTGCTGCACGAATACGGACAGACGCCGGCCAGCGCTGCGTCCCCCGAGGAGCGCGAGGCCGAGTACCGGCGGCGCTGGCTGAAGGGCGGGACGAACTTCCTCTACGCGTACAACGATGTCGGCCGCGATCCGGAGTCGAACGAGGCTGCCGCGAGCTTCGTTCGTGAGCGGATAGCCGAGATCGTCCAGGATCCGGAGACGGCCCGCCTGCTGACCCCGACCGACTACCCGATCGGGGCCAAGCGCATCTGCGTCGACACCGACTACTTCGCGACCTATAATCGGGACAACGTCTCGCTGGTCGACGTGAAGTCCGATCCGATCGCGCGCATCACGCCGACGGGCATCGAACTGCAGAGCGGTGCCCGCCACGAACTCGACATGATCGTTTTCGCGACCGGCTTCGATGCGATGACCGGCGCCGTGCTGGCGGTCGACATCCGCACGACGGACGGCGTTTCGGTCCGGGAGGAATGGCAGGCGGGACCCAAGACCTATCTGGGCCTCGCCGTCGCCGGCGTGCCCAACCTGTTCCTCGTCACCGGGCCGGGAAGCCCCTCGGTCATCAGCAACATGGTTCTCTCCATCGAACATCATGCCGAGTGGATTACGGACTGCATCACCCATCTCCGCGCGCAGGGCCTGAACCTCATCGAAGCGGAGCGGGACGCGCAGGAGGCCTGGGTCGCCCATGTGAACGAGGTCGCGCGCGGGACGCTCTTCGAAAAGGCGAACTCCTGGTATCTCGGGGCGAACATACCCGGCAAGCCGCGCGTCTTCATGCCCTATGTCGCCGGCGTCGATGTCTACCAGCGCCGCTGCAGCGAGATCGCCGAGCAGGGTTATACCGGCTTCGACCTGAGCCGCGTCGGTGAGACGGTGCCCTCGGCGGGATGACCGACGCCTCCGCACTTGCCCTCGTCGCTGACGACCTGAAGGATACGCTCCTCGCGTTGCCCGATCTCGGCGCGCTCGATGCGGAGGGCCTGCCAGGCGTGCGGGCGATGATCGCCGGAACCCCTCCCGTGCTCGGCCTGTCGGATGGCGTCGAGTTGGCCGAGGTGTCGATCCCCGGCGCGGACGGCGGCCAGGTGCCCGCTCTCCTCTACCGTCCCGCCGATCGCGGGGGAGCGGCACCCGCTCTGCTCAACATCCACGGCGGCGGCTATGTCGCAGGCACAGCGCAGCGCGAGGATGCGACCGCGCGGCTGTTCGCGCGCGCGCTTCAATGCGTGGTGCTCTCGCCCGACTACCGCCTCGCGCCCGAACATCCCTATCCTGCGGCCCTTCATGACTGCCAGGCGGCACTGCGCTGGCTGCGGGAGAGTGGGTTCGTGGATCCAACCCGCATCGCCATGCGCGGCGTCAGCGCCGGCGGCGGCCTCGCTCTTGGCCTCGCTCTGCTGGAGCGCGACGAGGGCGCGCCGCCGATCTCGCATCTCCATCTGCTGTATCCCATGCTGGACGATCGCACGGGCGAACACCCGCATAATGGTCGATATGTGTGGAACGCGGCGGCCAACCGCTTCGGCTGGGCCTCGCTACTGGCGGGGCAGGACCGCGCGGCTCCTCCGCCCTATGCCGTTCCCGGCCGCGCAGCCGATGTCTCTGGCCTGCCGCCGGTCTTTCTTGCCGTCGGCGCAATCGACCTCTTCGCAGATGAGGCGCTCGCCCTCGCCAGTCGCCTGATGGCTGCGGGCGTGCCGGTCGAGATGCACCTCTACCCGGGCGCCTATCACGGCTTCAATCTGGTCGAGGGGAGCGCGTCCGCCACGGCGCTCCACCGCGACGGGCTGGCCGCGCTCGCCCGCGCCTTCGAAGAATAGGAGACGGACATGGAAGCCTGGAAAGTCGTCGCGCCGAGCGCCCCTTTGGAGCACTTCACCGGCCCCACGCCGAGCCCGGTGGGCAGCGAGGTTCTGGTCGAGGTCACCCATTGCGGCGTCTGTCATTCCGACCTGCATTTCTGGAGAGGCGAGTACAATCTCGGCGGCGGCAAGGTCCTGAAGCTGGCCGATCGCGGCGTCGAACTCCCCCGCGCACCGGGGCATGAGGTCGCGGGACGGGTGGTCGCGCTCGGGCCGGACGCGACGGGCGTGGTGGTCGGCGATCTGCGCGTGGTCTACCCCTGGCTCGGCTGCGGCGCGTGCGAGCATTGCGCCGAAGGGCATGACAATATGTGCGCGACGCCGAAGGCGATCGGCGTCGTCCGCGACGGCGGCTTCGGCAGCCACGTCCTCGTGCCGCATGCCCGCTATCTGGTGGACCCCGGTAATGTCGATCTGGCGCTCGCCGCCACCTACGCCTGCTCGGGCATCACGGTCTATTCGGCGATCCGCAAGATCATGCCCCTGTCGCCGGATGCGCCCGTCGTCCTGATCGGCGCAGGCGGCCTCGGCCTAATGGGCATCGCCATGCTGAAGGCGATGGATCATCGCAACATCGTCACCGTCGACATCGATCCGGCGAAGCGCGGCGCCGCGCTTCACGAGGGCGCGACGCAGGTGGTCGACGGGACGGGTGAGGGGCTGACCCAGCGCATTCTCGACAGCTGCGGACCGGTGGCGGCGGTGATTGACTTCGTCGGTGCGGATGCCACCGCTCGCGCAGGCTTCGACGCGTTGGCGAAGGGCGGCAAGCTCATCATCGTTGGGGTCGCCGGCGGAGAGCTGACCTTGTCGCTGGCCGGCATGATCTTCGGCGCCAAGGCGGTGCTGGGAAGCCTGACCGGCGATCCCCACGACCTCCGCGCGGTCATCGCACTCGCCAATTCTGGCAAGCTCAAGCCCACCCCGGTCACCCTCTGCCCGCATGACGAAGCCAACCGCGCCCTGGACGAGCTTCATCACGGCAAGGTGACCGGACGCATGGTGCTGGTCCGCGGGTAGAGGTGATACGCGCCCGCCGTTGCACCGGCGGGCGCTTGCCACTCACCCGAACTGCTTCTTCAGATCCGCCATGAAGTCGTTCATGTTCGGCAGGCCCGTGCCGCAGGTCACGCCGCCGTCGATCGGAATAATCGCCCCCGTCACGAAGGAAGCCGCGTCGGACGCCAGGAAGGCGACGACCTCCGCCACCTCCTCGGGACGGCCGACCCGCCCGAGCGGCGTCGCGCCGACGAAGGCCTCGTACAATCCCGGCGCGGCCTTCACGCCGGAGAACAGGGGCGTCTCGATCGCGCCGGGGCAGATCGCATTGACCCTGATGTTCGACTTGGCGAGATCGAGAGCGAGGTTGCGGGTATAGTTGATGACGCCGCCCTTCGCCGCGTTGTACGGTGCCATGCCGAAGTCGCCGAGAAGGCCGGAGATCGACGCGTTGTTGATGATCGCCCCGCCGCCGGCCTTACGGATCAGCGGGATCGCGGCGCGGCAGCCGTAGAAGACGGAGAACAGGTCGATCTCCATCACCTGCCGCCACAATTCGGGCGTGGCGTCCTCGGTCGAACCCATGCCGCCGATGCCGGCATTGTTGAAGAGGATGTCCAGCCGGCCGAAGCGCTTCTCCGCCTGTTCCATGAGGTTCGTCATCGCCGCGAGGTCCGACACGTCGCAGGACTGGAACATGGCCGCCTGACTGCCGAGCTCCTCGACCAGCTCATTGCCGAGCGACGCGTTGAGGTCGCCAAGAACGACCTGCCCGCCGTCCTTGACGATGAGCCGCGCCGCCGCCGCGCCCATGCCGGATGCGCCGCCGGTGATGACCGCGACCTTGCCCGTAAATCTCGCCAAAATGCCTCTCCCTCTTTCCGATCAGACTGGACGCTGATCTTCGCATTGGAGGGCGGCGCGGCTGTTCTTGGAAGAACTTAATTGCGGGGGCGCCATCGCAAAGCGTTATACCGGCAAGCTTTCCTATGATCGATATAGCCCGCGCCTATATCGCTAGACCGAGTTCGTGTTTCAGGCTGCTTGCAACCTGACGCATCTCCTCCGCTCGATGTTCGACGCATCGCAATGTCACCGCCGGATCGAACCTGGACGCGTGGCGACAATGGAGGGGCAAGATATGAACCTGACGAGCAGACTTTCGTGCACCACGGCGCTCACCGTGGGCCTTGCCGTGGCGACCCCGCTCTGGGCGCAGTCCACCGCCGCACCGGGCGCCCCTGCCGGCAGCAGCGCCACGGGATCGCAGACATCCGCCTCCGCACAGCCGGGCTCGGGC
Organism: Sphingomonas sp. ID0503; assembly: GCF_048565625.1. Taxonomy (NCBI): domain Bacteria; kingdom Pseudomonadati; phylum Pseudomonadota; class Alphaproteobacteria; order Sphingomonadales; family Sphingomonadaceae; genus Sphingomonas; species Sphingomonas sp. ID0503. The sequence continues at coordinate 803,950 of NZ_JBLZUR010000002.1, forward strand.
TCGGGTGCCGTGGAGTCGGAGGGCGTCGCCGACATCGTCGTCACCGCGCAGAAGCGTTCGGAATCGCTCAGCCGCGTCGGCCTTACCGTCTCCGCGCTCAGCGGCGACCAGATGAAGGCGCAGGGCATCGTCAGCGTGGCGGATCTCGCCAAGGTCACGCCGGGCCTCACCTATGCGAACAGCGCCAACAACACGCCGGTCTATACGCTGCGCGGCGTCGGCTTCTACGAAACCTCGCTCGCCGCCTATCCCGACGTCAGCGTCTATGTCGACGAAGTGGGCCTGCCCTTCCCGGTGCTCGCGACCCAGGCCAGCCTCGATCCCGAGCGGGTCGAGGTGCTGAAGGGGCCGCAGGGCACCCTCTTCGGGCAGAACGCGACGGGTGGCGCGATCAACTTCGTCGCCGCCAAGCCGACCGACAAGTTCGCCGCAGGGGGCGACCTCAGCTACGGCCGCTTCGACACCTTCAGTGGAAACGCCTATATCAGCGGCCCGATCAGCGACACGTTGAAGGCACGTCTTGCGGTCAAGGCCGAGCATGGCGAGGAATGGCAGAAGAGCTACACGACGAACGACAAGCTGGGTAAGTCGCGCGTCCTTGCCGGCCGCCTGCTGCTCGACTGGGATCCCGCGCCCACCGTCCGCTTCCGCCTCAACCTGAACGGCAGCATCGACAAGTCCGATCCCCAGGCGGCGCAATACATCGAATACTTCCCGCAGAACGTGACTGCCTTCCCGGCGCTCGCCAATTACCCCTTCTCCCCGCGCAATCCGCGCGCGGCGGATTGGGGCACCGGCATCGATCGTCCGTCAGGCGACGACAAGCAGTTCCAGGCGGCCCTGCGCGGCGAGTTCGACCTGACGCCCGACATCACGCTCACCTCGCTCAGCTCCTACATCCACTTCAAGCGGGACCAGGTGAACGATCCGGATGGCATGCGCATCCAGGAATTCACCTTCGACGTCATCGGCAAGATCGACAGCTATTCGCAGGAACTGCGGCTGGCGAACGGCTCCGACAATCGTTTCCGCTGGATCGTCGGCGGCAATGTCGAACACAGCAAGGTCGACGACTTCAACGTCCTGCGCGTCAATGCCTCCACGTCTGCGGCGTCGCTCGGCATCGTCGGCAACAACTTCTTCTCGAACCAGCGGATGACCAATCTGGCCGGCTTCGCGAACGGCGACTTCGACGTCAACGACCAGATCACGTTGAAGGCGGGCGTGCGCTACACCTCCAGCAAGCGCAAGAACACGTCCTGCACGCTCGACAATGGCGACGGCCTCACCGCCGCGCTGCTGACCTCGATCTCCAGCGCGCTGCGCGGCACGCCGACGCCGCCGATCCCGCCGGGCGGCTGCATCAACCTCGGCCCGGACAATCTGCCCGGCCTGTTCCAGGACAAGCTGAACGAGGACAACATCTCCTGGCGCGCCGGCATTGACTACAAGCCGTCGTCGACCGCGCTCATCTACTTCAACGTGTCGAAGGGCTATAAGGCCGGCAGCTTCCCGACCGCCACCGCGTCGAGCGACGTGCAGTTCGCACCCGTCGTCCAGGAATCGGTGCTCGACTATGAAGGCGGTGTGAAGCTGCAGCTGTTCGACCGCCGCATCTCGCTCACGGCGGCCGGCTTCTACTACGACTACAAGAACAAGCAGCTCCGTTCCAAGATCATCGATCCGGTCTTCGGCGTCCTCGACGCGCTGGTGAATATCCCCAAGTCGAAGGTGAAGGGCGGCGAAGTCTCGATCACCGCGCGGCCCGTCCAGGGCCTGACGATGAGCGGTTCGGCCACCTATCTCGATGCCGAGATCACCCGCTATTCGGGCATCAACGGCGCCGGTCAGGCCGCGAACTTCGCCGGCTTCCCGGTGCCCTTCGCGCCCAAATGGCAGATCGCGGGGTCGATGGACTATACCTTCCCGCTCTCCGAAACTCTGAACGCGACCTTCGGCGGCAACGTCAACTATAACGCCTCGACCTATGCCGTCGTCGGCCGCGATCCCGCTTCGAAGATCGACTCGTATACCTTGCTCGATGTGCGCGCCGGCTTCGAAACGGCGGACGGCCGCTATCGCCTTACCTTCTGGGGCCGCAACATCACAAACACCTATTATTGGACCAATGCCGCGGTCGTGAACGACGCCAAGGTTCGCTTCGCCGGACGGCCGGCCACCTACGGCGCAACCTTTGGCTTCCGCTATTAAAAGCAAACGAGACCGGGAGAGCGGGTGATGTTGAAGGACAAGGTGGTCGTCGTAACCGGTGCCGGTTCCGGCATCGGCAGGGCAGCGGCGATGATGTTCGCCGGCGACGGCGCGAAGGTCGCGCTGATCGATCGTAATGAGGACGCGGCCCGCGCCGTGTCGGAGGAGATCGGGCAGGCCGGTGGCGAAAGCCTCCCCCTCGGCTGCGACGTGTCGAAGGAGGCGGAGGTCGAAAAGACCATCGACGCCGTTATCCAGGAATGGGGCCGCATCGACGGCGCGTTCAACAATGCCGGCATCGAACTGCACAGCAAGTCGGTGCCCGATCTCACCGCCGACGAATGGCGCAAGGTCATCGACGTCAACCTGACCGGCATCTTTCTTTGCATGAAGTTCGAGATCGCGGCCATGCGCGGGACGGGTGGCGGTGCCATCGTCAACACCGCCTCGGCAGGCGCAATCGCGACGCAGCCGAACATGGCGGAATACGCCTCTTCGAAGGCCGGCATCCTGGGTCTCACCCGCGCCGGCGCGGCCGAGTTCGGTGAGACCAAGGTGCGGGTAAACGCGGTGCTGCCGGGGCTGATCCTCACCCCGATGACCGAGGATCGCCTCTTCTCGGACCCGAACTTCGCCGCCGCCGTGGACCCGCTGCTCCGCCGTCATTCGATCGGCCGCTTCGGCAAGCCGGCCGATGTCGCGGAGGCGGTACGCTGGCTGCTGTCCGACCATGCCGGCTTCATCAACGGCGTCAGCCTTCCCGTGGACGGTGGCTTCACCGCCGGCTGATTTCGCGGGCGTTATAGTCCCGCCTTATAGCCGCATATCCAATACCAAGATGTGATCGCGCGCATGCAAGACTATCAAATGCGTGAGAGGATTTCTGAGGAGTATCGCCAATGTCCGACGGCCGGCTTCGCTTCGGTGCGTTCGTTGCCCCCTTCCATCCGCTCAACGAGCATCCGGCCCTCGCGCTCGACCGCGACATGGAACTCGTCGAATGGATGGACAAGCTCGGCTATGACGAGATCTGGCTTGGCGAGCATCACTCGGGCGGGTGGGAGATCAGCGCCAGCCCGGAGGTCTTCATCGCCGCCGCGGCCGAGCGCACCAAGCGCATCCGCTTCGGCACGGGCGTGTCGTCGCTGCCCTACCATCACCCCTACATCCTCGCCGACCGCATCCGGCAGCTCGACTATCTCACCAAGGGCCGGGTGATGATGGGCGTCGGCCCGGGATCGCTCCCCTCGGACGCCTATATGCAGGGCATTCCCACCCCGCGCGTCCGCGATCGCATGGACGAGGCACTCGAACCCATCGTCCGCCTGCTGAACGGTGAGACGGTGTCGATGGAGACCGACTGGTTCAAGCTGCAGGAGGCGCGGCTGCAACTGACGTCCTATAACGAGCAGGGCGTCGAGATCGCCGTCGCCAACCAGGTCTCGCCGACGGGCGCGCGCAGTGCCGGGCGGCTCGGCCTGTCGCTGCTCTCGATCGGCGCGACCTCGGCCGGCGGCTTCAACGCGCTATCGACCAGCTGGCAGATCTGCGAGGAGATGGCGGCCCAGCATGGCCAGACCGTCAACCGCCGCGACTGGCGGCTGGTCGGGCCGATGCACATCGCCGAAACGCGCGAAAAGGCGCGCGAAAATGTTCAGTGGGGCTTCCACCGCTGGAGCGACTACTTCGTGAACGTCGCCGCCCTTCCGCTGACCCCGCCGCCCGGCGTCGATCCGATCGACGCGATGATCGACAGCGGCTTCGCGGTGATCGGCACGCCCGAAGACGCGGTCGCCCAGATCAAGCGGCTGCAGGAGCAATCCGGCGGCTTCGGCTCCTTCCTGCAACTCGGCATCCCTTGGGCCGACTGGGCGGAGACCAAGCGCTCGTTCGAGCTGTTCGCCCGCTACGTCATCCCCGAGATCAACCAGCTGAGCACCAATCGCATCGCCTCCGAACATTGGCTGCGCGAACACAACGCCAAGTTCCGTGGCGAATTGCAGGCAGCAGTCGGCGCCAAGATCGCGCAGCACGCGGCGGAAAAGGGCAGTACCGACCAGATCCAGCCCGAAATCATGGAGGCGTTCGTCGGCAAGCCTGGAGGGTAATCAAAGTCGCGAATAGGGCTGAAGGCCTGCTCCAGGTGAAGCTTCCCTAAAGCGAAGTGCCGGAGTAGGCTGCCCGAAAACAGAGAGGATGACCGGTATGGATATTCGCCACCTGCGCTATTTCGTGGGGATCGCGGATTGTGGCAGCCTGATGAAGGCCAGCGAGCGGCTCCACGTCGCCCAGCCGGCGCTCAGCGTCCATATCGCCAATCTGGAGGTCGAGCTTGGCGTCAAGCTCCTCGAACGCAGCAATCGCGGGGTGGAGCTGACGGAGGAGGGGCATAACCTCTACGCCCGCGCCACCACCCTGCTGAGCTATTATCAGGAGACGATCTCCAGCATCCGCGACCGCCGCGCTCAGGCGACCGGCACGGTCTCGGTCGGTGTGCCCTCCACCATGTCCGGCATGATCGCGGCCGAGCTTTACCGCCGCGTCCGCGACGAACTGCCCGATGTCACCCTCTACATGACTGACGCCAGCACCGCGATGCTTTACGAATGGCTGCAGGACGGACGGCTCGACTTCTCCATCCTCTTCAGCCTGCCGGAGAGCTCGAACCTCGATCTGATCCCGCTGGATGTCGAGGAGTTCTGCCTGGTCAGCAAGGCCGGCACCTCGTCAGGCACGGAGACCATCGAGTTCGACGAACTGTTCGAGCATCCCCTCGTCGTCTCCTGTCAGTCGACGACATGGCGGAAGATCCTGGATCACGTCGCGGAGAAGAAGGGGCGGACCTTCAAGGCCTCGATCGAGACGGAGGCCGTCAGCGTGATCAAGTCCATCGTCCGCTCGGGCGAGGCCTGCGGCGTCCTGCCGCTCAGCTGTGTGGTCGATGAGGTTCGCCAGGGCGTGTTCGACGCCCAGCGCGTGATCAACCCCGACATCAAGGGCATCCTCGCTCTGGCCAACCTGCCGTCATTGCACATGACTCCCGCCAAGCGGGCGATCCGCGATCTCGTCGTGCGCGTCATGCGCGAGGTTCGGGCGGGGGAGGGCGGAACGCCGGCCCTCAACAACGTCACGCCGATCTTCCGCGCCGTCCCCAGCAAGCTCCTGCCGATGGCGCGCCAGTCCGCCCGGTAACGACCGCCTAGATCAGCCCCGGCACCTCGACCGCTTCGACCGCTTCGGCTTCGAAGCTGGCGACAGGATAGGCGCAGTAATCCGCTGCGTAATAGGCGCTCGGCCGGTGGTTGCCGGACGATCCCAGCCCGCCAAACGGCATGTTCGCCGCCGCACCCGTCGTCGGCCGGTTCCAGTTCACGACGCCCGCCCGGATTTCGCCGACGAACCGCTCCCAGAGCGCCGCGTCACCGCTGATCAGGCCCGCCGACAGGCCGTACTGCGTGGCATTCGCCGTCCGGATCGCCGCATCGAAATCAGGCACGCGGAGGACTTGGAGGACAGGGGCGAAGATCTCCGCATCGGGCACATCCACGCCCGTGACGTCGATGATGGCAGGGGAGACGAAGGCCGCGCTCCGGCCCTCGACGTTCTCGAACGCGCGGATCACCTTGGCTCCCTGCGCCACCAGCCCCTGATAGGAGGCTAGCGCACCGGCCGCCGCCTGTTCGGATACGAGCGGACCCATGAAGGCCGCGCCCTCCTCGTCCCAGGCGGCGATGCGCAGCCGCCCCGCCATCGCGTCCAGCGCCTCGACGATCGCATCGCCCGCCGGACCTTCCGGCACGATCAGCCGCCGCGCGCAGGAACAACGCTGTCCAGTGGTGACGAACGCCGACTGCACGATGATCGAGGCCGCCGCTTCGGGTTTGTCCCAGGCGACCAGCGGGTTGTTGCCGCCCAGCTCCAGCGCGAGGATCAGATGCGGCCGGTCGATCGTCGCCCGTTTCAGCGCCGCGCCGGCCCCCGCCGATCCGGTGAACAGCAGCCCGTCGATGTCGCCCGCGACCAGCGCCTCGCCCGTCGCCCGCGCACCTTGGACGAGGTTCAGCACGCCCTTCGGCAGCCCCGCCTCACCCCACGCCTTCACCATCGCCTCGCCGAACGCAGGGGCGATCTCGCTCGGCTTGAACACGACGGTATTGCCCGCGAGCAGGGCAGGGACGATGTGCCCGTTCGGCAGATGGCCGGGGAAGTTGTACGGCCCGAGCACCACCATCACGCCATGGCCATGATGGCGCAGCACCGCCTGCCCGAACGGCATCGCCGCCGACCGCGTACCCGCGCGCTCCGCCTGCGCGGCGATCGAAACGGTCACCTTGTTGACCATCGATCCGATCTCGGCCCGCGTCTCCCAAAGCAGCTTGCCGGTCTCGCGCGCGAGCAGTGTCGCCAGTTCCTCCTTCCGCGCCTCCAGCACGCCGGCAAAGGCGCGCGCGAAGCCGATCCGTTCCTCAAGCGAAGTCCGCCGCCAGCCGGGTAGGGCGGCGCGTGCGCGGGCGATGGCGGCTTCGCATTCGGCGGGGGAGGCGGCGGGGCCTTCCCAGACGATCTCCCCGGTCGCGGGATCAAGGGACTTGAAGACGTCGGTCACAAATACTTCCTCATCACAGAACCGTTCGTCCTGAGTAGGCACTGAGCTTGTCGAAGTGCCGTATCGAAGGATGCTTCGATACGCGTCTTCGACTTTGCTCAGCCGCTACTCAGCACGAACGGATATGTTGTGCAGTCGTCTAGCCCGCCACCCGCACATACTCACCCGGGCCGACGCGCAGCGCATGCGCCGCCGCCCCATCCACCACCGCCACGCCGTCGCGCAGCACCACGTCCGCCCGCACCGCACGAAATCCGCCGACCGCCGCGCGGGACACCAGCATCGGCTCCCCACCGCTTGTGTCGCCGATCTCCACCCGCCACACCGCCGCCTCATGCACGGTCCGCAACGTATCGCGCGGGCAGGTCATCGTCGGCCCGCCATCGAAGATGTCGATCAGCCCCGACTTCTCGAACCCCTCGCGCTCCAGCAGCGCGCGCGCCGCCTCGCCCTCGCGGTTCACCCGCTCGATCGCGGCGCAGGCCTCCTCGCCGATCAGCTCGACATAAATCGGGTGGCGCGGCGCAAGGTCCAGGATGAACTGCCCGTCCGTCGACATCACCATCCGGTCCGCCTCCTCGAAGGGCAGGCGGAAGAACTTCGACGCGACATCCTCCCAGAACGGCGAGCGCCCTTCATCATCGAACCAGCCGCGCAGCTCCGCCATGATCGTCCGGCTGAACTTCGCCGGCTCTGCGCCGATCAGCATGTAGCGCGATCGGGCGAGCAGGCTCCCCGCGCCGCCGGAGCGCCGCTCCGGCCGCAGGTAGAGCGACCCCACCTCGGTCCAGCCATTGCACTCATTGACCAGCACCAGCGCGCGATGGTCGAACCGTGTGTCGATCGCGGAGGAATACTGCGCCAGCGTCATCACCCGGAACGAGAAGTGCGGCCGCCTGACCCCCACCGCCGCGCGCACGCCCGCCAGTCCCTCGACCCGCCCGGTCTCGCCGTCCTCCAGCATCAGCGTATACCAGGCCGCCTGCGGCTCGACGTGCCCGGCGAAGCTCGCCTCGGCCAGCTCCAGCCGCGCCGCCAACGTCGCCTCGTCCTCCGGCAGGCTGGTGAAGCCGCGCCCGGACAGCACCGCCAACTCCATCAGCACGTCGAGATCGCCGGTGGACGCCGGCCGGACGACCAGCATCAACCCGCCTTGGTCATCGCGAAGATGCCGGTCGCATTCCCCGCGTCGAACTTCAGGTCGATCCGGCCCGCCTCGTCATCCAGCCGGGTGATGAACTCGTAGAACGATCCCGGCACCGCCCGCGTGACCATCCGCCCATCGGCATCGCGGAACTCCCGCTCGACCTGATCGGCGCGAAAGGCGGTCTGCTTCACCCGTCCGCTGCCGGAAATCTCGACCGTATCCTTCATCGGCCGGCCCTGATCCTTCAGCATCTGCGCTAGCGCTTCGACATCCTGCACCCGATCGGTCGCGTGGTTGAAGGCGTTGCCCTCGGTCGCGATCCAAGCCGCCTCGGCCGACTGCGCCTTCAGCACCTCGTAATCGGTGAGCGCAGGCACGTCATGGTGCCGCCCGAACGCGCCCGCCAGCACCGGCAGCGCCGCCGCGGCCTTAGTGAAGTCGACCGAACCCTCCGCCGCAAAGCTATCCAGCGTCGCCACGGTCGCCGCATCGATCGGATCGCGCGAACTGTCGAACACCCGGTGCGCCGCCGCCTCGAACGCCCCATCGAACTGGTCGACATACAACTCGCTGACGAAGAACTGCGGGATCTCGGCCGGCAGATCGGCATGGGCGTAGACATGGCCCTGCATCTTCAGCTTGGGGAGCGGGTAGAGCCCGGCCAGCGAATAGCCGATCGGCTCCAGCAGCCGCTTGAACGCCGTCTCCCCCGCCGGCAGCGCGCCGGTCGGCCCGTCCGCGAAGCGGATCGTGCGGAGCGCGCCATGGTCGAAGAACACGCCGTTCTCCGCCGCAACCTCGCGCACATAGGCCGCCCCGCTCGGCACCCGATCCAGCAGATCGTCGAACAGCACGACGTTCAGAGCCATTGCGAACGCCGCCCGCGACACCCGCGCTCCATTCTCGGACAGCAGGGCAGGGGCGATCCTGAGCGCGCTCAGTGACCGCGCCGCCGCCTCTTCGCCGATGGCCGAGGCGACCAGCCGGGCAACACTGCCCTCGGCTCGCGATGACATGAGGCACAATCTCCCAAACCCGTCGGTATGGTCACGAATATAGGATGCGATCCGCCCGTCGGCAAAACGGCGTGCGGCTACCGCTTCCGTGCGAAGGCGTATGCGCCCCGGATCCGCCGGTTGAAGAACTGCCCCTTCGATGCGGTCCGCCGCATCCTCTTCGCGACGGCCTACGGCACCTCGAAATAGCTGTAGATGCGTCCGGTGACGAACTCGATGTCCAGCCGCCGTTCCGCCGCGTCATAGTCGAAGGACTGGATCACGCTCGACGGCATGAACGCCAAACGCCCTCTCCCGCGATTGGATGCGGAACGTCTTTGCGGCAGCCGCCGTTTGACGAGGAACCTGAAGGAGCCACCTATGCCGATGATCGAAGCCCGCGACGGCCTGCCACTGCACGTCAAGGACATGGGAACCGGCCGCGCCGTCGTCCTGATCCACGGCTGGCCGCTCACTGGCGACATGTGGGAGTATCAGACCCTCGCCCTGATCGAGGCGGGTTATCGCGTCATCACCTATGACCGGCGCGGCTTCGGTCACTCCGGGCACCCGGCGACCGGCTATAACTACGACACCTTCGCCGACGATCTCGCTGCCGTGCTCGACGGCCTCGACCTGCGCGACGCCACCCTCGTCGGCTTCTCGATGGGTGGGGGCGAGGTCGCGCGTTACCTGTCGCGCTACGGCTCCGGCCGGGTCGCCAAGGCAGCGCTGGTCGGTGCGGTGGTGCCCTATCTGCTCAAGACCGACGACAATCCCGACGGCGCGGATGAAAGCGTGTTTGAACAGATGAAGGCGCAGATCCGCGCGGATCGGTTCGACTTCCTCGGCACCTTCGCGCAAGCCTTCTACGGCGTCGGCTGGGTGTCGAGCCCGGTCAGTCAGAAGCTCCTGGACTGGACCTTCATCCTGGCGATCATGGCCAGCCCCAAGGCGACGATCGACTGCGTGGACGCGTTCGGCCGCACCGATTTCCGCCCCGACATGGCAGCCTTCACCATGCCGACGCTGATCATCCACGGCACCGCCGACAAGACCGTGCCGATCGACCCCAGCGCCCGCGCCGCCGCCCGCGCGATCCCGCACGCGACCCTCATCGAATATGAGGGCGAACCCCACGGCCTCTTCGCCACCGCACCGGACCGCTTGAACCGCGACCTGCTGAAGTTCCTGGCGCTTTAGCCTCTTGATCCTCACCCGGAGGGGGAGGGGGACCGCCGAAGGCGGTGGAGGGGTAGGTTCAGCGAGGATCGGCCGTGGTCCTTGCGGCGACTACCCCTTCACCATCGCCTGCGGCGGCGGTCGCCCTCCCCTTCCAGGGGAGGACCTCAAGAGCCGAACGCCGCCTCCGCCCGCCCTCAGTCCTTGTCGCTGTCATAGACCGGCACGAACCCGCCGAAGATCATGCGCTTGCCATCGAATGGCATGTCGCCCATCGCCTTCATCTCAGGGTCGTCCATCATCGCCTTCTGGCCCGCGTCGCGCACCTCCTTCGACGGCCAGATCACCCAGGAGAAGACGACGTTCTCGCCCTCTTCCGCCTTCACCGCGCGGAAGAAGTCGGTCGTCTTGCCCTCCGGCACGTCATCGCCCCAGCATTCGACGATCTGCAGCACGCCATGTTTCTTGAAGAAGCCGGCCGCCGCCTTGGCCATCGCGACGTACGCGTCCTTTCTGTCATGCGGCACCGGAACCAGGAATCCATCGACATAGGTCATCGTCTCTCTCCTTGTTTATCCCGACGTCCTCCCCCCTTGCGGGGAGGATCACTCGCCCTCCGCAATCTCCGCGAGCTGGTCCGCCACCTGCCCCCAGCCGGTCTCGAACCCCATCGCCTCGTGCTGCTTGCACGCCTCCTCGGTCCAGTGCCGTGCGCGGGCGGTGTAGCGGGTGCCGGCGCCCTCTCTCTCGAACGTCGTGATCGCCACCATGAACGGTCCCTGCGGCACCCAGCCCGGCGCCAGCGCATCGGTGGTCACCAGCCGCTCGTTGGGCACCACCTCCAGGAACACGCCCTCCATCGGCATCTCCTCACCCTCGGGGCTCTTCATCACGATGAAGGACCGCCCGCCCGGCCGGAGGTCGAACTCGGCGGTCGTGACCTGATAGGGGCGGGGCGCGAACCACTCGGTCGTCCGCTCGGTCCAGATGCGATAGACCAGCTCCGGCGGCGCGGCGATGAAACGGGTGACGGACAGCTCGAACATCACGCGGCCTCCTCTTGGGCGTCCGCCATCGCGGCGGTCATCTTGTCCGCTTTGGATGCCGCGAGATCGGACACCGGCAGGTTCACGAAGGTCAGCCGTGCGGCTGTCGCTGTGTCGCTCATCTCCCTTGCGAATCGATGTTTGACTGTGATGCCGCCTGAACCTACGTAAAGCAACTATGAAGTCACAAAAAGAAACCAAAGAGTCGCGCCGCCGCTATCATGATGCCTGTGGGGCGGCGCATGGACTGGAACTGATCGGCGAACGCTGGGCGCTCCTCGTCCTGCGCGAACTCATGCTTGGGCCAAAGCGGTTCAGCGCCATCCGCGCCGACCTCCCCGGCATCAGCGCCAAGGTTCTGACCGAGCGGTTGGAGGGGCTGGAGGCGGACGGCCTCGTCATCCGCCGCCAGCTTCCGCCCCCTGCCTCGGCCTGGGTCTACGAGGCGACCGCCTGGGGGCTGGAGGCGGAACCGATCATGCAGGCACTCGGCCGCTGGGCGGTGCGCTCGCCGAACCACGATCCGACCATGCCGATCAGCCCGGTCTCGCTCCTCCTCTCCTTCCGCACGATGCTCGATCCGATGCGCGTCGGCGATCTCGACCTCCGCATTGGCTTCCGCTTCCCCACCGACACCTATGTCGGCCACCTGACTCGCGACGGCTTCGCCATCGCGCGCGGAGATCCCGATGACGCCGACCTGACCCTCATCGGCACCGCGCCCGCGATCGGCGCGCTCGTCCACGGCGGGGTCCCGGTGGAACAGAGTGGCGTTACGGTCACCGGCAACATCGACCTCGTCGGCCGCTTCGCCACGCTCTTTCCGCTCCCGCCCAAAGTTGCGACGGGGAACTCGTGAGGTTGTGCTGTCCTACACCTCTGTCATTGGGGTAGGCAGAAAAGGCTGGCTGTTCAGCGGATTAGGGGAGGGGGAGCGGGACCCTGCGTGAACCGCAACTTTCGCAACTTATTCAGGAACGCCCCATCTGAGAACCCTTCGCAACTGCGGAAAAGGGTCTTTCGGTCTGCGCGTTCACCCGCTATCGCCCGGTCGATAAAAGGGATCGAAGATGGCCGAATTCGCACTTCCGAAGAACTCGAAGATCAAGCCGAAGGGCAAGGTCCACAAGGCGGCGTCCGACGCGAAATCGGTCAAGGCGTTCCAGGTCTACCGCTACGATCCCGACGCGGGCGAGAACCCGCGCTACGACACCTTCGAGATCGATACCGAGAATTGCGGGCCGATGGTCCTCGACGCGCTCATCAAGATGAAGAGCGAGCAGGACCCCTCGCTGACCTTCCGCCGCTCCTGCCGCGAGGGAATCTGCGGCTCCTGCTCGATGAACATCGACGGCAAGAACGGCCTCGCCTGCACGACGGCGATCGAGGATTGCAAGGGCAAGGACGTCCGCATCACGCCGCTGCCGCATATGGACGTCATCAAGGACCTCGTCCCCGACTTCACCCATTTCTACGCACAGTATTCGTCGATCCAGCCCTGGCTGAAGACCGTCTCGCCCGCGCCTTCCGGCAAGGAGCGGTTGCAGTCGCCGGAGGAGCGCAACAAGCTTGACGGCCTGTACGAGTGCATCCTCTGCGCCTGCTGCTCGACCTCCTGCCCCAGCTACTGGTGGAACAGCGACAAGTTCCTGGGTCCGGCGATCCTCCTCCAGGCCTATCGCTGGCTCGCCGACAGCCGCGACGAATATACCGGCGAGCGGCTGGACGAGCTTGAGGACCCGTTCCGCCTCTATCGCTGCCACACCATCATGAACTGCGCGAATGTCTGCCCGAAGGGCCTGTCGCCCGCCAAGGCGATCGCGGAGACCAAGAAGCTGCTGGCGGAGCGCCAGATCTGAGCGTGACGGTGCCGGGCGAGGGTCCTGCCGCCGACGTCCGGGCCCCCTACGCCTTCCCGCTGGCCGAGGATCAGCCCGGCTGGAACCGCTGGGTGCCGGCGCCCGAAGGCTTCAACGCCATGTTCGGCCCCGTCCTGATCCGTCGGGAAGGGGAGGGGCCTCGCGTCCGGCTTCGTGCCCAGCCCGATCTCGGCTGGATGAACCCGCGCGGTGTCGGTCATGGCGGCGCGATTGCCGGATATATCGATTCTGTCGGGTTTCTTGCCTGGTACTTCCTCAGCCCCGGCGACTTTCGCGCGGCGACCGTCGATCTCCAGATCCAGTATCTGGCACCGGTCATCATCGAGAAGCCGGTCGATGCGGTTGTCGAGATCACCAAGGAGACCGGCAAGCTGGTCTTCGCCAGCGGCCGGATCGAGCAGGAGAACGAGGTTGCGGCAGCCTTCATGATCTGCCTGCGCAAGATCAAGGCGCCGCGATGACCCGGGTGCTCGCCCGGTACGACGCCCTCCTCGCCGCCGGAGAGCTTCGCCCCGACCCCGATCAGCGTGCCGCCGCCGAGCAGTTGGACCGCCTCGCGACCGAACTGGAAGCGCCACCCAGAAAACTCGGTCTGTTTGAGAGGCTGCGCGGTCACAAGCCGGAACGGCCGCGCGGGCTCTACATGTGGGGCGGGGTCGGTCGCGGCAAGTCGATGCTGATGGACCTGTTCGTCGAGTGCGTACAGGTCCCGGCCAAGCGCCGCGTCCATTTCCACGAGTTCATGCTGGAGGTCCACGATCGCCTCCGCGTCGAGCGGGAGAAGGAGGAGGGCGACCCGATCCCGCCGGTCGCCGCGGCCATCGCCGCCGAGGCCGGCCTGCTCGCCTTCGACGAGATGGTGGTCAACAACATGGCGGACGCGGCGATCCTCAGCCGGCTGTTCACCGCCCTCATCGACGCGGGCGTGGTCGTCGTCACCACCTCGAACCGCCCGCCGCGCGACCTCTACAAGGACGGGCTCAACCGCCAGCTCTTCCTGCCCTTTATCGACCTGATCGAGGCGCGGCTGGATGTGCTCAGCCTCAACGGCCCGACCGACTACCGCCTTCAGCGGCTCGGCGGCTTTCCCACCTGGTACTGCCCGAACGGCTCCGCTGCGACCGAGGCGCTCAGCCGCGCCTTCTTCCGCCTTACCGACTTCCCGGTGGAAGACCGCGCCCATGTCCCGTCCGAGGAGATCGCCGTTCCGGGCGGCCGCAAGCTCTTCGTGCCCAAGAGCGTGAAGGGCGTTGCCGTCTTCTCGTTCAAGCGGCTCTGCGCGAATGCTCTCGGCGCTGCCGACTATCTGGCGATCGCCCGCCGCTACCACACCGTCATCATCGTCGGCATTCCCCGGCTCGGCCCGGAGAACCGCAACGAGGCCGCCCGCTTCGTGACGCTGATCGACGAGCTGTACGAGCACAAGACCAAGCTCCTCGCCGCTGCCGATGCCCCGCCCATGCAGCTCTACCCCTCCGGCGACGGCGCCTTCGAGTTCGAACGCACGGTGAGCCGCCTCATGGAGATGCAGAGCGAAGACTATCTAGCCGCCGGACACGGCGCGAGTTCCGGAGGGGGGGCTGATCGGAACTCTGCCAATTTAGCGTCGCAAGTCCGCAAATTCGCCTAATCCTCCGGTTGCCCCTGTTCGCACATGCGGCTAAGCGATCGGCGTTTCTCCGGGGTGCGTCTCACAGCACCCTTCTACGATGACCTTGAAGGGAAGACGGGGTGGCTCGCAAGAAGATCGCGCTGATCGGCGCAGGCAATATCGGCGGCACGCTGGCGCATCTCGCCGCGACCAAGGAACTCGGCGACGTGGTGCTCTTCGACGTGGTCGAGGGCGTACCCCAGGGCAAGGCGCTGGACCTGTCGCAGTGCGGCCCGGTCGAGCGGTTCGATGCGAAGATCACCGGCACCAACGACTATGCCGACATCGCCGGTGCTGACGTCATCATCGTCACCGCCGGGGTCGCCCGCAAGCCGGGGATGAGCCGTGACGACCTGCTCGGCATCAACCTGAAGGTGATGAAGGCGGTTGGCGAAGGGATCAAGAACAACGCCCCCGACGCCTTCGTGATCTGCATCACCAACCCGCTCGACGCGATGGTCTGGGCGCTGCGCGAGTTCTCCGGCCTGCCGCACAACAAGGTCGTCGGCATGGCCGGCGTGCTGGACTCGGCCCGCTTCAGCCACTTCCTGGCCGAGGAGTTCAACGTCTCGGTCAAGGACGTGAACACCTTCGTGCTCGGCGGTCATGGCGACACTATGGTGCCGGTGCTGAAGTACTCGACCATCTCCGGCATTCCCGTGAGCGACCTGATCGCCATGGGCCTGTCCACCAAGGAGAAGGTCGACGAGATCGTGAAGCGCACCCGGGGCGGCGGCGGCGAGATCGTCGCGTTGCTCAAGACCGGCTCGGCCTTCTACGCGCCGGCCACCAGCGCCATCGCCATGGCCGAGGCCTATCTCCGCGACCAGAAGCGCATCCTGCCGGCGGCGGCCTATCTGTCGGGCGAGTACGGCGTGAATGACCTTTATGTCGGCGTGCCGGTCCTCTTCGGTGCGGGCGGCGTCGAAAAGATCATCGAGGTCAGCCTGGATGACGAGGCCAAGGCCAATCTCCAGGTCTCCGTCGACGCGGTGAAGGAACTTCTGGTCGCCTGCAAGGGCATCGACGAGAGCCTCGCCTAACCACTTCGACCCAAGAACAAGGAAGACCGACCCACATGTCGATCCTCGTCAACGCGAACACCAAGGTCATTACCCAGGGCTTCACCGGAGCCCAGGGCACGTTCCACTCCGAACAGGCGATCGCCTACGGCACCAAGGTCGTCGGCGGCGTCACGCCCGGCAAGGGCGGCACCCAGCATATCGGACTGCCGGTGTTCGACACCGTCAAGGAGGCCGTGAAGGTCACCGGCGCGGACGCCTCGGTTATCTACGTGCCGCCGCCCTTTGCCGCGGACTCGATCCTGGAGGCGATCGACGCGGAAGTGCCGCTGGTCGTCTGCATCACCGAGGGTATTCCGGTGCTCGACATGGTGAAGGTGAAGCGCGCGCTCAGCGGTTCCAAGACCCGCCTGATCGGCCCGAACTGCCCCGGCGTCCTGACGCCGGGCGAGTGCAAGATCGGCATCATGCCGGGTTCGATCTTCTCCAAGGGTTCGGTCGGCGTCGTCAGCCGCTCCGGCACGCTGACCTATGAGGCGGTGTTCCAGACCACCAACGAGGGCCTCGGCCAGACTACGGCGGTCGGCATCGGCGGCGATCCCGTCAACGGCACCAACTTCATCGACGTGCTGGAACTGTTCCTGGCCGACGAGGCGACCAAGTCGATCATCATGATCGGCGAGATCGGCGGCAGCGCCGAGGAAGAGGCCGCGCAGTTCCTGAAGGACGAGGCGAAGCGCGGCCGCAAGAAGCCGATGGTCGGCTTCATCGCCGGCCGCACGGCGCCTCCGGGGCGCCGCATGGGCCATGCCGGCGCGATCGTCTCCGGCGGTCAGGGCGGCGCCGAGGACAAGATCGCGGCGATGGAGGAAGCGGGCATCCGCGTCTCCCCCAGCCCCTCCGAGCTCGGAATAACTCTGAGTAATGTTCTTAAGGGTTGAACTTTTCTCGGGCGGGGACCAGATGGCCCCGCCCGAACACTATTAACCCGGTGTAGATTTCTGTGGCGGATGCGGCACGCCACCAGCGAAGCCCGGTCGCGATCGGGCACGCGACACGGCGAGGACGACGACGTGGGATACGACGCTCTAGACTTCAGTGACGTGGAGGGCGTCAGCCCATCTTTCGTCGAGGCGCTCTACAAGCAGTACGCTGCCGATCCCACCTCCGTCGAGGCCAGTTGGCGCGACTGGTTCTCCGGCCTGGAAACTGCCGCGAGCGGGCCGAGCTGGCAGCGCAAGAACTGGCCGCCGGTCGAAACCGACGCGCTGACTGCCGCTCTCGATCCGACCCAGATGGCGCCCGCGCCCAAGCCGGCGAAGGGCAAGCCTGCCCCGGTCGCCGCGCCGCAGCCCTCCGGCGGTATCGATATCTCCAGCGCCGCCGCCGACTCGATCCGGATCATGAACCTGATCCGCACCTATCGGGTACGCGGCCATCTCGCGGCGGATCTCGACCCGCTCGGCCTCGAAAAGCGCGATCTGCCCGCCGACCTCTCGCCCGAGTTCTGGGGGTTCAGCGGCACCGACCTCGACCGCAGCATCTATCTGGGCGGCACGCTCGGCCTCGAGAAGGCGACGGTTCGGGAGGTCGTCGACATCCTCCGCCGCAATTATTGCGGCCATGTCGGCCTGGAATACATGCACATCGGCGATGTCGAGGAACGCAAGTTCCTGCAGGAGCGGATGGAAGGCCGCGACAAGGAGATCAGCTTCACGCCTGAGGGCAAGAAGGCGATCCTCGCCAAGGTGATCGAGGGCGAGCAGTACGAGAAGTTCCTCGCCAAGAAGTATGTCGGCACCAAGCGCTTCGGCCTGGATGGTGGCGAGTCGATGATCCCTGCGCTTGAAGCGGTCATCAAGTACGGCGGCTCGGCGGGGGTCAGCGAGATCATCGTCGGTATGCCGCACCGCGGGCGCCTGAACGTTCTGACCAACGTCATGGGCAAGCCCTATCGTGCGATCTTCAGCGAGTTCGCGGGCGGCTCCGCGAATCCCGAGGATGTCGGCGGCTCGGGCGACGTGAAGTACCATCTCGGCACCTCGTCCGATCGCGAGTTCGACGGCCATAAGGTCCACCTGAGCCTCGCGCCCAATCCAAGCCATCTGGAGGCGGTCGATCCCGTCGTGCTTGGCAAGGCGCGCGCCAAGCAGACCAAGCTGGACGATCTCAAGCGTCGCCAGGTCCTGCCCGTGCTGCTCCACGGCGATGCCGCCTTTGCGGGGCAGGGGATCATCATGGAGTGCTTCGGCTTCTCCGGTCTGCGCGGCTATTCGACCGGCGGTACGATCCATTTCGTCGTGAACAACCAGGTCGGGTTCACCACCAGCCCTCAGTTCGCGCGCTCCTCGCCATATCCGTCCGACATCGCCAAGATGGTGCAGGCCCCGATACTGCATGTGAACGGCGACGACCCGGAGGCGGTGACCTTCGCTTGCAAGCTCGCCACCGACTTCCGCCAGACCTTCGGCCGCGACGTCGTGATCGACATGTGGTGCTATCGCCGCTTCGGCCATAACGAGGGCGACGAGCCCGGCTTTACCCAGCCGCTGATGTACGACGAGATCCGCAAGCATCCCCCCGTCTCGGTTATCTACGGGGAGCGCCTGAAGCAGGAAGGCGTCGTCGACCAGGTCTGGATCGACGAGCAGACCAGTGCCTTCATCGGCCGCCTCGACGAGGAGTTCGAGGCGGGCAAGTCGTACAAGCCCAACAAGGCCGATTGGTTCGAGGGCGACTGGGCCGGCCTTGCCACGCCAGACGAGGCGATCAGCGCGCGCCGCGCGGCGAAGACCGGCGTGACGCCCGATCAGGTGGCGGAGATGGGACGTGTCCTGACGACCGTTCCCGGCGACCTCAGCATCCACAAGACGCTCGCCCGCGTGCTCGAAGCCAAGAAGGGCATGTTCGAGAGCGGCGAGGGTTTCGACTGGGCGACCGCCGAGGCGATGGCGTTCGGCACGCTGCTGACCGAAGGCTTCGGCGTTCGCCTGTCGGGGCAGGATTCCGGGCGCGGCACGTTCAGCCAGCGCCACGCCGTCTGGGTCGATCAGAAGGACGGGCACAAGTACATCCCGCTCTCCGCGCTCGACCGCCGTTTCCAGGTCCTCGACAGCCCGCTCAGCGAGTTCGGCGTACTCGGCTTCGAATACGGCTATGCCTCCACCGCGCCGAACACGTTGGTGATGTGGGAGGCGCAGTTCGGCGACTTCGCCAACGGCGCGCAGGTGATGATCGACCAGTTCATCGCGGCTGGCGAGGCGAAGTGGCTGCGTGCCAATGGCCTCGTCATGCTGCTGCCGCATGGCTACGAGGGGCAGGGGCCGGAGCATTCGTCTGCCCGTCTGGAGCGCTACCTCCAACTCTGCGCCGAGGACAATATGCAGGTCGCGAACTGCACCACGCCGGCGAACTACTTCCACATCCTGCGCCGGCAGCTGCACCGCAAGTTCCGCAAGCCGCTGATCATCATGACGCCGAAGTCGCTGCTGCGGCACAAGGCGGCGGTGTCGTCGCTGGCGGACTTCACCGGCGACAGCCAGTTCCACCGCGTGCTCTACGATCCCAAGGCGCCGGCCGATGTCGAGGTAAAGCGGCTGGTGCTCTGTTCGGGCAAGGTGTTCTACGATCTCGCCGACGCGCGTGACGCAGCGGGGGATGCGAACACGATGATCCTCCGTGTGGAGCAGATCTATCCGTTCCCGGCCGATGACCTCGCCGCGCGGATCGGCCGGATGACCAATCTGGAGACGGTCGTGTGGTGCCAGGAGGAGCCGAGGAACGCGGGATCCTGGTTCTTCGTCGAGCCGTTGATCGAGGAAGTGCTTGCCACCGTCAAGACGAAGCCGGCCCGCGCGGTCTACGCCGGGCGCGCGGCTTCGGCGGCGACGGCGACCGGCCTCGCCAAGACCCATGCGGCCCAGCAGGCCGCGCTGATCGCCGACGCACTCGGCCACCAACAGAAGGCGTAAGGACAAACGATGGCGACCGACGTAGTCGTACCGACCCTGGGCGAATCCATCACCGAGGCGACCCTTGGCCAGTGGCTGAAGCAGCCCGGCGAAGCGGTGAAGGCTGACGAGCCGATCGCCAGCCTGGAGACTGACAAGGTCGCGGTCGAGGTGCCGGCACCCGTCGCCGGTGTGATCGGCGAACATGTCGCGGCGGAAGGCGACACGGTCAATGTCGGCGCGGTGATCGCCCGCATCAACGAGGGCGCGTCCGCCGACAGCAGCGCGACCCCGAAGGTCGAGGATCGTACCGCAGTCGGCCAGGCCGAGAAGGCGGCTCCGCCCGCTCCGGCAGCTGCCCCCGCGCAGGAGGAGCCGGCGAGCGGCTCGGCTCCGCTCACCTTGTCTCCCTCCGTGCGCCGCGTGGTGCTGGAACGCGGTATCGATCCGACGACGATCAAGGGCACCGGCAAGGATGGCCGGATCACCCGGGACGACGTGATGGCGGCGCCTGCTCCGGCCGCGAAGGCACCTTCGGCTCCTGCGGCGGCATCCTTCGCTCCCGCCGCATCCTCTGGCGGCGAGCGCAAGGAGGAGCGGGTCAAGATGACGCGCCTCCGCCAGACGGTCGCCCGCCGTTTGAAGGAAGCGCAGAACACCGCAGCGATGCTCACCACCTTCAACGACGTCGACATGTCGGCGGTGATGGAGGCGCGATCCAAGTACAAGGACCTGTTCGAGAAGAAGCACGACGTCCGCCTCGGCTTCATGGGCTTCTTCGTGAAGGCGGCGTGCCAGGCGCTGAAGGACGTCCCCGCGGTCAATGCGTCGATCGAGGGCGACGAGATCGTCTATCATGACTATGCCGACATCTCGGTCGCGGTCTCGGCGCCGAACGGCTTGGTCGTGCCCGTCATCCGCGACGCGGACAAGCTGTCCGTCGCCGGGATCGAGAAGACGATCGGCGACTTCGGCAAGCGCGCCAAGGACGGTACGCTGAAGATGGAAGAGATGAAGGGCGGCACCTTCACCATCTCCAACGGTGGCGTGTTCGGATCGCTGATGTCCACCCCGATTATCAACCCGCCGCAGTCCGCCGTCCTTGGTCTCCATCGTATCGAGGAGCGGCCGGTCGTGGTGAACGGCCAGATCGTCATCAAGCCGATGATGTACCTGGCGCTGAGCTACGACCACCGCCTGATCGATGGCCGCGAGGCGGTGACCTTCCTGGTCGCGATCAAGAACGCGATCGAGGATCCGACCCGCGTTCTGATCGACCTGTAAGAGACTTTCGGCCCTGACCGTCATCCCGGCGCTTGTTGGGAGCTAGTTCCGACGGTGGGCCTGGATACCGGCCTCCGCCGGTACGACGATGAGGAAGAACGAATGGCTGACTACAATTTCGACGTGCTGGTGATCGGTTCCGGTCCCGGCGGCTATGTCGCGGCGATCCGCGCGGCGCAGCTGGGGCTGAAGACAGCCTGTGCCGAGAGCCGGGAGACGCTGGGTGGCACCTGCCTCAACGTGGGCTGCATTCCGTCCAAGGCAATGCTGCATGCCTCGGAGCTTTTCGGAGAGGCGGCGACTGGCAAGCTCGCCAAGCTCGGCGTCAAGCTGGGTTCCGTCGAACTCGACCTGGGCGCCATGCACGCGCAGCGTCGCGAGGCGGTGAAGGGGCTGACCGGCGGCATCGAGTACCTGTTCAAGAAGAACAAGGTCGAGTGGCTGAAGGGCCATGCCAAGTTCACCGGCAAGGACACCGTGGATGTCGCGGGCAAGACGGTCCGCGCCAAGAACATCATCATCGCCACCGGCTCCTCGGTCACCCCGCTGCCGGGCGTCGAGATTGACGAGGATGTCGTCGTTTCCTCCACCGGCGCGCTGGAGCTGGCGAAGGTGCCGGAGAAGATGGTCGTGATCGGCGGTGGCGTGATCGGACTCGAACTAGGTTCGGTGTGGAGCCGCCTGGGTGCCAAGGTGACCGTTGTCGAGTTCCTCGACCAGATCCTGCCCGGCATGGACGGCGAGATCCGCAAGGAAGCCAACAAGATCTTCAAGAAGCAGGGTCTTGAGTTCAAGCTGTCGACCAAGGTCACGGCCGTGAAGGTCGACGGCGGCAAGGCGACGCTGACCGTGGAGCCGGCCGCAGGCGGTGCGGCCGAGACGATCGAGGCCGACGCCGTGCTGGTCTCGATCGGCCGCAAGCCGAATACCGATGGACTGAACCTCGAAGCGGCCGGCCTCTCAGTCAACAAGCGCGGGCAGATCGAGATCGACCATGACTTCGCCACGCCCGTGCCGGGTATCTGGGCGATCGGCGATGTCGTGCCCGGCCCGATGCTGGCGCATAAGGCCGAGGACGAAGGCATCGCGGTGGCGGAGAACATCGCGGGCCTGACCGGGATCGTGAACCACGATGTCATCCCCTCCGTCGTCTACACCACGCCGGAGATCGCAGGCGTCGGCCTGACCGAGGAAGCGGCCAAGGAGAAGGGCGCGATCAAGGTCGGCAAGTTCCCGATGGCCGGCAACAGCCGCGCGAAGACCAACCACGAGCCCGACGGCTTCGTGAAGGTGATCGCCGATGCCGAGACCGACCGCGTGCTGGGCGTGTGGATCATCACCTCGGTCGCCGGCACGATGATCGCGCAGGCGGCGCAGGCAATGGAATTCGGCGCGACGTCCGAAGACATCGCCTACACCTGCCACGCGCATCCGACGCATTCCGAAGCGATCAAGGAAGCGGCGATGGCGGTGCTCGGCAAGCCGATCCACATCTGAGAAAGAGCGCACCGGAGTTGCCCGCGTGAGCGCGGCGACTCCGATGAAGCTCGTCCTATGTCCGATGGTGCGGTGTAGGACAGGACCTTCTTAGGTCTCTTCTCAGACTGTCCGTTCGGGTGCTGGCCCTTCGACAGGCTCAGAGCGAACGGAGTGGAAGACGTTCAGTTTTCTAACGGATCTGAAGTGCAGTTCTGGCCAGCGTCGCCAACCAGCTGTTTTCGGGCCTCACCGGTCGCGCCGCCGCTGTTCCGCATTCCAGGCAGCGGGCCTGAATCGCGGCACCGGTGGACAGCTTCTCCGCTTCCGCCAGTGCCTGCGCGATCAGCGCCTGGGGGCGGGCGGCGAGGCGGGTGAAGACGTCGACGCGGGCGTCGCCGCGCCGTTCGCGGTCGCGATAATCCTTGAAGAGTTGCGCCCAGATCGACGGTGCCTTCTCGATCAAGACCGGACGCGCATGCTGCGGATCAACCTTGGCGAGCCGCGCGGCGGCGGTGACGGCGGCATCGAGGCCGCCATACTCGTCGATCAGGCCAAGGCGCTTGGCGTCGATCCCCGCCCAGACACGGCCCTGGGCGATCTCGTGGACGGCGGCGAGCGTCATGTTGCGCGACCGGGCGACGAGGCCGAGGAACCGGGCATAATAGTTGTCGACGCCTGCCTGGACGAGACGGTCGACCTCCGGCGTGGTGCCGCGCAGGACATCGGGCTGTCCGGAATAGGGCGTGGTGCGAACGCCATCAGCGCCGAGGCCAAGCTTGGCGAGACTGCCTTCGAAAGTGGGGATGATGCCGAACACGCCGATCGACCCGGTAATGGTGGACGGCTCGGCAAAGATGCGGTCGGCGGGGGTCGAGACCCAATAGCCGCCGCTCGCCGCCACCGAGCCCATCGAGACGACGACCGGCAGGCCCGAGGCCTTGACCTTGACGATCGCGCTGCGGATGCGCTCGGATGCGTTGACCGATCCGCCGGGGGAATCGACTCGGACGACGAGCGCCTTCATCTTGCCGTCGGCAAGAGCGCGCAGCAGGTTGTCGGCGATGTCGTCGCCGCCCGCCGTGCCGGGAGGGGCGCTGCCATCCACGATCTCCCCCGCGATGGTCAGGACGCCGATTGGGGCCCCGGCGGGCTGGGGGACGGCGCGGGCATAATCGTCAAAGCGGATCTGCCTGTACGGCGTCACACCGTCATTTGCCCCGCCGGCGAGTTCGGCGAGCCGTGCGTTGAAGGCGAGGCGGTCGCCGATGCGGTCGATCAGTCCGGCGGCTTGCGCGGCCTTCGCCATGTCCCCGCCCGACGCGGCGACGCGATCGGCAGGGGCCGCGACATAGGTGGCGACCTGCGCCTTCGGCCGTGCCCTGGCGACGTCCGCCTGCCAGTTGGTCCAGATGGTGTCGGCGAGCGCCTGCGCGGCCGCCCTGGCCTCGGGCGACTGGTCCGAGCGGGTGAATGGTTCGACCGCCGACTTGAACTTGCCGACGCGGTAGACGTGGGCAGTGACGCCCAGCTTGTCGAGCAGGCCCTTGTAGTAGAGCTGCGTGCCGCCGGGGCCGGTGACCAGCACCGCGCCGATCGGATCGAGCCAGACCTCGCTGGCATGGGCGGCGAGCTGGTACCCATCGTCGGTATAGCCGCTCGCGAAGGCGAGAACCGGCTTGCCGGAGGCGCGCACCTTGTCCAGCGCCGCGCCGACCTCGCCGAGTGCGGCATGGCCGCCGCCGCCGAACTGGTCGAGATCGAGCGCGACCGCCTTGACGCGGCTGTCGCCCGCTGCGGCGGCGAGGCTGCGGAGGATGTCACGCAGCCGGTATTCGCGGGCGCTGGTGTCGTTGGTCAGGATCGCGGTCGGCGGAACCTCGGCGGGCTGCTCGACGATCGGCCCGTCGAGATCCAGCACCAGCGCGCCTTCGCGGATCGAGATGGGAGCGGGGCGGAAGGAGAGGGCGGCGTAGAGCGCGCCGAAGAACAGCAGCAGCAGCAGCAGGACCAGCGCGTCCTTCACGCCACGCAGGATCTTCCATGTCCATTTCAGGATTTTCATGCCGCTCCGCTTCTGATCACAGACGGGTGTCGCCGGTTCGATCCCGCTCCTACCCCGCTTCGCCGCCGCCGTCATTGCCTTGCAAGAAAAGCACCGTCTTGTCGCTTCGCCGCTTGAACGACTTTTCCGTTGTCCTAAATGCGGGGCGTTGGCACTCCTGCAAAGAGAGTGCTAACAGCAGTTCACGGATGCGGACGAGTCGCCGAGAAGGGGCTCGCCCGCGCCTTACCATGGAAGCAAAAGGAGACGAGCATGGGGTTCCGTCCACTGCATGACCGCGTACTGGTCAAGCGCATCGAGGCCGAGGAAAAGACGGCCGGTGGCATCATCATCCCCGACACCGCCAAGGAAAAGCCGCAGGAGGGCGAGGTCATCGCCGCCGGCACCGGGCTGAAGTCGGACGACGGCAAGATCACGCCGCTGGACGTCAAGGCGGGCGACCGCATCCTGTTCGGCAAGTGGTCCGGCACCGAGGTCAAGCTCGACGGGCAGGATCTGCTGATCATGAAGGAAAGCGACATCCTGGGGATCGTCGGCTGACGCCAACGGATTCGGGATCTTACGCTGATCTTCAACGCAACGAATTGAGAAGGAACACAGAACATGGCAGCGAAAGACGTCAAGTTTTCGCGTGACGCCCGTGAGCGCATCCTGCGCGGCGTCGACATCCTGGCCGATGCGGTCAAGGTGACCCTGGGCCCCAAGGGCCGCAACGTCGTGATCGACAAGAGCTTCGGCGCGCCGCGCATCACCAAGGACGGCGTCACCGTCGCCAAGGAGATCGAGCTGAAGGACAAGTTCGAGAACATGGGTGCGCAGATGCTGCGCGAAGTGGCCTCGAAGACCAACGACAATGCCGGCGACGGCACGACCACCGCGACCGTCCTGGCGCAGGCGATCGTCCGTGAGGGCATGAAGTCGGTGGCCGCCGGCATGAACCCGATGGACCTGAAGCGCGGCATCGACCAGGCGGTCGAGAAGGTCGTCGCCGACGTGAAGTCGCGTTCGAAGCCCGTGTCCGGCACGCAGGAAGTCGCCCAGGTCGGCATCATCTCGGCAAACGGCGATACCGTCGTCGGTGAGAAGATCGCCGAGGCGATGGAGAAGGTCGGCAAGGAAGGCGTCATCACTGTCGAGGAGGCCAAGGGCCTCGAATTCGAGCTGGATGTCGTCGAGGGCATGCAGTTCGACCGCGGCTACCTCTCGCCGTACTTCATCACCAACCCGGAGAAGATGACGGTCGAGCTGAACGACCCGTACATCCTGATCCACGAGAAGAAGCTGTCGAACCTGCAGGCGATCCTTCCGATCCTGGAAGCCGTCGTTCAGTCGGGCCGTCCGCTCCTGATCATCGCCGAGGACATCGAGGGCGAGGCGCTCGCCACGCTCGTCGTCAACAAGCTGCGCGGCGGCCTGAAGGTCGCGGCCGTCAAGGCGCCGGGCTTCGGCGATCGCCGCAAGGCGATGCTGGAGGACATCGCGATCCTGACCAAGGGCGAGATGATCTCCGAGGACCTCGGCATCAAGCTTGAGAACGTCACGATCGGCATGCTCGGCACCGCCAAGCGCGTCACCATCGACAAGGACAACACCACCATCGTTGACGGTGCGGGTGAAGCCGAGTCGATCAAGGGCCGCATCGAGGCGATCCGCCGCCAGATCGAGAACACCACCAGCGACTATGACCGTGAGAAGCTCCAGGAGCGTCTCGCCAAGCTCGCCGGCGGCGTTGCCGTGATCAAGGTCGGCGGTTCGTCCGAGGTCGAGGTCAAGGAGCGCAAGGACCGCGTCGACGACGCGCTGCACGCGACCCGCGCGGCCGTGGAAGAGGGCATCGTCCCCGGTGGCGGCACCGCGCTGCTCTACGCCTCGAAGGCGCTGGACGGCCTGGTCGGCGCGAACGACGACCAGACCCGCGGCATCGACATCATCCGCCGCTCGCTGACCGCTCTGGTTCGCCAGATCGCCAGCAACGCGGGTCATGACGGCGCGGTCGTCTCAGGCAAGCTGCTCGAGAGCAACGACCCGACCCTCGGCTTCAACGCGCAGACCGACAAGTACGAGAACCTCGTCGCGGCCGGCGTGATCGATCCGACCAAGGTCGTCCGCACCGCCCTCCAGAACGCGGCCTCGGTCGCGGGCCTGCTGATCACCACCGAGGCGGCGGTCTCCGACGCCCCGGCGGACGAGAAGGCCGGCGCCGGCGGCATGCCGGGTGGCATGGGCGGAATGGGCGGCATGGGCGGCATGGACTTCTGATTTCGCACCGGTGCAGCCGATGGCTGCACCGGAGACGAAATCAGAACGGCCGGCGGGTCGGCGGCAAGTCCGCCGAACCCGTCCGACGGGCCGGGCTGCGCCCGGTTCGTCCCAAGCCAGACCGAAGTTGGGGCCGGGGGAGCGATCCTCCGGCCCTTTTCTTGTGTGTGCCTCACTTGGTCGTGGCTTGTGCCCGGCGCGATTCCCGCTTTCGCGGGAATGACGAGAGGGGTGCAACGAGCGTGACGCCTGCCCCTTAGTCCTTAAGGTCCGCCGGCACCTTGCCGCCGTTTTCGGCGAGCTTCTTCATCACCGCCTTGTGGAGGGCGATGTTCATTTCCGCCGAGCCGTCCTTCGGGCCGGCATAGCCGATCTCCTCGGCCAGCTCCTTGCGGGCGGTGAGGCTGGAATCGAGGCCGAGGAGCTTCATCAGGTCGACGATCGAGCTGCGCCAGTTGAGCTGCTGCCCGGACTTGGCGGCGAGATCGGTCAGCACCGCCTCGACATCCACCTCGGCCATCGGCGCGGGGGCGGGTGAGGCGGCGGGGGCCGGGGCGGGCTTCGCGGTGGGGGCGGCGGGGGGCGGGGTTGGAGCAGCCTTGGGCGTCGGCGCGGGGGCCGGGGCGGGGGCGGCGGGCTTGTGTCCGAAGATGGCGTCCTTGATCTTGCTGAAGATGCTCATGCGTTCTGCCTTTGTGGGGGATGGGATGGGCGGAACGTGTGGGGGGGAGCGATGATCCTGCCCGGGGAGGGGGAGGCAGTCAGAGGCGCTGGAGGGTTGGGTCAGCAAGAGCTGGCCTTGGTGGTTGCGGCACCTACCCCTCCACCAGCCTGCGGCTGGTCCCCCTCCCCCTCCGGGGGAGGTATGAGTTGCGCGGCCGCCGCCTCTTCCGCCGCCACCGTCTTTTCCGCCCATTCGGTGGCGAAGTCCTCGAGATAGTTCTCGAACCAGCGGTCGCGGGCGATGGTCTCCCTGGCTCCCTGCGCGGCGATCTCGACGTCGGCGGGGGTGTCCATGATCGCGACCTCCTCGGCGGTCAGCTCGCGCTGGTAATCGGGCGCCCCGTAATAGCTCCACCACTCGCCGTCGAAGCCCTCCGGCGCGGGGAAGCGGGTGCGCCAGCACTGGCTGCCTTGGTGGAACCAGACGGGCTTGGGCTGCTTCAGCGGCGGCAGATCGTCGCTAAGTTGCGAAAGTTGCGGTTCACGCGCTGCCTCGTCCGGATCCTCCACGGGGGTGACGGCGATCAGCCCGGCGGCCTCGGCGCGCTGCCACTGCTCGGCGGTCCAGGTCGCGCGGGTGGCGAGATCGAGATCGGCGGTGTCGACCTCGGAGGCGAGGCCCGCGCCTGCCTTCAGGAAACGGTCGGCGCGGGCGAGCGCCACGACGGGGGCGAGATCGGCGGCGGCGCTGTCGCCCGGCGCGCCCGCCTCTCCGACGGGAAGCCGCGCGGCGAGGAACAGGCCGGCGCGGGCCGGCCCCTCGTCACGCTCGACCAGGTCGAGGAAGGCATCGAACTCCTGCGCGACGAGGCGGGCGGCGAGGCCGTGGCCGTGCGGATCGGGCGCATCCGCCTGCCGATCGGCGCGGGCGAGCATGTGCAGGCCGAGGCGGTTGTCGATGCGGGTGCGGGTGATGGTGACGATCTTGGTGCCCCCCTCCCTGTCGATGGCTTCCTTCTCGACCGTCTCCTTCTGGCCGTGGATGGCGCGGGCGAGGAGGGTGGCGGCGATCCGTTCCCGCCCATGCAGGTTCGCCGCCGCCCAGCCGAGCGCGAAGGCCGAGCCCGGCGCGCGGCGACGGAAGCTGTAGGCAGAGGTCGCGCTGAGCCCGACGACGAGGCAGGCGTCGTCCACGGTGTGCCCGTCGGCGATGAGTTCGAGGAAGCGGCGCTGGCGATCGGGCGTCCAGCCGTCGTTGCGGTGGCGGTGGGCGGATGCGGTTTCGGGCGCCGGGGTGGCGGTGGCCGCATCCGACGCGGCGGGGGAGGAGATGGCGGTGTGGGCGTTCATGGGCCGAGTCCTGTCGAAATGGTTTCGCGGACCCGACTGATATGCACCAACCGGGGGTGTAGGACAGGGGTTTGTTGCGGGTTTGTTCCAGTCTACTCGGCCGGCGCGGTGCGCCGCTTGTGGTCGCTGAAGCGTTCCCCGTCACGCCGCTCCGTGCGGTGGCCGTTCACCTTCCAGTGCTTGCACAACTTGCAGCCGGCGCGGGCATTGCGGGGGCGTTTGCGCTTGTGATGCATGGTCCGATCTCCTGAAGACAGTCGATCAGGGTATCAGAGTGGCAGGTCAGGCGGCAAGCGTCAGGGGTATTGCTGACGAGTGTGGACCAGCGTGAGAATCTCTATCGCGTTGGCGGTGACGCGGTAGATGAGAATGTAGTTCGGGTGGACGACCGCTTCCCGCGTGCCGTCGATGCGGCCAGGGCGGTGTGCATAGGGGTGGTCTGTCAGGCGCTCGGAGGCTTCGATGATGCGATCCGCAAGCCGCTCGGCCGCGAGTTTGTTGCGTTCGGCGATAAAGTCGATCGCGGCGCGAAACTCGTGTCGCGCTTCATCACTCCAGATCAGGAGCATCAGGCTTTGCGATGCTTCTCGATGATCGCCCGGACCTCGGCCACAACCTGATCATGGGGCACGCGCGGCTTGTCCGATGCAATCGCGCGGGCAACCTTGGCGCGGACCCAGGCGTCATGCGCCTCCGCCTCCTCGGTCGTCGCAAACTCGGAGACGAGAGGGTCGAGCTTGGTCATGGGGGTAAGATAAGGCAGATGGCCGGATGTTGGAAGAGGGGCGGGTGAGCGCAGGCGTTAAGACCGGACTTTCCGCTGCTCCCGCCGCAAGGCATCATCGTCTCATGGGGGAAAAGATTTAGCAAACTGTCGCCGTAACTCCGCGCCGTAAGTCCGTTTGACGAAGCGCTTGGCCGCTACCTCCAGCCGATCTCAAGGAAGTCGAGAATAACATAGAGCGCGAAAAAACGGAGCGGCCGGAGCCGCCCCAAGTGGTTGATGACGAGCTACCCGAAGGCAGCGACTAGACCGCTAAATTAGCGGCGGCGGTAGTGGGGGCGCACCCGCTCGATACGGCAATGCCGGATGCGGATGTAAGTGCGAACGAAAACCATCGGTCGCGTGCTCCATCTTGCCCCGAGCGCCGAATTATGCGAAACGGTGCTTCTCACAGTCAGCCGTTCCGAAGGCGATTTCGTCGGTCGGGGTAGGTTACGGGAGAGGCGGCCTTCGGGTCGCCTTTCTCATATGCGGCTCTCGTTACCGCTGCTCGGTCGCTATCAAATTGGCTCCTCCTGCATCAAGCGAGTCTCGCTCGCATCGGTTTGATAAGCAGAAACCGTTCCGCCCGCAAGCCTTCTTCAAGGGTGATGTGAAATTCATTGAAATTGAAATTCAGGCGTGAGAATAATCCGATGTACTTCGGAGGCTGACATGGCGGACACCCCCTCTACACGTTTCCCGTTTATCAACCTCACCAAGGCGCTGGATCGAGCCGAGGCGCTCTACAACGACGATCGGCGAGGTAATGGCCTCAAGATGCCAACGGCGTTTGCCTCGTGGGGCTATTCGGACAAGAGCAGCGGCGGCTTCCAAACAGTAGCGGCGCTTAAAGGCTACGGTCTGCTGGCTGATGCTGGAGCAAATGCCGAGCGAGCGGTCAAGCTCACCGATGCCGCGCGCAAGTACTTTATGACCGAGATTGAGGATGACCGAGCGGAGCTGCGCGCCACGTTCGCTCTCTCACCGAACCTCATGCGTCATTTGCACAAACACTGGGGGGATGAGCTGCCGAGCGACCCCGTTGCGCGCAGCTACTTGAAGACCGAAATCGGACTGAACGATCAGTCGGCGCGTGCAGCATTGGGCATCTACAAGGACAATCTAACCTTCGTTTTCAATAAGGGATCGGGTGATGGCGATGACGATCAGGCGACCGCCCCGACCGGCGGCGATCGTCAAGAGGACGTTACGGTGCAACATTCACAAGTTCAGGCGACCGCGCCCCAGAGGACGGCTCCGACTATGATCGTTGAAGGGCCGGAGCTTAAGCTGTCGCGATCCGTCAATGGCGGATACGTCATTCATCTAAGCGGTGCGATTATGAACAAGGCGCACGCAGAAGAGGCGCTAACCCTGATTACTGCGCTGAAAGCGGCACTTCGCGAGGCGCCAGAGATGCCATCGCCGACGGACGATGGCAGAAACATTTGACCCGAAGCGGGGCTTTTTGGTGTAAGCTGCATCCATGTCACTATTGAAGCCATGGTCGCCATACAGGCAAATCGTGATCGAGACCTACGAAGGGCCGTCGAGAGGCGGCAAGGGCAGCGTCCGCGCTAGGCCAGTCTCCGGGCAGTTTTATTCTGAAACCATGAATGTGGAATGCTCACGCGATATGCGGAAGCGCTACGCGGTAGGCACTAAGTTTCGCATCTATGCGAAAGAGGTGACGAAGGAGGATGGAACGCCCTTCTTATACACTCATTTCAGTTGGCCCGCTGAGATCGTGAAATAATGGTGGATCACGCACGTATATAGATTCTCCCCGGAAGGGGAGAGTGAGATTAGGCGGTTGCTTTTGTCTTCCGCACTCTCTTCACCGGCGCTGCCTCCGCCACCGGTGCCACGCCCGCCCGCGCCAACAACGGCGCCAAATACCGTCCCGTATAGCTGCCCGGCACCTCCGCCACCTGCTCGGGCGTGCCCTCCGCGACGATCTCGCCGCCCTTGACGCCGCCTTCGGGGCCGAGGTCGATGATCCAGTCGGCGGTCTTGATGACGTCGAGATTGTGTTCGATCACGACGACGCTGTTGCCCTGTTCGACGAGGGCGTGGAGGACCTCCAGGAGCTTTCGCACATCCTCGAAATGGAGGCCGGTGGTGGGTTCGTCGAGGATGTAGAGGGTCTGGCCGGTGGCTCTACGGGCGAGTTCCTTGGCGAGCTTGACGCGCTGCGCCTCGCCGCCGCTGAGCGTCGTCGCCTGTTGGCCGACATGGACGTAGCCGAGGCCGACCTCCGCCAGCATGTTCATCTTGTCGCGGATCGGCGGTACGGCCTTGAAGAACTCGGCCGCGTCCTCGACCGTCATGTCCAGCACGTCGGCGATCGACTTGCCCTTGAACTGCACTTCCAGCGTTTCGCGGTTGTAGCGCTTGCCGTGGCAGACGTCGCAGGTGACGTAGACGTCGGGGAGGAAGTGCATCTCGATCTTGAGCAGGCCGTCGCCGGTGCACGCCTCGCACCGGCCGCCCTTCACGTTGAAGGAAAAGCGGCCGGGCTTGTAGCCGCGCGCCTGCGCCTCCGGGAGCCCCGCGAACCAGTCGCGGATCGCGGTGAAGGCGCCGGTATAGGTCGCGGGGTTGGAGCGCGGGGTGCGGCCGATCGGCGACTGATCGATGTCGATCACCTTGTCGAGATGCTGAAGGCCGTCGATCCCGTCGCACGGGCCGCAGATCACGCGCGCGCCGTTCAGCGCGCGGGCGGCGCCGGCATAGAGCGTGTCGAGCGTGAAGCTGGACTTGCCCGATCCCGAGACGCCGGTGATGCAGGTGAAGGTGCCGAGCGGGATCGACGCGCTGACGCCGCGCAGGTTGTTGGCGCGGGCGTTCTTCACCGTCAGCTTCTTGCCGTTGCCCTTGCGGCGGGTGGGGGTGACGGCGATCTCGCGCCGGCCGGTCAGGTAGTCGGCGGTGAGGCTGGCGTCGTTGGCGAGGACCTGATCGAGCGTGCCGGCGGCGATCACCTCGCCCCCACGCTTGCCCGCACCCGGCCCCATGTCGATGACGTAGTCGGCGGAGCGGATCGCGTCCTCGTCATGCTCCACGACGAGCACGGTGTTGCCGAGATCGCGGAGGCGGCGGAGGGTGGCAAGCAGCATGTCGTTGTCGCGCTGGTGCAGGCCGATCGACGGCTCGTCGAGGACGTAGAGCACGCCGGACAGGCCGGAGCCGATTTGGCTGGCAAGGCGGATGCGCTGGCTCTCCCCGCCGGAGAGGGTGCCGGAGGTGCGGTCGAGATTGAGGTAGTCGAGGCCGACATTGTTGAGGAAGCCGAGCCGCTCGACAATCTCCTTCAGAATGCGTTCGGCGATCGCCTTCTGCTGATCGGTCATGCCCTCCGTGAGGCCCGAGAAGAAGGCGAGGGCGTCGACCACCGAGAGGTGGGTGGCGTGGCTGATGTCCTGCCCGGCGATCTTGACGGCCAGCGCCTCGGGCTTGAGGCGCGCGCCGCCGCAGGTCTCGCAAGGGGAGGGCGTCTGGTACTGCGCCAGCTCCTCCCGCATCCACGCGCTCTCGGTCTGGAGCATGCGGCGGTTGAGGTTGCCGATCACGCCCTCGAAGGGCTTGTTGACCTCGTACGACTTCTTGCCGTCGATGAAGCGGAGGGTGACGGGCTTGCCCTTGGTGCCGGTGAGGATGACGGCCTGCGTCTCCTCGGGAAGGTCGCGCCAGGGGGTGTCGAGGGTGAAGTCATAGGCGCGGGCGAGGCTGGCCAGCACCTGCATGTAATAGGGGCTGGGCGGGTTCGACTTGGCCCAGGGGACGATCGCGCCCTTCTTGATCGTCAGCGCCTCATTGGGGACGACGAGGTTGGGATCGAAGAGGAGCTTCTCGCCGAGGCCGTCGCAGGTGGGGCAGGCGCCTTGCGGGGCGTTGAAGGAGAAGAGGCGCGGCTCGATCTCCGGAATGGTGAAGCCGGAGACGGGGCAGGCGAACTTTTCGGAGAAGACGATGCGGTTGTCGGGCACGCCCGCGCCCTTCATCTTCGCGCCCGAGGCGGTGCGGTCGGCATCCGGCAGCGCGCCGTCGGCCAGATCCACATAGGCCAGCCCCTCGGCCAGCTTCAGCGCGGTTTCGAAGCTGTCGGCGAGGCGGCTTTCGATGCCTTCGCGAACGGCGAGGCGGTCGACCACCACCTCGATGTCGTGCTTGTACTTCTTGTCGAGCGCGGGGGCGGACTCGATCTCGTGGAACTCGCCGTCGATGCGGACGCGGGTGAAGCCGTCCTTCTGCCATTGCGCGAGTTCCTTGCGGTACTCGCCCTTGCGCCCGCGCACGACCGGGGCGAGGAGGTAGAGGCGGGTGCCCTCCGGCAGGGCCATGACGCGGTCCACCATCTGGCTGACCGTCTGCGCGGCGATCGGCAGGCCGGTGGCGGGCGAATAGGGCACGCCGACCCGCGCCCAGAGCAGGCGCATATAGTCGTAGATCTCGGTCACGGTGGCGACCGTCGAGCGCGGGTTGCGGCTGGTCGTCTTCTGCTCGATCGAGATCGCGGGGCTGAGGCCCTCGATATGATCGACGTCGGGCTTCTGCATCAGCTCCAGGAACTGGCGCGCATAGGCGGAGAGGGACTCCACGTAACGCCGCTGCCCCTCGGCATAGATGGTGTCGAAGGCGAGGCTGGACTTGCCGGAGCCGGAGAGGCCGGTGATCACCGTCAGCGTATCGCGCGGGATGTCGACATCCACGCCCTTGAGATTGTGCTCGCGCGCGCCGCGGACGCTTATGTGCGTGAGCATACGGCGCACCTCTGCTCGGGGATGTGGGTCAGCATGTGGGGTGTTCTAGCTCTGTTCTGGCGAGAGGGCTAGCGGGGAGATAGGGAGCGGTGGCTGGAATCGCCAGTGAAAGTGCGGGCGTCCGCGAACTGACTTCTATCCTGTCTAAGGCTCGCCAAGCCGCCGCTGGCCGATTCTCGTCGGACCGAGGCTCCTATGGTGGCAAGTGGTGCCGGCCTTCGCCGGCTTGACGATGGGGTGGTGAGATGCGGAAGTTGGTTGCTGTTCTGATCGCGGGTGTCGCGGCGCTTGCTGGCCCCGCCTTTGCCAAGGACAACGGCCAGCGCCTGATCCTCGTCACCCTCGACGGGATGCGCTGGCAGGAGGTGTTTCGCGGGCCCGATCCCCAGCTGATCGAGGACAAGGCGTTCACCGATGACGAGATCCGCCCGCTCGCCAAGGCGGCGTGGATGGACGTGCCCGATCGCGCCGCCGCCCTGATGCCCTTCGTCCATAAGATGGCGGAGGCGGGCGTGCTCTATGGCGAGCAGGACAAGGGCCAGTGCATGCGCGTCGCGAACGGCATGTGGTTCTCCTACCCCGGCTATAACGAGATCCTGACCGGCAAGCCCGACGACGCGATCCGCAGCAACGACAAGGTCTACAACAAGAACACGACCTGGCTGGAATGGCTGAACAAGCGGCCGGGCTTCCAGGGCAAGGTCGCGGCGGTGTCGATGTGGGATGCGTTCCCCTACATCATCAACGACAAGCGGAGCGGCGTGGCCGTGAACGCCGGTATTCCGGGCAACAAGTCGCCGACCGACGTGCTCGCCGTGCGGCAGGCGATCGATGCGATCCGCGGCCCCAAGCCGCGCGTGCTCTACGTCGCCTTCGGGGAGACCGACGAGGTCGCCCATGCCGGGCAGTACAACCAGTACCTCTATGCCGCGAACCGCACCGACGACCAGATCCGCCAGATCTGGGAGGCGGCGCAGGCCGACCCGGACTATCGCGGGCGGACGACGCTGATCGTCACCACCGATCACGGACGCGGGGCGGCGCCGAATGTGAACTGGACCTATCACGCCAGCGCCGCCGCCGTGGTCGCCGCCAACAAGCCCGGCACGCCGGAGGAGATCAGGAAGAACGGCTTCGCCGGATCGAACGAGATCTGGTTCGCCGCGATGGGCCCGGCGGTGAAGCAGGGCGCGGCCCCGTCGGGCGACTGCCTGACGCAGGGGCAGGTCGCATCCAGCGCGCTGACCGCCCTGGGCGAGGACTGGAAGGCGTACGACCCGACGATCCCCGCGCCGTTGCCGCCATTTGCCAGATAGTTCGTCATCTCGGACGTGATCCCGGATCCCGCTGCCTTGCGGACCGCCCGACGAAGCGGAACCCCGGATCACGTGCGGGATAATGGCTTCAAAGGCCCCCTGAAGGTTCCGGAGATTCATTTCGTCACTGTTGCCGTAATTTAGGAACCGCAGCGGCGTTGAAAGCCGCAAAGGTCGCAACCCAACGCAGGTGCGCCTGCGCCTGCGCGCGCAAGAGGGGATGGGTCCGCCCTCCGATCTCTTCCGATGCCAAGCGCTTGCCCTTCTGTTCGCTCCCCGTAATACCGGGGCGAGGAGAGGGGGCCATATGTCATCGCACACACCCGCGCAGAGTGAGGCCGCGCGTAACCGGCTGGTGATCGTCGCGTCGACGCTCGGCACGGTGTTCGAATGGTACGACTTCTTCATCTATGGCACGCTTGCCGCGATCATCGGGCGGCAGTTCTTTCCGGCGGGGAACGAGACGGCGCAGTTCCTGCTGGTGCTCGCGACCTTCGGCATCGGGTTCGGGATGCGGCCGATCGGGGCCGCGTTGTTCGGCCATTTCGGCGATCGGCTGGGGCGGAAGTACACGTTCCTCGCGACGATCGTGGTGATGGGCCTTGCCACCGCACTGGTGGGCGCCATGCCCTCCTATGCCAGCATCGGCGTGGCCGCCCCGCTGCTCCTGGTCGTGCTGCGCGTGTTCCAGGGGCTGGCGCTGGGCGGTGAATATGGCGGGGCGGCGATCTATGTCGCGGAGCACGCGCCGGCGGGCAAGCGGGGGTTCTATACTAGCTTCATCCAGGCTGGCGTGATCGGCGGCTTCCTCCTCAGCCTGATCGTCACGATCACCGCGCAACTCGCCGTCGGCGACGAGGCGTGGCAGGCCTGGGGATGGCGCATCCCGTTCCTGTTCTCGATCGTGCTCCTCGCCCTATCGCTCTGGGTGCGGCTGATGCTGCACGAAAGTCCGGTGTTCCAGGCGATGAAGGCGAGCGGCGACATCGCCAAGGCGCCGCTGAAGGAGACCTTCGCCAGCTGGGGCAACGTCAAGCTGGTGCTGGTGGCGCTGTTCGGCCTCGCGGCGGGGCTGACCGTCATCTGGTACACCGCGCAGTTCCAGGCGCTCTATTTCCTGCAGAACACGCTGCATATCGCCGACACGCCCGCCCGCGCGATCGTGGGGGCGGGCGCGGTGGTCAGCCTGTTCTGGTTCATCCTGTTCGGCTGGGTGTCGGACAAGATCGGGCGGAAGAAGCCGATCGTGATCGGCTATGCGCTCACCATCCTCGCCATCTTCCCGCTGTTCCACTGGATGGCGGCGAGCGGCAATCCCGAGCTTGCCGCCGCCAGCGCCCGCGCGCCGGTGGTCGTGACCGGCAGCGACTGCACCTACGATCCCTTCGCGCAGAAGGAGCAGCCGACCGCCTGCGGCAAGGTGCTGGACGTGCTGTCGAAGAAGGGCGTGTCCTATACCAAGGCCACGGGCGCAGTCGGCGCGGCGCCGGTGCTGACGATCGGGGGCGAGCCGGTCGACGCATCGGACAAGGCGGCGATCGAGGGGGCGCTGACGCGGGCGGGCTATCCGCTGGACAAGATCACGCCGCCACTCTCCCGATCGGTGCAGATCGTCATGGTGATCGCGCTGATCGGGTTCCTGTCGGGGATGACCTATGGCCCGGTCGCGGCGTTGCTGGTCGAGCTTTTTCCGGCACGCATCCGCTATACGTCGCTGTCGGTGCCCTATCATATCGGGACGGGGTATTTCGGCGGGTTCCTGCCGCTGATCAGCCAGTACATCGTGGCGCGGACGGGCGATCCCTTCGCCGGCCTTTGGTACACCGTCGCGGTGGTCGCGATGGCG
Source organism: Sphingomonas sp. ID0503 (assembly GCF_048565625.1). Lineage (NCBI taxonomy): Bacteria > Pseudomonadati > Pseudomonadota > Alphaproteobacteria > Sphingomonadales > Sphingomonadaceae > Sphingomonas > Sphingomonas sp. ID0503. Next base: position 841,428 of record NZ_JBLZUR010000002.1, read on the forward strand.
CTGGTGGTGACGCTGATCTGGCTGCCGGAGACGGCGGGGCGGGAACTGGACTAGCAATCCGGTCTCCGCGCCCGGCGTGAACCGGGCGCGGAGTGATCGCCGTCAGAACTTCACGCGGACGCGGCCGTACCAGAAGCCGCCGTTCATGCCGAAGGGGCCGCCGCTGCGCGGATAGACCTGACCGTCGGCGGTGCCGCCGGTGATCGGGTAGATCGGGTTGTCGACCGTATTCTTGATCTTGTCCGGATAGTTGTTGAACAGGTTCGTCGCGCCGACCGAGAGCGTATAGTGATCGGACAGGGTGTAGCTGACGTCGATGTCGGTGGTGAATTCGGAACCGAACTTGTCGCCCGGATAGTCCTGTTCGGTGGACCATGACGAGTAGAAGTTCTCCCGGACGGTCAACGTGAAGTCGCCGATCGAGTAGACGCCCGAAGCGTTCAGCCGGTGCCGAGGCGAGTAATGGCTGATGTCGTAGATGCGGGCATCGTTGATCGCGACGGGATTGTGACTGGTCACCTTGTTCTTGTTGTAGTTGTACGCGATCGTCAGGTTGAGAGGATTGTCGAGGGCGTTGATCTTGTAGTTGGCGACGACGTCGACGCCGCGCGTGCGCGTGTCGAAGCCGTTGGTGAAGTAGTTGACGTCGCCGCCCTCGCCAACTGCCGCCAACGCAGGTTGCGCGATCAGGTCCGCCGCCGTCACGCCGAAGGACGAGGTGATGCTGATGCGGTTGCGGACCTTGATCTGATAGGCGTCGATGGTGACGGTGAAGTCGGTCATCGGTTCGAGCACGAGGCCGAGGCCGTAGTTGGTCGATTTCTCCGGCTTGAGGCCGACAGCGCCGAAATACTGAGCGATCGGGCTGTCGACCGGGTAGGTGCCGGTCTGGACCTGAACGCCAGCGCTGAAGGAGGTGGTGAGGATCTCGGTCGCGGCCTGGCCTGGCGATGGCGCGTGGAAGCCGGTGCCGACCGTGCCGCGCACCGAGACCCCGGGGGTCGCCTTCCACAGCGCGTTGATCTTACCGACCTTGGCGCTGCCGAAGGTGTTGTAATGTTCGTAGCGCCCCGCCGCGCCGAGGGTGAGCGTGTCGGTGACGTCCGCCTCGACGCTGAGATAGCCGCCCCAACTCTTCTGGGTGGTCGTGCCGGCGGAGTTGGGGCTGGTGCCGCCATAGCCGCTGGCGCCAGGGGACATGCTGACGGTCGAGTCGAGCACGAAGACACCCGGCGCGGTTTCGACGTAAAGCGGCTGCGTGCTGTACGGGCCGATACCGTAGGATTGTTCGTCGCCCGCCGTCGAGGTGTAGGACTCGCGGCGGAACTCGCCGCCGAAAGCGATGGTGATCGGGCTGGCGAGGCCGGCATCGACCTCATAGGTGAAGTCGGCGTTGGCGTTGAACTCCTTCTGGATCAGCTTGCCGAACTTGAACTCGGTCTGAGACAGCGGTCCGTAGGACGCGTTCAGCGACTGGTACATCGACAGGTCTAGCGAATTGCGGGCCAGTGAGGCGGACAGGTCGTAGCGCAGGTCCGACACCTCGCCCTTTACGCCGAGCACGCCATAGGCCTGATCCTTCACGCCGACGAAGCGGGGGGTGAAACCGGCCGGATAGAGCGAGCTGAAGTTGAAGACGTTGCTGTCCTTGATGAAGCCGCCGGCCGCGCAGGTGACGCTGCCCGGCGGGCAGGGCGTCAGGTAGACGGGATGGGCGAAGGCACCGTTCATGCCCAGGCTGTGCGAGACGCCGCCCTCATCCACGAAGGTGCCGGAGATCGGCGGGCGATAGTTGAAGCTTTGGTCCGCCTTCGAATGGGCGAGATTGCCGAAGAAATAGATCTGCGCGTAATCCGCGACGTCGAAGCCGGTATTGAACATCAGCTTGTAGCCGTCGGTCGGTGACGAGCCCCAGATCTGCGCCGGCCCCGGATAGTTCGGGATCTGATCGGCAAGGCCGGGATTGTTCTCGGCCAGGAGTGCCGCCAGCGGGCGGGTGACGCCGCGGCTGGTGCCGTTGTCGTCGAAATACTCACCGGCGAAGGTGATGAAGCCGGCATCGCCCACGGGGAGGCCAACGCTGGCCGCGAACTGCTTGCTCTCTCCGTCCCCGCCATTGTCGTAGAACTGGCCGTAGCGGGCCGTCGCCTCGAAATGCGGATCGGTGCGCAGGCTGTAGTTGAGCACGCCGGCGATCGCGTCAGAGCCGTATTGGGCGGTCGCACCTTCGCGCAGCACCTGAAGATTGCCGATCGCGATCGAGGGAATGAGCGAGATGTCGGCGCCCTGCGAACCGATCGACAGCGCAGTGTCGCCGCCGCCCGCGACCTGGACCAAGGCGGAGCGGTTGAAGCGCTTGCCGTTGATCATGACGAGGATCTGATCGGCGGGCAGGCCGCGCAGGGTGGGCGAGCGCACGAAGGTCGACGCGTCGGAAATGGTGTTCTGGCCCACCGAGAAGGAGGGCACGATGTTGCGCACGACGTCGAGCATGTCGGCGGCCGGCTGCGTGGTCAGTTCCTGCGCGCTGATCACGTCGACCGGGGAGGCCGAGTCGGTCAGGCTGCGGTCGAGGCGGCGAGTGCCGAGGACGACGATTTCAGAAGCGGATGCGCCGTCCTCGGCCTGTGGCGCGGGTCCTGCCTCACGCGGGCTTTCCGGCGTGGTCTGCGCAGAGGAGGCGGCGGCGCTGCCGAGCAGCGCCACGGCCAGCGCTGCATGCGAGATCATCGATCTTGTAATCATTAAAGCTCCCCCGTTGAAGACAACCTCCAGGAGCCTCTCCGTCAAAGCTGCGGTCGATTGCCGCCTGCTTCGATACGCCAACGAACAGCCCTCCGCCGGACAAGTCGTCCGCCACGGAAGCATCAATCAACCGGACGCCTCATCTTCGCTTCAAGCGAAGGGAGGCGCGATCGGGCAGTCTCTTCGATAAGAGTCGATGCTATGTTGCAGATTGCCGCGACGACAAGAGGATTCGTGAAAGAAAAATGACTCCCCGCACCGACGGGTAGGAGAGTGATGTTTTTGTCACATGGTTGACACATGTATTCGATGCGGCATCATGAGTCGGAATCCGGGCCGGAAAGGTATCCGGACTGGAGAGACTCGAAACTGTTGTTGCCATAACTCCGTTCGGGACTCCGTTCCGAGCGGCCGGCTTAAGCTCGACTGTATCGCGGTGGGTGCCTATTCCTTGTTCATGAGGGTGCGTATTTCATGTGCAGATGTCCGCCGCTTAATCAGGCCTGTGCCGCTTCGACGAGTTTTGGCCGTGCCATTGTCGCCGAAAGATGAAAGAGTGGCGCGCCGGCCAAGCCATATGGCGGGGCCGCTGCCATGACCTTGCGATTGCGAGAGGAGACGCTTGAATGAACAAGTTCCTTGGTGCCGCCGCCGCGCTTTTCTTCGCCGGTTCGGCCAATGCGGCGGAGATCGTCCGCCATTCCGCCGGCGCGGAGGCGATCATCCTGGAAGGGGTGACGGTGCCCGCCGGCAGCGAGACGCTGTACCTGAGCGGCCAGCTTGCCGATCCGATCGACCCGACGAAGAAGACGACCGCCGAGGATTACGGCGACACGCATACACAGGCCATTTCAACGTTCAAGAAGATCAAGGCCTCGCTGGAAAAGCATGGCTACAGCATGGGCGATGTCGTCAAGCTGACGGTCTTCGTCGCGGGCGACCCGAAGTTGGGCGGCAAGCTCGACTTCAAGGGCTTCAACGACGCCTACAAGATGTTCTTCGGAACGGCAGAACAGCCGAACAAGGTCGCGCGTTCGACTGTGCAGGTCGCGGCGCTGGTGCAGCCGCAATATCTGATCGAGATCGAGGCGACGGCGGTCAAGGCGCCGAAATAGCCCGCGCCGGCCACTCAGTCCATTCCGACAAGGAAGGTGTTTCCGACATGACCATGAGCCGCCGGTCGTTCCTGACCAATCTCAGCGCGATCGGCGGAACGGCGCTGCTGTTCGCGGGCATGAAGGCGTTCGGCATGGACGTCGCCTCCGCCGTCACGGCACCACCGCCGCTGGAAGGCGGGGGCAAGGGCAAGACGGTGGTCGTGCTCGGCGCGGGCGTGGCGGGGCTGACCGCTGCCTATGAACTGGGCAAGGCGGGCTATGACGTGACGGTGATCGAGGCGCGGGCTTTCGCAGGCGGCCGGGCGCAGACCGCGCGCAAGGGGTTCCAGCTGACCGAGCTGACCGGCCAGTCGCAGACCTGCGATTTCGACGAGGGCCTGTACATCAACCACGGACCCTGGCGCATCCCGTTCCACCAGCGATCCACGCTCCACTATATCCGCGAGTTCGGTATCGAGCTGGAGCTGTTCAACAACGACAACGACAACAGCTACATCTATTCGACCAAGGGCAGCGGGCCGCTGGCCAACCGGCCGGTGCGCAAGGCGGAGATCGCGGCGGATGCGCGCGGGCATTCGGCCGAGATCCTGGCGAAGGTGGTGGGGGCGGGCGCGCTGGACCAGCAGTTCAGCGCCGCCGACCGCGAGCTGTTCATCGAGTACCTCGCGACGGAGGGTTACCTCGACCTCAAGGACAAGAGCTATTCCGGGACCGAGGGGCGCGGCTGGATCACCAAGCCGGGCGCGGGGCTGAACGGAGGCGTGCCGTCAAAGCCCCATGCGATGAAGGACGTGCTCGATTCGCAGGCCTGGCGGGTGCTGTCGTCAGTGTCGAACTGGGACCAGCAGCATACGATGTTCCAGCCGAAGGGCGGGATGGACCGGCTGCCCAAGGGCTTTGCGGAGCGGATCGGCGACAAGATCCGCTATTCGACCGAGATCGAGAAGATCCGGCAGTCCGCCAAGGGCGTCACCGTCAGCGTGGTGGATGCGACCGGCAAGCGCGGGACGGTGACGGCGGATTATTGCATCAACACCATTCCATTGTCCGTCCTGAAGATGATCGACAACGGCATGTCGCCGCAACATCAGGCGGCGATGGACGGCGTGTCCTATGCGCCGGTCGGCAAGATCGGCCTGCAGATGAAGCGAAGGTTCTGGGAAGAGAACCACTGGATCTACGGCGGCCATGTCTACACCGACTTCGGCGAGATCGGCTCGATCTCGCTTCCTTCGACCGATTGGCTGGGCAAGAAGGGCGTGCTTCTCGGCTATTACAACTTCATCGGCGATGCGGCGAAGGTGAGCGCGCTGAGCCCGGCCGACCGGGCGAAGTTCGCGGTCGATTTCGGGCAGAAGATCTTCCCCGAATATGCCGAGAGCTACGAGAACGCCTTCTCGGTCGCCTGGCACCTGGTGAAGTACAATCTGGGCGGCTGGGCGCAGTGGACGGAAGAGGCGCGGGCGCGCGACTATCCGGTGCTCCTCCGCCCCGACCGCCGCATGTACCTGGCCGGCGAGCATATGAGCCATATCGGCGGATGGCAGGCGGGCGGCATCGAGAGCGCATGGATGCAGATCGACGCGCTGCACCGGCAGGCCTCGGCGGCGTAGGGGAGCATCGGGCGATGAGGGGGATCTTCGGGGCGGTCGCGGGTGCGGTGGCGCTGCTGGGTGCGACGGCGGGTGGTGCTGCGGCCCGCGGCGCGGCGGTGTTCGCGAACAACTGCGCGGCGTGCCATCAGGCGAACGGCAAGGGGATACCGGGCGCCTTCCCGGCGCTGGCGGGCGACAAGTTCGTGACCGGTGATCCGCGCGCGGTGGCGCTGACCCTGCTCAACGGCCGGGGCGGGATGCCCGCATTCGCCGAGGTGCTGAAGGACGACGAGCTGGCGGCGGTGGCGAACTATATCCGCTCGACCTGGGGCAACAAGGCCGCGCCGGTGCCGCCGGCCTTGTTCGCGGCGGGGCGCAAGGGCGGTAAGGCGATCCTGTCGCGGCCGATCCCGGCGCATTGAGGCGCGGGATCAACGTGTGCGAGGCAGCGCCTTCTTCACCGCGGGAAGCATGAGGCGGAGGTTGGCGGCGACGCCTTTTGCGTTGGGGTGGATGCCGTCGGGCTGGGTGAGCGCCGGGTTGCCGGCGGAGGCTGCCAGGAAGAACGGGTAGAGCGGGACGGCGTGGCGCTTGGCGAGCATGGGGTAGATGTCCTCGAACCGGCGGCGATAGGCAGGGCCCAGATTGGGGGCGGCGCGCATTCCGGCGAGGAGGACCGGGATGTTGCGGCGCTTCAGCTCGGTGAGGATCTGGTCGAGGGTCTTGGCGGTCTGCGCCGGGGGCAGGCCGCGCAGCATGTCGTTGGCGCCGAGTTCGACGATGACGAGGTCGGGTTTCACCTTGAGCCCACGCAGGCCCCAGCGGAGGCGTGCCCAGCCCTGCGCGGCGGTGTCGCCGGAGATGCCGCCGTTGCGGACGGTGACGGGCAGGCCATCCTTGCGGAGCGCGGCCTGAAGCTGGGCGGTGAAGCCATCGCGCGGGGGCAGGCCGTAGCCGGCGGTGAGGCTGTCGCCGAACGCCCAGATGGTGAGCGGGGCGGGCGCCGCGAAAGCGGGACCGGCGACCAACAGCGCAAGGGCGTAGACAAGGCCGGAAAACAGCCCATATCGCCTGAACAGTGACATCCGCCTTCTCCTCCGCACCCGACGCGCCCGAACCCGTTAGCACCGTCATCGCGGCGCGTAACGTCACGCTGACGCTGGGGCGGGGAACGGCGGCGGTCGAGATCCTGCGCGGCATCGATCTTACGGTGACGGCGGGGGAGACCGTGGCGCTGCTGGGGCCGTCGGGATCGGGCAAGTCTTCGCTGATGGCGGTGCTGTCCGGGTTGGAGCGGCCGAGCGGCGGGGCGGTAGAGGTGACGGGCCTCGATTTCGCGCGGCTGGACGAGGATGCGCTGGCGATCGCGCGGCGCGGGCGGATCGGGCTGGTGTTGCAGGCCTTCCACCTGCTGCCGACGATGACCGCGCTGGAGAATGTCGCGGTGCCGCTGGAGCTGGCGGGCGAGGGCGACGCCTTTGCGCAGGCGGAGGCGGAGCTGGTCGCGGTGGGGCTTGGCCACCGCATCCACCATTATCCGGCGCAGCTTTCCGGCGGGGAGCAGCAGCGGGTGGCGATCGCCCGTGCGCTGGCACCGAGGCCGCAGCTGATCTTCGCCGACGAACCGACCGGCAATCTGGACGGCAAGACGGGTGCCGCGATCATGGACCTGCTGTTCGCGCGGCGGGAGGAGGCGGGGGCGACCCTGTTCATCATTACCCATGACCCGCAGCTGGCCGAACGCTGCGGCCGGGTGATCGCGCTGGCCGACGGGCGGATCGTTTCCGACCAGCGGCGATGAAGCTCGCGCTCCGCTTCGCGCTGCGCGATCTTACACGCGGCGGGCGGGGGCTGATCCTGCTGGCGCTGTGCCTGTTCCTCGGCACGGCGGCGCTGGCCGGGATCGGCAGCCTGTCGGCGAGCATGATCGCCGCGCTGGACGCCGAGGGACGGACGATCGTCGGCGGCGATCTGGAGATGCGGGTGTCGCAGCGGCGGGCGACGGTCGAGGAGGCGGCGGCCTTCGCCGAGCATGGGCGGGTATCCGAGACGATCACCCTGCGCGCGATGGCCGAGGCGGAGAATGGCGCGGCACCGGTGCTGGTCGATCTGAAGAGCGTCGATGCCGGCTGGCCTCTGGTCGGACGGCTGACAGCGGAACCGGGCGCAATCGCGGCGCGGCCGGGGGGCGGGCGGGTGATGATCGCCCGCGCGCTGGCGGACCGGCTGAACGTGCGGGTGGGCGATGCCCTGCGGATCGGCCCGGCGCGGTTCCACGTCGGCGGCCTGATCGCGGAGGAGCCTGATGCGCTTGGTGAGGGGTTCTCCTTCGGGCCGCGTGTGCTGATCGACATGGCCGGGCTGGATGCGACCGGGCTGGTGCAGCCGGGCAGCCTTTATGCGAGCCGGTACAAGATCGTGCTGAACCGGGGCGAGCGGCCTGTTGAAGTCGCCGAGACGCTGAAGAAGGCGTTTCCGGGCGCCGGCTGGTCGAGCCGCACGGTGGAAGAAGGGGCGACGAGCCTGAAGCGCGGGATCGGTCAACTGACGCAGTTCCTGCTGCTGGTGGGACTATCCGCGCTCGCGATCGCGGGAATCGGCGTCGGCAGCGGGGTCGCCGGGTATCTCGCGGGCAAGACGCAGATGATCGCGACGATGAAGGTGCTGGGTGCGGAGACCCGCACGATCGCGACGATGTTCCTGGCGGAGCTGGGCGTGGTCGGCGGTGCGGGCATCGCGGCGGGGTTGATCGTCGGAGCGGGCATTCCAGCGATCGTCGGGGCGCTTGCCGGGAGCGCGCTGCCGGTGCCGCCACGGCTGGGCATCTACCCGGTGCCGTTGCTGACGGCGGCGGCGCTCGGCGGGCTGGTGGCCTTGCTGTTCGCGCTGCCCGCGCTTGCCCGCGCGCGGCGGGTGCCGGCGGCGAGCCTGCTGCGCGATGCGCTGGCGGAACGGGGGCGGCCGTCGCTGCTGACGCTGGCCGGCATGGCGGTGATCGCCCTCGGCATCGCGGCTCTGGCGATCGGGACGGCGCAGGACCGCAAGCTCGCGGCGTGGTTCGTGCTGGCGGTGGTGCTGCTGCTCGGCCTCCTCTGGGCGATCGGCTGGGGGATCCGGGTGCTGGTGGCGCGGCTGCCCCGGCCGCGGCGTCCGCTGATGCGGCTGGCGATGGGCAATCTGTGGCGGCCGGGCGCGCAGACCGAGCGGCTGACAGTGGCGCTCGGCCTCGGCTTCTCGCTGTTCGTGGGGATCGCGGCGATCGACACCAGCCTGTCGAGCGAGATGACGCGGAGCGTGCCGGAGAAGGCGCCGCGCTTCTTCGCGATCGATCTTCAGCCGGCGGATGAGCCGGCCTTCGTCGCGGCGGTGCGGGGTGCGGCACCCGCCGCGCGGATCGAGACGACGCCGTCGCTGCGCGGTGCGATCGTGGCCTTGAAGGGGCAATCGGTCGCAGAGATGAAGAACCTGCCGGAGGACGCCTGGGTGCTGCGCGGCGACCGCACGATCACATGGTCGGCGACGGTGCCGCCGCGCAATGCTGTGGCGGCGGGGCAGTGGTGGCCGGCGGACTATCGCGGGCCGCCTTTGGTGTCGCTGGAGGACCGGGCTGCGGAATCGCTCGGGCTGAAGGTCGGCGACGAGATCACCGTCTCCGTGCTGGGCGTCGACGTGACGGCGCGGATCGCCGCGCTCCGCAAGATCGACTGGCGGGCGATGGGGCTGAACTTCGCGATCGTCTTCTCCCCCGGCCTGATCGAGGAGGCGCCGCACGGGCTGCTCGCCGGGGTCTATGCACCGGCGGAGCGCGACGGGGCGATCGCGCGAGCGGTGGGGGCGGCGCTGCCGGCGGTCACCTTGGTGCGGACGGGTGACGTGATCTCGCAGGTCGGCGAGCTGATCGGGCGCATCTCGCTGGCCGTACGGGTGGCCGGCGGGGTCGCGGTGGCCGCGGGCGTCGCGGTGCTGATCGGAGCGATGGCCTCCTCCGCGCAGAGCCGGCGGCGCGAGAGCATCGTGCTGAAGCTGCTGGGCGGCACGCGCGGGCAGGTGCTGGGCGCGCAGGCGATCGAATTCGCTTTGCTTGCGGTCGTGCTGTCGGCGGTAGCGCTGGGCGTGGGCTGCGCGGCGGGGTGGTACACGATCACGGGCCTGTTCGATCTCGGCTGGGCGCCGGGATGGGGCACGATCGCCGCGACCCTGGGCCTGGCGGTGCTGCTGACCACCGGCATCGGCGTGCTGGGGAGCCTTCCGCTGCTTCGCGCCCGGCCGGCCGAGGCCCTGCGCGACGCGTGAGCCCACGCCGCTGAATCCGCTGGAAAAGCCGGTCCGCTCCTCCTAGTAGGGCGGCGCTGTGGCCCCCGTCGAGAACGCCGAACAAATCGCCGAGCGGCGTTTCGACCGCAATGTGCTGAGCCTCTTGGGCGTCGGCTTTGCCGCGCTGTTGATCGCGGGCCTTGCCTCGATGCTGGTGATGATCCGCAGCCAGGATCAGGTGGAGTGGATCAACCACACCTATGAGGTCGAGCGGCAGGTTTCCGACCTTCGCCTCGCGCTCGAACAGATGCGCAGCGCCCGGCGCGGCCTGTTGCTCCGCATGTCCCTGCCGGAGGAGAGCGCCTATGAGGCTGCCCACGCCCGGCTGGAGGCCGGGATCGAGCGCATCCGCCAGCTGACGGCCGACAACCCCAGGCACCAACGTGACGTCCAGTTGCTGGACCGGCAGGCGAGCGAGCTGGACCGGCTTTTCCGCGGCTCCATGCGCGTGGGTGCGTCTCGTGCCTCGGTGGACGAGGCGAAGCGCATGGCTGCTGCTGCGGCGCTTGAGATGACGGCACTCCGGATGCTTGACGCGGAACGCGGCCTGCTTCGCGAGCGGGATGCGGCGCAGCGCATGAGCGTCACCGTGTTCTACGCCGTGGTTGCGCTCGTGCTCGCCCTGATCGCCGGTATCGGCATCGCGTCCGTCTTCATCATTCGGCGCTATACCCGCGCGCTGTCCGTTTCCCGCAACGCGTTGCGCGACCTGAACGAGAATTTGGAGGCGGCGGTGCAGGTCCGCACCCTCGACCTGCAGCGGGCGAATGACGAAATCCAGCGTTTCGCCTATATCGTCTCCCACGATCTCCGATCGCCGCTGGTGAACGTGATGGGCTTTACCGCCGAACTCGACGCTTCGATCAAGCCGCTGCGGGCGATGATCGAGAAGGCCGAGGAGGTCGCGCCCGAGATCGTCAGCGAGGATGCGCGGCTGGCGGTGGCGGAGGACCTGCCGGAATCGATCAGCTTCATCCGCACATCGACCCAGAAGATGGACCGCCTGATCAACGCGATCCTGCGCCTGTCGCGGGAGGGGCGGCGGACGATCGCGCCGGAGGCGCTCTACCTGGACGAACTGGCGCGGAGCGTGATCGACAATCTGCGCCACCGCATCGACGAGAACGGCATCACCGTCACCATCCAGGAGCAGATGCCGCAGATCGTCACCGACCGGCTGGCGCTGGAGCAGATCCTGTCCAACCTGGTCGAGAATGCGGTGAAGTACCTGCAACCCGGCCGGCCCGGCGAGATCGGGATCGGTTGCGAGACGCGGCACGGCCGCATCCTGCTGTCCGTCAGCGATAACGGCCGGGGCATCGAGGCGCGCGACCATGACCGCGTGTTCGACCTGTTCCGCCGATCCGGCATTCAGGATCAGCAGGGCGAGGGCATCGGCCTCGCCCATGTTCGTGCGCTCGCTTATCGGCTAGGGGGCACCATCGGGCTGGAATCGGAGCTGGGCCGCGGCTCCACATTCACGGTCAATCTGCCGATCGCCTATTCAGAAGGCAGGGGGGACAAGTCATGACGAACCAGCAACCCGTCAACATCGTGATGGTCGAGGACGACGAGGGCCATGCGCGCCTGATCGAGAAGAACATCCGCCGCGCGGGCATCTCCAACCACATCCACCACTTCCTGGACGGCAATACGGCGCTGCAGTTCCTGTACGACGACCCCAAGGGGCCGGCGAAGAACGGCCCTGCGCTGATCCTCCTCGACCTCAACCTGCCGGACATGAGCGGGACGGACATCCTCGCCAAGATCAAGGCGGAGGGGAGCCCGCTGAAGCGCGCGCCGGTCGTCGTGCTGACCACCACCGACGACAAGCTGGAGATCCAGCGCTGCTACGATCTCGGCTGCAACGTCTACATCACCAAGCCGGTGAACTATGAGAGCTTTGCCGACGCGATCCGTCAGCTCGGCCTGTTCCTCTCGGTGATCCAGGTGCCGGACGTCGAGGACTGATGACCGGCGCCGCCGCAACCTCGATCCTCTACATCGACGATGATGACGGACTGCGGCGGTTGACGCGGCGGGCGCTGGGGCGCGCCGGCTATGCGGTGACATTGGCGGGGAGCGGCGCGGAGGGCATCGCGCTTGCGCGCGAGACGGCGTTCGATCTGGTCGCCGTGGATCATTACATGCCCGGCCTCGACGGCCTGCAGACGCTGGCCGAGCTGAAGACGCTGCCGGCGCCGCCGCCCGTCATCTACGTGACGGGCTCGGAAGAGGGGCGGCTCGCCATCGCGGCGCTGAAGGCGGGTGCCATCGACTATGTCGTGAAATCCGCGACCGAGGACTATTTCGACCTGCTGATCCGTGCGATCGAGCAGGCGCTGGAAAGCGTCCACCTGCGCGCCGCCAAGGAGGCGGTCGAGGCGCAGCTGCGCGAGAGCAACGAACGGCTGCAGACCCTGCTGAGCGAGGTGAACCACCGCGTCGCCAACAGTCTGCAGCTCGTCTCCGCCTTCATCCACATGCAGGCGCGCGAGGTGACCGATGCCGGCGCGAAGGCGGTGCTGGCCGATACCCAGCGGCGGGTCGCGGCGATCTCGCAGGTTCACAAGAGGCTCTACACCTCGGACTCGGTGGAGGCGGTGGACATGTCGGACTACCTCCAGGCGCTGGTGCAGGAACTGGGCGACACCTGGTCCACGCCCGCCGCGCCGCGCGAGATCCGGCTGAGCGCCAACCCGCTGAAGCTTGCGACGGACAAGGCGGTGGCGGTGGGAATCATCGTCACCGAACTGGTCACCAACGCCTGCAAATACGCCTATGCCGCCGATGCGCCGGGCGAGGTGCGTGTCGCCCTGAGCGAGAGCGACGGCGCTTTCCGCGTGGTCGTGGAGGATGATGGCTGCGGCCTCGGCCAGTCGCCGGTGAGTACGGGCACGGGGCTCGGATCGAAGCTGATCGGCGCGATGGCGGCGACGCTGCGAGCGACGATCGACTATGAGCCGTCGGATCCCGGCCTGCGTGCGGTGCTGTCGGCGCAGATCTGATGCCCGCGCTTTTTTAAAGGCAAGCGGCGGGATGCGGCCAACCGCATGTTGCGGCATCCTGCGGCCATGAACACGATAAGCATCGATGCGGAGGAGGCCTGGGCGGCCGTGCTGCGGCGCGACCGGGCGTTCGACGGCCGCTTCGTCACGGGCGTGCTGAGTACGGGGATCTATTGCCGTCCGTCATGCGCCGCGCGGCATCCCGCAAGGCGGAACGTCGTGTTCCATGCCGATGGCGCGGCGGCGCGGGGGGCCGGGCTGCGGGCGTGTCTGCGGTGCCGCCCGGACGAGATTGCGCGCGACGAAGCGGGGATCGCGCGGGCGGTAAAGCTGATCGAGGGCGCGGAGGAGCCGCCGTCGCTGGCCGAGATGGCCGAGGCGGCCGGCTATGCGCCGCATCATTTCCACCGCCTTTTCCGACGCGCGATGGGTGTGACCCCGGCTGCCTTCGCGCGCACCGTGCGGGCGCAGCGAACCGAGGATGCGCTGGGTGGCGGCGCGGCGGTGACGGACGCGATCTACGAGGGCGGGTTCGCCGCACCCTCCCGCTTCTATGCGGAGGTGCCGGACCGACTGGGCATGACACCATCGGCCTGGCGTGCGGGCGGACGCGGGGTGACGATCCGCTGGTCGGTCGCGGAGACGACGTTCGGGACGATCCTGGTGGCGGCGACATCGCGTGGGATCTGCCGCCTGGCCTTCGAGGAGGATGCCGCTCGGTTGCGCGGGCGCTTTCCCGCTGCCGACATCATCGAGGATCGGGATGGGCTCGGCGGCTTGCTGGAGCAGGCGGTGGCTGCGGTCGAGCGGCCGGAGTTGCGCGGCGACCTCCCGCTCGACATCGCGGGCACGGCGTTCCAGACCGCGATCTGGCAGGCGCTGGCGGCGATCCCCCCGGGGAGACGCGCAGCTATGCCGCGCTGGCGGCGGCGGCCGGAAACGCCCGCGCGGTGCGCGCGGCAGGGACCGCCTGCGGGTCCAACCCGGTCGCCGTGCTGATCCCCTGTCATCGGGCGGTGCGCGCCGATGGCGGGATGGGCGGCTATGCCTGGGGTGAAGGGATCAAGCGCGCCCTGCTGGCGCAGGAGAAAGCTGGCACCGCGCAATAAAAAGGGCCGTGGTCCGAAGACCACGGCCCTCTTCGAACCCCCCTTGGGTTAACCGTCAGATCGCAACAGCGACCTGCGAACGCCGGCGACGCAGCTGCATGCCGCCCAGGCCGAAGCCGGTCACGAGCATCGCCCAAGTCGCAGCCTCAGGAACGGCGGCGGTGACGTCGATCGTCCCAGAATAGCTGGCGGCGTTACCGGAGGTGCCTGCAACCAGCAGGGTATTGGCCAGCGCGGCAGCGCCGTCGAACGTCCGGAATTCGTACTTGCCCTCACCGACCTTGGTGAAGTCCGCCCCGTTGAAGGTCACCGACGTGAAATCGATGTCGCCCGGACCACCGGCTTCAGGGCCCGCATAGGAGGAGCTGATCGTCAGGCTGACCAAATACCCGTTCGGGATCGAGAAAGCCGGAAAATTTCCGACGTTGAAGGTGTCGGAGAAGGTCGGCGAGGCAACGAGGTTGTTGCCGAACGTCCCCGTCGTGCCATTGAAAGTCAGATAGGTTGCCGCCGACGCAGGCGCGGCAATCGCAGAAACCGCGAACATCGCAGCGATAAGTACATGCTTCATCGTCGCCTCCCCGCCCTGAGCGGTCTTGAAGTCTCGCCACCCGGACGATCCGGAGGGCCAAGCCGATACCGGTCAGGCATCGTTAACAAAATCGCAACTACCATCCGAAACGAGCTTCCGCAACGCGGCGGAAACGGCGAGCCGCCAAAAAATCGATCCGATTTACGAGATTTAACCTCAATTTGTGCCAGTTTGATGCAGTCCCGAAAGGAACCGCATGCTGCGACGCCAGAGCCCCCGATCGAATAGGCGTTTCAGAGGAAGTTGTAGGGATCGACGTCCACCGCGATTCGGACCTTGGGATCGGGAGCTACCAGGTCCAACCAGGTCCGGATGAACTCCTGCGTCCCCGCGCTCCGCCGCGCGTGGACGAGCAGGCGGTGGCGATGGCGGCCGCGCAACATGCCAAGCGGGGCGGGGGCGGGGCCGAAGACGCTGATCCCCTCCTGGCTGGGCGCTGCCCGCCCGATCGCCTCCGCCATGCGCCGGGCGCGATCGCCGTCTTCCGACGAGATGATGATGCCGGCGAAGCGGCCGAATGGCGGGGCGGCGGCCATGCGCCGGGCCTCCGTCTCCGCCGCGTAGAAGCCGTCCGCGTCCCCGCCGACCAGTGCGCGGATGACGGGCGCGTTCGGCTCTCGCGTCTGGACGAGGACGCGGCCGGGCTTGGCGGCGCGCCCGGCCCGGCCGGCGACCTGGGCGATCTGCTGATAGGAGCGCTCGGCCGCGCGAAGGTCACCGCCGGACAGGCCGAGATCGGCATCGACCACGCCGACGAGCGTGAGGTTCGGGAAGTGATAGCCCTTGGTCACCAGTTGCGTGCCGATCACGATGTCGATCTCGCCCGCCTCCATCCGGTTGACGAACTCGGCGGTGCGCGCAGGCGACCAGAGGGTGTCCGAGGTGACGATCGCGGTGCGTGCCTCCGGGAACAAGGCGGTCACCTCGTCGGCGATGCGCTCGACGCCGGGGCCGCAGGCGACCAGGCTCTCCGCCTCGCCGCATTCGGGGCAGGCGGGCGGCGGCGGGATGCCATGGCCGCAATGGTGGCAGGCGAGCCGCGCCGTCAGCCGGTGCTCGACCATCCAGGCGGTGCAGTTCGGGCATTGGAAGCGATGGCCACAGGTCCGACACAGGGTGAGCGGGGCGTAGCCGCGTCGGTTCAGGAAGAGGAGCGCCTGTTCCTTGCGCTCCAGCGTCTCGGTCAGCGCCTTGACGAGGGCGGGGGCGAGCCAGCGTCCGCGCTGGGGCGGATCCTGCAGCATGTCGATCGCGGCGATATCGGGCATCTGCGCGCCGCCGAAGCGGGCGGGGAGCTTCAGTTCCTTGTAATGGCCGAGCGTCACCTGCTGGCGGGTCTCGATGGCGGGAGTGGCGGAGGCGAGGATGACGGGGATCTCCTCGAACCGGGCGCGCATCACCGCCGTGTCGCGGGCGTGGTAGAGGACGCCGTCCTCCTGCTTGAAGCTGCTTTCATGCGCCTCATCGACGACGATCAGGCCGAGATCGGCATAGGGCAGGAACAGCGAGGAGCGGGCACCGACGACGACCTTGGCCTCGCCACGCACGATCGCGCGCCAGGCGCGGCGGCGCTGGGAGCTGCGCAGGTCCGAATGCCAGGCGACGGGCGCGCAGCCGAACCGCGCCTCGAACCGCTTGAGGAAGGGTTCGGTGAGCGCGATCTCCGGCAGGAGGACGAGGGTCTGGCGGCCGGCGGCGAGCGCCTCTGCCACCGCCTCGAAATAGACCTCGGTCTTGCCGGAACCGGTCACGCCGTCGAGGAGGAAGGGCTGGAAGCTGCGAGCGGCGACGGCGGCGCGGAGGGTGGCGGCGACCTGACCCTGTTCGGCGCTAAGCGCGGGCTGGTCGAAGGCCGGGTCGGGGAGGGGGTAGGTGTTGTCGATCGTGACCTCCACCGCCTCGATCGCGCCGGCGTTGACGAGGCCGCGGATGACGGCGTCCGACACGTCGGCAATGGCGGCGAGTTCGCGGACGAGGCCCTGACGCCCTGCGAGGCGGTCGAGCGCCTGCTGCCGCTGCGGCGTCATGCGCGGGGGGATGACGCCGGTGGGACGGTATTCGGTGACCGAGCGCGCGCCGTCGAGCGCGCTGGCTGAGGCGAGCGCCATGCGCAGGACGGCGGCGGGCGGGGCCATGTAATAGTCGGCGGTCCACTCGATGAGGCGGCGGAGCGCGGGCTTGAGCGGGGGCAGGTTGTACGCGCCAAGGAGCGGGCGGAGGCGGTTGTCGCCGACCTCCTCTGACGGCAGGCGATCCGCCTCCCACACCACGCCGGCTAGCTGGCGGGGGCCGAGGGGGGCGAGGACGATCGAGCCTGCCTCCACCGCCATGTCCTGCGGCACGCGGTAGTCGAGCGGCCCCAGCGCGGCGTTGAGGGTGAGGACGCGGACGCGGCGCCGATCGAGAAGCACGGGGTCGCCGATCATGGCGCGCGGCTTTCCTGCCTCAGAAGCTCCTCGAGACTGGTGCGCACGTCCTCCGGGGGCAAGAGAGCGAGTTCCGTGACGGAACGGGTGCGGCCGAGTTCGACGGCGAGGCGGTAGCCGAACCAGTAGCCCGCGCGGGGCGGATAGCCGGGAAAGCTGTCGTTGGCGGTGAAGAGCTTGGCGTAGGTCTCGCCCGTGGCATCGAGATTGTCGAGGACGAGCCCTGCCGTCTCCGCCCGGCGGGCGGCGATCCGCTCGGGCAGATCGGGCGGGGTGCCGAACAAGGCCGCCGCCGGCACGCCGGGGTTGAGCCGGCCCGAGGCGTAGGCGGCGAGACCCTCCGACCATGCGCCCCACCAGACCGGCAGCGGATCCCTGGCGAAGGCGGCGGGCTGAAGCTGGCGGTGGTAGAGGTGGAACATCTCGTGGTGGATCAGCACCGGCAGCGTTCGCTCGCTCTGAAGGCGGGAGATGACGTCGACGCCGAAGAGCAGGGTGCTGCGGCTTGGCCCGGGAATCATCGCGCCGTCGAACCGGCCAAGCGAGACGCCGAAGACGATGTCGGAGGTGCAGCGGAAATCCGGGAAGGCGGCGAGGAAGCGGCGCTGCATTCCGGCGAAATCCCGGCCGATCAGCCGCTGCATCACGGCGAAGGCGGCGGGATCGAAGGGGCGGAGGCCGGGCTGCGCCGCACCGCCCGCGAAGAAGAGGCGCGCGGGTTCGCGGAGTTCCTCCGGGCGCGTGATGCCGCCGACGAGGTAATAGGCGGAGAGGCGCGGTGCCAAGTCGCGCACGAACAGGTCGGCGCGCTGGTCGGGGGTGAACGTGCGGGTCGCGGCGGAGAAGCGGGCGAAGGCGGGCAGCGTGTTGACCACGCGGCAGCCGGGGGCGGCGTCAGCGGCGGTGGCGGAAAGGAGAAGGGCGAGGAAGATGAGGGTGCGCACAGGTGCCCGATAGGTGGGGGCGCCGGGGGCGGCAATCCACCCGGGCGAGCAGCATCGTCACGCCACGTCCCGGCTGAGGGGTGACGGTCGGGGTCGGAGCGACTAGGGGAGCCGCCAAACCTCCACGGGATTCGCAGCCATGAAGTTCTTCGTCGACACCGCCGACACCAACGACATCGCCGAGTTGGCCGAGAGCGGCCTTCTGGACGGGGTCACCACCAACCCGTCGCTGATCGCCAAATCCGGCAAAAGGTTCGTCGATGTCGTCGCGGAGATCTGCAAGCTGACCCACGGCCCGGTCTCGGCCGAGGTGGTCGCGATGGATCACGCGACGATGATGAAGGAGGCCGAGGTGCTGCGGAAGATCGCCGACAATGTCGCGATCAAGGTGCCGCTGACGCTGGATGGCCTCAAGACCTGCAAGGCGCTGTCGGACGACGGCACTTTGGTCAACGTGACGCTCTGCTTCTCCGCCAATCAGGCGCTGCTGGCGGCGAAGGCGGGTGCGGCGTTCATCTCCCCCTTCGTCGGCCGCTGGGACGATATCGGCAGCGACGGCATGAACCTGATCGCCGACATCCGCACGATCTACGACAATTACGCCTTCGGGACGGAGATCCTGGTCGCGTCGGTCCGCCACCCTATCCATGTGCTGGAAGCGGCGAAGATCGGCGCGGACGTGATGACCGCGCCGCCGGCCGTCATCAAGATGCTGCTCAACCATCCGCTGACCGACAAGGGCCTCGCCGGCTTTGCCGCGGATTGGGAGAAGACGGGGCAATCGATCCTGTAGCCAGGGGCCCCCGTCACAACGAATCCATGCAATGTTAACCAAAGCGGGTTAGCTTGCCTTGCATGGCGACGGTGATCGACTTCGGGCCACATGCGATGGCCAGCCTGCGCGCCCGGGTGGCGGCGGTGGAAGAGGTCAACCGCGATCTGCTCGCCTTCGCGCGCGGCCATTCCGGGGCGGTGTCGGCGATCCATGGCGCCGTGCTGGAGGCGATGGGCGCGGAGGATCTGGAGCACCTGATCCATATCGTGACGCAGGTCTGGCCGGACACGCTGGGCCTTGATGCAGTGGCGATCGGGCTTGTCTCGGGCGGCAGCGCGCTCCGCGCCGATGCCGGGGGGCATCACGCCTTCGATCCCGACCTGCTCGCCCATGTCGTCACCCGCATCGATCCGGTGATCCTGCGCAATGTCGGGCGCGGTCATCCGTTGTTCGGCCCGGCCGCCGACCTGATTGCCGCCGAGGCCCTGGTCCGGCTGGAGGATGAGAACGGGCAGGCGATCGGCGTGCTGCTGCTCGGCCAGCGCCGGGCGCAGGGGTTCGAGAACCGGGCGGGATCCGAACTGCTGATCTTCCTCGGCGCGTCGATTTCGCGCATGATCGGGCGGTGGCTGACGGCTTAGACGATCTGGTTCACCCGGCCTCCGCCATCGTCGCGGACTGGGAACGGCATCTTGCGGTGGATCGGCGGAGGTCGGCGCATACCGTGCGGGCTTATGGCGCAACCGCGCATCGACTGGTGCGCTTCCTCGGACAGCATCTTGGCAAGCGGGTAGACGCGGTTGACCTCGCGAAGGTTGGTGTCGCCGATCTGCGCGCGTTCCTGGCGCTGCGGAGGGCTGAGGGTCTCGGCAACGCGTCCGCCGCGCGGGAATTGTCGGCGGTGAAGGGCTTCCTCGCCTTTGCGAGCGGGGAGGCGGCACCTCGTATGCGGGGGCCGCGCGTCAAAAAGGGCGTGCCGCGCCCGATCGCGCCCGATCGCATCGCCGCGATGGTGGAGGATGTCGAGGAGAGCGCGTCGGCCCCTTGGATCGGCGCGCGGGACGAGGCGGTGCTGCTGCTGCTCTACGGCGGGGGCCTGCGCATCGGCGAGGCGCTGCGGCTGACCGGCGCAGTGTTGCCGCTGGGTGCGACGATCCGGGTAACGGGCAAGCGGGACAAGACGCGGATCGTGCCGCTGCTCGCGCCCGTGCGCGAGGCGATCGAGCGCTATGTCGGGCTGTGTCCCTATCCGCTCGGCAAGGACGCACCGCTGTTTCGCGGGGCGAAGGGTGGCCCGCTGTCGCCCGCGCTGGTGCGGCGGGCGGTACAGGCGGCGCGGACGCGCCTGGACCTCGACGCGCGGGCGACGCCCCACGCGCTGCGGCACAGCTACGCCACGCATCTGCTCGGCCGGGGCGTGGACCTGCGATCGCTGCAGGAGCTGCTCGGCCATGCCAGTCTGAGTTCGACGCAGATCTACACGGCGGTGGATGCCGCCCATCTGCTCGACGTCTACAGGCACGCCCATCCAAGGGCGTGAGGGTACGCGGGGCGAAGAACTTGAGCATCACGAAGTCCCTTGGTTTGGGTGCGGGACTTCAATGACGGAAACTGGCTAAGTCCCGATTAGGGTTTGTTCCAGGTTGATAACGACTTTCGTTGCATGGCCGTGCCGAGTTCACGCGGCGGCGCGGAGTTGTGGCGCGTTGGTCTGTGTGGAGCGGCTCTCGATACAGCCGATCCAGCCGAGGCCCTTGTAGGTTTCGTAGCCTGGCGTTTCCGCGAAGGCGACGAGACGATCGCCGTTTCGATAGTGGCCGCGCCTGCAGTCCGCCGTCTCGAGGCCGAAGGTCTCGGTGAGGAAGCCGCGATCGTCGGAGGCGGCGATGACCTTCATCGAACGATCAAGGATCAACAGGCGCGCATCCTCCCGCTCCTCGCGCGAGAGGCCGATGCCGGCGAGAACCGCGCGGGCTTGCGGCGCCCAGTCGAAGAAGATGCCCAGCGCGCCGATGCGCTCGCCATGAGTGTCGCCACCCTGACGGACGGCGGTGGAGTATGTGGCAACCGCCGCGCCATCGAGCGCAGCCTCCGTCCCGATGTCGCAGACGTGGAAGTCGTCGCCGGAATCGAGCGCCATCGCGCGGCGGAACCACTCGGAAGAGGACACATCCATGCCGATGGCATGGCGGTAGCGATCGGGGCGGCCGGTCGCGATGACACGACCGTTGCGGTCGGCGACCCAGAGATCGAGGTAGACGGTATAGGAGCGCAGGATCGTCGCCAGCCGGTCGGAGGCATGGGCGCAGCTTTCGGGCGTCGCCTCCTCCGCCGCGTTCACCACCGCGCTGTCGGTGGCCCACCAGCGGACGTCGCAGGAGCGCTCGTACAGGTTGCGGTCGATGATCTCGACGGCGGAGCGGGCGAGGTCGGCATAGCGTTCGCCCCGGAAGTCGAGCACCATTTCCGCGCCGGCGGTTTCCAGGAGCGCGACGTTGCCGGCGATCGCATCCCGCAGTTCGCTGCCGATGCCGCGAATCTCCTGCGCGATGGCGGACATCTCCTGCGCCACGACCGAAAAGGCGGTGCCGGCCGTGCCCGCTCGCGCCGCTTCGAGCCGCGCGTTCAGGGCGAGCACGCCCGCCTGCCGCATCACGCCATCGATGCGACCGACCTTGTCCTCGGTGATACGCGTTACTTCGTAGAACAGCTTGAGTAGATCGTCCTGCATCGCCCGTGTTCCCTGAAGAGAACCGCCTCTCCGTTCGCACGATCGACGCCGCGCGTTTGTTACGGCTGTGTTGCAGGTATAAAGTTAAATATTCATTGACCGAATTTCGGCTCAATCGCGCGAATTTTCGCTTCGGCAGCGGCGGCGAACAGGGCCCGGGACTTGGCCTGGCACTCGCGATGCTCGGACAGCGGATCGGAGTCCGCGACGATTCCGGCGCCCGCCTGGACGTGCATGACGCCGTCCTTCACCACCGCCGTCCGGAGCACGATGCACGAGTCCATCGATCCGTCAGGGGAGAAATAGCCGACGCCGCCGGCATAGGCACCACGCGTCTCCGGCTCCAGCTCGGCGATGATCTCGCAGGCGCGGACTTTCGGGGCGCCCGACACGGTGCCGGCGGGGAAGCCGGCGAAGAGGGCGTCGAGCGCGTCCTTGGCGGGATCGAGCCGGCCGACCACGTTCGAGACGATGTGCATGACATGGCTGTAGAGTTCGACGGTGAAGCTCTCGGTCACGGTCACGCTGCCCGCCTCCGCCACGCGGCCGACATCGTTGCGGCCAAGGTCGAGGAGCATGAGATGCTCGGCCAGTTCCTTCGGATCGGCAAGGAGGCTGGCCTTGTTCTCGGCATCCTCGATGGCCGTCTTTCCACGCGGGCGGGTGCCGGCGATCGGGCGGATCGTCACCTCGCCATGCCGCGCCCGCACCAGGATTTCGGGCGAGGAGCCGATCAGCGCGAAGCCGGGCATGTCGAGATAGTAGAGGAAAGGCGAGGGGTTGATGCGGCGCAGCGCGCGGTAGAGGTCGACCGGCGGCAGCCCGAAGGGGGTGCTGAAGCGCTGGGCGAGGACGACCTGGAAGATGTCGCCGGCAGCGATGTAGTCCTTGGCCCTGGCGACCATGTCCAGATAGCGCGCCTCGGGCATCGCCGGTTCGGGATCGGCCGCGAGGTCACCCGATGTCGCGCGCTGAGAAGGCACCGGCCCGGCGAGGCGCGCGGCGGCGGCCTCGATCCGCTCGATCGCGGTGGCGATGGCGCGGTCGGGATCGGCGGTGCCCGCCCAGATCGGTGCGACGAGGTGAAGTTCGTCCGCCAGCCGGTCGAAGATCAGGATCACCGTGGGACGCACGAACATCATGTCGGGCAGGTCGAGCGGGTTGGGCGCGGGCCGGTCCAGCTTCTCGACAAGGCCGATCGTCTCATAGGCGAAGAAACCGACGAGGCAGGCGAGGGCGGGCAGCCCTTCCGGCATGTCGCCGCGACATTCGGCGGAAAGCGCGCGCAGGGCAGCGAGCGGATCGCCTTCCGCTGGCGTGAAGGCGTCGCGGTCCGTCCGCCACGCACGGTTGATCTCCGCCGTCCGGCCGTGCGCGCGGAAGACGAGGTCGGGATCGAGGCCGATCAGCGAGTAGCGACCCCGGATCGCACCGCCCTCGACCGATTCGAGGAGGAAGTCGCCGCGTTCGGGATCGATCAGCTTCAGCGCGGCGGAGACCGGTGTCTCCAGATCCGCGACCTGTCGGCGCCAGATGAAGGCGGTGCGGCCCTGCTTCAATGCGCGCCGGGCGTCGGCATCGCGATCGCTCACTGGCCGGCCGCAGCGCCGCTCAGCTGCGCCTTGAAGCGGCCGACCGCCTTGTCGTCACGGCTGGCACCCACCAGATCCTCCGCCGCCTTGGCGAAGGCCTGGGAATATTCCTGCCCGGCGGCGGGGGAGAGTTCGCGACGGACCTGCACGGCGAGGCCCGGGACGGTCGCGAGGTCGCCCTTGTCGATTGTGTCGAGCTTGACGACCAGCCAGCCCGAGCCGTCCGGCGCGGCCTCGGCGCGAGCGGTGCCCTTCGCCATGCTGAACAGGGTGACGAGGGCGGGGGGCACCTGCGCACCCTGACGCCCGATGTCGTAGCGGCGGGCGCGCGCCGGCTGCGGCGCGGGGAGGGGGACACCGGCCTGGGCGAGTGCCTGGGCGAGCGGCATGCCCTTGCCGACCTTCGTCGCGATCGCCTGCGCGGCGGCGCGGGCGCGATCCTGCGCGCGCTTGGCGATCAGATCGGCGGCGACCTGCTGGCTGATGTCCTTCAGCGGGCGGGGAGCGGCAGGAACGATCTGCGGCACAGTGAGGAGGGCGTAGCGCTGGTTCTCGGCAATGGTGGTGACGACCGGATCCTCGTCCGGGCCGGTGGCGAAGGCGTCCCGGAGCAGCGGGGCGACATCCGCCGGGGCGGCATAGGCCGGCTGATCCGGCGCGGTGGCGTTCGGCAGGAGCGGCGGCGTCTGTGCGACGGCCAGGCCGTTTGCCTTGACGATGTCGTCGAAGTTCTGCCCGTCGGCGATCGCATCCTCGACCGCGGCGACGATGCCGGACAAGGTGTCCTGCGTCTTCTGCTTGGTCAGTTCGGCGATCAGCTCGGGCCGGGCCTCGGCGAGGGTCTTGCCCGGCTCGCTGCGGATCGCGTCGATGTGGATGACGTGCCAGCCGAAGTCCGACTTGATCGGGCCGACCGTCGCGCCCTTGGTGGCGGAAAAGGCGGCGCTGGCGGCGGCTGGGGAGATCAGGCCGGCGAGCTGCGCCCGGGTCTGCTCGCCGATGCGGCGGTCCTGGTCCTTGTAGCCGAGCTGCCAGGAGGCAGCGTCGAAGCTCATGCCCCCGGAGACCCGCACCGCGAAGGCCTTGGCGGCGCTCTCGCTCGGCAGCACGACCTGCGACAGGGTGCGGACCTCGCGCGAGGCGTATTTGTCGCCACCGGCCTTGTAGGCGGCGGCGATCTCGGCCTCGGTGGGGGTCGCGCGGGCGGCGACCTGTTCCTGCCCGATCGTGGCGTAACGCAGCACGCGGCGTTCCGGCACGGTGTAGCGGAGGATGTTGTCGCGGTGAAAGGCGATCAGCTCACGATCGGTCGGCGTCGCGCCGCCGCGAAAGGCGGCGGCCGGCACGGTGCCGATCTGCCCGCTGCGGGTTTCCAGAAGAAGGCCGGCATAGGCCGCCGCGACGCTCGCCGGCATGTCGCTGGCGGCGCCGACCGGGGCCAGCACCATGCGGGAGAGAAGCTCGTTGCCGAGATCGCGGCGCAGCAGCTTTTCCGGGATGCGCTGCCGGGCGAGGAGCGCCTCGAAGGTCGCCTGGTCGAACTTGCCGGTTGGCCCGGCGAATGCGGGCATGCCGGCGATCTGGCCGTCGATCAGGCGCTTGCTCGCCTCAAGCCCCTGGTCGCGGGCGAACTCCGCGACGGCGGCGGCGGCGATCATCTGATCGACCGTCCGCTCGACGCCGCCCTGCGCCACGAAGGCGGTGACGGTCAGGCTCGGATCCTGCTCCTTCAGCGCCTCGACCTGGTTCTGGATGATACGCATGGCGTCGGCGCTGCCGATCCGGGTTCCGCCGACCTTGGCGAGCGTGGCGCCGTCCGCCTGGCCGCCGCCCTCAAACCCGGTCGGGCCGTTCACGCCGGTGACCACGAAGGCGATCATCACGAGGCCGAGGATGCCGAGCACCACCCAGGAGGACAGGGCGCGGCGGAAGAAGGCGAGCATGGTCGGTCCCGGGGGCAGCTTGGCTAGAAGCGTTCGCCATAGGGCGGGGGGGCGAAGTCAGCAAGCGGGGCGGTTGAGGCGGGTAGTTGAGGCGGGGCGGGGGGCCTGCTACCGGCACCCGGCAATCAACAGGGGAACATGATGGCGCTGCGGAAACTGGTCGCGGGAAACTGGAAGATGTTCGGCAGCCGCGATGCGCTGGCCGAGCTGGACGGCATTGCCGCCGCCGCCAAGGCGAATACGAGCGTCGATGTCGCGATCTGCCCGCCCTTCACGCTGATCCACCATGCGGCGGAACTGCAGCCCGATCTACTGATCGGCGCGCAGGACTGCCACTTCAACGAGACCGGCGCGCACACCGGCAACGTCTCCGCCGTGATGGTGAAGGAAGCGGGCGCGCGCCTCGTCATCGTCGGCCATAGCGAGCGGCGCGACGCGCAGTGCGAGAGTGATGCCGACGTGCAGGCGAAGGCGAAGGCGGTGATCGCCGCAGGACTGACCGCGATCGTCTGCGTCGGCGAGAGCGAGGCGCAGCGCCTGGCGGGCGAGGCGGAGGCGGTCGTCTCCGCACAGGTGCGCGCCTCGGTTCCGGCCGACGCGGATGGGGCGGTCGTGACCGTCGCCTATGAGCCGATCTGGGCGATCGGCACTGGCCGCACCCCGACGGTGGATGACGTGGCGGAGATGCACGCGCGGATCCGCGCGACCCTGGTCGACCTGTTGGGCGAGAAGGGCAACGGCGTGCGCATCCTCTACGGCGGTTCGGTGAAGCCGTCGAACGCGGCGCAACTGCTGGCGGTGAAGGACGTGGACGGCGCGCTGGTCGGCGGCGCGAGCCTCAAGGCGGCGGACTTCGTGCCGATCATCGAGGCGGCGGCTGCGGTTTCCTGAGCGGTTGAACCCTTCGCCCCGCTCGTCTACATCGCGCGCCTTCCCTATCAGCCAAGATCGCGCGCGCCCATGTTCACCTTCCTCCTTGTCGTCCACGCCATCATCGCGGCGGCGCTTGTCGCGGTCATCTTGATGCAGCGGTCGGAAGGCGGCGGGCTGGGGATGGGCGGCAGCCCGTCGGGCCTGATGTCGGCGCGCGGTGCGGCCGATTTCCTGACGCGGGCGACCACTATCCTGGCCGGGCTGTTCGTGCTGATGAGCATCGGCCTCGCCGCGCTCGCCACCGTGACACGCGGGTCCAGCGAGATCGACACGACGCTGGCGACGCCGCGCACCCCGGCGCAGGCGCCCGCCCCGCAGGCCCCGCCCGTCAAGGATCCGCTGTCGACTTCGGCCGGCAACAGCTCGGTCCCGCTGGCCCAGTAAGCCGGTCCTTCGACGTAGCGGGACCTTGCCGTTTCGGTTAGGCCATCGCTTCGGGGGCAAGGCGATGCGTTTATCCGTGGTTCCGGCCGATCGGTCGGATCTCAGGCACAACAGTTTCGATGCGATGCGGCTCGGCCTCGCCCTGGCGGTCGTGTGGTCGCACGCCTTTGCGCTCTGGCATGGCAGCGAGGACGGGGAGTGGATCTCCCTTCTGCTCGGCGGGGTCTACAACGCCGGCAATCTCGGCGTGCTGGGGTTCTTCACGATCAGCGGCTTCCTGATCGCCCGGAGCTATGTATCGTCCCGGTCGGTGCTGTCCTATCTGCGCAAGCGGGTGAGCCGGATCTATCCCGGCTACCTCGCAGCGGTGCTGATCTGCTCGCTGGTGGTCGTGCCAGCGTACTCGTCCCGCCCCTTCGGCATGGTTACAGGCGAGGAGTTGGTCGGCCTTACGTCCAATCTGCTCCTGAAAAACTACATCGTTTCGTCCGACGCCTTTGGAGGCGGACCGGTGAACGGCAGCCTTTGGAGCATTCCATACGAGTTCTGGTGCTATCTGGGCGTTATCGCGCTTGGCCTGCTGGGATGGCTGAAGCGCCCCTTCGTGGCGGTGACCATCGCGGGGGTGGTGATGCTTGTGAGGTCATGGCTCGACTGGATCCACGTGACGCCTGGGGGATACTGGATCGACGCCGTGATCGGCTATCCGTACTTCTGGTTCATCGTCCTGCCGTCGTTCCTGCTGGGGACGGCGGTGTTCATCCATGGCGAGCGGTTGCCCCGCAACGGCTGGCTGCTGGCAGGTGGATCGACAGCCGCGATCCTGCTGGCGCATGTTCTTCCGCGAGATCCTTATGCGATATTGGTGCTGCGGCTGCTGATCCCGCCGCTCTTGGCCTACGCGATCTTCTATCTGGGGTTTCACCCGACCTGCCGGCTGCCGCATGCGGCACGTTATGGCGACTTCAGCTATGGTGCGTATCTCTACGCCTTCCCGATCCAGCAGATGCTGGTTGCGAGCCTGAAAGGCACGATCCCGTTTCCCGCCTTCGTCGTTCTAAGCCTGGTTCTTTCGGTCCTTGCAGGCGTGGCGAGCTGGTATCTGGTGGAACAGTGGTTCCTGCCCCGCGTCCGCCGCATCCAGGCGAAGCCCGAGAGCAGCCGACCGTTGGAGGAAGAGGCGCTGCTCGTAGCACCCTGAGCCCCGATGCGCTCCCGCCTTGCCCTCCAAGCCATCGCTGCTATAGACGCGGCCGACCGACGGTCCGAGCGGGCGTGGCGGAACTGGTAGACGCAGCAGGTTTAGGTCCTGCCATCGCAAGATGTGGGGGTTCGAGTCCCTTCGCCCGCACCAGCTTCCGCTATAGGCCCCGAGGGGCCGTAAACGCGATTCCAGAACAGAAGGCTTGGGCTAAATGCAGACCGTAGAGACGTTGAACGAGGGCCTGAAGCGCGCCTACTCGCTGACCATCCCGGCCGCCGACATCGAGCAGCGGATCGAGGCCGAGGTCAAGGCGGCCGCCCCGCAGATTCGCATGCCCGGCTTCCGCCCCGGCAAGGTGCCCGCGAACCTCGTCCGCAAGATGCACGGCCCCGCCCTCCGCCAGGACGCGCTGAACAAGGCGATCCAGGAGGGCGTCCAGAACCTCCTCGCCGAGAAGAAGCTGCGCCCGGCGATGCAGCCGGCGGTCGAGCTTTCGTCCTATGACGAGGGCAAGGATGCCGAGCTGTCCGTCTCGCTGGAAGTGCTGCCGGAGATCGCGACGCCTTCGATCGAAGGGCTGAAGCTGGAGCGCCTGCAGGTCGAGGCGGATGAGAGCGCGGTGGACGAGCAGGTCAACCGCCTCGTCCAGCAGCAGAAGAGCTATGGCGACAGCGATCCCGAGCGTGCGGCCGAGACCGGCGACCTGGTGATCATGGATTTCGCGGGGAAGTCGGAGGGCGTCGCCTTCGAGGGCGGCACTGGCGAGGACATGTCGGTCGAGATCGGCTCTGGCCGCCTGATCCCCGGCTTCGAGGACCAGCTGGTCGGCGTGAAGGTTGGCGACGAGAAGACGATCTCGGTCACCTTTCCCGAGGATTACGGTGCCAAGAACCTGGCCGGCAAGCCCGCGACCTTCAACCTGAAGATCAAGGAAGTGAAGGTCGCCAAGGAGGGCGTCGCCGACGACGACTTCGCCAAGTCGCTGGGCCTCGAAAGCCTGGAGCAGCTGCGCGGCCTGTTCAAGGGGCAGGTCGAGCAGGAACTGAACGGCCTGACCCGCACGCACATGAAGCGCAAGCTGCTCGACCAGCTGGCCGAGGCGCACAGCTTCGACGTGCCGCCGTCGATGGTGGAGGCCGAGTTCCAGCAGATCTGGCAGCAGCTGGAGCATGAAGCTGGTCACGAGGAAGATCCGGAGGCGGCGAAGGCCGATCTGGAGAAGGACCGCGAGGATTATCTGAAGATCGCCGAGCGCCGCGTGCGCCTGGGCCTCCTCCTGTCCGAGATCGGCCAGGCGAACGGCGTCGAGGTCTCCGGTCAGGAGATGCAGCGCCTAATCGCGCAGGCCGCGCAGCAGTACGCGCCGGCCGATCGCGAGCGTTTCGTCCAGTACGTTCAGAACGAGCCGATGGCCGCCGCCCAGCTGCGCGCGCCACTCTATGAGGACAAGGTCGTCGACTTCCTGTTCGGCAAGGCGGAGATCACCGACCGCACCGTCACCCGTGAGGAACTGGAAGCGGCGATCGAGGCGGATCTGGACGTCAAGGCCGATGGCGGTCATGTCCACGGTCCGGACTGCGGCCATGATCACCACGACCATGACCACGATCACGCGCCGGCCAAGAAGAAGCCTGCCGCGAAGAAGGCGAAAGCCGCCGACGTTGATGGCGAGGCTGTGAGCGACGAGCCGGTCGGTGAAGAGGCGTCGGCCGAGCCTGCGCCGAAGAAGACCCGCGCCAAGAAGGCGGCCGAACCGGCGGCGGAAGGTGACGAGGCAGCCGAGGCGCCCGCCAAGAAGCCGCGCGCGAAGAAGGCCGCTGCGGCCGAATGATCGGACGGGTGGGGGCGGCCGATCTGCGGGTCGCCGTCCTCCTGCCATGCTATAACGAAGAGGCGGCGATCGGAGCGACGGTCGCCGCCTTTCGTGCGTCTCTGCCGGGCGCGACGATCTACGTCTACGACAACAACAGTACTGACCGCACGATAGAGGTCGCGCGCGCTGCGGGTGCGGTGGTCAGGCGCGAGCGGGCGCAGGGCAAGGGCCATGTCGTCCGGCGCATGTTCGCGGATGTGGAGGCCGACATCTATGTAATGGCGGACGGCGATGCGACATACGACGCGGCGGCGGCGCCGTTGCTGGTGGCGCAGCTGATCGACGAGCATCTCGACATGGTGGTGGGCGCCCGGCGCTCGGAGGTGCAGGCGGCCTACAGACGCGGGCATCGGCTGGGCAATCGGATGCTGACCGGCATGCTGGCCAAGCTGTTCGGGCGCAGCTTCACCGACATCCTGTCCGGCTATCGCGTGTTCTCCCGCCGGTTCGTGAAGAGCTTTCCGGCGCTGTCGCTCGGCTTCGAGATCGAAACGGAGATCAGCGTTCACGCCCTCGAACTGCGCGTGCCGGTGGGGGAGGTCGAGACCGCCTATGCGGCGCGGCCTGAGGGATCGGCGTCCAAGCTTTCCACCTATCGCGATGGGTGGCGCATTCTGACGACGATCCTGACGCTCCTCAGGATGGAGCGGCCGGTGCTGTTCTTCGGCGCCATCGGCACGCTGCTGCTCCTGCTGGCGGTGCTGATCTCGATTCCTCTTGCGGTGACCTATGTCGAGACCGGGCTGGTGCCACGGATGCCCACCGCGCTTCTCGCCACCGGCGTGACGATCATCGCCTTTCTCTGCTTCTTCTGCGGCCTGATCCTCGACACCGTGGTGCGCGGCCGGCGCGAGGTGCGGCGTCTCGCCTATCTTGCCTTGCCGGCATCGCCGCCCTCATCGGACGCGCCGGTCCAAGGCTCTTGAACTGCCCTCCCCAAGCGCCGATGTTGGACGGGTTAGGGCAGAAGGATAGAACCACCCCATGAGCCAAGACCACGCCGATATCGTCAACGGCCTCGTCCCAATCGTCATCGAGCAGTCGAACCGCGGCGAGCGGAGCTTCGACATCTATTCCCGGCTGTTGCGTGAGCGGATCGTGTTCATCACCGGCCCGGTCGAGGATCACATGGCCTCGCTGGTCTGCGCCCAGCTTCTCTTCCTCGAGTCCGAGAACCCGAAGAAGGACATCTTCATGTACATCAACTCGCCGGGCGGCGTCGTCACGGCGGGCATGGCGATCCACGATACCATGCAGTACATCCGCCCGCGCGTCGGCACGCTCTGCATCGGGCAGGCCGCGTCGATGGGCAGCTTCCTGCTCGCCGCCGGTGAGAAGGGCATGCGCTACGCCACCACCAACGCGCGGATCATGATTCACCAGCCGTCCGGCGGCGCGCAGGGCATGGCGTCCGACATCGAGATCCAGGCGAAGGAAATCCTCCGCATCCGTCACCGGATGAACAGCCTCTATTCGCAGTACACGGGCCAACCGATCGAAGTGATCGAGAAGGCGATGGACCGCGACAAGTTCCTCGAGGCGGACGAGGCGAAGGCGTTCGGCCTGATCGACGAGGTGTTCGACAAGCGTCCGGTGCCGAGCGAGGCACAGGAAGCCGCCTGACGCGTATCGAAGCGGGATCGTCTCCGGTCCCGCTTTGCCCCTACTGGCTGATGTAATCGCGCCGAGGTAGGCGTGTCTTAAGGCTTGTCTCGCTAATGAGGCCTCGTAAGCACTGACGACATAAGGGTCGGGCAGGCAGCGGGGGTGCAGCGATGGGCAGTCAGGCGGCGAAGGGCGAGCGTTTCGAGGTGCTCGACAGCCTGCGCGGCGTGTGCGCCAGCATGATCGTGCTGCTGCACTTCCACACCACCGGCTATATCGCGAACTCCACCCTGGTGTCCCATGGCTGGATGTTCGTGGACTTCTTCTTCGTCCTGAGCGGGTTCGTGATCTGCGCCAGCTATGGCGCACGCCTGGAAAGCGGGTTTCCGATCGGCCGTTTCATGTGGCTGCGGCTGGGCCGCATCTACCCGCTGCATCTGTTCATGCTGCTCGTCTTCCTGGCGTTCGAACTTGCTTTCTGGACCGGGTTGATGGGCGGTGCGGATCGCCGCCCGTTTGAAGGATCGAACAGCATCGGATCGTTCATCGCCAGCCTGTTCCTCGTGCAGATCTTCTATGGTCCGGACGGTGTCGCCAACTGGAACGGCGTCAGCTGGAGCATCCAGGCCGAGATGTGGACCTACCTCATCTTCGCGCTGCTGTTCCGATGGACGCGCGGGTGGGTCGTGGCCGCTTCCATCGCGGTTGCGGTCGTGGCCGGCCTCTACGTCTTCCTGCTCACCGACCGGTATCTGAACGTGTTTCACGATGGCGCGCTGGCCCGGTGCCTCTTCGGCTTCTCGCTGGGGGTTGTCGCCTACCGCATACACGCAGGCCGGAGCCAGACTGTTCGCCCGGCCTTCGCCCTCGCAACCTTGGGTGAGGCGGCGGCGGTCATCGCCGTGATAGCGCTGATCGTCACGGCGAAGAGCGGGCCGTTTTCCATCGCGGTGCCGCCGCTCTTCTTCGTCGTCGTGTCGCTCTTCGCGCGGGAGGGCGGGGGGATCAGCCGGCTGCTGAAGCTGCGACCGTTCCTCCTCGTCGGGACACTGTCCTACTCGATCTACATGATCCACTTTTTCCTGCAGCTCCGGTTCATCAACGTCCTGAGCGCCGTGGAGCGGCTATCGGGGGGACGCATAGACATTGTCGGGACAGTAGACGGGCATAATCAGGTGGTCGCGTCACCTCTGGTCAGCGATGCGTTGTCGCTCGTGGTCCTCGCCCTGAGCATCGTCGCTGCCCACTTCACCTACACCTTCATCGAGCGGCCGGCGCAGCGCTGGTCGCGGGAGGCGAAGGTCGGCGAGCGACGCCCGCGGGCGGAAGCCGTCGCCGAGCGCGAGGCGCCGACTTTCTGATCCGGGCGTTCGCTGATTCGGGCATGGACGCGCTGCGACCGCAACCTCCTCAGATCGGGGTTGTTCTAGGCTCGCGGCCATCCATATTGGCAGGGTGCGGCAGGACCGCCGGCGGCGGCGGCGCGGGTCAAACCTTGCCGGTTCGCAAAGGCGGGGACTAGGATGGGCGCCGACTCGGCGTTCCGAGGGTAAAGGACATTATGACAAAGCTTTCCGGCGGCGACAGCAAGAGCACCCTGTATTGTTCGTTCTGCGGCAAGTCGCAGCACGAGGTGCGCAAGCTGATCGCAGGCCCCACCGTCTTCATCTGCGATGAGTGCGTCGAGCTGTGCAACGACATCATCCGCGAGGAGACGAAGGGTGCGCTCGCGCGCAAGGGTGACGGCGGCGTGCCGAGCCCGCAGGAGATCTGCGACGTCCTCGACCAGTATGTGATCGGGCAGGCGAAAGCGAAGCGCGTCCTCTCGGTGGCGGTCCACAACCATTACAAGCGGCTGAACCACGGCGCGAAGGGTGCCGATGTCGAGTTGGCGAAGTCCAACATCCTGCTCGTCGGCCCCACCGGCTGCGGCAAGACGCTGCTCGCCCA
The DNA here is from genome assembly GCF_048565625.1 of Sphingomonas sp. ID0503. NCBI lineage: Bacteria > Pseudomonadati > Pseudomonadota > Alphaproteobacteria > Sphingomonadales > Sphingomonadaceae > Sphingomonas > Sphingomonas sp. ID0503. The sequence continues at coordinate 874,269 of NZ_JBLZUR010000002.1, forward strand.
GACGCTGGCCAAGACGTTCGACGTGCCGTTCACCATGGCGGACGCGACGACGCTGACCGAAGCGGGCTATGTCGGTGAGGATGTCGAGAACATCATTCTCAAGCTGCTCCAGGCCTCCGACTACAATGTCGAGCGGGCGCAGCGCGGCATCGTCTACATCGACGAGATCGACAAGATCAGCCGCAAGGCGGACAACCCCTCGATCACCCGCGACGTCTCGGGCGAGGGCGTGCAGCAGGCGCTGCTGAAGCTGATGGAGGGCACCACCGCCTCCGTGCCGCCGCAGGGCGGGCGCAAGCATCCGCAGCAAGAGTTCCTGCAGGTCGACACGACGAACATCCTGTTCATCTGCGGCGGCGCGTTCTCGGGCCTTGAGAAGATCATCGGCGACCGCCTGCAGGGCAAGTCGATCGGTTTCGGCGCGATGGTCGCTTCGCCCGAGGAGCGGCGCACCGGCGAAGTGCTGCGTCAGTGCGAGCCCGAGGATCTGCTGAAGTTCGGCCTGATTCCGGAGTTCGTCGGCCGCCTGCCCGTCATCGCGACGCTGGAGGATCTGGACGAGACCGCTTTGGTCAAGATTCTCTCCGAGCCGAAGAACGCTCTGGTTAAGCAGTACCAGAAGCTGTTCGACATGGAGGACACCAAGCTGTCCTTCACCGACGACGCCCTGATCGCCATCGCCAAGAAGGCGATCGAGCGGAAGACCGGCGCGCGCGGCCTGCGGTCGATCATGGAGGGCATCCTGCTCGACACCATGTTCGACCTGCCGGGTGCGGACAGCATCGACGAGGTGCTGATCGACAAGGACGTGGTTGAGGGCCGCAAGGACCCGGTCCGCGTCTATGCCAAGAAGGGCAAGGGCCAGGCGGGCGGCGACGCGGCCTGAGCCTCGGCAAGCAAGCTTGAAAAGTGACCCGCCGGAGCGATCCGGCGGGTCTTTTCGTGTCAGGCGAAGCGAACGGCGGCGTTCGCCGGACGACGACGCATCGCGCTGCCGACCAGGCCGAATCCCGCGATCATCATCGCCCAGCTCGTCGGCTCCGGCACGGCCGCCGTCGGGGTGATCGTCGCCGAGAAGGTGAGGTCATGGTAGTTCAGCTTGGAGAACATCACCTCGTCGAGATTGGCGCCCAAGACGCTGCCCTGGACCAGATCGCCGAGGCCGGAGATCGATTCGAGTTGCAGCCGCCGAAGGGCAGGCAGTCGCCGAGATAGGCGAGACCCGAATTGCCGGCGATCCCGTACGTGCTGAGGAAGGCGACGCATTCCTGCCCCTGCGCCTCGCACAGCCTTGTTCCCGGTCGCTGTTCCATCGCGGGACCACGACCTTCGGCGAGCGTGCGAACTCGTGCGATCAGTACCGCATGAAGAGCGAGATCGACGCGACGTGGTTGACTGCCTTGTCCCCGCGCGGGCGGTCGACGAGCTGGTTGAGATAGCCGGCTTCGATCGTGGACTTGCCCTTCAGCGGCAGTTCGAGGCCGGCGAAGGTACGGAGCTGGTCGAAGCCCTTGCGGGCGCCCCAATCGGTATCGTTGAGGGCGACGAAGACTTCCGCATAGCCGAGCGCGGCGATCCCGTCCCGGTCCGACCCGAGCGGCGTTTCGGCCCGGATCATCTCGCGCACGCGCCAGCCGGTGTCGTTGCCGTCGGACAGCCAGCGCTGCTCCAGGCGGGTGCGGGAGGAGAGGGTGGGGCTGATCGTCCAGCTTACCTGCTGAAAGCTGCGCTCCTCGTTGCGGTCACGTCCGCCTTCGATGGGCAAGGCGACATGGGCGTAGCCCTGGTAGACGGTGACCGCCGGGGATAGCCGCAAGCCGATCGCGGGACGCAGAAGCAACTGGCCGAGATGCGAGACGCCCTGGTCGAAGCGCGGCTGGACCTCGGCGAAGTAGACGAGATCGCCCGCGACAGGCCCCATGACCGTGGCGTTCACCCAGAGCTGTTCGTCTTCGCGGGTCGCCGCCAAGGTCGGCGAAGCGGCTATAAGGGATAGGAGGAGGGCGAGCTTTCGCATCGCGCGTCTATCGCAGCGTGAGCGAAGAAGGTCAGGGGTGAACACCTGTCCAGCAACGCTTTGTCACGTCGCCTCGCGCCGGAAGCGCGCCGATCATTGCGTGTCGCACACAAGGCTCCATATACATCTATGTTGGCGGGGTTCCCGCCGTGGAGTGATGATGACCGAGACCCTGCCCGTTCTCCCCCTGCGCGACATCGTCGTGTTCCCGCACATGATCGTCCCCCTGTTCGTCGGGCGTGACAAGTCGGTGGCGGCGCTTGAGGCCGCGATGGCGGCGGACAAGGCGATCTTCCTGGTTGCGCAGCGCGACCCGGCGAATGACGACCCCGATGTCGAGGCCTTGTTCGCGATCGGCGTCACGGCGACGGTGCTGCAGTTGCTGAAGCTGCCCGACGGCACGGTACGGGTGCTGGTCGAGGGGCGCCAGCGTGCGCGAATCGACACCCTGCGCGTCGAAGGCGCGCATCTGGTCGCGGTTGTCGAGCCGCTGGCGGACGCGGCCTCGGACAACAGCGAGGCGGTCGCGCTGCAGCGCTCGGTGATCGAGCAGTTCGACAACTATGTGAAGGTCAACAAGAAGCTGCCGGACGAGACGGCGGTTCAGGTGGCGCAGATCGATGAGCCCTCGCGGCTGTCCGATGCGGTCGCCGCCAACCTTTCGGTCAAGGTTTCCGACAAGCAGGCGCTTCTGGACGAGCTGGATCCGGTCCGCCGTCTTGAGATGGTGTTCAGCCTGATGGAGGGCGAACTGGGCGTCCTGCAGGTCGAGAAGAAGATCCGCAGCCGCGTGAAGCGCCAGATGGAGAAGACGCAGCGCGAATACTACCTCAACGAGCAGCTGAAGGCGATCCAGCGCGAGCTGGGCAATTCGGACGGCGAGGAGGGCGGCGACGAACTCGCCGAACTGACCCAGAAGGTCGCGACGCTGAAGCTGTCGAAGGAGGCGCGCGCCAAGGCGACGACCGAGCTGAAGAAGCTGAAGTCGATGGCGCCGATGTCGGCCGAGGCGACGGTGATCCGCAACTATCTTGAGGTTCTGCTCGGCCTCCCATGGGGCAAGAAGTCCAAGGTCAAGAAGGACATCGCCGCCGCGCAGGCGGTGCTCGACGCCGATCATCACGGCCTTGAGAAGGTCAAGGACCGGATCGTCGAGTATCTGGCGGTGCAGGCGCGGACCAACCGGCTGAAGGGGCCGATCCTGTGCCTCGTCGGCCCGCCGGGCGTGGGCAAGACCAGCCTCGGCAAGTCGATCGCCAAGGCGACCGGGCGCGAGTTCATCCGCCAGTCGCTGGGCGGCGTACGCGACGAGGCGGAGATCCGCGGCCATCGCCGGACGTATATCGGCTCGCTCCCGGGCAAGATCGTGTCGAACCTGAAGAAGGCGGGCACGTCCAACCCGCTGTTCCTGCTCGACGAGATCGACAAGCTTGGTCAGGATTTCCGGGGTGATCCGGCCTCGGCCCTGCTGGAGGTGCTCGATCCGGAGCAGAACGCCAAGTTCCAGGACCATTACCTGGAAATCGACTTCGATCTGTCGGACGTGATGTTCGTCTGTACGGCGAACAGCCTGAACCTGCCGCAGCCGTTGCTCGACCGCATGGAGATCATCCGGCTTGAGGGCTATACCGAGGACGAGAAGGTCGAGATCGCGCAGAGCCACCTGATCGGCAAGCAGATCGAGGCGCATGGCCTGAAGAGCGGCGAGTTCACGCTGACCGAGGCGGGCCTGCGCGACCTGATCCGGTACTACACGCGGGAAGCGGGCGTCCGCACGCTGGAGCGCGAGATCGCCAAGCTTGCGCGCAAGAGCCTGCGCCAGATACTGGAGGGCAAGGCCGAACGGGTCGAGATCACCCCGGAGAACCTCGCTGACTATTCCGGTGTCAGGAAGTTTCGCTTCGGCGTGTCCGAGGAGGAGGATCAGATCGGTGCGGTCACCGGTCTCGCTTGGACCGAGGTCGGCGGCGAACTGCTGACCATTGAGGCGGTGACGGTGCCCGGCAAGGGTGGGATCAAGACGACCGGCAAGCTGGGCGACGTGATGCAGGAGTCGATCCAGGCGGCGTTCTCCTTCGTCCGCGCGCGCGCGCCGAGCTTTGGCGTGAAGCCGAGCTTGTTCGCCCGCCGGGACATCCACATCCACCTGCCCGAGGGCGCGGTGCCTAAGGACGGCCCGTCAGCCGGCATCGGCATGGTGACGGCGATCCTGTCGACGCTGACCGGCGTGCCGGTGCGCAAGGACGTGGCGATGACCGGCGAGGTGACGCTGCGCGGCCGCGTGCTGCCGATCGGTGGCCTGAAGGAGAAGCTGCTGGCGGCGTTGCGCGGCGGCATTGCCACGGTGCTGATCCCGGCCGAGAACGAGAAGGACCTGGCCGATATTCCGGCGACGATCCGCGACGGGCTGAAGATCGTCCCCGTGCGCCATGTGGATGAGGTGCTGGCGGTGGCGCTGGTCTCCCCGCTCGATCCGATCGAGTGGACCGAGACGGACGAACTGGCCGCCCAGCCTCCGGTCGGCAGCCCGGCAGCGGCCGAGGAGAACCCTGTTCATCATTAGGTCAGCTTCCGCCATTTTCGGCGGATTCGTTTCCTTTTGACAGACACGCCCCTGATACGATTAGATCGCTCCAACGGCCGTCCGACTCGGAGAACGGCTGAAGAGAGGGGATGCGATGAACAAGCAGGACCTTATCGCAAAGGTTGCGAGTGAAGTTGGCGTCGCGCGCAGCGACGCCGGTCGCCTTATCGAATGCGCGCTTGAGACGATCAGCGAGACGTTGAAGTCCGGAGAGGATGTACGCCTCGTCGGCTTCGGGACCTTCTCGGTTACCCGGCGCAAGGCCTCTACCGGACGCAATCCGCGCACCGGGCAGGTGATGAACATCGCCGAATCGAGCCTGCCGAAGTTCCGCGCCGGCAAGGCGCTGAAGGAAACGGTGAACTGATCGGCGGGCTTGTCCGGCGACGCTTTCGCGCCGCTGGACAAGCCGCGATCGACCCGTTATCCGCGCCCTCTCCCCGGACGAACGGTCCGGTGGCGACCCCAGGCATGGGCGCATAGCTCAGCGGTAGAGCACACCCTTCACACGGGTGGGGTCGCAGGTTCAATCCCTGCTGCGCCCACCATGCCTGTCCTTCGATGCGATCTTAGACGAGGACGAAGTCGGCGGCCTGCAGCGGGCCGAGCGCGGAGACCTTGAAGGAGAAGTCCACCGACTTGTCGCCATCCATGTCGATCGCGACGGTGTACTGTCCATCGCCGCTGACGCGCACTTCGCCGGCATGGCCGGTGAAGGCGTCGCTGCCGATGAACGAAAGCCCCTTGCCATTCCCGGTGACGAAGGGCGCCAGCATCTTCAGCTCCAGCTTGTCGCCTTGCCGGCTGGAGAAGTCGGTGACGATCGACGTCGGAGTTTTGCTCAGGTCGTTGGCGAAGACGAAGCGATCTGCGCCCGCGCCGCCGACCAGCGTATCGGCACCCTTGCCGCCGCGCAGGACATCGTCGCCGTCGCCGCCCATCAGCGAGTCGTCGCCATTGCCGCCCGCGATGCGGTTGTTGGCGACGCCGCCGATGATGGTGTCGTTGCCGTTGTCGCCACCCAGCTCGATCCACACGCCCTTCTTGGTCGTGCAGTCCTGGATGAAGTCGGACATGTAGCTGCCGACGCCACGGGTGGCGCCGTCCAGCATGATCATGCGCTCGACATTCAACGGCAGCTGGTAGCTGACCGAGCAGTAGAGCGTGTCGGTGCCGCCATAGGCCGCCTCGACCACCATGTCGCCGACATTGTCGACGAAGTAGGTGTCGTTGCCCGCCGCGCCGATCATCTGGTCGGCGCCCTTGCCGCCGTCGATCACGTCGTCACCCGCCTCGCCGGACAGACGGTCATTGCCGTCCATGCCGCTCAGGAGGTCGTTGCCGAGGCCACCCATCAGGATGTTGGCGCCTGAGTTGCCGAAGATGTTGTTGTCGAGCGCGTTGCCGGTGCCGCGCAGGTTCGCGCTTCCTTCCAGGAGCAGGTTCTCGACATTGACGGGCAGGACGTAGTCGACGCTCGCCAGGACGGTGTCGATGCCGACCTTCGCCGCCTCGCTGACGAGGTCGCGGACGTGGTCGACGAGATAGGTGTCGTCGCCGATGCCGCCCGCCAGCGAATCCGCGCCGGCGCCGCCGTCCAGAGTGTCCTTGCCCGCAGCACCCGACAGCGTGTCGTTGGCAGCGCCGCCGAGAAGCTGGTTGTCGAGTTCGTTGCCCGTGCCGGTGAAAGCGCCGGTGCCGGTATAGATCAGCCGCTCCACATTCGCGGGCAGGGTGTAGGAGGCGAGAGCGACCTTGATGGTGTCGGTTCCGCCGTTCAGCTGCTCGACGACCGTCTGCTCGGCATTCGTCACCAGGAACGTGTCGTCGGCATTCGTTCCGGTAAGGGTGTGGTCTTCCGCTGGCGCGCCGGGCCTAGGCATGTCGCTGCCACCACCCTGGACGCCGCCCTCGGCGCGGGCTGCGGCGGAAACGGCCTTCAGCGCGTCATAGCGCGGGCTGCTGTCTTGATAGATGCTGTCCAGAATGCCCCAGTAGCCGAACTTGGAGGAGTCTCCCACGTCCTGGAACGCGACCAGTTCCTTGCCGCCAGCGGCGCCGAAGTCGTTGGCCATCTGCGTGTAGAGATCGCCCATCCGCGGGTCGTTCATCAGCTTCGCGAAGAACGTCTGCATCTCGGTCTGGGTGTCGCCCAAGAAAAGATTGGTCGTAAGGTGGGCGCCGCCCTCATAGGCGATCAGATCCAGGCCGTGCTTGGCGGTGAAGGCGGAGAAGAAGGCGTAAATATCCTTCAGATCCTTGAGCGAGCCACCGGTCGACAGCTTCGCGCCGGTGCGGATCTCTTCGAAGGCAGCGGCCATACCGGCCTCACCGGATCGCGCCCAGGACAGCAGGGTCTCAAGATCCTTGCCGCCAGTCGCGCCGCTTAGAACGTCGAAGTAGGTCGTGATGGCGAACGCGTCGAACAGCGTTCCGACCGACCCCTTGCCTGCACGGGCGACCCCGTCCGCGACATAATTGGCAAGATCGCCATAGTAGGTCTGGGAGGTCAGAACGTTGACCAGGCGGTCGTCGCTGCCGAAGACATCGTTGGTGATCGCCGCCACCTGCGCGGCGCGGTAGCCGTAATAGGTGACCCAGCCGGCCGCGAAATGTTCATTGGGGTCGTTGCGATTGATCGTGCCGTCGCCGTTCGCATCCGTGCCCCAAAGCTCGTTGCCTTTTTCCAGCGCGATATCCGAGGCCTTGAAGCCCCAGTTCCACATCTCGTTGGAATATTCGAAGTTGACCTTCAGCGAAGGGTCAAGGTGCTCCTTCACGAAAGCCGCCATCTGCTTGACGTAATTGTCGTCAGCAAGGGTGGGGACGTTCAGCCACAGGTCGGTCTTGGTCTCATTCGCGAGCTTGACCATGATCTCCAGCGGCACGCCGTTATTGGCGTAGCTGGCCGAGCTCTCGACAGACCGGGTGTTCCAGTCGACTTCCTTGGACTCGTTGGTCCCCTGCCAGTCCATCATGCGCAGCATGTCCCAGTTCTCGACTTTCTCGATGAACTCGGGATTGAAGGTCTTTCCGGATTCGAACAGCGCCTGCTGATCCTCCCGGACTACATGGATCCCGGTGATCGGGTCGCTCGCCGACATGTTCTTGATCTCGACGCCCATGGCATAGCCGGGGCCGGTGAACTCGACCACAACCTTCCCGGGTTCCGAGCTGATGATCTTTCCGCAGAAGACGCCGACAGTGCCGGTGCCCTCGTAGCTGATGACATAGCGGTTGGTCGGCCCGTCGCCGATCGGATCGACGGCCACGAGGGAGCGGATCGACTGATAGCCCTCCGGCACCCCGGTCGGGTAACCGTTCTTGTCGTAGGAAAGCTGGACCGCGGCGTCGAAGCTCCAGTCGCCGCGCGTTCCCGACCAGGGGCCCGAGGTCTTGAAGCGGTCCAGGAACGGCGCCTGCTTGGACCAGTAGTTCACCGCGGTCAGGTTCATTCCGATCGTAGGCATTCGAGATCCAATCGCCGGTTCACATCCGATGAGCAGCGAATAGATCAGGAGGATTGAAGCGATGATGGAAGCGCGTGGTTTCCAGCGCGTTAAGAAATTCAGGTTTGCGGTCAGCATCTTAGTTCATCCACCGATTAACGCCGCTTCAACCCTGTTGTCGGCGTGACGCGCCAAGGCGAGCCGACCTCCGGTGGCATACCGGCGGACGACAGGCACACGGATAACATGTTTGAGGGTAGACGACCTGCGTTTGATCCCGCAGGCGTCATCTGGATCACATGACCACAAGAGCACGGGCGTCCGCCGGCAGCTTTGCGGCTGCGTCGATCAGTCGGCGATGCGGGTGATCGCCGCGACGAGACGCTCCGCGGTGAACGGCTTCTGCAGGATGCCGCTCTCCGCCAGCTCGCCCGGCAGCTGAGCCTGTTCGCCGTACCCGGTGGCGAAGATGAAGGGGACGCCCAGCTCCTTGAGGCGCGACGCGATCGGGAAGCTGACCTGGTCGCCGAGATTGATGTCCAGGATGGCGAGCGAGGGCTGATCCCGGTCGATGGTCGACAGCGCATCGCGAACGCCCGCTGCGGGAAGGACCCGCTTGGCGCCGAGCCCCATCAGCAGATCCTCGGCATCCAGAGCGATGATCAGGCTGTCCTCCACCAGGAGAACCGTCTGGCCTTCTAGCGCGCGCGCGATCTTGGCCGGATCTTCACCCGCGCCGTGATCATACTGGGGGGTAACCGCATCCCGCACGATCCGTTCCGCGCGCACCGTGACATGGCGGGCCGGAATGCAGAAGGAGGCCTCCAACCCGCCCAGACGATAGCGGATGTCCGCCTTACCGCCGAGATCGTAGGGCACCGATCGGCCGATGATGGTCGAACCGAAGCCCTCGCGGGTGGGGGCCTGCACCGGCGGCCCGCCCCTTTCGGTCCACTCGACCAGGAGATCACCGTCCGCCGTGCGCTTCCAGTTCACCGCCAACGTCCCGTCGCGTGAGAGCGATCCGTACTTGACGCAGTTGGTCATCAACTCATGCACGACGAGCGCCATGGTGGAGAAGGCGAGCGGGTCGAGCAGTACGTCCGGCCCCGACATCTTGAGCGCTTCGGCCCGGTGCGGGAGATAGGCGCCCGCCTCGGTCTCGATCAGGTTGGCAAGGGGGGCGGGGCCCCAATGGTCCTCGGTAATCTGGTTGTGCGCGCGGGCAAGCGCCTGCACGCGGCCGTCTACCTCGGCGATATACGCGTCGCTCGACACGCCATCCCGGCGGGACTGGCGGATGATACCCCGGATCAGGCTCAGGATGTTGCGGACGCGGTGGTTGAGTTCGGCAATCAGCAGCTCCTGCCGCTCGCCGAAGCGTTCCCGCTCGGCATGCGCCGCGTCCGAGAGGCGGAGGACGACCTCGATCAGGGTAGCCCGCAGGGCCTCGGCGACGCCCATCTCCGCCGGGCTGAAAGGCTGGGATCGGCCGTGGACCAGTTCCGACCATGCCTCGAAGCTCTTGCGCGGGGTGAGACGCGGGCCGTTCGGGCCGTACTCGATCGGCTTATGGGGATCGCCGGCCCAACGGACGGTGCGCACCATTTCCTGCCGGAAGAGAATGACATAATCGCGCGGACTGCGAGAAATCGGGATCGCCATCAGCCCGGCCGCCCGATCAGACCACACCTCGCCCGCCGGAAAGAAACCGGCGATGCGGTCGGTGGCGAAGACACGCGAGGCGGCGGTGCCGTTCAGCGTGCGAACCAGCGCTGCCAGAGCATCGGCGGGAGGTGTCATGCCGGATGTCGCCTGCCGACCATCGATCCACACGGCGATACCGTCCGCTGGGATCGCCTTGCCGATCGTCTCGGTCAGCCAGGAGGGATCGTCGAGCAGCGAGGCGTCGCCGGCGATTGCGGCGAGGATGCGGTCGGACACGTCGCGGGCGCGGCGCTGGTAGTCGGCTGCTTCCTTCCGCTCGCGGCTCTCGAGCTTCATTGCGAACATCTGGCCGAACAGCTCGGCCGTCGTGCGCCGCTCGAAGGACGGACAGCGCGGGCTGTAGTGATGGCAGGCGAACAGGCCCCAGAGCCGCCCCTCGACGATGATCGAGATGGACAGCGAGGCCCCGACGCCCATGTTCTTGAGATATTCGATATGGATCGGCGAGACCGAGCGCATGATCGAGAGCGAGAGGTCGAGCTGATTACCGGCGGTATCCAGCGCAGGGAAGATCGGCACCGGCTTCGCCTCGATATCCGCGATCACCCGGAAGATGTTGCGCTGATAGAGCTTGCGGGCCTGCGCCGGAATGTCGCTTGCGGGGTAACGCAGGCCCATGAAGCTGCCGAGGCCGCTGCGCGCCGCTTCCGCCACCACCTCGCCCGAGCCGGCGTCGTCAAAACGATAGACCATGACGCGATCGAAGCCCGTCAGGGCGCGGACCTGCCGCGCGCCCTCGCGGAAGAAGGCGTCGAGCGTGTTGGTGTCGTCCAGTCTCGACATCATCAGGCGGACCGTGCCCGCCGCGTCAATCGAATCGGCGGCGTCGCTCGGCTCCGCCTCGATCACGATCGTGCCGTTGGAGAAGTGGACGGCGACGTCGAAGAGGCGGTCGTTGTCGAAGAGACAATGGGCGAACAGCCGCTCCATCGAATCCTCGCCGCGCATGACGGTCATGCGGTTGCGGATCGAATGGATCGCGTCGGCCGTGAAGATCTCGGTGAGCGGCAGGCCGATCAGCGGCTCCGCCTCGCGCCCGGTATAGTCGCCGATGTTGCGGGAGACACGGCTGATCAGCCAGTCGCTCGTCACCGCGACAAGGAAGCCGATCGGCTGGATTGCACCAAGCAGGTGGATCGGCTCGCGATCGCAATTCGTGAGATCGACGGGCGACGGGATTTCGTTCAACGCATACCTCGTTCGGCGCGGGCCGCCGCCTCGAAGCGGTCGAACACGGCACGGGCCGAAGCCAAAGCAGCCTCGACGCTCTCCGGGGAATAAAGCGTCGATCCAAGGATTTCCAGCAACTTCCGCCATGCGCCGGGCGTCTGCGCTGTCCCGAGATAGGTGCGGGGCAGGTCGGCCGGAATGCGCCGCGCCAGCATCGCGCCGCCGAGCCGCGACCCTTCCAGAACATAGAGCGCGCCGAGTGCCGCATCGGTGTCGGTGAGTTTCAAGGGCGTCAGATCCGGTGCGGTCTCCTCCAAAGCCTGAAGGTCCGCGAGAATGCGATCGGCGCGGCGGCGTCCCGTCCAGTCCGGCACCATCGCCTCGATGCCGATGCAGTCGATCGCCTGCTCGACGGGGATGAACGCGCGTGCATGCGCCCGCAGGAAGCGGCGGTAGTCGGACGGATCGCTCAGGTCGAAGGCACCGAATGCCGCGTCGACGCGGTCATGGGCGTCACGCGTCCCCTCACGAAGGGCCTCGTGGACGGGCAGGCGCACGCTCACGCCCGGCCGAACACCCGGCGGAAGATCGTGTCGACATGCTTCAGGTGGTAGCCGAGGTCGAACTTCTCCTCCAGCTCGGCGTCCGACAGCGTCACCTCCGGATCGTCCTTGAGCAGTTGTAGCAGCGAGAGCTGGCCGTCCGATTCCCACACCTTCATCGCGTTGCGCTGGACGAGGCGATAAGAGTCCTCGCGGCTCACCCCGGCCTGGGTCAGCGCCAGCAGCACGCGCTGGGAATGGACGAGGCCACCCATCTTGTTGAGGTTCTTCTCCATCCGCTCCGGATAGACGAGCAACTTGTCGATCACTCCGGTTAGCCGGGCGAGCGCGAAGTCCAGGGTGATGGTCGCGTCGGGACCGATATAGCGCTCGACCGAGGAGTGGCTGATGTCCCGCTCGTGCCAGAGGGCGACGTTCTCCAAAGCCGGGGTGACATAGCCGCGGATCATGCGGGCGAGGCCGGTCAGGTTTTCGGTCAGCACCGGGTTGCGCTTGTGCGGCATCGCCGATGAGCCCTTCTGGCCGGGGGAGAAATACTCCTCCGCCTCAAGCACCTCGGTACGCTGGAGGTGGCGGATCTCGGTCGCGAGCCGCTCGATCGAGGAGGCGATGACGCCGAGCGTCGCGAAGAACATCGCGTGGCGGTCGCGCGGGATAACCTGGGTGGAGACCGGCTCGACCCCGAGGCCGAGCTTCTCTGCGACATGCTCCTCCACGCGCGGGTCGATATTGGCGAAGGTGCCGACCGCGCCCGAGATCGCGCAGGTCGCGACGTCGGCGCGCGCGGCCTTGAGGCGGGTGAGGTTGCGGGCGAACTCGGCATGAGCCTCGGCGAGCTTCAGGCCGAAGGTCACCGGCTCGGCATGGATGCCGTGGCTGCGACCGATGGTCGGCGTCATCTTGTGCTCGAAGGCGCGGCGCTCGATCACTGTCAGCAGCTTTTCGAGATCGGCGATCAGGATGTCGCTTGCCCGCGCCAGTTGCACGGCAAGGCAGGTGTCGAGCACGTCGGAGCTGGTCATACCCTGGTGCATGAAGCGCGCCTCGTCGCCGACCTGCTCCGCCACCCAGGTCAGGAAGGCGATGACGTCGTGCTTGGTGACTGCCTCGATGGCGTCGATGGCCTCAACGTCGATGTCCGGCTTGGTCGCCCACCAGTCCCAGAGCGCCTTGGCCGCCGACTTCGGCACGACGCCGAGTTCGGCCAGCGCCTCGGTGGCATGGGCCTCGATCTCGAACCAGATGCGAAACCTCGCCTCGGGCGTCCAGATCGCCACCATGTCGGGCCGGGAGTAACGCGGAACCATTGAGCCGTCCTGTCAGGAGAAAGGGCGGCGGGTAGCAGAGCGGGAGAGGGGCTTCAATCGACCCGATTGAGCGGCCGGATGACCGGCCGGGGCACGGTGACAATGCTGCCGGGCGGCACGTCCTGAGCGAGGACGACGTTCGCCCCGATCATCGATCCCGCGCCGACGGTGATCGAGCCGACGATCACCGCCCCTGCGCCGATATCGCACCCGGCCTCAATCACCGGCTTCAGCCAGCGCGGGTCGTTGTGGCGGCGCAGGCCGAAGGTGGTGTTCTGGCGGATCTGGACGTCGTCGCCGATCGACAGTGCCTCCAGCGTCATGCCGCTATGGTGCCAGATGCGGACGCGGCGGCCGACAATGACGGTGTAGCCGAGGTCGATCCCGCCCATCCATTCCACCAGCTTGTGCATGACGCGGTAAAGGATGGTCAGCGGCGTGCGGACCAGCTTGCTGCGGAACCCCATGCGCCAGTTGCCGAGACGGTGGACGGCGATCGCCCAGAACCCCTGGCTGAAGATGTCGCGGCCGTGGGTCGCGAAATCCTCGCGGAGGAGGGCGGCGAAGGAGAGGCCGGGCGGGTTGTGGTTGAACCGGCCGAGATCGATGTCGGACTGCGGTCGATCCGTCATGCGCCCGATCCGTAATTGTGGCGGATCATGTCGCCCCAGAGATGCGGCGGGTCGGTGACCGGTTTGCCGCGCAGGCGCGCGAGGAGCCGGCCGACAGGACGCCCGAAGAGCCATGCTGCATTGGCGGCGTGGAACGCCCCGCTGCCGAAGTTCTTGGCAAAATAGCGGCGGCGCGACTCGAACCAGTAGCGCGGACGGCGCTTCACCTTGGCCGTCGCACCCGTGACGCCGGAACTGGCACCGACGAGGTGGACGATCCGGCTTTCGGGCACATACCAGCATTCGGCCCCGGCACGCGCCGCGCGCAGGCAAAAATCCGTCTCCTCGAAATACATGAAGTAGCTTTCGTCGAGGAAGCCGATGCGATCGATCAGGTCGCCGCGTACCATCATGCTGGCGCCGGCCACCCAATCGGCGCGGATCGGGTGATCGACCGGCGCGGGCGCAACGATCTTGCTGGCGAAGAGCCGGTGGAGGGGACCGAAGTCGAGTGCTTCGAGCAGTTCGTTGAAGGGGCGGTGAAAGCGGAAGGCGCTGTAGATCGCCGTGCCGTCCATCTCCTCAGATCGTCCGCCGGTGATGCCGGCCGTCGGATGCGCGTCCATGAAGCGGGTGAGCGCACCGATCGCGCCCGGGCGGACGAGCGTGTCGGGGTTGAGCAGCCAGACGTATTTCGGCGTGGGCCGGCCGGTCTCCGCTTTCCACCGGGCTAGTGCCTCGTTGTTGCCGTAGGCGAAGCCGCCATTCCTGGGCAGTGCGCGAAAGCGGCACCAGCTGCCCCAGCCGTTCGCCTCCACCGCCGCCGCGATCTTCTCCGCCGAACCGTCGCCCGAATCGTTGTCGACGATGATCGCGTTGATCCCCGGCGCGATCTCCGGCGCGAGCGATTGGAGGCACGCGATCGACAGCTCCGGCGTGCGGTAGTTAACGATCAGGACGAGGGTTTCGACCGGCGGCATGGCGGGTGATCTATGCGGCGCGGGTTAAAATCGGGCAAGCGGGCCCGAGATAACCTCATACACCAACGTCGTTCGCCCTGAGCCTGTCGAAGGGCCAGCGCCGACCGTCTCCCTTGCCCTTCGACAGGCTCAGGGCGAACGGACTTAGAGAAGCCCCTCCGCCCGCAGGCTCTTATGCCCGCTTGCCGAGACGATGATGTGGTCGTGAACCTGGATCTTGAGCGGCTTGGCGGCGGCGATCAGCTCGCGGGTGATGGCGATGTCCTGACGGCTCGGTGAGGGATCGCCGCTCGGATGGTTGTGGACGATGATCAGCGCCGCCGATCCGAGGTCGATGGCGCGGCGCACAACCTCCCGCACGTAGATCGCCGCCTCGCTGGTCGATCCCTCGGAGATCGGCTCGTCGCGCATCAGCATGTTCTTGGCGTTGAGGTGGAGGACGCGGACCCGCTCGATGTCGAGATGCCCCATATCGGCCTGAAGGTAGTCGAGCAGCGCCTGCCAGTTCGAGAGGACGGGTCGGTCGAGTACCTGCTTCTGCAGGAGGCGAAGGGCGCTCGCCTGCGCGATCTTGATCGCGGCGATCGAGGTGTCGCCGATGCCGCCAATGCGGGCCAGCGCCTTGGCGTCGGCGGTCAGGACCGCGCCGAAGCTGCCGAACGCGTCGATCAGGCGCTTGGCGATCGCCTTGGTGTCGCCGCGCCGGATCGACAGGGTGAGCAGGTATTCGAGCAATTCATGGTCGAGCAGCGCATCCCCGCCACCGTCGAACAGTCGCTGGCGCAGGCGCGCGCGGTGACCCTCACCGAGATGATCTTCCCCCATGTGGGTGAGGGTAGGCGGATTCTCCTACCCCTATCAACCGCGACATATTCCGAACCCCGCTCGCCCTGAGCCTGTCGAAGGGCTGGAGATGACCGTGTCGCTGGCCCTTCGACAAGCTCAGGGCGAACGGCGTTGGGGTGGAAAGCCTCCTTGCACTCCCGCTGGACAAATCCGGCATTCATCTTGAGGAGAATAGGTGAGCCGAGGTTCGGTTGGCCAGAGGGATACGGGGGCGGGATTGGCGGTAAGGCTGCAGCCGAAATCCCTGCTGGTGCTGATCCTCGCCGTGCTTTGCCTTGTCAGCATGGCGCTGTGGACGATGCGGACGCCGATCGCGACGGGCCTGATCGCGCGCGAGTTGGAGAAGCGCGGGGTGCCGGGCCGCTATCGCGTGGCGGCGATCGGCCTGCGCACACAGGTGCTCGAAGACATCCTGATCGGCGATCCGCGCCGCCCGGACCTGACGGCGCGGCGGGCCGAGGTGACGCTCTATTACGGGCTGAGCGGCGTCGGCGTGTCGTCGATCGTGGCGGAAGGCGTGCGGCTGCGCGGGCGGCTGGTGGATGGCGCGGTCAGCTTCGGCCAAGTCGACAAGCTGCTTCCCGCGCCGACCGGCGAACCATTCAAGCTGCCTGAGTTCGCCGTCGAGATCCGCGACACGCAAGTCGTGCTGGAAACACCCTGGGGTGTGCTGACCAATCGCATCGAAGGTCGCGGCAAGCTGTCGGACGGTTTTCGCGGCCGCGTCCGCAGCGACATCCCGTCCTTCGCGGCGGCTGGCTGCGACGCCGTGCCGCTCCATTCCGATCTGACGCTGGAAACGGAGGCGAATCGGCCGCATGTGGCCGGACCGGTGATGGTGCCGGCGCTGACCTGCGGCGGTGCGTCGCTGCGCGCGCCGTTCCTCGGGATCGACGCGCGGGCGAACGAGGCGCTGGATGGCGGCGAGGGGTCGATCCGGCTCGATGCCGCCGGTGCGACGGCAGGGTCCGTTAGCCTCGGCCGGATTGCGGGCAAGGCGACCTTCGCCGGAACGACCGAGCGGGCCTCGGGCGGCCTGTCCTTCGCCGCCCAGCCGCTGCAGTTGCCGCAGGGGGAGGCGCGCCGCCTAGCCCTGACGGGGACGTGGAGCTCGCGCGGCGGCGCGGCCGATCTGACGGGCAAGGTTGAAGTGAGGGGCGCGGCCCTGACGCGTGGCACCCTCGCCGCCGCGACCTCGACCCTGCGCGCGGCGGAGGGCACTCCGGTCGGGCCGATCGGCGCGGCTCTGGCGACGGCGGTCGGGAAGGCAGGCGCGGACTTTGACGGGGGCGCGGAGTTCACGGTGGCGCATCGCCGGACGGGGAGCGTTCTGCGCCTGGCCAGCATCGACGCACTGAGCGCCTCGGGCGCACAGCTGGTGACGACGGTCGGGGAGGGGCTGCGCTACGACTTCGCGGCAGCCAAGACCTCCGGTGCGTTGGCGCTGACGCTCTCTGGCGGCGGTTTTCCGGAGGTTGCGGCGGATGTCCGGCAGGATGCGCCCGGCGGTGCGATCGAGGGCGAGTTGCGCATGACGCCCTTTGTTGTGCCGGGTGGGCGCCTGGCGGTCGAGCCGGTGCGCTTCACCGCAGTGAACGGCGCGATCAGCCGCTTCGGCACCGTGGTGGAGCTGGACGGCCCAGTCGGTGATGGTCGCATCACCGGGCTTCGCGCGGCGATCTCCGGACGGGTGAGCGGGTCGGGTGCGATGTTGATTGGGGAGGGGTGCCAGCCGGCCGGCTTCCGCCAGTTGGACATCGCCGGCGCCAGCCTCCGCGATGTGCGGCTGAACCTCTGCCCGCTCTACGGCACCGCACTGGTGGGTGTGTCGAAGAACGGTGCGCTCGGCGGCGGCATCCGCATCGATCGACCGAGGCTCGGCGGAGAACTCGGCGGAGCGCCGCTGCTCCTTACCGCCGCGCGGGTGGACGTGCCGCTGCGCCACCTCGGCTTCACAGCGCAGGCTCTGTCGGTGCGGCTGGGAACGGGCAAGGACCCGACCCGCCTCGATATCTCGGGCCTCAAAGGCGACGCGACGGCCGCCGGGATCGCGGGCGGGTTCGAGGGGGCGGCGGGCAAGATCGCCAACGTGCCGCTGGTCATCTCAGACGGCCAGGGCGAGTGGTCGCTCGCGGGGGCGGCACTGGCGCTCAAGGGCAGCCTCGGAGTTGACGACGCTCAGGCCGATGCACCGCGCTTCCGCCACATGACCTCGGGTGACTTCGCGCTGACCCTCGGGAACGGTGTGATCGCGGCGGGCGGTCACCTGAACGAGCCGAAGAGCGGGGTCCCCGTGGCGCAGGTCGACATCAGCCACCGGCTTGCCGATGGTTCGGGAAAGGCCGTGCTCGACGTGCCCGGCATCACCTTTCGCGAGAAGCGGCTACAGCCGGAGGCGCTGACCCCGCTCACCGTCGGGATCGTCGCCAATGTGGAGGGCGAAGTCCACGGGAGGGGCGAAATCCGATGGGACGCGCGAGGTGTCTCCAGTGACGGCCGATTCGGGACGGATGGCCTCGACCTCGCCGCCGCCTTTGGTCCTGTGAAGGGGTTGCAAGGAACCGTGCACTTCACCGACCTACTGGGTCTGGAAACCCCGCCGCGCCAGGAGGTCAGGATCGCCGAGGTGAACCCCGGCGTGGCGGTGGCGGACGGCGTCGTGCGCTACCAGCTGCTCCCCGGACTGCTCGTGAAGATCGAGAGCGGGCTCTGGCCTTTCGCGGGCGGCGATCTCGCGTTTGAGGAGACCACGCTCGACTTCTCCGAAGCGGCGAAGCGGCGGATGGTGTTCAACGTCACCGGCCTCGACGCCGGCAAGTTCATCCAGCAGCTGGAGTTCGAGAACATCGCCGCCACCGGCCTGTTCGACGGAACCCTGCCGATGGTGTTCGACAAGACCGGCGGCCGCATCGAGGGCGGGCGGCTGACAGCGCGGGGGGAGGGCGGCACGCTCGCCTATGTCGGTGAGGTGTCGAACGCGCAGCTCGGCACCTTCGGCAAGATGGCCTTCGATGCGCTGAAGTCGATCCGCTACCGCAACCTGGCCATCGAACTCGGCGGGCCGCTGGATGGGGAGATCGTCAGCAAGGTCGTCTTCAACGGCATCAATCAGGAGCCGCTGGGCGGGGTCAAGGGCTTCGGCAAGAGCCTGATCGGTCTGCCCTTCAAGTTCAACATCACCATCCGGGCGCCGTTCCGCGGGCTGGTCAACACCGCCACCACCTTCGCCGATCCGACCAGCCTGATCCGGGGAAACTTGCCGGCGGCTGACACCAACGTTCAGAGACAGGAAAGCGAGACTGTGCGATGAGGGATGCGATGAGAACGGGACGCATGTTTGGCCTGGGATTGCCGGGAGCGGTGGTGCTGGCGGGCTGCGTCCAGGTCTCGGCGCCGGAAAAGCCGATCGAGATCAACCTGAACGTGAACGTGCGTCAGGAGGTCGTGGTCCGGCTGCAGAAGGATGCCGAGGATCTCATCACCAACAATCCGGAGTTGTTCCCGCAATGACCCGCTTGAACAAGATCATCCTCGCCACGGCCGCGGCGGCGGTTCTGGCCGGCGGCGTCACGGTCCGCGCCTACGCACAGGCGGGCGACCCCGATGTCTCGGCCGCGATCGCCAGCGGAACCGTCGGCGAGCAGGCCGACGGCTATCTCGGCTTCGCCAAGGCTGGCTCCGGCGACCTGAAGGCGAAGGTCGAGGCGATCAACATCAAGCGCCGCGCAGCGTACACCGACCTTGCCGCCAAGCGTGGCGTGTCGGTGAAGGACGCGGCGGCGGCGGCCGGCTGCCAGACGCTGTCGCGGCTGGCGAACGGGCGGGCGTACCTGCTGCCCGGCGGCGGCTGGGCGACGAAGCGCGGCGCGATCGCCCTGCCGGGGTATTGCGGGTAGTCCACTCTATCCTCTCCCCTTGTGGGAGAGGTCAGGAGAGGGGATCGCATGAGGAGGCTCGATGCCTCCGAGTGTGAATGGCGGGACGCTTGCTGACGCTCGCGACCCCTCTCCCAACCCTCTCCCACAAGGGGAGAGGGCTCCCGCTCATTTAAGACCGAACTCCTCCCGGTATTCCGGCCTGATCTCCGCCAGCAGTGCCGCCGTCACCGGCACCGGCACCTGATAGTCGCCCTCGGCATAGGGCCCCGCTTCATATGGAGCGACCTGCACGAGGAATGTCGTAAACCTGCCACTCCCGGCCGGCACGATCACCTGATCGGCGATCTTCGGGCACGCCGTCTCGAAATCTGTCCCGCGCTTCACCGGCTCCCCGCGCTTCTCGGCTCGCTGCTTGTCCAGCGTCTCGCAGAACGGCCCGCTCATCGTCGTAAGCGCCCGGTCCGGGTTCACGAACAACTCGCGGAAAGGAATCGCGCGGCCGAGCTTCCGTGAGACCAGCCGAGCGTCGAAGCCCTGCATCCCGTGTGCGCCGCCGAGATACTCCTCGAACTCCGCGCCAAGGCTGAGCAGCCCCGCCGACCCGCCCTTCACCATCCAGCGCTTCGAGAGGCTGTGCTGGCGATATAGCCAGCCGTTCTTCCGCGCCTCTTGCTGATCGGCGGCGGCGCCCTTCACGCCCTTGGCCTTCAGCCGCTTGGCCTCAGCCTCCAGGTCCGCGTTCACGGCCGGGATCGCCGCCGCAACCGCTGGCCAGGCATAGGCGAAGTCGTACAGCTCGCTCTTATCGGCGATCACGACATCGGCGGCCGCTGCCGGGGCGGGTTCCGCAATAGCACCGGTCTGATTCGACGGCTGAGGATCGGGTGCCGCATCCGGCTGCGAGCAGGCGGCGAGCGTAAGCGCGAGGGCAGAGATAAGCCTCTTCATGCCTTGAAAAACCGCCGACGGGCCGGGGCGATCCAGCGGGCCCGCCGCCCGGTTGACTTGAGGACAACCGCTTCCTAAAGGGACCGCGCCTTGGCGGGCTCGCTCGCCTTCATCGTCCTGCCCGCCTGACGAGATCGCCGACGGGGATCACCGAGGAAGGAGCACGCGATGGAGACGAATGAGCCCGGGCAAGACCCCGGCGGCGTTCACGATCCGCGCATCTCTTCGCTCGATGAGCGACTGCAGAAGGCGCATCACGCCGAAGCGGTCAGGACCGGCAAGAGCAAACCGACGTCCAAGGGGTATTCCCAAGGCAATCGGGTGCTCGCCGAACTGATCGGGGGGCTTGTCGGCGGTGCGCTGATCGGGTGGTTGATCGACCGCTGGTTCGGCACCTCGCCTTGGGGCCTGTTGGGGTTCGTGTTCCTCGGGATCGCGGTCGCCTTCAGGAACATCATTCGGATTTCGAACGAACGCCCGGAATGACTTCGGGCGTTCGGGCTATACGGGGGTAGGGAAGCGTGGCGGCCGAATCTGGCAAGATCGATCCGATGCACCAGTTCATGATCGAACCGGTGTTCGGCAATCAGCTGTCGATCGCGGGCTATAACGTCGCGTTCACCAATTCCGCTCTGTGGATGGTGGTGACGCTGCTCGCGTTCTGGCTGTTCATGCTGGGCGGCATGAAGCGGGAACTGGTGCCCGGCCGCTGGCAGGCCGCGGTCGAGGGCTTCACCGGCTTCATCTCCGGCATGATGACGCAGAACATCGGGCCGGAAGGCAAGAAGTTCGTGCCCTACGTCTTCTCGCTGTTCATGTTCATCCTGATCTCGAACCTGATGGGCATGATGCCGGTGGGCATCATCCCCGGCCTCCACGCCTTCACCGTGACGAGCCACTTCACCGTCACCGGCGTGCTCGCCATCATCAGCTTCGCGATCGTGCTGATCGTCGGCTTCGCGCGGCACGGCCTCCACTTCTTCTCGCTGTTCGTGCCGCACGGCACGCCCGTCGTGATGATCCCGCTCTTGTTCGTGGTCGAGCTGATGAGCTTCCTCGTCCGCCCGTTCAGCCTGGCGCTGCGACTGTTCGTCGCGATGACGGCGGGCCACATCCTGATGAAGGTGCTGGCCGGTTTCGTCATCAACGGCATGAATGCGGGCCCGCTCTACGGCGCGATCGTGTCGGCACCCAGCTTCATCCTGATGATCGGCATCACCGTGCTGGAACTGCTGGTCTGCGCGATCCAGGCCTATGTCTTCGCGCTGCTCACGTCGCTTTACATCAACGACGCCGTGAACCTTCACTGAGTAAACTTTCCAACACAAACGGTTAGCTAAGGAGTTTTCTAATGGACGCAGAAGCCGCAAAGTTCATCGGCGCCGGTCTCGCCGCCGTCGGCCTCGGCCTCGCCGCCCTCGGCGTGGGTAACGTGTTCGCCCAGTTCCTGTCGTCGGCGCTGCGCAACCCGTCGGCCGCCGACAGCCAGCAGGGCCGCCTCTTCATCGGCTTCGCCGCCGCCGAGCTTCTCGGCCTGCTGGCGTTCGTCGTCGCGATGATCCTGCTCTTCGTCGCGTAAACTGCTTCGGCGGGGCGGTTCGCCGTCCCGCCCCTTATTCTAACGGGGATTTCGCCGGCTCATGCCTCAGATCGCACAGATCGCCGCGACCTACGCATCCCAGATCTTCTGGCTGCTGATCGTCTTCGGCCTGATCTACTTCGTCATCGGCCGGGGCATGCTGCCCAAGATCGAGGCGACGGTCGAGGCGCGCGAGAAGCGGATCACCGACGACCTCGCGGCTGCCGAGCGGGCGCAGGCCCGCGCGCGGGAAACCGAGGCGACCTACAGCCAGCATATGTCGGAGGCGCGTGCCGCCGCCCAGAAGCTGACCGGCGAGGCCAAGGCCCGTGGCTCGGCCGAAGGGGCGGCGCAGGTCGCCCGTGCGGATGAGGGCATCGCCGCCCGCACCGCCGAGGCGGAGGCGCGGCTCGACGAGGCGCGCAAGTCCGCTTTGGCCGGCATCGAGGATGTCGCGACCGATGCGGCGCTCGAAATTGTCACCCGCTTGTCGGGTGCCGGGGTCGATCGCGCCGCCGTCCAGCGTGCTGTCACCGCCGCCCTGGCGCACTGAGCGGGAGAGAACCGACCATGAACCCCGCATCCGCCGCCGCCGAGTACAACCTGCAGCACGCCGACCGGCTGGAGGGCATGCCCGCCGCTCCTCATGGCGAGACCAACACGACCACCGAGGCTCATGGCGAGGGTGCGGAGCACGTCAACCCGACGGCTCTGGGCTTCGACGCGACCTGGTACGTCGCACTGGCGATGGTCGCGGTGATCGTCATCATGCTGATCCAGAAGGTTCCGGCCGCGATCGGCCGTGCGCTGGACAAGAAGATCGCCGGGATCCGTGCCAATCTCGACGAATCGCAGCGGCTCCGCGAGGAGGCCGAGGCGCTGAAGGCGGAGTACGAGGCCAAGGCGGCCGCCGCCGAGAAGGAAGCCGCCGACATCCGCGCCCATGCCGAGACCGAGGCCGCCGCGCTGGTGGCGCAGGCCAAGGTCGATGCCGAGGCTCTGGTCGAGCGCCGCACCCGCATGGCCGAGGACAAGATTGGCGCCGCCGAGCGCGCCGCCGTTGCCGAGGTCCGCGCCAAGGCCGCCGATGCCGCCGCCAAGGCCGCTGCGGCCGTGATCAGCCAGCACCATGACGCGAACGCCGACCGAGCGCTGGTCGACAAGGCGATTGCCGGGCTGGGCCGGCGCTGAACGAAACGGCCGTGCCCGAGCGGCCGCCTCTCGCCACGCGCTTCGCGGAGCTGGAGAAGAAGTACCGGCTCGTCGACCACGAGCGTGCGGCGCTTCACTGGGGCCGGCTGAAGCACCTCGTACCCGCCCCGGACATCGTCGTGGATGCGGGCGCGTCGTTGGGCACGCCGCGCCTCTACAAGGCCTTTCCCACGGCCAAGTTCATCCTGGTCGATCCGATCGAAGAGAACCGGGCCGGTCTCGAAGCGTTCGGCGCAAGCTATGACATCGATATCCGCATCGTGGCACTGGGCGCGGCGCGCGGAGAGGCCGTGCTGAACGTCGGCGGCAATGCCGGCAAGTCGCGCAGCTCCTTCCTGGAGCGCAGCGACCACCTCGCCGGCGGAGACGAGAAGCGGCTGGTGCCGGTCGCGCCGCTCACTGACCTAGTGCCGCCCACAGGATCGATCGGGCTGAAGATCGACACGGAAGGTTATGAACTGGAGGTGCTGAAGGGCGCCGAGCCGCTCTTCCCCCGCATCCCCTGGATCGTGGCGGAGACCTCGATGTTCCCGCGCTTCCACGGCGATCCGCTGTTCGCCGGCATATATGGTTTCCTGGCGCCGCATGGCTATCAGTTCCGCGATTTCGTCAGCATCCGCCGCAACCCCGATGGTGGGCTGCGTCACGTCGACGCACTGTTCGTGCGCACACTTTAGCCGCGCGCTACCTCTTCGATCAGGTTCATCCACGCCGGTTCACAAACCCGTTTCTGATCGTACTCGGCCAACACGGTCTTGCGCGCCGCCTTTCTAAGGCCGGTGTAGCGGGCAGGGTCGCGGCAGATGGCGATAAGGCGATCAGCGAGCGCCTGATGGTCGAAGAAGTCGAACAAGAGCCCGTTCTCGCCGTCGCGGATGACATCACGGACGGGCGCGGTGTCGGAGGCGACGATCAGGCTTTCGCAAGCCATCGCGTCCAGCAGCGACCAGGACAACACGAACGGGTAGGTCATGTAGACATGCGCCCAGCTGATCGAGAAGATCGTGATCAGCGCCTCGTAGTTCACCGCGCCGACGAAATGGACGCGGTCCATGTCGATCCTGGCGCCCAGCTCCTTCATCATGTGCTGCTTCCACGTCCCCTCGGCGGGGGCGGGGCCGTAGCCGCCATTCTCGTCCATGCCGACCATCAGCACGCGGGCCTCCGGCACCTGTTCCAGCAGGCGGGGCAGGGCGCGCATCATGATGTGGAAGCCGCGCATCGGCTCGAAGCGGCGGTTGATGAAGGTGATGACCGGCGTCGATCCGTCGAGCACGCGGCCGTTGGCGAAACGCAACTCGGGCTGTGGCAGGCGTTGTGCCTTGTCGACGTCTATGCCCTCGTGGATCACGCGGATCTGGCTGTCGAAGGCGCGGGGCAGGGTGCTCGCCTGATAGGGCGTCGGGCAGACGATCCGGGCGGCATTGGCATAGCTCGTCGCCAGCACCGTATTGCGGGCGAGGACGCGATAGGGGCTGGCGTTGACGCGGAACTCGGGGTCGAAATCGACGTCGGAGTCGTGCGCGCGGTAGTAGAGTTCGCCGACCTGGATCTGAGGCGCGTCGAACACCTCACCAAGGAACAGCATCTCCCCCCAGGCCGGGTGGCCGATGATGACATCGGGTTCGAACCCGTCGGCTTTCAGCTTGCGCGCCGCCTCCGCCGCCGCTGCGCCGGCGATCAGGCCGCGCTGTGCCACGGCTGCGATCGGCTGCGCGCCGGGCACATCCTCCTGCGCCTGCCAGCGGATCGTGGGGAAGCCTTCGAGGTCGCGCCCGGTCGGGCCGTTCAGCAGCGCGCCGTCCCAGCCGCGCTGCCGAAGGAGGGCGGCGATCGAGGCAAAGCGGCCGGGGCTGCCGTTGTGGACGAAGAGGGCGCGTGGCATGGCCGGAGTTGTGGCGGGCGAGGGCGATGGGTGCAATGTAGTATCATCCTCCCCCGCAAGGGGGAGGCGGCAGGCGTAGCCTGACGGAGGGGGAGGACATGGAAAGCCGAGGAGATCGCTGTCCGCCCCGTCCGTCGCCTTGCGGCGCCACCTGCCCCTGGCGGGGCAGGATCAGGGGAGTGACGGGCGCTGACATCTGCAATCGCCCATCCTAAATGACCCTCGTGTCCCAGCCACCCGCAACGCCCGACCGTTTCGCCGAGGAAGCCGCCGCCTATACCGTGCGCGGATCGGATGCGCCGGATCTTGAAACCGGCATCGCCGCGATCCGCAACGTACTGAAAACCCTGCCCGTTCGCCCGGGTGTCTACCGGATGCAGGATGCGCGCGGCGACGTGCTCTATGTCGGCAAGGCGCGCGCGCTGAAGAACCGGGTGACGAACTACACACAGGTCGCGCGCCTTTCGAAGCGGCTGCAGCGGATGGTCGCGCAGACCCGGTCGATGACGATCGTGACGACCAATACGGAGGCCGAGGCGCTGCTGCTGGAGGCGCAGCTGATCAAGCGGTTTCGACCGCCCTACAACGTCCTCCTTCGCGACGACAAAAGCTTTCCCTTCATTCACTTGCGCGAGGATCATGCCTTTCCCCGGGTGATGAAGCATCGCGGCGCAAGGCGCAGCAAGGGCCCGTATTACGGCCCGTTCGCCAGCGCCGGATCGGTCACCCGCACGCTCAACGCCCTGCAGAAGCTGTTCCTGCTCCGCTCCTGTTCGGACAGCTACTTCGCCAACCGATCGCGCCCCTGCCTGCTGCACCAGATCAAGCGCTGCTCGGCCCCCTGCGTCGGCAAGATCAGCGAGGCCGATTACGCCGAGCTGGTCGCGGACTCGAAGGCGTTCCTGTCCGGCAAGTCGACGCAGGTCCAGAAGAAGCTGGGCGACCTGATGACCGCCGCCGCCGAGAACATGGATTTCGAACTCGCCGCTGTGTTCCGCGACCGCCTTCGCGCGCTGACCTTCATCCAGGGCGCGCAGGCGATCAATGCGGAGGGAGTGGCGGACGCCGACATCTTCGCGCTCGCCTGCAAGTCCGGGTCGATGTGCATCGAAGGGTTTTTCATCCGGGGTGGCCAGAACTGGGGCCACCGCAACTTCTTCCCCGCGCACACGGCTGAGGTGCCGGAGGACGAGGTGCTGACCAGCTTCCTCGCGCAATTCTACGAGGAGGTGCCGCCGCCCCGCCTGATCCTGCTCGACCGCGTGCTGGAGGAGGAGGCGCTACTGTCCGACGCGCTGGCCGAGAAGGCGGGGCGCAAGGTCCAACTGAAGCAGCCCCAGCGCGGCGAGCAGCGCCGCTTGCTGGAACAGGCGCAACGCAACGCGGTCGAGGCGCTCGACCGCCGTCTCGCGGAGGGAACCACGCAGGGCAGGCTGCTGCAGGAGGTTGCCGACCTGTTCGATCTGGACGGCGCGCCGAACCGGATCGAGGTCTACGACAACAGCCACATCATGGGCACCGACATGGTCGGCGCCATGATCGTCGCGGGGCCGGAGGGGTTCCGCAAATCGGCCTATCGCAAGTTCAACATCCGCAATCCGGACATCAGCCCCGGCGACGACTTCGCGATGATGCGCGAGGTGCTGGAACGCCGCTTCGCCCGGCTGGAGAAGGAGGATCCGGAGCGCAAGGGCGGGGAATGGCCGGACCTGCTGCTGATCGACGGCGGCAAGGGCCAGGTCTCGGCCGTGGCGCAGGTGCTGGACGAGCTGGGCGTGGCGGACGTGCCGCTGGTCGGCATCTCGAAGGGGCCAGACCGAAACGCTGGGCGCGAGCATTTCCACATGCCCGACGGCCGCGAATCGATGCTGCCGCTCAACTCGCCGATCCTCTTCTTCCTGCAGCGGCTGCGCGACGAGGCGCACCGCTTTGCGATCGGCGCGCACCGGACCAAGCGGGCGAAGACCTTCACCGCCAATCCGCTGGACGACGTGCCCGGGATCGGCCCGGCGCGAAAGAAGGCGCTGCTGATGCACTTCGGCACGGCGAAGGCGGTGCGCGGGGCGGCTCTGGCCGATCTGGAACGCGCGCCGGGCGTGTCGAAAACGATGGCGCGGACGATCTACGACTACTTCCACCCGAGTGGGTGAGCTTTTGATAGATAACGGGTCGCTCGTTCCGTCGAGATCAGAGCAGCGCCACCGCGACGAAGCCGCCCACGATCAGCGCCAGCACGCCGAGCGACACCAAGGTCAGCCGCTTCTCGATGAACGCCTGAATTGGCGTGCCATAGCGCTTCAGCAGCGCCGCCACGATAAAGTAGCGCGCACCACGCGTGATCGCGGAGGTCAGCAGGAAGATGCCGAAGTTGAACTTCGCGACGCCACTGGCGATCGTCACCAGCTTGTAGGGGATCGGCGTCAGCCCCTTAACCAGGATGATCGTCGCACCCCATTTGGCGTAGAAATCATGATACTGGCTGAACGCGTGGCCGAGGCCGTAAAGATCGATCACCCATTTGCCGACGGTCGCGAAAAGGAAGTAGCCGACCATATAGCCGAGCACGCCGCCGAGCACCGATGCGATGGTGCAGATCGTCGCGATGCGCCAGGCGCGGTCCGGCCGGGCGATGACCATCGGTACCAGCATGACGTCGGCCGGAACCGGGAAGAACACGCTTTCGGAAAAGGAGATCAGCGCCAGGCTGCTTTCGGCATGGCGATGCCCCGCCAGGCGCAAGGTCCAGTCATAAATCCGCTGAAACATAGCCCGATCCCGCCGCTCGGCGCCCCTCTACGGTCTTGCATGAGGGGCGTCGAGAGGAGAATGCTGCCCTGCGGCATGAGGGGTATCAAGACCTAAAGACTCGGCTAAACCCGCGCGATGCACGTCACTGCCGATGCCGTTGTCTGCGCCGTTCTCGCCCATGGCGAGCATGGTGCCGTGGTGCGCGCGATGACGCCGATGGACGGGCTTTTGGCCGGCTATGTCCCGGGTGGCAGATCGCGACGAATGCGTCCGGTGCTGCAGCCGGGAAACCTCGTCCGTGCCGAATTTCGCGCCCGGACGGAGGCGCAACTCGCCGTCCTTTCGGTCGAGCTGATCCACAGCCGCGCGCCGCTGCTCGGCGAGCCGCTTGCCGCCGCCGCGATCGACTGGGTGACGGCGCTGACAGCCGCGGCCTTGCCCGAGGGACAGCCCTATCCGGAGGTTCACTCCGGGCTCGACGGCATGCTGGCCGCCATTGAGGCCGCGCCGAGCGCGCGCGCCTGGGCGGCGGCACTGGTGCGGTACGAACTGCTGCTGCTGTCCGCGCTCGGCTTCGGCCTGGACCTGTCTGGCTGTGCGGCCGGCGGGGCGGGGGAACTAGCCTATGTCAGCCCGAAAAGCGCGGCGGCGGTCAGCCGGGAGATGGGCCAGGCCTATGCCGCCCGGTTGTTGCCTCTGCCGGCGTTCCTGCTCGACGGATCGCAGGCCGACTGGACCGGTATCGAGGCGGGCTTGCGGCTGGCCGGCCATTTCCTCGGCCGCGACATCCTCACCGATCGCCGCGCCGATGTGCTCGCGGCACGGGAGCGGCTGGTCGAGCGGTTGCGGCGGATTACCGGTTGAGCCGTGCTCCTGCGAAAGCAGGAGCCGCTTTCCAGTGACGCGCCTAGGCTCCTGCGTTCGCAGGAGCACGGTTGAGGCCACTCAACACTCCACCACGTTCACGGCGAGACCTCCGCGAGACGTCTCCTTGTACTTGGTCTGCATGTCGAGGCCGGTCTGGCGCATCGTCTCGATCACCTGGTCGAGGCTGACGAGGTGGCTGCCGTCGCCCATCATGGCGAGCCGCGAGGCGTTCACCGCCTTAGCCGCGCCGATCGCGTTGCGCTCGATGCAGGGCACCTGCACGAGCCCCGCCACCGGATCGCAGGTGAGGCCGAGATTGTGCTCCATGCCGATCTCCGCCGCGTTCTCGACTTGACCGTTCGATCCGCCGAGTGCCGCCGTCAGCCCTGCCGCCGCCATAGAACAGGCGACGCCGACCTCGCCCTGGCACCCGACCTCCGCGCCGGAGATCGAGGCATTGCGGCGGTAGAGCGCGCCGATCGCGGCGGCGGCAAGGAGGAAGCGGCGCACGCCCGCGCGATCCCCGCCGCACATCCGCTCGTAATAGCGGACGACCGAGGGAATGATCCCGGCGGCACCATTGGTCGGCGCGGTGACGACCCGGCCGCCGGCCGCATTCTCCTCGTTCACCGCCATCGCCCAGAGGTTGAGCGCGTCCATCGCCGCCAGCGGATCGCCATCGCCTTTGCCGGCGATCTCTGCGGCAAGCTTCGGCGCGCGGCGCTTCACGCGCAGTTCGCCGGGAAGCACGGGTGCGGTCGCGGTGATGCCGGCCTCGATGCAGGCGCTCATCGCATCGGCGATACGGTCGAGGCGGGCCTCGACCTCGGCAAGCGGTCGCCGCGCCACTTCGTTGGCGAGCACCAGGTCGGCGATGGAGAGGCGGGCTTGGTCGCACAGGTCGAGCAGCTCCGCACCCGACGCGAAGGCGTAGGGAATCTTCGCCTCGTCTCCCGGGTCGGGGCTGTTCCGACCCGCTTCGTCCTCATCCAGCACGAAGCCGCCGCCCACCGAATAGTAGATGCGTCGGACCAGCACCGCGCCATGCTCGTCCAGAGCTTCGAACGCCATCGCGTTGGAGTGGAAGGGCAGGCGCTCGCGCTGGTGAAAGGCGATGTCCGCAGCCGGATCGAACGCGACAGGCCAGCGGCCGAGCATGGAGATGCGGTGATCGGTCGTCGCATGATCGACGATGCGGGCGATGGCGTCGGCGCTGGTCCCGTCCGGCCGCTCCCCCGCGAGGCCTGCGATGAGCGCCACGTCGGAGGCATGGCCCTTGCCGGTCAGGGCCAGAGACCCGTACAAGTCGCAGCGCAGCCGCGCCGTCCGCTCGGACAGCCCGGCCGCCTCAACATGCAAGCCGAACCGCCGCGCGGCGACCATCGGGCCGACGGTATGTGAACTCGACGGCCCGACGCCGATCTTAAACAGGTCGAAGACGCTGACGGTCATGAATATCCTCCCCCGCCAGGGGGAGGTGTCAGGCATAGCCTGACGGAGGGGGAGGGCGGCGATACATTCGTCATCGGAAGGCGCTCGCTGCCCGCCCCCTCCGTCGCCTTAGGCGCCACCTCCCCCTTGCGGGGGAGGATGTTGTCCTTCAAGGCCGCCAGCGCGCTGTCTCCATCCATTGCAGCAGCGGCCGAAGCGGCAGGATCCACACGATCCCGGCCACCAGATAGATCACCGTCTGGATCAGGATCGGCAGGCGACCGATCCAGTCGCTCGCCCACAGGATCAGCGCGGACCAGACCGCGATGATGGCGAGGATCAGGAGGGCGCCTGCGGGTTTGCGCCAGCTGGGGTTCATGGGGCCTCGATCCATTCGCTTTCGGTGACGACGGCATGGAGCGGAACGTCCCAGGGGTCCAGCGGCAAGGCGTCCACCTCCTGCACGCTCCACGCAACGCCGATGCGCCGGGCAGCGGGGTGGGCTGCGAAGGCGCGGTCGTAATGGCCCGCGCCCTGGCCGATGCGGTTGAGCGCGCGGTCGAAACCAAGGAGGGGGGTCAGGATCACGGCAGGAGAGACCTCGCGCGCGTTCGGGTTCGGCTGGATCAGCCCCATCGTGCCCTCGAACAGCGGCTCGCCCGGACGCCAAAGGAGGAAGCGCATCAGATCGTCGCGGCCGATCACATGCGGCAGCGCGACGTCGATCCCGCGTTCGAGAAGCGGTTCGACTGCGCCACCGACGTCCACCTCTGCACCGCCGGCCAGGTACAGGGCGACCGGTCCCGCCGTGATGTCGGTCATTACACGATCGCACAGCGCCGCCTGCGCGGCATCTCGTTCCTGCGCGGACATCGCATCCACGAAGTCGCGGCGCTTGGCCCTCAGGGCGCGACGAAGGGCTGGCTTGTCGATCATATGAAAGCGGTGGCGGGACCGCCGTGGCCGTTTGCCGTGAGATCCTCTGACGCCCAAAACGTCAGGTGGGGACCATGTAGTTCGGGCCAGGGCCCTACCAGGGACAGCCCCCTAGGATGATGAATAGCCTCAGGGATTTCTAAAGCTCGCACCGGGCAGTACCCGCCGCCTCACTATCTAGGGCTTCGCCGCCCGCGCCTCAAGGGCTGCGGCGACGGCTTCGATGCGTTCGGCCATGCGCTCGATGTTGCTGGCAAGTTCAGGGTCGCCCGCCGGCGTCTTGCCGTCGCGATGATCAAGCAGTTCGTCGCCGAGCAGGATCGCGGCGAACAGGATCGCGCGCGCCTCGCCCATCTCGCCCAGCGCACGCGTGGCGTCACGGACCTTGTCGTCCAGGATGGCACCCACCCGCTCCAACCGGCTCTCCCCGCCAGGCGCGCAAGCAACGCGGTATTCGCGTCCGCCGATCGACAGTGTCACGTCCGCCATCAGTCCTCGCCTTCTGCCAGCAGGGCATCGATGCGCCCGATCGCCTTGCCGACCGTCGCCCGCAGCGTCTCGTGCCGCGCGGCAAGCGCGTCGTACTCGGCCTTGGCGACCATCGGGGTTGAGGAGGGGACGGGCAGTTTGGCGAGACCGGCCTCGACGCGTCCGAGCGCCTGGCCCAGCCGGTCGATCGCGGCCGCGAGGCGGGGATCGTTCATGCGCCAAGACATAGCACGTCGCGGCCCCGGAACAACGCCGTGGCGGGCCGCTGTGGTTGACCTCTTGACCTCCCCGCGACAAATGGACCCGCGTGCGCGGCATACCGCCCGAATCGTCTTCTAAATCACAGCCAAAGGCTCGACGTTACAATGACCACCGTACCCTTCAAGACGCTCGCCAATGCCGTGCGGGCGCTGTCGATGGACGCGGTTCAGGCGGCGAATTCGGGTCATCCCGGCATGCCGATGGGCATGGCCGACGTGGCGACCGCGCTCTTCACACGCCATCTGAAGTTCGATCCGAAAGCGCCGAAATGGGCGGACCGCGACCGCTTCGTGCTGTCGGCCGGTCATGGCTCGATGCTGATCTACAGCCTGCTGCACCTCACCGGCTACGACCGGCCGACCATGGATGACCTCCGTAATTTCCGTCAGCTCGGCTCCCCCTGCGCCGGCCATCCGGAGAATTTCGAACTGGCAGGGGTCGAGGCGACCACCGGTCCGCTCGGCTCCGGCTTTGCGACCGCCGTCGGCATGGCGATCGCGGAACGGCATCTGAACGCGATCTACGGCGACGATCTGGTCGATCACCGTACCTGGGTGATCGCAGGCGACGGCTGCCTGATGGAGGGCATCAACCATGAGGCGGTGGGCCTCGCCGGTCACCTGAAGCTCGGCCGCCTGATCGTGCTGTGGGACGACAACCGCATCACCATCGACGGCGCGGTGTCGATGTCCTCCAGCGAGGACGTGAAGGCGCGCTATCTGGCGTCCGGCTGGCACGTCGTCTCCTGCGACGGCCATGACGAGGCGTCGATCGAGGAGGCGTTGGAAGTCGCCAAGGCCGATCCGCGCCCCTCGCTCGTCGCCTGCCGCACGATCATCGGCTATGGTGCCCCCAACAAGCAGGGCACCTCCGCCACGCATGGGTCCCCGCTCGGGGCGGACGAGATCGCCGCCACCCGACAGGTCCTCGAATGGACGCACCACCCCTTCGAGCTTCCCGACGATGTCACCGACGCCTGGGTGCGCTTCGGCGCGCGCGGCGGCGACGCGCACAAGGCGTGGACGGATCGCCTCGCAAGCAGCGGGAAGCAGGACAAATTCTCCCGCCGCATGGCCGGCGAGATCGATGCCACCGGCTGGCTGAAGGGCCATGTCGACGGACTCCTCGCCAACCCGCAGAAGGTCGCGACGCGCAAGGCGTCCGAACTCGCGCTGGAATCGATCAACGCCGCGATCCCGGACACTGTCGGCGGATCGGCCGACCTCACCGGATCGAACAACACCAAGACCAAATCGACCGGGCCGCTGACGGCAGACGATTACGCCGGCCGCTACATCTACTACGGCATTCGCGAGTTCGGCATGTCCTGCGCGATGAACGGCATGGCGCTGCACGGCGGCGTGGTGCCCTATGGCGGCACCTTCCTGGTCTTCTCCGACTATTGCCGCGCCGCGATCCGCCTTTCGGCCCTGCAGCAGACCCGCGTCGTCTATGTGATGACACACGACTCCATCGGCCTTGGCGAGGATGGCCCGACCCACCAGCCGGTCGAACATGTCATGTCGCTGCGCCTGATGCCGAACCTTGACGTGTTCCGCCCGGCGGACACGATCGAGACGGCTGAGGCCTGGGCGCTGTCGCTCGCCGACACTGACGGCCCCTCGCTTCTCGCACTCAGCCGTCAGAACCTGCCGCAACTGCGGGACAAGGCTGACGAAAACCTGACTGCCAAGGGCGCCTATACGCTCCGCGCCGCCAAGGCAGAGCGCAAGGTCGTCCTCATCGCCACCGGGTCGGAAGTCCACATCGCGGTCGAGCTCGCCGACAAGCTCGAGGCGGTCGGGGTCGGCGCGGACGTGGTTTCGATGCCCTGCTGGTCGCGCTTCGATGCGCAGCCGGAGAGCTATCGCGACACCGTCCTGCCACCCGACACCGGCATCCTGCGCGTCTCGATCGAGGCGGGGACGACGATGGGTTGGGAACGCTATACGATGGTCAAGGGCCTGCGCTTCGGCATCGACGGCTTCGGCGCGTCGGCTCCGGCCGAGGCGCTCTACGACCATTTCGGCCTGACGGCTGAGAAGATCGCGCCGCAAATCCTTGCGGCATTGGGGAAGTAAGGACCGCGGGGGTCCTGTTTGAGGGAGATTACGGACATGGCAGTCAAGGTTGCGATCAACGGCTTCGGCCGCATCGGGCGTCTCGTCGCCCGCGCCATTCTGGCACGGCCGGAGGCGGGGCTGGAACTGGTCGCGATCAACGACCTGGGCGATGCCAAGTCGAACGCGCTCCTCTTCAAGCGCGACTCCGTCCACGGGGCGTACAAGGGTTCGGTCGAGGTCGACGGCAACGACCTGATCATCGACGGCAAGCGTATCAAGGTCTCGGCGGAGCGTGATCCCGCCAACCTGCCGCACAGCGCCAACGGCGTGGACATCGCGCTGGAGTGCACCGGCTTCTTCACCGACCGCGCGTCGGCCGAAAAGCACATTTCGGCGGGTGCCAAGAAGGTCCTGATCTCCGCGCCGGCCAAGGGCCCGGACCTGACCGTCGTGTTCGGCGTCAACCACGACAAGCTGACCGCCGAGCATAACATCGTGTCGAACGCGTCCTGCACCACCAACTGCCTGGCCCCGATCGCCAAGGTGCTGAATGACACCGTCGGCATCGAGCGTGGCCTGATGACCACGATCCACAGCTACACCAACGATCAGAAGATCCTCGATCAGATCCACTCCGACATGCGCCGCGCCCGCGCGGCCGCCATGTCGATGATCCCGACCACCACCGGCGCCGCGCGTGCGGTGGGCGAGGTGCTGCCGGAACTGAAGGGCAAGCTGGACGGCTCCTCGATCCGCGTGCCGACCCCGGACGTCTCGGTCGTCGACCTGACCTTCACGCCGAAGCGCGACACCACCAAGGAGGAGGTCAACGAGCTTCTCAAGGCGGCGGCGGAGAGCGGCCCGCTCAAGGGCATCCTCGAATACGTCACCGATCCGCTCGTCTCGATCGACTTCATGGGCAACCCGCATTCGTCGTCGGTGGACAGCCTGGAGACCGCGGTGATCGAGGGCAAGCTGGTCCGCGTGCTCAGCTGGTACGACAACGAATGGGGCTTCTCGAACCGCATGGTCGACACCGCCGGTGCGATGGCGAAGTTCCTCTGAGACTTTGCCGTCGTGCCAGCGAAGGCTGGCATCACTCCGATCCTGAGCGACCCCAGCCCTCGTTGGGGTGACGGCAAAGTACAGTGACGAAGACCGGCATCCTCCTCGGCATCGCCCGCCATGCGCGGCCGAAAGGGCCGATGGAGGTGCTCGACCGCGCCTTCGTCGGTCTTGACACCGGCGTCGAGGGCGACTTCCGCGGCGCGATCAAGCCAGGCGGGCGCGGGCGGCGTCAGGTGACGCTGATGACGCTCGCCGACTGGCAGATCGCGACCCGGCTGGTCGGCGCGGCCCTCGAATGGCAGCACCGCCGCGTCAACCTGCTGGTAGACGGCCTGGTTTTGCCGAGAGAAGAGGGCGGGCTGATCCGCATCGGCGCGCGCTGCACCCTTCGCATCACCGGCGAATGCGATCCCTGCCGTCGCATGAACGCTCTGGTCGACGGGCTGGAGCTGGCGCTCAGGCCGGACTGGCGCGGCGGGCGCACGTCGAAGGTAATCGCAGCCGACGAGATCGTCGTCGGGGATGCGGTAGTGGCCCTTTAGCGAAAGGGGATCTTACCGGAACCGCTCCGCCTCGGCGCAGGCCAGCGCGTCCACGCGGTCGTTCTCCGGGTGGCCGGAATGGCCCTTCACCCATTGCCAGTTCACCTGATGCGGCCTCACCGCCGCCACCAACTCCTGCCAGAGATCGGCGTTCTTCACCGGCTGCTTGGATGCCGTCTTCCAGCCGTTCTTCTGCCAGCCGAAGATCCACTTGGTGATGCCGTCCATCACATATTTGCTGTCGGTATAGAGCGTCACCGCACAGGGTCGCTTCAGCGCGTTCAGGGCCGCGATCGGCGCCATCAGCTCCATCCGGTTGTTGGTGGTCAACTTCTCGCCGCCCGACAGCTCCTTTTCGCTGTCGCCGAAGCGGAGGAGGGCGCCCCAACCGCCGGGGCCGGGATTCCCCTTGCAGGCCCCGTCGGTGAAGATCACGACATCGCTCATCCGAGCAGCAGGTCCGGCTCGGCGCTGGCGTAGAAGTCGAGGCGGCGGAGATAGGCGAGGGGGTCCTTGCGCGTGACCATCGCGTCGGCCGGCGTGTTCAGCCAGTCCCAGGCGCGGGTCAGCAGGAAACGGAGGCACGACGCGCGGGCCAGCGCCCGGAACGCCGCGCGCTCCGCCCCGCTCAGCCCGAAGCTCTGGTCGTAGCCCGCCACGAGCGCATGGGCGCGGTCGACCGAGTAGTTGCTGCCGTCCGCGTCAAAGCACCAGGCGCTGTGCGTCACCGCCAGATCCCAGGCGCGGATGTCGCGGCAGGCGAAGTAGAAGTCGATCAGCCCGGTGACATCGCTGCCCAGCATCAGCACATTGTCGGGGAAGAGATCGGCGTGGATCACCGCCTGCGGCAGGTCGGCCGGCAGGTTCGCGTCCTGCCAGGCGATCTCCGCCGCCACCCGCGCGCCGAGACCCGGCGCAATCGTATCGAGCGCGTCCCCGCAGCGTCCCGCCAGTTCGCGCCGACCCTCCGCGCCCAGTGTGTTCGGCCGTTCGCCCGCAAAGTCCGCCAGCGCCTCGTGCAGCCGCCCCAGCGCCGCGCCGGTCGCATAGGCCTGCTCATGCGTCGGATGGCTGACCGACACGCCGGGCAGGAACTCGATCAGGCATGCGGACCGCCCGGCTACGGTCTGCAACTGCACGCCGTCCCGGTCGCGGATCGCGCGCGGCACCGGCAGGCCCTTGTCGGCGACATGGTCCAGCAGCGCCATGAAGAACGGCAGGTCGCCGGCATCCACCCGCTTCTCGTACAGCGTCAGGATGAAGCGGCTACGGGTGGTCTCGACCAGGTAGTTCGAATTCTCCACCCCCTCCGCGATGCCCTTGGCGGAGACGAGCGTACCCGCGTCGTAGCGCGACAGAAGCGCCGCCATGTCCTCGGCGGAAACCTGCGTGTAGACGGCCATGGTTCAGGCGGTCGCGAGGCCGCGGGGCAGCTTGAACGTCAGCGTCTCCACCGCCGTGGTGACCTCCTCGCCTTCGATGCGGAAGCGGGCGCGCAGCCAGTCGAGGACCTCGGTTACCAGCACTTCCGGCGCGGAGGCACCCGCGGTGATGCCGAGCGTGGCGACACCGTCCAGCCAGCGTGCGTCGATGTCCTCGGCCCGCTCGATCAGGATCGCCCGCGCGCCGCCGCGCTTGGCGACCTCAACCAGCCGCAACGAGTTGGAGGAATTGGGCGCGCCGATCACCAGCACCGCGTCGCAATCCCCCGCGATCTTCTGCACCGCCGCCTGCCGGTTTGAGGTGGCGTAACAGATGTCCTCGCTGCGCGGCGCCTGGGCGTTGGGGAAGCGGGCGGTGAGCGCGGCGATGATCTCCGCGGTGTCGTCCACCGACAGGGTGGTCTGGGTGAGATAGGCGAGGTTGTCGGGATCGGCCGGGGCGAGCGCGGCGACATCCTCCACCGTCTCGACCAGCGTCATCGCGCCCTCATCGACTTGCCCGAAGGTGCCGACCACTTCCGGATGGCCGCGATGGCCGATGAACAGGATGTGTCGCCCGTCCTTCACCAGCCGCTCGGCCTGGCGATGCACCTTGGAGACGAGCGGGCAGGTCGCGTCGAAGAACTCCAGACCGCGCTCCGCCGCCTTCTGCGGTACAACCTTCGGCACGCCATGGGCGGAAAAGATCACCGGCACGCCGTCCGGCACCTGATCCAGCTCCTCGACGAACACCGCGCCCTTGGCCTTCAGCGCATCGACCACGAACTTGTTGTGAACGATCTCGTGCCGGACATAGACCGGCGCGCCCAGCTTCTCGATCGCGCGCTCGACGATCTGGATCGCGCGGTCCACCCCCGCGCAGAAGCCGCGCGGCGCGGCGATCAGCA
This sequence comes from Sphingomonas sp. ID0503, assembly GCF_048565625.1. NCBI lineage: Bacteria > Pseudomonadati > Pseudomonadota > Alphaproteobacteria > Sphingomonadales > Sphingomonadaceae > Sphingomonas > Sphingomonas sp. ID0503. The sequence goes on from NZ_JBLZUR010000002.1 coordinate 911,760, forward strand.
GGCGGAGAGAAGGGCGGGCATCCAGCGGGGAGGCGGCATCGGGCATGGCGGCGGGCTTACGCGATTGCTTGCCGAGGCGGAAGGCGGTTCCTATGAAGGCCGCTCGCCGCCGGTGGTCCCGTGCGGCCAGCCGAGGTGGTGACGAGGATCATGGTGCCGACACGCAAGCTTTCCGTCGCGGGCGTGGCCCTGCTCACCCTCGCGCTTGCCGGCTGCAAGAACGGCGACATCGCCAGCGAGCTGAAGATCACGCGATCGGCCTGTCCGGCCGTCGCGGTGCCGGCCTATACCGGCGATGTCACCCTGTTCGATCCGCCGGCCAGCCGGGAGGCGCGGGCGATCGACGTGGTCGCGAACATCTCCAACCTGACCAGCTCGTGCAACTCCGGCACGGATCCGATCACGGCGGAGGCGAACTTCGAGGTTTCGGCGCGCCGCACCAACACGGCGGGCGCGCGCGACGTCACCCTGCCTTACTTCGCGACCGTCGTCCGCGCCGGCACGCGGGTGACCGCCAAGAGCCTGTCGCGCGTCACGCTGCATTTCGACGATGGCGCGGCGGTCGCACGCAGCACCGGCACGGCGCGGATCGACGTCAGCGCATCCGCCGCCAAGCTGCCCGCCGACATCGAGGCCAAGATCAACCGCAAGCGCAAGGCGGGCGACGAGGACGCGGCAATCGATCCTATGAGCGACCCCACGGTCCGCGCGGCCGTCCAGAACGCCAGCTTCGAGTTGCTGGTGGGATTTCAGCTGACCGAGGACCAGCTGAAGTACAACGCGACCCGCTAAGCCGCGTCGGAACGAAAAGCGCGCTAAATCATTAATTATGGCGACACCATAATCGCCGTGATGGTGGGATCGCGGCCTTCACGAGAGGTTGCGCCATGAACAAGCCTGAGGGCTATCCCATTGCTACGTCCGACATCGTTCTGGTCTACGGTGTCGCCGCCGCTTTCGTCAGCCTGCTTGGCTGGGGCGTCGTCACTCTGGTCTGACTGCCGCCTCCTGCCGCGCGAGTTCGGCGTCGAAGGCTGCTTCGGCGCGATCGACCTGACGACGGAGTTCGTATGGATCGATGAAGGCGTCGCGATCACCGGCCATCTGGCGGCGTCGCTTGCCCGCCATGTCGAAGAACTCGGAGTGGAACGTCAGGAACACATCCGCGCGCATCCGCTTCAACGTCGCCAAGCTCTGGCGGAAATCCCCCGCCGCTTGGCGATATGCACGATCGTTGATCAGGTTCTGCCCGGCGACGGTCAGGCTGCACGCGAAGAGTATCTCGACCTTGCGAATGCCTTCGGTCGTCGTCATCGACCAGCTGGTGCACCCCTTGGTGTGGCCGGGCGTCAGATGCGCGGTGAGGCGGGTGCCGCCGAGGCGCACCTTATCGCCGTCACCGATCGAACGATCGACCCCGACCGGCGGAAAGTTGCCGACATCCGGCCGGGCGAGATCGGACCCGCGCTTCAGCACCTCCCGATCGCGTGAGCTGGCGACAAGCTTCGCTCGCGTAACGCCACGGATCGCCGCCAGCCCGCCGGCATGGTCCCAATGCGCATGGTTGTTGAGCAAGTAGCGCAGGTTCTTCGGATCGAATCCCAAAGTGCGGATATTATCCAGCACGACGCCCGCGCTCTCCGCCGGTGTGCCGTCGATCAGGATCATCCGCTTGCGATCGACGATCAGATAAGCGGCAATGCCCTCGGTTCCGACATAGTAGACGTTGCCGACGATCCGGAATGGCGCTTGCGGGGCCGTCCACGATGCGGGTGCGGCGTGGGCCGTGGAGGCCACGAGGCTCAGGAGCGAAGCAGGGATCGTCAGGCGCATCGCCGCAGCTTGCGCCCCATGACCGGTTTGGCAAGCGGTTTGCTGCCTTACCCTTCGCCTTCAATGCGGCACAGCACCCGTCTCGACGCCGGTCTTGTCGTGGAGGGCGAAGCGATCGATGATATCCGCGCTCGCCCGGTTGTAACCGCTTACCTCCACGATCCGCCCCTGAGATCGCAGCCGCGCGACGATCTTGTCGAGCGCACCGACGGCGGAGATATCCCAGAAATGCGCCGCGGTGACGTCGATCAGGACGCGCGGCGCGGTCTCGTCGGCCTGGAAGGCGCGGGTGAAGCGATCGACTGAGGCGAAGAAGATCTGCCCCGCCACGCGGTACGTAGCCGTCGCTCCATCCTCGGACAGGCGGCGCTCGACCGCGAACATCCGCTGCACCTTGCCTGCGAAGAAGATGCCGGACAGCAAGACGCCCGCCAGAACCCCCAGCGACAGGTCCTGCGTCGCGACCACCACGGCCACCGTCACAAGCATCACCACAGAGGATGTCGGCGGATGGCGGCGGAGATTGGCGATCGACGCCCAGCTGAACGTTCCGATCGACACCATGATCATCACCGCGACCAGCGCCGGCATCGGGATGCGGCCGACCCACGGTCCGAGCACCGCCAGCAGGAACAGCAGGAACGCGCCGCCGGTGAAGGTCGACAGGCGCGTTCGCCCACCCGAGCTGACGTTGATCACCGACTGCCCGATCATCGCGCACCCGCCCATGCCGCCGAACACGCCGGCGACGATATTCGCGCCGCCCTGACCCGCGCATTCGCGGCGCTTGTCGCTGTCCGTGTCCGTCATGTCGTCGACGATCTGCGCAGTCAGCAGCGACTCCAGCAGACCCACCGCCGCCATCGTCAGCGAATAGGGCAGGATGATGCGGAGCGTCTCCAGCGTCAGTGGCACCTGCGGCAAGGCGAAGCTCGGCAATCCCTCCGGCAGGAGGCCCATGTCGCCGACCGTGTTCACCGCCACGCCGCCGCCGATGCTGACCGCCGAGAGGATCAGGATCGCAACGAGGGGCGAGGGGATGGCCTTGGTGACACGCGGGAACAGGTAGATGACGGCGAGCCCGCCCGCGATCATCGCATAAGTCTGCCACCCGACATTCGTCAGCTGCGGCAGTTGCGCCATGAAGATCAGGATGGCGAGCGCATTGACGAAGCCGGTGATGACCGATCGCGAAACGAACTGCATCACCAAGTGGAGCCGCAGAAGCCCCGCCGCGATCTGAAAGAGGCCCATCAGGACCGTCGCCGCGAAGAGATATTCGACGCCATGATCGCGCACCAGCGGCCCGACCAGCACGGCCACGGAGGCGGTCGCGGCCGAGATCATCGCCGGCCGCCCGCCCGTGAACGCAATGATCACCGCAATCGCGACCGAGGCGTAGAGGCCGACACGCGGATCAACGCCCGCGATGATCGAAAAGCCGATCGCCTCGGGGATGAGGGCGAGGGCGACGACGATGCCGGCCAGCACGTCGCGGCGTGCGGTGGCGGCATCGGTGAACCATTCCCGCCGATAACGGGTGAGAGCTTTCTGCATGCGACGTTCCGCAGCAAGGCACATCGCGCGGACGATCCCCGCGCATGATCGACGATGTGTGATGTTGTCCGGCGGATCGGCGGCCGGAATAGCCATCCGGAATTGCACCGGATCCTTGCGAATGCGGAGCCCTTAGCGGTGGCGAAGCCGGGAACGCAAGTCCGCTATTCGGGGGCGAACAGCAGCGCCGGCGTCTCAACCAGTCGCCTGACCGCCTGGACGAAGCTCGCGGCGTCCCAGCCGTCCACGACCCGATGGTCGCAGCTGATCGAGAGGTTCATCAGCTTGGCGGCGACCACCTGTCCATCGCGGAAGACGGGACGCTCGACGATCCGGTTCGGGCCGATGATCGCGACCTCGGGCCGATTGATCACCGGCGTGGTGGCGATCCCGCCGAGCGGCCCGAGTGAGGTGATGGTGATGGTAGAGCCGGACAGCTCCTCCGACTTCGCCTTTCCGGTCCGTGCGGCGTCCGCGAGGCGGGTGATCTCGGTCGCGAGCTGCCAGATGTTCCGTGCCTGCGCGTCGCGGATGACGGGGACCATCAGTCCGCCGTCGGTCTGCGTCGCCATGCCGAGATGGACAGCGCCCGATCGCGTCACCACACCGGCCTCATCATCATAGCGTGCGTTGATCATCGGGAAGGCGGGCAGCGCCTTGCAGATCGCGGTGATGAGGAGGGGGAGCATGGTGAGCTTCGGTTTGGCCCCGCGTGTGGCGTTCAGGTCTGCGCGAAGCTCCTCCAGCTTGGTGACGTCGATCTCCTCGACATAGGTGAAGTGCGGAATCGCGCGCTTCGACGCGGCCATATTCTCGGCGATGCGGCGGCGCAGGCCGATGACGCGCACCTGCTCGTCGGCGCGGGCGGGTGCGGCGGGGGCATAGCCCGCATTGTAGGAGATGAATGCGTCGAGATCCGCGTGGCGGACCCGGTCGCCTTCGACGCGGATGTCGGCGAGGTCGATGCTGAGCGCCTTGGCACGCGCGCGGACGGCGGGAGAAGCGAGGACCTTCCTCCCATCCTCCCTTCCCGAAGGGGGGGGAGGGGGATCGTCAGCCGCAGGCTGATGGTGGATAGGTGGCACTTCAGCGCCATCTGCGACGTCGCCCCCTCCACCACTCGCTTCGCGAGCGGTCCCCCTCCCCGAGCTTTGCTCAGGGAGGATTTCGGTCTCCTCCGCCCTTTTGGGTGCGGCCACCGCCGCCGCCTCGTTCGGCGCGACCTGCACCTCCGGCTCCACGGCTTCCGCATCGCCTTCGGTTTCGAACACCACCAGCATCGATCCGATCGCGATCTGGTCGCCGACCTCGCCGGCCGTCTCGACCACTTTGCCCGCAACCGGCGCCGTCATCTCCACCGTCGCCTTGTCGGTCATCATGTCGGCGAGCGGCGCGTCCTCCTCGACGATATCGCCCGGCTTCACATGCCAGGCGACGATCTCGGCCTCGGCAATGCCTTCGCCAATGTCGGGGAGCTTGAAGGTGTAGCGGGGCATCTCGTCAGTCCTTCATCACGCGCTTCAGCGCTTCGCCGATGCGGACGGGGCCGGGGAAATAGGCCCATTCCAGGCTGTGGGGGTAGGGCGTGTCCCATCCGGTCACGCGCTCGATCGGCGCTTCGAGGTGGTGGAAGCAGCGTTCCTGCACCAGAGCCGACAGCTCCGCGCCGAAGCCGCCGGTGCGCGTTGCCTCGTGCACGATCACACAGCGACCGGTCTTGCGCACCGACTCTTCGATCGCTTGGATGTCGAGGGGAACGAGTGTGCGCAGGTCGATCAGCTCGGCGTCCACGCCGGTGTCCTCAATCACAGCGGCGGCGACATGGACCATCGTGCCATAGGCGAGGATCGTCACGTCCTCACCCGCTCGCACGACATTTGCCTTGCCGAGCGGGATCCGGTAGATCTCCTCGGGCACCTCGCTCGCCGGGTGCTTGGACCAGGGCGTGACGGGCCGTCCGTAATGCCCGTCGAAGGGGCCGTTGTAGATCCGCTTCGGCTCGAAGAAGATCACCGGATCATTGTCCTCGATCGCGGAGACGAGCAGGCCTTTGGCGTCATAGGGCGTAGATGGAACCACCGTCGTCAGCCCCGCGACATGGGTGAAGATCCCCTCAGGCGACTGGCTGTGCGTCTGCCCGCCGAAGATGCCGCCGCCAAAGGGCGACCGCACCGTCATTGGCGCGATATACTCGCCCGCCGAACGGTAGCGGAGCCGCGCCGCCTCCGACACCAGCTGGTCGAGCGCGGGGTAGATATAGTCGGCGAACTGGATCTCCGGCACCGGCCGCAACCCGTAGGCGCCCATGCCGACCGCGACGCCGATGATGCCGAGTTCGGAGATCGGTGTATCGAACACCCGCTCCTTGCCGTACTTCTTCTGCAAACCTTCTGTCGCCTTGAACACGCCGCCGAAGAAGCCGACGTCCTCGCCCATCACCACGATCTTGTCGTCCGCCGCCATGCAGCAGTCGAGCGCAGAGTTGATCGCCTGGATCATGTTCATGGTGGTCATGCGCGGGCACCTCCGACGAAGTCCTCTCCCCTTGCGGGAGAGGGTTGGGAGAGGGGTTCGCGCGCGCCGGCTCGATGCCGGCGCGGGCGATCGCCGGTCGCGCAACGCTCGCCTTCGGCTCGCACCCCTCTCCCCGGCCCTCTCCCGCAAGGGGAGAGGGAGCTCGTCCCGATGAGCCTCATATCCCCGCCGCCTCGCGCTCGGCCTTCATCTGGGCCATCTGTTCGCGGAGGTGCCAGGGCATGTCCTCGAACACCTCCTCGAACATCGTGTCGAAGGGCTGGTGGAGGCCGTCGCCGAGGATGCCCAGCTTCTCCGCCTCCTTGCCCGCCGCGCGGACCTCTTCGGCCAACTCCTTGTCCATCGCCGACTGCCGCTCCTCATCCCACGCGCCGAGCGCGATGAGGTGATCCTTCAGCCGCACGATCGGATCACCCAGCGGCCAGGCCGAACGCTCCTCTGCCGAACGGTACTTCGACGGGTCGTCCGAGGTGGAGTGCCCCTCGGCGCGATAGGAATAATGCTCGATCAGCGTCGGCCCATTGTTCGTGCGCGCCCGTTCCGCCGCCCAACGGGTGGCCGCATACACCGCCAGCGCATCATTCCCGTCCACCCGCAGCCCGGCGATTCCGTAGCCGATCGCGCGCGCGGCGAAGGTCGTCGCCTCCTCCCCCGCAAAGCCGGAGAAGCTGCTGATCGCCCATTGGTTGTTGACGACGTTCAGGACCACCGGCGCGCGATAGACGCTGGCGAAGGTCATCGCCGAGTGGAAGTCCCCTTCCGACGTCGACCCCTCGCCGCACCAGGCGGTCGCGATCCGCGTGTCCCCGCGCGAGGCGGAGGCCATCGCCCAGCCCACCGCCTGCGGCATCTGCGTAGCGAGATTGCCGGAGATCGAGAAGAAGTTCTTGTCGCGCGCCGAATACATGATCGGCATCTGCCGGCCCTTCAGCCGGTCGCCTCGGTTCGAGTAGATCTGGCACATCATGTCGACCAGGCTCTGCCCGCGTGAGATCAGGATGCCCTGCTGCCGGTAGGAGGGGAAGACCATGTCCTCGGCATCCAGCGCGGCGGTGGACGCGATCGAGATCGCCTCTTCCCCCGTGCACTTCATGTAGAAGCTGGTCTTGCCCTGCCGCTGCGCACGATACATCCGCTCGTCGAAGGCGCGGGTCAGCGCCATCTGTCGCAGCATGCGGATCAGCGTGTCGGGATCAAGCTTCGGGTCCCAGGGGCCTAGCGCCTTGCCCTCGCTGTCCAGGACACGGACGAGGCCATAGGCCTGCGCACGGATCGCGCTCGCCTCCGCCGCCGTGTCGGGGCGCGGCGTCTCGCCGGCCGCCGGAATGATCAGGTGGCTGAACTCGGCAGGGTCGCCGGGGCGGAACTTCGGTTCCGGAACGTGCAGCTTCAGCGCGGGCTGATTCCGCCGCGCCGCCGGGCTGTCCATGCTACTCTCCGTACTAAGCCGTCCTTATGGACGATCGATGGCGCGGAAAGCTCCCGCGCCGTGCGGCGGCGCTGTTAGCGGAGAACGGGCGCGGGACCAAATCGCCGGTTCTATACCTCTGTCTCAGGCACGGGACGTGCCTGATCCCAGCTGTTCCATCGTAGATCGAGGCTGTCGATGCCAGGGCCAGCATCGGTGAAGACGACGCGGTTGCGACCCGCCTGCTTGGCTTCGTAAAGCGCGCCGTCGGCGGCGCGAAACAGTGCGCCGAACGATGTTCCGGCGGTGCCGAATGCGCCACCGACGCTGACCGTGACAGGCCGGCTGTCCGACACGACACCATGGCGGCAGGCGGCCAGATCTGCCCGAAGCTTTTCAGCGAGGGAGAGGATATCCTCACGCGATGCCGCGCCGATGCCGATCATGAACTCCTCGCCGCCCCAGCGACCGGCGATCCGCAGGTTGTTCTCGTACACCTTCAGCATCCGCGCAATGCGCGAAAGGACATCGTCGCCGACCTCGTGGCCGAACAGATCGTTCACCGACTTGAAGTGATCGACGTCGATCAGCAGCAAGCCCAGACCGAAATCGGGCCGAAAGGGCTGGAGGTAGAATCGCTGCCAGCACTCGAGGATACCGCGCCGGTTGAGCAATCCGGTCAGCGTGTCGCGACGGGCAAGCTCGCCCATCTCGTTCTCGGAGGCGCGCGCCTCGTCGCGCTCGATCCTCAGGCGGGACAGGCGGATGGTGGTGGCGACCGACAACCACAGCGTCTGCAGCGCGCTGGCGAACAGGACCAGAAGCTGCGGCCCGCCGCCGAACATCCGGTCTTCCAGGTTGAAGACCGTGGTGGAGGCAAGGGCCAGCATCGGCACCGACCAGGCGCTCGCCAGATCGCGCGCCTCCCGACTGCCGCGTCCCCACGCGATCGCGAGTGCGACGGCGACGAGGCCGAGAATGGAGAGGGTCAGCACCTCCAGCATCGGGCCGTAGACATCGACGTTGCCGCCGAACTCGGTCGCCGCCAAGATGCAGCAGGCGAAGATCGCGACCCCGAGTACGATCAGCGTGCTGCGCAACCAGCGCGGCAGATAGGCGGGCGCGAAGGCTGTTGCGGCGCTGAACGTCGCCATGGCGATGGCGATGCCCGATAACGCCGTGCTCGTTCGCGCTGCGATCGTGCCGGCCATGCCCGGAAAGGCGATCAGCGCCAATTGCGACCAGACGAGGCCCCAGACCAGAACCGAACAGGCCCATGCGCCGTGCCACGCCAGGAACTGCCGCCTGATCGCCACTGCAAGGCACAGATTGTAGATCGTGCCGAGGAACAGCAGCACCAGCCCCGCACCCACCAGCATCGCCGCGAGCGACAGGTCCGACCCGGCTTCGTCGGCGGGCTTGAGGCGGAGGCGCAGCAGCCGTTCGGAAGAGAGCCTGTCCACGCGCAGATAGATCGCCTGCAACGCCGCGTCGCGCAGGGGCGGGCTGAAGAGGATCTGGCCGCCGATGCGCCAGCGCTGCCCGAAGTCGCCGCGGCGGATGGTCTCGCGGTCGATCACGCCATCCGTATAGCGGTAATAAGCCACCGCCCGATCGAAGCGCGTCTGGTGCATCATCAGGGCCCATTCGCGGGCATTCTGCGGAATGGGGGTCCGTAACCAGAGCGAGGCTTGGCGGTAGTCCCGTGGGTGCCCGCTACAACGGTACGTCAGACGATCGACCGCCGCATCCGGAACCTGCTGCGGCGTGACGGCGAAGCAGAGCGCCTCGCCAGTGCGCAATAGTTTCGCTCCGGCGGGCGAAGCGGCCGCGAAAAACGCGAGCAGGATCATCAGGAGCGAGCGGATACGGAACATTGCAGCGTTGCCCCCCCGGCGAACTGCTATCGAACAGTTCCCAGCCCCATATCGAAGCCCCCTAAGTCTTTGAACCGAAAACTGCACCACCTTGCTGGAGATCGAACGCGCCCTCAGAACAGCCCGTCGATTCTGCTTTCCGCGTCGATGCGGATCGCCTCGGCCGCCGGAACGCGCGGCAGGCCCGGCATGGTCATGATCTCTCCGCAGATCGCGACTACGAAGCCCGCTCCGGCGGCAAGGCGCACCTGACGCACGGCAAAGGCATGGCCCTCCGGCGCGCCGCGCAGGTCCGGGTCGGTGGAGAAGCTGTACTGCGTTTTCGCGATGCACACCGGCAGCCGGCCGTGCCCCGCCGCCTCCCAGCGCGCGAGTTGTGCCAGCACGCTCGGCTCCGCGGTCACCTCGCCTGCCCGGTAGATGCGCGTGGCGATCGTCCGAATCTTGTCGAACAGCGGCAGGTCGAGGTCGTAGAGCGGGGCGAAGTTGCCACCACCTCCGTCCGCCAGAGCAACGATCGCCTCAGCGAGCTCAGTGGCACCCGCGCCGCCTTCGGCCCAGTGGCGGCAGACATAGGCGGCGGAGCCATGCGCCGCGGCGATGGCCCAAACAGCGGCGGTTTCCGCTTCGCTGTCGGTATGAAAGTGGTTGATAGCAACGACCGCAGGCACGCCGAACTGGCGCAGGTTTTCGAGATGACGGATCAGGTTCAAGCCGCCCGCCTCCACCGCACCCACGTCCTCCCGATCAAGGTCCTTGCGCGCTACCCCGCCGTTCATCTTCAAGGCGCGAACGGTGGCGACCAGCACCACGGCAGCGGGCTTCAACCCGGCCTGACGGCACTTGATGTCGAAGAACTTCTCTGCGCCAAGGTCAGCGCCGAACCCCGCCTCCGTCACCACATAGTCGCCCAGCGCCAGCCCGGCTCGCGTGGCGATCACCGAATTGCAGCCATGGGCGATGTTGGCGAACGGTCCGCCATGGATGAAGGCGGGTGTTCCCTCCAGCGTCTGGACGAGGTTCGGCTTGATCGCGTCGGCCAGCAGCACCGCCATCGCGCCGTCCGCCTTCAGGTCACGCGCGGTCACCGGTCGCCGGTCGCGGGTATAGGCGACGACGATGTCGCCCAGCCGCCGCTCCATGTCCTCGAGGCTTTCCGCGAGGCAGAGGATGGCCATCACCTCCGACGCGACCGTGATGTCGAAACCGCTTTCGCGCGGGTAGCCGTTGGCCGGTCCGCCGAGCGACTGCGCGATGTCGCGCAGCGCCCGGTCGTTCATGTCCATCACCCGCCGCCAGACCACCCGACGCACGTCGATGTCGAGCGCGTTGCCCCAGTGGATGTGGTTGTCGATCATCGCCGCCAGCAGATTGTGCGCGGCGGTGATCGCGTGGAAGTCGCCCGTGAAGTGGAGGTTGATGTCCTCCATCGGCGCGACCTGCGCCCGCCCGCCGCCTGTCGCGCCGCCCTTCTGGCCGAAACACGGGCCGAGCGACGGCTCGCGCAGGCAGAGCACGGTCTTGCGCCCGCTCCGTGTCAGGGCATCGGCAAGGCCGACCGAGGTCGTCGTCTTGCCTTCGCCTGCCGGGGTCGGGTTGATTGCGGTGACGAGGATCAACCGACCGTCGCCTTCGCCTTTACGTTGACGGCCCAGAAGCCAGTTCAGATCGATCTTAGCCTTGTGGCGGCCATAGGGTTCCAGCGCCTCGTCGGGCACGCCGATCTTCGCCGCGATCTCCGCGATCGGCTTCAGCGGGGCGGCGCGGGCGATCTCGATATCGGTCAGCATGGACCGGTTGGTAGCGTCACATCTGCCGGCTGTCATAGGCCCATTGCAGCAGGGCCTGACGCTGGACGGGGCGGCAGCTCGGGTCGCCCGGCTCGCAATGCTTGCGGATCTGTCCCGCATGGCGGGCGAAGGCGCGCCAGCGGCCGATCTGCCGCTTGTCCTCCGCGCCCAGCCGCCGGCCCATATAGTAGCGGCAGTACCACTGGAACCAGCCGCGCGGGTCTTCCTCCCGTATCCAGCCCTTCGCGCGCCAGACGGAGAGCGGCTGGCCGGACAGCACGCCGAAATAGTTGAGGTCCGGGTCTCGCTTGCCGCCGGCGAGCTTCGCTTTCGCAAACCAGCTCGCCGGAAACTCGGCGCGGCAGTCGGTCATGTACTTGCCCCCGAACACGCCGAGCGCGAGCATCTCCTTCGGCGTCAGTTCTGGCCCGAAGCCGGGGTCGAAGTTCCGGCCGGCCGGCGCCTCCAGCGCATAGGTATAACCCTGCTGCATCCTGTCGTTGACCGTCACTATCCGCTGTTTGCCGTCCGCCATGCTTCCCCTCGGCCGCTTTCCCGCGCACAACCGTGCCATGATCCTCGGCGAAACGCTCATCTACCAGAACTTCGTCTCGCTCCGGCTGGTAACGCTGGCGATGGCGGATGGACGCACGGCGGAGCGGCATGTCGAGGATCACGGTGACGCCTCCACCGTCCTGCCCTTCGATCCGGTGCGCCGCGTCGCCCTCTTCGTCAGCCAGCCGCGCGCGGCCGTGATGCGGGCAGGCGAGGGCGACATTCTCGAAGCGCCCGCCGGATCGCTCGAAGCGGATATGGCACCGGACGCCAATGCGGCGGAGGAGGCGCTGGAGGAGGCGGGCGTCCGCCTGACCGCGCTCGATCTCGTCGCCCGCAGCTGGTCGATGCCGGGCGTCTCGACCGAGCGGAACTGGCTGTACCATGCGGAATACGGCCTCGCCGATCGCGTCGGGGAGGGCGGGGGCGTCGCGGATGAGAACGAGCAGATCACCGTTCACGAGATCCCGCTCGATCGCGTCGCGTGCATGGCTGACGCCGGCGAAATCCCGGATATGAAGACGCTGCTGCTGATTCAGACACTTCGGCTGCGCCGGCCCGAACTCTTCGCCTGATCACATTGTAAACAACGGCTGCTTAGCGCTGTTGGACCTTGATCGCCGCGCGCGGGAGGTGTTGATTGGAGCGCGTGATGATGCTCCTGCCCCTTCTGATCGCCACGGCCGCGCCGTCGGAGGCCGTTCAGCCGGCCACTTCGCCGGCCTGCGGGCCAGAGCAGCCGGCGATGTGCGCGGGGCCAATCAAGATGCGCGTCCGCCAGCCACAGGCCGGACAGGAGCCGGTCAAGGCGCGCGCCGAAGCTCCAGAACGCGAGGACCGCTCAGAATAGCTTGAACTCCGCCAGCCGGACCTGACGTCCGGCGGCTTTGTCGATCAGCAGGCGGACATGCCGCGCGGTGACAGGCGTCCAGCCCAGCCGCTGCGTTCCGTTCGCGAGGCCCGCACCGGCGGTGAGATCGGTCCAGCCCTTTGGACCTTGGTACTGGATGCGGACACGCGTCGGCGCGGCGAAGTTGCCGCCCTCGAAGAACGACAGCTCGCCCGCGCCGATCTCCATTGGCTCGCCGAAATCGATTGCGAACCATTCCTGCGCCTTGACCGAGCTGGACTCCCAGCCGTTCGGCAGCTCAGGGAAGAACCACACGCGTCCATCGAGCGCATCGTGCAGCTTCTCGGGATCGCTGCCGCTTGACGCTAGCGCACGCGGGAAGCCCGACCGCACGAGCTGGATGCTCTTGGCCAGCGGACGAGGGGCAGGTGGATTTGCGCGTGCCTCGACAGAAACGGTCAGGGGCCCGAGATCGGCCCGGCTGCCCGCTAGCGTGCCGTCGACATAGACGCGCAGGCCCGCGCCGTAGCGGCCACCTTCGGCATCCCAGGTCACCGTCACCAGCCGCCCGTGATAGGGCACGTCCTGAAGCGCGAAGTAGGACAGGCCACCGGCCGGGACGAGCGGATCGACAGTCAGCTCGTCACCCGCCAAGGGTTGCAGGCCGACAAGCCCCGAGATCACCAGATCGTCGAAGCCGCTGTGGAAATAGTGGTGGCTGCGGGCGAGGCCGACAATCGGCTTGCCCGTCTCCGGATCGTAATCCTCTTCAAGGTCGATCCGATCGGCCTGATAATGCAGCCGCGCATATTGGCGGAGCAGCGCGAGATAATCGGCCCGCGAGACCGCCGCCGCGCCGCCCGCATGCAGTCGCCGGGCGAGGGCGGTCAGCACCTGCGTCGTCTGAAACGGCCAGACGGGGCCGTTCCACTGGCACTCCCGCTGCCCGGTTTCCTTGTCGTAGCGGTACTGCCGCATGTAATATTCGTAGGACGGCTCCACCGTGCGTGGCCCGGCCGCCCCCGCGAACACGTCCTTCGACAGCAGGTGCCTCCACGCGCCGTCGTAAGGCGACGCCCCCTCCACCACGCCGAAGGTCCAGGGCAGATATCCGGCCAGCTCGCGCGCCCGGATCGGCTGCCAATAGTGCACGTATTCGTTCTCGATCCGGTGCCGGTCGATGAAGTGGCCGAGCTTGCCGCTCCATAGATCGGTGGTGATCCGCGTCTTCAGCCGATCGGCCCGCGCATCATAGTCCCGCGCCGACGCCACATCGCCCGCCAGATCGGACAGCCGCGCGATCGCGCGGGCGTTGGCGAACATGTAGCCATTGATGGTCGGGCGAAAGGCGTGGCCACCGGTGAACCCGTCCTTCCCGCCCGAGGTGTCGATCGAGGACACGGTGTATTCGGTCGCGTCCATCAAAGGCTCGACCCAGTACAACCCCTTGTCGAAGTCGAAATGGTCGTCCCACAGGCCGTAGATATGGCGCATGGCGGGCAGGTGCCGGGTCGCGACGGCGGCATCGTGATCGACCAGATAGCGCGCCCACACCGCATCCGCGATCGCCTCGCTGAAATGCCGGTCGTTGCCGCCCTCTTGGTAGAGGAAGTCGATATAGTCCCCCGCATAGCGCCGGGCGCGCAGCCAGCGGCCCTCGTAGAGGTGAAATCCGGTGGCGTCGTTCAGGCTGGCATAGGGCTCCCGCTGCCAAACCACATCGTCCATGAACTCGGTGGTGATGTAACCCTTGGCCCCAAGGTCGCGCTGATGCGCGCGGTACACCGACCAGCGATAGTAATAGACGGCGTCGAGTTGCGGGTCCGAACTCTCGAACAGCGGGATGTTGTCGCGATACCAGGCGGCATCGTTGCCGTAGCGGGTAGCAAGCACCCGATCCTGATCGATCGGCGCCGCCGCGACGGCCGAAGAGAGGCCGGCGAGCGCTGCGAGGGAGAGGCACAGCGCCCGCCGGAGGGACCCGGCCCATCGCCCGCTGGGGAGGCGGCGAGTGGACCGGGCGCTCGGGGACGGCATCAGTCGAAGTTGAACTTGACGCCGAGTGCGAAGGTGCGCGCGATCAGCACGGTGCCGAGGTTGAACATGTCCGGCCCGCCGGCATCCTCGAACTGATAGTATTCCTGCTGCTTCGACTTGGTCAGGTTCACCGCATCGAAGGTCACGCCCAGCCGATCGCTGATGTTATAGGTCAGCTGGAGATCGAGGCTCTTTTCCGGGTTGCGCCAGACACCGATCGGGTTGGCGAACAGGCGGGCCTCGTTCCGCTGCAGAAATTCCTTGCGCCAGACATAGGACAGGCGGGCGCCGATCGGGCCGTTATCGTAGGCCAGGGTCGCGTTGTACGACAGCTTCGACACGCCGAAGAACTGAGACGAGGTTTCGCCGACTACCGCGCCGGTGCCGTCCACCAGCGGGATGTTCTGCTTCGAATCGAGGATCGTCGCGCTGCCGATGAACCCTAGGCCATCCAGCGGACCCGGCAGGAACTTCGGGAAGTAGGTGAGGCTGAGCTCGACGCCCTTCAGCGTGCCGTTCGACGCGTTCTCCGGTCGCGTGATCAGGAAGCTGTCGGTGTTGAGGTTGCTTCCGGGGATCGTCAGACGTGTCGTCAGCGGCACAACCAAGCCGTTGATCTTGCGGTGGAAGAACGTCGCCGCGACGGCGCTGTCGCGGTCGAAGTACCACTCGATCGCGGCGTCGAGGTTGCGGGAGCTGGTCGGCCGCAGGCTGGCGTTGCCGCCCGTACCGCTACCATAGCCGACATTAGTGAGATCGCCGACCAGGTTGAAGTTCGGGTTCAGGTCCGTGAACGTCGGCCGGCGCAGCGTCTTGCCGTAGTTGAAGCGTAGGCGAAGCCGGTTGGTCACCTCGTAGATCGCCGTCGCGCTCGGCAGCCACTTCTCCGTGCCCGACGTGGACGAAGTTTGCGCCAGCGTCGGCGAGTAGCGATCGGTGAAGGTGAAGTCCGTATCCACCATCACATAGCGGACGCCGCCCTGCACCCGCAGCGGACGGCCGAAGATCGACACTTCGCCATCAGCCATCAGGTAGTAGGCGGTGGTGATCTCATTGATGTCGAAGACATCGGTGTACGACAGCTGATCCGAGGTCCGGAATGCGGTATTACCGGGGAAAGCAGCCTTGTACCGCTCCCGAATGGCGTCGCGGTTTTCCCAGAGCCAGTACCCGCTCGGCAGCACCCATGACGACGGCACGTCGGCGCGGCCGTCGAAGAAGTTCTTGTTGGTGAAGGTCGAACCCTCACCCAGCTCCGAAAGCGGGATGCCGAGGATGCCGCCGTCCTGCGCGCGGGTGGAGGCAATCGCCTTGCGGTCGTCATACCGCACGCCGCCGCGGATGCGACGGAGGAACCCGTCATCCCAGGTGTATTCGCCGTCGATCGTGAAGGTAAGCGCGCTGCCCTTCTGCTTGTCGCCATTGTCGTACAGCTGGGCGACATTCCACACCGACGCGTCGGTCAGCTGCGAGTCGTCGTTGAAGTGATAGGACGGAATGCCTCCGCCAGCGTTGAAGTCGGCGGTTATGCCCGACGCGACACGTTCGGTGCGCATCGCGAAGAACTGGGTCTGGTACTTGGAGTCCTGATAGGCGACGTCGGCGACGATCTTGCCGCGCTCGCCGATGTCCCACTTCGCGTTGAAGCCATAGAGCCAGCTGTCGGTCTTGTTCTTGGTGAAATCGCCGGAGTTGAACCCGTAGACATCGCCCGCATAGCGACGCTTCACGATGTTCGTGTCAGGGTACAGCTCGAGCAGCGGATCGGGGCCGAGATTGCCCCAGAAGTCGACGAAGCTGAACATCAGGCTATTGAAGGTCTGCCCGCGGAAGCCGGTGTAGACCACTTCGGCCGTGTAGGTGGACCGGTCGTTTGGTGCCCACTGGACCGCACCGTTCAGCGCGATGCGCTCGCGCTTGCCGTACAGGTCGCCGCTGAACACCGCGTCGCGTGACAGGTAATAGGGCGTTTCCACACCGTTGATGTTGAGCGTCGATCCGGGGGCCGTCGGCAGGCCGCGATCGGATCCGGGCTGCCAATTCTCGTTGTTGCCGCCCGGGAAGATGCGCTCCAGCGGCGCAAGCCCCGAACCCGCAGGCGGGGTCTCGGTCGCGAACGGTACGAGCGCGCCTGCGGTCACCGACATGTTGCGGAACTTCTGACGGTTATATGCACCGGTCAGCATCACGCCGATGTCGCCGATGCCGGTTTCCCAGCGGTTGCTGATCAGGCCGCTGAGGAACGGGTTGGTGGTGTCCGCTTGCTCGTTGCGCAGCCCGCGCGCGATGCCGGAGATGGCGAAGCCGTCGAAGTCGAAGGGACGGCGGGTCGCGACGTCGATCTGGCCGGCCAGACCTGTCTCGATCTGATCGGCCGAACGCGTCTTGAACACGTCGACCTTCTTGACGAGGTTCGCGGGCACGTCCTGCAGCGAGAAGGACTGGCCGGTGCCGGTGAAGATGTTGCGGCCGTTCAGCGTGGTCAGCGGATCGCTGAGACCACGGATGGAGATCGCCGCGGTCTCGCCGCCGGCACGATCGGTGACCTGGATGCCGCTGACGCGCTGCAGCGCCTCGATCACATTGTTGTCGGGCAGCTTGCCGACATCTTCCGCCACGATCGAGTCGACGATCTGGATGTTGTTCTTGCGGCTGTTGATCGCGCCGATCGCCGATGCGCGGACGCCGGTGACCACGATGTCGTCGCTTCCACCTTCATCGCTGCTGGGCGGGGTGCCGGTGGTGGAGGCGCTGCCCTCGGGCGTGTCGGGCGTCCCGTCTGACGGCTCCTGCTGCGGAACGCCGCCGGGCGCGGGGACTTCCTGCGCGAACGCGGTGCCGCCGATGACCAGCGAGATGACCGATGCGGAGCCGAGAATGACTGACTTGATTGCCAAGGTGACCTCCCCTTCATCACGGCCGTCGTACTGCGACCATTAGTCCTACAAATCAAAAGCCGCTCTGACAGCGGTCGAAGCAGCCGTCAAGCGGCTTTCATGCAACGTTCATGTAGAAAGAACCCGACGGGCAACACCTCGGAGACAGGGTCAAAGGCGGCGACCTTCTGCGAGCGGCGGAAAAGTCCGACTTATGTGTGTTATGCGGGCCTCACCCGTAACAGCGCTGCGCCGTGCGGGGGCAGGGTCTGCGCGATCCGCGGCCCATTTCCGGGCAGGTCGCGTCCGCTCCACAAGTCGCGCACCGCAAAGCGCCCGGTGATCCCCGCCATGCGGGCGGGAAGCGAGACCTCGCGGGCGGCCGGACCCGTGTTGAACAGGGCGACATAGCGCGCGCCGTCCGCGCCCTCCGCCGTCCACACCCGCGTGCCGTCCTCTACGAAGAGCGGCTGGTTGCCGCTGCTCGTCTGGTTTGCGGCGATCACCTCGCGGTTGGTGAGGAGGGCCAGCGTCGGGGTGTCGAGATGGCGGAGGTCGCCGCCCATGATCAGCGGGGACCGCGCGATCGCCCAGAGGGTCATCAGCGTCCGCTGTTCGTCCGGCGTGAAGCGGGTGTTCCGCTCGCCGAGTGCCAGCCTGCCGAGGGGCAGCATGTCCGCGTCCGGCCAGCGGCCTTCGGAGCGGTGAGGGTTCCAGTTCTCAAGCCGCGTGAACTGTGCCTCCAGCATCGCCCAGTCGTCCCAAAAGTCGTCGCTGATCCGCCACATCTGCGCGTGGCGGCGCACATGCTCCGCGCGGACGACCGGCGTCTCGCCGGGGGAGAGAGACAGGACGATGGGACGGCCGCAGCGCTGGATGGCATGATGCGCGGCCTCGATCTCCGGCGCATGGGCGTCATAGGGGCGACTCATGTCGTCCATCTTGACGAAGTCGACGCCCCAATCCGCATAGAGGCGGAAGATGCTGTCGTAATAGGCCTGCGCGCCCGGCGTGGTCATGTCGACGCCGTACATGTCCGGGTTCCACGAACAGGTGCTGGAAGTATCGGCGATGTCGCGGGCGCGGATGGTGGTGCCGAAGACCGGCAGGTTCCGCTCCACGGCCAGGCGCGGGATGCCGCGCATGACATGGATGCCGAACTTCAGGCCGAGGGCGTGGACCTTTTCGGCGAGCGGGGCGAAGCCCCTGCCGTCCACAGAGGAGGGGAAGCGGTTCGGCGCGGGGATCACCCGGCCATAGGCGTCCAACGCGGGCGTCGGCTTGGTGTTGTAGTCGTAGCTTTTCGCCTCCGGCTCGTACCACTGGATGTCGACGGTGAAGACGTCATAGCCGAAGGGCAGCAGCTTCTCCGCCATGATGCCGGCAGTCTCGATAGCCTGAGCCTCGGTGATGGTCGTGGCGAAGCTGTTCCAGCTGTTCCAGCCCATCGGCGGAGTCGGCGCGAGTCCCATCGCTTTCGCTCTCTCCTTCGCCCCTGCGATCGCCGGCAGCGCGCTCGCCACGGCAGTCGCGGCGAGCATCTCGCGCCGGCTGAGGGTCACGCCAGCCGCCCGTTCGCCAGCGGCTCGCCGAAGTCGGGAACGCCGTCCGCCGTGTAGCGGATCGGCTGGACGCGGGTATGGCGGTTCGGGTCGAACAAAGGATCGCCCTTGATCTCGGCATAGTCGCGGCCGTGATAGACCAGCATGTCGCGGCCCTTCTCATCGACCGTGAAGCTGTTGTGGCCGGGGCCGAAGACCTTGTTCTTCTCCGACGTCTTGAACACCGGCACCGGCGACTTGGCCCAGCTCTTCGGGTCCATGATGTCGGCATCGTCCCGCGCCGTCAGCATTCCCATGCAGTAACGTGCGTCGGTGGCGCTGGCGGAGTAAATCATGAACAGGCGGCCGTTCTTCGCCAGAACAGCAGGTGCCTCGGCGACCTTGAACCCCTGGATCTCCCAGGGCAGCTCCGGCACCGTCAGCCGCGTCGGTTTGGCGGCGAGGCCGAGCATCCCGTCCATCGGCGCGATGTAGAGATTGGAGTTGGTGTCGATCCCCTCCTCACGCTGCGCCCAGATGAAATAGCGGGTGCCACGATGCGTGTAGACGGTGGAGTCGAGGTTGAAGCTGTCCCAGGCCATCTTGAACTGGCCGAGATGCTCCCAGCGCCCGGTCATCGGATCATCGCCATCGCAGATGACCGCATGGGTGCGGATGCGGAACACATCCTCGCCGCCGCCGCTCGGCCCCGCCGCGAAATACATGACCCAGCGGCCGTCGATCTTGTGCAGCTCCGGCGCCCAGATGAAGCCCGACAGCGGCCCGCTCGCCTCATGCCGCCACAGCACCCGCTCCTCGGCGGTGGCAAGCCCGGCGATGGTCTTGGAGCGGCGCAGCACCAGCCGGTCGTATTCGGGGACCGAGCCGGTCAGGTAGTACCAGCCGTCGGTATGGCGGAAGACCTGCGCGTCGGCACGATTGCGGACGAGCGGGTTGACGATGCCTTCCTTCGGGCTGCGGGCGAGGGCAGGGGCTGCGGCGAGCGCAGCGGCGCTCGCGACGAAGCTGCGGCGGCTGAGCGTGAACATGTCCGATCCTCTCACTGTTCGCTGATTATTGTTCGGCGACCGGCCAGCCATCCGCACCCCAAGTCAGCGGAGCGATACGGAGGGTAGGCGCGCCTTTGTTGTCTTTGTCATAGGCATGGTAAACGAGGAGGTCGCGGCCGTCCTTGTCGTGGATGAAGCCTGCGTGACCCGGCCCGCGAAACCGCTCCTTCTCCGGCAGGTCGGCGCGCAGCAGGATGGTCCCGCCGCCGTTCATCATCGAACTGCCGTCCTTGCCGAGATATGGCCCGGTGATGTCCTTCGATCGGCCGATCACGGTATAGTAGGTGCTCTGCGCGCCCTTGCAGCAATAGTCGTAGGACGCGATCAGCCAGTAATAACCGCCGTGATCGACGATGAACGGCGCCTCGACCGGAGCCGGGCCACCGGCCGGGGCAGGGCGGCGCGCGATCGAATGTGCTTCACCGACCGCCTTGCCGGTCTTCTTGTCGAGCGCGAAGAGCTTCAGGCCGGTCCAGAAGCTGCCGAGCGCCAGCCAGTGACGCCCCTCCCGATCGGCGATGAAGTTCGGGTCGATCGCGTTGAAGTCGCTGTCCTTCGTGGATTGGACCACCAGTCCCTCGTCGCGCCAGGCGTTGCCGGGTGCCTTGGGGTCGAGCGTCGGGCTGGTGACGAGGCCGATGGCGGAGTGGTTCGATCCAAAGGTCGAGACCGAGTAATAGAGCCGCCAGCGCCCGTTTACGAAGCTGATGTCCGGCGCCCAATAGCCCTGGCTGCCGGGCACCGCCTGCTTTGTCCAGGCGGGCAGGTCGAACAACGGCTTGCCTGCCGTCCAGTGGATAAGGTTGGGCGAGGTGTGGACGCCGCCATGCGTGCTAAAGACGTAATAGGTGTTGCCTTCACGCGCGATCACCGGGTCGTGGACGGGGGTGATGTCCCCCGTCAGCTGGTCGTTGAGCGATGCGGCTGGCGCGGGTGCGCAAGCGGCCCCCGCCAGCATCGCCAGGGCGAAAGCAAACTTGCGCATGGCTCGCTCTTCCTTATCGCAGGTCCAGCATCACCACCGACTTCGGCGGCAGCGTCACCGTGAGTGTGCCCCCGTTCACCTGCGCACCGGTGAACGGGGCCGGCGCGACCACATTCGGCGCGTCGAAGCTGTTGAGCGAGGTCATCGCCGGGGCGGTCAGGACCTTGCCGGTGACGGCGGACGCGGTGACGCCGGTCAGCGTCGTCGTCACCGTCATCGGCCTGTTCGGGTCGGCGTTCGACAGGCCGACATGGACCACGCCCGCCTTGTCGCGGACGGCCGAGGCGCTGACCGCCGGCACCGTCCACTTGTCCTTGCCGTACCAGGGCGACTTCACCTCGATTGGCAGGACGGTGCCGTCCATGTACGGCTTGTACATGGCGAAGACGTGGTAGGTGGGCGTCAGCACCATCTTCGGCCCGTCCGTCAGGATCATCGCCTGTAGGACGTTCACCATCTGCGCGATGGCGGTCATGCGAACGCGATCGGCGTGCTTGGCGAAGATGTCGAGGTGGATCGCGGCGACCAGCGCGTCGCGCATCGTGTTCTGCTGACGCAGAAAGCCGGGGTTGGTGCCGGGGTCCCCCGCGAACCAGGTGCCCCATTCATCGACCGCCAGGAAGACGCGCTTCTTGGGATCGTACTTGTCCATGATCGCCGTGTGCTTGGTGATCAGCTCGTCCATGCGATTGGCCTCGAACAGGGTCTCGGCCCAGGCTGCCTCGTCGAATTGCGTGGCGGACGCGCGGGGTGGCCAGCGGCCTGGGATGGTGTAGTAGTGGAGCGAGAGGGCATCGAGCTGCTCGCCCGCGACCCGCATCATCGTCTCGGTCCAGTTGTAATCGTCGACATTCGCCCCGGCGGCGATCTTTAGGATCTTGGTGCCGGCAGGGGCCTTGATGAACGTCGCGTAGCGGCGGGTCTCGTCCGCCGCGAACTCGGCCCGCATATTGCCGCCGCAGCCCCAAAGCTCGTTGCCAACGCCGAAATACGGCACGGCCCATGGAGCCTTGTGGCCGTTCGCCGCGCGCTCCTCGGCAAGGCTGCCGGCGGGTGCGGTCATGTACTCGACCCACTCCGCCATCTCACGCGCGGTGCCGTTGCCGACATTGCCTGCGACATAAGGCTCGGCGCCGATCTGGCCGACCAGATCCATGAACTCGTGGGTGCCGACCTCATTAGGCTCAGTCACGCCGCCCCAATGGGTGTTGATCTTGACCGGGCGGCCCTTCTGCGGGCCGATGCCTTCACGCCAGTGATATTCGTCGGCGAAGCAGCCGCCCGGCCAACGAACGACCGGCACGGCGAGGTTGCGGAGCGCAGCCACCACGTCGTTGCGGAAGCCACGGGTGTTCGGGATCTTGCTGTTCTTGCCGACCCACAGGCCGCCATAGATGCCGTTGCCGAGATGCTCGGCGAACTGGGTAAAGATACGCCGGTCGTAGACGGGGCCGGGCTTGTCCGCGCTGATCGACGCGGTGGCGGTCGTTTCGCTGCTCTGCGCGGCGGCGATGCCGGCGGTGGACAGGAGGAGCGCCGCTGCCGCGGTCGCGAAGGTCCTGATCATGTTCTCTCTCCCTGAGATTTGTTTATTCGTGAAACGGTTCGACGATGTCCCGTCGCGCGCGCAGATAGGCGTCGGCGACGAGCTTGAGCGGGCTGGTGTCGATGTCGCTGCGACCGGTGCGGATCAGCGTGGCGAAGCGGGCGTAAAGACCGGCATATTCACGATCTTCGCTATGCTCGGTCCCGCTCGGCAGGGTCAGTACCGCGCCGCCGCGCGACAGCTTGCAGGTGCCGGCGTCGGTCTCGATGGTGATGTCCCAGCTTTGCGGTCCGGTCTGCCGCCAATCGAGGTCCATGCTGATCGGCGCGCCCGCCGTGTCGCAGAACTCCAACCGGGCGGCGATCGGGGCCGATCGGTTCTCGGGCCGCTCCAGCACACCCGATCGCAGGAAGAACGGGCGAGGCAGGATATGGGTCGCGATCGAGAGGGCGTTGATGCCGGGGTCGAAGACGCCCAGGCCGCCCGGCTCCCAGATCCAGGCCTGACCCGGATGCCAGACGCGCACGTCCTCTCGCCAGACGATCTCGACCTTGTGGATGTGGCGGTCGGCGAGCCATGCGCGCGCCGGGGCGACACCCGCCGCGAAGCGCGAATGCCAGGCGGCGAAGATGCTGGCGCCGACGCGCTTGGCCCGCGCCTCCAGCGCATCGACTTCGGCCAAAGTCGCGCCCGGCGGCTTTTCGAGGAAGACGTGGACGCCGCGCTTCAACGCGGTGGTTGCGAGATCGTAGCGGACCTGCGGCGGGGTGCAGAGCGCCACCGCATCGACCGCCGGACCCTCGGCGAGAAGCTGATCCAGGCTCTTCAGGTGCGGGACGCCCTTCACGCCTTGATCGTGCGGGCTGACCGTCGCCGCCAGGCTGAAATTGGTGTCGCCAGCGATGGCGGGCAGGTGCTGATCGCGGGCGATCTTGCCCATGCCGACGACGGCGATGCGGACGGGATCCATCCTCAGAGCGCCTTGACCGCCACCGGCGTCTCGCTTGCACGGGCAAGCGGGTTGCGGAGGGGCAGGGTGAAGGGCGCCGCCTCGATCTCGAACACGTCGCCCTCCTCGGTTCGCACGCCGTCGCTGAACGACAAGGTGGCGGTGCCGAAGAAGTGGACGTGGATGTCACCCGGACGACGGAAGAGGTCGTACTTGAAGTGGTGGTGCTCCAGATTGGCGAAGCTGTGCGACATGTTCGCCTCGCCCGACAGGAACGGCTTTTCCCAGAGCACGGCATCGCCTCGGCGGATGCGGCTGGCGCCCTCGACATGGTCGGGCAGCTCGCCGACGAGAAGCTCCGGCCCGAGCGATGCCTGACGCAGCTTCGAGTGGGCGAGCCAGAGATAATTGTGCCGCTCGGTTACATGGTCGCTGAACTCGTTGGCGAGGCAGAGGCCGAGGCGGAAGGGCGTGCCGTTCGGACCGATCAGGTAGATACCCGCCAGTTCCGGCTCCTCGCCGCCATCCTGCGCGAAGGACGGCATGGCGAGCGGCGCGCCGGGTGCCACCAGTTGTGATCCGTCGCCCTTGTAGAACCACTCAGGCTGCTGGCCGACCGCGCCGTCGGCGGGCTTGCCGCCCTCTACGCCTTCCAGGAACATCTTCATGGAATCGGTCTGCGTCACCGCTTCTGCGGCGGCGCGGTGCATCTTGTCGCGCCCCTCGGCCGAACCGAGATGGGTGAGGCCCGTGCCAGCCAGGATCATATGCGCCGGGTCGGCATGATCGATCGGCGCGATGATCCGCCCGGCCGCGAACTCGGCGGCGAGATCGATCGACACGCCGGTGCCGCAATCGGCGATCGCAGCGGCAAGGCTGGTGCCCTTGGTGATCGCGCGGGTGGCCAACTCATAGATCGAGGTCGCGCCGTGAACAAAGGCGGCGCGGTCGCCATCGGCCGCGATGACCGCGCGATGACCGGAGTCGCTGCGGTGCTGTAGAAGGCGCAGGGCCATGCGGTACTCTCCCTGAACGGGCGCGACTTACGGCCGCGCCCTTGAACGTGTCAGTTGCGCTTGCCGTCGACGAGGTGGGGGAGACCCTCCGCACCATCGCGCAGCTCGGCCGGCAGGAGCGCCGGGGCGAGGTTCTGGTACGAGACCGGCCGCAGGAAACGGTCGATCGCGAGGCTGCCGACAGAGGTGGTGCGCCCGTCCGAGGTGGCGGGGAAGGGACCGCCATGCACCATCGCATGGGTCACCTCGACGCCCGTCGGCCAGCCATTGGCGAGGATGCGGCCAGCTTTGCGCTCCAAGATCGGCAGGAGACGGGCGGCGAGCGCCTCGTCTTCCGCATCCATCTGCAGCGTCGCGGTCAACTGGCCCTCTGCCTTGGCGATGACCTCGGCCAGCTCCGCCTCGTCGCGGCAGCGGACCAGGAGGGAGGATGCGCCGAAGACCTCATGGCCGAGCGCGTCGTCGGACAGGAACGCCTTGGCCTCGGTCGAGAAGAACGCCGCCTGACCGCAGGTCACGCCCTCGCCGCTGTTGCCGCGCGCGACCGTCTCGACACGGGGGTGCTTCTCCAGCGCCGTGACGCCTTCGTTATAGGCGTTCTGGATACCCTTGGTGAGCATGGTCGCGCCGACGCTTGCGCCTAGCGCCTCGGCAGCGGCGGAGACGAAGGCGTCGAGACCTTCGCCCTCGATCGCCAGAACGAGGCCCGGATTGGTGCAGAACTGGCCCGCACCCATCGTCAGCGATCCGACGAACGCCTTGCCGAGATCGGCACCGCGGGCCTTCAGCGCATGGGGGAAGAGGATGACGGGGTTGATGCTCGACATCTCGGCATAGACCGGCACCGGCACCGGCCGGCCCTGAGCGAGACGGACGAGGGCGAGGCCGCCGCCGCGCGATCCGGTGAAGCCGACCGCCGTGATGCGCGGGTCCTGGACCAGCGCGGCACCGAGGTCATTGCCGGGGCCGACGAGGTGCTGGAACACGCCCTTGGGAAGATCGGCCTTGGCGACCGCGCGGGTGATCGCGGCGGCGACGAGCGCGCCGGTCGCGGGATGGGCGGGATGGCCCTTCACCACCACCGGGCAGCCGGCCGCCAGCGCGGAGGCGGTGTCGCCGCCGGCGGTCGAGAAGGCGAGGGGGAAGTTCGACGCGCCGAAGACCGCCACCGGGCCGAGCGGGATCATGCGCAGGCGCAGGTCGGGTCTGGGAAGCGGCTGCCGCTCCGGCAGTGCGGGGTCGATGCGGAGGCCGAGCCACTCGCCACCACGCACCACATCCGCGAACATCTTGAGCTGACCGATGGTTCGGCCACGTTCACCCTCCAGCCGGGCGCGCGGCAGGCCGCTCTCACGCATGGCGGTGACGATCAGTTCGTCGCCGATCTCCAGGATTTCGGCAGCGATCGACTCGAGGAAGGCGGCACGCGTCTCGCGGTCGGTAGCGCGATAGGTGTCGAAGGCGGCTTCGGCGAATGCGCAAGCGGCATCGACATCCGCCGGACCGTGGGACGTGAAAGCCTCGCCAACCGGCTGCCCCGTCGCTGCGTTGATGGAGTGGAAACCAGCGGCCTCGGCGGGCGCGGTCAGCGTGTCAGAGGTCATTGCCTTCTCCTTATTACTCCGACTTAATGCAGAGCGACGGCCAACGCAATCTTTCGTTCCATGCGGATGCGACGGCTGTTAGGGCGGGGGGTAGGAGAACAAATGACGGAAACGGGCCAGAATAGCGCCGGCGATCAGTCCGAGCGGAAACCGCGCGGCACGGGACGTCGCCTTCACGGCGCAATTGCGCACAAGCTGGGCACCGCCATCATGTCGGGCGAGTTCCAGCCCGGCGACATCCTGTCGAGCGAAGTCGCCTTTTCGGAGGCGCTCGACGTCTCGCGCGGCGCGTATCGCGAAGCGGTGCAGGTGCTCGCCGCCAAGGGGCTGGTCGAGAGTCGACCGAAGGCGGGAACCCGCGTGCTGCCTCGTAACCGCTGGAACCTCCTCGATCCCGACGTCCTCGCCTGGGCCTTTGCGGGGGAGCCGGATACGCAGTTCGTCCGCAGCCTCTTCGAGTTGCGCGCTGTTGTCGAACCCGCCGCCGCCCGCTTCGCGGCAGAACGGCGCGGGCGCGAGGACCTGCGGCTGATGAAGGAGGCGCTCGCCGCCATGCGCCGGCACACGCTGGCGACCGATGCCGGCCGGGCAGCGGATCGCGACTTCCACGACGCCATCCTGCGCGCGACGCGTAACGACGCGCTTGTGGTGCTGAGCGCCAGCATCGGTGCGGCGGTCAGCTGGACCACGCAGTTCAAGCAACGCTCCCGTGCGCTCCCGCGCAACCCGATCCCCGATCATGCGAAGGTCTACGATGCGATCGCGGCCGGTGACGGTGATGCGGCAGCGGCGGCGATGCGCGTCCTAGTCGATCTCGCGCTGGACGATACCCGGAGCGCGATGAAGAACTGAACTCAGGCGGCGGACGCCGCCGTCGGCTTCGATCCCCAAAGCGCGTAGAACAGCACGTAGAGTTCGCAGGCGGCGGTCAGCAGGAAGGACCATTGCAGGCCGTAGCTGTCGGCGATCATGCCCTGCACGAACACCAGCGCGCCGCCCGCAATCGCCATGATCAGCAGGCCGGAGCCTTCCTCCGTCAGCGGGCCGAGGCCGCGGATGCCGAGGGTGAAGATCGTCGGGAACATGACCGAGTGGAACAGTCCGACCGCGATCAGCGCCCACATCGCGGCATGACCCGTCGTAAAGGTGGCGATCAGCATTACGACGAGCGCGCCCACACTGACGAAGGCGAGTACGCGCTCGGGCGCCACCTTCTGCATGACGAAGCTGCCGATGAAGCGGCCGATGAACATGCCACCCCAGAGCAAGAAGAGGTAGCGGGACGCCTGTTCGTGCGTAACGTTGCCGATCTCCGGCTGCGACACGAAGTTGATGAAGAGATTGCCGACACCGATCTCGGCGATCAGGTAGATGAAGATAGCCGGCACGCCGAGGACGAGGTTGCGGTGCCGCCAGAGCGATTGATGACGCCGCTCCTCCTTCGCCGCGCGCCGCGTCGCCTGACCCATCGCCGGAAGCGGGAAGCGGGCGATGATGATTGCCAGGATGACCAGCGCAGCAGCGACGATGAGGTAGGGCAACTGCACCGCCTGCGCGTCGGCCAGGCGCTCCGCCGGGGTGAGCACCGCGCCATTCGCCGTGCCGGAAATCGAGCGGCCCAGGATAAGATAACCACCGAATAGAGGCGCAAGAGTCGCACCCAGCGAGTTCAGCGACTGGACGAGGTTGAGGCGCGAGGACGCGGTCTCCGCCGGGCCGACCACCGCGACATAGGGGTTGGCCGCGACCTGCAGCAGGGTGATCCCGCTCGCGATGACGAACAGCGCGAACAGCGTCACGCCATAGGACGGGATGCGCGCCGCCGGGATCATGCCCAGCGCGCCCGCCGCCATCAGCGACAAGCCAACGACCATCGCCTTCTGATAGCCAATCCGCTCGATCAGCTTCGCCGCGGGGAAGGATGCGACGAAATAGGCGATGAACCACACGCTCTCGATCAGCGTGGTCTGCAGGTAGCTAAGCTCGAACACGCTACGCAGATGAGGGAGCAGCGTGCCGTTGATGACGGTGATGAAGCCCCACATGAAGAACAGGCTGGCCAGCAGCGTCAGCGCCGGGCGATAGTTGGTCGCCCCGTTCGGTGCGGCCGCGACATTGGCGGATGTGGTCAGCGGTGCGGGCATTCCTCAGCTCTCCCTGGCAGGGCTTGCCGCCCCAACTTCTCGATCATCGCAGATACGAGCGGCTTGCTCTGTTTATATTTGTCGGACTATATAAAGCAACGACACGCGTCAACGGCGCACATGCTACGCGCCTGCCTCAGGGGACGGACATGCTGAAGGGACTCTATTCCGGCACGGCAGCACTTGCGCTGATCGCAACGCCGGCGCTCGCCGCCGATGCGAAGCGCGAGGCGGCGGGCAAGCTGAACGACGGCACCGCGATCGAGGCGATCATCCTCAGCAACGCGCACGGCGTTTCCGCCCGCATCCTGACCTATGGCGCGACGCTGCAGGCGCTGAGCGGCCTCGATCGCAACGGCAAGACGGCCGATGTCATCCTCGGCTATGACGACGTCTCTTCTTACGAAAACCACCCGAACTTCTTCGGCGTGACCGTCGGCCGCTATGCCAACCGCATCGCAGGCGGCAAGTTCGCGCTGGACGGCAAGACCTATCAGCTGCCGCTGAACGACAAGACCAACTCGCTGCACGGCGGCGGCAAGGGGTTCGACAAGCAGGTCTGGAAGATCGTCTCGGTCAAGAGCGGCCCAGCGGCGAGCGTCGTCCTCTCTCACGCCAGCCCCGACGGCGAATCGGGCTATCCCGGCGCGCTCGACACGACCGTCACCTATTCGCTCGATGAGGCGGGTGCCCTCACCATCGCCTTCGCCGCGAAGACGACGAAGCCGACGGTGGTCAACATGACCAACCACGCGATCTTCGATCTTGGCGGGGAGGGATCGTCCGAGGGTGCGACCTTCCACAAGCTGACGATCCCCGCCGCCGCCTACACTCCCGTCAACGCCGCGCTGATCCCGACGGGCGAGCGTCGCCCGGTCGCCAACACCGTCTTCGACTTCCGCGCTCCCCGCGTCGTCGCCGATGGCATCCGCGACGGCACGGACGAGCAGATCCGCTTTGGCCAAGGGTATGATCACAATTTCGCACTCGACAAGGGCCTGACCGCTGAACCGCAGCTTGCCGCGCGTTTGGAAGACCCGAAGTCCGGCCGCGTTTTGGAGGTCCTGACCACCGAGCCTGGCGTGCAGTTCTACACCGGCAACTTCCTCGACGGCACTTTCGTCGGCAAGCACGGTCATCTCTACCGCATGGGCGACGGCATCGCGCTGGAGCCGCAGAAGTTTCCTAACGCGCCGAACCAGGCCGATTTCGTCTCCGCCCGCGTCGATCCCGGCAAGCCGTACCGGCACGTCATGATCTACCGCCTCTCCGTCTCCCGCTGACCGGACACCCGATGACCGACACACAAGCGCCCAAGCTGCGTTCGCGCGCCTGGTTCGACAATCCCGCAAATGTCGACATGACCTCGCTCTATCTGGAGCGCTACCTCAACTTCGGCATCAGCTTCGATGAGCTGCGCTCCGGCCGGCCGATCATCGGCATCGCGCAGACCGGCAGTGACCTGTCACCCTGCAATCGCCACCACCTCGTCCTTGCCGAGCGCATCCGCGACGGTATCCGTGAGATGGGCGGCGTGCCGCTGGAATTCCCGGTCCACCCGATCCAGGAGACCGGCAAGCGCCCCACCGCCGGCCTCGACCGCAACCTTGCCTATCTCGGCCTTGTCGAGGTGCTTTACGGCTATCCGCTGGACGGTGTGGTGCTGACCACCGGTTGTGACAAGACGACGCCGGCCTGCCTGATGGCGGCGGCGACGGTGAACATCCCGGCGATCTCGCTCTCGGTCGGCCCGATGCTGAACGGCTGGCACAAGGGCGAGCGCACGGGTTCGGGCACGATCGTGTGGAAGGGCCGCCAGCTCCTCGCCGCCGGAGAGATCGACGACGAAGGCTTCATCAAGCTGGTCGCGTCTTCGGCCCCGTCGACCGGCTTCTGCAACACGATGGGCACCGCCTCCACGATGAACAGCCTGGCGGAGGCGCTCGGAATGTCGCTCCCCGGCTCGGCGGCGATCCCCGCGCCCTATCGCGACCGGCAGGAATCGGCCTATTGGACCGGCCGCCGCATTGTCGAGATGGTGCATGAGGATCTGAAGCCCTCGGACATCCTGACCCGCGACGCCTTCCTTAACGCGATCGTCGTCAATTCGGCGATCGGCGGATCGACCAATGCGCCGATCCACCTTGCCGCGATCGCCCGCCATGTCGGGGCGGATCTCTCGCTGCAGGATTGGGAGACCTACGGCCACAACGTGCCGCTGATGGTCAACCTGCAGCCGGCAGGCGAGTATCTCGGCGAGGACTATTACCGCGCGGGCGGCGTGCCCGCTGTCGTGGCCGAGCTGATGAAGCAGGGCCTGATCCGCGAGGATGCGATCACCGCCAACGGCAAGTCGATCGGCGACAATTGCCGCCATGCGAAGATCGAGGACGACAAGGTCATCAAGCCGTTCGCCGCGCCGTTGAAGGAAGAGGCAGGCTTCATCGTCCTCTCCGGCAATCTGTTCGATGCCGCGATCATGAAGACCAGCGTGATCTCCTCCGAGTTCCGCGAGCGCTATCTCTCCAATCCAGACGATCCCGAGGCATTCGAGGGGCCGGCGGTCGTGTTCGACGGACCGGAGGATTACCATCACCGCATCGACGATCCGTCGCTCGGCATCACGCCCGAGACGCTGTTGTTCATGCGTGGCGCGGGCCCGGTCGGCTATCCGGGGGCGGCAGAGGTCGTGAACATGCGCCCGCCGGCCTATTTGATTCGCGAAGGCGTCCATGCACTTCCCTGCATCGGCGACGGGCGGCAGTCGGGCACCAGCGGATCGCCCTCGATCCTGAACGCCAGCCCGGAGGCGGCGGCAATGGGCGGCCTCGCGCTGCTCAAGACCGGTGACCGCGTCCGCATGGATCTCGGTAAGCGCCGCGTCGACGTGCTGATCCCCGACGACGAGTTGGCGGAACGGCGGCGGGTGCTGCAGGAAGCGGGCGGGTACGCCTTTCCGCGTTCGCAGACGCCGTGGCAGGAGATCCAGCGTGGCGTGGTCGGCCAGATGGACACCGGCGCCATCCTCGAAGGTTCGGAGAAGTACCAGCGGATAGCCCAGACGATGGGCCTGCCCCGCGACAACCACTGAGGGTTCGGCAATGGCGGAGTGGCGGATCGTTGATCGTGTGGAGCGCGATGTGCTGGGCGAGGGAACGCTCTGGTGCGCCCGCCAGAACGCGCTCTACTGGGTCGACATCCTCGCGCCCGCCATCAACCGCCTGTCGCTGACAGATGGCCGCATCGATCGCTGGGCCATGCCGGAGCCGGTGGGCTGGCTGGTCGAGCGGGAGCAGGGCGGCTTCATCGCCGGCCTGAAGAGCGGGTTTGCCGCGCTGACCGTCGATCCGCTGTCGATCACGCCCATCGCCGATCCCGAGCCGCATCTACCGGGCAGCCGCATGAACGACGGTAAGGCCGACGTGTCGGGCCATATCTGGTGCGGCACGATGGACACGGCGGAGGAAAACGCCTGCGGCACGCTATACCGCCTCGCGCCCGACCTCAGCTGGCAGGCGATGGATCGCGACTACGGTGTTCCCAACGGCCCCGCTTTTTCGGGCGACGGCCGCTGGCTCTATCACAGCGACACCGCCCAGCGGACCGTCTATCGCTTCGCACGCGATGAGAGCGGCGGCATCACCGAACGCGTGCCCTTCATCCGCTTCGAGGAGGCGGACGGCTATCCCGACGGCATGACCGTCGACGCCGAGGATCACCTCTGGATCGCGCATTGGGGCGGCGGCCGGATCAGCCGCTTCGACACGCAAGGCACGCTCGTCCGCTCGATCGCGCTTCCCGCGCGTCAGGTGACCAACGTCACCTTCGCAGGCGAGAACCTCGACCGGATGTTCGTCACCTCCGCCACGATCGGCCTCACGCCTCATCCCGAAGACGGCGCGCTGTTCGAGGTCGACGCCGGCGTGAAGGGTCGACCAACGCCTCTGTTCCGCGGCTGAGAAGCACGGCTTGCCCTCCTACCGCCAAGTGCGGCATCGCGGAGGCATGGAAACGAAGCATCGGACCGGACTGTTGCTGGGGGTCGGCGCCTACACATTGTGGGGACTGCTGCCGCTCTACCTGAAACTGCTGCACGGCGTTCCGGCTCTTCAGGTTCTCTCGCACCGCGTCTTGTGGTCGGTCCTGCTGCTGGTCGGGCTGGTCCTATTGCTGAGGCGCGGTCGGGCGGTGATGGCGGCGGCGCGCGGACGCACCCTCCTTCTCCTCTGCGCGTCCGCCGCGCTGATCGCCGTGAACTGGCTGGTGTATATCTGGGCGGTGCTGAACGGGCATGTCCTGGAGGCGAGCCTCGGCTACTTCCTCAATCCCATCGTCAATGTGGTGCTGGGCATGACCGTGTTGCGCGAGCGGATTGGGCGGGGGCAGCTGGCCGCGATCGGGCTTGCGGTGGCAGGTGTCGCGGTCATGTCGCTCGCGCGCGGTGGCTCGCTCTGGATCCCTCTCGCGCTTGCTTTGTCGTTCGGCACCTATGGGCTTATCCGTAAGATGGTGGCGATCGATGCGCTCGGCGGGCTGACCGTTGAGACGCTGTTGCTGGCGCCGCTCTGTCTTGCGCTCGTGCTTCACACCGACGCGAGCGGGCAGGGCGCCTTCGGGCATGATCGCACGCTCGACCTGCTGCTGATCGCCGCCGGCGCGATCACCGCGGTGCCCCTCCTCATGTTCGCCTCGGCCGCGCGCCGGCTGCGCTATACGACGATGGGGCTGCTGCAGTACATAGCGCCGACGCTGCAGTTCCTGGAAGCGGTGCTCCTCTTCGGTGAGCCGCTCCGAACGGTCGAACTCATTGCCTTCGGCCTCATCTGGAGCGGCTGCGCCCTCTACGCCTGGCACGCGCTTCGATCGTCCCGCGAACCGATACCGGTCTCCGCGCCGGAGTAGCTGCAAACCCCGGGATCAAACACCTGGGCTGGCAATAGCGTCAGTACCCCCATGCAGCCATTTTCACCGGGCTTGTAGAAGCGTCGACGGATGATACCGTCGCGCGCTTTGGTCGGTCAGCGAGATATGGGTGGCGTGCGCTGCATCGCTTCCAGCTCAAGCTGGTCGTGCGAGCAGAAGATGGTGACTTCACCGCCGTGTGCGCGTTTTAGATCGCGCAGGCGGTACTGGTTCTGGAAGCGCGCGACACGGTCGACCTCCATCAGGTTCTGGTAGAAGCGCAGTCCGGGCGTGCAGCGTCGCCGGTCAGTGTCGAGTTCGCGCCGATAAAAGTAGGCGTCACCGGCGTTCAGCACCCATCCATCGGCGGTGCGTACCGCAACCCCAGCGTGACCCCAAGTGTGACCGGGCAAGGGAACCATCAGGATTTCGGGCGAAAGCCCGTCCAGCTGAGATACCCTGTCGAAGCCGAACCAACGCTCGCCCCCTCGTGCGTAGGTGCGCCAATCGCGGACATCCTCCCATTGCGCAGGGCGGTAGCGGCGCTTGCTGATAAACCCGCGCCGCTTGTGCTCGGCGGCATCGCGCTCGGCCTCCAAGACATGCACGCGCGCCTGCGGGAAATCCTCAAGCCCCCCGGCGTGATCGAAGTCGAGATGGGTGAGGACGATGTGCCGCACGTCCTTAGGATCAAAACCAAGCTGCCGGATCTGGTGAATGGCGGTCTCTTCGGCACGAAAGCGGATGTTGAGCAGGCCGCGGAGGAATTTACTGAGGCGCGGATGCGGGTGGCGGACATCCTCGCTGCCATAGCCGGTGTCGACGAGAACAAGGCCGTCGCTCGTCTCGATCAGTTGCACGGCGCAGGGAATCAGGCCGAACACGCTCTTGCTGAAGCCGTCGAACAGCGGTCCTCCGAAGGGGCAATCGGTGCCGCAGCGCAAATAATGGATCTTCATCTTCGGCAAACGACAGGGTTTGTCGCGTGTTCCGCCTCCGATCTTGCCTGATCAATGTAAGTGGCTGACTTTTACTTGGAACCCTGCTCACGGGCGAACATTCTGACGGCCCGCCCAAGGAGATGCCGAATGTCATTCCTCGACCGGATCGTCGCTGCGATCACGCCGCCCGAAAGCGAAGAGACCCGCATGGAGGCGCGGCGCGAGGCGCGATCGCGCGCCCTGGTCGGTAGTTGGCTTGCCGAGGTGATCGACCAGCATGAGGCGATCGAAGCTGCCTTCGCCGACGTCCACCAGGCGTCCGACGCTGAAAGTCGCCGCCGTGCGACCCGCCGGCTTGCCGACCTCCTTACCGCCCATGCGAATGCGGAGGAGACGATCCTCTATCCGGAAGTGGCGGATAGCGGCCACAAGGCGCACGCCTCGCTCGCCTATGAAGAACAGGCAATGACCAAGGTGCAATTGGCATTGCTGGAGAAGATCGAGCCGATGTCGCAGGACTATATCGATAAGCTCGAACATATTCGCGGCGCCGTGACGCATCACATGTACCAGGAGGAAAGCAGCTGGTTCCTCGAGCTTCAGGAAGAGGTGCCGTCCAGTCACCAGGCGGCATTGGCTGAGCGTTTCCGGCATGAGGTTTCGCGCTATCTTCAGCCGCTTGGCTGAGCCGTGCCCTCTCTTTCTGCCACGGGCGCCGACCTCGAACTCGGCGAGCATCCGGCTTCGAACGCCGTTGGCGCAGGCTGCAGACCATCCTGTTCAGCGTCTTCGCGGTTCTCGTCCTTGCCGCGTTAGCGGGGGTGTTCGGGTCCGGGCCGCTGGCCAAGGCCTCAGCGCAGACCGAAGATCGCTCAGTCACGATCGATTATCGGCGGTTTGCCCGTGCGCGTGCGCCGGAGAAATCACGCATCGACGTCGGCCCGTCCCTCTCCGACCTTTGTCGTCCGTATCGACCGAGCGACAGCCGATGGGCTTGGTATCCAATCCCTGTGACCCCAGCCGGTGGGTAATCGGAGTGATGTGCGCGGTCAGGACTACGTCTTTGTACGCGGTGGTGAGGGCAGCTCCGTGATCGAGGTCGGCGGCAAGCCGGAGAAGGCGGGTATTCTTCGGGGCGTCATCCAGGTGGATGGCGAAAGCGTGGCCGTCCGGCAGATCGTCTGGCCCTGACATGGACACCGTCATTCGCGCCACCATCGTCTACTTCGTCCTGCTGTTCGTCATTCGGACCACCAGCCGTCGCGTGCTTCGCTCGGCAACACCGATGGACCTCGTCCTGATCTTCGTCTTCGGCGGCGTTGGTGTGCAGGCGATCCTGGGGGAAGACCGATCGATCTCCGCCATGCTCATCTCACTCGAGACCTTCAGCCTGCTCCACACCGTCATCGCCGCCGCCAAGCGGCGATGGCCGTATATCGGCCTCTAGATGGAGGGCGCGCCGACAGTGGTGTTCCGCGACGGCGCTTGGGACGAGCAGGCATTACGATCGCTCCACATGGCGCAACGCGACATCGTGACGGAAGTGCGCCAGGGCGGCCGGCGGAGCATGGACGAGGTCGAACCGGTCGTCGCTGAGCATAATGGCGGCATCAGCATACTGCCGAAGCGTCAAGACTAACGCCTGAGGAGTAAGTGGCGGCCGGCCTCACGGGCCGACCGCCACTGA
Organism: Sphingomonas sp. ID0503; assembly: GCF_048565625.1. Taxonomy (NCBI): domain Bacteria; kingdom Pseudomonadati; phylum Pseudomonadota; class Alphaproteobacteria; order Sphingomonadales; family Sphingomonadaceae; genus Sphingomonas; species Sphingomonas sp. ID0503. The sequence goes on from NZ_JBLZUR010000002.1 coordinate 947,463, forward strand.
ATTCATCCCTTCTTGCCGGAATTCCCGCTCTTGCCGCCGCCGCCGCGACCGGTTCCGGTGCTGCCGGAGGCGTCGTCACCGCCCTTCTTCGTAATTGCGCCCGGATTGCCACCGGCACCTTTCTGAGCCATTGTCTCTCTCCTCTTCATCGTCGCAGCCGCGCCCAGCAGGCGCAGCCGCGAACGGTCAACACCCGGCATTTCATGCGGGTCCGCAAATCTCGGAAGAAGCGGCTTTATCTTGCCGAGTTGTTGCCGCGTGGCGGAACCAGGGACGACGCCAACTGTTCGCGGGCGGACATCAGCAGGAGAGTTACATGCTGCGTACGATTGCCTTCACCCTCGCTCTTACCGCCGCCACCCCGCTCTTCGCGCAGACCCCGCCGCCGCCCCCGCCGGCCGAGGCCAAGATGCAGGCGCTGCCCTATGTCACCGCTGCCGGCATGAGCGATCTCTACGAGATCAACTCCAGCCAGATCGCGTTGGAGAAGTCGCAGAACCCGGACGTGCGCAAGTTCGCGCAGATGCTGATCGACCATCACCAGAAGACGACGGCCGCGACCGTCAAGGCAGCGCAGAAGGCGGGCCTGACCCCGCCGCCGCCGGCGCTGGGCGGCGCGACCGCATCGATCACGGAACTGCAGACAGCCTCGACCCCCGACTTCGACCGTCTCTATCTCGGCCAGCAGTTGCCGGCGCATCAGGCGGCGCTGGACCTGCACCAGAGCTATGCCAAGGAGGGTGATAAGGCACCGCTGAAGGCGACCGCGCGGACGGCCATTCCGATCATCAAGAAGCACATTGCCGCCGTGACCAAACTCCAGGCCGGCAAGTCGAGCGATCATGCGGGCCACGCCAGCATGTAAATAGATGAGACGGCCGGCGCGGCGGGCAACGCTCGCTGCGTGGTCGCTTGTTTCGCTGGATCGGATATATCCGTCAGCGGCACAGTCGTGGAGTTGAGTATGACAATGCGGTCACCGGAAACGCATTCTTCGATACTGCCGGTCGCGCTTAGCCTGGCGGCACTGGTCGCGGCGCTGATCTCGCTCGCAATTTTCCCGACGCTTCTGCTTGACCGCAGCGGCGGGGCGCAGTCCGGCGGCGCGGAGGGTGCGCTGATCGTCGGCATCGTCGGTGCGCTGGTCAGCCTGTTGTTTTTCATCCTATCACTGCGTCATCGTGGCGGCCGCGGGACCAAACGGGTGGCTGTGATCTCCAGCGGGATCGCGGCAGTGCTCTTCATCTTCCTGAGCGCCCAAGCGCTTCAGGATCCGGAACCGACGCCGGTGACGAACTACCAACAGTAAGAAGGCTCATCGGGGCCGGTACGAAGAAGGGCCGCCCGTATTGGGCAGCTCTTCCTTTTTTCGGCATGTGCCGGCTTTAGGCCACCTTCGCGATGCGGATCTCCGAGCCCAATGCGACGCGCGGCTCCTGATCGGTCCACCGCGCGGCGAGCCGGCGGTAGGTTGCCAACGCCTGCCCGACCACCTGGTCCATGTTGTAGTAGCGATAGGTGGCGAGCCGGCCGACGAAGCTGACGTCAGGCAAAGCGAGCGCCAGCGCCTCATATCGCTTGTACAGCGCCTGGTTCTCCGCGCGCGGGATCGGGTAGTAGGGATCACCCTCGACGCTCGGGTATTCGTAGGTGATGCTGGTCTTCGGCGCATCCTGACCGGTCAGGTGCTTGTATTCGGCAATCCGCGTATAGGGCACGCTTTCCGAGGGGTAGTTCACCACCGCGACCGGCTGATGGCGCGGCGCGTCGATCGTCTCGTGGCGGAACCTGAGCGAGCGGTAGGGCAGCTTGCCATAGCAGAAGCCGAAATACTCATCGATCGGGCCGGTGAAGATGAGGTGGCGGTGCGGGTAGGCATCCCGTACCTCGCAGAAATCGACGCCGAGCAGCAAGTCGATGTTCGGATGATCCAGCATCCGCGCGAACATGCTGGTGAAGCCTTCCTTCGGCATCGCCTGGTACTTGTCGGTGAAGTAGCGATCGTCCGTGTTGGTCCGCGTCGGCACGCGCGAGGTAACGGACTTGTCCAGCTCGGACGGGTCCATGCCCCATTGCTTTCGCGTGTAGCCCTGGAAGAAGGTCTCGTAGAGTTCTCGCCCGATCGCGGAGATCACCACGTCCGCCGAGGTCCGCACGACATCGACCGGCTCGGCCCGAGCGGCAAGGAAGGTGGCCGCCTCTTCTTCGTTCGCCAGGTCGAGACCGTAGAGCAGGTTCAGCGTGGTGCGGTTGATCGGCATCGGCACCAGCTTGCCGTCGACATCGGCGAGCACGCGATGCTCGTAGCTGCGCCACTCGGTGAAGCGCGATAGATAGTCGAACACATCCGCCGAATTGGTGTGGAAGATGTGCGGACCATATTGGTGGATCAGCACGCCCGCATCGTCCAGCCGGTCGAAAGCGTTGCCGGCAATATGCGGGCGGCGATCGACCACGAGCACGCGCTTGCCCGCGTCCACCGCCAGCCGCTCTGCCATGACCGCACCCGCAAAGCCCGCGCCGACCACCATCGCGTCATAGGGCTGTGGCCGATCGCCGGTCCAGACAACGGGCGAGACGATCGGGTGAACGTGCGCGCTGGTCTCGACGGCGGTCCAGATGAGCGCACTCATCTGGTCAAAGGTGCGGTCCCAGCTGCCGGCCTTCAGCATGCAATCAACCTCGCCCAGCCAGTCGCGCTCATGGCGGAGGCTTAGCGCCTCATCGCAGGCAGCGATGAAGGCCGCGGGGGTGTCGGCGATCCTGACCGCCGCCACTACACCATAGTGCCTGATTACGTCGGTGATCGGCGTCGAGACCACCGGACAGCCGCCTGCGAGATATTCGGGGGTCTTCGTTGGGCTGATGAAGCGCGTCGCCTCGTTGATGGCGAAGGGCATCAGCGCAACGTCCCATCCGCGAAGATAGGCGGGAAGCTCGGCATATTGCTTGCCGCCGAGATAGTGGATGTTGGGCCGCTGCGGCAGATCGCGCGGATCGATCTTCACCACAGGCCCGACGATGACCAGCGACCAGTCCGGCCGCGCGTCGGCGATCTCGGCCAGCAGCGCGAGATCCATCCGCTCGTCGACGACGCCGTAGAATCCGAGGCGCGGACCCCGGATGTCCGCCTGATCTTGCGGCTCCGCACCACCGAAGCGGGCGGCGGCGAAATGGTCGACATCGACGCTCGAAGGGAAAGGGTGGATCGCGCCGTGGCGGTCGCGCTTCGCCTCATAGAGGCTGTATCCGCCGGTGAAGACGAGGTCGGCCTGAGACATCAGCCGTTGTTCGAGCGGAAGCAGTTCCGGCGGTGCGCCCTTGAAGTTTGCGAGTTCGTCCATGCAGTCATAGACGATGCAGTCGGTTGCGACGTGCTCGGAAAAGGGGAGCATCATCGGCGTGTAGTACCATCGAAGGACTGGCCGCTCCGGCTTCGATCCGATCGCCTCGTCCAGAAGACTGCGGAGGGCCATCAATTCGGCATCCCTGCTCAATCCGTTCGGCAGCCTTGGCGTGACGACGGTGACGCCGCTCTCCGCGCAGGTGGCGATATCGACTGCCGGCGCTTCGGAGCCGTAGATCGGCTCTTCCCAGAAAAGTACGCGCCATTCGCGCGCGAAGCGGGTCATTAGATGTTGCGGCCGCTGAAAGACGAAATTCCATCGCAGGTGGCTGAAGCACAGCAGCGTGCCCTTGGTCGTCCTGCCTTCTTCGACAAATAGGGCGGAGATGTCGCTGCGACGCTCTGACATTGCGGATTCTTGCTCCTTGATGAACAAGTGCAACATGCGGCATCCTCCGCGGTTCCGATAATGTAAAACTTTCAATATGTTGATCCATGTTATTTGAGAATTGTCTTCGAAGTGCAGTTGGCGTCTTGGTCGAAGGAACAGAACTTATGACCGGCAATTGACTGGCGATGCCGCACCATGATCTGGAACTCTGGGGTGGGCCAGAATGCACGGTGAACCGCATCGGCGACCGTTATGTCGATCAGTTTGCGCGCGCCGGGCATTTCGATCGCATCGAGGATCTCGACCTTTTCGCTGACCTCGGCATCAAGGCGCTCCGCTACCCGATACTTTGGGAACGCGTCTCCCCGGCCTCATCCAACGAGCAGGACTGGATGTGGATCGACGCGCGTCTGGAGAGGCTAAGAGCGTTGGGCATCCGCGTGATCGCCGGTTTGGTTCACCACGGAAGCGGGCCATCCTATACGAACCTGCTGGACGATGAAGGCTTCGCGCCGGGCTTAGCCGATCATGCGCGGCGGGTGATGGCGCGATATCCATGGATCGAGGATTGGACACCGGTCAATGAGCCGCTGACCACCGCCCGCTTCTCCGCGCTGTACGGCCATTGGTATCCCCACGTCCGCGAGGAAGGTGCGTTCTGGCGCGCGCTGCTGAACCAGATCGACGCGGTGCGGCTGTCCATGGCCGCCGTCCGTGAAATGAACCCCGCCGCGCGGCTCATCCAGACAGACGATCTCGGCCGCACCTTCGCCACGGCGGAGGTGAGGGGACAGGCCGCTTTCGACAATATTCGCCGCTGGGTCGGCTGGGATCTGCTCTGCGGTCGGGTGACGCCGCAGCATCCGCTCTGGTCGCATATCTGCCGATTCGGGCTGGAGGCCCGCTTGGCGGCGATCGCGGACGCGCCTTGTCCGCCCGACGTGATCGGGGTGAACCACTACCTGACCAGCGATCGTTTTCTCGATCATCGGCTCCATCGCTACCCCGCGCATCTTCAGGGCGGAAACGAGCGGCAGCGATACGCCGATGTCGAGGCTGTCCGCGTTCTCGAACCGCCTCCGCCAGGCCTTGAAGGCGTCCTGCGGGAAGCGTCAGAGCGGTACCGCATCCCGATCGCCCTTACGGAAGTTCACAACGGCTGCTCGCGCGAGGAGCAGGTGCGCTGGATCGCCGAGGCCTGGGACACCGCGTCGAGATTGAGGCGCGATGGGGTTCCGATAGAAGCGGTGACAATCTGGGCGCTCCTCGGCAGCTCGGACTGGAACACGCTTCTGACTGGCTCCGGCGTCTACGAGCCGGGTGTCTTCGACGTCAGCAGCGGCAGACCGCGTCTTACAGCACTCGCAGCTCTCGTTCGCGGCTTGCCACAAGCCGCGCCACGTCCGCCGCTTGCCACGCGTGCCGGCTGGTGGTGTCGGCCAATCCGATTGGAGCACCCGATTGTCCATCGCCCGGCGCCGCTGTCGGCCCACCGCACTGCCCCGCTGTTAGCTGAATTGAGTCCTGCGCCGCTGATGATTATCGGGGCGACCGGAACGCTCGGCCAGGCATTCGCTGGCGCCTGTGATCTCCGTAACATCCCTTATCGGCTGACCGGCCGAAGCGAGATCGACTTGCGCGATCCGGCCAGCATTACGCGCGCGCTGGACGAACATCGGCCCTGGGCCGTGATCAACGCGGCGGGCTGGGTCCGCGTCGATGAAGCGGAAACAGAGGCGGAAGCTTGCCTGACCGCGAATACGACCGGGCCAATCCAACTCGCCGGAGCCTGTTCGGTGCGGGGCATTCCGACGATGAACTTTTCCAGTGATCTCGTCTTCGGTGGTGACAAGAGCGAACCCTATGTGGAACGCGACGCGACATCGCCGCTGAACGTCTACGGCGACAGCAAAGCGCGTATGGAGGAGGGCGTGCTGGTTCAGTCCGGCCGGCATCTGGTGATCCGCGCGGCGGCCTTCTTCTCGCCCTTCGACATCTACAACTTCGCCCACGCCGTGGCGAATGCGGCCGCCCGGGGAGAGGCGTTCCGAGCCGCCGCCGATCTCGTCATCAGCCCGACCTATGTGCCGCAGTTGACGGCGACCGCGCTCGACCTGCTGATCGACGGAGAGGAGGGCATTTGGCATCTTGCCAATGCCGATGCCCTTAGCTGGGCTGAGTTCGCGCGTCGGGTTGCCGCGGCGGTCAATTCATCATGGACAGGCTTAGAGGAGGTTCCTGCCAGCGAGTTGGGGTTCGCGGCACGGCGGCCTCGCTTCGCCGCGCTGCGGACCGAGCGGGGGGCGGGCCTTGGTGTGCTCGACCTTGCAATTCGAGAGTTCGCCGCCGGCTTCAACGCGGATCTTCTCAAGGGTCGGCAGTACGCTGCCTGAGGCGAAAAGCCGCTTATCAGCCGAAAAACGTAGTGGTCGCACCTCGATCCGGCCGCTAACGCGCTCTCGTGTTCCTCCGCGTCGACCCACCCGCTCCGTTGATGTCCCGGGTTCGCGTCTGCTCCGGGCAACCATACTTCCAAACCGAGGACGGCAGGCCGTGGACGCCGATCGGTCATAACGACGCGATCACCTGGCCGGAACTCGCCCCGCTCTTCCGGAGGCGCGATCTGCCGACGGTCGAACGGCATCTGATCTGGCTGAGAGATCACGGCGTCACCTGCATCCGGCTGATGCTGGAATATTGCCATGGTGAGAACCGGTACCTGGAACGACCGGTCGGGCGCTTCATGCCGAACATGGTGCGGCTCTGGGACGACCTGTTCATGTTGCTGGAGCGGGTCGGCATGCGCGTCCTGCTCACCCCCTACGACACGTTCTTCATGTGGATCCGGTGGCGGCACCATCCCTATAACCGCGCCAATGGCGGCATTTGCACGAGCCGGCGCAGCTGGCTGACCTGCCCGGAGACGCGGGATGCGATCAAGAACCGGCTGGCCTTCGCCAGCGATCGCTGGGGTGGCAGTCCGGCGCTGTTCGCCTGGGATCTGTGGAACGAGATCCACCCGGCTCATGGCGGTGACGACGCTGGAGCAGCAGCACCGTTTATCGATGATCTTTCGGGGTGGCTTCGGGCACGGGAGATGGAGAGACGTGGTTTCGCCAACCTTCAGACCGTCTCTGTCTTCGGCCCGGAGTTGATCCGCCATCCGGCGTTGGTGGAGACGATCTTCCGGCACCCCGAGCTCGATTTCGCCAACACGCATCTCTACGAAAAAGGCACCATCGATGACCCGCGTGACACCGTCACCCCAGCGCTGTCGGTCGCACGCCTAATGCGCACTGCGGTGCGCGAGGCCGGATGCGAACGCCCCGTCTTTGACTCCGAGCACGGGCCGATTCACAGCTTCAAGGACCGCAAGCGTACGCTTCCTGCGGCGTTCGACGACGAGTATTTCCGCCACATCCAGTGGGCGCATCTGGCAAGCGGCGGTGCCGGCGGCGGAATGCGTTGGCCGAACCGTCATCCGCATGTGCTGACCCCCGGCATGAGGCAGGCACAGAAGGCGCTCGCCGGTTTCATTCCCCTGATCGACTGGACGCGCTTCCGCCGACGCAATCTGACTGAGGAGCTTCGCTGCGACGATCCGGGCGTGGCGGCGGTCGGCTGCGGCGACGAGAAGCAGGCGGTCGTCTGGCTGGTCCGGACGGATCGTACCGCAGGCGACGGCACCTTGCTGGCGTATGACGCAGCTCGGCCAGCGAGGGTGCAGATCCCTGGCTTGAACGAAGGCGACTATGTCGCTTCGATCTACGACACGGTGAAAGGCTCCGTCGTTCGCCAGGTCGAAAAGGCTGCGATGAACGAGTTCCTCGACCTATCAGTCGGACCGGTGGCTGCGGACCTCGTGATCGCGATCCGACCTAGAAGCGCCATTTAAGTGAAGGCCGGCCCGGTCAGTAGATCTTCTGGTGAAGCGGCTCGATCCGCAATGTCACGACATCGACACCAGGTGGCCGCGTCGCCGCATACATGATCGCATCCGCCACCTCGGCCGGAGGGAGCAGCTGGTACTCTTCGACTAACCGGCTGCGCTCTTCAGGTGAAAAGGGCTGCATCGCCGAGCCAATCGCTCCCGGCTCTATAAGGGTCAATCTTATGCGCTCGGGCATCAGTTCCTTGCGCAGCGTCTCCGCGAAGGACGCCACACCGCCCTTCGCTGCATTGTAAACGCTTTCGCCGACCGCTTTGATGTGAACGCTGATCGAGCCCACCAGGATGATCATACCCTCATCGCTTCCGCCCGCCCGGATGCGCTCGATCGCCGCCTGTGTGCAGGCGACATAGCTCGCGAGATTGCTTTCCAGCACGTATCGCCAGCCCGCATCGTCCATTTCCATCAGTGGACCGGAGCCCACGCCTGCACAGGCGACCAGCAGTTCCAAACCGCCGAGCTGTTGGTCGACAGCTTCGAAGAGGTCGGCAACGCCGGCGCTGGTGGAGAGGTCGGCAGGAAACGCCTTCACCCTTTCTCCACCGCCCAGCGCTTCCACCGCGCCGGCGACATCCGCCTGCGGACGATCGGTGATGAGGACCTGCGCACCCGCATCCAGCATGCGGGCTGCCACCGCTCGCCCCACACCGCCCGCGCCACCGGTGATCAGGACCCGCTTGTCCTGCAGGATCGATGTCGCGCTCATATGGTGATCGCCACGAACACCGCGCCCGTCTCTTCCTTTCGGTCGGCCACGTCGAACGCCTCGTTGATCTGGTCGAGCGGGAAGCGGTGGGTGATCATCTTCTTCACGTCGATGCGGCCTTTCGCGATCAGGTCGAGGACCATGCCTTGCTCACGATAGATGTCGTGCATGGCGAAGCTGGCGCTGGGGATCAGCTTGATCTCGGACATCTGGATCCGTTGCCACTCAAGCGGGATGGCGAGTTCGCCGGCATCGAAGCCGCCGACGATGACCACCTTGCCACCACGACGCACCATCTTGGTCGCCTGGGGCAGGGTCTGCGGCATCGACTCACCGCCGGCACATTCGAACACGATGTCGGCGCCGCGTCCGCCGGTAAACGCCTTCACCCTCTCGATCCGATCCGCGTCTGCGGCATTCACGACCGCATCGGCCCCGAGTTCCCTGGCAAGGTCCAACGAGCTCTGCACCTTGTCGCAGATGATGACATCCGCACCGCTCGCTTTCGCCAGCATCATCTGAGCAAGGCCGATCGGTCCGGCGCCGATCACCGCCACCTTGTCGTTGATTCCGAGCGCGGACAGATGCTGCGCGTGGAGGCAGACCGAGAAGGTGTCGATCAGCGACGCCTCCTCGAAGCTCACATGATCGGGCAGCTTGTAGAACTTCTCGGCCGGACCTGCGACATACTCGGCATAAGCGCGCGACACGTATTTGGTCCGAACGTCGTACAGGTGTTCGCAGATGTTATAGCGCTGGATGCGGCAATAATCGCATATGCCGTCGCCCATCACCGTTTCGATGACGACGCGATCTCCCGGTCTCACATTGGTGACGGCCTCGCCAACCTCCACGACTTCGCCCGCGAGTTCATGCCCCATGATGTGGCATTCGAGCTCTGGCTCATGCTTCTTCCAATGGCGCAGGTCCGTGCCGCAGATGCCGGCAACGCGGACGCGGGCGAGGACGAAGTTTGGCGCGGGGATGATCGGCCGCTCAGCCTCGGTGATTTCGAACGTACCTTCGGCGGTCTTGAGTGCAGCCTTCATCGCTCAGCTGGTCTTCTGGATGCGCGGCTCGATCCGCAGGTTGACGACATCGCTTGCCTGCGATCGGGTCAGGATGAACTGGATGGCTTCGGCGATCTCCTCAGCCTGCAGCATCTGGTGCCGGGCGACGGCCTCGCGCTTCTCCTCCTCGCTGCATTCCTGCATGTCGGTATCGACAGAGCCGGGCTGCACGACGCTGACCTTGATGTTCTTGTCCGCGATTTCCTTGCGCAGGGTTTCCGCGAAGGCCTGAACGCCCGCTTTCGTGGCGGAATAGACGCTTTCACCCTCCGCCTTGATGTCGGTGCTGATCGATCCGACGAACAGCAGGTGGCCGCTACCCTGACGCTCCATCCGCTCGATCGCGGCCTTCGCGCAGGCGAGATAGCCGACGAGATTGGTCTCGATCACATAGCGCCAGTCCCGCTCTGCCATCTCGTGAATCGGCTCGGCACCGAGTGCGGCGCAGGCCACAAGCATGTCGATCCCGCCGAGCTTCTCGTCCACGCTTGCGAAGACCTTGCTGATTCCGTCCGCAGTCGCGGAATCGGCCGCGATCCCGATGGCCTCGCCGCTGCCTTCCGCTGCCGAGAGCGCGTTGTTCAACTCCTTCTCATGGCGGCCGAAGGTGAGGACGCGTGCGCCCTCACCGACAAGGAGGTTGAGGGTGGCGCGCCCGATGCCCGTGGTGCCGCCGGTCAGGAGGATGCGCTTGCCCGCAAGGTCCGTGTGCTCGATGGCCATGCTCACTCCCAGGTGATGACGAGCCGCCCATTGGCGGGCGCATGATAGTCGATGCGGTCTTCGGAGGTTTCGTGCGGACGAATCACGTCGCCCCCGTCCGTTGTCAGCGTCGTTTTGGTCAGCTTGCGCCGCTTGAGCCGGACCAGGCGTAGATTGGCCGTGCATGTATCGCCGCCATCCAACGAGAGCGTCAGCGCACGGTCTCCGGTCCGCTCGATGCTGCGGACCAGATAGTCGCAATACAGGCGGAACGGCGCGCCGTCGACATTGTGGAAGGCGCGGGAGGCGAAGATGAAGGCGGCGCCGGCCCCGTAGACTTCTTGCCCGACCTGACCGGCCTGCTGACCGTCGGGATAGAGATCCTCCAGCGGGAAGGACAGCTTTGGGTCGATATGTCCATTAGCCTCGCGCTGCTTGTCCGCGATTGCTTCTGACGGTAGAGCGTCCGGGTAGTAGTACCAGGCGCGGGACAGCACATACTTGCAGTATTCGCTGACCAGCATTCGCGCTTCCGGTTCCAGGTCCGGCCCGCCGTCGTTCAGATACTGCTCAAAGGCAACGAAGCTGTCGAAGCACTCGTACATTGCCATGTAGGGCGCATCCTGCAGGCAGGTGACGCCCAAGAACGTTTCATAGTGTTCGGCATGGCCGATCTGGCTGTCCCAGATGACAGTGTTGTGGAGAAAGCTGCCGAGGTAGACATAGCTCTGTTCCAGATAGACGTCGCGGTTGGTGATCCGCCACAGACGCATACACGCCGCCGCGCCCCAGGCTGTCAGATTGGCCTGATAGTTGATGTTGAAGCGCAGGCCGAGCGCCGCTTCGATCGCGGCCTTCGCCTCATCGAGATAGAGCTTGTCGCCGGTCAGTTCGAATGCCTGAAGCATGACCCACGCGTAGATTCCGCCGACGTCGGTCTGGCCCCTGCCATCCGCGGGTGCGGTCTCCTCGATCACCGAAAAGTCCGTAACCTTGTACTGGACTGGCCATTTGTAGTCGAAGTGGTGCGCCGCCCGAATGCCGAAACCGAGCGAGTCCATGAAGAGGGCGCGCGCACCCTCATCACCATCCAGCGCAAGGATGCCGAGGTTTAGAAGCGGGTGGTAAAGGTACCAGCTATCGACGGCATCGGCGTCCTTGTCCTTCCCGACATTCGGCAGATAGCGCCGCAGCGTACCCAGCTCGGGATCGTAGAATTTGCGCAATCCCTTCTTCAGCGCGGCTTCGAGCGGATGAGGCTCACCGCGCCAGGTGCCCCAGCTGTGAAGGGCGGAGATCACCGACATCTGCACCATGATGTCGGGATATTCCGCCGCCGTGTACGGGTGGACGTAGAGGTTGCCATAATGGCGGATGGTCGCCTCTGGCGCTTCCGCGAGGTCTCGCGCCGCGCGTTCGGCACGATCGACCCAGTCGCGATATTGGACCGGCGGCTGCTCCAGCATCTTGTAGGCGGCACCGAGCATCTGGACGAACTGTCGGGCGGACTCCCGCTCATGCGGAGGTGCCTCATGCCGGAAGACGAGGATCACGTCGGACAGGATCACGGGCTGACCCGGCTGCAGGCAGACTTCAGCGGTATCTGCGTCCCGTGCAGGAGTAGGGGGAAGGTAGCCAAGCTCGGGCCACTCGCCGCCAACGACGCCGTCGGGTGTGGTGCCGGTTGCGCGGAAATAGTCGTTCAGCGAGGTCAGGTTCTGGAGGTAAAGCACGTTGCCGAACGCCGGCTCGTCGATGCGGAAGTAGAGCATGCCGGCATTATGGCCACGCTGCGCCGCCTCGACATTGCCGTCCGACTTCAACGGGTCGTTCTCGTTGTCCAGCGGGTAGAGGTCGCGCGGTACGAAGGGCAGCGTCATCGTGGCGGACGGTGTGAACTCGACCAGCACGCGCAGTCGTTCAAGCGCCTCCTTGCTCTTGAAGAAGGTGATCAGGTGCTTGCCCGAATTGCTGGTGACCTCCACCCGCGCGGCTTCCCCCGATCCGCAGCGCAGCGACTTGCACGCGAATGGCGCCGCCAGAAAAGCCAGGCGGAGCGCAAGTCCGCCGCGATCAGGGCGCCGGACGATGGCGAAGATGGAGTCACGAGCGGCCCGAACCTCGACCTGCAGCTCGCCAGTCTCGAACTGCGCGAGCGCTTTCCCGTCGGAGTTCAGCGTGTCCCTGAGTGCGAGAAGATAGGGACTGACCGGTGTGCTGGGTTTTTCGATCGTCGTTGCCATCGGCTGCCTCCCTTCTGGTCACCGATGAAGCGATCGGAAACTTTCAGGTTCCGGCTCGTCGACGAAAAAAGTCAGTCTTCGAACCTCCATTAATCAAGGAAAAACCGACCGCATCTCGGGCGCGGACCTCTCTACTGGGCCCGTGCGGCTGCCTCCTCGCCATCTACCCCGGCTGGCGCGAGATCTATAGCCCGGTCCTTGCGCTTGCCTGACCGGCGCGACCATATCAGGAGCACGGCGCCGATCGCGACTGCCACGCCGGCCTTCTTCGCCATGCCCTTGGGGTTGTGGCGCAGCTCGGACCGCCAGCCGAGTTCGGCGGGGATGTTGGGTACCCGGCCGTGGGCGAGATCCTCGACGACACCCTCGACCACGTTGATGCGATCCGCGCCCATCAGCAGCAGCCAGTGCCACCAGTCGGACTCGCTGCGGCGGAAGGCGTAGCGGCGGATCATCCCGCTCAACCCGGCCGGCGGCGTCGACGTGCCGACGACCGCCGGCAGCCGGTTGTGCTCGATGGATTGCAGGATTTCGACATCCGGCGCCTGCTGCGCCGGGCGGCTCCAGGTCAGGCCGCGCGTCTTCTGATCCTCGATATGCCGCATCGGATAGGTTGGGTCGTTCTCCGGATCTGCATCGACACCCCAGCCTGGGATGGAGGACGTGTCCACGATGGTCTTGGTCACCTTCCTTCTCCTTCACGCGGGGTTCGGGATCAGCACCGGCTTGATGCAGCCGTCGAGCTTGGACGAGAAGATGTGGTAGGCATCCGCGACATCCTCCAGCGGTACCCGATGGGTGATCATCGCCTTCGGATTGATGTGGCCGTTGCGGATGTGCTCGATCAGTCTGGGCAGCAGGCGCTTTACCGAAGCCTGGTTCGCACGGACGGTGATGCCCTTGTTCACGACATTGCCGATCGGGACCATGTTGCCGGTCGGACCGTAAACGCCGACGATCGACACGATCCCGCCCTTCTTCACCGAGTTGATCGCCCAGTGGAGCGCGATGGCGTTGCCCGCCTCCAGCTTGAGCTTGGTGCCGAACAGCCATTGCAGGCCGTTGCCCACAGCATCGCCGCCGACCGCGTCGATGCACACGTCGGCACCGAGCGAATCCGTCTGTTTCTTGAGGAAGACGACCATGTCGTCGATCTCGCGCAGATTGTAGACTTCGGCATGGGCGAAGGACCGTGCGAACTCCAAGCGGTAATCCTGGCTGTCGATCACGATCACGCGACCGGCACCGAACAGCCAGGCCGACTTGGCGGCCATCAGCCCGACGGGCCCGGCACCGAACACGACCACCGTGTCGCCGCGCGTGATGCCTCCCATCTCCGCCGCCTGATAGCCGGTCGGCACGACATCGGTGAGCAGCACGGCGTCGTCTGGGTCCATCCAGTCGGGGATCACGGTCGGACCTACGTCTGCGTATGGAACCCGGACATATTGCGCCTGGCCGCCATCATAGCCGCCGGCAGTGTGCGAGTAGCCATAGATGCCACCGACCGCAGTCGCCTGCGCATTGGACTCGTGGCAGTTGCCGAACAGTCCCTGCTGGCAGAAGTGGCATTTGCCGCATGCGATGTTGAACGGCACCAGTACATGATCGCCGACCTTCAGGTTGCGAACCTCTGGCCCGACCTGTTCGACGATACCGCAGAACTCGTGTCCGAAGGTCATGCCCACACGCGTGTCGGGCACCATGCCGTGATAAAGGTGCAGGTCCGATCCGCAGATGCACGAGCGGGTCACGCGAACGATCGCATCCTCCGGATGCAGGATCATCGGCATCGGTTTCTCGTCAGCCCGGACGCGGTAGGGACCACGGAAGTTCATCGCCAGCATGGTCGAGTTCCTCGGTTATGAGGTCGCGTAACGCCACTGGTTGCCAAGGGTTGCGCAGCGATCGAGACGCGCCGTGGCGCCGCTGATCATCCGGCAGCGCCGCCCTTCTTCCGCTTCGGGGCAAGGATCTCGTCGAGGCGTCGGCGCGCGCCGGAAATGGGCTCCACGTGTGGATATTTGTGACCTCCGGGGCATTCCACCATTATCTCGCGCTGGTGCTTGCCCACTTGAGTCAGGAGCCGGATCTCGCCTCCTTCGCCGGCGTTCGAGATGGCGCGCGCGAGTGCATCGGGGCTGAACGCCTGTCCATCGACGCCGATCAGTTTGGCGCCGGAAGTAAGCGCGGTATCGAAGGCGGGGCTTCCCCATCGAACCTCTTGCACCTTTCCGTCCGTCGAAACCGAAAGACCGAGCGAGAAGATGAAGCTCGTGACGCCGCTCAGTTTCTCCCGTGCGCGCCAGAGGTCCGTCGGCTGGTCACGATACACCAGCCGGTAACCGCCTCGCTCCAGTCCAGCGAGCGGCGCGTCCGCCCGCGTATTATGGAGCTTGTCAATGAAGAAGTCGGCCCAATCGAAGTCGGCTAAACCGGTCAGCGTTCGCACGACATCGTCGAACTTGTAGGTGATCGTGACGGCGTCCTGCGTCGCGTCCGTGCCGAAGAACAGACGCGCGAAGTCGTCGAGCGACCGGGTGTCGCCGCTCATCTCACGGATGCGGGTATCCACGTCCAGCCAGACGAGGGCTCCCTCCGTGTAATAGTCCTCGCTGCGTTGCCAACTGGGCCAGGGCAGCGGCGAGCGCGCTGCGATGATCGGGTCTTTGGTCGTGTCGCTCATCGGCCGCCAGCGCGAGCCTGCCTGCATGTCGTGAGTGGCGGCCGTGTCGGCCAGAGCAGCGAGGGCGTGGTCCGGAGTCCACAGGCCGGATCGGGCGGAAAGCACGCGGTCCCAATATTGGGTCTGCCCCTCATAGACCCACATCAGGCTGTTGCGGATCGGCTGGTAGAAGCACGGTGCCCAGGAATCCGCGCCGCGCCGGTGCTTGCCGTTCCAGCCGTGGATATACTCATGTGGAAAGCTGTCGCGGCGCGGAAAGCTCCCCTCCCAATCCGCGAAGTAACCCGGGATGCTTGCGATCTCGCAAGAGCGGTGGTGCTCGACTTCGATGCTGCCGATCTCGTCGCTGAGCGCGAGCAGCGCCTCGAACCGGTCGAACGGCCTCGGCCCAAACAGCAGGTCCGCCTCCTCGACCACCGCGCGATGGGGGGCGATTTGGTCCTCCGTGGCCTCAAGCTGGTAAGCTTCGTCCGCGAACACGTTCAGCGCGACGCCTTGATCATCGAGTTTGAAGCAGCGGTAATGCCGGCCGGCCATGAGCGGAGAGTCGACAAGTTCGTCCAAGCCGACCGTCTCGAAGCGGATCATCTTAGAGTTTGCGTCTGCGATCGGAAGGGCGGTCGCGAAAAGCCAACCCTCCGGCAGCGTGAGCCGCGCCTCGACGGAAATGCCGCGGGAGAAGAATCCGGCCGGGTAGAGGACCATGCAGTTCCATTCGAGGTTCAGGAGGTCGGGCGAGACGACCACCCGGCCTTGCGAACTGTCCGTCGGAGAGAGGAACTGAAAGCGTGCCTCGATCTGCTTCACCTCATCGGGCACATCGATCCGGAAGGCGTGAACCTCGGTGGGGTGCCGCACCCAGTGCAGTGGCTTGCCCGAGGCCTCGAACTGCA
The DNA here is from genome assembly GCF_048565625.1 of Sphingomonas sp. ID0503. Classification (NCBI taxonomy): domain Bacteria; kingdom Pseudomonadati; phylum Pseudomonadota; class Alphaproteobacteria; order Sphingomonadales; family Sphingomonadaceae; genus Sphingomonas; species Sphingomonas sp. ID0503. The sequence continues at coordinate 963,449 of NZ_JBLZUR010000002.1, forward strand.
GGCCCGCGAGAAGCTCGATGGGTGCTTGAGGTGCGTGGTAGCCCGGCAACCACTTCGGCAGCAGCACCGTCAGCACACCCGAGCCTGCAACCGGTATGATCTCATGCACATGGAAGATGCGCCGCAAGACGTCGCTGGCATCGACATACACGCGCAGGGTGCCACAATACTCCGCATCCTCCGGCTCGGGCATCGGAGAGGGTTGCGACAAAGGCTGCGGCAGATCGGTCATGCGAGAACCTGTGAAGGCTAGGTGTGAGGGGTGCGTACCAATCGGCCCCTTCAGGTTCTGCGAACGGGCTGCGTCATCTCGACAGGGTCACTCGCGTCCATGGTCTCGTCCAGTGCATTGTCGAGGTTGGCCTCGACGTCGAACGGGTTCTGTTCGAGCCTGTCGGCGATGCTGCGATCGCGGCCAGCATCCTGGCGCGGGTCCCGTTGCTGGTTGCCGGCGTTAGGCGCGCGCCCCTCCGGCGATTCACCCGTTAGCGGTTCCTTCGTCACACTTTGCTCCTCGTGTTCAAGCGTCTTGGCTGGACGCCCTGCCGAGTGATTGCGCGGCATTGAAAGCCTGGCCAGTAGGATCGGCAGATCACCCGTCACGAACGTGTCGACGGGAACGGGCCAGCAGGATCGCAAGGCCGGACGGAGCACAGCCAGCCATTCATCTTCGTTCGCCTTGTCACGCTCCACTAACTGGAAGTCGGAATGGCTCGACCCTGACATTCTATCCGTTCACCTGCCGCCTGACTGATCTGGGTTGCGACGGATTTCTCCACCGACAGTCAAGATCACCCAGGCACACGTACACTCGTGCGGAGAACAGAAGAGCCACGACAAAGTTCAGCCGCTCTCGCAAAATTGAATGCAACATGAGTTAGAGGGACAGAGGTCGAGTCCATCTAAGTGATCGGTCTCCAAACGGAGATCGCCACTGTTGCTTCAGTTAACCTGTACTTGTGGTGGACGGCGGTCTGTCCTCTTGTGTCCGCAAGAGCGCTATCCTGCATCTCGGCTATCAAACAGGGGCAGGGCGGACTCGTCCTCCCGGTCTGCGCCGGCGAAGTTCGAAACTGTCACTCCGACCAGCCTTACGCCCAGCTCCAGAGGATAAGTGGATCGCAACAGATCGAGGCTTACCTGCCGGAGCGAAGCGGGACCGGCAATTTGGCCAACATGGCTGCGGCTGCGGGTGATCTGGCGAAAGTCCTGGAACTTAATCTTGACGGTAACCGTACGGCCAAAGGCTTGTGCGTTCTCGCACCATTCCCAGACGTCGTCGGCCATACGGAGGAGTCCGGCCTCGATCTCAGCCGCATCGGTAAGATCGCGGTTGAACGTGGTCTCCGACCCTGAGGACTTGCGGATCCTGTCGGGATTGACGGGGCGATGATCCTCGGCGCGCGCGATCGCGTGATACCAGCCGGCCGAGCTGCCGAAATGCTCTTCCAGAAACGCGAGCGACTTCGCCCGCAGGTCGGCGCCGGTCTCGATCCCCAGACGCTGCATCTTCGCCGCAGTCACGGGACCCACGCCGTGAAAGCGTGAGACCGGCAGTGTCTCGACCCATGCTGGCCCCATCTCGGGCGTGACGGCGAATTGTCCATTGGGCTTGCGGTGGTCCGAAGCCAGCTTGGCCAGGAACTTGTTGTAGGATACGCCCGCGGAGGCGGTAAGCCCCGTCTCCTCAAAGATGCGCGAGCGGATCGCCTTGGCGGTGGCCCAGGCTGTCGGCAGGCCGGCCCGGTTCTCGGTCACGTCCAGATAGGCCTCGTCCAGCGAGAGCGGCTGGATGAGAGACGTGAACTCGGCAAAGATCGCGTGGATCTGGCGGGAGACGGCCTTGTACACATCGAAGCGGGGCCGCACGAAGATGAGATCGGGGCATCGTCGAAGCGCCGTGACGGAGGGCAGGGCAGACCGGACCCCGAACGCCCGCGCCTCGTAGCTCGCCGCTGCGACAACGCCACGCGCGGCGGCATGGCCGACGGCCACCGGCAGCCCGCGCAAGGCAGGATCATCGCGCTGCTCCACGGACGCGAAGAAGGCGTCCATGTCGATATGGATGATCTTCCGAGTCGATCCGGGTTCCATCGATCATGTTTAGCATTGCGAGAACGAATGCGGAACAACTGCAATTCTCGCCGGCCGGGGAAGCTTTCGTCAGCAGACTCACGCAGCGGCAGGTACCAGCTTCGCGGAATGTCTGTTGCTCGGGCTAGCCAGTTCGAGGTTGCCCCGCAATGTGGCATCCTCGTACTCGTCCCGGAACAAGCCGCGTTCGCCAAGAAGCGGGACCACCTGCGCACGGAAGCGCTCCCAGTCGGCAGGGTGCTGGACGAAAAGATTGAAGCCGTCGGCGGCCCCGCTCTGGTGCCAGCGCTCGATTTCGTCGGCGATCGTCGCCGGGGTGCCCACAAGCCGCAGCCAGCCCGACCGGAAGGCGGTCAGGACTTCGCGCAGCGTCTTGCCGCTCGCGCGCGCGGCCGCGAGGTCGGCATGAAAGCGGCTGATGCCCGCGTCCCCTGGTGAGGGCACGTCAGGGAACGGTGCGTCGAGGTCGTAGCCGGAGAAGTCATGACCGGCAAACTGGCGCGACAAGGCCCCGAGCTGTCCGTGCAGATCGTCCGTGGCGAAGCGCTCGTCGAAGATGTGGCGCGCCTCCTCTTCCGTGTCCGCGATCGTGACGCTGAGCGCGGGGATGAACAGGATCGACTGCGGGTCGCGACCATAGCGGCGCGATCGCTGGCGGACATCGGTGGCAAGCTCCAGCGCCTCGGCTTGATCGCGCGCGAAGCTGAAGACCAGGTCGGCTACCTTGGCGCTGAGTTCGCGCCCCTGATCGGACGTGCCTGCCTGGACGAGTGGCGGCTGACCCTGTGGCGAACGCTGGATATTGAGCGGTCCCGTCACCGAGAAGAACTCGCCCTTGTGATCGAGGCGATGAAGCTTCGCGGGGTTCAGGAAGCGATCGGCGGCGCGGTCGCGCGTGAAAGCATCTTCCTCGTACGACTGCCAAAGTTCCTGCACGACATTCACCGACTCCGCCGCGCGGCGATATCGGGTCTCGTAATCGCCATGTCCCGATCGGCTGAAATTGCCGGCGGTGCCCGGGTCCTGGCTGGTGACGATGTTCCAGCCGGCGCGGCCTTTGCTGATGAGGTCCAGCGAGGCGAGCCGGCGCGCGATGTCGAAGGGTTCGCTATAGGTGGTGCTGATCGTCGCGACGAGGCCGATGTTGCTGGTGGCGGTCGCGACTGCCGAGAGCAGGGTCAGCGGCTCCAGACGGTTTAGGTGATGGTGCGGGAAATCGGGCGTGATGTACTGGCTGTCGACGATGAAGACGAAGTCGAACTTCGCGGCTTCGGCCTCTCGCGCCTGTTTGATGTACCAGCCGATGTTAATGCTGGCGTCGAGCGGCACCGCCGGATCGCGCCACAGGCCCTTGCCCGACGCATCGCCGATGCCGATCAGGACCGCGCCGAATTTGAGTGGCCGGGTCATCGTCCGCTGTCCTTCCGATCAGAGGGTGAGGCGCGCAGGTTCGCCCGCATCGAGGTCGATGCGCGGCGCGGCGTTGATGAGCGCCCTCGTATAGGGATGAGTCGGCTTGGACAGGATCTCGCCCGCCGGCCCGCATTCAACGATGCGGCCTTCGTGAAGGACCGCCACGCGATCGGCGATGCCAGCGACCGAGCCGAGATCGTGCGAGATGAACAACTGGGCGATGCAGCGCTCGCGGGCGAGGCTCTTCAGGAGTTCGAGGACGTGCACGCGATTGACGGCGTCAAGCGCGCTGACCGGCTCGTCCAGGAGGAGGACGAGCGGATCGAGAACGAGCGCGCGGGCGATCACCGCGCGCTGGCGCTGCCCGCCAGAAAGATCGCGGGGGAGACACTGGCCGAGGGCCGGATCGAGGCCGACCGCAATGAGCGCATCGGCAACCCGCGTCTCCCGCTCCAGCGGATCGGTCCCGCGGAGAGCGAGTCCTTCCCCGACCGAGGCGGCGATTGTCAGGTCGGGATCGAGACTGCGGAGCGGATCCTGGAACACGTATTGCAGGCGGTTGGAACGGCGCAGCCGGGCGAGAGCGCGGCCGGTCAAGCCGTCGAGACGCTCGCCGCCGAGCGTGATCGCGCCGGCGGACGGGCTGACCAGACCGAGGATGGTGCGCAGCAAGGTCGTCTTGCCGGAGCCGGTCTCGCCGATCAGCGCCAGGATCTCGCCTCGCCCGATTGCCAGATCGACATCCTGAAGCACGGTCTTGCTCGCGTAACCCACCTCAAGGCCGCGTATGTCGAGCAGGGTGTCCCGCTCCGGGGCAGAGGCGGCCTCCACCCCCTTGTCCAGCGAATATGCCGCGTGCGTGTCGAGCAGGCTGCGCGTGTACTCATGCCGGGGACGGCTGAGCACCTCGCTTGTCGGTCCCGCTTCCACCACCGCGCCGTCGCGCATGACGACGACATGGTCGCAGACCTGCGCGACGACGGCGAGGTCGTGCGAGACCATGATCAGGGCGAGGCCCTGTTCGCGCCGTAGGTCGGCGATCAGGCGCAGCACCTCCGCCTGGACCGTCACGTCGAGGGCCGTGGTCGCCTCGTCCGCGATCAGCAGCGAAGGCCCGGCCGATACGGCGATGGCGATGAGCGCACGCTGGACCATGCCGCCGGACAGCTCGAACGGATATTGTCCGTACACCACCTCGGGCTCGGCGATGCCGACACGCGAGAGGAGGTGGAGCGCGCGCGACTTCGCTTCCTTGCGTGAGATGCGGAGGACGGCGCGCAGCCCCTCGACGATCTGGCGGCCGACCGGGATCGACGGGTTCAGATAGGAACCCGGATCCTGGAATACGGCGGCGATCTCCACCCCGCGCAGGCCGCGCCAGCTCTTGCGGTCCCGACGCGACAGATCCTTGTCGCCATAGCGGATCGTGCCCGAACTGACCGACAGGCCGTGCGGAAGGACGCCAAGGATTGCCCGGCAGGTCAGCGACTTGCCGCTGCCCGATTCTCCGACGATACCGAGGGTGCCGCCGCGTGGCAGGTCGAAGCCGACGTCGTGGACAAGCACGCGCCCGTCCTCCGTGGTGATGCGCAGATCCCGGACGGAGAGCAGCGGGCCCTGGGGAGGCGGGGCCGAGCGGACCCGCGGCTCGAAATGGATGATGTTCGTTTGCTGGTTCATGACCGCACCTCCACCACGCGCGCATTCCGGTCGCGCATCGCGTCGGCGAGCGCGTTCAACGACCACACCGTCACGACGATCAGCAGGGCGGGCGCCATCGGCCCGAACGGTCGATCGTAGAGCGTGGTCAGATCCGTCGCGAGTTCGCCGCCCCAGGTCGGATCGGGCGGGACCACGCCGATGCCGAGGAAGGTGAGCGAGGCGACGATCGACAGGCAGGCGCCCGTCATTGATGCGGTGGTGACCGCGAGGGTCGGCAGCACCTTCGCCAGCACATGCCGACGGATTACCCAGCCGGTCGATGCACCCATCAGGCGGGCAGCCTCGATATACTCCGAGTTGACCACCGACAGCGCGGCGGCGCGACTGACGCGGAAGAAGGCCGGCGTGATGAGGACACCGACCGCAAACATCGCCTGAACCAGGCCGTTGCCGAGCATCGCAGTCATTGCGATGGCGAAGACGAGGAAGGGTAGCATGATGATCGCGTCGATCAGGCGTAAGCTCACCCATTCCGCGTGCCGTCCCAGGAAGACGGAAAGCAGGCCGGGGACAACCCCCAGCACAAGCCCCACCGTGACGGAGAGCAGCGCCGCCAGCACGGAGATGCGCGATCCCGCGAGCAGCCGGCTGAGCACGTCGCGGCCGAGCGCGTCGGTGCCGAGCCAATAGGCGCCGCTCGGCCCCTGCAGCAGCGCGGCAGGGTCTTGCGCCAGGGGGTCGCGCGGGGCGATCGCCGGGCCGACAAGGGCGAGCAGGGCGACGGTGAAGAGGACGGCTATCGCGATGATCGCGAGCGGGCGGCGGCGGAACGCGGCGGTCATGGTCAGCGCCTCCTGCGCGATGCTGGCTGAAGGATGCCGAGCAGGATGTTGATGAGGAGATTGCTGGCGAGGACGAGGACGATCGACACCACCAGCGCGCCCTGAACCACCGGCACGTCGCCGCGCAGCGCTGAGTCCGCGGCAAGGCGCCCCATGCCGGGCATGTTGAAGATCGCCTCGCTGACCACCGCACCGCCGATCAGCATCGGCACCCGTAATGCCAAGATCGACAGCGCCGGGCCGGCGCCGTTGCGGAGCACGTGGACGAAGAGGATGCGGCGGGCGGAGAGGCCCCGCACCACCGCACCCGTCACGTAGTTCTCCGACAAAGCGGAGACGAGGCCGGTACGTAGCTGCCGCGCGAGTTCGGCGATCAGTTCGATGCTGAGCGCCATGGCGGGGATGGCGATCGACTGCAGCCAGTCGGTCGGGTCCTCGCCCCAGGGGACATAGCCGGCGGAGGGAAGAAGTTCGAGCCAGAGGCTGAACAGGAGGATCAAGGCGATCGAGACGACGAACGGCGGCAGCGAGGCCGAGGTGGAAGCGAAGAGGGTGACCGCCCGGTCAAGGCGTCCGCCCTGTCGAACGGCAGCAGCGATCCCGAAGGCGACACCAAAGACGATACCTGAAAGCAGGGCGCCGCCCGCGATCGACAAGCTGACCGGCAGGCGCTGCAGGATGAGTTCCAGCACGGGGACGCCGTTGAACCACGAGGTGCCGAGATCACCGCGCAGCACCCCCGCCATCCAGCCGAGATATTGGAGGTAAACCGGCCGATCGAGGCCGTATTGCGCGCGGATCTGTGCGATCATCTCAGGGGTCGCGTTGTCACCGGCAAGGCCCGCCGCCGGGTCGAGCCCGCTCGCCCAGCCGAGCAGGAATGTGATGAGTGTGGCGAAAAGGAATACCGGCACCGCGATCAGGAGCGTCGACCAGACGAAGCGCAGCAAGGCCTCGCCGTGGCGAAGGCGAACCCGGAGCGGCGTGCGCTGTAATGCGATGCTCGTCATTGCACGGTGACCCCTTCCCAGCGGATCTGCGACGGCAGGACGTTGAGGTTCCTGATGCGCGGCCGCGCGATGACCGACCATGGCGTGCTGAGGATGTAGTTGGTGGGCGATTGCTCGACGCCGATCCGCACCGCCTCATGCAGACGGGCGCGATAGGCCGGATCGTCCACCGGCGTGCGCCGCACCGTGTCGATCGCCGCCAGGAAGGCTGGCGAGGCATAGGGACCGGAAAGGTTCATGATCCCCTGCGGTCCATAGGTGGCCAGCAGGTTCTGCACCGGGGATTCCCGCCCGATGGTGCCGTCGATGGCGATGGCGGGGCGCTTGGCGATGTAGACCTCGCTCTGCCAGGTGGACGAGCCTGGGGGCACGATGCGCAGCTTCGACTTGATACCGACGCGCTGCAGCTGCGCCTGGACAAGCTCGGGCACGCCGTCGTTGAGGATCGGGTTGACCGCGATCTCGACTGACAGCGCGCCGGGCGCGTAACCCGCCGCTTTCAGCAGCGCCTTCGTGCGGGCGGGATCATAGTTCCACAGCTTCTCGACCTCCGGATTGAAGGCGAAGTGGCCGGGCGGAAACGGCTGGTGCGTTGGCGCGGCATGGCCGACCGCTACGGTCTTGATGATCTCCGCCCGATCGAAGGCATAGCGCAGCGCCTCCACGACTTTGGGATTGTCAAAGGGCGGCCTGTTGCGGTTGATCGAAACATCGGCGGCGTTGAGCGAAGGCGCCTCCAAGACTGTCAGACCTCGATCCTTCGCCTCCTGAATGCGGCGGGGTGCCACGCGCGCGGCAACGTCGATCGAACCGGACTGCAAGGCGGCGATCAGGGTCGACTGGTCCGGCTGGTTGGTCAGCTCAAGCCGATCGATATGGATATTCGCCGCGTCCCAATAGCCGGGGTTCTTTTCGAAATAGGCGTGCGATTCCGGCACGAACTCGACGATCCGGAACGGCCCGGCGCCGACCGGCCAGAGCGCCAGCTTCTTGGCGTCCTTGCGCGCGGCGGCGGGGCTGGCGATGGCGCCGACCCGACCCGCGAAGACGTAGGGAAGCTGGTAATCCGGTTCCTTCAGGTGGAAGGTGACGGTGAGCGGCCCGTCCACGCTCACGCTCTCGACGCCGCCCAGATCGCTCTTGAGGAACGAGTCCGCCTGGGTGAGCCCGCGATCGAAGAACGCCTTAACCGCCGCCGAATCCAGCGGAGTGCCGTCGGTGAAGGTCAGCCCCTTGCGCAGCTGGAAGGTCAGGGCCTTGCCGTCGGGCGAGTAGCTCCACGTCTCGGCCAAGGATGGCTCCGCGTTGCCATCCTTGTCGAGGCGCGTCAGCGAAGCATAGGCAAGGCTGATGGTGTTGATGTCGGCACCCGTCCGGCTGGTCACCGGATCCCACGACGTGGGCAGCGCAAAGGCGAAACGGACCCGGGCCGCCCCCGCCTGTCCGTCCTTGTCCGAGCCTCCGCAGCTCGCGACGAGGATGCCGGCGGCGAACAACAGCGCCGCCCGGCCGATATACCGTCCCACGTCGTGAAGCCTCATGCGGCGAGCACCGTCTCGCGGACCTCGGCCACGGGTTCTGGCGTCCGGACGTTCGTCGGCTTCGGCAGGCCGAGATTGCCGCGCAAAGTCGTGTCCTCGTAATCCGTCCGGTAGACGCCCGCGTCCTGCAGGAGCGGCACGACCTCGTTCACGAAGCGGTCGAACTGCTCGGGGCGGCCGAGCATGACGTTAAGCCCGTCGAGAGCACCCGCCTCGAACCAGCGGATGATGGTGTCGGCCACCGTTCGTGCGCTGCCGACGAACGGGCTCTTCCGGCTGAGCGCCACGGCCTCGACGGTCTGCCGCAAGGTCAGACCCTTTTCGGTCGCGAGCTTGGTGATCCTGCTCGCCTGGGTGAAGAAGCTCTTGCGGGCATATTCCAGCGCCTCGACCGGGAAGGGTGCGTCGAGATCGTACTGGCGGAAGTCGTGCCAGCCGAAGCCGCGGCCGAACTCGTTCAGGGCGAGATCGAAGCTGTGGTCGGCGCGATTATGCGCCTCCTCGATCCGGCGGGCGTCCTCATCCGTATCGCCGACGACGATCTTGACGCCGGGGAAGATGAGGACCTCCTTCGGATCGCGCCCCGCCGACGCCGCGCGCCGGGCGATGTCGCGCGCGAAGGTCTGCGCGTCCTCAATGTTGGCAGAATGAGTAAAAATCGCATCGGCGGTCTGCGCGCCCAAGTCGCGGCCCTGTTCGGAATCGCCTGCCTGGAAGATCACCGGCTCACCCTGGGGCGAACGCTGGATGTTCAGCGGCCCGGTGACCGAGAAGTACTCGCCCTTGTGATTGAGCGGATGAAGCTTTTTGGCGTCGAGGAAGACGCCACTCTCACGGTCGCGGACCAGCGCGCCGTCTTCATAGGACTTCCACAAGCCATGGACGACGTCGAGATATTCATGGGCGCGGCCGTATCGCGTGTCGTAATCATAGTGCTCGTCCAGGCCGAAGTTACCGGCCGCACCGGCATCGCCGCTGGTGACGACGTTCCAGCCGGCCCGCCCGCCGCTGATCAGGTCCAGCGAGGCGAAGCGCCGCGCCAGGTTGAACGGCGAATTGAACGAGGTGGTGGCCGTGCCGACCAGGCCGATATGGCTCGTCGCAGTGGCCAGCGCCGAAAGAAGCGTGAGCGGCTCCAGCCGGTTCAAATAATGCGGCGGGGAGTCCGGCGTGATGAACTGGCTGTCGACGATGAAGACGAAGTCGAACTTCGCCGCCTCTGCCTTGCGCACGGCATCGATGTACCATTTGATGCTGACGCTGGCGTCGGTCGGAACGGAAGGGTCGCGCCAGTGGCTGTGATGGCCGGGTCCGCCGACACCCATGGGCACGAGGCCGAGCTTCAATGTCCGCTTGGTCATGATCTCTACTCCTTCGAATTGATGCGGGGCATGCGCGGTCACAGCTTGCCGCGCAGGGTGATGCCGAAGAGACGGGGGTCGCCGAGTGAGGCGAGGACGACGCCGAACTGGCCGCTCACCGACTTGGTGTTGTAGTAATCCTCGTCGAACAGGTTGCGGACCCAAGCCGACAGTTCCCAGCGTTCGTCAGGACTCTTCACGCCGGCATGGAGGCCGACCAGGGTCGACTTGCCCACCCATGAATAGGGATCGAGATTGACCGCCGCGTAGTAACCCGTGCGATAGCTGACGTCGCCGCCAAGGTAGACCTGCGCGTTGCCGACATCGAAATTGTATTCGGCGTTGGCCGTGCCCGAAAAGCGCGGCGCTCCGGAGGCGCGGCGGCCGGACAGATCGATCGATCCGAGATAGCTGTTCAGGTACTGCGCCGGTGCGCTGGTGTAGGACCTGTATTCGGCATCGTTGTACGTGCCCGCCAGCCCGATCGAAAAGCCATCGAACGGCTGAAGACGGGCATCCAGTTCGACACCCTTCGACCGCACATCACCGACATTGGTGATGTAGCTGACAGCCGGGGAAACCGAATTGTTGATGTAGTTCGCCTGGTAATTGCCGACGTCCATCCAGAACAGGGCAAGGTTCACCTCCGCCTTGCCGCCGAGGAAGCGGGTCTTCAGGCCCAGCTCGTAGCTATCGACCTTCTCCGGCTTGACGAAGATGTCCACGCCGGGCGTCTGCCGGATCAGGTTGATGCCCGGCGACTTGTAGCCGCGCGAATAGGACGCGTAGCTGTGAATATCCGGAGTCAGGTCATAGGCCGCGATGAGCGTACCGGACAGGTTGTTGGTGTTCTTCGACGCCTTGTAGGAAGCGGTCGGCGCATAGGCGGCGCGTAGAGCGGCGATCGACGCCTGTAGCGCCGGCGCAAAGCTGCCGATCGGGGCCAGATCGCCGCGCAGATCGGCATCGTAGACGCCGGTCTTGTGCTCGTAGGTGAAGCGCAGGCCGCCGGTGACGCGGAAGGCGGGCGACACATTCCAGGTCGCTTGTCCGTATCCGGCATAGCTGTAGGTCGCCGGGATGACCTTGGCGTAGGCCGTCACGCCATCCAGCGCACCGGGGAGAGCCGCCACCGGATTGGATGGGGCAAGAAGCCAGCCCGAGGCATCGCGCCCGTAGATCTGGATCGAGCGGTCGTTCGCCTCCTGCCAGAAGAAGTAAAGACCGGCGGTATAGTCGATCGTGTTGTTGCCGTTCGAGGCGAGGCGGAGTTCCTGGCTGAACTGCTGCTGCTTGGTATCGACGACGCTGAAGTCGACGACGTTCGCGCCGATCTGGTCGCCATCGTAATTGGGGATCCACTTCCAGTTGCGGTAGGCCGTGATCGAGGTGAGCGAAACCGGACCCACATTCCAGTCGGCGCGCGCCTGCAGGCCCCAGCTCGGCATCTTGTCGTATTGCGAGGAGTCGATGTCGGTGCGGCGCGCGAATGGGTCGATGGCGATCGGCGTGTATCCGACCGCCGCCGCGCGATCGTAGAAGCTGCGCACGACAGCACCGTTGGCCAAGGTCGTCGGCAGCACGCCCGACACGATCTGGAAGCCGACATCGCCCTTCTGGATGCCGTAATCGGCGATGAAGCGGAGCTTGAAGTCCTCCGACGGCTTGTAGAGCAGGTCGAACTTCGCCGTGTGATTGTCGAGGTTGTCCCAGTCCTCACGATAGCGCGTGTTGTAGATCAGGCCGTCGCGCTGGGTTCGCAGATAGCTGATCCGAAAGGCGACATCGTCGTTGAGGGTGGAATTGAGCGCGACATAGCCGCGCAGGTAATCATGGTTGCCGTAGGACAGTTCGGCCTGGATTTCCTGATCCAAGACAGGCTCGCGCGTCTTGATGTCGAGCGCGCCAGCCACCGTGTTCTTGCCGAACAAGGTGCCCTGCGGACCCCGCAGAAGCTGGATGCTTTCCACGTCGGGAAGGTCGGTGATGACCGATCCGGTGCGGGGCCGGTAAACCCCGTCGACATAGAGGCCGACGCCCTGTTCGAGGCCGTCATTGGTGCCGCCGGCATTGGTGCCGATGCCGCGCACGGTGATCGTCTGGTTGCGGCCGCTGAACCCCTGGATATTCAGGCTAGGCAGCTGCTGCAGCACCTGCTTCAGGGTGGTCGCCCCCTGCCGCTCGAACTGACCGCCGGAGATCGCGCTGATGCCGATCGGCACGTCCTGAACGGTCTCGTTGCGATAGCGGGCGGTGACCGTGATTTCCTCGACCTCGGCGGACGCCGGCGCCGCGGCTGCCTCCGCCTCCGCCGCGATTGCAGGTGCGTGAGCGATGAACGCGGCAAGACCGGCGCCCGCCAGAGCGGCGGCGCGAATGGTATTCAGATTGGATCGTAGGTGACGCTGCAAGTCTTCCCCCTGAAGATGCTTCGATAAAGTGACGAAGCCGTCTTCATGTACTATGTCTATCGTTTCAATAGAGTTTTGGTTGGACGTGTATGAGTTCGCTTAATCATGGGCCACATTGTCGAAATCGTTATGAAATGCTGATCAGATCACGAAAAAACCGTGGGTGCTGTCGCGCGCCAGCTGGGCGACAAGACCATATTCCCAGTCGAGATAGGCCTGCATCGCGGCGCTCGGATTGTCCGTGCCTTCGTAGGGGCGCTTGTACCGGCCCTCCGGCGAACGGGCCGGCGGCGCGTCACCCGCGCCGGTTTCCAGCGGTCCATCGAACGCGCCGTCGAGCACGTAGACCTCCCACCCCATCTGCGCGAGCCAGGACGCCGTCATGTCCGCGCGGGAGCCGAGATCGTCGGACAGCACGATGCGCGCGCCGCGCACCGGCGCGTTGTGATCGGTCTCCTGCACCAGCTGTCCGCCCGGCGCGTTGAGGAAACCCGGCAGGTGGCCGGCCGCATATTCTTCCGGCGTGCGGACATCGAAGCGGTAGAGGGTGCGCGTGACATCGGCAGCCAGCGCCTCCAGTGTCGCCGCATCGATATGCTTGGCCCCGGCGCGGTAGGCGACGTCACGCGCGCGGGCACGCGCCGTATCGATGATGTCGCCGCCCACCTCAGGCGCGGCGCGCTGCTGTCCGCGATCCAGCGCCTTGCCGGCCAAGGTCCATCCGATCGTGCCGTTGCGGAGCGCCGCCACCCGATTGGGCAGGCCGGCATTCACCAGCGACTGCGTACCGATGATGCTGCGCGTACGGCCGGCGCAGTTGACGATGATCAGCGTGTCGGGATCGGGCGCCACGGCGGGCGCGCGAAGCACCAGCTCGGCCCCCGGCACGCTGGTCCCGGTCGGAATGCTCATGGTCGCATATTCATCGAAGCGGCGGGCATCGACGATGGCGATGTCGGCCTTTTCCTCGATCAGGGCATCGACATCCTCGGCCGAGAGAGAGGGGTATGACGGCGATGTTCGACCAGCTCGCCGAAGGCTTTGCTGTAGGAGTTCACGTCCTGAAACAGCTCGTAGCCTGCGTCGCGCCACCCCTGCAGCCCGCCGTCCAGCGCGCGGACATTCGTGTACCCGAGCGCACGGAACGCCTCAATCGCGGCGGGAACCAAATTCTGCCCGTCATCATAGAGGACGATGGACACGTCGCGACGCGGAAGGCGTCGGACCGCCTCTATCGCGATGCGATCCGGCGGCAGTTGCGCGGCGAAAAGCGGGTGTCCCTGCGCGAACTCATGCTCGGAACGCAGGTCGATCAGGGCGATCTCGGCGCGGGTGAGGAGCGCCTGACGGATGGCGGCGGGGTTCATAGGCTGGGATTCCAGAGATTGGGAAGGGTAGCGTTGGCGTAGCCGGAGACGAAGGGACGCCGCTGGCCGTCCTCACCGAACACGCTCCGTTCCACCGCGCCGATATTGGCGCCGTAGACATGGATACTGATCGACACGCGATCATCATACGCGTTCGACACGCGATGGATGTCACCGAGACGCGGGCTGAAGCTGTCGACCTCTCCGGCGTTCAGGAGCTGCGGAGAACCGTCGGGCGCGAGACCATGAGCGGGATCGCGCCGAAAGCTCTCGACCCGCTCCGCCCCGCGCAGCACACCGACAAGGCCCCAGATGCGATGGTCGTGGATCGGGGTCGATTGTCCCGGCCCCCAGACGAAGCTGACGACCGAAAACCGCTCGCGGCTGTCGCAATGGAGGAGGTACTGGCGATAGCCTTCCGGTGACGCCTCAGCATAGGCGTCGGGCAGCCAGTCATCCCGTGCGACCAGTTCGCCCAGAAGCACGCGCACATCTTCCAAAATGCCGCGCTCTTCCCGCACAGCGGCGACCGCTTCGCCGACGCCGCGCACAAAGCCGCGCAGACGCGACAGCCCGGCGGCCGGTCGATCGAGCAAGGCGGCGGGCATTAGCCGACCGAGAGGTGTGGCGCGGACGCTTTGCCGCGCATCGTGGCCATGCGTTCTTCGCGCAGCCGGACTTTGCGCGACCATTCCTCCCCGACCCAGTGCGGGTCGACCGAATGGGATTGAAGCGTCATCTGATTGTAGACGAGTGACGCGGACGATGCGGTCACTGTCCCGACGTCCCGATGCAGGAAGATCAGCCGCGCATCCGGGAACGCCTTCAGCAGGGCTGGCAGATCCTGGGTGAATTGGGGCACCTTAAGCACCCAGGGTCGCGCCTCCTTGTCTCGGCGGAGCCAGGCGAGTGTCTGCAGCAGCAACCTGAATTCGTGATAAACACCGGTGCTGTCGTCATTTTCCACCACGGCCGTGTAGTTGGGCACGCGCCATTGCGCCTCGAATGCGGAACCGAAGATCGAGAGATTATGCAGGCCGATCTCCTCGTCCGGCGCATGCCAGGTGGTCGGGTGGATCGCATCGAAACGCGGGTTCAACAGGCGGGCACAGGCAAGGCCCAGCCAACCCTTGATCTTCCGTCGATCGAGACCGGCCCACCCGTTCATCGAAGCGACGGGATTCCAGCTTTCGTAGAAACGAGTGTAAGTGAGCCGGGGATCGCAGGCGAGCAGTCGCTGCATCCGTGTCGTTCCGGATCGCATCTGGCCGACGATGACGATGGGGTCCTTGATCGGCTGATACTTGATCTGCGGGTGCGCCTGCCAGAGTGCATATGCACGGAAGCGGGCGGTGAGTGCGGACATGATCTGTCCGTAAGCGAGTGTGCGTCCCAAGCTTGTCAGCTTCGCGTGCTGCTCCAGATCGTCGCATAGCATCGCCAGACGGTGCCGCCATCCGCTCGCATCGCCGTCTGGGTCCGCCCGTGCCCGAACGGCGGCTTTCGATATCAGATGCTCCGGATCCAGGCTCGGCCGTGCGGCCCATCCGCGCTGCCAAGCTGATTCCAGCATGAAGTTGATCATCTGCACCCGGAAAGTGCCCGAAGCGGCGACAGAAGGCGAGGGGTTGAGTGTAGGGCAAGGCGGCAACATCCCGGCGCAAACGCACGGTGAAGTCGCGGGTGCCGGACGGCCGCATACGTCGAATAGATGGTCCGAACGGGAGCGCCCCACTGGACGGCCCCCAAGGCCTCTCATAACGCGGTTCTTTCGAACTGCGTGGTGCGCGACGCAGTCAAAAGCGAACTGGTCTGCGCCGCGAAAAACCCTTGGATCTGCGCGTTTTGATACAAAAAAGGGTCGAAATGAGCGTGAAAACCTCAAAAGTGAGCACGTGCGTGCACGCGCAGCTCCAGCTAAGTTATTGTTTTTTGGACTTTCTTTCGGGTCTGGCGCACGGCGCGCACGGCTAAAAGGAAAATGTGTGCGTTCTCGAGGTCCTCACATACCCTTTGTGGGGTTTAGGCGGCGAGAAACATCGAGGAGAGATCGTAGAAACCTAAACCGACGTGCTCTACATCAGAAGCGCATGAGAACACATCGTGAACATCGCATCTAACTCGTTGATTATTGGATTTTTCTGTTGTAGTCAACCGAGGTTGAAGATGAGGGTGATCCGCGCCCAAGGCTAAGGCGGCTCTGAGCGTCGACGCACTCTGCCACAGCGTGTGCCGCATCGCCTTAATGAGAGCCGATCGAAGGCCCTCCACGGCATCGCTGCCAAACCCGACGGCTTCATTCGTCCGCAAGTATCACGAACCATGGTGCATAAGAGCTGTTGACCACCATCCGCCGGTTTTCGTCGGGAGCGCCGTCGCTCCACCAGACCGGACCACGCTCACCGAGGCCGACCTTGGCCGTTTGAACGCGCTCTCGTGCTTGCCGGAGCGCTGCATCCTCTCCACTCTGACGCGCGGTGCGGACCGCCCGCCGCGCCGCCATCAGTTCGTCCACCAGAGTTCGCCGCTCGTCCGGCGACAGCGCGGGATTGCTCTTCCGCCATAGACGACCGCGAACGATCAGGTACCGGCCGTCTGGCGTGGCAAGCGGTTCGGCTACTTTCGGCGTCGCCACAGGACGGCACCCAACCCGACCAGGCCTATCGCGGCGACACCTGCTCCAGCCGCCGCCCTCCGGCGCTGGTCCGGCCGGCGTCGACCACCATCGATGCCGCTGGGGTCGGCAGGTGGATCGAACAGCGCGCCGCTTCCATCCTCGCCGGGATCGGCTTTCTTGCTCCAGCTGTCCATGAAGCCGTTCATCATCGCAGCGCCAAGGTTTGGCACGAAGAACTGGTTGAGCTTGAGCGCCAAGGCCGGCGCGCCCACCGCCGTCGTGTTGCGCGGGCGGTCCGCAAGCCTCACGACAGCCTTGGCTACTGTCTCGGGTGAAAGCGAACCAGGCGGCAGCGATAGCTTGGCGCCGGTATAGTTCGCGGCATGGTCGATGCCTGGCGTGTCGACGAAGGTCGGGTACACATCGCAGATGTGGATGCGCGGGTGCTTGGAAAGCTCGCCACGCAGCGCCTCGCTGAAGCCGCGGAGCCCGAACTTGCTTGCTGAATAAGCCGCTGCATAGGGCGTCGCGACGAAGCCGCCGACCGAGATCATGTTGATGAAGATGCCACGGTCCTGCGCCAGGAAGATCGGCAGCACGGCATGGGCGTCGTTCATGTGGCCGAGGAGGTTGCTGGCGACGACTTGCGCGTGATCGGCGATCGGCACGTCCTCGTATTTGCCGACCACGCCGACGCCGACATTGCTGAACCAGACGTCGATCTCGCCAAGGATTTCGCGGGCGTCCGCAGCTAGCTGGGCCACGGCACCGGCGTCGGTCACGTCGACCACCCGGATGTGTGCTTCACCGCCGGCTGCGCGACAGCGTTCGGCGATGTCGTCGAGACCTGCCTCTCCACGCGCCGCCAGAATTAGGGTCCGGACTCACAACCACCAGATGACGGTGGCGGCGAGGGCGATGGCGCCCATGAAGTTCTTGATGTTGCGATCGAAGCGGGTGGCGAGCCGCCTCCAGTCCTTGAGGCGGCAGAACATGCGCTCGATGACGTTGCGCTGTTTGTAGATGGTGCGGTCGTAGTCGTACTGGACCTTGCGGTTGCAGCGCGGCGGGATGACGGCCTGGGTGCCGCGCTGGTCGAGCCACTCGCGCAACTCCTGACTGTCATAGCCCTTGTCGGCGACGAGTTCGACGGATGGGGGCAGCGCCGCGATGCAGGTCTTGGCGACCTTGCAGTCGTGGACGTTGCCGGGCGTCAGCAGGAGGACGTGAGGGCGGCCCTTGGCGTCGCAGACGGCATGGACCTTGGTGTTCCGGCCGCCTTTGGTGCGGCCGATACCATGGGCCAAGGCCCCCCTTTTCCACCGCCTGCGCAGCGGTGGACCTTGATGCAGCTGCTATCGATGAACAGCCGGTCCGGCGCGTCGTCGGCGCCTGCCAGCGCGCTGAAAATCCCCTCCCAGATGCCGCGCTCGGACCAGCGCACGAAGCGATTGTAGAGCGTCTTCTTTGGCCCGTACACGTCCGAGCAGTCCACCCAGCGACCGCCGCAGCGGAGCGCATGCACGATCCCGCTCAGCACCCGGCGATCATCCACACGTGCCTTGCCGCGAACGTCCGTCGGCAGCAGTGGTGCGATCCGCTCCCACTGCGCATCGGAAAACCAGAAGAAATCAGCCATTCCACCGCCTCCACACCAACGCAGTGAATCACGATCCAAGCGGTAGCAAAAGCCGTTATTGGGTCCGGACCCTAGTCGAGCACTGATTTTCGCGAACGCGACTGCGGTCGCGGCGCCGATGCCACTGGAGGCGCCGGTGATCACGACGCGCTTGGCTGTGTTCTTGTCTGTCACGATGTCTGCCTTGAAGAGGACGTCAGCAGCAGGACGAATATTGGGAAGCGTCGTTCCGGCCCTACCACGGGTCTCGCCAGCATGGCCGATGCACGATCACCGGGTCAGTTGCTCGAGCGTCATCGGCGTGAAGTCATGAACTTCGATTCCCACGTCGGGTAAGCTATACTCCGCGCCGGAGGGCTGCACCAACTCAGGCAAAACGGTGTTCACCCATTTCGTCGGCGCCCGCCATATGATGATGCTGTCTGACGCCGGCACCTTGCTGACACCCACTCATTCGAACATCAGAGATGGTAAGAGGCGCCACCTTGATGCGAACGGGACGAGGCTTTTGATCATTCTGAGGTTGACTCACTATCAAATTGACTTACAGGTCCGTTGAAACTGGGGTAAGTTGTCTGCCTGCGCCAACGCCTGCCGACCGCTCCGCGAGAAGAGGCGTATTGTGACTGGACTGATTGGGTCGGTCGAAGCTTTCCGAAGGTTGCGCCAAGCGGCGGACGATCCCCTCAATTATGTGGGAAGATGGAAGGCGGAGCATAGGCAACCTGTCGTCGGCATCTTTCCGATGAACTTCCCGGTGGAAATCGTCCATGCTGCCGGCGCTTTACCCGTTATCATCCAGGAAGATGCGGAGCCGATTACGGCGGGTAACAATCTGCTGTCAGAATTCAACTGCGGGTACACGCGCAATATCGCGGATCAGGCGGCCATGGCAAGGCTGGGCAGCTATGATGCCTTCGTTCTGGCGGATCATTGCATACAGATCTTTGGCGCCGCAGACGTCGTTCGCGAGTACTATCCTGATACGCCTCTGATCTTCAGTCAACTGATCTCAGCTATGGGGGATCGTTGGACAACGGGCGAAGTCATGAAAAGCACTCGGTCGTTCGTTTCCGATCTCGAGGGCCTTTTCGGCAAATTCATAACAAGTAAAGATCTACAGCGCAGCATCGTGTTGTTCAACGAGAACAGGCGTTTGCAACGATGGCTGTTCGACGCACGCCGCGATGGGCGTCTGACAATCCCGGCGGCCGCTATGCAGGTGATAGTCAAATCCAGCATGGTCATGGATATCGAAGAGCACAGTGGATTGCTGAGAGAGATCAAGTCGGCAAGCGAACGCAACTCGGCAGATCCCGATCTCATCCGATTGCACCTGTCAGGGCACTTCTGCCATGCGCCCAAGCCGAACCTCCTCGACCTGATCGAAAGTGCGGGCGCGATTGTCGTAGACGACGACCTGTACCATGGTGCTCGCTATATATCGACCGATACGCCGGAGAATGTTCCTCCTCTTGAAGGCCTGGCAGCTTGGTATCTGAATCGAAACGTCGCCATCCCGTGTCCGACGCGCGTTCAGAACGACGTGGATTGGGATGCCTATCTTCTTCAGGCCATTGAGAAGAGTGGGGCCGAGGCAATCGTCGTGTTGATGGCGAAGTTCTGCGAGCCTCACATGCTCTATTATCCCGAGTTGAAGCGGGCTCTTGAGGAACGCGGTGTACCGCACGTCCTGATCGAGACGGAGCATGAAGGCTTGGCCGCAGAGACGGTGCGAACCCGGATCGAAGCCATGTTGGAGCGTATCCGCAGGGCGCGACGCGCTGCCGCGCCCCATGCGGCCGCGCTGTCGGCATGCTCTTAACCAGCACTCCAGGTGGGAGAGATCCGGTGACACAGACCAGCACGGCAGTAGCCGGCAAGACGACCCGCCTGGCCGCGACCGCGGCCGGACGTCACATGGTGAGTGACTATTGGGAGAACATTTTCACCGCACGCGAGCGGGGAGCTCAGGTCGTCTGGTACAATGGCGATGCGGTGAACCCCTTCTTTCAGGCGGCCGGGATCGAGTGGGTTCATGGCGAGGCCTTCTCCGCTCGCCTCGCGGCCCAGCGGCTGGAGAAGGCCGCTCAGCTCGCGGGCAAAGAGTACGGATATGTGGACGAGCTTTGCTCCTACGCGCGAACTCATCTCGGGTGCGCCGTGCTTGCGAAGAAAGGGGCTGAGGAGGCCAGGAATGGTGTCGTCAGCGAAGCCAATCGCGAACATCTCGCGAGCAGGTTGCCCGTCCCCAATTTCTTCGTGAATGCATATGCCGGCTGCAGCACGGGTCAGCAGTGGGATGAAATCACCTATCGTGTGTTCGGCAAGGATGTGCCGATATTCAACATCTCGATGCCATTCCTCTGGGGCGGAAGGCCGGACGCCATGTACATGCAGGGGCGTGAGTGGGAAGAGGCCACGGCCTTTGTCTCGCGTCAGCTGTACGAACTGGTCGTCTTTCTGGAAAAGATGACCGGACGGCCTTTCGATTGGGATGCGCTGCGCCGGATCATGGGGCAGATCAAGGAAGCCGCGACCTTACGCCGTGAGGCGATGATGATGTGCAAGGGCGTAACGCCGACCCCTATGACGTTCTGGGATTGGATTGCCAGCGTGGCGCATATCAACTTTCTGCCGGCATCGGACGAACTGGTAGCCTACTTCCGTTCGATAAGGGATGAGGTGGCGATGCGCATCGAACTGGGTATTCCGGCCATCCAGAACGAGCGCTACCGCCTCTACTTTGACGGGATTATGAACTGGAACAAGCTTGGGGTTCTGGCTCGAACGTTCGCCGAACATGACGTCGCTGTGATCGCGGGTCGCTACACGCATAACGCGTTCTGGCAGGAGCCGGACCTCATCGATCCCGAAGATCCGATACGGGGCATGGCGCAACATTATCTGCTCTGTCCCATGAACCACGGCGTCGGAACTCTTAAGTACCTGACGAACCGGGATTGCGAGGACTATGGAATCGATGGCATCGTCTTCCATTCCACCCGAACATGCCGCGCATTCACGAACACGCAAGCGCTGCTCGCAAAGTCCGCGCAGGAGAAGCTCGGCCTGCCGTCCATGTTTTTCGAGGGTGATATAGCGGACGAGTCCTACTATAAGCCTGAGTTGCTGGAGGCCCGGTTAGAGGCGCTTCTCGAAACCATAGACGTGAAGCGCGCTAAGATGAGAAGTGCCGCCTGACATGCCTTGTGGGATCGGAGAATAGGGTGTCGTCGTACTTCATGGGTGTCGACCTCGGCTCGACGACTGCGAAGACCGTGATCCTTGATGAAGGCAGCAATGTCCTTGCTGCCACGGTCGTTCAGATGGGCGCTGTCAGTCGCGAGGGGATGCGCCGCTCGATCGATCAAGCTCTTCAGGCCGCCGGCATCCACCAGTCACAAGTAACCTACTCAATCGGCACCGGTTACGGGCGAAGGCTTGTGCCTGAGATCGGCCGAACCTACACGGAAATAACCTGCCACGCTCGGGGTGCTGCGGTCGTCCTCCCTGGAGTCCGCCTGGTCGTCGATATAGGTGGCCAGGACAGCAAAGCCATCCTCGTCGACTCCACTGGACTGGTGGAGAACTTCGTCATGAACGATCGCTGCGCAAGTGGCACGGGCCGCTTTTTCGAAGTGCTGGCTCGTGCGCTGGAATGTGATGTGGGTATGGTCGGCGAACTCGCCCTGCAAGGATCTCGGAATCTTGAGGTCAGCAGCCTGTGCGCCACATTCGCAGAGACGGAGATCATCGCTCTACTCGCCGGGGGTGCAGATCGGCGCGACGTGGCACTTTCCGTTCATCGTGCGATCACGCATCGGCTGCTCGGCCTCATCGCCGGGGTGGGCAAACACACGCCGGTTTTGATGACCGGCGGAGTGGCGCGAAACAGGGCGGCGGTTCATCTACTCGCACAGGCGCTGGAAGCAGATGTCAGCGTGCCGTCAGATCCGCAGATCATCGGAGCCTATGGCGCGGCACTCCTTGCGCTCGAAGCCGCGGGGATCGTGGCGTGCAAGGGGGACCTGTCACGGCTGGAACCGATCGAGCGAGAGGTGGAAGCGCTTCTCGTGCCCGCCAACCGCCCTATGCCGAACTGTCTGACCTGCGGCTAACGCCTCGTCTGCAGTCGTCAACTCTGCCTTATGTCGAAGCCAGATCGGCAGGAAGACTTCTACGCTTATTCCGAACCGTGCTTCGATGTCGCCAGCCGCGCAGGCTAGCGAACATGGCACGTCTGTCGGCTACGCGTTCATGCTGCCGAGATTCCTCCATTCATGCTGATCGCCTGACCGGTCAGCTTGGCCGCGCCGGGGCTCGCAAGATAGACGATGAGCCCGGCCAGGTCGTCGGGCTGAACGACGCCGAGCTCGGCCAGCTTCGCCGCATTTCCAAACAACTTGGCGCTGAAGGGATCGTTCATGACGCGATCGAACACGTTGGTTCCGCCGATCAGCGACGGCGTCACGGCATTCGCGCGGATGCCGTCACGCTTGCCTTCCATCGCCAGGGTTCGGGTGAAGGTCACGATCGCGGCCATCGCCGCTCCCAGCACGGTCTCTCCGGGAGTGGGAACCTTTGCGGCGTCAGAGGCGATGTTGATGATGACGCCTCTTTTCTGCTCACGCATGCCGCCCAAGACCGCGCTGCTAAGCAGCAGCGGAGCAAGGGCCTGCTGAACCAGGATCTCGGGTATCTCCTCGAGATCCATCCGGAAGAGGAGTTTCGGCACGTAGGACGCGGCTGTCGAATTGACCAGCACGTCGACTCGGCCAAATGCTTCCGTGGTGTCCTCCACCACCCGTCGTGCTTCCGACACGACATTCGCGTCGGCCAGGATCAAGCGAAAATCGACTTCCTCGTAGCTTGATTTCAGAGACCGCAGCGCCGCTTCGCCACGCTCTGGGTTGCGGCCGACGATCGCGATCTCGCGGCTTCCAGCCTTTGCGAACTCCCGCGCGCAAGCCAGTCCGACCCCGGATGTCCCACCCGCAATCAGCACAGCACTCTGCGACAGCTGCAGCGGAGCAGCACCTTCATCTTCCAACATCATCCTCCCACCAACGTGTCTGAGCGTCCTGGTCTTGTCCCATCCAAGCGGGCCTGGCGCGCCTTACATCAGCAGATCCAAGCTCGTACTGAGCATTCCTCATCTCGTCAATCGCGCCGCCCACTGCTCTTGTTTATCGCACAAAATCGCGAAAATTGCTTTGTAAGTAAACGGAGATCCGACATCGTGATGTGGTTGCACCTGAGTTCTAGGGTTCGGTTACCTAAATCCACAGACTGGCCTGCAGCACCTGAAATGATAAATCAGTTGACAGATGTTCGCTCGGATCAGCATTCTACTGAGGCTGACTCAGCGGGAAGCCTGTGGGCCTTACGGTGGAGCAGCACTGCGGTGCGGTGGAAAGTGAAGGCGGGTAGGGCGGGGGCATTTCCGCAATCGCCGTCACGATCTTCCAGGGCAGTCGAGAACACAGCCGGGTGAACGGCGGCTACCGTACAATAAAACGATGACTTGGATCAAAGTCGGGGAGGACTGATTGATGAAGGCACATAAGGTATTGTATCTGTGTGGCGCGTCTGCGTCGCTTGCTATCTGTGGAGCTGCGTACGCTCAGACCGCGGGTCCTTCGGCCGATGCCGGCACTCAGCAAGGATCCGATATCGGCGAAATCGTGGTGACCGCGCAAAAGCGAACCCAGAACATCAATGAGGTGGGTCTCGCAATCACGGCTATTTCTGGCGAACAGCTGAAGTCCAGGCAGATATCCTCCCTCTTGGATATCGCCAATAGCGTCCCCGGTCTGACCTTCGCGAACAGCGCCACCAATACCCCGATCTACACGCTTCGGGGCGTTGGCTTCAGCGAATCCTCGTTGGCGGCCTATCCGGACGTGGCGGTCTATATCGATGAGCAGCCGCTTCCACTGCCTGTTCAGACAACGCTGGGAGCATTCGATCTCGAGCGCATCGAAGTCCTGAAAGGGCCGCAGGGTACGCTCTTCGGCAACAATGCAACGGGTGGTGCGATTAACTATGTCGCGGCCAAGCCGACCGAAGATCTGAAGGCTGGTGCCGACTTCAGCTTCGGGCGATTCAACACCGCAACAGCCGAAGCGTTCGTGAGTGGCCCTCTGTCGGAGACCCTAAAGGCTCGACTATCGGGTCGCCTCACCCGTGGAGATGATTGGCAGCACGGCTATACGACCAACAGCGAAACGGGCAAGCAGCGCCAATATGCGGGTCGACTGCTCCTCGACTGGCAGGCGAGTTCCAGGCTCAAATTCGCACTCAATCTCAACGCGTGGCAGGATCGCAGTGATCCTGTGGCCTTGCAGTTCCAGCACTATAGATCGAACGTGGCTGGGGTAGATGCTGATCCCGAAATTGTGAGTTATCCGAAAGCGCCTGACAGCCCGCGGGCTGCGGATGCCTCGCCAGGTTCGTTCGGCAACAGCCGGCAATTCCAGGCGGCCCTCCGATCAAGCTACGAGCTGACTGACGACATCACGCTCACGGCCCTGACCAACTATATCGATTTCAAGCGCCATCTCGCATTCGATCAGGACGGCGTCGCCGCACAGGATTTCGACGTCTTCAATCAATCAGGACGCATAAAGACCTTCTCGCAAGAGGTCCGCTTGGACAATGGCGCCCGCGAGCGTCTTCGCTGGATCGTGGGTGGTAACTACGAGCATGATCGCGTCTTTGACCGTCAACTCCTGCGTTATGCGAATTCCTCTGCCGCCAACGCGCTGGGCGTGACCGCCGGCGGTGCCAAGAGCCTGCAGATCATGAAGAACTACGCCGGGTTCGCCAACGCCGAGTTCGACGTCACTTCCAAGGTCACTCTGAAGGCAGGGGCCCGCTATACCCAGGCTGACCGCTTCTACGACGGGTGTACGGTTGACGTCGACGGCGGCAACAACCGGCATGTGTTTCAGGCGATCGCGAGCCAGGTGAGTGGAACGGCCGTCGCACCTGTCGGCCCAAATGAATGTACCACCATCCGGGCCGACTTCCGTTCGCTGGGCAACTTCGTAGACCGGCTCAACGAGAACAACGTTTCGTACCGCGTCGGCATCGATTTCAAGCCTGATAGCGGGTCCCTGCTGTTCCTGAACGTCGCCAAGGGCTACAAGGCGGGCAGTTATCCAACGGCAGCCGCATCGACGACGGCACAGTTCCTTCCCGTCAAACAGGAGTCCGTGCTTGACTTCGAGGGTGGCTTCAAGCTGACGCTCGCCGACCGCCGTATCCAGTTCAACGGCACCGGCTTTTACTACGACTACCGCAATAAGCAGCTTCGGTCGAAGCTGATCGACCCGGTGTTTGGTCTGCTCGACAATCTCCAGAACGTTCCGAAATCCTCGGTGAAGGGCGGGGAGATCGAGCTGAGCGTGAGGCCGGTCACCGGCGCTGCGATAAGCTTTGCTGGAACCTATCTTGATGCGACGATCAAGCGGTTCTCCGGCTTCAATGCCGGTGGCGTGTTCTCCGATTTCGCCGGCTCCCGCGTTCCGTTCACGCCCAAATGGCAGCTCTCGATCAATCCCTCTTATGAGACTGCTGTCTCAGAAACGCTGCAGGCCTTCATCGGCGTCAACGTGAATTATCGCAGCAAGACCAATGCAATCGTGGGCGGCAGCCCGATCCTCGTCAACGGTAAGGATGTCTATGCCATCGATGCGTACACGCTCGTCGACGGGCAGCTGGGTATTCGGACCGGGGACGGCCGATGGGAAGGTCAGGTCTGGGGTAAGAACATCTTCAACAAGTATTACTGGACCAACGTTCTGGCGGCGTACGATACGATTAGTCGCTATCCCGGAACGCCCGCGACCTACGGCGTATCTCTGAAGATGAGGTATTAGCGAGGTTTGGAGATCGGGCGCAAGGTAGCGGGTGTGGCAGCTCTTAGTCACTCGGTCGCAGAGCACCCGATCGTCGCAACTCCAGAGCCGGATGGTGTCGAAGAGGGTCGGAAATCGGTATGGCAAGTGCTGCTGTAGCTTCACCTGAGCCACAGATGAGGCCGCCACTCACCGAGTCTTACTGGCCGGCGGATCTATCTCGGCCTCTCATCTCGCAATCCGTGGGGGACGCTCTTAGGGAAGCGGTCCGTCTCGTGCCGGATCGGGTCGCCCTGGTGGAGGGCGTTCCGGAGCACTCCGCCCGTAGACGATGGTCGTACCGGCAATTGCTGGAGGACGCGGAGCGAGTGGCTGGAGCGCTACTCACGCGCTTCGCCCCGGGTGATCGCATCGCGATCTTCGCCGGAAACTGTCCGGAATGGATCTTGGTCGAGTATGGCGCGGCGCTTGCCGGCATGATTCTTGTTCCAATCAATCCTGCCTATGAGGTTCAGGAACTGGCAACCATATTGCAGGGTGCCGAAGTAGCTTGCCTCTTCTACGCCGATACGTATCGGAACCGGCCTCTCCTGCCGGTGATCGAAGCGGCGCGGGTGATCGTCACGGAGCCGCCTGAGATCATCTCCTTTGATAGCTGGTCGAGCTTCATCGCCAACGAACCTGGGGCCGTTCCTCTTCCAGATGTCGGCGCCGATCAGACGGTGCTGATACAGTTCACTTCGGGGACCACGGGGAAGCCCAAGGGTGCGCTGCTTCATCATCTAGGCATCATGAACAGTGCCCGCTTCGTTGCGGAGCGTGCGGAGTTTCCGAGCGGCGGCGTATGGATCAATGCGATGCCTCTATTCCACATCGCGGGCTCGGTGGTGACACTACTCGGCACGTTGAGTGCGCACGGCACATATGTCCTCGCACCGGCCTTCGAAGCCGGACTCATGCTAGAGCTGTTTGAGTCCGAGCGGGGAAATGCCAGCCTGATCGTTCCCACGATGATCATCGCGATGCTGGAGCATAAGGATCTCCATCAGCGGGACCTTTCATGCGTCACGACGATCCTGACCGGTGCCGCGCCCGTGCCAGCGGCCCTCGTAACGAGAACAAAGGCGGCATTTGGATGTGGACTCACCATTCTTTTCGGGCAGACCGAAATCAACGGCGTGGCCTGTCAGACCCGGCTAACCGACGCGACCGCCGATCAGGCCGAGACGCTTGGGCAACCGCTTCCGCAAACCGAGCTTTGTATCGCGGATCCCCAGACGGGAGAAATCGTCCCCATCGGACATTCGGGTGAGATCTGCATTCGCGGCTATCAGACGATGCGCGGGTATTACGGCCTTGAGGAGGCCACGCGCGATACCATCCGGCCGGATGGTTGGCTGCGCACAGGTGATCTGGCCGCGATGGACGAAAGGGGGTATTTGAGGATCACCGGCAGGCTGAAAGACCTGATCATACGCGGCGGTATGAACATCTATCCTCGCGAGATCGAAGAAACCCTGTTTGATCATCCAGGTGTAACGCAGGTCAGTGTTGTCGGGATCGAGGACGAGCGCTGGGGTGAAATCATCGCTGCCGTCATATTGCCTTCGTGCGTTCCCCCGCCACATCCCAACGAGCTCTTCGAACATTGCAGAAATCGTCTCGCCTCTAACAAGGCACCAACCGCATGGTTCTTCGTAGGAAGCTTTCCGCTTACTCCGTCTGGAAAGATCCAGAAGTTCGCCTTGATCGAAGAGATCAAGGCCGGCCGCCTCACGCCTGTACCGTGGGAGAAGAAGTCATCAAGAGTCACTTCGTGAACAAAGGGCTGAAATCAAACAGGAGAGTTGCACATGTCCGCTAATATTTCGCTATCGACGGGCCATGTGCATGATCACGGCGGCGCCGGACTCATGAGAGCTTGCCGTTACCAGGGCGTTCGCAAAGATCTCCTCGTCGAAGAAGTTCCTGTTCCGGAGATCGGGGCCGGCGATGCGCTCGTTCGCGTGGTTGCCTCGGGCATATGCCGGAGCGACTGGCATCTCTGGAACGGTGATCTCGCATGGCTCGGACTTGATATGCCCGCGCCGACCACGCTCGGTCATGAGATCGGCGGCGTGATCGAGCGGGTAGGCTCGGGAGTTCGACACGTTGAGCCCGGAATGCGTGTGACCATTCCCTTCAATCTTGCCTGCGGCTTCTGCCAATATTGCCGTGCAGGGGCGCAGCACCTCTGTGACAATCAACAATTCCCGTTTCTGGTCGAGGGGGGCGGCGGCTGGCAGCAGTTCATTCGCGTTCCAACGGCCGACGTTAACTGCATCCCTCTGCCCGATGGCGTGGACGAACTGACCGCTGCGGCGCTCGGCTGCCGGTACATGACGGCGTGGCGGGCGGTGGCGGATCGCGCGAACGTGGCCGGGGGAGAGTTCGTCGTTGTTCATGGATGCGGAGGCGTCGGACTGGCGGCCGTCCAGATCTCCGCGGCTCTCGGCGGACGAACGATCGCCGTCGACATCGATGACCAGAAGCTCGCGACCGCCAGAGCGGCAGGGGCTTTTGCGACACTCAACGTCAAGGGTATGGACCCCACGGAGGTCGGTGCCGCAATCAAGGATATGAGTGGCGGATCGGGAGCGGAGGTCGCCATTGACGCTCTGGGCGGCACCGCGACGACGCTTGGGGCGCTATACTCGCTTCGGAAAGGGGGGAGGCTTGCTCAGGTCGGAATGACCGGAAGGGCAGAGCAGGGTATCGTCGGCGTTCCCCTTGATCTTCTCGTGCTACAGGAACTTTCGATCATCGGGTCGCAGGGCAATCCGCAATCGGGATATCCGCGGCTGCTCGGTCTGGTCGCCTCCGGAAGGCTCAATCCCACCGCTCTGGTAAGCCGCCATGTCGGCCTTGAAGAGGTGCAGGGCGTCCTGGAAGACATGGATGAGTTCAAGACGACCGGCTACGTGATCATCACCCGTTTCTGATCGCATGGCGCCGAGCCGGCTGATCGACAGACCAGTGGGACCTACTTCGTCGAGCACATCGCTCGAACCGATCTGCCGGGGGCATCAACTTCGCTCGAATCAAGGCCGATGGGACAATCGGGATCAGTTTATCACTCCTTGCGACTAACCTCGAGCCGCCAATGCGAGTTCCAGACGATCCCCGAGAGTCGTGAGGCGTGCGACCTGGCGGTCCAAATCGCCAAACTTGCCGACGGTGACGATCATCCCGCGATAGATGACGTTTGTTATGCCGTCGGCTGTCTCGTTGATGTCGAAGTCACCTTCGTTGCGGAGGTATGCCCAGGTTTGATGCTCAATGCATCCGAATATCATGTCTCGCAGCAAGGACGGGGAGACATCGCTTTGGAACTCACCGGCAGCGATCGCTCCTTGACAAAGGCTGCGTATCTCGCCCGTGAAGCGACGATTGAGATCGAAGAACGGCGATGACCGGTAGCTCGCGCTCGGCCTAAGCTCGGTCAGCAGGAAACGCGTCAAGACTGGCTCGCGCTTAGTAATCTCGAGCGCGCGCCAGACAAGATGGCGTAGCCGGTTCCACGTACCCTTGATCGACGGAAGATTGGGATCTCGATTAAGATGCTCCGAAAACCAGTCCTCGGCTACGCGTACGAGAAGGTCGCGCTTGGTTTCGAAATACCTGTAGATCGTTCCTTCGACCACGCCAGCCTTTGCGGCGATCTCGGCCATGGACAGATCTTCATAGCCCCTTTCGCGGATCACCTCACGGGCGATCGACAGAATGTTCGCGATCCGTTGCTCGCTCGAGAGCCGTGAGGCGCGACGTCGTACGGGCTTAGCCATGAAGGCTATGAGTCACCACGATGATGAAAAGGCAAGTGGAAACAGTAGCAGGTCATTGCACCCGGCGGCAGCTGGTGGGCCTTACCGCCCTTCAGCGGCAGTAGGATCAATCAAGATCGATCAGGAACCATCTACCACGGAAGCACCGTCAGCCCCGTAAAGAGGATCGCGGCAATCACGCCGGTCCAAAGCAAGGTGAACTGCCGAAAGGGCCTGTGCGGCCATCGCAGGTGCATGAACTCCGAGATGACGAGGTTCACCTTCACCATCGCGGCCACAACGATGGCCAGGCCGGCGAATAGTGTCGCGGAGTGGGTCTCACCCATGGCGAAGCTTCCGAGGGTCAGGACGACAAGCGCTATGCCGGCTACGCTGGAGCGCGTCATCGAGTTCCTCCAGCGAGATACAGCATGGGGAACAGAACGAGCCAAAGAAGGTCGACCATGTGCCAGTAAGCGGCGGCGCTCTCTAGCCAGCGAAGGCGCTGACTTTCCTGCATGGTGTCCATCCGTCGGAGCGTGACCACGAGGACGCCAATACCTACGACGAAGTGCAGGAAGTGAATTCCGGTAAACGTGAAATAATAGGCGAAGAACTCGTTTGTGGTGAGTCCGATGCCAGCTTCGATCTTGTGTATGTATTCGACAGCCTTCGTTATCGCAAAGCCGAGACCGACCACGAGCGCGGCGATCAGGCGGAACTTGACGTTCGCCCATGCCCCGTTTCGGCCGGCCTCCACCGCTTTGACCATCAGCCAGCCACTGCCGATCAGGACAAGGGTGTTGAGCAGGCCAAGCAGCGGATCGAGGGAGGCGCGGGATGTGCGGTATGTGTCCGGGTCCTGCGCTTGCCCCATCATGAAAAGCAGGAAGAACACGGCAAACATTGCCATGTCCGCGCAGATGAAGAAGAGCACCCCTTCATCGCCGGGGAGAGAAGGCCGCTCCCCGGCAGGTTCTTCGTACCCCACGATGTCCTTCACCGTGCGCTACTCGCCAAGCTCGGCGCGCATTCGGTCGATCGCCTTCAGCTGATACCAGGTAACGATAGGAGCATAGACAAAGAAGATCGCAAATTCGATCCAGAAGTTGAGGATCCCGTGCCTCGCAAAGGCGCCATCCTTGAAGAAGGGCATGAAGCATTCCGCGACGAACATGAAGCCGACCCAAATGGAGAACCAGCAAACCCATTTGGGAAAAAAGGGTCGCGCTCGCTTGTCACGCAAGAAGCCGGCACCGAGCGCAAACATCTGAACCGACGTCACCGAATAGGCGAGATCGATCAGCAGCCACGCTCCATCGTAGAGAAGCTGTATGATGTTGTCGGGCAACGTGTCGGGACGGTATGTCGCCGTCAACCAGAACGAGCTCGACACGAGCACGGGAACGACGGTGAGGCCCGCACCCCAGACCTGCAGGTTCGTCAGGATGTGATCGCGGCCGAGGACGTGGTCCATTACCTTGCCGATCGAAATACCCCAAACTGCATAGCTGACCGTAAAGGTCATGCTGATCACCATTCCCAAACGGATCTCGGCACCATGCGTTCGAAAGGCGGTCGCGATTTCCGCCGCCGAGGCCGACGCCGCAAATGGCGGCAGGTTGCGCCCCAGCCAGCCCCAGAAGACGATGAATATGGCCATGAAGAGCATGCCGTTCCAGGCGCAGAAACGCAGCGTGCCCCAGCTGTTGTCCTGAGTTAATGGTGGTGTCGCCGTCGGTCATCCCCCAGTCGTGATTATTAGTTCGCGTGGTAAGCAACTTGGCCTTGCCGAATGGCCGCGTTCTACGATGATGTGCCTGCGGGCACTTCCAGCCCGAACAGGAACGTCAGCCAGCGTTGGCGCATGATTTCGGGGCGGCGAGACAGCGAGCACCCCCGAAACATCATAGACCCGGACCGAAGCCGTTTGGTCTCCGGCTCAGAAGCCGAGACTCCGCCCATCCGCATCCTCCCTAATAGATGCACCTACGCCAACTGCGTGACGTTTATACGCACGCTAGGCGAAGTCATGTGGTTGTCAATAGGTTTACGAAGTCTGGTTGATTGGCGTCTTGAGTGGCCTGCAAGACGGATGATCGCGTTCAGCTGACGGGCAGCTGTTAGCTCACGAAAGAAGCTTTTTCACCACATGCTCGATCCCGGGTCCTCTGACTGGTTCATCGTCGCAGACCGTCTCGTTCATCACCGCTTGTCCCTTCACCCAGATACCGAACGCGGCCGCCGCAGACCGGGCGATGCTGCAGGAGGGCGGCCAAATCGTCTGGCTTGCTCGATAGGTGCCCGATCCTTCGATCTTCCGCAGGTGCAGGATCAGCGGCTTCAGTTCCGGCACCCGCCGCGCCTGCAGAGCTGCTTGGCCGGTAAGCCGAGCGACACCGATGTAAAATCCTGCTGGGTGCTCGTCGCCTCTGGGGTCGATCAACTCTCCGAGCCGGTCTGCCCATTCCTGCAGTGTCGGGAAAGCGACTCCGCCCCCGCTGTTCGGGTCGATTTCCTTCGGTATGCCCTTGAACAGGGCCCGCCAAACGGCCTCATTGATGAAGGAGCCGGTGTCACCGAAGTGATACGTGATCATAGATAGCGAGCGATTGGCACGCTTGGCGACCCGGCGCAGGTTCAGTGACCGGATACCGCCCTTCAGGATCTCGGGTATGGCAACTTCAAGCAGCTGCTCCTTGAGGGATGAGGTTTCATCCTGGAGCGCCAAGGCGTGCGCCTCGACGCTCTGCCGGCTCATGAAGCTGGTGATCTCCGACCCGAAATTGTCTGGCGAGGCGTTCGTCAGCCGGGCCACCAATGCTCGCAAGGTTTCACCTACCAGAAGGACGTAATCCAATCCGTCCCAAAGCGAAAAGGAATAAACCTCCTCCATCATGACGTAGGTGTTCAGGGTGCGAGCGTTAGTTCCGTCCAGGCCCATGCGCTCCAGGTGGTTACGCCAGAACGCTTCGCGTCGCGAAATCCATTGCCGGAGCGGCTCCACGCTGTCGTCGACATCCGCAGCCTTGAACAAGATCTCCGACCAGAAGGGACCTGTACGGCAGATGCTGCGAAGTCGTAGGTAGGAGGAGACCAGGTCGAGAAGGCTGCGAGAGCTCAGGGTGAGCCCGTCAATCGTGTGGTCGAGACTGTCGTGCCACGCCGCATCTTCCTCAAGCGCTGCCCGCATCGCCTCGGCGATCAGCTCCCTCTTGCCTGCGAAGTAGAGGAAAACGCCGGCGGGCGAGCAGCCGGCAGCCGTCGCGACGTCTCGCAACGTCAGGTCGTCCAATCCGTCGCGCGAAATACCCGCCACTGCCGCTTCGACTAATGCGTCGCGGGTCGGGGTCGCTGGTGTTTGCACGTTTCC
Organism: Sphingomonas sp. ID0503; assembly: GCF_048565625.1. Classification (NCBI taxonomy): domain Bacteria; kingdom Pseudomonadati; phylum Pseudomonadota; class Alphaproteobacteria; order Sphingomonadales; family Sphingomonadaceae; genus Sphingomonas; species Sphingomonas sp. ID0503. The sequence goes on from NZ_JBLZUR010000002.1 coordinate 996,447, forward strand.
GTTCCTTGCCATGTGATTCTCTAAAGACCGACGACCAAAATAGGCAACGCTCACCGGTAAAAAAACGATGTGTCGATCACAGGCGAGAACCCATCCAGCTGAAATTGTTCATGGAAAGCTAAAACGGTCCACGTCTCGGTAAACGGGTTTACGGCTTGACGGAGTGTCACAGGTGTTGCAACATCATGACCAGGCGAAAGGCGGAAAACCGCACGTCCGCAGTTCCGACGCCACCATGGGCGCTTCGGATCTGTCGTTCCGCGCAAGGATGGGATGATTGATGGCTTTCGAGAATGTGACGACCGCTCTCCCGGCTTTGGCGATCGAGCATGACAACCGGCATCGCCTGCGGCCGGCTCCGCATTCGCGCGAAGGTGTGGTTTTCATGCTTTCCCTTCCGGAGGAGGGGCTTGCAGGCTTCATCTATCCCTGGATCAACGGTAACGGCACCGCGAACGCCGCGACCTGCATCTTCGGTCCGGGTGTCTCCGCGCCGATACAGGAGCGGTTCGAAGACGTTGCGGTGTCCGAGGACATGGATTTCTACGACTGGAGCGTCGGCGGGCTAAGGCTCAAGATCGACGAGCCTATGGTGAGCGCCGACGTCTCCTTTCATGGGGAGAAGGTTCAGCTGGATTACCGTTTTGATGGTATGCATCCGGCATATGCATTTGGCTCTCACAAGGACGGGTGTCCACAATACTACGCCGACGATCGCATGGAGCAGCACGGACATGTGAAGGGCGTCCTTCGAGTAGAGGGGCGGTCGATCCCGTTCGAGACGGTCGGTCAGCGTGACCACGCTTGGGGTACGCGTATCTGGGGGCTTAACCAGCACTACAAATGGTTCCACGCGACGACACAGACGTCTGCGGTCCACTTCTTCGAGATGCAGTCCTTCGGTGCGGTTCATGTGCGGGGTTTCGTCTTCAAAGACGGTGTGATGTCGCAAGTTGCATCGGTCGCGCACGAATATGTCTTTGATGACGACATGCATCATATCTCGATCGACGTGGTCGTGGTGGATGATCTGCAGCGGGTCACGCGCGTTGAGTGCGAAACCTTCGCCAAGTACCAGTTCAACGCTGATCCGAAGATCGTCCTGAAAGAGTCCGCCACAATTGTGAAGGTGGATGGCGTAGGCGGTGTCGGATGGTGCGAGTTCTGCTGGAACAAGGATTATTACGACCTTGCTCGCATCCATGCCGAGGAGTTTCAGCCGTACAAGTAGTCGCGCGTTAGTACATGAAAAAAAAGACATACAACACAGGATGAGGAGAGTTTTTCATGGGCATTCGTATGCGCCGTGCGGATCTGATGATCTGCAATATCCTCCTTGCGGCGATCTCGGCAGTGCCGGCGCTGGCGCAGGACGCCGCAACCACAGGCGGCTTGGACGAGATTATCGTGACCGCACAGAAGCGTTCGCAATCGATCAACGACGTTCCGGTCTCGCTGACGGTCGCGTCCGGCAACCAGTTGCGTGCCGCCGGTGTCGCCTCCACCGCGGATCTCGCGAAGGTTGTTCCAGGCCTGACCGCGCAGCCGTCGCCGATCAACACGCCGGTCTACACCTTGCGCGGAGTCGGCTTCTTTGAGTTCTCGCTTGCCGCGACGCCAACCGTCGCCGTCTATAATGACGAGGTGCCGCTTCCCTTCGGCGCGATGAGCAAGGCGACCGGCCTGGATCTGGAGCGAGTGGAGGTCCTGAAAGGACCGCAGGGGACTTTGTTCGGGCAGAACACCACGGGCGGCGCAATCAATTTCATTGCGGCGAAGCCGACTAATGATTTCCGTGCCGGTGTGGATGCTGAGTATGGCCGGTTCAATACCGTCGACGTGCAGGGCTTTGTCAGTGGACCGCTCACGAATACCCTGAAGGCTCGTATCGCACTGAGGGTAAAGAACGGGGATGCATGGCAGAAGAACCCCTTCCGCGACGACTCGCTGGGGAAGGTTCGGGAGAAGCAGGGTCGCATCCTTGTGGACTGGGAACCTGCCGATCGGCTCAAGGTGTCCTTCAATGTGAACGGCTGGACGGACAAGTCGGATAGCCAGGCGCCTCAGCGTACCGAAACGTTCATCAGCTCTCCGGGTAACCCGAACTCGGCGATCGTGGCGGCACTTCCGCCGCTCCCCAACTACAACAATCGCACTGCGGATTGGTCTCGGACCGGGGACTTCGGGACGGAGCGTCTGCCGCTGCGCCATGACGACAACTTCATCCAAGGGTCCGCCCGGATCGACTTCGAGCTTAGTGACGATATCAAACTTAGTACGATCTCCGCATATGAGCGGTACAAGACGGACTCATATCAGGACTATGACGGATCTGCTCTCAACATCGCTGACCTCCATAGCAAGGGTAAGATCGAGACCTTCTCTCAAGAGATACGCCTCTCCGGCAGCACCGGCGGTCTGATCTGGACCGTCGGCGGCAATTACGAAGACGATCGCGTGGACGACGCCTACATGTTCTATGCACAGGATGCGTCCACCAGCTATGTCGCCGGGCCTCTGCGCGGCGGGCCTGCCATCGCCATCAATAACCAGCGTATCAAGACGTATGCTGTCTTCGGCAACGTGGAGTACGAGATCGCTCCTCGTCTCAACCTGATCGCCGGCGCGCGCTATACCGATCGTCGTGCGCATCAGATACGCGCCGGCCTTTTCGACACGTCCGCTCCGTTCATCGGGGAGCGTCATCTCGATCCGAACATCTACAGCTTTCCCAAGGCGTTCACTTTCCTTCAGACGGTCCTTCCGCCTTTCGTCACCGATCCCATCACGCTTACGCCGACCGACAACGTCACATTCGGAGATGACGGTTATCCGCTCGTGAAGCCGCTGACGCAGCGGCTGAACGAGGACAATGTGTCCTGGCGAGCGGGCATCAACTACAAAACCGCCAATCGCGGTCTGATCTACGCGACGGTGAGCAAAGGCTATAAGGCAGGGTCGTTCCCGACGACCGCCGGCGCGACCGTGCGTGAATATCGTCCGGTGACCCAGGAGTCGCTGCTGTCCTATGAGGTGGGCTTCAAGCAGCCCCTGTTCGACCGTAAGGTGCAGGTAAACGGCGCGGCGTTCTACTATGACTACAAGGACAAGCAGCTTCGCGGCCGCGTGCTGAACCCCATCTTCGGCCCACTCGATGCGCTCGTGCAGATCCCGAAGTCGCGTGTCTGGGGCGTAGAGGGCGAAGTGACGGCACAGCCGGTCACCGGATTGCAGATCAGTGCTGCGGCCACTTACATCAATACCAAGATCAAGGAATTCGTCGGATTCAATCAGTCCGGTGTGCTTTCGGACTACTCTGGTTTCCGCTTCCCGTTCTCGCCCAAGCTGTCGATCGTCGCTGCGGCCGATTATGAATTCCCGGTGAGCGACACGCTCCACGCCTTTGTCGGGGTCTCTTCCCTCTCGAACTCCTCCACGACCGCCAGCATCGGCGACATTCCTCAGCTGCGGATTAAGGGTTATACGCTCGTGGATGCGCGTCTGGGCTTGAAATCGCCGGATGACGTTTGGCGTTTCTCCGTTTGGGGACGGAACCTTTTTAACACCAACTATTGGACAAGCGCCAACCAGTCCCAGGATGTGTATGTCCGGTTCACCGGCCGACCTGTCACCTATGGTGCTTCCGTCGGTTACCGCTTTTGATCCATACGAATTAACGGCAGGAGTAGAGAATGATTCAGGCCGACGTATTCAGTTTTCACGCGCGTGATCCTGCCGACTGGACCTGGACGGAGACGGTGTTCTTGTTCTTCTCCGTTCCGGAGGAGGGGATAAGCTGCTCGATCTATGTGCTTGCCCGTCCGAACCTGGGCGTTTGTCACAGCAGCATCGAGATTCACAAGGGGTTCTGCCATCATCCGTGGGAAGGCGGGTTCACCGACGCGCAGCTCCACCTGCCGTGTCCCGCCGACTTTTCCAATTTTACGCTTCCGAACGGACTTTCCTTTCAGAGCCGAAATCAGCCTCGTGATTTCGCGATCCAGTATCTCAGCAAGGATGGCGCGTGCAGGTTCGACGTCGACTACGTAGCCCTCAGCTATCCCTTCGATACCCACGACCCGAACGACAACCCTCTTGTCGCCCATAGCAAGGAGTCGGCGAACGTCCCCGGGTACGATGGGTGGCACAACGGCCATATGGAGAGCATCGGCCGAATCACCGGCAAGGTGACGCTGTACGGGAAGACCTACGAGGTCGATTGCATCGATGGCATGGACAAGAGCTGGGGGCCGCGGCCCGACTTCGGTCAGCAGGGGTCCAGCTGGTTCCATGTCGCCACCGATGACGGGTTTGCCGCCTTCCTTGCCATGGGACTGAACTTCGTCGACCGGGAAGTCACTTACGGGCCGCTCCGCTTCGGCTTCGTCGTCGTCGATGGCGAGAAGACCGGGATCGTCGAGGCAAGCATGTCGTCGCAGCGGAGCGATATGCTGGTGATGCGTACTGTGGTCGACTTCAAGGATGCGAAAGGTCGTACCTACCATGCGGTAGGCACGGCGCTGGCCGCGGCTCCCTGGTACACGTTCAATCCGGCTTGCGTGTCGTTTCAGACATTGCTGAGGTGGGAGTGCAACGGCAAAACAGGGGCGTCGCACTTTACGGACTTCATGGGCTTGAATTTCATGACCCAAGGTGTCGCACCGCGGCACGTTCCTTGAGCGGTCTCTATTAGAACAGATGACGAGGGGACTTAGGTGAGGCAGACCGACTGGCGTGATTGCCCGAGCGAGGCGAATATCGAGCGCATCCGCGGGGCTTTCGATGTGGAACCGGAAGTCGACCGCATCCTGACGCGCAAAATGCGGGCTAGGAGTCTGGCGCCATACGCGCACTTGACCATCGACCAGGTCGTTGCAGGTCTCCAAGGCCTCCTGAGTGCCCGTATCGGTGCTGGTTTCACCATCGAGAACGCCCGATGGTTGGCCGGTGGCGCGGCCAAGTTGCAGATGGCCTTCGACCTTCGGTGGCGCGGGTTGAACGGGACAGACGAATTCCGGGTTGATCCAATGGTCGTCCGCATGGGGCCGGCCGAGTCGACGATCGAGACGTCGCGCCAGCGGGAGTTCGAACTTCTCCGGGCCGTACAGGGGCATCTCGCCGCGCCTGAGCCCTATTTCGTCGATGGCGATGGCGAGTGGATGCCGTACCCAGCGCTGGTTTACGCATTCGCTGAGGGCGTGACGAAGCCTCCGTCGAGTGGCAGCGGTCAGGTTTCCGGGATCGGCATGGCGTTCTCGCCACAATGGCGGAGCAAGCTGGCACCGCAGGTGACGCGTGATCTCGCCGCTTTGCACCGGATCGACGTGGATCAGAAGTCGTTCGCGGCGCTCCAGGTGCCGCGGCCGGGTTCGAATGCGGGTATTCTCAAGCAGATCGACTGGTGGTCACGCGTTTGGGAGGAGGATCGCCAAGAGAGCGAGCCCTTGATCGAGATCGCCGGTCAGTGGCTGCGCCGCAATGCCCCGGCAACAGATCGGGTATCGATCGTTCATGGGGACTTTCGAAGCGGAAATTTTCTTTTCTCCCCGGAAACGGGCGAGATAACGGCCTGGCTTGACTGGGAATTGGGCGTTGTAGGTGACAGGCACCAGGATCTTGCGTGGATCACGGCATATGAGTTTGGCAATGTCGATGAGGACGGACGCACATTTCTCGCCTGCGGATTGATGCCGGTCGAGGCGCTGCTCACCGATTACCAGGACAAGTCGGGGTTGACGGTTGACCGCGACCGGCTCCGCTACTTCAAACTGTTCAATCTTTGGTACACGACGATCATCTGCCTTGCGACCTGTCATCGTTCGGCAAAGGGGGGCAAGTCGCACCAGGATGCCGTGGTCGCCTGGCTAAGTGGGCTTGGTTATCTCCAGCTTGAGCAAGTGCGCCAAACCCTTTGTGAGGTCGCGCGATGATACCGGAAATTGATACATTGCTTGCGTCGGTGTCAAAGGCCCTGAGCGACGTGGTGCGACCTTCCGTCTCGGGCGATAATCCCTTGGCGGTGGAGCAGATCGACCTGTCGATCCGCGCACTTTCATTCGTCCGTGATCGCCTGCCCATGTGGCACCGATATCTGCGGGCCGATATCTCGATGCATATCGATATGGCGCAAGCGGTGCGGGGGGACTTTCCCGCATTGGCCGGCGACGCCGAACTCGCCTTCGCTGTAGAGCAGGGTCGGCAGGCGCTTATGGATGCCCGCCTTTCTCCTTTGGAACTGCAGGCGCAGGCCGCGACACTGCGTGATGCAATCGAGGCATTCACCCGATCGGCACCGGAGGCGGTTCGCGATGTCCTTTCCGTGGCCATAGCCGAACGGTCCAAGCCGATACTGGATGCCGCCCGCGCATGGAACGGCCCGATGGGCTTCGAACGTAGCCCCGAAACAAGCGCGGAACTCGCCGCCTTTCTTACGCGCATCACCGACGTCGGGTTCACCGTGAGCGCGGGAGATCCGATCTGAGATGCTCGTGTACCGCCACTTCGAAGAACGACCTTCAAGCCGGAAGGTCGTCGCCTTCGGCGTGACTGCTCAGCTTGAAGGTTCGCCGGCACGAACTATGCCTTCTTTCCAGATCCACTGATCTCGGTAACTTGAATGGTAGGGACCGCATCGGTGTAGTTCGGTATGTCGGTTAGCAGATCAGGTCCGAACGCCGCGAATGAGCTGGTCCACTTCTCCAATGAGTCGAACACCAAAGTCGCTATCGCCTGATATGCCGCTGGCGCGACGTCATCCAAGCCTTTGGCGACCCACCATTCGACCAAGTCCATCTTTGCGCCCGCCATCGGCATATGCTGCTCAACATAATAGGTCCAGTCGAAACGCTCACTATGGGGGTATAGAACGTGAACATGTACTCGCGGCATAGCCCTCTCCAAGGAAGTCAAAGGTGCGGTACGCACCATGCAGGCACTATAGAACTCGCACGTTCGAAGGGCAATATCATGGCTTTCACGCCGCTCTTTAACGCAGCGTATGCCGCTTGGCCGATCTGACCTTCTTCCGACGCGACCGAAGCGGTGTTGATATGCCTCCACGCTCGCCATCTGAGTTAAGGGGTTCTGCTGACATCATGCCATTCATCGACTTCGCGTCGCAGGAGAACATTTCCACAAGATTGATGGAGATGGTGCAGGCAAACGAGGCAAGGTTATGGACGACGATCTCGCCAGTTTGTTGAGCCCGCGTGCCGGTCTTCTTGCCTGTGGGTGGTGACGCCGGCGTAATTGATCAGTATCCGCCTTTGTTCAAACTGACGGAGAGCCTTTCAATGGTCGCGCGTCAAGCAATATCTTGTTAACGACATCGGCTTGGCAAAAGGTGCCTTCGATGTACGCGCGACCCGCTCTCCCTGCTCGCCAGATCGAAGATTGTGACCTTCGCTCCTCAAGCGACGAGTGCATGTGCGGTTGCCTCGCCAAGGCCGGATGCGTCCCCGGTCACAATCGCAAGGTCGCGAAATTCCCGTCGCCGTCTAAGCTCGCTCGCATTAGGCGGACCATATGAGGCAGCCAACAAGAGCGCTGACGATCGGTACTAACTCAAGGGACCGGCCGGTCTCGAGACTTCGCTGGATCAACCGCTTCGTGGATGTTGCGCATGAATGCCTTGAGCCGAAGCAAGCCGAAGAAGTCTAGCATCAACGGCAGGGCACCCTGAAGCATCTTAGCGGCGCTTTCCTCAGATATCCGCCCAGCACTCCCCTTCAGAAAGATCTCGGCTTCTTTCGCGGCGACCTCCTCCGCCGCCTTCATGTAGAAGGCAATGTTCTCGGGGGGGAAACCAGTCTCTTCAACGAAGCCAAGATCACGAACCTGGGCCCAAATCTCGACTAATCTGGCGTCCGTGAGGCTAAGCTTCGCCTCGGAGCCGTCGGCGACGAGATCGACCATTCCCATTTGATCAAAGACCTGAGCGTCCGCCTCGGCTTTGACATTGCGCTCAGAGATCGAGGTGAGTGGTACAAGCCTAGTCTCGTCGAGACCGAAACGGATGGCAAGAAGCTCCTCGAGATGTTGGTAGGTTGTGGCGCCCGCTCCACTATCCAGACCATTGCCGTCCATCAGCTCCTTTATCTGATCGAGGGTAAGGCGGCTCCCTTTCTGGAGTTCGCGGATGACCATGATCGCGCGCACATGCGTCTCGTCATAATCGGCCTGGTTCCTTGCGAGCCGTGTCGGTTCCGGCAGCAAACCCTTCCGCAAAAGGATGCGGATCACCTCACGATCGACACCGGATTTCTCTTCGAGCTCACGCATTCGCATCTGATCAACTAACCTCTCCGCGGCATGGACGGCAACTCTTAGGATCGTTCGAAGCCAGCGCTGCGCTCGAACTATCTTGTCGCCCGCTGATCGCGCGTGTATCAAACACGCATAACGCGTGCTGTGAACACGCATGTATGATCTTCGTTATCTCAGGAGAGACCCGTTGGCCACGAACGTAGAAGATGCGCCTCGCTCGAAGGTCGATCGTCCTTCGCATGTTCCCGCAAATCGCGTTTACGAGATTGACATGTACGCACTCGATGGCATCGAAGGCGGCTACCACGAAGCCTGGAAGAAGGTTCAGCACCCTGGAATCGCAGACCTGATTTGGACGCCGTACACCGGCGGACACTGGATCGCTACGAATGGCGACACGGTCAAAGAGGTCTACAGCGATCCGGAGCGGTTCTCGAGTGAGGTGATCTTTCTGCCCAAGGAGGCCGGCGAGAAGTACCAGATGGTGCCGACGCGCATGGATCCGCCCGAGCACACGCCCTATCGGAGGACCCTCGACAAGGGCCTCAACCTCGCTCAAATCCGCAAGGTCGAAGGCAGGGTGCGTCAGGTCGCCGCGGAACTCATCGACCAGTTCGCCGGTAAGGGCGAGTGCGACTTCTCGGCCGAGTATGCGGGTGTTTTCCCGGTCTACGTTTTCATGGCGCTCGCCGACCTGCCGCTAGAGGACATCCCCATCCTCAGCGTGTTCGCACGTCAGATGACGCGGCCGGAAGGGAGCACTCCGGAGGAGATGGCAGCAGACCTGGAGGCCGGAAACAACGGCTTCTACGCCTATGTCGATCCGGTCATTCGCGCCCGGAAAGGAGGGACAGGCGACGATCTGATCACACTCATGGTGAATTCCGAGATCAATGGTCAGCCGATCGAGCATCAGAAGGCGCAGGGACTCATATCTCTGCTCCTGCTCGGAGGTCTCGACACAGTCGTCAACTTCCTCAGCTTCTTCATGATCCATCTCGCAAAACATTCGGCGCTGGTCGCCGACCTGCGCAGCGATCCGCTGAAGCTGATGCGCGGTGCCGAGGAGATGTTTCGACGCTTCCCCGTCGTGTCCGAAGCGCGCATGGTAGCGAAGGACCAGGAATACAAAGGTGTGACGCTGAAACGCGGCGACATGATCCTGCTGCCGACGGCGCTTCACGGACTGGACGAGACGATAAACCCGGAGCCTTGGAAGCTCGATCTCGAACGGCGCAGTATTCAGCACAGCACGTTCGGAGGTGGTCCACACCGTTGCGCCGGCCTGCATTTGGCGCGGATGGAGGTGATCGTCACCCTAGAGGAGTGGCTTAAGCGCATCCCGGAGTTCCGACTGAAGGAAGGCGCTGCGCCAATCTATCACTCCGGGATCGTCGCGGCGGTGGAGAACGTGCCCCTCGTCTGGGACGTGAAACGTTAAGCCAGCTTGTACTCGCTGACCGCAAGGATAGCGCCCGAGGACTGACCACGTTCTAAGAGATGCGATAGGAACACAGAGAGGATTGTTGATGTTAGGTCGTGCGTCCGTACTGGTGAAGCCGAACCAGCTCGAAACTTGGGACGTCGAGATCGCGGATCCGGAGCCAGGCGGCGCTCTCGTCTCGATCGTGCTGGGTGGTGTCTGCGGCAGCGACGTTCACATCCTCACCGGAGAAGCCGGCGAAATGCCGTTCCCGATCATCCTCGGGCACGAGGGGATCGGTCGCATCGAGAAGCTCGGAGCCGGAGGAACAACGGATTACGCGGGTGAAGAGCTGAAGGCTGGAGACCTTGTCTACTGGTCGCCTATCGCCCTTTGCCATCGCTGCTATTCCTGCAATGTGCTCGACGAGACCCCGTGCGAGAACACGCGCTTCTTCGAGGACGCCTCGAAGCCTAATTGGGGGAGCTATGCGGACTATGCCTGGCTCCCGAACGGGATGCCTTTCTACCGTCTCCCCGATAACGCTCAGCCAGAGGCCGTAGCCGCATTGGGATGCGCGCTTCCGACGGCGCTTCGCGGCTTCGATCGGTGTGGCCCGATCCGGCTCGGTGAAACGGTCGTCGTACAAGGCGCCGGTCCAGTGGGCCTGTCTGCGATCCTGATCGCGGCACAGGCGGGCGCGCGGGAAATCGTGGTCATCGACGGTTCGCCGATCCGCTTGGAGGCTGCAAGAACGCTGGGCGCAACTGTCGCGATTGGTCTGGATGTCTTGCCCGATGAGCGACGACGCATGGTGTACGATTGCGTTGGCCGGAACGGCCCGAATGTCGTGGTCGAAGCAGCGGGGGTCCTACGGGCCTTCCCGGAAGGCGTCGATCTGACCGGCAATCACGGCCGTTACATCATCCTTGGGCTGTGGGGCGCAATCGGCACCCAGCCGATCAGCCCACGTGACCTGACGATCAAGAACCTGACCATCGGGGGTGCGACCTTCCCGAAGCCAAAGCACTACTATCAGGCTCTGCACCTTGCCGTCGCCCTGCAAGACCGTTTGCCACTCAGAGCCTTGGTCAGTCATCGTTTCGGAGTTGCCGGCGCAGGCGAAGCGCTCGCGCTGACGAAGAGCGGGAAGACCATCAAGGCTGTCATAGATCCCACCGTTAGCTGACGAGCTGTCTGCCCGTTACGCGACTGCGCTACCGCTCCTCCATCATGAGGAGCGGTAGCGATGGTCCTGAGGCCTCGTGACCGATCACTCCTCCGCCAACGGGATACGATGCGATACAGACAAGCCAAAGCCCTCCAGAGCGGTGAGCTTGCCGGCGCTTGAGGAGAGCAGGATCATGTCACGCACTCCAAGATCGCGCAGGATCTGTGCACCGATTCCATAATCTCGATAGCCATGGGTATCGGCGTAGATTTTCCGGTTGCCCTTCACGCGTTCCGATGTCGAAGTCGGGCTCGGATCACGGACAAAGACCGCCACGGCAGGTCCGTCATGCTCCGCCAATCGGCGAAGCGCCGCAGGTACATAATCACGATGCGCAGCGCGCCATCCGAGAACATCTGCGGTAAGGTCGAGCTGATGAACCCGCACAAGCGTGGCGACGCCATCGCGCGGGTTCCCCCGTACGAGCGCGACATGCTCTCCGCCATCGATCACATTCCGGTAGACGACAATCGTGAAGTCGCCATACCAGCTCTCGAAGGGCGACTGAGCAACGCGCTCGACCAGAGACTCTGAGCGTCGGCGGTATTCGATAAGGTCGGCGATTGTGCCGATGTTCATCTGGTGCTCGCGCGCGAAATCTACGAGTTCCGGAAGGCGCGCCATTGAACCGTCAGGGTTCATCACCTCGCAGATCACGCCCGCCGGCGTGAGCCCCGCAAGCCGCGAGATATCGACGGCCGCCTCGGTATGTCCTGCCCGTACAAGAACGCCGCCTCTGCGCGCTACAAGCGGAAAGACGTGGCCCGGCGAGACGACGTCGTCTGCGCCTTTCGAAGCATCCACAGCCACGGCGATGGTATGTGCCCGATCATGCGCAGAGATCCCGGTCGTGACGCCTTCCCGCGCTTCGATTGATACAGTGAAGGCAGTGCCATGTCCTGACTCGTTGCGCTTCGTCATCGGCTGCAAGGCCAACTGCTCGGCGCGCTCTGCCGACATCGCGAGGCAGATCAGACCACGTGCATGCGTCGCCATGAAATTGATCGCGAGCGGGGTCGCAAACTGCGCGGGGATGATAACGTCACCCTCATTCTCCCGGTCGGGTGCGTCGACCAGGATGTAGGGCCGCCCGTTTCGCGCGTCCTCTATGATGGTTTCGATGGAGGAAATCTCAGTCATTTGGCATAGTCCCTGAGGCGATCTATCACGTGATTTGGCAAGGTCGCGGGCGTTACACCGAGGGTGAAATCTCGTACGTAATTGAGCGCCCCTCGCCCTTGCGCCCAGCGTTCGCCGGAATAGGACCAGCACATGCCTGCCATGCCAGGCGCATCCGACAGAGCGGGGGGCTGACCCTTATCAATGATATGCTGACGGCCGCGTGCGACGAACACGCCCCGCTGGAGCATTGTCGCCGCCATCAATGCGTCACCGGCAAATGACCGGCTCGCCCACTTTATGAAGCCGCTCATCAACGGGTGGCCGGCAAGCGCGGCGGGAGCAGAGAGCTGGAAACCGGAGAGCTGCCAGCGGTGGATGATTTCGCCGTCGCGGGCGATGGTGATCCAGGCGGGCGTATCGACCTGATCAGGGACAAGGATATCCCAAGTCGCTGACCGTTCGTGATGCGCGGCCGTCCAAACTGCCAGGTCGGTCAGATGCGTGCAGTTCAACGCTTGTGGCAGCCTTGCCATGAGTTGTCGCGCATCATCGCGGACGCCCGAGCCGATCAGCATCTCGAGACCGGTGATTGAACCCGGACACATGTCAGTGGGAGCACGAAGGAACCCGGCATCGAGACCGGTGATGCGATCACCGTTATGGTCAAGCATCAGCCAATAAGCGTGAAACGCGTCATCCACCTGAGCGACCACGCCGCCCGAAACTGGCCTGAACATGAGCCGCCGGCGAAATGCACCGCGCCCATAATGCGGGTTCAGGGGGAGGTGGGCGAGTTCGGCGATCATGACGTTCAGGCAAGCCGCTTCGATCGTGCCGGAGCCGCCTTGGTCAACTTTGCCGTTGACCTCTCGCGCGGGTGCCGAGCATGACTCTCCCGGGAAACAATCCGCGCTGGCGCGGGTCGGGGGCGTTCACGATGGGCAAGGTCAGCAACATTTCTCAGCGCCGGCGGTCGGCACAGACCGTCGGCAGCGCTGACTACGCGGCGAAGCGCGAAGAACTCGTTCGCATCGCGGCGCGTCTCTTCAAGGAGCAGGGTTATCAATCGACGAAGCTCGCCGATATCGCCCGCGAAGCCGGCCTCGATCGAGCAACGGTCTACTATTACGTTGGCAGTAAGGAGGAACTGTTCCGCGAAACGGTCGAAGGGGTTCTTGACGTCAACATGGCCGCCGCGGAACGGCTTATCGCCGATCGCTCGCTGAGCTGGCGGGATCGTCTCCACTCGATCTACGTAACGCTTATGGTCTCGTACGAGGAGAACTATCCGGCGACCTTCGTCTACATTCAGGAGCAGATGCACCAGGTGGGTGGGGAGGAAACCATCTGGGCGCAGGAGATAATGAAGAAGACCCGCGCTTTCGATCAGACACTCATCCGCTTCATTCGCGAGGCGATCGGGTCTGGCGAGTTGCGCGCGGACATTCCGCCGCGCCTTGTCGAAAACGCGCTTTTCGGCATGCTGAACTGGACGCACCGGTGGTTCACCCCGGGCGGTCCCATGACCGGGCTCGAGGTGGCTGAGGCCTTCTGGTCCATCTTCATCGACGGCATGGGATCGAAGGAGACCGCTTAGATCGGTCATAGTCGAGCACGAAGCGCCCGTTTGTCGATCTTGGTCGCCGACATCGGCCAATCGGTGGCTGCCATGAAGATGACCGCCCGAGGAACCTTGTAGCTTGCGATCCGCCCGCGACAATGAGCGATCAGCGCTTCCTCGTCGGCCGTCTGACCTTCGTACAACTCCACGAACGCTATCGGAACCTCATCCAGGCGGCTGTCCGGACGACCGACGACCTCGGCGGTCTTGACTGCAGGGTGGGTGCACAGGAACGCTTCAACCTCGATCGCGGCAACGTTCTCACCCCCGACCTTCAGCATGTCCTTGCATCGTCCACCGAAGATCAGGCTGCCGTTCGGCAAGCGCGTATAGAGATCGCCCGTTCTGAGCCAGCCGTCCGGATCGAGAGCCTCCTGCGTTTTTTCGGGCGCGTCCCAGTACCCGTCCATGACATTATATCCACGCACAAGGATCTCGCCCATCGTTCCGTCCGGAAGATCGGCACCTGTCTCCGGATCGACGATCCTGACTTCCACGCCAGGACTTGGCCTACCGTTCGTAGTGGATCGAGATTCACGGGACTCGTGCCGGTCGCATAATGCGAACACCCCGGCCGTCTCGGTCATGCCGCAGGCTTGCAGGACCTCGGCATCGGGGAAGATATCCTGAACTCGATTGACTAGCGTGGGCGGCGCGATGAGGAAGAGGTGCCGGAGGCTGGCGAACTTCGCAGGATCGAAGTCGGGGTGATCGATGATCCCCTGCACGATGGCCGGGAACCAGGGCCAGGCGAGCGTCACGCCATATTCCGCCATGAGGGCGATGGCGCGACCGGGTTCGAACCAGCTGTCCGCCAGGAACGTGCCGGCAACCCCGATCGATCCGATAAACGGCGCCAGGCTTCCGATGTGGAAAAGCGGCCCGCCTGCCCATGTGACGTCGTTGGCCCCAGACGATAGCCTGTATCGTGCCCGCTCGACCGGACCTCGGGTCACGGCCTCATGCGGCAGCACGCAGCCTTTCGGGTTCGCGGTGGTGCCAGAGGTGTAGATGATGAGGGCGGGATCGCGCACACGAACGCATCGGCGGGCATGGTTGATGGCCTCGGCATCGGTCTTATCGGCCGCGGTGAGGAAGGCATCTCGACCGATCACCGCATTTCGTCCCTCGCCTCGCAGCAGGACGATCTGGCGTAGGGATGGCGCGACGTTGCCACCCGACAACGCCTCTTCGATGACGGTGATGAAGTCGACCGGATCGGTTTCGTGTTGGCTTGTGAGAAGCACGACCGCATGCGCATTGCCGATAATGTAGCCGATCTCTGCGGCACGGTGCCGTGCGTTCAAAGGCACAGCGACACAGCCCGCGAGCATCGTGCCGAAAAGCGCCTCTGCGAACTCGATGCTGTTCGGGATCAGGATCGCGACGTGCTCGCCACGCTGTACGCCATGCGAGCGCAACGCCTGCGCCACGCGCAGGGCGCCCGAGGCCAGCTCGGCATAGCTTGCCGTCGCCTGTGGAAGCACCAGCGCCGTCCGGTCCGGATGTGATTGCGCCGCCCGCAGCAGCAGGTCGCCCACAGTGGCAACCTCGGTCGAAATAAACGGGGACATCTTCCTCTCCACCCACGCTCCAAGGCGCCTACGACCTTATTTGGAAAAACCTCAGCCAGTAGTCAACGCAAGAGTTGACAGCCCGCTTGTTGCTGTCCGATACCACCGTCAACACCTGTGATGACAGCGTGCCGGATGAACGTCGGGAAGGCGGTCATCACGGCTTCAGAAAGCGGGAGTGGGATGAAGTATCACCTGATGCAGACCGGCGTTGTGGGACGCCGGCACGAGATCGAGCAGGGCATGGCCGGTCAGCGACATGACCTCTACCAGCGCTTCCTTGAGGAAGTTCGCGGCTATGTGCAGCTCGCGGACGAACTCGGCTTCTACGGCTACTGCCAGCCCGAGCATCATCTTCAGATCGAGGGTTTCGAAGCGAATAATCATCCCGGCATGTTCAGCCTGTTCGTCGGCCAGCACAGCAAGAGGATGAAGGCCGGCATCATGGGTTACACCATGACGACCCACAATCCCGTGCGCGTCGCCGAGGAAATCGCAACCCTCGATCACATGCTGCAGGGGCGGCTGTATTGCGGCTTCACGCGCGGCTACCATGCGCGCTGGGTCGATGCCTACGGCATCAAGGATGGTGTCAGTGCGACCACCCCCGACAATGTCAAGGCGCGGGACGAGCAGGACGCGCGCAATCGCTCCTTGTTCGAAGAAGGCGTTCGTGTCGTCAAGAAGGCGTGGACCAGCGATGTCTTCAGCCACAAGGGCGACAATTGGCAGTTCCCGCCCGAGGGCGGTTCCACCGGGCATCCTGCCTACGCCAAGTTCGGCAAGGGGCAGGACGAGAACGGGATCGTTCGTCAAATCGGTATTGCGCCGTTGCCGTATCAGCGGCCTCATCCGCCGATCTATGGCGGCTTCGCAGCGTCCGGCCGGACGATCGACTTCTGGGCGGAAGAAGGCGGAAAGCTGATCGTCCTCTCCGACAATCTCGACTTCTGCGAGTCGCTCAACAATCGCTATATCGCGACGGCGGCGAAGAACGGCCGCGAAGCGACGAGGACGGACGCCTCTGCCTGGGGCGGCTTCCTAATGCTCACCGATGACAAGGATCGTGCCGAGTATCTGCTGAAGGAGCATATGTGGTTCTGGGACGAATGGTTCATACCCTTGGGCCAGCGTCCGCCGAACGTGCTGATCGGGTCCGCCGACGAGATTGCCGACAAGATCGGCCGGGCGCACGACCGGCTCGGCTTCGATGAGTTGTTTCTGATGTTCGGGCAAGGGCACCTGGAACCCGAAGCGAACCAGGAGGAACTCGACAAGTTCATCAGCAAGGTCGCCCCTCGCTTCTCGACGAAGGACGCGAGCGGCGTCTTCATCTGATCCGAACCAGAACACGTCTCCAGGAGAGAAAATCATGGCTATGCAGTGTGGGATCTTCATGACCCCATATAACCCGCCGAGCCGCACGGCCCGGCAGGTCTTCGACTGGGCGGTGGACATCGCCCGCATCGCCGACGAGGCGGGTTATGTCGATTACATGATCGGCGAACACTATACGCTGGGGTGGGAAAATATCCCCATGCCCGAGGCGATCATCGCGGCCTGTGCGCAGACGACCAAGTCGATCAGGTTCGCCCCGATGGCGCACCTTCTGCCGTACCATGACCCCGCGACCCTCGCGATCCGCATCGGCTGGCTCAGCCAGGTGATGGAAGGACGCTACTTCCTCGGCGTGGCGCCCGGCGGTCACCACACCGACGCGATCCTGCACGGGTTCGAGAACATTCGGGAATTGCCGCCCCGGCAGATCGAGGCGCTTCATCTGATGGAGCGGGTTTGGGAGGGCAAACCGTTCCTTGAGAAGGGAACGTACTACCAGGCCGGTTTTCCTGGACCTGAGACCATGCCCGAATATGACGTGATCATCGCGAACAATGGCCCATATGGCGGCCGCGAGAACCTCGAAATCGCGGTGACCGGTCTGTCGCAGAACTCCTCGTCCATGCGCTTCGCGGGCGAGCGTGACTACAGTCCGATCTCGTTCTTCGGCGGCACGCCGCAGATGAAGGCGCACTGGGACACCTGGGCCGCGGCGATGGAGTCCAAGGGAAGGACACCGGATCGCAAGCGCTATCGGGTCTGCCGCGATGTGTTCATCGCCGATACCGACGCGGAGGCGAAGAGGCTGTTCCTGAAAAGCGGGCTTGCCCAGACCTGGGCCAAGTACCTCAAGGAGATCTACGTCAAGTTCGGCCTCTTCAACGGCATCATCGCCGATTCCGGTAAGGATGTGACGCCGGACACGATCGACGAGGACTTCCTGGCGGAGCATGTCGTGCTTTGCGGGTCGCCGGAGACCGCCATAGAGAAGCTCGAGACCCTCGCCGACAAGGTCGGTGGCTGGGGCCAGCTCGTCTACAATCAGCATGACAGCATCGACGATCCGAAGCCTTGGGAGGAGTCGATCCGCCGACTGGCCACCGAGGTGTGCCCCAAGGTGCGAAACCCGATCTGATCGAATGCGAGACGGCGGTCGGCGTCCAACCCTCTACAAGTTCAGGCGGGGTGGCCGGAGAGGACGCCCCTTCCTTTCCTTTTTCGGAGTGACAAGATGGGGAATCGTCTGGACGGCAAAGTCTGCATCGTGACCGGTGCCGGCAGCGGAATGGGCCGGGCCTGCGCGATCGAGATGGCGGGGCAAGGTGGCCGCGTTGTGGTGTCAGACGTCAACGAGTCAGCAGCCAATGAAACCACAGCGCAGATTGTCTCCACCGGTGGCGACGCTGCCGCCTTCACTTGTGACCTTCGTCGTCGCGAAGAGATCAAGGCGCTGATCGAATTCACCGTCGCAGAGTTCGGCGGGATCGACGTCCTCCACAACAATGCCGCCGTGCACGAGACCGATCTCACGCCTCATACATCGATCGAGAATCTTCCTGAGGACATTTGGGACTTCGTTTACGAGGTGAACCTCAAGGCGCTCTGGCTGACGATAAAGTATGCCGTTCCGTACTTGAAGAACTCCAGAAAAGGCGCGTCAATCGTCAATGTCGCCTCAACGGGATCGTTCGTGTCCTATCCTCAGGCGGGCGCATATTGCGCAACGAAGGGCGGCGTACTGATGTTGACAAAGGCCGCCGCAGTCGATCTTGCGAAATACAACATCCGCTGCAACTGCTACTGCCCCGGGGCGATCGAAACGCCGATGGTCCAGAAATACTACGAAGCGGCGCCAGACAAGGACGCGATCATGTCCGTGCTCACCGGGTCGCACCTGATCCCGCGCCTGGGACGTCCGGAGGAGATCGCCAAGCTGGCTGCTTCCTCGCGTCCGAGGACAGCAGCTTCGTCACAGGTGCGGCATACGTGATCGATGGTGGGACACTCGCGTGGCGCGGGGTCAACGCCTAGCGTTGAAGATCCTACGCGGGGGGAGCAGCATAAGATACTCAACGAACGACTTCGCGTTGCTAGGCTGTGCCCTGATGGTCTGGCGCGGCACTCGCCAGATCAAGGACTTCCGCGATCGCGATATGGCCTGCACCCAAGGCGATCGCGTTCGCCAAATGGAGGCGAAATCCGGGCATGAAACGGTGGCTGGGCGTTGCGTCGCATGCCATCGCCGTCAGTTCCTTGATCCGCGCGCGCACTTGCCCGCTTTTCCAGGGTACGGCGCAGTACAGGAAGAAGGCTTCGAACTGATCGGGCGACAATAGCAGCATCGATCTGAGAAAGCCGGGAAGCTCTCGCTCGAAAGCTCTCCAGAACGGGTCATCGCCAACATACTTTAGCCATAGCTCGTCCTGCTGAGGCGTTAGTGTCTCGGCGATCTGATAACCGTTCGCTCGCGCCTGCTGCACGACGGACGCGCATGCCACCATGAGCGAATGAACGCCAAGGCCGGAAACGAGCGAAAGTATCTCCTGGATCTGAGCCGGCGTTGCGCCGGCGGCGAATGCGGCACCGACGCTTTCCGCAATTGCGGGTCGATCCAGCGAGGTCACGGACGAGCGAACCCCGAGATTGATCAATGCACGATCTAATTCGCTGAGCGGCTCGCCCCCCTCCGTGGCGAGATCAAGCGCCAGCTTTCGAATTTCCATTAACGACGTCACGATCTCTCCCCCTTCGCCGAGCCAGTCTCTTCTGATCGACGCCCTCAGTCAACTTTACTGTTGACCAGATTGAGCGAATCGTCAACGTTGACGTTGAAGGCGGTCCGGGAGGCCGCCTCGGATCGAGGCTCAAGACCTTATCGAGGGGATTCTGATGTTCTTGCATATCATTTCACCGCGTGCCGCCCTGCTGGCCGGCGCCGCTTTGCTGACCGCTGCTGCACCCGGCGCGGCGCAGAGCCCTGCAGCCGCAGGCGCGGCCCCAGCGGCAAGTTCGAGCCCGAACGTAGAAGAAATTGTCGTGACCGCGCAAAAGCGCGAGCAGAAGCTGAACGACGTCGGCCTGACGGTTACCGCAGTCAGCGCCCAGGCTCTTCAGGCGCGCAACATCACCACGCTGGCGGACATCGCTCAGGTCGTTCCCGGACTCGTCTTCTCCACCAGCGCGTCCAACACGCCAGTGTACACGCTGCGCGGCGTGGGCTTCAACGACACCACGCTCGGCTCGTACCCCGATGTGAGCGTCTATCTGGACGAAGCGCCGCTTCCGTTCCCAGTGATGACCAAGCTCACTGCCTTCGATCTTGAGCGCGTCGAGGTGTTGAAGGGGCCGCAGGGCACCCTGTTCGGCAACAACGCGACAGGCGGCGCGATCAACTACATCGCTGCGAAGCCGACGAAGACGTTCCAGGCTGGCGCGATCTTGGGTTACGGCCGCTTCAACACCATCGACGGCGAAGCATATGTCAGCGGCCCCGTGACCGAGACACTCTCTGCTCGTGTCTCGGGCAAGGTGACGCGGGCGGATGGTTGGCAGCGCAGCTTCACCACGGGTGAAAAGACCGGGAACACCCGTAATTACGCGGGCCGCGTGCAGCTCCGTTGGGAGCCGACGGATCGGCTGCGGGTCGCGCTGAACGCGAACGGATGGCTGGAAAAGGGCGAGCCGCCAGCGGTGCAGCTCATCGCCGTCCGCAATCAAGGGCCGGCAAATCCCGTGACGAACGCGCCGATCGCGCCGAACAATCCGCGTGACGCCGACTTTAGCTCGAACATCAACCCGTATCTCGACAACCGCTTGTGGCAGGGCATCGGCCGCATCGACTACGACTTCACGGATGACCTGACGGTCACATCGCTCACGTCCTACACCGACTATGAGCAGAAGATGGCGTTCGACGGAGACGGTACCGTCCAGAACAATGCCGACTTCCGCTTCTTCGGCGGTGGGATCAAAAGCTTTTCACAGGAACTGCGCCTCGCAAATGGCGGCAGCGGGCCGTTCCGCTTCATCGCGGGCCTCAACTACTCGTCTGACAAGTCCAGGGACACGTCCGAGCTCGACTATCGCGATTCGACGATCAACACCGGCACCGCTCCGTTCCTTGGTGGCATCTTCCGCTCCGCGTTCCGGGCCAATCAGAACATGAAGAATTATGCCGCCTTCGGAAATGTCGAGTATGACGTCGGCAATCTGACATTCAAGGGTGGCGTCCGCTATACCGAGTCCAAGCGGAAGGCGAACAGCTGCTTCTTCGGCGTCGCCGCGGAGGGCTCGAACGCGCCGTTCGCGCCGCTGTACACCTTCTTCGCCAATCTACTTCGCGGGCAGCAGGGTTTGCCCCCGATCGCGCTGACCCCCGATGACACGCTCGGCTGCCTGACCATCAACTCCACGGGATTGCTTGGCGGCGCGCCGACCTACCTTCCGGGTGAGTTCCTGGGTAAACTGAACGAGGACAACCTTTCTTGGCGCGCGGGCGTCGATTTCAAACCGCGTCCAGGTATGCTCCTCTATGCGAACGTGGCGAAGGGATACAAGGCTGGTAGCTTCCCGTCGGTCGCCGCTTCGACGACGCAGCAAAGCCAGCCTGTCACCCAAGAGTCGTTGATGTCGTATGAGGCGGGCCTCAAAGCCTCGCTGATCGATCGCACGTTGCAGGCTAATGTGGCCGCGTTCTACTATGATTACCAGGACCGTCAGATCCGTTCCAAGATCGCGGACCCGAACTTCGGCCTCCTAGATGCTCTCGCGAACGTGCCGAAATCGACGGTCAAGGGCTTCGAGATTGAGTTGACGGCAACGCCGGTTCGCGGCCTCAATGCTTACGCGAACTTCACCTACATCGACGCGAAGGTGAAGGAGTATGTCGGCATCAATCCGGAGACCGGAGCCGTCGGGCAGAACTTCGATGGGGCGAAGTTGCCTTATACCCCGAATTACCAGCTCTCGACGGGTGTGAGCTACGACTTCCCTGTGTCCGACTCTCTCAACGGCTTTGGTGGTGCGGATCTGACCTTCCGGAGCGATACGTCCGCCTTCATCGGCGCGTCGTATCTGTTCGAGATCAGGGACTACACGCTGGTGGACCTTCGCGCAGGCATTCGCGATTCCGCGGATCGCTGGTCGTTCCAGGTCTGGGGCAAGAACGTCTTCAACAAGTACTATTGGGACAACGTCGCATTCTTCTTCGATACGGTCACACGTTGGCCGGCGCGTCCTGCGTCCTACGGAGCGACCTTCAGCGTCAAATTCCGCTAATCTGCGCGCGCCGGCCGGTTCAGCAAGGTCGGCGCACGCTTCCTTCTATGTCGTTGACACCCTACCCGAGCGTAGGCACGGTCAACGAAAGTGTTGACTGGAGCTTGTATGACCGAGAGCAAACTCGTCGAAATGCGTGCTATCGAACGGACGATGTTCGACTATTCCTATCACCTCGACATGAACCATCCCGACGAGCTGGCCGCACTTTTTGTGGACGATTGCGAGGTCAGCTATGCGCCCAATTTCGGCGCCATCGGCATGGAAGCGTACAAAAAGACGCTGGAGGGCATCGGCACCTTCTTCCGGGGAACCTCCCACCACAATTCCAACATCTGCATCGACTTCGTGAACGATGCCGAAGCGAACGTTCGCTCGATCGTCCTAGCCATCCATCGCTACACGAAGGAGCGTCCTGACGGCATTCTTTACGGCCAGTATTTCGACACCGTGGTCAAGGTCGACGGGCAGTGGAAGTTCAAGCGGCGCGAGCTGCGAACCACGCTTACCACCGACTACCACGTCAAGGCGTTCAACCCGATCGGACGGGCGGAGTAGACGTCGTGTCCGCCTATGAGACGATCCGGCTCGACCACGAACCCTCGATCAGCTGGATTGTGCTAAACCGGCCCGAGGCGGCAAACGCGCTCTCACCCCAGCTTCTCGGCGAGTTTGCCGATGCGCTTGGCAAGCTCCGGACCGAAGGCGCGCCGGTAATCGGGCTGCGCGGAGAGGGGAGGGGGTTCTGCTCGGGTATGGATCTCAGTGCCTATGGTGGAAGTGACACCGGGCCGGCGGATCCCATGATCGATCAGGCCAGGCTGCAGGACAATGTCGGACGCTGGCTGTTGATGTGGGACCATCCGAAGCCCGTGATTGCGGCCGTGCATGGCTACTGCATGGCTGCAGCTGCACAGATGTGTGTCTTTAGCGACATCACGATCGTGGCGGATGATTGCAGGATCGGGGAACCGACCATCCCCATCGGCGGCGGATTCATCGCGCCGACCTGGGTCTCTTTGGTCGGTGCGAAGCGGGCGAAGGAATTCGCGTTCGTGCCCGGCAACTGGATCGACGGCCCGACAGCCGTCGAATGGGGCTGGGCCAACCATTCTGTGCCGGCGGATCACCTTTTGTCCTCCGTCCGCTCGCTTGCGGAGCGCATCGCGCTGACCCCGCCAGACGTCCTGCGGTTGAAGAAGCTGTCGATCAATCGCGCGGCGGAGGCAGCCGGCTTCAAACAGGCCTTGTCCGGCATCGCCGAGATTGATGCCCTTCTTCATCTGGCGCCAGCCGTCCTGGAGGTGCGGGCCCGCATGAAGGAGCAAGGCCTCAAGGCCGTCATTCAACAATACAAGGTAGCGCCGACGAGCCCGATCGTCGTGCCTGGAGATTAAGATGGCAGATGTAGAATTTACCAAGGACGGTCATGTTGCGCGCGTCCATCTCAACCGCCAGACGACGCTGAATGCGATCACGCAGGAGATGGATGATCTCCTGCTCGACGCTTGGAACGCGATCAACGACGATCCGGAGATCTGGTGCGCGATCCTGTCGGCGGAGGGGGAGAAGGCCTTCTGTATCGGGGCCGACGTGTCGGGCGGTGCCGAACGCAAGACGCGGATGGCCCTTGGTGGCGGGCTGACCGGCATCGGCGGCCCGCTCGTAACCTTGAAGAAGCCCCTTATCGCTGCGGTTCAGGGGTTCTGCGTGGGTGGCGGGTTTGAGCTGGCGATGTGCGCGGACATCATCGTCGCCGCGGACAATGCGCAATTCGGCCTGCCGGAGACCAAGGTCGGTATCATCGGTGAATGTGGCGTTGTGCACCGTGCTGTCCGTCAGCTGCCGCACCATATTGCCATGGGCATGATCCTGACCGGCGATCGCATCAAGGCGGATGCGGCGGCTCAGTTCGGCTTGGTCAACGAGGTTGTGCCCTATGCCGACCTTGCCGCAACGGCGCAGAAATGGGCGGGCAAGATCACCGCTGCCTCGCCGCTCGCGAACCAAGCCGCGAAGGCCGCGGCGCTTGGGCGACTTGGTTATCCGCTTGAGGTCGCCCTTATGACGCGCTTCGAGGAGATCGAGCGCTACGCGGAAAGCGACGACAAGCGCGAAGGTGAGATCGCAGGCGGCGAGCGACGCAAGCCGGTATGGACGGGTCGCTGAACCGGATGGCGGAAGAGGCGATATGAACGACCACATCTATAGGGTGATTGAGGTTGTCGGCTCATCGACCGAGAGCAGTGACGACGGGATCCGCTCGGCGATCGCACGCGCCAGCGCCACGCTGAATGACATCCGCTGGTTCGAAGTTGTCGAGACACGTGGCCACGTCGAGAACGGTGCAGTTTACCACTTCCAGGTGACGTTGAAGGTTGGTTTCACGTTAAATGAGCCGGGCGCAGGGGTGTGACGGCCTTTCGGATCATGTATTGATGTCGCAGCTCCCTCGGCCGACGGTCGATCCGAAACGCTATCGGCAGGTCTTGGGTCAATATCCGACTGGCGTGTGCGTTGTGGCGGGCCGGCGCGACGACGGCGAAATCGTCGCGATGGTGGTGGGTTCGTTCACTTCGGTGTCGTTGGACCCTCCGCTTGTCGGCTTTTTCCCTGATCGAGGTTCAAGCAGCTGGGCGAAATTGCGCGATTGCGAGCACTTCTCCATCAACGTTCTTGCGGCGGATCAGGAGACTGTCTGTCGTAAGCTGGCGTCCAAAGACCCGGACAAGTTCGCTGGTACATCGCATCGTCTAAGTGAGCGCGGTAATCCAATCTTGGATGGTACAGTCGGGTGGATCGAGTGCGACCGTCACAGCATCTCAGATGCGGGCGATCACGAAATAGTGCTCGGCCGGATTAGCGACCTTGATATCGGCAGCGGTGGTCTTCCTCTACTATTCTTTCAGGGCGAATACGGTGGGTTCAGCCCTGCATCCCTCGGTGCGGGTGAGGGGAGCGGGTTGACGCTGGCGCAGCTCAAGGCTGTCGATCAGGCGCGGCCAATCATGGAGCGGCTTGCTCGTGAGCTCGACGGCAGGTGCATCGTCAGCGTGCCGGTAGGGGACTCGCTTGTGGTAGCGGCGAGCGCTGGTCAGGCTCGGGATGGCGGCACCGCGACCTTGGTGGGGCAGCGGCTTCCCTTCGCATGGCCGACCAATTCGATCTTCCTCGCCGGGAAAACGGCTTCAGATAAAGAGGCTTGGTTCCTTCAGAACTCGGATGCGGAACGTATACCCGCAGCCTTGGCGACCCTGAAATGGGTGCGTGATCGCGGCTATTCGGTGGGTCTGCTCAACGACGCTCATCGCGCCTTTGTCGCCCGACTGGCACATCTCGGGGAGGCAGGTGAGCACGGTCCGCCGCTTACGAGTTTTATGAACGGGCTGGTCTACGATCCGCCGGAACTCACGCCCGACACCCTTAGGGCGGTCAGGCTCGTTACCGCGCCAATTCGCAACAATGATGGCGATGTTGCGATGGCGTTGACCTTGTTCGACTTCGGTCGACCGACCGGGGCTGATGGTATCGAGGGTTATATCGAAGCGGTTGTCTCATCGGCCAACGCGGTGAGCGTGTCGTGCGGCGGGGCTCACCCTCGCGCATCCTGAACATGTCGGAGAGGAAGATGGATCTGGAATCACGCGTTCGGCGGCTGGAGGATCGCGCTGCGATCAGTGACCTCGTAGTCGGCTACTTCCTCGCGGCAGACGGCGACGACATGGACGGTGTGTCGGCCAGCTTTGCGCCGGATGCGACATTCAGCTCATCGGGTGTTGCAAACGCGAAGGGGCGGCCGTCGATCGCCGACTTCATCCGTTCTGCGCGTCTCCACATGGGTCTGACGGTGCATACTCCACATTACGTGCAACTTGAGTTCTCCGAGAGTGATCATGCGAGCGGCCTCGTGGGTGCTCACCTAGAACTCGATCTCGACGGCACCCCTGTGTACGGCGCGGTCCGCTATGAGGACACCTATGTGCGTCTTCCTGATGGGTGGAAAATCCAGACGCGCGACATGAGAGTAATCTTCATCGCTCCGTGGTCGGAGGCCGGTAATGCTCTGGCGGCTGAGGCTGCAGTGCGTTGGCCAGGAACGTCGGGGTCGCCGTCCGATTACGCCCGCGCGTCGGTTCGGAGCTAAGTGGTGAGATAATCCGAGCGCCGACGTCCGAATTGTGAAGGTGTGTCCTGTTGCACCCTGTGTGCCATCCTCCCCGGCCAGGACGCGCCTGTTGTACCGATCTCAGAACCCCACAACCGCAATTGGTGGAAAACGGAATGGCCGCTTTAAGAAGGCAACCGCTGTAAACGCTCCTTCGTTCAGCTAGCTCAGTCTAGCGCGGTATCGAAGAGGTCGCGCATGCCCCGGTCGTCGCGGCTCGCGCTTCTGGCGAACCTTTGTCGTATGCCCGGTCGGTTGCCAAGCGCTTCGATCTCCGCCGCAGGTAAGTAGACCATGGCGGTTAGCCCCCACTTGGGCGGAAAGAACATGTCGATTGGCTCGCTCGATCCGCGGTATCGCGCCTTGATTCTGCTCATCGCGCTGGTGAGCCCGGGCACTGCTTCGCGGCAGTACTTGTCGAGTTCGCAGAACAGGCCTTGGCAGTCGATCGCGTGCAGCGGCCGGCCGAACAATCCATGAAACGGTAAGCCGAGGCGCGCAAATTCCGCGTCCTGATTGTCGACCATCCATAGAATAGCGTCGGACGGCGAATGGTCACCCAGGTGGGTGAAGGCCTTTTTCAGCCCGCGGAGCGCGCCCGGGCCGGCCTGGGTGTGGTCGTTTTCACTGAATGCCGTCAGTTCAGAGTAGTTGATGTCGATGGCGGTCTGGTATGCCATGAAGGGCCCGAGCAGCGGGAAGCTCTGTAGAAGCTCCACGACGTCGCGTAGGTAAGGCAATTGCAGGACCCGTTCTGCGCACATGCTCTCCAGGAACATGTGCTTGAACAGCGCAACGTGGTTCCGGTGCTTCTCCTGGAAGCCGAAGGCCTTGTTGGCGCATAGGATGAAGGCACCCGTATAGAGGCCGCCGTTGCGGGCCTTGACCTGGTCGAGCGCCGTCTCAAATGCGCCGGAGCGGAGGTGCTCTAGCCTCGGCGGACCGCCCAGCTCATCGACTACCCCCTTCCACGTCGCGATGTTGCTGAACGTGCGGAAGGCCGTGATCTGGAAGACGCGGTCTTGAGGCGCCGTTTCTGGGTGGTCGTCGTAGGCCACGTGCCGAATGAGGTATTGTGACACGCGGTCCGCCGCACGAAAGACGTTGCAGAACTTGAAGGTCTGCAGGATCGGGTCGGGCGACCAGGGCCAGCCGCTGCCCGCAAGCCGGGCCTCGAACGCCGCCTGGCGCTTCGATGCGAACTGCCAGTAGAGGTCGTAGACGCCGGCGCGTGGCATCGGCGGTGCGCGCCGCACGAGATGGCTGCCGGTTGAGCTCATTCCTGCCTCAGGAATACACCGGTGCCGTGCAGGTTGAAGTAGCGTCGACCCGCAGCCAGAGTCATCGCCGCTATCCGTTCGCCGATGGTGTCGAGGTGGCGATCGACGCCTGTCCAGTGATCGAATACGATGGCGCCGCCCACCTGAGTGCGATCCGCTATGACCGCCAGGATCGCGCTGGCCGACGTAAAATTGTCCGTGTCCACAAAAGAGAGCACGAGCCGTTCGTCATTGAGGCGCGCGCATGTCTCCACTACGTCTCCTTCGACGATCTCAACGTCGCGGTCCGCGAACATGGCGCGCAGCGTGCCCACGTCGAGGAATACGCAATCCGGATGGGCGTACATGTCCAGTGGGCTGCGCTTCGACGGAAAGCCATCAAACGTGTCGAAACCAATCACCTTCCAGTCGGCACCGAGTTCCTCAATGAAGCGGGACATGAGCATCGTCGTGCCGCCCTTGAACATGCCGAACTCGGCCACCACGCCGGTAAGGCCCCGCGCGCAGGCGTTCCTCAGGCACTGATAAATGTGCAGAAGGCAGTTGGGATAGCCGTTCGCGAACGAAGGGATGAGGGCGTCGCGCCGGACGCGGTCGAACAGCTCGTCCCGAAATGCGAAGTGGCCGAAGCCGGCGATGACGATGGTTGTGGTCGCGGGAACCAGCCCGGCTACCGCTTGGAGGAGAGGCTCCTTGCCGTCGTCCTCCGCGATGACGATGACGTCGGGAGTCGCGGACGCGAGTTCGGAGAGTGGGAGTATGGAGCCGCCCGCTTGCGCTGCGTATCGACCGACGAGCGTCGCGGCCCCCTCCGTGAAGATCGGATCGGCGGCGAATTCGATTGCCGCCGCCGACCAGCCAACTATCGCAATACGGGCGCCCGGATCGCGCTTAGCGAGGGTCTGCACGAGGCGGCTCCGAAGGTCGGTCGTGATGTTGAGCGTCATTTCGGAGCTTTGTGCCGGAGGAACCGGGCGACCGCCTCTCTGTCGCGCCCAGCCAGCAGCGCTACAAGTTCGCCGGCAAGCGTGGACATGAGAGCAGCGGTCTCGAGGCGATCCCCGGGCAGGGCGTCGCTCTCCGCTCCGCGCCAGCTACGATCGAACGCTTCGACGATTTCCCGTATGATGGTTTCAACCTCGCGCCCGCTCGGCGTCAGATCCAAGCGGTCGATGAGCAGATCGAGGTTGGCGTCGTGGTCGCTCAAGGGCTCCAGAGCGTCCGTTGGGATCAATGTGCCCGGCGCCATCCCCTCCGCCAGGAAAAAGCCGGTACTTCTCCACATAGACGAGGAGGTCTATCGCGGTGTCGAGCGCCGTCTCGCCCGCCATGAGTGCTCTGGTGGCGACCAGCGTCTCCAGCCGATCGACCTTGCGGGCGATGTTGGGCTGAATGCTGACCAGTTCGCCCCGCCGCTTCCACGCCCCGGCATAGGCTCTGTTCTTCTCCGCGTGCAGCCGCTTAATGGCGTCCCTCACGTCCTCGTCGAAGATCTCGGCTGCCGTTCCGGCGGCGGCGAAGAATGCCGCGACCTCCTCTTGCGGGATGCACTCAAGGATGGCGGGGCGGCGCCGGCCGAGGTGTCGGTAGGCGGCCACCACGTGATCGGCGGCCGGTAGTTGGCCGAGTTCCCAGACCAGTCGCCGGTCGTCCCAGACCTCCGAGGCCCACCTTAGGTGAACGAGCGTGAGTGCGGCATCGAGCAGCGGGTCTCCCACGGAGCCGAAGCTGCCGATCGGCTGTCCAGGATCCGTGGCGACGGCCTGCTCCAGAGCGAACCAGCGCGCGAGCCTAGCGGCAAAATCCACCCAGGGGGTTGCAAACGGATGCCGTACGATCCCGAAGTCATACGGCGACGGCCAGCGCGCCGCCTGCACGATCCTGCCCGCGCGATCGACGTGCCGGTCGTACAGGTGAAGCGACATGGCGAAGTAGTTCGCGGAACCGACCTCCACGCCGAGCCAGAACGCGAGCATCTCCTGCAGAATGCTCCACTCGAACGAGTTGACGCCCGAAAAGCCCCATATCACGTCGTTGCTGCGCAGCGTGACGCTCATCTCGAGCCGCTTATCGCGGACGATCCATCCCAGCCAATTGGTGCACGGGATGTCCTTCGACTGGACGAAATCGCGGTCAGGATCGAAAAGCGACATGACCGCGCGGCGGCTGGTCGGGTCTTCGGTCAGCAGCCGCACCGTCTCGGCGATCTGGTCGCGCCCGTTCCAGTTCCGCAGGCGCGGCCCGTATGCGGCGCGCCAAGTCTCCCCGTCGTCCGAAAATTCGAGCGCCCTGGGTAGGTACCTCTCTAGCCAGGCGATGTCATCCCGGCCGGCGAGCACCCACATGGTCTCCGCGACCTGCGCGAAGACGTCGTCGTTGCGTTCCGGCACGAAGAGGTAGCGCTCCAGCGGACGCTCCAGCCGCGTATGGCGGGCGACGACCTCGCGGGTTTGCGAGCCACGCACTGAGATCGTCGATCCCGTGCTCAACAGCTCTCCGACGATGTCTACCGTCGCCACGCTGATGTTGCGGTAGGACGTCACGCCGGCCCACGGTGTTCGGTGGCGCGGTGGTATCGTCGCGCGGCGTCCGAAATCGATGGACCGAACGGCCGAGCCGCGCCGGGGGAAACCATAGCCGTCAAACCATCTTCCGCTTGACGTACGAGAACGTCTTACCGGTCTTGTCGAAGTCGATGGGGTCGCCGACGATGGGCGTCGCCGCGGCTGCCTTGAGCCCCTCGATCCACCTGATGAGGTGCGCTCCCTCTTCCATTGTGAACTTGCGACGGTCGCGCGAATTCTTCCAATACCTAAGCCCGAC
The DNA here is from genome assembly GCF_048565625.1 of Sphingomonas sp. ID0503. NCBI lineage: Bacteria > Pseudomonadati > Pseudomonadota > Alphaproteobacteria > Sphingomonadales > Sphingomonadaceae > Sphingomonas > Sphingomonas sp. ID0503. The sequence goes on from NZ_JBLZUR010000002.1 coordinate 1,026,566, forward strand.
GAGTATTTCCTGCGGCACGGCGCGCGCCTGGTCACCGAGATAGAGGAAGTGGTCGGACAGCAATATCCGGTTTACGCGCGTGTCGTGATCCCGGTTCAGATCGCATTGCAAGCCGCCGGGAAGGCTGTGCACAGAATCCTCCTGGACCCAGTCGGCCTAGGGCCCGTCGCGATGGTAGATGTTGTCGCCGACCTGCGCCTTCTGCGAACCGTTCCGCGTCGCCTTCCGCCCGGCGAATTCCGCCGAACTCCAGTATTCGTCGAAGTCGCTGATTCTGGTGACACTCATCGCGAATACGAGCCGCAGCGCCGGTGGGAGCTTGGTGCTGGTCAATCCGACCACCCAGTCGTCAAGCTGCGCTGTCCTCCTGATCTCCGGTTTGCAACAGGCCAGGCTGCAGACGCCTCCAAACGGGTTGGGCGCGAAGCCCAGGTCGTAGCTGACGGCGTAGACGTGGACGTGCGGCATCAGGCGGCGCAGCTGCCACGCGCGCCATCCCCCGAGGTAGCGCGAGATCCGCCTTCCGGTCGCTCGAAGGGGGAACTCGTGCCGTCGATCGCGTCGACCACGTTCTCGGAATTCCAGCCAACTAGGGCATCGCCGTACTTCTTGAACGCCTCGGGGATGTGGTTCTCGCGCCCGCCGCGCTCGTAGACCCCGACGATCCGCTTGCCTAATTCGTGTGCCTTCCTGATCTCCCAGTTGACCCATGGTCGCGCGTGGGTCTCCTTGCCGATGAGCACCACTACCGTGGACGCCCAATTCATCTTCATCCGCAGCAGGCGCTTGATAGCGTTGTCGCTCACGCGACCCTCGTCCAGTCGACGCTGGTTGGCCGGCTTGGCGCGGATGGAGCTGTTGCGGATCTCATGACCGCTGCGCTTGAGCATGTCGGTCAGGCCGCTGACGTGGGCGTCGTCGGCATGGTGGTGGCTGATGAAGACGTGGCGACGCTTTGCCATCGGAGAGACATCCTCGCTTTTCCACCCGAACTCCACTGGCATTCAGAGGCGGGAGATTTGTTCCATCAACGTGCTCTCACCTTGCGTAACCAAACTCAACCGTTCGGCGCGACAGGTCGTTCTTTGACGCGAGCGCCGCGGTGTTTAACGTGCAGGCGGCTGGTGGGTCGACGCCTTTCAGCGATGACGTAGCGATCAATTGGGACGGCGCCGGTGAGCGAGACGACCTGGAAGGACGAGCTGGGGGCGTTGAACGGCGGCGCGACGCCCGTCCTAACGAACGCGTTCCTAGAGGCGCACGGCCACCGTGCGTGGGCTCCCAACGAGGCGGATGTTAAGGCCGCTTCGCTGCTGCATCTGGAGCTGACGTCGCGTGTCGCGACGCAGGAGATCGGCTATTCGAGCGGTGACGAGGTGTCCGCGCTCGAGAGCGTGCACGCCTTGTTCGAACGGACCCGTGTGATCTGTCGGGAGAACGCGACGGGGCGCATCTTCGAGACGGTCGCGTGGTTCGTGCTGAACCACCACGTTCGCCCATTCACCTCGCGCTGGCACCGTCGTAATCGCGCGGGGCGCTTGGCCGCGCTCGACGACACGGACGACTTCCGACTGCAGCTAGCCGCCTTGCAGGAGATCCTGCGAACTCTGGATCTCATGCTCCTTAGGCTGTCGGGCGAGAGGGATCCTGGGCAGCTGCCGCAGGCGGAGGCGGCCTCCGTGGATTTGGAGATGGGAGTGGCGCTGTCTTGGGGTCTAGACAAGGGCGATCCGAACGATCTCGATGGTGTGGGGGGCATCTCCTTCGACGAGATCGCGTCGGTTGAGCGGAAGGCGGTCGGTCGACGGCGGCTGCGCTACGGCATTGAGCCGACGGCTGAGCGGGCGACGGGTCTGGCGCTTTCTGGCGGCGGCATCCGCTCAGCGACCTTCGCCCTCGGCGTGCTGACCGTGTTCGCGAAGCGCGGCCTACTCAAGCAGTTCGACTACCTTTCGACGGTCAGCGGCGGCGGCTATCTCGGGGCGTTTCTGACGAACTACCTGGCTCCCGGCGTGGCAACAGATGTCGTTTCACCGGGCGGGCACGCTGGCAACGTCGGGGCCGGTGACGGCCCGATCGGGGCGGCGCGGCCGATCGGACTAGAGCGTGGCGACAGGCCGTTCGGGGAAACGCACCGCGATGCCGCGGCGACGGGCCACATTCGTCAGAACAGCCGCTACCTCGCGTTGGGACCATTGTCCGAGAAATGGTCCACGGTCCTTGCGCAGACGAGCGGCCTGCTGAACAACCTCCTAGCGCTGTCTGCGGTCCTGTGCCTTTTGTCGGCTTTATTCGTGATCCTCATACCTCCCTTCTTTATCAATTGGATCGCCGTCGCTTCCCTAGGAGCGCTCACTCTGGCCGTAATCGGAGCGCCATTGGCGTGCCGGCAGGGACGCGCCGGGGTGAAGTTTGCCGACCAAGCGACGGCTATGTGCGCGGTGGTTCTGGCCGGGGCGCTGGCCGCAATCGGCACGCGAAAGGCCGCAGCGTGGATGGCTTCCGCGATCGGTGACGACCCCGTGCGGCTGCTTTACGTCTGCATCGCTCCGCTCGGCCTGCTGGTCGTCGGCATCGTGCTGGAACGAATCTTGACCAGGGCGGCGATCGTCGGCCGCTGGTTGGCGCGCTCCTCCGCCCCGCTGTTCGTGGCGATCGTGACGCTGGCGTCGACCGCATCCTTCATCGACCTTGGGCGACATGGCCTTTGGTTTGCCGCCGCCGCGCTCGGCATCGCATTTTACTATCTCGTTTTTCTAAACCTCAACGTCACCGGTCTGCACCGGCACTATCGGCGCAAACTGGCGGAAGCCTTTCTCGTCGCCGACGCGGAGCCCGGAGAGGTAACTATCGACGACGATCGCAAGCTTAGTTCGCTCGCCGAAGGTGATCTCGGCCCCTATCCCATCTTCAATGCGGCGCTGAACGTGCCGAGTTCCGACGCACCGGCGATGCGGGGGCGCCTCACCGACTTCTTCTCATTCACACCGCACCACTGCGGCAGTCCGATCAGCGGCTATTATAGGACGCCGGAGTGGGAGCGCCTTGAGCCCGACCTGACGATCGCCACGGTGATGGCAATCTCCGGTGCGGCGATCTCGCCCCGCATGGGTCTGCAAAACCGGGCGCAGTTCGGCTTTTGGCTTTCGCTACTCAACGTCAGGTTGGGCTATTGGCTGAGAAACCCCGCGGTCGCGAAGTCGAGCCTGAACGGCCTGCCCGGCCTCAGTTATCTCCTCCGGGAACTCACCGGCCGCATGGACGAGCGGACCGCCTTCCTGAACCTCTCCGACGGCGGCCACATCGAGAACCTGGGAGTCTACGAGTTGCTGCGGCGACGCTGCAAGTTCGTGGTGGTGGTCGATGGCGAGCAGGACCAGGACATGACGTTCCACGCCATGGCGAATCTTCAGAGGCTCGCCTCGATCGACCTGGGCGTGCGCATCGAGATCAATCTCGATGAACTGAGGCGTGATCGCGACGGCCTCAGCCGCTCTCACTTCCAATTCTGCCGCCTCCGCTATCGCGATGGGGAATTCGGCTACATGCCCTACCTCAAGCTGTCTTTAACCGGCAACGAAGGGGAGTTCTTGCGTCGTTTTCGGCTCGACGAGCCGGCCTTCCCTCATCATCCAACGGCGGATCAGAACTTTAGCGAGGCCCGCTTCGAGGCCTATCGGAGTCTCGGACAGCACGTCGGCGAGAAGCTTTTCCTCCAGAGTATCGTTGGGGCGTTGCCGACGGACCAGGATGTCGACATCGGGCGATGGTTCGCAGCAATGGGGAGGAGCCTGCTCGAGCCCCTTGACGCGGCCGCGACGGTAAGCGGGCACGGCTCCGGGATCGTCGCACCGACAGCGATCGGGGAACCGGCTTGACCGTCGCCCTGGTGATCACCGCTCCACAACCCCTGGCCGACGCGAACGGATGGCCGATGGTCTATCTAGGCGGCACCATCGACATGGGCCACTCCGAGAACTGGCAAGCGCAGGCCGTGGAACTGCTTGCCGGCGAGCGCGCGGTGATCGTCAACCCACGCCGGGCGGACTGGAACGCCGACTGGCTGCCGATCGCCGAAGAGCCGCACTTCAGAGAGCAGGTCGAGTGGGAGCTCGAGGCCCTCGAGGTGGCCAACGTCATTGTGCTGCATCTCGCGTCTGATTCCAAGAGCCCTATCAGCCTTCTCGAACTCGGATTGCATGCTCGCGGAGGAAGGCTGATCGTATTCTGCGCCCCCGACTACTTCCGGAAGGGCAACGTCGACATCACTGCCGAGCGCTACGGCATCGAGCGGGCGTCGTCGGTGGATGATCTAGTCGAAAGGGTTCGGTGCAAGTTGGCGCGGCTTGCCCGTCTCTAACTACCGCGCCCATGACCTGGTGTTCGCGGACGTTGCGCGTGGGGTTCGACGCGTAGTATGCATCAAATCTGGCATTGGAGTGACTTCATGGCGCGCCGGGTCTTCTTCAGCTTCCACTACGATCGCGACATCTGGCGCGTAAACCAAGTCCGCAACATCGGCGAGATCGTCGGCGTCGCGGCGGCGGGCTTCCACGACGCCTCGCTTTGGGAGGAGGCCAAAACCAAGGGCGACAAGGTCATTAAGGCGCTCATCGACGATGGCCTGGCGAACACGTCGGTGACCGTCGTGTGCATCGGCGCAAAGTCAGCCGGTCGCAAGTACATCGATTACGAGATCGAGCAGTCGATCGCGCGCGGGAACGGGATCGTCGCGCTTCGGATCAACCATCTCAAGGACAGGACGGGCGCGACGGATCCGGTCGGTGCGACGCCTCAGGCTGTCGTCGATGCTGGAGTCCCCGTGCGCAGCTACGTTGATCACGCGACGCTGAAGAAGTGGATCGATGAGGCGGCCGGCTGAGCGGGCGTGCGAGCTGCGTCCCTTGCACGGTTCCGTCGGTGACCGCGTTGCGGTGCCGGCAGGAGCACCGATTTGCAAAGTCGGTTGCGCTGCGATCTCCGTCGAGACGGCCGGGGCGCGGGTCCGAGCACGTTCGCATCAAAGCTCCCTCATGCAAGGTGTTCGGCAATGGCCTTCAAGACGACGTTGAGCGATCTGCGCAACGGGATCGAAGAGATTCACCGCGAGATGATGCGGCAGCAGCGCGATGGCGAGGCGTCGAATGCTGCGGTGGTCGCGAAGGTGAGGCGTGACAAGGTCGAGGAGGTCGCGCTGCTAACTGACGAGCTCGTCGACATAGCGCTCATCAAGCTGCTGAACGAGGTTAGCAGCCGCAAGGGCGTGAGGAACTTCGATGCCGGGACGCTTGACCTTTTCGACAGATATCGGGGCATTCCAAAGAGCGTGACGATCCTAAAGGGTAAGAAGAAGAGCACCTCGCTGCTGACCATTGTCCAGGCGGACCTCTGGCTGAAGGCGCGGATGCAGAAGCCCGCCGATGATCGCCACGAACCCTTCCGCCGGATGGTTGACGACTGCCGACCGTTCCAACGATCCGAGGACGATACGCTCGCGACCATGATGGAACGCCGCGCGCAGGCTGAGCGGCTCCCGACCGTCTGAGCCGTCCGCGTGGCGCTATCGTTGGAACCGGTCTTTCGCCACGTCAGTTGGTAGTGCAAGGTGGCTAGGCAGAACAAGGCGAATGCGCGTGCCGATACCGGTTTTCACGATTGACGGTGTGCTGCCTCCCTATGTCGGCCCGAACGGTCCGGGGGGTGCTCCCACTGACATGACGCCCTATGTGGTCACCGCGCTCGAGATCGTGATTACGCTGGGCCAGACCACGGTCCGCCAAGTAATCCTCCGAAGCTGGCTTGCTCACCGCGCTGCGCTACGTGCACTTGGTGTAGTCAACGGGTTCCAGTGGCTCGACGGCAGCTTCTGCGAGGATAAGGTACCCGGCGATCTTGATATCGTCACATTATTCTAACGGCCGGCGGCCGCTTCGGACAACGCCGCCGCACAGATCCTTCGAGCGAGTAATCCAGCAGTGTTCCGGCGAGCAGCGGTAAAGGCGACCTACAACCTAGATGCATTCTTCGTTGATCTGGACAGCAATCCGTCGTCGATGATCGACTACTCTCGCTATCTACTAGGTCTCTTTTCACATCGGCGCGGGGATGAGCTATGGAAAGGAATGCTTCAGGTCGACCTGTCTGACGCGCAAGGTGATGCGGAAGCGCTGGCCGAGCTCGACCGCCTCGAGCGAGCCGCGGCTGAAGCGGCACCAGCCGTGCCGACCGGAGAGAAGTTAGCCGCGTCTGGGCAGAACCCCGCCAAGGCCGATTACGTCCAAAGGCAAGCAGCATGAGCGTCCTTGCCAAAATCGAAAGGGATCGTGTCTCGGCAGAGATCGCATCGGTTGACAAGCTGCTCGCAAGGCTGACCGAGGACGACATCTTCATGCGCGAGGATCTTGAAGATCGCCGGGCGGAGCTTGTCACAATTCTTGCCAACATGGCCGATACCGACGAGATTTATGCCTCAGCGGCGCTCTTTTTCGGTGGCCGACCAGTTGTCGCATCGATCGGCATTGAGGCTCAGTTCGGCGGCGATGCGGTTTCCAAGTTCCAGGACTTGGTGTCCAAGCTCATGGTGCAGGAGCAGGGTCTAGGCCAGCGGGGCCCTGTCCCCAACAAGGCCGCCTCAACGATGCATATCACCAATGTCGTTCGAGGCTCGTTCGGGTTCCTCATGCAAGAGGTGCGTCCGCAAACACAGCTTGTAAAATCCGGCTTACCTACCGCCGTCGCCAGCGCTAATCGCCTGATCGCGGCACTCGGCGCGCCTAATGACGACGAATTCCAGGAGGTCGCCGGAGAGGTCGATCCGCGCGCGCTGGCGACCGCCTCGGAGTTTTTCGGGCTGATGCGATCGAATGGAGCGACTTTTCGGCTAGTTGTCGGCAACAGTGATCGCTCGTTCACCGGCGCGGAGATCGCTGTCGCGGTTGAGCGTGCTGCGGAGACCTCGATCGAAGAATCCGAGGAGCAAGTCCAAGGAACACTCGAGGGAACGCTTCCGAATGCTCACGCCTTCGAATTCCGAACGCTCACCGGCGACGTGCTCAACGGGAGGGTCGATCGCGAGCTCACCAGTGAGCTTCTCGCGACTTGGAACACATCGATCCTCGGCAGCTCGGCGGTCGCCCGCATTCTTGTTCGGACGGTCAAGCGGAACGGAGTGGTTAGCCGCCAGACCTACACGCTGCTGAGCTTGGCGATCCTTGAGGGGCCAGCAACCGAGACCGTTCCGCAGCTGCGTTGATACCGCGCATCGGTGCTGTCAGATCAACATAGCAGGCGGCGGTAAAGGGCGGTTGCAGGAGTTGACCGGTGTCCTACGCAAGGTGGGGCCCGCTATAGGAAGGCGACGGCTCGCTTAAGCTGCCCCTGAACTAAAGTCTGGTTCCGGGAAGCGGCAGAAACGAGCTGAGCGACCGATTGTGGGTCGTTCACCCCGGATCGGATGCCTGCGGTCGGGTCGTTAGTGACTCTCGGATGCTCCCGCTGCTCGGCACCGATCGGAGCAAAACTTCACATGCTCCCAATCGCGTTCCCACTTCTTTCGCCATGCGAAGGGACGGTAACAGGACGGGCAAGTTTTCGTCGGGAGGTTGAGCTTTCGGTGCGCCATGCAACTTGAACGCGCCGCAGTCGATTCCGCGCCTAGTGCAAACAAAATTGAAAGCTGAACCGGCGTCCGGAGCTGGGCAAGTGGAGAGGGGCGAATGGCCGAATTTGGGTCGTAGCGTCTGATACTACCCGGTAAGTCTGCGCTCCGGCACCCGCGTCGCGAGTGAGCGGCTGATCTTACATCGCCGCACGAAAACGTCGCGAGAGAGGCTCGGTTTGAATATGGCTCCTGAATGCGAACCGAAGATTCTTTCGACCTGGCTCGCTTTGTCGAAGCGCAGTCTGCCATCTACACCACCGCACTTGGCGAGATCCGACGGGGCAGCAAGCGTTCACACTGGATGTGGTTCATATTCCCTCAGATCGCCGGCCTTGGTTCGAGCGCGATGGCTAGGCGCTACGCGATCGGGTCGATCGAAGAAGCTCGCGCGTACGACGGCCATGCCGTTTTGGGCGCTCGCTATCGGGAGTGCGTCCGAGCGCTTCAGGATCTGACGGAGACAACTGCCGAGCAGGTATTCGGCACGATCGACGCGCGGAAGCTATGTTCGTCACTGACCTTGTTCGAGGCGGCAAGCGGCGAGCCGTTGTACCGGGCGGCTCTTGACCGCTGGTGCGGCGGGACCGACGCCGCGACGCTCCGAATCATGGCCACCTGAGTGACTGCTGATCAGGCGTTTGGCATTGCGACATCGACGTCCTCGGGAACTCTAAGGCCATAGACGACGCATGCCTTTCGGATGATCCGCATCTTCTCTTCGTTTGAGATATTGAGGCCGACGAGCCAGCCCGACGCGAACTCCGCGCTTTTGGCGAGATCCGGACGGAGCGGGTTTATCTCCGCGGCAGAGCGGGCGATATGGCTGCGGGTTCGGCCGCGCGCGAGTTCGGCAAGCTCTGGTATCTTGGCCGCGTCCAGTGCCGTGATCGTGCGCAGGACCTCGACGAGAGCGAAGGTGGCGTTCTCGAAGTTCTGGCTCTTGCCGAGCAAGGTAGCAGTGATGGTGCCGGCCGCCTGGTCCGGCGCGCCGCGCTTTGTCGTTGCCGCCGGACTCGCGGATGCAGGTGGGATTGGCGCTGCGGGGACCGCGATCACTTTTTGCGACGCCATACGGGCTGGCGCGGTTGAATAAACAGCTGGGACTTCGCCGGTAGTTAGGCGCCTCAGGAAGCGGGTCACATCATCAACGCTGGGCTTGAACCCGCAGAGCGCCTCCGCTTTGTCGCCGACGATGTCGATGAGCAGCTGCTCAGGCTCGGCGAGTAGCTCAAGCCAGGCGCGGGGTAGGGCGGTGACCGCTTCGCGCTGACCCGCGGCATCCTGGAAGTCGCGGAAGGCGTCTTCACGGGCCACACCGCTACGAATGCGGTCGTATGCCAGGTAGCGCTGCAGGACCCGCTCGCACTCGGCGGGATCGCGGTCGTCGAGCTGGAGGCGATAGAGCCTCCGCTCGTCATAGCTGCCTTGTGCGGCAGGCAGGTAGAAACTCCATTCGCGTCCGTCGGTCAGGACGCAGAGCGGGACTCCCTCATGGAAGGCGTACTCGAACAGCTGCCGATCTGCCTCTGCGGCACGGCCAACCCCTTTGACCTCGATGAACACGGCAGGTTTCTTGCCCAGGCGGAGCAGGGCGAAGTCGACGCGGCCACGTGGGATTGCCAACTCCGGCACCATCTGGTGCGGGTCGGCACTGTCCCAGCCGAGCGAACTGACGATCGGGGTGACGATGCCGTGCGACACGGCTGCCTCATTGACGTAATCGCCGCGTAGCAGACGCTCCCGAATGCGTCCGATCAGCTCCTGCAGCTGCGTTGTCATATCCGGTTCAGCCCCCTGTCGCGCCTATGTCCTCTCGGGGCGACGGCCAAAGCCGGTTGTGGTTTAGCTGAGGTCTTCTCTGTCCGGCGGGTGCACGATGGCGCGCGGAAGGAGAGAGCGCGATGACCAAGAAGATCAGCAATCCCGAGATCCTGGCTGTGCGGGCGGCGGCCGAGACGGACCCGGCGCGGGGCCGCGTATGGGTCGGCCTCGATGTGGGGCTCAAGTCGACGGCGGTGTGCGTGCTGGATGGCGACGGCAAGGTCGTCCACCAGTGCTCGATGAAGACACATCCGACCGAGATCGGACGTTACCTGGCCAAGAATTTCGCTTCCAACGTGGCGGTGGTCGGCATGGAGACGGGCGCCATGTCCGTGCACCTGTCGGGCGGCCTGCGCCGGCTTGGCTACCAGGTGGCGGTGATGGACGCGCTCCAGGTGCATCGTGTGCTCTCCTTGAAGCGCAACAAGACGGACGCCAACGACGCCCGCGGCATCGCCGAGATCACGCGCACGGGCCGCGACTATCTGACGGAGGTCTACGTCAAGAGCGCGGCCTGCTACGAGGTGCGCGCGCAGCTCATCATGCGGCACCGGCTGGTGCAGCAGCGGCTCGCCAACGAGAACATGATCCGGGGGCTGCTGCGCGTCTATGGCGGGCGGGTCGAGCCCGGCGCCAAGTCGGCCGCCACCTATCGCGACCGTGTGATCGAGCAGCTGATGCAGATCCAGGATCGCGACGGGCTGAACATGCGCCCGCGCATCCTGCCGGTGCTCGACCTGTGCGAGCGGCTCCAGGCCGACGCGGAGCGGATCGAGACCGAGCTGGAGATGCTCGCCGCCGCCAACCCGATCTGCCGGCGCTTCATGGCGGTGCCCGGCCTCGGCGCCATCACCGCCTTGTCGTTCTTCACAGCCATCGAGGAGCCGTCCCGTTTCCACCGCGCCGACGATGTGGCGGCCTATCTCGGGCTCACGCCCAGGGTCTACCAGTCGGGCGAGAGCCTCACCCACGGCAAGATCAGCAAGATGGGTAACCGGCTCACCCGTACCCATCTCGTCACCGCTGCCACCGTGCTGCTGTCCGCCACCAAGACCTTCTCCTCGCTCAAGGACTGGGGTCTACGGCTCGCCAAGAAGGTCGGCTTCAACAAGGCCAAGGTGGCGGTCGCGCGCAAGCTCGCCATCATCCTGTTCGGAATGTGGCGCGACGGCACCCACTTTCAGTTCAAGGCCGAGACGGTCGAGCCGCACCGCCAGATGATGCAGGCGGCGCGCGCCTGACAGCCTTTCACCCCATCCGTCCTCATGGACGGTACGATCCTCCCGGGAGGCGGAGGGACCGGCGACTTCGCTTTGAACGTTGGGGCAGCGATGACCCCGAGCTACGGTTGTTGGAGCGCCACCCTTCGATACGAACCGACCCCAATGTGGCGTGCGACACAGAACATGGCTGCCTTACGCAACCATCGCATGACCCCGAAGAGACTGTTGCACCCCGGGTTGATCGACACCGAACACAAGGACGTTGCCAGAAAAGGCGAACCATGATGAAGTAGCACTGCCAGCGTCGCCCCGCCACAGGGGACCTCAGCTAGAGAATGTTGGAAACCTGGTCGATGATCAGGCGCATGCGCCTTTACCGGCAAGCCGGCTGGACATGCGCGCATGCCACCCGGCCCGACCAAAGTCGTGACCGAGTTCATCGAACCGGGGTTTCCACGCCCCACCGCCGGTCTCCCGGCGGCGTTGCTCTTCTGATTGGGGCGAGACTTGCTGACAAGAGCGGACTTCGTCGCAACTTAAGTCCGATCCGAGTGGACTTCGTTTTTGTGTCGAGCATACCGGCTCACGTGAACGCGGCCGAGTTGAGCGGCCGCTGCCCCGGATCGACGCGATCGACGGGGCTCTGGCTGGTGGGAGCGGCGCTGGTGCCGCCTTCTTCAACCGGAGACGATCACATGACCAACACTCAGCAGCCCAAGCCGACCCGCCGCATCCGTGCCGCTGCGGCGCATGCCACCCCCGCACCTGCGATCGGCCCCTTGCCGAAGAAGCCGCGCACCAAGGCGGTCGCAGAGGCTGCCGCGCCGCCACCCGCGCGCTACAAGAGCGATCAGGTTAAGGACGCCCTGCGGCGCAAGCAGGGCGCTACCTTGGCAGAGCTGGTCGAGCTGACCGGCTGGTTGCCGCACACGGTCCACGGCTTCCTCGCCGGCATGCGCAAGAAGGGCTCGGCCATCGACAAGGGCGAGCGCGGCGAGACTACCTGTTACTTCCTACGTGACGCCTGACATGGGCAAGCTCGAGCGGCAAATCGAAGCGCTGGCGACATCGTCGCCAGCGCAGCTGCGCGAGGAGTGGCAGGGGCAGTTCGGAGCGGCAGCGCCCGCGCTGCCTCTCTCGCTTATCCGGCGGGCATTGGCGTACCGGCTCCAGGAGCAGCAGCTCGGGCACCTGCCTTCCGCCACCCAGCGGGTGCTCGATATGCTGGCAACATCCACATCGACGCAGCTGCCGGAGCCGCCCATTCAGCTGAAGTCAGGTACTCGACTGCTCCGAGAGTGGAACGGCCGCATGCATGCGGTCCTCGTAACCGACGACGGCTTCAGCTTCGAGGAGCGCCGTTACAGCTCATTGTCGCACATCGCCCGTGAGATCACCGGCGCGCACTGGTCTGGACCGCGCTTCTTCGGCCTCAAACGACGCGAGCCGCCGAAGGCGAGGGGAGGGGCGAGTGGCTAAGCGTCCGAGCCGGTCGGCTCCATCCATCGTTAGCGGTAAGCGCCAACTTCGCTGCGCCATCTACACCCGCAAGTCGACGGAGGAGGGGCTCGAGCAGGAGTTCAACAGCCTTGATGCGCAGCGTGAGGCCTGTGCGGCCTACGTCCTGAGCCAGCGTCATGAAGGCTGGTTGCTAGTGCCTGGCCAGTACGATGACGGCGGCTACTCTGGCGGCAACATGGAGCGGCCCGGCCTCAAGCGCCTGATGGCTGAGGTCGAGGCGGGTAAGATCGATACCATCGTTGTCTACAAAGTCGACCGACTGACCCGTGCTCTGTCCGACTTCGCGAAGATCGTCGAAGTTCTCGACCGCCATGGCGCGAGCTTCGTCAGCGTGACTCAGGCCTTCAACACGACGACAAGCATGGGACGGCTGACACTCAACGTGCTGCTGTCGTTCGCCCAGTTCGAGCGCGAGGTCACGGGAGAGCGGATCCGGGACAAGATTGCTGCATCCAAGCGCAAGGGCATGTGGATGGGCGGTCCCGTACCGCTCGGCTACGATGTCATCGACCGGCGACTTGTTATCAATGACGCCGAAGCCGACACGGTCCGGCTGATCTTCCATCGGCATCAGGAGCTCGGGACCGTGCGCGACCTTGCTGAGGATCTCGCAAACAACGGTGTCTTGTCGAAGCGGCGGGTGATGCGTGACGGCCGCATCGTCGGAGGACAGCCCTTCCGGGCTGGCGCGCTGACCCATCTGCTCCGCAATGAGCTGTACATCGGCAAGGTGCGGCACGGCGATCAGGTCTATGATGGCCTGCACGAGCCGATCGTCGATGCTGCAGCTTGGGAGGCCTCACAGGCCTTGCTCGACCGCAATGCGCCCCGCCCGCACTCCGGCCATATCAGCATCCTGGCCGGACGGATCATCGGCAGTGAGGGCAGGGCGCTCCGGCCCGAGCACGCCAACAATCGCGGTCGCCGCTACCGCTACTACGCCGCCGCAAATGCTGGCCTGGGTGAGAGATGGCGGCTGCCGGCCGGTGACATCGAAACCCTGGTGCATGATGCTCTCGCCGCCTTCCTAGCCGATCCGCTTCGTCTCGCCGCCGAGTTCGAGGGCATTCCGATGCGGTGGCATTTGGGCGACCTTGGCAAGGAACTGGCGGCCAAGCTGAACAAGCCGGCATCCTTTCAGAGGCTCATGGCCGATCTGCATGCTGTCGTTATCGTCGATCGAAGCGCGACCACCGTCCGAGTTGGTCATGCGGCGCTCGCCATGCTTATGGGCGCCATCGAGACGAGCGATTCAGATCGGACGGTCGATTTAGCGCTGCCCGCGTTGCTCAAGCGGCGAGGGCATGAACTCCGCCTTGTTCATGCAGCGCCAGACGCGCGACAGCCGCAGCGCGACGATCGTTTGATCCAACTGCTCGCGAGTGGCGCCGCCGCGTGGCATGAACTGCAAACCGGACCCTTGGTTGACAGCACACGCCGCAGCCATCTTGTCCGGCTAGCGCGGCTCAAGTTCTTGGCACCGGACATCGTCACCGCCATCGTCGATGGCCGGCAGCCTGTCGAGCTCACCAGTCGGACACTGCTGCGGATCTCTGACCTTCCGCTCGACTGGAAGACCCAGCGGAAGGTGCTCGGCTTCGGCTGAAATCCACCCTGGATAAGCTTACGATAGCCCGGCTGAGAGGCCGGGCTTTTTTCATGCGCTCACTCCAACTCAGGACAGTTTTACCGGCCTCAGAGACGTGGACCAGAAAACCGCGCTACTTGGAGGGAAGCGATCACGTCTCTGTCCTGAGGTGTAGTGGACCCTCGCGCAAAGTACCGGAAAACGCGGACTATTTCCGCGCTTCCGCAGGCGGGTCTCTCATAACGCGGTTCTTTCAAACTGCGTGGTGCTGCCGGTGAGGATTGAACTCACGACCTCAGCCTTACCAAGGATGCGCTCTACCACTGAGCTACGGCAGCATCACCAAGAGTGGCGAAGCCACCCGGCGAGCGGCGGGCTATGGCCATCCGCCCCCCATCTTGTCAACCGCCTCGGCACGGGTCAGACGGCCAAAATGAGCGAAAAGGACGAACGCGCCACGCGGCTGGCCGAACAGCTCCGCCAGAACCTTCGCCGCCGCAAGGCGCAGGCGCGGGAACTAGCGTCGGAGGAGAAGCCGGACGCGCCCGAGGCGAACGGCTAAATCTTCTGCTTGAGCGCCGCCTCGATCGCCTTCGTCACCGCCGCATCATCCGGCGCGGTCTTGGTGCCGAAGGCGGCGATGAGCTTGCCGTCGCGGCCGATCAGGTACTTGTGAAAGTTCCACCGCGGTCCATTCTCCGGCCCCAGCACGCCCGCCGCCCATTTATAGACCGGGATCGACTGAGGCCCGACGACATGCGCCTTCTCTGTCATCGGGAACTTCACGCCAAAGGTGCCGCGGCAGAATTCGGCCGTCTCCTTGTTCGTCCCGTACTCCTGGTCCTTGAAGTCGCCGGAGGGCACGCCGATGACCGTGAACCCCTTCGCCTTGTACGTCGTGTAGACCGACTGCAGCGCCTTGAACTGGGGCGTGAAGCCGCAGAAGCTGGCGGTGTTGACCAGCATCACGACATCGCCCTTGAACTTCGACAGGGGCAGGGGCTCTCCGTCGATCGCGGTCAGCTTGAAGTCCCAGGCGCGGTGCCCGCGCGCCTCGGCCGACGCCATGGCCACCGGCGGCTCCGGCTTGAACGCCTGATAGGCATAGGCCGCACCCGCCAGCAGGGTCAGTGACGCGACGGTCGCCAGAGCCTTCCACTTCATGCGCACATCCTTCCAGACCGGCGCCGAAGATGCGCCCTCACTTCTTACGGGTGAAATCCACCGACACGACGTTCGATCCATCCTCGGCTGGGACCGCCACAGGGGCGTCGTTCTCCGCGTGCTCGGCAGGCGTCGGCTGCGCCTCGGACTGCACTTGGAACTGCAGCGCGAAATTGACCGCCGGATCGACGAAGCCCGTGATCGCCGCATAGGGGATCACCAGCCGCGCCGGGATCTGGTTGAACGACAGGCCGACCTCGAACCGATCGCTGCTGACCGTCAGGTCCCAGAAGCGGTTCTGGATGACGATCGTCATCTCGTCGGGGAAGCGCTGCGACAGGTGATCGGGAATGTCGACGCCCGGCGCGCCTGTCTTGAACGTGATGTAGAAATGATGCTCCCCAGGCAGGCCACCCGACTTCTCGATCTCGCCCAGCACCCGGCCGACCACGGCGCGCAGGGCCTCCTGCACGATCTCGTCATAGGGAATCAGGCTGTCGACGGCACCATCACTCATGGCCTCGCTAGGTGGACGGGTGGGGCGGGCGGGTCAAGCGCGTTGCACCGCACGGATCGGGCGCTATAGCGGCGGCCATGCGCACGGGGTCGGTTCACCGCAAGACGAACGAGACGGATATCCAGGTCGAGCTGAACCTCGACGGGACTGGCGTCTACACCGTTTCGACGGGCATTGGCTTCCTCGACCATATGCTCGAACAGCTATCGCGCCACTCGCTGATCGACCTTACCGTCGCTATTAAGGGCGACCTCCATGTCGACCAGCACCACACCACCGAGGACAGCGGCATCGCGATCGGCGAGGCGCTGACCAAGGCGCTCGGCGATCGCAAGGGGATCACCCGCTACGGCCATGCCTATGCCCCGATGGACGAGACGCTGACCCGCGTCGCGATCGATATCTCCGGTCGGCCCTATCTCGTCTGGAACAGTGGCTTCACGCAGGAGAAGCTCGGCGAATGGGATACCGAGCTGATCGAGCACTGGTTCCACTCGTTCGCCGGGGCGGCCGGGCTGACGCTCCATGTCGAAACGCTCTACGGTCGCAACAACCACCATATCGTGGAGAGCGCGTTCAAGGCGCTCGCCCGCGCTTTGCGCACGGCCGTCGAGATCGACCCGCGCAAGGCGGACCAGGTCCCCTCCACCAAGGGGAGCTTGGGCGGTGCCTGATCGGATCGCGCTGATCGATTACGGCGCTGGGAACCTTCGCTCGGTCGAGAACGCGCTGATCGCTGCGGGAGCCGAGGGCGTCACGGTGACCGCCGACCCTGCCGCTGTCCGCAACGCCGATCGCATCGTCCTGCCCGGCGTCGGAGCATTCGCTGCCTGCCACGCGGCGTTGGCGGCACTACCCGGCATGGTCGAGGCGCTGAATGAAAGCGTGGTGAAGGGCGGCCGCCCCTTCCTCGGCATCTGCGTCGGCATGCAACTTATGGCGACCGCCGGCGAGGAACATGGCCGCCATTCCGGCCTCGGCTGGATCGGCGGCACCGTGCGGCGGCTCGAGCCGGGCGGCGCGCTCAAGGTCCCGCATATGGGCTGGAACGACGTCCGTTTGGCCGGCGGCGATACCGGCCTGCTCGTTGGAGGAGAGGCCTATTTCCTCCACTCCTACGCATTCGATGCCGACGATCCCGCCCATGTCGCCGCCACCACGGACCATGGCGGCCCCGTCACCGCCGCCGTCGCGCGCGACAACATGATCGGCGTGCAGTTCCACCCGGAAAAGAGCCAGGCCTATGGTCTCGCCTTTCTCGCCCGCTTCCTCGCCTGGAAACCCTGATGCCCTTCCACATCTACCCCGCGATCGACCTCAAGGGCGGCAAGGTCGTCCGCTTGGCCGAGGGCGACATGGATCGAGCCACGATCTACGGCGACGATCCGGCGGCGCAGGCGACGGCGTTCACCCGCGCAGGGGCGACCCACCTCCACGTCGTCGATCTCGACGGGGCGTTCGCGGGAGGGTCGGTCAACGGCGCGGCGGTCGAGGCGATCGTAAGGACCTTCCCCGGCAAGGTTCAGGTCGGCGGCGGCATCCGCACCCGCGCGAGCATCGATCGCTGGATCACCCTCGGCGTCGACCGCGTGGTGATCGGCACCGCCGCGCTGGAGGACCCCGATCTCGTCCGCGAGGCGGCGGGCGCGCTGCCCGGCCGCATCATCGTTGCCGTGGACGCGCGCGACGGCATGGTCGCGACACGCGGTTGGGCGGATATCTCGACCGTCTCGGTGGCGGACATGGCGAAGCGCTTCGCCGATGCCGGCGTCGCCGCGCTCCTTTTCACCGACGTGGGCCGCGACGGCCTGCTCAAGGGCTGCAATGTCGAGGCGACGGTGGCGCTCGCCCGCGAGACGGACATCCCGGTGATCGCCAGCGGCGGCGTCGCCGACATCCGCGATATCGAGGCGCTGGTCGCCGCGTCCGGGGCGGGCATCGAAGGCGTCATCACCGGCCGCGCCCTCTACGATGGCCGGCTCGACCTCGGCGAGGCGCTGAGGCTGGCGGCGTGAGAATCGAAGCCATTCTCATCCTCCCCCGCAAGGGGGAGGGGGACCGCCAGAGGCGGTGGAGGGGGCGGCAAGGGCAAGCCCCAACAACTTTGCACACCGTCCGCCCCCTCCGTCAGCCTGCGGCTGCCACCTCTCCCAGGCGGGGGAGAATACTTGAATGACCGTCCGCACCCGCATCATCCCCTGCCTCGACGTGGCAGGCGGGCGCGTGGTGAAGGGCGTCAACTTCCTCGACCTCGCCGACGCGGGTGATCCGGTCGAACAGGCGAAGGTCTACGACGCGCAAGCGGCCGACGAACTCTGCTTCCTCGACATCACCGCCAGCCATGAGGAGCGCGGCACGATCCTCGATGTCGTCGCCCGCACGGCCAGGGTCTGCTTCATGCCGCTCACCGTCGGCGGCGGCGTACGCTCCGCCGAGGACGCACGAGCGCTCCTTCTCGCCGGGGCGGACAAGGTCGCGGTCAACTCCGCCGCCGTCGCCCGGCCGGCAGTCGTCGCCGACATCGCCGAACGCTTCGGCAGCCAGTGCGTCACCGGCGCGATCGACGCTCGCCGGGTGGGGGAGGGGCGCTGGGAGGTGTTCACCCATGGCGGCCGTAAGCCGACCGGCATCGACGCCGTCAGCCATGCCCGCGAGCTCGCCAGCCGGGGTGCGGGCGAACTCCTCGTCACATCGATGGACCGCGACGGCACGCGCGACGGCTACGACCTCGCGCTCACCCGCGCCATCGCCGACGCTGTGAGCGTGCCGGTGATCGCGAGCGGCGGTGTCGGCAATCTCGACCATCTCGTCGAAGGCGTGGTCGAAGGCCATGCCTCCGCCGTTCTCGCCGCCTCGATCTTCCACTTCGGCCAGCATTCGGTGGCGGAGGCGCGCGCGGCACTGGCCGGGGCGGGGCTGCCTGTGCGAGGATCGCGGCCATGAACGACACGCTCGCTACCCTGGAGGCCACGATCGCCCGCCGCCGCAAGGCGGACCCGGCGCAATCCTACGTCGCCACCCTCTTCCAAAAGGGCCGCGCCAAGATGGCGCAGAAGCTGGGCGAGGAGGCGGTCGAGACCGTGATCGCCGCCATGAAGGGCGACCGCAAGGAACTGGTGATGGAAAGCGCCGACCTCCTCTTCCACCTCACCGTCCTGCTCGCAGAGGCAGGCGTGCCCTTGTCCGACGTCATGGCGGAACTGAACCGGCGCGAAGGGATCTCGGGCATCGCCGAAAAGGCCGGGCGCACTTCCCACAGTTGAGCCAGCCACCAGCATGACGAAGAGGATGGAGGAACCCATGCCCATCGACGCCGCCCAACCCTACGACGACACCAACATCTTCGCGAGGATCCTGCGCGGGGAGATCCCGTCGAAGAAGGTCTACGAGGACGACCATGTCCTCGCCTTTCACGACATCAACCCGCAGGCGACTCTCCACATTCTCGTCATTCCCAAAGGTCCCTACGTCTCCTGGGATGACTTCTCGACCAAGGCGAGCGACGCCGAGATCGCCGGCTTCATCCGCGGCGTCGGCCATGTCGCGCGGGAGGCGGGTCTGGTGGAACCCGGCTACCGCCTCCTCGCCAATATCGGCCCGCACGGCGGGCAGGAGGTGCCGCACCTCCACGTCCACATCTTCGGAGGCGAGCCATTGGGGCGCATGATCGCCTAGGTTCCGTCATCCTGACGAAGGTCAGGATCCATTCGCGCTACGTCCGACGCTGGAACGCTGCTGCGAATGGATGCTGAATCAAGTTCAGCATGACGAAAGGCTTAGCCGCCGATCAGCGCGTTCGCGGCGATGAAGTCCACGGCCGCATCGTTCCCATAGGCGATCGTCGCCACCGGCTTGGAGGCGCGCGCCCCCGCCGCCTTGTACGTCGCCTGCGCATCCTGGGCGAAAGCGGGAACGGGAGAGGCCGCCAGCATCGCGACAGTCGCCAGTGTACCCGTATACTTCATCACCGCTTCCCCTTCAGCCGAATTCGCCGCGGAGTGCCGCCAGCCGTGCCGCCTTGAACCGCTGCGATATGCCAGCCTCCGGCGCGATCGCCTCGAAGCCATGGAATGCGCCGGGAATGGCGTGCAATTCGACCGGCACGCCGGCCGCGGTCAGCCGCTCGGCAAAGGCGATGTCCTCCTGCACGAAGAGGTCGATCCCACCCACCGCGACATAGGTCGGCGGCAGGCCGGCAAGGTCCTCGCGCCGGGCCGGCACCGCAGCCGCAGGCACATCCGTGCCGCCGGGCGGCATGCCCAGGAAGGAGGACCAGCCGAAGCGGTTCGCGGCACCATTCCACACGAGCGTGCCGACATCCGGCGGCACGCCTCGCGAAGAGGCGGTGCGGTCATCGAGCATCGGATAGATCAGCAGTTGCAGGACCAGCGGCACCTCGCCCCGATCCCGCGCGGCGAGCGCGAGGAGCGCGGCATGGCCACCGCCCGCGCTTTCACCCATCACCGCGATCCGCTTCGGATCGACACCGATCGCAGCGGCGTTGTGGTACACCCAGAGCAGAGCGGCGTAATTGTCCTCCACCGATCCGCGCCAGTCGGTCTCCGGCGCGAGGCGGTATTCCACCGAGACGATGGTGCACTCCACGTCGCGCGCGATCTGCTGGCAGAAGTTGATCTCCTGCCTGGCCGACCCGCTGACATAGCCGCCGCCATGCGTGTGCAGGATTGCGGGGCGGTTCGCGCCCGGCCTGGCGTTGATCAGGTAGACCGTCACCTCGGGCGCACCGGTCGACCCCGGCACCCTCCGCGCCTCCCACGGCACGTCTGCAAGCGGCTTCGGCGCGCTCGCCGCCCAGTCGCGGCGATCTCCGGCCAAGGTGGCGCGCGAAAGCGGCGGACGAACGGCCATGTCCCTCCGGATCTGCCGCGCCGCATCTCGCAGTTCCGGATCGACAAAGGAGAGGTTGTCATCGGCGGCGAGTGCTGGCGCGACACGCCCTACGAACGCCAGCGCGGCCAGTGCCGCCGCCCCCGTCAGCCCCTCTCGTCTCGTGATCCGCATCGCCCGGCTCCTCGAACCAGGGCAGCATACGGGCGGGCCCGCCCGACGCCAAGCTATTGCGCCCGGCGGATTCGCCGCTAGGCTTCCGCCTTTCGACGACGGGTTATCCGCAGCGGACAACCGCGCGACGCCCGCCAAAGGGGACATGTAAGCCTATGATCTTTTCCCGGGTGAAGCCGCTCGACGCAATTCTGGCGACCGCGCAGAAGAAATCGCTGCACCGCTCGCTCGGCGCCTTCCAGCTGACCATGCTCGGCATCGGCGGCGTCATCGGCACCGGTATCTTCGTGCTGACCTCGGAGGCGACGCAGAAGGCGGGGCCATCGATGGTGATCTCGTTCATTATCGCCGCGTTCGTCTGCGCCGTAGCGGCGCTCTGCTATTCCGAGCTCGCCTCGATGGTGCCCGTCGCGGGCTCCGCTTACACCTATACCTATGCGGTGGTGGGCGAGCTGCTCGCCTGGATGGTCGGCTGGGCGCTGATCCTCGAATATGCGGTGGGGGCGAGCGCTGTTTCGGTCGGCTGGTCGGGGTATGTCGTCGGGCAGCTGAAGGGGTGGCTGGGGATAGAATTACCCGCCGCCTTCGTGTCCGGGCCCTTCGCGGGCGGGATCATCAACATCCCCGCCGTGATCATCTCGCTGCTCACCACCTGGCTGCTGATGATCGGCACCAGCGAGAGCGCGCGGGTGAACGCCGTCCTGGTCGCCATCAAGATCACAGCACTCACCGTGTTCGTCGTACTGGCGATCCCGGTGATGAACGCCGACAATTTTGAGCCCTTCATGCCGCTGGGCGCGGTCGGCACCTTCGGCGCGGCGGCCTCCATCTTCTTCGCCTATGTCGGTTTCGACTTCGTCTCCACCGCCGCCGAGGAGACCAAGGATCCGCAGCGCAACGTCCCGATTGGGCTGATCGCGTCGCTGGTCATCTGCACCCTGTTCTACATCGTCGTCGCCGCCGGCGCGATCGGTTCGCCGCTCGGCGGACAGCCGGTGACCGATGCGGCCGGCGTGGCGCTGGATCCGGGCTCGAAGGAACTGGCGGCCCGCTGCGCCGCGATCGTCTCGGGCGGCGCGCTGGAGCCGCTGCCCTGCTCGCGTGAGGCGCTCGCCCATGTGCTGCGCATCATCGGCCACCCCGCCATCGGCAACCTCCTCGGCCTCGCCGCCACCCTCGCTCTGCCCTCGGTCATCCTGCTGATGATGTTCGGCCAGACTCGCATCTTCTTCACGATGGCGCGTGACGGCCTCTTGCCGGAGCGGTTGGCGGCGGTGCATCCGAAGTGGCGCACCCCGCATGTGGTGACGGCGGTCACCGGCGTCGCGGTTGCCTGCGCCTCGGCCTTCCTGCCGGTCGGCAAGCTCGCCGACTATTCCAACTCCGGCACCTTGTTCGCGTTCATGATGGTCGCGATCTCGGTGATGGTCCTGCGCCGCACCGATCCCGGCCGCCACCGCCCGTTCCGCACTCCGGCGGTATGGTTGGTCGCGCCGCTCGCGATCATCGGTTGTGTCACCCTGTACCTGTCGCTGCCGGGGCTCGCCATCGCGGTTCTTCCGTGCTGGGCGGCGGTCGGCCTCGTGATCTACTTCCTCTACAGCCGTCGGCGCAGCCATGTCGGTCACGGCATCGTCGAGGTGCCGGAACTCGATCCCGACGCCCCGCCGCCGCCGATCGCGCAGTAAGCGCGCAGGGGGCGGCTCAGCGCCGCCCCAGCCGGTGCGCGGTCGCTGCCAATGTCGCCAGCAACAGGCAGGCGACCGCCTGATGCGTGACGGCGATGAGGATATCGACCCCGGTCAGCAGCGTGGCGATGCCGAGGCCGATCTGCACCACCACCAGGGTCAGCGCGGCGTGACCGAACCCGGTCGCGCGGGTCCTCTCGGCGCGGATCGCCACCATCACAACCGCCAACGCCACGATCCAGGCGAACCAGCGGTGGACGAACTGCACGACGATCGGGTTGTCGATCAGGTTCTGGAACCACGACCAGCCCTGATGCCATCCGCCCGCCGGGAACAGCCCGCCGCCCATCGTCGGCCATTCCGCGAAGGCGAACCCCGCGTCGAGGCCGGCCGTCAACGCGCCAAGGATGATCTGCACCGCCAGCAGCACGATCGCCGCCAGCGGCAAACCACCCAGCCGCGCCGGGCGCGCCGACGGATTGCGGGCCAGCACGAGCAGGTCCAGCGCCGTCCAGATCAGCCCGGCGAAGATGAACAAGGCCGCCGACAGATGGGTGGCAAGGCGCAGATGGCTGACATCCGGCCGGTCGATCAGCCCGGAGGCGACCATCCACCACCCGATCGCACCCTGCAGTCCGCCGAGCGCGAGGAGGGCGACAAGGCGAGGCCCGTAGCCTTTCGGGATTGCCCCGCGCCACCAGAACCACAGGAGCGGGAGCGCGAACACCAGCCCGATCAGGCGGCCGAGCAGGCGATGCAGATACTCCCAGAAGAAGATCCCCTTGAACGCCGCTAAGGTCATGCCGTTGTTGACCTTCCGGTACTCGGGCGTTGCCTGGTACGCCGCGAACTCCGCCTGCCATTGCGCGTCGTTCAGCGGCGGTATGGTGCCGGAGATCGGCTCCCATCGGACCATCGACAGCCCGCTCTCGGTCAGCCGGGTGATCCCGCCGACGATGACCATCAGGAACACCATCACCGCGACGATCAGCAGCCAGCGGGCGATGGGGCGGGGGCGGGGCAGGGCGCTATGGGGCATGGCGTGGGCCTATGCGCTTCGCCCGAACTCCACGCAACGCGGCACCGGCGCTACAAAACTCCGTTCGTGCTGAGCGTAGTCGAAGCACGGGTGACAAGCGGCGGCTCTTCTAACCCGTCCTTCGACTTCGCCCAGGACGAACGGCTGCTGGTCGCGCGCGTACCTCGCCGCAGCTGCTACCTGTTTCCGCCGATGATATCCCCCAAAGGCCCGAGCACCGATCCCTCGCCCCGGTTCTGGCCACCGGCCGGCATCGCCGCCGCCAGCATCCGCCCGGCCAGCCTTGAGAAGGGCAGCGACTGTATCCACACCTTCCCCGGCCCGGTCAGCCGCGCGAAGAACACGCCCTCGCCGCCGAAGATCATGCTCCTGACGCCACCCGCACGGACAAGGTCGAAGTCGATACCCGGCGTGAGCGCCGCGACGCAGCCGGTATCGACATGCAACTCCTCGCCCGCCGCAAGCTCGCGCTCGATCACCGCGCCGCCCATCTGCACGAAGACCCAGCCATCGCCGTCCAGCCGCTGCATCATGAAACCCTCGCCGCCGAACAGGCCGGTCATGATCCGCTGCTGGAAATGGATGCCGATCTGCACGCCGCGCGCGGCGGCGAGGAAGCTGTCCTTCTGGCAGATCAAAGTGCCGCCGTAATCGTCCAGCTTGATCGGCAGGATCGCGCCCGGCGTCGGTGCTGCGAACGAGACACGCGCCTTGCCCGACCCGTGATGCGTGAACACGGTGGTGAACAGACTCTCCCCCGTCACCAGCCGCTTGCCCGCAGAGAGCAGCTTGTCCATGAACCCGCTCTCGCTGTTCGCGCCCGATCCGAACACGGTCGTCATTTCGATCGACGCGTCCTTCCACACCATCGCGCCCGCCTCGGCCACGGCGCTCTCGCCGGGATCGAGTTCGATCTCGACGAACTGCAGCTCCTCGCCCTTGATCTCGTAATCGATGTCGTCGGACACGCCTGCGCTGCGGTGGTGCGAACGCTGGACCTTGGGCACGCCCCAGGGGGAAGAAGACATGAGAGACCTCGTGATGGTTGGCGCCGCCAGACTACCATGAGGACGAGGTTGCCCGCACCCTCTCTCCACCTTAACTTGGGTCCATGAAACACGCCGATCACCACCGCCAGGGTGCCGACCTGAACGCCGCCGCGCAGGCGACGCTGGAGGCCGCCGGCGAGCAGTGGACGGCGATGCGCGCCAGCGTGTTCGCGGCACTCGCCACGTTTGGCAAGCCGGCGTCGGCCTATGACGTGGCGGAGGCGGTGTCGAAGGCGGAGGGTCGCCGCGTCGCCGCCAACACCATCTACCGAATCCTCGACATCTTCGTGGCCGCCAACCTCGCGCTTCGCGTTGAAAGCGCCAACGCCTACGTCGCGAACAGCCATCCCGGCTGCGTCCACGACTGCATCTTCCTGGTCTGCGACGCCTGCGGGCAGACGACGCATGTCGATGACGACAGCGTGGCGCTCGGCGTGCGCGAAGCCGCGAAGCGCGCCGGATTCCAGCCGGTCCGCCCGGTGATCGAGGTCAAGGGTCGCTGCGCCAACTGCGCGGTCCACTAAGGTTTCACGCAGTCCCGACTCCGTTCGCGGTGAGCCTGTCGAAGCGCCAGCGAGACGGTCCGCACCGGCCCTTCGACAAGCTCAGGGCGAACGGCCGCGGCCTGTATCGAAGCGCAAGGGTTCGACACCGCTCCCCACCCGGCCTAAAGCTGATCCGATCATGGCCGATTCACCGACCACCCCGCTCCTCGACACCGTCACCACGCCGGAGGACCTGCGCCGCCTCGATGCGGCTCAGATGCGCCAGATCGCCGACGAATTGCGGCAGGAGACGATCTCCGCCGTCTCGGTGACCGGCGGCCATCTCGGCGCGGGCCTCGGCGTGGTCGAACTGACCGTCGCACTTCACTATGTCTTCGAAACGCCGCGCGACACGCTGATCTGGGATGTCGGGCATCAGGCCTATCCGCACAAGATCCTGACCGGTCGTCGCGATCGCATCCGCACCCTACGCCAGGGCGGCGGACTCAGCGGCTTCACCAAGCGGAGCGAGAGCGAATACGACCCCTTCGGCGCGGCGCACTCGTCCACCTCGATCTCCGCCGCCCTCGGCTTTGCCGTCGCCAACAAGCTGGCGGACAAGCCCGGCAAGGCGATCGCGGTGATCGGCGACGGTGCGATGTCCGCCGGCATGGCCTATGAGGCGATGAACAATGCGGAGGCGGCGGGCAACCGCCTCGTCGTCGTCCTCAACGACAACGACATGTCGATCGCCCCGCCTGTCGGAGGCCTCTCCGCCTATCTCTCCCGCATCGTCTCCAGCCGCGAGTTCCTCGGCCTGCGCGATCTCGCCAAGCGCCTCGCCAAGCGCCTGCCGCGCCCGCTCGCCAACGCCGCCAAGAAGACCGACGAGTTTGCGCGTGGCATGGCAATGGGCGGCACCCTCTTCGAGGAGCTCGGTTTCTACTATGTCGGCCCGATCGACGGCCACGACATCGACCGCATGATCCCGATCCTGGAAAATGTCCGCGACAACGCGCAGGGTCCGGTCCTCGTCCACGTCGTCACCAAGAAGGGCAAGGGCTACGCCCCCGCCGAGGCGGCGGCCGACAAGTATCACGGCGTCCAGAAATTCGACGTCATATCCGGCGAGCAGCAAAAGGCTCCCGCCGGCCCGCCGAGCTACACGAATGTCTTCGCGAAAGCCTTGATGGCGGAGGCCGCGCGCGATCCCGCGATCTGCGCGATCACCGCCGCTATGCCCTCCGGCACCGGTCTCGACAAGTTCGAGGCGGCCTATCCCGACCGAACCTTCGACGTCGGCATCGCCGAGCAGCACGCCGTCACGTTTGCCGCCGGTCTCGCCGCCCAGGGCCAGCGCCCGTTCTGCGCGATCTACTCCACCTTCCTGCAGCGCGCCTATGATCAGGTCGTGCATGATGTGGCGATCCAGAACCTGCCCGTCCGCTTCGCGATGGACCGCGCAGGCCTCGTCGGCGCGGACGGATCGACCCATGCCGGCAGCTTCGACCTGCCGTATCTCTGCACGCTGCCAAACTTCGTGGTGATGGCCGCCGCCGATGAGGCGGAGCTGACCCACATGGTCCACACCATGGCGCTGTACGACGACGGCCCCAGCGCCGTCCGCTACCCGCGCGGCAACGGCACCGGCGTCACCATCCCGGCCGAGCCGCAGCGGCTGGAGATCGGCAAGGGCCGGATCGTTCGCCAGGGACGACAGGTGGCACTCCTCTCGCTCGGCACCCGGCTGGAGGAGGCGCTCAAGGCCGCCGACCAGCTCGACGCCATGGGCCTGTCCACCACTGTCGCCGACATGCGTTTCGCTAAGCCCCTCGACGAGGCTTTG
This sequence comes from Sphingomonas sp. ID0503, assembly GCF_048565625.1. Taxonomy (NCBI): domain Bacteria; kingdom Pseudomonadati; phylum Pseudomonadota; class Alphaproteobacteria; order Sphingomonadales; family Sphingomonadaceae; genus Sphingomonas; species Sphingomonas sp. ID0503. The sequence continues at coordinate 1,053,189 of NZ_JBLZUR010000002.1, forward strand.
ATCCGCTCGCTGCTTACCAGCCACGAGGTCGCGGTGACGGTGGAGGAGGGGGCTGTCGGCGGTTTCGGCGCGCATGTCCTGACGCTTGCCTCGGACGAAGGCCTGATCGACGCCGGCCTCAAGCTCCGCACCCTCCGCCTGCCCGACCGCTTCCAGGACCAGGACAAGCCGGAGAAGCAGTACGCGGACGCCGGCCTCGACGCCGCCGGCATCGTGGACGCGGTGCTGAGAGCCCTCCGCCGCAATTCGGTCGGAGTCGTGGAGGGCGCGCGGGCCTAGGATTGCCAATGTGTTCGAAGTTCACGTGAGCGCTGACCAACCCGACCGTCATGCAGGCGAACCCGGCGGCGGATAGCATCCTTAAGCAGATGCTCTCCCGCAATCGCGCTGGAGATCGGCCCGGCGGCGGTGAACGGCGGCGGGACCGGCGCGCGAAGGCCGACATCAACAACGTGTCGGATCCACAGAGCTTCCTCTTTCCTCCAAGGGCGTCGAGGCGGCGGCGGGCGGCGAAGGATGCGGCAGGGCTCCCGCTTGCATTGATGTCGTGTCGCACGGCGAGCGCCGGTTCGTCTCCAGTCATGAAGTCGGCCGCCAACAAGCACGGCATGGTCTACGACGACGGGTCCGACATTTCGACATTCTCGTGAACCCAATGCGGAGACGGCCGCTAGCAAGGGCAAAATCTTCATTCGCGAGATGGCGACGGTGCGCTTCGGCGTGTGCCGTCCGGCCAGCTTCGTCCGGGCAACCGGCGTGGCGGCCGCCTTTCGTGACCCGCCCACCCCTTCGCCGGAGTCGTTCTGCGAACCCTTTGGAAAAGAAGGCGAGAAATGCAGAAGATGGCGCACCCGAAGGGATTCGAACCCCTGGCCTCTGCCTTCGGAGGGAATATCGCTAGCTCCGCCAAAAAGCGCAAGGAGCCGCCGATGTCCGACTATCATACTGTAAACACTAAAGAATTTGCATTCTTTCTCCGCCGAACTTACTCTTCTGTCCGCCACAGTTTTCGCCCAAGTGCTTACGTGGTGCTTACGCGAGAGGAAGCTGTAGGGTCGGAGGAAGCCCATGTCTAAGCTCACAAAACGCGTCGTCGACGCCGCCGAAAGTCGCGCAAAAGATTACGTCATATGGGACGACGAACTGCCCGGCTTCGGCCTCCGCGTGTTCGCGTCCGGCAAGCGCAGCTACGTGATCCAGTATCGGCTCGGCAAGCGGTCGCGCCGCTTCACAATCGGATTGCACGGCGTCTGGACGCCTGAGCGCGCGCGCCAGGAGGCGAAGGTGCAGCTGGGACGGATCGCGCAGGGCGAAGATCTGGCAGAGGAGAAGCAGCTCGACAGCAAGGCGATCACCGTCAAGGAGCTGTGTGACCTCTACGTTGCCGATCTGAAAGCCGGCCTCATCCTCGGCAAGGGAGGCCGCCCCAAGAAAGCCAGCACCATCCTCTCCGACACGGGCCGCATCGAGCGTCACATCATTCCCTTGCTTGGTACGCGTAGGGTCAAGGATTTGGTGAAGGCGGATATCACGAAGGCCCTGAAGGACATCATGGCCGGCAAGACTCGTTGCAGCGTCAAGACGAAGAAGCTTCGCGGCCGTGCTATCGTGCGTGGTGGAGCGGGCACGGCGACGCGCACCATCGGGCTCTTTGGCGGAATACTGACCTACGCGGTCGAGGCTGGCATTATCGATCTGAATCCGGCGCATGGTGTCAGGCGGCCGAAGGACAACGTCCGGGCGCGGCGTCTGACCGAGGCAGAGTATCGGCTGCTCGGCGAGATATTGGATAAGGCGGCCAAGACAGAGAAATACGAGCTATCAGTTGAGATCATACGCCAGCTCGCGCTCACAGGATGCCGGCGGACTGAGATGGTGACGCTCGCCTGGGCGGAGGCGGACACGAGCGCGAGTTGCTTGCGTCTGGTCGACAGTAAGGAAGGAAGCTCCATCCGCCCCATCGGACTCCCTGTTGTCGAGTATCTCGAAGCAAGTCGGAAAGCTCGCACAGGCACGTACGTGTTTCCCGGACACGGAGACGACAACGCGTTCGGAAGCCTTCCGAACCATTGGGAGCAGATATTCAGAGATACGCCGCTGGCCGACATCACGCCCCATGTCCTCCGGCACAGCTTTGCCAGCATCGCAAACGATCTCGGCTTCACAGAGGTGACGATCGCTGCTCTCGTTGGCCACTCAAAGGGCTCAGTCACCAGCAACTACATACACACGCTCGATACAGCGCTTATCATGGCCGCCGACACGATCGCCGGTTACATCCAGGGCTTGCTCGACGGCATCGAGTTCAAGCAAACGGCCTACGCCGTGGACCGCGACTCTCGCCGCGCCGCGCTCGCTCGCTTCCTTCAACAAGCCTCGGCGCCGGATGCCGCTGAGGCGGCAAGCGAGCAACAACGCGCCGCTGCATAGCAGACAAGTTAGCGGCGCTCCCAACCTAGGCACGCCGCTACCTGCAAGTCAGAAAAACATGCCCTATTTTCTGACATATGAAGAGGGTAAGCGCCTCCGTTCCGGATCGGGTTATGAAACGCGTTCGCGCCAGCGGACGCGGCAGTGTCTTCACGCCCAGCGACTTCCTCTCTGTCGCCCCTCGCTCCTCGGTCGATCAGGCCCTTTCGCGGTTGGTAAAGGGCGGACAGCTCCGTCGGCTTGCGCGCGGGCTCTACGACTTTCCAAAGCTGCATCCGAAGCTCGGGCCACTGTCGCCTGCGCCGGACGATGTCGCACATGCGCTTGCTAGGGAGACCGGCTCCAAAGTTCAGATCGCCGGCGCGCGGGCAGCAAACGCGCTCGGCCTGTCGGCGCAAGTCCCGGCACAAAGCACTTATCTGACCGATGGTCCGTCGCGTCGTGTCGTGCTGGGAAAGCGCGTCGTAGATCTTCGCCACGCCTCGCCCAAGCATCTGATCGCCCCGGGCAGCCCCGCCGGGACGGTGGTTCAGGCGCTTCGCCATGTTGGCCCCATTCGGGCGGCTGATGTCGTGCAGGTCGCGGCGCGCCAGCTGTCGGCCAACGACAAGAAGACGTTGGCCTCAACCGCCCTTCAAGCGCCGGCTTGGATGAGGCCAACGCTCGTCTCGATCGCCGATGCAGCGGTCACCAACAGCCCCAGCTGATGTCGGCAGCTTGCGCGAACTAAGCGGCCGTTGAGAGGTCAAAACCGGCTTCCTAAAGCCGGCCATACGTTTACTTCGTGCCGCTGGCTGGGCCGAGCCCGAAAAGCGGAGGGCAGCTTTCAGGTGAGATTGAGCGGAAATAGACGCTGCGTATCGCCGCGACCATCGTACCGCCGGGGTCTGTCAATGCCATGCGATCGTTACTGCCGGCCTGAGACCAGCGGGGCTAGGTGCGTAACCTTGGACGCGCATAAAGTGTGACGCCGAAGGTGGCTGGCTGTCCTTTTTTCTTGGTGTTACTCCAGCTTGTGGCCTTCTCTATGACCTACCAGCTTCTCAGGAAAGTCACCAAAAAAAGACCTGATAAGTGATATTTGGCCACGTGAATTGCTCGAAACTGGGCTTCGCCGATGACATGAGGCTGCGTTGAGGCGTTAAAAAATAGGGGAAAGACTGCGTGCGCGTTGTTCGGGTTCACATAGAGAATTTCCGTGGGATACGGCTAGCAGACCTCCACTTCGAAGGAACGACGGTCCTCCTCGGTGACAACAATACCGGCAAGTCGACCGTGTTCGAAGCAATCGAACTGGCAATTGGCGCGGATCGACTGTCGCGCACTCAGGCGATAGATGAGCACGATTTCCACGGTGGGCGGTATATTGCCCAACCGGATCAGCCAGCGCCTAAGATTGTCGTGGAAGTGATCGTGGCCGGGCTCGACCAACAGCATTGCGATCGTTTCCGGGCCAATCTGGAATTCTGGAACACCGCCAACCGCTCCCTGCTCGGACCCGGCGGAGCGGCCCAAGCGGAGCAAGCCGGCGTAGAACCCGCGGTCCGCATCCGTTTCGAAGGCGCCTATGATCCGGACGGGGACGAGTTCACCGCGAAGACATGGTTTGCAGTGCCCCATGCCGAGGATGGCACCCCGACCAGCGAATGCCGATCGAGCGACAAGCGCGAATTCGGTTTCCTGCATCTTCGCGCTTTGCGCACGGGGAGCCGCGCGCTCTCCATGGAGCGCGGCTCGCTGCTCGACGTGATCCTCAAGACCTATGAGGTCCGGACGCGCATGTGGGAGAGCCTGCTCGATAATCTGCGCGGCCTTGACGTCGTCGGTGCGAACGATCCGGAATTTGGTCGCATCCTCACGGCCATTCAGGAGGCCATGCGCGAGATCGTGCCCGGTGAATGGGCCGACGCGCCGCATCTGCGGGTATCGGATCTGACCCGCGAGGATCTGCGCCGGGTGCTGAAATCGTTCCTAGCGACGGGCGTGCCCGGTTACGCGGCCCCATTCCAACATCAAGGCTCGGGCACAATCAACGCGCTCGTCCTTGCGATGCTCGGGCTAATCGCCGAGCGCCGGAACGGCCGGGTCATCTTCGCGATGGAGGAGCCGGAAATCTCCTTGCCGCCGCACGTTCAGCAACGGGTGGTCGACAAGGTCCGGGGACTGGCGTCGCAGGCTCTGTTCACCTCCCACTCGCCCTATGTGATCGAGCAATTCCAGCCCGAACAGATGACGGTGATGCGGCGCGACCAGACGGCACTCCTGACCGCGACGGCCGTGGTCCTGCCACAAAACCTGCGGCTGAAGATCTTCCGCGACGGGTTTCGAACCCGCTTCTGCGAGGCGCTTCTCGCCCGACGCGTTCTCGTCGTGGAAGGCAAAACGGAGTTCGTCTCCTACAGCGCCGTCTCGCGGCGCGCGGCGGAATTGCAGCCGGGGCAGCACAAACGCCTCGATTCCCTTGGCTGGGTGCCGTTCGATGCCGGCGGGGAGACCGCGGTCGCTTCGTTCGCCGCATTCTTTCGCGGGCTAGGCAAGACCGTCGCCACGATCTTCGATCGTCAGAATCCCGGCGCGGCCGCCGCGATCCAGCTGGCGTGCGATCGTGCATTCGAGCAGCCCTATGCCGGGTTCGAGCATCTGCTGCGCGATGAAGTCGCGCCCGCCATGCAGCGCTGGTTCGTCCAGTGGCTTGTCCATGAGGGCGAATGGCCGGCCGCTCTCGCGGGCCAAGTGCCCCCGGATGGGTCGCCGGAAGCGGTCTATTCCGCACCGTTCCTTGCGCTTTTCAAGCACAAGAAGGGCGATGACTATCTGACGCTCTTCTTCAGCCAATGTCAGATTGGCCATTTCCCGCGGACCATGACGCAGATTCTCGGTCAGTTACGGGCGATGGTGGAAGCGCCGCCGCCGCCACCTGTCCCGCTGCCGCCAATACCGCAGGCCCCCATTCCGCCGGTGCCGGGCGGCTAAGCCCTTGGCTCTCGTCCTTTGCGATCAGCGCCGACGCTTGCTGGCGACGGAAGGCAACATTCTGGTGCGAGGCGGCGCCGGGTCGGGGAAGACAACGATCGCGCTGGCGAAGGCATGCGGGGATCTGGAGGCTGGCCGGCTCGGCGCGGGCGGCAAGGCGCTGTTCCTGAGTTTCGCGCGGGCGACGATCGCGCGCGTTGCAGAGCAGGCGACGGCGACGATCCCGCGTGAGCTGATGGCCCGCATCGAGATCAACACCTATCACGGCTTCGCCTGGTCGATACTCAAGAGCCACGCCTATCTGCTGTGCGCCAGGCCGAACGTCTCGCTGCTGCTGCCGGCGCAGGCGCGTGATCGACTCGCCGGCCTGACCGGCGCAGCGCGCATCACCGAACAGCGGCGGCTTTTTAATGAGGAAGGGTTGATCGCCTTTGACCTGTTCCCCAGCCTCGTCGCCGAGCTCCTTGAGGCGGTGACGTTGCTGGCGCGGGCCTACGGTGATGCTTACCCTTTCATCATCGTCGATGAATTCCAAGACACGAACGCCGACGAATGGCGGATGATCACCGCTCTCGGCCGCCAGAGCCGGCTGATGGCGCTCGGCGATCCGAAGCAACGCATTTACGATTTTAAGGGCGCAGACCCGCGCCGGTTCGATGAGTTCATCGCCGCATTCCGACCAAGCGAGTTCGATTTTCAGGGCGAGAACCGCCGCAGCGCAGGGACAGACATCACTCTTTTTGCCGATGCGATGCTGACGGGCGTTTTCCGGCCACAGCCTTATGCCGGCGTCACCATTTCCCAATACGGTGGGCAAAGCCTGCGACCGCTGAAAGAGTCCATCCTCCGGACGGCCAATCGGCTGCGCCGGGGCGGAGATTGGTCACTGGCCGTCCTCGTTCCCGCGAACGTGCTCGCGACCAGCATCTTCGAATATATGGCGAAGGCCGAACATGGCCTGCCGAGCTATCCGGTCGAACTGCTCGTCGCGGCCGAGGGGCCAATGCTGGCAGGCGCAATGATCGCGTTGTTGCTCGAACCGCGAGGCCCGGCAATCGAGCTCGGGCCGCTTGCCCTAGAAGCCCTTGCTGCGTTCGAGGTGGGGCGGAGCGAAGCGGCCTCTGCCGGCGCGATTGCCAAGGCCAGCAGACTGCGCAAGACCGCACGGGCCGTTCGTGAGCGTGGTGACGCTGGCTATGGCGCCCGAGGCATTGGCGCGGATCTTCAGCAACTCCTCGTAGCTGTCGAGGCGCTGGTATTGACTGGCGATCCCGTAACGGACTGGCGCGCGATCCGCGCGTTGTTCGCAGCCAGCCAACGAGCGGAGCTACAGGCGATCGCAAAGGAGGCGCGGCACATGCGGCTACTTCGTCGCGGAGCTCAGATCGAGGGTCGACTGGCGGAAGCGTGGCGCGAGCACGGAGCTTACCGCCATGCGCGTGACCTGTTGCGCGCGGCGGTCGTGGAAGATCAGTTTGCCGCCACGGCCCGTCCGCATCGCGGGGTGACGGTGATGACGATCCACAAGGCGAAGGGGAAGGAGTTTGACGAGGTGATCGTGTTCGAGGGGCCGTTCCAGCGGTACCTTCGGCCGGGCGGTGCCAACGAAGAACGATCAGCGAGGTTCAACCTCCATGTCGCGGCAACCCGCGCCCGGGCAGCCGTCACGATCATGACCCCCTCGCGTGACCCCTGCCGCCTCCTCCCGTGAGGGAGATGACACAGGGAATCATCCTAATGCAGAAAATGTTCGCATTGCGTTCCGCGCGGGGTTGACGGGGGGATTCCTAGGGGACAAAAAGTCCGCTGAGATTCCCCATGCCGAGAGTGCAAAGAATGAACGAAATCCTGTCGGCGTCACGGTTTGAAGTGCTTTTGGAAGCGCGAACTCTCTTCACGCAGCGCGAGTTGGCGGAGCGGTTGGACTACAACCCAAAGCAGATAAGCCGGTGGGAGAAGCGCGAACTTGAGATTCCCTTGGCAGTCGTCCCTGCGCTTCAACGGATTATCGGAGGTCATAACGTCGCCGGCCAAGGCGACAGTGATTTTACTTTTATCGACCTGTTTGCAGGCATCGGAGGGATCCGGCTCGGATTTGAGGCGATCGGCGGTCGCTGTGTTTTTACGAGTGAATGGGACGATTATGCCCAGAGGACATATCGCCGCAATTTCGGTGAGGATCATTCCATCGCGGGTGACATAACCAAAATTGATGAGTCCGACATCCCGGACCATGATGTGCTTTTGGCGGGTTTCCCCTGTCAGCCGTTCAGCTTGGCCGGCGTTTCAAAAAAGAATGCTCTCGGTCGACCCCATGGCTTCGAATGCACCACGCAGGGAACTCTCTTTTTCGACGTGCAGCGCATCATCGCCAAGAAACAGCCAAAGGCATTTTTACTTGAGAATGTGAAGAACCTCGTCAGTCACGACAAGGGTAACACTTTCCGCGTGATCATGGACGTGCTGGAGCGGCAGCTGGGATATACGGTCAAGCCAATGGTCGTGGACGGAAGGCGCTTCGTGCCGCAGCACCGTCAGCGCATTCTGCTCGTGGGGTTCAGGGAGGACGTCGGGTTCGAGTGGGAGGAACTGCTGGCGACCTTTCCGGAAGTCGCGGCTGGCCCAAAGCTCAGATCCATCCTCCATGCGGAAAACGGAAGCGAGAAGGATGGCGATCAAGGCCGCTTTCTTCTTCCAACTGGTAAAGTTCAGCCAAAATATGTGCTGACGGACCGGCTTTGGGCATATCTTCAGGGATATGCTGAAAAGCATCGTGCGGCAGGCAACGGCTTCGGTTGTAGCGTCGTTGGACCCGACGAAACGAGCAGGACGCTGTCTGCGCGCTACTATAAGGATGGTTCGGAAATTCTGATCTATCGGGGCAAGGGCAAGAATCCGCGCCGGCTGACCCCAAGGGAATGCGCGCGTCTGATGGGATATCCGGAGACGTTCGAAATTCCCGTCTCGGATATGCGCGCATACAAGCAGTTCGGAAATTCCGTTGTTGTGCCTCTGATCGAAGCGGTAGCGCGCGGCATGAAGCCGGGGATCATGAAGCTGGTTCAGTCTGATGTGGAGCGGCTAGCCGTCGCAAATGGCTGACACGGTCGACGCGGCCACCCGAAGCCGGATGATGTCCGGCATCCGGGCGCGCGATACCAAGATCGAGTTGGCGATCCGCAAGGCGCTATTCGCCCGGGGGTATCGCTACAGGACGGACGTTCGGCGCCTTCCGGGCCGACCAGATATAGTATTGCCGCGCTGGAAAGCCGTCATCCTCGTCCATGGGTGCTTTTGGCATGCACATGACTGCGGCCTTTGCCGCATTCCAGCGACACGGCCAGAATTCTGGAAGGCGAAGCTGGAAGGAAATTCGGAGCGTGACCGCCGGAACGAAGCTGCGCTTATGGATGCTGGGTGGAGAATTGCCACCGTTTGGGAATGTGCCTTGCGGTCCAAGGGATCCGAAGCTGTAAAGGAGGTGGCGGGACAGCTGGATGTCTGGATCAGGGGGCCGGAACAGATGATAGAGATCCGCGGGTGAGGAGCGGCCACCTTTCAGATTATTTTCGCCAGGTCGCTTGGAAGCGACTGACCGCGGTTGACGCGGATCAGCATCGTTCTCATCAACACGAGTTCGGGGGTGTGGGCGCACTACGCACCATGCTTGGCGAGGAAGATCGCCGGAATATTCGAACCACATTCATTTATCTGGCCGACGACGATCCAGAGCCGCTGAGAGAGCAGGCGTGGCTCAGCTGGTACGACACGCGCCGAAAGCAGAGCCATCGCGGTCCGGAGTATCGCCTGTATTTTCCGGACACGGTCGTTTCAGACAATGCAACCGAGGGCGACCTCCTCATCATTGGAGTGCGGCCGGACGATTCGCTCATGGCCATCATCGCAGAGGGCGGATCGACGATCGCTGGCCAGCTGCTTTGGCTCTTCGGCGTGGACCATGCTCACCCGGGCTATTCGGTGAAGGGCGAGATTGAAACCAACCAACTCCGCTTGGAATTCGCTTCGCGTTTCATCCTCGAAGAGCTCGGTGTGGATGTCGAGTCCGCTGACGATGACTACCTCGATCAGATGAATAAGCGCTTTGGCTCCAGCTTTCCCGGCACCCGAGAATTTTCTAATTATACGCGCGAAACGCTTGGCGATCTCGATATCAAGGGCGACCCTGACGGAGCGCTGATGGCGCTAGTGGAACGCGAGGAGGTATTGTTCCGCACATTCGAGCGTCACCTTATCGGCGACCAGCTCCAGGAAGGTTTTGACGAAGTCGACGAATTCGTAAGGTTCAGCCTCTCGGTCCAGAACCGTCGCAAAAAGCGCATGGGTACGGCGTTAGAGAACCATCTTGAATATATGTTTCAGGAGTTGGGAATCAGGGCAGACCGCAATCCGGTCACAGAGGGCAAGTCAAAGCCGGATTTCATATTCCCCGGCATTACAGAATATCATGATCCCGCATTTGAGACCCAACGGCTGACAATGCTGGGGGTAAAGAGCACCTGCAAGGATCGCTGGAGGCAGGTGCTATCCGAGGCAGACCGCATTCCAGACAAGCATTCTGTTGACTCTCGAGCCCTCGATCAGTCTGGCCCAGACCGACGAAATGCGCCGGCAGCGGCTCCAGCTGGTCCTGCCCTCTCGATTGCACCGCACTTACGCGCAGAGCCAGCAGTCATGGCTCTTGTCCATTTCGAAATTGGTTGAGCTTCTTCACGACCGGGACAGCATCGCCCGCAGTTCTTCGACCGAATAGGGCGGTGCGCGTCGATGGGCGACGCTGTGGCAGTTTGGGCAGAGCGGCGCAAGATCGTCCCGCGGATTGATGATGTAGTCGGGGCCTAGCTCAGAAACCGGCGTTAGGTGATGGACTTCGATCAGCCCGGCGGCGGCGTCGCCGTAAAGGATGTCCAACTGCAGATCGCAGGCCTTGCAAGCATAGCCGTGGATGGCAAGGGCTGCAGCGCGGTTGCGCCGGTCGCGTTCGTAGCGGTTGACCTCGATCCGAGTTTTGGCGCCTTCGGGAAGACCCTCGGCATCGGCCTCTGGAATGTCCTCTTCGTGCGGTTCTAGGGGGAGCAAGGCGAGAACGGCAGCCGCAATCCGCGCCGTCCACTGCTCAATCAGACGGCTGTCGCCCTCTTCGTCGCCCTCATTGATTGCCAGCATGCCTCGACGGACGACAAGCCCCATGCTGCGCCAAGGCGACGACCATGCTGCCGGGCCGTCAGCCGCGACCGCACCACCGTTGACCGTGAAATCAACTTCCGCACCATCGGACCGGCATTTCTCCAGAACGGCTGAGAAGGTCGCGCGTCCTGTCTCATCGGCAGCGCCCATTGCCTCGACAAGAGCGCCGGCGAAGGTGCCGGGCAGGAGTTGGACATCGAGACGGCGCCAGCCCACCGTTGCGCGGATCGCAAAGGTGTTGGCCTTGGGATGGCCGGCAGGATGTAGCTCCAGCCAGCGCCGGCCCTCGCCATCGCGGCCCTCGCTCCCCTCGAAATCCAGCCCGGCCTCGGCCGATACCCGGCGGGCCAGCGTGTGCGGATCAGGCGACATCCTTCTCGATCTCTGGATCCGGCAGCGTTTCGACCAGCTTCTCTAGAATGCGCGAAACCTCATAGCGCAGATCGCGGAATAGCTCGTTGGTGTTGTCGCGGACCGTCGAGTGCTCGGCCACGCAGAGCGCCCACAACAGGGAATCGAGACCCTGCATGGTGACGCTTTTCGAGAGGTTCGGGACATACACCTTGCTGTAATAGGGATGGCTCGTGTTGATCTGCACAGCGCGATGCTGCTCGATCATGACTGGCTGGAACAGCAGGCCGTTGGTGATCCCGTCGACCGGCTGCACGAAGACCTCCCCTGGTCGCTGAGCCTCGGCCATCGGCAGCTTTAGCCGGAACTTGCCGTGCTGGTTCTTGATGACAACCTCGCCCGTATTGGGGTCGGCGACGTTGACCTCGGCCCCCCCGGCGTCGGCCTCGCGGTTGCGGATATTGTTGTTGGAGTTGTCGTGCGCACCCTCGCTCTTCTTGGCGATCTTTTTTTGCTCGCCCTCGCGCCGCCGGCGATTCGCCTCGCGGCGCGGCGCGGGCAGAAACTGATCCTCCAGCCATTGCGCCAAATCTTCGTTGAGGATGATCTGCGACTTCTTGATATCGAGATGAAACGCATCATCGAGCTTATTGTCGAAGGAAAATTCAACGCGGATCAGGTTGTAGTGCGGTTCTCTGCGATAAATTCCGAGCCAGTCGGCCGCGTGAATCAGGCGCTCCTCGCGGTAGATGTAGATGCCCTGAGTATCGTTCCCGACCCGGGCTAAGGCCGCCGCCTCCTTGGACGGGAACTCCTCCTCGCGGGGCAGGATATAGGCCTTGACCGTGAACTCGGCCGTGCTGCCATCAGCCAGCTCGGCCGGCACGGTCTGTTGCGCCACTAGCTCCGAATAATGCCGCTGGAATGGGTCCCAAGCCTCGACAGGCTTGCCGTTCAGCTCGATCTCGACATGTGGCGCCCGCTTGTCCTTGGCGTCGAGAAACCGCTGATAGATCATGCCAAGATGCTGGCGGAGGTCATCCTCCTTCGACTGCAGGGCCTTCTTCGCCCACCCTGCCTTCTTGTCCTCGAAATCCTTGACGAGCCGGTCGACCTGTTCCCAGAGAACGACGGTGCCGGCGCGGCCCGCGGCCACGATGTCTAGCTGTTCGACCGCCTCGGGGTCGCAATCGGCTGTGAGCAGCAGCTCCCACGACTTCGCCTCGGCAACATGGTTCAGGTCCCACGTCGCCATCAGGGGCGCCGTGTTCCCATCGGGCCGGGAAATTACCGAAAGCCGCTTGCAGAACGCGGTAGATGCCGTTTTCAGGCCAAGGCCATACTTGCCGAGGCTGGCCGCGCTTGGCCGCGCGGCGGAGCCGTACTGCATCGCGTTGATGAGGCCCTGCCGGTTCATGCCATCGCCATTATCGACGATCAGCAGCCTGATCTTCCGCTGCATGTCGGCGCTGAGCCAGAGCTGGACCTTCGTGGCATGCGCGGCGATTGAGTTGTCAACGATATCGGCTACGGCGGTATTGAACTCGTAGCCTGTGTCGCGCAGGCCCTCGATCATCCGCTCCGGATTGGGCGGCAGGTTGATTGGCTCGATTGTCATGGTTCCCCCTTTAAATCTGGACGACGCGCCAGCCCGATCCGAGCTTGAGGACGCCTGCCTCATTCAATGCAGCCTGCCGCTGCCGGCGATGCGAGATCATGTAGCGGTCGCCGTCATGGGACAGCACCACCTCATCCCCGACGACCAGCCCGGCCTGCCGGATGTATTTGGTCATTCGGGTCAGCCTATACTCATTGCGGGTGCCCTCAAAGAACTTGCCGTTGTAGTAGATGAAAGCAAATTCCCAGAACGTTCCGCTGCTGTCGAGAAAGCGCAGGTGGCAGCGCGGATTGTGTTGCGAGGCATCGAGCTTCGGGAAAAAGGACAGGATGTCTTCTTCCTTGGGAACGAGGATGCCTGCCTGATGGCCGCCCGTCTCGCCCGTGTCGTTCTTGCTCAGGAGCTTGGCGATACTGCGCTTGGTCATTCAGGTTCCCTGCTTCGCAAGTGGTGATCGGCCTAAGGCCGCCACGATGTCGGCATAATCGTCGTCGCCGCCCTCCACGCCGATTACGGCCGTGCCGGAGATCGCGCGCTTGCGCGTCAGGCGCTCGTCGATCACGTCCTCGACTGTATTGGCGACGAGCAGCCGGTGGATCGTCACGGGGAGCTCCTGCCCGCGCCGGTGCGCACGGGCTGAAGCCTGGTCCTCAAGGGCCGGGTTCCATTCCGGATTGTAGTGGATGACGTGGTTAGCGGCAGTGATGTTAAGCCCCGACCCACCTGCCCGCGGGTTCAGGATCAAGGCCGCTCCGCCCTTCACGGCGCTGAATGCGTCGATCAGCGGCTGGCGTGCGTCGATCGCTAGGCGACCGTCAATAATGCCGGTGAAGGCATTGTGCCGGCGCGCGATATACTGCGCGATCAGGTCGGCCATACCGGTGAAGGAGGTGAAGATGATGACTTTCTCGCCGAGGGCGAAGATCTCCTCGACCAGTTCGTTAAGCCGACGGAATTTCGAGAAGTCCATCGGATCGCCTGTGTGGCGATCGCTGTCGATAAGGGCCGGATGCGCGCAGAAGCGGCGCATCGCGGTTAGGGCGACGAGGGTTGCTGCGGCGCCATACTCGACCGCGATGCGGTCGCGCAGCTCGTCATAATGCGCGGCCTCGCCGTCATCCAGCTCGACCACCTGCGGAATGTCGATGCGCGGAGGCAAGTCCTTGGCAACATCGGCAACACGCCGGCGCAGCATTAGCGGGGAGACAAGCGGCTCCAGCGCGGCCGCGCCGTCGACATCATCCTGGAAATGCGTCTGGAAGGTGCCGGCGTCACCGAGGTGTCCGGGCAGCACAAAGTCCATGATCGACCACAGGTCGAGCAGCTTGTTCTCGACAGGGGTGCCGGTGACAGCGAGGCCCACCTTGCGCGGCAGGGCCTTGACGGCCTTCGTGCGCTGCGCAGTCGGGTTGCGGATATATTGCGCCTCGTCGAGAACGATCACCTGCCAGTCGATCATCCCCAGCAGGCTGTTGTCCCGCACAACGCTGTCATAAGAAGTGACGACGACATCATAGCCCTGCAGGTCCGCCGGCCGACCTGTGCGATCGGGACCGTGATGCTTCAGCACCTTTAGGTCGGGAGCAAACTTTCCTATCTCCCGCCGCCAGTTTTCAAGCAGCGAGCCGGGCGCCGCAATCAGCGCCGGGTGCAGCGGTCCCGAGCCGCAATCGCGCAGGGCGCTGATGATCTGGAGCGTTTTGCCCAGCCCCATCTCGTCGGCCAATAGCCCGCCGACCTGTTCTGACAGCAGGAACTTGAGCCAGCGCCAGCCCGACGCTTGGTAGGGGTAGAGGGTGGCATGCACGCCCTCCGGCAACTCCTCGCCGTCCGGCGCGAAAGCCAAGGGCGATATATTGCGGTCGGCAAGCTTGTCCTCAATCAGGCCGCTGGCGGTGGCCTTCCTGATCGCAAGGAACGACCGGAGCGATCCGGCCCGGCCGAGCGACGCGCCGGAGGATTCCAGCATGGCCATGATGTCGGCGCTCTGGTCCGGCTCGACCGGATACCAGACGCCATCCGCAACGACATGGCCGCGCGCCAGATCATCCTGCTGCAGCGCGATCGTTTTGCCGCGGCAGGACCCAGAAAGCGAAAAGACCGGAACGCCATCTCCTTGGGAGTCGTCAATCACGACAAGAGGATCGAGCGGATAGCGAGACGGACGCAGTCCCTCCACCTGCGCAGGAATCCAGTCCTCGCTCGGCTTTTTTTCAATCAGCGCACGATAGACTTCGTCGACCTTCGATACGCGGGCGTTGCCCTCTGGATCGAGCAGCCAGAGTTCTCTTCCCCTGATATCCCACGCGCCTTCGCCCATAAACCTTATATGCCAACTCTTTAGTGCCGCGTTGCGAGACGAATCGTGCTTTGATCTGCAGTGGCCCCTCATTCAGCACCTTATGAGATTTGGCTGAGGTTGGCAGTCAGTTTTGCTTCCGCGTTACGATTTCGCTTGGGCCGGCGGGGCAGTGTGCAGGATCTCGATGGCCAGCTTGACCGCCATGCTAGCCGCAACTCACCTTGACGACACGCCGCGTACCCGCGTCGAAGTCGATGTTCAGGCGATCCGCCCTGTAGTCCTCGGTTCGGGCGCAGGCCGTGCAAACCACACGCCGGTTTTCACCGTGCGAAGCCACAGGCAGGCTGTCGACCGACCGGCCGACCCAGCTTTGACGCTCCGCAGCTCGGCATTGGTCGGGTATGGGCGCATCGGCCGAGGCGGTTTCTGTCGGCGGCGTGGACTCGCGCGTCGCAGAGGCGGCTGGCACCTCTGGCGAGGTCGTGCAGGCGGCCAGAGCCAATAATGCTCCGAACATAATGAGCGTTTCGCGCATCTTGCCAAGCCTCGCCATCTAGCCGCAGGCCACGCTAGCGACCCGACGGGTATTCTCGTCGAATGAAATGTTCAGTCGCTCGCGCCGCAGGTCTGACGTTTGGGGCGAGGTGGTGGTGCCGATACGCCAGACCGCGTCAACAGGCGGCTTGGGCAGAGACTCGACGGGCTGTCCAACCCAATCCTGACGTTCGGACGCACGACACTGGTCGCCGAAATAGTAGGTCCTCGACCCGTCCGTGCTTTCGGCGATCCATATGTTTGGATCCTGCGGATGATTGCGGATCGTCGATCCCTCTGGCGCCCAATAGGTGAAGGCCGGTGGCGGGTTGGCCTCCATCTTCACCGACGGAGTAGCGAGCGCGACGGAGCGCGATGCCGTGTCCGCGACGGACGCCTCAGGCTCCGCTGTGCAAGCTCCAACGGTCATCGCACCTAGCAGCAAGCTGCAAGCCGCGCCTCGCGACCGGATCGTGTCGAGTATCAACGACCATGCTGGTCTGTAATATTCTCGTCGTGCCATGCGATGCTCATGATCGTTGTTCATGTCGTCGTTCATAGCGCCGATGACGTCTGGGCACGAGGGTCGTTCAAGACGGGAGAACTGTTGAGACGATTTGATATTCCCCGCGAACCGAAAAGGGGAAGGTCTTCCCCTGCGGCCGAGCCCTGTCTCGGCCGACCCCTTCTGCGGGGCTGCCGCCCCGCAACGCCCCGCGAGAGTGAGAGTGCGGACGGGTTTTCCGTGACGGGTTGAAGGCTGGGAGAGTGGCTCCCGGCGCCCGTCGCGGAGATCCGCGATGTCAAAGCAACGCACCACACGCCCCGCGACCGAACGGGTGAGCCTCTATGATGAAATCACGACCAAGATCATCGCCGAACTGGAGGCCGGCCGGCTGCCCTGGGTCCAGCCGTGGGGCGCGACCGGCGCCAATGCCCCGGTCGGCATGCCGGCCAACGCAGCCACCGGCCGGCTCTATTCGGGGATCAACGTCCTCATTCTCTGGGGCGCGGTCATCACCCAAGGCTTCCCCGGCCAGCGCTGGCTCACCTTCCGGCAGGCGCTCGCGCTTGGCGGCAACGTCCGCAAGGGAGAGAAAGGCACGACGGTCGTCTATGCCGATCGCTTCGTCCCTGACGACGAGAAGCGGCGGGCGCGCGAAACTGGAGAGGATGCCCAAGCCATCCCCTTCCTCAAGCGCTTCACTGTCTTCAACACCGCGCAGTGCGAGAATCTGCCCGAGGAAGCCGGCGCCGCTGCGACATCGCCGCCCGCCAGCCTGATCGAGCCTCAGGTGGAGGCGCTGATCGCCGCGACAGGCATCGACTTCCGCATCGGCGGCGCGCGCGCCTATTATCATCCCGCGCTGGACTATGTGCAGGTGCCGCCGCCGCAAGCCTATTTCGAGCCGATCAACTGGCACCGCACGGCGCTGCACGAACTCGGGCACGCGACAGGGCATGCCTCGAGGGTCGGCCGAGACCTGAGCGGCGGCTTCGGCACGAAGAAATATGCGTTCGAGGAGTTGGTCGCCGAGATCAACGCCGCATTCTGTTGCGCGACGCTCGGCATCGTGCCGACCGTTCGCCATGCCGACTACATAGGTTCGTGGCTCGAAGTGCTTCGCGAGGACAATCGCGCGATCGTCCGCGCCGCCAGCCAGGCGAGCAAGGCGGCCGATTGGTTGCTCGCCCACGCGCCGGTGGCTGCGGTGGAGCTGGAAAGGCGCGCGGCGTAGGCCCGATGCGTCCCGCATGTGACGCAAACCCGCAAAGGCGTGAAGCCGGATCGTCGGCTTTACGCCTTTGCGCACCGCCAACCGGCGAGGTGCTAGAGGGAGAGAGGGGACGGGATTTCGTGACGGGTTGGAGGTCGAGAGAGAGTCTTCGGCCGCCCGTCGCGGAGTACATCCCGATGGCTACTGCGGTTCAGAAGATCACTCTCGCGTCCTCGCGCGACATCCCCTTCAACAAGCTGGTCCTGAGCCAGTCGAACGTCCGGCGCGTGAAGGCCGGCGTTTCGATCGAAGACCTGGCGGCCTCGATCGCCCGGCGGGGCCTGATCCAGAGCATCAGCGTCGTGCCCGTCGCTGACGCTGAGGGCAACGAGACCGGCATGTTCGAGGTGCCCGCTGGCGGCCGCCGCTTCCGCGCGCTGGAGATGCTGGTCAAGCAGAAGCGCCTCGCCAAGATCGCGTCGGTGCCCTGTGTCGTGCGTGAGCGCGACAGCGCCATCCTCGCCGAAGAGGTCTCCCTCGCCGAGAATATCGAGCGCGCACCGCTGCATCCCCTCGACCAGTACCGCGCCTTCCAGGACATGCGCGACAAGGGCATGACCGAGGAGGAGATCGCTGCGGCCTTCTTCGTGCCGGCTCAGGTCGTGAAACAGCGGCTGCGGCTCGCCTCCGTGTCGCCCATGCTGCTCGAGGTCTACGCCGACGACGGCATGACGCTGGAGCAGCTCATGGCTTTCACCGTGTCGACCGATCACGCTCGCCAGGAGCAAGTTTGGGACGCGGTCAAGGACGCCTGGTCCAAGGAGCCGTACCAGATCCGGCGCATGCTTACCGAGACCACGGTGCGCGCCTCGGACAAGCGGGCATTGTTCGTCGGCATCGATGCCTATGAAGATGCCGGCGGCGTCACCACGCGTGACCTCTTCCAGTCCGACGACGGAGGATGGCTGGATAACGCAGCCCTGCTCGACCGTCTGGTCGCGGAGAAGCTGAAGGCTGCGGCGGAGACGATCGCGGCGGAAGGCTGGAAGTGGATCGAGGTCGCGGCCAGCTTCCCCTATGACGTGACGCACGGCCTGCGCGAACTGGAGGGCGAACCCCTCGATCTCTCGGCTGAGGAACAGGCCACCATCGCGGCGCTCAACACCGAATATCAGAAGCTCGAGGTCGAATATGAGGGCGCCGACGAGCTGCCGGACGAGGTCGATCAGCGCCTCGGCGAGATCGAGACGGCGCTCGCTGCTTTCGAGACCCGGCCGGTGCGCTTCGATCCGGACGACATCCACCGCGCGGGCGCGTTCATCAGCATCGCCCATGACGGCAGTCTCGACATCGACCGCGGTTACGTACGGCCCGAGGACGAAGCGCCGACCGAGCCCGAGGGCGAGTCCGGCGCGGAAGCCGGCCGTGATCCGGCCGAGCCCGTGGTGCAGCGGGCGGTCATCACCATCGGCGGGCAGCCTGCCGAGCCCGACGACGACGAGGACGACGGCGTCATCAAGCCGCTGCCGGAACGCCTGGTCGTCGAGCTGACCGCCTATCGCACGCTCGCGCTGCGCAACGCCGTTGCCGAGAATCCGCATGTCGCCATGACGGCGCTGCTTCACAAGCTCGTGTCGGACACCTTCATGACCCGGATGTATACCGGCGCCATGGAGGCCGGAGTGAAGCACGTCTTCTTCCCGGCCCAGGACGATGCGCTGAAGGACAGTCCGTCGGCACGCGCGGTGCAGGACCGCCACGCCGCCTGGGCGGGCGACATCCCGAAGGACGACGATGGCTTGTGGGACTGGCTCGCGGGCTTGGACGATGCGAGCCGGATGGCGCTGCTCGCACATTGCGTCAGCTATGGCGTCAACGCTCTCTATGAGCGTCCGAACCCCCACAGCGCCAGCGGCGTATCTCAGCATACGCTGGACATGCGGCTCGCCCAGGCCGATCGCCTCACCAGGGCGACCGGGCTCGATCTGGTCGAAGCCGGTTGGCGTCCGACATTCGGCAACTACCTCAACCGGGTGACCAAGCCCCGCATACTGCAGGCAGTCCGCGAGGGCGCCGGCGAGCAGGCCGCGCAGCTCATCGACCATCTGAAGAAGGGCGACATGGCCAAGGAGGCGGAGCGCCTGCTGGCCGACACCGGTTGGCTACCCGAGCCGTTGCGCCTGGTCGCAGAGGTCGAGGCGTCCACGCCGGATACCGAGGTCGATGGCGAGGATGACGGCGCGGCGCTGCCTGACTTCCTCGCGGGCGAGGACGAGGAATCCGCCGGCGACGACGAGGACCATGAGCTGGTCGCGGCCGAGTGATCGCCAAGGCGGAGCGGCTTCGGCTGCTCCGCCCATCCTTCGAACTAACGATCCTTTCCGAGCCCGGCCCAGCGCCGGGCTTTTTCGTCTCAGGAGCCCGCCATGATCAATTTCTTCACCCGCTTTTCCTGCCTTCTCGACGTCGGCACCCCCGCGAACGCCGTGCGCGCCTTCGACATCTACACCGCGCTGATGGCCGAGAACGCCAGCGAGGATCCCCCCGCCGAGCCGTTTCTGCTCTCGCTGACGCCAGAACATGGGCCCGCCCGGCTCTGGCTCCGCGATCCGGGCAGCGCCGACCAGCAACTTCTCATCACCTTCGTGACGCGCTGCGCCGAAGCATTCGGGCTGACCGGGCGCTGGGGATTTCAATGGGCCAACATCGCGTCCGATCCCGTGGTGAACGGCTTCTACGGCGGCGCTCATGTGCTCGACCTCTCGACCGGCGCGACGCTCGAGTGGATGAGCACAGGACGCTGGCTGGCGGACCGCCTGGCGGAAAGGGATGCGCGATGAGCATTCCCGACCACGCCCGCACCAATTTCCAGACCTTGCTGCGCGCCGCGATGGGCGGCGACCTCGCGCTGATGGAATGCACCGAGGTCGCGACCGGCGAGACCCGCTACGTCATCTGCGCCGTTGGGCGCGACGGCGGCGAATTCGTGTTCACGCCGTTTGGCCATCTGGCGGACGGCGATCCTTTCGAGCTCTACCGCCCGCCGGAGGCATCGGCATAGGCATCGGGGCGCTGGTCGCCGGCGAGCACCGCTTCAACCTCAGCTCTGATGCTCCTGGGGACCTAGCGGCAAGCACAAGCTCGAGCATGCGCCACATGCCATGCGATCCTCTGATCTTTCGACGGTCGTTCTGGCATCGGGTTGTCCTCGTGCCATGCCTTGTTCACAAGCCTTGTCCCCTCTGAGGCCGATCCTGGCGTAGAACCTCTGCCAGACCGCCACTTCCCACTGCCCGTCGACGCCGGCGAAGCCGATCGGCCGGTGCTTCGGGTTGGCGTCCGGCTTGTTTCCCTACGAGAGCTTAGCCTCCCATCCGCACCTCCGGAAGCCGGTGCGACAGGCCGGGTTACGCCCACGTCAGAGTGAGAGGGTGGCCGAGACGGGTTGAGTCCGTCCGGTCGAGAGAGAGCGCCGGGCAGGCTCGTTCCTGCCCCGCTCTCCGAGGTTCCACTCATGCTCCATGCTTCGATCCCTGCCGCCAAGGCGACCTCGCTTCCGCTCGCGCCGGACGCGCCCCCGGCCGCCGCCATTCTCGCCGCCGCCGGCCATCTCCTTCCTCATCTCGAACAGGGCCGCGCGATCGACGCCGCGATCCTGCGTTCGGCCATGGAAAAGGCCCTCGGCGCCTCTGACGCCACTGGCGCCTGGGACTGGAAGACGGCCTACGACGCCTGCGAGGCGGCGACGGTGCTTTTCCTGCGCAAATACGGAAAGCCGCTTTTCCGCAAGGCCTCGTCTCCGGCTGCACGGCTCGCCGCGCTCGGCAAGATCGCCGGTCTGCTGCCTACGCACACGCGCCGGTCCGAGGAAGCCCAAGCCTTCCAGCAATTCTCGACTCCGACGCCGCTCGGTATCGCGGCCTTGACCGCCGCGGCACTCACACCCGCCGACCGTGTGCTGGAGCCCTCGGCCGGCACGGGCATGCTCGCGATCCTCGCGGAGATCGCCGGCTGCGATCTCATCCTCAACGAGCTGGCCGAGACCCGCGCCGATCTGCTCGCCTCTTTCTTTCCCGCCGTTGCCGTCACGCGTTTCGATGCGGCCCAAATCGACGATCATCTCGACCGCGCCGCCATCCCCAGCGTCGTCATCATGAACCCGCCATTCTCAGTCATGGCGAACGTCTCCGGTCGCGTCGCCGACGCCGCCTATCGCCACATCGCTTCCGCTCTGGCGCGGCTCGCGCCGGGCGGCCGACTGGTTGCGATCACCGGCTCGAATTTCTCGCCCGACCTGCCGGCCTGGCGGGACAGCTTCATCCGGCTGCAGGCGCGCGGGCGCATCGTGTTCACCGCGCCGATCGCGGGCTCGGTCTATGCCAAGCACGGCACGACCATCGAAACGCGCCTTACCGTCATCGACAAGTCGCCTGCCGAGGATGCTGCGAGCTTCCCGCATCCCCCGGCATTGCGCCCGATGTGGCGACGCTGCTCGCCTGGATCGAACGGGACATAGCTCCGCGCACGGCCGTCGAACTTCCTAAAGCCACGCGCGTCGCCGCGCCGCGCACCGTTCGGGGGTATCTCGCTCGGGGCGCGAACGCCACACCCGTCCGCCGCATTGCCCAGGTCGAGGGCGCGCCGCTCGACTATGACCCCGTCGACTGGACGCCTCCCGAAGGGGGCCGCCTTTCGAACGCGATCTACGAGGCCTACTCACTTCAGTCGATCTGCATCCCAGGCGCGCAGCCCCATCCCACCAAATTGGTGCAGTCGGCCGCCATGGCATCGATCGCGCCCCCTAAGCCGAGCTATCGCCCGACGCTTCCGGCCGCGATCGTCACCGAGGGTGTGCTGTCCGATGCCCAGCTTGAGACCGTTGTCTATGCCGGCGAGGCCCATGGCGAATATCTCGCTGGCGCCTGGACCGTTGACGAGACCGGCGATCTCGTCGCCGCCGCGCGGGACGACGCGCCTGACGCCATTCGCTTCCGCCGAGGCTTCATGCTCGGCGACGGCACCGGCGCCGGCAAAGGTCGCCAATCCGCCGGCATCATCCTCGACAACTGGCTGCAGGGTCGCCGCAAGGCAATTTGGATCTCGAAGTCCCACAAGCTGCTGGAGGATGCGCAGCGCGACTGGTCGGCGCTCGGTATGGAGCGCCTGCTGGTCACGCCCCTGTCGCGCTTCCCGCAGGGCACGCCCATCCGGCTGAACGAAGGCGTCCTATTCACCACCTATGCTACGCTACGGTCCGACGACCGGGGCGAGAAGCTTTCGCGGGTCAAGCAGATCGTCGAATGGTTGGGCTCCGATTTCGATGGAGTGATCATCTTCGACGAAAGCCACGCGATGCAGAATGCCGGAGGCGGGAAGGGAGAACGGGGCGACGTTGCGCCTTCGCAGCAAGGCCGTGCGGGGCTCCGGCTCCAGCACGCGCTTCCGAACGCCCGGGTCGTCTACGTGTCGGCGACCGGCGCGACGACCGTCCACAATCTTGCCTATGCCCAACGGCTCGGCCTGTGGGGCGGCGACGACTTCCCCTTCGCCAATCGCGCCGAGTTCGTCGAGGCCGTGGAGAATGGCGGCGTCGCGGCCATGGAAGTGCTCGCCCGCGACCTGCGCGCGCTCGGCCTCTACACGGCCCGGTCGCTCTCCTATGATGGCGTCGAATATGAGCTGGTCGAGCATCAGCTCACCCCTGAGCAGACCCGCATCTACGATGCGTATGCCGGCGCCTTCGCCATCATCCACAATCATCTCGATGCGGCGATGCAGGCCGCCAACATCACCGGCTCGACGGGGACGCTGAACCGGCAGGCGAAGTCGGCCGCGCGAAGCGCCTTCGAGAGCGCCAAGCAGCGCTTCTTCGGCCATCTGCTGACCAGCATGAAGACGCCGACGCTGATCCGTTCGATCGAGCAGGACCTTGCCAGCGGCCACACCGCTGTCATCCAGATAGTCTCGACCGGCGAAGCTCTGATGGAACGGCGCCTGGCCGAGATCCCGACCGAGGAATGGAACGACGTGCGTGTCGACATTACGCCGCGCGAATATGTTCTCGACTACCTCGCCCATTCCTTCCCGGTGCAGCTTTACGAGCCGTTCTCCGACAGCGAGGGCAATCTGTCGTCGCGGCCGGTCTACCGAGACGGCCAGCCCGTCGAGAGCCGTGAGGCCGTCGCCCGTCGCGACGAACTGATCGAGCGTCTTGCATCGCTGGAGCCCGTTCCTGGCGCGCTCGACCAGATCGTCCAGCGCTTCGGCACCGATCTCGTCGCCGAGGTCACCGGCCGCTCGCGCCGCGTCGTGCGCAAGGGCGAACGCCTTGCAGTCGAGAACCGGGCAGGATCGGCCAATCTTGCCGAGGCGGCCGCCTTCATGGATGACCAGAAGCGCATCCTCATCTTCTCGGATGCCGGCGGCACGGGGCGCAGCTATCACGCGGACCTTGGCGCGAAGAATCAACGCCTGCGCATCCATTATCTGCTGGAGCCCGGGTGGAAGGCTGACGCTGCGATCCAGGG
Organism: Sphingomonas sp. ID0503; assembly: GCF_048565625.1. Classification (NCBI taxonomy): domain Bacteria; kingdom Pseudomonadati; phylum Pseudomonadota; class Alphaproteobacteria; order Sphingomonadales; family Sphingomonadaceae; genus Sphingomonas; species Sphingomonas sp. ID0503. The sequence continues at coordinate 1,076,847 of NZ_JBLZUR010000002.1, forward strand.
GCTCGGTCGTACCAACCGCACCAACCAGGCGCAGCCGCCGCTCTTCCGGCCGATCGCCAGCGACGTGAAGGCCGAGAAGCGCTTCCTCTCGACGATCGCGCGTCGGCTCGACACGCTCGGCGCCATCACGCGCGGTCAGCGCCAGACCGGCGGCCAGGGCCTGTTCCGTCCCGAGGACAATCTGGAAAGCCCTTACGCCCGCGATGCGTTGCGCCAGCTCTATCTCCTGCTCGTTCGCGGCAGGGTCGAGGACTGCTCGCTCCACCGCTTCGAGTCCGCCACCGGCCTGAAGCTCACGGACGACAACGGCATCAAGGACGAGCTGCCGCCGATCACCACCTTCCTCAACCGCCTGCTGGCCCTGACCATCGATTTGCAGGGCGTGCTGTTCACGGCGTTCGAGCAGCTCCTGACCGCCAAGGTCGAGGGCGCGATCCGCAGCGGCGTCTACGACATCGGGCTTGAAACGCTGCAGGCCGAGAGCTTCATCGTTACCGACGCCCAAGTAATCCACACCCATCCGGGCAGCAGCGCGGAAACGCGGCTTCTCACCATCACCCGCCGGGAGCGCAATCATCCGACGAGCTTGGCCGATGCGCTCGACCATCTCTCCGATCCACAGACGCGATTGCTGGTCAACAGCCGCTCGGGGCGCGCCGCCGTGCAAATTCCCGCGTCGTCAATGATGCTCGACGATGGCGAGATCGAGCGGCGAGTCTGCCTGATCCGGCCAATGGAGCAGCACTATGCGCCGCAGCGCATGATGGAGGAGAGTCATTGGGAGGAAGTCGATCGCGCCGCCTTCGCTGCCGCGTGGTGGGCGGAGCTGAACGACGTGCCGGATTTCTCTGACAGCACCATCCATATCGTCACCGGCCTGCTGCTGCCGATCTGGAAGCGGTTGCCGAACGAGTCGACCCGCGTCTACCGGCTACAGACCGATGCCGGCGAGCGCATGATCGGCCGGCGCGTCTCGCCCGCCTGGGCGGCGAACGCCGTCACGACGGGGGCCGCGTCGCTGACCCCGGAGCAGGCCTTCACCGCTCTGATGGACGGCACCACGATCCTTTACCTCACCGAGGGCCTCCAGCTTCGGCGCGCCCGCATCATGGGCGCCCAGCGGTTGGAACTGACCGGCTTCACCGAGGCGATGCGGGATCGGCTGCGGGCCTATGGCCTGTTCAGCGAGATCATCTCCTGGAAGCTGCGCTTCTTCGTCCCCTTCGACGGCGCCGGGCCAGCCATCCTCGCCAAGTTGCTCGACACCTTCCCGATCGCGCGCGTCTCAGAGCGGGAGGCCGCGTGATGGCACGTAAGGATGCTTCCGATCTCGCGCACTGTCTCGGCCGGCAGGCCGAGGCGGTGTGCCGGCACTATCTTTCGAGCGGCCGCCGCGAAGGCAACTACTGGCTGGTCGGCGACGTGCGCAACGCGGCCGGACGCTCGATGTACGTCCGGCTCAAGGACACGCCGAAAGGCCCAGCCGGTAAATGGACCGACGCGGCGACCGGCGAACATGGCGATCTCCTCGACGTCATCCGGGAGAGCTGCGGCCTCATCGCCTTCAAGGACGTCGCCGATGAGGCCCGGACCTTCCTCTCGATGCCGCCGCCCGAGCCGCAACTTGGGGAGCACCAGCGGCAAAGCCCGGCACCACATGGCTCCCCCGAAGCGGCACGCCGCCTGATCCGCATGTCGCAGCCGATCTATGGCACGCTCGTACAGGCGTATTTACGGGAACGCGGCATTACGGATTTACGCGGAGCCGGAAGCCTGCATTTCCATCCGCGATGCTACTATCGCCCTGACGAGCATTCGCCGACCGAGACCTGGCCGGCGATGATTGCGGCAGTCACCGACCTCGACGGCAAGATCACCGGGGCGCATCGCACCTGGCTCGATCCGCGCCGCCGTGACAAAGCGCCAATCGACACGCCGAGGCGGGCGATGGGCGATCTCCTGGGAAACGCTGTCCGCTTCGGCATCGGCAACGATGTGATGGCGGCCGGCGAAGGCATCGAGACCGTCCTGTCGCTCCGGCAAGTCCTTCCCGACATGCCGATGCTGGCGGCGCTCTCAGCGGCGCATCTCGCCGCCATCCTGTTCCCCGACACGCTGCGGCGGCTCTACATCGTCCGCGACAAGGATCCGGCCGGCGACGGTGCGCGCGATACCCTGATCGAACGGGCCGACGCGGCCGGGATCGAGGCGATCGTCATCTCGCCCGAGCTGGGCGACGTCAACGAGGATCTGCGCACCCTCGGCCTGGAGGCACTGTGCATGGAAGCCCGGTTGCAGGTCGCGCCGCAGGATGTCGCGCGGTTCATGGCGTTTGCTGCATAGCCGGCAAGAGAACGGGCGTGCGGATCGCCGACGTGCTCGGCGGATGCATCGATCCGTCCGGGGGACCGCGCCTCGGCCTTCGAGAGGGCGATCGGCCCACAAGCCGGCCAACCGGGCAATGGCGGCGGCCGACTATTTTCCGGCGGCCCTGCGGGCCTTTCCATCGCGAGGCAAAATAGCCGGCCTTAGCCATCGAGCCCTGCGCTCGCGCTCCGGGTGCCCGGCCGTCCGGCCCGTGGGCTTCGTCGCCATGAAGGCCGCGACGGCAAGCGGTCCAATCGACGGAGCATCCCATGCGCGATCACGACGACTACGAACCGCATCATGAATCCTCACCCACCGACCATGTCCTCAACGAACTCCAGCTCCACGGCTACCGTCCCTTCACCGACGAGCCCGACCAGCGGCTTCTGCCCGACGGCAACCAGGTCGCGGGCGCCGTCGCCGACATCTTCGACGCCCTGATCGGCACCCTAGAGGACACGCGCCTCGAACCCGATCTCGACGATCTCCTCTGGTCGACCGTCAACGTCTTCCACCGCGCGACCGATCGGATCGGCCGGGAACTGGACGACAACGAGCAGGCCCAGAAGCGAGCGCAGCGCGAACAGGACGGCAGCGAGGTGAAGTCGGTCGAACTGGAGCGCCTGATCGCCGAAGGCATGACGCTCATCGAGCGGCAGAACGCCTTCGAACTGATGCGCGACCAGGCCGCCGAGCACTACGAACGCCATGTCGGCAAGCCGTGGCTCCCGCGCAGCGGATCGAAGGTCAACCATCGCAATCTGACCTCGGCGATGATCGACAGCCGCGACTTCCTGATGGCGAAGAAGCGCGCCGACCAGGAGGTGCTTCTGCCACCCGGTCCCAAGATCGTCGTCACCGGCGGGCTCGACTATGACGATCATCGGCTGATCTGGGCCAAGCTCGACCAGGTGCATACGAAGCACCCCGACATGGTGCTGGTGCACGGAAAGTCGCCCAAAGGCGCCGAAAAGATTGCCTCGCTGTGGGCCAAGAACCGCGACGTTCCCCAGATCGGCTTTGGACCCGACTGGACAAAGCACGGGCGCTCTGCGCCGTTCAAGCGCAACGATCAGATGCTGGAGATCATGCCGAAGGGCGTGTTGCATTTCCCGGGGACCGGCATCAACGACAACCTCGCCGACAAGGCCAAAAAGCTCGGCATCCCGGTGTGGAAGCACGGCGGCGCGTAAGCGCCGCCACGCACGCGATCCACTTAGCGCTTCATCTTCGTGACTTTGTAGACGCGCCCTGAGCTATCGTAGGTCGTCCACTCACCGACTTGCTGACCTTGATCAAAGTGGCCGGACCGCAGCTTCGAGCCATCGCGGCGGAACCACTCCCAATATCCGGTAGGTTGCCCATCCATCGTCTGGCCTACGACCCACAAGCTGCCGTCCTTGTGTAGCTTCTCGAAGGGGACCGTCGCCGCCATTCCGCGCCTCGCGCTCAGTCCGGCTCGCCGGTAACGGCGATCCGAGCGGAACGCGCGTAAAAGGCAAGCTCGGTATCGTTCTCGATCAGCACGTCGAGCAGCCTCTTCATGTCGGCCTGATCGGAGGCCGACTGAAATGGTCCCGGCTGCCGCTCGATCGCCAGCACCGCGATCGTCAGAGCTTTCTTCACGAGGTGCAGATCCCTGCCTGTGAACTCGGCCATCATCAGTCCTTCGCGACTCCACGCCCGCTACGTCGAGCATAGCGCAAATATCACCCTCAGAAGACTCCGAGGCGAACTAAGCAATGCGAGCATCGAGACTATGGGATGGTCTCCCGACGCGAAGCCACCTCCGCCTATCAGCGCTGATCCTTGGTCCATCCGCGAAATTGGCGCCATCAACCCGTAAAGGGTCGGCTATGCGAGCATGCCGCCGCTTCGGCTGCGCCTATGCGGTGATTGCAGTCCACGGCCGGACACTTCGGGCGCCTGTCGGCGGGGGATGGTCCCCCGCTCCAACAGGAGCCGCAACATGTCCCTCAACGACGCCCAGGCCTTCGCTTTCAGCCTCGCCACGACCCTGATGGCCGCGATCGTCATCTTCCAGGCAGGCGACGGCACCCTCTCGGTGACGCCCGCCAGCGAATATGATGGCGACATGGCCGCGATCGTCCACGAGATCGATCCCTTTGCCCCATAACCGGGGCAAACCAGCGCCGCCGTGCGGAAGGCGCTCGCGTTTTCCGCTCCCGCAAAAACCGATTTTCAGCTATAGTTCGAGCGCGCCGTGGTGGTGGTGGAGGCGCGACCGTCAGACCTTTCTTACGGAGCCACCACCATGATCCTACTTGCTATTATCGCGTCGCTCACGGCCATCGGCCTGCTCTGCTGGCTGCTTTTCACGCTGGCGGTCTTCGCTCTGCCAGCGTTCGTCGGCGCGACCGCTGGCGCCTGGGCGCACAGCATCGGCGCCGGCATCCCCGGCGCCCTTCTAATCGGGGTCGCCGCCGCAGCGCTCACACTCGCCGCCGGCCATCTTCTCATCACTTTCGTTCGGCCGATATGGCTAAAGCTGATCGTGGCCGCAGCTTTCGTAGCACCGGCGGCGATCGCCGGGTTCCACGCTACCCATGGCATTGTGAAGCACCTCATGCCCTCCGACGGCTGGCAGACCACGTTCTCCGTGATCGGCGCGGTCGCCGTCGGCATCACCGCCTTTGTACGGGTCGCTGGAATAGCGGCGGCTCCAGCTTCCTCCGGCGGGGCCGTCGCACAAGCCTGACCATCGTCATCACCGTTAGGAGGATCGCGGCAGCAGTGGTCGTGATCGCGCCCGCCATCTTGGGTCCGAGCGATGGGCGTGTGTGACGCGGATCGATGCTTCCCAGAAAGCCGGCCCTTGTTGCAGCGCTGGGGCTCCACATCATCTTGGCGGGCACCGGACATCGGGCGCTCGGCGATTTCCGTGATGGCAGCGGAAGGCCAGAATGCATCGACGCTAGCCTGCCGGGGAGAAGACCATGCCGGTAAGCATGTCGTGACGCCGGCTTGTCGACGCGGGATGGAAGCCATCCTCTCCGTTACCTGACCGTGCCTCGACCGCTCCAAACGGCCTCTTCAATGGCCTGATCTGACCGAAGGTCGGCTGCGCCTCGATCGCCTATGACGCAACAGCCGCGTCACACTTTCTTCCCCTGCCGGCTGCGCCGCCATTCCTCGCGAAACAAGAAAGTCCTCCTTAGCTGTCAGGCCCCTTCGGGGTGCGCCGCCGATCGCCTCCGGCCTGCCGATCGCCATCGAGGCCGCAATGGTGCGGGCTCGGGAACGGAAAACGGAGACTTACAATGGCGACCATCGGCACCTTCAAGAAGACCGGCTCGAACGAGTTCACCGGCGACATCGTCACCCTCAGCGTCCAGGCCAAGGGCGTGCGCATCGTCCCCGACCAGCGCGCCACCGGGGAAAACGCCCCCAGCCACCGGGTTCTGGTCGGCCGCGCCGAGATCGGCGCCGCATGGTCCAAGCGCTCCAACGAGGGCCGCGACTATCTGGGCCTCAAACTGGACGATCCCAGCTTCAACGCCCCGATCTACGCCAACCTTTTCGATGACGAAGACGGCGATACCTTCTCGCTGATCTGGTCCCGCCCCAATGGGCGACGCGGAGACTAAGGCGATCGCGCAAGGCCCCGGCCGGATCAGGCCGGGGCCGCCCTCTTTTGAGGGCGACCGAATCAGGCATCAAGAACCAAGCCTCCGCACTCGCCGAACGAGGCAGAAAACGGATGACCCAGCAGACCAGAGCGACTATAATAGTCGTAGTTCTGGCGTGTGCGTAGGTCCGAGTGGGAGGTGATCATGCATGATCACCGCCCGACAATCGCGGGCCGCACGCGCGTTGCTGGGTTGGACGCAGGAGACGCTCGCTGACAAGGCTCGGGTCTCTCTGACCGCGCTCAAGCGCCTCGAGTCTGAAAGCGGCTTGGAGGTGTACGAGAGTACGCGAGACGAGGTGAGACCCACCTTCGAACACGCAGGGATCGTGCTCCTCAACTCCGACCAAGGCGTGGGAGTCATGCTCGTTGATCGCAAAGGCCAAACCTGAAGCCTCACATCTGCAGCCAGCGACGCGGCGGTCCGGTTGTGTGGCGTGTGCACGAACCGACGCCTCAACGTCGTTAACAATTAGCTCCAAATCGGATAGATGCGCCCGCCGGGGGACACCTTGACGACCCGCGAATATCTTGATGAGCCACCAGGTGGCACCGCTTTGACCGCCTACGATCAGGCGAATGTGAAGCTGTACCTGCGCCTGCTCGACGCAGAGGCGCAGGGGGCGTCTTGGATGGAGGTGGTCGAGGCGCTCTTCGGCATCTCCGTCGATGCTGAACCTGATCGCGCAGCACGGGTGCATGGCTCTCACTTGGCCCGAGCCCGGTGGATGACGGAAAGTGGGTTCGCCGTGCTGCTGGCTGGCCGAATGAATTGAGGTGATGCACTCCACGCATCACGTTGCCCGTCCTTCGCTATTCCCAGGCCTAACACAACTTGGAATCTTCACAGCCACATAACTCGCGTTGAACGAAATTGCGCGGAGGTCGTGGAGGATGTCCGAAGAGGATAGCTGGCGGTCAGAAACTGCCTACGAGTATATTGACGCGTTAACTCCCGGCGAACTTGCGTGGGAGTTTCTCCGGCGGAACCTCGATTATATGACCGCCTACGAAGACTTACTCTCCGACGGCGAGATGACCGGGGAGGCGGCACGCGATTTCGCGTCGAAGTGGGGTTTGCGATTTCGTGGCAGATCCTACGCGGTCAGCATTGGCTCAGCCCATTTTTTGGACGGCACGGGTCGATCCTGCGGTCATCGTCCTACGCCCACAACTCACTGCTGATTGCGTCCAGGCGATCACGACCGATCGCCTCGCGCCGCACGTAGTCAGCCAGCCTGCCGATAGCGTGGTGCGGTTGTGTATCGGCGGGGAGCGCTTTGACGCTGATTTACCCGTGCCCGGAGACCAAGAACCTTTTGGCGCTTTGATCTTGCTCGATGAGCTGACGCCCGATCGTCTCGGCGCTCTTTCGCGGTTCTGGATGGCCCTCGCCGGGAAGAGCATTCCCCCTGATACGCGGCTCACCGGACAGCGCCGAAAGCGGGCGCGAGACATGCTGCGTGCCATCGATGGTCGCGCTACGGGCGCAACGTATCGAGCCGTTGGGGAAGGGATTTTTCCCCATCATGATTTGGACGCTGCGTCCTGGGTCGGCAGCGCTATCCGCGAAACAACAATCCGACTCGTCCGGGATGGGATGAAGCTCGTGCGCGGCGGCTACCGGTCCATCCTTCAGCAACCACGTCGGAAACGCTGACGCCACTGGTGTCGAAATTAACGCGATTACTTCGACATCGTCCCGCCCGCCTACCTCGCGCCACCGTGCTCGCAATCCGCCGCTTGTTCGAAGCGGCCGCCGCGAAAACACGGAGGTTCGATTATGGCCGAAGCAGCCACCCAAATGCCGCCACGCTACCTGAGGACCCAGGAGGCGGCGCGCTTTCTCGGCCTTTCGGAGCGTACCCTCGAAAAACACCGGACTTACGGCACCGGACCGACCTACCGCAAACTGGGTGGCCGGGTCGTCTATGGGTTGGAAGACCTCCAGGCATGGGCCGACCGGGGCACAGTCACGTCAACGTCGGACCCCAGGGGCGGCATCGTCGCTCCTGCCAAACCCGCAAGTGCGGCTGAAGCGGGCGCCTCTGCTCGCGCTGTCCGCTGAGCCGACTGCCGATGTTGCCCGGTCACCAGCGAGGGGAACGCGCGCAGCTCGATCTGTTCCGGGCCCTCCCGGGCGACCTCGCTCCCCGCGACGCCCAGGACCTGATGGCTTACCCGTTCTTCTCGCTCGCAAAATCAAAGCGCCTGGCGCCCATCGATTTCAAATCGGGCACGGTCAAGATCCGTGTCGAGGCCGTCCCTGAGCACGGCATGGCCACGATCTGGGATGCCGATATCCTGATCTGGGCTGCTTCCCAGATCGTGGAAGCCCGCGATGTCGGGATTCGGCCATCGCGCCTTATGGCGACCACCCCCTATGAGATACTGAACTTCATCGGCCGCGGCGTGTCGCTACGCGATTACGACCGCCTCAAGGCCGCCTTGGACCGGCTGCAGTCGACAACCGTCGCGACTTCGATCCGCCAGCCGACCGAGCGGCGGATGCACCGATTCTCCTGGATCAACGAATGGAAGGAGCGCGCCGATCACCGAGGCCGGCCGCTCGGCCTGGAGCTGATCGTACCCGACTGGTTCTACGGCGCCGTGCTCGATGACGCGCTCGTACTGACGATCGACCGCAATTACTTCGGCCTGACAGGCGGCTTAGAGCGCTGGCTCTACCGCCTCGTGCGCAAGCATGGCGGCCGCCAGGAGTTCGGTTGGAGCTTCGACTTCCCGCATCTCCACGCCAAGTCAGGCAGCCTCTCGCCGCTCAAGCACTTCGCCTACGACCTGCGTGACATCGTCCGACGCCAGCCGCTGCCCGGCTACCGCCTGGCCATCGAGCAGTGCCTCGGCGGTCCCGAAATCCTCTCCTTCGTGCCGACCGATCCAGATGCCCTCGGCATCCCGCGCCGGCGTCGACGGACCAAACCTCACCCTGGGGATAAGCTGTGAATCGTCTCGTGCTATCAGGGACCGGCACTATCGTGCCATCGGGGACCGGAATCTCGTGCTATCGGGGACCGAAATCGCCGAATTTACCCGTTGAATCAGTAAGTTACAGGCCCCGTAACTTATCTAACCAGAATTACTACGTAATTCTTCTAACGCGACCGCGCTTTTCGGCCGCTGTGGACGGGTCCCCGATCGCCGGGAAACCGTCATGATCGTCGCTCTGCTCAATCAGAAGGGCGGCGTCGGCAAGACGACGCTCGCCTTGCACCTGGCAGGCGAGTGGGCTCGCCATGGACAGCGTGTCACGCTGATCGACGCCGATCCCCAAGGGTCAGCGCTCGACTGGTCACAGCAACGCAGCCGGGAAGGGCTGGAGCGGCTGTTCCGTGTCGTCGGCTTGGCCCGCGACACCCTTCATCGTGAAGCGCCGGAGCTGGCTCGCGACGCCGACCATGTCGTCATCGACGGCCCGCCACGCGTCGCCGGGTTGATGCGATCGGCGCTGCTCGCCGCCGACCTCGTGCTGATCCCGGTGCAGCCTTCGCCGCTCGATGGCTGGGCGTCCGCCGAAATGCTCGCGTTGCTCGGCGAGGCGCGGATCTACCGCCCACAGCTCGCCGCGCGCTTCGTGCTAAACCGCTGCGCGGCCCGCACCGTGCTCGCCCGCGAGACCGCCGAGACGCTGGCGGATCACGACCCTCCCTTGCTCGCGACCACGATCGGTCAGCGCATCGTTTTCGCCGACGTCTTGCAGACCGGCCGGCTCGCTGCCGAGCAGGACGAGGATTGCCCCGGAGCACACGAGATCGCCGCGCTTGCAGCGGAAGTCGCGAGGATCGGCGCATGAGCGCGCGGTCCCCGAAACGCAGCTTTGCGACGCGTCCAGCCGATCCCGAAGACTGGATCAAGGCACCCGAACGCCAGGCTACCCGTAGCCATCCCGCCGAAGACTTCTCGGCCCGGCTGACGATCGACGTCACCGCCGACATGCGCGGCCGCATCAAGATCGTCGCCTTCCAGCGCGGCCAGACGGTCGCCGACATGCTGCGCGCGCTGTTCGAGCGGGAATTCCCACCGCCGTCAGGAGAAGGATCATGACCGGCCTCATCGCCGCGCCCCCACGCTCCAGCCGTGCTGCTGCCGAGCCGCCGACCGACGATCTCACTCAGGTAGAGCTGGTCTGGATCGAGAAGCAGACGGAGCACTGGATCCGCTTCGGCCGCGACGTGCGCGAGCAGATCCTCGATCGGCGCCGCCGCATCCTCTTCTTCCCTCCCGGCGCGGTTTTCGGCCTCGTGCGATGGGCCGCGAACGAGCACGGGACCGTGCTGTCCCGGCTCGACATCGTGCGGGCTATCGCTCCCGGCCGGCCCCTCCAGACCGTACCGACAGTGACGCCTGGCGGCGAGGTGCTGCTGCGCGCCGACGGCTGGCCGAAAGTCGAGCGGGTGCTCCAGCTCATCGATGGCATAGAGGCCATAGGCGTCGATCCGGTGGACGTCGCGCCCGACCATTGGCGCCACGTCCACAACCGTCTCGCCGTCGGCGAGGCACCGCGCGCCTATACCCTGCGGCGTCACCGCGCCTTCCTGCTTCGTCAGGAGATCGGCGCATGATCCGGCTCGGCTACGCCATCGCCACGACCTGCGCGGTGTCTGTCATGGGCGTGATTTCCATCGTCACATTCGTGCCGAGGGTCATCTGGAACGCCTCCGCCAGCACCCCGATCGGCTTCTACACCATCGACCCCGCCCCGTCGCCGCAGGTCACCGATCTGGTCGCTATCCGTGCCCCCGAGCCCCTCGCATCCTTCATGGTCGAGCGCGGCTACATAGGTCGCGGCGTGCCCCTGATGAAGCGCATCGCCGCGCTTCCAGGGCAGCGCGTCTGCCGGGCGGGTCAAGACATCACCGTCGACGCCATCAAGCTCGGCGAGGCGCTCGACCGCGACAGCAGCGGGCGTCCCTTGCCCGTCTGGCAGGGCTGCCGCGTCATCGCTGATGGCGAGCTGTTCCTGATGAACTGGCAGGTCCGCGGCAGCCTCGACGGCCGCTATTTCGGACCACTCCCGGCCTCCGCCGTGATCGGCCGGGCCACTCCCCTCTACACCGACGAAGATGGCGATGGCCGCTTCGTCTGGCGCGCGCCGACGCGGTGACGGCGCTCGCACGACCCTCTTCACCGCAATCTGAAGGAGACCTCCAATGTCCGTGATCGGCCAATTCATGCGCGAGAACGACGGCTTCATCGGCCACCTGACGACGCTGTCGCTGCATCAGGACATCATCCTCGTCGCGGCCGAGCCGTCCGATGCAGAGAACGCGCCCGACTATCGCGTCCATTTGCTCGACACCATGAGCAACGAGACCGGCGCGGAGATCGGCGCTGGTTGGAAGCGCACCGGCGAGAAGGCGGGCGACTACGTCTCGCTACAGCTCGATGACCCGACGTTCGCGCACCCGATCCGCGCCAACCTCTTCCAGTCCGCTGACGACAAGGCCGCATGGGGCCTGCACTGGAACCGCCCACCCAAGCGCAGCGAGCGGGACTGAGCGATGCCCATCGCCCGCATTCTGCCTGCCGTCGGAGGGAGGATCACCCTCCGGCGCGCAGCCTTCCTTTTCCTTTCCGGCCTGATCCTCGTGGAGGCGGGCGCAGTCCCTGCTCACGCGCAGCAGGCGCCGGCCGAGCGGCCGTCACCCCGCGATCCCTATGGCGCTTACATCGCCGAGGCGGCGCAGCGGTTCGGCGTTCCCGAAGCATGGATTCGCGCCGTCATGCGCGTCGAAAGCGCAGGCGATGTGCGCGCCATCTCTTCGGCCGGCGCGATGGGCCTGATGCAGGTCATGCCCGCCACATGGGCGGAGTTGCGCGTCCGGCATCGGCTCGGCGGCAATCCCTACGACCCGCGCGACAATATCCTGGCGGGCGCTGCGTATCTGCGCGAGATGCACGATCGCTACGGATCGCCCGGCTTCCTGGCGGCCTACAATGCCGGTCCGGGCCGTTACGAAGAGTATCTCGCCGGTCGTCCGTTGCCGGCCGAAACGCGCGCCTATGTCGCGACGCTCGCCCCCATTGTCGGCGGCGGTGATCTAGCCGGCCCTGTCGTGGTAGCGGCCGCCGATCCGCTCGCCTGGACCCGGGCGCCGCTCTTCGTCGTGCAATCAACCGGCAGCGGACCTGCCGCGCCGGTGCAGTCCGAAGGCGCGCCCGGTGACAGCACGGCGGCCGGTCCCGCGCGCGATCAAGGCCCGGTGGCTTCGCGCGCCGAAGGCCTTTTCGTTGCCCGCAATATCCCGGGTGGCCCGCGATGATCGCGTTCGCACCTCCTCGCACTGTAGCGTGTTCTGGCGGACGAAGGGCGGTCTGGAGAGGAGAAGTCGACAGCACAACCGCACGATGGCGAGATAAAAGCCGGCGATGTGCGGCTTGGTGCGGTCGTGTGTTTTCAGTGGCTTATGGCGCATCTGCGCGAGGTGCGCCTGATCGGCGCAGCCTGCGCATTCGCCATTTCGCCAAGGCTTTCCGCGCGTTTGCGCGATGTGCGGGGCCCCGACCATGAGCGGCGAGGACGATTTCCGCATCCGGCCCGGCCGCATCCGTTCGACCCGTGCGCAGCAGGCGCGGCCCTTCATTGCCCAGGCGCTCGCCGCCGCACAGCGGGCCGGTGGACGCGTCTCGCGCTCCGGCCAGATCAGCAAGGGCAATCGCTCGCGGTTCGGACGCGGACAGCGCGCGACCGTGCAGGCCAATCGGCTGCTCACGAGCCGATCGCGCAACACAGTCATCAAGGCACGCGTCGTCCGTCATAGCGCGCGGGCCGCGCCGCTCTCTGCACACCTCAGCTATCTCCGCCGCGAGGGCGTCACCCGGGATGGGGAGAAGGCGCACCTGTTCGGCCCCGCGTCCGAGGACGCCGATCCAAAGGCCTTCGCCGAGCGCACCCAGGACGATCGGCATCACTTCCGGTTCATCGTCTCGCCCGAGGACGCGACCGAGATGTCCGACCTCAAAGGCTTCGCGCGCGAGCTAATGGACCAGATGGAGAAGGACCTTGGCACCAAGCTCGACTGGGTCGGCGTCGATCACTGGAACACCGACAATCCCCACGTCCACATCATCCTGCGTGGGCGCACGGATGACGGCCAGGACCTCGTCATCTCCCGCGACTACATCAAGGAGGGCATGCGCGCCCGCGCGCAGGATCTCGTCACCCAGGAGTTGGGGCCGCGCACCGAGCAGGAGATCCGGCGCAACCTAGGGCGTCAGGTCGAGGCGGAGCGCTGGACCGATCTCGATCGCCAGATCGCCCGCGACAGCTATCGCACGGGCGTCGCCGACCTCGCCCCACATCCCGATCGGCAACCGGACGAATTCCACGCGCTGAAGGTCGGTCGCCTGCGCAAGCTGGAGACACTCGGCCTCGCCGATCAGGTCGGTCCCGGCCAGTGGGTCGTATCGGAGAATGCCGAGAAGACGCTGCGCGCGCTCGGCGAACGCGGCGACATCATCAAGCGCATCCACCGCAGCCTGACCGAACGCGGCATCGAGCGCGGTGCCGCGAGCTATGTGCTTGCCGGCGAGAGCATCAACGATCCGGTCATCGGTCGGCTGGTCGACCGCGGCCTCGATGACGAGCTGAAGGGCACGGTCTATGCCGTGGTCGACGGCACCGATGGGCGCACCCACCACATCAAGCTCGCCGATCTCGACGCCGCCGGGGACAGCGCACCGGGTTCGATCGTCGAGCTGCGCAAGTTCGACGACGCGCAGGGCCGCCGGCGTGTCGCGCTCGCCGTTCGCTCTGATTTCGATATCGAGCGACAGGTCCATGCGACGGGCGCCACCTGGCTCGACCGGCAGGCCATCGCCCGCGAGCCGGTAGCGCTCGGCGGCGGCGGCTTCGGCGCGGAGGTGCGTCAGGCGATGGACCGGCGCGCCGACCATCTCATCGCCCAGGGGCTCGCCGAGCGGCAGACGCGCGGCGTCAGCTTCTCGCCGGGGCTGATCGAAACCTTGCGCCAGCGTGAGGTCGAAGCACTCGGAGAGAAGCTCGCGGCCGAGACCGGCCGACCATTCTCGAAGGCCGGAACGGGCGAGTATGTGGCAGGCACCTATCGGCAGCGCTTCGCGCTCGCCTCGGGCCGCTTCGCCATGATCGACGACGGCCTCGGCTTCCAGCTCGTGCCCTGGTCGCCATCCCTCGAACGCCAGCTCGGCCAGCACGTCTCCGGCGTCTCGCGCGGAGGCGGCGGCGTCGACTGGAGCTTCGGCCGCAGTCGCGGCCTTGGCATGTAGCCCAACCAAGAAAGGAGCGCCCCGCCATGTCAGCGACAAAAATCCTCTGGGGTCAGATCCTCACCGTCTTCCTGATCGTGTTGATGACGACCTGGGGCGCGACACAATGGACGGCCTACCGTCTCGGCTTCCAACCACAGCTCGGAGTACCCTGGTTCGAACTGGCGGGCTGGCCGATCTACGATCCGCCCGCCTTCTTCTGGTGGTGGTATTTCTACGACGCCTATGCGCCGCCGATCTTCGTCGAGGGGGCCTATATCGCCGCGTCGGGCGGCTTCATCTCCATCGCCGTCGCCATCGGCATGTCCGTGTGGCGGGCGCGAGAAGCGAAGAACGTGGAGACCTACGGCTCGGCCCGCTGGGCGCGGCCGGAAGAGGTGAAGGCCGCGGGCCTGCTCGGTCCGGATGGCGTCGTGCTCGGCAAACACGAGCGCGACTATCTTCGACATGACGGCCCCGAGCATGTGCTGTGCTTCGCGCCGACGCGTTCCGGCAAAGGCGTGGGGCTGGTCGTGCCCTCGCTCCTGACCTGGCCGGGCTCAGCGATCGTCCATGACATCAAGGGCGAGAACTGGACGCTGACCGCCGGCTATCGCGCTCGGCATGGCCGCGTGCTGCTCTTCGATCCCACAAACGCGAAGTCCGCCGCCTACAATCCGTTGCTCGAGGTGCGACGCGGCGAGTGGGAAGTCCGCGACGTGCAGAACATCGCCGACATCCTTGTCGACCCGGAAGGCTCGCTCGAGAAGCGGAACCACTGGGAAAAGACGTCGCACGCGCTCTTGGTCGGGGCCATCCTCCACGTCCTTTATGCCGAGGCCGACAAGACGCTGGCCGGCGTCGCCGCGTTCCTGTCCGATCCGAAGCGGCCGATCGAGTCGACCCTCGCGGCGATGATGAAGACCGCCCATCTCGGCGAGGCCGGCCCGCATCCAGTCATTGCCAGCGCGGCGCGCGAACTGCTCAACAAATCCGACAACGAGCGATCCGGCGTGCTGTCGACGGCGATGTCGTTCCTGGGCCTGTATCGCGATCCCGTCGTCGCCGAGGTCACCCGTCGCTGCGATTGGCGCATCGCCGACATGGTCGGCGGCAAGCATCCGACCACCCTCTACCTCGTGGTGCCGCCCTCCGATATCAACCGAACCAAGCCGCTCATCCGCCTGATTCTCAACCAGGTCGGGCGCCGGTTGACCGAGGACCTGCAGGCGAAGGGCAACCGACACCGGTTGCTGTTGATGCTCGACGAGTTTCCGGCGCTCGGCCGCCTCGACTTCTTCGAGAGCGCCTTGGCGTTCATGGCGGGTTACGGCCTGAAGGCCTTCCTCATCGCCCAATCCCTGAACCAGATCGAGAAAGCCTACGGCCCGAACAATTCGATCCTCGACAATTGCCATGTGCGCGTGAGCTTCGCGACCAATGACGAGCGCACAGCCAAGCGCGTTTCGGACGCGCTCGGCACCGCCACAGAGATGAAGGCGATGAAGAACTATGCCGGCCACCGGCTCTCGCCCTGGCTTGGCCACATGATGGTGTCGCGCTCGGAAACGGCCCGGCAGCTGCTGACGCCGGGCGAAATCATGCAGCTTCCGCCGTCCGACGAGATCGTCATGGTCGCCGGCACTCCACCCATCCGCGCGAAAAAGGCCCGCTACTACGAGGATCGGAGGTTTCAGGAGCGCATCCTCACGCCGCCCACACTCACCAAGCCGACGAGCGCGAGGGTCGACGACTGGAGCGCGCTCGCGATACCGGAGCGCCCGGTGCGGAGCACGACCGTCGCGGGCGATGCCCTGACCGACGATGATCCGACGGATTCCGAGCGCCGTCACCAGCCCGAACTGAGCCGAACCAAGACCGTCGAGCGCAAGCCGATCATCGAAAACGAATTCGAGATCGATCCACGCGATGATGTCGACGAGGATGCCGCCCGCCTCAGCCGCATGACGCAGACGATGCGCCAGGTCGCGCGCCAAGCGTCGCTCGATCCGGGCGACGGCATCGATTTATAGGAGGCGGCCTTGATCAAGCCCCCCAAGAAGCAACGCCTGTCGGTCTATCTCGACCCGGACCTGATGAGGTCGCTCGCGGCCCATGCGGCGCGACGAGACCTCTCCCTATCGCTGGTTGCCGAGGCGGGCATCGCGTCGTTCGTCTCGCCAGACGCAGCGGAGCGACAGGAAGCGGCAACGACGAAGCGGCTCGATCAACTCGACCGGCGCATGGCCCGCTTGGAGCGGGATCTCGGCATATCGGTCGAGACGCTCGCCGTGTTCATCCGCTTCTGGCTGACCTCAAATCCGCCGCTGCCGGAGCCGGCACAGGCTGCGGCGCGCGCCAAGGCGGCGGAGCGCTACGAAGCCTTCGTGACCGCGCTCGGCAGACGGCTCGCGCAGGGTCCGAAGCTTAGGCAGGAGATCGCGGAAGACATCGCGCCCGCGCGCGACGCGGAATAATCACTGATCCGCGCATCACAAGTATTCCTGCGTTCCGCCATTTCCCTGTCTTTGTACGCCACAGTACGACGGCCACATGATGGTTGTTGTCAGGCCATGATTTCTGTCTCTTCTACTCATCCCCGATCCAGGGCCGCGCATCGCGGACCCACACAAGAACGGGGACGACGTGGCGGCAACTCACCAGAAATCGGAGGCGATCCTTCGCGGCGCGCGCATGCTGCGCACCGCGCTTGGCCCCGCCATCGCCCGGTTTCTGGAAGACCCCGCGATCGTCGAGGTAATGCTCAACCCCGATGGGCGGCTCTGGGTCGACCGTCTCTCCCAAGGACTTTCCGACACCGGTGAGCTGCTGTCGCCGTCGGACGGCGAGCGGATCATCCGCCTCGTCGCGCACCACGTCGGCGCCGAGGTCCATCCCGGCGCACCACGCGTCTCGGCTGAACTGCCCGATACGGGGGAGCGGTTCGAGGGGCTATTGCCTCCCGTGGTCTCCGCTCCGGCTTTCGCGATCCGCAAGCCCGCCGTCGCGGTGTTCACGCTCGACGACTACGTCGCCGCCGGCATCATGGCAGCGGGTCAGGCCGAGACGCTGCGCCAGGCCGTGGGGGATCGGCGCAACATCCTAGTCGCCGGTGGCACATCCACCGGCAAGACGACCCTCACCAACGCGCTGCTCGCCGAAGTCTCCAAGACCTCGGACCGCGTCGTCCTCATCGAGGACACCCGCGAACTGCAATGCGCCGCGCCCAATCTGGTCGCGATGCGGACGAAGGATGGCGTCGCCTCGCTCTCCGATCTCGTCCGGTCCTCTCTGCGCCTGCGCCCCGACCGCATTCCAATTGGCGAAGTGCGCGGTGCCGAGGCGCTCGACCTCTTGAAGGCTTGGGGCACTGGCCACCCCGGCGGTGTGGGGACGATTCACGCCGGCACCGCCATCGGCGCGCTGCGCCGCATGGAGCAGCTCATCCAGGAAGCCGTCGTCACCGTCCCGCGCGCGCTGATCGCCGAAACGATCGATCTGGTCGCAGTGCTTTCCGGCCGCGGCTCTTCGCGCCGCCTAGCCGAACTCGCCCGCATAGAGGGCCTCGGCCCCGACGGCGACTACCGCGTCACCCCCGCAAGCCAGCCCCTCACAGGAGACCTGCCATGATCAAGCATGCTTTGCGCATTCGCCGCCACATCGCCACGGCGGTGTCCGTCACGTTCCTGACGCTTGCCCTCGCGCCGGCCGCCCATGCGTCCGGTTCGTCGATGCCCTGGGAAGCACCGCTTCAGTCGATCCTCGAATCCATCGAGGGGCCGGTCGCCAAGATCATTGCCGTGATGATCATTATCATCACCGGCCTGACGCTCGCCTTCGGCGACACGTCGGGCGGCGCACGGCGCCTGATCCAGATCGTATTTGGCCTGTCGATCGCCTTCGCCGCGTCAAGCTTCTTCCTGTCGTTCTTCTCGTTCGGCGGCGGGGCGCTCGTCTGATGGCCGACGGCGCGGAACATGGCGGCGAGGTTCCGGGCTTTTCCGTTCCGGTGCACCGGGCGCTGACCGAGCACATCCTCCTCGGCGGCGCGCCGCGTTCGCTCGCCATCCTCAACGGCACGCTGGCCGCTGCGCTCGGCCTTGGCCTCCGCCTCTGGCTCGTCGGCCTCGGCCTGTGGGCCGTGGGGCATTTCGCGGCCGTCTGGGCGGCCAAGCGCGATCCCCAGTTCGTCGACGTCGTGCGCAAGCATCTGCGCATCCCCGGCCACCTGTCGGTCTGAGGAGCGACGCTGATGATGGACCTTGCCGAATATCGCAACCGCAACACCCGACTTGCCGACTACCTCCCTTGGGTCGCGCTAGTCGGCGAAGGCGTCGTGCTGAACAAGGACGGGAGCTTTCAGCGCACCGCGCGCTTCCGCGGCCCCGACCTCGACAGCGCCGTCCCGGCGGAGCTGGTCGCCGTCGCCGGCCGGCTCAACAATGCGTTCCGGCGTCTCGGTTCGGGCTGGGCCATTTTCGTCGAGGCGCAGCGCCACGGCGCCGCGACCTATCCCACCAGCGTGTTTGCCGACAGCGCCTCCGCGCTCGTCGACGCCGAACGCAAGGCCGACTTCGAAGAGGCCGGTGCGCATTTCGAGTCCAGCTACTTCCTCACCTTCCTCTTTCTTCCGCCGGCCGAGGATGCCGCCCGTGCCGAGACTTGGCTCTACGAGGGCCGCGATCACGCCGGTGTCGATGCGCATGAGATTCTGCGCGGCTTCATCGATCGAACCGATCGCATCTTGAACCTGATCGACGCCTTCATGCCCGAATGCGCCTGGCTCGATGATGGCGAGACGCTGACCTATCTGCATTCAACTGTATCGACGAAGCGCCATCGCGTCCGCGTGCCCGAGACGCCAATGTACCTTGACGCGCTGCTCGCCGATCAGCCGCTCACCGGCGGCCTGGAGCCCCGGCTTGGGGACGCCCAAGTTCGCATCCTCACCATCGTCGGCTTCCCGACGGCGACGACGCCTGGCATCCTCGATGAGCTTAACCGTCTCGCCTTTCCCTATCGCTGGTCGACCCGGGCGGTCCTGCTCGACAAGACAGACGCGACCAAGCTGCTGACCAAGATACGGCGGCAGTGGTTCGCCAAGCGCAAGTCGATCGCCGCCATCCTCAAGGAGGTGATGACCAACGAAGCCTCGGCCTTGGTCGATACCGATGCGGCCAACAAGGCGGCCGACGCCGATATGGCCCTGCAGGAACTCGGCGCCGACTATGCTGGCCAGGCCTATGTGACGGCGACCATCACCGTCTGGGACGACGATCCGCGCATCGCCGCCGAGAAGCTGCGGCTGGTGGAGAAGGTCATCCAGGGCCGCGACTTCACGGCGATGGCCGAGACCATCAATGCCGTGGATGCGTGGCTGGGCTCGCTGCCCGGTCATGTCTACGCCAATGTCCGCCAGCCGCCCATCAGCACATTGAACCTCGCCCACATGATCCCGCTCTCGGCGGTGTGGGCGGGACCGGAACGGGACGAGCACTTCGATGCACCCCCACTGCTTTACGGCAGAACCGAGGGCTCGACCCCGTTCCGGCTTTCCGTCCATGTCGGGGACGTCGGCCATACGCTGATCGTCGGGCCGACCGGCGCCGGCAAGTCTGTGCTGCTCGCGCTCATGGCGCTTCAGTTCCGGCGGTATCCGCAATCTCAGGTTTTCGCCTTCGATTTCGGCGGATCGATCCGCGCCGCGGCACTCGCTATGGGCGGCGACTGGCATGATCTCGGCGGCGGATTGACGGACGGCGCTGACGACAGCGTCTCGCTACAGCCGCTCGCCCGCATCGACGACGTCGCCGAGCGTGCCTGGGCCTCCGACTGGCTGATCGCGATCCTCTCCCGTGAGAGCGTGCAGGTCACGCCCGAGGTCAAGGAACACCTCTGGTCGGCGCTATCGTCGCTAGCGTCGGCGCCGGTCGCCGAGCGCACGCTGACGGGCCTGTCCGTCCTGCTCCAGTCCAACGACCTGAAGCAGGCGCTGCGACCTTATTGTGTCGGCGGTCCCTATGGCCGGCTGCTCGACGCCGAGTCCGAATATCTCGGCGAGGCAAATGTCCAGGCCTTTGAGACCGAGGGCCTGATCGGCACCGGCGCCGCCGCCGCCGTGCTCGCCTATCTCTTCCATCGCATCGAGGATCGCCTCGACGGCCGACCGACCCTCCTGATCGTCGATGAGGGCTGGCTCGCTCTCGACGACGAGGGGTTCGCCGGGCAGCTCCGCGAGTGGCTGAAGACACTGCGCAAGAAGAACGCCAGCGTGATCTTCGCTACCCAGTCGCTGTCCGACATCGACGGCTCGGCGATCGCGCCGGCCATCATCGAGAGCTGCCAGACGCGGATCCTGCTCCCCAACGAGCGCGCGATCGAGCCGCAGATCACTGCCATCTACCGCCGCTTCGGTCTCAACGACCGCCAGATCGAAATCCTCGCGCGAGCCATGCCCAAGCGCGACTATTACTGCCAATCCCGCCGCGGGAACCGCCTCTTCGAGCTGGGCCTCTCCGACGTCGCGCTGGCGCTCTGCGCCGCTTCTTCCAAGCAGAAGCAGGCCCTCATCGCCGAGGTCTACGCGCGCAGCGGCACCTCCGGATTTCTTGGCGAATGGCTGGCGGTGAACGGTCTCGGCTGGGCCGCAGACCTCATCCCCGACCTCACGAACGTCAATCCCCAAGCAGAACAGGAGGTATTGCCATGACACGCTCGATCCATGCGCGCTCGCGCGCACTGCGGTTTGCCGCGACCATCATCGCGGCGCCAATCGCCATCTCGCCTTTCATCAGCACGCCTGCGGCGGCTCAGTTCGGTGGCATCGTCTACGATCCGACGAACTACGCGCAGAATGTGCTGACCGCCGCTCGGACACTCCAGCAGGTCAACCAGCAGATCACGCAGCTTCAGAACGAAGCGACCATGCTGATCAATCAGGCCCGCAACCTCGCGAGTCTGCCGTACTCGTCGCTTCAGCAGCTCCAGCGGTCTGTCCAACAAACTCAGCAGCTGCTCCGGCAAGCGCAGGGCATCGCCTACGATGTCCAGCGCATCGACCAAGCTTTCACTTCCACCTACGGCAACGCGTCCATGACCGCCTCCGATCAGGCGCTCGTCGCAGGAGCGCGGGAGCGCTGGCAGAACACAGTCGGTGGGTTGCAGGACGCAATGCGCGTCCAGGCTGGCGTCGTCGGCAACATCGACACCAATCGCGCGGAGATGTCGGCGTTGGTTGGCCAGAGCCAAGGCGCCACCGGCGCTTTGCAGGCAACGCAGGCCGGCAACCAGCTCCTCGCACTTCAAGCCCAGCAGCTCGCGGACCTTACCGCCGTCGTTGCCGCCAACGGGCGGGCTCAAAGCCTCTCCGAGGCCGAACGTGCCGCCGCCGCCGAACAAGGGCGAGAGCAGCGCCGGCGCTTCCTCACACCCGGCAGCGGCTACCAGCCGGGCAATGCCCGCATGTTCCCGAACAGCGGAAACTGAGCATGGCTATGGACGGCAAGCTGCTCGCTCGCATCGGCGCCGTGGTCTTCGTCGCCGTCGCGATCACCGCGACCGCGATCGAGATGACCCGTAAGGAGGCGACGCCCGAGCGGTGGCCGTCAGGCCGTACAGTCGAAGCGCCGGCCGATCCGCTGCGCGATGCGCTGGTACGATGCCAAGCCCTGGGCGAAGAGGGGCCGCGCGATCCTGAATGCCGTCTCGCCTGGGCCGAGAACCGGAGACGTTTCCTGGCGCCAGGGGCCCGACCTCTGGAAAGGCTGCCACAAGCATTTCCGACACAGCCGGAGGGCCTCACGCCGCAAGCTCAACCTGACATCGAGCCCATGTCGCACGCCAAAGAAGCGCGGTAACGAGATGGGCAATACCGGCGTCATCGACCATTTCCTCGAAGTCTTCACTCGCTACATCGACAGCGGGTTCGGACTGCTCAGCGGCGAAGTAGCCTTCATCGCCACCACGCTGATTGTCATTGATGTGACGCTCGCGGCGCTCCTCTGGAGCTGGGGCGCCGACGACGACATCATGGCTCGGCTGGTTAAGAAGACGCTGTTCGTCGGCGTCTTCGCCTACATCATCGGCAACTGGAACAACCTGGCCCGCATCATTTTCGAGAGCTTTGCCGGCCTTGGCCTGAAGGCGAGCGGAACCAGCTTCTCGACCCCCGACCTGATGCGTCCGGGTAAGGTCGCGCAGACTGGTCTGGATGCCGGCCGGCCGCTACTCGACTCCATCTCAAGCCTGATGGGCTACTGGTCGTTCTTCGAGAACTTCATCCAGATCGCCTGCATGTTTCTCGCCTGGGCGCTGGTCCTGCTCGCCTTCTTCATCCTCGCCATCCAGCTTTTCGTCACGCTTATCGAGTTCAAGCTGACGACGCTCGCGGGCTTCGTGCTGATCCCGTTCGGCCTGTTCGGTAAGTCCGCCTTCATGGCGGAGCGCGTGCTCGGCAACGTCATTTCGTCCGGCATCAAGGTGCTGGTGCTCGCCGTCATCATCGGGATCGGCTCGACACTCTTCTCCGAGTTCACGTCCGGGTTCGGTGGCCAGAACCCCTCCATCGACGAGGCTATGGCGATCGTTCTCGCCGCTCTCTCGCTACTCGGCCTCGGCATCTTTGGACCGGGCATTGCCAGCGGCCTCGTGTCCGGCGGCCCACAGCTCAGCGCAGGCGCGGCCGTCGGAACGGGTCTGGCTGCGGGTGGCATGGTTGCGCTCGGCGCTAGCGCCGTTGGCGCAGCCGCCTCCGGTGGCGCAGCCTTGGCGGGAGGTGCTGCAGCAGCTGCCCGCGGTGGCGCCGCGATCGCAGGAGGCGCATCGACAGCCTACAGTCTCGGCGCAGCCGGACAGTCCGGTGCGGCCGGCGTCGCATCCGGTCTCGGCGGCGTCGCTCGTGCAGGCGGCAGCGCCGCCGTGTCGCCTCTGCGCCGTGCCGCCTCTCGCGCGGCCGACAGCATGAAGTCGAGCTTCAATGCCGGTGGCAAGGCGGCGTTTGAAGCCACGGGTGGCACATCCACCATGGGGTCGATCGGTGGTGACGCGGTGGCCGACGTGGCGGCGCCCGCGAGCGCCGGAGGCCCGCCCGCCTGGGCGCAGCGCATGCGCCGTTCTCAACGCGTGACCCACGCCGTCCAGGCCACGGCCCACGCCGTCCGCTCCGGCGACGCCCATGGCGGCGGCTCTTCCGTCAATCTGTCCGAAAGCGACCGCTGATGTTCAAACGACCCTCCACTCACTATGGCAAGGCACCCGAGCCGGAAACGCCGTATCAGCGCGCAGCTCAGGTCTGGGATGACCGCATCGGCGCCTCACGTATCCAGGCAAAGAACTGGCGCCTCATGGCGTTCGGTTCACTCATCTTGTCGGGAGGTTTCGCCGGCGCGCTTGTCGTGCAGTCGGCGCGCGGCACGATCGTTCCCTGGGTGGTGCAGGTCGATCGCCTGGGTCAGGCGCAGGCGGTAGCGCCCGCCGAAGCCGACTATCGACCGAGCGATCCTCAGATCGCGTTCCACCTGGCTCGCTTCATCGAACAGGTTCGCAGCATCCCGGCCGATGCGATCATCGTCCGGCAAAATTGGCTGCGCGCCTACGACTTCACGACCGATCGCGGAGCGATTGCGCTCAATGACTATGCGCGGTCGAACGACCCGTTCACGCGGGTCGGCCGTCAGCAGGTCGCCATCGACGTCTCCAGTGTTATCCGCGCCTCTCCGGACAGTTTTCGCGTCGCGTGGGTCGAGCGCCGGTACGAGAACGGCCAACTCGCCGAGACCACGCGGTGGACCGCGATCCTGACGATCGTCGTGCAGGTCCCCCGAAACGCCGATCGGCTGAGGGCAAATCCGCTCGGCATCTACGTCAACGCCATCAACTGGTCACGGGAGCTTGGGCAATGAAGCCGTCTTTCCGTAAAGCCGGAAACCCGGCTTCGCACACATCCGCAATTCCGGCTCTACGCAGGGCGGCGATCCCGATGGTTCTGCTGGCGACGACCGCGCTTGCGGGCTGCGCCACCACCAATCCGCCGCCCGAGATTTCTTACGACAACGTGGCTCCCGCCGTGCAGGCCGTCGATCCGCCGGCGCCCGTCACCGTGGTCGAGCTGCCGCGACCGCTGCCGCTGCCCGGCCAGTTGCAACGCGTGGAGCCTTCGCCGCGCGCGCCCGAGCCGACAGATCCGACCGCGCGGGTGAACCAGGCCAATGCCGCAGCCCGCATCCAGCCGGTGCGCGACGGCTTCATCAATTCGATGCAGGTCTACCCGTTCACGCAAGGGGCGCTCTATCAAGTCTATACGGCCGTGGGTCAGATCACCGACATCGCGTTGCAGCCGGGCGAGCAGCTCGTCGGCTCAGGTCCCGTCGCTGCCGGCGACACGGTCCGCTGGATCATCGGCGACACCGAGAGCGGATCGGGGGCGACACGGCAGATCCATATCCTGGTGAAGCCAACGCGGTCCGACCTGATGACGAACCTCGTCATCAACACCAACCTGCGCACCTACCACATGGAGCTTCGCTCGACCGAACGGACCTATATGGCGTCGGTCTCCTGGCAGTATCCGCAGGACCAGCTCATCGCGCTGCGCCGGCAGAACGCCGAGGCACAGGCCGCTCAACCAGTGGTGAGCGGCGTCGACCTCGCCAACGTCAACTTCCGCTATGCGATCGAAGGCGACCGAGCGCCATGGCGGCCGCTTCGCGCCTTCGACGACGGCCGCCAGGTCTTTATCGAGTTTCCGCGCGGCATCGGCCAGGGTGAGATGCCGCCGCTCTTCGTCGTCGGCCCGGAGGGCAATACATCCGAGTTGGTGAACTACCGGGTTCGCGGCCACCACATGATCGTCGACCGCCTCTTCGCGGCCGCCGAGCTGCGCTTCGGCGCCGGCGACCGCCAGCGGCGCGTCCGCATCACCCGCACCGATGGGAGGCCGACCTCGTGAGCGAGAACCCACCCCGGAATGAGGAAGTGTTGGACGACGCCGCCCAGCCGCTGAACGGCGAGCCGGCCAGCGCCGCGCCGATGCGGCTGCGCGCCGATCCGCCGCGTGTCACCCGGCTGTCGCGCAAGGTTCTCGCGGGCGCGGGTCTCGTCGCCAGCGTCGGGCTCGGCGGTGCGCTGATCTACGCGCTCCAGACCCGCGACGGGGTCCGGCCGAACGAAGAATTGTATTCTACGGAAAATCGCTCGACCGCCGATGGGCTCGCCGGTCTCCCGCGCGATTACAGCGGGGTGCCGCGATTGGGTCCGCCGCTGCCGGGCGATCTGGGAAGGCCAATCGTTGGCGCTCAGGAGCGCGGCCAGCCTGTACCGACGCCGAATGTCGCCACGCCAAATCCCGGCATCAGTCCAGAGGAGCAGAGGCGCCTTCAGGAGATCGAGACCGCGCGAACCAGTCGGCTGTTCTCCGGGACCGAGACCCGCGCCGGTGCGACCGCGTCGGCCCCTGCCATCGTGCCGCCTCCAGCGCCGGACTTGGCGAGCCTCGGACTCGCGCCGACGCCATCCACACCTTCAGCGCAGGACCGCCAGAACGCCTTTCTCAATGCGGCCGCCGACCGGAGGACGGTCGCGCCCGATCGCGTCGCTGCACCGGCGTCGCCGAACATCCTTCAAGCGGGCGCCGTGATATCCGCCGCGCTGATCACCGGCATCCGCTCCGATCTTCCAGGCCAGATCACGGCACAGGTCACCGAGAACATCTACGATAGCCCGACCGGCCGCATCCTTCTCGTGCCGCAGGGCACCCGGGTCATCGGGCAGTACGACAACAATGTGCAGTTTGGGCAGAGCCGCGTGCTGCTGGTCTGGAACCGGATGATCTTTCCAAACGGTCGGTCGATCGTTCTCGAGCGGCAGCCCGGCGCTGACGCCGAGGGATATGCCGGCCTGCAGGACAGCGTAGATTATCATTGGTGGGACCTCGCGAAGGCCGCTGGTCTCTCAACCCTACTTAGCATCGGCGCTGAGCTGGCCGTCGACGATGACGATCGCCTTCTGCGCGCGATCCGGAGCGGCGGGCAGGACACATTCAATCAGGCCGGACAAGACATAGTCCGACGCCAACTCAATATTGCCCCGACGCTGACAATCATGCCGGGTTTCCCCGTTCGCGTGATCGTAACTCGCGACATCGTGCTTGAACCCTACGGAGGATGACGGTGGCGAATTTGAAGCTTGGCCCCATCGCTGACGACAAGCCTGTCAAAGTGACGCTTGAACTCCCAGCAGAACTTAACCGAGACCTGTCCGCTTATGCTCAGGCACTTGCGCAAGAGGGAGGCGGACCAGCAATCGAGCCCGTGCGTCTGATAGTCCCCATGCTTGAGCGCTTTATCGCCACCGATCGTGGGTTCGCCAAGTACCGGCGCCAGGTAGCGGGCTAGGCTGGTACTGTTGTCGCAGCTGTCTGGTGAGGTTCTTCACAGCCGGGTTGGTGCTGCTGTTTGACCAGACCGCGCTCCAACAGAAGTGGTCCGCCGCCTTCACGGAGACGAGCTGCAAGCCCGGGTAGGTCGCGCCTAGCATCGACTTTGCCGCCAGCGTCAGGCCGAAACCTTCCTCCACAAGATACATAAGATTGTCCCGTCCCACGCGCTGCAGGGAAATGTGCGGCTTGCGCCCGAACCGCCGAAGCTGCGCGCCGATCACCTCAGCAACCTTCATACCGAAAGCGTCAGAGCTGATGAGAAAGGTCTCGTCGGCCAAGTCGCGCCACCGAACAGCAAAGTTTTTGGCAATGGGATGCTCGACCGGTGCCGCAACGAGTAGAGGCTCGTCCCAGATGCGAATGGCGTCACAGCCTTCAACCTGCGGCTCTCCGATAACGAATGCTATGTCGAGCCGGCCGCGCGAAATGCCTGCGAGGTTGTCGTCAAAGCTGGCCTCTTCGACGCGGATCTTTATGCCTGGATAGCTTGTTCGAAAGCTCGCGAGCAACTCTGGAAGCGGCCCTTGGACGATAGTGCCCATGAGTCCGATCCGTAACTGACCTTCATGGCCAGCACGCAGCGAAGCCAGCTCCTTGACGGCCCTGTGGAGTTGCTCCGCACCTATACGCGCCTCCTGGAGGAAATGACTTCCGAGGGGTGTCAGTGCAACACCCGTCCTTCTGCGCTCGAAAAGGATGATTCCGAGGCGCCGCTCAAGCAACTGCACGCGGCGCGTCAAGGTCGATTGATTAACGCCAATAGCTTGCGCAGCACGTCGAAACGACCCGTACTCCGCCACCAGGTGAGCGTATCGCAAGTACCTTAAGTCCAAAGCAAGATCGGGCATTCAGATGCGCCAAGTTATGCGCGCGCTACCGGCTGGACCATGCGCAATGTTTCACCGCCGCCCGTCCCATGCCATGGGACAGTGCGCGGCCACCAATCTCTTCGATGCCGCGGGCTGAAACCGTCAAAACCTCGTGCAGTGGCGTCCTTGAGTGAGCGAAGGGCGGGTAGTTTGAGAGACATCAGCTTTTCATGTTCAGAAGCTGCCTGCGCGGAGGCCGAGACCATGTCTCAGCGCCGCGCCGTTCGGTCGGGCGGAAGAAGATCATCGAAGCCCAGCCGTTCAACGAAGCGAGCCTGCGCATCGCTGACGGCCATGGCGATGGCCTCGGCGCCCTTCGCTTGCCCATCAACGAAGACATGATCGCGCCGCCTGCCTTGCGGCAGTTGAAGAGCCGCCACGAGACGTTCGCCCACCGCTTGCACCGTCAGGCCGAGACCTTCCTCCTGGTCGATGCTTTCGATCCGCCTGTTTAGCGCGGGAAGCCGGCCTGCCAAGGCAGCATAGGCGCCGGTTCGCTCCGCATCGTCCCCGCTGTGTGCATCGGCGAAATGGTCGGTGCCTACGGGGAAGGCTCCGGGCACCAGGAATAGGCTCTCGATCCCGAACGGTCTAACTTCCAGCGCCATGGCCCGTGCAAGCGCATCGCCTGCAGCCTTGCTCGCCTCATAGACGCCGATGAAGGGCTCGGGGATGTAGGTCGTGGTGCTGCCGACATACACGATTGTTCCGTGACCTTGAGCGCGCAGCACCGGAAGGACAGCGCGATTGACCCGCAGCCAGGACACGGCATTGGTGTCAAGGATCGACAGGAACTGGTCCGGCGTGAAACTCTCGGCCATGCCGTTCATCAACATGCCGGCGTTGTTGACCACCACGTCAAGCCTGCCGCCGGCGCGATGACTCTCCTCGACCGCCGCCACGCAGCTCTCCTCGGACAGGACGTCCATCTCGATCGGATGGACGCGGTCCCCGCCCTCGGCACGTAGCGACCCGGCCGCTTCGGCATTGTGACCTTCGACGCCGCGCATGCCAGCATAGACGATGTAGCCGGCGTCGCGCAGCGCTTCGGTCACCGAGCGCCCAATCCCCGAGGCCGAGCCGGTTACCAGCGCCACCTGGCGCTCTTCCTTATGAGCAGTCATGCCATGCCTCCATTGGCGCGCACGCTCTGACCGCTGATCCACTGTGCCTTGTCCGAGACGAGCAGTTCGATGGCGTCGGCGATGTCGTCGGGTTGCCCCAAACGCCCCGCAGGTGAGCCCGCAGCGCGCGCGGCGATCTCGTCCTTGCTCTTGCCTTTCAGGAAGAACTCGGTTTCGACCGGTCCCGGCGCGACGCAGTTGGCGGTGATGCCGCGCCCGCCCACTTCCTTGGCAAGGACGGCGATCATTGCCTCGATCGCACCCTTCGCGGCGTTGTAGATGCCGTAACCCGGAGGCTTCAGCGCGAGCGTCGTGGTCGAGATCGCCACGATCCGGCCGCCGTCACGCAGCCGCTTCGCTGCCTGGGCGAGGCATAGGAAGGTCCCCTTCAGATTGACCGCCATTTCGCGGTCGAAGTGCGCGTCGTCGGCTTCAGCAAAGGTGGCCGGCTTGAAGATGCCGGCGGCGGTCACCAGCACGTCGACGCCGCCGAACCGGTCTTCGGCCTTGTCGAACAGCGCCACGACCTCGCCAGCATCCGCAACGTTGGTCTTCATGATGATGACGGTGCCCGGCAGATCCCCGCTTGCATCCACGAGGGCCTGCGCCTCCTGCTCCGACGAGGAATAGCTCGCGACAACATCGTAGCCGCTCGCAGCGAGCCGGAGCACGGTCTCGCGGCCGATGCCGCCCGAACCGCCGGTGACGATGGCGACCTGTCCCGCGCCGCTCATTTCTCGTCTCCTTCGGAAGTGACGGGCCAGGCGCCGATCTGGTTCAGGAAGCCGAACCAGTCCTCCATGTGCCAGGTGTAGGCGATCTGCGTGCCGTGGAAGGTGTGGAACTCGTGCAGGCGAATGGCGTAGGATTTGCCGGTCGCGGCTACTCCGAAGAAATCTTGCGAGTGCGTGCCGCGCATCTCGGCGCGGACGGCCGCCTTGTCGTCGCCAAATACGACGTCCTTGATCTCGATCGTGAGATCGGGAAGCGCCTGGCGTACGCCGGCGATGAACCGCTTCATCGGCTCGCGTCCCGGCGCCTGTCCCTGGTTACGCGGTTCCTCGTCCCAATCGACGGCGATCGCGTGGTCGAGCTGGGCCGCATCGCCGGTAGAGAACACGCCGTAGAAGCGTTGGAGCGCTTCCAGACGCGCGGCTTGCGTCGCAGTCTTCGTAACGGTTGTTGTGGTCATAAGACTGTCTTCCTCGTGAATGTCGTTTGTGGATATGCGCCCGGTCAGAGTTGTGACGGCGCGATTGACGATGGGCTGGGCGATAAGGAGCGCCGGAAACGCCACGACCCAGGCGCTCGCCCAGGCCGAGATCCAGACACAGAAGGCGGGCAGCGCTCCAGCTACTCTCACGATCGCGACGAAGGCCACGAGACCGCTCATCAGGAGCGAGAGCAGGACGGGACGTAGCAACGCCTCCAGTCTGGAGTTGGGAGCAAACACCGTGACGGTCCGGTGCGCTCGGCTCAGTCGCGCGGCTTGAAGATGATCTTGCCCTTCGCCTCGCCGGCTGCCTGCCGGGCAAAGGCCTCCGCGCCGTTCTCGAGACCGACCATCCGGTCGAGGCGCACCTTCACTCCGTGATCGGCGCGCTCCGCGACATGGCCGAGCTTGGTGGCATCGGACATGTGAAAGACGAACTTTGCTTCGACACCGGCTTGGCGCGCGCGTTCCTCGTCCGGCGGCATTGGCGTGGCGATGAGCGTACCGCCCTGCTTGAGCACCTTCAGCGAGCGCTCCTCGACATCACCCCCGACCGTGTCGATGACCAGATCGATGTCGGACAGTTCGTCCTCGAAACGCTGGTTCTGGTAGTCGATCACCTTCGTGGCGCCGAGGCCGCGGACATAGTCGGCATCGGCACCCGACGCGGTGACGAACACATCTGCGCCCGCCTGGACCGCGAGCTGTGTAGCGAAGGCACCGACAGGGCCTGCTGCGCCATGAACGAGCACTCGCTGGCCCGGGGCTACAGCAAACTCCTCGAACAGGATCTGCCAGGCCGTCCCGCCGATCGTGACGAGGCCCGCGCTCTCCGCGAGCGGCATCGACGTCGGTGCGCGCACCAGCTGATCGGCCGCAACCACGGCGAACTCGGCAAAGGCGCCGCCCTTGGACGGGTCGAGCCTGGCGATGACCTCGTCCCCGGTCTTCCAGTCCGAGACGCCGTCGCCGACCGTCTCGATCGTGCCTGAGATGTCGGTGCCCGGCACATAGGGAAAAGCGACCGGAAAGAAATCTGTCATGTAGCCGGCATGGATCTTGGTATCGAGCGGATTGACCGCCGCGCCAGCGACCTTGACGAGCACTTCGCTCGTCGCAGCCTGTGGCACAGGACGTTCGGCAACGGCCGGCACCTGTCCATAGTCGGTGTATTCCAGGGTCTTCATCATGACTTGCTCCTTGATCATGCGATCAATGTGGCAAGCCAACCATCATTGCGTAAGTCGATAATCATGATACTACATTATCAGCAGTGGTTATATACGAGTTGGTGAAGGCGGTCTGTGGGCCATGAATCTCAGCAGTATTGATCTTAATCTGCTTGTCGGCTTCGAAGCGCTCATGGCCGAGCGCAACGTCACCCGCGCCGCGGCACGGGTCGGACGCACGCAGCCCGCGATGAGCGGCACGCTGGCCCGGCTGCGCGAGTTGATGGAGGACGAACTCTTCATCCGCACGGCGGACGGTCTTCAGCCCACGCCCCGCGCGCTCGAACTGCATGAACCCGTGGGCAAGGCGCTGGCGCAGATCGAGGCGGCGTTCTCGTTTCGCGACCGCTTCGTGCCGGAGACCGCCGAGATGGCGTTCACCATCGCGATGTCGAATCCGCCCACGATCTCGCTCCTTCCCGCGTTGTTCGAGGAACTGACGCGAGCCGCGCCGGGCATCACCATGCATGTGCGCGGCTTCGACGATCGCGACGAGGCGATCGCGCTCCTAGACAGCGGCGTGGTCGACGTCGCGATTGGCGTCCCGCCGACCGAGAAGGCCGGTCGGATTCTTTCGCGGCCGCTGTTCGAGGACGGCTTCGTCACGATGATGCGCGCCGGCCACCCTGCAGCGTCGAGCACATTGACCCGGACCACTTTCCTCGCCTGGCCGCATGTCCTCTTCTCACCTGAGGACGATCGGTTCGGGATTGTCGACGAACGTCTCGAGAAGCTGGGCCTGAAGCGCAAACTCGTGCTGACCGTGCCCAATGCCACCGCCGCGGCGCTCGTCGTCGAACGAACCGACGCGCTGTGTACGATGCTGACCGGTCTCGCGCTTCAGTTTCAATCAGCCGGCAGGGTGGTTCTCGCCAAGACGCCGCTCGATCTGCCCTCCGCGCCGTTCACGATGAACTGGCACCGCCGTAATGATGCCAATCTCGCGCAGCGCTGGTTCAGGGGTCTGATCGGCCAGACGGCGATGAAGCGTGATCGTTCGCCCGGGCAGACGGCGAGGCAACCCGCCCCGACAAAGATCCCTCAGACAGATTTGTCCGACAGCCACTGAGCGATGGCGCGATTGGTGCCGTCGGGGTCTTCGAGCGCGAGTTGGTGAGCGGCATCGATGATCACCTCGGTTAGATCGCTGCAGTCCTCGCGCATAGGTTGAGCAAGCGGGCTGCGCACGGTCTCGCAGACATCGTCGCGCGCGCCATGGAGGAACAGGACCGGCATCGCGAGACGCCCGAAATCATGCGCCTCTCGCGCATATTCCATGTTTGCATCGTCGTTCAGATACCAGGCGATTGGCCCGGAGAAACCGTTAGCGGCAAAGTCGCGCGCCATTTCCTCGACATACTGATCCTCCAGCAGGAGGTTGTCGCGGGGAATGTGTGCGAGACCGATGCCGCCGAACAGGCCGCCGCGCTGCCGCGCTGTCGCCGAAAATGCCGGACCACGCGTAGCGGACAGTGGTTTGCTGGGTTGAAAGACGAGGCGCAGGATGCCGGCGGGGTCTGCTTCCATGGTGCGCGCGACGGGGGTGAAGCGTTCGCGAAAAGCGAGCCAATAATCCCATTGACCGACAGGGAAGTCCTCGGCCGAGTAGATCTCGCGATCGAGCAGCGGAACGAGCGCCGGCAGCGCGAAGCCGCGCGCGAGATAGGGGATGCTGGCGCTCGCAACGCCACGACAGCGCTCGGGATAGTGCGCAGCAAGCGCCCAGACCACGGGGCTGCCCCAGTCGTGCCCGATCCAGACTGCCGGCGCACCGCCGAGGCTGTCATGCAGCTCGACAAGGTCGGCGACCGTTTCTCGGTTGGCGTAGGCGGCGACGTTGTTCGGGACCGACGAGGCCCCGTAGCCGCGCATCCAGGGTGCGATGCAGCGCCAGCCTTGCGCGACGAAATATTCGATCTGGCGGATCCAGACGAATGGCGCCTCGGGCCAGCCATGAACGAAGATCATCAGCGGGCCGTCGGACGGACCTGCCTGCAGATAGGCGGTACGATGCCTGTCGGTCTCGAACGTCTTTCTATCGATCATCATCTCACCTGATCCTTTGCATGCACGATGGCCGTGACAACCGTCACCCTGGCACACGCAGCGTCGTTCAGGCCTGAAGGCCGAACTGCTCACTGATTGAAGCTGCGAAGGCCGCGTCGTCCGTCTTGCGTCGAATCGCGAGCAGTTGCTGTGCGTCCTCGCCCGCTTCGAAGCGCAGTCGGTCGGTCGTGTCAGTCGCAGCGGCGTGGACGACCGCGGCGATGGCGTCCGCGGGCGACGCGCCCGCAGTGAGTTCACTGAACACTTGCATCACCTGCGCGACGGTGGGCTGATATTCGGCGAGCGTTTCGTCATTGCTGAAGGCAAGCGACCGTCCGGCAAAATCGGTGGCAATCTGTCCCGGCTCGACGATCTTCACGCGCACGCCGATCGGTGCCAGCTCATAGGCGAGTGCCTCCGAGAAGCCTTCGACCGCGTATTTCGAACTGTGGTACAGCGTACCAAGCGGGAAGGCGACGCGACCGCCCATCGACGAGATGTTGACGATCGTTCCCGAGCGATGGTGTCGGAAATGGGGGAGCAGCGCCTTCGTCGTCTCGATCATCCCGAACAGGTTCACATCGAACTGACGGCGGATCTCGTCGGACGACGTCGCCTCCAGCACGCCATAGGCGCCGTACCCCGCATTGTTGAGCAGCACGTCGATTTGTCCGAAGGTGTCGATACCGGCCGTGATCGCGCTGGTGATCGAGGATAGCTCCTCGACGTCGAGCCGTGCGACGAGGACGTTGTCGAGCGTATTCAACTCGGTTTCCGCGTGAGGTGAGCGCATGGTGGCTACCACATTCCAGCCTTGTGACTGGAACAGCTTGGCGCTCGCGCGACCCAGACCACTGGATGCGCCTGTGATGAGAACGGTCTTGGACATTGATGGACTCCTTATCGTGGCGTGTCGTTCAAATTCGAGCGGGCGCGGCAAGCGACGGCCTTGGCAAAACGGCCGTTCGGCGCTCCGCAAAATGCGCGATGATGTTCGTCATGCAGACGTCCATGTAGCCCTTCCACTGCGTGCTCACGAACAGACGGAGCGGAACCTTGGCGAGCCGATTTCTCGCGCGGAAGGTGTAGGTCCAGCGAACCTCGGTGCCGTGATTTGCCTCGGCAAACCAGAACTCGCCCCGCGCCTCGATCATCAGGTGCTTCAGCGCGAAGCTTGGGTCGCTAACCCTGTAGGCGAAGTATTGCGGCCGGTCGTAATGGGTAACACCCTCACGCACATGGCTTCCGTCAAGCAGATGGACGGTCCGCCGCGAGCCCGGCTGATCCCATGGGCCGGTGATGTCGGACGTGTGCGAAATTCCGGGCAAAAGACGATAGCCGGTAAGGATCTTCGGAAGGACATCCTCGGCAGCGACGAAGTCGAAGACGTCGCGGGTCGCGCCGGGAACGCGAGCCTCGCGCGTTACCGCAACGTCGTTCGGATCGCGGACGGGATCGGCAGTGCGGGTCATGGCGCATCTCCAGTTTCTGCGTCGGAGATTATGTCCTCGCCGGACGGCGAATAGAGGCGCGATTGGAACTGATCGTTCCACCAGAGAGACAGTTAGTTCCTGCTCCGCGTTCCGCGAGTGAAACGGCGCGTTCAAAATCCGCGGCTAGTGCAAGCACGGCGGCCCCTTAGCTTGCAGGTCGATCCAAACTTCGACCGCGAAGGACACGCCATGATCTATTCGACCGCCACCGTCCCGGTGAATTCCGAAGGCGAAATTCCTCTGACCCGCGACCAGGTCTGGAAAGGCCTCGAGCGCAAGGCGCGCGATGCGCGGCTGTTCCTGCCGCCCGGCGTCTGCACGCGTTGCGAGGTGACCGAAGAAAGCGCTACCCATTTGGTGCGCGAGGCGACCATCGCGAAGGAAGATGTGCGCGAGATCATTGTGCTCGAGCCGCAGTCCAAGGTGACATTCTTCCAAGCCAGCGGCCCGCGCGAAGGCGCGATTATCAACGAGCTGTTCGAGGACGATGAAGGCGCGCTGCAGCTCAAATTCTACTCCTATCTGGGTCTGCGCGGCAAAGAGCCTGGCGGACCGGAAGAACAGGCCGAACAGAAGCAATTCGACAGCGACAAGGGCTACAAAGCGGCACTTCTGTCGACCCTGAAGCGAACGCGCGAGATGCTGGCCGACGGCGCGCTGTAGAAGCGCGCTACCCCATCGAGTAAGTCAGCCTCTTGAAAACGGAACCATGTTCCGTATCTACATCCCCTGACTCGGCGACGTTGCCGGGGCCAAGGAATTGCCAATGCCAGCACATGCCAATCCCACAATTCGCTCAACCGCCATGGACCTCGCGCCCGCGCTGTCCATGGGACCTCTCTCGCTGCCGATCAAAGGGCGCGGCGAGGATCTGACCTATCGCGTCACCGCGCCTGCCGAAGGCGACAGCCTGCCCGTCATTATGTTCTCGCACGGCAACGGCCAGTCGCTTTACACCTACGGTCCGCTCGTCAATTACTGGGCCTCGCACGGGTTTGCGGTGATCAATCCGACCCATCTCGATTCCCGGATGATCGCGCTCGCCGGCGACGATCCGCGTCGGTCCCAGCTCTGGCGGCTCCGCGAGCAGGACATTCTCGCCCTGCTCGACAATCTCGATGCGGTCGAGCAGGCGGTTCCGTTCATCAAGGGCCGGATCGATCGGGACCGCATCGCGGTGGCGGGCCACTCCTGGGGTGCTCAGACGGCCAGCATGTTCCTCGGCGCCACCCATCCCGACCCCGACGACGGCTCGACCGTTTCGCTGCGCGACGCGCGGGTAAAGGCCGGCGTGCTGTTCGCAGTGCCAGGCACGGGCGGAGAAAACCTGAGCGCGTTCGCCGCCCAAAACTTCCCGTTTATGCACCCGGACTTCTCGGGGCTCGAGACCCCGACGCTGGTGGTCGCAGGCGACAACGACAACGGCGCGATGACGGTGCGCGGACCCGAATGGTGGCGCGAAGCCTACGATCTCAGCCCTGGCGCCAAGGCTCTGTTCGAAGTCAGCGGCGGCGAGCATTCGCTCGGCGGTATTCCGAACTACGAAGCCCGGGAGACAACGGACGAGGATCCGGCTCGGGTCGCCGCTGTCCAGCAGCTCTCGGCCGCCTTCCTGCTCAGCATTCTGTCGGGCTCGGAAGCGGCGTGGAAGTCGGCAGTGAGCGACATCAGTGGTGCCGCCGTCCCAAAGGGATTCATCGAACAGAAATGATCCAGGCCGGGGTCGGCCCCCGCAATCAGTGTTGCGGGCTGACGGAGTGTGCGTCAGTCAGCCCGCAGTCCATCGATCAGCACCTCCAGCATGCGCTGGCCCAGTCCCGTATCCTCGGGCGAGACAAGCCTGGCCACGGTCTTGACCAGATCGTCAGCTGTTAGACCCTGCCGGATCACCGCTGCTTTACGCGCGGTGTCCAGAAGCCCATCCAGGGCCGGGTAGAACCTTTTCTCAAAATGGACCGGCAATCCCGCATAGGCTGGATCGCCCGAATGCAGCGCGGCCGAGAAGCCGCGCTTGGTCGCAATGAAGGCCGCGAACCGTCGTAACCATTCGGCCAGCGCTTCGAAGGGCACCCGGGTTGCCGCCAGCTCGTCAGCCGCGGCCGCGCAGGCATCGATCTCCTGGCGGAAGACCGCAGCGATGAGGTCGGCGCGGGTCGGGAAGCGCCGGTAGAGCGTGCCGACGCCCACACCGGCGGTCTCCGCGATCGTCCGGTTGGGCACGTCGATCCCTTCGGCCGCGAACAGCGCACGGGCTGCTTCGATCACCGCCTCCTCGCTGCGACGCGCGTCCGCACGTAATCCGGATGGCTGTACCATGACCATGTGCGTTCCCTAGCCTGCGAGTGCGGCCGCAAATTCCTGCGGCGTCGGCGAAACCTCGAAGCTGGGTGTGTCATTTCCGATTGTCAGCCAAGGCTGCTTTTGCCGGATCCAGATATGCATGGCAGGCGCAACCTCGCTGCTGCGGTCAAGCGTGCCCACGCGAAGCACAAGCAAGCTCGGCAGTGCTGGATTGCGATTGGCAATCCGGGTGAGGCAGGCGGCGCATCCAATATGGTCGGACGACATGACCTCCTGTCCCTCGGGCAGACGAAACGCATGCGCGCTGTCGCTGATAGTAAGCGCGTCCTCAGCCACGATCGCGTGCAGCGCGAACGCGGACCCGCTCCAGGTCTGGCAATCGACACAATGGCAGGCATAAGTCAGCGGGAGATCGTCGACCGCCAGCTCGTATCGCACCGCGCCGCAGCGGCAACCACCTTCAAAACTCATTGAACCTGTCCTTTACAATACGTAATTCCAGCGCTGCGCTATTTGTGTGTGGAGCAACGCCAGGTGCTGTCCTGATCTATTTTGCGCGCGAGTAATCGACTCGATGCTTCGGCGAGAGACCATCAAGCGTGCCGCACTCAGCATGTATTCAGCCTGATTGTCTTGGTGAACTCCCGAACGTCCTTTTGTACGCGAAACCGAAGGCGCTTTGGGACACATAGCCGACCCGGCGTGCAACCTGCTCAACACTGATGTCGTTTCGCGCCAAAAGCTGCTGCGCAAGCATCATCCGCCAATGCCGCAGGTAGTCGAGCGGGGGGCGTCCTACCTTGCGTGAGAATCGCTCGGAGAAGCCCGATCGGGACATGCCGACCTCGGCCGCAAGACGCGGGACGGTCCATTGCCCTGCCGGATCGGCATGGATCAATGTGAGCGCCTCACCAACCTGCCGGTCACCCAACGCACCGATCCATCCGACGCAGAATGCTCCTTCCCCTGCGATGAAAACGCGAACGCCTTCGATCAGGAGCAGCTCGGCCAATCGCATGGCAGCGAGCCTGCTGCCCGGCCGCTCTAGCCGTGCTTCACGGTCGACGAACTCGAGCAGACGAGAGATCGACCCCGCTTCGCTGCGATCACCGGCAATCCGATAGAAGGGCGGCAGCGCATCCAGCACGAAGCCCGCGCCCGCGTCATCCAGTCCGACGCTGGAACCGATCAGCAGCACATCATCGCCGCCGAGGCGCAACGTATCTCCATCGCCCTGCGCGTAAAGCTCTGATCCATCCGCCGGCTCCAGGTGCGGGTCGCT
The DNA here is from genome assembly GCF_048565625.1 of Sphingomonas sp. ID0503. Taxonomy (NCBI): domain Bacteria; kingdom Pseudomonadati; phylum Pseudomonadota; class Alphaproteobacteria; order Sphingomonadales; family Sphingomonadaceae; genus Sphingomonas; species Sphingomonas sp. ID0503. The sequence continues at coordinate 1,115,097 of NZ_JBLZUR010000002.1, forward strand.
TGCCACCACATAGTCGGTGCGCCCGATCAACAGCACGTCACCCTCTTTCAACCATGCGGGTTCCTGGTTCGGAAACAACAGACAGCATGTCCCGCGTACCAGGCCGATGAACTTGAGCCGATCCCGCGACGCGAAATGCAACGCCCAGTCGCCCGTTGCCTCGAGGCGCGTTGCCTGCGCTGCGCCGGTACCGAAGGCCATCAGCGCATCGGATAGCGGATCAAGGGCGATTCTGGAGATTCTCGACAAAATCATGGCATCTTGAGTGTAGTTAATCCGCCTCCCTCTGACTAGCTTGTTGCGTAAGGGAGATCAAAATGAGCGTAGAAGGCAAAGTCGTCGTGATCACCGGGGCGGGTAGCGGCATCGGCCGTGCCACCGCTCTTCGCCTTGCGGCATCGGGCGCCATACCCGTTCTGGGCGGGCGGCGCTCGGAACAATTGGCGGCAGCGGTCGCGGAGATCGAGGGAAGCGGCGGAACCGCTGCCTGGCGAGCGACCGACGTCACCCGACGCGAGGATGTCGATGTGCTCGTCGGCTTTGCATGCGAGCGGTTCGGGCAGGTCGATGTACTGATCAATAACGCCGGCATCAGCCCGACGTCCCGGTTCGACGCACTCCGGGTGGCCGACTGGGACGCGATGATTGACGTCAATCTGCGCGGAGTCCTCTACGGTATCGCTGCCGTGCTTCCGATCTTCGCGCGCCAGGGAAGCGGCCACATCGTCAATGTCGTCTCGACCGCTGGCCTGCGGATCGTGCCCACGATGGGGGTGTACGCGGCGACCAAGAATGCGGTCAGGACCATCACCGAAGCGCTACGTCAGGAAGCAGGTTCGACGTTGCGGGTGACGGAGATTTCGCCCGGCTTCACAGCCACCGAACTTGCTTCTTCGATGACGGACGATGCCGCCCGGTCCGCGACGCAGCACCGGATGGATGAGCTGGCCCTTCCCCCCGATGCGATCGCCAAGGCCATCGCTTTCGCCATCGAACAACCTCCTGAAGTCGATGTTGGAAGCATCGTCGTGCGCCCCACAGCTCAGGATTAAGCAGCGTGGGAGGGGTGGATCACTGACCATGGGCCAGTCCCTCAGAATTGAAAGGAACGCTCCAATGCAAATCGATCTTACAGCGAAAGTCGCTCTAGTGACGGGAGCCAGTTCGGGGATCGGCTTTGCCATCGCCAAGCGCCTGATCGAAAGCGGGGCGACTGTCGTCATCACCGGGCGCAAGCAGGATGCGATCGAAGAGGCAGCGGCCGCGCTTGGCGAGGATTGCATTCCGCTCGTCGCCGACGTGACGCAGGCAAGCGAGATGGATGGCGTTGTCCGACGGATCCAACAGACACTTGGCAAGCTAGACATCGTGGTCGCCAACGCCGGCGTGGGCGCAAACGCGCCGCTCGGAGAGATCGACGACGAAAAGTTCGAAAAAGTTATCGGCACGAATCTGAAAGGTGCTCTCAACACGGTTCAATCGGCCCTGCCGATGCTCCGGCCGGGAGCTTCCATCGTACTGATCGGATCGACCGGCTCATTCGAGGCACCCTCGACCATGAGCGTGTATGGGGCGACCAAAGCAGGCCTGCGCGCCTTCGCCAAAACATGGATCAAGGACATCGAGGGCCGCGGCATCCGCATAAATGTCGTGAGCCCCGGAGCGATCGACACGCCGTCGTTGCGTGACGCTCTGGGAGGTAACGGGAACAGCGCCATCAATGCCCTGAACGAGCGCAGCCCCATCGGGCGGATAGGCACGCCTGAAGAGGTTGCCAATGTCGTCGCCTTCTTCGCGAGCGATGCCGCCAGCTACATCAATGGGGAGGAACTTTATGTGGACGGCGGCCTAAAGGTATGACCGATCCTTCGTCCCGTTGACGGAACGACACATCCCAACTCCGTGTCTTATTAGCCTAGAACGGAACAGCTATCTCCGATGACAGAGAGACGGAAACGCTTTTCCGGCTCCAGCCATCAAGGAGAAGCACCATGAAGAACAGCGGCAACACCATCATCCTCACTGGCGGCGGCTCGGGCATCGGACGCCTGCTGGCGCAGCGTCTGCACGATGCCGGCAACACGGTCATCATCGCGAGCCGCAACATAGCTGCACTCGCCAACACGGCCGAAGGCTACGGCAACATCCACGCGCTGGAACTCGATCAGACCGATCCGGCGAGCATCGAGGCTTTCACGAAGCGAATCGCCGACAACTTCCCGCAGGCGAACGTCCTCATCAACAATGCCGGCATCATGCGCATGGAAGGCTCGCTCGCTTCCAAGCGCGACCTTGCCGACGCTGAGGAATCGGTCACCAACAACCTCCTTGGCCCGATCCGCCTCACCAATGCACTGATCGACCAGCTGGTCGCGCAGAGCGACGCAGCGCTGATCAACGTGACCTCGGGGCTCGCCTTCGTTCCGCTGGTGCTCGCGCCGACCTATTCGGCGATAAAGGCGGCCATCCACAACTACACCGTATCGCTGCGTGCGGTGCTCAAGGACCAGGTCGAGGTGATCGAGGTCGCCCCGCCGGCGCTGCGCACCACGCTGACGCCGGGCCAGGAGAACAACGAGCGCTTCATGCCGCCCGAGGTCTTCGTCGATCAGGTGATAGACCTGCTGCAGCGCGATCCCACCCCGGCGGAGGTGCTGGTCGAGGAAGTCGACTTCATGCGCCGCGCCGAGAAGGAGGACCGCTTCGAGGAGACGGTTGCCGCAATCAACCCCTTCCTCGCCAAGTCATGACGCGTCGTCTTACGACACCCCTTCACGAAAACCGGGCAGCGCCACCGCTGCCCGGCGACACATGCGTAACAGCGATACGTTGCCGTAAATTACACGTTGATTGTTTCGCGGCCGGGGCGGAAGGTGCCGATTATCACCCAATCGTTCTGTAGGTGGAACATGGATCTCGTCGCGCTTGCCGATTTCAACCTCGTCGCTCGCCATGGCGGCTTCAGCAAAGCGGCGCGGGAGGCCAATCGTCCCAAGGCGACCTTGTCGCGGCGTGTCGCGGAATTCGAGGCAGCTCTGGGGCTGCGCCTCTTTGAGCGCGGCGGCCGCGATCTAAAGCTCACCGAGGAGGGCCGCGCGCTATATGAGCGCAGCGCGAAGCTGCTGACCGATCTCGACGAGACGGTGACAGCCATCGCCTCGGGCGGCGAGACACCGCGCGGACACATGAAGATCAGCGCGCCGCTGCTGTTCTGCCAGATCGCGATGGGCGAGGTCGCCGCGCGCTTCGCCGCTGCCTATCCCGAAGTGCAGCTCGAGGTCATCACGGAGGACCGGGCGGTGAACATGGTCGAAGAGGGCGTCGATCTGGTGATCCGGATCAATCCTAGTGCCGACGCCAACCTCGTCGGCCGGGTGTTCCTGCGTGATTACCAGGTCGTCGTCGCACCCCCCGGTCTCAAGCGGCCGTCGGCGCGCAAGGCCGTGCCCGCGATCGTTCGCAGCACCGACTGGAAACAGACGAGTTGGCGGCTGCGTCATGGTGGCGACGGAATCGAGAAGGTCGATATCGAGCCAATCCTGTCGCTCTCCTCGCTCGTCATGGTGCGCGACGCCCTGCGCGATGCCAACGCCGCGGCGGCGCTGCCCTATTCGCTCGTCCATAACGAGGTTGAGCGCGGGGACCTGGTGCTGTGGGGCGAACTCGATGCACCGCGAACCGAACTCTGGGCGCTCTATCCCTCCCGGCGCCTGCTGAGCTCACGCGTGTCCGCCTTCCTCGATCATCTCAAGGCCATTTTCCCGACGGGATCAGCCGACGAGCTGGCGGCCTTCGTTCGCTGAGATGCTCGCGTGCGTTTCGTCCCGCTGATGGGACGGCGCGTCCAGATTGATGCTCTGCCGAGCGGTGTGGCGGGACGCTAGATTGCTGACCGTCACCAATCGAAGGAATCGACCATGAGCATCATTCATCACGACGAGGCGTTCCGCGACCGTGCCGCCATGCTGGCGATGCGCGCCATGATCGCCGTCTCGGGCAGCTTCTCGATCGAGCCGGGCGCCCGCGATGCCTATGACCAATTGATCGCCCGCACCAAGATCGTCGACGGCGTCGAGACCTCACAAGGCGAGGTCGCCGGCGTCAGCGGGTGGTGGGTCATTCCCGCCGGCACGCGCGCCGAGAACGGCGCCATCCTCTACGTCCACGGCGGCGGCTATGTTCTCGGCAGCGCCGAGGCCTATCGCGGGCTGGCGAGTCAGATCGCCTCACGCGCTGGTCGCCCGGTCTTCGTCATCGACTATGCGCTCGCGCCTGAGAATCCTTTTCCCTCCGCCTATGACGATGTGAGCAAGGCCTATGCCGAGCTTGCCCGCACCACCGGTGGCAAGGTTGCACTGATGGGCGATTCCGCGGGTGGCGGCGCGGTTTTCTCGGTGGCAATGAACCGCGACGAAGCGACGCCCGCTCCGGTCGCCATCATCGCCTATTCGCCGTGGACCGATCCCGCACTCAAGGGCGCGAGCGTTCAGACCCGTGCCGACGTCGATCCGATCCTCAACGAACGATCGCTCTCCGATGGCGCGCGGCAGTATCTTGCCGGTGCGGACCCGAGCGACCCGCGCGTCAACGCACTGAAGGGCGATTTCTCCAATCTGCCGCCGGTGCGCATCGACGTCGGCGACGACGAGATCCTGCTCGACGACTCGCTGCGTCTCGAGGCGCTGGCGGGCGAAGCGGGGCGTCAGGTGGAAACGCATGTCTGGAAAGGCATGGTCCATGTCTTCCCGACCAACGTCGCGATGCTGAAGGCGGCGGCCCAAGCGCTCGACGGCACCGCGGAGTTCCTCAATCGGTACTTCTGAACCAAGCCTGCAAGTTCCCGCACCTTGCCGTCGACATCGACGATCCCTGGTGCGGGACTTGTGGCCTTATCCGCTCGACGGCGGACAGACTTCCCGCAGCCCTTGTGCCACCGCCAGGAGGGGTGCGGGAAATTCTGCCGGCGCCGCGCTGGGCCGCTCGCTGAAGGCGGCGTACCAATCTATCAGCGAAGGGCAGACTTCAGGAACGGGAACGCCGTACAGCCTCTCGGCGAATTGCAACGTGGCCATCGCGATGCAATCGGCGATGGTGGGCTGATCGCCAGCAAGGAATCGTCCTTCCGTCTCGCCAGCCAGTGTGTCGAGCAGGCGCAAGCGGCGATGATACGCATCGGCCGCGAACGTCGCGGCTTCGATGCTTTGCGGTTCGCGCCCCGCGAACGCAGGGCTGCCCTTGTGACACCAGATACCAAATTGCAGCGCGGCTTCATCGATCACCGCGATCAACTCACGCGTCCGTGCCCGCATGGCCGGCGTTTGGCCGAGCATGTCAGGCGACGGAAAGCGCTCTTCCAAATATTCGAGGATCGCGATCGAGGAGCGGATCAGCGTGCCGCCCTCGGTTCTTAGGATCGGCACCGTGGCGAGCGGGCTCAATCGTTCCAGATCGGGCGGGGGCCATCCGGCCATGAGATCGAACGCCACCCGGTCAATGCCGGTGATCCCTTTTTCTGCCAAATAGATGCCGACGCGCCTGGGGTAGAGTTCCCAAGCGAGTTCATAGAGCTCCATGCTCATCATGATTGTCCCGTAACAGGCGGCTCGAACACCAGCGATTGGTGCAGCGAGATTCCGGCGGTGACGCCATCGGCGGCCGCCCAGCTGGCATTGTGCGGCGCGCGGGCGATGTCACCTGCCGCATAGACGCCGGCGATGCTGGTCAGCTTGGCCGCATCGGTGCGGATGATGGGGCCGAACGGCCCTTCGTCGAGCGCGCAGCCGAGCCGCTCGGCAATCGGACTGTTCAATCGCGAGCGCGGGGCGAGGAACAGTGCGTCGATTTCCGCCACTCGGCCGTCATCCAGCAGCAGCGAGGCCAGCGTGCCGTCTTCGCCCTGCAGCGAGCGGATCGGCGCGGGTTCGATCGTCACGCCGCGCCGGTCGAGCAGCGTCCGCGCGTCCCCCTCGGGCATGGCGTTGCCGTCGAGGTAGAGCGTGGTCGCACCCCAATCGGCGATGAGCGCCGCCTGATGCGCCGACAGGGCCGCGGTCCACAAGACCCCCAGCGTGCCGTCGCCATGTTCGTAGCCGTGGCAATACGGGCAATGCAGCACGGTCTCGCCCCACCGCTCGGCAAGGCCGGGAATCTCGGGAAGCACGTCGGAGATTCCGAAGGCCAGCACCAGCTTTCTGCCCGCAACTCTGCCCCCTCCGGCGAGAGCCACCTCGAAGCCTCCGTCCGCACCACCGACATCGGTCGCGGCGTCCGCGATCGTCCGCACGCCGGGATAGGCCTCCACCTGTGCCTTGGCTCCGCCGATCATCGCCGCCGGAGCGGCGCCATCCTGGCCGAAGAAGCCGTGAGAGGCGCTGGCGAAGCGGTTGCGCGGCGAGGCGGTATCGATGACGCAGACCGACCGGCGCGCTCGCGCGATGTGGATCGCGGCGGACAAGCCGGCATAGCTCCCGCCGATGACGACGGCGTCATACTTCATGGTATGTCTCCTGATCGGCAGTTTTTCCACGCGCGATCATGCGGCCGTGAAAATCGGCGCTGAGGTCGGCGAGCGTCACGGCGGCGAACCGATCGAGCAGCAGGGTCCGCGCTTCTTCGAAGGCGCCACCCAGCGCCGCATTGACCGCTTCCTCCACCAGGCATCCGGGCGCATCGGTCCGGTTGCCCATGGCGAACAGCTCGGGGCTGTCCAACGCGGCATAGAGGTCGCGCAGTGTGATCTTCGAAAGCGCGCGCTCGATCGTCCAGCCTCCACCATGACCCTTCTCCGATCGGACCAGCCCGGCTTCGCGCAGCCCCGACATCGTCCGCCGCATCGCGGCGGGATTGCTGCCCATGATGGTCGCCATCGTCTCGGACGTGACCGGTTCGTCCCGCTCGGCCATATGCAGCAGCACATGCAGCACACCCGACAATCTGCTATCTCGTCTCATGAGACTTTAAATGTTACGTGATTCTCGTTAGGTCAAGGGTCTTCAATAATTGCATCTTGATAAGAGCTCGCATCGAGAAGGGAGAGCGCCTCATGGCGACTGATGACAGACCTGTAGCCGTGGTAGTCGGAGCCGGTCCGGGGAACGGCGCGGCGCTTGCCGAGCGGTTCAGCAAAGGCGGTTACCAGGTCGCGCTGCTGGCGCGCGGTGCTGAGAAGCTCGAGACGATGGCGTCGCAAATTGCGCACGCGCAGGCCGTCGCCTGCGATGTGACCGATGCCGCATCAATCGAGGACGCCTTTTCGCAAATTCGCGAGACGATGGGGCCGGTGGAGGCGCTGCTTTACAATGCCGGCTCTGGTGTCTTCACGACCGTCCAGGAGCTCTCGCCGGATGATTTCGAGGCGTCTTGGCGGATCAACGCGATGGGGTTGCTACTGTGCGCGCAGCAGGTCATCCCGGCGATGACTGATAAGGGTTCGGGCTCGATCATCGTCACCGGTGCTACCGCGTCCCTACGCGGATCCCCGAAGACGGCCGCCTTCGCACCAGCCAAGGCGGCACAGCGCGCGCTTGCGCAATCCATGGCGAAGTCGCTCTGGCCGCTGGGCATCCACGTCGGCCTGCTGATCGTCGACGGCGTTATCGATCAGCCCACCGTCCGCGCGATGATGCGGGACAAGCCCGACGACTTCTTCGTCTCGCCCGATGGTTTGGCTGAGACCGCCTGGTCGCTGCATAGGCAGGATCGGCAGGCGTGGAGCTTCGAGGTCGAAGTCCGGCCCTATCGCGAGAACTGGTAGGATAGGTCTCCCTCGGCACGATGACGGGAAGAGCGACCCGATCGCTCCTCCCTCGCCCGGTTCCGGGTTCAGTCGACGGGGCGCATCAGGTAAGGCGTCGGCAGAATCTGGGCGATCTGCTGGCCTTCGGGGGTCGACCAATCCTGCGTCAGCTCGGCGATGATCGTGTTCGTCACCGTCATCTCGACGCCGGCACGATCGAGCCGATGCCGCGAGATGTCCTCGTTGATCCGATAGGGCGAACTCGACGCGTCCATCACCGCCTGCACCTCGTATCCCGCCTCGTGTGCGCTGATCGCGGGCAGGACCAGGCAGATATCGGTGGTGATCGCACCGATGATCAGCTGCCTGCGCCCGGTCTCCTCGACCGCAGCGCGGAAGGCGGGATCCTGCCAGGCATCGATCACGCCGCTGCGCAGGACGCGGCCTTCGTATGCCTCCGGGACGACGCGCGAGAACCAGTCGTGCGTGGGGCCCTGCACGCGGTCCTCTTGGCTGGCGGTCAGCACGACCGGGATGCCCAGCACCTTGGCGGCCTTGGCAAGCACGATCGCGTTGCGCAGCGCTTCATAGGCGGGCGTGGTGTTGGCAAGCTGAAGCGTGCCGACCTGATAGTCGACAAGCAGCAGCGCGGCGTCGGCGGATTTGAAGTGATATGTCATCGCTGCTCTCCAATTTCAGGCGGAGAAATCGTCTGCCGTCCGCAGATGGATCGGCACGGGGCAATCCGCCTCACGAGGTGCCCGGAGGCGGGGCCAGGCCGAGCCCGGCTCCGCCGCGAAAATCAGGCAGTTTCCAGCACGGGATAGTCGACGTAGCCCTCGGTGCCCGCGCCGTAGAATTTGTCGTATTTCACCTCGTTGAGCGGAGCGCCCATTCTGAGCCGGGCGACCAGATCGGGGTTCGACAGGCTCATCACGCCGATCGATTCCATGTCGGCCGTGCCTGCAGCGATATCGCTGCCGACCTGCTCGCGCGTACGGCCTGGCCGGTTGACGATCAGCGTGCCGGAGAACCGGTCCCGGATGTCGGCCAGCAGCTGCTCGTTGCCGCCATGCAGCAGGTGAATGTAGGCAAGACCGATCCGATCGAATTGCTCGGCGAGGTAGCGATAGACCTCGTCGTTCTCGCTGCCCTCCTTGATGCCGCCCATCGGAATGCCTGGCGAGAGACGGATGCCGGTGCGATCGGCGCCGATTGCGTCGGCGATCGCTTGGGCGACCTCCACGGCGAAACGCGCATGGTTCTCGACCGAGCCGCCATAGGCATCGATGCGGGTATTCGCGTTCGGCGCCAGAAACTGGTGCACGATATAGCCGTTCGCGCCGTGAATCTCGACCGCGTCGGCACCGGCTTCGATGGCGCGCCGTGCGGCGTAGGCGAAGTCGGCCACGGTCTGGGCGATCTCGTCGGTCTCCAACGCGCGAGGCTCCGGAATGTCGAGCATGCCGGTTGCCGTGAACATCTCGACCCCAGGCGCGATGGCGGAGGGCGCGACCGGCTGACGGCCGTGCGGCGTGTTGCTAGGGTGCGACATCCGGCCGACGTGCATCAGCTGGATGGCCAGCTTACCGCCTTCCGCGTGCACCGCGTCGGCGACCTGGCGCCAGCCTTTCACATGGGCGTCGGTATAGATGCCCGGCGTGGTCAGATAACCCTGGCCGTCGTCCGAAGGTTGCGTGCCTTCGGTGATGAGCAGGCCCATCGAAGCGCGTTGCTGATAATATTGCGCCGCGAGAGCGCCGGGCGTGCCGTCGACCTGCGCACGGCTGCGTGTCATCGGTGCCATTGCCAACCGGTGGGGCAGGCTCATGCGGCCAACGGTGATGGGGGACCAGATATCCGTCATGGCGAAAACTCCTTCATGGCAAGGAAGCACCGGGTTCGGTCGACCATCGACCTGGGCGCGCCTCATGCTGAGGAGATAATCGGTTCGCGAGGCGTGCAGGAGTGCATCAATGTGAACACAACGTCTCGCAGGCGGAACAGTGCTACATCGAAGAGGCGTGACTAGGCCTCCTAGCCATCCTGCAAGTTCGGCGCGACTTTACGGACAAGCTCTGCGACCAGAGTCACGGCGGGGTCCATGTCAGTGCGGCTGTGCCGCACAAGGTGGAGCGATATCGGATCTAGAGGTATCGGCGCGGGCTTGGACACCAGGCCCGCTGCCGCGGCGCTGCTCATGACAATTTGTGGGAAAGCAGCGATCAGGTCCGTGTCGCGCAGCAGTTCGAGTGCGTGCAGGAAGCTGGGCGCGACGGCGGCAACCCGCCGCTGTCGGCCGATGCGATCAAGAGCGGCATCTACCGATCCCCGCCTATCCCCTCGTCCGGAAACGACGAGATGAGGAAATGCCAGCCATAGATCGGTATCGAGCACCTCCGCGTCGGCAGCCGGATGCTTGCGGCGCATCACGATCGAATAAGCGTAGCTTCCCAGCGGCTCGCTGCGCAGTGATGCGCCCGAAGCGGATGTGACGCTGACGACGATATCGACCTCACCGCGTTCCAGGCGATCGACTTCGTCCCCCACGTGCCAGGGATGGAAGACCAAGTCTATTCCGGGTGCCCGCTGGGCCAGTTCTTTGGTGAGAACGCCACCGAGCGGCGCAGCCAGAATGTCCGCGGCGACAATCCGGACGGCGCCGCGAAGTCCTGCCAGGCTAATCGGGCCAAGTGAAACAACCCCGGCCAACTCAGCGAGAGCAACTCGGAGAGGTTCGCGAATCGCCTCTGCACGCGGTGTGCGGCGGAACCCCTTGGAAGACGCACGCACCAGAAGCGGATCGTCAAATAGGGCGCGTGCGCGCGCCAGCGCGTTCGAGGCCGCAGGCTGCGTAAGGCCGAGGCGCTCCGCCGCACGGCCCACATGCGCCTCGTCCAGCAACGCATCCACGATGACGAGCAGGTTGAGATCGACGGATCGTAAATTCATCGCGTGAATGATCTGGCATAAGAAACATCATTTTGAAAGATGGCGGCGAGGCGATCAGGTTTGGCAATGCAAGGAGACTTACATGACGACCGCACTGCTGCTCGCGCATCCTAATCTTGCGGCCTCCCGTGCCAATCGCGCGCTGCTCTCCGGCCTGGATGACCTGCCCGGACTTGAGATCGTCGATCTCTACGCCGCATATCCCGATGAAAAGATCGACCTCTCGGCTGAGCGCGACCGCCTGCTGCGGGCCGATCGTCTGGTTCTTCAATTTCCTATGTTCTGGTACTCTACACCGCCCCTGCTCAAGCGCTGGCAAGATGTGGTTCTAACTCCCTTGATTTACCTCGAACCAAACACCGCTTCACTGCTGAAAGGCCTCCCGGTCATGGCGGCCACCACGACGGGCGGACCTGCTGCGAGCTATCGTCAGACCGGCATGTCCATCGAGGAGCTATTTGCGCCCCTTAAGGCGACAGCGCGGAAGGCGCGCTGGGAATGGCAGACACCGTTCGCGCTGCACGACGTGCGCGCCCTCGATGACGAGGCAATGAGCGCGGCAAGCCAAAACTTCCGTTCGGCTGTTCTTTCCATGCCTACCAGGTCAGTAGTTGCACGGCGGTTAGCCCCGTCCGCGACATGATAGTCATGTTAAGGAACTATTTGTTCACCAACTTCATCGGGGCAAAGTCGTGGGGCAGCACGCCATGGCAGCGCTACTGTCGGAGCGATCGAGGTCCGAGATATTCGGTGACGCCTCAAGGCTGGTCGACGAAAATGGTCGTTACGGTCGAAAACGGACCGTCTCAGCAGAAGCGAAGCCCTCTTAATTCACAAGCCACGAAGGGGGTGCGCTCTTGGAACGCCGATAGAAGGTAGCAACGAAGTCGCCACTCTAAACAGCACGACCAACGTCCGCGGCTGGCGGCGTTGTCAATGAAGCCATCTCAATGAGAGAGATGGCGCCCCGCGCAGGATAAACATAACGAATATATTTCGCCGTTCGTACTACTCTAGAGGCGTCCGCAATCGCCTGGTCCTGCCGCCTGCCGTTCTCCGCGGCCGCAAATGCTACGCTCGGGCGATTTTCGCTTCTCGCCACAGTGAGAAGCTGTCGCTATCGAAGGCTCGTGGCATTGGGCTGGCGCCTCCGCTTATCGTGAGGTTATCCGCGGGAACCTGTGCGGGCGTAATCCGTAAGGCTTGCGCTTCAACGAACAGCAGCCCGAATCTCGGGCAGCATATCCTGCGTAACCTCGGCCGACCGCGCCGGCAGTGGCTGGGTGCCGCGTTCGCCGTTCCGATCGATGTCTTCGATGAGGAGCTTCATCTCGGCGATCTCGCGGACCTGGCTGGCGATGATCTGGTCGGCCAGCACGCGAACCCGGGGATCGCTGATGCTGGCCTTGCGCGCGTTGTTGATCGCGATCGAATGGTGCGGGATCATCGACTTCATGAAGGTGACGTCGGAGATAAGCGCCTGACTGCGATTGACCAGAAGCGAGGCCACGCCGAGGACCAGCGCAAACGCCAAGATCCCGAGCTTGATCGCCATGCCCTTGTACATCGACCACATGAAGCCGAGCATCACCATTGTCATCACCGCGCCCATCACCAGCGAGGCGACCAGCCGGTTGATGCTGAACATCAGATGCTCGGACGAATAGACGAGCTGGTACATCAGGAAGAACATGATCAACGTGGAGGTTGCGATCATCGCCGCAAAGCGACCCCACGACATACTCTTCATTTCGTGATCCTGTTCCATCGATTGAACCTTCCTATCTTTAGTGACGCGCGAACACTCGCTGGCCGTTCTCTCCGAAGGCGATGACGACGTAAGGCTGTCGCTTGGCGCCGGCGACTTCCATCCCGGGGGAGCCGATCGGCATGCCGGCCACGGCGAGGCCCTTGACACCCGCCGGGCGCGCGGCGAGCGCGCGCTTCATATCGGCGATCGGGACGTGCCCTTCGAACGCCATGCCATCGACGATCGCGGTGTGGCAGGACGACTGCGCGGCTGGGACACCGAGCCGGGCCTTAAGCGCCGCGCGGTTGGGATCGTCAATCATTCTGACTTGACGATCGAACCCGGCCTTCACTTGGCGTGCCCACTGCTCGCAGCAGCCGCAGCCCGGATCGCGATGAACGACGATGGGTCCCGCTGCCATCGTGACCGCCGGTGTGCCCAGCGCCAGTGCAAGAGCGAGAGTACGGAACATCTTCATCATTTATCTCCTTTCGACCTGGCGTGCCGTTCGCGCGCGGCTCGATCGTCCTGTCTAGTTCAGAACCAGGTCCTGATCCCAAACACGATGCTGGTGGATGACGGATTCTCACCCGCCGTGCGCGCGAAGTCGGCGGTGTCGCCGATCTTCCTGTCCCACGACACGCCGATATAGGGCGCGAACTGGCGTGTGATCTCGTAGCGCAGGCGCAGGCCAAGCTCGATGTCCGACAGGCCGGAGCCGATGCCGGTTTCCGGCACATCCTGCGCGGCAAGATTAAACTCGGCGCGCGGCTGCAGGATCAACCGCTGGGTGATCCGCTGGTCGTAATAGCCTTCGAGCCGGCCGAGCACGTCGCCTTTGTCGGAGAGGAACAGCGCGCCCTCGACCTCGAACCAATAGGGCGCAAGCCCCTCGAAGCCGATCGTGGCGTAGGTGCGTGAGGGATTGGGTTTGAAGTCGTAGCGGATGCCGGCCTGGAGGTTGAAGTAGGGGCCGATCGCGCGCGAATAGAGCGCCTGAATTTCGGCATCCTCGACCCCTTCGCCGAACGCGCCCGAGCCTTCGATCTTCACCACGAGCCGGTTGACGTCGCCGCCGAACCAACCCTCGCCGTCCCAGCGGAAGCCGTCGGCACCCTCGCGCGCCTGATATTCCGCGAGGTTGAACATCACCTGATAGAAAGGCTGGCCGCCCTGCTCGAACATCATCTGGCGGCGGGCATCCGCCATCTCTTCGGGTGGAAACTGGCGATCGGCATAATGATCCTCCGGCGGCTGCGGCGCCGGGGCATTGCCGGCCGGAAGCGCGGTGCCGGTCATCTCCATCGCGGGCGCCGCCTGGGCCGCGTCCGGCATGGCATGGCCCGCGTGCGGATCGGTTGCGGGCTTGGGCGTGCAATTGCCCATCGCTGCGTGCTCGGGCGAGCAATCGGGAGCGGCGGGGGCGGGGGCGGCATCTTGTGCCGCCGAAGGCGAAGGCGGCTGCTGAGCAGGTCTGGGCGCCGGCTCCGCTTGCGCCGGCATCGTCATGCCGGGCATGTTGGAATGGTCCATCGTCTGCGCCGCGGCGGGCGCGGCCAGGAGGACGACGGGAGCGGCGCCGAGCCGAAGCAGCGTCTTCATGCCGCGTCTCCCCGCGGCCGCACGCTCACGACGCGCATCATGCCCGCGTGCATGTGATAGAGGAGGTGGCAGTGGAACGCCCAGTCGCCGACCGCGTCGGCGGTGAAGTCCCAGGTCACCTTGCCGCCCGGCTGGACGATGACGGTGTGCTTTCTTGGCGCGCGGTCGCCGTGCCCCGTCACCAGCTCGAAGAAGTGGCCGTGGATGTGGATCGGGTGCCCCATCATGCTGTCGTTGATGAGGTTCACGCGCACGCGCTCGCCTTCGATGAACGGGATCGGCTCGTGGACGTCCGACATCTTCTCGCCGTCGAACGACCACATGAAACGCTCCATGTTGCCGGTGAGGTGGATGTCGATACTGCGCGACGGTGCGCGGACGTCGGGGTTGCGGTCGAGCGCCATCAGGTCGCGGTAGACGAGCACCTTGTGCCCGACATTCTCCAGCCCCTGGCCGGGCTCGCCGGTCCGGTCCATCGGCATCGGCGAGATCGTCTGGACGCCTGGGCCTTTCTTGACCTGCGGCGCATTGGAAAAATCGCGCATGCTCATCGAGCCCATGTCCATCGAACCGTGGTCCATGCCCGCCATCGCGCCGGACTGTCCGCCCATCGCCGAATGATCCATCCCGGCCATCCCGCCCGATTGGCCGGCCATGGCGCCGTGATCCATGCCGGCCATGCCGGAATGGTCCATCGGCATCGTGCTGTGATCCATATTGCCCACCGCCGCCGCGCCGCCGGCCATCGCGCCGGTCGCGAGCGCGGCCGATGGGTTCTGCTCGGCGGTGGGATCGACGCCGCGCATCCCGCCCGACATGTCCATCCCGCCCATGCCGCCATGATCCATCGACATGTCGCCCATGCCCATGTCCTTCATGGTCGCGAGCGGACGCTCGCGCAGCGGCGGCACCGCGGCGCTCATGCCGGCGCGCGGCGCCAGCGTGGCGCGCGCCATGCCCGAGCGGTCGATCGCCTCGCCGACTAGCGTGAAGGCCCGGTCCTCGCTCGGCGTGACGATCGCGTCGTAGGTTTCGGCGACGCCGATCTGGAACTCTTGGACCTCGACCGGCATGACGTTCTGCCCGTCAGCCTGGACGATGCTCATCGGCAATCCTGGTATGCGGACGTTGAAGGTGGTCATCGCCGATGCGTTGATGAACCTCAGGCGCACGCGCTCGCCCGGCGTGAACAGCGCGGTCCAGTTGTCCATCGGGCCGTGGCCGTTGACCAGGTAGGTGTAGATCGAGCCGGTTGCGTCCGAAATGTCGGTCGGGTCCATCCGCATGCCGCCCCACATCAGGCGTTGCGATGCTGTCTGGTCCCGTCCCGCCAGCAGGCCGGCCAGGGTCTGCTTCTGGAAATTGAACCCGCCGGGATTGAGCTTCATGTTCCGGAAGATCGCCTCGGGCGACATCCGGCTGTGGTCCGAAAGCACGATGACGTGCTCGCGGTCATACTGGGCCGGATCCTCGCCGACGGGGTCGATGACGATCGGGCCATAATGGCCGAGTTGTTCCTGCAGCCCCGAATGGCTGTGATACCAATAGGTGCCGTTCTGCTTGATCGGGAATTCGTAGAGATAATTCGATCGCGGCTTGATACCGGGAAACGAGACGCCCGGCACGCCGTCGTGCTGCGGCGGAACGAGGAGGCCGTGCCAGTGGATCGAGCTGTCCTCGTCTAGGTCGTTCACGACATTGAGCCGCACCATCTGGCCTTCGCGCAGCCGAATGAGCGGTGCCGGCACGGTGCCGTTGATACCGATCGCGGGCGAGGATCGCCCGTCGATCATCATCGTCTGGCGCGCGATGGTGAGCGTGATGTCCTCGCCTGAAACGGTCGGGAGCGGCCTTACGAGGCCTTGCGAGACGGGCTGCGCCCAGGCGGGAAACCATGCGGCAAGCGCGGCCGTGCCGCCCAGCGCGGCGGTTCCGCGAAGCAGTGTCCGGCGATCAATCGAAGCGGTCATTCATCGTCCTGAAATCTTGGCGAGGCTTACCGAACCATACGCGCGCGGCGATCATGCCCCTCATGGCGGAGTCGAAAAAAGCTGAAGGCAAGATGGGGTCTGACACCATGTCAGGGTCAAGCGTCTATCGTTGCCGGTCGATCTCGGCCGCGAGTCGCAGCCGGGCGCGATAGAGGCGCGTCTCGACCGCCTTCTCGCTGATTCCCAGCGCCTCGGCGGTTTCCGCCTGGCTCATGCCCTCGATCGCGCGCAGCACCAGCGTCTCGCGCAGATTGGCCGGAAGCGTGGCGATCGCCGCGCCCACCTGCCGCAGTTCTTCGCGGTCGGCCGCGAGCGTGTCGACCGCGGGCTGGTCGTCGGCGATGTCCGATGCGTGCTCGATGGGCAGCACCGCCCAAATCAATCGCCGCACCGCTCGGCGTCGCCGCCAGTCGCGCGCCTTGTTGATCGCGATGCGCGCGAGCCAGGCACGCATCGGCCGCCCCATGTCGAACCGGCGCAGCGATCCGTGCGCCGCGACGAACACGTCCTGGAGGACGTCGAGCGCTTCGTCGTCATCGCCGATGATCCGGGCGATCAGGCGGTGGAGCGGCTGCTTGTGCCGGCTGACGATCTCGGCGAAGGCCGCCTCCGGGCCGCCCAGCGCCAGCGCGACGAGCTCGCCGTCCGTGCGGTCGGCCAGACCGTCGTTCACCGGGGTTCTTCGGTCAGCGCCCTGGTCACGGCGGCATCGAACTTTGCCGCCTGCTCCGGTTTCAACAGCGCGCGCATCGCGAAGATGTGCGCCAGCGTCTCCTTCTGGAGCTGGCCCATCGTCCGGTGCGAGGCGTCGACCGCGGCGGCGACGCGAGGGCCATTGCCGTGCTCGGCGGCGATGGCATCGGCAAGACGGGCATTCTCGGCGCGCATCTCGAGCTCAAGCGCACGGCGCCGAACCGCGAAGCTCGCTTCCAGCGCTTCAAGCCGTCGCTCCTGCTCCGGATCGAGCGAAAGCTGCTCGTGCAGCACCGCGTGGAGCTCGGCCGCCGGCTGCGGCGGAGCGGGAACGAAATACCGCCCGACCAGCACCCCGATGACCGCAGCAGCGAACGCGATCAACCCGATGAGGATAAGCTGACGCGCTCTCATCGCGGTTCGAGCAGCAAGGAGGAGGGCGCCAGCGGGCTCGGCGCGCCGAACGGCGCGAGCGTCGACACCGCGCGCGCTTCGGCCAGCGGCACGGCATTGCTGACGATGCCGAGCACCAGCGCGAATGCGGCCGCACTCAGCGATGCGCCCATCGCCAGACCCGAAGACGACGATCGGCTCGCGATCGCGCACATTACGCGGTCTTCGAGCCCGGCGAGGCCGGCATGCGGTTCCGCCCCGGCGAAGCGAGCCAGCGCGCTGTCGATATCGTTGTTCATCGCCTGACCTTTCCTTCTGCCTCCCTCATACGCATGGCGCGGATTGTGCCCTCATCCAAGCTGGCGTGAGGGATGCGCGCGGCAACTGCGTATCGCCTAACATGGATTGCAAAAGGAGTTTGATATGAAGTTCCGATCGCTGATCGCCCCGTTCGCGGTGATGGCCGCACTGAGCGTGCCCGCCGCCGCGCACGCGCACCCGAAGATCGTCGCGGCGACGCCCGCCGCGAACGCCACCGTCGCACCGACCACGACGGTGCAGCTCACCTTCAGCGAGCGCGTCATGCCCCGATTGTCGAGCGCAACGCTGACGATGACCTCCATGCCGGGCATGGCGAACCACGTCATGAAGATGACGGGCGTGACGAGCGCGGTATCGGAGGACGGGAAGTCGATTACCCTCACCAGCGCCAGGCCGCTTTCGACAGGGAGCTACCGGGTCGATTGGGTGATCGTCGGCGCCGACACGCACCGCATCACGGGCACGCACGCCTTCTCGGTCCGCTAGGACATGACCGACTGGATCGGCGTGGCGCTGCGCTTCGGGGTCTATGCCGATCTGCTGCTGCTGTTCGGGCTGGCCGTGTATCCGCTTTATGCGGCCAGCCCATCTCGGCCATTCGGCGACCGCCTGATGATCGCCGGCCTCGCCGGGCTCGGCCTGCTGCTCTCGAACCTGTCCTTCTTGCAGATGGTCGCGTCGATGTCGAGCGCTACGATCACCGGCATCGGTCGCGAGACGTTCGATTTCGTCCTGTTCGAAACGCCGCCGGGTGCCGCATTTCTGTGGCGCACCGCGGCGCTCGCGACAGCGTTCGTCGCGGCGCTCTTGCAATCCGCGAAGATCCGATCGCCGGTGGTGACCCTCGGCGCCGGCGTCGCACTCGGCACGCTCGCCTGGACGGGCCATGCCGTAGTGACCGAAGGCGCTGCGGGCACCATCCATCGCCTGGCGGACGGGCTGCATCTGCTGGCGGCAGGTGCCTGGCTCGGCGCGCTCGCGGTCCTCGTCACGCTGCTCTTCGCGCGCATCGAGGACGATCAGTCGGTCGCCGCGGCACGCTCGGCGCTGGCGGGGTTTGCCGTGGCTGGCTCGATCATCGTCGCGCTGATCGTGGCTACAGGGCTCATCAACGTCTGGATGATCGTCGGCGTGGAGGGCGCCCTGCGGCTGCCGACGACACTCTACGGACAGCTCCTGATCGCAAAGCTGGTGCTGTTCGCGGCGATGCTCGGGCTTGCCGCCGCCAACCGGTGGCGGCTCACGCCGCGATTGGCATCGGGGGACGCCGGTGGCGCTTCCGGCGGTGTGCGTGCGCTGCGGGGCAGCATCGCGCTCGAAACGAGCGCGGCCATGCTGATCCTCGCGCTGGTCGCGTGGCTCGGGACGCTGTCGCCGCAGCCGACGATCTAGCATGTCTTGACTCTGACATGATGTCAGACTCCATATGAGTGGGCATGGAAGGATTCCCGCTATGAACCATGCCGATCACCACCATCATCAAGGCGCGAGTTGCTGCGCGACCAAGCCGGCGACCGGCGGCGCGATCGATCCCGTATGCGGGATGACCGTCGATCCCGCGACGACCCCGCACCACGCCCGACATGACGGCGAGGACTATCATTTCTGCAGCGCTGGCTGTCGCACGAAGTTCCTCGGCGATCCCGAGCGCTATCTCGGCGATGGGCCGCGCCCCGAGCCCGAAGCGACGCCGGGCGCGATCTGGACCTGCCCGATGCACCCCGAGATCCGGCGGGAGGGCCCGGGCACTTGCCCGATCTGCGGCATGGCGCTCGAACCCGAAGAACCGAGCCTCGACGATGCGCCCAACCCCGAACTGGTCGACTTCACGCGGCGCTTCTGGGTGTCGGCGGTGCTGGCGGTACCGCTCCTGGTCGTGTCGATGGTGGGCGAAATGCTCGGCTTGCAAATCGTCAGTCCGCAAGCCTCGCCTTGGGTGCAGCTCACCCTGACCGCGCCGATCGTGCTTTGGGCGGGCAAGCCGTTCTTCGAGCGCGGCTGGGCGTCGATCAGGACGCGCCATCTCAACATGTTCACGCTGATCGCGATCGGCGTCGGCGCGGCCTTCCTCTACAGCCTCGTCGCGACCTTCGCGCCCGGGCTGTTTCCGCCGACCTTCCGCATGCACGGCGGGATGGTCCCGGTCTATTATGAAGCCGCGGGCGTGGTGGTGACGCTGGTGCTGCTCGGACAGGTGCTCGAGTTGCGCGCCCGCGCCGCCACCGGCAAGGCGATCCGCGCGCTGCTCGACCTTGCGCCCAAGACCGCGCGCCGCATTCGTGATGACGGCTCGGAGGAAGAGGTATCGGTCGGCGACGTTATGGCCGGCGACCGCCTGCGCATCCGGCCCGGCGACGCAATACCGGTCGACGGCGTCGTAATCGAGGGCCGGTCCTCGGTCGACGAGTCGATGCTGACCGGCGAGCCGGTGCCGGTCGAAAAGATATCCGAGGCGCAGCTCACCGGCGGCACCGTCAACGGGACCGGCAGCCTCGTCATGGAAGCCCGCGCGGTCGGCGCCGACACGATGCTCGCGCGGATCGTTCGCATGGTCGCCGAGGCGCAGCGGAGCCGCGCCCCGATCCAAGCGGTTGCCGACCGCATCTCGGGCTGGTTCGTGCCCTTGGTCGTCGCCATCGCGCTCGCTGCCTTCGTAGTGTGGAACTTCGTCGGCCCCGAGCCGCGCTTCGGCCATGCGCTGCTGAACGCCATCGCCGTGCTCATCATCGCCTGTCCCTGTGCGCTCGGCCTCGCCACGCCGATGTCGATCATGGTCGGCACCGGCCGCGGGGCGCATGCCGGCGTGCTCGTCAAGAATGCCGAAGCGCTGCAGGCGCTGGAGACGGTCGACACGCTGGTCATCGACAAGACCGGCACGATCACCGAGGGCAAGCCGAGGCTTATTGCGGCCAAGACACTTGCCGGCGAGGACGAGGACGATCTTCTCGCGCTCGCCGCCGCGGTCGAGGCGCAATCGGAGCACCCGCTCGCGCATGCGATCGTCACGGCGGCGCAGGAGCGCGGATTGAAGCTGGCAGCGGTTCAGGATTTCGAATCGCAGACCGGACTTGGGGTCAGCGCAAACGTGGGCGGACGGTCGGTGGTGATCGGCAACGCCGCGCAGCTGCGTCGGATCGGTGCCGACCCTGGACCACTCGAAGAACTGGCGCAGTCGCACCGCGCAGACGGCGCCGGCGTCATGCTGGTGGCGATCGACGACCGGCCCGCCGGCCTGCTCGCGGTCGCCGATCCGGTCCGCGCCAATGCCCGCGAGGCGATCGCGGCGCTGCGCGCCGACGGGCTCAAGGTGATGATGCTCACCGGCGACAATGCGGCGACCGCCGAAGCCGTGGCGCGGCAGGTGGGCGGGCTCGATGCGGTCCATGCCGATTTGAGGTCCGACGACAAGGCGCGGATCGTCGGCGAGCTCAAGGCGTCGGGCGCCAGGCTGGCGATGGCCGGCGACGGTATCAACGACGCGCCCGCGCTCGCCGCCGCCGATGTCGGCCTCGCCATGGGCACAGGCACCGACGTGGCGATCGAGAGCGCCGGGATGACGCTGACCCGCGGCGACCTCTCCGCGATCGTGCGCGCCCGCCGGCTGGCTGACGCGACCATGCGCAACATCCGCCAGAACCTGTTCTTCTCGTTCCTGTTCAACGGCATCGGCGTGCCGGTGGCGGCGGGCGTGCTCTATCCGCCGTTCGGCATCCTGA
Organism: Sphingomonas sp. ID0503; assembly: GCF_048565625.1. Taxonomy (NCBI): domain Bacteria; kingdom Pseudomonadati; phylum Pseudomonadota; class Alphaproteobacteria; order Sphingomonadales; family Sphingomonadaceae; genus Sphingomonas; species Sphingomonas sp. ID0503. The sequence continues at coordinate 1,136,250 of NZ_JBLZUR010000002.1, forward strand.
TGTCGCCGATGTTCGCAGGCGCGGCGATGGCGCTGTCCTCGTTCACCGTCGTCGCCAATGCGCTGCGCCTCAATCGGGTAAAGCTGTGAAGATCGGCGCCGCCTCGGACGCGAGCGGCGTCTCGCAGCGGATGATCCGCCACTATGAGAAGATCGGCCTGGTGCCGCAGCCGCCGCGCCGCGACAGCGGCTATCGCGATTATTCCGCCGCCGATGTCCAGCGGCTCCGCTTCATCGCCAACGCCCGCGACCTTGGCTTTCCGATCGAGGAAATCCGGACGCTGCTCGAACTGTGGAGCGATCGCGCCCGTTCCTCGTCCGACGTGAAGCGGCTGGCGACGACGCGCGCCGATGAATTGCACCGCAAGGCACAGGCGCTGGAGAGAATGCGCCTCGCCCTGCTCGACCTCGCGACCCGCTGTCACGGCGACGACCGGCCAGATTGTCCGATCATCGACACCCTCGAACGCCGTTAGTGATCGGGTTTGCGGGCAGCACAACCCTCACGCCTCGTGACGGAAGTACAGCATCGCCTCGAGGTGAATGACGCCCGTTAGGTTCGTTTCACCCGGAGCGATTCGAACGGCATCGCCGAAGCGCACCGCTGCGCCTACTACGTTGAACTCCCAGCGATTTCGCCGATCATAGCCATCGCGGTTCCTGCGTAGAAGACGGCGGCAGTCGGCGGTATTTGGCGCCCCGCACCGGATAAACATAACGAATACATTTCGCCATTCATACTACCCTAGACCCGCCGAGCACCGCCGATTAGCGGCCTCCGCCGCTTAACCTTGCCGCTCGCACTTCGACACCTTGGCGTGCTCGATTGTGGGCGATGCTTCATGAATGTTGGCGCCTTGGCAATCAACGCGCGGCCGACCTTGCCGGCGAGATTGGCCAACCGGCCGGATTCATCGGGCTGCCGGGCGGCTTGACAGCAGGCTCAGCGCGATCGGGAAGACGGCGTCGGCAAAGCCTTCGAACGGCCGGTGGGGTGCCGCGGGGACGATCTGGTTCCGATCGGTTCCTTGACGCATTGCGATGACTCCGACCGCGGCCCCGCACCCCACGGTCCTTGAGGGACGTCGATCTTGCCGCATTTGTTCACGCCGCCAGGAACGAACAAGGAGCAGCGGTAGTTGAAGCCTGAGAACGGCCCTCGCCTCGCGACGCCACTGTGCACATCGATGGGACGGTGACGCGGCAGCCGCGAAACGCCGGTCGAAAATGATCCAAGCGATCAACCCAAGGAAAACGTCATGACCATCAGCCAAGTATCCGTATCGCTCGAAGACGCACAGCGCGTGATCGCTGCCGGTCAGGCCAAGGCGGGCGAGATCGGGTCGCCGAGCAATGTGACCGTGGTCGACGCGGGCGGCAACCTCGTCTCCCACATCCGCATGGACAATGCGTGGGTGGGCAGCATCGACATCTCGATCAACAAGGCCCTTCACGGCGCGCGCGTTCGACATCGCCACCACGGACCTGGGGGAGAACGCTCAGCCCGGAAAGCAGTTCTACGGCATCCAGAACTCCAACCATGGCCGGGTGATGATCTTCGCCGGGGGCATCCCACTTCGCCAAGACGGCCAGGTAGTCGGGGCGGTAGGAGTGAGCGGGGGCAGCGGCGAGCAGGATCAGACGGTCGCCGAGGCGGCCGCAGCCGCGTTTTGATCATCGCGACAACCCGAGCAAGGCAAAGGAGAGATTCAAGATGGCAACGCAAGTCAGCAAAGCGGTTCTGGTACGCCTCGAAGCACTACCCGGCAAAGAGGACGATCTCCGCGCCTTCTTGAACCAGGGGCTGTCGATCGTCGAAGGGGAGCCCAAGACCGTAAGGTGGTTCGCAATCCAGTTCGGACCCTCGTCGTTCGGGATATTCGACGCCTTTCCCGACGAAGACGGGCGCCAGGCGCACCTGTCGGGCGACGTCGGGAAAGCGCTCGGTGAGAACACGGGCGTTCTCTTCGAGAAGCCCACGATCGAGCAGCTCGATGTCGTGGCGGAGAAGCAGCCTGCCTAGAACAGGTGGCGCCCGCGGGGCGGTGCGGATCAACCCAGACGCTGCATGAAGCGGGAGTTTGATTGGGGCGCTGGTCCGCGTGGCGTTCGGAGGGGGCGAGCCGCGGGCCAGACGGTTAGTTGGTTGAAGAGTTAGGGGTAGACGAAGCCAATCTCGAAGTGACAACTTGTAGGAGATGGAGAGATGGCGAATGAGATTCTCGTCGGCCTGAAGGTTGCGATCCTACTGACGGACGGATTCGAACAGGTGTCGCCGCGGGCGGTGGCCGCGTGACACACGCCGCCGCGCAGCAGGGGCCGTCTTCGCCGGGACAGGAGACCATGGAGCGGCGTCCCTTCGGTGCCGCACCCGGCGACGTCCCGGTGATCGGCCAGGGGACCTGGTATATCGACGACGCGCACCGGCCCACCGCGGTCGCCGCGCTGCGTCACGGCATCGACCTCGGCATGACCCACATCGACACCGCTGAGATGTACGGCGAAGCCGAGGTTGTGGTCGGAGAGGCCATAGCGGGGCGGCGAGACGAGGTTTTCCTCGTCTCGAAGGTGCTCCCCAGCAACGCTTCCCGTAGCGGGACGGTCGCCGCCTGCGAGCGCTCGCTCGCGCGCCTCCGGACTGACAGGTTGGACTGCTACCTCTTGCATTGGCCCGGGTCGTACCCCCTCGAGGAAACCTTCGCCGCCTTTGAGCGGCTCTGCGAACAGGGAAAGATCCTATCTTGGGGCGTAAGCAACTTCGACGTTCCCGACCTCGATGCCGCTTGGAAAGCCGGCGGCGAGGGCCGGATCGCCTGCAACCAAGTTCTCTACAATCTTGGTGAGCGCGCGATCGAGCATGCCGTGCTGCCTTGGTGTGAGGAGCACGGCGTCGCCGTGGTTGCCTACAGCCCGTTCGGCCATGGCAATTTCCCTGGCCCGGACACGCCGGGCGGCCGCGTGCTGGAGGAGATTGCAGCGAGCCATGGCGCGACAGCACGCCAGGTGGCGCTGCGCTTCCTTGTGCGTCGGCCATCGCTGTTCGCTATCCCCAAGGCGTCCAGCGCGGAGCACGCTGCCGACAATGCGGGCGCCGGCGCGCTGCGGCTGACGGACGCCGAACTCGCCATGATCGACGCGGCGTTCCCGCTTGGCGCCCGGCCGCGCGAACTTCCCATGATTTAGGCCCAGGACGCCTTCCGTGGAGCTCGAGGCGCTACCTTCGGAACAAGGAGAGAAAAGATGCACAAGGCACTGTTTGTAGGCATTGAAGCCGGGCCGACCCACCAGGAAGATGCCGCTGAATTCCTCCGGGGTGCGCTGGAGCCGGTCGAGCATGAGCAGGACACGCGGCACTGGTACGCGCTGCGCTTTGGCCCCGCCGACTTCGCCATCTTCGATACCTTCCCCGGCAATGCCGGCCGGCTGAAGCATCTGTTCGGCACGGTCGGCCGGGCGCTGGTGGTGAAGACCTTCACCATCCTCAACGGCTTGCCGGAGATCGAGCCGGCCGACATCCTCGCCCTCAAGGTGCCGGCGGCGGACGCCCTGCCGCGCCTGGCCCTGCATGTTCCGCTTGAAGCACGGGACGGTGCGGAGGAAGAGGTTGCCCGCTTCCTGCAAGGAGCCCGATCGGCCGTGGAGCGGGAGCCGGGCACCCTGTCGTGGTACGCTCTGCGTCTCGGAAAGACTCGGTTCGCCATCGTCGATACCTTCGCCGACGAGGCAGGGCGCGAGGCGCATCTGTCGGGCGAAGTCGGCACGGCGCTATCCGGAAGCTCCGCTTCGCTGTTCGCCGAGCCTCCCCAGATCCACCGCGCAGAGATCCTGGCGTTCAAGATTGCGTCCGCTGGTGATGAGGAGAGGACGAGCAGCAACACGTCGGTCACGCGGCCGCTTGAGAGAGGGACAGTCTGATGGACACGAAGCAGAAGGCGCTCGTCGGAGCCACCGTTGCCGGCACCGCAGCAGCCGGAGCCGCGTTCGCGTTCAAGTTCGCGGGCACGGATTCGAAGCTCACCAAGGTCGCGGATTTCGGCCATCAGGTGACCGGCGTAAGCGTCACCGAGGACGGCCGGATCTTCGTCTGTTTCCCGCGCTGGACCGACGACGCCCCGATCTCGGTCGCCGAGCTGCTGCCGAGCGGAAAGCTCAAAGCCTATCCGGACGAGAAATGGAATTCGTGGCGCAACGCGAAGGCGAGCGAAATGCCGGTCGACGAGTATTTCGTCTGCGTGCAATCGATCGTGGCAGACGGTCGAGGCGCCCTGTGGGTGCTCGATCCAGCGGCGCCCGGCAATGAAAAGATTTTGCCCGGCGGCCCCAAGCTGGTCGGCATCGATCTTGGCGCCGATCAGGTCACCAAGACGATCCTGTTCGACGAGACGGTGGCGCTGCAGGGCACCTATCTCAATGACATCCGCTTCAGCGCTGACGGCAAGACCGGCTACATCACCGATTCCGGCACGCGCGGCGCGATCATCGTCGTTGACCTTGACACCGGTGACGCCTTCCGCGCGCTCGACGGCCATAAGTCGACGCAGGTCGAGAAGGACGTGATCGTCGAGATTGACGGCAAGCCGCTGCGTCGGCCCGACGGCCGCCAGCCGACCTTCTCGTCGGACAGCCTCGCGATTTCCAACGATGGCGGCACGCTTTACTGGCAGGCACTTACCGGCCGAACGCTCTATTCGATCGAAACGTCGAAACTCAGCAAGGGCACTCCGACCTCCGACGTCGAAGCGGCAGTGAAGACCGTCGGCACGACCAATGTCGCGGACGGACTCTGGATGGGCAGCGACGACACACTCTATGTCACCTCGCCAACCGACAATTCGGTAAAATATTGGACGGGCGATGCGCTGGAGCCGGTGGTGACCGACAAGAGATTGCGCTGGCCCGATACGCTGTCGGAAGGGCCGGACGGGACGATCTACGTCACTGCCTCGCACATCCAGGATACGAACTGGTATAAGCCGGGCGCGCCTGCTTCGCTGCCAACCGCGCTTTTTTCCTTTCGTCGGTGACGCGATACGGTGAAGACCCAGACCCCTATCACGCAATCGAACCGACGCCCGGCGTGTCAGGGGCCAGGAGTCTCGCATGGGAGATAACAAGGCCTCCGGCTTCGTGTGCGTGCGCGGGGCGCGGGAGCACAATCTAAAGAACGTCGATGTCGACATACCGCGCGACGCTTTGGTCGTGTTCACCGGCGTGTCGGGATCGGGCAAGTCGTCGCTCGCTTTCTCCACCCTCTATGCGGAGGCCCAGCGCCGCTATCTGGAATCGGTCTCGCCTTATGCACGCCGCCTGTTCCACCAGATGGAGGTGCCCGAGGTCGACGAGATAGAGGGCCTGCCGCCGGCGGTGGCACTGCAGCAGCAGCGCGGGTCGCCAACCAGCCGCTCGTCGGTCGGCAGCGTCACCACCCTCTCCAACCTGCTGCGCATGCTGTACTCGCGCGCCGGCGACTATCCGCCGGGCCAGGCCCATCTCGATGCCGAATCCTTCTCTCCCAATACGCCCGAGGGCGCCTGCCCGCGCTGCCACGGCCTCGGCCGGATCCACGAGGTCACGGAAGCCTCAATGGTGCCCGATCCTTCGAAGACCATCCGGGAGCGCGCCATCGCCGCCTGGCCAACGGCCTGGGGCGGCCAGAATCTGCGCGACATCCTGATCAGCCTCGGGATCGACGTCGACACGCCGTGGCGCGACCTGCCGAAGAAGGTGCGCAAGTGGGTATTGTTCACTGACGAGCAGCCGCAGGTGCCCGTCTATCCCGGGTGGAGCCATGACGAGATCCAGCGCGCGATCCGTCGCAAGATCGAGCCGGCCTATATGGGCACCTTCTCGAGCGCCCAGCGTCATGTCACCCACAGTTTTGCGACCACCCAGAGCGCGATGATGAAGAAGCGCGCGGCGCGCTTCATGATCGGCCGTGCCTGCCCGCTCTGCGACGGCAAGAGGCTGCGCCGGGAAGCCCTGTCGGTCAGGTTCGAGGGGCTCGACGTCGCAGAGATGGGCCGGCTGCCCATGGCGCGCTTCTCGAAGATCTTCGCGCCTTATGCCGAGGGCCGAAGCGGCAAGCTCAAGGCGCTGCGCAAGACCCATCCCGGAAAGGCGCTGGTGGTGGAGCGGATCGCCGCCGATCTCTGCCGCAGGCTGTCCATTCTGCTCGACCTCGGCCTCGGCTATCTGACGCTGGAACGCAGCACCCCGACCTTGTCGCCCGGCGAGCTCCAGCGGCTGCGGCTGGCGACCCAGGTGGTCTCCAACCTGTTCGGGGTCGTCTATGTGATGGACGAGCCGTCTGCCGGGCTCCATCCCGCCGATACCGAGGCTCTGCTGCGCGCACTCGACGGATTAAAGGCGGTCGGCAATTCGCTGTTCGTCGTCGAGCATGAGATGGACGTGGTCCGACGCGCAGACTGGATCGTCGATGTGGGCCCCGCCGCCGGCGAGCATGGCGGCGAGATTCTCTACAGCGGCCCGATCGAGGGCCTGCGCAAGGTCGCCGCGTCGGAGACAAGGCGCCATCTGTTCGACGAAGGCGGCGGGATGCCGAGCCGGAAACGCGAGCCCGCCGGCTGGCTGCGTCTGGAGGGGGTTTCGCGCAACAATCTGAAGCAGGTCGACTGCGCAATCCCACTCGGCGTAATGACCACTGTCACCGGAATCTCCGGCTCAGGGAAATCGAGCCTGGTCAGCCAGGCGCTGGTCGAGCTGGTCGCCGCCGCGCTCGGCACTCCGGTCCCGGCCGAAGATGAGGCGGATGCCGAAGCCGCGCTTGAAGACCGCCCCGCCGGCCCCACCGAGGGCGGCATTCTCGGCGCTCTCGAAGGGATCAGGCGGCTGATCGAGGTCGACCAGAAACCCATCGGTCGCACCCCGCGCTCCAACCTCGCCACTTATACCGGCCTGTTTGACCATGTCCGCGCCCTGTTCGCGGCGACTCCCGAAGCCAGGAAACGCCGCTACGATGCCGGGCGCTTCTCGTTCAACGTAGTCAAGGGCCGCTGCCCGCGCTGCGAGGGGGAAGGCTTCGTGATGGTAGAACTGCTCTTCCTGCCGAGCGTCTACGCCCCCTGTCCGACATGTCACGGCACGCGCTACAACCCGAAGACGCTTGAGATCCGCTATCGCGGCAAGACCATCGCCGAGGTGCTCGCGCTCACTGTCGAGGGTGCTTCGGAGTTCTTCGACGACGCGCCCAACGTCTGCCGGTCGCTCAAGGTGCTTCGCGAGGTCGGGCTCGACTATCTCCGCCTCGGCCAGCCGGCGACTGAATTTTCTGGCGGTGAAGCGCAAAGGGTGAAGCTCGCCACCGAGTTGCAGCGCGCGCAGCGCGGCGGCGCGCTCTATGTGCTCGACGAGCCGACCACCGGCCTCCACCCGACCGATGTCGAGCGGCTGCTAGGCCAGCTTCACGCCTTAGTCGACGCGGGCAACAGTATCATCCTGGTCGATCACGACATGAAGGTGGCGGCGGCGAGCGACTGGGTAATCGACATCGGCCCCGGTGCCGGCGACGAGGGCGGGCGGATCGTCGCGAGCGGCCCGCCGGCCAAGATCGCCGCCTGCCAGGCGAGCCGCACCGCGCCCTATCTCGATCGCGCGCTCAGCGGACGGCTGGTCGCCGCAGCCACCTGAGCGTCGGCACCGAAGCGTTCTTCTCGCAGGCCGCGGCCACCGCGTCCTCTTTGCCTTCCTTGGCTTCGATGCGAATGAGCAAGGGTGCGATCAATCGTTTGTTCTCTCCTCTTCGCTCGGTTCTTCCCCCGACCGGTAGCGGGGCTTGGGCTGCGGCAATATCCAGTAGGCGGTGGCGGCGAAGCTGAGGCCAAGGCCGAGCCGAGGAGCGACCAGCGCGATCAGCACCGCAAGCGCCAGAACCGCCGTTCCCGCCACGTAGCGCCGCGTCATCTGAGTGACGTAGTCGGGCGCGAGGCGACGATCGATCAGCCGACGGTGTCGGCTCGCGTAGAACCACTTCATGAGCCAGAACAGCGATGGGAGCAGTAGCACGGCCGCGAGGATCGCACTCGCCTCAGCCTCTCCCGCGCTGCCCAGGTGAAAAGCCCAAAGCCGTGCCGGGTACGGCAAAGCCCCGATGCCGAGGAAGCTGACGATCAGCGCCAGGTGATCTCGCCACTGTTCGGCCACCGCCCGCGCGACGTCCGCGGCGGCGGGCGGCCCGTCCGGACTGCCGGGCGGCTGGATCTCGACGAACAGCAAGGTCAGCGCGATCGCGAAGACAGCGTCGGTGAATCCTGCGAAGCGCTTCAGCCCGTGCTCAGCACCATGCGTGGAAGCCATCAGCCTATCCCTGCCTAACTCCTGGCCCGCAGTTTCCAGCGTGCGCTGTAGCTGCTCGGTGGCAGGCGAGGTCCGGCCCGCCCGTACCTAGAAATGCCTGCGCCTGCGGCCACGACTTCATGTCGCACCTCACGGGCCAGATCGAGGCGTACCTTAACGCTGACTCGTCTCCGAGAGCCCTTAGATCGGCCTAACCAGCTGCTCCGGCATGGCGGATGTGGGTTCCATCGTCGAGGTCGATCCGGATCACATCGAGCCTGCGGCGTCTCCGGGCCGCAGAACCACCTTGATCACGCCGTTCTCTTTGTCGCGGAACTGCTTGTACAGTTCGGGCGCGTCTTCGAGGCTGGCGGGGTGGGTGACGACGAAGCTCGGGTCGATATCGCCGGCGACGATCCTGTCGAGCAAAGGCTTGGTATAGGCCTGGACATGGGTCTGCCCCATCTTGAAGGTCAGCCCCTTGTTCATCGCGGCGCCGATCGAGATTTTGTCGCCCATGCCGACGTAGACGCCCGGGATTGAGATGGTCCCCGCCTTGCGCACGCTCATGATCGCTTCGCGCAGGACATGGACGCGATCGGTAGCGAGGCGGACGGCCGCCTTGGCCTTGTCGAGTACGGCGTCGGCGGATCCGTGCCCCGAAGCTTCGCAGCCGACGCAGTCGATCGCGCTGTCGGGCCCGCGATTGTCAGTGCGGGACATCAGCTCGTCATACACATCGACGTCGGCGAAGTTGATCGTCTCGGCCCCGCCGGCCTCGGCCATGGCGAGCCGTTCGGGCACTTCGTCGATAGCGATCACACGGCCGGCGCCCATCATCAGCGCCGAGCGGATCGCGAACTGGCCAACCGGGCCGCAGCCCCAGATCGCAACGGTGTCGCCCGGCTTTATCTGGGCGTTCTCGGCCGCCATGTAACCGGTCGGGAAGATGTCGGACAGGAACAAGGCTTGCTCGTCGGTGATGTTGTCCGGAATCTTGATCGGGCCGACATCGGCCATCGGCACGCGCAGATATTCGGCCTGGCCGCCGCAATAGCCGCCCATCATGTGACTGAAGCCAAACAGGCCGGCAGGCGAATGGCCCATCGCCTTGATCGCCATCTCGGCATTGGGGTTGGTGGTGTCGCAGCAGGAAAACAGACCCTGCTTGCAGAACCAACACGAACCGCAGCTGATGGTGAACGGAACGACGACGCGGTCGCCCTTCTGCAGGTTTGTGATCTCGGAGCCGACCTCGACCACTTCGCCCATGTTCTCGTGGCCCAGGATGTCGCCGGCTTCCATGGTCGGCTGATAGCCGTCGAGCAAATGGAGGTCGGAGCCGCAGATCGCGCAGGCGGTGATCTTGATGATGACGTCGCGCGGATGCTTGATCTCGGGATCGGGGACGGTGTCCACCCGAACATCGCCTTTTCCGTGCCAGCAGAGCGCGCGCATGTCGGGTCTCCTTTTTGGTTAATGGTAGGTGAACTGGTCGCCTGACGAAACGTTCCCTGTCGTTACGGTGCCATTCAAACTAATCGAAGAAATAGTCACGAACTTGCTGCTCGCCCGACTTGTTGGCGTTATCGAATCGATTCTCGACGACCTGAAGGGACAGTCCGTGGGCACGAAGCAAAAGGCGCTGATTGGAGCAGCCGTCGCCAGCACCGCGGCTGCCGGAGCCGCGCTCGCGTTCAAGTTCGCGGGCACGGATTCGAAGCTCACTAAGGTGGCCGATTTCGACCACCAGGTGACCGGCGTAAGCGTCACCGCGGACGGCCGGATCTTCGTCTGTTTCCCGCGCTGGACTGACGACGCCCCGATCTCGGTCGCCGAGCTGCTGCCGAGCGGAAAGCTCAAGGCCTATCCGGACGAAAAATGGAATTCGTGGCGCAACGCCAAGGCGAACGAGATGCCGGTCGGCGAATATTTCGTCTGCGTGCAGTCGATCGTGGCAGATGGTCGGGGCGCCTTGTGGGTGCTCGACCCCGCCGCGCGCGGCAATGAAAAAATTCTTCCCGGCGGCCCCAAGCTGGTCCGGGTCGATCTCGCCACCGATCAAGTCACCAAGACGATCCTGTTCGACGAGACGGTGGCGCTGCAGGGCACCTATCTCAATGACATCCGCTTCAGCGCTGACGGCAAGACCGGCTACATCACCGATTCCGGCACGCGCGGCGCGATCATCGTCGTTGACCTTGACACCGGTGACGCCTTCCGCGCGCTCGACGGCCATAAGTCGACGCAGGTCGAGAAGGACGTGATCGTCGAGATTGACGGCAAGCCGCTGCGTCGGCCCGACGGCCGCCAGCCGACCTTCTCGTCGGACAGCCTCGCGATTTCCAACGATGGCGGCACGCTTTACTGGCAGGCACTTACCGGCCGAACGCTCTATTCGATCGAAACGTCGAAACTCAGCAAGGGCACTCCGACCTCCGACGTCGAAGCGGCAGTGAAGACCGTCGGCACGACCAATGTCGCGGACGGACTCTGGATGGGCAGCGACGACACACTCTATGTCACCTCGCCAACCGACAATTCGGTAAAATATTGGACGGGCGATGCGCTGGAGCCGGTGGTGACCGACAAGAGATTGCGCTGGCCCGATACGCTGTCGGAAGGGCCGGACGGGACGATCTACGTCACTGCCTCGCACATCCAGGATACGAACTGGTATAAGCCGGGCGCCCCCGCTTCGCTGCCAACCGCGCTCTTTTCCTTTCGTCGGTAACGCGCTGCCATCGATTATATGCGCCGGCTCGCTCAAGGCATCGCTGGCCCGGTGGCCTCGCTCGTTCGCACTGGGCCGCGAGGCGTGATTCGAACTCCGTCACCGACAAGGGGCGCCGGACCTGCTACCCTGACGTAGTCGGGGCGGCAGACGGGCTGGACACGGCGGCTTACGGCGGTAGCTGGCGCACCCATCAGGATTCGAACCTGAGGCCTCTACCTTCGGAGGGTAGCGCTCTATCCAGCTGAGCTATGGGTGCCTGTTGCTTACGCGGTGCTTACGCGGAAACTCTATGAGTTGGAAGCTCCATCGATGTCCTTTGCAAGCCCTTGTAAATCAACTACTTTCATTCATCTCTTTCCGACCATAACCCGTTGACAGCAGCCTTCGGAGGGCAGCGCTCTATCCAGCTGAGCTACGGGTGCGTTGCAGGGCGCTTAGCAAAGGGCGGGGGGCGCGGCTAGGATGAAATAGGCTGGGCTGAAATGGGGGCGGGGGTCTTCGGGGTGTAGGGGCAGAGGTCGTCCACCGGGCAGCGCCAGCATTCCGGGCGGCGCGCCTTGCAGATGTAGCGGCCGTGCAGGATCAGCCAGTGATGGGCATGGGCGCGGTAACGCTTCGGGGTGACCTTCTCCAGCCCCAGTTCGACCGCCAGCGGGGTCTTGCCGGGGGCGAGCCTGGTCCGGTTCGAGACGCGAAAGATGTGGGTGTCGACGGCGATCGTCTCCGCGCCGAAGGCGACGTTCATGACGACGTTGGCGGTCTTGCGGCCGACGCCGGGCAGCGCCTCCAGCGCGGCGCGGTCGCGCGGGACCTCTCCGCCATGTTGATCCACGAGGATGCGGGCGGCGGCGATGACGTTGCGGGCCTTGGTGTTGAACAGGCCGATGGTGCGGATGTGGCGCTTCAGCCCTTCCTCGCCGAGATCGAGCATGGCCTGCGGCGTCGTCACCTGTTGGAAAAGGAGGCGGGTGGCCTTGTTGACGCCGACATCGGTCGCCTGCGCCGAGAGGGCGACGGCGACCAGGAGGGTGTAGGGATTGACCCATTCCAGCTCGGTCTCGGGCGCTGGGTCGGCAGCGGCGAGACGGGCGTAGAACGCTTCGACATCGGTCTTCTTCATCTTTGATCATCGTTGATAATAAAGGAAAATCCAGCTTAAGTTGCGAAAGTTGCGGCTGGCGAAGGGTTAAGTTGCGGCTCGACTTAGCTGATGCCGAGCACGTCCGGCATGGCATAGCGCCCCGGCGCGCGGCCGATCAGCCAGCGCGCCGCCTTCACCGCGCCGCGCGCGAAGATGGCGCGGCTTTCGGCGCGATGGCCGAGTTCGATGCGCTCGCCCTCGGCCGCGAAGATGACGTTGTGGTCGCCGGCAACGGAGCCGCCGCGCAGCGAGGCGAAGCCGATGGCGCCCTCCCGCCGCGCGCCGGTCACGCCGTCGCGCCCGCGATCGGCGACGGTGGCGAGATCGACGCCACGCCCTGCCGCCGCCACCTGGCCGAGGAGGAGGGCGGTGCCGGAGGGGGCGTCAACCTTGTGACGGTGGTGCATCTCGACGATCTCGATGTCCCAGTCGGTGCCGAGGCGGGCGGCCGCCTCCTGCACGAGATGGGCGAGGAGGGTGACGCCGAGCGAGGTGTTGCCGGTCTGCAGGACCGGGATCGTGGCAGCGGCGCGGTCGATCGCGGCATGGTGATCGGGTTCGAGGCCGGTGGTGCCGATGACGAGCGGGAGGCCGGCGCGAACCGCGGCGTCGATCACGGCGGGCAGAGCGGCCGGATTGGAGAAATCCACGACGACGTCGGCGTTCGCAGATGAAAGGCCGCTGAGATCGTCGCCCGCATCGAAGAGCGGCCCGAGGATGCAGTCGGGGCTGCCGTCAAGCGCCAAGGCGATCGCCTGACCCATGCGACCGCGCGCGCCGATGAGCGCGATGCGTGTCATGCGGTCACCGCGAGAGATGCAGAAGATGCGGGGAACGTGGAATTATGTTTCAACGACGCGGCCTTCCGTCCGAAGCTCGGCCGTCAATGACAGCAAGACGGCGTGTAGGACAGAGCCATCATTTCAGGGAGGCGTCGATCCTGAAGTTGATCGTATGAGCATTGCCCGAGCAACCGATTGCCCCTTCGGGGCGGAAGCGTTGTTCGTACCGTGTGTCACGGACGACACCCAGGCTGGCGGCTTCGAAAACTATAGGCGGGTAAGCGACGACGACCCGCTGGTTGGCGGTGCGGCCATCTGCGGTGATGTCGTATTCGATGCGGGTGAAGCCTTCGAAGCCCCAGCGCATGGCTTCCATGGGGAAGTCGGCTGAACTTGCACCGGAGCTTTTCATAACCGGACGCGCATCTACTAGCGCGCATTGTTCGGCTTCCAGGCCGGTCTTCCTGAAGCTCTGCTCCGCGGCGGCGAAGTCCCGTTCCTGCGCCTGCAGATTGGCGAGACGGATCCATGCGCCGACGCGGAGAGGGTCGCGATCGGCCAGGCGATCGTCCTTAGCCACGGCTTCGATCATGGCGCGGCGGGCAGGAGCGGAGAGGGTGCGGCGGTCGGCCGCGAGAAGTCGTGCGGCGGCAGAGACCACCGGGTCTGCCGCGACCATCGGGTCGGTAAGGTAGCGCTGCAGAGCCTCGGCAAAGCCCTTCCTCCCGATATCGTCGTAGCTTGAGAGAAGAGACTCGATCTCGGGGTAGGCGCGCGCCGACAAAGGGGCGGATGCCGTGCGCAACCGTTCACGAATGTCGGCGCTCATCCGGTCGCCCTCCTCTTCCGGAATCAAATGGCTGTTGAGAAGCGCCATTTCGACGGGGATCGGATCAAGCGGATTTTGCGATGTCTTACGTGCGGCCAGATCGGCGCGAATGATCTCCAGCCCGCGCGCGCTGTTCACATTGGCACTCGCCACCGTAGAGCTGAGGGGTGCCACGTTCTGCGTGTTCAGCCATTCGAGCGTGCGATCGGCCAGCAGGGACATGATCGACGGAGTCTGCATCTCCCGCGTGCAGCGGAGCTGGAGACGGGTGCCGGCGCGGTAGAAGGCGGGGATCTTGGCGAGTTCCTCCGGCCGCCAGCTCCAGCTCCGCACGGCCTTGGCGAAGGCGGCGGCGATCGGCCCCGCACGTGAGGCGTAGATCGGCTGGACGTAGGAAACGGTGCCGTCTTCCCTGATGCCAAACTGTATGATCGCCATGTCGGTGGGCAGAAGCCCTGCCTCTCCGCCGCATTCCGCCAAGCTGCGTTCCAGGGGGTTGGTGAACGACGCCTGCTCGATGCGGCCCGCCCCGGTGTAGGCGAGAAGCTGGCGCGCATATGAGGTACGCTTGGCGAGCAGGGCGGTGATGGCGGCATCGCCGCGCGTCATGGCTTCCTGAAAGCTGGTCTTGAGCGTCAGGCCGCCCTGCAGGGACAACGCCTTCGCGAACGTGGCCTGCGCACCCTCGACGTCACCGGCGTTGAGCTGTGCGCGGCCTTTCAGTGCGTAGTAGCTGGAGAGAGCGTCCTTACCGAGGGGCGGCTGGGCCTTTTCGGCCAGCACGACTGCATCAGCAGCGTAGGATACGGCCTTTCCGTCACCATCGAACAATGTGTCACGCGCGAGAGCGCCCAGTGCGATCAACCGTGCGGCGTCCGATTCCGCAGTGTGGAGGGCAATCTGCGCGGCTGCGCGAGCGGCGGGATAGTCGACGGCGCGCTCTTCGACTCCGTGGAGCGTCAAGGCCGCATCGTGCCGTTCGCCGCGGGGCAGATCGGGCACGGCAAGCGCGGCGAGGAGTGCCGTCCGTGCACCCGCGTCGTCGCCCATCGCGGACAGAACGTAACCTCTACGCCCCTGAACGATTGCCAGTCCGGACGTCTTGTTCGACTTGGTGAGGCGGACCTGCAGGCCGTCGAGGATGGCGAGCGCGTCGGCATAGCGCTTCTCACCGGCGGCGGCGCTGGCGCGATCGAACAGGATCTGCGCGCTTTCCGGCTCGGCAGGAGCGGGTGCGACGGCCTGGACCATCAGAAGCAGCGGCAACATGCGGTGAACTCCCCCTCGTTCGCGGACAACATGCATGGGGCCGGGGGATCGTGCAATCGCGGCCCGCGACAGCGCGGACTGGCCATTGTTCCGGTTGGCCACCATATCTGCGGCAACCGACTCAACCGCCAAGAAGCGAGTGCCATGACCACCCACAAGACCCGCATGCTCATCCTCGGATCCGGCCCGGCCGGGCTTTCCGCCGCGATCTATGGCGCGCGGGCGGGGATGGAGCCGATCGTGGTGCAGGGCATCCAGCCGGGCGGGCAGCTGACCACCACCACCGATGTGGAGAACTATCCGGGGTTCCGCGACGTGATCCAGGGCCCCTGGCTGATGGAGGAAATGCAGGCGCAGGCCGAGCATGTCGGCACGCGGATGATCTGGGACCAGATCACCTCGGTCGACCTGTCGCAGCGGCCGTTCCGCCTGATCGGCGATGGCGGCGACGTATATGAGGGCGAGACCCTCGTCATCGCGACGGGGGCGCAGGCGAAATGGCTAGGCCTGCCGAGCGAGACGCATCTGCGCGGCAAGGGCGTGTCCGCCTGCGCGACATGCGACGGGTTCTTCTATCGCGGCAAGAAGGTGGCGGTGATCGGCGGCGGCAATACCGCGGTCGAGGAGGCGCTGTACCTGACCAACCATTCGCCCGACGTGACGCTGATCCACCGGCGCGACAGCCTGCGCGCGGAGAAGATCCTGCAGGAGCGGCTGTTCAAGCACCCGAACATCAAGGTGCTGTGGAACACGGCGGTCGAGCATTTCGTCGGCGGCGGCGAGCCGGAGGGGCTGGTCGCGCTCGATCTGAAGAACACGGTGACGGGCGAGAAGAGCCGGCTGGATATCGACGGCGGCTTCGTCGCGATCGGCCATGCGCCGGCGACCGAGCTGTTCCGGGGCCACCTGGCGCTGGACGAGGACGGCTATCTCATCGTCGAGAAGGGCGGCACGCGGACCAATGTGCCCGGCGTGTTCGGATGCGGCGACGTGGCGGACAAGACCTACCGGCAGGCGGTCACGGCGGCGGGCACCGGCTGCATGGCGGCGCTGGATGCCGAACGCTTCCTGGCGGAGGCGGAGTTCGAGGCGGAGCAGGCCAGCGAGGCGGCGTAAGTGCCGGCCTGCCCCGGAGGTCAGCCGAGCGCCTTGGCCTTCACGAATTCCAGCAGCGCGCCGAAGGTCTCCAGCATCTCGCCATCGACCTCGTCATCGTCGATGACGATGCCGAGGCGGTCCTCCATTTCGGTGAGGAGGGTGGCGACGGCCATCGAATCCAGCTCCGGCAGGGCACCGAAGAGGCCGGTGTTCGCGTCGAATGCGGCGACGCGATCGGGGGCGAGGCCCAGGCTGTCGGCCAGCACCGTGCGTACGGTCTGCTCCACCTCCGCTGCATCGGACAATGCCATCACTCCGCGACTCCCTGTTTTTTATAGGCGGGGGCGTAGCGAAGTGAGGGCGGTTTTCCAATCCTTCGCGCGTGCAGCATGATCGCGCCTGATTCCACGCCGTTTCCGATCGATCATCTGACGCGGCGGGGCGATCCGGCGGCGGCGGCGCTGGTGACCAAGGCGCGCGTGTTCGATTTCGCGGCGTTGGAGGCGGCGGTGGGGGCGGCCGCCCTGTGGCTGCGGGAGCAGGGGCTGCGGCCGGGGGAGCGGGTAGCGAGCTGGCTGCCGAAGACAGCGCTCGCCTGCATCCTGCCGCTGGCGGCGGCGCGGGCGGGGCTGATCCATGTGCCGGTCAACCCGCTGCTGAAGCGGGGGCAGGTGGCGCATATCCTGACGGACAGCGGCGCGGCGATGCTGGTGACGCAAGGGCCGAGGGCGGCGACGTTGCAGGCCGGGGATGTGCCGGCGGGTTGTCGCGTTGTCGAGGAGGGCGTGGTGCCGCTTGATGGCGCGGGGTTGCCGCCGTCCGGGGCCGATCCGGATGATCTGGCGGCGATCCTCTACACCTCCGGCTCGACGGGGCGGCCGAAGGGGGTGATGCTGAGCCACGCCAATCTCTGGCTCGGGGCGGTGTCGGTGGCGTCCTATCTGGGGCTGGCGGCGGACGACCGGACTTTGTGCGTGCTGCCTTTCGCGTTCGATTACGGGCAGAACCAGCTGTTCAGCAGCTGGTATGCGGGCGGGGCGGCGGTGCCGCTCGACTATCTGCTGGCGAAGGACGTGGTGAAGGCGGTGGCGCGGCACGGCATCACCACGCTGGCCGGTGTGCCGCCCTTGTGGTTGCAGCTTGTCGAGGCGGCGTGGCCGGTGGATGCGTTGGCTTCGCTCCGGCGGCTGACCAATTCTGGCGGACGGCTGCCGGTGCCGCTGGTTCGGCGGATGCGGGCGATGTTTCCGGAGGCCCGACTGTTCTCGATGTACGGGCTGACCGAGGCGTTCCGGTCGACCTATCTCGATCCCGAGCTCATCGACGCACATCCCGATGCGATCGGTGCTGCGATCCCCTTTGCCGAGGTGATGGTGGTGAAGGATGGGGTGGAGGCGGAGGCGGGCGAGCTGGTCCATGCCGGGCCGCTGGTCGCCAAGGGATATTGGCGCGATGCGGAGCGGACGGCGGCGCGGTTCCGGCCTGCTCCGGCGTTTTCAAAGATGGGGGGCATGGCTGTGTGGTCCGGCGACACGGCGACGCGGGGGGCTGACGGGCTGCTCCGCTTCGTCGGGCGCGACGACGAGATGATCAAGACCAGCGGCAACCGCGTCAGCCCGACCGAGGTGGAGGAGGCGGCGCTGGCGAGCGGGATGGTGGCCGAGGCGGTGGCGCTGGGTGTGGCGGATGCCGCGCTGGGGCAGGCGATCCGGCTGGTGGTGCGGGGGGGTGGCGATGATGCTGGGTTGCGGGCTTATCTCAAGGCCGAGCTCCCGGGGTTCATGCAGCCGCGCGAGGTGCTGTGGCGCGAGGAGATGCCGCGCACGCCGAACGGAAAGCTTGATCGCGCGGCCCTGAAGCGCGAGGCGGAGGCATGAAGCCGACCGGTCCAATCCCGCCCGATTTCTCCGCCAGCGAGGGCCAGCTTGTAATCGGCGGACAGAGTGTCCGCGAGATCCTCGACGGGGCCGAGACGCCTTTGTT
Organism: Sphingomonas sp. ID0503; assembly: GCF_048565625.1. Classification (NCBI taxonomy): domain Bacteria; kingdom Pseudomonadati; phylum Pseudomonadota; class Alphaproteobacteria; order Sphingomonadales; family Sphingomonadaceae; genus Sphingomonas; species Sphingomonas sp. ID0503. The sequence continues at coordinate 1,154,380 of NZ_JBLZUR010000002.1, forward strand.
CGTCTATGACGGCGGGGTGGTGCGGGCGCGGGTGGCGCGGCTGCGCGCGACGATGCCGGAGGGGCTGGGCATCCATTATGCGGTGAAGGCGAACCCGTATCGGCCGCTCCTGGCGATGCTCGGCGATCTGGTGGACGGGTTCGACGTCGCCTCGCGCGGGGAGATGATCCTGGCGGCGGAGGCGGGGATGGATACGGAGGCGATCTCCTTCGCGGGGCCGGGCAAGCGCGATGCCGAGCTTGAGGCGGCGGTGCGGCACCGGGTGACGGTGAACGTCGAGTCCGAGGGCGAGGCGACCCGGCTGCTGGCGATCGGCGCCCGGATCGGGGTGACGCCGTGCGCGGCGGTGCGGATCAATCCCGACTTCGACCTCAAGGGCTCCGGCCTGCGCATGGGCGGCGGGGCGAAGCAGTTCGGGGTGGATGCGGAGGTTGCGGCACCGCTGATCCGGCGGCTGGTTGACGCGGGCGTGGACTATCGCGGGCTGCACATCTTCGCCGGGTCTCAGGCGCTGGATGCCGGGGCGGTGGCCGAGACGCAGCGGCAGACGGTGGAACTGGCGGGCCGGTTGTCGGAGGAGGCGTGCGTGGCACCGCCGCGCGTCAATCTGGGGGGCGGGTTCGGGGTGCCTTACTTTGCCGGGGACAAGCCGCTGGATGTCGAGGCGGTCGGCGCGGCCCTGGGGGATGTGCTGGCCGCGCGGGTGGAGGTGTTGAAGGGCACCGCATTCGCCATCGAGCTGGGGCGCTGGCTGGTGGCGGAGGCGGGGGTTTACCTGACGCGGGTGATCGACCGGAAGGAGAGCCGGGGCGAGACCTTCCTGGTGGTCGACGGCGGGTTGAACCATGTGCTGGCGGCGAGCGGGAATTTCGGGACGGTGGTGCGGCGGAACTACCCGATCGCGGTGGCCGGGTGGTTCGGGGCTGCGGCGGAGGAGGTCGTGAGCGTGGTGGGGCCATTGTGCACGCCGCTCGACCGGCTGGGGGATCGCGTGGAGTTGCCGCGCGCGGAAGCGGGGGATGTGATCGCGCTGTTCATGACGGGGGCTTATGGGCGGAGCGCGAGTCCGGAGGGGTTCTTGAGCCATCCGGCGGCGGGAGAGATGTTGGTGCGCGGCTGACATCCTCCCTGAGCTTGCTCGGGGAGGGGGACCGCTCGGCGAAAGCCGAGTGGTGGAGGGGCCGGCGGGCGCAGTCCGCCGTCTTCGCGGCGGCCCCTCCAGCGCCTTCGGCGGTCCCCCTCCCCATCGCAGATGGGGAGGGTGTTAGGGGTAGGTCGCCTCCACGAAATACAGGCCGTCGGGTGGGGCGTTGAGGCCCAAGCGGGCGCGGTCTTTGGCTTCGAGCGCGTCGATCAGGTCCTGTTCGCTCCATCGTCCACGACCCACCAATGCCAGGCAGCCGACCATCGAACGCACCTGATGGTGGAGGAAGGAGCGGGCGGCAGCGTGGATCTCTACGACCTCACCGCTGCGGATCACGTCGAGGCGGTCGAGGGATTTGACCGGGCTGGCCGACTGGCAATGGGCGGAGCGGAAGGTTGTGAAGTCGTGGAGGCCGGTCAGGGCTTGCGCGGCGCGGTGCATGGCCTCGGCATCCAGAGCGGCGGGCACGCGCCAGGCGAGGCCGTTTTCCAGCGCGAGCGGCGCGCGGCGGTTGATGATGCGGTAGATGTAGGCGCGGCCGGTGCAGCTGAAGCGGGCGTGCCAGTCGTCCGGGACCACCGCGCAGTCGAGGATCGCGACGGGGTGCGGGCGGAGCCTCGCGTTCAGGGCCTCCATCAGCCGGAAGGGGGTGATGGCGCGGGCGATGTCGACATGGGCGGACATGGCGCGGGCGTGGACGCCGGCGTCGGTGCGGCCGGCGGCATGGGCGGTGACCTGTTCACCGGTGATCGCCTGCGCCGCTTCCTCGATCGCCTGCTGCACGCTGGGACCGTGGGCCTGACGCTGCCAACCCATGAAGGGGCGGCCTTCATATTCGACGGTCAGGCGGAAGCGGGTCACGTGAGGCGGGTGCCGGCGGCTACGGGCAAGCCGCGCAGGAGTTCGGCGGCGGCCATGCGGCTCTTTCCGGCGCGCTGGACGGCGAGCGGGCGTATCGCGCCTTCTCCGCAGGCGATGGTGAGTTGCGTGTCGAGGACGGTGCCGGGCTCGCCGGTCGCGTCCACGATCTCGGCGGAGAGGAGCTTGATACGTTCACCGCCGAGGCAGAACCATGCGCCGGGGGCAGGATCATAGGCGCGGGCGGCGCGCTCGATCTCTTCAGCGGTGCGGGCGAAGTCGAGATGCGCCTCGGCCTTGTCGATCTTGGCCGCGTAGGTGACGCCCTCCTCCGGCTGGGGGACGGGGGAATGCGCGGGGAGGTCGGCGAGGGTGGCGACCATCGCCTCCGCACCGAGCCGGGCCAGTTCGGCGGTGAGTTCACCCGCGTTCTTGCCGTCGATCGGTGTCGTCACGGTGCGGCGCACGGGGCCGGTGTCGAGGCCGCGTTCCATCTGCATGATGCAGACACCGGTCTCCTGATCTCCCGCGAGGATGGCGCGTTGGACGGGGGCCGCGCCCCGCCAGCGGGGGAGGAGCGAGCCGTGGACGTTGAGGCAGCCGTGGCGTGGTGCGTCGAGGATCGGCTGGGGCAGGATCAGGCCATAGGCGGCGACCACCGCGACATCGAGGTCGAGTGCGGCGAAGGCGGCCTGTTCCTCCGCACCCTTCAGCGAGATGGGGTGGCGGACTTCGAGGCCGAGCGCGTCGGCGCGCTGCTGGATGGGGGAAGGGCGGGGAGCCTTGCCGCGTCCGGCGGGACGGGGGGGCTGGCAGTAGACCGCCGCGATGTCGTGACCGGCGGCGACGAGCGCCTCCAGCGTCGGCACGGCGAAGTCGGGGGTTCCCATGAAGGCGATCCGCATGACGGGTCTGAACTCACCTAAAACGTGGTCGTGACGGGCTTCGCCCGCCGCTTCGCGGTTGACCATGAAGAACCGCCGAACGGCGTCGCTTGCTTGCGCGTAGCATGAGCTACGCGACTGCGCTGCGCTCCTTGTCGGCGGCTCTTCATGGTCAATCCCGTTCCTCGTTTCAGGTAAGTTCAGACCCTGGACGCCTTGCGACGCTGGCATCACCCCAGGCAACCCCCTATCTGTTCTCCTCTATGGCTTCCCATGAGATCGAGACGTTGACGCAGGCTTTGGCGCGGTTGCCGGGGCTGGGGCCGCGATCGGCGCGGCGGGCGGTCCTGCACCTCGTCAAGAAGCGGGAGACGGCGCTGGTGCCGCTGCTCCGCGCGATGGAGGCGGTGAGCGAGCGGCTGGCGACGTGTTCGACCTGCGGCAATGTCGACACGACCGATCCTTGCGCGATCTGTTCGGACCCGCGCCGCGACGCGCGCGCGCTGTGCGTGGTGGAGGAGGTGGCGGACCTCTGGGCGTTGGAGCGGTCGCGGCTTTTCCCCGGGCGGTTTCATGTGCTGGGCGGGCGGCTGGCGGCGCTGGAGGGGGTACGGCCGGAGGATCTGTCGATCGACGCGCTGGTCGGGCGGATCGCCGGTGGCGGGATCGACGAGGTGGTGCTGGCGATGAACGCCACGCTGGAGGGACAGACGACGGCGCATTATGTGGCGGACCGGCTGGAGAAGTTCCCGATCCGGTTGACGCAGCTGGCGCATGGTTTGCCGGTTGGGGGTGAGCTGGATTATCTGGACGAGGGGACTTTGGCGCAGGCTTTGCGGGCGAGAAGGCCGGTTGGGTAGTATCCTCGGCCGTTCGCGCTGAGCTTGCCGAAGGGCCGGCGCTGGGGCTTCGGCAGGCTCAGCCCGAGCGGCCGGGGAGATGTACTCCACCGCACAATCTTGACGTTACGGCTCCGTCCACCTAGCTGAAAACTATGGCCATTCGTCCGATCCTTGAGGCGCCGGATCCCCGGTTGCGCGTGAAGTCCACGCCTGTCGACACCGTCGATGACGAGGTGCGGGCGCTGATCGCCGACATGTTCGACACAATGTACGATGCGCCGGGCATCGGCCTTGCCGCGATCCAGGTCGGCGTGCCGAAGCGCATCCTGGTGATCGACCTGCAGGAGCCGGAGGAGGAGGGCGGCGAGCCGGTCCGCAATCCCCGCGTCTTCATCAACCCGGAGATCTCGGACGGGTCGGAAGAGCTGAACGTCTATCAGGAAGGGTGCCTTTCGGTCCCCGACCAGTTCGCCGATGTCGAGCGGCCGAAGCATATCCGCGCGAAGTGGCTGGACGAGAAGGGCAAGGCGCATGACCAGCTGATCGACGGGATGCTGGCGACCTGCTTGCAGCATGAGATGGATCATCTCGAAGGCGTATTGTTCATCGACCACCTGTCGCGGCTGAAGCGCGAGATGATCCTGAAGAAGCTGGACAAGGCGCGGCGCCTGCGGGCGGCCTGATGCCGCTCTACCGCCTCGGCACCGATGCGCCGAAGCTAAGCGAGGGCGTCTGGGTGGCGCCTTCCGCCGATGTGATCGGCGATGCGGTACTCGGCGCGGAAAGCAGCGTCTGGTTCGGCGCGGTGATCCGGGCGGACAACACCACCATCGCAATCGGCGCGCGCAGCAATGTGCAGGAAGGGGCGATGCTCCATTCCGATCCCGACGCGCCGCTGACGATCGGGGCCGACGTGACGATCGGGCATCATGCGATCCTGCATGGCTGTACGGTCGGCGACAATGTTCTGATCGGCATGGGTGCGCGGGTGCTGAACAACGCGGTCATCCCGGAGAACTGCCTCGTCGGCGCGGGCGCGCTGGTGACGGAGGGTAAGACCTTCCCGCAGGGGAGCCTGATCGTCGGGTCGCCTGCGAAGGCGGTGCGGGAACTGACGCCGGAGCAGATCGCCGGGATCGGGCGGTCTGCGGCGGGGTATGTGGCGAAGGCGCGGGTGTTCGCCGTGACGCTGGAGCGGGTTAGGTAGATCCTCCCTGAGCTTGCTCGGGGAGGGGGACCGCCGCCGAAGGCGGTGGTGGAGGGGGCCGGCGCAGCCGGTGCTGCGCACCGCCCCTCCACCATGCTTCGCATGGTCCCCCTCCCACGCTGCGCGTAGGGAGGATGATGGTCAGGCCTTCGCAAACGCCAGCAGGTCGGCGTTGAGCTTGTCCTGGTGGGTTGCGGCGAGGCCGTGGGGGGCGCCTTCGTAGACCTTGAGAATGGCGTCCTTGACGATTTTGGCGGTCAGTTCGCCGGCATGGGCGAAGGGCACGATCTGGTCGTCGTCGCCGTGGATGACGAGGGTCGGCACGTCGATCTTACGCAGGTCGGCAGTGTAGTCGATTTCCGAGAACTCGTGGATGCATTCGTACTGGCCGACGATGCCGCCGGCCATGCCTTCACGCCAGAACTCCTGGCGCAGGCCCTCGTTGATCGCCTGTCCGTCGCGGTTCATGCCGTAGAACGGGACGGCAAGATCGAGGTAGAATTGCGAGCGGTTGTCGAACACGCCCTTGCGGATGCCATCGAAGACCGAGATGTCGAGGCCGCCGGGGAACTCGGCGGAGGAGGCCATGATCGGCGGGACCGCGCCGATCAGCACGGCCTTGGCGACGCGGGCGGTGCCGTGGCGGCCGATATAGCGCGCGACCTCGCCGCCGCCGGTCGAGTGGCCGACCATGATGGTGTTCTTCAGGTCGAGCGCGTCCATCACCGCCGCGAGATCGTCGGCATAGGTGTCCATGTCGTTGCCCGTGGCGGGCTGATCCGAGCGGCCGTGGCCGCGGCGGTCATGCGCGACGACGCGGAAACCGTTCTGCAGCATGAAGAGCATCTGCCCGTCCCAGGCATCGGCCGAGAGCGGCCAGCCATGCGAGAAGAGGACCGGCTGCGCGTCCTTCGGTCCCCAGTCCTTGTAGAAGATGTTCGTGCCGTCGGCGGTGGTGATGGTGCTCATGTGAACCTCCCTGTGCTTGGGTGATGAGGGGAGGATAGGGCGGGTTGGTTGCGCGGGTAAGTTGGATAGTTCTGGTGGCGTTGTTCGATGAAGTAGAAAGACCGCTGGCTTTCGCCAGCGGCCCCTCCACCAGCTTCGCTGGTCCCCCTCCCCATCTGCGATGGGGAGGATGTCAGGTTAGAACTTTGCGGAGATGGTGACGCCGTAGGTGCGGGGGTCGCCGATCTGGCCGGCGATCAGGCCGGTGTTGCCGGGGGTGGTCGCGAGCTGTTCGAAATAATTCTTGTCGAGGATGTTGCGGACCCAGCCGAAGACGTTGAGGCCTTCGTCGTTGCGATAGCCGATGCGCAGGTTGTTCAGCGAATAGCCGTTCACGTCGGTGTAGATCGAGCGTGAGGCGTTCGACGAGAACTTGGACCGGTAGCTGCCGTCCCAGCCGATGTAGAACTGGCCCTGGGTGGAGAGCAGGCTGGTCGGCACGTTGAACTCCGCGCCGTAGGAGACCGCCCATTTCGAGATGCCGGGCAGCCACTGGTCCGACACGTCGCAGACCGCCGGGCTGAGCGCGCCCGCCTGACCGGGGCCGCCAGGAACGGTGCCGGTGCCGCCCGAGAACTCCGGCGGGCAGGGGGCGTTCTCGAACTTGCGGTAGGTCGCGTCGGTATAGGCGCCGTTGACGTAGAAGCTGACCTGCTCATGCGGGCGGGCCGAGAAGTCGGCCTCGACACCGCGGGTGCGGACCTTGTCGGCATTTGCGAGATAGCCGCGCAGGACCGAGGTCTGGCCGTTGTTGACCAGCGCCTGATAGTCGCGGACCTCGGTCCAGAACCCGGTCAGGTTGAAAGTCGCCTTGCGATCCCAGAACTGAGTCTTCAGCCCGACTTCGAAGTGATCGACCTTTTCCGGATCGACCTGCGCGACCTGGACCTGCGGCACACCCTTCGCATCAAGCGGCACGCCGTTCAGGTTGAGGCCGCCCGACTTGAAGCTGCGCGCATAGGTTGCGTAGCCGAGGACGTCGGGGCTGAACTTGTACGACGCAGTGATGTCGTAGGAGACGTTCCAGTCGCTGAACGTCTCGTCGAAGAACTGAGGTGCCTGCACGCCGCGCTGCGCGACCGTCCAGGGATCGGTGCTGGCGAAGGTGATCGGGGCGGTGACGCCGGTCGATGAGGTGCCGGTGACGACCGAGTCGTAGATGCCGTGCTTCTTGTCGTAATTGACGCGGATGCCGGGCGCGATGCTGAAGGCGTCGGTGATCTTCCAGGTGAGCTTGCCGAAGACGGCGGCGCTGGTGTTCTTCAGGCGGATGTCGTTGTTGGCGGCCAGACCGTCAAGCACCGCCGGGTTGAGGTACAGGGGAACCGGACCGCCGGGGACTGCGACCGTGCGGCTGAGCAGCCAGAAGCTGGCGTCCTTGCCGTAGGTCTGGATGCCGGAGGTGCGGATATTCTGGTGGAAGCCAAAGGCGCCGATGACGAAGTCGAAGCTGTTGCCCTCATATGCATAACGCAGTTCCTGGGTGTACTGCTTCTGCTGGGTCGGATTGTTCACCTTCGGATTGACCTGAAGGCCGGTGAAGTCGCGGTCGTTCGCCGGCTGCCAGTCCCAATAGCGATAGGCGGTGACCGAGGTCAGCGTGCCGGCGCCGAGATCCCATTCGGCGCGGAGCGAGGCGCCGCCATGCTCGTTGCGGGCGCGCAGCTCGGCATCGAGGTCGGTCTTGCGGTCGAACGGATCGGTGCTCGGCACCTGATACGGCGCGTCGGGGTGGAGGAGGTTATAGGCCGCGACCAGTTCGTTATACTGGCGGTTCGCCGAGCGCTGGGTGCGGCCGACGCGCGCGTAGATCTGCGCGCAGCAGATCGGATCCTGCACATTGTAGTCGCCGGAGAGATAGAGGCGGAAGGTCTCGCTCGGCTTCCACAGGATGGTGCCGCGGATGCCCAGATTATCCTGGCTGTTCACCCGCTGACGCGTGGCGACGTTGTCGATGGTGCCGTTGCGATCGGTGGTGGAGAGGCTGATGCGGGCGGCGACGGTATCGCCCAGCGCGCCGGAGACCGAGGCCTTGCCCTGCTTGAACCCGTAATTGCCGATCGAGACCTCGGCCCGGCCCTCGTAGTCGAAGCTGGGATCACGGGTGGTGATGTTGATCGCGCCCGCCGTGGTGTTCTTGCCGTAGAGCGTGCCCTGCGGGCCGCGCAGCACCTCGACCTGCTCGACATCGACGAAGTCGAGCGTCGTGGCGGCGACACGGTTGTAATAGACCTGATCGATGTAGACGCCGACGCCCTGTTCGATGCCGTCATTGGTCAGGCCGAGCGGCGCGCCGAGGCCGCGGATGTTGATCGAGGTGTTGCGCGGGTTCGATGAGTAGAACTGCACGGTCGGCTGAAGCTGCTGCAGGCGGTTCAGATTATAGGCGCCGGTCTGTTCGATCTGCGCGGCACCGACGACGGCGACGGCGATCGGCACGTCCTGAACCGATTCCTGGCGACGGCGGGCGGTGACGACGATGTCGTTCGCGGCGGCGGCGCCGGGCGCGTCGGCGGCAGCGTCAGCCGCTTCGGCGGCAAGGGCCGGAACGGCGGTGATCGCAGTGGCCGCGAGCAGGGCGGATAGCGCCAGACGCGGCGCGGTATTAGCGTTCCTCATGGATGGTCTCCCCTTTTCTCATGCTGCGCAGTAGAGAAAAGAGGCGAGTGGGCAAGAAATCTCTTCTCATGCGGTAGAGAAGATAATGTTTATGGATGATGCGCGAGGGGCGAGTGGGGCGGGCTGAACCTTCAGTCTTCTGGACCTTCAACGCCGTTCGCGCTGAGCCTGTCGAAGCGCCAGTGAGACGGTATGCCCCGGCCCCCTTCGACTGCCTGCCTGCGGCAGTCGCTCAGGACAGGCTTCGACAGGCTCAGGGCGAACGGCTTGGGGGTTGGTCGACGGGGATCAGCGCGCGGGGCAGATGTCCGATTTCGAGCGGTCGAGGTCGAGGCAGCGGCCATCCACCTTTGGAGCGGGGATGCCGGCGATCGCGGCAAGGGTGGGGGCGATGTCGACGGTTTCGATCGGAAGAGGCTGTTCGAAGCCTTCCGCGCCCGGCCACCAGAAGAGGATCGGCACGCGGCGGTCATACTGCCAGGGCGAGCCGTGGCCGGCGATGGAATCGCCCGCGCTGTCGGGATCGCCGAAGGACTCGTAGGGCTTGGTGACGACCAGCAGGTCGCCGCTGCGGACCGGATCGATGCTCTCGGCGAAGCGCTCCGTCAGGGTCAGTTCGTCGGCGGGCTTGCCGGCGGGGACCTCAACCTTGAGGATATCGGCCTTGCGGAAGACGTCCTGCACGGCGGGCAGCGCGCGAAGCAGGGCGATGGTGCGCGCCTCGATCTCGTCGCGGACGACGGGATCGAGCCGGGGATTGTAGTAGAGCTGCTCGTCGTTGACGTAGAACGGAGCGAGATCGAGGGCGAATTCGGCCTTCAGCGTCTCGCCAATCTTGCGGCCCTCGGTGCCGAGGCTGAAGCGGAGGGCGGGGATGCCACGCTCAGCCACACGCTCGGCGGCGTCGATCGCGCCGTGGTCGGCGGTGAGGACGACGGCGACGGGCACCTTCAGCGCGGCGAGGCGATCGAGGAGGGTGCCGATCAGGCGATCGAGATGCGCCTGATGATCGCACATCTCCGGCCCCTGATTGCCGTAGCGATGGCCGACGTAATCGGTCGCCGACAGGCTGATGGCGAGGAGGTCGGTCGCCTCGCCCCGGCCGAGCTTCTGATCGTCGAGGAGCTTGATCGCGAGGTCCATCGTAATCTGGTCGAACACCGGCGACGCGCGCAGCCATTTGAGCGCGGTCTTGTCGTTCACGTCGAAGGGCTTGGCCGGGGCGGGTGCGCCGACCGGGGGGGGCACCCGATGATCGATCGTCAGATGGCCGTAGGTGCGGCTTTCCGTCCAGCCGCAGCTCTTGTCGAGCACGGTCCAGGCGGGCGGCGCCTTCGCCCATTTGGCGAACAGCGCCTTGTTGAAGGCGGCGACGGGGGCCAGCCGCTGTTCGGCGGTGGTGCCGGCGGGGACGTAGGTGGTGAAGCCGTTCGCCTCATCCCACCAGAAGGTGCCGTCGGCGTTGTGGCCCGCCATCATGATCGCGCCGCGATCCTTGCCCGACACGGCGTAGACGCGCGAGCGGCCGTCCGCCTGCTTCAGCCATTCGCCCAAAGTCGGCACCTTGAGGTTGGCGGGGCCGCGCGGGTCCTTGGGGCGGCCGGGGACGGGGCCGGCGGGATCGAGGCTGCAATAGACCTCCTTCGCCGCGACCGGATCGAACCAGTTGTTGGCGATGATGCCGGTGGCGGACGGGTGCATTCCGGTCAGGATGGTGGAATGGCCGGGGCAGGTCTCCGTCGCGGCATGGCTCTGATAGCCGCTGGGGAAGACGACGCCTTCGCTCTCCAGCCGCTTGAGACCGGCGGTGTAGCGTTGCCGGAACTGGGCAAAGAGGTTGGCGGAGAACTGGTCGACCGAGATCGCGACGATCAGCTTCGGCCGGGGCGGTGCGGCCGCGAGAGCCGGAGCGGCAAGGACGGAGGCAAGCGCCGCCGCGATCATCGGTCGGATCATGAGGGTACTCCGTTACTTCAGCCCGAACAGGGCGATCACATCCGCCCAGCTGGCGTATTTGAAGTTCTGGGTGGAAGGAAAATTGTCGCCGTCCTGAACCACCAGAAGGCCATTCGGGAAGGCGGGACCGAAATCGCCGAGGGCGAGTTCGAGGCCGTCCGTCTCGCTGGTGCCGTCCACGCCGGCATTATCGGCGATGCGGAAGCGGCCGACATACGCATCGTCTTCCAACCGGTAGAGGACATAGGCGTTGTCGCCCTGGCTGGAGGCGACCAGATAGCCGCCCTTGTCGCCCGCGGGCGCGAGCGCGAGGCCTTCGACGTCATCATAGAGCCTGTCGCCGTCCACCCTGGCGATGGTGGTCGGCGTGTTCGGGGCCGACGGGTCGGCCCCGACCTTCCACAGACCGAGGTCTTCCTCCGCCACGTAGAGGATGCCGGTGCGATCATCGACCACGCAGCCTTCGGACTGCGTGCCGAATTTGACCTGGCGGACGAGCTTGCCCGTGGGCGTAGGGCCGGAGGCGTCGATCTGGACCTGATCGACGCGGCCGTCCTTCATCACGACGAAGCCGAACAGCGCCTTGTCCGCCTTTCGCGTCCACAGGCACATGCCGTAGGCCTCACCCGGGCCGACCGGGAGCGCGCCGATCGGCACGGCCTTGGCGGCGGTGGTGTCGAGCCGGAAGAGCGCGATCCTGGCATTCGCGATGTCGGCCCGGTCGCTGGCGGCGACGAGGACGCCCGGCGCGCCGTTGATCGTGACGCCGTCGCGCAGGTCGACATTGTTCAGGCGCGGGGAGGGTGTGAAGCCGCGCCGCTTGCCGTCCAGGCCATAGACGTGGAGCCCGGCCTTCTTGTCGGTGCCGATAACCAGGCTTTGCGCCGGATCGGCGGCGTTGCGCCAGATCGCGGGATCGTCGGCGGCGTCATCCACGGTTTCGACCGGGTCGGTCTCCACCCTCGCTTGGACGGTCGGCGCGGGTTTGAGGACGACGGGCGGCTGGGCCTGCGTGGTCGCGCAGCCCCCCAGGACGGGGAGGAGCGCGGCGAGGGGAAGGGCGGCCTTCATCAGAAGTTCGCCTTTACGCCGAACTTGGCGGTGTAGCTGTACTTCTCGAACTGCAGAAGGCGGCGGCCGACGGCGTGGTTCTGATAGGCGACGTACTTCGCGTTGTTGATGTTCACCCATTCCGCGAAGAGCTGCACACCCTGGTAGACGCGGAGCTTGGCCGAGGCGTCAAGCTGGAAGTGCTTGCGCACGTAGCGGTCGAGTTCGGGATCGTCGCCCAGTTCGTCGAGGTACTTGTCGCGGAAGGTGCCCGCGACACGCAGGCTGACCGGCCCCTTTTCGTAGCCGAGCGCCACGTTGAACGTGTGCCTGGACGAGTTCAGGAGCGGGATGTCGCGCATACCGCTGTCTTCGGTGGGCACCTTACCGTCGGCGTCGGTGTAGGTGTAGTTCACGTTTGCAAGCAGGCCGTCGAAGGGAGCCGGCAGCATCCGGAACGACTGCGAATAGCCGATTTCGAACCCCTTGATCGTGGCGTCTTCCCCGCTGTTGAAGCGGACGAGCGCCTCGTCATAGGCGAAGCCGTTATAGGAATAGTCTTCGAGGTTCTGCTCGACGATGTAGTCCTTGATGTTCTTGTAGAAGAACCCGCTTTGCAGCACGCTGGCGGAGGCGAAGTACCATTCCGCGCCGGCATCCAGGTTCCACGCCTTGTAGGGCTTCAGGTTGGGATTGCCGATCTCGACCTCGCTGTCGTCGCCGTCACGTTCGGCAAGTACGCGCGGCGCGAGCTGGCCGATGCTGGGGCGGACGAGGCTCTTGAAGCCGCCGAGACGCAGGACGAGATTGTCGGTCGCCTCGTAGCGGATGAGGGCCGACGGCAGCCAGGTGGTGTAGCTGCGCTTGGAGCGGGTCGGGTTCGATGAAGACGGTGTCCTCGTCCAGTTCGACGCCGTCCACCTCGGTGCCTTCGGCCGCGAGCGTCACGAAGTTGCCCTTGAGGTCGTTCTTGGTGTGCTCGACGCGGACGCCGGCGATGAGGCGCAGCGGACCCGCTTCGTAGCGGCCCATCAGGTAACCGGCGTAGATGTCCTCGCCGACCTTGTAGTCGGCGCCGGCCGACCCGACGGCGGTGTCGACCGGGTTCTGCTCGAAGCCGCTGAGGTTGCTGTTGATGAAGTTGCGCTCGCCGCGTTTCTTCACGACGGAGCCCATGTCGATCAGGCGGTAGGTCTGCTTGCCGAGCACGTCGGCGAGGGTGAAGTCGCCGTCGAAGCCGTCGAACACGTCCAGCGTGAGATCGTAGTTCTTCTGGCGGAGGCGGGCCTTGCCGCCCGCCTGGATGGTGAAGGTGCCCTGATCGAGCGGGATGGCATAGGCCGCGTCAGCGCGGAAGTTCCACTCGCGGTCGGTCGACTTGGAGAGGGTGGTCCGCTCGACCTTGTCGAACTCGTACTCGGAGGGATCGTTGAAGCCGGCGGCACCGGGGCCGGAGACCGCGAAGGTCGGCAGCTTGTAATTGCCGTAGTTGAAGTCGGCGAACATCTCGTCCCCGTCCACCGTACCATCGGCAGCGGTGGTCGTCTCCGCATCGCGGCGGAATACGATCGGGTCGATCGATCCCTTCTCGATCTCCTCGGCGCGCGACCAGGCGGCGGCGTATTTCAGAGTCAGGGGGCCAGAGACGGTCTCGCCGCCGATCTGGTAGGACTGGATCTTCTGCACCTCGAAGCGGTCCTTCAGGTCGCGCTCGACGCGGATGTTGCCCTCGGCGTCGTCCTCGCCCTCGTCAGGCGCGTCCTGGACGTTCGTGAAGCGGCCATTGCCGAGATAATTGGCGTCCCCGAGATCGAAGACGAGGCGGCGGCGGTCCTCCTGGTCGGAGAAACGGTTGTAGATGCCCTTGGCGTAGAGCTTGGTCGAAGGGGCGGGGCGCCAGTCAAGCGAGAGCGAGCCACCGGTGCGCAGGCGGCGCACGTCGTAGTCGCGGTACTCGACGGACTCGCCGAAGCCCTCGTCGTTATAGTCGTCGATCTCGATATTGTCGGTCTCGAAGCGGCGCTTGTAGTAGCTGGCACCGCCCGCAATGCCGAAATTGTCAGTGATCTTGGTCGAGAAATCGACGCTGCCCTTCGGCGTCACGGCGTCGGCGTAGTTGTTGTACGAGCCTTCGAGCGAGACGCCGAGCAGGTCCTTCTTGCGATCGAAGGCGCTGGTGGTGTTGATCTCGATCGAGGCGCCGATGGTGTCGGCGTCCATGTCCGGGGTCAGCGACTTCTTAACCTCGATCGATTCGATCAGGTCGGAGGAGACGACGTCGAGCGCGACCGAGCGGGTGTCCGCCTCCGGCGCGGGGATGCGGACGCCGTTGATCGAGGCGGCGTTGAGCGACGGATCGAGACCGCGCACCGCGATGAAGCGACCCTCGCCCTGGTCGTTCAGGACGTTGATGCCGGGCAGGCGGCGGATGGATTCGGCGACGTTCTGATCGGGGAACTGCCCGATCGCGTCACGGGTGAGGACGCTTTCGACGCCATCGGCGGCGCGTTGACGGGAGAGGGTGCTGGACTGATTGGCGCGCTGGCCGAGGACAAGGATGCTGTCGTCGCCGCCGACCGCCGCGAGAGCGAGGCTGGTGGTGACCACGCCGTCGGCGGGCGCGTCGACCGTCCGAGAGAGCGGCTGGGCGCCCGAATAGGTGGCGGTCACGGTGTAGCGGCCGGCGGGCACGTCGGAGAAGCGGAAGCTGCCGTCGCCCTGCGCCTCGACGCTGCGGCCGAGCTCGACGATGCGGACCTGCGCGCCTTCCAGCGCGCGGGTGCCGGTGGCGTCGACGACGGTGCCGGTGATGTCCGCGGCGAGCGCCGGAAAAGCAGTGGCCGACAAAAGAGCGGCTAAAGCTGCGCGGCGCGCAGCCGTTCTGTAGGACAGCATGACGTTCCCCCTGATCTTGGATCTTGTGTGAGGGGGCCGTTGCCGTAGCGAACCGACAGGCGCGTTACGATTGCATGTCAGATCTGTGACAATGACAGGCGCTGCCGAATGGCACGCGCCTTGCTTTGTCATGCTCGAACGGCCCGCATGGGCGCTGACGAGCAGGACTGATGACGGCGTTTATCCAGTTTCCAACTTCGAGCACCGACGGCGTCCGCAATGCGATTGCGAATGCCAGCCGGAAGACCGGCGTCGATTTCAGCTACCTTCTCGGCCAGGCGAATATCGAGAGCGGGCTGCGGCCGGACGCCAAGGCGGCGACCTCTTCCGCGACCGGCCTGTTCCAGTTCGTGGACCAGAGCTGGCTGGCGGTGATGTCGCAGCACGGGCAAGCGAACGGCCTCGGCTGGGCCTCCAACGCGATCCAGCAGACCTCCGGCGGGCGCTATTACGTCGCCGATCCGGCGATGCGGCAGCAGATCATGAACCTGCGCAAGGACCCGGAAACCTGCTCGATCATGGCGGCGGAACATGCCGCCGACAACAAGGCGGCAGTGGAGGGGTGCCTCGGCCGGACGGCGACCGGCACCGACCTCTATATCTGTCACTTTCTTGGCCAGAAGGGCGGGCAGAAGTTCCTGTCGGCGATGCAGAACAACGCCGGCGCCACCGCCGCCAGCCTGTTCCCGGCGGCGGGGCGGGCCAATCGCAACGTGTTCTACAACAAGGACGGCAGCGCGAAGACGCTGGCGCAGGTCTACGACCGCTTTGCGGGCAAGCTGGGGCAGGGGGCGGCAAGCAGCGGCAATTCCTTGCCGGGCGGCAACGGCCGCATGGACACGGCAACGCTGAACCGCCTTCAGCTCGCCCGCATGAACCCGGGGCAGGGCCAGAACAGCTTCCTGCGTCCCTCGCCGGACAATGCGCGCACCGCCTACCTCATGCTTGCGAACCTGGGAGCCTAAGCGATGAACAAGTTCGCCCGTAACGGTAAGATGGCGGCGCTGCCCGGCGCGATCCTGCTGGTCGTCCTCCTGATGGTCGTGCCGATCCCGGCGTTCATGCTGGACGTGTTCTTCGTGCTGAACATCGTCATCAGCCTGGCGGTGCTGATGGTGGCGCTGAATGCCGAGAAGCCGCTCGACTTCTCGTCCTTTCCGACCGTGCTGCTCTTCGCCACCTTGCTCCGGCTGGCTCTCAACGTCGCGTCGACCCGCGTCGTGCTGGTCCACGGGCATGAGGGCGAGGCGGCGGCGGGCCATGTCATCGAGGCGTTCGGCAACTTCCTGATCGGCGGCGACTATGTCGTCGGCATCTTCGTCTTCGCGATTTTGATGATCATCAACCTGATCGTCATCACCAAGGGCGCGGGCCGCGTGTCGGAGGTGTCGGCGCGCTTCACCCTGGACGCGCTGCCCGGCAAGCAGATGGCGATCGACGCCGATCTGAACGCCGGCCTGATGACCCCGGCCGAGGCGAAGGCGCGCCGCGTCGAGGTGTCGACCGAGGCGGACTTCTACGGTTCGATGGACGGTTCGTCCAAGTTCGTGAAGGGCGACGCGGTCGCGGCGCTCCTGATCCTGGCGATCAACGTCGTCGGCGGCCTGATCCTCGGCACCGTCTCTCACAAGCTGAGCCTCGGCGAGGCGGCGAAGACCTACACGCTGCTTGCCATCGGCGACGCGCTGGTCGCGCAGATCCCGGCGCTGATGCTGTCCATCGCCGCCGCCGCGATCGTCACCCGCGTTTCCTCCAGCCTCGACCTTGCCGGCCAGATCGGCAGCCAGTTCGCCTCGACCCGCACCTGGGCGCCGGTCGCTGCGATCATGGGCATCCTCGCGATGCTGCCGGGAATGCCGCACATCGTGCTCGGCACCTTTGCCGCCGGCGCGGGCTTCATCGCCTGGAAGCTGAAGGGTGCCCCCGCCAAGGCCGCTGCCGCCGCCGCCGAGACCAAGGCGCAGGAAGAGGCGGCTGCGCAGCCGGCGCATGACGAGAGCCGCATCGACTGGGACGAGGTCTCCGACCACATGCAGGTCGGCCTGCAGATCGGTTACGGCCTGGTGCCGCTGGTGGACGAGCGCGCGGGTGCGCCGCTGATGAAGCGGATCACCGGCATCCGCCGCCAGCTGTCCAAGGATCTTGGCTTCGTCGTGCCGCAGGTGCGCGTCCGCGACGACATCAATCTCGCCCCCTATGCCTATCGTGTCATCGTCGGCGGCGTGGTGGTCGGCGAGGACCAGGTCTCGCCGGACGAGATGATGGCGCTGGACACCGGTCAGGTCGTGGGTTCGGTCGAAGGTGTTCCGGCGCGCGACCCGACCTTCGGGCTGGAGGCTCTCTGGATCAGCCGCGCCGATCAGGACGCCGCGACCGCCGCCGGCTACATGGTGGTGGACTCGGGCACCGTCATCGCGACGCACCTGAACCACCTGCTCGGCCAGCATGCCGCCGAGCTGCTCGGCCCGGACGAGACGCAGAAGCTGCTCGACCAGTTGAAGGAAAGCTCGGCGGCTCTGGCGGGTGCGCTCTGCCCGCAGCCGCTGACGCTCACCACGCTGACGCAGGTGCTGCGCGCGCTCCTCGCCGAGAACATTTCGATCAAGGAGTTCCGCCGCATCGCCGCCGCCCTTGCCGTCGCCGCGCAGCGCACGGTGGATGCCGAGGAGCTGGTCGAGCTGATCCGGCCGGAGCTGGGCAGCCTGATCATCCAGAAGCTCTGCGGCGTGCACGAGCCCCTGCGCGTGATGACGCTGGAAGGCGGGCTGGAGCAGATCCTGGGCAACGCCGCCCGTTCCGACCCGTCGCACCGCCATGTCATCGAGCCGAACCTCGCGCGACGCATCATCGACGCGATGACCACCGCCGCGCAGCCGCAGATGGAGCGCGCGCAGCCCTTCGCACTCGTGGTGCAGCCGGCGATCCGCCAGTCTATGCGCAAGCTGATGAAGACTTGCCTGCCGGACACGCCGGTCCTCAGCTTCTTCGAAGTGCCGGACGGCAAGCCCGTCGAAGTCGTCGCCGTGATCGGCGCCCCCGAAGCCCTCGCGGCCTAAGCCTCAGGAAAGCAAGACAATGGCCTTTCACGCAGCCATCGACACCAGCGACGCCACCCCGGTGGTCTACACCCGCGTCGGCACGCCCAAGCCGGGGCCGGAGCAGCTGATCCGGGACAATATGAAGCTGGTGCGGCGCATCGCCTGGCATGTCCACGGCAGCGTCTCCTCCGCGATCGAGGTGGAGGATCTCTGCCAGATCGGGCTGGTCGCCCTGATCGAGGCGGCCTCGAGCTTCGAGGATCGGGGCCAAGTGACGTTCCAGCAGTATCTGAACACCCGCATCCGGGGCGCGATGATCGACCAGCTGCGCAAGCAGGCGACCGAGACGCGCGGGGCGATGCGGCGCCGGCGCGAGTACCAGAAGGCGGCGAGCGACCTGTCCGCCGAGCTGGGGCGGCGGGCGAAGGAGGAGGAGATCGCCGGGCGGCTGGGCGTCACGCCCGAGAAGCTGGCGCAGAGCTATGCGGGCGGGCAGTCGGTGCGGCTGGAGTCGATCGACAGCGTGTACGACGACGAAAGCCCCTGGTTCGTCAGCGACGACCTCAATGCCGAGGAATTGCTGGCACAGGGCGAACTGCGCCAGGTGCTGATCGAGGCGATCACCGACCTGTCCGAGAAGGAGCAGATGGTGGTGCAGCTGTACTATGTCGAGGAGCTGAACCTGGAGGAGATCGGGCAGGTTCTGGGCGTGGGCGCGGCGCGGGTGTGCCAGATCAAGAAGGCGGCGCACGACAAACTGCGCGCGGCGGTGAAGGCGCGGACGGAGTAGGGGGCAGGCGGAGCGTTCGCGAGGCGGTAGACGAAAGGAGCCGGATTGGCATAGGCGGTCCACGCTGGCGGCGGGGGAGTGTCTGTGGTCGATGCTGAGGCGATAGCGCTTGCGAACGAGCACGCCAGGCTGCGCGTCCGGCAGGAGATCACGGCGACCGGGCGGCCGCTGCGCGTCGCCTTCCTGGTCAATGATCGCACGAAGTGGAACGGGGATACCCTGCTCGCCGAATTGCGGCGTCATTCCGATATCGATGCGCGCCTGTTCGTCACGCTGACCCATCGCGACAAGACCCCTGCGGCGCGAAATACCAATTACGCCGAGGAATTGGCGTTCTTCCGCAAGATCGATCCTCTGGCGGTCGCATTGTACGACCCGGTCAAGAAGAAACGGGCGTTCCACAAGCGAGATCTGGACGTGGTGTTCTATCAGCAGCCCTGGGGCATGAAGGCGGTGCCATCCCATATGCTGGGCCGGAGCCTCGGCGTCAGCATGCATTACGGATACGCAATTTACAGCGACTTCGACGCGGAATACACCATCCCGACTTTTCACCCGTATATCTGGAGGTTCCTGGCGCAGAACGACGTTCATCGCGCCGTGCACCTGAGGCACGATCCGGAGGCGGCGGATCGCATCTTGGTGACCGGTTATCCGAAGCTGGACGCCTATTACGGCCGGCCGCCGAGCGCCGAGGCATGGCCCCACCCGGAGCGCGCCGGACCGCGCGTTATCTACGCCCCGCACCACGCGTTGAAGAACGAGATGCTGCGCATCGCGACCTTCGACTGGAATTACGACCTGATGTACCGGCTTGCCGCGGGATCAGGCGAGGTCGACTGGATCTACAAGCCGCATGGCCGGTTGAAGTACACGGTGCCGGCTAACGGCGTGATGTCGCTAGCGGAGTACGAGGCCTATGAGGCCAGCTGGAACGCCCTGGGTAATGCCCGAGTGTACAGGGACGGCGATTACTTCGACATCTTCCGGACATCGACGGCGCTGATCACCGAAGGGGCGTCGTTCCTGGGTGAGTATATGCCCACGGAAATGCCGATCATCTGGCTGAAGGCGGAGCATCCGGCCGTGACCTTCAACGCAGTGGGCGCGGACTTCGCGCAGACGTTCTACCCTGTCCATGATCGAGCCGAACTCGCCGCGACGTTCGAGGCGGTGGTGCTGCGCGGGGAGGATCCCAAGAAGGACTTGCGTCGCGAAGTCGCGGCGCGGCATTTCGGACGGAAGTCGCCGGTCGCGCCGTCGATCGTCGACATGCTCCGGCGCGAACTGATCCCGCCCGCGAGCTAGCCGTTCAGGACGGACCGATACCCACCGGAAATCGAATGCGTGGGGGAGGGCGTGCTGGCGCTTCGATGGGCTCCGCGCGAACGGGGCGGGGTGTCCGTGGGCGGGGCGCTTCGCAACCGAAAACCCCCGGCCTCTCTTGCGAGAGACCGGGGGTTCCCGGGGCAGAAGCCTGATCAGCCGTGAAACCCACCAGGCTTCACTGGAGACCTCACGCCCCGGACGGTCCCCCGCCCGGGACGATCGGTCTTAGCGCAGCAGGCTCATCACGTTCTGCGAGCTCTGGTTCGCCTGAGCGAGCATCGCCGTCGCTGCCTGGCTCAGGATCTGGGCCTTGGCGAGGTTGGTGGTCTCGGTCGAGAAGTCGGCGTCCTGGATCCGCGAGCGGGCGTCCGACAGGTTGGTGTTGACGGTCGTCAGGTTGCTGACCGTGCTCTCGAGGCGGTTCTGGACCGCACCGAGGTCACCACGGCTGACCGTGATGGAGCCGAGCGCCTTGTCGATCGCGGTGAGGGCCGAGGCCGCCGCGGTCTGGCTGGAGATGTCCAGCTTCGACGTCATGTTCTCCGAACCGCCCTGTGCCGAGAAGCCGATCTTGGCCGCACCGGTGCCTTCGACGCGGACTTCGCCGCCGTTGGTGGAGGTGAGGACCAGCTTCGAACCGCTGACCGTGGCCTTGACGCCCGACTGGTCGGTCTTGGCGTTGATCGCGGCGGCCTTGTCGGCGGCGCTGTCGGACGCCGAGACGCCGATCTTCGTGCCGTTCAGGACCAGCTCACCGTCGGTCAGCGCGGCAGCGGTCACGTCCTGGCCGGTGAAGGTGACACCGTCCGTGATGTTGAAGCCGAGCTTCTGAGCGGTCGCGACTTCCGTATCCTCGACGGTGCCGTCGGCATCGGCGTCGGAAGCGGTCAGCTTGATCGCCTTGCCCGAGGTGCTCTGCAGCGAGACATAGCCCTGGTAGGACGTGGCCGCATCCGGGAAGCCGTTGTTGGCGAGGGTGCCGTCGGTCTTGATGGTGGAACCGTCGCTGTTCGACAGGGTGACCGTGTTGTCCTTGTTGAGGACCGCAGTCACGCCGGCGGCCGACTTGTTGATGTTGGCGACGAGGCCTTCGAGGCTGTCGGCACCCTTGATCGACACGTCGTTGATCTTCAGATCCGCGTCTTCGAACGAGGTCTTGGTGATCTTGGCCGAGGTGACGCTGTTGGTCGCCGTCGCGGTGACGCCGGTCTTCGCGCTGTTCGAGTTGATCGCAGCGGCGAGCGTCTTGGCGAAGTCCTTGGTCTGACCCGAGGGGATCGCCGCGTCGAACGCGTTGACGCCGTTGATCTGGACCGCGGACGCCGTGACGGACGAGATGTCGGTGACGCGGCCGGAAACGAGCTGGCCGTCCTTGCCGCCGGCGGTGAGGCCGAGCGCGTTGGTCGACACGTCGCCGAGAGCGAGCGAGACGTTGTCACCCGCGTTCACGCCGGTCTGCAGCTTGATGTCCTTGGCGGAACCGTCGAGCAGCTTGATGCCGTTGAAGTTGGCGGTCTTCGCGACGTTGTTGATTTCCGACAGCAGCTGATCGGTTTCGGTCTGAAGGGCGGTGCGGTCTTCGTTGGACAGCGTGCCGTTCGAGGACTGAACCGCCAGCTCGCGCATGCGCTGCAGCATGTTGGTGACTTCGCCCATCGCGCCTTCGGCCGTCTGCATCATCGAGATGCCGTCGTTGGCGTTCTGGATCGCGACCGTGTAGCCCTTGATCTGGCTGGTCATGCGCGTGGAGATGGCGAGGCCCGCCGCGTCGTCCTTCGCGCTGTTGATACGCGAACCGGTCGACAGGCGCTCCATCGCCGTCGAGAGAGCGGATTCGGCCTTCTTGGCCCCCGCCTGGGCGCGCATCGCCGCAATGTTAGTTCCGATGACAGTCATGTCTGGTCTCCAAGTTTTCCCCGGCGGCTTGGGCTCCGAAGCGAACCCCGACGAGCCTTCGCCGACGAACCAGACAACGGCCGCAAATCGACGGGCTTAACCACGGCCGATCACTTTTTTCGGATCGGGGGCGGAAACGTGCCTGTTTTCCGTGACTTCGAAAAAATCACGCTATTCCGCAGGCTTGGGAGTTTAAAGCCTTCTTAACCATCGATGGTGCAAAACCTGTTCATGAGGATGAACGAGCCGGTCAGGAATTGCGCCATGACGACGATCCACTTCAGCGACAAGGCGATGGCCGAGCAGCC
This sequence comes from Sphingomonas sp. ID0503, assembly GCF_048565625.1. NCBI lineage: Bacteria > Pseudomonadati > Pseudomonadota > Alphaproteobacteria > Sphingomonadales > Sphingomonadaceae > Sphingomonas > Sphingomonas sp. ID0503. The sequence goes on from NZ_JBLZUR010000002.1 coordinate 1,176,204, forward strand.
CATCCTGATGTCCTGGCTGCGGGGTTCGGGCGTCCAGCTGCGCCAGGGCGGCAAGGCCGACACGCGGAACGACGCCAAGTTCGTCGTGACCCAGGGCGAGGCCCTGCCGGCACCGCGTCGCACCGTCGTGATCGGCAACGGTGCCGATCGCTTCGTCATCCCCGCGACCGACGATGCGCCCGCCGAGATCTCCTTCGGCCATGAGGACGCGATCTTCGGCCACGCCTTTACCGCCGAGCTGCTGCGCGCCGAGGGTGCACCGACCGCTGCCGACCCCGCGACCATGGCGCTGTTCCAGCTGGCCGAGCGCGTCGCGGGCAGTGACGTCTCCGTGCTGATCAACGGCCCGACCGGCACCGGCAAGGAAGTGCTGGCCCGCCACATCCACAACAGCTCGCCCCGCCGCAACGGCCCGTTCATCGCGGTCAACTGCGCCGCGCTGCCCGAGACGATGCTTGAGGCGCTGCTCTTCGGTCATACCAAGGGCGCGTTCACCGGTGCTGCCGGCGCTGCCGAAGGTTTCTTCCGCGCGGCGAACGGCGGCACGCTCCTCCTCGACGAGATCGCGGAGATGCCGCTGGGCCTGCAGGCCAAGCTGCTCCGCGCGCTGCAGGAGCGGGAAGTGGTGCCGCTGGGCGCCACCAAGGCCGAGCCGATCGACGTTCGCATCGTCGCCTGCGCCAACCGCGACCTGCCGCTGGAGATCGAGGAAGGCCGCTTCCGCGCCGACCTCTACTACCGTCTGTCGGTCTTCCCACTGCAGACCCAGCCGCTTTGCGAGCGTCGCCAGGACATCGCCGCGCTGACCGCCGCTATGATCCTGCGCCACGTCGGCAACCGCCGCCCGGTGCCGTTCCCGACGCTCGACGCCTTGAACGCGTTGCAGGCGCATGACTGGCCTGGCAATGTCCGCGAGCTGGAGAACGTGATCCAGCGCGCGCTGCTCCTCGCCCCCGGCGACCGGATCGAGCGCAGCCATCTGGTGTTCGACATGACCGGCCGCCGCCAGGTGCAGGCCGCGCCGGCGCCGATCGGCCTCAGCGGCGCGGCACCGCTCGGCAAGGTGGTGCAGCTTTCCGAGTTCGCGGCGATCCGCGAGACGCTGGCGGCGTGCGGCGGCAGCCGGATCGAGACCGCCCGCCGCCTCGGCATCTCCGAGCGGACGCTGCGCTACCGCCTCGCCAAGGCCCGCGACGAGGGTGAAGTCCTCGACGTGAGGTCGGCATGAGCGGGATCGGCGGGGTCGGCGGGATCGACGCCAACCGCATCATGTCGATGCGGGCGCAGATCCTGGAGCGCAACCAGGCGCTCAGCAAGGCGGCCGAGGTCGGCGCGCCCGCTGAGACGACCACCAGCACCTCCAAGGCGGGCGGCGGCTTCGGCGACGCGCTCAAGGACGCGCTGAAGTCCGTCAACGAGACGCAGAATGCCGCGGGCCGCGTGTCCGACTCCTATGAGCGCGGGGAGAATGTCGACGTCGCTCAGGTCATGCTGTCGCGCCAGAAGGCGTCGATCAGCTTTGAGGCGACCCTCCAGGTCCGAAACAAGCTCCTGTCCGCGTACAAGGACATCATGAGCATGCCGGTGTAAGGTGATATGAGCGAGAACACTCTTCCGGCGCCTGCTGGCGCAGTCCTCCCCGCCGAACTCCCGAACCCGCTGGCGCGCCTGTCGGGTCCGTTCGCGCAGGTCAAGAACGTGATGGGCCAGCCGGCCGTCAAGAAGGCGCTGCCGATGATCGGCCTGGTGCTGATGGTGGCGCTCGCCGCAATCGCGTGGAGCGTGCTGCGCACCCCGCCGCAGCGGACGCTGTATCAGGGCTTGGGCGATGCCGATAAGGCGGCGATCAGCGAGGCGCTGACGGGTGCGGGGATCAAGAGCAGCTTCGACAATAACGGCACCTTGACCGTCAACGAGGACGATTTCTACAAGGCGCGCATGACGCTGGCGGCTCAGGGTCTGCCGAAGAGCGAGCCGGGTGGATACCAGATCCTCGACCAGCTCCCCCTCGGCGTCAGCCGCGCGGTGGAGGGCGAGCGCCTGCGCCAAGCGCGCGAGACCGAGCTGGCCCGTTCGATCCAGGAGATCGAGGCCGTGGCCGAGGCGCGCGTCCACCTCGCGACCCCGGAACAGTCCGTGTTCCTGCGCGACAATGCACAGCCCTCCGCCTCCGTCGTTCTCCGACTGAACGCCGGGCGTTCGCTCAGCCAGGATCAGGTGCGTTCGATCGTCAACCTCGTCGCCTCCTCCGTGCCGGGCATGAAGCCCGATGCCGTGACGGTGGTCGATCAGGCGGGCGAGCTGCTGACCAAGGATGGTGCGGCGGGTGGCGACAGCGCCGGCGACAAGCGCATCGAGTTCCAGCGCAAGCTGGAGGACAAGTACCGCCAGCAGCTTATCACCCTGCTGACCCCGCTGGTCGGCGCGGGCAACTTTACTGCCGAGGTGCAGGCCGATGTCGACCTGGACGAGACCCAGGCGACCCGCGAGAGCTATGACAAGGAGGGTGCCGCCCTCCGCGCCGAGCAGGGCCAGTGGACCGCGACCGACGCCAACAATGGCGAGAACGCCGGCGGAATTCCGGGTGCGCTGTCCAACACGCCGCCTGCCGCCGCCACGGTGCAGCCGGGTGCGCCCGGCCAGCCGCCGGCCAACGCCGCCGAGGCCGCCGCCCAGCCGAACCCGACCAAGCAGAACGACAGCTTTACCCGCAGCTTCGAACTGGGCAAGGAAGTCTCCGTCACCAAGGCGACGCCGGGTTCGGTCAAGCGCCTGTCGGTCGCGGTGGTCCTGCGCGAAGCGGCCGGTGCCAAGAAGCGCACCCCTGCCGAGGTCGAGCAGATCACCCAGCTGATCCGTGCGGCGACCGGCTTCACCCAGCAGCGCGGCGATGTCGTCAGCGTCATCTCCCGCCCGTTCGACGGGGCGGCTGCCGACGAGGCCAGTGCCAAGTGGTACGAGGCGAGCTGGCTGCCGATGGTGGTGCGCAATGCCACCGCCCTGGTGATCGCGCTCCTCGTCCTCTTCATCGGGGTGAAGCCGCTGGTCGGCATGATGACCAAGAAGCAGGCCGCCGCCGCCAAGGCCGCTGCCGAGCCGGTCGATGCCGAGGGCCGCGCCCTGCCGACGCCGGACGGTGCCGCCGCCGAGGGGAATGACGAGCAGGCCGCCGCCGACGCCGCCTTCGCCGCCCGCAAGGCCGCCGCCCGCTCCGCCGGGTCGAGCCTGGAAATGTTGGACAGCGCACGGAGCTATGACGACAAGGTTGCGTTGGTCCGTGAGTTCACCCGCGAAGACCCGACGCGCGCCGCGCTCGCCGTCAAAGAAATGATCCGGAGCTAGAACGACATGGCGATGGAACCCCCGGCCCGTGGCTTTACCGGCGCAGAGCGCGCCGCCGTCTTGATGATGCTGGTCGGCGAGGAGGAGGCGGCCGCCATCCTCCAGAAGCTGGAGCCCGATGAGGTCCAGCAGCTCGGCAAGGCGATGTTCGCGGTGGCAGACGTCGGCGAGGACCAGGTCTCCGTCGTGCTGGACGATTTCGTCAGCAAGGCGCGTGAGCAGACGGCGATCGGCTTCAACCGCCGCCCGCAGATCGAGCGGGTAATGACCAACGCGCTCGGCGCCGACAAGGCGGAGAGTGTGCTCGCCCGCATCGCGCCGCCGGAGGTGACGTCCGACATCGACCTGCTGAACTGGCTGCAGCCGAAGGAGATCGCCAAGCTGATCGAGCGGGAGAACCCGCAGATCGCGGCCGTGCTGATCGCCAATCTCGACAGCGGGCTTGCCGCCGACGTCCTCCAACTGCTGCCCGAGGCCGTGCAGCCGGACATCGTGCATCGTGTGGCGAAGCTCGGCCCGGTGACACCGGCCGCGCTGGAGATGCTGAAGAGCGTGCTGTCCGAGCGCCTCGCGCCGGGGCAGACGCAATCGACGATCACGCTTGGCGGCGCGAAGGAAGCCGCCAAGATCATGAACAACACGCGCAAGGCGACCGAGCAGCGCGTTATCACCAAGCTGCAGAAGGTCGACCGCGAGACCGCCAAGGCGATCGAGGACGAGATGTTCATCTTCGATCACCTGATGGCGCTGGACGACAAGTCGATGGGTACGCTGCTGCGCGGTGTCGAGGCGGACCTGCTGATCGTCGCCCTGAAGGGCGTGGACGAATACAAGCGCGAGAAGATGCTCCGCTGCATGTCGGCGCGCGCCGCCGATTCCATCCGCGACGAGATGGAGGCCAAGGGGCCGGTGCGGATGAGCGAAGTGCTGGAGGCGCAGCGCGGGATCCTGGTGATCGCCCGCAACCTCGCCAAGGAAGGCACCATCATGATGGGTTCGGGCGACGACGACTATGTCTAAGGAAGGCTGGACCGCCGATTTCGCGGCGGCTGTTGCGGGCGCGGTGTCGCCGAAGTCGTTCGTGCCGCAGGGCGATGCCGGTGCGTTCGTCGCGGGTGCGCCCTTCGCGGTGCCGGTGACGGAGGAGGCGTTCGGCCGCCTGCTGGAGGCGCGTCGCCAGAGCTTTGCGCCGCAGCCTGCTGCGTGGACGCGGCCCGCGGCGAGCGACGGTTTCACGCCGGGCTTCGCCGGTGCGCCTGCCGCGCCCTTCGTGGCGCCCGCCGTGGCTGAGCCGGTGATCGAGATCGTGGAAGAGATCGTGCCGGAGGTGATCGAGCCGCCGGTGCCGCAGTTCGACGAGGCCGAGGTCTATGCCGCCGGCTTCGCCGAGGGCGAGCGGGTGGCGCGCGAGGCCTATGAGGCGTCCACCGACGCCTGCGCCAAGATGATCGCGGGCCTGGCGGGCGCGACCGGGTTCGACCGCGCCGCACTTTCCGAGCGGTTGCGGAACACGGTGCTGGCGCTGGTGCAGCAGGTGGTCGGCGAGTGCGGAGTGTCGCCCGCGCTGCTGAGCCAGCGGATCGATCGCGCGATCGGGATGCTGGCGGATGTGACCGAGCCGGCACGCCTGTTCCTGCACCCGGACGATCTGGCGATGCTGGACGGCAGCCTGCCGGGCAACGTCGCGAGCGTTGGGGATGAGAAGATGAGCCGCGGCAGCTTCCGGCTTGAGACGCTGACCGCCGAGGTCGAGGACGGCCCGGCGATGTGGCTGGATCAGTTGACTGCCGCGCTCGACACCGTCGCCCTTCCGGAGTGATCCGCGCCTTATGATCACCGAGCACGCCAGCGCCGTCCTCGACCGGCTCGCCCAGACGCCGATCCAGCTGATGCCGAAGATGACGGCGCGGCTGTCGTCCTTCGACGGACTGCTGATGGAGGCGGTGGGCCTCGCCATGCCGATCGGCATGATCTGCGAGGTGGATACGGCGGACGGCGGCAAGATCCAGGCGGAGGTCATCGGCTTCCGCAATGGCCGCACGATCATGATGAACCTGGGCGGCCAGGCGCCGTTGCTGCCGCGCGCCGCCGTGCGCCCGATGGGGTCGCCGGGTGCGGCCGAAGTGGGCGAAGCGATGCTGGGGCGCGTGGTCGACGGGACGGGCGCGCCGATCGACGGGCTCGGCCCGATCCGGGGTGCGGCGCGTTGGCCGCTCGCCGGCAAGATGCAGAACCCGCTGGATCGCGGCCGCGTGCTGGAGCCGCTGGATGTCGGCGTGCGCGCGATCAACGGGCTGCTGACGATCGGGCAAGGGCAGCGCATCGGCATCATGGCGGGATCTGGCGTCGGCAAGTCCGTGCTGCTGGGCATGATGGTGCGCGCGACCAACGCCGACGTCGTGGTCGTCGGCCTGATCGGCGAGCGCAGCCGCGAGGTGACCGATTTTCTTGAGACCAAGCTGCCGGGCGAGGCGCGGGCCAAGGCGGTGGTGGTCGCGGTGCCGGCGAACCATTCGCCGGTGCTGCGTATCCGAGGCGCAATGCGCGCGACAGCGATCGCCGAGGCGTTCCGCGACGAGGGCAAGCGCGTGCTGCTGATCATCGACAGCCTGACGCGCGTTGCCCATGCGGGTCGCGAGATCGGGCTGGCGCTGGGCGAGCCGGCATCGGCGCGCGGCTATCCGCCGTCCGCCATTGCCATGCTGCCGAACCTGATCGAGCGGGCAGGGGCGGATGTGAACACCGGCGGGTCGATCACCGCGATCTACACCGTGCTGGCGGATGGCGACGACGGGTCCGACCCGGTGGTCGATTCGGCGCGCGCGATCCTCGATGGGCATATCGTCCTGTCGCGCAGCCTGGCCGAGCGGGGCATCTATCCGGCGATCGACGTGGGACCTTCGGTCAGCCGCGTGATGAGCGATATCGTGGTGCCGGAACACGCCAAGGCCGCGCGCAAGCTGCGCCGCCACCTCGCCACTTATGAAGAGAACCGCGACCTCATCCTCATGGGCGCATACCGGCACGGCACCGATCCGGAGATCGACAGCGCGATCGCCCATCATGGGGCGGTGATGAATTACGTCCAGCAATCGCCCGAGGACAAGGTGAGCCTGGATACGGCGGTCGGTGAACTCGTCGCGGTGTTCGGCTGAGATGCGCGATCCCAAGCGCCTCGGCCGGTTGCTGCGCGTCCGCGAGGTGCAGCGCGACATCGCGCAGGCGCAGGAAAGCCAGGCGCGCGGGCAACTCGCCACCGCCGAGCAGCTGGTGCAGCGGATCGACCAGCTGGTCGCCGATCAGGCGCCGTCGGAGGGGTTCGCCCATGCGCTGACGCTGGCAGCGGGGGCGGTTTATCGGACACGCCTGACCGACTCGCGCGTGAACGCGCAGGGGCGCGTGTTCAACGCAGAGCGTGCCGTGGAGATGAAGGTCGAGGCGACCAAGTCGGCGCGGCGCGACCATAACGCGATGGAAAAGCTGGTCGAGCGCGCGAAGAAGCAGCTGGCCATGCAGGAGATGCGCAAGCTCTCCGACGAGATGCCGAGCGGACGGGCTGGCACGAAGCTTGCGAAAGAGGAAGCTGGCCGGGGCTGACGATGCGCCCCGCATAAGGGGCAGGCATGGACGTCACCAGCGTTTCGATCGGTATCACTGGCAAGACGAGCGGATCGGCCGCCGCGCCCGGCGGAGGCGGGGAGGCGTTCGGCGGCCTGTTTGCGGCCCTGGGCGAGCAGGTTGCCGTTGAGGGGGAGACCCCGTCCGTTACGATCCCCGATGTTCCTCTGAGCGGTGCGGCCGTGCGGCAGGTGCTTGCCGATGGCGGCAAGATCCTGCCGCCCGACGATCCCACCGCGATCCTGGCGCTGTTCAGTCCGCAGCCTCCTGCGAGTGTGGAGGACGGCGAGGCCCTGCCGGCGGCAAAAGCGCCAAGGCCGACGACGCATGGTCCTGCCGTCTTGCTTCCCGCCGACATCGCCGAAGATGCGGAGCCGGTTGCTGCCTCGCAAACGGAAGAGGCGAAGACCGCCGAGGCGAAACCCGCACCCACCACCCGGAAATCTGTCGAGCCGCAGCCTCTTGTGCAGAATGCGCTCGTGCCGATCGAGCCGAAGATAGCCGCGCCCAGCCCTGAGCAGGAGCGGCCGCCGGTAACCTTAGCGTCCAAGGGCAAGGGTGCTGTCGATCCGATCCGGCCGGTGCGGGAACAGGGCGCCGCTGTTCTGGCTCCGGCAGGTGTGTCGGCACCGCAGGCCGCCGACAAACCTCGCTCGGCGACTTCGCCGTCACCCGCCACAGTCCTGATCGCGCCAAAGGAAGGCGCGCCTGATCTCGATCGTGCGGCGATGCCGCTGCCGCGCAAGGGCGAAGGTGCGGTCGATCCGATCCGGTCCGTGCCGGACCAGAGCACTGCTGCCCCAGCTCCGGTCAAGGTATCGACACCACAAAACGCCGGTAAGCCCACCCCGGTGGCGCCACCACCGAGCAACAAGGTTGCTCCTGCGCCCGAGCGCGCTGAGGTTGTGGGGACACCATCGCCCACGCTAGCCCTGAACCAGCGTAAGGTGGCCGCGCCTGATCGCGGACGCGGAGAGGTGCCGCTGCCGCCAAGGGGCAAGGGTGCGGTCGATCCGATCCGGTCCGTGCCGGACCAGAGCACTGCTGCCCCAGCTCCGGTCGAGGTATCGACACCACAAAACGCCGGCAAGCCCACCCCGGTGGCGCCACCACCGAGCAACAAGGTTTCTCCTGCGCCCGAGCACGCTGAGGTTGTGGGGACACCATCGCCCACGCCAGCCCTGAACCAGCGTAAGGTGGCCGCGCCCGATCGCGGACGCGGAGAGGTGCCGCTGCCGCCAAGGGCCAAGGGTGCGGTCGATCCGATCCGGCCCTTGCCGCACCAGAGCGCCGCGGTTCCGGCTCAAGCGGATGGCGCTGCTCCGCAGGCTCCTGATGACCGATCGGCGCCGACGCAGTCTTCCGCTGTCATGATCGAGCCTATGGTGGTCACGCCTGGTCTTGATCGCGAAGCGCCCGCGGTGACTTCGCCGCAGAAGGGCAAGGGCGCTGTCGACCCGATCAGGCCGCTCCTCGTCGGCGCAACGGACATTATTCCGCAAGAGCCTGTAAGCGAAGTTCCCATCGTAGTACGACCGGCGGGCGACGAGGTGACTGTGAGCCTGCCAGCGCAGCCGCCATATGCGGCAGTTCAGCCGACGACGGAGCGAGCGCTGGGGCTGCAACGTGTAGCCGTAGCGGCTCCGGTACAGACCGGACCAGTCTTGCAGCCTCAACCTACTCCGGCTTTGGTAATGCCTGAGCGCGTGCCCGAGGTGATGACCTTCACCAAGCCTTCGGTCGCCACGCCCGAACTGCCGCGTCTGCGGGACGCGCTGGTTGGGGGGAAGGCCGGGGGGAGTGTGACGCCGGCGGCGAACATGGACATTCAGGCGCGCTTCGCGGCGGCTTCGGTGGTGCAGCCGCCGCCGATGCCAATCGGCGTGCAGATCAACGGGGCGACTCTGGCGTCGCTCGCGGCGGCGGGGGCGATCGTGCGCAATCCTGCCGATGATCCGCCGCCTGCCGACGTGTCCGGCGATGCGATCGCGGCGCTGGCGGGAGTGACGCAGGCTCAGCCGGTCGGTCCTGCAGCGGTGTCAACTCCAGGTCAGGCCGTGGTCGATACCAGCCAGCAGGACTGGATGACGGCAATGATCGACCGGATCAGCGAGATGCAGGGGGCGGATGGATCGAAGGAGACGCGAATCCGCCTGCTGCCCGACGCTCTGGGCGCGATCGACATCTCCTTCCATCAGAAGGATGGCGAGATGCGGGTCTCGTTCAACGCGGAGAACCCGCATGCCCGCGCGCTCCTCGCCGAACATGCTTCAAGGCTTCAGGAGATGGCGGATCAACGCGGTCTTAAGCTTAATGAGGCACAAGCCGGCGGAAATGGTCCTGCCCCCAACATGGGTGGTGAGGCCTGGAGCCGGCAGCAGCAGAACCAGCAGCAGCAACGGCTCGCCGAGAACCCGGCCTCCCGAGCGCGCGCGACGCGTGAGGAGCCGGCCGATGCGCCCGAGCCCGCCCGCGCGCCCCGCGAGCGACTCGCCTGACACGAGACGGAGACTGAGCGATGAGTGAAGAGAAGCCGGCCGGCGAGGCCAAGAAGAAAAAGGGCGGCATGGGGAAGATCCTCATGCTGGGTGGCGGCGTGGTGCTGGTGCTGGGCGCCGGCATCGGCGGCGGCATCTATGCGACCCAGTCCGGCATCGTCGGCGGCGGCGCGCATGCAGCGCCCATTGAGGACCCGAACATCCCCAAGCTCGTCAAGAAGGGCGAGGGGCATGAGGAGGAAGCGGCCGAGGGTGGCGAAGGCGGCGGCCATGGCGGGGGCGAAGGCGAAGGTGATTCGGGCGGCAAGGCCGAAGGCACCGAGGGCGGCGAGAAGTACGAGTCGACCTACTACACGATGGAAAAAGAATTCACGTCGAACCTGCGCGACAGCCCGCACTTCGTCCAGATCGGCCTGTCACTGTCGACGCATTACGACAAGCGCGTGATCGGCAACGTCAAGAACAACGATATCCCGCTGCGTTCGGCCATCCTGATGACGCTGTCCAACGCAACCGAGGACCAGGTCTTCACTCAGGAGGGCAAGGAGCAGCTGGCGGAGCAGATCCGTAAGGCGATCAACACGACGCTGGAGAAGAAAGCGGGCTTCGGCGGGATTGGTAACGTCTATTTTACCAACTTCATTGTTCAATAGGTAACGATGACAGACGCCCTCCTCCGTGACGCGCCAGGCGTGGCCTTTGCCGAGCCCGATGATTCGGTGCTCGGCGCGGGTCCGCGTGCGCGCCATGCCGAGGTGCTGGGCTCCGGCAAGCTTTCGACGCTGGGCGATCTTCACTCTCTGCAGCAGCTCTGCGACAGACAGGCCAAGCTGATGCGCGACGTGTTCGAGCCGCTTCTGCGCCGCCAGCCGCGCGTGGTGGCGGAGCCGCTAAGGGTCGAATCGTTCGGGAACTACGTCGCCTGCCTGCCGCAGGGGCTGATCAGCCTGAACCTGCTGCGCATGGCACCGCTGACCGGCAACGCGCTGGTGGTGATGGACGCGGGCTTCGTCCTGTCGGTGGTGGACCTTTTCTTCGGCGGATCGGGCGCGGTGCCCAACGCATTGCCGCCCGAGTTCACGGGTGCCGAAGAGGCGATCGCCAAGCGCGCGGTGAGCGAGATCGCCGACATGCTGACGCGCAGCTGGGTCGAGCTGGCCGAGGTCAGCTTCGCGCCGTTCGCCCGCGAATCGAACGTGAAGATGCTGAGCCATCTCGACGCCGACGACTCGGTGGTCATCACGCGCTTCGAGCTGACGACGGCGGGCGGGCAGATGACGCATGTCGACATCGTCTATCCGGTGATGGCGCTGAAGCCCCTCGCCCCGGTGCTGGGTGCCAAGGTGCAGTCGAAGCGGGGCGGCGGCGATCCGAAGTGGAAGCATGAGCTGACCCGCGCCGTGATGCAGGTGCCGCTGTCGGTCCGCACCGTGCTGGCCGAGCCGGTCGTGCCGCTCTCCATGCTGATGGACCTGAAGCCCGGCGACATCATCCCCATCGAGTTCGGGCAGGAGATCCCGATCATCGTAAGCAACAACCGCTTCGCCACCGGCACCGTCGGCCAGGCGAACGGCCGGACCGCGCTCCGGCTAGAGCGGCTCGAAACCGTGAAAGACGAGGAATAAGATGAGCGACATGAGCAATCCGCCGTTCCCGATGGAAGCCGCGGGCGCCGCCAATCTCCGCCTGCTTCAGGACGTGGACGTAAAGCTGACGGTCGAGATCGGATCGACCTCGCTCAAACTGCGCGAGCTGCTCAGCCTTGGTGAGGCGAGCGTGGTCGAACTCGACCGGCAGGCGAATGAGTTGCTCGACGTGCTGGTCAATGGCACGCTAATCGGGCGCGGCGAGGTGGTCACGATCGGCGACCGCTTCGGTATTCGCATCACCGAGCTGGCCGACCCGCGCGGAAGGGCTGTCAGCCCGGCCTGAGGAAGGCAAAAGGGTGGCATGATCGGGACGTATCTCCTCAAGCTCGCGATCACGCTGCCCATCGTCATCGGTTTGATGATCGGTTGCCTGTACCTCTGGCGTAAATTGCAGAGCCGGTTGCCAGGGCAGACGGGCACGCGCAGCCTGGCGGTGCGCGAGACGATGATGGTGTCGCCGGGGCTTCGCCTCGCGGTGCTGGAGTTCGAGGGACGGCGGTTGCTGGTCTCCGTCGGGCGCGGTGGGGTGAACCTGATCGACAAGATCGAGACGCCGACCCATGTCGAATAGGGTCGGGGCGCGGCCGTTCCCCAAGGCTCCTGCCTTTGCAGGAGCACTGTTGCTCCTCCTCCTGCTGTTCCTCGCGTTTCCCGCCTTCGCGCAGACCGCGCCGGTGACACCCGCGCCCGCGTCGCCCGTAACCGGGGCGCTCGATCGTACGCTGAACCAGCTGACCGGCCAGGGTCAGGCGCCGATGGCGCTGTCGCTGCAGGTGCTCATCATCATGAGCCTGCTGACGATCCTGCCGTCGCTGATCCTGATGATGACGAGCTTCACCCGGATAATCATCGTGCTGTCGATTCTGCGGCAGGCGCTGGGATTGCAGCAGACGCCACCCAATCAGGTGCTGATCGGGCTTTCGCTGTTCCTGTCGCTGTTCGTGATGGCGCCGACGCTGACGCGGGTAAACGAGATAGCGCTGAAGCCGTATAATGCCGGCCAGATCGACAGCGGGACGGCGATCACCCGCGCGGCCGACCCGATGCGGGCGTTCATGACGCGGCAGACGCGGATCAAGGACATCAACATGTTCGCGGGGATCGCCCGGTCTGGGCCTTACGCGACCCCCAAGGACATTCCGATGTCGGTGCTGCTGCCGTCCTTCATCACCTCCGAATTGAAGACGGCGTTCCAGATCGGGTTCCTGATCTTCCTGCCGTTCATCGTCATCGATCTGGTGGTGGCCTCGGTGCTGATGGCGCTCGGCATGATGATGCTGTCGCCGAACATCATCTCCCTGCCGTTCAAGCTGTTGCTGTTTGTCCTCGTCGATGGCTGGGCGCTGACGATGGGCAGCCTCGCCAATAGTTTCGCGACCTAAGGGCGGGCGGTGGACCAGTCCTACTTCCTCGGCGTGGCGCAGGAGGCGATGTTCGTCCTCGCGCTTGCTGCCGCGCCGATCCTGATCCCGGCGCTGATCGCGGGCGTGCTGCTCGGCATGGTGCAGGCGGCGACCTCGATCAACGAGCAGACCCTGTCCTTCGTCCCCAAGCTGATCGTGGTGATGGTGGCGATCATCATTTTTGGGGGGATGATCATGGGGCTGCTGTCAGACTTCATCGTGCGGATCTTCGAGCGGATTCCGGATGTGGTGAAGTGAGGGTTCCACGATCCTCCCCGGCACGGGGAGGGGGACCATGCGGAGCATGGTGGAGGGGGCGCTTAACAAGCGACCCGCTCACCCGCTGACGCCCCCCTCCGTCACCGCTTCGCGGCGCCACCTCCCCGTGCCGGGGAGGATGTTCTAGATGCTCGGCTTGGGCGTACCCGATGTCGAGCCGATGCTGTGGACGCTCATCTTCGTGATGGTGCGGGTGGGGGCGGCGTTTACGGCGGCGCCGGTGTTCGGGGCGGTTGGCGTGCCGGTGCAGGTGCGCATCATCCTGGCCGGGGCAATCGCGGTGTTGGTGCTGAACGCCGCGCAGGTGCAGCCGCCGACGGTGATCTTCTCGCTGACCACCATGCTCGCGGTGGTACAGGAGGCGCTGGTGGGCCTTGCCCTCGGCTTCGTCGTGCAGATCGCCTTTGCGGCACCGCTGCTGGCAGGCGAGGCGATCTCCGGGTCGATGGGCCTGAATTTCGCCGCGACGGTCGATCCGATGAGCGGGGCGGGGACGCAGGCGATCGGGCAATTCCTGTCGATCATCATGATCCTGCTGTTCCTCGCCATCGACGGGCATCTGGTGCTGACCGACCTCGTAGTGCGCAGTTACCAGGTGCTGCCGCCGGGGCAGGGATGGCTGTCACCGAACGTGGTTAAGAACATCGCAACCTTTGGCGGCTACGCGTTCCTGGCGGGCTTCCTTTTGGCCCTTCCGGTGGGATTCACGTTGCTCTGCCTTAACCTCGTCGTCGGTATGATGTCGCGTTCGGCGCCCTCGCTGAACCTGTTCGCGGTGGGCCTGCCGGCCAGCCTCGTCGTCGGCATCGTGACGGTGGCCGTCGCCTTTCCGGCGATGGGCGAGTTCATGGGCGGCGTGGTGCGGGAAGGGTTGAACGCGGCGGCCAGGCTGGTCTTCGGAGGCTAAGCGGCCATGTCGGAGTCCGCAGGCGAAAAGACCCAGGCACCAACCCAGAAGCGCAAGGACGATGCCGCAAAGAAGGGCGACATCCTCCGCTCCAAGGAACTCGCCACCGCCGCCGTGGTGATGGCGGGTGCCGCGTGGATGGCGATGTCCGGCCCGGCGCTCATCGACGCGTTCAAGGCGGTGATGACCGAGAGCCTGCAGTTCAGCCATGCGGATGTGGAAGATTTCCAGCCGCTGCGGCCGATCTATGCCGTGGGGTGGCAGCTGCTGCCCTCGCTTGCCAGCCTGTTCGCGATCACGATGGTGGTGGCGATCGTCAGCCAGGCGGGCCTCGGCAATGTGCGTTTCAACGCGTCGCTCCTGGCGCCCAAGGCGAGCCGGCTCAGCCCGGTTTCCGGCTTCAGCCGCATGTTCGGCAAGCAGGGGCTGATCGAACTCGGCAAGTCGATCCTGAAGGTGATCCTGCTGGGCGCGATCGGCGGATGGCTGCTGTGGTCCACCCGCTATGAGGCGATGGGGCTGGCGGCGGGCGATCTCAATTCGGGCATCGGCAAGATGGGGGCGAGCTTCGTCAGCCTGCTGCTCATCATGTCGGGCGGGCTGCTGCTGATCGCCGGCATCGACGTGCCGATGCAGCTGGTGCGGTTGCTGGGCAAGCTGAAGATGTCGCTGCAGGAGGTGAAGGACGAGCACAAGGAGAGCGAAGGCTCGCCGGAGCTGAAGGGTCATCTGCGCCAGCGTCAGCGCGAGATCCTGATGGGCGGCGCGCGCAAGGCGGTGCAGGAGAGCCATGTCGTGCTCACCAACCCGACGCACTTCGCCGTGGCGCTGCGGTACGATCGCGGGCGCGACCAGGCGCCGACTGTGACGGTGAAGGGGAGGGGTGCGACGGCGCTCGCCATTCGCGAGCTGGCGGCGGAGAACAAGGTGCCGGTGCTGGAATATCCGGCGCTTGCGCGTGGCCTCTACTATACCTCGAACGAGGGGCAGGAAATCCGCGACGACCTCTACATGGCGGTGGCGACGGTGCTGGCCTTCGTCTTCGGCCTCAACCGCGCGGCGGGCGGGCAGCAGCCACATATCATCGTGCCGGAAACCGCGCTGTTCGACGAGAACGGGGTGAAGCAGGGTGGGACGGTTCACTGACCCTGCTTCCGCCGCCGTTCGCCCTGAGCTTGTCGAAGGGCCGGTGAGACGGTGACGCTGGGGCTTCGACAGGCTCAGCCCGAACGGCGTGGTGGAGTTCTCGAGGCCTAAAACTCTCACCCGACCGGCCGTTAATCATCATGTGGGTGCCGCGTTCCCGGCGGACCCGAAGGGGCGAGTTTCCGGATGTCGATCGCAACCACGCTTGGAGTTGGATCGGGGATCGACACGACCCAGCTGGTCACCAACCTCGTCTCCGCGCAGCGCGAGGCGAAGGACACGATCTTCAAGGCCAAGACCGAGAAGCTCACCACGCAGATTTCCGGCATTTCGCAGCTGAAGAGCGGCATCCTCAACTTCTCGACCGCGCTCACCTCGCTGATCGCGGGTGGGACGCTGACGACGCAGCCGACCACGTCGGATGCCAACGCGATCTCGGTCGCGGGGATCGCTGGGGTGAAGCCGAGCGGCGCGGCCAGTCAGATCGAGGTCAAGCAGCTCGCCGCCGCGCAGTCGGTCAGCAGCAAGGCTTTCGCCGATGCGAACACGCCGCTCGGCACCGGCAAGCTGACCTTCACCTTCGGCAATGCAACGGTCGACAGCGCGACGAGCACGATGACCGGCTTCGACGCGAAGGCGCTGCCGGCCGCGATCAGCATCGACATCGACAGCAGCAACAACAGCTTGTCCGGCATCGCCGCCGCGATCAACAAGCAGGCGACCGGCATGACGGCCACCGTTGTGTCCGACGCGACGGGCGCGCGGCTGGTCATCAAGGGCGCGACGGGCGATGCCGCCGCCTTCACGATCAACGCCACCGAGACGGCGGGAGCCGAGGGGCTGGCGCAGCTGAACTACGGGCCGGGGGCGACCAGCGGCGCGGTGCTCAATCAGGCGGCGGGCGATGCGATCGTCACCTTCGACGGTCTGACGGTGCGCCGGCCGTCCAACAGCATCTCCGACCTCGTCACCGGCGCGACGCTGACGCTGAAGAGCGTCACCACGTCCAAGGTGGTGATCGGATCGAGCCAGCCGACCTCCTCGTTGAGCGCCGCCGTCTCCGACTTCGTGGGTGCGTATAACGAGCTGCTGGGGATCGTCGCCGAGCAGACGGACAAGGACACGGGCAGCCTGAACGGCGATTCCTCGGTTCGCACGATGATGTCGATGCTCGCCAAGCTGACCAGCACGCCGTTGGTCGCAGGCGGATCGCCTTCGACATTGGCGGAGCTGGGGGTCAGCACCAATCGCGACGGCACGCTGAGCGTCGATACCGGGCGGCTGAACAAGGCGGTGGCGGCGAACCCGGCGGCGGTCGAGGCGATGTTCAACCCGACCCAGAAGAGCAGCAGCAGCCTGGTCGGGATCGTGTCGCTGGTCAGCGCGACCAAGCCGGGGACCTATGCGGTGACCGATCTGGTGGCCGCGACCGGCGGCAAGCTGACCGGCAGCGCGGTGCCGACGGCTTTCGACATGCCGCTGGTGCTGGACGCGACCAACAACGTGTTCAACGTGGCGCTGGACGGCAAGACGCCGGTCGCGGTGACGGTGCCCGCGGGCAGCTATGCGAGCGGTGCTGATTTCGCCGCCGCGCTGAACGATGCGATCCAGAACAACACGAGCATTACCGTGCTCGCCAGCATCGGCTGGGATGGGGACCATCTGACCGCCGCTTCGAAGACGCTGGGCAGCACATCGCGGATCGAGATCGGTGCGGCGGATGCGACGGTGTCGGACCTGCTCGGCCTGACCAACGCGACCAGGGCCACAGGCACCAACGCCTCGGGCAAGATCGATAGCGTGGCGGCGGTCTCGTCGGGCTCGTTGCTCTTCGCCGCCAGCAGCAGCGCGGCCAAGGGTTTGACGATCCAGCCGCTCGCGGGTGCCACCTCCGCCACGATCACGGTCGATCGCGGCTTGCTCAACGCGCTGAACGATGTCGCCAGCAGCCTGACCGCCTCGGGCGGTGCGCTTTACAGCGCGAATGAGCGGCTGACCAAGGCGCAGAAGGATGTCGAGGCGCAGAAGACCAAGCTCGACGAAAGTTCGGCCAAGATGAAGGCGAACTTGACCCGGCAGTTCGCCGCAATGGACTCGCGCGTCGCTGCCTACAAATCCACGCAGTCGTTCCTGGAGCAGCAGGTCGATGCGTGGAACAACAGTAACCGCTAACCGGCGATGAGCTTCATGTACGCATCTCCGCTGCGTGGCGACCCGGCCGCGATCTACCGTCAGGTGGACGTCTCGAGTCGCGTGCAGTCCGCCTCGCCGCACCGGCTGATCCAGCTTCTCTACGAGGATCTCGATGTCGCGCTCAGGCAGGCGGCGTTCGCGATCGAGAAGAAGCAGTTCGAGATCAAAAGCGCGCGGATCACCAAGGCGCTAGCGATCCTCTTCGCGCTGGAGGCGGGCCTCGACTTCACCAAGGGTGGGGACGTGGCAGAGACCTTGTCGCGGCTGTACCGGGGCGCGCGATCCGAAGTGACGGGGGCGGGCGTGTCGGGCGATGCCGAGGCGCTGCGGGTCGTGGCGGCGAACCTTGCCGAGATCGCGGCGGCGTGGCGGCAGATCGAGCAGCAGCAGCGGGCCGCGGCTTAGGGTCGTTCTGATCCTCCCCCCGCTAGGGGGAGGTGGCAGGCGTAGCCTGACGGAGGGAGAGGTTGGGAGCCAACTCGCATCCTTGAGCACACCGCCGTCCTCCCCCTCTGTCGCCTTCGGCGCCACCTCCCCCTGGCGGGGGAGGATGAGTGAACGCCTTTGTTTCCGGGGAAAGCCGCGATATGGCTGGGCCATGATTGCGGGATTTCGCGCGTTTTGAAGGCACCGAGACTTGTCGCGGCAGTCGTGCTGGCGGCGCTGGGCGGCTGCGCGGTCGGCCCGAACTACGTCGCGCCTCCCTCCGATCAGCTGGTTGGCCCGGCATGGGACGCCGGGCTGGTGGGGGCACCGCAGGAGGTGGACCTTGCCGACTGGTGGGAGAGCTTCGACGATCCGCTGCTGTCCGACCTGATCGCGCGGGCGGCGGGCGGTAATCTCGACATTGCGGTGGCGGTCGCGCGGCTCCGGCAGGCGCGCGAGGCGATGGTGCAGGCCCGTGCCGGCCTGTTCCCCAGCCTGTCGGTGTCGGGCGGGGTGACGCGAAACTTCACCGAAGGCAGCCGATCGAACAACGTCATCATCGGTGGCGGCACCGGGGGTGGCAGCGGGATCATCGTCGATACCGGCGGATCGGGAAACACGCGGCTAAACCTCAACGCCAATGCTTCCTGGCAGGCGGACATCCTGGGCGGAACAAGGCGGTCCATCGAGGCGGCGCGGGCGGATCGCGATGCCGCCGCATTCGACCTGGCGGACGTGCGCACCTCGATCGCGGCGGAGGTCGCGACCAACTACATCCAGGCGCGGCTGGGGCAGGCGCGGCTGGCGATCGCCGAGGGGACGCTGAAGACGCAGGACGACAATCTGCAGATCGCGCGCTGGCGCGTGCAGGCGGGGCTGGTGTCCTCGGTCGATGCCGAGCAGGCGCGGACGCAGCGGGCGCAGACTGCGGCGTCTATCCCCACGCTGCGCACGAACTACCTGAACGCGATCAACCGGCTGGGCGTGCTGACGGGTGCTCTGCCGGGAACAGTTCGGCCGGAGATGGAAGCGGCGCGGCCGGTGCCGGTCGGGCCGGACGCGATCGCTGTCGGTATTCCCGCCGATACCCTGCGCCAGCGCCCGGATGTGCGGAGCGCGGAGCGGCAGTTGGTGGCGGCGACGGCGCGGATCGGGGTGGCGAAGGCGCAGCTGTTCCCGGCGCTGAACATCACCGGCAATGTCGGGACATCAGCGCTGTCGCTTGGGTCGCTCGGCGATATCATCACCGGCAGCCTATTCGCCGGGCTGACGCAGTCGATCTTCCAGGCGGGGCGGCTCGGCGCGCAGGTGCGGTCGCAGCGGGCGGCGGCGGATGCCGCCTTCGCCACCTATAAGTCGACGGTGCTGACGGGACTGGAGGAAGTCGAGAACGCGCTGATCGCGGTCGAGGCCGCCAAGAGCCGGCAGCAGGAGCAGGCGATCGCCACCGACGCCGCCGGCAACGCCGCCTTCTACGCGCGCAGCCAGTATCAGGCGGGGCTGGCCGACTTCCAGACCTTGCTTGAATCCGAACGCTCGCTCTTGTCGGCGCGCGATAGCCTCGCCTCGGCACAGGCGGATCAATCGCTTGCGCTGGTGCAGCTTTACCTCGCACTTGGCGGCGGATGGCGGCCCGACGCCCCGCTGGAGACCGGAAACTCGCGATGACTGAGAGCCAGAACCTCGACGAGTTCCTCGGCGCGAAGCCGGTGTCCGTCTGGCAGCGGCGGGGCAAGTGGATCGGCGCGGGCATCGGCCTGATCCTCATTCTGCTGCTGCTCGCCCGGTGCTTCAACGCCAAGCAGGAGGTGACCTATGCGACCGAGGACGCGACGCGCGGCGCGCTGACGGTCACGGTCTCCGCCACTGGCAAGCTGCAGCCGACCAATCAGGTCGAGGTCGGGTCCGAGCTTTCGGGGCTGGTCGAGCAGGTGCTGGTCGACGTGAACGCGCGGGTGGGGAAGGGGCAGGCGATCGCCATCCTCGATACGTCGCGGCTGGACGACACGATTACCCAGTCGCGGGCGACGCTCGACGCGCGGCGCGCGGCGGTCGAGCAGGCGCAGGCGACGGTGCGCGAGGCGGAGGCGACGCTTGCCCGCTTCCGCGAGGTCAGCAAGCTGTCGGGCGGCAAGGTGCCGTCGAAGACCGAGATGGACACCGCGATCGCCACCGCCGCCCGCGCGCGTGCCGATCTTGCCGCCGCACAGGCGAACGTGACGCAGGCGGATGCGCAGCTTTCCTCCGACCAGACCAACCGGTCGCGTGCGGTGATCCGGTCGCCGGTGAACGGCGTGGTGTTATCGCGCTCGGTCGATCCGGGGCAGACGGTCGCGGCGTCGTTCAACACGCCGACCCTGTTCGTCATCGCCGAGGACCTGCGCCAGATGAAGCTGGAGGCGTCGATCGACGAGGCGGATGTCGGCGCGGTCAAGCAGGGGCAGAACGCCAGCTTTACGGTGGACGCTTATCCCGGCCAAACCTTCCCGGCGAAGATCACGCGGGTAAACCTGGGGTCGGACAGCACGTCGACCAGCTCGTCTTCGAGTTCATCCACAACCGCGAGCGCGAGCAGTTCGTCGGTGGTCGCCTATACCGCCGTCCTGTCGGTCGCGAATCCGAGCGAGCAGCTGCGGCCGGGGATGACGGCGACGGCGGACATCCTGGTGCAGGAGAAGCGCAACGTCCTGCTGATCCCCAATGCCGCGCTCCGCTTCACGCCGCAGCAGGCGACGGGCGGGCGGCAGAAGAGCGGCTTCATGTCAGCGATGGCACCGGGTCCGCCGGGCCGCCGCAATCGTCCGGAGCAGGAGCGGACGATCGGCGCGGGGAGCCGCCAGACGATCTATGTGCTGCAGGGGAATACGCTGAAGCCGGTGCAGGTGGTGACCGGTGCGACCGACGGGCGGCATACCGAGGTGACGAGCGACGACCTCAAGCCCGGCATGGCGGTGGTGACCGGCCAGAAGGCCGCGGCCGAGTGACGGAGCCCCCGATCCGCGAACCGCTTATCCGGCTTCGCGGGATCACCAAGACCTTTGGCGAGGGCGAGGCGGCGTTCCAGGCGTTGCGCGGCGTCGACCTGGACATCGCGGCGGGTGATTTCGTGGCGGTGATGGGCGCGTCCGGATCGGGCAAGTCGACGACGATGAACATCCTCGGCTGCCTCGATGTGCCGACCGGCGGCGAGTATCTGTTCAAGGGCGTCGCGGTGCAGAACCTCGACCGGGACCAGCGATCGCTGCTGCGGCGTCGCTATCTCGGCTTCGTGTTCCAGGGGTTCAACCTCTTGGCGCGGACGACCGCGCTGGAGAATGTCGAGCTGCCGCTGCTGTACCGTGGTGAGCCGCGCGAGAAGCGGCAGGCGGCGGCGCTGGCGGCGCTCGACAAGGTCGGGTTGGTGCCTTGGGCGCGGCATACGCCGGCCGAACTTTCGGGCGGGCAGCAGCAGCGCGTGGCGATCGCGCGGGCGATCGTCACGCATCCCGACGTGCTGCTGGCCGACGAGCCGACGGGCAATCTCGACAGCGAGCGGTCGGTGGAGATCATGCGGCTGTTGACCGACCTTAACCGGGAGAGCGGGATCACCATTCTGATGGTGACGCATGAACCGGAGATGGCGGCGTTCGCGCATACGGTGGTGCATTTCAGGGACGGCGTGGTCGAGCGGACTGAGGTGCGGGAGGGGGTGCGGTGAAGGAGCTAAACTCCACCTCTGTTCGCGCTGAGCTTGTCGAAGCGCCAGTGAGACGGTCGGCGCTGGCCCTTCGACAGGCTCAGGGCGAACGGCGTTGGAAATGCGTCGGTCCGTACTTCGGGGAGGAGGAGTAAGGATGCTCGGCACCACAATCCTCCTCGCTTTCCGGGAGATCCGGCGGCACCTGCTGCGGTCGTTCCTGACCATCCTTGGCATCGTCATCGGTGTGGCGGCGGTGATCACGATGGTCACGCTCGGCAACGGCGCAACGGCGGCGGTGAAGGAGCAGATCTCCAGCCTCGGCTCCAATCTGCTGATGATCCGGCCGGGGCAGCGCATGGGGCCGGGCGGTGGCGGGGAATCGCCGCCGCCATTCAAGCTGGAGGACCTGGACGTCATCCGCGAGCAGATCGGCGGGGTGCGGGCAGTGGCCGGACAGGCGCAGGCGTCCGGCACGGCGGTGCGCAACGCGCAGAACTGGTCGACGACGGTCAACGGGACGACCAACGACTATCTGGTCGCGCAGAACTGGGCGCTGAAGGAGGGGCGGCAGTTCTCAACCGCCGAGGAGCAGGCGGGCAAGTCCGTCTGCATCATCGGCAACACCATCGTCACCAACCTCTTCCAGGGCGTCGATCCGATCGGGGAGCGGTTCCGCATCAAGGACGTGTCCTGCGAGGTGATCGGCGTGCTCGCTACGCGTGGCCAAGGCGGGTTCGGCAACGATCAGGACGACACCGTGGTCATGCCGCTGAAGACGGTGCAGCGCCGCTTTTCCGGCAATCGGGACATCCGATCGATCATGGTCGCGGTCGATCCCGAATACGACACGGCGATGGTCAGCCGGAGCCTGACCGCGCTGCTCCGCGAACGGCGGAACCTGACCGGCAGCCAGCCGGACAACTTCAACATCCTCGACACCAAGCAGATCTCCGACGCGGTTTCCGGTTCGACGCAGGTTATGACGGCGCTCTTGGGCGCGGTCGCCGCGGTGAGCCTGATCGTCGGGGGGATTGGGATCATGAACATCATGCTCGTTTCCGTGACGGAGCGGACGCGGGAGATCGGCATCCGCCTTGCGATCGGTGCGCTGAGCCATGAGGTGTTGTTGCAGTTCCTCGTCGAGGCGGTGGCCTTGTCGTGTCTCGGCGGGATCATCGGCATCATCCTGGCGCTGATCGCGACCGTCAGCCTTGCGCCGGTGATGGGTATCCCGTTCACGTTCGATGTCGGGATCAACGTGCTGAGCTTTGTTTTCTCAGCCCTTATTGGGGTGGTGTTCGGCTATTTTCCCGCGCGGCGGGCGGCGGGCCTGAACCCGATTGAGGCGCTGAGGCACGAGTGAACAGGATGTCGTCACCCCAGCGTAGGCTGGGGTTGCTTGGACCGAAGCGATGCCAGCCTTCGCTGGCATGACACAGTAGGGCATGTCAGGAAGCAGAATGGCGAACCCTCAGCACCCCGGCCTTCCCAGCCGCCAGCAGATCCTCGAATTCATCACCTCGTCCGAACAGCCGGCGGGCAAGCGGGAGATCGCCAAGGCATTCGGGCTGCACGGTGCGGACAAGATCGCGTTGAAGGCGCTGTTGAAGGACATGGGTGACGAGGGGCTGATCGACAGCGCCCCCGGACGCGCGTTCCACAAGATGGGCGGCATCCCCAAGGTCACGGTGCTGCGCGTGATCGACATCGACGGGGATCAGGTGATCGCCACGCCCGAGCGGTGGGAAAGCGACGCGCCGCCGCCGAAGCTGCGCGTGCGGGAGAAGGGGAAGCGATCGGCACTGGGCGTCGGTGATCGCATCCTCGCGCGGACCGAGGAGGCGGGGCGCGGCTGGATCGCGCATCCGATGAAAAAACTGGCGCGCGGCGAGGAGCTGGTGCTGGGCGTCGTGCATGAAGAGGGCGACCGCCACTGGCTGAAGCCGGTCGACAAGCGCGAGCGGCGCGAGCTGATGATCTCCGACCTGGGCGGGGCAGCGGTCGGCGACCTCGTGCTCGCGGAGAAGACCGGACGCTTGCCACGCATCACCGCGCGGGTGACCGAGCGGCTGGGTGATCCCTTCGCACCGCGCAGCTTCAGCCTGATCGCGATCCACAAGTTCGGCATCCCCGATGTCATGCCGGAGGCGGCGATCGAGGAGGCGGAGCGGGTCGCCGAGAAGGCGCTTGGCGAGCGCGAGGACCTGACGCACCTGCCGATCGTCGCGATCGATCCCGCGGATGCGCGCGACCATGACGATGCGGTCTGGGCGACGCCCGACGACGATCCGAAGAATGCGGGTGGTTTCAAGGCGATCGTGGCGATTGCTGACGTGTCGTTCTACGTTCGGCCCGGTTCGGCGCTGGACCGCGAGGCGCGGAAGCGGGGCAACAGCGTCTATTTTCCGGACCGGGTCGTGCCGATGCTGCCGGAGAAGCTGTCGGCCGACATCTGCTCGCTGAAGGAAGGCGCGGACCGGGCAGCGCTGGCTTGTCACCTGACGATAGACAAGGCTGGTAAGCTGTTGAATTGGCGGTTTGCGCGCGCGCGGGTGCGTATCGCTGCGAACATCGCTTATGAGGATGCGCAGGCGGCGATTGACGGCACGCTCGATCACTCGCTTACCGAGGAGGCGCTCAAGCCGCTCTGGGCGTGCTGGGGTGCGCTGAAGGCCGCGCGTGATGCGCGGCAGCCGCTCGACCTCGACCTGCCTGAGCGGCGGGTGGTGCTGGACGAGAAGGGGCGCATCATGTCGGTCGCGGCGCGCGAGCGGCTCGATGCGCACCGGTTGATCGAAGATTACATGATCGCTGCCAATGTCGCCGCCGCCAAGGCGCTGGAGGCCAAGAAGGCACCGGTCATGTACCGCGACCATGAGGTGCCGAGCCGCGAGAAGCTGGTGGCGCTGAAGGACTATCTGGAGACCTTCGGGATCAGCTTTGCACTAGGTCAGGTGATCAAGCCGGCGACGTTCAATCATTTCATCGAGTTGGTGAAGGATCATGACAACCGGCAAGAGATCATGGAGATGGTCCTGCGGTCGCAGACGCAGGCCTATTACGCGCCGACCAACACGGGCCATTTCGGGCTGTCGCTCGGCTCCTACGCGCATTTCACCTCGCCGATCCGACGCTACGCCGACCTGCTGGTCCACCGGTCGCTGGTGCGGGCCTATGGCCTCGGCGAGGGCGGGCTGACCGACGACGAGACCGAGACGATGAGCCGGCTGGGCGAGCTGATCAGCCAGGCCGAGCGTCGCGCGATGGAGGCGGAGCGCGAGACGATCGACCGTTATGTCGCTGCTTATCTGTCGACGCATGTCGGCGAGCTGCTCGATACGCGGATCACGGGTGTACAGGCGTTCGGCTTTTTCGCGACAGTGGAGGGACTTGGCGGCGACGGCTTGGTGCCGGTATCAACACTCGGCGTCGAGCGGTTCAACTATGACGAGGCCGCGCGCGCGCTTGAGGGCGAGCAGACGGGAGATCGCTATACCGTCGGGCAGAAGCTCCAGCTGCGGCTGGTCGAAGCGAACCCGATCAGCGGATCGCTGCGCTTCGAACTGCCGGAAGGGGCGAACCACCTTCCGGTGCGGCGCGACGGCAAGGACCGGCGGCCGATGGGGCGCCGGGGCCGGCCCGCCAATATCCGTCACAAGGGCGGACGCCGCTAGGTCAGAGGCGCAGCCCGGTCGCCTCGTCGAGCCCGGCGAGGATGTTCAGGTTCTGCACCGCCGCGCCGCCCGCGCCCTTGCCGAGATTGTCGAGCGCGGCGACGAGGTTGACCTGTCCGGTGGCTTCATTGGCGAA
The DNA here is from genome assembly GCF_048565625.1 of Sphingomonas sp. ID0503. Lineage (NCBI taxonomy): Bacteria > Pseudomonadati > Pseudomonadota > Alphaproteobacteria > Sphingomonadales > Sphingomonadaceae > Sphingomonas > Sphingomonas sp. ID0503. The sequence continues at coordinate 1,201,154 of NZ_JBLZUR010000002.1, forward strand.
GACGAAGAGGTCGAGGCGGTCGCTGCCGGCAAGGTGCTCTACAGGCAAACCGGCCTGATCGTAATCGGCAACGACCCGGACGACGCGCGAGCCTGCGTAGTGATCGCCCAGCGCCTGGCGGAGTTGCTTCGCACTTCCTGAAATGGCGCTGGCGGGCAGCGGCACCTCCACAATCATGCCGCGGTGGAGGTTCGCCACTGCCGGCGTGAAGAGCGGCGGGTGAGCGAGGCGGCTATGCGCCTGCATCTCCGGAACATGCTTGTGGGCGAGGCCGAGGGCGTAGGTGCGCCATGCCGACGGCGCGCTATCCGCACTCTCGTACTCGGCGATCATCGCCTTGCCGCCGCCGGAATAGCCCGAGACGGCGTTGCAGGTGAGCGGCCAGTCGGTGTGGATCAGCCCCGCCTTCACCAGCGGAGCGACGAGCGCGATGAAGCCAGTGGAATAGCAGCCCGGATTGCTGATCCGCTTCGACGCGGCGACGGCTGCATGGCCGACCAGCTCGGGGAAGCCGTAGGTCCAGTCCGGTGCGGTGCGGTGCGCGGTCGAGGCATCGACGATCCGGGTATCGGGATTGGTGATCAGGGCAACCGCCTGCCGCGCAGCATCGTCGGGAAGGCAGAGGATGACGATGTCCGCGGCGTTCAGCGCCTCCGCCCGCGCGCCCTCGTCCTTCCGGCGGTCGTCGGGGATGGTGATGAGGCTGATGTCGGTTCGGCCGGTCAGCCGGTCGCGAATCTCCAAACCGGTGGTGCCGGCGGCACCGTCGATGAACACCTTCATGTCAGTTCTCCAGCCGGCGGACGGCGAGGATCGGTTCGGGATACGTGGCGAGGCGCGCGACCACGTCGGCCAGCGGCTCGGCAACCACCGCCATCCAATGGGCATTGGCGTGGAGCAGGGTGCTTTCGTCCGTCATCAGGCCGACATGGCCGGGGAAGAAGACGATGTCACCCCGCCGCAGCGGCGCATCGCGGTCGATCTCCACGCCGATCGATGCGCGTTGCTGGTCGCTGTCGCGCTGAACCTCCACGCCTGCGAAGGATAGGGCAAGCTGGACCAGACCGGAGCAATCCACGCCCCCGCCGCCGCGACCGCCCCAGAGATATGGCGCTCCCATCAACCGGGCGGCGACTTTGACGGGATCGCTATGACGGTCGAGCGGCTCGGCATGGCGGGCGTGGACGTAGCCGGTGTCCGTCGCGATGAACGCTCCCTCCGCTTCGCCAGCGAAGCGTGCGCCGATCGGCCAGCAGGCGGTCACGGGAGACTTGATATCAGGTTTAGAGAAGAGCAACGCGGAGCGGGCTGATACGCGATGATTGGGCATTGTAAACGAGCCGAGCGCGTCCTCCCGGATGTAGCCCACATAATGGTCGTGGGCCGAATATCCCCAGGCCCATCCGCCCGCCATTTCGAGGACGGCGAAATCCTCCCCGAGGAGCAGTTCAGATGTCGCTGTGGCTGTTGACGAGGCTGCGGCGCGGATTGGTTCCGCCGGGGCACGGGAAGCCATGACCTGCGGCCGCACATAGTGAGGCGCGAACAGGCAACCGGCGAGCGCCACGTCGGCGATGTCCTTCCGCGCCGCGTTGACGCGTGGATCGAACGTGACGGATGGGCCGGTGAGGCGGAAGCGCTCAGTGGTGGGCGTGCGCGGCCTCTGGGGACTTGCTGGCGGCGCCAGGCTCGTCGCCATCGATAAGGTCGGCAAATCCGTCAAGGAAACTGGCCCCCGGGCTGGTGCGCGTCACGAACACGTTGCGCTTGTCGGCATCGTCGCGTTCGCGGCGCAGATAGCCCAGCGCGCCAAGCGTGTTCAAGGCGCGCGTCACCACGGGTTTCGAGACCGACAGAGCCTTGGCGAGCCCGCGCACCGTATGAGGCCCAGGGGTGAGATATACGATCATCAGCAAGGCCATCTGACGGTTGGTCAGATCCGGCGCGCCCGACCGGACGTATCCGACCAACGCATCCTTCCAATACGATAAGGCGATGGCACCCATGGTTCTTTGTCCTGTTACGCGAGTACTGCAGGGACTACCCCCCTACAGAGCCAGAACACCCAGAGAGGCCGTTCGTTTCAAGTGCGTCCGTATTCGAGAAGAAGGTAGGACCATGCGGCGCGAAGCCCCAGCGCCTCTCCTCCGCGCGGCCTTCCGGGCCGGGGCGAGTGACGCCAGGCGAAGGTGTCGAAATGCGCCCAAAGGGTTTCAGGGCGGACGAAACGCTGCAGGAAAAGCGCTGCGGTAACCGCACCTGCCATGCCGCCCTCGGGCGCATTGTTAAGGTCGGCGATATCTGACTTCAGAAGCTCCTCATATCCCGCGTGAAGCGGCAGGCGCCAAAGCGGGTCGCCACTTTCCTCTCCGGCGGATAGGAGCGCACGGGCGAGGTCGTCGTCATTGGCGAAGAGGGCCGGGAGGTCGGGGCCGAGCGCCACGCGGGCGGCGCCGGTCAGGGTGGCGAAGTCGAGGATGAGCGCGGGCGCCTCCTCGCTCGCCAATGCCAGCGCGTCGCCGAGGATCAGCCGGCCTTCCGCATCGGTGTTGCCGATTTCTACCGTCAGACCCTTACGCGAGGCGAGGACGTCGCCGGGGCGGAAGGCATCGCCAGCGACCGCGTTCTCGACGGCGGGGACGAGCAGGGTCAGGCGGACGGGCAGATGCGTCCGCATGACGAGCTGGGCGAGCGCGAGCGCATGGGCCGCGCCGCCCATGTCCTTCTTCATCAGGCGCATGGCGGAAGCCGGCTTGATGTCGAGGCCGCCGGTGTCGAAGCAGACGCCCTTGCCGACCAGGACGACATGCGGGGCGGCGGGATCGCCCCAGTCGAGGCGGATCAGGCGCGGCTGCCGATCGGGTGCGGCGGCGCGGCCGACGGCATGGATCATGGGAAAACCGGCGGCGAGGGCGTCACCCTCGATCACCGCGATGCGCGCACCATATGCCTCGCCGGTCTCGACGATCGCGGCGGCAAGTTCGGCCGGACCCATGTCGACCGTTGGCGTGTCGACGAGGTCGCGGACAAGCGCGACGGCCTCTGCGATGGCCACCCAGCCGTCGATGTCGCTCGCTTTGCTGGTCAGGAGCGTGCGCGGCGTGCAGTCCTTCGGTGTAGAGCGGTACTTGTCGAAACGGTGCTGAGCGAGGAGCCAGCCGAGGCCGCCTCCGCCGATCTCCCCCGACAGGCGGTAGGTGCCGGCGGGCAGTGCGGCGGGAAGCGGTGCGAGGTCCCAGGGGCCGATGGTGGCTGGGACGCCGAACGCTACAAACCATTCCTCCGCGTCGCCGGGCAGGATTGCTAAATCGCCCGGTGCGCCCTTGAAGCGGGCGGCCGCTGCTGCCGCGCGAATACGCGGAGGTTGATCCGTCAGCCAGGTCTCCAGACCATCCTTGGTCAGGAGGTGGATGGCGGTCGCGGGTTCGCCACGGTCGGGCTTCAGCAGCGATGTGAAATCGGTCATGGTCCGGTCATAAGGAGGACGGATGGCCGATCCAAGCGTGTCGATATGGAAGCCGGTGACCGGCGCATTCGTCGCTTTGTTGCCCATCACCGCCGTGGCGGCGCCGGTCTGTGCGGTTCCTGCGCGGGTCATTCCCGCGCCGGAGACTGCGCCGCCGCCGGGCGAGATCGTCCGGGATGCGCCGACGACGCATTATGTCCTCGCGATGACCTGGTCGCCGGAGTGGTGCCGGACGCATGCGGACAATCCCGACAGCCGGTTCGAATGCCACGACAACCGCTTCGGCCTGATCCTTCATGGCTTGTGGCCGAGCAATGCCGATGGGCGGCATCCGCGTTATTGCGGGCCAGCACCTGCCTTGTCGCCAGGCCTGGTGCGGCGGATGCTGTGCACCACGCCATCGGCCAAGCTCCTGCAGCACGAATGGGCGGCGCATGGCACCTGCGGCTGGGACAGCGCGGCACGGTATTTCGGGCAGGCAACGACGCTTTGGCAGAGGCTACGGCGACCCGAGTTCCGGGAGGACATGACGGCGGGTGCGATCCGCGACCGCTTCGTCGCGCTCAACCCGGCGCTACCGCGCAAGGGCGTCCACATCCGGGTGGCGAGCGGCAATCGGCTGGACGAGATCTTCATCTGCTACGACCTGAAGTTCCGGCCGCGCGGCTGTCCGATGGGACCCGGAACACCCGACGGCGTGCGGATCAGGGTGGAGCCGGTCGCGCCTAAAGGGTGAGTTCGAGCGACGCGTAGCCGTATTCGGTGTCGCTCGTGTCCGGTGCGTTCGGTGCCGTGCGGAGGAAGCGGCCCTTGGCGAGGTAAGCGGCGCCCGCCTCGGCGCGGAGCAGCTTCGGCACAATCCAATAGCGGACGCGCCCTTCGAGCTGGTGGCCGGCGAACTTGCCGGACGCTCCGGCCGCATCGCGAACCCCAGTCGCGCCGAAGCTGTCGGTCGCGCTGTCCAGCCAGGTCGGGCGGTAGGCGATGAACGCGTCGAGGCGGTCGGTCGGAACCAGATCGACTTGAACCTCGGGCGAGCTGAGGTTGGAGCGCTGGATCGGGCCGTAGAGGCTGGTCGGTCCGTATTCCCAGCGCCGCGCGCCGAACAGCGTGTCGAAGCGGTTATATCGGCCAGGACTGCGCTTGTCGCCGGAGCCGAGATCGTACTTGGCGGCGATGCGTGGCGACCATGCCGCGGCGAAGGTGTGGCCGATCTCGGCGTGGAGGAAGTAGGCCAAGACATCGAGGTCGGTGAGGTCGGTCGCAGCGGTAGAGCCGCGCGCCTAGCCGAACTGGTAATCCGCCTCGAAGTCCCAATCCCATGCTCCGATCGCCGGCTTGCGGAACGCGCGTGCGCCGGTCGTCCAGAGGCGGCGATTGCGGGTGGCGAAGCGACGCGTGTCGTGCTCGGTCAGGCGATAGCCGTAGAACTCGATCGATCCGCCGAGCACCTTCTGCTTGGTGAACGAGCCGCCCAAGAACTGGAGGTCGGTGCCTTCGTGATCCCAGCGGATCTTGTTGTCGGCGATGCCCTCCGCGTCGTTCGGCAGGCGGTTGTGTGGCATCAGCCAGAAGGCGCGGATCATGTCCTTGTCGGCGTTGGTCCAGTCGAGCCGGGCGCCGGTGAAGCTGTTGATCGTGTTGCGGAACTGGTTGCGGGCGATGAGGCGGCGCGAACCGTCGTTGAAGATCTGACGGCCAAGCGTGAGGACCGCGCTCCTGCCTCCGAGCGCCTCGGTGAAGTCGTAGCCGATATAGGCCTGGCTGAGTTCGAGGGCGTTCACCTCGGTGGTGCCGACGGAGGTCACGTCTCGCTGGAAGTACGCGCGGGCGTCGATCACCTCGCCGCCTACTCGGAAGCCGCTGTTCTCGTACTGGGCGAACAGGCGGGTCTGGATGGTGAGCGCCGCATCGTCCTTGTTGAGGGCGGGACGGAACTGCCCGTCGATGCCCTCGCCGCGAACCCGGATGCTGCCGTTGATCGTGACGCCTTCGGGCGAACCGATCGCTTTGTGGAGCGTCCCGTTCTGCATCTCCTGCGCGCTCGCTGGTACGGCAACGAGGGCGACAGCGAGCAGCGCGCGCCTCATGTCAGGATAGGAACCCCGAACAGCTCGTGTTCGTCGGCATCCTCGATCTCGACGCGAACGATGTCGCCTGCCTTCAGCCCCTCGGCATCGCGGAGGTGGACCTGACCGTCGATTTCCGGCGCGTCGGCCTTGGAGCGGCCGGAGGCGCCGCCCTCGTCGTCCGCCTCGTCGATGATGACGTCGAGGATGCGGCCGATCTTCGCCTGCAGCTTGGCGGCGGAGATAACGGCGGTCTTCTCCATGATGCGGGCGTAGCGTTCTTCCTTGACCGCCTCGGGCACGGCACCGGGCAGCTCGTTGGCGGGCGCGCCGGCCACAGGCTCGAACCGGAACGCGCCGACGCGGTCGAGTTGCGCTTCCTCCAGCCATTGCAGGAGGTAGTCCAAATCGGCCTCGGTCTCGCCGGGGAAGCCGACGACGAAGGTCGAACGGATGGCGATGTCGGGTGCGATCGTCCGCCAGTTGCGGATACGGTCGAGCACCTTGGCTTCGTTCGCCGGGCGCTTCATTGCCTTCAAGACGGAGGGTGCCGCGTGCTGGAACGGGATATCGAGATAGGGGAGGACGAGGCCCTCGGCCATCAGCGGGATGACCTGATCGACATGGGGGTAGGGGTAGACGTAGTGCAGGCGGACCCAGGGCGCGATGCGGCCGAGTTCGCGCGCGAGGTCCGTCATATGGGCGCGGGCCTCGCCGCCCTTCCACGGCCAGGAGGCGTGGCGCAGGTCGAGGCCGTAGGCGGAGGTGTCCTGGCTGATGACCAGCAGCTCCTTGGTGCCGGCGGCGACCAGCTTCTCCGCCTCACGAAGGATCGCGTCGGGGCGACGGCTGACGAGATCGCCGCGCAAGGACGGGATGATGCAGAAGGAGCAGCGGTGATTGCAGCCTTCGGAGATCTTCAGATAGCTGTAGTGGCGCGGGGTGAGCTTGAGGCCACTATCCGGGACCAGGTTCAGGAACGCGTCAGGCGGCATCGGCGCGGCGTCGTGGACGGCACCGACCACCTGTTCGTACTGATGCGCACCGGTGACGGCGAGGACCTGCGGGAACTTGGCGCGGATCGCCTCCGCCTCATTGCCCATGCAGCCGGTGACGATGACGCGGCCGTTCTCGGCCATCGCCTCGCCGATCGCCTCCAGGCTCTCCTCCTTGGCGGAATCGAGGAAGCCGCAGGTGTTGACCAGCACCACGTCGGCACCCGCATAGTCGGGGGACATGGCGTAGCCGTCCGAGCGCAGCTTGGTGAGGATACGTTCGCTGTCGACCAGGTTCTTGGGACAGCCGAGCGAGACCATGCCGACTTTCGGCGGGGAGGGAAGTACGCGTGCCATGGGAGCGCGCGCACATAGTCGATCGCCGCGCGATTTGCGAGGGGCGCGGTCAGACCTGCTGGAAGGGGTAGGGCGAGGCGGTCCGCTGGTAGGGGCTGACCGCCAGTGTGCGGGTGACGGGCGGCAACGCGCGGTCGGGACAGGCCGTCCGCTCGCAGATGTGGCAGGCCGGGCCGATCGAGTTGGCGCGGTCGAGCAGCAGGCCGTCGGCGGCAAGAATGCGGGGCGCGTGCTTCACATGACAGCCGAGAGCAATGGCGCGAGTGCTTCGCGCATTCCGGTTATGCGCGGGGTCTGGCAAGGTGCGGCAGATGGTGAAGTATTTTTCACCATCGGGCATTTCGACGATCTCCGACAGGCTTTGGCCGGGCGCCTGGAAAGCGCGGTAGAGGTTCCAGCGCGGGCAGGCGCCGCCGAACCGGGCGAGGGGCACGCCTTCCCCGGAGAAGCGCTTGGACACGGTGCCGGCGATATCGACCTTCAGCATGAAGAAGGGCGCGCCGCGTGCGCCGGTGCGCGCCAGGGTGGTCAGTCGGTGGGCGACCTGTTCGTACGAAGCACCAAAGCGGGTTTCCAGCAGCGCAATGTCGTAGCGCGACTCCTCCGCCGCGGCGAAAAAGCGACCATAGGGCATGACGAGTGCGGCCGCCGTGTAGTTGGTCAGCATGACGCGGAGCACGGCCTGAGCCTCGCCCTCAGCCCCGGCGCGGGCGATCTGGTCAGCGATTGGCCGGTCGAGGCTCAACATGCAAAGCTGGAACGCGGCGGCGAAGAGGCGCGCGGACGTGGGCAGGCGATCGGAGACGAGAAGCCGGCGGCGGTGGAGATCGTAGAAGCGGAGCGCGCTGCCCATCATCCGGTCGTTGGCGATCCGAAGCGAGACGCCGTGATCGCGCTCCAGCCGCTGGCGAAGCGCGACGTATAGGTCGGCAGGATCGTCCGGCAACTGGGCTGCGACGTCCTCCGCCGCGCTTTCCAGTTCGGGGAAGTGGTTGTGGTTCTGCTGGACGTAATCGCGCACCCAGTCGAGCGCCGAGCCGACGGCCCCCGATCCGCTCAGGCGGTCGATCGCGTCGGGGATGCGGCGGAGGTCGGTGACCGCCTGGTAGAGGCGGGTCATCGCCTCCACGACGCTCGGGTAGTTCTCGGCCAGCTCCATCGACTCATCTCGCGGCACGCCGATGTCACGGAGGAGCGGATCGGAGAAGATCTCACGCAGGCGGCCGGAGGCGTCGGTGGATGATCCCGCCACGAATTCGCGGATGTCGATGTCGTACACGTCGGCGAAGCGGAGCAGCATCTGCGCGGAGAGCGGGCGCTGGTTGCGTTCGAGGTGGTTCAGATAGCTGGGGCTGACGCCCAGCTCCTCGGCCATCTGCGACTGGTTGATCCCCAGCTCGCGCCTGAGCAGGCGGAGGCGGGGGCCTAGGTACAGCTTCCGATCACGACCACTTTCAGCCATGACTGTCACGTTGTCACATATTTACAAGATCGGCAAACATGATTGTGACATCACCACCTTGGGAGGGCTGTTCTGCGGGCCGGAGCCGAGCGTAGTACCGGTCCAACCGCAAAGGAGTGAATGCCATGGAGCCCCAGCGTTCCCGCGCCGTCTTCTCGTCCGAGGACTTCACGCTGATCCGCAATGCGATCGGCCGCTATCTCGAAGACAAGGACGCACCGGATTCGATCAAGTACGCGAACCTCTACCACCGGATCGGCCGCGTTGCCGGCGACGGCGGGGCTGCCCGCTGAGATGACGGACATGACGGTCGATCGTGCCGGGCTGCGCGTGGGAAGCAGCCTTGCCAGCTTCATCGATGATACGGTGCTGCCCGCGACAGGGCGGGATGCGGGCGCGTTCTGGGCGGGGGTCGCGGACATCTTCGCCCGCATGACGCCGCGCAACCGGGAGCTTTTAGCCAAACGTGACACGCTGCAGGCGCAGATCGATGCCTGGCATATCGACCGTCGTGGGCAGGCCATCGATGCGGCCGAGTATCAGGCGTTCCTGCGCGAGATCGGCTATGTCGTGCCGGAGCCGGAGGCTTTTTCGATCGCGCCGCACAATGTCGATGCGGAGGTTGCGACGATGGCGGGGCCGCAGCTGGTGGTCCCGATCCTCAACGCGCGCTTCCTGCTCAACGCCGCCAATGCGCGCTGGGGTAGCCTCTATGATGCGCTCTATGGAACGGATGCAATTCCGGGTGCGCCGCAGGGGAAGGGCTATGATCCGACGCGGGGTGCGCAGGTCATCGCCAAGGCCAAGGCGCTGCTCGATGAAGCCGTGCCGCTGGCTGACGGAAGCTGGGCTGATCTCGGCGAAGTGGCCGGGGAGATCGCGCTTGCCGATCCTACGCAGTATGTCGGCCGCAGCGAGAAGGGCCAGCTGTTCCGGCACAACGGCCTGCATATCGAGGTGGTGTTCGACCGGGCGCATCCGATCGGCCGGGATGATCCGTCCGGCATTGCCGACGTCATCCTCGAATCCGCGCTGACTACCATCTGCGATCTGGAGGATTCGGTCGCGGCGGTGGACGCCGAGGACAAGGTTGCGGCCTATGCCAATTGGCTGGGCCTGATGACGGGCGATCTGGAGGATACGTTCGAGAAGAACGGAGCGCCGCTGACCCGTCGACTGAACCCGGACCGGACCTATACCGCTGCCGATGGCAGCACCGTTACCTTGCCGGGACGCAGCCTGCTGTTCGTACGCAATGTCGGCCATCTGATGACGACGCCCGCGATCCTCCTGCCTGACGGAAGCGAGGCGCCGGAGGGGATCATGGACGCGATCTTCACGTCGCTGATCGCCGGGATCGACCTGAAGGGCCAGGGCAGGTTCCGCAACAGCCGGACGGGATCGATCTACATCGTCAAGCCGAAGATGCACGGTCCGGAGGAAGCGGGGTTCACCAACGACCTGTTTGATGCGGTCGAGGATCTGCTCGGCTTCGCGCGGCACAGCATCAAGGTCGGCGTGATGGATGAGGAGCGGCGGACCTCCGCTAATCTCGCCGCCTGCATCGCGGCGGTGAAGGACCGGATCGTCTTCATCAACACCGGCTTCCTCGACCGGACCGGTGATGAGATGCACACGTCGATGCAAGCGGGGGCGATGATCCCGAAGGCGGAGATGAAGGCGAGCGCCTGGATCAAGGCCTATGAGGACCGCAATGTCCGCATCGGCCTCGCCTGCGGACTCTCCGGAAAGGCGCAGATCGGCAAGGGCATGTGGGCCGCGCCGGACAAGATGGCCGACATGCTCGATCAGAAGATCGGCCATCCGAGGAGCGGGGCGAGCACCGCCTGGGTGCCGAGTCCGACGGCGGCGACGCTCCACGCCATGCACTACCATCAGGTCGACGTGTTCGCGCGCCGGGCGGAGCTTGCCGGCGAAGCGCCGCCGCCGATCGGCGATCTGCTGACGGTGCCGCTGGCGGGACAGCGCAACTGGACGCCGGAGGAGATCCGCGCCGAACTGGACAACAACGCGCAGGGCATCCTCGGCTATGTCGTGCGCTGGATCGACCAGGGCGTCGGCTGTTCCAAGGTGCCGGACATCCACGATGTCGGCCTGATGGAGGACCGCGCGACGCTGCGCATCTCCTCCCAGCACATGGCCAACTGGCTGCTGCATGGGGTCACGACGGAGGCGGAGGTGAAGGCCGCGTTCCGCCGCATGGCCGCGAAGGTCGATGCGCAGAACGCGGGCGACCCGCTCTACCGCCCGATGGCACCGGGCTTCGACGGGATCGCATTCAAGGCGGCGACCGCCCTCGTCTTCGAAGGGGTGGCGCAGCCCAACGGATATACCGAACCGCTCCTCCACCGCTTTCGCCAGCAGTTCAAGGCGGGGGTAGGAGCGCAGGGGGAGGCCAAGGCCGCCGCCTAAAACGCGGCATCGCGCGTGACAGCAATTGGCGGCGGACCGGCCGGTTCGCCGCGGGGAGGCGCTTTGCCTTCGACGATCGAGAAAGGGAGATCGATATGACATACCAGAACCAGACCCTGACCACGGGTGAACTGATCGCCGGCAATGGCCCGTCCTGGGCCGGGATCGACGCGGAGTCGGTGACGCGGATGCGCCTGCAGAACCGGTTCAAGACCGGCCTCGACATCGCCAAGTACACCGCGAAGATCATGCGCGAGGACATGGCCGCCTATGACGCGGACCCGGCGAACTACACGCAGTCGCTCGGCTGCTGGCACGGCTTCATCGGTCAGCAGAAGCTGATCTCCATCAAGAAGCATTTCGGCACCACCAAGCGCCGCTACCTCTATCTTTCCGGCTGGATGGTCGCCGCGCTGCGCAGCGAATTCGGCCCGCTGCCCGACCAGTCGATGCACGAGAAGACCAGCGTGCCCGCGCTGATCGAGGAGCTCTACACCTTCCTGAAGCAGGCGGATGCCCGCGAACTGGGCATGATCTTCCGCGATCTCGACAAGGCGCGCGAGAGCGGCAACGAGGTCGAGGTCGCCCGCATCGCCCACACGATCGACAATTACGAGACCCATGTCGTGCCGATCATTGCCGACATCGACGCTGGGTTCGGCAATGCCGAGGCGACCTATCTGCTCGCCAAGAAGTTCATCGAGGCGGGCGCCTGCTGCATCCAGATCGAGAACCAGGTGTCCGACGAGAAGCAGTGCGGCCATCAGGACGGCAAAGTCACCGTGCCGCATGAAGACTTCCTCGCGAAGATCCGCGCAGTCCGCTACGCCTTCCTGGAACTGGGCGTGGACGACGGCATCATCGTCGCGCGCACGGACTCGCTGGGCGCGGGCCTCACCAAGCAGATCGCTTTCGTTCGCGAGAAGGGCGACATCGCCGACCAGTACAACAGCTTCCTCGATGTCGAGGATGTCGATGCAAACAATGTCGGCCACGGCGACGTCCTGATCGCGCGCGACGGCAAGCTGGTGCGGCCGAAGCGCCTGCCGTCGAACCTGTTCCAGTTCCGCTCCGGCACGGGCGAGGATCGCTGCGTCCTCGACTGCATCACCTCGCTGGAGAACGGCGCGGACCTGCTGTGGATCGAGACCGAGAAGCCGCATATCGGCCAGATCGGCGGCATGGTCAGCCGTATCCGGGAGGTCATTCCCAACGCCAAGCTGGTCTACAACAACTCGCCGTCATTCAACTGGACGCTGAACTTCCGTCAGCAGGTGTTCGATGCCTGGACTGCGGCGGGCAAGGACGTGTCGGCCTATGATCGCGCCCGGTTGATGAGCGTCGATTATGACGCGACCGAGCTGGCGGCCGAGGCCGATGAGCGCATCCGCACCTTCCAGAAGGACGCGGCGGCGCAGGCGGGCATCTTCCACCACCTGATCACCCTGCCGACCTATCACACGGCGGCGCTCAGCACCGACAACCTCGCCAAGGAGTATTTCGGCGAGGCGGGGATGCTCGGCTATGTCGCGGGCGTGCAGCGCAAGGAGATCCGCGAGGGGATCGCCTGCGTCAAGCATCAGAACATGTCCGGCTCCGACATCGGCGACGACCACAAGGAGTATTTCGCGGGCGAGGCGGCGCTGAAGGCCGGCGGCGTCCACAATACGATGAACCAGTTCGCCGCGTGATCGGACTTTAGCCAATCACGTTCGGGGAGAGGAGGACCGGCCGTCGCGTTCGATCGCGGCGGCCGGTTTCGTCAGTGGAAGTCGCGGGTCTTCTGGCGGACGACATCCTCCGGGTCCATGCCGGTGCGGAAGGGCGCGTGGTAGCTGTCGCGCGGGGCGGGGCGCCAATCGGGCTTGCGGTCGCGGGGATCGATGGTGCCGCCATGGGTCGCGCCGTCGCCGGGGGTGGGGCGGAACGGGAAATCCATCTCTCCGACATGGCGCAGCATCGGCGTGTAGTCCGCGACATCGTCGGCGATGATGTGGGTGACCTGCCCCTCGCGCTGCAGCTGCCCCTTCACGCTGATCATCGCGGAGGAGAGGACGATGCGGCGCAGCGCCTCGAACCGGTGCGGCCAGAGGATGATGTTGGCGATGCCGGTCTCATCCTCGATGGTGATGAAGAGGACGCCCTTGGCCGATCCCGGCTTCTGCCGGACGAGGATGATGCCCGCGACCTCGACCTTGCGGCCGTCCTTCACCCGATCGAGATCACGTGCCGAGAGGATGCGGCGGCGGGCGAGTTCGGGGCGTAGGAAACTCAAGGGATGGGCGCGGAGCGTCAGCTGGGTGTGGCGGTAATCCTCCACCACCTCTCGCCCTTCGGTGAGCGGGCGGAGGGTGACGGCCTCCTCCAGCGCCTCCGCCTCGATCCGTTCGGCGCGGACATCGGCGGCGGCGAAGAGGGGGAGCTGTTTCGCGCCGAGACCGCGCACTTCCCAGAGCGCCTGGCGACGGTCCAGGCCGAGGCAACGGAAGGCGTCGGCATTGGCGAGCTTCTCAAGGGCGGCGGGGGGCACGCCGGTGCGGCGCCACATCTCCTCGACAGAGGTGAAGGGCTGGGTGCCGCGCGCGGCGACGATGCGGGCGGCGTCGGCGTTGGCGAGGCCGGTGACCTGGCGCATGCCGAGGCGGAGGGGGTGTAACATCCTCCCCAAGCGAAGCTTGGGGAGGGGGACCGCGTCGCGAAGCGGCGTGGTGAAGGGGAGGGCGCAACCGCCGCTTCGCGTCGCCCCTCCACCATGCTGCGCATGGTCCCCCTCCCCAAGCTCCACTTGGGGAGGATCTAGCAGGTGGCAATCCCAGCGGCTCTCGTTGACGCAGACCGGCAGCACCTCCACGCCATGTTCGCGCGCGTCGCGGACGATCTGGGCGGGGGCGTAGAAGCCCATCGGCTGGGCGTTGAGGAGCGCGCAGCAGAACACGTCGGGGTGGTGGCACTTCACCCAGGACGAGGCGTAAGCGATCTTGGCAAAGGAGGCGGCGTGGCTTTCGGGGAAGCCGTAGCTGCCGAACCCCTCGATCTGGCGGAAGGTGCGTTCTGCGAAGTCCGGGGTGTAGCCCTTGGCGATCATACCGTCGATCATGCGGTCCTTGTACGTCCCGACGCCGCCGGTGAACTTGAACGTCGCCATAGAGCGACGCAGGCCGTCCGCCTCCGCCGCCGTGAAGCCCGCGCCGACGATCGCGACCTTCATCGCCTGTTCCTGGAACAGGGGGACGCCGAAGGTCTTCTCCAGAACCGCGCGCAGTTCCTCCTTCGGGTATTCCGCCTTCTCCTTGCCTTCCCGTCGGCGGAGATAGGGGTGGACCATGTCGCCCTGGATCGGGCCAGGGCGGACGATCGCAACCTGGATGACGATGTCGTAGAATTCGCGCGGTTTCATTCGCGGCAGCATCGACATCTGCGCGCGGCTCTCGATCTGGAACACGCCCAATGTGTCGGCCTTGCAGATCATGTCGTAGACGGCGGGATCGTCCTTCTGCATCTCGTCCGACCACATGGTCAGGCGGATGTTCTTGTTCTCCGCCAGGAGATCGAAGGCGCGGCGCATGCAGCCGAGCATGCCAAGGCCGAGGATGTCGACCTTCATGAACTTCAGTGTCTCGATGTCCTCCTTCTCCCATTCGATAACGTGCCGCTTCTCCATCGCGGCAGGCTCGATGGGGACGAGGCTGTCGAGCCGTTCGCGGGTGAGGACGAAGCCGCCGGGATGCTGCGACAGATGGCGTGGCGTGCCGATCAGCTGGCGCGACAGGTCGAGGGTCAAAGCAAGGCGTGGGTCGGTCGCGTCGAGGTTGAGCTGTTCGACCTGATCGGTCTTCACGCCCTCGTTCGACCAGCCCCAGACCTGTCCGGCCATCGCCGCCGTCATGTCCTCCGGCAGGCCGAGCGCCTTGCCGACCTCCCTGACCGCGCCGCGCGCGCGGAAGCGGCTGACCACGGCGGTGAGCGCGGCATGATCGCGGCCGTAGGTGTCGTAGATCCACTGGATCACCTCCTCGCGCCGCTCATGTTCGAAATCGACGTCGATATCAGGCGGCTCATCGCGCTCGCCGGAGATGAAGCGTTCGAAGAGGAGCGTGTGCTTGATCGGGTCGATCGAGGTGATCTCAAGCAGGTAGCAGATCATCGAGTTCGCAGCGGAACCCCGGCCCTGGCAGAGGATATCCTGGCTTCGTGCGAAGCGGACGATCGAGTTTACGGTGAGGAAGTAGGGCGCGTATTCGCGCTCGGCGACGAGGCGGAGTTCGTGTTCCAGCTGTCGGGCATATTCGGGCGGGGGGCCGTCGGGGAATTTGGTGGCGAGCGCCTGGCGGCTCAGTCGTTCGAGCGCCTCCTGCGGGGTCTGGCCGCTCATCACGATCTCGTCCGGATATTGGTAGTCGAGTTCGGTGAGCGCGAAGGTGCAGCGTTCGACGATGTCGAGGCTGGCGCGGAGAGCATCGGGATAGTCCGCGAAGCGGCGGGCCATCTCCTCCGGCCCCTTCAGGTGGCGGTCGGCGGTGCGTTCGCGACGGAAGCCGAGATCGTCGATGGTGCATTTGTTTCGGATGGCGGTGACGACGTCCTGCAGCATCCGCTTGTCCGGACTGTGATAGAGGACGTCGCCGGTCGCGAGCGGGCGAACGCCGTGGCGGCGGGCGAGCGCATCGAGATCGTGGAGGCGGAGCGCGTCGTTGGGGCGGCGCTGCTGGGTCAACGCCATATGCGCGCGGTTGCCGAAGATGTCAGCGGTGAGGGCGAGCTGATGCTCGGTCCTCGCATCGGCCTCACCGGGGATGAGTGCTGCGACGAGGCCTTTCGCCTGCGCTTCGACATCCTCCCAGTGGAGGAAGCATTGGCCCTTCTCGCCCTTGGCCGGATCGGCGCGGAGCTTGCCGATGGTGAGCAGGCGGGTGAGGCGGCTCCAGGCGGCGCGATCCTCCGGCCAGACAAGCAGCGCGGAGCCGTCCATCAGGTCCAGGCGACAGCCGGTGACCATCCGCATGCCCGTGTCGCGTGCGGAGCAATGAGCGCGCACCAGCCCCGCCACAGAGTTGCGATCGGTGATGCCGAGCGCGGGCAGGCCGATCAGCTGGGCGGCGGCGAACAGCTCGTCGCAGGAGGATGCGCCACGCAGGAAGCTGAAATGCGTGGTGGTTTGGAGTTCGGCGTACACGGGCTTCCGCCAAACTCAATTGTCATGCCAGCGTAGGCTGGCATCGCTGAGATAAAGGGCGCTCAGGTTGAAAGCGATCCCAGCCTTCGCTGGGATGACAGGGGAAGTCACCCGAACAGGCCGTGAAGGTGCCAGCTCATGTCGCCGGTGCGGCCGTCAGCGCCGTCGCCGCGGCGGAAGAGCCAGAAGCGGGCGCCTTGGTCGTCCTCGACCCGGAAATAGTCGCGGACGGCGTCGGCTTCCCGACGCCCTCGCCACCATTCACCATAGATGCGTTCGGGGCCGTCGCCCCGGGTAACGCGATGGGGCTGGCCGCGCCAGGTGAAGCGCTTGGGGGGGCGGTCGGGGAGTTCGGCGAGGACGTTGGCGACCGGCTCCGGACGGCGGAGCAGGGTGACGGGGCGGGGCCAGTTGGTGGACCAGGCGGCACCCTCCGCAAGCGGGGTGATGCGCGTGGTGCTGCGTTCGGGGACGTCGCTTTCCACGGCGGCGCGGCGGAACAGGCGGCGAGGGCCGAGGCGGCCGGCGAGCTGATCGACGAGTGGCGCGAGGTCCGGCCGGTCATCGACCAGACCGCCGATCGCCTGCGCACCCAGCGGATCGCTGCGGATCGCGACGAGCCGGATCGCCTCGATCCCGAAGCCGGGGTCGATCCCCTCGATCCGCATCCGCATCAGGCGGAGGAGATGGGCGGCGTCACGGGTGGCGCGCGCGGTGCCGATGCCGGCGACCTGATCCCCGCCATCGACGCGGCGGCAGAGCATCGTCACCGCGCGCGCGCCGAGTCCACGCGCAGCAAGCTCCGCCATCAGGAGCGCCATGGCGTGGCGGATCGCCTCCTCGATCGCTTCGGCGGTGGCGATCGGTTCGAGGAAGCGGACCTCCGCCTCCGCCGCATCGGTGGGGATGACGGGGCAGAGCGGCTCGGGACGATGACCGAGCGCCTGATCGAGATGGCGGAGGAGGGTGCGGCCGAAGCGGCGGGTGAGTGGGCCGCGCGGCAGGGCCATGAGATCGCCCACCGTGTCGATGCCGAGCCGGCGGGCGGCGTCGGTGACGTGCTCTTCATCGCCTAGGCAGGTCAGGGGTAGGGGTGCGAGCGCCTCCGCCTCGCGGCCGGGTTCGAGGAGGGTGACGGGGCCGGGCAGATGGCGGGCCATGGCGTTGGCGGCGCGGCCGGTCTCCGCCACCGCGATCCGGGCGGAGAGGCCGAGGCGGGCGCAGAAGCGGCGGATGCGCGCGCAGGTCTTCGCTTCCCCGCCGAAGAGATGCGCGGTTCCGGTGAGGTCGAGCCAGAGGCCGTCGCCGGTCGCCATCACGGCGGGGCTCCAGCGGCGCGCGGCATAGTCGGCAAAGCGATCGAGGAAGGCGGCGTCGCCCGCCGGGTCGGCATCGCGTACGTCGAGGCCGGGGACGAGCGCGCGGGCATGGGTCAGCGCCATGCCGGGGGTGAGGCCGAGTGCCTGAGCGGCGGGGCAGGCGGCAGCGACGAGGATCTTGTTGCCGTGCTTTTGGGCGGTGACGAGGGGGCCGGTTTCCTCCTCCACAACCGTTCGGTTCGAACAAAGTCGAAGCGGTGCGTTCGTGGCTGGTTCTCGACTTTGCTCGAACCGAACGGTGAAGGGGGGGTGATGGGAGGGGGAGAGCGGGGCGATCGTCCTTGGCATATGGCCGTGGGTACTGCCGCGGTCGCGCGACATGCCTTCGGCGACGGCGCGGGTCATGATCGCGCCTTGCTGCCAGAATGCGCCTTCGAGGTTGTAGGGCGGGCGGGGCGCACGCGCGCCTTCGTCCGGAGGCATTGCTTTAAAGGGCATCGGCGCGGGTTCGCTGCGGCGGCCGAGTTCGCGCATCGCGGGGCGCTGGTGCGCGGGGAGCTGGTCGATCTGCGCCTGCAGTTCGTCGCGCTTGGCGCGCTTCTTCGCGATGCGGCGTTCCAGCCAGGGGTCGCTGCCCTCCGGTGCGTCCGGGCTTTGTGCCCAGCGTGCGCCGGGGCGCCAGCCGCCGGAGCGGTTGGGGATTAGGCCATCCTCCGTCCGTTCGGGCTGAGCCTGTCGAAGCCCCGGTGCCGGCCCTCTCACTGGCCCTTCGACAGGCTCAGGGCGAACGGCGTTGGGGGAGGAGGATCGGGTGAACGGGGGGTGGGGATCCGCCGGTGCCTCAGGCCGCTTGCCGGCGCGCGCCTCGATTGCCCGCAGCCGGTCGATCGCGAGCTGGGGCAGGTAGAGCGAGGCGACCCGTGGCATCACATTCCTCCAATATCCATTCATGGCCGTCGCCGCCGCGCTGGCGGGCGAGGGTGACGCGCCAGCAGGCGCGGCCGACGCCTTCGACGGGCAAAGGCGCAGACGGCGCGCAGGCCAGCCGCCAGCGGGTCATCGCCGCCGATGTCTCGGCCAGCGGATCGCTGCCCGATTTCTTATGGCGGCGGTGGAGGAGCGCCATGGTGCCGCCTTCCTCCGCCGCAAGCTGTAGCCGGCGGGTCGCAGCCATCGAGGCCTTCGCCACCTCCCCCACCACCGCGGCGAGGCCGCCATGGCGCAGGCCTTCCTCCATCACCGCCAGCACCTCCTCATCGGAGCGCGCCTCGGCATAGAGCACCCGATCGGCGTTCAGCCCGGCGCAGGCGAGGCCGGGGGCGAAGAGGTCGCGCCGGGTGAGCGTCCAGAGCACGGTGCCGGGGAGGCGGGCGGCGATCCCGGTGACGAACAGGGTGGCGGCGGCATCATCCCACAGGCCGGAGGACGCGCCCGCCGCCTCGTGCAGCGCAGCCAGGGCCAGGCCGCCCTCGGCAAGCCGGCCGTCGATCTCGTTGATGCCGAAGGGCAGGGCACCGGCATCACCGCGGCGACCGGCATGTTCGATCGCCTGCACTTCCGCACGCAGGGCGGCCAGACGGACATCACGGGCAGGCGACAGGGACACGGCGACTCACAATCTCTATGTTCCTATTATGTTCCGTTCTCGGAGTGCGAGTGTCAATCGCTCACAGGTGCTTCGAGCGGCCAAGTCGATCAGGATGATTGGAGCAATCGGTTATCCCCGCACCGGGCATAGGGGTATCAGGACGCATGGCGATCGGAGGCGGTCGCCCTCCCCAAGGTACGCTTCAGAGGAGCCTGAACATGGATGCGAAGACCGGAGAGAATGGCGGCGCTTGCCCCTTCGGACATGGCGCGCCCAAAAAGCGGCGGCAGGGCAATCGCGACTGGTGGCCCGAGGGTCTGAGCCTCACCGGTCTCAACCAGCATTCGCCGCGATCGAACCCGCTGGGCGCGGATTTCGATTATGCGGCGGCGTTCAAGACGCTCGATCTCGATGCGGTGATCGCCGACCTGACCGCGCTCATGACCGACTCGCAGGATTGGTGGCCGGCGGATTTCGGCCACTATGGTGGCCTGTTCATCCGCCTCGCCTGGCATAGCGCGGGTACCTATCGCATCACCGACGGGCGCGGTGGCGCGGGCGGCGGGCAGCAGCGTTTCGCGCCGCTGAACAGCTGGCCGGACAATGCCGCGCTCGACAAGGCGCGCCGGCTGCTTTGGCCGATCAAGCAGAAATACGGGAATGCGCTGAGCTGGGCGGACCTGTTCGTGCTGGTCGGCAATGTCGCGCTGGAATCGATGGGGTTCAAGACCTTCGGCTTCGCCGGCGGCCGCGCCGACACCTGGGAGCCGGAGGAGCTTTACTGGGGACCGGAAGGCACCTGGCTGGGTGACGAGCGCTATTCGGGCGAGCGGCAGCTGCACCCCGGCCTCGGCGCGGTGCAGATGGGCCTGATCTACGTCAACCCGGAAGGGCCGAACGGCAACCCCGATCCGCTCGCCTCGGCACGCGACATCCGCGACACCTTCGCCCGAATGGCTATGGACGACGAGGAGACGGTCGCGCTGATCGCGGGCGGCCACACCTTCGGTAAGACGCATGGCGCGGGCGACCCGTCCTTCGTCGGCGTCGAGCCTGAAGGCGCGGTGATCGAGGACCAGGGCCTCGGCTGGCGCAGCAAGTTCCAGTCGGGCGTGGGCGCCGACGCGATCACCTCCGGCCTTGAGGTGATCTGGAGCCAGACGCCGACCCAATGGTCGAACCGCTATTTCGAGAACCTGTTCGGTTTCGAGTGGGAGCTGACCAAGAGCCCGGCGGGCGCGCATCAGTGGGTGGCGAAGGATGGGCCGGAGAACGTGCCCGATCCGTTCGACCCGGAGAAGAAGCGCAAGCCGACGATGCTGACATCCGACCTCGCGCTGCGCGTGGACCCGGAGTACGAGAAGATCAGCCGCCGGTTCCTGGAGAACCCGGACCAGTTCGCCGACGCCTTTGCCCGCGCCTGGTTCAAGCTGACCCATCGCGACATGGGCCCGCGCGGCCGGTATCTCGGCAAGCTGGTGCCGGATGAGGTGCTGATCTGGCAGGATCCGATCCCCGAACTCGACCATCCGGTGATCGACGAGGCGGACATTGCGACGTTGAAGTCGACACTACTCGGCCTCGGCTTCACTGTGCCGCAGCTGGTGTCGGTGGCTTGGGCTTCCGCGTCGACTTTCCGCGGGTCGGACAAGCGTGGCGGGGCCAATGGCGCCCGTATCCGCTTCGCCCCGCAGAAGGACTGGGACGTCAACAACCCCGCGCTGCTGGCCAAGGTGCTGGAGAGGCTGGAGACCGTGCAGGCTGAGTTCAACGCCGGTGCCAGCGGCGGCAAGAAGGTGTCGATGGCCGATTTGATCGTGCTGGCCGGTGCGGCAGCGGTCGAGAAGGCGGCGCGCGATGGCGGTGTGGACATCACCGTCTCCTTCACGCCGGGCCGCATGGATGCGTCCGAGGAATGGACCGACGTGCATTCGTTCGAGGCGCTGCGCCCGGTCGCCGACGGCTTCCGCAACTACTACCACAACAGCAACTTCATGGCGCCGGAGGAGGCGTTGGTCGACAAGGCGCAGCTCCTTCGACTTTCCGCCCCGGAGATGACGGTGCTGGTGGGCGGCCTGCGCGTGCTCGGCGCGAATGCGTTCGAGGCGACGGAGGGTGTGTTCACCGATCGGGTCGGCACGCTCAGCAACGACTTCTTCGTCAACCTGCTCGACATGCGGACGCAGTGGGTGGCGACGGAGGACAAGAACCGCTTCCAGGGCGTCGACCTGAAGAGTGGGGCCGCGCGTTGGACCGCGACGCGGGTGGACCTGATCTTCGGATCGCAGTCGGAGCTGCGGGCGCAGGCGGAGGTCTATGCGCAGTCGGACTCGAAGGAGAAGTTCGTCCGCGACTTCGTGGCGGCCTGGGACAAGGTGATGAACGCCGATCGGCTGGACATGCTGAAGCCGGCGGATGCGTTCAGCCAGAAGCTGTCGGCGTAAGCGGAGAGCGGCGGGCAAGGCTTGCTCGCCGCCTCTCACGCAAGCTCCGATTTGGCGGAGCATAGAAGAACGAGTTTATCTACTTCATAGATAGACATTAAGGTTGACTGGTCCTTTGGAGGATCGGTCGTGTCCATGAAGCTTGCAGATAACTACCGAGGCAGGGCGTCATGGCGGTGACCTGCCTGATCGTGCCCGGCCTGATGGGATCGGGGCCGGACCACTGGCAGAGCCGGTGGGAGGCGGAGCGGGATGACTGCCGCCGCGTTGATCTCGGCTGTTGGGATCGGCCGCGCCGCGACATCTGGGTCGAGGCGCTCGACCGCGCGGTTGCCGCCAGTCGCCGGCCAGTGATCGTCGCGCATAGTCTCGGCTGCCATGCCGTCGCCTGGTGGGCGCGGCTGGCGGGCGCGCGTGCGGGCAAGGTGGCGGGGGCCTTGCTGGTCGCCCCGCCCTCCGTCGACCGGGCGAGCTGCGATCATCGGCTGACGCGGTTCGCGCCGACCGCCGACATCATCCTGCCGTTCGAGGCGCGGCTGATCGCCAGCCGGGACGATCCTTATGCGACCATCGAGGAAGCGGGCGACATGGCGGATCGCTGGGGCGCGGAACTGGTCGACCTCGGTGCGCTGGGGCATATCAACGCGAAGTCGGGTCTGGGCAGCTGGCCAGCGGGGCAGGCGATGCTGGATCAACTTATCCGGCGCTGCGGCGGCTTGAGCACGACCGCAGACATCACGACAGGGATCAGAGCATGAGCGGAAGGAGCACGGCGCTGCGCGTCCTGGACAGTGGGGTCGTCGCGGAGGCGCCCTGGAACATGGAGGTCATCGGCCGGCAGCTTCGCGCTGCCCGACAGGCCTGGCGTGAGGCGCATCACCGCCATCTTGAGGTCGGTTTCGAGGGCTTCCCGTCGCGGCAGCGGGTGGAAGAGGTGGTGAACGGGTTGTGCGCCGCGCTCTTCCCGCGCCGGCTGGGCGAGGCGACCGGGGAGACCGACGAGGACGCCTATGTCGAGGCGACGCTGGGCCGGGCGCTCGACCTGCTCCACGAACAGGTGAAGCTGGAGCTGCGGTACTGGAGCGCCGAGGCGGCGCAGCCCTTCGACGATGAGGATGCCGCTAACATCCTGCGCCACTTCGCGGCGGGCCTGCCGGAGATCCGGTCGCTGATCGACAGCGATGTGGAGGCGGCGTTCCTGGGCGATCCGGCGGCGCGCAGCGTGGACGAGATCCTGATCTGCTACCCTGGCGCGCTGGCGGTGATCCACCACCGGCTGGCGCATCGACTGCATGGACTCGGCGCGCCGCTGATCGCGCGGATCATCTCCGAGATCGCGAATACGCGCACCGGCATCGACATTCATCCGGGGGCGACGATCGGCCCTAATTTCTTCATCGATCACGGCACCGGCGTGGTGATCGGCGAGACGGCAATCATCGGCGCGCGGGTACGGCTGTACCAGGCGGTGACGCTGGGTGCGCGCAAGCTGCCGGGCAACGGCCTGTCGATGCGCGAGCGGTTCGCACGACACCCGATCATCGAGGATGACGTGGTGATCTATGCGGGGGCGACGATCCTCGGCCGAGTGACGATCGGGCGGGGATCGGTGATCGGCGGCAATGTCTGGCTGGTCGAGGACGTGCCTGCGGAAAGCTTCGTGACGCAGGGCGAGGTGCGCCTTCGCGTGACCTCGGCGAGCGGACTGCCGGAAGAACGCTAGGCCGCGCGCCGCCGTCCGTCCGCGACGCAGGCGGCGGCGATGTCGTTGGTGACGTTGCCGACGGTGCGGAAGAGGTCCGGCACCGCCTCGATCGCGAGGAGGAGGGGGAGCATGACGGTGGGCACGCCCACCGCGATGCACACAGGTGCGATGGTCGCGAAGAAGGAGACCTGAGCAGGTAGCCCGACCGCGCCTAGGCTGACCGGCACCGCCACAAGCGCGACGATAGCTAGGCCGGACACGCCAAGCGGAACGCCGTGAAGATGAGCGAGGTAGACGGCCACCCCGACATTCGCCGCCGCACTCGCCGCGCGGAAGATCGACACGGCGAGGGGGAGCACGATACCGGTGGTCGTTTTCCTGACGCCGAGCCGTCCGGCCGCTTCGACCATCAACGGCAGGCTGGCGAGCGAGGACTGCGTGCCGAGGGCGACCGACTGGGCGGAAAGTGTGGCGGCAGCGAAGCGATGGGGCGCGGCACCGCCGAACGCCGCCCATCCGTAAGCGAGAACTGTGGCGGCAAGGCAGCAGACGGCGACGACCACGACATATTGGCCGAGCAGCCCGAAGGCAGAGGAGCCGAGGCTTGCGCCGGCACCGACCGCAAGCGCGGCTATGCCGATAGGCGCTACCAGCAGCACCCAGCCGACGATGACCAGCATAGCCTCGACCAGCGCCTGCAGCGGGCGAAGCAGCGTGTCGGCGAGCGCGGCGTCGATCCGGGCGAGCGCGAAGCCGAGGAACAGGGCGAAAACGACGAGCGGCACCATCGCGGTGTCCGCGGCGGCCTTGATCGGGTTGGCCGGGATGATGCCCTGGTACCATGCGCCCTCCATCGGCGGCACGGGGGCAATACCCTGCGGCGGCACGCCGATGACCGGCCAGAGGCGGAGCAGCGATTCCGCACAGGCCGCCGCCGTGACGGTGGCGAGAATCAGCATCGCGGCGAAGGTGACGAAGGCGCGCAGCGTGGTGCCGCCCGCCGAGGCGGCGCGCGACGCGGTGCAGATGCCGTTGACCAGGAGCCCGAAGACCAGCGGCACCACCGTCATCGTCAGGGCGGAGAGCCAGAGGCTGCCGATCGGTTCGGCAATTTGAAGGAGCGCGGGGACGCGGTCACCCGCCGCGATGCCTGCGATCAGCCCGATAGCCAGACCGGCCAGCAAACGGAGCGGACGTGCCTTGATCACCGCCCGCGTTCGATCACGGCGCTGACGAGGGCGATGCGCTCGACGCCGTGATAGGCGGGTTCGTCCAGCTCTTCGCCGAATACGTCGGGGTCGATCTCGCGATAGTCGAGCGCACAGTGCTGGTCGTCCGCCAGGCTGCTGAGCGCGGCTTGGAGTGCGTCCTGGCCGTCGATGATCGCGCTGCCGGTATAGAGGACGAAGCGGCCGGCTGGGGCGAGGCGGGGCACCGCCTCCTTCGCCATGTCCAGCGACACCTCTGCCCCGTGCATACCGCCCCCGTCGCGATAGGTACGGGCGGCGGCGTTGATGATGTAGGGCGGATTGGCGAAGATGAGGTCGAGATCGCCTTCGATCGGTGAGAGATCGCTGGTGAGGTGGAAGTCGCTGCGGACGCCGGCCGCCGCCGCATTGACGCGGGCGAAGGCGAGCGCCTTGGGATTCACGTCGGTCAGCGCGATTTCGACGTTCGGGCAGAGCATGGCGGCGGCGATCCCGCCGACACCCGCGCCCGTGCCGATGTCGACGAGACGCGCGCCGTCCCGTTCGGGACAGCGGGAGAGTTCGCGCGCGATCAGGTCGGCGAAGCGATAGCTGTCCGGGCCGAAGAAGACCGAGTCCTCAGCCTCGGTCGGGAAAGCGGAATGGACGAACAGGTTCGGCCCGAGCGACGAGACGCGGACGTTAGACCTTATGGCGTCGCCTTCTGCGGCGAGATGACCTGCGGAAAGCAGCGCCTGGAGTAAGCCGCCAGCGAGGATCGTGGGATCGAACGGCAGGCTCCAGCCGAAGGCGTCGCGCAGGTCTCGACTCGGGCCGGGTAGCTTGTGGCGAAGGACGCGTTCATGCGTCGCCGGTGTGGGCGTGATGAAGTGGTAAGCCTGCCGACGCAGATAAGCCAGCAGGCCGACGAGGGTCTCGTCGACCTGCTGGTCCGGGCTTTGGGTCGGGGTGGGATCAAGCAGGGCTAAGGTCGCCTCCTCGCATCGAAACAGAACGGCTCAACCCTGCGGCGAGTCCTTGGAGGGAGGCGCGACATCGTCGCTGCCCTCGGCAGGCGCCTGCGTGGACGGAGCCAATCCCTGCGCGTCCTCGTCAGTCGCGTTCTCGGGATCGCTGTCGAGGATTTCGGAAACCGAGGGCTGAATGACGCCGGACTCGTCTTCCTTGCCGGCTGCCTTCTCGATATCCTGCGGGTCGATCTTGTCAGTGCTCATGCCGCTCTCCTCTGCATCAGGAAGCCGCAGAACGCGCGGGAAGCGATTGGGTCCCTCCCGCAATCTCGCTGTCACGGAAGCCGAGTTGCCGGCATCGGAAGAGTGCCCCATAGTAAACTGGATAACGAGCCCGTCAGGCAAGGAGTGGATCGATGAGCGAAGTAACGACGCGCGGCGCAGCGGAGACGGTGAGCGCATTTCTCGCCGAGTGGCCGAAGGGCGTGGCCGAGCTTGGCCGATCTTTCGAAGGGTATCTTGCCGACGACCTCGACTACGAGAATGTCGGCCTGACGCATACCCGGACCAAGGCCGAAGCGAAGGCGCTGATCGAGAACTTCGCACCGGGACTGGACAACATCGCGCTCGACATGCTCGCAGTCTCCGAGGACGGGGAACGTGTGTTCACCGAAAGGGTCGACCATCTTCGCCGCAAGGACGGATCGGTGATCGCCTCGATCCGCGTTCTCGGCATCTTCATCGTACGCGGTGGGCTGATCGTCGAGTGGCGGGACTATTTCGACACGATCCCCTTCGCCGCGAAGCCCGCCTGAGCGTGCTCACGCCGGACGGTACGAGCCGACGGCGCGGACATGTTCCAGATAGTCGATCGGCCAGCCGAATTCGAGCCAGCCGGAGCCGGGAACGCCGTCGATCGCGATGTCGGCGGCGCCTTCGTTGAGCACGAAGTTGGAGTGGGCGACGAGAGGGTAGACGCCAAAGACCTTGGCGTCGACGCTCGTCTCCCGCCCTGCCTCGTCCTTCACACGGCACTGGAAAGCGGTGTGGTTGAACGCCTCGTCACCCTGCCAGGTCACATCGAGGTCGGTGATCTCGGCCATTAGCCCACTCTTGCAGACATAGCCGCGAATCTGGCGTTGGCCGAGGGCGTAAAACTCCCAGAAATGGACGGACGTGTCATCGGGGGCCTGGCATTGCAGCCACCGGTAATAGTGCAGCGCATCCCAGTCGCGCGTGCCCCAGCTGTGATCGCGATGACCAAAGGTGGCGAAATCGATGCGACGGTCGCCGATCTGCAAAGTGCCGGTGATCTTGCCGCTCTGTTCGATGCGATCGTCGGCCGCATAGGGCGGGCAGCCGTCGGCGTGCTTGGAATAGGCATAGGGCGGGTGGAACGCCTCGAAGCGGAAGTCGACTGTCGCCGCCTCACTCTCCCAACGTACCTCGGCGGTGTTGAAGGCGAGGTCCTGCTTCATCGTGAAGCCTTCGATCCGCCAATCGTCGAAGTTCATGTCGCGCGGCACTTCGCGATCGGGGAGGCGCGCCGCGATCGGCGTCGGCCCGATACCCGGACCCCAGATGCCGAATGCCGCGCCGGCGACGCTGTCCTTGTTGACCCAGGTATAGGTGAACAGCGCGATCTTCTCCTCCGGGATCACTACGCAATAGGGGATCGACTCGCGCTTGAGCGGCAGGTCCTCCAGGACGTGACGCCCGTCGTGAACCGGGTCGATCGTCATGTCGGGGCGGAACAGCTTGACCGTCATAATCTCTCCATTGCGATCCGGGCGCTCTCGCCGGGCCGGGTTGCCTGGAAACTGACCGGAAATTCAGGATAGTCAATCCGTGATACGGCACGAGAGGTTCCCGTTGACCAATAGGTCAGCCCCCGATAGCCTTCGGAAAAATAGCGGGAGAGGGCATTGTCGCGCAATCAGTCGGGCGCCGGAATAGCGCCGAAGGCACTTGCCGTGCCGCTCCTGTTGATCGGCTTCGCGATCGCGGCGGGCGGCGCGATGCTCGTCACGCTGGGCGGATCGCTCTACTATCTGCTGGGCGGCGTTGCCGTGGTCGCGGCGGCCGTCCTCCTGTGGCGGCGGCATGGTGCCTCCGGGTGGCTTTATGCCGGTTTCCTGCTGGCGACTTTAGCCTGGGCGTTGTGGGAGGCGGGACTGGGCGGCTGGGCGCTCGCGCCGCGCCTTCTGGGTCCGGCGGTGTTCGGCCTGCTGTTCGCCTTGCCGGGCGTTCGCCGTGCCATTGGGCCTTCGGGTTGGGCCGCGGCCGGGGCGGCGATCCTCCTCATCGCTGTGCAGGTGGTGGCGGGTTCGATCGGTTCGCCCGACCGCTTCGTGGCACCCGCCAGCCCGGCATTGCTGGCGGGGGATGCGCCGGCGGCCGGCGCGGAATGGGCGGCATGGGGCGGCACCAATGCCGGGCAGCGTTATTCCGGGCTCGACCAGATCACGCCGGCGAATGTCGGCGATCTGGAACTGGCCTGGACCTATCACACCGGCGTCAAGCAGGAGGGCGTGAAAAGCCCGCTTCAGACCACCCCGATCATGGTGGGCGACACGCTCTATGCCTGCACGCAGACGAATATCGTCGTCGCGCTCGACCCCGAGACCGGCCGCGAGAAATGGCGCTTCGACCCGAAGGTCGATGCGACCGGCGCGTCGGCCGTCACCACCTGCCGAGGTGTCGCCTTTGCGCGCCTCGCGGATGCGGTGGATTGTCCGGAGCGGATCATCACGGCGACGTTCAACGCCAAGCTGATCGCGCTCGATGCGCGGAGCGGCGAGCCTTGTCCCAGCTTCGGCAAGGGGGGCTTTGTCGATCTGACCACCGGCCTCGGCGTGGTGGACAAGGGTTTCTACTATGTGAGTTCCGCGCCGACGATCGTGCGGGGACGCATCGTGCTCGGCGGCTGGGTTGCGGACAACCAGAGCACCGACGAGCCGTCGGGCGTGATCCGCGCCTATGATGTCGCGACGGGCACCTTTGCCTGGGCGTGGGACATGGGGCGACCGGACTTCCACGGCGAGCCGGGGGCCGGCGAGCATTATACGCGGTCGACGCCGAACAGCTGGGCACCGATGAGCGCCGATGAGGCGCTCGGCCTCGTCTATGTGCCGACCGGCAATGCGACACCGGATCATTGGGGCGCTAACCGCTCGCCCGCTTCCGAACGGTTCGGCAGCTCGGTCATCGCGCTGGACGCCCAGACCGGGGCGATGCGCTGGTCGTTCCAGACGGCGCATCACGACCTCTGGGACTATGACGTGGCGTCGCAGCCGACGCTGATCGACGTGCCGGCCGGTGGGCGAATAATTCCCGCTTTGGCGCAGCCGACCAAGCGGGGCGAGCTCTTCCTCCTCGACCGTCGCACCGGCAAGCCGGTGGCCGCTGTCGAGGAACGGCCTGCGCCGCAGAGGGGCGCTGCCCCCGGCGAGCGGCTGGCGAAGACGCAGCCCTTTTCCGTCGGCATGCCGTCCTTTCGCGGGCCGCCGCTGACCGAGACAGACATGTGGGGCCTGACCCCGCTCGATCAGCTGTGGTGCCGCATCCGCTTCAAGCAGCTTCGCTACGACGGGCCCGCGACCCCGCCGGGTACGGATGAGTCGCTGATCTATCCGAGCATCGGTGGCGGCATGAACTGGGGCGGGGTCTCGGTCGATCCCCGGCGCGGGCTGATGATCGTTAACAGCATCTATTACGGGACGATCGCGCAGCTCGTGCCGCGCGCCGAGACCGACCGGCTCCATGCCGCAGCGGCCGGCCAGATGCACAATTTCAGCCTGCCCCAGCCGCAGAAGGGAACGCCTTATGGTGTCCTGCTGACCGGCCTTGTCTCGCCGCTGAACGTGCCATGCAACACGCCGCCTTTCGGCAAGATCTCGGCCATTGATCTCAGGACGCGCAAGCTTGTCTGGTCGCGGCCGATCGGCTCGGCGCGCGACAGCGGGCCGATGGGTTTCGCCTCGCGCCTGCCGATCGGCATGGGTATGCCGATGTTCGGCGGATCGATGGTGACGAAGAGCGGGCTGATCTTCATCGGCGCGACCCAGGAACGCGCCTTCCGCGCCTTCGATGTGAGCAACGGCCATGAGCTATGGCGGACGGCCTTGCCGGCCGGCGGGCAGGCCAATCCGATGACCTATGTCTCGCCGAAGAGCGGGCGGCAGTTCGTGCTGATCGCGGCCGGCGGGCACGTGATGCTGCAATCGCCGCTGGGGGACTCGATTGTTGCCTATGCGCTTCCGAAGAAACGATGATCTTTATTTAAGGAGATAGACGAGATGGCCAATCGGCTCGAAGGTAAGGTGGCGGTGATCACGGGTGGTGCCTCGGGCATCGGTGCTGCGACGGCTCGGCTGTTCGTCGCGGAGGGCGCCAAGGTGATCGTCGCCGATCGCCAACCGCCGCTCGACAAGGAACTCGCCGCGCTGATCGCTGACGCGCCGGACGACGTGAAGTTCGTCCAGACCGACGTGACGCAGGAGGATCAGGTGAAGGCGGCGGTGGACGCGGCCGTCAGCGCCTGGGGCAAGGTCACCTCGGCGGTGGCATGTGCAGGCGTGCCGGGGCAGGGCAGCGATATCGACCTGAGCGAGGCGGAATGGGACCGCATCTTCGCGGTCAACGCTAAGGGCGTGTTCTTCCTGACGAAGCACACCGTGCCGGAGATGATCAAGGCGGGTGGCGGATCGGTCACCAATATCTCCTCCGCCTACGGGATCGTCGGGGCACCGGGTTACGCGGCCTATTGTGGGTCGAAAGGTGCCGTCCGCACCTTCACCAAGTCCACCGCGATCGAGCATGCGATGCAGGGCGTCCGGGCCAATTCGATCCACCCGGGCGTGATCGAGACGCCGATGGTCCAAGATATCTTCGACCGTAGCGAGGACCCGGAGGCGACCCGCGCCGCCTATACCGCGCAGCAGCCGAACGGGTTCAATGGCGCGCCCGAGGATATCGGCTGGGGTTGCGTGTACCTCGCCTCCGACGAGGCGCGGTTCGTAAGTGGTGTCGAGCTGCCGATCGATGGCGGCCTGGTCGCACGTTGAGGAGAGAAGAGATGTCCACGGAAGAAAACAAGGCGCTGGTGCTGAAGGCATTGAAGGCGCTTGGCGATCGTGACCTGCCGACATTGTTCGGCCTGATCCATGAGGAAGGGTCGTGGAGCGTGCCCTTCGATCCGGCGCGGTTCCAGTTCGGCGGGTTCAAGGACAAACCCGCGGTGATGGAACTTCTCACCGGCTTCCTAGGCGCGTTCGACAGCTTCGCGTTCACGGTCGAGAATGCGACGGCGGAAGAGGACCGGGTGGTTGTGGAGGCGCGATCGGAGGGCGTTGGCCCGGCAGGTGCGCGCTACCAGAACAACTACATCCTGATCTTCTTCATCAAGGACGGGCAGTTGCACACCGTGCGCGAGTATTTCGATCCGTTCAAGGTGTATGCCTATGTCGAGCAGTTACCGGCTGCCGACGGATGAGGCGGAACACATCTTGACTAAATGGTCAGGTTTGAAGACAAACGTCTGGTAGGACGAAGGCGCGATCAGCCGCGCTTAGAGAGGGTGATGCGTGATGAAGGTGATTGAGACCCCGGTTCTCATCGTCGGCGGGGCGGGATGCGGGCTGACATCAGCGATCATGCTCGCCCATCTGGGCGTGGAATCGTATCTGGTGGAGCGTTATCCAACCACCTCACCGGCCCCAAAGGCGCATTACCTGAACCAGCGGACGATGGAGATCTTCCGCGAGATCGGTCTCGCGGACAAGATCTATGGCCTCAGCACGCCTGCCGAGAACATGTCCCGCGTGGGCTGGTTCACCTCGCTTGGGGGCGATGGAGAGCTCGATCGCAAGACGATCCACCTGATGGACGCGTTCGGCGGCGGGGAGTTGAAGGAAGTCTACGAGCGGGACAGCCCGTGTCGTTCGGCCAATTATCCGCAGCTTCGGCTGGAGCCGCTGCTGCTGGAACACGCCCGCACGCTGCCGCTGGCGAACATCAACTATTACCATGAGGTCCAGTCGTTCACGCAGGATGCCGATGGTGTCACCGCGACGGTGCTGGAGCGCGAAAGCGGCGAAACCTATCAGGTTCGCGCGAAGTACATGATCGCGGCGGACGGCGGCCGCTTCGTGGGACCGGCGCTGGGCATTCCGATGGATGGTCTCGAGCGGCTGTTCGATATGGTGACCTGCCATTTCGGCGCAGACCTTAGTGCCGAGATCGACGATGACGGCCCGATGATCCGCTGGTTCATCAACCCCGAGAAGGGCGGATCCTGGGGCAGCGGTGTGATGGTGGCGCTCGGGCCGACCAAGTACGACCGGCATAGCGAGGAGTGGCTGCTGCACTTCGCCTTCCAGCCGGATGACCCCGCGCAGTTCGACGCGGACTCTGTGCTGCCCCGCCTTAAGGAACTGTTGCGGCTGCCCGATCTGGATGCCCGGATCATCCGCATGAACAACTGGAAGGTACAGGGCGTGCTTGCCCGCAAGTTCCAGGAAGGGCGCATCTTCCTGGCCGGCGATGCGGCGCACCGCCATCCGCCGACCACCGGCCTCGGCCTCAACACCGCCGTGCAGGATGCGCAGAACCTGACATGGAAGCTGGCGGCGGTGCTGCAGGGCAAGGCGGGGCCTTCGCTGCTCGACACCTATGAGGCGGAGCGGCGGCCTGTGGCGCAGCGAAACGTCAACTGGGCCATGCTGACGTTCCAGAATCATCTGGTGATCGATGCCGGGATCGGCCTGATCCCCGGGGCGCCGGTGGAGATCAACCGGGAAGCTTTCCGCGTCCTGTTCTCCGACACGCCTGAAGGTGTGACGCGGCGGCAGCGGCTGGATGAGGTGATCAAGACTCAGCGAACCGAATTCCAGGCGCATGACCTTGAGATCGGGTTCTATTATGGTGGTGACGCGGTGATCGGCGATGGCACCGACGCGCCGCCGCAGAGCCCGATGGGCGACGTCTATCATCCGGTCACGCGGCCCGGACATCGCTTCCCTCATGCCTGGCTGAACGGACCGGAAGGGCGCGTCTCGACGCTAGATCTGGTCGGACGGGGCAAGTTCACCCTGTTCGTGGGGAGCGATCAGGCCGGCTGGCAACAAGCGGCGAACGATGCGGCAAGTGGGGTGGACATCGACGTCGTGCTGGTTGGTTTTGGCGGCTATTCGGCAGCGGACGATCAATGGGCCAAGCTGCGCGGCATTTCCGACGAGGGCGCGATCCTCGTTCGGCCGGACGGGCATGTCGGCTGGCGCGCGCAGGACTCTTCCGGACGTTCGCAGCTTTCGAATGCGCTCGGGGCAATCCTCGGCCGTCAGGAGCGGGTCGCCCAAGCTGCGTGATTGTAATTGACAGAATGGTCAGGATTGGAGCAGGATCGTCTCGGGCGCGATAGACGGTCCGGCTCCGCACCAGCGCCAGGGAGAGTTCGATGGCGGACGATGCGCTTCCCCTAGGTTTCGAAGACCTCGCTCCGTTCCAGGCCTATTGGGGCGTCGGCACGATCCAGGAGCGGCGTGACCGGCGGGAGGCCGCCAGCATGGCCGAGATCACCGCGTTCTACGAGGTTATGCTCGCCCGCGCGCCCGACGCGATGAAGCATCTGGAGGCTTTTCCGATCGACGCACTGCCGCCGGCCGAAACCCGTTTGTACGAACTGGTGCTGATGCTGGCGCATGTGTCGATGGCGACGGAACTGCACGGCAGCCCGCGCGCGCCGAACACGCCCTATCCGCACGGCGTGCGTCTGGTTCAGGCGCCGGCGCTGTTCGGATAATCCTCCAGGAGGGAACAGAAATGTCTGACGACAACACGCAATTGCGCGATGCGAATGTGGCGCTGGCGACCGAACTGATGGAGCGGTTCGGCCGCGACATGGACGGATGGTACGACCATCTGCACGACGACGTTGTCATGGAGTTCCCGTTCGGACCCTCCGTCGGGATGCCCGCGCGTGTCGAGGGGAAGGACGCGGTCGCCGGCGTGTTCAAGGTCGTCTGCGATGTGGTGCAGGTGCAGTTTTCCAACATCAGGATCACGCCCACCGCCGATCCGGCGCGTCTTGTCGTCGAATATACCGGCTACAGCGAGCCGAACGGCAAGGTTTACGACCAAACCTACATCTCGGTTCAGGAATTTCGCGACGGCAAGATGATCCTGTTTCGTGAATACTGGAATGCGATCGTGGTGCGCGATGCCTTCGGTGATCTCAGCGGTCTGGGCAGTTAACCGACGCAGCGCTTTATCTTCTCTCCCTGATCTGGAATTCCGAAATGGTTACGAAGTCCTCGGCAGCGGTTACCGCGAGTGATCAGGTCAGCGCGCAGCTGATCCAGCAGCTCTCCTGGCTGGACGCGCGGCTACGTTGGCTGTCCGCATGGACGATCCACAACGCCAATCACCTGCGCGAAAGCCGTGACGGGCTGAAGGTCGGCGGGCATCAGGCGTCCTGCGCGTCGATGACGACGATCATGTCGGCCTTGTATTTCCACGCGCTGCGCCCGCAAGACAAGGTGGCGGTGAAGCCGCATGCTGGGCCGCTGCTGCACGCGATCCACTACATGCTTGGCAATCAGTCGCTGGACCAGTTGCAGCGTTTCCGCGGCTTTGGCGGAATGCAGAGCTATCCGAGCCGGACCAAGGACAAGATTCCCGTCGATTTCTCGACCGGATCGGTGGGTCTAGGCGTGGCGGTCACCGCCTTCGCAAGTCTCGTCCAGGATTACCTGATCGCGCATGGCCAGATCGCCGAAGCCGACGCGGGCCGCATGATCGCGCTGATGGGCGATGCCGAGCTGGATGAAGGCAACATCTACGAGGCGCTGATCGAGGGCTATAAGCACGACATCCGCAATTGCTGGTGGATCGTCGACTACAACCGCCAGAGCCTGGACCACACCACCGCTGATCGGATGTTCCGTCGCTTCGACGACATCTTTGAAACCTGCGGCTGGCGGGTGATCACGCTGAAGCACGGCAAGCTGCAGAAGGCGGCATTCGCGAAGCCGGGCGGGCGGGCGCTGCAGGAGTGGATCGACAACTGCCCCAATGCCGAGTTCGCGGCGCTGACCTATCAGGGCGGGGCCGCCTGGCGGACCAGGCTGATCGCGGACATCGGCACGCAGCGTGGGGTCGCCAAGCTGCTTGAAGGCTATGACGACGTGCATCTGGCCGAGCTGATGACCAATCTAGGCGGGCATTGCCCGGCTTCTCTGGTCGAGGCGTTCGAGAGTGCTTCGGGCGACGATCGCCCGACCATGTTCATCGCCTACACGGTCAAGGGCTATGGCCTGCCGTTCGCGGGGCATAAGGACAACCATGCCGGGTTGATGAACCCGTCGCAGATCCATGCGCTGCGCGACACGCTGAACATTGCGGAAGGGCAGGAATGGGAGCCTTTCGGCGGGCTCGGCGACAATGCAGCCGCCGAGCTGAAGGCGTTCATCGAGAAATCGGCACTGGCGCAAGGGTCGGGCGACAAGCAGGCGGAAGCGGTGCCGGTGCCAGCCATTCCGACGCCGGAGGGCGCGGAACAATCCACCCAGGCGGCGTTCGGCCGCATCCTGCTCGATCTCGCGAAATCGGGCCATCCGCTCGCCGATCGCATAGTCACCACCTCGCCCGACGTGACGGTCTCCACCAATCTCGGCGCGTTCGTGAACCAGCGCGGGCTGTTCCGGCGGCAGGAGCTGAAGGACGTCTTCGCCAGCGCCAAGATCCCGTCGGCGCAGAAGTGGCAGGGCGGCGGCGCCGGCCAGCATATCGAGTTGGGCATTGCGGAGCATAATCTGTTCCTGATGCTCACCGCGCTCGGCCTCGCCGCGCCGCAATTCGGCACGCGGCTGATGCCGATCGGGACGGTCTACGATCCGTTCATCGCCCGCGGCCTCGATGTGCTCAATTACGGCTGCTACAACGATGCGCGCTTCCTGCTGGTGGCGACGCCGTCAGGGCTGACGCTTGGGCCGGAGGGTGGTGCGCATCAGTCGATCAACACGCCGCTGATCGGCATGGGCCAGCCGGGCCTCACCTATTTTGAGCCGGCCTTTGTCGATGAACTCGCCGCCTGCATGGAATGGGCGTTTGGCCATATGCAGGAGGACGTGGGCGGGTCGGTCTATCTGCGCCTGTCCACGCGCAGCGTCGCCCAGATCGCGCGTGAGGACGATGGCTGGCGGGGCGACGCCCTGGCTGGCGGATATTGGCTGAAGAAGCCGGGTGGCGACGCTCGGGCGGCGATCGTCGCCACCGGCGCGATTATGACCGAAGCGCTGGAAGCGTGGGAGACGCTGAGCGAGGACATTCCCGGCCTCGGCCTCCTCAACGTCACCTCGCCGGATCTGCTGCATCGCGGCTGGTCGGCCCGGCGGGCAGTGCGGTGGAACGGCGGCAAGGCCGAGCCCTGCCATGCCGATACGCTGCTCGGCGCGCTGGCGCCGGATGCCGGCCTCGTCACCGTGATCGACGGCAGTCCGTCCGCTCTGTCCTGGCTCGGGGGTGTTCGCGGGCAGCGGGTCAGCCCGCTTGGCCTCGACCGCTTCGGCCAGACCGGCGACCTGCCCGACCTCTACCGCCAATACCGGCTGGACGCCGACGCGATCGTCGATGCCGCCGCCGAACTCTTCCTGGAAGCCTGATCATGCCGACCGACATCATGATGCCCGCCCTCTCGCCGACGATGGAGAAGGGCACGCTCGCCAAATGGCTGGTCGGCGTGGGCGACCGTGTCAAGGCGGGCGACCTCATCGCCGAGATCGAGACTGACAAGGCGACGATGGAGTTCGAGGCTGT
The DNA here is from genome assembly GCF_048565625.1 of Sphingomonas sp. ID0503. Lineage (NCBI taxonomy): Bacteria > Pseudomonadati > Pseudomonadota > Alphaproteobacteria > Sphingomonadales > Sphingomonadaceae > Sphingomonas > Sphingomonas sp. ID0503. The sequence continues at coordinate 1,237,138 of NZ_JBLZUR010000002.1, forward strand.
GGACGAGGGCGTCGTTGCCGAACTGGTGATCGCAGAGGGCAGTGAGGACGTGCCGGTCGGCGCTGTGATCGCCCGTGTCGCAGACGAGGGTGAGGCCCCGCCGGAGGCCAAGCCGCAAGCGGAAGCGCCCAAGGCCCAGCCCGAGGCTGCGCCTGCACCCGTGCCCGAACCAGTCAAGGCGGCCGCACCGCCGGCACCAGCGCGCGAGGTTCCTCACGCCCGCCTCGCCGACAAGGTCAAGATCAGCCCGCTGGCTGCCCGGATCGCGGCGGTGCGTGGCATCGAAGTCGCGGGTCTCAAGGGAACCGGTCCTGGCGGCCGGATCGTCAAGGCCGACCTTGGCCTTACCGACACCCGCGCTCCTGTCGCACTAACGGCCACTGCGCCCGCGACCGCACCTGTCGCCGAGATCCTGCCGCCGCCCGAGGGCGTACCGCATCGCGCGACCAAGCTGCCGGGGATGCGCAAGACGATCGCGCGCCGCCTCACCCTTTCCAAGCAGACGGTGCCGCATTTCTACCTGAGCGTGCACTGCAACCTCGACCCGCTCTTGAAATTGCGCGCCACGCTGAACGGCGATCTGGCTGCTTCGGGCGTGAAGCTCTCGGTCAACGACCTGCTCATCAAGGCTCTGGCCGCCGCGCTGACCGAGGTCCCGGCGGCGAACGTGCAGTTCGGTGGCGACACGCTCTTCGAGTTCGACCGCGTCGATGTTTCGATGGCGGTGGCGATCCCCGGCGGGCTGGTGACGCCGGTCCTCCGCGATGTCGGCAGCAAGTCCGTCAGCCGCATCGCGGGCGAATCAAAGGCGATCGCCGGCAAGGCCCGCGACGGCAAGCTGACGCCCGAGGATTACCAGGGCGGCACCGTCTCGATCTCCAATCTTGGCATGTTCGGCATTTCCGAGATGCTGCCGGTGATCAATCCGCCGCAGGCCATGATCCTGGGTGTCGCGGCCGGTGAGCAGCGCCCCTGGGTGGTCGATGGCGCGGTGGTGCCCGCCACGGTGATGACGGCGACCGCAAGCTTCGATCATCGCGCCATCGACGGTGCGATCGGAGCCGAGGTGCTGGCGGCGTTCAGGGCATTGATCGAGTCACCGATCAAGATCATCGCCTGACGTCGAGAGGCCGAGCCGCCGACAAGGCCGCCGGGGAGGGGGACGGATGACGACGACCAAACAGGATTTGATCGCGCGAGCCGAGACCCTCGCGCCCGTATTCGCTGCGCGCGCCGACGAGATCGATGTGGCGCGCAGGGTGCCGGATGACCTGATCGCGACGATGACGGATGCGGAGTTCTTCGCGACGATCGCGCCCAAGGTTTATGGCGGGCTGGAACTCGGGCTGGACAGCTTTGCCGAGGTGGTGCGGCGGATCAGCGCGGCGTCACCATCCGCAGGTTGGGTGGCGGCGTTCCTGATGGGCGCTGCCTGGCGCCTGCTGGTCTTCCCGCGCGAGGGGCAGGAGGAGATCTACGGCGCGCGAAACTACGTGCTCGGGGCAGGTGCCGCCCAGCCGATCATGGGCGTCGTGCGGGAGGAGGGCGGGTATCGCCTGACCGGGCGCACGGCGTGGAACTCCGGCTCGTCGCATGCCGAGTGGTTCACGATGAACGGCGTGCTGGTGGAGCCGGGGCGAGAGCCCGAACTGCTGATCTTCGCCCTTCCGCGCACCGAGGTCGAGATCGTCGACACCTGGCACATCATGGGGATGCGCGGCACGGCGAGTTGCGATGTCGTGGTGAAGGATCTGTTCGTGCCCGACAGGCGCGCCGCCCCGTTCATGCCGGCGCTGGCGGGGCGGTCGGCCGGCCATGCGCTCCATGCCAACCCGATGTACCATATCCCGTTCCTGCCTTTTGCCATGAACGAAGTCATGCCGGTGATCGTCGGTACGCATCGCGGCGCGGCCGACGCGCTGCTCGATCGGACGCGGGCGCGGATGGGCACGATCTCGGGTGCGAAAGCGACGGAGAAGGCGACGGCACAGATCCGGCTGGCGAAGGCGCTGGTCCAGGCGCAGAATGCGGAGACGCTGCTCGACGCCCTGGTTACCCGGAACATGGTGGCGCGCCCCGATGCGGGCGACCCGGTCAATCGGAGCGAGATGAAGCTGCACGCGGCGCTCCTCACCGCATCGTGCCTCGACAGCATCAACGAGATGGCGTGCGGCGTGGGCGGCAACTCGTTCCGCGACGATGCCGCGTTCCAGAGATACTTCCGCGACCTTAACGTCGTCGCGCGGCACGCCTTCCTGGATGTCGAGACGGCGGGCGAGAGCTATGCCCGGCTCGTGCTCGGCCTACCGGTCACCGATCCGCTGATCTGAGGCTAGCGCTTCAAGTTTTCAAAGCGGTCGATCGGTGCGAAATTGACGTCGCCGATGGAGACATAGATCGGCTCGAAGAATTTCGATTGGTCGATATCGTCCGAGAACTTGTACTCGGGGCGATCGGCAAAGGTCGCCTTGACCTTCTCCATGAAGGCGGCCGCGTCATCGGCCTCGAAATAGTACATCGACAGGTACTGGAACTGGTTGTCCATCTCGAAGGGGAACATGTGCGGCACGTCCACCGCCTTGAACCGGCCGAGCGGTACGAGACCGGGGATCGACTTGTAGGTCGGGTAGGCGGTGTTCTCGTACCAGTCGTTATATTCGGCGTCGCGGCCGGGAAGCGGGTTGGTCATCGCGAGCAGGACATGCTTGGCCATCGGGGTACCCTCTCGTCTGTCATTGTCGTTCAGGCGGTCTCGTCCTCACCGTTGCCCGCCCAGGGGAAGCGGAAGCCGCACTCGCCGAGACCGTAGCCTTTTGTGCCGTCTTCCAGCGTGTATTCCATCATGTGCTCGGTGAGGACGTAGGTGTCGAAGGGGAAGGTCCAGACGTAGAGCCGCTTGGCGGTAAAAGCGTGAGTTTCGCCGTCCGCGCCCGTGACCTTCCAGTCCATGCCCTTCAGGGTCATGCCGTCATCTTCGTAGATGTTGCGATCTTCGATCTTCGTGACCGGAGTCCAGCGCCCATCCCGCCCGATCATGCGGATATATGCGTGCTGCCCATCGACCGAGGTGCCGTGCGTGGAGACGATCGAAAGACCGTTGTCGAAGATCGGCCATGCCAGCCGATAGTGACGGATGAAGTCCCAGTTGCGCGGGCCAACGGCGATGTCGCGGAAGCCTTTGCCGTCGATGTTCAGAACGGTGCCGTCGCGCAGGCGAATCGTGCCGGTGACCGCGCAGGTGCCCTCCATGTGAACATGCGCGATTTCCTTCGCAAAACCGTCATCCTCGCCGTTCTGGGTCAGGTCGATCGCGTCCTGCATCGGCAGGATCTCGTTCCATTCCAAATCGACGGCGAAGTCCTGATGCTCGAACTCCACCTTTGCCCGCTGCAGCCGCTCCAGCGAGGTGATGCGGATGCCCGCCACCTCCAGCCCGTCCGCGATCCGCTTTTCAGTGTAGGGCAGGTTCATGTTGATCCGCGTGAACAGCGGCTTGCCGTCGCGGAAGAAGGCGAACCAGCAGTTCGTCTCACGCTGATTTTCGAGAATACCCACTCGAATGAAGCAGCCGGTCTTCTCAGCGGGATCGTAGAAGTTGAAGTAGACGCTCTGGTTCCAGCGCGGGTGATCGCTTGCCGGGCAGTAGCCTTCGGGGTCGAGATTGGTGCTTCTGCTCATTGCAAATCCTCAGCGCCCGGTGACGTGCTTCAGTAGTCCGTCGATATCGTCCGGCAGGGCATCGCCGCGCCAGGCGACATGCTGATCGGGCCGAACGAGGATCAGGTTGCGTTCGTAGAGATCGCGGAGGTCGGGCCGCCCGAGCCGCAGCACGTCGAGTGGAACGCCGAGCGCCTGCGCCGCGCTCTCGATCGCGGCCGTATCGGCATCATCGATCACGACGAGCGTGAACCAGAGGCCGAGCTTGTCGTGGATCGATACGCCATCCTCAAGGAAGATGTGCGGCAGGCGCGCGCCCGGCCAGGTGGTCGGATGGTAGGTGAGGGGATCGATCTCGGGCGGGTTCGCCTCCGCGCAGATGACGGGCGACTTATCGTAACGATAGCCGAACTCGACGCCCCAGCTCTCGTTCTCCGCATTGCCGAGCGCCTCGATCTTGCGCCCGGCCTCGGCCCGGCGCGCATCGGCCTCCGGCCCTTCGCCGAGGAGATCGCCGGCCTGCGCATAGACCTCACCGATTTGCAGGCGGACGCCCATATGGCGGCGCGATGCTTCGAGGTGCCACCATGCGGTCGGCAGACGCTCCGCCTCATAGCCGTCGAGCAGCTTGTTGCCGCCCCAGCCGAGTACGTTTGCCGCCAGCACCCAAGAGAGGGCCGCCGCATCGGCGATGCCCGAGTTCATGCCGTAGCCGCCGGTCGGGATGTACTGGTGCGCGCTGTCGCCGGCGAGAAGCGCGCGGCCCGCGCGGTAACGCTGCGCAACCACGAAGTTCGCGGTCCAGGGGTTCGCCTGAAGAATCTCGTAGTCGAACTTCTGCCCGACCCAGCCTTCAAGCACGTCTTCCGGCCGCATGTCCTCGACACCGAGACCGGGGATCAGCCAGGCCTGCAGCGTGTAGATGTCATGATCGTTCTGGGCGATGATGGTGCCGCGGTCGCTCTGCAGATGATAGACCGGGCCCCAGCGCTGCAGCACGTCCCGCGCGTGGGTGCGGAAATGGACCATATGCGCGCCCGCCACCGCCATGTCGCCGTCCAGCTCGATCCCGAGCGCGCGGCGGACGCGGCTGCCGCCACCGTCGCAACCGGCGAGATATTGGCAGCGAACGGTTTCCGTCTCGCCGGTCGCGGAATCGCTGATCTCGAGGGTCACGCCATCGGTGTCCTGTGAGACGATCCGCTCGAACTTGGTGCCGAACCGGACGTCGATCAGCGGGTTGTCGTCGATCGCCTTCTTGAGCACCGGCTCGATCTGGACCTGGCTGACGCGCAGCGGGGCCTCGCTCGCGTGATGTCCGTCGTTCTCGCGACGGATGATCTCGGTCTTCTCGCTCGCGGACGGATAGACGAAGCGGTGCAGTTCGTGCCCGGCCAGCGTCGTGATCCACAGGATGTCGAAGCGGTTCTCACGCGGGACGCCGGCGTCCCGCAGCTGCTCCGTCAGGCCGAGCCGCTTGAACAGCTCCATACTGCGCGCATTGGTCAGGTCCATCTTCGGATGGCGCGTCGTGGTTGGGTTGCGCTCCGCAAGGATCGACCGGACGCCGTAACGGGCCAGGTTGAGCGCCAGCGTCATGCCGACAGGTCCGCCACCCGCGATAAACACGGGCGTTTCGAGTATGTTGCCCATTCCGCTATCCATCTCTCTCGACTTCTTGGTCGATTCCCCGTGTCCCTGGCCGGGCCGGGGATCCCCCTGAACGATTATGAACCAGATGGTCAGTTGTCTGCGCGATCATCCGCGGCTCGTCAAGCGCTTTACGGCTTTCCCGCATGGGTGATTCGTGTTGCGCGCCGTGGCGTTACGGGAAATAGATCTACGAACTTATCTTGCGGCAAGGAATGGCGTGTTGGTCACAAAGCAAGGCACTGACGCGAAAACCAAAGGAGCCAAAGCTCCGGCGCGCGGCGGCCGTTCGGCGGTGCGTCTGGTCGATGATGTCGACACGGGGGGCCCGGCCGCTTCGGAGATCGTGACCACGCGGCAAGGCAAGGTCCGGCGTGGCGACGAGGTCCGCGAGCGCATCCTGAAGGCGGCCCTGGAATGCTTCGGCGCCTTCGGTTTCGAGGGAACCTCCACACGCGCCGTGGCTGAGCGCGCGGAGGTGACGCATACGCTCGTCCTCTACCACTTTCAGTCGAAAGATCAGTTGTGGATCGCCACGATGGATGCGGCGCTCACGCAATATGCGGAGGCGATCAAGCACAATCTTGAGGCGAGCGCCGGGCGTACCGCGCGCGATACGCTTGCGACCTTCATCGACCAGTTCGTGCGTATGTCCGCCCGTCAGCCGCAGATCCATCGCATCCTGACCGCGGAGGGAAACCAGCAGACGCACCGGTTGGAGTGGATCGTCGAGAATTTCATTCGCTGGCACTTCACGCTTGTCCGTGACCTGATCCGTCGTGGTCAGGCCGAGGGGACGGTCCGCGAATGCGATCCGGCGCGGCTCTACTATCTGATCATCGGTGCGGGCGGCACGCTGTTCACGCTGTCGACCGAATACAAGGCGATGACGAACCGCGACGTATTCTCGGAGGTCGAAATTCTGCGGAATATCGCCTTCATCTACGAAATCGTGTTCACCTGAAAGGGCGCAGGCTTCACGTCTCTCTTGACCAAATGGTTTAGGCGACGCATCCTCATATCGACGCCGGGCAGGGCGCCCGGATGACACTCGACGTGCTCCGGCGCGGCCGAGCCTTAGAATAAGTCGGAGGGTGCATGTCGGTCGAAACTGCCGAGCGGAGCGACGCTCAAGCCAAGGTGATCTCACCGGAGAGGCTGGCCCATTTCGTGGTCCGCACCTCCAAGTTCGAGGAGCTGGTCAACTGGTATCAGACGGTGCTGGGAGCGGTGCCGGCGTTCAAGAACGACATCCTGGCGTTCCTGTCCTATGACGAGGAGCACCACCGCGTTGCTATCCTGAACGTCCCCGATCTCAAGCCGCAGCCGGACGGCGTCGCGGGCGTCCACCATAACGCCTTCACCTACGCATCGCTCGCGGACCTGATGGCGACCTATGAGCGGCTGCGCGACCTGGGCATCAAGCCGGTGTTCCCGATCAATCACGGGCCGACCACGTCGATGTATTATGCCGATCCCGACGGCAATCAGATCGAGCTGCAGGTCGACAACTATCCCACGGTCGAAGAAGCGACCGAGTTCTTCTATTCTGAGGCCTTCGCCGAGAACCCGATCGGCGTCGAGTTCGATCCGGAGGATCTTCTCCGCCGCCTGAAGGCAGGTGAGCCGGAAGCCGACCTCAAGCGCCGGCCGGATATCGGCAAGCGCGGCCTCGCCGACATCAAGCTGCGGTGAGCGACATGGTAAACACACTCTCCCTCGAGGACCGGATCGCCGCGACGGACGTGGTCGACCGCTTCTTCTGGCTGGTGGATAATGGTCGCGCGGCCGAGACTGCGGCCTTGTTCGCCAGCGACGGCAGCCTGACGTTCGGGCCGGGATCGCCGAAGCCTGGCACTGTCTCCGGCGCCGATCTTGTGCCGGCAATGGCGGCGCGGCAGGCCCAGACCCACGTCACCACCCGGCACGTCGTCACGCATCCGCATGTCGAGGCGGGCGAGGACGGGTCGATCACGATCCATTCGCTCCTGACGCTGTACCGGTCCGAGGACGAGGGGCGCGACACTTATCCCACCTCCGTGGCGGACATTCTGGACGTGCTCGTCCAAGAGGCCGGGGCGTGGCGGATCAAGACGCGAACGATCTCCCCGATCTTCAACCGGGCCTGATCGGCTGACATCGTAAGACATCAAGCACCGGCGCCGATCAGTGAGCGCCGGAACGAGGAGAGTTGCGCGTGGCAGGTAGGCTCCAAGGCAAGATCGCGATCATCACCGGCGGCGGCAGCGGTATCGGCGCGGCCCATGCGCGAGTCTTCGCCCGTGAAGGCGCGCGCGTCGCGGTTACCGACATCCGTCCGGCGGCAGGCGAGGCCATCGTCGCCGAGATCGTCTCGGCAGGCGGCGAGGCCATGTTCGTGGAACATGACGTCGCTTCGGAGGCGAGCTGGGCGGCGGCGGTGAACGCGGTGGTCGGGCGGTTCGGCGGGGTGACCACCCTCGTCAACAATGCCGGCCTTAACCACATGCGCGGGGTCGAGGACGAGACGGTGGAGGGGTGGAACCACATCGTCTCGATCGACCAGATGGGCACCTGGCTGGGGATGCGGACGGTGATGCCCCATCTGCGCGCGAGTGGAAACGGCGCGATCGTCAACATCTCCTCGATCCTCGGGATCATGGCGACCGTGACCTGCCTGTCCTTTCACGCCGCGAAGGGGGCCGTCAGGATGATGAGCAAGGCCGCGGCGCAGGAATATGCCGCCCTCGGCGTGCGGGTGAATTCAATCTACCCGGGCATGATCGACACGCCGCAGCTGGATACGATGCTGCCGGATGAGCGCGAGATGATCCGCACCTCCATCCCGATGAAGCGCATCGGGATACCTGAGGAGGTCGCGAACTGCTCACTGTTCCTCTGCTCGGACGAGGCGAGCTACGTCACCGGCGCGGAGATCATCGTCGATGGCGGATTGCGGCCGGGCTGATCCCAGCCACGCTAGAATACGGACTGATTCTTGTGGAGAGCGTTATGCAGGCGGATGTGGTGGTTGTCGGATCGGGCGCTGCGGGGATGACGGCGGCGATCGTCGCTGCGCGCTCCGGCCTGAAAGTCGTGCTGCTGGAGGCGACGTCGGTGTTTGGCGGAACGACGGCCTTTTCGGGCGGCGGCGTGTGGATTCCCGCCAATCATCATCAGCCGGAGCTCGGCGTCTCGGACACGAAGGAGGAAGCGCAGGCTTATCTGCAATCCGTCCTCGGCAACTTCTACGACGCGGAAAAGATCGAGACGTATCTCGACAAGGCACCGGAAATGTTGCGCTACATGGAGGCGAATACCGAAGTCCTCCTCGCCGCCAGCACGATTCCTGATTACTCGCCCGGCGCGCCCGGGTGGAAGACGGGACGGTGCCTGCTGACGGCCGACTATGATGGCGGGCGATTGGGTGCGGATTTCGAGCGGCTGCGTCCGCCGATCCCGGAAATGGGCCTGTTCCACAGCATGCAGGTCAGCCCCGCCGATGCCTACCGCCTGCAGCGGTGGAGCAGCGGCGTCGGCGAGGCGCTCTGGGCGCTCCGCCGCGTGGGCCGCTACGCGCTCGACCGCGTCAAGGGATCGCGGGGCAAGCACCTCGCGAACGGCAATGCGCTTGCGGGGCGCTTGCTGAAGTCTGCGCGGGATGCAGGCGTCGAACTGATCAACAACGCCCGCGCCCGCAGCCTGGTGACGGAGGGTGACCGGGTCACCGGTGTCACCTTCGAACGGAACGGCAAGGAGGAGGTCGCCTCCGCAGCGCGCGGCGTGGTGCTCGCGAGCGGCGGCTTCGGCGCGAATGCCGAGATGCGGCGCAAGTATGTCAAGCAGGCCGATGACGGCTGGTCGCTGCAGCCCGAGGGATCGCAGGGCGACGGCGTGAACATGGGCACGGCCGTGGGCGGCACCATCAACGAGACGAATGCGGCGAACGGCATCTGGGTGCCGGCTTCGGCGATGAAGCGCGATGACGGCACGCTCGCCAAGTTCCCCTCGCTCGCCTTCGACCGGCATTGCCCGGGGCAGATCATGGTGGATGCGCGGGACGGCAAGCGCTTTGTCGATGAAAGCTTCCACTACCAGAACTTCGGCGAGACGACGGCGGAGAAGGGCGTCACCAAGATCTGGCAGATCGCCGATAGCGAGGCTGTTTCCAAATACGGCCTCGGCATGGTCAAGCCCGCCCCGTTCAGCCCCAAGCCGTGGGTGAAGAAGGGCTATGTCTTCGAAGCGCCGACGATCGGCGCGCTGGCCGCCAAGATCGGGCTCGATCCGGCAGCGTTGGAAAAGACTGTTGCCGACTTCAACGGCTATGCCGATGCGGGCAAGGATCCGGATTTCGGCCGCGGCGACAATTACTATTCGGCCTTCATGGGGGATGCCACGCACAAGCCGAACCCGGCATTGGGCGCGCTGCGCAAGGCCCCGTTCTACGCGCTCGAAGTGCGGCCGAGCGACCTCAGCACGCTGGCCGGGCTCGACACCAACGCCAAGGCGCAGGTGGTCGGCAAGGACGGCAATCCGATCCCCGGCCTCTATGCGGCGGGGCTCGACAACAACACGATCATGCGCGGGCGTTATCCGGGCGGCGGCTCCAGCCTGGGGCCGGCGATGACCTTCGGCTACATCGCCGCGCGGCATCTGGCGGAGGCGGCGTGATGGCGGGTTTCTTCGATCTTTCGGGCAAGGTGGCGGTGGTCACCGGCGGTGCGTCCGGCATCGGCGCGGCGATCGCCCAGCGCTTGCGCAAGGCGGGCGCGGCCGTCGTCATCGCTGACCTGACCGATGCCGCAGCGCAAGCCGCTGAATGGGACTGCGACTTCCGCCGGACCGATGTCTCGCAGGAGGCGGAGATCGCGGCCTTGCTGGACCATGCGGTCGAGAAACATGGTCGCCTCGACATCCTCGTCAGCAATGCCGCTGTCGCCAATGTGCACGAAATCGCCTCGGCCGATCTCGCGCGGGCCGAGCGCTATTTTCAGGTCAATTCATTGAGCGCGCTTTCCGGCATCCGCGAGGCGGCGAAGCGGATGGAGGCCGGGGGATCGATCATCAACACCGCGTCGCTCTCGGGTATTCGCGGAACACCCGGCTGGGGCGAATACGCTATGTCTAAAGCGGCGGTGGTCGCCGCTACCCAGACGGCGGCGATCGAACTCGGCCCGCGTGGGATTCGGGTCAACGCCGTCTGCCCCGGCGGGGTGCGCACGCCGTTGGCGGTGGCGGTCAATGGCGATGCGCTCGACAAGGCGATGAAGGTGCTGTCGCCGCTCGGGCGCATCGGCGAGCCCGACGAGATCGCCGCAATGGTCCATTTCCTGGCGAGCGACGATGCCAGCTACGTCACCGGCCAGGCCTATCTGGTGGATGGCGGCTGGAGCATCGGGACGACGGTCGCCACGATCGGCCTCGCGCTCGGCCAGTAATCAAACAAGACAAGGGAGAGGATCATGGCGGGTTTCGACAAGCTGTCGATGACGCACAAGGTGGTGCTGATCACCGGCGGCGCAAAGGGCATGGGGGCCGCCCATTCGCGGTTGATCGCCTCGCGGGGAGGGACCGTGATCCTGACCGATGTCGACGCGGGGGGCGAAGAAACGGCGGCGTCGATCCGGGCAGACGGCGGTCAGGCGGAGTTCCTGCGACATGACGTCACGTCCGAGGCGAAGTGGACGTCGATCATCGAGCAGGTGACGGCGAAGCACGGCCGCATCGACGGGCTGGTGAACAATGCCGGCGTGGCGGTCGTGAAATCCGTCGAAGAGACGACCGTCGAGGATTACGAGTTCGTCTTCGGCGTGAACTTCAAGGCGGTGTTCCTCGGCTGTCGCGCGGTACTGCCGGCGATGAAGGCGGCGGGCGGGTCCATCGTCAATGTCGGCTCGGCAAGTGCGATGAAGGCGCTGTTCCCGCAGCTTTCGATGTATTCGGCGAGCAAGTCGGCGGTGCGCATGTTCACCAAGGTCTGCGCCTGGGACTATCGCCAGTATAACATCCGGGTGAACGCGCTTCACCCCGGCCTTGTCGAGACCTCGCTCAACGCGGAGAGCCTCAAGGATCCGGAGACCCGCCGGATGATGATGGGCACCACGATGTTCGATCGCGCCGGCCTGCCGGAGGAAGAGGCCGAGATGGTGGCGTTCCTCTGTTCCGACGCGGCGTCCTATATCACCGGTGCCGACATGCTCGTGGATGGCGGCTGGACCGCCAACTGATCGGTCCTCACGCCACAAATCATACGCCGAGTTTCGACAGGATGAACGCCAGCAAGAACCCTCCCACCGTGATCAGTCCCGAATATTCGTGCGTCTCCTCGGTCGCTTCGGGGATCATGGTGTCCACGAGCATCGCCAGGATCGCGCCGGCTGCGACGGCGGTGGTCCCCGCGATGACGTCGGGACTGGCACCAGCCAGGCAGACGTTGCCGACGAGCGCCGCGATTCCGGAGAGGAGGGCGATGCCGCCCCAGACGCCGAAAACATAGGCAGGGCCGTGTCCCGCCTTCTTCATGCCGGCTGCACTGGAGAGGCCTTCCGGCACGTTCGACAGGAATACGGCCGCAACCGTGACAAGGCTGACGCCGGTGCCCTGGAGCAGGCTGACGCCGATGACCACCGACTCCGGTATGCCGTCGAGCAGCGCGCCGATCGCGATCGCGAGGCCGGAACCGCTATCCGCCGGGGCCTGGCTTTCTGCCGCGTTCGAGCCTGAACGCTTCCTGTGTTTCGCGCCCGCCCGCGAGACGACGACGTTTGCCAGGGTATAGGCGACCGCTCCACCCAGGAACCCGGCGGACGTCGAGTCGAAACCGCCGCGTTGATAAGCTTCGTCCATCAGATCGAAGGCGACAGCCGAGATCAGGACGCCGGAGCCGATCGCCATTATGGCTGCGATCAGGCGCTGGGGAAGCTGGGCGACATAGGCGACGGTCGCGCCCAGCAGGAGCGCCGACCCGCCCACCAAGCCCCAAAAGCCTGCCTCAAGTGCCGTGCCCATCGCCTCGGGAACGGGTCGTGCCCGCAATCGATCCGGTCCGAGCGGCGCGACCATATTTCTAGAACGGTCACAGCAGCCCGTTTCCTCTTGGAAGAAGGCGCAACACCGATCTATCACGCCGGCATCGTAGCTGCGGTCGAGAATGTGCCGCTCGTATGGAAGGTCCCGGCGCAATCATGACATCGGTGAAGGACGTGGCAAGCTTCCGGCAGATCCTCGGGCACTATCCGACGGGCGTATGCGCGATTACCGGCATGCAGAAGGACGGAACGCCGGCGGCGATGATCGTCGGCTCCTTCACCTCGGTCTCACTCGATCCGCCGCTCGTCGCCTTTTTCCCGGACAAGGGTTCATCGAGCTGGCCGAAGATCGAGGCTTGCGACGGGTTCTGCGTGAACGTGCTGGCGGACAGCCAGGAGCCGCTCTGTCGCACGCTCGCCTCCAAGGACCCGAACAAGTTCGACGGCGTGCCGCATCACTATTCCGAGCGTGGCGCGCCGATCATCGACGGTGCGCTCGCCTGGATCGACTGCTCCTTCTACGCCAAGCACGAGGCGGGCGATCACTACATCGTCATCGGCGAGGTGCACTCTCTCGACATTCACCACCCCGGCACGCCGCTCCTCTTCCACAAGGGCGCGTACGGCAAGGTCGCGCCGCTCCTCTGAGCGGGCGGGCTCCAGGCCCATTGGGTGCTGGCGACGTTTCATGTTGCAAAGTCCGACAGGGCGGCAAATGAGTGCGGTCGCCGCCTAGGTCCGGGAGCAGACAGAGATGCGGATTGCGATCCTGGAAGACGAGCCGCCGCTCGCGGCCCAGATGTCTCAGCTGCTGACGGGCGCCGGCCACAACTGTCACGTCTTCCCCACCACGCGCGCCTTCCAGACCTGGCTGCAGCGCGAAACGTTTGATCTTCTGGTCATGGACTGGATGCTGCCGGACGGGACCGGTCTGGAGGCGTTGAAGAAGGCGCGCGCCAATCTGGAGGCCGTTCCGCCGACGATCTTCGTCACCAGCCGGAGCGAGGAGGGGGACATCGTCGCCGCGCTGGAGGCCGGGGCCGACGATTATGTGGTGAAGCCCATCCGCCCGCAGGAGATGCTGGCGAGGGTCGGCGCGCTGCTGCGTCGGAACTATCCCGCCGCCACCGGCGCGGTGGAGACCTTCGACGACTATGTCTTCGATCCCGCTGGAGACATGCTGACGATCGCCGGCGAGCGCGTGGTACTGACGGCAAAGGAGTTCGCGCTCAGCCTGCTCCTCTTCCAGAACATGCACCGGCCGCTTTCGCGGGCTTATCTGCTGGAGAAGGTGTGGGGGAGGAACCCGGACCTGCCCACCCGCACGCTCGACGCGCATATCTCGCGGGTCAGGACGAAGCTCGGTCTGCGCCCGGACCAGGGCTTCCGCCTCTCGCCGGTGTACAGCTTCGGCTACCGCCTGGAGAGGATCGAACCGGCGGCAGGTGCTCAGCCGGAGTGACAAGGGCGAACACCTCCAGACCCTAGATGCGTAACCGGCTGATCCTCGAATGGCTGATGGCCGCGATGATCACCTGCGGGCTCGTGATCTATCTCGTTCAGGCATGGTCGACGTTCCGCATGGACACGTTCGTCTACGACAGGCTCGTCAGCTCTGCGGCATTGCCGCCATCCGACCGGATCGTGATCGTTGCCATCGACGATGACAGCATCAGGCGGATCGGTCGCTGGCCCTGGCCGCGGGAGGTGCATGCCGAACTGATCGACAGGTTGACGAAGGCGGGTGTGAAGCGCGTGGGCTATGACGTGCTGTTCATCGACCCTTCGTCAGGGCGCGGCGACGACGCACTGGCCGGAGCGATGAGGCGGAACGGCGATGTGCATCTGCCGGTCTACTTCCAGGTGCCGGGATCGAACGGGCAGGCCTTCGATCTCATACCCCCGGTGCCGGCCATCGCATCCGCCGCTGCGGCGCTCGATCACGTGAACCTGTCGTTCGATCCGGACGGAGTGGTCCGTGGTGTGTCTCTCCTCGAAGGATCGAAGGCGCGAAATGCGATCGATCTCGCGGAGTCGATCTACCGCAAGGAAGCCGGGCGGTCATCACCGGCATTCGATCGGGCTTCGGGAACGCCGCTTCCTGCCGCTACACTCAGTCGAACCCGGACGGTGATGCTGCCCTTCGCCGGCCCGCCGGGTACGTTCCGAAGCATCTCTTACGCCAGCGTTCTTAGGGGCGAGGTGCCGGCAAGCTTTCTGGCGGGGAAGATCGTTCTGGTCGGCAGTACGGCGGCCGGGTCGGGCGATCTGTATCCGGTCTCGGGCCGGCACGGCGTGATGCCGGGTGTCGAGATCCACGCCAACGCCCTGAATGCACTCTTGGCCGATCGGACGATCACGGCGGCCCCCCTGTGGCTCCGCTACGTGGGCGCGCTTCTTCCGGTTGCGCTGCTGCTCGCCGGCTTTCTCATGCTCTCGCCGCGAAGCAATCTGCTTGCCGGGATCCTCCTCGGTGGCGCCACGATCATGGGTTCGGTGAGCCTGCTCTGGTACGGTGGCATCTGGCTGCCGCCGTCGCCGGCGCTCATCGGCCTCGCATTCCTCTATCCCCTCTGGGCCTGGCGACGACTCGCTGCGGTGAACGGCTACTTCGTGAGCGAACTTGGGCGCCTCGCGGAGGAGCATGATCCGTTGCCGACCACGAGCCCCATGGTTGCATCGGTCGGTGACCCGATCGCGCGACAATCGGCTTTGCTGCACGGCGCGATCGACCGGGTCCGAACCTTGCGCCATTTCTTCGACGACGTCGTCCGCGGCCTTCCCGACGTGACGGTGGTCACCGATGCCGACGGCAAGATCCTGGTCGCGAATGCCGGCGCGGACGTCCTGATGCAGTCACTGTTCGGAGAACGGCCGACGACCGTCGGGGAACTCCTGGTCAGGATCGCGCCGAAAAGCCAGTGGCGCGGCTTGGTGCAGGACGATCAGGAGATCGCGACGGCGCAAGGGGCGGCGTATATCGTCAGGTCGGCGCCGTTTCGCGATGCCGCCGGCACCGTCGCCGGTGCGATCGTCAGCCTGATCGACATCACCGAGATGAAGGTCGCCACGCGGCAGCGCGAGCAGGTCATGGAACTGCTCACCCACGACATGCGATCGCCACAGGCCGCCATCCTCTCTTTGCTCGACCAATCTTCGCCGGCAACCGACGAGCAGACCCTGAAACGGCGTGTCGCGCGCTATGCGCGGCGGACGCTGAAGCTGGCCGACGACTTCGTGATGCTCGCCCGCGCCCAGTCGGCGAGCTACCAGCGCGAGGTTCTCAACCTTTTCGACCTCGTCATCGAGGCCGCGGACGACCTCTGGCCAAATGCCAATCAGCGCACGATGGCCATCGACGTGACCGGCGACGGGGAGGACGTCCTGGTCGCGGGAGACCGCTCGCTCCTTGGGAGGATGCTGACCAATCTGATGGGCAACGCCATCAAATACGGCCATAAGGGTACACGCGTGACCTGCGTCGTCGAGGCCGATGGCGAATGGGCGGTCTGTTCGATCACGGATCAGGGCGAGGGCATCCCGGCGGACCGGCTGTCGAGCTTGTTTCAGCCGTTCAGCCGGTTGCCCCAGCATGTCGGACGCGTCGGCGGCGTGGGCCTCGGCCTCGCCTTCGTGAAGAGTGTCGTGGAACGGCATGGGGGTATGATCACCTGCGACAGTCGCGAAGGTGTCGGCACGACGTTCACGGTAAGACTGCCTCTGACGATCGAAGACGACCCACTGTAAACGAGTGTGACGCGATCAGGGGCTTCGGTTTGTCTTTACCGATCCCCTCGTATGACGGCTTTCGAAGCAGCGCCGGAATACAGATATGATACGCTCTCTCTTGGCATCGAAGACCACCAAACTGGTTGCCGCGTGCGTGTGCCCGGTCGCGGGCACAGGGGCTCTGACGGCCGCCGTGCCGCAGGTGCGTCAGGCCGTCCACAAGGCGACCGGGCCGCGTGCCTATGCCGCGCCGAAGACGCGCGTCAGACCAGCCGGCGCGGCCCCCTGCCAGCAGAGCGCCGGGGATATGCCCACCGTAGGTAATGCGCCCCTGGCCCTGGTGGACCCGGCTCCGGTTGCGGCGGTGCCCGCAGCTGCGACACGGGTCGCCACCGCCGTCCCTCGTAGCAGGAACGGCAATGTTCCGCTCGATCCGGTCGGGAACGTACCTGCGAACATCGGTGCCGTGCCGGAGACCGCCACCTGGGCGCAGCTGATCGTCGGCTTCGGTCTGGCGGGGCATGCCTTGCGCTCAGCCACCAAAAACCGCTCGTCTGGAGAGACCGGACTCGTCTAAGCCTGATCCCCTGCGCTGCCGGCGCTTGGCAGGGGGAACTGATGAGCATCGTCACCATAGGCTGGTTTTCCGGGGCGCTGATCGCGCTGGTCGCTGTCCCGGCAAGTGCCGCGGATTGGCAGCTCGTCGCGGAGGGGGACGACGGCGCGCGCATCTTCATCGACAATGAGAGCGTCGCCAGGATGGGCGATCTCGCCCAAGCGTGGATCCGGACGGACCTGACCGAAGTCGCGAGTTACAAGCAGATCATCAATCAGTTGTGGAAGATCCGCTGCGAGTCGAACACGTTGTCGATCGATCGCGAGACTCGACAGAAGACGGTCAAGGATGCGGCGAGCACCGTGGCGATCGGGCCTGCTGCCCGGCGTTTCGAACTGATCGATCCGGACTCAGCGGGGGCGATCGTGAAGACAACGGTTTGTCGACCGCCTGCGTCCGTTCCGCCCCAGGTAGATCAGTAAGCGGCCGCTTCGTTCAGGAGCGAGGCGATCGCGGTGACCAGCTGGGCGGACGCAAACGGCTTCTGGAGCATGATGCTGCGCGGGACGCCATGCGCGGTCCATGCGCTCGCGCTGTCGCCCGACATGTAGATGACAGGCAAATCGGGGCGAAGCGCGCGGGCGCGTCGCGCGATGTCCCAGCCGGTGATCTCGTCGGGCAGGCGAATATCGGTGAGGAGCGCCGAGATGCTGTCGATCGAGTCCTCAAGCGCGCGGATCGCGCTCTCGCCATCGCCGAGCCAAGCCACGCTGAAGCCGCCATCCTCCAGCGACGCCTGCATCACGCTGGCGAGCATCACTTCGTCTTCTACTAGCAAAATCATGGTCATAAGTGGCGGTTTCGCGAGATCGTTACACTACCGCTAGGTATGTAAAGTGCGACGCGCAAATCCTTACTGCGGATCGTTGCACTTGTTTACAATCATTTGACCAGCGACCATTCCTCCGTCTCTCGGATAAGCTGCGAGACGGGTTCGCCGCTTGCGCTGCGAGCCGGGGCGAAGCGGAAGCGCTTGGTGATGACGCGGCATGTCATGGTATCGATATTCGAATGACCACTGGACCGCGTGACGGTGCAGTCGGATACGTCACCGTCCGCGCCGACGAGAAAGGCGACGTCGAGGCTCACGTCGCCGAGATCCCGCGCAGAACGCGGAAAGTCGCCGTTGCGGAAGTCGCCGGCGATCTGGCGGGCAGGCTCGGCGATGCCGCCTCCGCCGCCAGATCCGGCGCCGCCGCTGCCGGTTCCGCTTCCTGCGCCTGACAGCGCGGAGCCGTCGGCGGCAATCGGCACCGTATGAACCACCGTCGGAGAGGGGAGGGCGACCACCGGTACGATCCTTTCGATCGGTGCGGCGGCAGCCCGGGGCGCGGGATCCTTCCGGGGTTCAGGGAGCGGCGGCGGGGGTGGCAGGTCCGTCTGGAGCTGGAAGAGCTTGAGCGCGGGAGCCGGAGCAACCGGAACCGAAGGGATGCCGAGCTCGAGGAGAAGTGCGAGCGCGATGAGCGCCTGAACGGCCAGCGCACCGATCACGGCAATCGGATGAGGACGATCCTGCGTCACCCTTCGACAACGACTTTCGCGCGCCGAGGCTCCCCATCTTACGGCACCAGCCTGTCGAGACCGCCCGTGTAAGGCCGCAGCGCGTCGGGCACGATCACCGATCCGTCCGCCTGCTGATAGTTCTCCAGCACGGCGACGAGCGTGCGCCCGACGGCCAGCGCGGAGCCGTTGAGGGTGTGGACGAAGCGCGTGCCCTTCTCCCCCTCGGCACGGAAGCGCGCGGCCATGCGGCGCGCCTGGAAGTCGCCGCAGTTCGAGCAGCTCGAAATCTCGCGATAGCGGTCCTGACCCGGCAGCCAGACCTCCAGATCGTAGGTCTTGCGCGCCGCGAAGCCCATGTCTCCGGTGCACAGCAGCATGCGGCGGTAAGGCAGGCCGAGCGCCTCCAGGATCGACTCCGCCTGTGCCGTCATCTGCTCCAGTTGCTCGTCCGAGCGGTCGGGGTGCGTGATGGCGACCATCTCTACCTTGTCGAACTGGTGCTGGCGGATCAGGCCGCGTGTGTCGCGCCCCGCAGCACCCGCCTCCGACCGGAAGCAGGGGGTAAGCGCGGTGAAGCGCAGCGGGAGCACCGCCTCGTCAAGGATCGACTCGCGGACGAGGTTGGTCACGCTGACCTCGGCTGTCGGGATCAGCCAGCGATCGTCGGTGGTATGGAATAGGTCCTCGGCGAACTTCGGCAGCTGGCCGGTGCCGTAGAGCGCCTCAGCCTTGACGAGCAGCGGCGGGGCGATCTCGGTAAACCCCGCGTCGATGTTGCGATCGAGCATGAACGCGCCGAGCGCGCGGTTGAGGCGCGCCATCTGCCCGCGCATCACCACGAAGCGTGCGCCCGCGATCGCCGCCCCGGCGGTGAAGTCGAGGCCCAAAGCGGGGGCGAAGTCGGCATGTTCCCGCGCCGGGAAGTCGAAGCTGCGCGGCTCGCCCCAGCTTTTCACGACGACGTTGCCGTCCTCGTCGGCGCCTTCGGGAACGGCGGGGTCGGGAAGGTTGGGGATGGCGGCGAGACGCGCGTCGAGTTCGGTCGCGAGGGTCGCCGTCTGCCCTTCCAGCGCCGGTATGTCGGTCTTCAGCGCGGCAACCTCGGCCATCAGCGCGGCCGCGGTGGCCTCGTCCTTCTGCGCCTTGGCCTGGCCGATCGCCTTGGACGCCTCGTTGCGGCGGGCGAGCTTCACCTGCAGGCTGGTCTGCGCCTCCCGGCTGGCGGCATCGAGCGCGAGGAGATCGGCCGACATCGGTGCCAGGCCGCGAAGGGCGAGACCCCGGTCGAAGGCTTGCGGATCGGTCCGGATGAGGCGGATGTCGTGCATGGCGGCGCTATGGCTGGGCAGGGGCGGGGAGGCAAGCGAGCCGGCGCCCGCGCCGCCAGGAACTGCCTTTCGCGGAAACCTCGCGCCCAAAATGCGTTGACCTGCCAAATCCAAAGGAGAGCGTCATGCAGGTTCCGCACAACAGCCTCGTCCTCGTCGCCGACGGGAAGAAGATGCTGTTCTTCCGCAACCAGGGCGACAGTGAGTACCCGAACCTGCAGGTGGAAAGCGCGGAGGAGCACCAGGACCTGCGCAGCCGCGAACAGCGCACCGATGCAGCCGGGCAGGCGTCCTCGCCGCAGGGACAGTCGCGCAGCGCGATCGAGCAGACCGACTTTCAGCAGCTGGAGGAAGATCGCTTCGCGGCACATGCGGCCGAGCTGTTGAAGAAGCGCGCCCTGGCGAACGACTTCGAGAACCTGATCATCGTCGCGCCGCCGAAGACCCTGGGTGAGTTGCGCAAGCATTACCACCTCGAGGTGGAACAGCGTTTGAACGGCGAGTTGGCGAAGGACCTGACCAGCCATCCGGTCGACCAGATCGAGAAGCTCATCATCGCCGCGTGACGGTCCATTCGTCCCGGACACGTCACGATCCGACCAAAGATACGGAACATTCCGCCCTATCCTGCGTGGATGACGCCGTGATTATCCGTACACAGCCACAGGAGAGCCTGATGAAGTTCGATCGCAAGTTCCTGATGATTGGCGCGGCCCTGGCGCTTCCGGCGGCACCGGCCTTTGCGCAGACCCCCATGCCGGCGCCAACCGCGGCCCCCACCCAGTCGGCTCCTGCCGCCAACCCTGCGCCTACCGCCGCGGCCGGTCAGCCCCAGCTTGCCGCTGGCGGCAAGGTTTATGACACCAAGGGTGGCGAAGTCGGCACGATCGAGAGTGTCGACGCGTCCGGCGCCGTCGTTTCGACCGGCACCAACAAGGTGAAGCTTCCGACGAATTCCTTCGCGGCCGGCAAGACCGGACCGATGATCGCGATGACCAAGGCCGAGCTGGACGCCGCCGCAGGTGCCGCCGCCAAGCCGCTGGCGCTGAACGTCGGCGCGACGATCTACGGCCCGCAGAATGCAGAGGTCGGCAAGATCGAGGCGGTCGAGGGTGACCTCGTCACCGTGGCCACCGCAAAGACCAAGGCCAAGCTGCCTAAATCCGCCTTCGCGATGGGCGATAACGGCCCGGTCATCGGCATGACCGCAGCGCAGCTTGACGCGGCCGCCGGTGCGGCATCGGCGAGCACGTCGACGCCGGCGAACCCGAGCTAAAACCGACCTGATTCCCAGGCGCCTTTCCTTCCCGACCGGAGGAAAGGCGCTTTCTTATCCACAAGTTGCCATGGGCTGACCCAAATCAGCCCGCTTGTGCGCCCACCACGCCATCGCTATAGCGCCCGCGGGGCGACCGCGCGGAAGTCCGCGCGAAGAGCGGGAGAGTGCGCGATGGCGACCACGGTAGCGTTCAAATCCGACCTGTCCGGCGGCGAGGTGTATCGCCCGTCCGCCGACGAAGACTTCATGAACGAGCGCCAGCAGCGCTATTTTCGGGCCAAGCTGCTCGCTTGGAAGGAGTCGATCCTCCTGGAGGCTCAGGGCACGTTGAGCCAGCTTCAGAACGACTCGCTTCTCCAGCCGGATCTTACGGATCGTGCGTCGAGCGAGACCGACTGGTCCATCGAACTGCGCACCCGCGACCGCCAGCGCAAGCTCATCTCCAAGATCGACGCCGCGCTTCGCCGGATCGAGGAGGGCGAATACGGCTATTGCGAGGTGACGGGCGAGCCGATCTCCCTGGCACGCCTCGAAGCGCGTCCGATCGCGACGATGACCGTCGAGGCGCAGGAGCGTCACGAGCGGAACGAGAAGGTCTCCCGCGAGGAATAGATCCGGTCCGCTTTCGGGCGGAAAGTCTCAAAGGTCTTCCCTCAACGCGTGGGCGGGCGCGCCTGTGCGCACGCGAGGGTCGATTCTAAACTATCCAAAGAGCCAGAAGCGGCTCTTTCAAAACTTTTCCTACATTGGAAGTGTTTTCAGCGGACGATGGTCGTCAGACGCTTAACCGATTGCTGACATTTGGCGTGGATAACATCCCGATCCGTCGTGCTGGGCCGGGCGTGGAAGATGAGCGAACTCGTAAACGACAACGATGATGACGATGCCTTCGCGGTGCTGCGAAAGCGAGGCGCGCGGGATTCGATGTTCCTGATGGCGACGCTGCGGCGAGACGCGAACGGCGAGACGCTCTCGGTCCGCGTGCGCAACATCTCGAATGGCGGGGTGCTGGTCGAGTGCCCGAACCCGTTCGCGCGCGAGGAGCGCGTGGCGCTGGAGTTGCGCGGCATCGGCTGGGTCGGCGGCAAGGTCGCCTGGTCCGCGCCGGGCAAGTTCGGCGTCGCCTTCGACATCGACATCGACCCGAAGCTGACCCGCAAGCCACTGGCGACCGGCGGGCCGCGCGCGGCCCCGATGGGCCCGACCGTGGTGAACATCCGGCGGCCGGGCCTGCGGTTCGACTAAGTCACTGAAGGCCGGCGATTTCCTGCTTCAGCTGGAGCTTTTCCTTCTTGAGACGTGCGACCACAGTGCTGTCCGGGAAGGGCCGGCGCGCCTCGTCAGACAGGCGGGCGTCCAGGCCGGCATGCTTGTTCCTGAGGGCAGTCAGGTGGGACGTCTCCATAGTCAGTCTCCTTCTCTCTGGGTTGACGGTGTGAACAGACAGGATCGGCATGCGGCGGCCAAGCAGATGGCGACCGGCAGAGGGTCGACCGCGACGGACGGCGCGCGCTTTTTCGCGCTGAGCGCTTGAGCGTTTCGCACGCGCGACGTAACGATCCGCACAGGCCACGGGGAATAAGGGCGAATGGATCCTGACGAGATCGGACCGCGACTCGAACTGCTGCGTCAGGAGCACCGCGATCTGGACGCCGCGATCGAGGCGCTGCGCGAGCGGGCGGTGGCGGACCAACTCCAGCTTCAGCGGCTGAAGAAGCGCAAGCTGCAGCTGAAAGACGAGATCGCGGTGCTGGAAGACGCGATGATCCCGGACATCATCGCCTGAGGTTGCGCAGGTTGCAGGCCGGGGACACGGGCCTGGGGGTCCGTCGGCTCGAACGTCCATGTGCGCACAAGGCAACATCGTCGGCCGCTCTCCTTTAGGAGGGGGCGGTGACGCTAACACGCGCCGACCGAGTCGCAAAGTGGGACAGGTCAATTTCTCGGCCTGCCCCGTTGCGCGATTCAGCTGAGGGTATGCGTGAGGGTGATCTCGGCGTTCAGCAGCTTGGAGATCGGGCAGTTCGCCTTGGCGCCAGCCGCGATCTCGGCAAACGTGTCGGCATCGATACCGGGCACCGAGGCGGTGAGGGTGAGATCGGAGCGGGTGACCGTGAAGCCCTCGCCGTCCTTTTCGAGCGTCACCTTGGCGGTGGTTTCGAGCGTGCCGTCCGAATAGCCAGCGCCCGCGAGCGCGAAGGACAAGGCCATGGTGAAGCAGCTGGAATGCGCGGCGGCGACGAGTTCCTCGGGATTGGTGCCCTTCTCATCGCCAAAGCGCGTGCCGAAGCCGTAGGGTGTGTCGTCGAGCACACCGGAGGGGCTGGAGATATGGCCCTTTCCGTCCTTGCCGAGGCCGTCGTAGCGGGCGGTGGCGGTGCGCGTGGTCATGGGTCTGTCTCCTTGTTGTCGGCACGGCCATGTGGTGCCGGGCGCGAGCGATGCTAGAGTGGCTTTCGTGACACAGGTAGGACAGAGGGGGAGGACAGAACATGCAGACCGAATTCATCCTGCTGGGCGCGACGATCGTGCTGGCGCTGGTCAACATCTTCTGGGCGGCGAACGCGCGGACGAAGCAATATGGCGTCACCTGGAACATGGGGCCGCGCGATGCTGAGATGCCGGCACTGAACCCGCTGCCGGCGCGGCTGCTGCGTGCGCAGGCCAACCTGTTCGAGACGTTCCCGCTGTTCGCCGCCGCCTTGTTGGGCGCGTTCGCGGCGGGGCATTTCGGGTGGAAGACGCTGGTCGGCGCGCATCTCTATTTCTGGGCGCGGCTGATCTACCTGCCGCTCTACGCCGCCGGCGTGCCGAAGGTACGGACCCTCGCGTTCATGGTGGCGACAGCGGGACTGGTGCTCATCACCTGGGCGCTGATCTTCGGCTGATACGGAGAAGAGAGTGGAGAGGAACGGCACCGGGCGGATCATCGCCGCCGCGATCCTGGCGATCGGGTTGGTGATCGGCGGCTATCTGATGGGCAACGGCCTCGTCCGTATGAAGCAGGCGGAACGCTCGGTGACGATGCGCGGACTGGCCGAGCGGGACGTCACGGCCGACCTCGCCACCTGGAACCTCGCTTACTCGGCGACCGGCGGCGATCTTGCCAGTCTGCAGGCGCAGATCGATAGGAACACGGCCGCGATCCTCGCCATGCTGAAGGCCAACGGCTTTGCGGCGGGCCAGGTGTCGGTGGCGAGCGTGGGGGTGAACCAATACCGTGACAACAATGGCGGGCTGAACATCACCATCCGCCAGAAGCTGCAGCTGCGCACGCCCAAGGTGATGCAGGCGCGCAAGGCCTTCGCCGAGCAGGCGGCTTTGGTGCGTCAGGGCGTCGCGCTGGAGGACGGATCGGGCATCACCTACAGCTTCACCAAGCTCAACACGATCAAGCCGGCGATGATCGCGGCGGCGACGCGCGACGCGCGGGCGGCGGCGGAGCAGTTTGCCAAGGATTCGGGGGCGCGTGTCGGGGCGATCAAGTCCGCGACACAGGGTTACTTCTCGATCGGCGCGCGCGACGGGGAGAATGCGGGCTCCGGCTCCGACTCGCCGTTCCAGAAGGTGCGGGTGGTGACGACGATCGACTTCTATTTGTCCTGACCTAGAGGGCGAGGAGCCGGTCCTCGCCGAGGTCGCCGAGGAAGCTGACGAGGCCGCCGGCTTCGATGTGGTCGGGGAGGATCACGCCGGACAGCGCCAGGCCGGTCTGGCAGGCGAGGAGCGTCACCCCGAGATCGAGCGCGTCGGCGAGAAGCTGTGCGAGCGTCGGCAGCCCGGCCGCTTCGTAGCGCGCGTCGTCCGGCGAGGCGGGTGCTGCCGCTAACGCCACCGCATCGGCATGGAGATAGACCCGCGTCCGGCCGCCCAGTGCCGCATTCGCCGCCGCGATCGAGAGGGCGGCGTGGAAACGGGCGGGGTCCGCAGTTGCGACGATGATCGCGAGGCCCGTCATGCCGCGCACCGGCAGGCGGAATCCTTCGGCAGGGTGATGGTGCGAAAGCGGAAGGCGAGGGCGTCGATGAGGAGGAGCTTGCCGGCCACATCGTCGCCGAAGGGCACGATGGCGCGGATCGCCTCCAGCGCGGCGAGGCTGCCGAGCACGCCAGTCAGCGCGCCCATCACACCCTGATCGGCGCAGCTGACATCGGGCCGGTCGGGATCGTCGCCGACCAGGCAGCGGTAGCAGGGCGACCGCTTCTCCCAGCCGCGATAGACGGCAAGCTGGCCGTCGAACTGACCCACAGCTGCCGAGACGAGCGGGATGCGCAGCGCGGTCGCGGCGTCCGATACCGCGAGGCGAGTGGCGAAGTTGTCGCAGCCGTCGACGATCACGTCCGCGCCGCTGAGGATTTCCTGCGCGTTGGCGGCAGTCAGCCGGCTGTCGATCGGATGGAAGCTGACATCGGGGTTGAGGCGCTGCACCGCGTTCGCCGCCACGACGACCTTGCGGGTGTCCACGTCTCGGGTGGTGAACAGCGTCTGCCGCTGCAGGTTCGACAGCGAGACATGGTCATCGTCTATCACCCGGAGCGTGCCGATCCCGGCCGCCGCGAGATATTGGATGACGGGCGAGCCGATGCCGCCCGCGCCGATGACCGCGACGGTGGCGCTGAGCAGAGTCTGCTGTCCCGCGCCGCCAATCTCCTTCAGGATGATGTGGCGGGCATAGCGTTCGAGCTGGGTGTCGGTGAGGGTCACGCGCTCTTCACCCGCGTAGCTCCCTCAAGGCCGTTCGCCCTGAGCCTGTCAAAGGGCCAGCGCTGGCGCTTCGACAGGCTCAGTGCGAACGGGGCTGAGGAGAAGCTCACCGGCCGGTCGAGCCGAAGCCACCTTCGCCGCGCAAGGTCTCGCTCAACTCCGCCACCTCGGCGAAGCTCGCCGCCGTGACAGCAGCCGGGACAAGCTGTGCGATGCGTTCGCCGCGCACCACCTCGAAGGGTTCGGAGCCGAGGTTTGCGAGGATGACCTTCACCTCGCCACGATAATCCGCGTCGATGGTGCCGGGCGTGTTGAGGCAGGTAATGCCGTGTTTCAGCGCGAGGCCGGAGCGCGGGCGGACCTGCACCTCGTAACCCTCCGGGATGGCGATGGCGAAGCCGGTGGCGACCGCATGACGCGCGCCGGGGGCAAGGGTCACGTCCTCGGCCGCGACGATATCCATGCCGGCGGCGTGCGCGGTCGCGTAGGCGGGGAGGGGAAGGCCTTCGCCATGGGGGAGGCGCTTGAGCTGGATCGTGATGGTCATGCGAACCTGTCCGTCATCCCAGCGGAGGCCAGGATCGTTGTGATATAAGCGCCTGCGTTCGAAGCGACCCCAGCTTCCGCTGGGGTGATGACTGCACTCATGAAAGTTTCCCCGCCACCCAATCGGCCAGTCGAGAGGCGACCTCCGCCTTCGACAGCTTCGGCCAGCGATCGAGGCCGTCTTTGGTTACCAGCACCACGGTGTTCTCGTCGCCGCCCATGACGTCCCCCGAGACATCGTTGGCGACGATCGCGTCGCAGCCCTTGCGCGCGAGCTTGGCCTGCGCCTCCGCCTCGAGGTGCTGCGTCTCTGCGGCAAAGCCGATGACGAGGGCCGGGCGGCGCGGGTCGCGGGAGAGATCGGCAAGAATGTCGGGGTTTTTGGAGAGGGCCAGTTCGGGCGGGCCATCGCCCTTCTTCAGCTTCTGCGGTGCGGCATCGACCGCCCAGTCGGAGACGGCGGCCGCCATGATCGCGGCGTCAGCCGGGAGGGCCGATCGGACAGCGTCGGCCATCTCGCGCGCAGTCTCGACATCGACGCGGGTCACGCCGGCGGGGGTGGGGAGCGCGACGGGGCCGGCGACCAGCGTGACCCTGGCACCCCGCTCGGCGAGCGCTGCGGCGATGGCGAATCCCTGTTTGCCGGACGATCGGTTGGCGATGTAGCGGACAGGGTCGATCGGCTCGTGGGTTGGGCCTGCCGTGACGAGGATGTGCTTTCCGTGAAGCGCACCGCTCGTGCTGAGCGAAGTCGAAGCATGGGATGCAAGTGGGCCGCTGGTTCCCCGTCCTTCGACTTCGCTCAGGAGGAACGGGTGAGTGTTGATGGCGTCGAAAATCGCTTGCGGCTCCGGCAACCGGCCCGGGCCGTACTCGCCGCAGGCCATCGGCCCCTCATCCGGCTCCATCACCGTCACGCCGCGGGACCGCAAAGTTGCGACATTCGCCTGCGTCGCAGGATGCCGCCACATCCGCACGTTCATCGCGGGGGCCGCCAACACCGGCTTGTCGGTGGCGAGGAGGAGGGTGGTGGCGAGATCGTCGGCGATGCCGGCCGCCATCTTGGCCATCAGGTCCGCTGTCGCTGGCGCGACGACGATGAGGTCGGCCTGCCGGCTGAGCTGGATATGCCCCATCTCGACCTCGTCCTTCAGATCCCAGAGGCTGGTGTGGACCGGCTGCTCGCTAAGCGCGGCGAGGGTCATGGGCGTCACGAAATGCTGCGCGCCTTCGGTCAGCACGCAGCGGACGCTGCCGCCTCCCTTGCGGATCAGGCGGACGAGTTCGCTCGCCTTATAGGCCGCGATGCCGCCGCCGATGACGAGGAGGATGCGCTTGTTCATGCGCGAGCGGCTTTAGCGGCTTGCGTCGGCGATGGACAGATGTCGAACCTTCCGGCCGTTCGGGCTGAGCTTGTCGAAGCGCCAGAGTTCACCGTCTCACTTGGGCTTCGACAAGCTCAGCCCGAACGGACGGGAATGTGTTTTGGAAGCTGAACTCTGGACGCGGGCGGGAGCGCAAAGCAGAAAGGGCGTATGATCGCGCTCCTCGCCGCCCTCCTTCAGGCCGCCGCACCGGCCCCGCCCGCCGGCCCGGTGATCACCGTCACAGCCCAGCCGCAGCCGCCCGCGCCGCCGCGTCCGCGTGCGCGGGAGATCGGCATTCCGTTCGAGGGAACGCCGGGGCTGAACAACGCGATCACCGACGTGGGCGGGGTTGAGGTGGGGCAGGTCACGCTCGTGTCCGGAGAGGGGCCGCTGGTGGTGGGGCAGGGGCCGATCCGCACTGGCGTCACTGTCGTTTTTCCGCGTGGCAAGGTGAACCAGCAGCCGGTCTATGGCGGGCAATTCGACCTGAACGGCAATGGCGAGATGACCGGATCGGCCTATCTTGCCGACTTCGGGATCATCTCCGGACCGATCGGTATCACCAACACCAATGCGGTGGGGCAGGTCTATGCCGGCATCCAGGAATGGACCCAGCTGCAGACCGGGACCGCCGCCTGGCCGGTGGTGGCCGAGACCTGGGACGGCGATCTGAACGACATGGCCGGCTTCCACGTCAACTCCGACACCGCGATGGTCGCCATCGACCTCGCCAAGGGCGGGCCGGTCGAAGAGGGCAATGTCGGCGGCGGCACCGGCATGCAGTGCTTCGGCTTCAAGGGCGGGATCGGCACCTCCTCCCGCCGGGTCACGGTGGACGGAAGGAGCTACACCGTCGGCGTGCTCGTGCAGTGCAATACCGGCGACCGCGACGTTCTGCGCATCGCCGGCGTGCCGGTGGGTCGCGCGCTGGGGCAGCGTTGGCTGCCGTGCTACGACCTGAAGCTGTCGCCGCCCGACAAGATGCCGAAATGCGAGGCGGACGGCAGTGCCGGTACCAAGCCGCGCGATTCGGGATCGATCATCATCGTCGTCGCGACCGACGCGCCGCTGATGCCGGTGCAGTTGGATCGCGTGGCGAAGCGGGCGGCGATGGGGCTGGCGCGGCTCGGCTCCTATGCGGGTAGCGGTTCGGGCGACCTGATCGTCGCCTTCACCACCACGCCGGCCAAGGTGAACCACCCGGAAGCGCGGACACCCGATCCCGTCGCGTCGCTGGCGAACTTCACGATCGACCCGCTGTTCCAAGGCACGGTCGAGGCGACCGAAGAGGCGGTGGTGAATGCGCTGATCGCCGCGCAGACCATGACGGGCGCGAACGGATACACGGTATACGGCCTGCCCCAGGATCCGCTCCGCACCATCCTCAAGCGGTACAATCGGCTGGAGGGGCGGCGGTGATTCACCCGCATTCGTCACCCCAGCGAAGGCTGGGGTCGCTCAGGAGATGGCGATGCCAGCCTGCGCTGGCATGACGGAAGCAGGATTTAGATCGCCGAGGGGTAGCTGGAGCCCGTGCGCGTGCGGCTCGCCAAAGCGACGATCGTGAAGAGGATCAGCGCCAGCACCGGGGTTGCGGGAAGCATCTGGTCGCCGATACCGGCCGCCGCAGCCTGAAGCAAGCTCTTGGAAACAGAGGAATCGATCGCAGACGCGGGCGCGGCAAACGCAAGTGCGGATGTTGCAGCGCCTAGGAGAATACCCTTCATAACGCTCACTCCCTCGAACCAATCGCGGAAAACCGTCCTGTTTCGTTAACGACTCATATACCATAGCTTATGCTGCATTGCAAAACGGTGAAACCTTCGGAAACAAGTCGTGCGTTCTGCGGCACTTGCGCGGATCGCGGCAGGGTGTGAGGTGGTCGGATGGATGAAGTGGCAGCAGTCCCGTTGCATATCGCGATACTGACCGTTTCGGACACGCGCGACGCGGCTACCGATACCTCGGGCGCGCTGCTGGCCGATCGGATCGAGGCGGCCGGTCATGTCCTCGTCGACCGCGCGATCGTGCCGGATGACGTCGACATGATCCGCGTGGCCGTGGGGCCGTGGATCGACGATCCGGCGGTCGACATCATCCTGACAACGGGGGGGACAGGGTTCAGCGACCGCGATGTCACGCCCGAGGCGATTCGCCCGCTGTTTCGGCGCGAGATGGACGGGTTTTCCGTCGTCTTCCATCAGGCGAGCCTCGGCACCGTCGGTGTCGCCACCCTCCAGTCGCGCGCTTTCGCCGGGCAGACGGAGAACGGCACCTTCATCTTCTGCCTGCCCGGATCGACAGGCGCCTGCCGCGACGCCTGGGACCTGGTGCTGGGGAAGGAGTTCGACAGCCGGACCAAGCCGTGTTCGATCGTCATCCACATACCGAGGCTGAGGAAGTGAGCGGCCCGACCCATATCGACGCCGAAGGCCGCGCCCGCATGGTGGACGTGACCGAGAAGGCGGTGACGGCGCGGCGTGCGGCGGCGGCCGGCTTCGTTACCTGCAAGACCGAAACGCTGGCGATGGTGCGCGATGGGACGACGCCGAAGGGAGCGGTGATCGCCACCGCCGAGCTGGCCGGGGTGATGGGGGCGAAGCGGACGGCGGACCTGATCCCGCTCTGCCACCCCCTGCCGCTCACCAAGGCGGTGGTGACGATCATGGCGGATGAGGCGATGCCCGGTTTTGCGGTCACGGCGGAGGTGCGGACCAACGGGGTGACCGGTGTGGAGATGGAGGCGCTAACCGCCGTGTCGGTCGCCTGCCTGACGCTGTTCGACATGCTGAAGGCGGTCGATCGGTCGATGGTGATCGGCGGCGTCACCGTCACCGCCAAGGAGGGCGGAAAGTCGGGCAGCTGGCGAGCGTGATTTCCTTTGACGAGGCGTTCGACCGGGCTGTCGCGCTGGCGGAGCCGCTGGGTGCGGAGCGGATCGCGATCGGGGCTGCGCGCGGGCGCGTGCTGGCCGAGCCGGTGGTGGCGGCGATCGACAGCCCGCGCGCCGACGTTTCGATGATGGACGGCTATGCGGTTCGCGATGGCGAGACCGGGCCGTGGCAGGTGATCGGCGCGAGCTATCCGGGTGTGCCGTTCACCGGATCGGTGAAGGCCGGTCAGGCGGTGCGCATCTTCACCGGCGCGATGGTGCCGTCGGGTGCCGGGCGCGTGCTGGTACAGGAGATCGTCGCGTGCGACGGGGAACGGGCGGCGCTTTCCGATGTGTTCGGGACGAACTCGTGGATCAGGCAGAGGGCCTCTGATTTCGGATCAGGGACGGAGATGCTGGGGCCGGGGACCGTCCTTGACGCGGGCGCGCTGATCTTGGCCGCCGGGTGCGATGCCGGGGAAGTGATCGTGCACCGCCGGCCGCGCGTTCGGATCGTGACCACGGGTGACGAACTGACCGCGCCGGGTCAGGCAGCGGCGAACAACACGATGATTCCCGAGAGCGTCTCCATCGGCATTGCTGCCCTCTCTGATGCTTGGGGAGCCGTGGTCCAAGGCGCGGCGCGGATCGGCGACGAACTCGCGGCGATCGCTGCGGCAGCGGGCGAGGCGCTGGAGACGGCGGATGTGCTGGTGATGACCGGGGGAGCTTCGGTCGGCGAGAAGGATTTCGCCAAGGCGGCTGTGGTCGAGCACGAGCTCGAACTTGCCTTTAGCGGCGTGGCGATGCGGCCGGGCAAGCCGGTCTGGGCGGGACGCACCAAGGGGCGGGTGGTGATCGGCCTCCCCGGCAATCCCGGCTCCGCACTCGTGACGGCGCGGCTGTTGCTCGTGCCGATGCTGCTCCGACTGGGCGGCAGGCAGGCGGAAGATGCGGCGCAATGGGAGCAGGCGACGCTCGATGGCGCGCTGCCCCCCTGCGACACGCGTGAGACGTTCGCGCGCGGGCGGCTGGATCGCGGGCGTGTGCGGCCGGTGGCCAATCAGGATTCAGGCGCACAGGCGGCGCTGGCGCTCAGCAATGCGGTGATCCGGCAAAGGCCGGGAACGCCGGCACTGTCCGAGGGCGCACGTGTGGAGGTGTTGCGCTTCTAACCTGCCGATTGCCCTTTCCGGCAGGCGCATTACTTTCTGGCGGATGACGGCACGCAATCCCCTGATCGACGGCTTCGGCCGCAGGATCGACTATGTGCGCCTGTCGGTCACCGACCGCTGCGATCTGCGCTGCCGCTATTGCATGGGCGAGAACATGGTGTTCGCGCCGCGCCGCGCACTGCTGACGATCGATGAGATGCTGGTGCTCGGCCGTGCCCTGGTCGCACGCGGCGTGCGGAGGATCCGGCTGACCGGGGGGGAGCCGCTGGTCCGGCGCGGTGTCCTCGATCTGGTGCGCGGATTGGACGGGCTGCGCGGCGAAGGGCTGGAGGAGGTCACTCTCACCACCAACGGCACCCAGCTTGGCGGCATGGCTGAGAGCCTGTTCGCAGGCGGCGTGCGGCGCATCAACGTCAGCCTCGACAGCCGCGACCCCGCGCGTTTCGCGGAGATCACGCGGGGCGGGGACCTCGCCAAGGTGCTCGCCGGGATCGAGGCGGCGCGCGAGGCGGGGATGGCGATCAAGATCAACATGGTGCCGCTGGCGGGCATCAACGACGACGAGATCGCCGACATGCTCGTCTGGTGCGGTGCGGGGGGCATGGACCTCTCGCTGATCGAGGCGATGCCGCTCGGCGAGATCGAGGATGATCGCTACGCCCGGCACCTGTCGCTCGGCGTGGTCAAGGAAGCGCTTGCCGCGCGTTTCACGCTGATCCCGACGCTCTACCGGACAGGCGGACCTGCGCGCTACTTCGAGGTGGCGGAGACCGGGCGGCGGCTCGGCTTCATCACCCCGCTGACCGAGAACTTCTGCGCCGGGTGCAACCGCATCCGCATCGCCGCGACGGGCACCGTCTATGGCTGTTTGGGCCACGACCAAAAGGTCGAGTTGCGCGAGGTGCTGCGGAGCGAAGGCGGGGCGGGGATCGACGCGGCGCTCGACCGCCTCCTTGCGGGCAAGCCGCTCCGGCACGACTTCGACATCGCGGCAAAGGCACCGGCGGTTGCGCGGCATATGAGTGTGACCGGGGGGTAGGCGGGCTCCTTCGATACGGCACTTCGACTTCGCTCAGTGCCTACTCAGGACGAACGGACCTTTAAGGAAAACCGTTCGTCCTGAGTAGCCGCTGAGCCTGTCGAAGCGGCGTATCGAAGGATTGGCCGTCAGATATGCAGCGGGCGCCCCTCGGACGCGAGGACGCTCTCGTGCATCATCTCGCTGAGCGTCGGGTGCGGGAAGATGGTGCCGATCAGCTCCGCCTCCGTCGTCTCCAGCTGACGGCCGACGACATAGCCCTGGATCAGCTCGGTCACCTCCGCGCCGACCATGTGTGCGCCGATCAGCTCGCCGGTCTTCGCGTCGAAGATCGTCTTCACGAACCCTTCCGCCTCGCCAAGCGCGATCGCCTTGCCGTTGCCGATGAAGGGGAACTTGCCCACCTTGATCTCGACTCCGGCTTCCTTCGCCTTCTTCTCGGTCAGGCCGACGGATGCGACCTGCGGGCGGGAATAGGTGCAGCCGGCGATATTGTCGGTGCGGTTCTCGTGCAGATGGCCGTCATATTTGCCGAGCGCGGCGGCGATCGCCTCGGCGGCGATGACACCCTCGTGCATCGCCTTATGCGCGAGCCAGGGGCCGGCCACCACGTCACCGATGGCCCAGATGCCCTCGACATTGGTCTTGCCGTAGCTGTCGACCTTGATGTGGTTGCGCTGGTCCTGCCCGATCTTGAGGGTGTCGAGGCCGATACCCTCGATGTTCGGCACGATGCCGACCGCGACGATGACATGGCTGAAGTCCTCGACGGTCTCCTTGCCGTCCTTCGCCTTGATCGTTGCCTTGACGCCCGACTTGGACGCATCGATCTTGCTGACGCCGGTGCCGGTCAGGATCTTCATGCCCTGCTTGCCGAACGCCTTGGTGACGAAGGCGGCGACCTCGTGATCCTCGACCGGCAGCATCTGATCGAGCATCTCGACGATCGTCACTTCCGCACCCATGTCGCTGTAGAAGCTTGCGAATTCGCATCCGATCGCGCCGGAGCCGATGACCAGCAGCTTGGTCGGCATCTCCTTCGGCGTCATCGCGTGGCGGTAAGTCCAGATGCGTTCGCCGTCAGCCTTGGCGAAGGGCAGTTCGCGGGCGCGCGCGCCGGTGGCAAGGATGATGTGCGGGGCCTCCAGTTCGGCGGGCTTATCGCCGGTGACTGTGAGCTTGCCCTTGGCCGTGAGCTTGCCGACGCCCTCGTAGACGGTGATCTTGTGCTTCTTCATCAAGCCCTTGACGCCGTTGTTCAGCTGGTCGGCGACCCCGCGGCTGCGCTTCACGACGGCGGCGAGATCGACGCCCGCCTTCTCGACCGTCAGGCCGTAGGACGCAGCGTTGCTCATGTAGTGATAGATCTCGGAGGAGCGGAGCAGCGCCTTCGTCGGGATGCAGCCCCAGTTGAGGCAGATCCCGCCCAGCCGCTCCCGCTCCACGATCGCGACCTTCAGGCCCAGCTGCGCCGCGCGGATCGCGCCGACATAGCCGCCGGGGCCGGAGCCGAGGACGATGAGGTCGTAGGTGTCAGCCATGGGATGCTCCTGCGGGGAGAGGGGTTGCGAGCGCAGCGAGCAAGCTGGTCAGCACGCCCTCGGGATTGGTGAGGATGTCGTTGTTCCAGAAACGGAGGAGGTGCCAGAGCGCGGTTTCGGCGTCGGTCTGGTTGTGGCGGAGAGACTTGGCCCGGCTCCGCATCACCTTCGATACGGGCGGCAAGCCCCTCTCCCCTTGTGGGAGAGGGGTTGGGGAGAGGGGTCGCGAGCGATAGCGAGCGTCTCGCCCCTCTGGCGCTGCCGCCGGCATCGAGCCGACGTCACCGCCATCCCTCTCCCAACCCTCTCCCGCAGGGGAAGAGGGCTTTCGATCCGCTCGCTCCTTCATCCCCCAACTGGCCTCGGTTTGCCCTCGTCGTCGATGGCGACGAACGTAAACGTCGCCGCCGTCACCTTCTGGCTCTCGTGCTGGAAACGCTGGCGGCGCCAGGCCTCGACAGCGATCTTCATCGAGCTGCGGCCGGTCTGGGCGAGGCGGGCGTAGACCGATACGACGTCACCCACCGCCACGGGCCGCAGGAAGGTCATGCCGTCCGCCGCGATCGTCACCGCGCGGCCGCCAGAGACCTGCGCCGCCACCGAACCGGCCGCCGAGTCCATCATGCTCATCAGCCAGCCGCCGAAGATGTCGCCATAAGGATTGGTGTCCGCCGGCATCGCCACCACGCGAATGGCGGGGATGTCGTCCGGCGGAGTCTCGTCGGCCACGCTTTCGCTCAAGCAAGCATCCCCAGCGGGTTCTCCACCAGGCGCTTGAACGCGGCCATGAATGCGGCACCGTCCGCGCCGTCGATGGCGCGATGGTCGAAGCTTCCGGTGGCGGACATGATCGTGGCGATGGTCAGCTCATCATTCACGACATAGGGCCGCTTCTCGCCCGCGCCGATCGCCAGGATCATCGCCTGCGGCGGGTTGATGACCGCGTCGAAATTCTTGATGCCGAACATGCCCATGTTGGAGATGCTGGCGGTGCCGCCCTGATACTCCTCCGGCTTCAGCTTGCCGGCCTTGGCGCGGTCGGCAAGGTCCTTCATCTCGGTCGAGATCCTCGCCACGCCCTTGTTGTTGGCATCGCGGATGATCGGAGTGATCAGCCCACCCTCGATCGACACCGCGACCGAGATGTCGGCGCGGCCGAACTTGAACAAAGTGTCGCCGGCGAACTGCACGTTGCAGGTGGGGACCTCCATCAGGGCGGCGGCCTGCGCCTTGATCAGCAGGTCGTTGACGGACAGCTTCACGCCGCGTGCTTCGAGCCCCTTGTTCAGCTCGCCCCGCAGCTTGAGCAGCGCGTCGAGACGGATATCGACCGTGAGGTAAATGTGCGGAACGGTCTGCTTGGATTCCGTCAGGCGGCGCGCGATCGTCTTGCGCATACCGCTGAGCTTGATCGCCTCGGCAGGCACGTCGGCCGTCTCGGGTGCGAGGCCCGAGGGTGCAGCCGCCTTCTCCGGGGCAGCGGCAGGCGCGGCCTTCGCGGATTCAGGGGACGTCTCGGACTTGGCGGCGGCGGGCTTGGTGGCGGGCTTCGCGCCGTCCAGGTCAGCCTTGACGATGCGCCCGTTCGGGCCCGATCCGCTGATCCCGGCGAGGTCGATGCCTGACTGTTCGGCAAGGCGGCGCGCGAGCGGGCTGGCCTTCACGCGATCGTCTGCCGCGGATGCGGGCGCCGGGGCGGGCTTCGCCTCTGCCTTCGCGGCCGGTGCTTCCTGCTTCGAAACCTCAGACTTCGGCGCTTCGGCCTTCTCTTCCTTCACGTCGGCCTTGGCCTCGGTCTTCTTCGGTTCGGACGAGGCGGCAGCGGACGCGTCCTCGCCCTCTTCGGCGATGATCGCGATCGGCGCTCCGACCTTCACGCCCTCGGTGCCGGCCGGAACGAGGATCTTGGCGACGACGCCCTCATCGACGGCCTCGAACTCCATCGTGGCCTTGTCGGTCTCGATCTCGGCCAGGACATCGCCGGACGCAACCGTGTCCCCTTCCTTCACAAGCCATTTGGACAGCGTGCCCTCCTCCATCGTCGGGGAAAGCGCCGGCATCTTGAGCTCGACGGGCATCGGGACCTCGTTACTGTTGAGGGCGTCCGTCTCGGACGGAAAGCGCTGTCGGTCAACCCCGCGCACCCGCTTGCAAGGCGGGTGCGTTCGGATAACGGTCGCCGTCAACAGGAGGGCCTAAAGGGTGCGCATCTATCTCGTCGTGATCGACGAAAGTCCCGAATCGCGGGTTGCCCTGCGCTTCGCCGCTCGCCGCGCCATCAAGACCGGCGGCGCGGTGGAGATCCTGGCGCTCGTCCCGCCACAGGAGTTCGTCGCCTGGGGCGGCGTCCAGGCGGCGATGGAGGAGGAGGCGAGGCTGCGTGCGGAGGCCTTGGTTGTCGCGGCGGCGGGCGCCCTCTTCGAGGAAAGCGGGGTCGAGCCGAAGATCACCGTCTGCGGCGGCGAGCCGGTGGCGGTTGTGAGGGAGCTGCTCTCCAATCGTCCCGAGACGGCGGCACTGGTGCTCGGCGCGTCGGAAACCGGCGGGCCGGGCCCCCTTGTCAGCTACTTCGCGGGCTCGGCGGCGGGCACGATGTCTTGCCCGGTGATGATCGTGCCGGGCGGTCTCAGCGACGAAGCGCTGGATCGCCTCAGCTGACGTGATGCTGACGACCGACTTCGCATGGTGTAGAATGATCGCCGTAAGAGGAGCCGATTATGATTGGTATGGGTCAGGGTGAGGCGGGAGACGCCTGCCCCTTCACCTTCAATTTCGATCCCGCCACCTTCAAGGTCGGCGACATGGTCAGCTATCGCGTGACCGGCAGCCTCGCTGGTATGCCGTTCATGGGCACGCTGGCCGAGGTCCACGACGACCATGTCGTGATCGAGGCGGGCGACGAGCGCTATCGGGGCACGCGCGAGAGCAGACCGGTCGTTCAGGAGAGCGAAATCGGCTGATATAGGCCTGGCGGAGTTCCCGCTGGTCAGCCAAGGCGCGAGGCGAGCAACTCCATCAGCGCCTCGCACCCTGCCGCATCATCCGGTGTAAACCGGGCGGGCACGGGGCTGTCGAGGTCGAGCACGCCGATCAGCCGCTCGCCATCGAGGATCGGCACGACCAGCTCGGACCGCGAGGCGGCGTCGCAGGCGATGTGGCCGGGAAAGGCATGGACGTCCTCGACGAGCTGGGTTTCGCGGGTAGCGGCGGCGGTGCCGCACACGCCCTTGCCGAGGGGTATGCGGATGCAGGCCGCCTTGCCCTGGAACGGGCCGAGGACGAGTTCGCCGCCCGCCATCCGGTAGAAGCCGGCCCAGTTGAGATCGGGCAGGTATTCCCAGAGCAGTGCGGCGGCGTTTGCCATGTTGGCGATCGCGTCCGCCTCGTCCGCGGTCAGCGCGTCGAGGGCTGAGCGGAGGTCGGCGTAGAGCGCGGCCTTGTCGGTGGCGGTGATGTCGAACTGGTACATGGGGTCTCGCTTGTGGCCCGTGCTTCGACTTCGCTCAGCACGAACGGGGGATGGTTGAGGTTAGATATAGAATGACGTTCGTGCTGAGCGAAGTCGAAGCACGGGTTCAATCCAACGCCACCCGTCCGCGACCCTTCTTCACAGCCCCCCGCGCCGCCTTGGCATCCACCCGCTTCAACTTGGCGGCCCGGCTGGGCTTGGTCGCGATGCGCCGCTCAGGCCGGACGAAAGCCGCCGCCAGCAGTTCCGACAGCCGGGCGCGCGCATCCTCGCGGTTCGCCTCGCGCGTGCGGAAGCGGCGGGCGGTGATCAGGATCTCGCCGGCCGATGTCATCTTCGATCCGGCGAGCACCCGGAGCCGCGTATAGACTGGCGGCGGCAGGCGCAGCGCGAACACGTCAAGGCGCAGCTGGCAGGCGGTCGCCACCTTGTTGACGTTCTGCCCGCCGGGTCCGGTCGCGGCGAGGAACTTCTCCTCGATCGCATCCTCGGGGATGGGGAAGCGGTCAGGCGACGGCATCGGTAAAGCCTGCCGCCAGGAAGCTTTGCGGTAGCGGGGCGGTTGCGGCGACCGGCGGCTTCGGCCCACGCGGCAGGGTGAGCGCGCGGGCATGGAGCAGCATCGGCCCGCCCTTGCGTCCATAGACGGGGTCGCCCGCGATCGGCACGCCGATACCGCTCGCCGCATGGACGCGGAGCTGGTGGGTGCGGCCGGTCTCCGGGCGAAAGGCGACGAGGGCGCGGCCGTTGCTGGTCGCGATCACCTCCCAACGCGTCACTGCGCTCTTGCCCTTCGCGTCCGGCACCATCCGCCAGCCCGCCTCCCGCGTGGAGGTCTTGGCGAGCGGCATGTCGATTACGCCCGCGCTTTCGCCCGGTACGCCGTCCAGCACCGCCCAATAAAGCTTCTCGACCTCGCCAGCCTCGAACGCCTGCCCAAATCTCTTATGCGCCTTGGGGTTGCGCGCGAGGAGCAGGCAGCCGGATGTGTCGCGATCAAGACGATGCACCGGAAGGGGGACGCGCTGGAAGCCCATTCGCAGCGAATCCAGATGGTTATGGACGGACAGCGCCCCGTCGCGACTCGGATCGACGGGGAGACCGGCGGGCTTGTCGACGATAATTGCTTCGCCGTCGATGAACAGGATGTGCTCGTTAAGCATTATAGCCGCATAGACGAACGCACAGGCCAACGCATCACGCTGGTAATCTGACTTAAGTGGGTGTTAACCTTTTGCGTTCACAAAGGCGCTTAACAGGTGTCCGGGACCGGCGAGGGGACCGTCTGGACGATCCACAGAGCGGATGAAGGAATTGTGACATGCGCGTACTGCTGATCGAAGACGAACCCACTGTCGCCAAGAGCATCGAGCTGATGCTCGCCACCGAGGGGCTGAACACGTACACGACCGATCTGGGCGAAGAGGGCTTGGACCTCGGCAAGCTCTACGATTACGACATCATCCTTCTCGACCTCAACCTGCCGGACATGCACGGCTATGACGTCCTGAAGAAGCTGCGCGTCGCCAAGGTGCAGACGCCCGTCCTGATCCTGTCCGGCAATAACGAGATGGACTCCAAGGTCCGCTCCTTCGGCTTCGGCGCGGACGACTACGTCACCAAGCCCTTCCACCGCGAGGAGCTGGTCGCCCGCATCCACGCCGTCGTCCGCCGCTCGAAGGGTCATAGCCAGTCGGTCATCCGCACCGGCAAGCTGGCGGTCAACCTCGACGCAAAGACGGTGGAAGTGGACGGCAACCGCGTCCACCTGACCGGCAAGGAATACGCGATGCTGGAGCTGCTGTCGCTCCGCAAGGGCACGACGCTCACCAAGGAAATGTTCCTGAACCACCTCTATGGCGGCATGGACGAGCCCGAGTTGAAGATCATCGACGTGTTCATCTGCAAGCTGCGCAAGAAGCTGTCGCTGGCCTGCGGTGGCGAGAACTACATCGAGACCGTCTGGGGTCGCGGCTACGTGCTGCGCGAGACCGAAGAGGGCGAGGTCGCCCAGGTAGCCTAAACCGGCTCTACCGGGGGTAAACGGCCGCCGCGGTCCCATGCAGGGGCTGCGGCGGTTTGCGTTTCGGATCAGCGTAAGGACCCGCTTCGGTTCCCGTCCGTTACCCGTCGTTCAGCACATCTCTTGTGCTGTGCAGCAAAGCGTTGCAGTCTCATGGCAACCGAGCGGAGGAATATGGCGGCGAGCGGGGCTTTCGACGAAATCTGGGGGAAGAGCGCCGGTGGAGAGCCGCGCGCCGGTTTTGCTCCGCTGACCGAGTGGATGGTGACGACGCCCCAGTCCGAACTCAACCGCCGGCAACAGGCTGCGGAGGCTGCGTTCCGACAGCTCGGTATAACCTTCGCCGTCTATGGCGAGCAGGAATCCGCCGAGCGGATCATCCCCTTCGACATCATCCCGCGCATCTTCACAGCGCGCGAGTGGACCGCTTTGTCCGAGGGGCTGGTGCAGCGCGTCGAGGCGCTCAACGCCTTCATGCGTGACGTCTACGGCCCGCGCCGCTGCATCGCCGACGGCATCGTGCCGGAGGAGCTGATCCTTCGAAATCCGCAGTTCCTGACGCAAGTGGCGGGCGCGAAACCGCCGCATGGCATCTTCGCCCATATCTGCGGCATCGACCTGGTCCGCACCGGCCCGGACGAGTTCTTCGTGCTGGAGGACAATGCCCGCACTCCCTCCGGCGTCTCCTACATGCTGGAAAACCGGGAGGCGATGCTGCGCCTTTGTCCCGAGCTGTTCGAGATCTTCGAGGTGGCGGCGGTCGACAGCTACCCCGATCGCCTGCTGGAGACGATGCAGTCGGTCAGCCCGCGCGCCAAGGGCAAGGACGCCGTCTGCGTTCTCCTCACCCCCGGCCATTTCAACTCCGCCTTTTACGAACACAGCTTCCTCGCCGATGCGATGGGGATCGATCTGGTCGAGGCGGCGGACCTGGAGGTCATCGACGACGTCGTCTGGATGCGGACCATCGAGGGTCCGGTGCGGGTGGACGTGATCTACCGGCGGATCGACGACGAGTTCATCGATCCGCTCGTTTTCCGGCCCGATTCGATGCTGGGCGTGCCCGGACTGATCGCCGCCTATCTGGCGGGGAACGTCGCGCTGGTGAACGCGCCCGGCACCGGCATCGCCGACGACAAGGCGATCTACAGCTACATGCCTGAGATCGTGCGTTATTATTCCGGCGGCGAGCCGAAGCTGCCGAATGTCGAGACCTATCGCTGCCGGGAGCCGCAGGCGCTGCAGTATACGCTCGACAATCTCGAGAGGCTGGTGGTGAAGCTGGTCGATGGTTCCGGCGGCTACGGCATGCTCGTCGGCCCGACCGCCAGCAGGGGGCAGATTGAGGAGTTCCGCGCCGCGCTCATCGCCGAGCCGCATCGCTACATCGCCCAGCCGACGCTCGCGCTGTCCACGGTGCCGACCCTGGTGGAAAGCGGCGTGGCACCGCGCCATGTCGACTTCCGCCCCTTCGTGCTGACCGGATCGGACAGGGTGCGGATCGTGCCCGGTGGCCTCACCCGCGTCGCGCTCAAGGAAGGGTCGCTGGTGGTCAATTCGAGCCAGGGCGGCGGCACCAAGGACAGTCTGATCCTGATGGACACGCCCGATCAGGCGCAGTTCCCCGGCTTCCAGGTCCAGCGCGGATTGGGTCGCTAAGATGCTGTCACGTACCGCATCCTCGCTCTACTGGATGGGCCGCTACATGGAGCGGGCCGAGTTCACCGCGCAGCTGGTGGAGGCGACGCTTCGTCTCGACGCACTCTCGCCGCGACCGGCTGGCGCCGAGGCCTGGGCCAGCGCGCTGCATGTCGCCTCTTCGGACCTCGGCTTCCAGGCGACCGGCGACCCGCTCAGTCCGCTCAGCGTCAACCGCTACCTGACGCTCGCGCGCGAGAACCCGAGCTCGATCCGCAGCTGTATCGAGGCGGCGCGCACCAATGCGCGGGCCGTCCGCACTGCGCTCACCCGAGAGGCGTGGCTGGCGATCAACCGCGCGTGGATGGGGTTGCGCGATCGCTCCAGTCCAGGCGGCGCGCAGGCGACGCTCGCGCTGGTGGAGGACGTGAAGGCCGAGGCGCGGGGCTTCGAAGGGGCGCTGCACCGGATGCTCCGCAACGAGGCGAACTATTTCATCTCGCTGGGGCAGGCGATCGAACGGTCGGACAACACCGCCCGCCTGCTCGACGTCAAGTACCACCTCCTCCTGCCGGAGGGCGAACAGGTCGGCGGCACCGTCGATCGTGACCAGTGGACGGCGATCCTGCAGACCGTCTCCGCCGTCACCGCCTACCGCTGGCTCTATCGCGAAGGACTTCAGCCCTGGCTGGTGGCCGAGCTGCTGATCCTGCGGCCGGAGATGCCGCGCTCGCTAGTCGCTTCGGCCGAGCATATCGTCAGCCTCCTCAACCGCCTTAGCCAGCGCCTCGGCAGGCAGGGCGAGGCCGATCGGCTGGCGAAGGCGCGGCATACCCGGCTTCGTCAGGCGACCACCGACGGCGTTTTTCAGTCCGGATTGCACGAGTTCCTGCAGGCGCATGTCGCCCGCAACGCGGAGCTGGACGCGGCGATTGTCCAGCAGTTCAGGTTCTCGTGATGGAGACCCGCAACAATCCTCCCCCGCCAGGGGGAGGTGGCGCCGAAGGCGACGGAGGGGGAGGGCTGCGGCATCCTTTCATCTTCGGGTTCACCGCCGTCCTCCCCCTCCGTCAGGCGGCGCCTGCCACCTCCCCCTTGCGGGGGAAGATGCTGTCTTCCGGATCTGCCTGATGCGCCTGTTCGTCAACCACCGCACCGAATACCGCTTCACCGAGGCGCAGCGCCGGATCGTGCAGCTCCTGCGCGTGACACCCGCCAATTTCGACGGGCAGAACATCATCGACTGGCAGATCGACGTCGATTGCGACGCCCGGATCAGGGCGGGCCGGGACGGCTACGGTAACGAGACCGCGATGCTCTACATCGACGGACCGGTCGATCGCCTGACGGTCACCGTCTCGGGCGAGGCGCTGACCGAGGACAAGGCGGGCCTTGTCGCCGGCGCGCCCGAACCGCTGCCGGCGATGGTGTTCCTGCGCACGACTCCGCTCACCCGCGCGAGCGGCGCGATCGGCGCGCTGGCGCGGGAGGCAAGCGGGGCGGAGAAGGGGATCCTGGCCAGGGCGCATCGCCTTAACCAGCTGATCTTCGAGCGGCTGTCCTTCGACAACACCCGCATGGATGTCGAGCGATCGGCCGAGGACGCCTTTGCGCTCGGCCACGGCGTCTGCCAGGATTTCGCGCATATCTTCGTCGCGGCCGCCCGCGCCATGAATGTGCCCGCGCGCTACGTCTCTGGCCATCTCTACCGGCACGACGGCGCGCAGTTCCAGGAGGCGAGCCATGCTTGGGCGGAGGCCTATGTCGAGGACCTCGGCTGGATCGGTTTCGACGCAGCTAACGGCATCT
Organism: Sphingomonas sp. ID0503; assembly: GCF_048565625.1. Taxonomy (NCBI): domain Bacteria; kingdom Pseudomonadati; phylum Pseudomonadota; class Alphaproteobacteria; order Sphingomonadales; family Sphingomonadaceae; genus Sphingomonas; species Sphingomonas sp. ID0503. Next base: position 1,280,096 of record NZ_JBLZUR010000002.1, read on the forward strand.
GCCCGGACGATTCTTACATTCGCGTGGCAATCGGGCTTGATTATCGCGAGGCGGCACCGCTTTCTGGCGCGCGGATTGGCGGCGGAGTCGAGACGTTGGACGTCGGGGTCAACGTGGCTCAGACGCAGACGGCGCTCCAGTCCCAGAGTTAAGATTTCAAAGCCGGGGGGCTAGAGCGTACACGATGACCTATTGCGTCGGCATGCTGGTGAAGGACGGCCTCGTCATGATGGCCGACACGCGCACCAATGCGGGCATCGACAACATCTCGATCTATCGGAAGCTGCATGTCCTGGCCGAGGGGTCGGATCGCCTGATCGTGGCGCTGACCGCCGGCAATCTGTCGGTCACCCAGCTTGTCCTGTTCGATGCTGGCCGAAGGGATGCCGCCGCTGGCCGACGGCGACGCCCCCCGCCGCCTCGCAGACATGCCGTCCATGTTTCGCGCGGCGCAGCTGGTGGGCGAGGCGATGGCCCATGCGCGCGAGGATGTGCGCGAGGCGCTGGAGGCGGAGAAGGTGTCCGCCGGCATTTCTATGCTGGTCGGCGGGCGGATCGGTGACGGGCCGCTCAAGCTCTACATGCTCTACGCCGAGGGCAATTTCATCGAGTGCCAGCAGGACCAGCCCTTCCTGCAGATCGGCGAGACGAAGTACGGCAAGCCGATCCTCGACCGTGTGCTCACCTGGGAGACGCCGATCGACGAGGCGGTGAAGGTCGGGCTGATCTCCTTCGATTCGACCATCCGGTCCAACCTCGCGGTGGGGCGTCCGATCGACCTGATCGTCATCCCCTCCGATCGGACGGACACGGTGGTGAAGCGGCGCATCGCCACCGACGATCCCTATTTCAACGACCTGTCTGCCCGCTGGTCGATGCTGCTGAACGAGAGCCGTGCGACCATTCCGGCGCCGCCGTTCATGATGGGGCTGTAGTCTCGCGAGAAGACAGGCAAGTTGATCTGCTTTGTGCCGAATAAGGACCTCAAATCGCCCTTAACCACTGGTTAATCGCGCCCGAACTGCTACGCCCCCGAGACTGAATGATCGGGGGGACTTCATGAACAAGTATATGTTGGCGTTGCTTACCGCGACCACGCTGGTTGTTCCGGCGGCTGCTCAGGCGGCGGTGACCGTGACAACCTATGCCGTCTCCGGCACCTTCGCGTCCGGCCCGTACACGACGCTGAGTGGCACGTTCGCCACGTCCTACGACGATGTGACCAGGGCCTTCACGCTGACAGCTGCCGACTTCAAGGTCGGCAACACCAGCTTCACCGGCGTGAACACCGCGTTCACGACGCAAAGCAACGGCGCACCGAACTTTTTCGGCAGTTCTCCCAAGGTCGCCACGCTGACCGCCAACACCGACGGCTTCTGGATCAATGTCTATGCGCAGAGCGGTGTTCTGAAGAAGACGGCGAACATGCAGTTCGGCTACAGCACCGTCGACATCGCGGTGCCGAAGTACACGACCAACTGGACGATTACCCCCGCTGCGCCAGCCGTGCCGGAACCGGCCAGCTGGGCGATGATGATCGCCGGCTTCGGCCTGACCGGCACCGCGATGCGCCGCCCCGCGCGGGTTTTCGCGCTGATCGCTTAAGACCGCCTCTCACGTCCGTTCGGGCTGAGCTTGTCGAAGCTCCAGTGCACCCGTGGTGTCGGCACTTCGACAAGCTCAGTGCGAACGCCGTAGTGCCGGTTCTGAGAACTGATCGGTCGATCGAAAAGCGGCCTAACCGTATCGCGGTTCCAGTCCCCGTTCGCGCTGAGTTTGTCGAAGCGCCAGCGCAGCACTTCGACACGCTGAGCGCAAACGGCGGTCTGGCTTACGGAAATGCGATCATCGGCGCGTCCAGCGGGGCCGCGAACGCCTCCAGCGTGTGGCGGAGCATCGTTTCCACCGAATAATGCTGCACCGCGCGTTCGCGGGCGAGGGCGGAGATATGCGCCCGATCCGTGACCGGCATGGCCGCGAACGCCGCCAGCCGCGCCGCCGCCTCTTCCGGATCGATCGTCTCGCCGCCATCCAGCACATGACCGGTCACACCGGGGATGATCGTCTCCGCGGCCGCACCGGCGGGTGTCGTTATCACCGGCAAACCGGCAAGTTGCGCCTCGATTAGCACATTGGGCGTGCCCTCGAACCGGCTGGTCAGCATGAAGGCGTCCATCCGCGACAGCCAGTAGCCCACCGCCGCCGATCGACCCGTGAAAAGCACCCGATCGGCGATCCCCCGCCGCGCCGCGAACTCCTGCGCGGCGCCGCGCAACTCGCCATCCCCGACTAGGATGAAGCGGGCGTCGGGCAGGCGTGCAGCCAGCCGGTCGGCGATGGCGAGCCAGTCGATCGGCCGCTTGTTCGCGTCGAAGCGCATCACGCCTCCGACGGTGAAGCCGCCGCTCGTCCGTTCGTCGAACAGCCGCCAGCGCTCCTCGTCATCCGGACTGGGCGCTATGGGCAACGGATTGACGCCGTTCGGCACGACCCAGCCGGTCCTTTCCGGCAGGCCCAGCCATTGCTCGTACCGCCGCGCCGCAAGCGCCGAATTGGCGGTCAGCGTTACGCCGGGCGAGGCGAGGAGCGCGCGGTAGATGGGGATCTGCTCCTCCTTGAACCGGTCGGCGCGGTCGCTGGGCGGCAAGGTCCGAACGTTGAGGACAATGCGCGGCACCTTGGCCAGCAGCGCGGCAAGCCCGGCGGCGAGGATCATCCCGTCCTGCCAGATATGCACGACATCGGGCGCGAGATAGCGGAGGAGGTCGGTCAGATGCTCCACCCCCTCGCGCACCCGCTCGGGCAGTTCGCGGATGGCGGCGCGCTCCCCGGCGACGACCGAGAGTGACGGTTTACCGCCATATCTCGGCGCAGCGAGATAGCCGGTCACCTGGATGCCCTGCGCCGTTAGGGCGGGCATGAAAAAGTCCTGCCCGCGTCGCGGGTCGAGCTTGCGGCACAGCACCGAAACCGGACCGGTGAAGGCGCGATCACCGATCATCCGCCCTTCCTTTGCCGCGCGGTCGAGGGCGAGGGCGCTCGCCACCAGCTGCCGCTCCGCCCCGCCGCCGCCAAGCGTGCCGCCGATCATCACCACGGAGCCTAGCTGCCCGTTGGCGATGCGCGGCGGATGGGCGATGCGCGCGGCGACGGTGCGGGCGAGGAGGTCGTCGAGCACCGTCCGCCACACGGGCGCGCCGGTGAAAGCGAGGCGTGGGAAGCTCTTCTGGAGCCGGTCCAGCTCAGCCCTCAGCCGCTCGCGTTGTGCGTGGACTTCAGCGTCGCCTTCAGTCCCCGAGGCCGCTTTCACCGCCTCCGCGATCAGCCCACGCTCCTCCAGCAGGCGGATCAGGCGAAGGCGGGTCTCGCCGTGGTCGGGGCGCAGCGCCACCGCCCGACGACACGCCGCCTCCGCCTCCTCATGGCGGCCGAGCACCTCCAGGGCGAGAGCCGCCATCAGCAGCCTTTCGGGATCGGTGATCGCCTCGGCATCGCCGAAGCGGCGGCGGTACTGCGCCTCCGCCGCCTCCCGCCCGAGTGCCTTGGCGGTCAGGCGAAAGGCCTGCGTCGCCGCCTCGACCGACCGCGGAAAGCGCGCCGATACGCCGCGCCAGGCGCGCTGTGCCGCGCGGATGTCGCCCTTGCCCTCAAGCAGATGGGCGACGATCCGCTGGACATGCTCCTCCTCCGGAAAGCCGGCCGCGAGTTCCAGCGCGCGGGGGAGCGAGGCGGCGAAGCTGCCGTCGCCATGCGCGGCACGCAGCAGGTCGCTCGCCTGCCGACGCGCGCTCGCCGCATCGAGTCCGCCGATCGCCGGATCGGGAAAACCGGGGGCGAGCGCGTCCTCCAGCAGATCGCCGGTGCCCGCCTCCGATTGCGCCGGGAACGTGAAACTGTCACTCACGCGTCATGGCTTACGCGGGGCGCAACGGCTGGGCAACGTGCCGCTGATCTCGGACGCGATGCTCGGCCGGCTGGTCCGCGCGCCCGTCGCGGCGATCCGGCTGGCGGCGGCGCGCAAGGCGGCGCGGCGGGCGCTGCACGCGGTGGCGCTGACCGGCGCGCCGGAGGATGCGGCGGTGCTGGCGCTGCTGGGGCTCCACAGCGATGCGGCGGAGGCCGAAGGGCGCGATGCCGAGGCGCGTGCCGGCGTGATGGTCGGGCGTGCCGCGCTCGGCGCGCTGCCGACGCGGGGAGAGGCGAGGGCGCTGCCCCTCGAATGGCAGCGGCGGTTGGCGGCGGTAGCAGCGGTGCATGATCCGGCCTTTGCGGCGGAGGTCCTGGGGCCGGGCTCGGATCAGGCCGCGTGTCTTTACGCGATCGGACCGGGGACGGCAGCGCCGGTGCTGGAGGACTTCGAGGGGCGGGATGTCGCGGCCATGCGCGCTGGGGTAATGCTGACGCGAGGTACATTCCGAGAAGCGCGGGCGGCGCTGAACGCGGCGTTCGAGGCGGATGGCCTGGCCGGACCGCTCGAGATCTCCGACGAGCCGCTCGACATTCACACCCTCAACACACTTCCGCCCGCCGTCCGGGCTGAGCCTGTCGAAGCCCCGGCGCTGGCCCTTCGACAGGCTCAGGGCGAACGGCGTGGGGGAGACGATGCCGCAGAAACAGTCTCCGTCATCGTCCCGCTCCACGACAACGCCGCGACGATCCAGACAGCCCTCCACTCGCTCCTCGCGCAAACCCATGCCAACCTCGACATCATCGTGGTGGACGACCGCTCCCGCGACGACGGTCCGCAACGCGTCGCCAGCCTCGCCGACCCTCGCATCCGCCTGATCCGCAACAAAGGACCCAGGGGCGCCGCCGCCGCGCGCAACGCCGGATTGGCCGAAGCTCGCGGCACCTTCATCGCCTTCCACGACGCCGACGACTGGGCGCACCCCGAGCGGATCGCCCGCCAACTCGGCCGCATGGGCAGCGCCGGCTCGGTCGCCGGGCACTTCCGCATGGACGAGGACGGCATGCCCATCGCCCCGCGCGTCTTCCCCTTCGTCCGCCTCTGCCCCATTTCGATGCTCATCCGCCGCCAAGCCTTCCTCGCAGCCGGTCCGTTCGAGGAGGCGCGTACCGGCAGCGATGCTGAAATGCTGGCGCGGCTCGACACGTTTTACGGGCGCGGCGCGATCCGGCGCGACCCGGCGATCCTGACGGTGCAGCTGTGGCGCCCGGGTTCGCTCAGCAACGATGGCGGCATGGGCCTTTCCAGTGCCGACCGCTACGCCTACCGCGCGGCGTGGATGCGGCGTCATGCGGCGTTGTGGCGGGCGGGCGGCTTGCCAATGGCCGTGCCTGCTTCGTAAGCCGCCGGGGAATGACCGACCACGATCCGCCCGAAGACGCCGCAGCCCTGCGCGCGCAGCTTTCCGCCGAGATCGAGCGCCGCCGGGAGCGGGACCGGGAACTTGTCGAGCAACGCGCTCGCGCCGATGCGGCGGAGGCGCAACTCGGCAACATCCGCCTGACTCTGTCCTACGGTTTGGGTCAGGCGCTCGTCGAGGCGCTGACCTTGCGCGGGCTTTTGCGCTTGCCGATGCGGATCATGGAGTTGCGCAAGCGACAGCAGGCGAAGCGGGGGCGCTTGCCGGCGCATTATGCAGGCATCCGCGCGGCCGAGGCGATGCGGATGGTGCCGCAGGACATCGAGGCGATGGACCGCGACGCGCTGATCGCCGCCGCCCGCGACCTGCAAGGTGGGTCGCCCGTCGAACGCGCGCGGGCGCTTGCCGAGATCGCGCTGGCGCTGGTCAGGTTCGATCCGGCCGAGGCCTTGCGGATCGGCGAAGAGGCAGCGGTGGTGCGGCCAGACGAACCCCGGCTCTTCAACCTGGCGATGGCGCTTCACGGCGCGGGCATGTTGGATGGGCCGCTGCGGCTGCTGGAACGTATCGAGGGAAAGCTGCCCTTCTCGACAGCCATGTCTGCGCGCCTTAATGCGATACGTGCGGAGGCGGCTGCCCCGGCACCCTATCCGGGGCGACCGGAGCGGATGCAGAGTGCCGGGAATGTTCTCGTGGTCATCGGAGAAGAGGCCTTCTCTGACGGGGGAGCGGATGCGTATCGCGCCTTTGCCGCCGCTCGGAGCGCAGCTTGTCAGCTCTTCGTCGTCACAGCTGAAGTCGGGGAAGTGCGATCGTTCGAGCGATCGGGGGTCATCGTGAGCGTTGGCGGAGCCGCCGACCTGCCGGGTTCGACCGGGATCGCCCACGTCGTCGGACTTGAGATGGAAGTGCCAGTCCGACACCTCCTCGCCCAAGGAACGCGCGTGCTGATCGACACGATGTATGTGCCAGTGGTGGAGGGGACGGAGCGGGCCGTCGCACGGGGCGTCCGTCTCGCAGCGCTCCTCGCCGCCGCCGACCGCGTAATCGTCCGTTCGGAAGCGGCGGCTGTGGAGATCGCGCGGCTTATTCCAGACGCAAACCCCTTGGTCGTTCCTTCGGAAATCCCAGTGTTGGAAATCGGCGAGGAACGCCTGACCGACTTACGCCGTGAGTTGGACCTTCGTCCCGAAAGGCCGGTGATCGTCTGCGCCGGACCCTTGATCGACGATCCCGGCCTGTTCGACCTCATCGAGGCGCACGCCGACGTCGGTCGACCCGACCTTACCCTGCTCTTCATCGGAACCGGTCCGGCCGCGCCCGCACTGGCCCGGGCGGCCGCACGTCGGGGGATCAGCCGCAATGTGATCTTCGCCGGAACGATCCGGCCGGAGGACATGCCCGCCTATCTTGCCCTCGGCCAGATCGTCGCCGTGCCGCATCGAGGCGAGGCTGCCCGCCGGGCTGCCGAGGCGCTGGTCTTCGCAGAGGCGATCGGCGTGCCTTGTGCCGCCTCCTCTGCGGCATGGGCGTGGAGCGGATTGCCGAATCAGGTCGCCGCTGACGACCGCGAAGCAATGGTCACGATCCTCTCCGGTCCACTCCCCCGGACGACGAGATCGGAACGACAGCAGACGCCGGACTTCTCAGCGATTTACGCTGCAATGCAGCACTAGCTGAGCTAAGCCACCTCAACCGGGCTGGTCAGGGCCGGGCGGCTTGTTTAACAGGATGTAACTTCACCCGCGGGGACGATTTCAGATGCGCATCACGATGGTTGGTACGGGCTATGTCGGTCTGGTTTCCGGCGCGTGCTTTTCCGACTTCGGCCACACCGTGACCTGCGTGGACAAGGCGGCACAGAAGATCGAGGCGCTGGAAAACAACATCATGCCGATCTACGAGCCTGGCCTCGCCGAGCTGGTGTCGAGCAACGTGAAGGCCGGCCGCCTGAAGTTCACGACCGATCTGGCGGCGGGGGTGGCGGATGCTGACGCGGTGTTCATCGCGGTGGGCACGCCCTCGCGCCGTGGCGACGGACATGCCGATCTCAGCTACGTCTATGCTGCGACGCGGGAAATCGCGGCGGCGATCAAGGGGCGGACGGTGATCGTCACTAAGTCGACCGTGCCCGTCGGCACCGGCGACGAGGTGGAGCGGATCATCCGCGAGGTGGCACCCGACGCCGAGGCCTATGTCGTTTCCAACCCCGAGTTCCTGCGCGAGGGCGCGGCGATCGACGACTTCAAGCGCCCCGACCGCATCGTCATCGGCACCGACGATCCTGTCGCGCGTGAGGTGATGAGCGAGATTTACCGTCCGCTTTACCTCAACCATTCGCCGATCCTGTTCACCGGCCGTCGCACGTCGGAACTGATCAAATACGCCGCGAATGCGTTCCTCGCGACCAAGATCACCTTCATCAACGAGATCGCCGACCTCTGCGAGGCGGTGGGCGCGGACGTGAAGGACGTTTCGCGCGGCATCGGTCTCGACAATCGCATCGGCACCAAGTTCCTCCATGCGGGTCCCGGCTATGGCGGCTCGTGCTTCCCCAAGGACACGCTTGCTCTCCTCAAGACTGGCGAGGACTCTGACGCGCCGCTGCGCATCGTCGAGTCCGTCGTGCGCGTGAACGACGCCCGCAAGCGCGCGATGGGCCGCAAGGTCCTGAAGATGGTCGAGGGCGACATTCGCGGCAAACGCGTCGGCATCCTCGGTCTGACCTTCAAGCCGAACACCGACGACATGCGCGACGCACCGTCCATCTCCGTGATCCAGGCCTTGCAGGATTGCGGCGCCATCATCCGCGCCTACGATCCCGAGGGCGTCGAGCAGGCGCGCGGTATGGTCAACGACGTCGAGTTCGTCGGCAGCGCCTATGAGGTCGCCGAGGATGCCGAGGCGGTCGTGCTAGTGACCGAATGGGACGAGTTCCGCGCGCTGGACCTGAAGCGGATCAAGGAGTTGATGACCGGCGACGCCCTGATCGACCTCCGCAATGTCTACCCGCCCGCCGAGATCGAGAAGGCCGGCCTGCGTTACGCCGGGATCGGCCGTGGCGCCGTCACAAGCCTTTGATGCGTACCTGCTTTTTCCCGGTTTCACCGGGCGCGGTAAAGGTCTAGAGCGCGCGGATGGCGGGAGGAAGCAAGGATCGGTCGCCAGAGCGATTGCCGCTGATCGATCCGGTAGAGTTCAGCGATTTTCTGAAGAGCGCGCAGGTCATGCTGCGCGTGATCTATGCGGTCGTACTGCGTGAATCACGGACGCGGCATGGCCGTTCCGACCTCGGATACGCATGGGCCATCTTCGATCCATTGATCGAACTCGGCGTTCTGATGCTGGTCTTCATCGCATTGGGCCGGACCTCGCCACTCCCGGTTCCGCTCCCTGTTTTCCTGCTTACGGGCCTTTTGCCCTTCCACTTCTTCAGAGACTGCGTCTCGCGCGGGGCGAGCGCTGCGTCCGCGAATCAGGCTTTGCTGACCTACCCCCAGGTCAAGGTCATGGACATCGTTGTCGGGCGGGTCGTACTTGAGATGATCACGGCCTGCCTAGTCTATGTATGCTTCATGGTCGGCCTGCATTACATAACCGGTGAGTCCTTTTCGAGCTGGTACGACCACCCGACCGAGATGATGTGCGCGTTGCTCGGGATATTTCTGTTTGGCCTGGGGTTCGCGGTATTCAGCTGCAGTCTTGCTCGGCTTAGCCCGGTTTGGACGACGATCTGGCCGTTTCTTTCGCGACCCCTTTGGTTCACTTCAGGCATGTTCTTCGTGCTGGAGCACCTGCCGAACAACGCGCGTGCCTATGCGATATACAATCCGATCGCGCACATGATCGAATGGTGGCGCTCCGCCTCACTGCCCAGTTTCACGAGCACCGTTGGCAGCCCCACCTATGTAATCGCGACAGGGGCGGTGACCTTGTTCATCGGCCTTGGGCTCGACCGCCTGCTGAACCTCGTCGGGCACAGCGACGAACCGGCGTCCTGATCAATGATCGAACTCGTCAATATCGAGAAGAGCTACCGCAAGAAGGCCGGTGGCCGCCGCCAGGTCCTTGACGGGATCAGCGCCACCTTCGAACGCGGCCATAGCTACGGCCTGATCGGCAACAACGGCGCGGGCAAGTCTACGCTTCTCCGCATCATGGGCGGCGCGGAGCGCCCCAATTACGGCGTGATCCGCAAGGACGTGCAGATCTCATGGCCACTGGGGTTCTCGGGCTCGTTCAACGGCTCGCTGTCGGGCCTGGAGAATCTGCGCTTCGTCTGCCGCATCTATGGGGCGGACATTCCGGCAGTGACCGAGTTCGTCCATGACTTCGCCGAACTCGGCAAGAGCATCCTCGAACCGGTGAAGACCTATTCCAGCGGCATGCGGCAGCGTCTCGCCTTCGCGCTCAGCATGGCGATCGATTTCGAGGTCTACCTCGTCGACGAGACACTGGCCGTGGGGGACGCCGCGTTCCAGGCGAAATGCCATCGCGAGTTCGAGGCGCGACGCGCGCATTCCGATGTGCTCTTGACCTCTCACTCGCCGCAGATGCTGGAAGAATATTGCACGCGCGGCGCGGTGCTGCACGAAGGCCGGTTGACGATGTTCGATTCGATCAAGGACGCGCTCGATTACTATCGGGGGATGAACGCATGAACGTGATGATGCATGAGGATCGCGTCGTCCGCGAGGCGCGCCGCAAGGCCGAGCGCGCCCGCCGCATGCGCTTCGTCGGCTGGGGGATCCTGATCCCCACGCTGATGGCCCTGTTCTACTACGCGGTCATCGCGCGCGAGGAATATGTCACGCGCATGAGCTTCACCGTGCAGGGCACCAAGCAGGCGCCGGTAGGGGACGGTCTTGCGGCGCTCGGTATCCCCGCCGCTTCCTCTTCCGGCAGCGACGGCCTGATCGTTTCGGAATTCATCAAATCGACGGAAATGGTGCGGCGCCTCCGCGAGGACTTCGGCCTCGACAAGGCCTATCGCGGCCCGTCGGTCGATCCGGTCGGCTACCTGATCCCGCGTGCGCCCACCGAGATCGCGACGCATTACTGGAACAGCCATGTCAAGGCGACCTTCGAGCCGCTGGCCAACGTCGTTCAGGTCGAGGTGTCGGCCTTCACGCCGCAGGACTCCTACCGTCTCGCCCAGGGCGTGATGGCGGAATCCGAGAAGCTGGTGAATTCTCTCAACAGCAAGGTCCGGGCGGAGAGCGTGAAGTTCGCGCGCCGTGAACTGGGGCAGAAACAGCGCGAGTACGAGGCGATCCGGCAGCGGATGACGCAGACGCGCGCGACCGACCAGACCTCGCTCGATGCCGAGGTCACGCAGCAGATCGAACAGGTCGGCGCTTTCGACAAAAGCATCGCGGAACTGAAGGTCGAACGCGCAGGCGCCCAGGCCACGTTCGTTCCGGGCTCTCCTCAGGTTAGCGGCCTCGATCAGCGGATAGCGGCGCTTGAAGCGCAGCGCGCCCAGCTGATCGCGCGCATGACGCGTGGACCTGGCTACGGAGAGGCGTCTCGTGCGGTCGGCACCCAGGGACTGCAACTCGATTTCGAGTTCGCGCAGAAGGGTTACTACGCCGCGCTCGAAGCCTACCAGCGCGCGCAGACGACGATGGAGGGTGAGCGTCGCTATATCGTGCCGTTCATTCCGCCGCACATTCCCGAAGTCTCCAACTACTGGGATCGCTTCGGCAACGTCGTCGGCGTCGCTCTGGCCTCCGCGCTGCTGATCGGTGTCGGCGCGCTCATCTTCTCCGTGATCAAGGACCATCTGCAATGACGTCAGCCTCGGGGTATTTCCGCAATGGGCTGATTGCGGCCGTTCTGCTCGCGTCGGCGCCCGCCTTCGCGCAGTCGCAGAACAATCTGCAGAACCTCGCCCCCGGCGGGGAGAGCGTGGCCGGGGTCGCGCAAGGTCCCGCCTCGGCGCTGCTCGACGATCAGCGCGGAACCAGCGGCAAGCGCCCGACCCTGCTGCAGGACCAGCGCGCCGGCGTCCGTCCCGCGCCCTTCGGGTCGGAGCTGTTCACGGGCGGCGGCGGTGAAGGCGGCGCCTCGCAGATCGACCCGAACTATGTGCTGCGTCCGGGTGACCAGATCACGGTCAGCACCTTCGGTGCCGTCAACGAGAGCCAGCAGCTCACCGTCGATGCGGCCGGCATGATCGTCGTGCCGAATGTCGGCCCGCTGAAGGTCGAAGGCCTGACCGCCGGCGAGGTCAACGGTGCCATCAGCCGCGCCGCCGGCCGCGTCTACCAGAGCACGGTCAAGGTCTACGCCAGCGCGGTCGCCTCGGCGAAGACCCAGGTCTTCGTGACCGGCCCGGTGCTGAAGCCGGGCGGGCAGCAGGGATCGGGCCTCGATTCGGTCGTCGGCTTCCTGCAGCATGCCGGCGGCATCGATCCCAACCGGGGCAGCTACCGCCACATTCTCCTGCGGCGCGGCGGCCGTACCCTCACCGAAGTCGATCTCTACGACTTCCTCCTCAACGGCGACATCACCGACATCCCGCTGCGCACCAACGACGTGATCGTGGTGGGGCAGCAGGGGCCGGTGGTGTCCGTATCCGGCGACGCCCGCGCGCCTTATACCTTCGAGTTCAAGGGGCAGGGGGGCACCGGTCAGGAACTGCTCCGCTACGCCCGGCCACGACCGGAGGTGACGCATGTCTCCGTGCTCGGCACGCGTGAGGGCAAGCCCTACAACGCTTATCTGACCCGCGCGGAGTTCGCCGCCTTCCGCCTGTTCGACGGCGATCGCGTCGGGTTCGAGGCGGATGCGCCGGCCGACACCTTCGTCGTGCGCATTGAAGGCGCGCAGAACGGCCCGTCCGCCTTCACCGTGCGTCGTGGGGAGACTCTCGGGCCGCTCCTCGCGCGTATCCCGCTCGATCCGCTCGCCGACACGCCGATGATCCATCTGGAGCGGCAGAGCGTCGCCGCCGCGCAGAGGCAGCTTCTGCAGGAGAGCCTCGCCCGTCTCGAAAAGGCGATCTACACCACCTCGTCGAGCACGTCCGCCGTCGCGGCCGCGCGTCAGGCCGATGCGGCGGGGCTGCAGCAGTTCATCAACCGCGCCCGCTCGGTCCAGCCGCGCGGTCTGGTGTCGCTGCCCGAGAATGCCGACCTGAACACGGTCATGCTGGAGCCGGACGACGTGATCGTCATCCCGTACCAGTCGCAGGTGGTGGTCATCGCGGGCGAGGTCGAGCTGCCGCAGACCCTCCTCTGGACGCCTGGCGGCGATGCCAAGGACTATGTCGAGCGGGCCGGTGGCTATGCGCCTCGCGCCAATCGCGGCGATACGCTGGTGATCCATCCGGACGGCAGCACGGCGCGCGGCGGGCCGGTGCGTCAGGGCGACCGCATCCTGGTCCCGCCGAAGCTCTCCGGCCAGTTCCTGGCGGTGGTGCGTGACGTGACCCAGATCATGTCGCAGCTGGCGATCACCGGCCTGGCGCTGTTCCGCTAGGGGACGATCGGAACGGAGGAGCACGGTGACGCAGGGCAATCACCGCCTCCGTTCCATCATCGGCGGCTCGGCCGGCAACCTGGTCGAGTGGTACGACTGGTACGCCTATTCCGCCTTCACCCTCTATTTCGCGCCGCACTTCTTCCCCTCGGGCGATCGCACGGCCGAGCTGCTGAGCGCGGCGGTCGTCTTCGCGGTCGGCTTCGTCATGCGTCCGGTCGGGGCCTGGGTGATGGGCGTCTTCGCCGATCGGCGCGGGCGCAAGGCCGGGCTGACCCTCTCCGTGTCGCTGATGTGCGCGGGATCGATGTTGATCGCCGTCGCTCCAACCTATGAGGTCGCGGGCTGGCTGGCCCCAGCGCTGCTGGTGATCGCGCGGCTGATGCAGGGGCTGTCGGTCGGCGGCGAGTACGGCGCGAGCGCCACCTATCTGTCCGAGATGGCGGGCAAGCGGCATCGCGGCTTCTATTCCAGTTTCCAGTACGTCACCCTGATCGCGGGGCAGTTGGTGGCGCTGATCGTGCTCCTCGTCCTGCAATCGACGATGAGCGAGGCGGCGCTCGACGCCTGGGGCTGGCGTATCCCCTTCGCGATCGGCGGCGTGCTCGCGGTCATCGTCTTCTACATCCGCCGCCGCCTCGCCGAGACGCAGAGCTTCGAGAAGGCGAGGGCGGAGGGGGCACCGCGATCTGGCTTCCTGCAACTGGTGACCAGGCATCCGCGCGAGACGCTGACCGTCATCTTCCTGACCGCCGGCGGCACCGTCGCCTTCTATGCCTATTCGATCTACATGCAGAAGTTCCTGGTCAACACCGCCGGGTTCAGCCGCGAGACCGCGTCCGAGATCAATGCGGTGACCCTCTTCCTCTACATGCTGCTGCAACCGGCGGCGGGTGCCCTTTCGGACCGGATCGGGCGCAAGCCGCTGATGATCGGCTTCGGCATCGGCGGCGTGCTCTTCACCGTGCCGATCTTCACCCTGCTTGGCCGTACGACCGATCCCGTTCTCGCTGGCGTGCTGGTCATGGCCGCCCTGGTGATCGTCAGCGGCTATACCGCGATCAACGCGGTGGTGAAGGCGGAGCTGTTCCCCGCCCACATCCGCGCGCTCGGCGTCGCTCTGCCCTATGCCATCGCCAACACCCTGTTCGGCGGCACGGCGGAGTCAATTGCGCTCCTCTTCAAGCGCTGGGACGTCGAACACTGGTTCTACTGGTACGTGACGGCTCTGATCGCCGTATCGCTGATCGTCTACCTGCGGATGCGCGACACCCGCGAACACAGCCTCATCACCGAAGACTAACCCTCATCCTCCCCATCGCAGATGGGGAGGGGGACCGCCGAAGGCGGTGGAGGGGAAGTCCCGCCCGCCGACACCCCTCCACCACTCGGTCCCCCTCCCCAAGCGAGCTTGGGGAGGATGAAGATACTCGCTCTTTCCGCTCCGTTTCCGTAAAGCGACAGCGATGTCCGCCGCCCTCTACAACGCCGAAATCCTCCGCCTCGCCGCCGGCATTCCCCATCACGAACGTCTCGCCACACCCGGTGCCACGGTGGAGAAGCGGTCGCCGATCTGCGGCAGCCGGGTGACCGTGGACGTTACCGTCGATGAACACGGACGGGTGACCGCGCTCGGTCAGAAGGTGAACGCCTGCGCGCTCGGCCAGGCGTCTGCCGCGCTGATGGGTGCGGAGGCACTCGGCCGCACCCCGGATGAGCTCGCCGCGGCCCGCGACGCACTCACCGCTTTCCTGAACGGAGAGCGGGAGGATCCCGGCGACTGGCCCGGCCTCCACATCTTCGCGCCCGCGCGGCCCCACACCGCCCGCCACGCCTCCATCCGCCTCGCCTTCGAGGCGGTCGCCGAGGCCGCTGCCCTGGCGGCCGCCAAGGCACCGGTGCGCTGATGGAGCAGGGGGGTACGCATCTGCTGCACGACGGCGTCGTCCTGCTGGGGGCGGCGCTCGCCTCGGTGCTCCTCTTCCGCAAGCTCGGCCTCGGTGCCGTCCTCGGCTATCTCGTCGCCGGTGTCGCCATCGGCCCCTATGGCCTCGGCCTCGTCGGCGATGCCGAACAGAAGCTGGGGATCGCCGAACTCGGCATCACGCTCCTCCTTTTCATCGTCGGCCTCGAACTCCATCCCAGCCGGCTCTGGCGGCTGCGCAAGGACATCTTCGGCTTCGGCCTCGCCCAGGTGGTGCTCTGCGGCCTCGCGCTCTGCGTCGTCGTGTTCGCGGCGACACCGCTCACCTGGCCGGCGATCGTCGCACTGGCCCTGCCGCTCGCGCTCTCGTCCACCGCGCAGGTCCTGCCGATGCTGCGCTCCGCCGGCCGCCTCAACACACCCTTTGGGGAACGCGCCTTCTCGATCCTGCTGTTCCAGGATCTCTCGATCGTCCCGCTCATCACGATCATAGCGGCGCTCTCCCGCGCGCCCGCCGATCCGAGCGCGCCTCCGGGCTGGCTGCTCGGCATCTACACCGTGCTCGCGATCGGCGGGCTGGTCCTTGCCGGCCGCTTCATCCTCAACCCGCTCTTCCGGCTGATCGGGCGCTTGGGCGAGCGTGAGATGTTCGTCGTGGCCGGTCTCTTCACCGTCCTCGCCGCCGCGACGGTGATGGAGCTGCTCCATCTCTCCACCGCGCTCGGCGCCTTCGTCGCGGGTGTGATGCTGGCCGACTCGCCCTACCGGCATGAGCTGGAGAGCGATGTCGAGCCGTTCCGCTCGATCCTGCTCGGCCTGTTCTTCCTTGCGGTCGGCATGTTGCTCGACGTCGACGCCATCCTCCATCGCCCGGCGTTGGTGATCGGTGTCGCCGCCGCGCTGATCGCGGTGAAGACCGGCATCATCTTCGCCATCGCCCGGTTGTTCGGAATGAGCTGGCGTCAGGCCTTTTCGCTCGGCCTGCTGCTCAGCCAGGGCGGCGAGTTCGGGTTCGTCCTCTTCGGTCAGGCGCAGGCGGCGCTCCTCATCGCGCCGGAGGCGGCGAGCCTGTTTAGCGCCGTCGTCACCCTGTCGATGGCGACGACGCCGTTCCTGATGGAGATCTCCCGCCGCTTCCGCACCGAACCGGCGAAGAAGCGCGATGATCTCGAAGGGCCGGAGAAGTCGGAGGTCACGCCCATCGTCATCGTCGGCTACGGCCGCTTCGGCCAGACGGTCGCGCAGATGCTGACCGCGAAGAAGATCCCCGTCACCTTGATCGATACCGATCCGGAAATGATCGACATCGCCGGCATGTTCGGTGCCAAGGTCTTCTACGGCGACGGCACCCGCATCGACCTCCTGCGGCACGCGGGGGTGGGGGAGGCGCAGATTCTCGTCTTCTGCCACAATGTCGCGATCACGCCGGACCACCTGCGTGTCATCGCCGAGACCTTCCCCGAGACCAAGATCTTCATGCGCGTCTACGATCGCCGCCAGCTGATCGAGTATGGCGATCTGGAGGTGGCGGGCTCGGTGCGCGAGGTGTTCGAGAGCGCCGTCCGCCTCGCGCGCGACGTCATGGACGAACTCGATATCGAGGCCGAGGAGATCAACCGCGCCGAGGAGGAATACCGAAAGCGCGATGGCGAGCGGCTGGCCAAGCAGCGTTCGGCCGGCGACCTCTATGCCGCGCGCGAGATGATGTTCCGGCCGTCGTCAGGGGAGCAGTGACATGCTGGGTGTGATCGCAGCCCTGTCCGGCGCGGTGGCGGTGATCGCCGGAGCCTTCGGTGCCCATGCCGCCAAGGGTGATGCGGTCGAATGGCTCAAGACTGGCGGCCACTACCAGCTGATCCACGCCGTCGCCGCGATCCTCGCGCTCACCGTCGTGCGCGGCAACCTCGCCGCCGCCCTGTTCATCGCCGGCGGCTGGGTGTTCGGCGGATCGCTCTACCTGATGGCAGCGGGCGCCCCCCGCTGGTTCGGCGCGATAACCCCGCTCGGCGGCCTCCTCCTGATCGCCGGCTGGCTGGCGTTGGGGTGGACGTTCCTGCGACGATAAGCCGTCAAGCTTGACGGCAGCGAAAGCAATCGCGGCACGACCAGGCCGCGGCTGCACTGCATTGGCTTTGTGCATCGCCGAGGCGCGAGGTTTTCTGCCTTTTCTTGAACAATGCAGAAATTGTGAGTTTCGCATCACGAACGCGAAAGCAGACGGGCTTAAAATAATCCATTTTTAGAGAAGCAGTTATTTACCTGCGGTCGACTCGACCAAGGCCTGCGCCGCGCGTTGCCCGGAAAGTGCTTTAAGGGTTAGCTCCGTTGGCACGGGACGGTAGCTTCGGACGATTTTAGCAGCTCGCCTCTTATCGCCGTTTGAAAGGTGCTCTACAAAGTCCTTGAGCCAAGCTGTCTGCTTGTCGTTAGGTTCTGAACGGACAAGAAAGAGTTGGAAGTAAGCCGCCGTCTTCGCAGCGTCAGGTTTCACACCGGCCGCTCCGTTGTACACGGAGGCAAGCGTCATCAAACCGCCCGACCAACCCTGTGCCGCTGACTTTTCCAGCCAAGCGAGTCCGGTAGGTACGTCTCCGCTTTGGGCATACAAAACCCCGACATCATGCTGTGCAAGTGCATAGCCAGCCTCCGCCGCAACTAGCTTGTACTTCAAGGCCAATGCTGCATCAGACTCTATTACTCCATCGCCCTGCCCGTCGTAGTAGCAGCCCAGCTTATAGGAGCCCAGCGGATCGCCTAAGCCTGCCGCCTTACGGAAGGCATCAAGCGCTTTCGCATGGTCTTCTGTGACGCCTGATCCCGTCTGATATGCCATGCCAAGTTGGTAAATGGCTTCCGCGTTGCCGGATTTTGAAAGCCGTTCGAGGGAAGGGATCAACGTTGTGGTTTGAGCATTCCCGCAGCCCGCCCCCGTCACCAAAGCTGCGGCAGCAATCATCTTAATGACCGGTCGCATGCTGACTCTCCAATTGCAGGCTGAACTTACCTAGGGTCCGGACTCACAACCACCAGATGACGGTGGCGGCGAGGGCGATAGCGCTCATGAAGTTCTTGATGTTGCGATCGAAGCGGGTGGCGAGCCGCCTCCAGTCCTTGAGGCGGCAGAACATGCGCTCGATGACGTTGCGCTGTTTGTAGATGGTGCGGTCGTAGTCGTACTGGACCTTGCGGTTGCAGCGCGGCGGGATGACGGCCTGGGTGCCGCGCTGGTCGAGCCACTCGCGCAACTCCTGACTGTCATAGCCCTTGTCGGCGACGAGTTCGACGGATGGGGGCAGCGCCGCGATGCAGGTCTTGGCGACCTTGCAGTCGTGGACGTTGCCGGGCGTCAGCAGGAGGACGTGAGGGCGGCCCTTGGCGTCGCAGACGGCATGGACCTTGGTGTTCCGGCCGCCTTTGGTGCGGCCGATACCATGGGCCAAGGCCCCCCTTTTCCACCGCCTGCGCAGCGGTGGACCTTGATGCAGCTGCTATCGATGAACAGCCGGTCCGGCGCGTCGTCGGCGCCTGCCAGCGCGCTGAAAATCCCCTCCCAGATGCCGCGCTCGGACCAGCGCACGAAGCGATTGTAGAGCGTCTTCTTTGGCCCGTACACGTCCGAGCAGTCCACCCAGCGACCGCCGCAGCGGAGCGCATGCACGATCCCGCTCAGCACCCGGCGATCATCCACACGTGCCTTGCCGCGAACGTCCGTCGGCAGCAGTGGTGCGATCCGCTCCCACTGCGCATCGGAAAACCAGAAGAAATCAGCCATTCCACCGCCTCCACACCAACGCAGTGAATCACGATCCAAGCGGTAGCAAAAGCCGTTATTGGGTCCGGACCCTAATCATTCGTTGGTCGCAACTTTCCGGTGCTGTAAAACTTTTAAGATTCGCATTAAAGGTGGCCAAGGGTAGAACCCCTTCGGACTCGCTCCCCATCTAGGAAAGCCGCCACCTCAGCCAAATCCACATCCTTCGCCAGGAACGTTCGCCCGATCCCGCGCGCCAGCAGGAACGGCAGCCGCCCGCCCTCCATCTTCTTGTCGTGCATCATATGCGCGACCAGGGTCTCCCCATCGGCAGTAACATGTGCCTCGGCCGCGCTCGCCGGGAGGCCGGCGGAGCGCAGATGCGCCGCCACCCGCGCGGCGTCTTCCGCCGGGCACAGCCCCTGCGCGGCCGAGAAACGGAACGCCAGCGCCATTCCCGCCGCGACCGCCTCGCCGTGGAGCAGCCGGTCGGAAAACCCGGTCTCCGCCTCCAGCGCATGGCCGAAGGTGTGGCCGAGGTTGAGGAGCGCGCGGGTGCCGGTCGTCTCCCGCTCGTCCGCCGCCACGATCGCCGCCTTAGCCCGCACGCTGCGCTCGATCGCGGTCGTTCGTGCCTCCGCATCGCCCGCAAGCAGGGCAGGGCCGTTCGCCTCGCACCAGGCGAAGAAATCCGGATCGTCGATTAGCCCGTACTTCACGACCTCGGCATAACCCGCCGCCGCCTCGCGCGCGGGCAGGGTGTCGAGCGTCGTGGGATCGATCAGCACATGCACCGGCTGGTGGAACGCCCCGATCAGGTTCTTGCCCGCCCGCGCGTTGATCGCCGTCTTGCCGCCGACCGAGCTGTCCACCTGCGCCAGCAAGGTGGTCGGCACCTGCACGAAGCCGCATCCGCGCTTCACGATCGACGCCGCGAAGCCGACGAGGTCGCCGATCACCCCGCCGCCGAGCGCCACGACGTTGTCGGACCGCTCGACCCCGCGCTCCAGCAGCCCGTCGGTCAGCCGCTCCAGCACCGCCCAGCTTTTCGTCCCTTCGCCCGGCGGCAGGACGATCGCATCATGCGCGATCCCGCCCCGGTCGAGCGCCGCCTGTAGGCGCGGCAGCTGCGTCGCCGCGAGGTTCTCGTCCGTCACGATCACGAAGCGGCCTCGCCGCGCAAACCGGCCGATCAGCGCGTCGGCCCGGTCCAGCCCCCCGGCCACGATGTTGATATCGTAGCTGCGATCGGCCAGCGACACGGATACGCTCGTCACCTCGATAACTCCCGGATAATCGCTTCCACCGTCGCCTCATGCGGCTGCGCGACGCTCGCCACACGGATCGGCGCCAGCGCGTAGACCGGGTTCCTGACTGCCGCCAGCTCCGCCAGCACCACCTTCGGATCGCGCCCCTGCAGCAACGGCCGCCCCTCGCGCCGCCCGACCCGGTCGCACAGAACGTCGATATCGGCATCCAGCCAGACCGTCGTCGCGCGTTCGAGGAGGAGGGCGCGCGTCTCCTCATGCATGAACGCCCCGCCGCCCGTCGCCACCACCTTGCGCTCCCCGTCGATCAGCCGCGCGATCACCCGCCGCTCGCCATCACGGAAATGCGCCTCGCCAAAGCGCGCGAAGATCTCCGGGATCGTCAGCCCCGCCGCCCGCTCGATCTCATGATCGGCATCGACGAAGGGCAGGTGCAGCCGCGTCGCCAGCCGCTTGCCCACCGTCGACTTGCCCGCGCCCATCAGGCCGACGAGCACGATCGGCCGGCCCGATCGGGCGGCGCGCGCGTCGGTCCGGCTGGCGCTGTTCTGCTGCATCGGCGCGGGGCTATACACAGCCCCCCGCATTCGGGCAAAAGCCCGCGCGACGCCGACATCGTTCAAGGCAGTAGAAGGGTATTCATGTGTCACGGCCGCTGGTCATCCTGATCGTCATCGTGGTTGCGGTGGTCGCCGCCCTGGTCGCCCTGTCGACGCTGGATACCGAGGTTCCGTTGACGCCGGTCGAAAAGCCGATCGAGAACGGTGCCCTTGCGCAATAAGGGCTGGGCCGCCGGCCTCGTACTGGCGCTGCTCGGCGGTGGGATCGCGGTGGCGCAGAGCGCGCCGGAATCGCTGCTGCCCCCCGGTTTCGGCAACACCCCCGCTGCACCAGCGCCGGTTCAGCCGGCGGGGCCCGCTCCCACGCCGCTGCTGCCCCCCGCCTCGACGCCCGACCCTCTCGCCGCGTTCGATACGGGCGAGGACAATTCCGTAGTTGCCGAGGAGGACCCGGCCGAACTGGCGGAGAAGGAACTGCCCTCCTTCGCCCGGCGCGACGTTTCGACGGTCGGCTTCCTGACCCCGGATCAGGGCGGTTATGCCGAGGGCGCCTTCGGCACCACCGACGGCCGCTATCTCGCGACCTTGCTCCACCGCCTGAACGCGCCGCTCCCCTCACGCTGGGGCAGCATCCTCCTCCGCCGCGCCCTGACTTCCCGCGTGGGCGCGCCCGCAGGCGTCCCTGCCGCCGACTGGGTAGCCGAGCGTGCCTGGACGCTGCTGCGCATGGGCGAGGCGGATGCCGCGCGAATGCTGGTTCAGGGTGTCGACGGCGATCGCTATTCCCCCTGGCTCGTCTCCGTCGCCAAGCAGACCGCGCTCGCCACCGGAGATCCGTCGGCGCTCTGCCCGATCGCGCAGGCGGGCCTCTCCGCCGCACCCAAGGACAAGAGCTGGCGACTGGTGCAGGCGATCTGCGCGGCTTTGTCCGGCGAGGGCGGCACCGCCACCGCGATGATCGAGCGGGTGCGCCAGGGCTCCGGGCGCGACATCGATCTGCTGCTGGCCGAAAAGGTTGCCGGAGCCGGCATCGGTGGCCGCCGCTCGATCTCGATCGACTGGGCGGGCGTCGACCGGCTGACCGCCTGGCGCTTCGGCCTCGCCAACGCGACCGGCGTCGCGATCCCCGCCGATCTCTACCCCACGGCCGGGGGGCAGGTCCGCGCCTGGGCCGCGCGCGCGCCGATGATGACGGTGCGGCAGCGCATCCCCTTCGCCCGCACCGCCGCCGCTCTCGGCGTCTTCTCCAACGCCGCTCTGGTCGATCTCTACGCCAACGATGCGGCCGAGACCGACGCGATGGATATCGAGGGCAGCACCGCGCAGACCCTGCGCCAGGCCTATGTCGCCGCCGACGCTGGCGACCGCCTCACCGCGATCAAGGCGATCTGGGCCAAGGCATCCAGCCCGCAGGACCGCTACGCCGCCGCGATCCTCACCGCCCGCGCCGCCGCTCGCATCGCGCCGAGCGAAGACCATGACGATGACGCCGCCGCGCTGATCGCCGCCATGTTCTCCGCAGGCCTCGACATCCCCGCCGCGCGTTGGGCTTCCGTCGTCACCGCCTCCGGCGACGATGCCGCCTGGGCGCTGCTCGCCGTCGGCGCGGAGCGTCCGGTGGTGGACAGCAGCACGGGCCGGGTCGAGGATTATGTCGACAATGCCGGCGACGAGGGTCGCCATCGTGCCGCCCTTCTGGTCGCCGCACTCGCCGGCCTCGGCCGCTTGCCCGTCGCGGAGGTGCAGCGCTTTGACACAATCGGCCCGATCGTCGCCAGGAACCGCTGGACCGACGCGATCGACCTCGCCGCCGCGCGCGGCCAGCCGGGCACCGTCGCGATCCTCGCCGCCACCGGCCTGCAGGGGCGCAGTTGGGCGAGCATCCCGGCCGGCCATCTCTACCACATCGTTGCCGCCTTGCGCCGCACCGGGCAGGAGGGCGCCGCCCGGATGATCGCGGCGGAGGCGGTCGCCCGGTCATGACCGGCGGAGAGGATGGCGCGCTGATCGGCCGCTTCCTCGAAATGCTGTCCTCAGAGGCGGGGGCCGCGCGCAACACGCTCCTTGCCTACCGCACCGATCTGGAGGGCGCGTCGGCGTTGCTCGACGGTCGCCTCGGCGAGGCCGACGAGGACGCGCTCCGCAAGGTCGGCGATGCCTGGGGGGCGCTCGCCACCAGCACGGCCGCGCGCAAGTCCGCCGCCCTCCGCCGCTTCTTCGGCTTCCTGGTGGAGGAGGGGTTCCGCCCCGACGATCCCTCATCCGCGCTGCCGCGCCCCGGCGTCCGCCGACCGCTGCCCAAGGTCCTCGATCACGCGCAGGTGGACAGCCTCTTCGCAGTCGCCGAGGCGAACGCCCGCGATCGCGGCACCCTCAACGACGTCCGCCTGCTCGCGCTCCTCGAACTCCTCTACGGCTCCGGCCTCCGCGCCACCGAACTCGTCTCGCTCCCCCGCCGCGCCTTCAGGGGCGAGGAGCCGTTCCTGATCCTGCGCGGCAAGGGCGGGCGCGAACGGCTCGTCCCCATCTCCGGTCGTGCCCGCGCCGCCGTCATGGCTTGGGGCAAGTTCGTGCCCGAGGACTCACTCTGGCTCTTCCCCTCGGGCAAGTCGCATCTCAGCCGCGTCCGCCTCCACCAGATGATCGTGGCGCTCGGCGCGGAAGCGGGCATTCCGCCCGGCCGCCTCAGCCCGCACGTCCTCCGCCACGCCTTCGCAACGCATCTGCTGGAGGGCGGGGCGGACCTCCGCGCGCTGCAGTCGATGCTCGGCCATGCCGACATCGCCACGACGCAGATCTACACCCATGTCGATACTGCGCGGCTGGTCGATCTGGTCAACGCCAGCCATCCCCTCGTTGACGCGAAGCCGGACCGCCCGTAACCCGCCGCCCATGACGACTTACCTCGACTTCGAGAAGCCGATCGCCGAGCTTGAGACCCGCATCGCCGAACTGCGCGAGACTGCCGACGCCGGCACCGTCGACATCGCCAGCGAGATCGCCAAGCTCGACGCCAAGGCGAAGAAGCTCCTCCGCGACACCTATGGCAAGCTCACCCCCTGGCAGAAGACGCAGGTCGCCCGCCATCCGCAGCGGCCGCATCTGAAGGATTATATCGCCGGCTTCGTCAGCGACTTCGTGCCGCTGGCCGGGGACCGCGCCTTTGCCGACGACAAGGCGATCATCGGTGGCCTCGGCCGGATCGACGGCCGTCGCGTGATGGTGATCGGCCATGAAAAGGGCGACGACACCGCAAGCCGCCTCCGCCACAATTTCGGCATGGCCAAACCCGAGGGTTACAGGAAGGCGATCCGCCTGATCGAACTTGCCGACCGCTTCGGCCTGCCCGTGGTGACTCTGGTCGATACCTCCGGCGCGTTCCCCGGCGTGCAGGCGGAGGAGCGCGGGCAGGCGGAGGCCATCGCCCGCTCCACCGAGGCGTGCCTTGCCGCCGGCGTTCCGGTGGTCGCCGCGATCGTTGGGGAAGGGGGCTCGGGCGGGGCCGTGGCGCTCGCCGCCGCCAACCGCGTGCTGATGTTCGAACACGCCGTCTATTCGGTGATCTCGCCCGAAGGCTGCGCCTCGATCCTCTGGCGCACGGCGGAGAAGGCGGCGGACGCGGCCGAGGCGATGAAGGTCACCGCGCAGGATCTGGCCAGGCTCGGCATCATCGACCGCATCGTCGAGGAGCCCTTGGGCGGCGCCCACCGCGCCCCCGCCCAGGCGATCGCCGCCCTGGGCGAGGCGCTTGGCGAGGAGATCGACGCGCTCGCCACCAAATCCGCCGCCACCCTCCGCGCCGAACGCCGCGCCAAGTTCCTGGCCGCCGCCTAGAAGATCCTCCCCCGCAAGGGGGAGGTTGCGCCGAAGGCGACGGAGGGGGAGGACGGAGACCTGCTTGAGTCTCGCCGCCCAAACAGCAAAAAGGCGACGGAATCGCTCCCGCCGCCCTCTATTTAGCCGCTAAGCTCGGTAAGCTTAGGCGTTGTTCAGCTGGTCAGACACGTTGGAGAACGTGCCGGAAACCGAGCCGCCGATGCCCTGCATGCCGGCGATCGCGGCAACCGCGATCAGAGCCGCGATCAGGCCGTATTCGATGGCCGTCGCGCCCTTGTCGTTCTTCATGATCTTGCGAAAAATCTTCATGGCCGATCTCCTTGAAAGCAAACTCGTGCAACCCTGCCGCCGCCACGGCACCGTGGGTCGACATCACCTTCCTACGTTGTGGGAGTTGCAAAATGCTTAACGGCGAAATCAGGAGGCGCGGGTCGCTTCGGCCACGGTGTTATAAATATCGACGACTTGATCACCGAAGGTTCCGAGGCCGAGTATGAAGATCGAGCACATCAGGCTCACGATCAGGCCGTATTCGACCAGCGTAACGCCTTTCTCGTCGACGCGCAGGTTCCGAACAAATCTTTCCACCTCGGTAACCCTTCGCCACAATCTGCAGTCAACACTCGCACTAGTCTTGTATGGTTAAGGAAGCGTATATGCAGCTGATCCTGGTAAGCGCCGTGGCGATCGTCGATGCGGACGGCCGCGTGCTGGTGCAGCGGCGCCCGGAAGGGAAGCCGATGGCCGGCCTCTGGGAGTTCCCCGGCGGCAAGGTGGAGGGCGGCGAGACGCCCGAGGCCGCGCTGATCCGCGAGCTCCGCGAGGAGTTGGCGATCGAGGTCGATCCAGCCTGCCTCGCCCCCGCGACCTTCGCCAGCGAAGCGCTCGGCGAGCGCCACCTCCTGCTCCTCCTCTACGTCTGTCGCAAATGGCGCGGCACCCCCCAACCCCTCGCCGCCAGCGCCCTCGACTGGGTGAGGCCCGTGGCGTTGCACGCCCTAGACATGCCCCCGGCGGACAAGCCGCTGATCGGCCTGCTCGAAGCGCTCCTCTAAAATCCTCCCCATCAAAGATGGGGAGGGGACCAGCGAAGCTGGTGGAGGGGCGGCGGTGCAACCGCCGTCTTCGCGGCGGCCCCTCCACCATGCTTCGCATGGTCCCCCAGCTTCGCTAGAGAGGATCAGGGCTTGGCCTTCAACGCCTCCGCAAGCGACACCGTCGCACTCCCCCGCCGTGCCGGCTTCGGCTGCGACTCGGCCGGCGCCCAGCCGGTCAGCACCGCGATCTCGAACCGCTCCGTCACGCGCCCGTCCGGATCGGCCTGCGCCACGAACGCCTCCACCGCCGCCATCAAAGGCCGCCGGCTCAGCGCCTGCCGCCCGGGCAGCAGGTTCGTCGCCGCCATCGCCCGCAGATCCTCGACCAGCCGGAACAGCGATCCATAACGCAGGTTCAGCGTGAACCCGTCCGCCACGGGCATCGCGAACCCCGCGCGCCCGAGCAGGTCGGCCCCCGCCTGCAACGGGATCTGCGGATGGATCCGCGCCACCGCGCGCCCCTCCGCCATGTCCGCCGCCAGGAACGCCTCGCGTAGCCGCGGCGCGCTCCCGCCCGCGCAGAACCCGGCCAGGAACAGCCCGTCCGGCCGCAACAGCCGCCGCGCCTGGATCAGCGCACCCGGCAGGTCGTTGACCTGATCCAGCACGTTCGCCGACACGATCAGGTCGAAGCTGCCGGGATCGAAGGGCAGCCGATCCTCCTCCGCCTGCACCCCGCCCGCCCGCGACGCAAACACCGCCCCGGCATCGGCATAGGTCACCCGCCGCCCCGGAGCCTCTAGCGCCCGCCCCAGCGAACCGTCGCCACAGCCGAGGTCCAGCACGTCGGTAAACGTCCGCTGCACCCCCGCCAACCGGTCGATCAGATCCTCCGCGATCGCCTGCCGCAGGATGTCCTCGCCCTGCCCACGCGCCGCGCGGTCGCGGCGGAGCGCGCGCGCCTGTCGATCGAAGACTTCCGGACCGGTCACACGGGCGCTTGTGCGCGCGCGCCGCCCACGGGACAAGGCGGCATGTTCGCCACCCCCGTCATCCGCGCAGCGCGCCACGGCGTCGCCAAGGCGGTCGCCTTCGCGCTTCCCCCACGCTGCGCCGCCTGCGGCACGATCGTCGGCGGCGACCACCAGCTCTGCCTCGACTGCTGGAGCGCGCTCGACTTCCTCGACGATGGCGGCTGCCCGGTCTGCGCGAGGCCTGCCGACCATCCAGGGCAGGAGGGGCTGCACTGCGCCGCCTGCCTCGCCGACCCGCCGCCCTTCGATCGCCTGCGCGCCGGCGTCGCTTATGGCGAGGTCGCCCGCGGCATCGTGCTGAAGCTGAAATACGGTCGCCAGACCGGCCTCGCCGAGCTGATTGCCCGCCAACTCGCGCGATCGACCGACGGCCTCGCGCCCGACACTCTCGTCGCCTGCGTCCCTCTCCACCGCTGGCGAATCTGGAGCCGGGGCTTCAACCAGTCCGCCCTGATCGGCCGACGCGTGGCAAGGCGGCACGCCCTCCGCTTCGTTCCCGATCTGCTGGTACGAACCCGACGCACCCCGCCGCTCAAGGGCCTGAACCCGACGCAGCGCGCCCGCACCGTGCGGGGTGCGTTTGCCGTGAAGCCTCACGTGACGGTCAAGGGCGCGACGATCCTCCTCGTCGACGATGTCTACACCACCGGCGCCACCGTCCGCGCCTGCGCCGCAATCCTCCGCCGCGCCGGGGCCGCGCGGGTCGAGGTGCTGTGCTGGGCGCGCGTCCTTCGGGACGACTGAAGCATCCGGAAACATTGACATTCGTGCCCTGCGACAGCACCTCGGCCGCAACAGTCGAGGATAGCGGTCATGGCCAAGGTCGAAATCTACACGAAGGCGTTCTGCCCCTATTGTTCGCGGGCGATGAACCTTCTCGGGTCGAAGGGCGTGACTCCGGAGGAATACGACATCACCATGGGCGGGCCGCAGCGGGCCGAGATGATCCAGCGCGCCAACGGCCGCACCACCGTCCCGCAGGTCTTCATCGACGGCGCCCATATCGGCGGCTCCGACGATCTCGCCGCCCTGGACCGCGCGGGCAAGCTCGACCCGCTGCTCGCCGCCTGACCTTGCGCATCGCGCTTGCCCAGACGACCACCGGCATCGATCCGGTGGAAAGCGTCGACGCGCTCGCGCGGCTGATTGCCGAGGCTGCGGCGGGCGGCGCGAAGATGCTCTTCACGCCGGAGATGAGCGGCGTGCTCGACCGCGACCGTTCGCGCGCTGCGGCGAACATCGTCACCGAGGATGAGGATCGGGTCCTGCGCGCCGTCTGTTTCGCAGCGGCGGAGGCGGGTATCTGGGTCCATCTCGGCTCGCTGGCGCTCCGCGAGGGCGAGCGGCTGGTGAATCGCGGCTTCGTCATCGATGCGAAAGGCGCCGTCCGCGCCAGCTACGACAAGATCCACCTCTTCGACGTCGACCTGCCCGACGGCACACGCTGGCGCGAGTCGGCGAGCTATTCCGGCGGCGATCGTGCCGTGGCGGCGGATACCCCCGCCGGACGCCTCGGCCTGTCGATCTGCTACGATCTCCGCTTCCCCGACCTGTACCGCGCGCTGACCGATGCCGGCGCGAGGATCCTCTCGATTCCCGCCGCCTTCACCCGCCCGACCGGAGCCGCCCACTGGCACATCCTGATGCGCGCCCGCGCGATCGAGGCCGGCGTCTTCGTCGTCGCCGCCGCGCAAACCGGCACCCACGCCGACGGCCGTGAGACCTACGGCCATTCGCTGGTGGTCGATCCCTGGGGCGAGGTGCTGCTCGACATGGGAGAGGAGGCCGGCCTCGGCTTCTGTGACTTGGCCCTGGAGCGGGTGGAGGAGGTAAGGGGACGCCTGCCCGCCATCAACCACCGCCGTCCGATCGCTGCGCCGGAGGTGGTCGCATGATCGTCTTCGATCTCCGCTGCGACCCTGCCGGCCATGTCTTCGAGGCATGGTTCGGCTCCTCCGACGATTACGAAGGCCAGCAGGCGCGGGGCCTCGTCTCCTGTCCAATCTGCGGCTCCGGCACCGTCGGCAAGGCGGTCATGGCACCCCGTCTGTCCGGCACCGGAGAGGCGCCCGATCCGCGCGTGATGAAGCAGGCGCTCACCCTCCTCGCCAAGGCGCAGGCCGAGATGCTGTCCAAGTCCGAGGATGTCGGCACCGACTTCGCCCGCCGCGCCCGCGCCATCCACGACGGCGAGGAGGCGGCGAAACCGATCTACGGCCAGGCCACCGCGCCCGAGGTCCGCGACCTCCTGAGCGACGGCGTGCCGGTCGCGCCTTTGCCCCTGCCGGTACGCCCGCCCGAACGCGACAATTGACGATCGGGCGGCCTCGGGCCTACTCGACGCCCGTGCCCCGGTAGCTCAGCTGGACAGAGCAACGGTTTCCTAAACCGCAGGTCGGGAGTTCGAGTCTCTCCCGGGGCACCACCACCCTCAGAAATCGACCATCAGGGTGGCGCGCAGCGAGATCGCCGCCTGGCCCTGCTGCTCCTCGGCACCCGCCTCGCCCGAGATCTTCAGGCCGTTGCCGCCGCCGGTCGCGCGGATCTTACCGACCCAGCCGTTGGTCCGGTCTTCCGGCGTCAGGGTGAAGTCCTGCCCGCCGGCAAAACGCGCGGTGGTCTTGCCGAGTGACCCGCCGACAAGCTGACGTCGACCACCTTCCAGCTCGATCCGCATCCAGCCGCTCTCCCGATCGCCATCGCCGAACTCGTAGCCGATGGCGACGGTGCCAGAGACCGCCAGCTCGTCGCTGGTCCGCTTGTCGACGGAGAGGTCGAACGCAGCCCCGCCGCCCGTCTCCGCATAGGCCTTCTCGCTCAACCGGTAGTAGTCGATCGCGACGATCGGCCGCAGGGTGAAGCCGCCCAGCCAGATGTCGTAGCTCGCCCCGCCCGATCCGGACACGAGGTTGCCGTTCCAATTGCCCCGGCTGTTCAGCTCGACGCTTGCGCCCGTCCCGTCCGTGCCGGTGAACTTCCGCTTGCCTTTGAAATCGACATAGGCCCAGGAACCGCGCGCCCAGGTGGACAGGCTGCCCCAATTGGCGCGCCAGAACCCGGCGACCTCGTACTGGTTCGACTGCACGGAGTTGTCGGTCCCCCCGTCCGCGTCCTTGCCGTAGAGATAGGCGAGCGAGACGCCGAAATTGCCGGTCTTCTCCGTCTTGATCTCGCCGCCGGTCGAAATGCCCCAGCCGGAGACATCGTAAGACGCGGTGTCGCCCAGGCTCTTGGCGCGGCCCCAGCCGGCCTGCTGGATGAACCAGCCCCAGCCGCCCTCGTCCTTGAACGGCGCGTTCGGATCGGCAAGGAATCCCGCCGTCGCGCGCGATCCCATCGTCACCGCCTCGAACGTGCCGCCGGCATGGTCGGGCAGCATCTGGCGGACCTGACGCTTGAACTGGTCGCCGTCCACTGTGTTGAGGAACACGCCCGCCACCTTGCTGTCCTTGCCGAGCGCCGCATAGACCGCGTCATAGGCGGCCGCCTGCGACCGGTTGAGGCCGAGTTCGCCGGTGGTCTTGCGCTTCACGTCCAGGGCGAGTTCGGTCGCGCCGGCGACCACCACGTCGCTCCTGAACATGTATGGCAGGATCGCGTCCTCTGACGCGAGCTTGTCGCCGCCGGTGATGCTGCCCGCGCGGACGAAGGTATATCGGCCCTCGGCATTGGCGATACCCGCGATCTTCACCGCGACCTTCGCCCCTTCCGCGAAGCTGGCCGCGCCCGCCACCTGATAAAGCGTGCTCGTCTTGGTCGCGCCGTCGATCGTGACCCCGATCGTGCCGCCGGATGCGACCGACAGGGAGGCGATCGTCGCCGTCGTCTTGCCGATGTCCAGCCGCCCGCCGTTCACCGCGACGGCCAGCCCCGCCGCATTCTTCAGGCCACCCGTGAACGAAGCGGTCCCGGCGAGCGTCAGGCTGTCCGCCCCGCCGCCGAAGTCCATGTCGCCGGCATAAGCGGACGTGCCTTCCAGCTTCACCGTGTCGGCACCTGCGCCGAAGCTGGCGTCACCGCTCACCGCCGCGTCGCCCGACAAGGCCAGCGTGTTGTTCCCCGTCCCGAAGCTCAGCTTTCCGGCGACTGTGCCGTCCGCGACGTCGAAGCTGTCATTGCCGCTGCCCAGCAGGACGTCACCCTTGATCGAGGGCGCGTTGCCCGTGGTCACCGCCGTCTGGCGGATCTCCGCGCCGGTGGTGTTCGCCGACAGGTCGATGGCGGTGTTGGTCTTGCCGCCGCTTGCCGAGATCGAACCGGCATTGGTGACGAGCGCCAAAGTGCCGGATCGATCCACGATCCCAACGGCGGCACCGTTACCGCTCGCCGTCGCCGCGATCGCGCCGCTGTTCCGCACCGCGTTCACCGTCGCTCCGGCATCGATCGAGATTGCCGTCCCCTTTGCAGTCGTCGCATCGCCGCCCGATGCGGTCACCGAACCGGAGCAAGCAGCTGGCGCATGATGTGGTCTCTTCCCTTTCGTTGAAGGGAAGACGGGGCCGGACGGCGGGAACCTTGATTGTAATGTACGACGAACTTCTAGAACGCCGCGTCGAACCCTAGTCGCAGGGTCCTGGGTCTCAGCGGGGTGATCTGCCGCTCCGCCGTCATCGCGAAGGGGGTGCCGAGCGCGAAGCGGTTGCCCACCGTGTCGAACAGGTTCGTCAGGCCCAGAGTGACGCCGTACTCCGGCCGGCCCACCCGCGCGGTCAGCGCGGTGTCGAGGTAATTGCCCTGCTCCTCACCCAGCACCGGTCCGACGCCGAGCCGCGACTTGCCCGTGTAGCGGGCCCAGCCGTTGACGCGCAGGTCGATACCCTCGGTCAGCATCGTGCGGTAATCCGCGCCGATCCGAGCCGAGAGCCGCGCGACGTTGGGAATGCGGCCGAGCGGCTGGTTGGCCCGGTCGAAGGCCGCGCCTGCATCGACCATCGCCAGCGCATTCACCAGCGACTGGATGAACGCCGCCGACGGTTCGGTCACCTTGCTGTCGTTATAGGTCACCGACGCGTCCAGCGTCAGCCCGGCAACAGGCCGCCAGCCGAGCGCCGCGCTCGCCGAATAGATGCGCCCGTTGCCGATGTTGTTGGTGCTCGGCAGGCCGGAGGCGTCGATATAATCGGCCTGGATGTCGCGCCATCGGGCATGGGCGAAGCTGACGGTCAGGTCGAACGGACTGCGCCCGCTCTCGCCGATGCGGAACCCGGTCTCGATCGTGCGCACGCGGTCGTTCAGGAAACGCCGGACCAGATCGCCCTCGATCGCGAGGCCACCCGGCCGAAACCCCTCCTGATAGCGCGCGAAGATCACCGCCCCCGGCGCGGCGCGCAGCGAGACCGAGGCTGAGGGCAGCACCGTATCCTCCCTGCGCGCCGCGACCACGCCCGTGCTCCGGAGCAGCGCCGCGACGGTCGGCGTCACATCCTCGCCGACGCCCGACAATTTGGCATGGGTATAGCGCGCGCCCGCCGTCAGGGTCAGGATGCGGCGCAACTCGACGCTGCCCTCGCCGTAGACCGTGAACTCGCTGATCCGATTGGTGACCCCGGTGGTCGGCTCGGGCAGGCCCGGTGGACCGAGCGCGCGGCCGAGGAAGGTGCGATTGTTCGTGTAGCTCGCCCCTAGCACCCAGCCGTAACCGCCCCGTATCGGCCGCCACAGCCGGTTCTCGCTGGCGATCATCCGCGTCCGGTTGCGCTGCGCGAACACCCGTTCCGGCCCGTCCGGCATCGTCGCGTCGTAGCGTTCGTCCAGCGTCTGCCGGACGATCCCGGTCGAGGACAGGAACGACAGGTCGCCCCAGCTTTTCCCCACCACCACATCGCCCAGCCAGTAATCCGCATCGAAGCCGCCATCCGTCGGGCTCGCCCGTTCGAGATCGGGCAGGTCGCGATCGGCATATTGGCTATCGCGCCCATGATTGGTCTGCACGATGCCACCGAGATCGACCGTCCAGTCGTCGCCCGCGTCCACCCGCAGCGAGGCACGCCCCCCGGCAATCCGCGTCCGATTGATATCGCGACGGCCGCGCACCACGTCGTCGATATAGCCGCCGTCCTGAATACCGTAGCCGACCACCCTGAGCGCGGCGCGATCCTCGACCAGCGGCAGGTTGATCATCCCGCCCAGGTCGCCGCCGGGATCGCCATGCTGCGCGGCTGACAGCCCGCCCGACAGCGCGGCGGAAGGCCGATCCAGTGCCGCCGGATTGCGCACGATCCGAATGATCCCACCCAGCGATCCCGCGCCGTAGAGCGTCCCTTGGGGTCCTTCGAGCACCTCGACAGAGGCGATGTCGTAGAGCCTGAGGTCCGGGTCGGGCGCGTTGTAGGTCAGACGCATGTCGCCGAGATACTGGCCGACCGTCGCCTGCGTCGGCCCGGTGAAGCTGGAATCGGCGATGCCCCGGATGAACAGCTTGTTCCGCCCCGCGCCGAGATGGGTCGAGGACAGGCTGGCCAGCCGCGCGAGGATCGAGTCCATCCCCCGCTCGCCGCCAAAGGCGAGGTCGCGCCCCGACAGCACGCTCGCCATGCCGGAGAAGTCGCGCAGCAGCGTGTCGCGCTTGCTGGCGGTCACGACGATCTCCGCGCCGCTGTCGGATGGCGGGGGAGGGGGCGCACGCCGGACCTTCGGGGCGGGGCGCACGACGGCGACGATCCGCCAATTGCGGCCGCCGAGCGGCATGATACGCGCGCCCTCATCGGCAAGCATCCGGCGCAGCGCCGCCTCGGCGCTCATCCGTCCCCGCACCGCCCGAACCGGGCGCCGCCAAAGCCGCTCGTCCTCCACGGCCACATTGACCCCTGCTTGCCGGCTCAGCGCGGCGAGCGCGTCCCGCAGCGTCCCCGCCGGCAGGTCGAGCGCGGGCGTGGCCGCCGAAGCGGCACCGGCCGTGACGCTCAGCGTCAGGCTCAGGGCGATCAGGGTCTTGCGCATGTCAGCGCGGGGTCAGCACCCACTCCGTGCCGATGCGGCGCACACCGACGCCCAGGATCGGGCCGAGGCTGCTCACATCCTCATGGTCGCCCAGGCTGAGGACACCCCGGAAGCGCCGTTCCGCAACCTCGGGCGCGGCGCGGACCGGCTTTCCGGTATAGCGGGCGAGCTGCGCCGCCACCTCCGCCATCGTCTGGCCATCGTATATCAGGCGCCCCTCGCGCCAGCTCGCGACATCGCCGGGTGCCACCTGACCGCGCCGGATCGCCGTCTCCGCATCGAGTACGGTCAGCGACTGCCCGGCGTCGAGGCGCACCGCTTCCGCATCGGGATTGAACATCACCGCGCCCTCGGCGACCTGCACCTCTGTACGGCCGGCCATCCGGACGACGTTGAACACCGTCCCGACATCGACCAGCTCGGCATCGCCGACGCTGACCGTGAACGGGTCCGTCTCGTCGTGCGTGACGGTGAACACCGCCTCGCCGCGATCCAGTGTCGCCACGCGCTGGTCCTTGTGGTCCAGCGTCAGCCGCGTCGACCCGTTGAGCGCGATCTGCGTTCCGTCCGCCAAGGTCACGGAGCGCCGCTCACCCGGCCCGGTCTCGACCGCATAGGGCGACGCGCGATCCACGCTCGCCACGCCGATCGCCACCGCCAACATCGCCGCGATGCCGCCGCCCAGCCAGGCGCGACGCGCCACCTTCGGTTGCTGCGCGGCCGGCATGATTTGGCGGGGACGACGCTGGCTCAGGATCTCCCCGATCTCGGCCTCCGCCGCCGCCATCTCGTGATAGACGGGTGGGTGTGCGGCGTCCGCCTCCAGCCAGTTCTGGAAGCCTTCCCAGTCCGCGAACGCAGGGTCCCGCTGGCCGATCAGCCAGTCCAGCGCCTCGTTCTCGATCGTCGTTCTGTCTCGCGGCATGGTCACGCTCCACCAGACAGGACGGAGCGGAGTGCGGCGAGCCTTGTCTCAGCCCTCATCGAAACGCCTCCTGAGGTCGATCATCGCGCGATAGGCCTTGCGCAAATCCGCCTCGACGGTGCTGAGGCTCACCCCGAACTCGCGCGCAATGTCCTTCTGCTGGACGCCGTCGATACGATGGCGGCGGAAGATCGCAGCGGTACGCTCACCCAGCGCCTCCAACGCAGCGTCCGCATGCCGCAACTGGTCCCGCGCGATCACTGCCCGCTCGTCGGAGGGCACATCGGATTGGCCGGGCACGGTCGTCGACGCATCGTTCCAGGCAGCATCCCGCTTGGCCGCCTGCACGCTGGCGCGGTGGCGGTCGACCATCAGGTTGTTCGCCGCGCGGTAGAGGTAGGAGAGGGGGTTGGCGACCGGCCCGGGATCGGAAGCGGCGACCTTCAGCCACAGCTCCTGCAGCAGGTCCTCCGCCGCCGCCCCCGCGCCATGGGCTGCCAGAAAGCGGAGGAGCTGCGCCCGATGCGCCAGCAGCACGCCTTCCAACCCCTCAGCCATGCGCCGCCTATAGAACCAGCCGCGTTCAGGACAAAGCGGCGGCGGTGATCGCCTCGCCCGCCGCCCGCCCGCTCGCCCACGCCCATTGGAAATTATACCCGCCTAGCCAGCCGGTGACGTCCACCGCCTCGCCGATCGCATAGAGGCCCGGCACGCGCTTCGCCTCCATCGTGCGGGAGGAGAGGGCGGCGGTGGAGATGCCGCCCGCCGTCACCTCCGCCTTGGCGAACCCCTCGGTTCCGCTCGGATGGAACGACCATGCGCCAAGCCGGGCCTCCGCCGATCGCAGCGCCTTGTCGGTCATGCCGCCAAGCTCGCCCTCAAGCGCGAGCCGCTCCGCCAGAGCCTCGGCAAGCCGCTCCGGCAGATGCTGAGCCAGGACGCGCCGGAGCGTGGTGCGGGGCTTCACGCGCTTCTCTTCGATCAGCCACCCCGCCTCTTGTGAGACGGTGAAAGCGACGCTTATCGCTGTCCGATGCTGCCAGTAGGACGAGATCTGGAGCATGGCCGGACCCGACAGGCCGCGATGGGTGAACAGCGCCGCCTCCCGAAACCGCGCCTTGCCCCAGCCGACCTCGACATCGGCCGAAACCCCCGAAAGCGAACGGAAAAGCGCATCGTCCGGCCCGAGCGTGAACGGCACCAAAGCGGGCCGCGGATGCACCACCGGCAGGCCGAATTGGCGCGCGGCGTCATAGGCGAAGCCGGTCGCACCCATCTTCGGGATCGAAGGCCCGCCGGTCGCGAGGACGAGGGCAGGGGCCTCATACTCCTGTCCCCCCGCAGTCACGCGGAACACGGCATCGGCATTGGTGAGGCCGGTGACGGAGCGACCCAGACACCAATCCACTTCACCCTCGCCCTTGGCGCACTCGGCTTCCAGCATCGCCACGATCTGCCGAGCGGACCCATCGCAGAACAGCTGCCCCAGGGTCTTCTCGTGCCAGGCGATGCCATGCGCATCGACCAGCGCCACGAAGTCCTGCGCCGTGTACCGCCCGAGCGCCGACTTGGCGAAATGGGGGTTCTCCGACAGATACCGGTCGGCGGCGGTGTGGATGTTGGTGAAGTTGCACCGCCCGCCGCCCGAGATCAGGATCTTCTTGCCCGGCTGATCGGCGTGATCGACCAACATGACGCGCCTCCCGCGTTGCGCGGCCGTGGCGGCGCACATCATCCCCGCCGCCCCCGCGCCGAGGATGATCGCGTCGTACCGCCCGCTCACCGCCCGGTCATGCTGAGCGCCACCGCCTCGGCCACCTTGATCCCGTCGATCGCGGCGGAAAGGATGCCGCCCGCATAGCCCGCGCCCTCACCAGCCGGGAACAGGCCGCGCAGGTTCAGGCTCTGCAGATCCTTGCCGCGCGTGATCCGGACGGGGGAGGAGGTGCGCGTCTCGACCCCGGTCATCACCGCATCGGGATGGTCGTAATTCGCCACCTGTCGCCCGAACACGGGCAACGCCTCGCGCAGCGAGTCCAGCACGAACTCCGGCAGGCATTCGGCCAGATCGGTCATCGTCACCCCCGGCATGTACGACGGCACGACCTCACCGAGCTTGGTCGAGGGCCGCCGCGCGAGGAAGTCGCCGACCGTCTGCCCCGGC
Organism: Sphingomonas sp. ID0503; assembly: GCF_048565625.1. Classification (NCBI taxonomy): domain Bacteria; kingdom Pseudomonadati; phylum Pseudomonadota; class Alphaproteobacteria; order Sphingomonadales; family Sphingomonadaceae; genus Sphingomonas; species Sphingomonas sp. ID0503. The sequence continues at coordinate 1,316,347 of NZ_JBLZUR010000002.1, forward strand.
GCGAAGTACGACGACCCGCCCGCGACGAACGCCCGATCCTCGATCTCCCGCTGCAAGGTGATCCCCGCCAGCGGCCCGCCGGGATAGTCGCGCGCCGGATCGATCCCGACGACCAGCCCCGAATTGGCGTTGAACTCGGCGCGGGAATACTGGCTCATCCCGTTGGTGACGACGCGCCCCTCCTCGGATGTCGCCGCCACCACCCGCCCGCCGGGGCACATGCAGAAGCTGTAGACGGTGCGCCCGTTCTCACAATGATGGGCAAGGCTGTAGGACGCCGCGCCGAGATCGGGATGCCCAGCGCAATCGCCGAAGCGCGCGCGATCCACCCAGCTCTGCGGATGCTCGATCCTGACCCCGATCGAAAACGGCTTGGCCTCCATATGGACGCCGCGCGCGTGGAGCATCTCGAAGGTCGGCCGCGCGCTATGGCCCAGCGCCAGGACGACGTGATCCGCCTCCAGCACCGATCCGTCCTGAAGCACCAGCCCGCGCAGCCGTCCGCCCTCGATCACCAGATCGTCGACCCGCGTCTGCCAGCGATACTCGCCACCCAGGGCCTCGATGTCCCGGCGCATGTTCTCGACCATCGAGACGAGGCGGAAGGTGCCGATATGCGGATGCGCGTCGGTCAGGATCTCCGGCGGCGCGCCCGCCTTCACGAACTCCGCCAGCACCTTGCGGCCGAGGTAGCGCGGGTCCTTGATCCGGCAGTAGAGCTTGCCGTCGGAGAAGGTGCCCGCCCCGCCCTCGCCGAACTGGACGTTGGAATCCGGGTTCAGCTCGGCCCGCCGCCAGAGCCCCCAGGTGTCCTTGGTCCGCTCCCGCACCACCTTGCCGCGATCGACGATGATCGGCCGGAACCCCATCTGCGCCAGGATCAGCCCCGCGAACAGCCCGCAGGGTCCGGCCCCGACCACCACCGGCCGCGTTGCGCCCGCGGGCGCCTCGGCCACGAACCTGTACCCCATGTCCGGCGTCGCCCGCAGGTCCGGGTCACGAAAGAATCGCTCCAGCACAGCAGCTTCGTCGGCTAGGCTCACATCGACCGTATAGACCAGCCGGATCGCATTCCGCCGCCGTGCGTCGTTCCCTTTCCGCGCGATCGTGAAGCCGAGCAGCGCCTCGCGCGCCACTTCCAGCCGCGTGCAGATGGCACGGGCTAGGTCCTCCTCGCTATGATCGAGCGGGAGCAGAAGGCCGGAAAGGCGGAGCATGGCGCGCATTTAGGGGCGCTGGCGCTGTCCGGCAATTCCGCCTAGCGCCATCGCCGTCCCATAGGTTACGATTCGAGCGACCCGATGCGCCTTTCCCGCTACCTCCTCCCCGTCGCGAAGGAGTCCCCCGCCGACGCGCAGATCGTCAGCCACAAGCTGATGCTCCGCGCCGGTCTCGTCCGGCAGACCGCGGCGGGCATCTACGCCTGGCTCCCCCTTGGCCTGCGCGTGCTGCGCAAGATCGAGAAGATCGTGCGTGAGGAGCAGGATCGGGCGGGTGCGGTCGAGCTCCTCATGCCGACGCTGCAATCCGCCGATCTCTGGCGCGAGAGCGGCCGTTACGACGCCTATGGCCCGGAGATGCTGCGCATCACCGACCGGCATGAGCGCGAGATGCTCTACGGCCCGACCAATGAGGAGATGATCACTGCGCTGTTCCGCGATGCCGCGCGCAGCTACCGCGATCTCCCCCGCACGCTCTATCACATCCAGTGGAAGTTCCGCGACGAGGTCCGCCCCCGCTTCGGCGTGATGCGCGGGCGCGAGTTCCTGATGAAGGACGCCTATTCCTTCGACATGGACGAGGCGGGCGCGCGTCACAGCTACAACAAGATGTTCGTGGCCTATCTCCGCACCTTCGCCCGCATGGGCGTGCGCGCGATCCCCATGCAGGCGGACACCGGCCCGATCGGCGGCGATCTCAGCCACGAATTCATCATCCTCGCCCCCTCCGGCGAGAGCGAGGTGTTCTACCACGCCAACTGGGAAAAGCCGGTCGATTTGGGTGCGATCGACACCGAGGACGCCGGCGTGCTGCAGCAGGTCGTTTCCGGCCTCGTCGCCGACTATGCCGCCACCGACGAGAAGCGCGATCCCGAGCGCGAGGCGGCCACCGGCGACCTCCTCCGCACCTCGCGGGGTATCGAAGTCGGCCACATCTTCTACTTCGGCACCAAATACTCCGAGGCGATGGGCATGGCCGTGCAGGCAAAGGACGGCACCTCCGTCGTCCCGCATATGGGCAGCTACGGCATCGGCGTGTCGCGTCTGGTCGGCGCGCTGATCGAGGCGAGCCATGACGATGCGGGCATCATCTGGCCGGAAGAGGTCGCACCCTTCAAGGTCGGCCTCATCAACATGCGGGTCGATGACGAGACCTGCACCCGCGTCGCCGACGACATGTACCAGAAGCTGACCGGCCTCGGCGTCGAGGTCCTCTACGACGATCGTGACGAGCGGGGCGGGGCCAAGTTCGCGACGATGGACGTCATCGGCCTCCCCTGGCAGCTGGTGATCGGCCCCAAGGGCCTGGCCAGCGGCGTCGTCGAACTGAAGAACCGCCGCACCGGCGAGAAGCAGGAACTCTCGCTCGACAGCGCGCTCGAGAGGCTGACGGGGTGAATACAGCCACTCCGTTCGTGCTGAGCGTAGTCGAAGCACGGGTTACATGGGCATCGCTCGTTGCCCGTCCTTCGACTTCGCTCAGGACGAACGGGTCTCTTTCTAGGGACGGTCGGTGATCCTCAACCGCTACGAACGCATGATCGCCAAGCGCTACCTCCTCCCCGGCAGGGGCGAGGCGTTCATCGCGGTCGTCGCCTCGATCAGCCTCGTCGCCGTCATGCTCGGCGTCGCCGCGCTGATGATCGTGATGTCGGTGATGAACGGCTTCCGCGCCGACCTGATCGACAAGATCGTCGGGCTGAACGGCCATGCCGTCGTCCAGGGCTATGGCGGCAAGCTGCCCGACTGGCGCAATGTCGTCCGGCTGGCGAAGGACACGCCCGGCATCACCGGCGCCACCCCGCTGATCGAACAGCCGCTGATGGTGTCAAGCGCCGGCCGGGTCGAGCCGGCGCTGGTGCGCGGCATGCGGATCGAGGATCTGCGCGGCAACCCGCTGATCCGCGACAATGTCGTGGCGGGCCGGCTCGCCAGCGTCACCCCCGGCTCCGGCAATGTCGCCATCGGCGCGCGCCTGGCGGAACAGCTCGGCGTCGGCGTGGGGCAGCCGATCAGCCTCATCAACCCGGACGGGCAGGCGACCCCCTTCGGCACCGTGCCGCGTATCGTCAGCTACACCGTCTCGGCGATTTTCGAGGTCGGGGTCTACGATTACGACAAGGCCTTCGTCGTCCTGCCGATGCAGGATGCGCAGACCTTGCTGATGCTGGGCGACGCCGTCGGCATCGTCGAACTGGACACGGTGGACGCGGAGAGGGTGGGCCAGATCGTCGGCCCGCTGGCGGCGAAGGTCGGCAATATGGGTCAGGTCTCCGACTGGCGATCGATGAACGCCAGCCTGTTCGAGGCTCTGGCGGTGGAACGGGTGGCGATGTTCGTCGTCCTCTCGCTCATCATCCTCGTCGCGGTGTTCAACATCCTGTCCTCGCTGATCATGCTGGTCCGCGCCAAGACCCGCGACATCGCCATCCTCCGCACCATGGGTGCGACGCGGCTCGGGCTGGTCAAGGTGTTCATGACGGTCGGCTTGACGATCAGCACGCTCGGCACCGCCGCCGGCCTGATCCTCGGCTTCGTCTTCCTCTATTTCCGGCAATCGGTGGTGAACTTCATCCAGCTCGTCACCGGCCAGAACCTCTGGGACCCGTCGATCCGCTTCATCACCGAACTGCCCTCGCGCACCGATCCGCTGGAGGTGCTGGCGATCGTCGCCCTGGCGATCGGCTCCGCCTTCCTCTTCACGCTCTACCCCGCGTTCAAGGCCGCGAACACCGACCCGGTCCAGGTGCTGCGTTATGAGTAAGACGCCAAAATCCTCCCCATCGCAGATGGGGAGGGGGACCAGCGAAGCTGGTGGAGGGGCCGCCGCGAAGACGGCGGACTTCGCCCGCCGCCCCTCCACCACGCCGCTGCGCGTCGCGGTCCCCCTCCCCATGCTTCGCACAGGGAGGATGCAATGACCGTCCTCTCCGTCACCGACCTCCGCCGCAGCTTCGAACAGGGCGGCGCGCGCATCGACGTGCTGAAGGGCGTCAACCTCTCCGTCGCACCCGGCGAGATCGTGGCACTCCTCGGCCCCTCCGGCTCGGGCAAGTCCACGCTCCTCCAGGCGGTCGGCCTCTTGGAAGGCGGCTTCGAAGGCTCGATCCGCATCGCTGGCGAGGAGGCGTCGAAGCTCGACGGTGACAACCGCACCCGCCTGCGCCGCGACGCCCTCGGCTTCGTCTACCAGTTCCACCACCTGCTGCCCGACTTCACCGCCGTCGAGAATGTCGTCCTCCCCCAGCTGATCCGCGATGCGGAGACGGCGGCGGCACAGGCGCGGGCCGAGCATCTGCTCACCACCCTCGGCCTCGGCCATCGCCTCCACCACCGCCCCAGCCAGCTCTCGGGCGGCGAGCAGCAGCGTGTCGCCGTCGCCCGCGCGCTGGCCAACCGCCCCGCTCTGGTGCTGGCGGACGAACCCACCGGCAATCTCGACGAGGCGACGGCCGACGTGGTCCTCGCCGAGTTCCTCCGGCTGGTGCGCGGGGAGGGGAGCGCGGCGCTGATCGCCACCCATAACGAGCGGCTGGCGCAGAAGATGGACCGCCTCGTCCGCCTGCATGAGGGCGTGCTGGAATGAGGTCGGGCGCGGCCTTCGCCGGCGCGCTCTACCTCGCGGTCGCGATCCTGTGCGTCTTCGTCTCGGTGCGGCGACAGAAATCGAGCATCTGGCTGTGGATCGGCCTGATCGTCGCCGCGCTCGGCATCGCGCGCGGCTTCGACCTCAGCTTCCGTGTGGCGAACATCGTGCGTCAGGAGGCGGTGGACGAGGGCGCCTACGCCGCCCGGCGCTCGCTCCAATGGGCCTCGACCCGGATGCTCGTCCTCGGTCTGGCGGCAGTCGAGGTCGCGATCTTCTTCCTCTTCCGGCGTCTGTCGATCGCGGCGCGCGTCGCCATGGCCGCCGTCCTGCCGCTGATGGCCGTCGCGATCATCCGCATCATCTCGCTGCACGAACTGGATGTCTGGCTCAGCGACACCTCGGTCCTGTCGCTCAGCCGCGCCAAGCTGATCGAGACCGGCTGCCTCGGCCTGATTGCCTGGGCGGCCGGAACCTGGCTGGAACGGGCACCGCCGCGCAAGGCCTGACCCAGCGCCGCTGTGGATAAGCGCGGCGGCCGCCCTTCCCAGACTCGCCGCCTGTCCCCATAGTCACGGCCATGTCACATGCTCCCTTCGTGCCGCTCCGGGTCTTCTCGGCCTACACGATGCTGGAGGGTGCGATCGAGCCGAAGGCGATCGCAAAACAGGCGCGTAAGCTCGGCTTCCCCGCCGTCGCCCTGACCGACCGCAACGGCCTCTACGCCGCGATGGCCTTCTCCGACGGCTGCATGGGGGCGGGGGTCCAGCCGGTGATCGGCACCATGCTGGCGGTTGCCCGCCCCGGCACGCCGGAGGGCAAGCCGCCGATCATCGACTGGCTGGCGCTCTATGCGCAGGACACGACCGGCTACGACAATCTCTGCGCGCTCGTCTCCGCCGCGCATCTCGACCGCCCGATCGAGGTGGACGCGCATGTCACGCTGGAGATGCTGGACGGCCGCACCGAGGGCCTGATCGCGCTGACGGCGGCAGGCGAGGGGGCGGTCACGCGCCTGTTCGCCGAGGGTCAGGACAGCGCCGCGAACGCCTATGCCGACCGGCTGACAGCATTGTTCCCCGACCGCCTCTACATCGAACTCGCCCGGCGCGGGAATGCGGTGGAGGAGGCGGCCGAGGCGCGCCTGATCGACCTCGCCTACGGCATGGACCTGCCGCTCGTCGCGACCAACCCGGTCAGCTTCGCCGAAGCCGATTTCCACGATGCGCATGACGCCATGCTCTGCATCGCCGGCTCCGCCTATATCGACACACAGGATCGCCCGCGGTCCTCCCCCGACCTGTGGATGAAGCCCGCCGAGGAGATGGCGCGGCTGTTCGAGGATCTGCCCGAGGCGATCGCCAACACGCTCGTCGTGGCGCAACGCTGCGCCGTCGCGGCGCCGAAGCGCAAGCCGATCCTCCCCAGCCTCGCCGGCGACCGTGAGGCCGAGGCCGAACTCCTTCGCAAGGATGCGCGCGCTGGCCTTGAGGCGCGGCTCGAAAAGGCGGGGATCGCCGATGACGCCGCCCGCGAGACCTACTTCCAGCGCCTCGATTTCGAGGTGGACGTCATCGTCCGCATGGGCTTTCCGGGTTACTTTCTGATCGTCGCCGACTTCATCAAATGGGCGAAAGATAACGATATTCCCGTTGGCCCGGGTCGCGGCTCGGGCGCCGGCTCGGTGGTCGCCTGGGCGCTCACCATCACCGATCTCGACCCCATCAAGCTCAACCTGCTGTTCGAACGCTTCCTGAATCCCGAACGCGTGTCGATGCCGGACTTCGACATCGACTTCTGCGAAACGCGGCGCGGCGAGGTCATCCGCTACGTCCAGCAGAAATACGGCCGCGATCAGGTGGCGCAGATCATCACCTTCGGAAAGCTGAAGGCGCGCGCCGTCCTCAAGGACACTGGCCGCGTCCTGCAGATGAGCTACGGCCAGGTCGATCGCCTCGCCAAGCTCGTGCCGAACCATCCGACCGATCCCTGGACGCTGGAAAAAGCGCTGACCGGCGTGCCCGAGCTGGCGCAAGAATACCGCAATGACAATCAGGTAAAGCGGCTTCTTGATCTCGCGATGAAGCTGGAGGGCTTGCCTCGCCACAGCTCGACCCATGCCGCCGGCGTGGTGATCGGCGACCGGCGGCTCGACAAGCTGGTCCCCCTCTACCGCGATCCGCGCTCGGACATGCCCGTCACCCAGTTCGACATGAAGTATGTCGAGGGCGCGGGCCTCGTGAAGTTCGACTTCCTCGGCCTGAAGACCCTGTCCGTGCTGCAGAAGGCGACGCAGATGCTCGCCAAGCAGGGCATCGTCATCGATCTGAATGCGCTCGAATGGGATGACGAGGCGGTCTACGCGCTCCTGCAGAAGGGGGACACCGTCGGCGTGTTCCAGCTGGAATCGGAGGGGATGCGCCGCACGCTCGCCGCCGTCCGGCCGACCAATTTTGGCGACATCATCGCACTCGTCTCGCTCTATCGCCCCGGCCCGATGGACAACATTCCGATGTTCGGCGCTCGCAAGAACGGCCGGGAAAGCATTGAATATCCTCACCCGATGCTGGAAGAGGTGCTGAAGGAAACCTACGGCATCTTCGTCTACCAGGAACAGGTGATGCAGGCGGCCCAGGTGCTCGCCGGCTACAGCCTGGGCGAGGCGGACCTGCTGCGCCGCGCGATGGGCAAGAAGATCAAGGCCGAGATGGATGCTCAGCGCGCCCGCTTCGTCGAAGGCTGCGCGGCGCATGCGATCACCGAGGCGAAGGCCAACGAGCTGTTCGACTTGATCGACAAGTTCGCGGGCTACGGCTTCAACAAGAGCCACGCCGCCGCCTATGCGCTGGTCGCCTATCAGACCGCCTGGCTGAAGGCCCATCATCCCGTCGAATTCTACGCTGCCTCAATGTGTTACGACATGACGTTGACAGACAAGCTCTGCGTGTTCTTCGATGACATGCGCCGCATGGGCGTGGCGGCTTTGCCCCCGTCCATCAACCACAGCGAGGCCGAGTTCTCGGTCGAGCCGGTCGAGGGCGGCAAGGCCGTCCGCTATGCGCTCGGCGCGCTGAAGGGCGTCGGCGAAAAGGCGATGGAGCAGCTGGTCGAGGCGCGCCTCGCCGGCGGGCGCTTCGCCGGCCTTGAGGATTTCGCCGCCCGCGTCGATCCACGCCTCCTCAACCGCCGCCAGCTGGAGAGCCTCGCCGGTGCCGGCGCGTTCGACGACATCAACGACGATCGCGCGACGATCTTCGCCGCCGCCGAGACGATCCTCGCCCATGCCGCCAGCGCGCATCAGGAACGGCATAGCGGGCAGGGCGGACTCTTCGGCGGCGCGGACGAAGGCCCCGCCCCGATCCGCCTGCCCAGCGTCGAGCATTGGTCGATCGCCGAGCGTATGGCGGCCGAGAAGGACGCCTTCGGCTTCTACTTCTCCTCGCACCCCACTGAACGCTACCGCCATCTCGCGACTGCAAATGGCGCGCGCAGCTTCGCCGAGCTGGCGGCCTTGCCTGCCCCTGCCGAGGGTGCGCGGATCGGCGGCATGATGGCCCTGCTGGTCGAGGAGGCGCGCTGGCGCACCTCCGCCAAGGGCCGTCGCTACATGATGGCGACCGTCTCCGATCAGTCCGGCCAATTCATCGCCACCTGCTTCGACGACGATGCCTGCGAGGCGTTGGAGGGCGCCGCCCGCACCGGCAGCTGCGGCCTCGCCACCGTCGAGCTCGACCGGCGTCCGGGCGAGGACACGCCGCGCGTGGCGATCCGCCGCATCCAGCCCTTCGACGCGCTCGGCACCAACACCCGCCTCATCCTCGACATCGCCATCGCGGACGCCGGTCTGCCCGCCGTCCTCGCGGACATGCTCGGCGAGGTGAGGGGCGGGCGCGGCGACGTCTTCCTGCGCATCGATGGCGAGGCGGGCGAGGCGCTCGTTCATCTCGGCCGCAACTTCCTGCTCGATGCGGAACTGGCCGCCCGGATCGAACGCCTTCCCGGCGTCGAGTCGGTCAGATTGCGCGCGGCGGAGCTTTCCGCCGCCGCCTAATACGGCGCCCGCTCAGGCCGCCGCGCTGAGCGAGCTTTTGCGCTCGAACATGATGACCGACGCGCCCTTGTACACCGCCTCTCCGAAGCGGCGGAAGCCGAGGCGGTCCGCGACGCGGAGCGAGGGCTCGTTGAACGGATTGATGATGCACACGGTCCGCGCGCCGGGATGGGCGGCGTCGAAGGCTGCCAGCGCCGCCTTCGCTGCCTCGGTCGCGTAACCCTTGCCATGCGCCTGGCGCGCCAGGACCCAGGCCATCTCGTACCGGCCATCGAAATCGGCGCCGAGGCCGCGATGGAAATCCGCGATGCCCGTGTCGCCGATCACCGCGCCGGTCGCCTTCTCCTCGATCACGTACATGCCGTAGCCGAGAAGGTCCCAATGCCCGGCATAGCGGAGCAGCCGGTTCCACGCGTCCTCCGGCGAGGACGATCCGCCGATGAAGCGCATGACCTCGGAATCGCGGGAAAGCGCCAGGCTCGCGTCGAAATCCGACAGCCGGTGGCGGCGCAGGATCAGGCGTTCGGTCTCGATCTGCTCTTCTGCCACACTGTCCTCCGCCCGACCCTGCTCGCACGTTCCGCGCGCATGGATCAAGGTCGATCGGGTCAGAACAGTGACATCTGCCGCCCCGCCAGCGTCGGCGGCACGAAAAGATCGGTGCGCCCGCCCATCCGCTCGCGCTTGAAGCCATGCCGCGCGCAAGCGATGCGGAAACGCGTGCGCAGCAGTTCGGCCCAGGGTCCCCTGCCGCGCATCCGGCTGAAGAAATCGGGATCGTTGTCGCGGCCGTCGCGAAGGGACTGGATGATTGCCATCACCTTGCCCGCGCGGTCGGGGAAATGCGCGTCGAGCCAGGCGCGGAACAAGGGCGAGACCTCGTGCGGCAGGCGGACGGGCAGGAAGAACACGCCTTTCGCCCCCGCCGCCGCCGCCGCGTCGACCAGCGTCTCCATCTCGTGATCGGTGATCGCGGGGACCACCGGCGCGATCGACACGAAGACGGGGATGCCGGCCTCGCTCAGCGCCCGCACCGCCGCCAGCCGCTTTTCGGGGCGCGGCGCGCGCGGCTCCAACGTGCGCGCGATCTTCGGGTCCATCGAGGTGATCGACAGCGCGACCGAGGCGAGCCCGTCCGCCGCCATCGGCGCGAGCAGGTCGATGTCGCGGGTGACGCGATCGGACTTTGTGGTGATGGTCAGCGGGTGGCGGGTTTCGGCCAGCACCTCGATACACGCGCGGGTGATCTGCCATCTGCTCTCGATCGGCTGATAGGGGTCGGTGTTGGTGCCGAATGCGATCGGCCGCACCTCGTAATTCGGCCGGCCGAGCTCGCGGCGGAGCAGCTTCGCCGCATCGGGCTTGGCGAAGAGATGCGTCTCGAAATCGAGACCGGGCGACAGGTCGTGAAAGGCATGGGTGGGCCGGGCGAAGCAGTAGATGCAGCCATGCTCGCAGCCCCGATACGGGTTGATCGAGCGGTCGAAGCCGACATCCGGCGACTGGTTGCGGGTGATGATCGTCCGCGCCTGCTCGATGGTGACGGTGGTGCGGGGCGGCGGGGCCTCGCCATCGACCCCGGCGCGATCGTCCAGCCAGTCGCCATCGCTCTCCCGCGCGGGCAGGTTGAACCGCCCGCTGACCGCGTTCCCGGTCGCGCCACGCGCAGGAGGATGAGACTCGACCATTGACAAAGACTAGCATTTTGACCAGAACAAAGCAAGAACAATGGAGATTGTGCATGGCCAGGATCAGCTTTGTCGAACTGCCCGTTGCCGATGCGGCGGCGACCGGTCGCTTTTACGAGCAAGCCTTCGCGATGAAGATCACGGCCTATGGGCCGACTTATGCCTGCACGACGATGGGCGAGGGAGACATCGGGCTGCAGGCCGATCCGGCGGAAAAGACGTTCGCTCCGCTGCCCGTCATCCTGGTCGATGACCTCGAAGCGGTCGAGCAGGCGGTGATCGAAGCTGGCGGCACGATCACCAGGCAAGCGTTCTCCTTCCCGGGCGGCCGCCGCTTTCAGTTCCGCGATCCGGCCGGAAACGAGCTGGCTGTGGCGATCGAAGTCGCGGAATGAGTTCCCGCGCGTATACGCGTGTGTACGCGCGCGCGTTGAGGTGCGACCTTTGCGACTTTCCGAGGCCTTTTGGCCGGGTCAGGGCGCTCCGGCGGCGGGTGCGGCGTTGCTCGCGAACGCGCCCGCACCCTGGCGGCGAACCGCCGTCGCGCCGGGAAGGCCGGGGAAACGCGGCCACATGCCCTGCGCGATCGCGTCCAGGCTGGGCGATGCCGTCTCCGCCTGCGCCTGGTACATCCAGTAGTTGCGGAGGACGAGTGTGACGTAGCCGCGCGTTTCCGCATAGGGGATCGTCTCGATGAACATCAGCGGATCGCTCTCGTCGCGCGCGCCGGCGTTCCACCGCGCGATGGCACCCGGCCCCGCATTGTAGGCGGCGATGACCTTCGGCAGCAGCCCGCCCGTCGCCGATCCGTCACGGAGCTGTTCGAGATAGGTCTGCCCGCACTCCATGTTGAAGACCGGGTCCGCGAGATCGCCCGCCATCGCCGTGCCCCGCCGCTTCGCCATCAGTTGCACCGTGGTCGGCAGCACCTGCATCAGCCCGCGCGCACCCGCGCGGCTGACCGCATCGGTGCGAAAGGCCGATTCCTGAAGCGCATGGGCGAAGACGAGCGCGCGATCCACCCGCCAGCCGCCCTCGGGCAGCCAGTTGGGCGCCGGATAGCGGGCGGCGGCATCGGGGCGGGATCCGCTCGGCCCGTTATGCGCCAGCCAGATCTGCGTCGCCGGCAGGTTCAGCCGCGCGGCGACACGGAGCAAAGCGGCATGGTCCTGATCCGTCCCGATCCGCGCCTGATGCCGCAGGAACTGGTCGGCGAGACCCAGCTCGCCGATCTCCACCAGTGCGGCGGCGGTGCGGATGTTCGGGCGGTCCGCCACGGTGGTGAAGTCGGCGCGGATAAAGTCCGGCTTCGTCTCGGCGGCCGGCAGGCTCATCCCCAGAAGATGGCGGGCGAGCAGGCCGTAGAACGTCTCGCCCAGCCGCGCCGCGCTGCGCAGCCGCGCCTGCACCCGGTCCGCCCGCCCGCAGGCCATGTCCGCCCGCGCCGCCCAGAACAGGCCTGCCGACATCGTCTCGGCATCGCCGCCCCGGCCGGCCGCGAAGGAGAAGGCGTCGCCCGCCGCGGCGCAATCGCCCATCCGCCAGGCGGCGAGCCCCTCGCTCCAGGCGGCCGGCACGACCCACTCGCCCGATCCGCCGCGCGCCACCCGGGAGAGGCGCAACGCAGCGGCATCGTCGCCGTTCAGCAGATACGACCAGCCGATCCGCTGGCGCAGCTCGGTCAGCGCTGCGTCCCCGATGCCGCTCCGCCCGGCGAGCAGGGCCTCCGCCTCCGCAGGCCGGTCGTCCTTCAGCAGCGGCCTGATCTGCTGCAGCGCCTGCGCCCCGGCCGCATCGCCGGTGACGCTGCGCGCCGCCTCCCGTCGCGGCGCACCGGCAAAGCCGCTGAGCGCTCGGGGTTCCGGTATGGCAGGCAGGTCCGTAACGCCCCGCTTCCGGGCGATCGCCGCCAACCGTCCCCCCTCGGGCAGTTCGGGCGCCCGCTGCAACAAAGCGGCGATGGCCTCCGCGCTGGTAGAGGGCGCGCCGGTGCTCAGATACAGCTCGGCGAGCGCGGCCGGATGCAGCGGGCCGTCCTCCATCCCATCCAGCCGGGCCTTGGCGTCAGCCCATCGGCCCGCCCGAAGCGCCGCGAAGACCGCCACATATCCGCTTCGCTGCGACGGGGTGAGCTGCGCCGGCACCCGTTGCGCCGAGGGCACGGCACCTGTCACCACGATCGTCTCGGCCGGGGCGGACAGAGCCGGGGATGCGGCGGCCAGCATCACCGCGAGAGCAAGCATTCTCACTTCACCCGCTCCGCCGCGATCAGCCGCAGGTCCGCCCAGGCCTCGGCCTTGGCGGGCGGATGTTGAAGAAGGGTGCGCGGATGAAAGCTCGTCAGCACACGGACCGCCTGCCCCTCAATGTCGGCCGTGTGGAGGCGACCGCGCGTCTGCGGCACCGGCTCGCCCAGAAACAAGCGGGAGGGCACGTCGCCGAGAAGGACGAGAAGGCGAGGTGCGGCGAGCTGGACATGTCGGCGTGCGAGGCCACCGATCTCCGCCAGCTTGCGAGGGTCGATCCGCCCGGTGGTCGTCCGTTCGGCGCTCAGCGGTGCGAGGTAGACGTCGGCGCGGCTCAGCCCGATCGCCGCCAGCATCCGGTCGAGCAGCTTGCCCGCACGGCCGGTCAGCAGCGACGCTTCGTCATCCGGGTCTGGCATGTCGACGACGATCATCAGGCCGCAGGCGGGATCGCCGCTCGTACCGGGGAAGCTCGCCAGCGTCTCGGGCGCGGTGATGACGGGGGTAGGCTCGGCAACTTGGGCGGCGGCAGGCGTCACGTCGCGCAACCACTGCCGCGGCCCCTCGGCAACCGCGCAATCCACCCCGGCGGTCTCCCACCAGTCGATCACGCTCGCCAGCAATGCCGCTTCCCCCCGCATCGCCGGATAAGCCGCCACGCGCCCGCGCGCGTCAACCACGCGGCTCCGAAATGCCTGATGGATCGTTATCTCTGCGCGACGAGTTGTTTCCGTCGACCGGCCCCGCTTGCATGGGCACAGGCCTCAGCGCACAGGAGCAGCATGCCCTTCCGTCTCTCCGCGCTCCTCGCCTCCACCCTCATCGCCCCCGTCCTTCTCGCCACTACGGCCAAGGCCGTCCCGGTCCCCGCAGCGGGGCTGGAGCACGACTATGTCCGCGCACGCGCGGCGGCGATCGTCGGCGATCCCGGTGACGCCGCGAAGCGCTTCGCCGACATCCTGAAGGCGGTTCCGGGCGACCGGGGCACCGCCGTCCTGCTGTTCCGGCAGGCGATGCTGGCAGGCGACCGGCCGCTGGTCGAACGGGCAGCAAAGATCTTCGCCGCCGATTCGCAGCCACCGGCCGACATCGCCTGGCTGCTGCTCGCACAGGCGATCGAGGCGAAGCAGTGGAAGATCGCCGCCGGCTGGGCGGACCGGCTGGCGGGCGACCCCGCCTTCGCCTTCACCAGTTCGGTGCTGCAGGCATGGCTCGGGCTCGCCAACGGCAATGCCGATCCGCTCGCCTTGCTTCAGGCCGGCAAGACCAAGGGCGCCGAGTCTCCCTATGTCGCGGAGCACCGGGCCTGGCTGCTGCTGGCCCTCGGCAAGAAGGAGGAGGGGGTCACCGCTGTCCGCGCGCTCGCCGACAACCCATCTGCCCGCTCGGTCCGGCTGAGGCTCGGTGCCGCCGCCGAGCTCGTCAAGCTGGGCGATCGCACCGCCGCCGTGGCGTTGCTGCAAGGAGAGGGCAGCGCTCTGGCGCGGGCCCGGAGCATCGTTGCGGCGGGCGGAGACCTGCCCGGCGCGGTCGGCGACGCGCAGGCCGGGATCGCCGAACTGATGATCCGCGTCGCCGCCGATGCCGCGCGGGAGCGGGCGAATAACGTCGCGCTGACACTCGGCCGCACCGCGACGTTCCTCGACCCCGGCAATGCCGAGACCTGGCTGGTGACCGCCGAAATCCTCGGCAATCTGGAGAAACCCGACCTTGCTCTCACTGCGCTTGAGCGGATCGCGCCAGAGGACCCGTTGCGCGATGTCGCCGATGCGAGCCGCGTACAGATGCTCGCCCGCGCCGACCGGCGGGATGAGGCGCTGGCGATTGCGCAGGCGGCGGCAGTGAGGCCCGAGGCGACCGTGGCCGACCACATCCTCGTCGGCGACCTTCTCTCCGCGCTTGACCGCGATCGGGAGGCGGCGGCCGCCTACGGCTCCGCGCTTGCCCTGGCGGAGAAGACGCCGGGACGCAGCGATCTCTGGTCGATCTACCTGATGCGCGGCGGCGCGCTGGAGCAGGCGGGCGACTGGAAGGCGGCGGAGGCGGATCTGGCGCAGGCGGTGAGGCTCGCGCCGGAGCAGCCGGTGGCGCTGAACTATCTCGGCTACGCCAAGCTCGACCGCAAGGAGGATGTCGCGAACGCCCTGCGCATGGTCGAGAAGGCGAGCGCGCTGGCGCCCGACAGCGCCGCGATCACGGATTCGCTCGGCTGGGGCTACTATCTCACCGGCAACCTGCCCGGCGCCATCGTCAAGCTCGAAGCGGCTGCCAAGGCAGAGCCGGCCGACCCGGACATCAACGACCATCTCGGCGACGCATATTGGGCGGCCGGCCGGCGGTTGGAAGCGCGCTATGCCTGGCGCGCCGCTGCGATCTATGCGGAAGGGGAACGGCGCGATCGCATTCGCGCGAAAATCGACTTCGGCCCGAGCAACGGCGTCACCGCGCAGCGATGATCCTCGCCGAAACCGCCTACGCCAAGATCAACCTCGCCCTCCACGTCCGCCGCCGGAGCGCGGACGGCTACCATGAGATCGAGACGATCTTCGCCTTCGCCGAAGATGGCGACACGCTGACTGCCGAGGCAGCCGATCAACTCACCTTGGAGATCGACGGCCCGCTGGCCGAGGGTTTGGCGGAAGAGGAGGACAACCTCGTCCTGCGCGCGGCGCGAGGACTGGGGCAGGGAAGGGGTGCGCGAATTCGCCTGACCAAGCGCCTGCCGATCGCCGCCGGGTTGGGCGGCGGATCGGCCGACGCGGCGGCGGCCCTGCGTCTCCTCTCCCGGCTCTGGAGTGTGGATGTGCCGGACGGCCTCGCCGAGAGCCTCGGCGCCGATGTGCCCGCCTGCCTGCTGTCGCAAACCAGCTTCGCGGAAGGCCTCGGTCACCCCGTCACCCCGATCGACGCGGCGGACCTTGCCGGAATGCCGCTGCTTCTCGTCAACCCGCGCCGCCCTCTCGGCACCGCACCGGTCTATCGCGGCTGGGACGGTGACGATCGCGGACCGCTTGAGAGAGGCGACCCGCTGGCTGCTGCGAAGAAGGGTCGGAACGATCTGGAGCCCCCTGCTCTCAGGCTGGAGCCGATAATCGCCGACGTTCTGGAAGCGCTCGAAGGGGCGACGCTGTCGCGCATGTCGGGTTCCGGCGCGACCTGCTTCGCGCTCTACGCGGATCAGGCTGACCGGGATGCGGCGGCGGCGCGCATCGCGGCGCAGCATCCAGACTGGTGGCAAATGGCCACGCGGCTTCGCTAAGCTTGCTTGAGGAACAGCCCTACCAGCTCGACATGCGTCGACCAGCGGAACTGACCGACCGGCAGTATCCAGTCGAGCCGATACCCGCTTGCAAGCAGCGCCTTGGCATCGCGGGCGAAGGTTGCCGGGTTGCACGACACGTAGACGACGCGTGCGACACCCGATGCGGCGATCTCCGGCGACTGTTCCTTCGCCCCCGCACGCGGCGGATCGAGGACAACGGCGTCGAAGCGGCCGATGTCTTTGGCGGGGTAGGGGCGACGGAACAGGTCGCGGTGATCGGTCAGCACCGGCTTCCCGCTCCGTCCCGCCGCCGCCTTGAGCGCGAGGATGGCGTCACGCGCACCCTCCGCCGCGAGCACCTTGGCCGGCAGCGACAGAGCGAAGGTGCCGAGGCCGGCGAAGAGGTCCAGCACGGTCCGCACCTCGCCGACGCCTTCGCGTACGGCCGCTACCAGCGCAGCCTCACCATCTGTGGTCGCCTGAAGGAACGCGCCGGGGGGAAAGGGCACGGGCACATTGCCGAGCGTCACCGTCACCCCCTCCGGCTCCCATCGCGTCTCCGGGCCGAGGCCGTCGTCGATCGAGATGCGGGCAAGGTGATGCGCCTGTGCGAACGCGGTCAGCGCCTCGTGTGCCTGCAGCCCCTCCGCCGCAACCCCGCTCAGGATGAGGTCGACGCCCTGATCGGTCAGGGTCATCTGCACGTCCGCCGCGCGCCGTTCCGGGATCATGTCGGCCAACAGGGGACGCAGCGGCGCCACCAGAGCGAAGAGCTCCGGGCGAAGGATGTGGCATTCGGCAAGATCGACGATCCGGTAGCTCGCCTGCTCGTTGAAGCCGATGATAACCTGCCCGCCCCGCCGCTCCGCGCGCAGCGAGGCGCGGCGGCGGCTGCGGGGCGGGGAGAGGTGCGGCGTCCTGATCTCGGGAGCGGCGATACCCTGCGCCGCCAGCGCCTCCTCGATACGCTGGGCCGTGAAGGCGGCACGGGTGGGTTCGTCGATGTGCTGCAGCTGGCACCCGCCGCAAGTCGGAAAGTGGCGGCACGGCGGCACGGCGCGGAACGGGCCGGCCAGGACCGCACCGTCGTCCGTCAGGCGATCACCGGGCGCGGCGGGGGGGACGTAACGGCCGTCCTCCGTCACGCCGTCCCCGCGTGCGGCAAGGCTCGTGATCTCGACGCTCACAGGCAGGCGGTCGCCGCCGCGGGCAGATGGATGACGAGGTCGTCGGCGATCAGGAACGGCCCCGCCCGCCGCGCTGCCTCGGCATGGAGCCACAGCGCCGCCTGCGCCGCCTCAAACGGGTCGCGCCCTCCGGCGATCAGCGCGCCGATGATGCCGGCAAGAACGTCGCCGGTCCCGGCGCTGGCCAGCCAACTTGGGGCGAGGGGTGCTACCGCAGCGCGGCCATCCGGATGCGCGACCACGCTGGCGGCACCCTTCAGCAGGACGACCGCACCAGAGGCGGCGGCCGCCGCGCGCGCCTGGTCGATCGCGGATCCGGGCATGTCCCCGAACAGTCGCGCGAACTCGCCAGCGTGGGGTGTCAGTATGGCTTTGTCGGTCAACCGGGTATCTGACGGAAGTAGCATGAACGCATCGGCATCGAGCACGAGCGCCTTGCCGCTGGCGAGCGCGGCCGTCAGCTTGTCGCGGGCGCTGGCGTCATGACCCAGTCCAGGGCCGATGACCACGCAACCTGTTCGCCCGTCGTCCAGCACGTCGGCGGACCAGGTCCGGCGCACCAGCGCGTGAGGACCGCCCTGCTCGCCGCCGCCGATCAGTTCGACATAGCCGGCACCGGCGCGCTGCGCGGCGGTGGCGGCGAGCATGGCCGCACCACCCATCACGCCTGCGATAACCGCGACCTTTCCCCGCGTGTACTTGTGGTCGAGCGGCGAAGGTGCGGTCAGCCGGGGGCGTTCGATCAGCGTCGTGCGGACGTTTTCGAACGTAAGGCCAAGGTCGGCCGTTTCGATCTGACCGCAGAGGAGTGCCGAGGGCAGGAGGAGGTGCGCGGGCTTCAGAGCGCCCAGTGCGACGGTGACGTCGAAGGGAGGGACGTCGGACAGGATGGTCCCGTGATCGGTAGCGACACCGCTCGGCAGGTCCACGGCCAGGCGCAGGTCGGCGGCCGTGGAGAGGCGCTCGATCTGTTCGCTAGTCGAGGGTTCCAGGGGTCTTCTCAGACCAGTTCCGAACAAGGCATCGACCAGTATGGGGGCCGGTGCGACATCCTCGAGTTGTTCTACCGGGCCGATCCAGGCACGCCGCGCGGCGCGTGCCGCATCGCTGCTAGGCTCCGCAAGAGAGGCGACGCGGACCGGAATACGGCGCTGCGCCAGATAGCGGGCGGCGACATAGCCGTCGCCGCCATTGTTGCCCGGTCCGCAGAGGATAAGCACCGCCCGCCCGTTCGCACGCCCGGCGACGGCATCGGCCACCGCGCGGCCGGCGCGCTCCATCAGGCTCTCGACCGTCTCCCCGCGCGCGATCGCCGCATCCTCGGCCGCACGCATCTCCGCCGCTGTCAGAACTGGGCGCGCGGCCATGGCCTATCAGATGTCGGCGAAGACGTGACGCTCCGCCTTCGCGCCCGGATGCGTCAGCGCGCCCTTGGAGGCCGGGCCGACATTCTGCGCGTAACGCCACAATGCGCCCGACTGATAATCGTTGATGCGTGGCTGCCACGCCTCGCGACGCTTGGCGAGGACCGCCTCCTCGACCAGCAGATCGATGGTGCCGGCTTCGGCATCGATCGCGATGCGGTCGCCGTTCTCGACCAAGGCGATCGGCCCGCCGACTGCGGCCTCCGGCCCGACATGACCGATGCAGAATCCGCGCGTGCCGCCGGAAAAGCGGCCGTCGGTGATCAGCGCGACCTTCTCGCCAAGACCCTGCCCGTAGAGGGCAGCGGTGGTGGACAGCATCTCGCGCATCCCCGGTCCGCCGCGCGGACCCTCGTAGCGGATGACGACCACATCGCCGTCCACGATGCTGTTCGCCTCGACGGCGGCAAAGGCATCCTCCTCCCGCTCGAAGACCTTGGCGGTGCCGGTGAACTGCAGCCGCTTCATGCCCGCGACCTTCACGATCGCGCCCTCCGGGGCGAGGCTGCCCTTCAGGCCGACGACACCGCCGGTCGCCGTGATCGGCGTCTTCGCGTCATAGATGACCTTCTGGTCCGGGTTCCACATCACCTGATCGATGTTCTCGCCCAGTGTCTTGCCGGTGACGGTCAGGCAGTCGAGGTGCAGGAATCCCTCGGCGGCGAGTGTCTTCATCAGCATGTAGATGCCGCCCGCCTCATGCATGTCGCGCGCAACATACTGCCCGCCGGGCTTCAGATCGGCGATGTATGGCGTGGTCTTGAAGATCTCGGCGACGTCAAACAGGTCGAACTCGATGCCGCACTCATTGGCCATGGCGGGGAGATGGAGCGCGCCGTTGGTCGATCCCCCGGTCGCCGCGACGATCCGCGCCGCGTTCTCGAATGCTTCGCGCGTGCAGATGTCCCGGGGCCGCAAATTGGTGCGGATGAGTTCCACGATCTGCTTGCCGGCGGCGACCGCCACTTCCTCGCGGCTCTTGTAAGGGGCAGGCGCCATGTTGCTGTTCGGCAGGGACAATCCGATCGCCTCGCCGACGCAGGCCATGGTGTTGGCGGTGTACTGGCCACCGCAGGCGCCGTGGCCGGGGCAGGCCGCCTTCTCGATCGCGGTCACCTCGGACAGCGGGCACTTGCCGGCGGCATAGCGGCCGACGACCTCGAACACGTCGATGACGGTCAGGTCCCGATCCTGATAGCGGCCGGGGAGGATCGAGCCGCCATAGACGAAGATCGACGGCACGTTCAGGCGCAGCATCGCCATCATCATGCCGGGCAGCGACTTGTCGCAACCCGCGAAGCCGACCAGCGCGTCGTAGCAATGGCCACGCACCGAAAGCTCGATCGAGTCGGCAATCACCTCACGGCTGACCAGGCTGGATTTCATGCCCTGATGGCCCATGGCAATGCCGTCGGTCACGGTGATGGTGTTGAACCGACGCCCCATGCCGCCATTGGCGTTCACCGAGTCTCGCGCAATCTCCGCCTGGAAGTCGAGGGTGGTGTTGCACGGCGCGCTGTCATTGCCGGCGGAGACAACGCCGACGAACGGACGGGCGATCTCCTCCTCAGTCAGGCCCATCGCATAGTAATAGGAGCGATGCGGTGCGCTTTCCGGGCCGACCGAGACGTAGCGGCTGGGCAGGCGGGACTTGTCGATGGTCTGTGTCATGGCGAGGCGTCTCTAGGCCCCGCCCTCGGGATCACGCAAGCGCGGCGAGCGTCTCCGCGATGATAGGGCCGAGGCGATCTGCCCATTCGATCACGCCCGTGCTTTCACTGATTAGGTCCTGCCGTACTTCAAGGCCGAGATAGGGGATGCCATTGCCTTCGCCGTGACGGTTCATCGTCGCGTTCAGGACCTTGCCTGAATAGGGGAGGTTGTCGCCTGTCACGATGCCCTCGGCCTCCAGCAAGGGGATTGCAACGCGGGCCGCACGGTCGTCGGTGTTGTAGAGGACGCCGACCTGCCAGGGTCGCGGTTCGTCGGAGGTGGCCAGCCGCGGCGTGAAGCTGTGAAGCGACAGGAGCATCGCCGGGCGCCGAGCCGCGATCTCAACGGCGAGTCTATCGTGATAGGGTCGCCAGAACCGCGCGATGCGATCCGCGCGCCCGCTATCATCAAGGGCGACGTTGCCACTGATGGCCCGGCCGTCGCTGGTCGCAGGAATGAGGCCGTGGGCATCCTCCTCCCGGTTGAGGTCGATCACCAGCCGCGAGAGGGTGGCGAGGAACGCCGCGCAGTCAAGACGGGCGCAGAGTGCCGCCGCGAGAGGAGCAACGCCGATGTCGACGGCGACATGCTCGGTCATCACCTCGTCAGGTAGGCCGAGGGTGATGTCGGAAGGGACCCGGTTGGATGCATGATCGCCGACGATCAGAATGGGAGTGGTCGCGTCGGCGTTGAGGATTGTGAAGGGGAGCATCGGCCCTAGGTGGCGTTCGCATGCTTCAAAGTCACGCATGAACGAATGTATCGAGCGCAAGGCCGATCGCCGCCAATTCCGACGTTCACGCAGTCTTCACGCACTGGAGGTGGGGTTCATCCAACCAGCGCGTCACCCCAGCCCCGGCCGGGGTGACGCGCTGGTAGTATATTATGCCGCATCGTCGAAGATCTTCGCCCAACGGCGCTCGGCGCGGTTCTTCCAGTGCTCGCGATGGTAAGCGTCCGAAGCAAGCAGGGGGACGACCGATCCGGCCTCGGCGAACACCATCTGCTCGATCGCGGTGTTCACCTTGCCCCAGCTCGCCGCCTCCTGCAGCGTGGAGGAGGAGCAGGCACCGTCGCGCACGTCAGCCACAGTGATCTGGACGGCGTATTTGTGGACGGCGACGTCCTCATGGCCGAGGATCTCGGCGCAGACGACGGTGTCCTGGATGAAGTTCTTCGGCACCCCTCCGCCGATCATCAGCAGGCCCGTGGCACCCGCCTGAACCTTGATCTCGGTCAATTCGCGGAAGTCCGCAATCGAATCGAGCGTCATGTAGCGGCGACCCGCCTTCATCGCGTCGACCTGATGCTTGACCAGACCAAAGCCCGCCGACGAGTCGGTGAATGCCGGGCAGAAGATCGGCACGTCATGCTCGTAGGCGAGCTTGACAAGGCTGTTCTCCTTCTTGCCGTGCTCGACCAGGTACTTGCCCATCTCGCGGATGAAAGCGCGAGACGAATAGGGGCGCGGCTCCAGTGTCTCGGCGATCTCGAAGATCGTGTGGTCGACGTGCTGGAGGTTCTCCTCGTCGATATAGGTATCGTAGATGCGGTCGATGTAGAGCGAACGGAGCGTGTCGTCGTCCGGCACCTCAAGCGCCTGATAGTGCTTGTGGCCGAGGCCTTCGAAGAAATCCATGTCGACGATCGATGCGCCGGTGGCGACGATGCCGTCGACCATGTTGTTGCGCACCAGTTCGGCATAGGCGTCCATGCAGCCGCCGGCCGAGGTCGATCCCGCGATAACCAGGAAGATCGTGCAATCCTTGTCGGCCAGCATGTCGTTGTAGATGCGGGTCGCTCGGGCGAGATCGCGGCTGGTAAAGCTCATCTTGCCCATAGCGTCGATGATCGGGCGCGCGTCGAAGCTCTTGATGTCGACATGCTCAACGACGGTCGAAAGCAGCTCGGCCTTGCGGGTGTCATTGACAGGGGCTTCGGTGGTCATTCGATTCTCCAACACGATACGTCACCCGGCCGAGGCCGGGATGTTCGAAGCGGGACCATGCCCGCGCGGTCACAGATGCCGGCTCACACCGGCAAGACGAGTAAGTAAGACGGTCGCGCGTTACAGCTTGACGACGTTCGACGACAGGCGGCGTTCCGCGGCACCGCGATACTGGCTCGCCATCGGCTCGTCGGTGACGATCTCGGTCTCCCCGGCGGTGAAGCCGTTGAAGCCGGTCCGCATCGCGCAGCCATAGGCGCCGAGCATGCCGATCTCGACATAGTCGCCGGCCTTGACGTCGCCGGGCAGCATGAACGGACCTGCCATATGATCCATGTCGTCGCAGGTCGGCCCGTAAAAGCTGAACCCCATGTCCCGAACATCGCTCTCCGGCTCGCGCAACAGGCGGACGGGGAAGCGCCAGCCGATATGGGCCGCGTCGAACAGCGCACCATAGGCACCGTCGTTGATGTAGAGTTCGTCGCCACGACGCTTCTCCACCCGCACCAGCAGGCTGGCATATTCGGCACAGAGCGCACGACCCGGCTCCGCCCAGAGTTCCGCCGAATAGGAGATCGGCAGGCTCTCGAAGCTGGTGTGGATCGCGTCGAAATACGCCTCCATCGATCCCGGCTCCATACCCGGATAGATCGAAGGAAAGCCGCCACCGACATCGACGACGTCGACGGTGACCGCAGCCTCGACGATCGCCGCGCGCACGCGGTCCATCGCCTTAACATAGGCCTGCGGGGTCATCGCCTGGCTGCCGACGTGGAAGCAGATGCCGAGAGCATCCGCCGCCTGGCGAGTTGCGAACAGCAGTTCCTTGGTCTCACCCGGCACCGCGCCGAACTTGGAGGCGAGGCTCAGCTTCGAGTCCTCGGACGAGACCTTCAGGCGGACGCAGAGGGTCAGGTCCTCGGCACCGCGGGTCGCCGCCATAATCTTCTCCAGTTCCTCGATCGTATCGAGGGAGAAGGTGCGGACGCCGTGGCGGAAATACGCCTCCTCGATCGCCTCCTCGGCCTTCACCGGGTGCATGAAGCAGAGCGTCGCCTCGGGCAGGAGCCCGCGCACGAGCCGGACCTCAGCGATCGAGGCCACGTCGTAATGCGTGACGCCGCTCTCCCAGAGGAGCTTGATGAGGTCGGGCGACGGATTCGCCTTAACCGCATACATGGTCCGACCCGGAAACTTCTCCACGAAGAAGCGGGCGGCCCGGCGGGCGGCGTGCGGACGAACGAGGGTAACCGGCTGAACCGGACGTCGCTCGGCGATATCAAGACCCGTCAGGGCCTCAACAGTGGTGGCAGCTAGCCCCAGCGCGCGATGATGCTTGTGCAATTCAAGGGACCTCCAACGCCACGAGGTCAAACCCCGCGGTCTTCAGTTAAGAAAATCACTGCCTTGCGGTGGAAGTCCCATGGGGCAGCGGAGGGCGCATATAGAAACGCGATTTTCCTGTGTAAAGACCGTTGGACCCCTGCATCCGTCGATCGGTCGCAAAACAGTGTTACGGTGAGCCAAGTTGTTGAACGAGCAAGGCAATTATGAAGCGTCCAACGCCGGGATCGTCCGCGCGTTGCATGTCCTTTCCGGTGTTGCGACGAAGACGCCGATTCTTCCGGTGGATGGGCCGGCCGGCCGATTCTGGCTGAAGCCGGAATCGCTGCAGCCGGTGGGCGCGTTCAAGCTCCGCGGTGCCTATCATCGCCTCGCCGCGCTGTCGGAAAAGGAGCGGGCGGCGGGGGTCGTCGCCTTTTCCTCCGGAAATCATGCGCAGGGTGTGGCCTGGGCGGCGAGGAAGCTCGGCATACGTGCGACGATCGTGATGCCGGCCGATGCGCCGCGCGCGAAGCGGCTTGCGACCGAGGCGCTGGGGGGCGAGGTCGTGCCCTACGACCGCGCGACGGAGAGCCGGGAGAGGATCGCGGCGGCTCTGGCGGCGGAGCGGGGCGCGGTGCTGGTGCCGAGC
The DNA here is from genome assembly GCF_048565625.1 of Sphingomonas sp. ID0503. Taxonomy (NCBI): domain Bacteria; kingdom Pseudomonadati; phylum Pseudomonadota; class Alphaproteobacteria; order Sphingomonadales; family Sphingomonadaceae; genus Sphingomonas; species Sphingomonas sp. ID0503. The sequence continues at coordinate 1,340,647 of NZ_JBLZUR010000002.1, forward strand.
TTCGACGATCCCTGGGTGATCGAGGGACAAGGGACGATCGGGCTGGAAGCAGCCGGGCAGATGGGACGGGCGCCGGCAAGGGTCGTCGTGCCGTGTGGCGGAGGCGGTCTTGCGGCGGGGATCGCCCTTGCGATTCCGGGTAGTGAGATCGTCGTCGTCGAGCCGGAAGGCTGGGATGAGATGGGTCGATCGCTGCTCTCCGGCGCGATCGTCGAGGTTGGGCCGAAGCCACCGACGACCCGCTGTGATGCGCTTCAGACGATCCGGGTCGCGGATCGGACGTTCAGTGTCCTCCAGGATGCCGGTGCGCGGGGGGTGGCGGTGAGCGAGGAAGAGATCGAAGTGGCGATCCGCTTGGCTTTCGATCGGCTGCAACTGGTGGCGGAAGCCGGCGGGGCGGTCGCGCTTGCCGCGATGCTGGCGGGCAAGGTGGACGTCGTGCCCGAGACCCTGGTCATCCTGTCCGGCGGGAATATCGACCCAGCCGATTTCGCGGAGATCATCCGATGACCACCTTCGCCGCCGCCATGCTCGGCCTCGCGATGATCGCCGCCTTCGTCCTGATCGGTGCGGGCGGGCGGATGATCTACAGGGGCGGAGACAGGAAGCGCGGGCTGCTGATGATCGTCATGGCGCTGGTGCTGCTGATGAACGTCTTGATCCTGGCACTGCCCGTCTAGCGTTCCGCCGGTGTCTTTGGCCCCACGTCACGCCAGGGGTGTCCCTTCCAGCCGCGCGCGTGGAGCCAGTCGCGCCAAGCCCAGTTCCATCCGATCCGCCGCTCCGCGAGACCGGCTGTGCTGAGCGGGTCGAGGCCGGCGAAGGGCAGGAACGGGTTGCGCCGGCCGTAGGCCCAAATCTCGACGCGCGTACTCGGCCGAACGGAGGGGCCGCGCGCGTGGAAGCCGAAGGTGTCGCCGACGACCAGTGTGTTGGCGGGAACGGCGAAGGCGCGCGGAGCGGAGAGGCCGAGCGACGGCAGGTCGCTCTCCGCGATGCGGAAAGAGCCGCGTGCGGAGAGGCGATCGACGCCGCCGGGCGCTTTCAGGCTCATCGCCTGCTCCCAGGCCAGTCGCGCGGGCGTGAGGCGGTGGGAGCCGGGGACATAGGTGAAGGGACCCTCGTCCTCAGCCACGTCGGTCAGGAAGAGCCATGCCTTCACCGTCGGGTGGAAGGTGTCGGCGTGAAAGGCGGTCTGCGGGTCGGGCTCTGCATCGCGGACGTGACTGAGGATGGATTGAACGTAGACGAGCGGCTCCTGATCGAAGCTGCCCGCGTAACGGATCAGGCCGCGCCAGACCGGATCGGCGAGGGGCGCGCGCAGCGCCGGTACGTCTCGGATGTAGGCTGGATCAACGGCGAAGCGGCGGGTGATCGTGTCGCCCTGCACCATGTCGCGGGCGGGCGCGCGGCGGGCCAGCACCGCGTCGCGCAGGGTGGAGAAGAGCGCCGGTGGCAGGAAGTCGCGCTTCTCCACGAAGCCGTCACGATCGAACGCGGCGCGGTCTTCGGGGGAGAGTAGGTGGGCCAAGTGGGAGCGACGCCACCCGGCGAGGTTATGGGCGAGTGCGACCCGGCGGGTATGGAGACCACGCCGGTTGAGCGCGGGCGAGCCGATCAGCGGATTGTCGCGGAACGACTTGGCGCCGGTGGCGAGCTGCGCGGCGTAGAGCGGGTATAGAAGAGCGCGCGCGTTCACCGCTTCGGTTTAGGATACGGCGCGCCTCTCGTCACCCCGATCGATGTTCGAGGTGACGAGTCCGAACCTTACCTGACGCGAGGGCCGCCGAAGGGGAGCGGCGGCGGGGGGCGGCGATCGCGGCGGGGGAGCTGCGCCTGATAGGCGACGCTGCAATGCGCCACGCAATAAGGAAAGCCCGGGTTCACCTTGTCTCCGCAGAAATGGAAGTCCGGCTCACCGGGATGTCCGAGCGGCCATTTGCAGATCTTGTCGTTGAGATCGAGGAGCGAGGTCTTGCCGGCCATGTCGGCGCTCGGCTTGGCCGGGACCAGCCGACGCGGCGGGGCGGGGGTGGCGGGCGGCTGCTGCTCGCTCGGGTTCTGCCGTTCGAAGCCGCCGGGGCCGATGGAACGCATCATGGTCGGTGCGGGCGTCGCCGGCGTGGGGCTGATCGAAGGAGGCGGTACAGGCGCCGGAGCGGGCGCGGGCTGGACCGGACGCTCCAGGGCCTCCACCTTCGGTTCGGCGGCGATCTCGACGGCGGGCGCGGGTGCCGGCACGGACGTCTCGACCGACTCGCCACCACGCACCGGGGAGGGACGCGCTTCCAGCCCAAGGCGATGCGCCTTGCCGATGACCGCGTTGCGGCTGACGCCGGTCAGTTCCTCGGCAATCTGGCTGGCGGTCATGCCCTGGCCCCAGAGCGTCTTCAGTCGCTCGATGCGCTCGTCGGTCCAACTCATGCAGTCTTCCTCGGTTCGTCTTGCGGCCGCAGTCCGCAGCCGATAGGCGAGCGGACCATGAACGACCAGCCTTCAAATTGGGTAGCCCGCAACCCCGGCGAAAGCGCACTGGGCGCAGTCAACTGGGTGGGGCTTCGCGCGCTCTATATCAAAGAGGTGCGGCGGTTCTTCAAGGTCCAGCTCCAGACGATCTGGGCGCCGGCAGTCACCACGCTGCTGTATCTGGTGATCTTCACGGTGGCGCTGGGCCGATCCGGGCGGATGGTGATGGGCGTGTCCTTCGCCGATTTCCTGGCGCCCGGCCTGATTGTGATGGGCATGCTGCAGAACGCCTTCGCCAATTCGAGCTTCTCGCTCCTGGTCGGCAAGATCCAGGGGACGATCATCGACTATGTCATGCCGCCGCTCTCCACAGCAGAGCTGATGAGCGGCCTGATCGCCGCATCGGTGACCCGCGCAGTTCTGGTCGGACTTGCCGTGTGGTTCATCATGCTGTTCTGGCCGGGAGTGCATGTCGGCGTGTACCATCTCTGGGCGGTGGTCTGGTTTGGCCTGATGGGATCGATCATGCTGTCGCTGCTCGGGCTGCTGACTTCGCTCTGGGCGGAGAAGTTCGATCATGCCGCGGCGGTGACGAACTTCGTGGTTGTGCCGCTGTCGCTGCTGTCGGGCACGTTCTACTCGGTCGATCATCTGCAGCCCGCCTTTGCCGCGATCAGCCATGCCAACCCGTTCTTCCACGTGATCTCCGGCTTCCGCTACGGCTTCCTGGCGCAGGCGGATTCACCGGTCGCGATCGGCTCCGCGGTGCTGCTGGCGGTCAACCTGGTACTGGCGGTCGTCACCTATGTGCTGCTTCGTCGGGGCTGGCGCATCAGGAACTGACGGTGCCGTCATCTTTTACCGGCGGGGCGAAGCTGACTTGCGCCAGCCGCCAGACGCGCTTCTCGTCGCCGGGCCAGTGCTCCGCCAATGCGAAATCATCCGGCGAGTGCGCGCCGTGGATTTCGGCACGGATCAGCCGGCCTGTTTCCCGCAGCCGGACGTCGCTGCCGGGATAACGGGCGGCGAGTTCACGACCGAGCGCCTGAGCGTCCTCGGACAGATCCGGTGAAGAGAGGGCGCGCGGCGCGCCGTCGATCAGCTCCGCCGTGGAGGATCGCAGCGCCTTCAGTCCGTCGTGGATGACGTCGATCGATATGATCGCCGCCGCGACCGAGTCCGCCCACCACCAGCCGAGACCCAGGCCGGTCACGCCGGCAAGGCCGGCCGCGCCCGTCATCCAGTTCGCCTTGTTCATCAGCGCGTCGGTGTGGAGGAGCTTGTCGTTGAGCTGCTCGGCAAGCGGCAGCTGCTTGCGGCCGATAATCAGCGGCGGGACCAACGAATAGGCCTGCGCCACGAGCATCAGCCAGCCGAGCCAGATGTCGTGCCCCAGGATCACGATCGAGCCGACGGTGGCATGCTCCATCGAGGCGAGCGCCGTCACGGCATTGTAGAGCAGGAGCGCGCCAACCGCAGTCAGCGCGACGGCAGCGACGAAGAACCCGAGGCCATTCACGCGGTCGAAGCCGAAGGGGTAGCGTCGGGAACAGCCCCATTTCCGCTCCATATGCGCCGCGATCAGGAACATGATCGGCGGAACCAGGCCAAGCGAGTCCTCGACCCAGGCGGTCTTCATCGTCTCGCTCTGGCCGAGCGCCAGGCCCATCACGATGATGATCGTGATCGTCCAGAAGATGTGCCAGCGTTCGAGCCGGATCGCCTTTGCGAACGCGTCTTGAAGTTCAGCGGGAATGCGGTCGCGGCTCACCGTCCCCCGGTCCTCTGAGGAACAGTGCGGCTGGCTCTCTCGACGGTCATGATCCACCGGTTCTCGCCGTTCCTGGCGGCGGCTCGCAGCTCCAATTGCGCGTCGTCGGTGCGGGATGTCGCGAGCGGCGGGGCGAGGGCAATCTGGTTTTCCCAGGGACTCGACTTAGTAAAACGGCCGATCGCTAGGTCCAGCTTTCCCTGATCGAGCGCTTCAAGGACTGTCTCGCCCGTGCCTTCGCGCCATGCCGGCCGTGCTCCGGTCGTCCGTGCGATCGCCTGAAGAAGTGCACCGACCTCCGGCGCGGCGCGGACCGAGGGATCCACTGCGGCGACCGTGAAGGTACGGGTCCTCGCGATCCGATCAGAGGTGCCGGCGGGGTCACGCGGGAGCGAATCACAGGCGGACAGGAGGACAAGGCAGAAGACGAGCGCGCGCTTCATTACGCGAGCATAACAGCAGCCCCAGGGGCAGGTTCCAAGCTGATGAGGTCTGGAATGGCTCCCCGGGACCGACGAAAGCCAGAACTACGAACTGCCGATTGCCGTCGAACGTTCGCCACAGCTTCCGACCCGCAGAAAACGTGATCGGGATCGTGAGGAGCGCGTTCGCCAGGCCGGCGGGCCGAAGCCCTCGCTTCGAGATAAGGCATACGCGCTCGCTCGCGAAAGAGCCACCGTGAAGACCAGCGATTTCACCGCCATTGGTATCCCAAGACACTACCTTGCGTGGATGTGCGAGGAGGGCCTGCTGGTGAAGGTGGGCTATGGAGTCTATCGCGCCGCGGATCGCGACGCTGCGTGATCTGGCTCGACCTACAGGTCGATATCGCGCGGAAGTTCGCGGTCGCGTGTCAGGTCGACGTCCGCTCCAACCAGCGGTGATCGCAAAAGTGCGGCGACGATGCTGCCTTTGCCGTCGAGAGCCTCGTTAATCCGGGTTCTGATGCGATCGGCGTCACAGTCTCCTTCCGCGAGCCTTTTCGCCAAGGATCGGATCATGTCGCGATCGCTCTCCAATCCTGCAACCTCGTATTGGACAGTCTCGGTTTGCGATGTCGTACTCGCGGCCGATCTCCCCTCACATACTCGCCATCGGCGCCGGCCAGGCTAGGTGGTCGTTCGGTCGTTGCGACCAACGCCCGCGGGTAGAAGGCTACCTCCAACCCGCGGGCCAACCGGACTATGCCTTTTCGGTCATATCCTCCAGTTGCTTGAGCGGCCTTTCCAGCACTGCGCGCCATTTGGCGGGATAGACGACGTCAGGTCCGGACTCCGAGGTCGAGTATCGCAGCCCTTTGTCGGCCCATGCCTGTAGATCGGAAAGCGCATAGACGACCCGTCCGCCGATCTAGCGATAGACCGGACCGGTTCCATAGGTGCGATGCTTCTCGAGCGTCCGAGCGAAAGCGCCAGGAAGCACGAGGCCTCCTTGGTGACAAGGAAGCGCGGCGGAATCGTAGGTAGATGGCTCATTTTTATTTCCTCATTTCCTCCCGTCGCAGATGACGGATGCAGCGAGGAGCAGGCAGAGCAGGCCGGCTGCAATAGATCGGGATGCCTTATTTTGGGCGGCAGCGGTGCCGTTCTGATCGAAGCCGCTGGCTTGGCGATCGCCGCACGTTTAATAGTCGGGGATACTGCGTATATCGAGATTCTACCTGCTGTGGCGGCGCGGCGGCTTTAGAGCACATGAGCTGCAATGCCCCCTAGCAGGGGCGTGTCTCTTCCGATCCGTCCTGAAATTGAAGAGGCCCCGCTTGCCCGGAGCTAGAATCGTATTGCAATAACGAGCTTCATGCACTTCGAGCTTGACGGCCGACCAAGTTCGTGCACATAACGAGTGCATGATGGCGCATCGTGCAAAAAAAGCCTTGTTATCGGAAGTTGCCGAAATTTCGGCGGGCCATCCCTTACGGTCGGGAGTGGATGGATTTCCCTTGGGCGACGTCGGTGTCATCCAGATGCGGAATGTCGATCCTGAGACAGGCATCGACTGGGGGAATGTCTCCCGCATCGAACTTCCGCCGGCGAGGCGGACTGAATTCTTGACCTCCCAGGATGTTATTTTTTCTCCGCGGGGCGTCCGTACCTATGCTGTGCCCTTGGATCCACCGCCGTTTCAGACGGTATGCTCTCCGCAATTTTTTGTCCTGCGGCCTCGCGGGACTGAACTGGATCCCCGCTTTTTGGCATGGCAGATCAACCAAGCCCCGACGCAGGAATACCTACAGCGTGAGGCAACGGGCTCGCATATTTTGAACATCCGCCGCGAGGTCATCGAGCGCTTGGAGATCGTGATCCCCTCGCGCTCCCAGCAGGCCGCGATCGTCGCCTTCGCCGATGCCGCCGCGCACGAGAAACGCCTGCTCACCGGTCTTATCGAGAACCGACAGCAACAAATGAACGCGCTTGCCGCCAGGTTGCGCGCGTACGACGAGGAGTAGAAATGCCCAAGGCCATCAAACAAGAAGACATCAACCGCGCCGTCTGGGCTGCCTGCGACACCTTCCGCGGCACGGTCTCGGCAGACATCTACAAGGACTACGTTCTGACGCTGCTGTTCCTCAAGTACATCAGCGACGTCTGGCAGGACCATTACGACGGTTACCAAAAACAGTACGGCGATACCCCCGATCTGATCGCCGAGCTGATGCGCAGCGAGCGGTTCGTCCTTCCGGAGGGCGCCAGCTTCTATGCCCTCTACGACCGGCGCCACGAGCCCGGGAACGGCGAGCGCATCGACAAGGCGCTGCACGCCATCGAAGACGCTAACATCGGCAAGCTGCGCGATGTCTTCCAGGACATCAGCTTCAACTCCAACAAGCTGGGCGAGGAGAAGCAGAAGAACGACCTCCTGCGACATCTCCTGGAGGATTTCGCCAAGCCCGAGCTGAACATGCGCCCTTCGCGCATCGGCAACCTCGACGTGATCGGCAATGCCTACGAGTTCCTGATCAAGAACTTCGCGTCGGATGCTGGGCGCAAGGCTGGCGAGTTCTACACGCCCCCCGAAGTGTCAGCCCTGATGGCCGAGATCATGGACATGACCGAGGGCGAGGAGGCTTGCGATCCCGCCTGCGGCTCCGGCTCGCTCCTGATGAAGTGCGGACAGCGAGTGCAGGCGAAATACGGGACCAAAAAGTACGCCCTGTACGGCCAGGAATCGATCGGCAGCACCTGGGCGCTGGCCAAGATGAACATGTTCCTCCACGGCGAGGACAACCACCGGATCGAGTGGGGCGACACGATCCGTAATCCCAAGCTGCTCGACGGCGAGGATGCGCTGAAGCACTTCGACGTGGTGGTGGCCAACCCGCCATTCAGCCTGGACAAGTGGGGCCACGACACAGCCGAGCACGACCGCTTCGGCCGCTTCCGGCGGGGCCTGCCGCCCCGCACCAAGGGAGACTACGCCTTCATCCTGCACATGGTGGAGACCATGAAGCCGCGTACCGGGCGCATGGCGGTGGTCGTGCCCCACGGCGTCCTGTTCCGAGGCGGCAGCGAGGGTGTGATCCGCCGCAAGCTGATCGAGGAGAACCTCCTCGAAACGGTGATCGGCCTGCCGGAGAAGCTGTTCTACGGCACCGGCATCCCGGCGGCGATCCTGGTCCTACGCAAGGCCAAGGCCGATCGGAACGTCCTGTTCATCGACGCTTCGCGCGAGTTCAGGTCGGGCAAGAACCAGAACCAGCTGACCGACGGCAACATTCGCAAGATCGTCGAGACCTGCCACGCCCGCGCCGAGGCGCCGAGGTACGCTCACCTGGCGACGCCGGAGGAGATTTCAGGCAACGACTTCAACCTCAACATCCCGCGTTACGTCGACACCTTCGAGGAGGAGGCGGAGATCGACCTGGTCGCCGTCCGCGCCGAGAGGCTGCGCCTGAAGGAGGAGTTGGAAGAGCTGGAGGGGAAGATGGAAGGCTACCTCAAGGAGCTCGGCTACTGATGACCGAAGTCTCCAAGGCCTCTGCCTACCCCAAGTCGGTGCAACCTGGCCTGCCCCGCCTCGGCGTCACGCCGCCGGGATGGTCGCGCGGGCCGCTCTCCGAGCATCTGTTCGAAGAGGCACGGCCGGTGAAAATGGCCGATGACGAAATCTATGACCTTGTGACGGCGAAGCGTTCGCGTGGCGGCGTCGTGCTGCGCGAGCGGCTGAAAGGCAAGGAAATCGCGGTCAAGAGTCAGTTCCGGCTCAAGGCCGGGGACTTTTTGATCTCGAAGCGCCAGATCGTGCATGGGGCGTGTGGGATCGTGCCACCCGAACTCGACGGCGCCATCGTGTCGAACGAGTATGCTGTGCTCCGGGCGCGCCCCTCGTTGAACCTCCAGTTCCTGAATTGCCTGGCCCATTCGATCTACTTTCAGCAAACCTGCTTCCACTCCAGCATCGGCGTTCACGTCGAGAAGATGATCTTCAAGCTCGAAGACTGGCTGAGGTGGGATTTCGATCTGCCGCCTGCTCGCGATCAGCGCCGGATCGCAGAAATCCTCGCCACCTGGGACCAGGCCATCGGGACCGTTGAGGCCCTGATCGCCAACGCCCGCGAGCAGAAGGCGGCGCTGATGCAGGCGCTGCTGAGCGGCGAGCGCCGCTTGCCGGGGTTCACCGGAGCTTGGTCCACACAGCGCCTCTCCGATGTGGCGGATATCATCGTCTCAAACGTCGACAAGAAGTCTCGTCCAGGCGAGCGCGCGGTGCGTCTCTGCAACTACACAGATGTCTACGCCTCAGACCGTATCGAGAGCGATCAGGCGTTTATGCCTGCCACGGCGTCGAGCGCTCAGATTGAGCGGTTTGGGTTGTGCGTTGGTGACGTCGTGATCACCAAGGACTCTGAAACACCTGGGGACATCGCCGTTCCGAGTTACGTCGCATCGACCAGTCCGGACTTGGTGTGCGGCTATCACTTGGCGATCCTCCGTCCCAGGACCGCAGACGGCCAGTTTCTGAAGTATCTACTGGAACAGCCGGTCAGCCGGCAATATTTCGCGTCCCGCGCCAATGGGGCGACGCGGTTTGGGCTGACGGTGGGCGCAATCGAGGAGACCCCGGTCACAATTCCGCAGTTGGACGAGCAGCAGGCCATCGGCGAAGTCGTTCGCGTAGCGGAATTGAGCTTGTGCCGCCTGACCGCCCAGCTTGCCGACCTTCGTCAGGAGAAGGCCGCGCTCATGCAGCAACTGCTGACCGGAAAGCGACGGGTTGGCGCGCCGCAGAGCGAGGCAGCATGAGTAAGGGGGGCAACAAGAGCCGGTCGTTCTCGATCTTCCTGCTGAAGTCGGAGGTGAAGGCGCCAGTGGATGCGCTGAAAGCCGGGCACGCTCTTAAGGACACCATCAAGGGCGAGGGGCTACCGGAGGGAGCGATCCTCTACGTCCTCGACACCGACCCCCGGCCGATCTGGTGGGCCGGCTACTTCGGCTTGGCCGCCAAGCTGGAGCAGATGTCCAAGGGCGCGTTGGTGTTCCTTCCCGTCAAGGGCCGTTGGTTCGCGCTCTCCTTCGGCCACGTGAGCCACTACCTCGAAGACGAAAAGTACGAGCACGACTTCGGCCTGCGGGTCACGCTGAACGCTGTCGATCCCGACCTGATCCGCAGCACCGACATCCTGCAGCCCAGCGGCGCCAAGCGCCAACGCATCCAGCTTCCCGCGCCCGGCGACCTGACTCTATTCGATTTCGACCAGGACAGCACGATCCTGAAAAGCCTGACCGGCAAAGTGAAAGATCCGGCCCTGAAGGACCTGTGCCGCAACATCACGGGCGCCGCGAATGTGAGGATCAGTACGGACAAGGCGTCCGGCGATCTATCGGCCGTGTGCGCCACACTGCTCGATCTCTACGGCAAGAGCACTTACGCCACGAGTTTCCCGGCTCTGCTGAACGTGTCGCCGGTGCGCGATCCGGCGATTAGCAAGGTGCTCAACGGAAAGCTGCTCGACGCGCTGCATGCCAAGGACGACGGCGTCGTGCTGACCGTCCCGGAAATCCAGGACTTCAATTCCAATTTCGGCGTGAGCTACGCTGGCGCCGGTGGTGGCAAGGTGTCAGACGATGCCGATATAGACGACTACTTCCGGTACCTCGACGACCATGACGAGGACCCCGCGGCACTGACGCTGGACGACCTCAAAAAGCACCGCCTTCTCGTCACCAACGAAGACGGGTCACTCACCCACGCGGAATACAAGATCTTGCGGTGTCTCCTGTTCGATACGGATCACAATGGCGTGGCCTATCACCTGCGCGAAGGCCAATGGTACGAGGTCAAGCAGTCGTTCATCGACGATCTGAAGGCCTATCTCGATCCCAAGATCACGGCCACGACCTTGCCCAACTACAACCACACGAGCGAGGGCGCCTACAATAAGGCGGCGGCCACAGCCGCGCGCTTGTGCCTCGACACCACGAGCATCGCGCCGGCTGGACAGAAGGCCGTCGAGCCCTGCGACCTGTTCGAAGTGGTCAATGGCGCCGCGGTGCTTCATCACGTCAAGCTGAAGACCCTGTCGGGTTCGTTGAGCCACCTGTTCAACCAGGGCGTCAACGCGGTCTGGCTGATTCGTGACGAGCCTAAGGCGAAGGTCAAGCTGAAGGCGCTGCTCACAAGCAAGGCGCCCGCTGGTTCAGACGCCGCGTTTCACAAGCCGCTGGACGACGACACGCTGAAGGTCGTGTTCGGTGTCGTTACGACTAAGGCGCCTGGCGACAAGTCCAAGAACCTGCCGCTTTTCTCGCGCATCAGCTTGCGGCGCGCGTTCAAGGATCTCCAAGTCATGGGCATCGAGGCCGAACTGTGCTTCATCCCGGATAAATCCCCGCCCAAGGCGGCTAAGGCCAAGACGCGCAAGCCGCGAACTAAAAAGGCCGCCACGCCGTGACGCGAACCCCCGATACCGCTGAAATCTATTCCTCCCACGTCCCGGCGCTCGCGACGCTTGTGACCATGGGCTGGGGCTACATGCCGCCGGCCGAGTGCATGGCCGAGCGCGGCGGCCCCCAGGGCGTGCTGCTGGTGCCAATGCTGGTGGAGGAGCTGCGGCGGCGGACCTTCGAGTACAAAGGCAAGACCTATCCGCTATCGACTAACGCCATCGACCAGATCGTGCGCGAGCTCTCCTCGCCCGCGCTGAACGAGGGCCTGCTGACCGCCAACGAGCGGATCTACAACGCCCTGACCCTTGGCGTGACCGTCACCGAGTTCGTGGACGGCAAGCGTCACAGCGTCACCGTGCCGATCGTCGATTGGAGCCGGCCCCTAGCCAACCGCTTCACGGTTACGGAGGAGGTAGAACTGCTCGCCACGAGCGGAGTGCATACCCGCCGGCCAGACATCGTCGGCTACGTCAACGGCATTCCGCTCCTTGTGATCGAGGCTAAGCGGCCCGACAGCGGCAACCCGAACAAGGCCATGGTGGACGAAGGCATCAGCCAGATGATCCGCAACCAGGGCCAGGACGAGATCCCAGAGCTGTTCGCCTATGCCCAGCTGCTGGTTTCCATCGGCATGACCGATGGTCTTTACGGCACAACACGGACGCCCAAGAAGTTTTGGGCGCGTTGGCGGGAGGAGGTGCTGGACGAGGCGCATTTCAAGGCGATCAAGAATCAGGCGCTCGAGACCGACCCACGCGAGGCTCTGCTGCGTAATCGCCTATCCGAAGTGAAGGCGCACTTCGCCAGCCTATGGAGCGAACAGCAGGAGGTCACCGGCCAGGACCGGCTGCTGATCAGTCTGTGCTCGCCCGAGAGGCTGCTCGACTTCACTCGCACCTTCATGCTGTTCGACCGCAAGGCAGGGAAGATCGCGGCGCGTCACCAGCAGTATTTCGGCATTAAGGCGTTGCTCGAGCGGGTTCGCACCCTGCGCCCCGACGGCGGGCGCGAGGGCGGGGTGATCTGGCACACCACCGGTTCGGGCAAGAGCTTCACCATGGTGCTGCTTTGCAAGGCGCTCTTGCTGGATGAGGCGCTCAAGAACTGTCGCGTGGTGGTGGTGACCGACCGCCGCGACCTGGAAAAACAGCTGGCTGGCAACTTCCTGACCGGCGGTGCCTTCGGCTCGGGCCTGGCGGATAAGGACGGCGCTAAGGCCAAGGCATCGTCTGGCCGCGACCTAGCGCGCCGCATCGGCAAGGGTGCCGAGCGGATCATCTTCACCATCATCAACAAGTTCGCCAGCGCCTCGAAGCTGCCCGAGTGCCACAACGACAGCGCCGACATGATCGTGCTGGTCGACGAGGGCCATCGCAGCCAGGGCGGCGAGAACCACGAGCGGATGCGCCAGGCCCTCCCCAAGGCCAGCTACATCGCTTTCACCGGCACGCCGCTGCTGAAGGACGACAAGACCGCGAGCAAGTTCGGCCGGATCATCCACGCCTACACCATGCGCGACGCGGTCAGCGACGGCACGGTGACGCCGCTGCTCTATGAAGAGCGCCGGCCAGTCCTCGACATCAACGACGCGGCCATCGACAAATGGTTCGAGAAGATCACGCTGGGCCTCTCCGAGAAGCAGCAGAGCGACCTGAAGGCGAAGTACGGCAAGAAGGGGCCGGTCTATGGCTCCGGCAACCGGATCGACCTGATTGCGTGGGACATCGCCGTCCACTTCAAGACCAACTTCAAGGACCTGGACCTGGGCCTGAAAGGCCAGATCGCCACCGACAGCAAGCTTTCGGCCATTCGCTACAAGAAGGCGCTGGACGCCACGGGCCTGGTCAGCAGCGCCATCGTCATCTCCTCGCCCGACACCCGCGAGGGGCACGAGGAGGTGGACGAGTCCGAGCTGCCCGAGGTTTTGCAATGGTGGAAGGACACCGTCACGGGCAATCCAGAGGACTACGAGAAGGCCGTCATCGAGGACTTCTCTACCGAGGGTAAGCCCGATCTGCTGATCGTGGTCGACAAGCTGCTGACCGGCTTCGATGAGCCGCGTAATGCGGTGCTCTACATCGATAAGCCACTGAAGCAGCACAACCTGATCCAGGCCATCGCCAGGGTGAACCGCCTGCACGAGCAAAAGAAGTTTGGCCTGTTGATCGACTACCGCGGCATCCTTGCGGAGTTGGATTCGGCACTAACCCAGTACCAAAACCTAGCCGACCAGACGCAGGGAGGCTTCGATATCGACGACATCGACAGCCTCTACGCCAACGTCAGCACCGAGTACAAAAAGCTGCCGGCCCTGCACGAGACGCTGTGGGCCATCTTCGCGAGCGTCCGCAATCGTAGCGACATCGAACAATACCGCCAGGTGCTGGTGCCGCGCTATGTGGACGACGAGCCGGGCGTGTCGACCGACGTCCACCAGAAGGTGCGCGAGGACTTCTACGAGGCTCTGACTGCGTTCGGGATGACCTTGCGCACCGCGCTGGCCACCCGTTCGTTCTTCGAGGACGGCGCCTTTTCCGAGGCTCAGATCGCCGCCTACAAGCGCGACCTGAAGTTCTTCTCCAATCTGCGCCGCATGGCGAAGCAGGACGCCCACGAGACCGTCGATTTCAACGCTTACGAGAACCAGATCCGCAAGATCGTTGACCGCTACGTGATCGGCGAGGACGTCGTGTCCGACGGCAACCTGCTCGTCGTTAACGACCTGTCCAAGCAAGCACCGGAGGAGTGGAGCGAGGAGAAAACCCGGAACGAGACAGACATCATCCGCACACGCCTGACCCGCACGATCGAGCAGGACCTAGTCGAAGATCCCTATGCCCAGCGACACTTCTCGGAGCTGCTGAAAGCCGCTATCGCCGAGGCCTCGGCACTGTTCGATCACCCGCTCAAGCAGTACGCGATTTTCAAGGACATTGAGGAACAGGTCGTCGAGCGGAAAGTCGACGGCACGCCGGCCGCACTCAACGCCAAACGCCACGCCACTGCATACTTTGGCATCATCCGCTTAGCCGTCGGCGAGGGGCGCGCGTTGGGTCCCGACATTGACGCTTTCGCTGCCGCAGCGCTGGACATCGACGGCATGGTGCAGACGGCTGTGGCGGAGAACTCGCTCAACCCTGCCAATGTCGAAGCCGCGATCCGTAAAGCGGTTCTTCCTCGGCTGTTCTCGCTCACAGGACTGGACCTCGCTCGTTCTATCACCGACCAAGTGGTCGAGGTGACCCGAGTGGGCCTGTCGCGGGACGCCGCGTGATGCGCCTGACGCTTCGCTACGGCGCCCGCACGGCCGAATATGACGTCCATGAATCCGCGCGCCTCACTGCGAAGTTGCGCATTCACGTTGAGCCAGGCGGCGCTTTCACGGTGGAGGCTCCAGTCGGCACGCCCGAGACGAAGATTCGCGCCGGCGTCCAGAAGCGCGCGCGTTGGATCATGGACCACATCGAGCGCTTTGAGGACTACCGACGTCACGCCCTGGCGCGCGACTACTCCAGCGGAGAAACGCACTTCTACCTCGGCCGCCGCTACAAGCTGAAGGTCATCGCCGACCCCAGTGCCAAGCGCTCCCTACGTCTCATCGCTGGCCGCCTGGAAGTGATCGCGCCCAAAGGGGACGCAACCGACGTTCGGCTCGCCCTACAACGCTGGTATCGACAAAGTGCTCTGGCCTATTTCACCTCGCGCATCACCCGTATGGCCGTCGACCTGCCATGGATAGACGTCGCGCCCCCGATTAAGCTGCTCACAATGAAGCGCTACTGGGGTAGCTGCTCACCGAAAGGTGCCGTTACCCTGAACCCAGCTCTGATCAAGGCGCCGGCCCACTGCGTTGAGTATGTCCTTCTCCACGAGCTTTGCCACCTCGCCGAACATAACCACAGCCCGCGCTTTTACGCACTTCTCGACCGTCACATGCCGGATTGGCGCGCGGCGAAGGGCGAGTTGGACGGGTTGTCTGAGATGCTTTTGGTAACCTGAAGGGGCTTCTGCCTGACACCTTGGCCGATGGCCGGGCGGCGAGCCGATGCTGTTCCCCCACGGTCGCAAACGCGGGCGTGGCGCCTGCGAGAAAAAGCTCAACAGCAATCCTAATCAGCATTTTTCCCGTCTCCCGATGAAGGCGAATTTGTAAATTTCGGCGGCCCAACGCACAGGCCGTCGATGTAAAAGTCGAGATGCCGGTGAGCCAGGGCGCGCTCTTCGTCCGCCGGCAATCCCAACGCCAGCGGACGCGCGAACCGCGTCAACGCGAACACAATGTCACGTTCGGATAGGTCATCGCGAAGCGCGCCGCTTCGCTCCGCGCCCTCAACAAGCCGTTTCATCAACGTCACTGCGCGGATCCTCAGATCGGGCCAGTCCGGCTTTTGCAGTAGCGGACGAATGATGTTCACGGCCCCGATTCCGTTATCGAGCGCGGCGTGCATGTACCGGCGGAGTGAATCGACACCGTCAGGAACGGTTTCGACCAGGTTCTCTCCGTCGCTGATGCTCCTTTCCAGCACATGGCGGGCGGCGGCATGAAGAAGCGCCTCCTGGTCCGGGAAGTGTCTGTAGAGGGTGCCGATTCCAACACCGGCGCGCTGGGCGACGGCATCTCGCGTGGGCTCTCCACCCACTTCGAGGACAAGTTCGATCGTCACCTCGACGAGCCGCTGTCGGTTTCGCTGCGCATCCGCTCGCATTGCAAATCCTGACCCCTCTTCAGAGACGCGCTTGACAAAAATATAAACGGAGCATATTCCTCCGTTTATAAGAATGTCAAGGCGAATGGGACGCTACAGGATCCATGGAATTTTCGGTTTGCTTGCAGAAGATTGATCGCGGCCAGGTCTCTCTTGTTGGTGGAAAGGCGGCGAACCTCGGCGACCTCGCGAAGGTCAATGGCATCATCGTGCCGAAGGGGCTCTGCGTGACGACGCATGCTTTTTCAGCGATCATCGAACGGTCTGCTGGACTGACCGCTGCTGTGCAGCGGCTTGATGAATCCGGTACCGAAATCAAAGCGCGGTCCGCCGAAATCCGCACGTTGATCGAGCAGGCGGCGCTTCCGCCTCCTCTCGTGGGCGCCATTTCCTCCTTCCTGCATGAGAATGGCGACGTTGCCGCCTGGGCGGTGCGTTCCAGCGCCACAGCCGAGGACATGGCAGACGCCTCGTTTGCCGGTCAGCATGAGAGCTATCTAGATCGGCGCGGCATCGAGAGCGTTTTGGCCGCGATTAAATCCTGTTGGGCCTCGCTCTATACGGAACGGGCGGTGATCTATCGCCAGCGAAACGGGATCGACCATCGCGGGGTCACGATGGCGGTGCTCGTGCAGCGGATGGTGCCGGCCGAGGCTTCGGGGGTGATGTTCACCGCCGACCCGGTGTCGGGCGATCGGACGGTTGTTGCAATCGAGGCTGCTGCCGGCACCGGTGAGGCGCTCGTCTCGGGTGCCGTGGTTCCGCAAGGGATCAAACTTCGTGCCGGAGAAATCTTCGCCAGGACTGGACACGGAAACACAATCCTCAGCGACGGGCAGGCGCGCGAACTCTCGGCCATCGGCAGACGGATCGAAAAGCATTTCGGCGCGCCGCAAGATATCGAGTGGTGTCTGCTCGATGGCGTATTTTCCATCGTCCAAAGCCGACCGATCACCACGCTTTTCCCGATCCCGCCGCGGCAAGAGGGCGATCGGCACGTCTATCTGTCAGTGGGTCATCAACAGATGATGATGGATGCGATGAAGCCGCTCGGCTTATCGGTCTGGCAGATGCTGGCGGCTCGTCCCATGCACGAGGCGGGCGGGCAGTTGTTCGTCGATATCACCGAGCAACTCGCGTCTCCCGCGAGCCGTGCCGCCCTCCTGAGCATGCTCAACCGCGATCCCCTCATCCGCAGCGCGCTCGAGGATCTTCTGGCGCGCAGCTTCGTGGCTTCACAATCGGCTCCGCAGGCAAGTTCGCCCCCGGCGGAGAGCCAGCTGGCGCAGGCAGCGCATGCCAACCCGCTTCCCGACGCTCCTGACCCAGCGATCATCGGCGCGTTGATCTCGCAAAGCGAGATCGCCGTCGAGGAGGCGAGGCAAGGCCTTGACGCAAGGTCCGGGAACGCGCTGTTCGACTTCATTGCCGAGGATCTTGCCGCGCTCAAACGGCAGCTCACCGACCCGCAGAGCATGCAGGCTCTGATGGCCGGCATCAATGCGACCTGGTGGCTCAACGACCGTCTTGAAGAGTGGCTTGGCGAGAAAGGCGTCGTCGACACGCTTTCGCAGTCGGTCGACAACAACATCACCTCGCGCATGGGGCTCGATCTTCTCGAAGTCGCGGATGCAATCCGGGCTTAT
Organism: Sphingomonas sp. ID0503; assembly: GCF_048565625.1. NCBI lineage: Bacteria > Pseudomonadati > Pseudomonadota > Alphaproteobacteria > Sphingomonadales > Sphingomonadaceae > Sphingomonas > Sphingomonas sp. ID0503. The sequence continues at coordinate 1,358,120 of NZ_JBLZUR010000002.1, forward strand.
CCCGCGGCTGTTTCCTTCCTGCGCGCCTTTGATGAAGGCGTGTTGCTTGCCGATCTCAAGCAGGTTGAAGGGGGCGCCGAGGCGCTTGCCGCCGTCGACGGCTATCTCGCCCGCTACGGTATGCGCTGCGCCGGCGAGATCGACATTACGCGCACTCGCTGGCGCGAGCAGCCCGGACTTCTGGTCCCGATGATCCTGGCCAATATCGATCTCTTCCCGGTGGGCGAAGCGAAGCGGCGCTTCGATGTCGGACTTGCGCGCGCGAAAGCCGCTGAAGAAGACGTGCTGCAGCGCCTCCAAGCGCTTACCGGCGGAGCCGAAAAAGCGGCGCAGACGAAGCGCGCCATCGACATCATGCGGACCTTCATCGGATACCGCGAATATCCGAAATACGGGTGGGTCGCCCGCATCGATCTGCATCGCCAGGCGATGCTTCGCGAGGCGCGGTGGTTGGTCGAGAATGGCGTACTCGACCGGATCGACGACATTTACTACCTCCGTTTCGACGAACTGCGACAGGCGGTCAGGGCGCAATGCGCCGACCGCGACCTCGTCGCGGCGCGCAGGGCCGAATTCGCGTTACACGAACGGCTTGTACCGCCTCGGGTGCTGACGTCTGACGGCGAGGCGCTGTTCGGTGATTTCAGGCGCCACGATCTGGATGCGAACATGATCCCCGGACTGGGGGTTTCCGCAGGCACGGTCGAAGGTCGCGCCCGGGTCATCCTTGACGCGGCGGCGTTGGATATCGAGGCCGGAGACATTCTCGTCACCACCTTCACGGACCCGAGCTGGACACCGCTGTTCCTGACCGTGGCAGGGCTTGTCACTGAAGCCGGTGGACAAATGAGCCATGGCGCAGTCGTCGCGCGCGAGTACGGGATTCCCGCTATCGTCGCCGTCAAGGATGCGACGCGCCGGATCGAGGACGGCCAGACAATCCGCATCGATGGAGCGACGGGCATCATAACCGTTCTGTCGTGATACCGCCCGCGCGATGTTCCTGAGGTTGGATGACAGACCTAAGCCTTGATTTTCGGCATCTCAGGTGTGCGCTTGCGGTCTCCGACTGGGGCAGTTTCCGTCGCGCGGCCTTGGAGCTCGATTTGCCTCAATCGACGGTCAGTCGTCGGGTTCAGTCGCTTGAACATCAGCTTGGCTTCCCACTTTTCATTCGTGACCGGCGGGGTGCGAATTTGACTGTGGCGGGCTCGAGCTTTCTCAAGGACGCATTGCCTAGCGCCAGGGATATTGCTCTTGCGGCGGAGGTTGCCGCCAAAGTTCAGAAGGGCGAAACAGGCGGCCTCTCGATCGGCATGCTCGCCTCCCTGACGCCGGGCCCGATCCACGATATTATTTACAAATTCAGGAAATCTGTTCCGAAAATCCGCATCACGCTTCGAGAGGGGCAACGTCAGGGATTGTTGCGGGATTTGGCGACTGGCACCTTAGATGCCGCGTTTGTTACCGGTTATTTCCATGTCGCCAAGCTCAATATGCGACAACTTTGGACCGAGGCGGTTTTCGCAGTGCTGCCGCAGTCACATCGCCTAGCGAATTCCGGGACCCTCTCCTGGGACGATCTGCGTGATGAACTCTTTCTCGTCACCTTCAGCGATTCTGGGAGCGAAATACACGACTTCATCATTCGGAAGGTCTCGCAACTCGGACTCAAGCCGCGGATCGACGTTCATGAAGTATCGCGCGAGAGCCTTTTAAGCTTGGTTGCAATGGACGACGGCATCACGCTCTCACGGACTTCCTCGATGAGAGAGGGGTTCCCTGGAATCGTCTATCGGCCGATCATCGGCGAGCATGAGGCTGTTCCTGCGAGCATTGTCTGGGCGTCCGAAAACGAGAACCCCGCATTGCGTCGCTTCCTCGCGCTCTCTAACGAGTTCATTGCTTCGGCGGCGCATTCCAACAGCAAGCACCGTGAAGAAGGCCGCGATGACCCGGAGTAAGGCTCGCAGATAGCATCGTACTCACGATCGGTCCTTGCTAGGGCGTACTCCCGGAACCAGCTCTACGCGACCTGGCAAATCCCCGATCGGTCGCGATGAACCGCTCGAGCATGGGGACGATTAGGCGCACTGGGTCGACGGCAGGCTGGCCGTTCTCCTGTGCCAGAATCTCCGCATAGGCTGCTAGATCTCGATGCAGAGGAGCCGGCAGTTCGACCGTAATCTTGATCGGCTTGTCATCGGTGATCGCGCCGAGTTTGAGCTTGGTCATCTCAGCCTCCGTAGGGTTCGAGCACAAGGTCGCGCGTGACGATCACCCGCACGGGGAAACCCGGCCGGATCGTCAGCGTCGGGGCAATATTGAGCTGGCGGCGGATGATCTGCTGGCCTGCGTCGTTGATCGTGTCCTGGCCGCCGTTGCGGATCGCCTGGATCAGCCGGTCGTCGTCATTGGTGGCGAGTTCCGCGCCGACGCTCAGCAGCGTCGAGAGGCCGGCCGCCTTGGCAAGATCCCACCAGTGGTAATCGACACCGTCCTGCAGGCCGGCATAGCCCTCGGCATCGGCGCCAGGCTGCCGCTCGAGCACGATGCTCCGGCCATTCGGGAAGATCAGGCGGTTCCACACCAGGAGGACGCGGCTTTGTCCGAACTGGACGTTGTTGTCGTACTGACCGATGACGCGCGTGCCCTGCGGGACCAGAAGGATGCGGCCGGTCGGGCTGTCATAGATATTCTCGGTAACCTGCGCGGTGATCTGACCCGGCAGGTCCGAGCGGATGCCGGTGATCAGCGCCGCCGAGATGACCGCGCCCGCCTGCAGGATGTTCGGCGATGCCGGAGCGGCGACCCGGTCGGTCGCAACGGTGCGTCGGTCGACTGGAGCGTTGAGGAACGCCTGCTGCCGCTCCTGAGCCGTCGGCGTCGCCGCCGGCGGTGCGAGGCCCAGGCTCGTGAGGTCGGGCTGTACGGTCGGCGTGCTCGTCGTCGCTGGCGTCGTGGTGCGTGCCTCCGAGGTCGCAAACAGCCGGCTGGTGCGCGCGGTCTCGATCTCCTGAAGGCGACGCTGTTCTTCCGGGCTGACACCGGGCTGCACAGGCGCGACGCCGGGCGTCGGCACTGGCTGGCCGCGGTTCTGAGCGCTGACGATCGGCCGGCCGAGATCGCCGGGCAATGGCGGCCCGAGCTGGGGAACGCCGGTATAGTCGCGCGGCAGGCCCTGGAGGCCATCCGCCGTCGAGCGGTTGTCGGTCGAATAGAGTTCCTCGGGCGGCCGCCCGCCGTTGCGGGTCTGCAGCGCGTAGACGAGCGCGCCGCCGAGGCCTAGGCTCGCCACCAAGCCAAGCCCGGCCAGCACCTTGCGCGACAGCCGCGTGACACGGGGAGCCGCTGCGCGCAGCCGCATCGGCGCTGCCGCCTCCGGCGCCGATCCCGTCAGCGGCGCGCCGGCTTCCTCTTCCTCGTTTCGGTCATCACTCACGACGCGGGCCTCCCGTCGGTACGGGTGATCCGGACGCGCTTCTGGGTTTTCCCCGAGCCGAAGCGGAGCTCGGCAGCGGCGAACAATCGGTCGACGACCATGTAATTGTTGCGGACCCGGTAATTCACGAGTTCGGAGGTGTTGCCCTCGGCTCCGACGACGAAGAGCGGCGGCATCTCGCCCTGGCTGATGCCTCTCGGAAACTCGATGAAGACCTGCCGGCCATCGTCATAGGCACGCAAGGGACGCCATGGCGCACGGTCGCCGGTGACTTCGTAGCGGAAGTTGATGCGCGAGAGATCAACGCCGGTCGCCACCGGCTTGGCCGCCTGCGCCTCGGCGTTCTGGCGGCGGAGCGCGATGAGCTGGTCCTGCGGATACTGCCAGGAGACCGAGGCCATATAGGTGCGCTCGGTCGAGCGCAGCTCCATGTGGTAGGTGCGCAGATTGGTGTTGATGACGAGATTGGTCATCAGGTCAGCGCGGGTCGGCTTCACAAGTATATGGACCTGTTGCGTCGCGCCCGAGCCGCTCTGCGTGTCGCCGATGATCCAGCGTACGGTGTCGCCGGCGGCGACCGGCCCGGAACCGACGAGCTGCTCGCCGGGCTGCAATGCGATGTCGGTGATCTGACCGACTGCCGTATAGACCTGATAGAGGGCGCCTTGCGTGAAGGGATAGACCTGCATCGAGTTGATGAAGCCGTCGCGCACCGGCTGAATGCGGGCGGCGGCATTGGCCTGGTTGACGCGGGCCGTGGGATCGGCTGGCTCCGGCGCTCGCCGAGATTGCTCAACGGGCTTCATCTGCCCAGGCAGCGGCAGCGGCCTCGGCAATTCGATCACTTGGACCGGTGCTGGCGGATCTACGTTCTGCACGGCGGCGGGCGCATCGTCGTAGCTGATCTCGGGCGGTTTCTGCGTCGTCGCGCAGCCAGCGATCGCCATGGCGGAAAGCAGCGAAGCCGCCAATGTGTGAGTACGGAAAGCCGGTTCTCCGGCTTTACGGAAAAGCGGCTTCTTCATTGCCCCAGCTCCCGTGACCATGAAATTGCGTTGACGTAGATCCCCAGTGGATTGGCGCGCAGACGGTCGGCGTTGCGCGGTATCTGGACGACGATGGTAAGGATCGCCGTCCACCGGGTCGTTTCGGCGAGTTGGCCGTTCTCGTAGCGGCGCTCGGTCCATGCGACCCGGAAGCTGTCGGGAGACGCGCGAATCACGCTCGAGACGTCTACGGCGATCTGCTGGCGGCCAACCTTGGTGAAGGGATCATTCGAACGCGCATAGTCATTCAGCGCCGCCGCACCTCGGTCCGTCGTGAAGTCGTAGGCGCGCAGCCAGTTCTGGCGCACGATGATCGCGTCCGCCGGAATCGAGCGGATTTGCTCTATGAAGCGTGCCAGATGAAACGCGATCTGCGGGTCGGTTGGCTGATAGTCGGCCGTGGCCGGCGCAATCGCCTGCGCCTGGCCGAGCCGGTCAGTCTGGACAACCCAGGGAACGACGGTCCCGCGCGCCGATTGCCAGACCAGCGCGGCCGCAAACCCTGCCGACAGGAAGAGCGAGCCGAACGCCATGTAGCGCCAGTTTCTTGCTTGGACACGGGCCGAGCCAATGCGGTCGTCCCAGACCTGGGCTGCGCGCTGGTACGGTGTTTCGGGTTGGGGGGCTTTTCCATAGTGCGTTGAGGGTCGTCGAAACATCAGCGGTCACCTTCGGAGAGATTGACGGAGGAGCCGCCGCCGTGGCTGTCGCCGCTGCGCACGGCACGGATTGTGGTCGAGACGGCATGGCTCATCTGTTGGGAGCGCTTCATGCGGCGGGCCCAGGCGGGCGGCTGATCGCCGCCGCCGGTGGGGCTCGCGGCTGGATCGGTGGCTGCCTCGCCGACGGTGCCTATGATCGAGGAGCCGCCAGTCGCCTCGAAGCCGGCGCGGGCTCCATCGGCGAAGCTGCTGCGCATGCTCGACGAAGCGCGTTCGGCAGCGCGCCGGAGCGGCGATGTGGCGACGGAACCAGCGGCCCGCGCTACTCCGCCCAGCCCGCTGGCCACACCGGAGGCGCCCGTCTGCCCTGCGGCGCCCAAGCTGTATGCGGTCGACGCGCCACCCGCGAGGGCCGCACCGCCGCGAGCTGCGGCGGCTACACCGCCCGCCAGCGCGGCGCCGCCGGAGGCGACAGCGCCAACCGTGGCGGCTCCGGCCGCGACCATGCCCCCAGCGGCGAGCCCGGTGCCCACGGCAGCGCCTGCGCCGAGTTGGGGACCGCCGGACACGAGGCCGTTGGCGATACCCGGGCCGAAGATGCCAAGTCCGAGCAGCGTCAGCGCCGCAAGCACGATCGCCATGGCTTCGTCGATTGTCGGCGTGCGGCCGCCGAACCCGGCAGTGAATTCGGAGAAGAGGCTCGATCCGATGCCGATGATGACGCCAAGGACAAGAACCTTGATGCCGGAGGAAATCACGTTTCCGAGCACGCGCTCGGCCATGAACGCCGTCTTGCTGAACAGGCCGAAGGGGATGAGCACGAACCCGGCGAGCGTCGTCAGCTTGAATTCGATCAGCGTCACGAAGAGCTGGATCGCGAGGATGAAGAAGGCGAGCAGCACAAGCGCCCAGGCCAGCAGCATTACCGCGATCTGAATGAAGTTCTCAAAGAAACTCCAGTAGCCCATCAGATCTGATATGGAATCGAGCAGCGGCCGGCCGGCGTCGAGACCGGTCTGGGCGATGCGGCCGGGACGCATCATGTCGGCGACTGTGAAACCCGTGCCGGACGCCCTCAGCCCGAGCCCGGCAAAGCTCTCGAAGATGATCCGCGCCAAGTTGTTCCAGTTGCCGATCAGATAGGCGAACACGCCGACGAACAGGGTTTTCTTGACCAAGCGCGCCATGATGTCGTCGTCGGCGCCCCAGCTCCAGAACAGCGCGGCGAGCGTCACGTCGATCACGATCAGCGTCGTGGCGATGAAGGCCACTTCGCCGCTGAGGAGGCCAAAGCCGCTATCGATGTAACGGGTGAAGACCTCCAGGAAATGGTCGATGACGCCGGTGCCGCCCATGATCTCAACGCGCCTCGTTCGTGTGAGAGCCGATCACCGGCGCGGTCTCGTTCACGGCCGGATGGCGGGCGGACGGGAGGTTCTGCGGGTGGCCCTGCGGGCCCGGCGCTTGCGGTGCCGGCTGCTTCTGCAAGGCCTGCGACGGTTTCAGGAAGCGGTCGCGGTTGTCCGCCCAGGCTCGGAGGCAGGCGGCGTCACGGGTGCCGGCTTCTCCGAGCTGCTGGCAGCGCCGCAGCTCTGTCTTCAGCGGGTCGACGCCCGCTTCGGTCTGCGCTGCGAGGCTGCGATAGTGCGGCGGTTCGTCCTTGCGGGAGAGCTCGATCGCCGTCGCCGTAATCGCGAACGTCACGAACCCGACGGCACCGATACGCGCGAGAATCTTTCCGTCCATCGCCGCGACCTCAGTTGTTGCCCGGGAACATCTGCGCGTTCCCGGGCTGGTATCCGGTGCCCGGCGTCAGAAAGCGGCGGCGCTGCTCGCGGCCCTGTTCAGCAGCCGCGGACCGCTCGGCTTCGGCGAGGGCCTGGGCCCTGCCGTTGGCGGAAACGACTGCGGTGAGATCGGCGAGCTGCTGGGCCTGCAGCGCGAGAAGCTGGTTTCCCGCCTGCGTCGCCTGCAACGCTCCGGTCGCGCCCTGGCTTTGGCCGACCAGCGCCGACATCTGCGTTCGGTTGGTGTCGATGTTGCCGACGACGCCCGCTTGGACGCGCATCGCGTCTTGCAGCCCCGAGACGGTGTTATTCCAGCGCTCCTTCGCCTGGGCGACGAGTTGCTGATCGGACGCGCTCATCGAGGCGCTGCCGGCGCCGTAGTTCGTGCGGAACGCCTGGTCGATGTTCTGGACGTCATAGGCGATGCGCTGGGCTTCGCCGAGGAGCTGCTGCGTCCGCTGAACCGACTGTTGAAGCTGTTGGAGCGAGGAATATGGGAGGCTGGCGAGATTGCGGGCCTGGTTGATCAGCATCGTCGCTTCGTTCTGAAGCGACGTGATCTGGTTGTTGATCTGCTGCAAGGCGCGTGTCGCCGACAGCAGGTTCTGGGCATAGTTGGTGGGATCATAGACGATCCACTGGGCCGAGGCCGGCGCGATCAGCACCGGCGACACCGACATCGGCGCGGCGAGGATGACTGCGGCAAGCGCCGCGCGAGGGATGCGCAGTTTCATGGCTGGGTCTCCAGGTTGGTGAGGTTGGGAATGAGGTCCGCCGCCCAATCGACGCCGCGATGGCGCAGCCACGCGGCGAGGAAGCCGTCGCGCCCGTGCTCAGTGACGATGCGGTCGATGGCGGCCTGGTCGGTCTTGGAGGATGCCGCGCAGAGCGCGAGCGCGACATCGGCGAGGCCCAGCTCGAACAGCCGGTTGCCGCGACGGCTCTGGCAGTAATAGTCCCGCTTGGGCATGGCCCTGGCGAGGATCTCGATCTGCCGGTCGTTGAGGCCGAAGCGGCGGTAGATCGCGGTTATCTGCGGCTCGATCGCCCGTTCGTTCGGCAGCAGGAGCCGCGTCTGGCAGCTCTCGATGATGGCGGGCGCGATCGCCGACCCGTCGATGTCGGAAAGCGACTGCGTGGCGAAGACAACGCTGGCGTTCTTCTTCCGCAGCGTCTTCAGCCATTCACGGAGTTGGCCGGCGAAACCCTCGTCGTCGAGGGCAAGCCAGCCCTCGTCGACGATGATCAAGGTCGGCGCACCGTTCAGCCGGTCCTCGATGCGGTGGAAGAGATAGGCGAGCACCGCCGGCGCCGCGGCTGTCCCGATAAGCCCTTCGGTTTCGAAGGCCTGGACGGTGGCGACACCGAGATGCTCGCTCTCAGCGTCGAGCAGTCGGCCATAGGGTCCGCCGACGCAATATGGGCGCAGCGCCTGCTTCAGGTCGTTCGATTGCAGCAGCACCGAGAGGCCGGTCATCGTGCGCTCAGCCATGGGTGCGCTGGCGAGCGACGACAGCGCCGTCCAGATGAGCTCCTTGACCTCGGGCGTGATCTGGATGCTCTCGCGCATCAGGATGGCGACGATCCAGTCGGTGGCCCAGGCGCGTTCGGCCGCCTCATCGATGCGGGAGAGCGGCTGAAGCGCAACGCTTTCGGCCGAACCCTCGGTCAGGCCGCCGCCGAGATCGTGCCAATCGCCGCCCATGGCGGTGGCGGCGGCGCGGATCGAGCCACCAAAGTCGAAGGCGAAAACCTGCGCCCCGGGGTAGCGGCGGAATTGCAGCGCCATCAGCGCCAGCAGCACGGACTTGCCCGCGCCGGTTGGGCCGACGACCAGCGTGTGTCCGACGTCGCCGACGTGAAGGGAGAACCGGAACGGAGTGGACCCTTCGGTCTTGCCGTACAGCAAGGGGGGTGCACCAAAGTGCTCATCCCGTTCCGGCCCCGCCCACACGGCACTTAGGGGGATCATGTGGGCGAGATTGAGCGTCGAGATCGGCGGCTGACGCATATTGGCGTAGACGTGGCCCGGCAGTGAACCGAGCCAGGCGTCGGCCGCGTTGATCGTCTCGGGCATGGCAGTGAAGTCGCGGCCCTGGATCACCTTCTCGACGAGACGGAGCTTCTCCGCGGCAACGCGGGGATCATTGTCCCAGACGGCGATCGTGGCGGTAACATAGGCCTGACCGGCATAGTCGGCGCCGAGTTCCTGCAGCGCCTGATCGGCATCGGCGGCCTTGTTGGCGGCGTCGGTATCGACCAGGGCGCTCGCCTCGTTGGTCATCACCTCCTTGAGGATCGCGGCGATCGACTTGCGCTTGGAGAACCACTGCCGGCGGATCTTGGTTAGCAGTTTGGTCGCGTCGGTCTTGTCGAGCAGGATCGCCCGGGTCGACCAGCGATACGGAAAGGCGAGCCGGTTGAGATCGTCGAGGATGCCGGGCGTCGTCGCGGTCGGAAATCCGACGATCGTCAGAATGCGCAGATGCGCGTCGGCAAGACGCGGCTCCAGCCCGCCTGTGAGCGGCTGATCGGCGACCAGCGCGTCGAGATACATCGGCGTCTCGGGAACGCGCACGCGGTAGCGCTTCGTCGAGACAGTCGAGTGCAGGTAGGTCAGCGTCTCGACATCATCGAGCCACGCGCATTCCGGCATGAAGGCTTCGACGAGCTGCAGAACGCGATCGGTACGGTCGACGAAGCCGCGTAGCGCCTCCCAAGCGTCGACACCGCGCTCGGCCTTGCCTTCGTAAAGCCAGCTCTCGGCGCGCGCGGCATCCTCGGCCGGCGGCAGGAAGGTGAACGTCAGAAAGTAACTCGAACTCGTAATGGGCCGCGTCCTCTTCGAAATCGGCCTTGCGCTCGGCGTCGACCATCGCCGAGGCGGGGTCGGGAAACCGGCTTGCCGGATATGCGCCGACGGCATGGCGCTGCGCCTCGACGAAGATCGCCCAGCCGCTGCCGAGACGGCGGAACGCGCTGTTGAGGCGGCCGGCGACGGCGACCAGCTCGGCCTGCACTGCGGAATCGAGATCGGGGCCGCGAAATCGCGCGCTGCGTTGGAAGCTGCCGTCCTTGTTCAGCACGACGCCGGGCGCGACGAGCGCCGCCCAAGGGAGGAAATCGGCGAGCCGCGTCGAGGTGCGGCGATATTCGGCGAGATTCATCATTCGCGCGCCTCAGACGTTCAGGTGACCAGGGATGCGGAGGTGCCGGCGCCCGACATCGACGAATTGCGGGTCGCGCTTCGCCGCCCAGACGGCAGCGAAATGGCCGATGGCCCAGAGACTTAGGCCGACAAGCCAAAGGCGAAGGCCGAGACCGATGGCGGCGGCGAGTGTGCCGTTGAGGATGGCGATCGCCCGGGGTGCGCCGCCAAGCAGGATATGCTCGGTCAAGGCCCGGTGGACCGGGACGGCGTAGCCCGGCACGTCGCCGCCGCTCTCGATCAAGCCAGCCATCAGACGAGCGCTCCGCCGCCGAACGAGAAGAACGACAGGAAGAAGCTCGACGCGGCGAAGGCGATCGACAGACCGAAGACGATCTGGATCAGGCGGCGGAAACCGCCCGAGGTGTCGCCGAAGGCCAGCGTCAGGCCGGTGACGATGATGATGATCACCGCGACGATCTTCGCGACCGGGCCTTCGATGGATTCGAGAATCGATTGCAGCGGCGCTTCCCACGGCATTGAGGAGCCGGAAGCATGGGCGGCCGGCGCGAGCAGGACGCTGGCCAGGAGGACGGACGAGGCCGTCGCCACATGGCGACGGGAATGCAGGGCACGGCGGATCATTCGGGTTCTCCTTCGAGGGGCTGGGTTGCGGGGCGGACGCGGTAGTCGCCGTCGGGGCTGAGCCCTTCGACGCGACCGAGCGCGGCCAGGCGCCGGGTCGAGCCGCGGCCCGAGAGGACGGCGACGAGGTCGATCGTCTCGGCGATGAGCGCGCGCGGGACAGTGATCACGGCTTCCTGGATGAGCTGCTCGAGACGCCGCAGTGCGCCGAGCGCGGTGCCGGCGTGGATCGTGCCGATCCCGCCGGGATGGCCCGTGCCCCAGGCCTTGAGCAGGTCTAGCGCCTCGGCGCCGCGCACCTCGCCGATCGGAATGCGGTCTGGCCGGAGGCGCAGCGAGGATCGGACGAGATCGGAGAGCGTCGCGACGCCGTCCTTGGTACGCATGGCGACCAGGTTCGGCGCGGCGCATTGCAGCTCGCGGGTATCCTCGATCAACACCACGCGGTCGGATGTCTTGGACACCTCGGCGAGCAGCGCGTTGGTGAGCGTCGTCTTGCCGGTGGAGGTGCCCCCAGCGACGAGGATGTTGCGGCGATCGGCGACGGCCTGGCGCAGGATCTCCGCCTGCTCGGCCGTCATCGTGCCGGCGGCGACGTAGTCCTGCAGCGTGAAGACGGCAACGGCGGGCTTGCGAATCGCGAAGGCCGGCGCCGCCACGACGGGCGGCAGCAGGCCCTCGAACCGCTCTCCCGTTTCCGGCAGCTCGGCGGAGACCCGCGGATTACCGGCATGGACCTCGGCGCCGACATGGTGGGCGACCAGGCGCACGATGCGCTCGCCGTCGGCCGCCGACAGCCGCTCGCCGGTGTCCGACAAGCCTTCCGAGAGCCGGTCGACCCAGAGACGGCCGTCGGGGTTGAGCATCACCTCGACGACGCTGGCGTCCCCGAGAAAACCGGCGATGGCGGGGCCAAGGGCGGTGCGCAGCATGCGCGCCCCGCGAAGTAGCGCCTCAGATTTCTCGGAAGAGACTGCCACGTTGTCCCCGTTCTTTGCGGGACCGCGTCAGGCCGCCCCTGGATCGGGGATGATTAAGAGAACTGGAAATCAGTCCTCGGCAACAGGTGTCAGGGCGTAGTAGTAGCCTAGCGCGCAAAGACAGGCGTTCGGCGGAATTGACGATTACTTGAGTTGCCGCAATCGATGCTTATTGCGCGTCGCGCGCGGGGTCGATGTCCTCCGAAATCTCCTGCCGCAGCTTCGGCCCCTTGGCGAGTCTGCGCCCGAGTGCTGCGACGAAGGCGTCGTAGCGCTCGGCGGCCTGGGCGCGTGCGGCGGCCTGCGCCGGTTCGGGCAGCGGCGGATTGGCGGTCAGCCAGAAGCGCACGAAGACGGCGAGCATCTCGACCGAGATGCCGATGTCGCGCTCCATGCGCGTCATGCGCCGGTCGAGCTGGTCGAGGCGTTTGGTCGTCGCCGCCTCCTGCCGCTCGGAGGCGTCCGGCGAGAGGAAGGATGCGATCGCCGCTTCGGCGATCAGCGAACGCGACTGATCGCGCCGCGCCGCATAGGCGGCGAGCGCCTTCATCACCTCGGGTTCGAGATAGACCGATAGCCGCTGTTTCTTCGAAGGATTGGCCATGGGCGTCTCACAGCTCCATGCCGTCGTTCGGGTCGAGCGCGACCTGGCGCGCCACGCCCTGCATGATCTGGTTGGCGCGGCTGATCCGAGCCGTGTCGTCATCGGCCTCGTCGTCGAAGCCGTCGAATTCATTCTCGATGGGCGCCTTCTTATCGATCGGCACTGCGCGGTCCAGCTCGGGCTGGCGACGCCGTTCCGATCCGGTTGGATCTTCGTCGCCGGTGTCTGCGGCGCCGGATGCGTCGGCGGAGACCATGCTCGCCGGGCGTACCGGAAGTGGCAGCCGGCTCCAATCGTCCATTCCATGGTGTTCTGGCCTGGTGAGCGCCGGCGGCGCCAAGATCCGATCCTTGAAGCGGCGATCCTGGTAATAACGCGCCTTCTTCGCGCGGATCGGCGGCGTGCCAGCCACCATGACGATCTCGTCGGCGGACGGGAGCTGCATGATCTCGCCCGGGGTAAGCAGCGGCCTTGCTGTTTCCGAGCGCGACACCATCAGGTGGCCGAGCCAGGGCGAGAGCCGATGACCGGCATAGTTGCGCATGGCGCGCATCTCGGTCGCGGTGCCGAGCGCATCGGAGACGCGCTTGGCCGTCCTTTCGTCGTTGGTTGCGAAACTGACCCGGACGTGGCAGTTGTCGAGGATCGAATTGTTTGGGCCATAGGCCTTCTCGATCTGGTTCAGCGACTGCGCGATCAGGAAAGCCTTCAGGCCGTAGCCGGCCATGAATGCCAGCGCCGATTCAAAGAAGTCGAGCCGGCCGAGCGCCGGAAACTCGTCGAGCATCAGGAGCAGCCGATGCCGGTTGCCCCGGGCCTTGAGATCCTCAGTCAGACGCCGGCCGATCTGGTTGAGGATCAGGCGGATGAGGGGCTTGGTCCGGGCGATGTCCGACGGCGGCACCACCAGATAGAGACTTGTCGGTTGCCGGGCGCCAACGATGTCGGCGATGCGCCAATCACAGCGGCGCGTCACCTCGGCGACCACAGGATCGCGATAGAGGCCGAGGAAGGACATGGCGGTCGAGAGCACGCCGGAGCGTTCGTTGTCGGACTTGTTCAGCAGCTCGCGCGCGGCCGATGCGATCACCGGATGCGGTCCGGCGTCGCCGAGATGGGCGGTTTTCATCATCGCCGCCAAGGTCGACTCGATCGGCCGCTTGGGATCGCTGAGAAAGGCGGCGACACCGGCGAGCGTCTTATCTTCCTCTGCATAGAGGACATGCAGGATCGCGCCGACCAGGAGCGCGTGACTGGTTTTCTCCCAGTGGTTCCGCTTCTCGAGGCTGCCTTCCGGATCGACGAGGATGTCTGCGATATTCTGAACGTCCCTGACTTCCCACTCGCCGCGGCGCACCTCAAGCAGCGGATTGTAGGCGGCCGACTTCGCATTGGTCGGATCGAAGAGCAGCACGCGACCGTGCCGCGCTCGGAAGCCGGCGGTCAGCGTCCAGTTCTCGCCCTTGATGTCATGGACGATCGCCGAGCCCGGCCAGGTGAGCAGCGACGGCACGACAAGGCCGACGCCCTTGCCGGATCGCGTCGGAGCGAAGCACAGCACATGCTCGGGCCCGTCGTGACGAAGATAGGCGCGGTCGAACTTGCCGAGCACCACTCCGTCCTCGCCGAGGAGGCCGGCGCCGCGCACCTCGTCATGACGCGCCCAGCGCGCTGAGCCGAAGGTCTCGGCATTCTTCGCCTCCCGAGCACGCCACACCGACATGCCGATGGCGACCGCGATCGACACGAAGCCGCCGGAGGCCGCGATATAGGCGCCCTCGACGAAGATCGGCGGTGCATACGCGTCATAGAAGTACCACCAAGGGAAAAACGACCACGGATAGTAGATCGGCCAATCGCCGAGCATGAACCACGGCGGTCCGAGCTGGGGCTGGAAGCCGAGCCTGTAGGCCGTCCATTGCGTGGCGGACCATGTCGTCAACAGGACGATTGCGAAGACGGTGAGGATTTGCCCCCAGAGGATCTTGGTGGCAGACATGGCGGGGTCCTTTCGCTTGGGATGGTAATCACAGGCCGAGCCCCCGCTGGCGGCCGAAGCTCCAGTCGACGCCGCCGTCGGCCCTCGCGACGCCGGAGACGTGACGGCCGAGCTGCTTTTCGATTGATGGCGTCCAGGGCACGAGGCTGAACCCGAGGCCGTCATCGATCATGGCGAAGCGGCCGCTCGCGAGGTTCAGCCGTCGCTGGTAGGTGCCGGTCACATATTCGCCGGACTCAGGCTTGACCTGCGGCCGACCGGTCTCGGCGGCGATGCGGTCGGCAACCGCCTCGAGCTCGCGCCGGCGCAACGCGTCGATCAGGCCAGGCTGGAAGCTGACGCCGCGCTTCTGGCGTTCGGCGAGGCCCTGGTCGACGAGGTGCTCGGACCGCCGATCCATGGCGTCGCGCACCTCAGCGCCGAAGCCCCCGCCGAGTGCCACCGGCTCGCGCGCGATGTTCTGCCGGTCGAGCCAGGTGGCGCCGGTCGCTGACACCTGCCGCTCGATGTCCAGGTCGGAGCGCACCGCGATCGCCACGCGGCGTTGGCCGCGCGCGTCATCGAACTTGCGAAGCTCGACGATCGAGCCGGGCGCGCTGTCGCCGGCCGCGTCGAGGTCGGGCAGCTTGATGTGATGGGTACGGCCGTCGACGCCATCGACGACCGCGAAAGCCGTCCCCTTCAGCTCGTCGTCGAGGCCGCGGGCGACCAGGCGGCCGATGACCGGATCGTTGAGGCTTTCGGACGCCAGCACGTAGCTCGCCGCGCCGCGCTCGATGCCACGCTCGGTCAGGCCGTGATGGATGCGCTTGATGATGTCGCCACGCTCGCCGAGCTCGCGCAGCGTCGCCTCGGCCTTGTCCGAGATGGTCCACTGTCCCGGACCGATCTCGTCGGCGAGCCCGAGCCCTTCGAGCTTGCGCAGCCGCCCGACCTTCAGCGCGTGGAACTCGTCGGGCTGTCGATCAGCCCGTGGCGCGAGATCGATGACGCCGGTGCGATAAGCGTCGCGGGCGAGCTGCCGATCGAGATTGGTCCAGCGGTCGGCGTCGATCTGGCGCTGCAGGGTTCGCCGGATCTCCTGATCGGTGCGCGGTCCCAGCTCCTGGGTGATGAGGTCGCGCGCCCGATCGCGCATGCCCTCTTTGATATAATCGCGCGAGATGACCAGGTTCTCGCCGTCATCGCGCACGCCGCGCACGATCAGATGGACATGCGGATGCTCGGTGTTCCAATGATCGACCGCGACCCATTCGAGGCGTGTGCCGAGATCCTTCTCCATCTGGCCGACCAGCTCGCGGGTGAAGCCCTTGAGATCGGACATTTCCAGCGCGTCGTCCGGCGAGACGATGAAGCGGAAATGGTGGCGGTCGTCCTCGGAGCGCTCTGCGAAATCCTTGGCGTCGACATCATCGCCGCCCAGACCGAACAGCCGAGCCTTCTCACCGTCGCGGGTGACGCCGTCACGGCGCAGGTAATCGAGATGCGTCGAGAGCGGCGCGGACCGCCCGCCGTGGCGAACGACGCGCGCCTTGATTACCGCGCCGCGCGAGCGCGCGGTGATGAGGCGGTTCGCCTGGATCGAGGCGCGCTGGCCGCGCCCGAACCGGGACCGCGCGCCCGACCCGATCTTCCCCTGCCGGGAGACGCTGCCGCCGGCGCGCTGGGCGGCCGCCAGCGCCTGGGCGATGAAGGGCCGCGCCCGCTGCGCGCTGGTCGAGCGGATGCGGCCTGGCCGGATGCGGAAGTCGTGCTCGTCAGTCATGACGAAGCCCCCGCACATCGCGCCAACACGATGATTTCTCTTGCAAATGCGCGGAAGCGCAGGCTGCGCCGATCAGGCGCACCTCGCGAAATCGCGCTATATCCCCTTGAAAAAGCACAACCGAACCGAGGCGCACATCGCGCCCCTTTATCCTGCCATCGTGCGGTTGTGCTTGCGGTTCTCCCTCCCAACGCCCTCCAATCTGCGCTGGGGTTCGCTATGCTGCGATGGGCGGGTGAGACGGTCATCGCGGGCCTGCAGGCTCCCAGCGGGAGACGAACAGGCCGCCGGTCGGGTTCGCATCGGCCGCCGCATCACGCGGTGGAGCCGCGGTGTCGCCGTCACGCGCCTGCGCATCGGCCTGCGCCGGACCTGCGCCCGGGCCGCGATCAGAGGCGCCGATGAAGAGCGGCGCGCGCGTCCACGCCAGGGGATCGGCGGCAGCCACAGTGACGATGGCCGGAGATGCTTCGCCGCCGACAAGGGGCGTGAGTTGGGCGACATATGCGCGCGTCTCGGCCGGCAATGGGCGACCCTTCGCGAGGTATTCGTCGTATCGGCCAGGCCCCGCATTGTAGGCGGCGAGAAAGCCCGGAGCGCCGTATCGATCATAGAGCTCACGCATGTAGGCGGTGCCGGCGATGATGTTGTCGCGGGGATCGAATGGATCGCTGCCAAGCCGATGCCGGGCACGCAGATAGGCCCAAGTATCTGGCATGATCTGCATCAGTCCCATCGCACCCTTGGGCGAGACGGCGCGCAGGTCATTGGCGCTCTCGACCCGCATGAGCGCACGAATCCATGCGACCGGAATGCCGAACCGCTGCGAGGCCTCCGCCACAAAGGGAGCGAACGGCGCGCCGGCCTCGGCCGAAACCGGCGGCATAGACTGAGTGTGCCCGGGCGACGTCGCCGAGACGGCCAGTGACAAGCCGGAAAGGAGAAGGAGGACCGTCAGCCGGGCGGCGCTAGACCGCCCGCTGACAATGTGATCACGGCGGGCCAGCATCGATCAGTCCCGCTCGCCGCGTTTTGGCGCGCGGTTCCAGTGCAGGCTCCAGGTCGATTTACCGTCGGTCGACTGGAACAGACGGGCGCGGATCGGCTGCAGGAAAGTTGGATCGTCGAACTGCAACGAAACGTAGTCGCCAGCCTTCTCCCCGGTGCGCTTCCATCCTGCACCGATTTCCGGTCCGGTTTCATTGTTCATGCTGTCGAAGATATGGACGCGGTAATCCGGTGCATTCTCGGCGTCGGAGGGCTCGACCGGGACGATGATGATGTCCTGGTGGAGCGATAGGGTCTGCAAGTGGCCGATAAAGCCGGAATCGTCGCGGCGGAATTGTCCGATCTGGGTCATGGTCTTCTCCTTCGGTTGGGGGTGGAAGCGGCGGTTCAACGGGGCGGCGCGCGCCACACGTAGCGGCCGTCGCCGTGCTCATCGGTCCAGAGCGGCGTCGCTCGGCCGATCACCGTGCTGGTCGGCAGCGGGCCGAAATAGCGACCGTCCAGGCTGCCGCTGACCGACCAGTTCATCAGGAAGAGTTCGCCGTCAGCGATGCGGCGGCAGCCATGCCAGACGGGCAGCGAGCGGCCGAGATGATCGCGATCGAGCGCAAAGCCCATCGGCACGCCATCGACGGTGATGGCGTGATCGCGGCGGCAGACCTGTTGGCCAGGAACACCCGCGACCCGCTTCATCAGGGGCACACCGTGGCCGATGTAGCCACGTTCGACCATGAAGGCGGCGAGCGGTTCCGGCGCGCGGACGGCGACGAGATTGGTGACCTCGAAGCGATCGGCCGGGGCGATGCTGTAAAGCCCGATCGGCGTGCTCGCCGACGCGTTCCAGATCAGCTTTTTGGGGAAATCGACGAAGGCGGCGATCGCCGTTCCCATGGTCAGGACGTAGGTGACCATGACGTAGCCGAAGCGGCTCATGATCCGACCCTCCGACGCAGGAGGAAGGCCTTGTGGTGCTGGGCCGTGTAGGGTCGCGGCTGTTCGCCGGCGATCATCCTGTTGTGGACGTGCCGCCAATGATCGGGCGAGACGTCGCCGGGATCGATGCCGATCGCTTCGATCGCATCGATCATCTGCAGCACGCGCTCGACTTTCGGCCAGCCCTCGACCTTGAGCAGGATGTCGCCGCCGGGACGCACGAAGGACACGGTCTGCTGCGGCTCGCCGGCACGGACGGTGCGCAGCACGTCGAGATGTGAGGCGATGGTCCCGTAGTCGTTCGCGGCCCAGCGCACGAAGCCGAAGACGCTGTCCGGCGCAAAGCGAAGCACGCGCCGACGGCGGTCGAGGATCTGTTCGCCGACCTCGCGGCCGAACCTGATCCAATTCTCGATGCGCTTCTCGATCCAGGTGAGCTCGACTTCGGTCAGGTTGTCGGGCGGCGGCGCGGCCGGCCTCGGCTCGCCGCGCGCATGGATGGCGGCGGCGCCGGTCATGTCGCGTCTCCAGTGCTCTCAGGGAATTCGCGCGCGAGCAGCTCGCGCAGCATGTCGGCCACGGTGACGCCGCGCTGGAAGGCGGCGATCTTGATCCGGGCGCGCTGGGCCGGCGTGACGTCGATCGTCAGCCGTGCCGAGTAGATCGCGGCGTCAGGCACGCGCGGCGCAGGCGCATCGGCGGACCTGATCCAAGTCTCTGCATCGCCTGGCCGGGTGGCGAAGGCCCGCTTCGGAGGCGTCGCTGTCATGGCGCGATCCTTCCAATCTCGGTAACAAGCGCGGCGATCTCGCGCGCGGCAGCGCTGTCGCTGTCGATTTCGCTGACCAACCGCCCGGCCTGTGCAGTGTCGGCGAAGGCGACGCGCTGGCCGATCCTGGCTGCGAGCAGCGGCGGGTCATGGTCGGCGAGCGTTTCGGCCGTCTCGCGAGCGATGACCGTGCGGGCAGCGCAGCGATTGAGGACAAAGCGAGCCACGAGTTGCGGCCGGTAGATGCGGGCTTCGCCGAGCAGCGACAGCATCTCGGCCGACGCCCACCCGTCGAAGGGAGACGGCTGTACGGGGATCAGCACCAGATCAGCGGCGAGCAAAGCTGAGCGCATCAACCCGGCGACCCGCGGCGGCCCGTCGATGATGACGTGGTCGACGTCGCGTGCGATCTCCGGCGCCTCGCGATGCAGGGTGTCGCGCGCCAGGCCGACGACGCCGAAGAGCCGAGGCAGGCTTTCCCGCGCCCTCTGTTGCGACCAGTCGAGCGCGGAGCCCTGCGGGTCCGCATCGATGACAGTGACGCGCTGACCACGCTTCGCCCATTCACCGGCGAGATGAAGAGCGATTGTCGTCTTGCCGACGCCGCCTTTCTGGTTGAGCAGCGCGACGATCATGACGGTCTCCCGGCGATCGGGGACTCGTCCACAGAGGGCGAAAAAGCGCTCCGCGTTAGAAAGATTCCGAAGGAATTTAGGTTAGAGAAGTTACGGGGCTCGCAAGTCGCTGATTTTGCGAGCGGATTCGGCGATTCCGGTCCCCGATAGCACGAGGATCGGGTCCTCGATGGCACGATGGGTCCGGTCCCTGATAGCACGAGACGATTCACAGCTTATCCCCAGGGCGCTTGGTCGAGCGGCGGCGCTGGCGGGGGATGCCGAGCGCGTTCGGATCGATGGGTTTGAAGGAGAGGATTTCGGGACCGCCGAGGCACTGCTCGATGGTCAGGCGATAGCCCGGCAGCGGCTGCCGGCGGACGATGTCGCGCAGGTCGTAGGCGAAGTGCTTGAGCGGCGAGAGCGATCCGGACTTGGCGTGGAGATGCGGGAAATCGAAGCTCCAGCCGAATTCCTGCTTGCCGCCGTGCTTGCGCACGAGGCGATAAAGCCAGCGCTCCAGGCCGCCAGTCAGACTGAAATAATTGCGGTCGATCGTCAGCACGAGTGCGTCGTCGAGAACGGCAGCGTAGAACCAGTCCGGCACGATCAGCTCGAGGCCGAGTGGCCGGCCTCTGCCGTCGGCGCGCTCCTTCCATTCGTTAATCCAGGAGAAGCGGTGCAGCCGCCGCTCGGTCGGCTGACGGATAGACGTCGCCACCGTGGTCGACTGCAAGCGGTCGAGCGCGGCCTTCAATCGGTCGTAGTCGCGCAACGAAACACCGCGGCCGATGAACTGCAGAATATCGTAGGGCGTGGTCGCCATCAGGCGCGATGGCCTCAGACCGGCGTCGCGCGCCTCGACGATCTGGGAGGCTGCCCAGATCAGCACGTCTGCGTCCCAGATGGTGGCCATTCCGTGCTCGGGAACGGCCTCCACGCGGATGACGATGGAGCCGGCTTTGAAGTTGATCGGCGCCAGTCGCTTGGACTTGCCGAGCGCAAAGAATGGGTACGCCATCAAGTCCTGCGCGTCGCGCGGCGCGAGATCGCCGGGGAGCGCCCGGAAGAGATCGAGCTGCTCACGTTCGCTGCTGTGATGGCGCGCCGGCATCTGCTGGTCGCTCAGCGCTGCGGCGCGGGGTTGCCTGCCGCGCCGTTCGTTTCGTGACGTTTCGCCGGCAGGATGGTGTCGCTTTCGGCGGTCGAGTTCTTGGTGCCGCGGTTGGCCCAGGCTTGCAGGTCGGCGATCGCATAGACCACGCGGCCGCCTAGTTTCTTGAAGGCCGGTCCGGTGCCGTAGGTGCGGTGCTTTTCCAGCGTGCGGCCCGACAGTCCGAGGAAGCGGGCCGCCTCCGGCGTGCGCAGGAAGCGTGGTGGAACGTGGACAGTCGCACTTTCGGCCATGATCGAAGCTCCGTGTGGTGCTGGGTGGCTGCCGGATGTCGGCGGCGGTTCCAGCGCACGGTCGTTCGCTCAGGCGCGATCCACGATGTCGAAGATTTGAGGGAATAATCGACACCCCTTCGGGTGCCGGTCCGGCTAGGGCTTGCGCGGCCGCTTCAGGAGGTCGCGATAGCCGCCATTGACGAGCTTCATGCCGTCGCGGGCGAGACGGATGGTCGTCTCCCGGAGCGCGTCGCCCGCCCATGACGCGGCCTCGATGTGGTGCTTCGGGAAGAGCACGGTCGCAATGGCCCGGTAGCTCTCCCGTTCGAGCCGGGCATCGACGGCGCGCAGCATCTGTCGTAGGCGCTGCCGGCGCTGCGGCGTGACGCGCGGGTCAGGCGGCGCCGGTGGCGCGCGCAGGCCGCGCCAATAGCGGGCGAGCGCCTCCAGACGATCCGGTGTGGCCTCGTCGAGCAGGACGATCGCGACGGCGGGCGGCTGCGCGCCATCCAGGCCGTGACTGCGCGTGCGCATCACCTCATCGCCCACGCGGATACGCATGTCGGTGACATCGTGGGATGTACGCAGCGATGCCCGGTCAGCAGTAGGTGCGGGTGCAACCCAAGTCGGGAGCGCCTGCAAGATCAGCATCCAGGGATCGGCTGTCGGCGTCCAGGCGGCGTTCGCGCTGGGGGCCGGAAGGTCGGGATCGGCCGCGAAAGGATAACCCCCATTTGGCCGAGAGAGCTGCAGCAGCCTGATCTTCTCCAAGACCTCTTTGCTTCAGCCGGTTATAGTCTTGCTGATACTCGGGATTACGCCTCAGAAATTCCCAGGCCAGGTCCGGAGCGTCCAACTCATTCACATAATCATAGGCGGTTGAGATCCGCCATGTGCCTTGCTCCGGCATCCTTGGCCTCCCATTGCGTCGCTCAGCGCGAGAACTGCAAGCCCCAACGATTCTCGGTTGAGTGGCATTTTGGGAAGCCCGAAGGCGCGTGTGGGTGATGCAAGATCTGCATCACTGGGCGCTCAAGGGTTAATGAAAGCTGGATCGTATAAGATCGCGGAAACCGTTGTTGGTCATCCAATGTGCTCGCGCCAGATGGTTCTGATACAAAGCTTCGGCGCGTACGTGATCGGTCTTCGGATCGATGCCAAAGATAATCTTGGCTACTTCTTCCCAGGGGGCGCCTTCACTTTCCGCGTCGAGTAGGCGCAGATAGGTCGCGAGATGTGCGCGGTCATAGTCAGTGAGCCGCGCATCCGTCGGTGGCTTGTCGAGAAAGTCGGATTTGCCGCTCATAGTTAACGTCCCCATCGCGTCTTATCCGAAACGGAGGGAGTTTGCACGACGCCCATAGCGTAGAAATGACGGCGCAATGCGGCATTGTTGAGCTTAGGCGCGCCGAGAAGGCCGCTGGCGATTTTGCCGGACAATCATCACTCCTTCGCCCTGATCGGAGTTGAGGAAGACGATGCCGTTCTCCTCAAGGGCTCGGCGGACCTGATCGCGCGTCGACTCATGCACGGGGAGTCCGTTCGCGGACTCCACGCGCTTCAGAGCAGTCAGCGATACCAGGGCCTTGTCAGCGAGCGTCTCCTGATTCCAACCAAGTAACGCGCGGGCGGCCCGCGACTGTCGGGCGGTGATCATGCATGACCACCTCCTACAGTCCTGACTTCGCACGCTACGAAAACGACTATAATAGTCGTCCTTGGTCGGTTTGGCGAGCCGAAAGTCGCCCTTCGGCCTGTTATTGCCACCCTCACCAGGCGAACTGATTCGGTCGCCCTGAACGCCGAAGGCCCCGGCCTTTCCGGCCGGGGCCTTGCGCTTTGCCTCAGTCGCCGCGCCGGCCGTTGGGACGGGACCAGATCAGCGAGAAGGTGTCGCCTTCCTCGTCGTCGAAGAGGTTGGCGTAGATCGGGGCGTTGAAGCTCGGATCGTCGAGCTTGAGGCCCAGATAGTCGCGACCCTCGCTGGAGCGCTTGGACCAGGCGGCGCCGATCTCGGCGCGGCCGACCAGAACCCGATGGCTGGGTGCGTTCTCGCCGGTGGCGCGCTGATCGGGGACGATGCGCACGTTCTTGGCCTGGACGCTGAGGGTGACGATTTCGCCGGTGAACTCGTTCGAGCCGGTCTTCTTGAAGGTGCCGATGGTCGCCATTGTAGATCTCCGTTTTCCGTTCCCGAGCCCGCACCATTGCGGCCTCGATGGGGATCGGTTGGCCGGAGGCGATCGACGGCGCACCCCGCAGGGGCCTGACAGCTAAGGAGGACTTTCTTGTACCGCGAGGAATGACGGCGCAGCCGGCAGGGGAAGAAAGCTTGACGCCGCTGTTGCGTCATAGGCGATCGAGGCGCAGCCGGCCTTCGGCCAGATCAGCCCATTGAAGAGGCCGTTTGGAGCGGTCGAGCTACGGTCAGATAACGGAGGAAATGGCGGCCGTCCCGCATCGGCAAACCAGCGCCACGGCAGTCTCGCCGGCGGCGTCTTCACCTGCCAGGCCGACACTGCTGCATCCTGGCCTCCCACCGCCACCTCGGAGATCGCCGTGCCGGTTGGCCTGGCCGCCGCCAAGACACGGCTCTGCTCCGGCAGCGGTCCAGTGAGGACCGCCTTTTCGTGCCAGCCTCGATCCGTGGCGCACACGCCCACCGCTCGGACATGAGACGATGGAAGCGAACACGACCACGGACGCCCTGATCCTCCTGACGGCGATGACGACGATCAGGCTCGCGCAAGGTCCCGACCGGAGGGGCTTGGTGCCGCCATTCCAGCGACCCGCACGAAGGCGGTGATGCCGACCGCGATGGCGCCGATGACGGAGAACGTGATCTGCCACGCGTTGGACGGCATGAAGTGCTTCACAACGCCATGGGTGGCATGAAAGCCTGCGATCGCGGCCGGTGCGACGAAGGCCGCGGCCACTACCAGCTTCAACCACATCGGCCGGACGAAGGTGATGAGCAGATGGCCTGCGGCGAGCGTGATCGCGGCCGCGACGGCCCCGACGAGGATGGCGCCCGGGATGCCGGCGCCCGTGCCGTGCGCCCAGGCGCCAGCAGTCAGCCCGACGAACGCCGGCAGAGCGAAGACGGCCAGCGTGAACAGCAGCCAGCAAAGCAGGCCTATCGCCGCGACGGATGCAAGTATTGCGAGGATCATCATGGTGGTGGTCTCCGTATGGACAAGGTCTGACGGGCGCGCCTTCCACCACCACGGCGCGGCTGAAGTATAGCGCAAGAGTGCGCGTGCCGGGAGCGGAAATCGGCGGCGATTTCCGCACCTTCGGCCGGGTCGCCCCAGTCATGGGGCGAAGGGGTCGATCTCATGGACGATCGCGGCCGTGTCGCCGTCATATTCGCTGGCGGGCGTGACCGACAGCGTGCCGTCGCCGGCCTGGAAGATGATGATGGCGGCCATCAGCGTGGTCGCGAGGCTGAAGGCGAAGGCGTGTGCATCGTTGAGGGACATCGATCCGACTCCTGTTTCGAGCGGAGGACCATCCCCCGCTGACAGGCGCCCGAGGTGTCGGACTGAGCGCTGCGATCACCGCGCAGGCGAAGCCGCAGCGGCGGCATGCTCGCATAGCCGACCCTTTACGGGTTGATGGCGTCAAGCGATCAGTCGGACCAAGGATCAGCGCAGATAAGCGGGGGTGCGTCAGCCGGTCCGAAATGGTAGTCAGTGAATATCTCAACAGCCCAGGTGCCAAGACTTCTGCCGGACGTCTCGCGCAGCGTGGCGACAACATCGGTAGGGGAATTGTGGCGGGTGGATTTCATGTGCCTGACGGCAACGAGGCGCTTCGGGCGGACATTCCCGCGATCGTCGAGCTGATTGAGCGAACGGCGCGGTGGGTCCATCCGGAGACGTTTCGCGCGCTGCCGGTGTGGGCGCCGCACACGGCGCGAGGCCGCGCGCTCTACGATGCCGGTTGGTCTCGCCGATATACCAATACGCGGAAGGCGACGGGCGTAACCGCAGAGAAGTTTGAGGGGAACGTGGCGGCGCTCAATGCTCTGGTGGCTGCGCTCGATGTGGCGGCCCCCAAACCGAAGAATTGGACCGTCTGTCATATCTGGGGCTACGACGATCCGTCGTTCGCTCAGCGTAGCAGTGTTGTGCAGGACCCTCGTTACTTCTCCTGCGTCGCGAACATGGTGTGGCTGCCGACGTCACTGAAGGGCTTCACCGACACGATTCCCGAGATCAAGTCTATGCTGCGGGTCTGCTCGTTCCATCTCTATGGATGGGCGTGCGAGCACGAGTCCGTACAGTCGCAGGCGGAACAGGTTCGATCCGGTTGGGAGCCGTCAGATTACCCCATAAGCTGGCCGAGTCCTGATCGGCCCGGCATCTTACCGCCCGGCACTGCACCGTTCACGCAACGCATTGAGCGTGAAATCGCAAAGCGCAAGGCGAAGATGCGCTCCGATTTGGCCAATGCCGACTACCTCCATTACCCAAAGGCCGAGGTTGAGGACGTGCTGAGATTCTGGAAGATTGACTTGAGCTAGGCGGCGCTCACGCGCCGCCGAACTTCCATACCGGGATGCCGAGCTTCTTGGCCTTGTCGGCGAGGTTGTCGTGGATGCCGGTCCCGGGGAAGTGCATGACGCCCTTGGGCACGATCTGCAGGATCTCGTCGTTGCGCTTGAATGGTGCTGCCCGGCCGTGCGTGGTCCAGTCGGGGGCGAAGCCGATCTGCGGGACATTGCGGTTCTTCGCCCAGAGCGAGGCGATTTTCTCGGCGCCTTTCGGCGATTTTCCGTGGATCAGCACCATCTCGGGATGCTTCTCATGGACCTGGTCGAGCTTGGCCCAGATCAGCCGGTGATCGTCGTAGTCGAGCCCGCCGGTGACGACGATCTTCGGGCCCGGCGGCAGGAGCACCTCCTGGTCGGCACGTTTCTTTGCCATCAGGAAATCGCGGCTGTCGATCATCGCCGAGGTCAGGTTGCGATGGTTGACCTTGGATCCGCTGCGCGGGAGCCAAGGCTTGCCAACGTGGCGTTCGTAGTGCTCGGCTGCCTGATCGCGCATCAGTTCGAAGGCGTTCTGGCGCTCGATCAGCGTGATGCCCTCGGCGCTCAGGCGCTCCAGTTCGACGGACTTCACCTCGCTGCCATCCTGTTCGCGCTGCGCCCGCTTCTGGGCCTGCTCGTTGTCGTCCAGTTCCCGGCCGATCCGGTCGGTTGCGCGGTGGAAGACGTTGACCGTCGACCAGAGGAGATCGTCGAGGTCGGGCTCGAGGCGCGTGTCCTCCAGGGTGCTGATCAGTGCGTCGAAGATGTCTGCTACGACGCCCGCGACCTGGTTGCCATCGGGCAGAAGCCGTTGGTCTGGCTCGTCGGCGAAGGGGCGGTAGCCGTGGAGCTGAAGTTCGTTGAGGACATGGTCTGTCGGTGAGGATTCGTGGTGCGGTTCGTAATCGTCGTGATAGCGCATGGGATGCTCCGTCGGCTGGACCGCGACCGTCGCGGCCTTCATGGCGACGAAGCCCACGGGCCGGACAGCCGGGCACCCGGAGCGCAGCGCAGGGCCTGATGGCTAAGGCCGGCTATTTTGCCTCGCGATGGAAAGGCCCGCAGGGCCGCCGGAAAATAGTCGGCCGCCGCCATTGCCCGGCTGGCCGGTTTGTGGGCCGATCGCCCTCTCGAAGGCCGAGGCGCAGTCCCTCCGATGGATTGATGCATCCGCCGAGCACGGCATCGAGCCGCTGGCGCGTTCTCCTGCCGGCTATGCCGCCAACGCCATGAAGCGCGCTACGTCCTGCGGCACCACCTGCAACCTGGCTTCCATGCGCAGTGCGTCCAGTCCGAGGGTGCGCAGATCTTCGTTGAAGTCGCCTAGCTCCGGCGAGATGACGATCGCCTCGATCCCGGCCGCGTTCGCCCGTTCGATCAGTGTGTCGCGGGCCGCGTCACCGGCCGGATCGTTGTCGCGGACGATGTAGAGCCGCCGTAGCGTGTCGGGGAACAGGATGGCGGCGAGATGCGCCGCCGAAAGCGCCGCCGCCATCGGCATGTCAGGAAGAACCTGCCGGAGCGACAGGACGGTCTCGATGCCTTCGCCGGCCGCCATAACGTCGCCACCGATGCCGAAACGCACAGCGTTCCCGAGAAGATCGCCCATTGCCCGCCTTGGCGTGTCGATTGGCGCCTTGTCGCGGCGGCAGGGATCGATCCAGGTGCGATGCGCGCCCGTAATCTTGCCGTCGAGGTCGGTGACGGCTGCGATCATCGCCGGCCAGGTCTCAGTCTGCGAATACTCGTCAGGTCGATAATAGCAGCGCGGGTGGTAATTCAGGCTTCCGGTTCCGCGTAAATCCGTAATGCCGCGTTCCCGTAAATACGCCTGTACGAGGGTGCCGAAGATCGGCTGTGACATGCGAACCAGCCGGCGCGCTGCTTCGGGCGATCCATGCGGCGCTGGGTTCTGCCGCTGGTGCTCACGAGGTTCCGGCTCCGGTGGCGGCATGCTGAGGAAGGTCCGGGCTTCGTCGGCGACGTCTCTGAAGTCGATCAGGCCGCAGCTTTCGCGGATGACGTCGAGGAGATCGCCATGCTCGCCGGTCGCCGCGTCGGTCCACTTGCCGGCAGGACCTTTGGGCGTGTCCTTGAGCCGAACATACATCGAGCGACCGGGCGTGTTGCGCGCGTCGCCGACCAGCCAGTAGCCTCCCTCGCGACGGCCGCTGGAGAGATAGTGCCGGCACACCGCCTCGGTCTGCTGGCCGAGACTGTGCGCGAGATCAGAAGCGCCCTGACGTGCCATTACGCGGCCTCCCGCTCGGAGATGCGCTCCATCGGGAAGGTGTCGAGCAGCTTGGCGAGAACGCCAGGCCCGGTGGCGTCGACCGGCACGAAGAAGCGGAGCTTCCACGAGATGATCTCACTGAATAGACCATAGGCCCGCAGCCGGTCTCGCATCGCCTCGGTGAAGCCGCTCAGTTCCAATCGCTGGGCTCCCATGACGCGCGCGCGGCGGAGCTGAAGGCCGTCGGCGAGATCGAGGATCGTCTTGCCATCCATCAGCGCCGCGAAGGCTTGATCCGGAGTCAGCGATGCAGCTCCCGTGGCGACGGCGTTCGCCGCCCAGGCGGGCGAGACGCGGCGGCCGATGATGCGCTCGCCGGCATCGGTTTGGAGCCGATAGACGCGGGTCGACTCGTTCGGCAGACGCTTCCAGATCGGCAGGAGCAGGCCGGAGACGATATGAATCGTGCTGTCGGCGAACTCCGGCACGTCGTTGAGCTCCGCCCACCACGCGGCGGCGAAGGCGCCACGATCGGCTTCCTCCCAATGGCTCTCGTCCATCATGCGCAGCGGCGCGTGATGCTGCTCCATCGGTCGGATCAGGCAGACACGGCGCTCGATCTCGCCATCGTCGAGCATCATCGACGGTGCCGACACCTGCACGGCGGCGCGCCCGGAGCGGCCGTTGACCAGGAGCCGAGCCCGCGGATCGGAGAGGTGGTCGAGCGCGTCGGCGAGACTCGTCGGCCGATTGCGCTCGCGGCGGGTGATGGTGAGCAGCCGCGTTTCCGCGCCCGTGCCCGGATGGGTGTGGATCACTTGGCTGTCGGTGACGACGAAGCTCTCGGCCTGCAGCGTCTCGAGCCCGATGTCATAGATGCCGCTGCGGATCGCGCCCTCGACCTTTGCGGTCAGGAGCTGCTCGAACGCCGTGAACAGCACGTTCTGCAGGTCGATGGTGAGCGCCAGCAGCCGGTTGAGGAAGGTAGTGATGGGCGGCAGCTCGTCCTTGATGCCGTTATCGTCCATGAGCTTGAGGCCGGTGGCGGACTCGAAGCGGTCGAGAGAGCAGCCCTCGACCTTGCCGCGGACGAGCAGCAGGTAGAGGTGGCGCAGCGCGTCGCGGGCATAGGCGCTTTCCAGATTGTCTTCGGGCCGGAAGAGGCCCTGGCCGCCGGTCTGGCGCTGCCCGCGCGTGATGGCGCCGAGCGTGTCGAGCCGGCGCGCGATCGTCGAGAGGAAGCGCTTCTCGGCCTTCACGTCGCTGGCGATCGGCCGGAAGAGCGGTGGCTGCGCCTGATTGGTGCGGTTGGTGCGGCCGAGCCCCTGGATCGCCGCGTCCGCTTTCCATCCAGGTTCCAGGAGATAGTGGATGCGCAGGCGCTGGTTGCGGGCGGCGAGATCGGCATGATAGCTGCGCCCCGTTCCGCCAGCGTCCGAAAAGACGAGGATGCGTTTCTGGTCGTCCATGAAGGCGGCCGCCTCTGCGAGATTGGCTGACGCCGCCCGGTTCTCGACAGCAAGGCGTTCGCCCTTGCGCACGACGCGGCGCGACCGGCCGGTGACCTCCGCGACCACATCGGTGCCGAAGCGTTGGACGATTTGGTCGAGCGCGCCGGGTACGGGCTCAAGCGATGCGAGCCGTTCGATCAACTCGTCGCGGCGGGCGACGGCTTCCCGGCTCTCAACCGGCTGGCCGTCCCGGTAGACTGGCCGCGACGACAGATTGCCCTCACTGTCGGAGAACGGCTCGTAGAGCTGCACCGGGAAGGAATGGGCGAGATAGTCGAGAACATATTCGCGCGGTGTGATGTCGACGCGGACGTCGTTCCATTCCTCGGTCGGAATCTCGGCCAGCCGCCTTTCCATCAGCGCCTCGCCGGTCGAGACGATCTGGATGACGGCGCTGTGCCCGTCGGCCAGGTCCTGCTCGATCGAGCGGATCAGCGTCGGGGTTTTCATGCTGGTCAGGAGATGGCCGAAGAAGCGCTGCTTCGCG
The DNA here is from genome assembly GCF_048565625.1 of Sphingomonas sp. ID0503. Lineage (NCBI taxonomy): Bacteria > Pseudomonadati > Pseudomonadota > Alphaproteobacteria > Sphingomonadales > Sphingomonadaceae > Sphingomonas > Sphingomonas sp. ID0503. The sequence goes on from NZ_JBLZUR010000002.1 coordinate 1,387,679, forward strand.
CTTTCGAAGGCCGAGCGCGCGGCCGACTTCGCCTGCCGGTTCAGCGTGCCGCTGTCTCCGGTGATGTTGGCGGCCTGGATCGCCGCGTCGAGGTGATTATGGATAATGGCGAAGGCGCCGGCATAGGCGTCGTAGATGCGGGTCTGCTCGGGCGTGAGCTGATGCTCGACCAGCTCGTATTCGACGCCGTCATAGGAGAGCGACCGGGCGGTGTAGAGACCAAGTGAACGCAGGTCGCATGCGAGCACTTCCATGGCCGCGACGCCGCCATTCTCCACTGCCTCGACGAACTCGGCCCGATTGGCGAAGGGGAAATCGTCGCCGCCCCACAGACCGAGCCGCTGGGCGTAGGCGAGATTGTGGACGGTGGTCGCACCGGTTGCCGAAACGTACACGACGCGGGCGTTCGGGAGCGCGTGCTGGAGCCGGAGCCCCGCACGGCCTTGCTGCGATGGGGCCACATCACCCCGTTCTCCCTTGCCGCCGCCGGCGTTCTGCATCGCATGGGACTCGTCGAAAATGATCACTCCGTCGAAATCGGAGCCCAACCATTCGACGATCTGCTTGACCCGCGAAAGCTTCTCCCCGCGGTCGTCGGACCGTAGCGTGGCGTAGGTTAGAAATAGGACGCCTTCGTTGAGCCGGATCGGCGTGCCCTGCGGGAAGCGCGACAGCGGTGTAACCAGCAGGCGCTCCATGCCGAGCGCTGACCAATCCCGCTGCGCGTCTTCGAGCAGCTTGTCCGACTTCGAGATCCAGACGGCCTTGCGGCGGCCCTGGAGCCAGTTGTCGAGGATGATGCCGGCCGATTGGCGGCCCTTTCCCGCGCCGGTGCCGTCGCCGAGCATGAAGCCCCGGCGAAAGCGGACGGCGTTCGGCGCATCGTCAGCGGCGGCGTTGACGAGATCGCCGGTCGCATCGACTGTCCAGGCGCCGGCGAGATATTCGCCATGGGCCTCGCCGGCATAGATCACCGTCTCGAGCTGGGCGTCGGACAGCACGCCCTCGCTGACGATCGCGGCCGGTAGGATCGGACGGTAGCTCGGCGTTGGCGGTGCGACCGACGCCATGGCGGCCGATTGCACCAATTTGGTGGGATGAGGTTGCGCGTCCGGGATGCGGATCGACTGGAGGGCATAAGCCTCGTAGATCGAGTCCGACAGGCGTCCACCCTCGGGCGGCGTCCACTCCACGGCATCATAGTCGAGCGGCACGCCCTCGATCTGCGCCGTGCGCCGGGCGGGCGATGTGGCCGCGGCCCGGGCGAGATAACCGCGCACCGTGCGCGGCGCTGCGTCCGGTTCGACCTTTGGCAGGGTGACGGCCATGCGCGTCGGAACATCGCGCTCGATCCAGGCAAGCAGCGACCCCACGTCCGGCGCGACACCGGGAGATTCGGGGAAGCGAGCCGCATCTCCGGCTGGCGTCTTGTCGATCACGGTCAAGCGCGTCTCGATGGTCGTGCCCTGCTTGGCATAGACCGAGCCCGCGATGGCCGCGGTGAACACGACGCGGCCGCGCTCTTGCAGCCGGATGAAGCTGTCCCGCCAGGCTGGCAGCTCGGGCGAGAAATTCGCCCCGGTGATCGCCACCAGCCGGCCGCCCGGTGCGAGCCGCGCCAACGCCGAGGCGATGTGGCGATAGGCGGCGTCCGCCACGCGACCGGAAACATTCGCCATGACCGAGAACGGCGGGTTCATGATGACGACGCTGGGAATGGCGGCCCGATCGAGATGATCGTCGATCTGAGCGGCGTCGAAGCGCGTGACGGCGATGGCCGGAAAGAGGGAGGCGAGGAGATCGGCGCGGGTCTCGGCCAGCTCGTTGAGGATAAGATCGGAACCGGCGACCTCGACAAGGACCGCGAGCAGGCCCGTGCCGGCCGAAGGCTCCAGGACCCGGTCGGCGGGCGTCAGCGAGGCGGCGGTCAAGGCCGCGAGGCCGAGCGGCGTCGGCGTCGAGAATTGCTGAAAGGCCTGGGCCTCCTCAGACCGGCGCGTGTGGGTCGGCAGCAGGCGGGCGACCTTGGTTAGCGCGGCGAGCCGTTCAGCCGGAGACGCGGCTTTTCGGAAAAGCGGCTTTCCGTATTTGCGCAGGAACAGGACGGTCGCCGCCTCACAGGCGTCGTAGGCGGCTTTCCAGTCCCAGGCGCCGCTGGCGTCGGACGCGCCGAAGGCCTGTTTCATGGCGGTGCGCAGGATCGCGGCGTCGATCGCGTGCCCTTGTTCGAGGTAAGAAAGGAGGCGGCCGGCGGCGGCGAGAATAGCGACGGCCGGAGGCGCGCCGGGCGCGAGCGGAAGCGAGGCTGCTGGAGCGGCTCTGGAGACGGGAGCGTGAAGCATGGAGGATACCTCGAAAGAGCGGAAGACGGACGAGCCGGCCCAGCGCTCTCTCTCGACCAGACGGGCTCGAACCCGTCCCGGCCGACCTCTCACTCTTGCGCGGTCGGCGCCTGTCCCATCGCTCCGGCTTCCAGCGGCGGCGATGGGACGCTAATCTCGGTTGGGAAAATTAGCCGCGCGGCGTCTTCTTCGACGGGCTCGCCGCGCCGCGCGAAAGGCAGACGGCATGAAGGGACGCGCGATCGTGCGACGCTGAATCTCGGCGACTGCTCGCCGGGTGGTGTCGGTCCCGGCGTGACCTGCATGACGCAACTCGTCATGGACCCGACGAAGGCCGGTGCGGCTCCGCAGAACCGCCCAATCGGCTTCGCCCGGGTTAACGGTCAGTGGGAAGTGGCCGTCTGGTAGCGCAGTCGAGATCGACAGCGAGCTGGCAGCCACGTTCCTCGCCAATGGCGAAGGATTCCTACCGGGCGCAGACACGGCCGATCGCGGAGATGCGCGCGAGATCTGCTACGCGATCGCCATTGCCATCGAGCTGGCGCTGAAGGCGTTCCTCGTGGCCCAGGGCTGGAGCGACGATCGCTGCCGCAACAAGGTGCGGCACGATCTGGAGAAGGCGCTGGCCTTCGCTAAGGCTGAAGGTCTGAAGGCGACGGCGGAGCTGGAAAGCACCGTCTCAGTGCTGAACGCCTAATATCCGAAGCACGCCTTCGGCAGCTTCCTCGTGCCGGCCGGCGACGCGATGTTTCCGGTCAATGCCCGCGCGATCGCCGCGGACCTCATCGAGCGCGTCCGCCCTCAGGTCGAGGCCTCGGGCGGACGGTAAAGCTCGAAGGGGTCGCCGTCGGCGAGATGGCCGAACGGCGTGAACATATAGTCGTCGCCATCGCGCCCAACGGCGCAGATCACGTAGCGGATCTCGCCCGTCGCGATTTCGGTGCATTCCACTAGCGCTAGGTCGCCGCATGTGGCGGCGCGCAGCAACGTCTGGAAGTTCGCGCGGGCATGGTCGGGAATGCTCATCGCGGGCCTCCCTCTCCAAGGCGGTCGGCGAGCCATCGCCCGGTGCTGATCCATTCGAGCGTCTCGCCGGTCGAAAGATCGAGCACATGGGCTCCGCCGGAGAAGCCGTTAATGACGGGGTCGGAGGCAATGTTCGCCCATTGGAATCCCCAGCGGCCGGTCAGGCCGAAGGCTTCGGCGCAGCGCGTCACGAAGGTGATCGCGAGCTGCTGGTCCGCGCTGCCGGGATCGCGCAGCCAAAGGCGGTCCGGGCCGTGCTCGGGCGTCAGCGAGAGCAGAAACGGTTCGGCGGGCGGGTGTTCGCGGGCGTTTTCCGCGATCAGCGCGGTGTAGATGTCGAAGGCGCGCGCCGCGTTGCCGGCCGTGCCAACGTCGAGCAGGCATGAGAAGCGGCTTAGAAAATCGGTCATGAAGGGCTCCTGAAACGAAAAAGAGCCCGGCGCTGGGCCGTGCTCGGTAAGGATCGGAGGCTGGTTGGGCTAGTAGCCGAACTGCCAGGACGGCCAGGGCTGGCCGTCGTCGGCGGCCCCCACGGCATCGTCGAGATAGGCAGGGTCGCCTTCGACGACGGCGGGATCGCGGACCGGCGTCTCGTCGATGACGGTGACGCGGGCAACGCGCCCGTCCTCGACCTCGACATGCACGGGCACGAGATATTGGAAGACGACGCGCCGGAGCGCGGGGCTCGAATGCGACATGGCGCAACTCCTTGGTTGGAGGGGGGCGGAGCGAACGAAGCCGCTCCGCCTGAGCGATCACTCGGCCGCGACGAGGTGGTGTTCGTCGTCTTCGCCTGCGGACTCCTCGTCATCGCCCGCGAGGAAGTCGGGCAGCGCCGCGCCGTCATCCTCGCCGACGGTTTCGGTCGCCGACGCGGATGCCTCGGACGCGGCGGCCAGACGCAGCGGCTCCGGCAACCAGCCACTATCTGCCAGCAAGCGCTCGGCCTCCTTGGCCATGTCGCCCTTTTTCAGATGGTCGATGAGCTGCGCGGCCTGTTCGCCGGCGCCTTCACGGACCGCCTGCAGGATGCGGGGCTTTGTGACCCGGTTTAGGTAGTTGCCGAAGGTCGGACGCCAGCCGGCCTCGACCAGGTCAAGCCCGGTCGCCCGTGTCAGGCGATCGGCCTGGGCGAGCCGCATATCGAGCGTGTGCCGGGATACACCGCCGGCGCTGTGCGGGTTCGGTCGCTCATAGAGCGCGTTGACGCCGTAGCTGACACAATGCGCCAGGAGAGCCATCCGGCTGGCCTCGTCGAGGGCCGCGAGCCAATCCCACAGAGCGTCGTCCTCCTTCGGGATGTCGCCTGCCCAGGCGGTGTGACGGTCCTGGACCGCGCGCGCGGATGGGCTGTCCTTCAGTGCATCGTCCTGGGCCGGGAAGAAGATGTGCCTCACTCCGGCCTCCATGGCGCCCGTATACATCCGGGTCATGAAGGTGTCCGAGACGAGCTTGTGGAGCAGCGCGGTCATGGCGACGTGCGGATTCTCCGCGACGGCGTTCCGCAGCGCGAGCGTGCGATAGGCCGTCAGCTCGATGACGAGGCGCTCCGGCAGCGGCTTGATGACCTCGTCCTCATCGTCATCCTCCGGCTCGGCTTGCTGGCCGCCGAGGGTGATCACGGCCCGCTGCACAGCGGGTTCGGTCGGATCCCCGTCGGCTTCCACACCGGTCTCGCCCTCGGGCACGATCGGAGCTTCGTCTTCGGCCCGCACATAGCCGCGGTCGATGTCGAGGCTGCCGTCATGGGCGATGCTGATGAATACGCCGGCACGGGCGATGTCATCCGCATCGAAGCGAACCGGCCGGATCTCGAATGCGGAGAGCGCAGTCTCGATCTCGCCGAGCCGCTGATCGACCTCGTCCGGCAGTTCGTCGGCGCCTTCATATTCGGCCTCGAGCCTCTGGTACTCGGCGTTGAGCGCCTCGATGGTGGCGTTCTCCTCGGCCGAGAGATCGAGCGGTTCGCCCCGCAACTCGCGCAGCCCGCGCGTGGTGTCATAGGGAAAGCTGACTGCCACCTCGATCCACTTCCAGCCCTCGGCGGCGACCGTTTCGGCCGCGGCCTTCAGCTTCTCGGCGACCAGGCGATCAAGCAGCGCCGGGTCCTGCAGCCAGCCGCCATCGTCGGACTGGAAGAGATCGCGCATGGTGACGCCGCCGGCGGCCTTATAGGCCTCGACGCCGACGAACACAGCCCGCTTGTCGGAAGCGCGCACGGTTGTCTCAGTGAGCATGCGCCGGATCTGGTACGGCTCTTTCGACCAGGCGTCCTTGATCGCGTCCCAGACCTGTTCCTGGCGGGCGTGGTCGTTCGACACGGTGAACGCCATGAGCTGCTCCAGCGTCATGCCGTCGTCGGCGTAGACGTCGAGCAGCGTCGGCGATGCGGACGCGAGCCGCAGCCGCTGCTTCACGACCTGGGCCGGCACGAAGAACGCCGCGGCGATCTCCTCCTCGGTCATGCCCTTGTCGCGCATGTCCTGGAAGGCGCGGTACTGGTCGAGGGGATGGAGCGGTGCGCGCTCGATATTTTCGGCAAGCGAGACCTCTTCGGCGAGGATGCCGCTGTCGCGCTCACGCACCACGCAGGGGACCGGCGCGGTCTTGGCGAGGCGCTTCTGCTTGACCAGCATTTCCAGCGCTCGGAACCGGCGGCCGCCGGCGGGCACCTCGAACATGCCGGTCTCGTTGCCTTCGGCGTCGACCACGGGGAAGACGCTGAGGCTCTGGATCAGGCCACGCCGGGAGATCGAGGCCGCCAGGTCCTCGATCGAGACGCCGGCCTTCACGCGCCGGACGTTCGACTGGCTGAGCACCAGCTTGTTGAAAGGGATGTCACGCGAGGACGACAGGACGATCTTATGAGCTGCAGTAGCCATCGGGATTTACTCCGCGACGGGCGGCCGAGAGCCTCTCTCTCGACCTCCAACCCGTCACGGAAAACCGGTCCTCCCTCTCACTCTCTACTTGCTGGCGCTTCCCGTTTGGCTTGATGGACGGCGTGAAGCAGGCGTTCGGCCTCGCGGATGCTGCCCGTCCGGTGCGCCGCCTCGACCCACACCGAGATCGGGAACAGGCCTTCGAACAGGATGTCGCGCTCGATGCCGAGCCCGAAAGGCAACCGCACAGCGATCATTTCGGCGAGGGTGAACGAGCCCAACTCTGGCTCGCCGAGATCGGCCAGGCCGAAGAGGGTGTCGCCGTCCTCATCGAGTTCGGTGGCGAGCCAGACGCCTTCACCGAGCGGGTTGAAGAACTTCACGACCGGGACATGGTCGACGTCGTGTGCGCGGCCATTGGCGAGGAGCTGCTCGCGCAGCTCGTCCGAGAGGAGGATCATGCCGCCCTCCTGTCGATCGAGGTGTCGGCCTGCAGCTCGGCGTCATCGGCCAGCATGAATCCGAGCAGCCAGTCGGCTGCCTTGCTCGCCTGGCTGGCTGCGCGGACGATGGCGCGATTGTCCTCGCGCAACACCTCCAGCCAGGAGCCGATGTAGTCCGCGTGCCTGACGGTCGGCACGATGCCGAGCGAGGCGCAGCAGAAGGCGGCGTTCATCTCGGCGACTAGTTCCTCAAAGGCGTATTTCTTGGTGCCGAAGCCGCCGCTCATGTCACGACCGAGCCGGGAGGGATGGCCAGTCGCGTGGCCGAGCTCGTGCAACGCCGTGCGATGCCAATTGATCGGCTCGTAATAGGCCTGGGGCGGCGGGACCTGCACGTAGTCGAGCGCCGGTACATAGAAGGCATGGTTTCCACCGATGCGGAAGTCGATCTCCGTCGCACGGATGAGGGCCTCGACCCTGGGCTCGATCAGGCCGGGCAACGGAGGCGGTGCAACGATAGCGACGTCCTCCGGCAGATTCTCGCATTGTGCGGCGTTGAAGACGGTGAAGCGCTTCAGGAACGGTATCGCCTGGGCTTCCTCGCCGGTTTCGCGGGCGCGCCGCTTCTCGTCGTCAGGAACGAAGCGGTCGGCATAGACGACGGTCGTGCCACATTCGCCCTTGCGTACATTGCCGCCGAGCGCGAGCGCCTGGCGGAAGGTGAGCCAGCTCTGGCCGGGAAAACCGTGCTCGATCACGGCGCCCCAGAGGATCAGCACATTGATCCCGGAATAGTGCCGGCTGGTGGCGGCGTTTCGCGGCATGGCGAGCGGTGCCTTCGCTGCGGCCGTTCCCCAAGGCTGAACCCACGGCACGCGGCCGGCTTCCAGCTCGGAAATGATCTTGCCGGTGATTTCGTCGTAAAGGCTCGCCCGGTCTTGGCCGGCGCGAGCGGGTGCGGTCTTTCTGGACATCGCGGATCTCCGCGACGGGCGCCAGGAGCCTCCCTCCCAGCCCTCAACCCGTCACGGCAAACCCCGTCCGCACTCTCACTCTAGGGGGCGTTGCGGGGGTCTCCCCGCAGAAGGGGTCGGCCGAGACCAAGGGCTCGGCCGCAGGGGAAGGCTTTCCCCTTCAAAATCGTAACTGCGTAGAACCGGATTTCAGTAAGTCAGAACGCGAGCGGCACCTGCGCCTCGCGCGGCTGCGACACACGAACGCTCCCCGCCGGCAAGGGGCGCAACAGTTCTTCTTCCGGGCAGGTCAGGTCGAGCCAGTCCATGCGCTGATCCCGGCGCAGCACCGCCATCTGCCGGTGGTGATAGGGTTCGACATCGTCGTTGGCCGCCGTCGTCAGGATTGCGTAGGCCTCCGGCCACTCCAATGTCGCCGGCCTCCAGATGCCTGCGAAATAGAACCAGTCACCACTGGCGAGCGAGAAGCTGTAGTTCTTGCCCCGGCTGCGGTGCCTGAATTCGGAGGCAGGAACGAGGCAGCGGAAGGACGGGAACGCCCGACCTTCGGCGCGCACGACGGTGAAAGGCCGGCCGCCGCGCTCGCGGGGTTGAAGGCCCCATGGCAGCTCCACCATCTCAACATCGCCGCCGTCGCGCCTTATGATGATACGGCGTTCGTCGAGCGATGCGTCGGAATCGAAAACCTTCGCGCTCATGATCTGTGAACATAACAAGAACGCGATCGTAAGGCAATGGCGATCGAGACGGAGGACCGATGTGCAATGACTATAGACTGAAGGTGGATGTCGCTTCCATCGTGGAGGACTTCGCCGACCTGAAGATCAAGATCCGTTTCGGCGAAGGGACCCCGAACATCGAGGCGCGCGACGAAATCAAGATCACGGATGTCGCCCCGATCATCCGCACGGTTGATGGCGTTCGCGGCGAAGGCGACATGGTGCAACGTCGGTGGAGCTGGCCGGCGCCGAACAAGCGGCCGGTCTACAATTTTCGATCTGAGGGGCGTGAGTTCACCTCGAACCGTTGCCTGATCGTGGCGGATGGTTTCTACGAGTTCACCGATCCTGCCGAGAAGGGAAAGAAGCGGAAAGACAAGTGGCTTTTCACCAAGCGCGACGAGCCGATCTTCTGCATCGCCGGCATCTGGCGCGAGACAAAGGATGTCGGCGAGGCCTTCACGATGCTGACCATGGAGCCCGGGCCCGACATCGCGCCGTACCATGACCGCCAGATCGTCATCCTCGAACGCGATGCCTGGGCCGACTGGCTTGATCCGTCTGTGCCGGCTCAGTCGCTGATCCGGCCGCTTGCGGCGGGAACGCTCGCCGTTGAACAGGTGGGATAGATACGGCAGGTATCGCGTCGAACGCTTTGTTTCTCAATTCTCTAGGGACGTGGACACGCTCGAAGTGTATGATCCGTGAATCAGAATTGGGCGCGGGGCACAGCTTTCTCACGACCGGCACGACGCAGTCGTTCATGGGGCGAAAGTGAGGTTTGTTCGTCAGCGCTGGTGGGGAGGCGCGGCGTGCCGCTATACGAAGAGTGGTGCGACACCACGAAAGAGAAAGACGGGCGCAAGGAATACTGGTGCCTCGTCGAAAAAGCCGGCGGGCGCGAGGCGATCCGCGCTTCTCTCGCGGAGACCGTCCGGTCCCACTACGATCGGCTCGAACGGATCGCAGATGATGTGGCGCGCTTGGGCTATGAGGGCGCAGCCGAAATCCTCCGGGCGCAGCTTCCGCAGACCGCCAAGGGACGCTCGGGTGATCTCGGCGAGATTCTTGCGACCGAGCTGGTCGAGGAAGGGATCGGCCTTCGCGTTCCAGTGCGTAGGCTCCGTTATAAGGACGGACGCAACATGGCGATGCGCGGCGACGACTTCATAGGTGCCGGCTATGGTGCCGGTGACGACGGAGAGCTGTGGCTTCTGAAGGGCGAAGCAAAGAGCAACAGGGTCTTAAGGAAATCGACCGTCACGGCAGCGCGCAAGGTTCTCAACCGTGACAGCGGCCGATGCACGCCGGACTCATTGTTGTTCGTTGCCAACCGTTTGCTCGAAAGCAACGAGGCCGACGACATCGCGCTCGGACGCGCGATCCGTGACGAGATAGGTCTCAAAGTGCCGCGCGCGGGTCGCATCGACCACATGCTGTTCACGATGTCCGGCAACGCGCCGCCCGCCGCTTTGAAAGAGGACCTGGACGCGGCGAGCACGAACCGGGACCAGTTTGTGGTGAACCTGCGGATCGAGGACCACCAGGAATTCATCAAGGAGATGTACGAAGAGGCGGAAAACCTTGGAGACGAGTGAGGAACTGCGGACCTTTCTCACCGCGGCGACCCAGGACGGAATCCTGCGTCGGTTGCTTTACCGAGGTGCCGCTTGGTCGCTGATGCGGACTGACGGCGTTTTGCCGGCGGACGCACCCGCGCTTGGGGCGACGATCGAAACCGACCTGGCCGAGCACGGCTTCGCGCTGCTGCGCGGCGCGATGGCGCTGCGCACCGGTGAAGGCGCATCGCCGCTGACCAGTAAGGCTTTCGAGCGAGCAGCCAACGCGTTCGAAGCTCTTGTCCGCAATGGCGATCCGGACGCGCCGGATCGTGGATTCCGTAGGACGATCGCGGCGGCTGCCTATCATCTCGCCGGCTATTCGGCCGTCGCTTACTCGCTGTTCAACGAGGTTCCCGGCGACCTCAATGCCGCGCCTGGCGAGACGGCGGTCATGTTGCTCATCCTGCGCGACCTTGACCGCCTTCGCTCCTATGTCCGCGATTGGCTGAACGACGAAGCGCATGGCGATGCACAGATGTCGGCCGAGCTGCGCGGCGAGGAAGCTGATCCCGACGAAGTGCTGGCAACGATCCTCAACACGACGATCTGCCGCGCCCTGGCTCACTTCGAATTCGCGCTTGCGACCGGGGATGAGGAGCCGTTGGAAACTGCCCGTGGGCTCCTGGCCACGGCCATCAGCTTGGCGAACAACGCTGAGAACGTGCCACTCTGGTGGATCTCAAATCTTTGCCGCCACCTGATCGATGATCTGTGGGCGCATTCGCTGCATCAAAATTTGCCGATCGATCCGCCAGACGGCGCCGAAGAGCGATATCCGGAGCTTCGGCAGCTCTTCATTGGCTCGCTGTTCGCCCGAAAGAACTCCGAGGTCGAGCTGTGGCCCTCACAGCGGGAGGCGGCGCGTCGCTCGACGGATATGACCGACGATCTCGTAGTCGCGCTTCCGACCAGCGCCGGAAAGACCCGCGTTGCCGAGATCGCTGCGCTGATGACGCTATCCGCGGCGCGCCGCGTCCTGATCGTCACGCCGCTACGCGCGCTGTCTGCCCAGACCGAGCGTTCTTTCCGCAAGACGTTCGCTCCGCTGGGCTTCAGCGTTTCGTCGCTCTACGGCGCAAGCGGCTTGTCCGCGGGCGACGAGGATGCGCTCCGGTCGCGGGAGATCATCATCGCGACGCCGGAGAAACTAGACTTTGCGCTTCGCAGCGACCCGAGCTTGATCGACGACGTAGGCCTGATCGTTCTCGATGAAGGCCATATGATCGGCCCGAGCGAGCGCGAAATCCGCTACGAGACGCTCGTGCAGCGCTTACTCCGGCGGGGGGACGCTGCCGATCGGCGCATCGTCTGTCTGTCCGCCATCCTTCCGAGTGGCGACGAACTCGACGATCTGACTGCGTGGATACGATCCGATCAGCCAGGCGAGCCCGTGCGGTCGGATTGGCGGCCGACGCGACAGCGGTTCGGCATGCTGACTTGGCGCGGACGCGATGCCCGTCTGACGCTTGATCTCACTGCGAACGGACCTTTCATCGATCGTTTTGTGGTCCAGAAGCCGCCGCTGGGCCGGGAGAAGAAGCCGTACCCGCGCGAGGCTGGTCATTTGGCCTTGTTCGCTGCGTGGGAGTTTGCAGGCCAGGGCAAACGGACGCTGATCTTCTCGACGCAGGCCAATTGGGTCGAAGGCTACGGCAAGCGTGTCGTCGACTTGTGCCGCCGCGGTTATCTGGAGCCGCTTCTCGACGACGAGGGTCCGATCGCGAGGGCGCTGGAAGTCGGAAAAGAATGGCTCGGTGAGGATCACCCTGCCGTTGCCAGCCTGAAGGTCGGTGTTGCCATTCACCACGGCCGCCTCCCGAGCCCGTTTCTGCGCGAACTGGAGATCCTGCTGTCGGAGGGCGTGCTGAAGGTTATCGTGGCTTCTCCGACGTTGTCACAAGGCCTCAACCTCAACGCGGCGGTGCTTCTTGTGCCGGCGCTCTATCGCTCTGGCGAACTCATCACCGGTGAAGAGTTCGCAAACGTCGCCGGTCGAGCCGGACGTGCGTTTGTCGACGTCGAGGGCCTTATAGTCCACGTCATGTTTGACCGGGTGGACTGGCGTAGTGGCGAATGGCGGCAACTGGTCGCCTCGTCGAAAGCGCGGACATTGCAGAGCGGCCTGATCCAGATCGTCGCCGAGATCCTGGAGCGTTTGACACGCGAAGGCGTTCTCGGGCGGGATGACGCCTGGGAATACTTGGCGAATTCGCGGGAAGGCTGGAAATCCGAGGCGGAAGAAGCGGCTGTTGCTGCCGAGCTGGCTGATCCCGACGCCGGCGATGATGACGATGAGGAAAACGAAGACGGTGATGGCGGCGGCGATGAAGAGGAGAACATCGAGGAAGAACCGCTGTCGCAGCTTGTCGAGCGTCTCGATGCCACCGTCTTCGGTTTGATCGAAGCGCTCGACGCTGATCGGGCGGACCTGCCACGGTTGCTCGATGAAGCGCTGCAGGGCTCGCTTTGGGCGCGCCAGATCGCCCGCGAGGGCGAAGCGACAGTCGCGCAACACCGGAGGGTCTTCGAAGCCCGCGCCAATCTGATCTGGAGCGTGACCACCCCGCAAGCGCGCAAGGGCCATTTCGCGATGGGCGTCGGGCTCGAGGCCGGCCTGGCCATAGACGCGATGGCTGACGAGTTGGGAGCGCTCGTCGATCGAGCTGATGCGTCGTCGCTGCCGGGTGATGTCGACGAACTCGCGGATGCTCTTGCCGGGCTCGCGGAGCGGCTGCTTGTCATGCGGCCCTTCATTCCGGACAAGAGGAACGCGCTTCCGGCAGATTGGCGAAGGATTCTCCGCCAATGGGTGTCCGGCGCGGACGTGACCGAGATCGGCCCGGACAACATGCGCGTGGTCGAGGAGGCCTTCACCTATCGACTGGTTTGGGCGCTCGAGGCGATCAGGACGCGGCGTCTTTCGCTGGGATGGTCGCCGGACATCATCCCGGGTGGCGGGGCGGCGGCGCTCGAGACGGGTGTGCCGCGGTTCATGATGTCGATGCTGATCCGTGCCGGCCTGCCGTCGCGCCGCGCTGCAATAGCCGCGATCGAAAGCGCCGAGCCGGTCTTCGTAACCCCTGCCGAGATGCGGGCCTGTTGGAATCGGACGAGATCACTGCCTTCACGGATTTGGGAGATTGGCCGACACCGGATACCGCAGCTCTCTGGGCGCGGTTCAGAACGGAAGCCCTGAGCGGCGGCATCCAAAAGTGGAACGTCGAACCCAATAAGCGCTTGCTGGATGTTCCCGCTGGCGGGCGAGCTCCTGGACCCGGCCTGTACCGGATCATCACGGATGCCGGCGACGGACAAACCTGGCTCGCAACTCCGGATTACCGAAGGCTGTTTGCGTTCAAGAAGCCTGCGGTCGATCCGAAGCCGAGTCTTTCTCGGGCCGAATTCCCGGCCGGACGACGTTGGTCGATGTGCTGCGGATCGGCCGCGGCAAGATGCGGTGGCCTCGCGCTGATGCTTGAGTCACGCCCCCTAATGAAAGTTCCGGCTCTTCACCTTTATCGTGTCGATATGCAGATCGGGGATGTAGATATCGCGGGTGCGCAGTCCCTTGGGTGGCAGCTCCCGCGGATCAGGACCGGAGCCGCCGTTGCGGACTTGGTCGCCGCGGCCATGCGGCAGCGGGAACGCCGCATCGCGGCTTCCCACGCTGGCAAGATCGGCCGAGAGGTCGGTAATCCGCTGAGCGACTAAGTGAACGACGTCGCCCTCGCGCTGGATGCGGCCGCGCACCGCCATCATGCTTGCCGACAGGATGGCGCGGCGGTTCGCCTCGAACACGTTGGCCCAGACCACGAGGTTGGCGATTCCGGTCTCGTCCTCCAGAGTGATGAACATCACGCCTTTCGCGCTGCCAGGACGCTGGCGGACGAGGACAATCCCGGCCGCCTCCAGCCAACGGCCGTCGCGCGTCGCCATTGCCTCGGCGCAGGTGACGATCCGTCTGCGGCGGAGGTCCTCTCGGAGGAAGCTGAGCGGATGGGCTCTGAGCGTCAGCCCGACATGTCCATAGTCTTCGACCACCTCGCTGCCGGCGGTCATGGGACGCAGCGCGACGGTCGGCTCGTTGATCTCGGGCACGATTTCGGCCTCGCGCGCGGACGCAGCAGCGAAGAGGGGGAGCGGCTCGTCTCGCAGAGCTTTGATTGCCCATAGGGCCTCGCGACGCGCAAGCCCGAGCGCCGGGCGAAAGGCGTCGGCCTCGGCGAGCTGGACCAGAGCCGCTGATGGCACGCCGGCACGCCGCCAGAGATCGGCGATCGAGGCGAAGGGCTGGTCGGCACGCGCAGCGACGATCGCGGCTCCATGGGAATTGGCGAGACCTTTGACCATCCGCAGGCCGAGCCTGACGGCGAAGCGACTGTCGTCCTCCGTTGGTTCGAGCGTGCAGTCCCATCGGGACGCGTTGGCGCAGACGGGCCGGACATCGACGCGGTGTTCGATCGCATCCCTGACGATCTGGGCGGGCGCGTAGAAGCCCATGGGTTGGGCGTTGAGCAAAGCCGCGCAGAATATGTCGGGATGCCAGCATTTCAGCCAAGCGCTGGCATAGGCGATCAGTGCAAAAGAGGCTGCGTGCGATTCCGGAAATCCGTAAGAGCCGAAGCCCTCGAGCTGCTTGAACGTGGCCTCTGCGAAATCGCGCTGATACCCGTTGTCGACCATACCCTGGATGAGCTTCTCCTTGAAGCTGGAGACGCCGCCTGTGAACTTGAAGGTGGCCATCGACTTGCGGAGCATGTCGGCTTCGCCGGGAGTGAAGCCGGCGCACTCGATCGCTACGCGCATGGCCTGCTCCTGAAAGAGCGGCACGCCCAGGGTTTTGCCGAGCACCTTTTCCAGCTCCGGCTTCGGAAAGACGACGGGTTCGAGACCTTCGCGGCGGCGCAGGTATGGATGGACCATGTCACCCTGGATCGGCCCCGGTCTGACGATCGCGACCTGCACGACAAGGTCGTAAAAGGTCCGGGGCTTCAGCCTCGGCAGCATTGACATCTGCGCACGGGATTCGATCTGGAAGGTGCCGAGTGTGTCGGCTCGCCGGATCATCGCGTAGGTGCGCGGATCCTCGGCGGGGATGGTGGCTAGGTCGAGATTGACGCCCTTGTGGTCGGCAAGCATGTCGAGCCCGCGCTTCATGCAGCTCAGCATCCCCAGCGCCAAGACATCGACCTTCATGAAGCGCAAGGCGTCGATATCGTCCTTGTCCCATTCGATCACCTGGCGGTCCACCATCGCCGCGGGCTCGATCGGGACCAGCTCGTCGAGCCGGTCATGGGTCAGGACGAATCCACCCGGATGCTGGGACAGGTGCCGGGGCGCCCCCATGAGCTGGCGCGCGAGATCGAGCGCCAGGCGCAGCCGTCGGTCGCCAAGATTTAGGTTTAGCGCCTCGACATGCTTCTCCTCGACGCCTTCCGACCAGCCCCAGACCTGGCCTGAGAGCGTCTTGATGAGGTCTTCGGTGAGGCCGAGCGCCTTGCCGACATCGCGGATCGCGCCCTTGGTGCGATAGCGGATCACGGTCGAGCACAGCGCAGCGTGGTCCCGGCCGTAAGTGTCGAACACCCACTGCATTACGATTTCGCGCCGCTCGTGTTCGAAATCAACGTCGATATCCGGCGGTTCGCGTCGCTCCTCGCTGACGAACCTTTCGAACAGGAGGTCGTTGCGGCCGGGATCGATCGACGTGATCCCGAGGACGTAGCAGACGGCGGAATTTGCTGCTGATCCACGACCCTGGCAGAGAATATCCTTGGATCGGGCAAACCGCACGATGCTGTTCACGGTCAGGAAGTATGGCGCGTACTCGAGCTTCTCGATCAGGCGCAGCTCGTGCTGCAGGGACGCTCTGACGGTGTCCGGCACGCCCTCGGGGTAGCGGGCATCCGCGCCTTCCCAGACGAGTTTTTCGAGCGTCTCCTGCGGCGTGAGCGTCGGATCATCTCGCTCCTCCGGATATTGGTAAGCCAGCTCCTTCAGGTCGAACCGGCAGCGCGCCGCGATCTCTATCGTGCGGGCGACTGCCTCGGGATTGCGCGGAAACAGCCGGTACATTTCCGCCGGCGGCTTCAGGTAACGGTCGCCGTATTCGCGCCGGTCGCCCAACTTGTCGATGGTGATGCCGTGACGGATGCAGGTCACGACGTCCTGCAGGATACGTCGGTCCGGCGCGTGGTAGAGCACATCGTTGGTGACGACGGCCGGCACGCGCATCTGCGTCGCCATGTTCGACAGCTCGTGGATACGGAGCTGGTCGTTGGGGCGGCGCCGGAGGGTCAGGGCAAGATAGGCACGGTCCCCGAAGGCCTCGCGCAGCCGGCGGAGCTGGAACCCGCAGGTCTCGTCTGGCTCTTCCGGAACGAGGATTGCGAGCAAACCTTCGCTGTAGGCTACGAGATCGGCCCAATCGAGGATGCACTTCGCCTTGCCGCCGCGCTTCTTTCCAAGCGACAGCAGCCGGCATAGCCGGCCATAGGCCGCTCGGTCGGTCGGATAGACCAGCACCGACATGCCGTCGGCGAGATCGAGGCGACAACCGACAATTAGGCGCACCCTCGTCGTTTTCGCTGCCTCGAAGGCGCGAACTATGCCGGTGAGCGAATTGCGGTCTACGACGGCGACAGCCTCGATACCCTGGATCGCGGCCTGGGCGAACAGCTCCTCGCAGGATGAGGCACCTCGCAGGAACGAGAAGTGGGAGGTGACCTGCAGCTCGGCGTAGCGGGTCATCCGAACACCCCATGCAGAAACCAGCGCTGCGATCCCGTATTGGGATCTTCTCCGTCGCCGGAGCGGAAGATCCAGTAGCGCTCGCCGGCGTCATCCTCGACTCGAAAATAGTCGCGCACGGCCGTCAGCTCGGAATCGCGTCGCCACCATTCGCCGCGGATGCGTTCCGGTCCGTCAGCCTGCCGAACACGCCGGCGGATGCCCCGCCAGGTGAAGGCGACGGGAGGATGGTCGGGCAGAAGCGCCATAGTCTCGATCGGTTCTGGCGAAGCCAACAGTCGCGATGGTCGTGGCCAATGACCCGGCCAGCTCGCGCCGGTCTCGGGCGCCATCGGAGGAATGCGCCGTACTGAGCGCTCGGGGACCTCGGTGGCTACCGGAGCCGCCCGGTAGAGACAGCGCTCGCCAACCCGGTTGATCAGCGTGTCGACTAGGTCGGAGACATCCGGCGCGCCATCGTCGACCATGGCTGTGAGCGTTTGCTTCTGCGAGAGCGGCTCGGCGAGCGTCGCGGTGAGACTCAGAATCTCGATACCGAAGCCGGGCTCGATCGTCTCGATTTTGTCGGTCAGCAGGCGCGTTAGGCGCTTCACGTCGCGCACCGGCATGGCGGTGCCGACACGGACGGCCTGCATGCGATTGTCGACCCGGTGACAGATCAGGTCGAGGCGCTTGGCGCCGAGGCCCTTGGCTTCCAGTTCGGCGCAGAGCTGGACAACCAGCTTGCCGACATAGCGGGCGATCGTCTCGGCCGCGCCGATGGGCTCGGCGAAATTCCGCTTTACCTCGATCAGCTCGTCAGGACGGATCGGATCGATCGGTTCGCTGAGCAATCCCAGGGCCTGGTCGAGGCGGCGACCGAGCTGCGGCCCGAAGCGCAGGGCGAGCGGAGCGCGCGGTTGCGCGAGAAGATCCCCGATGCGTTCGAACCCGAGAACATGGAGCGCTGCGGTCATATCTGTCGGGAGGCGCAACGCCGGCAGTGGCAGACCGGCCAAGATCGCGCTGCCGTGACCGGGTGGCGCAACCACGATCGGCTTAGCGGCATAGCGGGCCAGGGCGTGCGCAGCGCCCCAAGTGTCGGCGATAGCGGCACGGGCGCACACTCCGGAAGCGGAAAGCCGGTCGACCAGGCCGGCCAGCATCGCGTCTTCTCCGCCATGGAGATGATCGGCCCCGGTCGAATCGATCACCAGCCCGTCCGGCGCATCGGCCGCGACGATCGGCGCGTAGCGCTGGAGCATCCACAGCGCGAGGCGGTCGAGAGCTCGAGCGTCGGCCGCCTCGTCGTGGTCGCGGACCACGAGGTTCTGCACGAGAACCCGAGCCTTGGTCGCGGGCATCCCTACGCGCACGTTGGCGGACTGGGCCGCGGCGTCAACCGCCAGCACCACCTGCTTTCTCCCGTCGCGGCCTATCAAGGCGAGCGGCGCCTCAGCCGGAGGCGCCGCGTCGCCAGCCTTCCGCCGGAGCCGGTCGGTGGACCAGCTCGGCAGGAAGAGCGAGACGACCCGTGTCATCACACGCCTCCACTTCAAAATCTGCACTTTCGCCCGCACGGGCGCGGATGAGTTCGAGGAGCCAACGATGGCGGCCGACGCCGGGCACCGGCAGGGTCGCCGAGGGAATGACGGACACGCGCCACCTGGTGGCGGCGGCCGTCGGCTGGCCGAAATCAGAAGCCTCGGTCTGCCGGCGCCAGCGCCTCAATGCGATGCCGATCGTGCCGCTGCCTTCGGCGCAGAGCTGAAGGCGCCGCGATGCGGTCATGTCGAGCCGTGCGACTTCGCCGACGACGGCGCCAAGGCCGCCATGGCGCAAGCCTTCCTCGACACAGGCCAGCACGGTCTTGTCGTTGCCCGCCTCGACGTAGATCACGCGATCGGGCGAAAGGCCCGCCTGCGCCAACGCTGGGGCGAAGAGATCGGGCCGGGTGATGACCCAAAGAACCTTGCCCCTGGTTCTCGCTGCGATCCCGGCGGCGAAGAGAGCGGCGGCCGCACCGTCAACGGCACCGTTGCCGCCGCCGGCAATTTCATGGAGTGCGCCGAGCGTGAGGCCACCGCTGGGAAGGCGCGAGTCGATCTCGGCGATCCCGAACGGAAGCACCGATTTCACGCGCCGGCCTCTGCCTTCGATCTTCTCGATCTGCGCGCGCAACGACTCTATGGCGGGCTCGGGCCGCAAATTCCTCGTTGACCTCCGGGGACGGGTTTAGCATCATGTTCTCTATTTGTTCTAACTTTCAGAGCCGTGAGTCAAGGGCCGAGTCTGCACAGGGCGACTTACGGCCGGGTGTGGTCATAGCCGTTCGATCTCATCGGCGGCGAACCATCCCTGTTTTTGAACCTGAGCAGCCAGAAGGTCCGGGCTCTCGGTGTAAGCCACCAAAGCAAGGCTCTTCTGTGCTCGCGTGCATGTGACATAGAGAAGGCGACGCGTGCGATCGACACCAGTTTCCCCGCCATCCGACCGATCTGTTGTCGCTTTTACGCCCAGAAGCCTTTCATACGAGAACATGAAGCCTTTTGCTTCGCTGTCATCCAGAACAACCAGGACCCGATCAAACTCAAGTCCCTTCACGCCCTGATGAGTGCCATATGGACCTTTGTCGCTGACGTATTCCGCGAACGGCTTCACTTGGCTATACGCGGTCTCCAGGAACGCTCGCCAAGCCTGAAGGCTGGAAGGTGAAGCTTCTGCTTCCTCTTCCGGCTCTTCTTCAACTGCTTCTTCCGGGGTTATCGAAGCAGGGTTCGAAGAATCCTCTGCGTCTACAAATGGTCTGAGAGCGGCTGGGATCTCGAATAGCCCATGCCTCGCTGTACATTCTAGAATGTCTAAGAAGCGCGCCTCCGGCTCGGATGACGCAATTGCGGTCAGTTCATCTACGGCCGCTCGAATAGGGGCCAAAGGGTCGCCCGGCGAAGGAGTCTGCGCCAGAGCATTTCGCTTCAGGAGCGGTGAAGTCTTTCTTAAATGGGCCATGACTGCGAAGCGGTCTCCTGCCTGAGCCGCGGCTAACAACGGCTCCACTCGCTCCGTAAACAAGCGGAGGCCCGCGAGTTCGCCCTTTCTAAGGCCAGTCCCAAGCCTGGAGTCGCTGTCGAGAGCCTGAAACATTGGGAGAAAGCCGCGCCGGGATGCCGCCATGTGATGCTCGAGCGTCAGCGTCTTCACGGAAGCATCGTCGTTCCAGCCGTCGTCGCCGCAAATTTCGGCCATGCGCTCGCGAACACGCCCCTCAGCGGCGGGTTTATCTGAGGTGCTGGCAGGCGCTATAAAGATCCTGGCGACACCCTTCGCGCTGTCGTCTCGGGCTATTTGCGTCTGCCCATCGACGGCGGCCCGGAGGACGTTGCCGAGTTGAACGATCCGGCGCGGCGACCGGTGGTTCATCCGTTTAACGGGACGAGCCCATTCTGCAGGAATGTTCTGTCCTAGCTCAGGATGACCGTCGGAATAAATGCGCTGCATTGTGTCTCCGAAGAGACCGAGCGCGAATTTTCCCTTGTGCAAGGCTGCGAGGGAAAAGAACGCCTCTACAAGCGACTTGTTCGTGTCCTGACTCTCGTCGATCAATAGAAATGGATATTTGTTGACAAGAACCGCCTGCATCGAAGGCTTGGACAAAATGAATGAGGATGTGATCTTGAGAACTTCCGAGTGCGATAGTGAATCCGCGCCGAAATTGTCGCCGTTCGGATTGTAGGTGAAGCGCCTTGGCGTAGCGAGCCATTCGAGACGTTTGATCGTCGATGCAATCGCTCGCTCACGATCCTGAGCAGCTTTCGAGCCTGCGCGGCCCTTGGCTTGCTTCTCTCGAAGTTCCGCCAGATCCTCAGGAAGAGTCTTCAGCAGCCAGGCTTGGATGTCCGTGTGATGTGTCCCAATCTGGCTCCAACAGAAACTGTGAATCGTGGAAATCGGAAACAGCGCGTCCTGACCAACGCGCGCGGCAATCTCATCTGCCGCCGCGTTTGTATATGTTATGACCGCGACCTTCTTCCCAGAACGCCTGAAGCCAGCGCCGAAGCTATCGCGGAAGTAGTCTAGCGCCTCCTTCAACGAGCGCGTCTTCCCTGATCCCGCGCCGGCATAAAGGAAAAAACTCTTCGGAGCGCCGGGGTCGAGGCAGGCTTTAATCTCACGATCGACACTATCGTCCGTTTCCGGAGGACCGAGCTCAATTTCCAGCAAACTCATGCTCCAGCTCCCGTAGGCACGCTGTCGCTAATCTCGCGGGTAACTGCGTCCTGGAACCATTTGAGGCCTGCACGGATATACTCGGGTGGCTTCAACGCGGTTGGATCCTTGAGCATCAGGCAGTCCAGCGCGAATGCCGCTTTCTCGGCCGTTTTCAGAAGTTCGAAGAGTTCATCTTCGAGCTCGTCTCCGGTCACACCACTTGCGACGATTTCCTTGATGCTGTCGCTAGTACGGGACCCTTCAACAGCAGAAATTACGTCCAGATTCTCGAGCACGAGAGCGTCTTCGAAGGTGCGCGGAATTATGTATTGCGGGCTACCGTCACCGCCTGCGATCGGAACCGGTTTTTGGTAGGCGACGTAGAGCGCATACCCTTCGGTCGTTATCGCTGCGTGCTGTTCCGGCTCCAGCGCTATCAGATCGTCGATGTTCTCCTTTCGCGGGTGCCACTCCTTCAGCACCTGATTGGCGGACTTCTGGTTTGCGCCGACCTTAGGCCTTGCGGCCTTCCACCGCGTTGTCTCGCCGCCAGTCTTCAGAGGAACCTTGGTTGCGACCGTGGCGTCGAGGTCGCTGATTATCAGCGTAGCCAAGCCCAATTCATCGACCAGATCCCTGAAGCTGTGCGCGTGGCTGCCACCAAGCTCGAGAAGTGTCGTGTAGCGCCGCGCCAGTTCCGGGAAATGATGCCGGATGAAGTGCGGGACAAGGATGCGCTCAGCTTGACCCTCCACGAATACGATGCCGTCTGCGAAGAAAAGATCGCAGTGGGTCGCTTTGAGATATCGACGCACGAACCGCTTTGTCTCGTCTCCCGGCCCAAATATATACGACAGGTTGGCAACCGTGGTGGTGGGAATGTCCTCTTTGGAGGTGGCCGGCCGTCGCCGGAAATAGCGAAGGTTGGCGAAATCCGCCTCGTGCGCGACATGGCTCGAATGCGTGCTCACTACGAGCTGAGTGCAATAGGCTGTCTTCTCACCGAGATCATCGTGCTTTCGAAGAAGCGCGTAGGCCTTGTTGATAAAGACCTGCTGGACTTGCGCGTGGAGATGAGCTTCAGGCTCCTCGACAAGAACGAGATGTAGCGGTGGAATTTGATCCTGCGGCGTGAGGTCTGCTTCGGCCGAGGCTTTTCCAACTCGCATCCATTCATCTCGGTATCCCATGAGCATGAAGACCATTGCGATGAGATTTTGATAGCCTAGACCCGAATAGTCTTCTGGAAGCTTCAGGAGCTTTGAACCGTCCCCGGTAGGATCAGCAATTTGGTACTGTACCGCCGAGCTGTGTTTAAGCCCGTCAGTCGCGTGGAGGAGCGTTGAAATTTTGAGCTTCGGATTTGTAATCCCAGGATAGCCGAGATCCTCTAGTTCCGCGAAAGCGGCGGCAAATCCAACCTGCAAGCGTTTGTCAAAGCTCTGCTCAGCCGTTTGGATTGCGCCTAAGGCCTCGAAGTCTTCCTCAGATGGCGTCTTCGCCGGGTCGAGGTGGCGGTCGTAATAGGATCGAAGCTGATCTGAGAGGCGGCGCTTGAAGCGACGTGTTGTTGGCTCGTAGCCATCTTCCGAGCTGGAGGACCGCTCCGACGCATCTGCGAAATCGCGCTGTGCGGCGATCTCATCGATCTTGATGAGATTTTTGAAGGGCGACCTGTCGAGGGGAAGAGCAGTGTCTGAAAGGGACTGTGGGCATGCGTAGCCCTTGATTGGTTCAACGACTGCCGACGGATCGAGAACGAACGCCCGAATGTCTATATGAGCGCGGAGGCGTCGTTCTAGGAAATCAGTCAAGCACCTTGGCCATACCTGAACTTTCACAACCTCGCCGTTGGGGCCCTTCGCGACCGCATCCCGAGCTGCGTTGCGCTGAAGAAGATACTCCGCCTTCAGCTTCTCAATATCAGCGACTCGAAATTGCAGACGGACACCGAGTAGGCCGCCGTTCCAATCGAGGGTCGGGAGAATGTGAACCACGTGCTGAATTTCGGAGACAGGCACATCGAGCCAAACATCTAGCGCTGGCAGTAGCGCATCCAGCTCTACATCGGCCTCGGTATCACCCTCCCAGGCCTCTCCGAGCGCGTCAATTTTGGGCCAGTTGGCGATTGTAATGTCGCGGAGTGCGAGGCGCGCCGGGGACAGCAGGAAATAGCGGAGGGCGACCATTGCGGACGTCTTCCCGCTATTGTTCGCTCCGACGAAAATCGTGGTCTTCTCGTCAAAATCAATGTGAGTCGACTTCAGCTTTCGGAAGTTCGAGACTTCCACAAATTTAATTTTCATCAGCCCATCCCCCAGTAGGGCTTTACCCCATTCCTGTCGCACGCCCTAGGTATTGTTGATCACTGCAACGTCCACAAATTATCCAGCTCTATCCGGACCTCTCTCTGAGCGGGTTGAGGATATTGATCCCGAGAAAATCGCGCTCATTGTCGGTGACGACGACGCAGTCGTTCGCGGCGGCGATGGCGGCGATGATTGTGTCGAGCCCGCTACGCGGACGGCCTGTGGCTCTACCTTCTGCCATCAACTCCGCCCAAACGAGACCGGCCCGTTCGTCGAAAGAGAGGATGCGCCCAGCGAACAAGGCCTGCGGACCTTGTGGCCCGCTGAACCAGGCATCGAGTTGGTCCCGACGTTTGCCGGCTGGCTTTTCGAGTACGCCTCGGCGCAGCTCGGCAAGCGTTAGCGATGCGATAAAGAGGTCATCGTCGGACTGTTCAGCCATCCAGGCGATCAGCGACTCCGATGGCTCCGGCTTGGTGAAATTGCTGATGATGTTGGTGTCGAGCAGGTAGCGCATCAAATATCGACCTTCCGTCCGTCCTCACGCGGACGGGTCAGGTCGAGTTCGGAGCCGATAAGGGGCGAGGCCAGCAGCGCCTTCAGGATACCCCCCTTTTTCGGGGGCTCGCCGGAAATGGACTGTTTGACGGCCGCGCGCAGTCGATCGGCGTCGGAACCGCCCTCGGCCAGACGCTTGGCGACTGACCGAATCAGCTCGCGGTCGTCGTCGCGACCGATAACCTCGAACCGCGCCATACCCCGCTCGGTCAGGCGACTGCGATAGTTGTCGATTGCTCGGCGCTGAGGACTCTTGCTCATTCTGGCTCTCCGGACTATAACCGGTAATATAACCAGAGCGCCGGGAATCTGCAAGGCCGACAGGTCGCGAGGGCGGATTCGGACTTTGCCGAGGAAACCTTAATGCGCAACAAGCCCGCCAAACGTACTACGCTAACGGGTGTTCGCGCCGTCGCCCGCACTTCATTGCACTATGCGGCGGTTTCAGATTGCCGCCGAGAGCTTTCCACGGCCGCCGTTCGGCGCCAAATGCCGCAAACCGAGGTTCGCATTAACACTCTGAATGGCTTGGAGAATTCATTGCTTAGCACGATCATGTCGTCATGTCGGCAAAGCAATCCATCACTGAAATCGAACCTGAGATCGACGATTTCTTCGACTATGCGGAGACGGGCTTTTATTCGCCCGCGCGTGAGCGTCGGCCACGAAAGGTCAAGTCCCGGCCGCGCGTCGTGGCCGAGTGGCCCGCCGGCGTCACGGAGGCGGAGCTGGACATCCTGGAAATCCACCTCGCTGACATCCTGGACGAGATATTCGATCCAAAGAACTGAACTTACTAAAGGAGGCGTCGCGTGAAAGCCAAAGCGAACCTCGCCTTGGCGACGCCGGGGCGTGCTGCACTCTATCTTCGTGTCTCGACGGGACGACAGGCCGAGCACGATCTATCGATCCCGGACCAACGTCGGCAGCTCCGAGCATACTGCGAGGCCAAGGGAATTGAGGTCGTCACTGAATACGTCGAGCCCGGCGCATCCGCGACCGACGACAAGCGCCCCGAATTCCAGAAGATGATGGACGCTGCCTCTGAGAAACCAGCGCCGTTCGATTGCATCATAGTTCACTCATTCTCGCGGTTCTTCCGGGACCAGTTCCAGCTTGAGTTCTATTTTCGCCGACTTGCCAAGAACGGCGTGAAGCTGACTTCGATCACGCAGGACCTGGGGGACGATCCGATCAGCGGCATGATGCGCCAGATCATGGCGTTGTTCGATGAATACCAGTCGAAGGAAAACGCCAAGCATACACTCCGCGCCATGCGCGAGAACGCCCGGCAAGGATACTGGAACGGCTCCAGGCCGCCCTACGGATATCGGATCGTCGCGGCAGAGACGCGTGGACAGCGTACCAAGAAGAAGATCGAGCCCGATCCGTTACTGATCGACAACGTCAAGCTCATCTTCCGCTTGGCGCGTGTCGGCGACGGGGATGGGCCGATGGGGTCAAGGCAGATTGCCGGATACCTCAATGATCGCGGCATCCGAACGCAGACTGGCGGACGGTGGGGCGTCGGCGGCGTCCACCAGATACTGACCCGCGAGACCTATATCGGGAAGCATCGCTTCAACGTGTCTAGCTGGCGGAAGGGCGTCAAGAACCCGGCGGACGAAGTCGTCAAGGTCGAGGTCGAGCCGATCATTGCCGTAGAAGAGTTCGAGGAGGTCCAAGCGATCATGCACTCGCGCAGCCCGCAACTCCGGGCGCCCCGTTTCGTGAGCGGCCCGACCTTGCTCGGCGGCGTGGCGTTCTGCGCCGATTGCGGTGGCGCTATGACGCTTCGAACGTCCGGAAAGGGTACTGAATACCGCTACTACACCTGCTGCACGGCTGCGCGGCAGGGTCCGAAGGGCTGCAAGGGCCGATCCATCCCCATGGACGAACTGAACGACCTTGTCGTCAGCAGCGTGGTCGATCGCCTCCTCAGCCCGCATTTCCTCGAAGAGGCGCTCAGCGCGCTATTGAAGCGCCGGGATGAGGCGGCGGAACGCGAGACGGGAAGGATCATCGCACTCAAGCGGAACGCCTTGGACGCAGAAAACAAGCTGACGCGTCTCTACGAGGCCATCGAGGCGGGCTTGGCCGATCTGACTGACTCAAACCTCAAGGGGCGCATCGCGGAACTGAAGAGGATTCGGGATTCGGCCCAGGCCGATGTGGAGCGGGCAGAAGGTCGGCGGGGAGAGAGAATCGAAATTACTCCACAGGCCCTCCGGACATTCGCGGCCGCAGCAAAGGACCGGATGCGGGGCGAAGATGGTTCTTTCCGGCGGAACTACATCCAGCAGCTCGTGCAGCGAGCCGAAGTGGGAACCGACGAAATTCGGATAGTGGGATCGAGGGCCCGGCTCCTCCAAACGCTCGTAGCGTCTGGAGGAAAGCCTGGAGTGGAAACTGCGGCGCACGGCGTTCGCAGTTTCGATCTGAAATGGCTCCCCGGGCAGGATTCGAACCTGCGACCATTCGATTAACAGTCGAACGCTCTACCACTGAGCTACCGAGGAACAGCGCATCCGCGCGCCCGAGGTCGCCCTCGGGAGGCGCGCCTATAGCAGCGGGTTTGCTGCCGTTGCAAGCGGGTCAGACGACGAACTGTTCCATCGCGATGCGATCATCCAGCGCATGTTCCGGATCGAACATCAGAGTGAGGGCGATCGACCGGTCTGCGGTCACCTCCACCGTCTCGACGTCGCGGACTTCCTCCTGATCGGCGACGGCGCTGACGGGGCGCTTCACGGGATCGAGGACACGGAACTTGACCGGCGTGCGGTCAGAAATGATCGCGCCTCGCCAACGCCGGGGCCGGAAGGGGCTGATCGGCGTCAGCGCCAGCATGGCCGAACCGATCGGCAGGATCGGGCCGTTCGCCGAAAGGTTGTATGCGGTCGATCCGGCCGGCGTGGCGACCAGCACGCCGTCGCAGACCAGCTCCGGCAGGACCACGCGGCTGCCGACCGTCACCTCAAGCCACGCGGTCTGGCGTGTTTCGCGCAGCAGCGAGACCTCGTTGATGGCGGAGGTGGTGACCCGCTCCCCATCGACGGTCGTCGCCTCCATGTGGAGCGGCGAGACGGTGAAGCTCCGGGCGCGGTTCAGCCGGGCGCCGAGGCTGTCGGGGTTCCAGTTGTTCATCAGGAAGCCGACCGTGCCCAAGTTCATGCCGAATACCGGCAGGATGCGGTGACGGGCCATCATGTCGTGCAAAGTCTGGAGCAGGAAGCCGTCGCCGCCGAGTGCCACCACCATCTCCGCCTCGGCGAGCGGCACCCAGTCGTAGCGTGCCGACAGGACCTCACCGGCAGAGCGTGCCGCCTCGCTGGTGGAATGGAGCAGGGCCATGCGGCGCATCTCGCTCAACGGCTGGTCCCTCCTCGCACTGACGTGCGCTCCCGCTGAGGAGCTAACCGGCGCTGCCGCACCCGGCAAGTGCCGAAATACGTGATTAACATTGCGCCGTTTTCGCTCGCGGTTACAAGGATCGCCGAGGGAACCCGCCAGTCCGGCGGGCAGGGGAACGATTTGGTGTCGGGCGCGCAGTCGTCGCCGATTTTCATCCTCTCGTTCCGATACAGGGACGAGTTGGCCGCCCTGGTCGAAAAGGGCGGATGGCAGGCCATCGCGGCGCGGCGTGCCGATGGGGTCGAGGGCCGTTGCATCGCATCCGGCGCGTCCATCGTCATCGTGGACGGCCGCGATGCCGTGGAAGAGGCGCGCGCCGCGGTCGCCTCTATCGGCGACCTTATCCTGATCCATCAGGCGATCCTGCTTGTGTTGCTGCCCGACGTTCCGGCCCAGGTCGTCGACCAGTTCTACGACGCGGGCGCCACGCACTACCTGACCAGCGCAAGCGACGACCAGATCCTCACGACCCTGCGCTTCCTGGGTCGCGCGATCGACCGCACCGAGCTCTTCAACCGAGCTGCATCGCGCCGCGCCGCCGCCGCCGAACTGACGGTCGAGACGTGGCATTGGACGCCAGGACATGTCGACGTGCAGCTGAACCCGGCGCTGGTGCGGCGATTGACGGGGCAACCGGAGACCCGCTCCGGCCTTTCGCTCCTGTCTTTGTTGGGACCGGAAGGGCGCCACGCGGCCATCGCGGCGCTGAAGCGATTGAAGCAACGCCCGGTCACGGCCTTTGCCCATTCCAATCCCGATCCGCGCTCGGGCCATCGCCGGGTGGTGCACCATCTGCGGCGTGATCCGGAGACGGGCGCGATCATCGGACAGATCGAGCATCTCGGTGGCGACCTGCGCGGGCGCGACCCTCTGACGCGCCTGGAGGACCTGCGCGCCGCCCGACAGTGGATCGACAGCAAGCTTCGCGCTCGGCGGAGGTCTCCCGTCCTCGTGCTCGTGTTGTCGCTGAGCCGGTTCGGGATGATCAACGCGGCATTCGGCCGCTCGACAGGCGACTCCCTGTTGCAGGGCGTGGCGCGCCGGCTGGACCGGATCGTCGGCGACGGCGGCACCGCGGGATCGCTGGTCGCGCGCCTGCCCGGCGCCCAGTTCCTGATCGGCTTGTCCGACGGGGCGACGCTGGACCAGGCGCGGATCCTGGCGGACCAGATCGTCGAGGCGCTGGCCCGGCCGTTCCTCTCCCAGGACCATGTGATCTCGCTGTCCTGTCGGATCGGCATATCGGCGAACGACGAGGACGGGGACGACGTCGACTCGCTGCTGCGGCGGGCGAATGTCGCGCTTGTCGACGCCAAGGAGGGGGAGGGGAGCCCCGTCCGCATCCTGCGATCGACCGAGGAGAACGAGACCGAGCGCGAGAGCCGGCTGGAAATCGACCTGCGCATCGCGCTGGACGAGGACCGCATCGACATCCTCTTCCAGCCGCAGGTGTCGGTCCTTACCGGGGAGATCATCGGTGTGGAGGCGCTCGCGCGGTGGCGGCACCCGCGCTTCGGCGAGTTGGGGGCGACGACGCTGTTCGCGGCGGCCGAGCGGTCCGACTACCTTCAGGAACTTTCGGCCCATGTGCAGCGCAAGGCGCTGACGATCGCCGCCGCCTGGCCGGAGGAGCTGCGCAGCCTGCGGGTCTCGATCAACATCACGGCCGCCGACATGGTCCGCCCGCATTTCGCGACCCAGCTTCTGGAACTGGTCGACGTGATCGGCTTTCCGCGCGACCGCCTGACGGTCGAGCTGACCGAGAGCGGGCTGATCGAGGACCTCGACATGGCGGCGGAGTTGCTGGCGCGATTGCGCGCCGGCGGGCTGCGCGCGGCGATCGACGATTTCGGGACGGGCTATTCCAGCCTGACCTATCTGAAGTCGCTGCCGTTCGATTACCTGAAGATCGACAAGAGGTTCGCTCAGGACATTGCGGGTGAAGCGCGCGACCGGATCGTGGTGCGGTCGGTAATCGACATGGCGCGCTCGCTCGGCCTCTCGGTGATCGCCGAGGGCGTGGAGAGCGAAGAGCAGCTCGACCTGCTCGCCGCGGCGGGCTGTCATATCTACCAGGGATTCCTCTGCGCGCCGCCGCTGGACAGCCACGCGCTGGAAGCCCTGGTGACACGCCGCTTCGCCCGTCCGCTGGTCGGCTAGGCAACGATCTTCGCCAGACCGCTGGACAGCTGCAGCGCGCCGTTGAGGCGGGATGCGGGATCGTTCCAGGCGCGCTGGATGACGAGCTTGTTGTCCGGGCGCAGCTTGGCGGTACCCTTCAGCCGCTGGATATAGGCGATCAGGCCCTCCGGATCGGGGAACTGGTCGTTGTGGAAGGTGACGAGAGCGCCCTTCGGCCCCGCGTCGATCTTGGCGATGCAGGCCTTGCGGCAGTTCATCTTGATGCGGATGACGGTCAGCAGATTCTGCGTCGGCTCCGGGATCGCGCCGAAGCGGTCGATGAGTTCCGCCGCGAAGCTTTCGATCCCGCCCTGATCGTCGAGCTCGTTCATGCGGCGGTAGAGACCCATGCGGAGATCGAGGTCGGGGACGTACTCCTCCGGGATCATGATCGCGCTGTCGACATTGATCTGGGGCGAGAATTTCTCCTGCGCGGGGGCCTTGTCGTGGCCGCCGGCCTTGGCCTCGACGATCGCCTCTTCCAGCATCGACTGGTAGAGCTCGAATCCGACCTCCTTGATATGGCCGGACTGCTCGTCGCCCAGGAGGTTGCCGGCACCGCGGATGTCGAGATCGTGGCTGGCCAGCTGGAAGCCGGCGCCGAGGGTGTCGAGGTTGGAGAGGACCTGCAGCCGCTTTTCCGCCGTCTCGGTGATGGTGCGGGTCGCGGGCGTGGTGAAGTAAGCGTACGCCCGCGTCTTCGACCGGCCGACGCGGCCGCGTAGCTGGTAGAGCTGGGCCAGGCCGAAGCGGTCGGCACGGTGGATGATCATCGTGTTGGCGGACGGAATGTCGAGGCCGCTTTCGACGATGGTGGTGGAGAGCAGCACCTCGTACTTCTTGTCGTAGAAGGCGCTCATCCGCTCCTCGACCTCCGTCGCGGACATCTGGCCGTGGGCGGTGACGGCGCGAACCTCCGGCACCTGATCGCGCAGGAACTGCTCGATATCGGGCAGGTCGGAGATGCGGGGGACCACGACGAAGCTCTGCCCGCCGCGATAATGTTCGCGGAGCAGCGCCTCGCGCAGGACGACCGGGTCCCAGGGCATGACGTAGGTGCGAACGGCGAGACGGTCGACCGGCGGGGTCTGGATGACCGAGAGTTCACGCAGGCCGGACATCGCCATCTGCAGGGTGCGGGGGATGGGAGTGGCGGTCAGGGTCAGCTGGTGGACATCGGTCTTCAGCGCCTTCAGCCGTTCCTTATGGGTGACGCCGAAGCGCTGTTCCTCATCGACGATGACGAGGCCGAGGTTCTTGAATTCGATGCCCTTCGCCAGGATCGCGTGGGTGCCGACGACGATATCGACGGTGCCGTCGGCGAGGCCCTCCTTGGTGGCTTTCGCTTCCGCGGCGGGGACGAGGCGGGAGAGGCGGCCGACCTTGAGCGGGAAGCCGTGGAAGCGATCGGCGAATCCCTGGTAATGCTGGCGGGCGAGGAGCGTGGTGGGAACGACGACGGCGACCTGTAGCCCGGCAAGGGCAGCGGCGAAGGCGGCGCGGAGTGCGACCTCGGTCTTACCGAAGCCGACGTCGCCGCAGACCAGCCGGTCCATCGGGCGGCCAGCGGCGAGATCCTCCATGACGTCGCCGATGGCGCGATCCTGATCCTCGGTCTCCTGATAGGGGAAACGATCCGAGAACTCGGCATAGGCGCCGGGATCGG
Organism: Sphingomonas sp. ID0503; assembly: GCF_048565625.1. Lineage (NCBI taxonomy): Bacteria > Pseudomonadati > Pseudomonadota > Alphaproteobacteria > Sphingomonadales > Sphingomonadaceae > Sphingomonas > Sphingomonas sp. ID0503. Next base: position 1,418,753 of record NZ_JBLZUR010000002.1, read on the forward strand.
GCTCTGCCACGGGGGCGGGGCGGAGGGCGCGCATGGCGGCGGTGGCGATGAGCTCACCCGCGATCTCGCGGATGCGCTCCTTCATCTTGGCCTTGCGATTCTGCCAGGCGACGCCGCCCAGCTTGTCGAGAGTCACGCCCTCGCCCTCATTGCCGTAGCGGGAGAGGACGTCGATGTTCTCGACCGGCACGTAGAGCTTGTCGCCACCGGAGTAGCTCAGCGCCACGCAGTCGTGCGGGTTGGTGCCGACCGGGATGGAGGTTAGCCCTTCATACCGGCCGATACCGTGATCGGCGTGGACGACGAGGTCGCCGGGGGTGAGCGTCGCCAGTTCGGCGAGGAAGGCGTCGGTGTTCTTCTTACGCTTGGCGCGGCGGACGAGGCGGTCACCGAGCATGTCCTGTTCGGTGAGAACGGCCACATCGGGTGTGGTGAAGCCATGATCGAGCGGGAGAACTGCGAGGGCGGTGATGCTCTTCGACGCCTCGCCCAGCGCCTCCTGCCAGCTTTCCGCCTGTGCCAGCTTCTTCAGGCCGTGATCCTTGAGAAGGCCGGAAAGGCGTTCGCGCGCGCCGTTGGAGTAGCTGGCGAGGATGACCTTGCGGTTGAGGCGGTGGAGCTGCTCGATATGTTCGACCACCGCGTCGTAGACGTTGACGCCCTGCGTCCGCTCCGGCGCGAAGTCGCGGGGACCGTCGGTCGCGAAGTCCAGAACGGTCTTCGATTCGGGCTCGTGGAACGGGGTGGCGAGGTGGAGGGGGCGCTCCTCGATGAGGCTCTCCCAATCGGCTGTGGTGACGTAGAGGGCCTCGGCCTTCAGCGGACGATAGCTGCCGGGATCGGCCTTTTGCGCACGCTCGCGGTTGGCATAATAGTCGGTGATCGCCTCGAACCGCGCCTCGGCGGCACCCGCACCGCCGGCATCGCGGACGATGATGTCGTCCTCTGACAAATGGTCGAACAGGGTCTCCAGCCGGTCCTCGAACAACGGGAGCCAGTGCTCCATCCCAGCAAGGCGGCGGCCGTCAGAGACGGCCTGGTAGAGCGGATCGCTTGTCGCGTTCGCGCCGAAGCGTTCGCGGTAGCGGGAGCGGAAGCGTTTGACGCTGTCTTCGTCCAGCAGCGCCTCGGAGGCCGGGAGGAGTGTGAAGCCGTCTACCCGTCCCACGGTGCGCTGGTCCGAAGAGTCGAACTGGCGGACGCTCTCGATCTCGTCGCCGAAGAAGTCGAGGCGAAGGGCCAGCTTCTCGCCGGAGGGGAAGAGGTCGAGCAGGCCGCCGCGCACGGCGTACTCGCCCGCGTCGTTGACGGTGTCGGTACGGACATAGCCGTTCGCCTGGAGCATGGCGGCGAGGCGGTCGCGGTCGATGCGCTTGCCCGCTTCGAGGCGGGCGACGAGCTGGCGGATGCGGAAGGGGGTGAGGGTGCGCTGGGTGACCGCGTTGACGGTGGTGACGAGAAGCTGCGGCCCGGTCGGCTTGTCCTGAATGGCATGGAGCGTCGCCAGCCGTTCCGACATGATCCGGAGCGAGGGGGAGGCGCGATCGTAGGGCAGGCAATCCCAGGCGGGGAAGCGCAGCACCTGTAGCTCGGGGGCGAAATAGGCGGCCGCCTCGGCGACCATGCTCATGCCCACCTCGTCCGGCGCGATGAACACGGCGCGGCCCTTCGCGGCGCGGGCGAGGTCGGCCATCAGCCAGGGGACATAACCGGGGACGACGCCCGACAAAGTGAGCGGCGCCTGCGCCTTCAGGATGCGGTGGAGATCGGTCAATGGAAACTCAGCGCGGGATGTGGATGTAGTCGAGGCGGCGCATGGCCTCCATCAATGGACCCTGCCAACGTGGGGGAACGGGCTGCGTTCCGATGGCCCAGGCCATGATGTCGACGTCCTCCTCCTCCAGCAGCGCCTCGAACCAGGCGAGCTCGTCTTCGCCCCAGCCAGCGCCGTGACGGTCGAAGAAGCCGCCGATCATGTAGTCCGCCTCCCGCGTGCCGCGATGCCACGCGCGGAAGTGGAGGCGTTTGAGGCGGTCGGAATGGGTGATCATAGTGTGTCCGTCGTGCCAGCCAGGGCCGGCATCTCTCTGCAAATATGAGGGCCGGCGATGCGGCGAGCGATGGCAGCTTTCGCTGGCGGGACGAAAGTTGGTAACGCGCTCTAGCCATGCGCCCCGAAATCCTCAATCCGCTGTTCGCCGAGGTGGAGGCGATGAAGGGCGTGGGTGCGGGGCTGGCCAAGCCGCTCGGCAAGCTGGGGCTGAACCGCGTCGTGGACGTGCTGTTCCACCTGCCGGTGACGTGGATCGACCGGCGCAAGGTCGACGTGCTCGACATGGCCGATGCCGGAGCGATCGTGGTCATCACGCTGACGGCGGTGGACTATCGGTCGTCCGCCGGGCGGGGGCCGTCCCGAATCCATGCGACCGATAAAGACGGGAACTACGTCAGCATCATCTATTTCGGCGGCAATCCGGGATGGGGGAAGAAGCTGTTCCCGCTCGGCGAGGCGCGGATCGTGTCGGGCAAACTGGAGATGTATGGGCAGGAGCTGCAGATCGTCCATCCCGACCTGGTGGTGCCGCCCGCTGAGGCGGTGGACTTGCCGGCGCGGGAGCCGGTCTATGGCCTTTCGGAAGGGCTGACCAACCGGCGCATGGGGCAGTTGGCGGCGCAGGCGATCGAGCGGGCGCCCGACCTGCCGGAATGGATCGAGCCGAGCCTGCTGGCGGCGCGGGAATGGCCGGGCTGGCGGGAGGCGCTGGCGCGGGTCCATGCCGATCCGGCGGACAAGGTGGCGCGCACACGGCTGGCTTATGACGAGGTGTTCGCGAACCAGCTGGCGCTGATGCTTGTCCGCGCCTCCTCTCGCCGGCGGCGGGGGACGCCGCTGGCGGGGAACGGGCGGCTGCGGGATGCGCTGAAGCTGCCCTATGCGCCGACCGGCGCGCAGGCCCGGACGATCCGGGAGATCGAGGGGGATCTGGCGCAGGCGACGCCGATGGTCCGCCTGCTGCAGGGCGATGTCGGGGCCGGCAAGACGCTGGTGGCGACAATGGCGATGCTGATCGCGGTGGAGGCTGGGGTGCAGGCGGCGATGCTGGCACCGACCGAACTGCTCGCGCGGCAGCACTATGAGACCTTGCAGAAGACGCTCGCCGGATTGCCGGTGACGGTCGCGCTACTGACCGGGCGGGAGAAGGGGCGGGCGCGGGAATCGACGCTGATGGGGCTGGCGGACGGATCGATCGACCTGCTGGTCGGGACCCACGCGATCTTCCAGGAGGCCGTGGCGTACAGGCGGCTCGGCCTGGCCGTGATCGACGAGCAGCATCGCTTCGGGGTGGCGGAGAGAATGCTGCTGGCGGCGAAGGCGGAACGGCCGCCGCATCTGCTGGCGATGACGGCGACGCCGATCCCCCGGACCCTGACGCTCAGCCAATATGGTGAGATGGACGTCAGTAGGCTGGACGAGATGCCGCCCGGCCGCCAGCCCATCGCCACCAGCGTGATCTCCTGCGAGCGGCTTGAGGAGGTGGTCGAGGGGCTCGGGCGCCATATCGCGGCGGGCGGGCAGGCTTATTGGGTCTGTCCGTTGGTCGAGGAGAGCGAGCAATCCGACCTGACCGCCGCCGAGGAGCGGGCGGCCAGCCTGCGCGCGCGGTTCGGCGAGACGATCGCGCTGGTCCACGGCCGGATGAAGGGGCCGGAGAAGGACGCCGTGATGCAGGCCTTTGCGGCCGGTCGCGCGCAGGTGCTGGTCGCGACCACGGTGATCGAGGTGGGGGTGGACGTGCCCAACGCCACGCTGATGGTGATCGAGGGGGCCGACCGCTTCGGCCTCGCCCAGCTCCACCAGCTGCGTGGGCGGGTCGGGCGCGGGGACAAGCCGTCGACCTGCGTGCTTCTGTGGCAGGGCTTCGGCGGCGAAGCCGGCCGGCGGATGCTGAGCGATACGTCCAAGGCGCGGCTCCTCACCATGAAGCGGTCGAACGACGGCTTCTTCATCGCGGAAGAGGATCTTCGGCTGCGCGGAGCGGGCGAGATACTCGGCACCCGGCAGTCGGGAGACGCGAAGTTCCGAATCGCTCAGCCCGAGGACGTGGCCGAACTTGTCGATGCGGCGACTGCCGACGCACGCCTGCTGGTCGATCGCGACGGCGGGCTGGAGGGTCAGCGCGGGCAAGCGGCCCGCACGGCATTGTACCTGTTCGAGCGGGACGCCGCCGTCGCCTTGCTCCGCGCCGGATGACGGCGGAAGTCGGGGCGAAAGTCACGCCAGCCGTGCGGCGATTTTTTCGTTTTCCTGCATCTCCCTGCCGCTGAGTCGGTGTCCTAACAGGCAGCGCCGGCTGTAGGACAGCGCAAAGTGAGCGGCCCGGCCTGCAACAGAACCGTAACAATTGTGTCGCGGAAGAGTCGCCCCCCTCCACTAGTGCCGCGGCCACGGCAGCGACAGATCGCGCCCTGTGGGGAACAGACACATGAAGCTCTTTTTGACGGCGGCCTCTGTCGCCGCCCTTTCCGTTTCGTTCATGGCCCATGCCGACGAGGCCGCCGTCGAGGCACCCGCGGCCGAGGCGCCCGGCGACGAGATCATCGTCACCGCGACGAAGCGCGAGACCAATCTTCAGGACACCCCGATCGCGATCTCCGTGGTCAGCACCCAAGCGATCCAGGATCGCCACATCCAGAGCCTGCTCGACTTCGCCGACGGTTCAGTCCCCGGCCTGCGCGTCGCCACCTTCGAGGCGCGCCAGTCCGCTCTCACCATCGGTATCCGCGGCATCGTGCCGCTCGACGCCAACCAGCCCGCCCGTGAGCAGGGCGTCGGCGTCTACATCGACGGCGTCTATCTCGGCCGCCAGCACGGCCTGAACGCCGCGCTGTTCGACATCGAGCGGATCGAGGTCCTGAAGGGTCCGCAGGGCACCCTGTTCGGCCGCAACACCGAGGGCGGCGCGCTGAGCCTGGTGACCAAGAAGCCGAGCGGCGAGTTGGGCTTCCGCGGCAAGGCCGGCATCGGCAATCTCGGCCAGTATACCGCCGAGGGTCACCTGGACCTGCCCGAGTTCCACAACATCAGCATCAAGGCCGACGGGGTCATCCAGCACCGCAACTCGGTGACCAAGAACCCGCTGCCGAGCGCGCGGGGCTGGGGCTATTACGACCGCAAGGGCTTCAAGCTGTCCGCCCGCTGGAAGCCGAGCGCCGACTTCACGGCCGATTATTCCTACGACTACGGCAACGACCACAACACGCCGTTTTACAGCCAGCTCTTGAACTACAACGTGCAGGGCAAGCCGGTCGGGACGACCTTCCCGCTGCCGTCCGGCACCATCGCGCCTTTGCCGCCGATCGTGGTGGTCGAGGGTGACAAGCGGATGAAGATGGCCGACATCGGCGTTCCGCAGCAGGACAGCGTCGACAAGACCTTCGGCCACACCCTGACGCTCGCCTACGACCTGTCGGACAAGGCGCAGCTCCGCTCGATCACCGCCTATCGCGAGGTCGAGGTCGAGCAGTGGGACAATGCCGGCGGCGCGCATCGCCCGCCCGTCTTCGCCCCCAACGGCAATTTCAGCCGCTACAGCCTCGCCGGCCTGTGGCAGGACCAGTTCAGCCAGGAGCTGCAGCTGGTCGGTTCGACCGACAATCTCGATTACGTCGCCGGCCTCTACTACTTCCACGAGAAGGTCAGCGACGACGCCGCGACGCCGAGCACCAACCGCTGGAACGAGGACGGCACCGGATACACCATCAACGATCCGACCAACACGATCCGCGGCAATCGCTTCACCGACCGTGCAAGCCGCGCCAAGGCGGACAGCTGGGCGGTCTACGGCCAGGCGACCTACACCCCGGCCTTGCTGGACGAGGCGCTGCACCTGACCGTCGGCGGCCGCTACACCCACGACAAGAAGAGCGGCGACCTGTTCATCGTCAACAACGCGCCGACCGACCTGAGCTTCGACTTCAAGAAGGGCCGGTTCGACCCGATGGTGACCCTGGCGTTCGACGCCGCGCAGGACATCAATCTCTACGCCAAGTTCGCGACCGGATACCGCGCCGGTGGCGCCAGCTCCCGCTCGCTCACCTACCGTTCCTTCGGACCGGAGAAGGTGAAGTCCTACGAGATCGGCGCCAAGACCGAGCTGTTCGACCGTCGCCTGCGCCTGAACCTCGCCGGCTTCATCATGGACCGCACGGGCAGCCAGATCGACTTCAGCCTGGTGACGGTGAACCCGGTGACGGGATCCAGCCGCAACACGCTTGAGACGATCAATGCGCCGGGCACCACCAAGATCCGCGGCGTCGAGGCGGAGGCGACTCTGCGGGTGGCCGAGGGCCTGACCATCAACGGTGCCTACGCCTATACCTACACCAAGATCCCCGACACGATTAACCCGTTCAGCGGCACGCTGCAGTCGGTGTACATCGTGTTCACGCCGCGCAACACGGCGTCGGGTGCCATCGACTACACGGTGCCGGTCGGCGTCGGCGACCTCCGCTTCCACCTGGACGCGAACTATGCCGATGCGACGCAGACCTTCGATCAGTTCGAGATCAAGAACGACAAGTCGTTCCTGATGAACGGCCGCATCGCCCTTGCCGACATCGACATGGGGCGCGGTGACGCGAAGCTGACCGTGGCGCTGTGGGGCCGCAACCTCCTCGACAAGGATTACGTTTATCGCCGTGATCCGTCGAACCGCGGCACGCTGGGCGACTACGGCAACTTCAACGAGCCGCGCACCTACGGCGTCGAGGCAGCGATCAGCTTCTAAGACCGAATTCGCTTCGTCAGTCGAATGGGCCCTCTCCCCACCGGAGAGGGCCCTTTTTGTGCTCACGCGGCATGTCGTCCCAGCCCGGGAATGAGCATGCCGACGCGGCGCTGATAGGCGCGGTAGCCCTCGCCGAAATGGCCGACGAGATCGCGTTCCTCGTAGCGCAGCGCGACGCGGATGTAGGCGGTCATGGCAGCGGCGAAGACGAGGTGGCCCACGGTCATTACCGGCGTCGCCCAGAAGGCGATGAGGAACCCCGTGTAGAGCGGGTGGCGGACCAGCGCATAGAGCAAAGGGAAGCGGAGCGGCCCTTCCGGCACCTGGCGGTCGCGGAGGTTGCGCCAGACCTGGGCGAGGCCGAACAGCTCGAAGTGATTGATCAGGTAGCTGCTGGCGAGCACCATCAGCCAGCCGAGGCCGGAGAGCGCCCAGAGCAGGATGGCGGCGGGCCCATCGACCCGCCAGACGGCGGTGGGGATCGGGTGCCAGAACAGGAACATGACGACCAGCATGAGGCTGGCGGCGAGGACGTAGACGCTGCGTTCGATCGGCGGGGGCACGATCCGCGTCCAGGCGGCCTTGAACGCGGGGCGGGCCATGATGCTGTGCTGGAGCCCGAAGAGTGCGACCAGCGCGATGTCGATGACGAGGGCGATGGCGGCGGGCTGAGACGGTCCGCGGTTGATGGTCTGCGGCAGGAAGGCCGCGTCGGCGACGAAGCCGATCAGGTACAGGAAGGTCGCGAAGAAGATCAGGTAAGCGGCAATGCCGAAAGCGAGATAGAAGCTGCGAGCCATGATGTGCCCCCTCCATGATGATGTCTGGCGGCGTGGTGCACGCGGATGTTTGTGCGCGCGATCTCGGCCGAACGTAATGAGCAGGACCTTGTAGAAAGCGGCGGTATCCTGGAGTCCCTTGCGATGAATACGCGGCTTCCGTCGATGAGATCGCCTTATTTGGTGGGTTCCGGTTTGTTGATCTGAACGCGTTGGTGCGTAGACGATAGGATGATCTGTGTCGGCCAAGTGTGGTTGTGCGCGGTGCTGGTGCTTCGACAGGCTCAGCAGGAACGGCGCGGGAGTGGGTGTCGAGGCTTTCGGAAGTTGGCAACGCGCTTGAACAACGACCTCCCGTGTGCTCCGGACCGGGGATGACGACACGCAGCCTTTTCGCCAGCCGCTTCTACGAGGGCGAGCTTGGCGATGCCGCCTTGCTGGCCGAACTGGAGGGGGCGGCGATCGACTTGTCGCGCGAGGATCGGGCGGGGCGCGACTGGTGCCGGGCGAATGGCTATCCGGGTTATACATCCTACGCGTCGCTGAACGACCTGCCGGCGCGCAACCCGGTGTTCGACGATCTGCGCCGCGCGCTCGACCGGCATGTCCGGCGGTTCGCGGAGGAGGCTTATCTCGACCTTCAAGGGCGCAGGCCGAAGCTCGACAGCCTGTGGGTCAACGTGATGAAGGGCGCGGGCGGGCAGCATAGCGGGCATATCCACCCGCACAGCATCATTTCCGGCACGGTCTACATCGCCGTGCCGGAGGGTTCAGCGGGGCTGAAGCTGGAGGACCCGCGCCTGCCGATGATGATGGCGGCCCCGCTCCGCCGGGAGGACGCGCCGGAGGATGCGCGGACCTTCGTCTATGCCGCGCCCCAGGCGGGCAGCGTGTTCCTGTGGGAAAGCTGGCTGCGGCATGAGGTGCCGGCCGGGCGCGCCCGGGAACAGCGGATTAGCATCAGCTTCAACTATCGCTGACGGGCGGGCGACCCTCTCCGTCATCCTGTATCAGGCCATCCGTCCGGTCCTCCATCAGATCCGGAGCGCAAAATGGATCCTGACTTTCGTCAGGATGACGGAGGGAATCCGGCCCGTCCGTTCGACTATTCTGAATGTCGGTCCGCCCCAGGGTTTTTTCGGCCATCTCCGCCTCCTTCTCCTGTGCTTCCACGAAGGCCTTGTGTTCGGCGAACCACATGTCGCGCTCGGCCGCGGTCACCTTGGCGGGGCGGGCGGGTTCTTCCGGCGGGTAGGCGGCCTCCATGATGGCGTGTTCCTCCGGCGTGAGGTCTCGGGCGTAGTCGCGGTCGCCGAAGGTCTTCCACTCCCGGCCGGACCAGCCGACCGGCTTGGGGAAGCGGGTCTGCCAGTCGTCGCGATAGCCGTCCCACCAGACCGGGTCCTCATGCTCCCACGGGTCGAGCGGAACATGGCCGACGTCCTCCTTCGGGGACTTAAGTTGCGTAAGTTGCGGCTCGGACGCGGGTTCCTCCACCTCCGGCTCGGGCGCGATGACGATCAGGCCGGCGGCCTCGGCACGTTGCCATTGCTCGCCGGTCCACTGCGCGCGGTCGGCGAGGTCGAGGTCGGTGACGTCGACCTCCTGCGGCAAGCCGGCGCCTGCCTTCAGGAAGCGGTCGGCGCGGGCCAGCGCGAGGACGGGGGCGAGATCGGGGTTCGTGTCCCCGGCGAGGCCGAGGCGCGCGCCGAGGAACAGGCGGCGCGGGCCGGCCCGGCATCCTGCCCCATGAGGTCGAGGAAGGGATCGAATTCCTGCGCGATCAGGCGGGCGGCGGCGAGCGTGCCGTGCGGATCGGGCGCGTCGGCCTGGCGATCCAGGCGGGCGAGCATGTGGAGGCCGAGGCGGTTGTCGATGCGGTGGCGGGTGATGGTGACGACCTTGTCGCCGTCGTCCTTCTCCACCGTCTCCTTCTGGCCGTGGACGGCGCGGGCGAGAAGGCTGGCGGCGATGCGTTCACGGGCATGGAGGTTCGCCGCCGCCCAGCCGAGCGCGAAGGCCGAACCGGGCGCGCGGCGGCGGAAGGTGTAGGCGGAGGTGGCGCTGAGCTCGATGACGAGGCACGCGTCATCGACGGTAACGCCGTCCGCCACGAGTTCGAGGAAGCGGCGCTGGCGATCGGGCGTCCAGCCGTCGTTGCGGTGGCGGCGGGCGGCGGCGTCTTCCGGCGCGGGGTCGGTGTTTGGTGCTGTGGTGTCGATCGGGGTGTGGGCGTTCATGGGTCTGTCCTGCCGAAATGGTTTCGCGGACCCGACCGATATGCATGAACCGGGGGTGTAGGACAGCGTTTTGTTGCGGGTTTGTTCTTGGGCGCCAGGGGTGTTGTTGGCGGGTGTGGATGATGGCGAGGATTCATTCGTCGTCCTAGCCCTCGTCAGGATGACGAGGTGGGCGGGTGGATGAGGCGTCAGGCGACCTTCACGTCGGTCTTCGCGAAGTCATCGCCTTTGAAGAGGAGGGGCAGGTCACGCTCCCTGGCGAGCGCATAGGCGAAGCTGTCACCAAGGTTCAGGGCGGCGGGGTGGAAGCCCTTGCCGTAGCGACCATAGGCTTCGGCAGCTGCGCGGGCTCGCGACTCCGTCAGGTCTACGATCGTCGGATCGACGGAAGCGATTATGTCCTGCGCCTGGATGTAGACGCCCTTACCCAACGCCACGATCAGCATCTCGGCCACCGTCGCGGCGGACATCAGGCACTCGTTGGAAGCAATGGCGGTTTCGAACCGCTCGGCATCGGGTTCATCAAGCAGGATGGCGACCAGTGCCGAAGAGTCGACGACGATCACGCGGGAAGGCCGCGCTCGTCATAGAGAAAGTCGGCGCTGTGGGCGGCGTCCACGCCCTGAAAACCGGGCGTATCCTTGGCCGCACCACGCAGCGCGCGGAGGCGGGCCAGCTTATCCTCCTTGGTCAGGCGAGGCCGTTCGGCGGCCACAAGCCGGACGGCGGGCTTGCCGTGGCGGGTCAGCACCACCTCCTCCCCCGCCTCCGCGCGGCGGACGAGTTCGGTAAGCTGGGCCTTGGCATCGGATACGGAGACTTGCATGGGCGGATTCCAGACTTTGGACCAAGAGAATAGTCCAGATTGTCCACGGAAGCAACATACGCGGTAGGCTACAGACGCGCCGACCTTCGTTGACTATAATGTAAAGGAGCTATTTGCAGGGGGTGAGGCGATGCCTGGGCGGCTTGCGGCGCGGCTATGATGGGGTGGGGGTACGGGGGAAACCGCGTTCACATTTGAACGGAGGTGCCCTTTCTCGGAGCTACTCCGAAATTCGGTCGCGGAGGTGATTACAGGGCAGGGATGCCAGTGTGTCACCCGCGAGAAAACGGGCAACATGCCCTGAGAGGCTGTAAGTCTAGCTTGATCTCCCGGTCGTCGTAGCTGATCTCATTGATAAGCCGATCAAGTGTCCACGCCCCGCTTTGTAACTTGAGACTATGAGCGTGACGGATTTTATCTACGGATGCAAAGTAGTCCCAAAATTTGAATTCTAACCCCTTCGGCGAGCGAGAGGCCAGCCACGCGCTGGGAATACTATAAGCATCCGCAATGATCAGGCCGTGCAGGGAGGAGGTGAGGATGCGCTTGCAGGATAAGAATTGATCAAGCGTGCCGTCTACGTCCTCGGTTTCTAAGTCAATAAACCTCACGCCAGGAATTTTTACCTTCTTCCAAGCTTTATCAGACCACCGAATTACGATCCCAAGCTCAAAGCTCTCCGGCTGCTCCTTCCTTGGATGGAAATCCGGAACCAAGAGGGCAGGGTCGCCATAGATGGCGGGACATTCTAGACCAGCCAATCTAATCTTGTTCCTCGTGAGAGGACCTCGCACTGCCAGAAACTCGGCTCCGGTACTGTTGGCTTTAATGTCCTTCGCGCGCTCTGTCCCAAATGAGCCAGTCCCCCACACTACAGACTGGCTTCTGACCTCGCCGAGAACAGAGCCGATCGTGAAGTAGCCGGGTTCGCCCAACGGCGAGTACACTACATCCTTCCCGGAAAGATGACGGATTAACCAAGGTGCGATCAGGTCGCCAAAATTAGGGGCGATCGTCCACCAATATGCTGGAACCCTGCCATCGAGCAATTTCATCCGTGATCCCCAAGCGCGTTGTCAGCAAGAGGGTTGTTCAACGGTGAGCGGATGGCAAGGGTCAGTTCCGCCACAGCCCTGTCTTCGACCGTTCGCTTTGCGCCTATGGTCGCTCTTGCCACTTGCGACGAGGAACAAACTGTTACATACGGCTATACCAGCTATAGCAGCCGTCTTCAAAGAATGTGCGTCTTTTCAATTGCTTAGGCGTACGGTCGTCAAGTCCGACACCCGGCACCAGTGAGTGCCGTAGAGCCTCACCCCGCCGTCACGAAACTATCCAGCACGCGCTTCCTGCCCGCCTGTTCGAAGTCGATCTCCAGCTTGTTGCCTTCGATCTCCGCAACCACGCCGTAGCCGAATTTCTGGTGGAAGACGCGTTGGCCTAGTCCCAGGTCGCCGCGCGGTTTGGCGGCGAAGCTGGCGGCGCTGGCTTTTACTTCCAATATCCGCGTCTGGTCGGTCTTGAAGTTGCCGGCGGCGGCGGCGCGTTGCCAGCCGGGGCCTCTTGTCGCGGCTCTGGTGCTTTGGGTCGCCGCCAGATGCGCGAAGGGGTCGGTGCGTTCGGACCATTGCGCGCGCCAGAGGCTTTCGCCGCCGCTCATCGTGCTTTCGGTGTCGACATGCGCCTTGGGGAGCTCGCCGACGAAGCGGCTGGGGATGGATGACATCCACTGGCCGTAGATGCGGCGATTGGCCGCGTGGAAGATCACGCAGCGGCGACGCGCGCGGGTGATCGCGACATAGGCGAGACGCCGCTCCTCCTCCAGGCTGGCGGTACCGCCTTCGTCCAGCGCGCGTTGCGAGGGGAAGACGCCTTCTTCCCAGCCGGCGAGGAAGACGGTGTCGAACTCCAGCCCCTTGGCGGCGTGGATGGTCATGATGGTGACCTTCGCCTCATCGGCATTGGCGTCGTTGTCCATGACGAGGGAGACGTGTTCGAGGAAGGCGCCGAGCGTCTCGTATTCCTCCATCGCGCGGACGAGTTCGGTGAGGTTTTCGAGGCGGCCGGCGGCTTCCGCCGTGCGCTCGGCCTGGAGGGCGGCGGTGTAGCCGCTTTCGTCGAGGATCTGGCGGGCGAGATCGGGATGGGCGGTGTTGTTGGCGAGATCGCGCCAGCGGGCGAAATCGCGGACGAGGTTGCCGAGGCTCTTGCGGGCGGCGCCGGTCAACTCGTCGGTGTCGAGGATGAGGGCGGCGGCGGTGGTCAGCGGCACGTCGCGCGCGCGGGCGAGGGCGTGGACGCGCGCGACGGCCTTGTCGCCGAGGCCGCGCTTGGGGACGTTGATGATGCGTTCGAAGGCGAGGTCGTCGGCGGGCTGGACGACGGTGCGGAGATAGGCGAGCGCGTCGCGGATCTCGGCGCGTTCGTAGAAGCGGAAGCCGCCGACGATGCGGTAGGGCATGCCGATCGCGATGAAGCGGTCCTCGAACTCGCGGGTCTGGTGCTGGGCGCGGACGAGGATGGCGCAGTCCGCCGCCGATCCGCCGGCGCGCTCATGCGCCTCGATCTCCTCCCCGACGCGGCGCGCCTCCTCCGGCCCGTCCCAGACGCCGACGACCTGGACCTTCTCGCCCTCGCTATGGTCGGTCCAGAGCGTCTTGCCGAGGCGGCCGCCATTATTGGCGATGACGCCGGATGCGGCGGCGAGGATGTGGGGGGTGGAGCGGTAGTTCTGCTCCAGCTTGATGACCTTGGCACCGGGGAAGTCGCGTTCGAAGCGGAGGATGTTCTCCACCTGCGCGCCGCGCCAGGAATAGATCGACTGGTCGTCGTCGCCGACGCAGGCGATGTTCTTGTGTTCTTGCGCAAGCAGGCGGAGCCAGAGGTACTGGCTGCTGTTGGTATCCTGATACTCGTCCACCATGATGTAGCGGAAGCGTTGCTGGTAGTGGGCCAGCACCTCACGATCCTTCTTCAGGATGGTCAGCATGTGGAGGAGGAGGTCGCCGAAATCGCAGGCGTTCACCGCGCGGAGGCGATCCTGATACTGCTGGTAGAGTTCGCCGCCGCGACCGTTGGCGTAGAGCTCGCTCTCGCCTGCGTCGATGTCGGCGGGGACAAGGCCCTTGTTCTTCCACTTGTCGATCAGGCCGGCGAGCTGGCGGGCGGGCCAGCGTTTCTCCTCGATCTCGGCGGCGATGATGAGCTGCTTGAGCAGGCGGAGCTGGTCGTCGGTGTCGAGAATGGTGAAGTTCGACTGCAGGCCGACCAGCTCGGCATGGCGACGGAGCATCTTGGCTGCGATCGAGTGGAAGGTGCCGAGCCAGGGCATCCCCTCGACAGCATCACCGATCATGCGGCCGACCCGCTCCCGCATCTCCCGCGCGGCCTTGTTGGTGAAGGTGACGCAGAGGATCTCCGACGGCCAGGCCCGGCGCGTGCCGACGAGATGGGCGAGGCGGGCGGTGAGCGCGGCCGTCTTGCCGGTGCCGGCGCCGGCGAGAACGAGGACGGGGCCCTCGGTGGTGAGCACAGCCTCCCGCTGGGGCGGATTCAGGCCCTGGAGGTAGAAGGGATCGGCGGGGGAGGGGGCAAGCTCGGTCACGGGTGAACAGTTAGGGAACGCAGGCGTGGCGGGCAACATGCCCGTTCGTTCACGCCGGCGACTTGCCGCTGCAACGGATCGCGCCTAATTGCGCAGTCAGGAGGTCCGCAAGAGGCCCCGACAAACGGCTGGAGAGGTTTTCCGGCCCTGTAGCGTGTACCAATGTCACTGCAGGAGTGAATCATGATGAACCTTCGTAAAGCTGCCTTCGCAGCAACGGCGGCCCTGTGCCTGCCGTCCGCCGCCTTTGCGTCCGCCGAGGCGGTGCAGCCGGTCAACCTCCGCGTCGAGACCGGCGACCTCGATCTCGCCAGCACGACGGGGAAGGCCCGCCTTGAACTGCGCACGCATAACGCGATCGCGCGGGCCTGCGCACCGCGCAACCAGAGCTATGCGGAGCGCGAGGATGCGCAGCGTTGCCGGGCGGAGATGCGGACGAATGCGGACGCGAAGCTGGCGGCGCTGACCGGCGGCTCTGCGTCGCAGATGGCGACCGTCGAGTAACGTAAAGAGGCGCGGGGAGGGTGCTCCCCGCGCCTTTGCCTTGCTGCCGCCCGGGCTTACCAGGCGTAGAGGGCGAAATCGCTGTCGCGAAGGTCTTCGGGAGTGGGGCGGCGATCGACGCACCCGCCTTCTTCTCTCTGCGTCGACGCCGGCGCCATCGCGGCAGGAACGATCGTGCCGGCGGTCATCAGCGCGAGCCGCGCGTCGCCGGTCGCGACATGAGACAGATTGTCCAGCAAGCTCATATCCTCACCCCTTCCCACACAAGATTCTTGTGTCCCGCGTAACCCGCATCGGGGCGGCCGGTTTCATGGTTAACGAAATATTTCCGGGGTGAGGCGTGGCTGAATAGCGGTCAGTCGTGGAAAACCGGGTTTTCGTGGCAGCATGGGGCGGGTGTCGAACCCGCCCCCGAATGTGCCGGGCCGGCTTACTTGCCGCCGCGATTGGTGCACTTGTCCTTCACGGTCTTGGAGCATTTCGGATAGCTCTGCGGGTCCGTGGAAGGTGCGGCGGTGGTCGTGCTGTCGCCGGCGGGCGGCGCGGCGGAAGCGGGCGGCGGCGGGGTCATGGCGCCGGTGTCGTTCGTGGTGGCGGGCGGCGGCGTGTTGGTCGGCGCGGCGGTGCCGCCGGGCGTCGGCGTGCTCATGTCGCCGGTAGCGGGATCGGTGCTCATCGGCGAGGTCGGGCCGACGCCGGGCGCGGCGGGATCGACGGTCTGGGCGATGGCGGTGCCGCTCAGCGCCAGAACGGCGGCGGTGATCAGGAATTTCTTCATGCTGACTCTCCTGCTTTGGGGAATTCTCGATGCCCCTGGCGGGCAGAGAACCCCCGTGGCGGGATTCGGGTCCATGTTGCGGGCGCGGGTGCAGTGGTTGAGGGGCCGCCGTCATGCTGATGAAAGTCAGCATCCATCTGCGCTACACTTGGGATGGAGTGCGGAATGGATCCTGACTTTCGTCAGGATGACGTGTGGGGAGTCAGGGTGACGGGCAGCACCAGGTGGCTCTAAGAACCCAGGTTCAGCAGCCCGGCGCCCAGCAGCAACAGCAGCTTTACGTCCATCGCGGCCCCTTCGGCGCGCTTGACCGCGATGAAGTTCGCGACTTCGGGGAGGGGGATGCGGTGGACGCGGATGTCTTCGCCTTCGACGCCGCCGCCGTCATGGACCTTGGTGAGGCCGTGGGCGCGGACCAGCGTGAAAGTTTCCGACACCATGCCTGGCGAGCTGGCGAAGTCGCCGAGGATCTCGATCCGCTCCGGCCGGTAGCCGGTCTCCTCCTCCAGCTCGCGCGCCGCGGCCGCCTCGATCGCCTCGCCCGCGCTCTCGTCACCGACGAGGCCGGCGGGGAGTTCGAGGCACTGGGCCCTCAGGGGCACGCGATATTGCTCGACCAGGAGGACATGGCCTTCGTGGACGGCGAGGATCACGGCCGCGCGGATGCTGCGCGTGCGGCCGACATATTCCCATTTCCCCTCGGTCTTCGCGACGATGTACTTGCCCTGCCAGCGGATTTCGACCGCATCCCCGCTCATAGTTCGATGACCCTGTCGCAAAGCTCGTTGGTGTCATCGGCCGATCGGGAGAAATGGGAGGCGAGGATGGCGCCGATCCGCTGGACCGCCGCCGCCATGCCGTCGCCGGGCCGCCGGTCCTTCACGTCGGCGATCAGCGCGGCCATCGCCTCGCCCCAGGCCTCGGGTGCGACCCTGGAGGCGATCGCCTCGTCCGCGACGATCTCGGCGCGGTGCTCGGCCATGGAGAGGTAGAGGAGCACGCCGGTGCGGGCGCGCGTCTTGTTGTGCGCGCCGACCATGAACAGGTCGACGGCGCGGCGGCGCACCCGGCGCGACTTGGTGACGCCGGGGGTGAGCGCCATGCGCAAAGGCGTCCAGGCGAGGATCGCACGGACGACGAGGAACGTGAGGGCGAGAAGCAGGAGGGCAATGGCGAACATCTCGGCAGGGGGAACCTGTTCGGTCCAGTTCGCGAAGAGACGGTGGTGCAGCCACAAGGCGACCTCGGGCCAGACCGACAGCACCGCCAGCACCAGCAGCATGACACCGACCGCCCAGTGCAGCGCGACGTCGTGATAGCTGTCGGACTGGCGGGCGACGATGGTGACGATCTCGCCATCGGTCTCCGCCTCGGCCGCAGCGACGGCTGCGGTAACCTTGGCGTGATCCTCAGGGGTTAGAGTCAGCATGCTACCAGCTCCCCGACGAACCGCCGCCGCCGAAATCGCCACCGCCGCCGCCGGTGAACCCGC
Source organism: Sphingomonas sp. ID0503 (assembly GCF_048565625.1). Taxonomy (NCBI): domain Bacteria; kingdom Pseudomonadati; phylum Pseudomonadota; class Alphaproteobacteria; order Sphingomonadales; family Sphingomonadaceae; genus Sphingomonas; species Sphingomonas sp. ID0503. Next base: position 1,435,764 of record NZ_JBLZUR010000002.1, read on the forward strand.
CGCCGCCCCAGCCGCCGTCCGAGCCGCCGGAGCCACCGCCCCAGCTGCCGAAGCCGCCGCCACCGCTGTTGCGGCTGGCGTGATGGGCGATCTCGTTGCCGATGGTCCAGAGCACGATCGGCCAGGCGCTGCCGTCATAGCTTTTGGTGCGCTTGCCCCAGGGGCCGGCGCGGGGGCGGCGGCGGAGGGCGGAGATGGCGATCACGCCGAAGAGGATGGCGAAGAAGATGACGCCGATCGCGTCGCCGCCGTCGATGGATGACCCGCGGGCGCGCCGGTGGGTGCGGTCGAACTCGGCGGCGGCGGCGTCCACCTTGGCGCGGGCCTGCTCGTCGGGAAGGCTGAGCGTCTGGGCGAGTTCGTCCACGCCGGCCGCGATGCCGCCGGGGATGTCGCCCGCCTTGAAGCGGGGGGTGATGACGGTGTTGATGACGACGCTGGTATAGGCGTCGGTCAGGATCGGTTCGAGGCCGCGGCCGACCTCCACGCGCAGCTTGCGATCGTTCGGCGCGACGATCAGGATCGCGCCGTTGTCCGCCTCCTTCAGGCCGACGCCCCAGGCGCGGCCGAGACGGTAGCCGTAATCGGCGATGTCATAGCCGCCGAGATCGGGGATGGTGGCGACGACGAGCTGGTTCTTCGACTGCTGCTGCAGCGCCTGCAGCCTGGCGTTGAGCGCCGCTTCCTGATCGTCGGGGATGACGTTGGCGGCGTCCACCACGAGTCCGGCGAACGGGGGGAAGACCGGCTCCGCCGCCGCCGGGAAGGCGACGGCGAGCAGGATCAGGGCGAGCAGGCGGGCGGCGTGGTGCCGCATGGTCAGAAGTTGACTTTGGGGGCGGTCTCCGCGCCGGGCGTCGTCGCCTCGAACGGGACGATCGGCTTCGCGCCGTAGAAGATCTTGGCGCCGACCGCGTCGGGGAAGGTGCGGATCGTCGTGTTGTACGACTGTACCGCCTGATTGTAGTCGTTGCGGGCGACGGTGATGCGGTTCTCCGTACCCTCAAGCTGGCTCATCAGGGTGGTGTAGTTGCCCTGGCTGCGAAGCTCGGGATAGGCCTCCTGCAGGCGCTGGAGCGAGATGGTGACGGCACCCTGCGCGCGCTGGAAGGCGGCCATCTTGGCGGGATCGGTCAGGTCGTCGCCGGTGACGCGCACCTGGGTGGCGGAGGCGCGGGCCTGCGTCACCTCGGTCAGGATCTCCTTCTCCTGCGCGCCCGCCGCCTTCACGGTGGCGACGAGGTTGGGGATCAGGTCGGCGCGGCGCTGGTACTGGTTCTGGACGTCGGCCCATTTCGCCTTCGCGTTCTCCTCGGCGGCGGGGACGCTGTTGATGCCGCATCCGGCGAGGGTGAGGGCCAGAGCGGGAACGAGGGCGAACTTCACGCGGTCGTAGGCGGCCATCAGGCACTCCATCAACAATGGTAAAGCGGGATGTAGGTGCGGCGGCGCGCGCTCGCAATCGGGGGGCGTAACGATTAGACTTCTGGCGAACGGCCGTGGGGTTGTTCGCGGAGGGAGGCATCCATGTTCCAGGCGTTCAAGGCGTTCATCAACCGGGGCAATGTCCTCGACCTGGCGGTGGCGGTGATCATCGGCGCGGCGTTCGGGAAGATCGTCACCTCGCTGACCGACGACGTCATCATGCCGGTGATCGGCAAGATCACCGGGGACCTCGATTTCTCCAGCCTGTTCATCAGGCTCGGCGCGATCCCGGCCGACTTCAAGGGTTCGGCGACCAGCTATGCCGATTTGAAGGGGGCGGGCGTTCCGATGATCGGATACGGGCAGTTCATCACGGTGGCGGTGCAATTCGTGATCGTCGCCTTCGTCGTGTTCCTGATCGTGCGGGCGGCAAACAAGGTGTTCGAGAAGCCCGAGGCGCCGAAGGCGGATCCCGCCGAGGTGGTGCTGCTGCGCGAGATCCTGGAGGAGCTGAAGAAGAAGGGGTAGGGGGCGGCTCTTCACAAGTCGCCGCACCGTGCCTATATCGGTCCTGCCCGGTTCGCCGGGCTATGGCGATAAATGATGCCGAGTTTCGACGCAGCGGACCCGGGGGCGGTACCCGGCGGCTCCACCAAAAACCTCGCGCAAGCGAGTTTCTGACGGGGCCGAACTAGGATCGACGTGTGGACGGGATCGGTATTTTTGCCCGGGCTGAGTAACCCGTCAGCAGGCTCAAAACCACAAGTGCCAACGACAACGAGGCGCTCGCTCTTGCTGCGTAACTAAGGTCCTCACGGACTTAGGTTACAAAGCTTAGCGCGGTTCGGTCCGCACCGGGCAACAGAAGCGGAATCCAGCGGCTTGGGGGGTGCCGGGCAACAGAAACCCCCTACCTTCCCCTAAATCTGCTGAAATCGCGGGGCGTTGCGGGCGAGAATTGTTTCCGCCCGCTCCACGCGCCTTATTGTTTCGTTAACCACGCCGTCGTAGTGCCGCCGTCATGCGGGCTTCCAATTTTGGCACAAGTGTCGTGGCGGTTGTGGTCGGTCTGGGCCTTCCCGCCGCCGTCTGCGCGCAGGGCGCTCCGCCGAAATCGCTGCCGGCCCCGAGCGGCAATCCGCTCGCCATCGACTTCTCGAAAGACCCGGTGCTCGGCTTCGCGCACGACACGATGGCGCCGGAGCTGTTCGAGCAGACCGTGTCCCGCGCCGTATCGATCCACGCCGGGGTGAGGGAAGCGGAGGCCGCCGCCCGCGCCGTCGCGGCGGAGAAGGACGAGGCGCGGTCGGGGCTGTTCCCGACGGTCGACCTCGGCCTGCAGCACGATCGATCGCTGTCGCGCCAGTTCGGCAGCGACGACAATGCGGTGGTCGAGCGCGTCCGCCCGTATCGCCGTACCGACGCGACCGCGACACTCACCCAGAACCTGTTCGACTGGGGCGCGACATCCGACCGCATCCGCGCGGCCGGCGCGCGCGAGCGGATGGCCAACCAGGATGTGCGATCGACCGCTGACGACATCGCGCTCCGGGCGATCAGCGCCTGGTACGACGTCGCCGCCTATCGCGCGCTGGTCGCGATGGGCGGGGCGCTGGACATCAGCCAGCGCGACCTGATCGAATCGGTGCGGATGCGGATCAAGCAGGGCCTGTCGGCGGAGGGCGACCTCGCGCGCGTGCTGACCTATACCAGCAACGCGCAGGCGCGGTTGGCGGGGTTCCGCCGATCGCTCTCCAATGCCGAGGCGCGCTATGCCGAGGTGATCGGGCTGGCGCCACCGGAGGAGGTGCGTCGCCCGGCCTTCACCGCCGCCCTGCCGCGCAGCGTCGACGAGGCGCGCATCGCCGCCGCCAACACGCCGCAGGTCCGCTCCGCCGAACTCGCCGCCACCGCCGCCCGCGCCGACTGGGCTGCGGTCAGCGCCAGCAACAAGCCCAACGTCGCGGGCGTGATCGACGCCGGTCGCTACGGCCTGATCGAGAACGACAATGACTACGACATTCGCGCCCGCGTGATCCTGCGCCACCGCCTGATCGGCGGCGGCGGCTCCGCGCGCAATGCGCAGGCGGAAGGACGGTACGAACAGGCCCGCGCCGCCGCCGAGCGGGTGACGCAGGAGGCCGAGCGCGAGGCGGCGATCACCTTCCTCGACCTGCAGGCCTCGCATGAGGAGGTCGCGGCGCTGGAGGCGGCGTACAAGGCGAACCGGCAGGCGCGCGACGTGCTGGCCGAGCGGTTCCGCTCGACGCAGGGGTCGCTGACCGACGTCCTCAATTCCGAGGACAGCTATTTCCAGATCGCGGCGCAGTACATCCAGTCGGTGACCCGCCTCGACGCGCTGAAGCTGGTGCTCCTCCAGCGCGGCGGCAACCTCCTTTCCACCCTGGGCGTTGCCCTGCCGGATACCAGCCAATGAGCGAAACAGCCCACCCCGGAACCCGCTTCCACCTGGCACCCTGGCTGTGGCAGCCGATCGCGGCGCGCAAGGCCCTGTATCTTCAGGTCGCGCTGGCGGCGGTGATCATCAACCTCTTGTCGCTGGCGACATCTTTGTTCTCGATGACGGTCTATGACCGGGTGGTGCCGAACAACGCGATCGAATCCCTGATCGCACTTTCGATCGGCATCTCGATCATCCTGGTCGCGGACTTCATCCTGAAGTCGATCCGCGCCTATTTCATCGACATCGCCGGCGCGCGGATCGATGGCGAGGTGGGCAATTCGATCTTCGCCAAGCTGTTGTCGATGCGGCTGGACGGCAAGCGCGGCTCGACCGGCGCCTTCGCGGGCGTGCTGCGCGAGTTCGAGACGTTGCGCGACTTCTTCACCTCGGCGACGATGACCGCGTTCGTGGACGTGCCGTTCGTCGCCCTGTTCCTGCTGGTCATTTTCCTGATCGGCGGCAAGCTGGTGCTGGTGCCGCTGCTGATGGTGCCGCTGGTGGTGGGCGTCAGCCTGGCGACGCGACCGGCGCTCGATCGTCTGTCCGGGCAGATGATGAAGCAGGGCCTGAACAAGCAGGGCGTGCTGGTCGAGACGGTGGGCGGCATCGAGACGATCAAGGCGGCGCGTGCCGGGCGGATGTTCGCGCAGCGCTGGGCCCGCGCACTGAACCATCATTCGGAGAGCGGGCTGCGGCAGCGGCTGGTGGCGACGATCTCGACCACGACGGCGATGAGCGCGCAGAACATCTCGTACATCGGCACGGTAGTGTTCGGCGTCCACCTGATCGGGACGGGGCAGCTGACGATGGGCGGGCTGATCGCCTGCTCGATCCTCTCCGGCCGCTGCGTGGCGCCACTGGGGCAGGTGGCGCAGCTGTTGACCAAGCTGACCTCCACCAAGACCGCCTATCAGGAGCTGGACAAGGTGATGACCGCACCGGACGAGGCGGTCGGATCGCCCGTGCGGCGCAAGAGCTTCGAAGGCGCCATCGAGTTCCGCGACGTGACCTTCCGCTACGGCGAGGGCGGGCCGCCGATCCTCGACAAGGTCAGCTTCAAGATCAAGCCGGGCGAGCGGGTCGCGATGCTGGGCAAGGTGGGGTCGGGCAAGTCGACGATCCTGCGCCTGATCATGGCGCTGCGCCATCCGCAGGAGGGGACGGTGCTGATCGACGGCGTCGACATCCGCCAGCATCACCCGGAAGATCTGCGCGGCGCGGTGGGTGCGGTGTTGCAGGAAGGGCTGCTGTTCTCCGGCACCGTCCGCGACAATATCGCGCTCGGCCGCAGCGATGTGGACGACGAGGAGATGATCCGCTGCGCCACGCTGTCCGGTACGCACAGCTTCATGGCGAACCTCGCCAACGGCTATGAACTGACGCTCGCGGACAAGGGCGAGGGGCTGTCCGGCGGGCAGCGGCAATCGATCGCGATCGCGCGTGCGCTCGCCTCCCGCCCCGGCATCCTGCTGATGGACGAACCGACCAGCGCGATGGACGCGGGGACGGAGACGGCGCTGATCCAGCGCCTGGGCGACGAGACCAAGGGCCGCACCCTGCTGGTGGTGACGCACCGGCCGCCGTTGCTGGCGATCGTCGACCGGATCATCCTGATCGAGGGCGGCAAAGTGGTGCTCGACGGGCCGCGTGACGAGGTGATCGCGCGCCTGCAGGGCAAGCAGCCGGGGCAGGTGCAGCCGCAGGCGCAAGCGCAGGGGACGGTGCAGTGAGCGCGCATCTTGAGGATCTGACGACCAGCTTCGAACCGAAATCCGCCTCCCGCCTGCTCCTGTGGGTGATCGTGGGCGTGTTCGTGATCCTGATCACCTTCGCCGCGTTCACGAAGATCAACCAGACAACGCGCGCGAACGGCCGGGTGATCCCGTCCAGCCAGTTGCAGGTGCTCTCCAATCTGGAGGGCGGGATCGTTTCGCGCATCCTCGTGCGAAGTGGCCAGAAGGTGCCGAAGGGCGCGCCGCTGGTCGTGCTCGACAAGACGCTCGCCAGCGCCGACCTCGGCCGGGGCAGCGTGACCCGCGATGCGCTGCGCGCGCGTGTGATCCGGTTGCAGGCGGAGCTTTCCGGCACACGGCCGGTCTGGCCGGCGGACCTGACGGCGCGGGTGCCCGACATCGTGACGGGCGAACGGCGGCTTTACGCTAGCCGGATCGAGGAACTGAATTCGCTGATGGGTGCGGCCTCCGCGCGCGCGGTCGCGGCGCGCCAGGAAGCGGCGGCGAGCGGCATCTCGGCCGAGACCCGTGCGGCGGCCAGCCAGTCGGCGGCGGAGCGCGCCGCCCTGATCCGCCCGCTGGTCGAGAAGGGCATCGAGCCGCGCCTGACGCTGATGCAGGCGGAGAACGAGGCGCGGACGGCGGCCGGTGATGCTGCGACGGCGCGTGAGAGCGTGGGACGCGCGCGGGCCGGGGTCGCCGAGGCGCGGGCGCAGGCGGCGCAGGCGCGGGCCGACTGGCTGGCGCGTGCGGGGCAGGATCTGGCCGAGGCGCGCGCCAACCTCGCCGCGCAGGAGCAGATCCTGGCGGCATCCGAGGACAAGGTGCGCCGCACGATGATCACCGCACCCGTGCGCGGCACGATCAACCGCGTGCTGGTATCGACGCCGGGTGCGGCGGTGCAGCCGGGCGCGCCGATCGTTGAGCTGGTGCCCGCCGAGGACCGCCTGATCGTCGAGGCGCAGGTGCGGCCGAACGACATCGGCTTCATCACGCCGGGACAGAAGGCGACGGTGAAGCTCACCGCCTATGACTACACGTTGTACGGTTCGCTGCCCGGGGTGGTGACGAGCATCTCGCCGGACGCGACGGTCAATCCGCAGGACGGCAGCAGCTTCTACCACATCCGCGTCGCGGTGGACCGGGATGCGATCGTCGCCCCCAATGGCGAGAAGCTGCCGATCGGTGCCGGCATGGTGGCTGAGATCGACCTGATCGGGCAGAAGCGGACGATCCTGTCCTATCTGCTGACGCCGATCACTCGCGTGACCGACATGGCATTCAGGGAAAAATAGGAGCTTCCGAGAAATAGAACGTCACGCGACGGTCACTTGCCGAGATTGGCAGTTCGGGGCAAAAAGCGCGGGTACGCAACAGTTCGGGGGGGAATGCGGTGTACGTCGGTTTCAGGACGAGCAAGGGCGGCGAGATCCTCGTCAACACGGCGCTGATCCGCACGATCACGCCGAACCGCGACGGAACGCTCTGCACGATTGCCTTCGACGAGGGCCATAACCTCATCGTCGAGGGCAAGCTTTCGCGCATCCTTTCGCGCATCAACGGCATCAACCCCGAACCGGCCCCGGAGGCGGCGGGCATCCGTCACCAGGCGTTCGTAGACGACTGGGACTGATCAGCGTCCGCCTGATCAGCGCTTCCGAGCGAGTTCGCGGGTCGCCGCTGCCAGGCCGTCCAGTGTCAGCGGGTACATGCGTCCGTCCATGATCTGCCGGATGAGGCCGATCGACTGGGTGTAGCCCCAATGCGCCTCCGCCGTCGGATTGAGCCAGACGGCGGAGCCATAGACGCCGGTCAGCCGCTGCAGCCAGACGGCGCCCGCCTCCCGGTTCATATGCTCGACCGAGCCGCCGGGATGGGTGATCTCGTAGGGGCTCATCTGCGCGTCGCCGACCAGCACCAGCTTGTAGTCGTGGCCGAAGCGATGGAGCACGTCCATCGTCGGGATCTTCTCGCGATGGCGGCGGACATTGTCCTTCCACACGCCCTCGTAGACGCAGTTGTGGAAGTAGTAGAATTCGAGATGCTTGAACTCGGCGGTGGCAGCGGAGAACAGCTCCTCGCAGAGACGGACATACGGGTCCATCAACCCGCCGACGTCGAGGAAGAGGAGCAGCTTCACGGCATTGCGCCGTTCCGGCCGCATCGCCACGTCGAGATAGCCCTTGCGCGCGCTGCCGGTGATGGTGGCGTCGAGATCGAGTTCGTCGGCGGCCCCTTCGCGGGCGAAGCGGCGGAGGCGGCGCAGGGCGACCTTGATGTTGCGGGTGCCGAGTTCGACATTGCTGTCGAGGTTGCGGAACTCGCGCTTGTCCCAGACCTTGATCGCGCGCTTGTGACGGCTTTCCCCGCCGATGCGCACGCCTTCGGGATTGTAGCCACTGTTTCCAAAGGGGGAGGTGCCGCCGGTGCCGATCCACTTGCTGCCGCCCTGATGCCGGCCCTTCTGCTCCTCCAGCCGCTTCTTCAGCGTCTCCATGATCTCGTCCCAGGAGCCGAGCGACTGGACGGCAGCCATCTCCTCGGGCGTCAGGAACTTCTCGGCGACGGCCTTCAGCCAGTCCTCCGGGATCTCTGCGTTCTCGCCGCCCTCCCCAAAGATGCCCTTGAACACCTGCGCGAAGACCCGATCGAAGCGGTCGAGCAGCGCCTCGTCCTTCACGTAGACGGCGCGGGCGAGGTAGTAGAACTCCTCCGCCTCCAGCCCGATCACCTGCGCGTCGAGCGCCTCCAGCAAGGCGAGATGTTCCTTGGTGCTGGCGGGGATGCCGGCGCGGCGCAGCTCTTCGAGGAAGGAGATGAACATGGCCGCGACCTTGTGCCAGCCGCGCGCTCCGGTCAAACCCGCTGGCGTCCTTTGGAGAGGAGAGCAGGATGGGCGAGATCACGGTCAGCGCGATGCGGTGGGTGCCGGAGTTCGCGCGGGGTCATGTCCGGGATTACCGGGTGCGCTGGATGCTGGAGGAGCTGGGAATCCCCTATGAGTCGCGACTGGTCTCGGTCGAGGATCGGAAGTCGGGCGCGTATCGGGCAGAGCAGCCCTTTGGTCAGGTGCCGGTGATGTCGCGCGACGGGGTGCCGGTGTTCGAGACGGGTGCGATCCTGCTGCTTCTCGCCGAACAGGCGGCCAGGCTGCTGCCGAAGAAGCCGACCGGCCGGGTCAGGGCGATCTCCTGGCTGTTCGCCAGCCTCAATTCGATCGAGCCGTTCGTGATGAACCTCGCCGAGGTCGACTATTTCGAGACGGACGAGGAGGTGAAGAAGCGCCGTCGTCCGGGCGTGGTGGAGATGATCCGCACGCGGCTGGATCAGGTGGAGACGGCGCTCGGGGACGACGAATACCTGGCGGGCGAGTTCTCGATCGCGGACATGATGCTGGCGGGGGTGCTGCGCGGGCTGGAGGGGACGGACATCCTGGACGAGTTCCCGAAGGTGGCGGCGTTCCAGCAACGGTGCCTGGGGCGACCGGCGTTCCAGCGCGCGATCGAGGCGCAGCTGGCGGATTTCGAAGAGACGCCGGGGTGAGATCATCCCCCTCCGGGGGAGGATTGGTTAGTTGCCCGGCCTCCGTGCCAAAAAGGCCAGCCGCTCGAACAGCATCACGTCGGCCTCGTTCTTGAGGAGCGCGCCGTGGAGCGGGGGGATGGCCTGGCGGGGGTCCTTGGACTGGAGGACCTCCAGCGGCATGTCTTCGTGGAGGAGGAGCTTCAGCCAGTCGATCAGCTCGCTGGTGGACGGCTTCTTCTTGAGGCCGGGCACGTCGCGGACCTCGTAGAAGATGTCCAGGGCGCGCGTGACGAGCGTCTTCTGGATGCCGGGGAAGTGGACGTCGACGATCGCCTCCATCGTCTCCCGATCCGGGAAGCGGATGTAGTGGAAGAAGCAGCGGCGCAGGAAGGCGTCGGGCAGCTCCTTCTCGTTGTTCGAGGTGATGACGACGATCGGCCGCTCGACGGCGGTGACGCGCTCGCCCGTTTCGTAGACGTCGAAGCTCATCCGATCGAGTTCCTGCAACAGGTCGTTCGGGAACTCGATGTCGGCCTTGTCGATCTCGTCGATGAGGAGGACGGGGAGGGTGGGCGCGGTGAAAGCCTCCCACATCTTGCCGCGGCGGATGTAGTTGGCGATGTCGTGGACGCGCGGGTCGCCGAGCTGGCCGTCGCGGAGGCGGGCGACGGCGTCGTATTCGTAGAGGCCCTGCTGCGCGCGGGTGGTCGATTTGATGTGCCATTCGATCAGCGGCGCACCGACGGCGCGGGCGATCTCATGGGCGAGGACGGTCTTGCCGGTGCCGGGCTCCCCCTTGACGAGGAGCGGGCGGCGGAGGGCCACCGCCGCGTTGACGGCGACCTTCAGGTCGGGCGCTGCGATGTAGTCCTGCGTGCCTTCGAAGCGCATGCGATCCCCTCGATGGCGTTCACGGGAGAAGTGGAGCGGGTGAAGGGTGTCAGCCACTACCGTAAGTTGGCTAGCGCAAGACTATAGTGAGCGCAAACCCGTAGTTTGACGATGAATGTGGAGCGGCCCGACGGGGTCGCACCGTCCTCTCACGCCCTGGACAGGCGCTCGTCCACTGGACGGGCCGCACGAAGCAGCAGCCACGCCTCGACCCGAACGTCAACAGCGCCTGATCCAAGCCGCCGATGAACTACCGCCTGCGCAGCCCGCGAACTCAAGTGTGCCCGTAGTCAGGCTTCGGGAACGGTCGCACCGGATACCGGCAGGCCTTTGCAAAGCGCGTCTGTAGAAAGCGGAGGTATCGGAACTGCCGCAGCTCGTGCTTGATCGCGCGATCTGCCCCGGCCAGCAGCCGAGCCGCGCGCGGATTTCCTGCCGCGCGGGTGTTGGTCATGAGAGAGTTGTGGAACCACTCGCCGTCGAGTTCCCAGAACGTGCCGACATGCTCGCCATGATAGGTGAAGCCGGCCGCTTGATACACGGTCCCGAACAGCCCGCATCGTTCATCCGCGAACGACTGTATCCATTTGACCTTCGGCCGCACCCGGCGGATCAGCCGGATTGAGAAGGCGAGGGCGCGGCTCTCCGAGTTGCGGGGCGCGGCATCGTTCAGCCACATGCGATTGAGTTCCAGGTACTCCGTCAGACCTGTCCCGGCGACCACGCTGTCGGCGCTCGCCGGGTTCATGGCAAAGCCGTACTGGAGGATGCCGGTCAGCTGGCGGCCGATGAAGACGCCGAGGTGCAAGGTCGATCCGCGATATGTCCGGTGACTGTAGTGCTCGGCCTCAATGATCCTGTTCGCCAAGTCGCGATCGACTAGGCGCACACTGAACGCGCTGTCGCCGAAGCCCACGGCTTCCCGCCAGCCGAAGAGGTCGCCGCTGGTATCGAAGAGGTAGCCCGTCGTCTCACCCGCCACCCCGAAGGGCACGCGCGTTGATTGTTCCTTATCCATTGGAGGCTCACAAAAGCCCCGCCCGGTGCACGGGTGCGGGGCGTTGCGGCTAGGCCAGCCGCGCGTGACGGGTTCCTGCCCGTCGGTTGCCGTGTTCCAGCACGGCACCCCCGCTCGGCCTCACGGCCTGCGGACGTGTTCAATTACTTTAAGTATGCACAAATAACCATTGACGACGTGATTATTCGTGCATACAACAAACCCATGGACATCACCTTCGACCCGGACAAAAACGCCGCGAACATCGAGAATCGTGGCCTGTCGTTCGAGGATTTCGCCGGTTTCGACGGCGTGCCTTCGGTCGTTGTGGATGACCGCTATGACTACGGCGAGACCCGCTATCAGGCTCGCGGCCGGATCAACGGCAAGGGTTTCTGCATCGTCTATACCCTGACCGCCACCGGCATCCGCCTGATCAGCTTCCGCCGCGCCCACGAAAAGGAGATGCGCCGCTATGAATAAGACCAAGGGGCCGCCCCCCGCCGACTTCGACGACAACCCCGAATGGACCGACGAGACGAGCGCCAAGGCCCGCCCGGCCGATCAGGTCCACCCGGCCCATGTCGTCGCCGCATTGACCAAGCGTCCGCGCGGCCGCCCGGCGGGATCGGACAAGGAGCGGATCACCATCCGCCTGGACCATGATGTTCTGGAGCGCTTCCGCGCCTCCGGCCCCGGCTGGCAGTCTCGCATGAACGAGGCTCTACGGAAGGCGGTCGGCGTCTGATCGGCGGTAGGCGCTGATTACCCCGGCGCCACCTTTCCACCCAACGCCTTGAAGAACACGGACCCCGCTCCGCTGATCGGCTCCACGCCGACAGCGTCGCCGGGCCAGTAGAGGTGTTGCGTGCCGACGCCTTGCGTCTCCGCCCATTTCAGGATGTCGGTCGGCTTGATCGTCGTCTTGTAGACCGGGTAGCCGACGGTCAAAGCTATGCTCGACTGGGACGGCTGCCACACCTGCCACTCGCCGAAGTCCGCCAGCCGCTTGCCCTTCTGCAGGTAGCGGGTTGCTGACGGTGACGGATCGAGGAACACCATCAGCTCAAGCGCATGGTCGCCCTTGTCCGGCTCGCGCAGCAGGAACGCATCGTACAGCATGTTCCGCTCGCCGTGGATCGTGGCATCGGTCCACTTCACGGTCATGTCGTAGCGCTTGACCTCGGACAGCCGGCGAACCGTTCCGAGGTTCCGGCGCACGTCGCCGTAGCGGTCCCGGCCGATGTGCAGATACCCGCGCGGCGCGTTGCCCTTGCGGGTCTCCATCGGCTGATACCATTCGATCCGGGCGGACGAGAACGGCGTCTCCGGCTTCTGCGTGTCATCGATGACGAGCCGGTTGCGGAACGCGCTGTCCGGCAAACCCTCCCGCCCGAATGGTGCCGAGTAGGCGAACCAGTCGCCCTTGACGATCGGTGCGCCGCCGTCGCCTTTGGTGAGGAGGGTCACGCGCTCGCCATGCCGCCGATGCCCACACCGGCGATGTCGCGCCCAATCGCGATGCGGGTCGCGATGTCGTGATGCGTGCCGTCCGGCCGGACGTACCCTGCCTTGCCGGCCTCAACCAGTCGCACCAGCGGATCGGCATCGCGCAGCGCCGCGCACGCCGCGCGCACGGTGCTGCTATAGGTGGAGCCTGCGGCGGGCGTCATGACGATCACGACCTTGGCGTTCGCCGTCTCAGGGAAGTCGGTTCGGAACGCCGTGATGATCTCCTGCACCCTCGCCTGATAGGCGTTCGCGGAGAACGCGAAATCCGCATCGTTGCCGCCAAGCGCAATGACGAAAAACGGCACCTGCCAGACGATGTTGGCGGCGGTGAGCGCATCCATCTGCTGCCGGAACTTGCTCTTGGCGAAGCCGGTCGGCACCGCCCCCGTACCGATGTAGAGGAAGCCGGTGGTCGGCGACCAAGAGTAGCCGCTGAACTGCTTGATCGTGGTGCCGGCCGGCAGGGTGAAGCTGGGAAGCGACCCGCCACCGAAATAGCTGAGGTTGTACGGGCCGGTGCCGCTGCTGATGTGGATGCGATCGGGCATGCCGTCCGCCACCAGCAAGCGGTTCGTCTGAGGCGAGCCGGAGGTCAGTGTCAGGACGCGGCCCGAGACCGACCCGACGAGATCTCCAAGCTGAGGATTGGCCTCGGCCCGCCCGGCGAAAGCGCCGGCCGTTGCGCGCTTCGCCACGATGATGTCGTTGCTCGGGTACAGCTCGCGAAACCGCTGGAAGATGCCCGCCTCATAGCTGACATTGCCGACGGTCGTGTTGGCATGCGCCGCGACACCGGTGACCGTGCCCGGCGCATAGACCTGAACCGCGTTGGCGGCGTCCATGACCTTCGCCTTCGAGTCGCTCTGATAAGCGGACGTGAACGCGGCGGCGTCCGATGCGTAGACCGGGAAGCTGGGATCGGACATGACGCCCAGCCCGTTGCTGTCCGAGATGATCGGGATGAGCGGCGTGAACGGCAGCGCCACGCCTCCGCCCGATGCCGCCCAAGCCGCGCGCGACTGCGCCCTGCGATTACGATACCCCATGCTCTTCCTCCTTGGGTTGGCCTCGCGGCCCTTGATCTTGCTGACGATCAGCGCGCCTGCCGCGACGGCGATCTCGAACATTGTCTGAGCGAGCGCTGCGGCCAGTGCCGCCTTGAGCGCGCGGTCGATCACTTCACGCGGCCGACGCTATCCGGCGTGTGCTGTGCCAGCGTCACGGCCTCGGCCTTCTTCCGGCGCGCGTTCCAGAAGGCCCAGCCCGCAGCGGCAACAGCAAGCAAGAGGCCCGTGATCAGCGGCTCGTCTGCACCCGTGAGATAGCCCTTGCGGATCAGCCAACCGGCCAGCAGCGCCGCGAAGTAGCGGATCGCGATCACACCCGTTTCCGGCAGGATGCTAGGGTTGACGATGATGGGCTTCGGAACGTCGGTCATGGAGTTCTCCTCTCGAAAGCGGTCGATGGTGCGGGCGGCGTCGTATTCGCCGGGGACGGGCTGGCGCTCGGTCATGCCTCACTCCCCCTCGGGAAGAGCGAACGGAGGAAGGTCGACCGTTTGCCCAGCAAGTTCATGCGTGCTGTCGCCGCAGAACTGGATCTGGCCGTTGACCACGAAGGAATGGCAGACGTCAGGGGGATCGCCCGGCTCTCGCTTGAAAGTGGGATCAACAGCGGATCCACACCTCACAAGGATGGAGGGCGAGATGGTCGGGCGCTCGACATCGCCGTTCCACGTCCACTGCTGACGGGCCTGCGGGGAGGTGCTGACGACGTGCCACGAATTGCAAGCGGGACACCGGAAAGCGAGAGCACCTTCTGCCGTCGTCATGAGGACGTCTGACAGACGGATGAAGGCGCTCATGCTTCGTTGCTCGAAAGCGGGATGCCGGCGGTGCGGGTCATCTTCACCGGGCCCAGGATCACGGGAACGCCACGCGGCCAGCGCCTCGCAACGCAGCGGCCCTTCTCGATGCGGGCGACGCACACCCGATCACCCTGATTGCCACCGAGGACGTGGTAGTGCGTCAGATCTTCGCCGACGTAGAAGCCGACATGCCCGCCGCCCGGCCGCTCGAAGACGAGCACGGCACCGGGAGACAGGTGATCCTCCCGCAGGTTCGCGCCCCAGCTTGCCCACGCCTTCGCCCGTACCGCGACGGGCGGCGGTGTCTGGCCGGCCTCCGCCATGCAGGTCGCGACAAACAGGCCGCACCATGGCACGCTGTCCGCATTGTAGACGATGCCGAGCACCTTCGTGCCGAGGCGCTTTGCCCACCCCATGATCGCCGGATTGTTGAGCGCCCCGGCCGCCTCGCGCGTGCCATTCTTCGCCCGCGCGGCGGTCAGCCACGCTGGTTCGGGATTCGTCATGTCGTTCTCCAAAATTGCCACCAGCGGCGGCTTGGCAAAGGCGCGGGTGTCTCAGCTGCGACTTGGATCAGCGCGAGCCACTCAGCGGGGATGTCCGTCTCGGTTTGGAAGGCGGTCAGCAGCGCATTACGGACGAAGGTGCGTGCGGCCTCTCGTTCCGGCGTCATTCACTGAGAAGCGTTGGATGGGAGGGGAGCCTGCCCTTCCACTGCGCGCAGTCGCTCGCGCATGCGCTGCTGCTCCAGCTCGACGGCGGTCAGGCGCTGATCGCCCTTCGCCTGTGCCGCCATGATTTCGGCGATGCGCTGGCCCGTCTGCTGCTGCTCGCTCGACATGCCGTCGAGGGCCTTCTGCATGGCATCCAGCTTGGTCGAAACCTGCGTTGTGGTCTGGGCCAGGCTGTAGATCGTTGCGCCTACCCAGAGGCAAAGGGCCAGCATGATCGCCACGACAATCGTCCCCGCGTGCTTGGCGATGCCCGTAGCCTCAGCCGCGACCGGCGCAGGTGGAGGCTGAAGCACCTTCAGCGCCGCCGCCAGCTCCGCCAGCGATGCACCGGTTGGCGACCCGCCGGGGATCGCTTCGTTCACCGTCCGGCCCGGCATGCGCGCCTCCCTGCCGTTTCAGGCATCGTTCTGTTCTCCGGTCGTGCGAGAGGCTGCTAGGCCGGTTGTGCCTGTGACGCGGCGATTTGCGCTTCCAGCGTCGCCACCTGCACCTGCAACTCGGTGACTTGATCGGCGAGGTTCGCCACCTGTGCCGTCAGGTCCGCCTTGCGCGCGAGCAGGTCGGCTTCATTCGACAAGGCTGCAGCACAGGCGGCATCCATGACGCCCACGACGCCGGCCAGTGGGATAGGCTCCGGGTCCTTTAGACGCGGCTGGCCTTCGGTGAACTGCACGTCCTGCTTGTGCGCGCCGACAACCTGTCCGGTTTCGAGGTCGAAGCGGATCAGGATCTCGTAAGGGGAAAGCCGGTTGGAATCGAGGGACATCAGATCGCTCCTGTGGCGAGGCGCAGCCACACGCTGCCGTTGCTGATAACGGGGCCGGCCCCGCCGGAAAGGTTGCTGCACCAAAACATCGTCTGAGGAGCGAGCGCGGCGGCCGGCAGCGTCGCCTGCGTGTAGGAACGCAGGACATGCCCCCGGTTCTGATCGATCACCGGGTTTGCCCCGAACATGCTCATGCCAGCGCTGTAGCTGAGTCGCATAACCTCCAGCGGAGTGGTGGTGAGGCCCGTCCAGAAGCTCAGCCGAGACGGCACCGCGCCGCTTGTCGGCGATCCATCCACCTCCGCGCGAACCTCCGCGCCGTTGAGCGCTTGCGTGCCGTTCGACCCCGCGAACATGATCCGGCCAAGGATGTCGTTCAGCTGCACCGCGCCTTCAGTGCCGATCGTCGCGCCGCGAGACTTGCCGAAAAGGAAAAGCGGTGCCGAACCGTTGTCGGAAAAGCGGATTGCCGCCAGTGCGCTCTGGTCGTTGCCGACGCCCTGCACCTGGATGCCGGCGTTGATACCGTTGACCTGATAATCGGCCACCGCGCCGATCAGGACGCGCAGGCTGGCATAGAGGCGCGTCACGCTCGGCGCGCCGGTGCTTTGCAGCGCCATTGATCCAAGTTCGAGATAGGTCCGGATCGCCGACGCCGACGTCTTCGTGATCAACGCGAGGCCGAAAGCCTCCGCATCGAGGTTCTGGAAGCCGTCGAGCTGCCCCGCCGTGGCGAGCGCCTGAAAGGTATTCTTGTCTGCGTTCACCTGCGCGGCAAGCGCGTTGGCCTCGGTCACGAAGGCCGTGAGCGCCGCAAGGAAGGCGTCCGCGCGCGCGGGAAAGTTCGCCGGGTCGCTTCGCGACGGCGGCGTTGGCAGAGCGGTAATGGCCATGATTGCCCCTTAGGTCAGACCTTCGATGGTCATGCTGCAGTAGGAGATGGTCTCCAGCGCCAGGTCGATGCTGAAGTCTTTGTAGAACCCGTAGATCGTCAGGCTGTCGAAGCCTTCCTCGCCCTGCCAGAGCACCGGCGTCGCCCGCACATCGGCCAACGCCCGCACGATCCCGTCGACCTCGGACGTCGCGATCTGGGTTCGCAGGTTCATCCGCTTCGCCCAGTCGCGCGGCACGACGCTGGTGACGCCGAATTCGTCGGTTTCCTTGCGGCTGTAATCGGTAATTCCGACGCCCGGCCCGGTTTCCGTCACACCCATGTCGAGTGTGCGCCCAACGATCAGCGTGCCGGCCGATACCGCCCCTGCTGGATCATCGCCTACCATCGTCACCGTGATTACCGCGTCGGGATAGATCGGCAGGTCGTAGAAGGAGAGGGCGGAAAGCTTACCGACCGGCTCGAAGAAATAGGCGTACCAGTCGGAAATAGCCGCGCCGCCGATCGCCGTCGTTTTCGTCGCGGAATAAACCGTCTCCGACCCGTTCACCATCGTGACTGTGACGGTGTTCGCCGTCGTGTCGATCACCGCCAGCGCATCGACGCCGCCGGGCGACAGCTGCACCGTCAGCGCTTCGTTCACCGTGGTCAGCGTGCCGACGCTTTTGTCGAACATCGCATAGCGGTTCGTCGGGCCGATATCCTGCCACCACGCCGGATCGGTGAGTGCATGGCCGGTGTTCCCCGCCTGAAGGCTCTGAAACACCCGATGGATCGAAGGGTCGATCACCCGCTCGCCCTTCGCGTATGTCGCCGCCGCCGACCAGATCGTGAACGTCGTCCCGATCGCGCGCCACCACGTGGGTGACGAGGCCGGATCATGGTTGGTGTTGCCGGCCTGCAGGCTGCGGTAGACCGTCACTGCCGTCCCGATGACGATCGCGGCTCGCGCGTTCAGGGCATAGGTCGTCCCAGACGAATAGGCGGTCCACAGCCCTTCCACGACATTGCTGCTGGTCAACCGGGCGGGGGTGATCTCGACGGGGCGGATCATCCTCATGCCGCCACCGTCGAAATCGCGTTGCCACCGCTCTTGCCCGTCACGTCATCCAGCTTGCGGGCCACCTTGCCCGTGTTGCCGGCGATCGTCGCATTGCCCCTGTTCATGTCCGCCCGCATCGCCTTCAGTTCGGCGGTCAGCTTCTCGACCTTGTCGGCAACCGCGTCGTTCGCGGCGGTGACGGCCGCCTGGCTTGCCTGAAAGCTCGTCCACCAGCTTTGCTGTTCGATCGGTGCCGTTCCTGCCGCCTGCGCCGCCTTGGTGCCGGCTGCGATCTGGTCGATGATCCGCACCGTCTGCTCCAGGCTCGACGCCGTCTGGCCGCGCACCCGGTCGAACTCTTGCCGGCTGGTCGCGGACAGCCCCGCCGCCTCGATCATCGCCCTGGAAAGTTCGGGCAAGGTTCCTGCCGCCGCCTGATCCCCGCCCCGCGCAGCCGCAGTCGCCGCGTTGAACCGGCCCTGCAGCACGGCAAAGCTTTCGCCACCCGCCACTTCGCCGCGAATGCGCCGTACCTCGTCCATGATCGTGTCGCCGACCGACCGCCACGCCTCGCGCAGCTGCTCGGCCGCCTCCGCCGCCGCTTTCGCGTCCTCGATCGCCCAGATCTGCAGCTGCAGGGCGCGATTGCTGGCGTCCAGCTTGGCAAGGTCTAGCGCCCGGATCGCCGCCGTGTCCCCCGCCAGTTCCAGCATGCGCCGCTGCAGCCCGTCCCGCTCGTCAGCTATGGCCTTCTGCTTCGCCGCGAGTTCCTCCGCCGCCTGCTTCGCCTTCTCCGTCGCGGCCGCCTCGTCCTGCAGCGCCCACAGCCGCTTCATCAACGCGGCGGTGGACGCGTCGACGCCTTCCAGCTCGTCGTCGCGCGCCGCTTTCAGCAGGCGGGCCTGTTCCTTCGTGTTACCGGTCAGCTCGGCGATCTGCTGGCGGAGGCCACGGTTCGTGTCGCCGAGCGTCTCCAGCGCCGCCGCGTGCTCCGCCGCCGCCTGCTTCGCCTTCTCCGTCGCGGCCGCCTCGTCCTGCAGCGCCCACAGCCGCTTCATCAACGCGGCGGTGGACGCGTCGACGCCTTCCAGCTCGTCGTCGCGCGCCGCTTTCAGCAGGCGGGCCTGTTCCTTCGTGTTACCGGTCAGCTCGGCGATCTGCTGGCGGAGGCCACGGTTCGTGTCGCCGAGCGTCTCCAGCGCCGCCGCGTGCTCCGCCGCCGCCTGCTTCGCCTTCTCCGTCGCGGCCGCCTCGTCCTGCAGCGCCCAGAGCCGCTTCATCAGCGCGGCGGTGGACGCGTCGACGCCTTCCAGCTCGTCGTCGCGCGCCGCTTTCAGCAGGCGGGCCTGTTCCTTCGTGTTACCGGTCAGCTCGGCGATCTGCTGGCGGAGGCCACGGTTCGTGTCGCCGAGCGTCTCCAGCGCCGCCGCGTGCTCCGCCGCCGCCTGCTTCGCCTTCTCCGTCGCGGCCGCCTCGTCCTGCAGCGCCCACAGCCGCTTGAGGAGAGCAGCGGTGGATTTGTCCACCCCCTCCAGTTCGTCTTCCCGCGACGCCTTCAGAACCTTGGCATCGTCAGCCGTGCTTTTCGTCAGCGCGGCGATTTGCTCGCGGATGCCACGGTTCGTGTCGCCCAGCGCCTCCAGCTGGGCCGCCGCCTTCGCCTCGTCCTGCAAGGCCCAGATGCGCTTCTGAAGCTCGCGGTTGCCGGGATCGAGCGCCTTCAACTCCGCTTCGCGGATCTTGTTCGTCTCGCCCTGAATTTCCCAGAGCTGACGCGTCAGGTCCGCCTCTTCGCGTGCAACCTCCTCCAGCGACTTGCCCGCCGCGACCACCTCCGCGAACGCAGGCGCCAGCTTCAGAAGCTCCGCCCAGGTGTCCTTCCCCGACTGGGTCGTGATGTCCTGCGCCTCGACAAGATCGCGGAAGCCCTGCGCCGTCTTGGGCATCGCGAAGCCGAGGTCTTCGAATGCCGGAGCCAGAAGCTTCGCCTGCGCCGCCGCTCGCTCGGCGTCCGTCATGAAGCTGTCCATGTAGGCCGTGGTCGCGTCGCGGAACTGTTCGATATCGTCGAACCGCTTGAGCACCGCCTGGTCCTGCACGGTGCGCAGGTCCTTGAAACCCATCATCTGCAACCGGTTCGATACCGCCTCGACCTCGCTGGCATAGCGGATCAGCGTCTCGAAATACCCTTCGCCGACCTGCTGGAACTTCTCGAGGCCGGGGATCGCGATGTTCGCCATGTCGTCCGCCGCCGCGCCGAACACGGCGGTCAGCTTCTCCTGGATTTCCTCGCCGGACAGGCCCTGCAGATCGATCTTGCCGATATCGACGACGAAGCCGTCCAGCTTGCCTTCAACCTCGTCGAGGTTCAGCCCCAGCGGCCCGGCCGCTGCGCCGATCGCGTCGTAGAAGCCCTTCAGGATCAGCCCGAACTGCGCCTCGATCTCGTTCGACGCATCGGCATACTCGGTGGAGTATTTCGATCCGGTGCTGATCCCGAAGAACTTTTTCGTCTTCTTGACGTCGGAGAAGTAGCTGGCGTCGAAACCGCTATCGATGATGTCCTGCAGCTGCTGCGCGGCCGCGAAGATTCCGGATGCCACCACCTTCGTCTTCGTGCCGAACAGGGATTTGACGACGCTGGTCAGCCCGCCGACGATATCGCCGAGGATCGGCACCTCCTTGAGCACCGAGTTGAGCGGCAGCAACACCGTGCTGATCGCTGTTCCCAGACCGTCGGTCTTGAACCCGGTGTCCACCCCGGCCGAGGCATTGATGTTGCCGGTGCGGATCAGGATGTTCACCAGCCCGCCGATATTCGCCTCGATGCTGTCCAGGCTGTCCGCCATCCGCGCGGAATAGCGCATCGTCGCCCGGTCCACGTCCTGCAGCGCGGCGATCGCGTTCTCGATCGACTTCGACTGCGCATCGTCGTCGCCGAAAACGGTGCCCTTGCCCTCGTTGTAGCTGTTGGGATTTCCACCGCCGCCGCCGAACGCACCCGCCACGGCGAAGCCGAGCGATGCGACCACGGCCGCCGTCGCCGCGCCGGCCGCAATGTTCAGCGGGAAGGGCAGGGACCGGATCGCGTTGATGACCGCGTCGACCGCCTTCACCCCCGTCACTGCCTCGACCGCCGCGATTTCGGTTGCCGACGCCGCGACCGCCGACGCCGCACCCGCCACGTTTCCCGCCACCTTCGCCGCCGTCGTGCTGCCGATCAGGCCGAGCTGAACGGCCGCGTTCTTGACAGCCATCGCGAGCTCATAGGCACGGAAGGCCTTCTCGGCCGCGCCCAGCACCTCGTAACCCGTCGACCCTTCCTTGAAGAAAGACTTCGCCGCCGACGCCATGTCGCCGTATGCGCGGACCTGGGCGAAGGCCATGTCCTCCGCGTAGCGCGCATTGATCCGGTCAATCTCGGCCTGATCATGTGCCGTCGCCAGCCTCACGTCGCGTTCTTCCTGCAGGCGGCGTTCGGCAGTGGCATATCCCACCAGGGCGCTCGCTGCGTCGCCGATCGACTGGCCGATATCGCCGAAGGCATCGGCGAACACGTCGGCCGCGCTTCGTACGCGATCTTCGATCAGGTCCAGCGCCTCGATTTGCTGGCGCAACTGCTCATTCAGCGCCTCGGCCGGATCGATCGATGCCCTGACCGCCGCCATGTAGCGTTCCCATTCGGCGGACCCCTTGGCGATACCTGCAGCCTCGGCGTCACGTGCGGCGGTGGCCAGCGCGCGCTCCTCCGCGTTCAGACGCAGCAGGCTGTTCTCGAACTCCAGCGGCTCGATGACGTTCTTGATGAAGTCTTTCGGCGCCTGTGCGGCATAGGTGTTCTCGCGCGCGGCCCCGGCCGCCTTGATCGCCTGGCGGAGTTCATCGGTCGGTGCCTTGGCGGCCGCTTGGGCCACCGCCCACTCGCGCACCTGCTTCTCGTTCAGCCCGATCTTCGCCGTCTCATCTTCCAGCGCTTGGATGAAGCGCAGCGCCTCCTTGATCGCAGCCTGCCGCGCCCGCTCTTCATCCGACATGCGCGGCTTCTTGGCGGCGCGATCCGTGATCATGTCCGCCGCCTTTTGTGCGGCCGTCTGTTGCTTGATCGCGATCGTGTTGCGGCCCACTTGGGCGATAAAGTCTCTCTGCGCGTCCATCGCTTCTTTGGTGGCGTCGGTGACGTGGTGCCCTGCATTCGCCACAGCGGCCAACGCCCCGGCATACTGGTTCGCCATCTCCGCGATCTTTGGCGCGTCGGCAATCTGGCCGAACAGGTCGATACCAAGCAGGTCGTTGGCCCGCTTCGCCAGACCGTTGATACCGTCGATCGAGGATTTCACCATATCGTTGATGGCGCGGATCGCAGCATTGACGGACTGGATAAAGGCGTCGCCGAGCGCCTCCGGAAGGTTGTCCCACACGTCGACGATCGCGCGATATCCACCGACGAACGTGCCGTAGATCGACGCCACAAATCCCGCGACCTGCTCGGCGTCATTCGGGGAGAAGAGATAGTCGATGATCTTCTTGCCATCGACATCTACGCCATCGCTGATCGTCTTCCAGAGACCTTTCAGTACGTCGATCACGTCGATGCTCTGGTCACCGAGCCTCTTGACTTCCTGCCGCGTCAAGCCGAGGCCCGCGACGAAGTGATCCATGTCGGCCGCGTCGTTGAGATCATCGGTCCATCGGTTCAAGGCGACGCCGGCAACCGACATGACGCCGATCAGCGGTGCGTACCTGACGGTCAGCAGCAGGAGCTCCTTACCGAACCCCGCCACCCCGCCTTCGGCCATCTGCGCGACCTGTAGAACCTGTCCGGCCTGCGTCGCGAAGATCTGGCCCGCGCTAGCACCTGACATCCACATGGTCGCGACGTCGTTCGCCTGGAACGACAACTGGGTAAGCGTTCCGGTACCCTTGCGCCCGGCCGCGTTCACCGCATCATTGGCCTGCTCGAACTCGCGGAGCCGACCCGTCAGCACCTGCTGCTGACGCGCGTACTCCTCAGGCGCGGTCGCTCCGACATGGTAGAGACGCGTACTCTCCGCGATCTCCTCGTTCAGACGCTTGGTCGCGGCATAGAGCGGGTCAGTGGACGATCTAAGACGCTCCGCCGCCACAACATCCGCTTCCTGCGCAGCGGCCGACCCGCGCACCATGGCGGCAAGCCGCTCATGCTCGTCGGCCAGCCGCTTGGTTTCCGCCGCCGCCAGGGCATTGGCACGAGCCTCGTCCTCCGCTGCCCGCGCCGCCAGCGCGCTATAGGTCGCACCATTGTCAGTCGCGGCCATGCGGCCGTCGCCCGTGTTGCGCTCGATCACCGCCTGCAGGCGGGACCGCTCCAGCAACTGCGCATTAACAGCCGCTTCCGCCGCTGCCCGCTCCCGCGCGGCCTCGGCCTCCCGATCCCGCTTGGCCTGTGCGGCCTCCTGTTCCTTCAGGGCGCGAACCCCCTCGCGCACCCTGGCTTCAAACAGTGCATGCGCGGCCGCCGCGTCGCGCAGCTCCTTCGCCTCCCGCGCCGAGGCCGCTGCCGCCTCCAGCTTCGCCTCCTCGGCCGCTTCGGCGGCAAACCGCACAGCCCGCGCCGCCGCCAGTTCCTGTTCGAACAGCGCCGCCTCGGCTGTGCGCAACCGCTCTGCCAGCTCGACCATGCCCCGCTGTTCGGCGGCCATCGCGGCGCTCTCGACCTTCATCCCGCGCAGTTCCTGCGCGTTCTTCCCGAACTCGGAAGCCTGCCGGCCGATCGACGCCGTCAGCTTCTCCGCCTCCCGCTCGATCTTGTTGAACTCGCGAACCGCGCTCGCGCTGGTGCTGCCCACCGTCTGGGACAGGCTCGCGGCGGCCGCGACCGCGCCGGCCATATCAAGGCCGAACTCGATCTCCATCGACGCCACGCGCATCTTGCGGTCTCCAAAAACAAAGAAAGCCGCCACGATGATCGTGACGGCTGAACGGGTCAGTCGTTAAGTCTGTTTGTTGTCACCGCATTCCTAGGGCCATCGCACTGCGAAACCGCCGTCCACCTGTTCATCCCCAACGTCGCGGTCACCAACCGAGCATCGCACGACGGGCCTGCCGTAACGATCGACCGCCTCGAAGCTCGGGGAGCGTGGATCTGCATCGACGACCCGGCACTGGATGTCGCCGGTTGCCACGATTTTTCGAAGGTGGTCTCGGGAGCGACGCGCTAGGACGTTGTTGCAGACCGCGCCGTGTTTGGGGAACGGTCTACATCGCGGACTGCCGGTGAAGTCGGGCGCATCGATCGCGCTCAAGCGCATCTTCGGCCCACCTTTGCACCGGATATAGTCACCATCATGAACATACGGATGCGGGCAAGCAAACGGACCGTCGGGCAGAGCCGCAACCAATAGAAATGCGGTGAGCGAAATCACTGCCTGCCGCGTCCGACCATCGCTTTCTCAACAGCCGCACGCAACGTGTCGATTTCATCGCGATCCCGTGTCGTAAGCAATTGCTCCTCAGAACTGCTCGACACGAGGATCAGGCCGTATTCGTAGATGTCACGCCGACGGTACATCAGCACCGCGACGATCGCCGCGATAGCGCCGAACACACCGAAACCCTCGCCCTGCCCTGAATAGGCAGCGAGCAGGAGGACAGCTGCCACCACGCCGACGGCGATTGCGGCGCCCTTGCCCCGCAACTTCTTCTCTCGCACATCGACTGTGTTGATCTTATTGATCGCGAAGGACTTGCTGCCAAACCGCGCGAAATCGCGGTCGATCGTCACCTTGCCGCTCTGGTAGATAGGTTCGCTCACAAGCCATTCCCCTTTCGGGGCTATGTGCCGCAAGGGATCGCACCTCTCAACCCTATCCCAACAGGCTCCGCAACGCCGCGTCCTCGGCGTGCCGGTCCTTGTCCGTCTTCGGCCCGCTCCACGGCGCGCCGCGATGCGGGTCTTCGGCGGCCCGGCTCTCCGCCAGATAGGCGGCGGACAGGCGGCGCAGCAGGCGCTTCTCCCACGGCCGCAGGCGGATCGCCGTCTCGCGACCCCAGGCCTCAAGCTCCCGCCAGCTGATCGCCGCGCGATCCATGCCGGTGATCTCCACCGGCCCGACTTCCATCAAGTGCTCGATCAAGTGCGGCAAGCGGACTGGCGGCAGCTTCCGCTCGATGCCCTGCCGCTTCATCTCTTCCGCCCTGGTCTCCCGCTTTTCAGGCTTGGGCGCGTTCTTACGCCCGGTCTCGCGTGGCCGGGGTGCCGTCCCCAGCCACGCGATCTGCCGGACGTGCAGCGTCAGCTCGCGCTCGGCTCCGGCTTGAAATTGCTCCACTCCCCCAAATGGCGCTCCACCTGGTCGGCGATAAAGCCGATCTTGGGATTGGCATACACGGCTTCAGCAAGGGCCGTGCCGCTCCGGTCCGACGCGGGCGGATAGGCGAAATTGACAAAGCCCGCTGTGCACCGGGCGAGGAACGCCGCGCGCTCCGCGACGCGCTCGGCCGTGGTCAGTTCGCCGCCGTCGCCCTTGGCGCGCGCGAAGGTGCGGTCCGTGGCCTTCTTCTGGCGCTCCGTCGTCGCCTCCTGGAACTGCTCGGTGCCGGGCGAGAACAGGGTGACGCCGACCTTCCGCTTGGCGTCGCCTTCACCGATGAACAGCGGCTTGTTGTCCGGCCCGCGCAGATGAAGAAACGACGTGTCGGCGACGGCAAGGGTGGTGATATCGAACATGGATCAAACCTTTCGCTGGGTTGGGTGCACCGACCCGCCCCGACCCAGCGCGAAGCGGGGCGGGCCGATGCCTGTGAACCGGCGTGATCGCCGGAATGGGAGGGAAGAGCGCTCAGGCGCGGCCGCTTAGGCCGCGTTCTTCTTGATGATCGTCGTGTTGATCTCGATCGTCGGGTTGATCATCACGACGCTGTCGGCATTGCCGATATTCTCCGGCCAGCCGAACACCTGTCCGGCGAAGTAACGGATATCGCCGTTCTGGTAGGTCACCTTGAAAGCGAGATTGACGTTCGCCGTGGCGTTCGCCTCAAGGATTGTCTGACCGGCGTCAGCCTTCACATAGGCCATGGATGGAGACAGCGATCCGAAGTCGCTGGACCCCTTCATCTTCTGCTTCGGACCTTTGAGCGGCTGAAACTCAACCTTGTTGGTCGTGGCGCCGATGGTGCCGATCGATTCGATCTCGCCAACCTCGGTGAAGGTCAGCGCGGTGAAGCCGGCTTCGGTATGAGCAGCCGGGAGCGCCGCCGAAACGGAAAGCGTCGCCCCATTCGCGGTCTGCGACATGGTGTTCTCCTCTACAAAAAAAGCCCGCTGAAGCAGCGGGCGCGCTTTCCCCGGCGGGGAACCTGTTGGACGGGGATCAGCCTTCCGGCTGCTCGCCCGCCTTCTTCGCCTTGGCGACATCCTCGGGCGTCGCGGCCTTCACCAGACCGACCCCTTCCCAATCTTCGAACTGATTGGGCGCCATGCCGAGGATGACCTCGCCCTTGGCATATTGCGTTTCGGCATGGCTGAAATCGCGCGCCGCGATGGCGTCGAACGCCTTCTTCGTCATAGTCGTCTCCTGCTTGGAAAACGCAGGTCAGGCCGCCTCGATGTACGAGACCATGAAGTCCTGGCTCTGCATGAAGATCGTTGCCGCATCGTCGCGGAACGTCGGCCCCTTCGCGCCGACCAGCACCGACACGCCCGTCAGCCCCGCGATCGACCCGATGCGGCCGCGCCCGGCCGCGCGCACCAGCAGGATCAGCGCGGCACGCTGCTCTACGTCACGCGCATGCACGGTCACCTGCACCCGGTCCGTCACCCGCGTGCCGCCGATGCCGTTGCACAGCTTCTGCCGGTCGTTCCCGCTGACCTCGCCGACCGTGATCCCCGGCAGCGGCCAGCCCGACGGCAGCACATCCATCCGGATGCCGTCCATCGGCACGATCGCGGTCAGCGGCGCGTGCGCGGTCAGCAGCGCGCCCATGATCGCCCCGCCGCTCATTCGTCGTCTGCCGTCGCCCGATACGGCGTGTTGATGTCGCCCTTTGCGATCCGCGCATGGACATACTGCCCGGCTGCCGCGAGCGCCTCGTCCTGCTTCTCGTCGAATGCGGGCCGCAGGAAGGGGTAGGGGCGTGCGCCGGGATGATGGACGGTGCCGGCGATGAAGTTTCCCCCGATCACCAGCACGCCCTTCTTCTCCTGGTCGTTGATCCGCCGCACCGTCATGCCCTGCCGCTGCTCGTCGGCGACGGCGATGAAGTGCGGATCGGTTCCGAACTCGCCCCACGGGCCGCGATAAGCATGCGGCCCCTTGATTTGCACCTTGGCGGTGACGACGCCGCCCCGCGTGCTGGTGCTGACCTTGATCGACGTCGCGGCAAGCTCCCGGTCATGCGTCAGCTCACCGGCACGATCCGCGATTACCTTCGCCCCCACGCGCAGCCCGCCGCGAAGCACGTTCGCCGCCAGTCGGCCGGGCAGCGCCTTCAGCGCCGCATCCATCGACGCGCGTCCGCGCTCGCGGACGCTCACGCCACCCCGCCGCTGGTCGAATAGTCCTCCGCGACGATCTCGATCCCCTCGCGGTTGCCCAGCTCGGCCGGGCCGGCGACGATCTGCAGGATCCTCTCGCCGATGACGATCCGCATGTCGGCCGTCACATCGTCGCGATACCACATGCGAATGCGCGCCGGCCGCGCCGCGATGTTGACGCCCTCGGCGATCCGCTCGGCCCGGCTGGGCAGCATGTCCTGCACGCTCGCCCGCACCGTCGCGACCGGCTCCCAGGTCTCCTTGCCCGCGCTCATGAAGCCGGAGGCAGAGACCTTCCGCTCGATCCGCACCCGGCGGTTCAGCGTGCCGGCTTCGATCACGCCCATTAGGCGTAGACCCGCAACGGCTGCAGCAGCAGCTCGACGCTGGCCGACATCGGCGTCTGGGCGATCTGCGACACGGTCGTCGTCTCGCGATGCTTGAACAGGTCGCCGATCATCAGCAGGATCGCCGACACCGCATTGGCGGGCACCGGCATCTCCTCGTCATACCCAGCCCAGTACCGCACCCGCACGCTCTCTCGCTGCCAGCGCGGCACCGGCCAGGCCGCGCCGAATACCGGCATCAGCGAGGGGCCGAGCAGCTCGTACTGATCCGCAGCGATCGTCTGGGCGACGCCATTGCCGTCGATATAGGACACCGACACGATCTGCCGCACCGGCCCATAGGGCAGGCGGAGAGAGCCGCAATCGAACCCGTCGAACCGCGCCTCCAGCTGCTGCCGCCCAAGCGACCGCCCCAGCCACCCGCTCGGCCCGTCCACGCTCGCGACCGCCCCCGCGATCATCGCCGCAATCAGCGCGTCGTCGCCATCCACACCCTCGCGGTTCAGATGCGCCTTCGCCCGCTCCATCGTGACGACAGAGAAGTCTTCAGGCGGGGTGACGACGACGACGCGCATGATCAGGCCGCCTTCCGCTTCGCCTCGATCGCCTTGATCAGGTCGGCTTTGCTCGGCTCGTCCTCCGCCACCTCAGCCTTCTCATAGGCGGCGATGACGAGAAGCTGGTCGCGTGTGGTCGATGCCTTGCGGATGTCCAACTTGCCGAGGTCATCGCGCTCGTAATCCGGTTCGGCATGGTGAGCGCTGAGCCGCGTGATCTCCGCACGGGCTTCGTCTCGCTCGGTCGTCAGAACGCCAATCTGCGAACGCAGCTCATCCCCCTGTGCGAGAGCCTCCTGCAACGTGGCGCTGCCAGTATCTCGCTCCGCATGCAGCCTTTCGATCTGCGCATCACGCTCGATGATGACAGTGCGCGCCAGTTCGAGGTCGCGGGTGAGGGCAGCAACGTCCGCAAGGAGGTCCACAGCATCGGCGTTGCTGTCGCCAGCCGTAGCTTCATCCGGTGCATCGCCGAGCTCTTCCAGAAGACCGAGCTTCACCAGATGCAGCACCTCGTTGGGATCGGCGATGCGAGTGCCCGTATTGGGATCGTTCGGCAGATAGGCTTTGTCGCCCTGATGGGCTTCGAGCACCTTGTAGATTTTCATGGTCGGTCTCCGGTAAAAGCGGGCAGACGCGAACGCCTGCCCGCCAATGCTGTCCTTTCCGCTGCTTTCGGCTCGGATCAGGCGTAGGTGCCCTTGATCAGCGCGGCCGCACGCTTCACGGCCAACGCGATCCGCTCTTCGGCACGCATGGTCAGCAGGTTCTTCTCGAAGTCGTCCGCATTCTCGGAGGAGATGAGGACTTCGACGGAGAGGCGATCATAGAGCGTCGCGGCCATCTTGAACGCGCCGACAAGGAAGCTGCCGATCGTCATAGAGTTGGTCGCGACGACACGCTTGCCCCACAGCGTCGGCCCCGCCATCTGGAGCGGATTGGCGAAGATGTAGCCGCCAGCAGAGTCCTTGGTCAGCTCGATCACCGCCCAGTCCGTTTCGCTGGTTACGATCGCGTCGGACGGGTAGAGGCCCAGGCTCGCCTGCAGAAGCGCCAACCGCAGCTTGTCGATACGCGTGGCGTTCGTGATCGTCACGCCGCTGGGTGCCGCATAGGCAGTCGCCTGGGGCATCAGGCCAAGCAGGTTTTCACCCGTGCCGTCACCATTCAGGATCTGCGCATCCTCGGCGAGGGCGAGACCGTACCGCATCTCGCTGTCGACTTCGCCCTGCAGGCGCGGCGCATCGTCGATGGCCTGCCGCGTCAGCTTGGCAAGATGGGCGATCGTCTTGACGTTCGCCGTTGCCTTGTCCCAGCCGTAGTTCGAATAGGGCTTGGTCACTCCCTCCGCGACCGGCGCGGCATTGTTGGTGCGGACCGTCTGCTTCGCATACTCGACCGTTCCGGTCGTGATCGGCACCGCGGTCAGCAGGTCGCGAACGACAAGATCGGGGCGGGTCGGCATCTTCACCGGCTCCATCTCGCGCTCACGCCAGATCAGGCCACTCGCCGATCCGGAGGCAGTCGTGATCGCCTTGAGTTCGATGCGCGCGGAAGGACGCTCCTTGCGCGCAAGTGCCTTCACGTCGTCATGTTCGGCCAGCTGCTTGCCCCAGCTGTCCATGTCGAGCGAGCCTCGGCCGATCGGGCGATCCGCCTTCTGTTCCAGCTCCTCCAGACGGGTCTTGATCTCCCCAACGACGTTCACCGCCGTGAGCGCCTTGTCGGCCGCCTCCTTGGTCTCGCCGCTGACGTCACCCAGGCGCTTGACTTCCTTGTCGGCCGCCTCGGCCACCTTCCGAACGTCGCTGAGCGCGGTGTCGAAATACTTCTTGAGGTCCGTGCCGATTTCCGTCGCCGACTTGCCTTCGAACGAAGGGAAATGCCCATCCGGCGCGCGCATGAAGCGGCCCTTGGAGCGTTCGGCAGCAGTCATCCCGCCGAGCAGCGCCATCGCGCCACCCGCCATCATCATGTTACGCATGTCTTGCCCTTTCGGCAGAGAGGAAGGATCAGCCAGTCAGTCCACGGATGAGCTGGCTCAGCTCGTCATTCGCCTTCGCCTCGGGCTCCCCCCGAAGATGCGGCGTCGCCTTAGCCGCGATTGCGGCGGCAAGGCTCTTGGAGAAGCCTCCTGCATCCCGCAGGAACTCCTCGAACTGGCGGACGGTCGGCATCTCTCCGCCGTCCAGAATGGACTTGATCTGGGTTACGACCGCACGGTCGTTCATGCCGACGGGCACGAGCGAAACCTCATGCAGCAGCAGATCCTGCAACTGTCGGACTTTGCCTTCGAAGCGATGTCGCACGGTTCGGTAGCCGATCGAAAGGCCTGGCAGCGCGCCAGCTTCCGCCAGCGCATGCGCCTCTTGGCCGGCTGCGGCCTTCATGGCGAAGCGCCCCTCAACCTCAAAACCGTTGTCGCGTTCGCCGAACTTGGCCCAGGCCCCAACCGGGCGCTTCTGGTCATGAAACAGCAGCATGGGGATCGACGCACGCCCGGCGACCGCCTTCGTCATCACGCCCGGCATGATCATGTCGCCGCCATGGTCGACGTTGCCGATGCCCGCCGCAATGCCCGAGATATATCCAGCTTCGTCGATCGCCTTGATCTCGAAGTTGAAGCCGAGTTCGCTCATGCGTTTTCCTCCAAGGGCGGTCCGCCATTGTCACCGATCCCGCGTGCACCGAGCGGCTGGTCCTGAACTTGACGGTAGATTTCATCACCGCCGGGCACTGGTGGCAGGCCTTCCAAGGCCCGAATTTCGTTCGTGGTCATGAACTGCTTCATGAGGTTGTAGTATTGCGCCCGCCCAAGACTGTCCGCGCGCAAAAACCCTTCCAGGTTGAACCTGATTTTGACACCGCGTTGACGGTCGGCACGGGTCAGCAGTTGTTTCTCAAGCGCCTTTTCGATCCGCTTCAGGCGCTTGTGCATCTTGAATTTAACCAGGCTCAGTGTCTGGTCGCTGATGCTGCTGCCCAACTGGGTGTTGCCCGAGGTGATCCCTACGAGATGGGGATCGCACTCGAAGATCTGGCACACGATTTCCATGCTCAGCCGGCGGCTCTCCAGCATTTCCGCGTCCACCGGGTCGATCGTGACCTTATCCCACTTGAGACCGCTGTGCAGTACCATGGGCCGCCCGGCGTTATTGGCGCCTTGCCATTTCGTCGCCAGACGCTCCTCGAACTCGCCCAGCTGCTCGAAATTCATTTTAGTGTCGGTCGTCAGCGTGCCGCTGGGCCGAGCGCTGTTCCGGAAGATTGCGTCCGCCGAACCCTCAGTTACCAGAGCAAGAGACAGTGCCCGACGGTACGTCGCGAGCGTTGACGCGCCTCCAAGCGCGTTTCCGCCGCGACCTCGGATATGAAGCATGTCACGCGAGCGAGCGGTCTGCCGCCCGCCGTCGTTCCACTCGTAGACCAGATCGCCATCGCTGCCACGGCTGACGCGCATGCCGCAGGGTGAAACCGGCGTAAGCGACGTCAGGAACCCCGCGTCGGTCCGCCCCATCTGGGCGTATGCGTTTCCACGCCACTCCAAGCTCTCGGTCATCTGTTCCCAGAAGTCGAAGCTGGATTGATCGTAGTTCGGCGAGTCGTGCAGCAACCAGTAAAGCGGGTGCTCCGGAAACGGTACATCGACACCGCCGCGAGCCTGAAGGACGTGGAGCGGCAAGCCTGCGATGTTCCCCGCCCAGAACGATACGCACGCCCCGGCGGCTGACAGGCCCTCCGCGTTGCCTTCCGCCGCCGACAAGGTGTCTCGGAAATGCCCAACGGTCACGCGGTTCGTAGCGAAGTCATCGCGATTTGCCGTCGCCGAGGCCCCATGGACCCATCCACTGACGGTGATGCCTTTTTGCTCCGCCATCATGCGCTCGGCGACGTCCACGCCGCTTGCGTATTCGATGGTAAAGGTCCGCCGCTCCGTCACGCGTAACTCGCAATCAGGTCATCGACCGACCCCGCCGCCTCTGGATTGCGGCTCATCAGCTGCACGGCGTTGAAGAACGCGACCAGCGGGTCGATCTTTGCCTTTCCTGCCGCCTGCTTGGTGATCAGCACCGCATTTCCCCGTTGTTCGGCTTTCGCGTTTCCGACGCACCACGCCAGCAACGCTTGTCCGGCATGCCTCAGTGTTCCGTCCTTCAGCTTCCGCTCCGCGCCCCACACGGCGGGGGAAAGACGAAAGCCTTGGGTAACCGCCACCACCTGCTTGCCGTCGATCCCGCGTGTGGCGAGTTCGTCGAGCAGCGCGGCAACGCCGATCGGGTCCAAGCCCACGCCGAACTCTTCCGGCAACAGGCCTGCATCCCTGACCTCTTGAACGATGTCCGCCAGCTCGCGGATATCCTGTGTCGGCTCCTCGCAGATCGTCAGCTCGCCGGCCGCCGCGAAGTCGCGGAGGCGGTCGGCGATGTCTTTTCGCCGCTCCAGCACATCGCTCTGCGCCCAAGCATGTCCCCAGCCCAGCCATGCGCGCGACTGCTTGTCGCGACCGACCACGCCCAGGCCGAGAAGATCGTCGAGGCCGCCGCCGTCGATGCCGACGACCGCGACGTCGCAGCGGGCGAGCAGCGCCGCCAGTGTCGCAATACCCGGCTCGACGGAGGACTCCCAATAGTCGGCGCCGCGCCACCGGTCGGTCTGCAGCGCCAGTCCGATCTGGATGTTCAGATGCTGCGATGCCCAGCGCCGCTCTTCCTCGTCGCCCTTCTCACAGGCTGTCCGATACTCGGAGACCAGCCGTTCGATCGTGATCGAGCGGCCGAGGTTCGGCAGCACCATCTGCCACAGTTTCGTGTTCTTCCACGCGCCGCTCGTCTGCACAGCCTCGGAGAACTCGTAGAGCATCGGCAGCATGTGGACGTCTTCGACGATCCTGCCGTCGCGGACGCCGCGCGCGTAATCCAGTTCGGCCTTGAAGACGCCAGCAGGGATCTCGTCCGATTGCGTCGTGATGATGATCAGGAACGCTTCCGGGTTCGCGATCATGCCGCCGCGCAGCTGACCTATCACGCGAGCCGCCCCGGCGATGCTGCCCATCAGGTGAAGCTCGTCAATCAGGATGCCAACCGGCTTCGATCCGGTCGCGACCTTCATGTCGAACGTCTTGATCTTCAGCTTGGCCTTGGTGAGCCGGTCGAAGATCGTCTTGACGTGCTCCTGCACGTGGAAGCGTTGTTTCAGGAACGGGTCCGCGTCGATCATGCCGGACGCCTGCTGGAAAGCCGTGTCGGCGATTTCCTGTGTCGGCCCGATCAGCACGAACTCGGCCCTGGGGCGCTCGTTCATCAGCAGCGCGACCATCATGATCGCCGCGCCGTTTGTCGTCTTGGCGTTTTTCTTCGGCACCAGCTCGAAGACTTCGCGTATCCACCGCACGCCCTCTTCGTCGAGCGATCCGAAGATGGCCCGCACGATGTCCCGCGCCCATTCCCCTGCCGCCTCGGCCATCATCGGCTGGCCTGGCACGTCGGGGAGGCGCAGCTTGTTGAAGATGGCGACGGCGCGGTTCGCCTCGTCCCAGTTCAGCGGAAGGTCATCGGGGATCAGCGAACGGCCGTCGCGCAGCCGCTCTTCCCAATCGGGACACGCGAAGCGCCAGCTCAATGCCTCAGCAGAGAGCCCCATTCGCCATCTTCCTTCGTCGCGGCGGCCGCATCGACGACCGCCTGTTCCTTCTTGCCGAGCTTCGGCGGTTTCGCCGCCTTCGGCTTGCCGACATAGCCCGCAGCCAGGTCATGACGGTCCAGCCGCTTGAACACTTTGTCGATCGCGGAGACGTTGCCCTTGTCGACCTCCGCCAACAGGGCGGTTAGTAGCTTGCCCTCAAGCCGCTGGCGCGCCTCAAGTCGCGAGCGCAGCTCGCGAAAATAATGCTTCCGCAGGGTAGGCGCCGAGATGCTCAGCGCCGCCGCGATCTGCTCCTCGTTCTTGTCGAACGCCGCCAACACCATGACTTTACGTCGGTTTTCAGCAGTCGGCAGGTGAGGCGGTCGCCCGCGACGCCCAAGCCCCTCCGGGATCGGATCACCAAGCAGGTCCAAATCCCAATCAGCCAAAATAAAATCCCCGTATGGTATCGGGAGCGGTCCTAGACGACGGCGCCCCTTCGACTTTTGACCCGCCCCCCCTACCGATGCCGGGACGGGTTGGGAGGCGAGCGCCGCGCCCGGACACAGTAGGCGAAGGAACCCGCCGCCTGCTTACGCCATCGCCCGTCGGGCAGCCTGACCCATAGGTGCCGCCAGTCCGACAGGCCCGCCCGCACGATCACGCCGTCGGAACCCTCGACGACAGGTTGCCGCCACATGATCATCACCACTGCCCCTGTTCGAGGCGCTGCTTGTGCTTCACATGACAAGGCGAGGTGCACAGCGTCTCGACGTTGTCCGCATCCCAGAACAGCGCTTCATCGCCCCGATGCGGCCGCCGATGATCCGCCGTCAGCTCGCCCGCCGGCGCGACCCGCCCGCACATCTGGCAGGTGAACGCGTCGCGCACGAACGTCGCGATCCGCAGCGCCCGCCACCGCGCCGTCTTGTACCACTTGCGCCATGGCTGAGCGTCGCGGAACCGGTCCCGCTCCCGCGCATCCTTCGGCATCCAGCCCACCGCACCGGGCAGCGTCCCGATCCGGCCTTTGAGCGTGGAGAGCCGCGCCATGGAGCGTCCAACAACGGCCCGCATCAGCGCCGCCCCACTTCCAAGGGCGGAGCCGATGCGGGCCAGTTTCGGGGAGAAGGCCGGACGATGCATACGCGTCGCCAGACTATCGGGGAGATACACCAAGAGGGGGGTGACCACGGACAAACTAAATTTGAGGCGCGGAAGATTGTTCACCTTGACGCCCCGGTCACTCCGGAAATCAACCGGTTAAGCCGAATGGCGAAACCGGAAATCGCCCGATCGTAGCGCTTGCGGAGGGCGTCAGGCGACGAACCGTTGTTCACGCGCTCCCAGATCACGAACCAGTCGGGGCGATCACGCTCCTCCGCCTGGAACGCGATCGCCTCGGCCAGCACCGGCATGTCGACCGGACGGCCCCAGCGCTCCACCCACTGAAGCGCCTCCGTCATCCGCTCGACCTCGGCCGTGCGCAGCCCGACGCGCACCGGCCGATCCTCGTCGCGGTCGAGCCAGCGCTCGCTCCGGTCGCTGACCGACTGCCGCCACAGCGACATGGTGGAGGTGCGCAGCCAGCCTGCCTCGCGGTCAGGCATCCGCCGCAGGAACCCCCACGCTTCGATCAGCCGCTCTTCGACGCTGGCGAAGGTCCAAGGCACGGTCCCTTCCGGGCCATTGCCGCATCCTTCCGGTCCCGCCGCTGTCCCTTCCACCCGGTTCATCCCCAATACTCCAAAGGATCAATGACTTAACCTATTCACTCGGAAGGATCGGAAGGGTTGGAAGGATTTACGTTATCGTTCTTCATGTGCGCCTGTGCATGTGCGCGCAGGCATATGTGCAAGGCGATGTCGAAAAACGCTTCCGATCCTTACGAACCCTTTCCCCTCAACCCCTTACGGTTCCGGCGCACCCTTCCGCACCCTTCCACCCGGAAGGATCGGCTCATGGCATGTCGTCTTCCTCCCATCGTGGAGGGGTGCGGGGAGGCGGCGGATCGCGCGCCTGATCGGGCGCATCCTCGACGCTGAAGGGCAGCGGATTGCCGTCGCGATCGACGAAGTCGGACACCTCGCGCACGGCCTCGATGCCGAGCCATTGCATCCCGTCAGACGCCTTTTTCTTGAACCCCTTGTCGGCCATCGCCTTGGAGAAGCCCTTCTGGGTCCACTCCTTCTCGCCGGCCGCCTTGCACCATGCGACGAACAGCTCGTGCAGCTTGGATGACTGCACACGCCCATCCGGGGCCATGCGCGTACAGAGCTTCAGGAACCGGCCGAGCGGGTCGCTCTCCTCCCGGTACTCCATCGTCGCCTCACGCACGCTGTCCGGCTCGACAAGGCCGTTTTCCAGCCAGTCGAGCACCCCGTCGACCAGCCGGTTGAAGATGCCCGACGCCTCCGCCTTCAGCTTCTCCGCAAGGTTCTCGTCCTTGCGCGGGCTGCCGTCCGCGTTTGGCGGCTCGGCGTTGATGTTCTCCGGCCAGTCGATCAGCTTCATGCGCCGCCAGATGCCGTTGTCGGTATCGGGGATTTCCAGCCGATGGTTGCCCTGGATCGTCATCTTGAAGATCGGCAGAAGGTCGAAGAACCCGCGATTGAGGAACCGCACCGGGAACGGCTCGCCGCCGGTGACGAGCTTGATCAGCGCCGAGGCGATCTTGCCCCCGCGCTCCGGTTCCGACGTGCGCAGCAGCCGCACCCCGCCCAGCCGCGCGAGGTCGGGCGACGCCTGATCGCCCCGCCGCTTCACGCCCTGGTCGAGGAAAGTCTCGATCGGCACCGTCGACGCATAGTCGCCGAGCGGGTGGCACCACGCGTCCATGATCGTGGACTTGCCGTTGCCGCCGAGGCCGTACCAGAAATGCAGGATCTGCTCGCCGATATTGCCCGTCATCGAACAGGCCGCCCCATTGGTGGAGATACCGGCGCACGGCCGGCTTCTTCTGCGCCCAGGCCATCGTCGCGTCGTAGATCGGGCAGAGCGCGTCGCGGTCGAAGATAACCGGCGCCAGCTTCGATATCAGGTCGGCGCGATCGTGCGGATCGAAGCGCCAGCTCGCCCGCCACTTGCCATCAACCTTCTCCCGCGCGAATCGCAGCGTCCCGTTCAGGCAGTTGACCGCGAGCGGGTCCGCGTCGAACTGGTCCGCCCTGACGGCTAGCCACGGGCGCGCGAGGCCGGCGATGGCCTGCAGCTTGCCAGACGCCTCTGACGTGCGTCCCCAGCCGCGCAGCTTGTCGGATAGCAGACTATCGATCTTGCCGTTGGCCTTCAGGATGAAGCGGTCGAGGCCACCTTCCTTCACGTCCCTTGGGCGCAGATCGGCCGTGTAGTCGTCGTCGGGATCGATGCCCGATGCTTCGATCGCGGCACCCTCGTTCTGGATCGACCGCACCGTCTGGAACACCGCGTCGAGCACGGCGGCTGGAACCGACTTGTCGTCCTGTTCGAGGATCGCCCAGCGCCGGCCATCCCAGCCGAGCCAGCCGAGCGCGGGGGACCAGCGGAAGTCTTGCCCGAACCGCTCGCGGAACCGCTCGGCATTCCCCAGATCGGTCATCGGAAACCGGCCCAGCCGCCGATCGATCTCCCCTTCACCCCGTGGCCTGAGGGAACGTCCGCCCGCTTCCGACCGGAAGGATTGCCAGCCTTCGCCGTCGCCATCGGGGGCGGGGGGCGATGTGGCGGAGAGGGCTGCGGCGCGCTCGCGCGATCGTCGGCGACGATCTTCGTCGTCGATCAGGTCGCGGCCGATCCCGTCGAGCTTGCGTGGATTCTCGGCACCAGCGGCAAGACCGTTGTCGATCGCCGGATGATGGTAGGCCGGGTCATCGAACGCGTTGACCGCTTGGCGCAACATCAGGCGCGCCACGTCCTCGCCGAGTATGCCCGCGCCGACCAGCTGCCCCATCGCGAAGGCCGACGCGTTCGCCTGGTTGTTCCGTCCGCCTTTCGGCGTCTGCGCCAGACGGCGGCATTCATCGTCCAAGGCGGAAAGTGCATACTTCCGTCTGGAAGCGTGCGCCGGATCGCCCTCGGCCGTGGAGGGGAGGGAGGGTTCCAGAGCGCGCCGCCGAGGCAGAGGGGATGCGGACGGCGGCTGGTCGCCGCCGACGTTTTTTGGGGTGCGAGCCTTGGGCGCGCGCAGCGTCGTGATCAGCGCGGCCGGGGCATCGACCGGCTTGGTATCATGCCGCCCGTGCAGCCACCGGTACTCGCCCGGATTATCGCCCTCGATGATCTTGCTCGGCGGCAGGCAGACATAGCCGCCCCGGCCGCGCACATCGACATGGAGGGGCAGGTTGCCCCGGTTGCGGATCAGGTCGCCTTCGCGCGGCTGCTGGTAATAGACGTGGACGCCGCCCGACGGCGTCCGCACCGCCAGGCTGGACGGCAGGGTAGCGCCGATCTGGTCCTCGGTTTCGGCTTTCAGCTGCTCCAGCGTCCACTCGCGCCGGGTGACCTCGCCGGTCTCCTCGTCGACTTCCTCTTCGACGCGGGGATCGAAATCGAGCGCGAACCATCCGATCTCGCCGATCGGCAGGCCGATGATCGCGTCGGGCCAGCGCCGCCACCATTCGATGATCTGCCGTTCGTCGGTCGTGCCGGCATTCAGACCCTTGCCGATATGCGGCGACTTCTCCTTGTAGAGCCGTTCCTTGGGACCGTCTTTCGTCTGAACGGTGATCGTCTCCGGCCGCGCGCGGCACGGGAACACCGGCCAGCCCCGGCGTGCATATTGGAGCGCCGCCGAACACATGGGCGACGGGAGCGGTGCGACAGACAACGGATCGAACCTTCAGAGCGGGGATGACGGGGAGGGCGCGGCGCGGCCGCTAGAACGGAACGTCATCATCCAGATCGCTGTCGAATGCGGGCCGTGCGCCACCCGTTGCGCCATGCGGCGTTCCGCCGCCGGAAGCGCCCGCGCCATCGCTGCTGCCCTCGCCTGCGCGATGGTCGAGCAGGATCAGCTTGGCGTCATAGCCCTGCAGGTGGACCTCGGTGCTGTAGCGATCCTGCCCCTGCTGGTCCTGCCACTTCCGCGTGGTCAGCTTGCCCTCGACATAGACCTTGCTGCCCTTGCGGAGGTAGCGCTCGGCGACGCCGCACAGGCCCTCACTGAAGACCTTGACGGAGTGCCATTCGGTTCGCTCGCGCCGCTCGCCAGACTGGCGATCGGTCCAGCGCTCGGCCGTGGCGATCCTCATCTCGACGACCTTGCCACCGCTCGAAAAGGTCCGGCTCTCAGGGTCGCGCCCCAGATTGCCGATCAGCTGCACCTTGTTCAGACTGCTCACCGCTTGATCCCCCCATTGCTGTTCCAGTCGGCGATCGCCGTCGCGTCATCCCGGTACGCGTCTTCGATCCGATCGCCGGTTGCCGCGCATCCGGGGCACTGCACCCAGGTCTCGACTATATCCTCCGCCACCCGCGCACAGCGGACGCCGGGCACGCGCCCGCACGCGCAGCGGGTCGGCTTCATGGCCGCCACTCGGAAGCAAAGGCGGCATCTGCGATGATCCGCTCGCGGACTAATTTGCGCACGTCGTATCCGCGCCTGCGGTCGACCTCGATCGCGCCGTTCTTCACAGCCATGGCGCGGCGTGTCAGCGACAGGTCGTAATGAGGGAAGCTGGACGGCTGATACCATTCTCGCCGCATCCCGATTGCTTGGGCGGCAGCATGCAGCTCGGCCGCAGTATCGGCGAACATGTGGCACATGATCATTCGGCCGAAGCGGTTCCGCTCGCCGTCGACATAGACGCTCACGCCGCCTCTCCCATGTCGAGCAAATCAAACAGGCTCGCCGTTGCGCGGCCCGCATCGCACTCCCGCAGGTGCTTGACGCCATCGGCGAAATATCCGGGGTTCAGTTCAGCCGCGGCGCCTCGCCGGCCCATCTTCACCGCCCGCAGCGGCACCGTCATCAGCCCGCCAAACGGATCATAGACCAGGTCGCCGGGCGCGCTGCGCATGCGGATGATCCGGTCAACGATATCGAACTGCAGGGGGCACAGGTGCATCTCGCGCCCCTTCGCCGCCTGATCCCCGTTCAGCGTCCGCATCCGCGCGACGTCGGTCCACACGTCGTCATGCCAGCTGGTCACCGGCATCAGCGCGAAGTCGGTGGGCAGCGCGTGCCGCGCCTCCATCTCCTCCGTCAGGCGGACATGCGCTTCATAGTCGTAGAGCGTCGCCCAGTTATGGGCGCGGAACAGCCGATAGATTGCGTCGTGCGGAATACCCGCCAGATCCTCGATCGTCAGCAGCCGGTCGCCCGACGATCGCCAATACGCCGCCGCGTCGATCTGCCACCGTGCGCGGGAATAGCCGCTGCCGATTACCATGGACAGATCGTCATCCCACTCGACCTGGGCACCGTCCTCGGTCCAACAAAGCGGCTTCGGCTTCAGCACCGGCTCGTCGGCATAGCCGCGCGACCGGTCCGTCTGCGGCTTGCGGAACAGCAGGACGTATTCCGGCATGCCGCAGCCCTGCCGCGTCCCGTCCTTGCACTGTTCGGACCAGCCGAGCCGGTAGGTCTGGTTGTTCTCCCGCACCACGTCGGTGACGACGGTGTGCATGCCGAGATAGGCGAAGCCGTGCGCCTT
The DNA here is from genome assembly GCF_048565625.1 of Sphingomonas sp. ID0503. NCBI lineage: Bacteria > Pseudomonadati > Pseudomonadota > Alphaproteobacteria > Sphingomonadales > Sphingomonadaceae > Sphingomonas > Sphingomonas sp. ID0503. The sequence goes on from NZ_JBLZUR010000002.1 coordinate 1,476,281, forward strand.
GTAGTGCTCGATGCACTGCGCATGGAACGGGTCGACCGTCTGGAAGCCGAGGCCATCCATCCCCCCCGGCCGAATGCGATCCTTGACGTGGATCGCCGCCACCCGGCCGGGCCGCAGTACGCGGAGCAGCTCGGGCGTCAGATAATCCAGCTGACGGAAAAAGTGGGCGTTGTCGTCGGTGTGACCGAAATCGTTATACGACGGGGTATATTCGTACTGGGTCGAAAACGGGATCGACGTGACGATCAGGCCGACGCTGTCGGTGGCCATCCGCCGCGTCTCCAGCACGGTATCGTCGTTCACCACACGCCAGCCGTCACCGCTCTCGACTGTGGCCGCCGTGCCGTCGCGGATCGTGCGGATCAGCGTGTCGGCGGCACCCGGCAGGCCGAGGCCGAACTCGCGGATGATGTCGGACATGCGCTCGGCCTGAGCGTCATGGTCCTTCCACTTTCGCTCCAGTTCGCGCCGCACCGCCCGCTCGGCTTCGGTGAAGATCAGGTCGATGCGCACGGTCTTCGTCTGCAGGAACCGCTGGATGCGGTGGATCGCCTGGATGAAGTCCCGGAACTTGAACCCGATGCCGAGGAAGATCGCCCAGGCGCAATGCCGCTGAAAATTGCACCCCGCGCCCGCCAGCACCGGCTTCGCCGCCAGTTCCGGAATTTCGCCATTGGAGAAGGCGGCGATGCGTCGCTCGCGCGTATCGAGGTCGAGACTGCCGTAGATGCTGGCGACACCGGGGATGGCCGCCTCGATCGCCTCGCGCTCGCGCTCCAGATCGTGCCAGAGCAGGCGGTGTGCGGCCGGGTCCTCCGCCCTCAGCGCCATCATCTTCGCCATGCGCGCGTCCAGGCTGTCGCGCTTCTCGCGTGACGCCTCGACGATCCCGATCGCGTCGGCCTTCAGCAGCCGCCCTTGGCCGCTCTTCTCCTCGCCCGCCGCCCTGTGGTCGGACGCGACCTCATGCCACCGCACGTCCAGCGGCGGCAAATCGTATCCTTCGTCGGAAAAGCCGAGGTCGGATGGGCGCTGGACGAAGCACGACCAGCTATTCACCCACAGCCAGAACTCGGCCTCTTTGTGCGGATCGATGGTCAGCTGATCGGCCTTCTCGCTGTTGCGCTTGAAGAACCGGGTCTTGGCCTGCCCGACGTCCATGACTTCCAAGAACGCGGCATAGGCGAGGATCTCGATATATTCGTTGGGGGAGGGGGTGGCCGTCGCCACGAACTTCGACGGCATGCCGTCGAACAGCTTCATGAACTCGCGGAAGGTCTTCGATCCGCCAAAACCGCGCAGGCAATCCGCCTCGTCGAGCGACGCGACAGTGAACAGCTTCGGGTCGAGCTTCCCGTCCCGAACCGATTCATAGTTCGTGAGGTAGAGGCCACCCCAGGCCGGATCGGTCAACGAGACCTCGGCCGAGCTGCGCACGAAGCGCAGGTCGATGTCCAGCATCGCCGCGTCCCGCATGAACTCCAACCGGACGCCCAACGGCGCGACGATCAACCCGCGCCCGCCATGATGCCGGCGCGACAGGCGGACACATTCCAGCTGCATGACGGACTTGCCCAGCCCGAACTTGGCGAAGATCGCCCGCCGGCCTCCCTCGACCGCCCATCGGACGATCGCGGGCTGATGCCGGATCAGGATGGGTGAGATATCAGCCGGATCGACCGGCACGCCGAATACCGGCGCCGCCGCCACCTTCGCCCGGACAAAGTCGAGATAGTCGGCGGGCATTGCGGTTGACGCCAGATGGGAGGCGGAGACATGCCTCATGCCGCCGCCCCCATGTCCCAGGCAAACCAGCGCCGGACATAATCCATCGCGGTCTCTGACAGGGCCGGTGCCTTGTCCTGCCCCGTCGCGTTCTCGGTGTGAACCGGATCGACGCCAAGCTCATCGTGCAGCAGACCGATTTCACGGTAGCGGTAGATCGAGGTTCCGAGATCCGGTCGTAAGTAGATAAACTGGCTTTTCCGGTTCTCCGGCAGGGGATGACGGCAGGCGTAGGCCGGAAAGAAGCGACCCAGGCCAGCACTGTCGTAAGGGCTGGTGAAAACGGCCTCGTTGTTGAGCAGCCATGCCTCGAAAGGCATGCCGACGCTGGCCCGCATGCGGGCCGTGTAAGTGGTGTCATGCTCCTGCGCGAAGTTGATGCCGAAGTGCTGGAGATAGTTGTAGAGGCTCCACAGCCGGTCGATCGGGTTGCGGACCACGCCGACCTTGCGCCAACGATCATAGCCGTGCGGCACGCCGTCCGCTTCCATATGGCGGTACAGCATCATCGACTCTGGATAGCGTTCGGCAATCGCCCGCTTAAGCGATCGAGTGCCGGTGCGCGGTGTGAGAATGACAACCGTCTTCAGATCGGGGATCAGGATCATGCCGGCATTCCGTCGTGCTGCACGCCGTCGAGCAGGCGGCCGGTGATCCCCTTGGTGCCGATGAACATGTGTTGCCCCGGCTCTCCCCCATCGAGGTTGAAGCCGATCCGCCCGTCTTTCCAGGCGACCATGCCGGCGGCGCCGTGAAGCGCTGGCCGCGCCTTCTGGAGTGGTGCCCAGGCACCCCACTGCTTAAAGAAGAACGGCACCCCCGCCGCCACGCACTGATCGCGCAGTGACCGCGCCCAATCCGGGTGCATCGGCCGTGCGCCCAGCCCACTCTCCCCGCCGACGATTATCCAATCGATCGTCGCGGTGAGGTCCGCGAGCGGATCACCATCGCCCGCCCACATGGCGTCATGCAAGTTGATCGGCCCCAGCAGCGGCTCCGCCGAGACGAACCGCCGCGCTGCCGGGGTCGCCAGCAGCTGCGGCACTCGCTCGTTCGCCCGCGCCTGATCTTCGGCCGAAACGCCCAGCCAGACATTCGGCAGCGGCCAGTTCGCCGCTGGATCTGCGGTGACGCGCGCAAAATACGCCCGCATTCGCTCGGCCCGCTTGGTCAGCACCTGAAACGTATGCTGCGGAGCCGCCCCCATCACGGCGAACACGCGGTCGATTGTGCTGTCGAGCACGTTCTCATGGAAAAGGTCGCCATGCGCGCAGACGAAGATGCGCCGGGGCCGCTTCCACCGGATCGGGTCCAGCATCGCCGGTTCGTTGACGCGGACCTCGCCGGTCCACACCGGCCCCGCCGCCGTGTCGATCGTCAGCCCCTCGCGCGACGGATGGTTCTTCAGCCGCGTCCCCGCCAGCTTCATGGCGTAGCAGTGCTTGCATCCCGGCGAGATGACGGAGCATCCCGTTACCGGGTTCCACGTCGCATCCGTCCATTCGATCGTGGAGGTCTCAGCCACGGCGGAACTCCCGCCGGATGCCCAGCTTCGCCGCGCGTTGGCGGATCGCCTTCAAGCCGCGCGAGGGCAGGAACCTCGCGCATCCCTTTATGCCCGCGACCGGATACACCTTCCGCAACACCGCCTGCTCGCGCCGCGTCCACGGCGCGCCCGGTGTTTCGTCCGCGCGTTCGGCCAAGGCCAGAACCCTCATGCCTCGTCTCCCAGGTGCAGGCGCGCCGACAGGCCGTGGGCGACGACATCCATCTGTCGCGCCACGATCCTCAGCGTGTCCTCGTCATGTTCCGTGCTGCCGAGCGGACGCCGGTCGGCACGCTGCCGCAGCTTCTCGGCCTCCGCCTCGACGTAGAAGACCGCCGCCTCGCGCTCGTCCCGCGCGCCTTGCGCCCGCAGCGCCGCCTGCTCGGCCTTGCTGGCGCGCAACTTGATCACTCGCCTTCGTGCTCGATGAAGAGCTTGGCGAAGTTGTCCCGATCTCCGCTGAGGAACATCCAAGGGTGGTTGCCCATAGCCTGGATGATCCGCGTGGGATGCTGGTTGGTGAACCGCGCCATGTCCGCGACCGAACACGAGCCGAATTGCGTTCGGCAGCCGCCAATAACTTGGATCAATGTCCCAAGGTCGTCGAGAGCAACATCTTCGGCATCGGCTTCAAACCGCTGCGGGTCGAGAGCAGCGATCAGATCAACAGGAAGGTTGAAGATCTTCGCCGCGCTGGCGCGATGGTAGTCGCCCCAGCAGCCAGCGAAGCTCCCCAGGGCGTCGCTGACCAGCCTCTCGCCGGGCAGGCCGGTGGCCTCCCCGTCGTCGTCTTCATCCCCTTCGATGTCCCAGCCATCCGCCTCATTGCCGAAGGCCAGCACCCAAGGCGCCTTGTCCACATGCGGCACATCGGCCAACCCGCGCTCCATCGCGTTCACGCCGCCATCTCCTCTGTCTGAAATGCATGCGCCGGACACAGGTGGACCTCCGGCGCGTCGTCGTTCGACCCGATCCAGCCATCCGGCATCCAGGCGAACTTGATGAACCCCGCCGCCCCGCGCTCCACGCGCGCCTCGGCCTGGACCGCACAGCCCTCCGCGTCGCAGCGGAACAGGTCCGGCATGCCTCCGCGCTGCACGATCATCCCTGCGCACCCGACGCTGCGGGTTGCGGGACGCTGACACCACGCGGGTCCGCCGTCCGCCGCCCGGATCGCACCATCGTCACGATCCGCCCCGGTCCGGCCGCCGTCATCACCGTTTCGACGGCGATCAACCCGCGTCGCATCGCCAGCTTCTCGATCAGATGCGCAGCCTGCTGGCGCGTGGTCAGCCCCGCCAGCCGGACCAGGGCGCTGTTGGACGGGCACACCCGCCCGGCGCGCGCGGCATTGCCGAGGATCAGGTAGACCCGCTGTTCCTCGGCTGGCAGTGCCGCCACCGTCCGCCGGGCGGGCCGGACAGGCGCCGTGCGTCGTTCGCCGGACGTGCGCTGGATGATGTAGTGCTTGCCGCACCCGTTCATCCGCTGCGCCGGCTGCACCTCGCCTTCCTTGACCAGCGCGGCGACGGCGGCGACGATCGGCTCCGGCCGCAGCATGCTGGCATGCGCATAGGTGAACTCGTCACCCGGTTCGGCCGTGCGCAGCCAGTTTTCGAGCGCCTCCGGCGTCTTGTACCAGACGCCCAGCGCGTCGTGAGATTCTCCCCCGCCGCCATCACTCGCTCTCCGCAACTTGGGCGACGAGCGCGCGCAGCCGCAGATGCGCCTGAAGTTCCTCGTCCATTTCGCGGATCACGCGCCGCGCCTCGGCCGGCGTCAGTGCCAGGTCGGTCAGCGCGGAAAGGAGCGAGGCGACCGCGTCGCCATGCTCCTTCGCGCAATTGGCGATCGCCGCATGCAGGTCGATGATCGAAACGGACCCGGCCTGCACGTCCCGCAGCAGCAGATAGTCCTGTCCCCGCGCCATCATGCGGGTGACGATCGGGTCACCCGCGACGCGCTCCAGATCGTCGATCACGTCGGCCGGCGGGAAGCATTCGGCGTCGGCCGGGGCGAGCGAGTAGTAGCGGGCCAGCGTGGACTTGCCGACGCGCGTGAACCCCGCCGCCGCCTCGATCCCGCCGATCTTGCCGATCAGCTCGCCGAACGCGATCTTGATCGCCCGCCGCCGTGCCTCATGAGGGGCGGGACCGCTCATGCCGTCGCCCCGTGGGAAACATCTTCGGAATTTCCCGGAGACGACGCACCATCCGCGACCGTATCGCTCGCGTCATGATCGACGCTCAGTTCATAGCCTTGGCTCTGCGCGTAGGCGTTCCAGTCTATGCCCCGCCCTCGCTCGCCAGCGGCAAGACGGATATGGTCAAGGTTCGACTTGCTGATCCCGACTTCGCGCCAAGAATGGACGGTTGATGGGCGACGATGCACCAGCTTTGCGACAGCGGATGTGCCGCCGAGATTGTCTATGATCGGGTGTGGTTCGCTCGCCATGGGCGCGACATATCCGATAATCGTAAGTTGTTCGCAAGGGAAAACTTACGACCTTCGGATTTGCGATAATCTGAAGCTTGGCTTTGATCGGGGGATGGACCTCATTGAGATCAAAGCGGCCATTAAGCGGGCTGGGTTGCGGCAGATCGATATCGCCGAGCATCTCGGACTGACCCAAAAGAAGGTGAGCGAGACCCTCGGCGGGAAGCGCCGGTTTCAGTTCCACGAGATGGATCGCTTGCGGGAATTGCTGGCAAAGCACGATCCGGCAATGCCAGGTCCGCTGCGCGCGATCCCGATCATCGGTCAGGTTGCGGCTGGGAATTGGCGGGAGGCTGTGCGTCACCCGCTCGCCTCCATGCCCGCCTTGGACCCGTCGATCCCGCACCGCGCCTTCGCGTTGCGGGTCGCTGGAGACTCGATGGACCTTCGCGCTCAGGATGGGGCTACGATCGTCGTCGATCCTGAGGATCGCTCCCTCTACCCGGGAAGGCTATACGTCGTCCTCAATGAGGATGGAGAGACAACCTTCAAGGAGTTCCGCTCAGATCCTGCGCGGCTCGTCCCGCTCTCCTCCAACCCGGCGCACGTCGATATCGTTCTGGGGCAGGGGCACTTTGAAGTTGTCGGCCGTGTGATCTGGATTGCGTCCCGCGCGTAGGCTTCTCGGGGAAATCCTCCCAGCCATCCTCTAGCTGCTCGATGTCGGCGGGGACCGTGATGAAGAAGCAGCCGTTCTCGTCGTAACTGCCCATACCTAGTTCGATGGCGTCGCGCCGGGCTTCATGCCGCGACTTGCGCCAGGGCGCGCGCCCCTCCCTGAATACAACCAGTCGGTAGACGTACTTGCGTTGTGGCATCCGCTCGACTCACCTTGATCTAGGGCAACAGTGGAACGGAAAGAGAACGACGCTCAAGGTATTATACGATGATCGTATAAATCTCCGTTGACATGACAGTTACGATTATCGGATATGGCATCCCGCAACACGGGAGGCCTTCATGCTTCAGGACACCAAAGCCGCCTTCGACCAGCCGAACTGCAAGGCGATGGTCAACGGCAAGATCGTCACGGTCGTTCAGCACTTCACCGACGGCTCCGGCCAGACGCTGGTGACCGACGGGCAGCGCCGTCGCCGCGTCGCCCGCTCCACCCTCCGCCGCGTGCCGCAGCCGGTTGTCGAGACCCGCACCGTCGTTCCGGACGAGGATTTCGTCGCTTCTGAGGCTGCCGCACGATGATCGGCGATCCTCGCGCCCTCGCCGACATGGCGATCGACAATGCCGGCGGAGGGCAGGGCCACCGCGCCGCCGTCCGCGTCACCCGTCAGGCCTTCGCCGCCCACCGCGTCGACGCGCCCACGATCGATGGACTGCCCGACGATTGGAACGACACCCCGCGCGGCCTCGGCCGTGAGCAGATGGCCGGCGCAATCGCCATCGGCGTCCTCCTCGGCATCGTCTTCGTCGGCGGGCCGATCGGTCTGGCCGGCGTCTTGGGATGCTTCCTGTGAGCCGCGCCCTCGCCATCTTGGTCCTCGCGGTCCTCCTCTGGAGCGCCATCGGCTGGACCGGCTGGGCGGTGCTGTCGTGAGCGACCGCACCTTCCTCTACGACGAGCGGCGCGACCTGATCGTCTTTATCGAAGACGGCAGCACGGCCGCCCAGATCGCTGAAGAGGTCAGCCTAGAAACGGCCTACCGCATGGCCGCCGCCGACGAACTCTTCCAGGCGCTGATCGCCCTGGTCGAGGCCTTCCACAACAGAGAGGCAACCGCCCACCCGGCTCTGGTCGAACAGGCCGAGGCCGCGATCGCGCAGGCGAGGGTAGTGGTATGATCGTCGCGGTCATCGAGGGCTATCACGTCGTACTCGGCGCGCCGGCTGGGTGGACACCGGAAACCAGCGGTCCGTGCCTCGGACTTCCCATCAGGCGCGAGATGAACGGCGACATGCCTTGCATGGTCTCGGCCTGGGAACCAACCGTCGCTGAACTCGCGGCATTGCAAGCCGGCGCGAAGGTTTACCTTCGAGTGCTCGGCTCCGCGCACCCGCCGGTCATGATCTATGTGGGCGATCCGGCGGAATGACCCGCCCCGGCCCCCCGCCGCGCTGGAACGAATGGGCATGGCTCGCGCACCACGCGAACGTCATCCATGTCGAGCGCCTCCGCCGCTACCCCGATCTCGTCAAGCGCGAGGCCATGACCAATCTGGAGGCGCGGCGCGGCCTCGATCTCGCGCAGAACATCGCCCGCGAATGGCGCGCCCTCGCGCTGCTGGAGCCGATGCCCGCCGACGTCGACCGCTTCCTGCCCGGCGAGAAGGCGCAGAGCCTCGCCGCCGGCTGCGAGCGCTACGCCCGCATGGCCACCCGCAAGGGCGACGAAGCCGCCCGCGCCGCGATCCTGCTGGAAGCGAGCGAGACGCTCATCTTTCACTACCGCCAGACCGCCGCCCGCCTTGGCCCCATAGCCGCCCGCGCACAGGCAACATGGGAGGCCGCGCGCGCCGACTGGCGCACCGCCCGCCTCGCCGACGCCGAAGACGCCCGCCGCGCCGGCTGGACCTTCGCCGACCTGCCAGCCGCTGAGAGGAAAGCCGCATAGCCGTGCTCGATGTCCTCGATCTGTTCAGTGCTGCGGCTGGCGGCTGGTCGCTCGGCATGCACCGCGCTGGATATCGCACCATTGCCGCCTGTGAAGCCGTGGCTTGGCGCCGTGCGCTCTACGCCGAAAACAATCCGGGGGTGATCCTCTATGACGACGTGCGAACCCTCACAGCAGATCGACTTCGCCGCGATCTTGGACGGCTTCCGTCCATCGTTGTCGGCAGCCCCCCTTGCCAAGACATCAGCAGCGCCAACACCAAAGGCAAGGGTGTCAATGGAGAGCGGTCGGGGCTCTACTTCGAGGCGGTCCGCATCATCGGAGAAGTCCGCCCTCGTTGGTTCGCTCTTGAGAACAGCGCTAATCTCCGAACTCGCGGAGCTGACGCCGTCATCGCTGCGCTGGAGACAATCGGCTACTCCTGCTGGCCGGTCGTGGTTCGTGCTGGAGACATCGGCGCCAACCACGAGCGACCGCGATGCTGGCTCATCGGGTGCGATGTCGAGCAAGTTGCCGACCCCAATGGCTTCGGATGGCATGGCGAACGGGGCAGGGGGCGGAGCGGGCTCGACCTATCCATTCCGAATGATCCTTTCGGCTGCGCGCGCGTCAGACATGAAGGCGGGCGCGCGCGGGGACACCGGCCGCATGGGCTCTGTGCGGCATCAGCTTCAGGAACCAATGCTGCCGACACCCAGAAAGAGCGATGCATCGCATGGGCCGGAATTGACGAAGGTTCGGGGCGAGAAAACGACGGGTATGAATTTGCCGACGATGCTTCATCCGGCAGCTCACGAAACACTCCCGACCCCGACCAAGCGCGACAAGCGCATGGATGCATGGAGCCCGGCCTACGACAAACGGAAATCGCCGACGATGGACGCGGTATTGGATGGGGCGATGACGGATCGGGCACCGGACAAGTGGCAGTATGCGCGCCTGATCGCAGCGATGCTGTCGAAGGCGGGCCTCTCTGGTCCCTCGAAGACCTTGCCCATCACCTATGGCTGGATGATGGGCTTTCCGCCCGGCTGGCTGGCGCGCGCGCTGATGTCGGCGATGGCAAGGGGCAGTCTGCCGCCAGCCTCATCGTCGAAGCGTTCGGCGACGCCGTCATCCCGCAGATCCCGGAAGCAATCGGCCGCGCAATCCTGAGAACGGAGCGCGCGCTGCTCCAGGTATTTGCGCCATGAGCGCCGTGTTACACGCCGCCCCGGAAAACGCCCGTCAGGCCGATCCCGCCGATCCGCGCCACCGCACGCGCTGCGCGGAATGCGGCGTGCCGTTCGCGCCCGCACCGGGGCAGGCGGCGCAACTCTTCTGTTCGACCCCGCACCGCATCGCCTTCCACAACCGCATGGCGAAGCGAGGCAAGGCATACCTACCCGTCGCAATGGCGGCCCGGATCACGCGCGACGGCTTCCGCAGGGACAAGGCGACCGGCGCCCGCGCACGCCTCGAATGCCAGCGCATGATCCAGAACTGGATCGAGGAAGACCGCGCCGCCAACCGCATGGCTCCCGACGCCTACATGGCCTTCTGCTACCGCCACGGACTGCGCGAACGGTGAGCCGCGCCGATCCCGCCCTGATCGAGCTTGCGAAGGCGCTTGCACGCGCGGCGGCTGCACGCGAGTTTGCAGCGGCCCGAAGAAAGGAACCGCACGATGCGGACGGTCGTCTACGCCCGCTTCTCCAGTCACCTTCAAAATAGGCGTTCGATCGACGACCAGGTCCGCGTCTGCCGCGAACGTGCGGATCGCGAAGGCTGGACGATCGTCGACATCTTCACGGATTACGCGATCAGCGGTGCCGCCGGCATCGGCGAGGAGCATCGCCCCGGCCTGAACGCCTTGCTGGCCCGCGTCGAGGCCGGCGGCGTCGATCAGGTGCTGGCCGAATCGACCGATCGCATCGCGCGCCACATCGGTGACAGCCACGCCATCCGCGAACGGATCATCTACGCCGGCGCACGCCTGTTCACCCTGAACGATGGCGAGGTCAACGACATGACCGCCGCCTTCAAGGGGCTGATCGATAGCCAGTTCCGCAAAGAGCTTGCCGCTAAGATCAAGCGCGGCCAGTCCGGCACGATCGCGGACGGGCGCAGCCCCGCCGGGCTGGCCTATGGCTATCGCAAGGCGAACAGGCTCAACGGCAACGGTGAACTGATTCGCGGCTTGCGAGAGATTGACGAGGATCAAGCCGAGGTCGTCCGGTCGATCTTCCGTGACTTCGCCAACGGCCAGAGCACGCGCCAGATTGCCGAGCGGCTAAATCGGGACCGCGTGCCTTCGCCGTCCGGCGGGACGTGGCGTGCCTCGACCATTCACGGCGATCGCATCCGGCAGAACGGCATGCTTCAGAACCGGCTCTACGTCGGCGAGATTGTGCATAACCGGACGAGGAAAATCGTTGATCCGAAGACCCGCCGCACGCGGATCAAGCCCAATCCCGAATCGGAATGGATCAGCACGGCCGCCCCGGCTCTGCGCATCGTCGACGATGAGACCTGGGAACGCGTGCAGCAGCAGCGGCAGCGCTATGACGGGCAGCGGATCGACTTCTGCCGCCGGCCGAAGCACTTCCTGTCGGGGCTGGTCTACTGTGGCGTCTGCGGCGGCGGCTTCACCGTGCGTGGCGGCGGCTACTGGGGCTGCGGCCGATACGCCGACGGGCGCGGCTGCACGAACAATCGCAGCATCAAGACGGAGACGCTGGAACATCGCATCCTGAACGGTCTCGAAGGGCGGATGCTCGACCCGGAAATCGTCAGTGCCTATGTGCGGGAGTTTCACCGCGACATGGCCCGCCGCACCGCCCAGCTGCAAAAGGAACGTGCCGGATTGGAGAAGCGGCTTGCCGAGGCGACGGCCAAGGTGAACCGCCTAGTCGAGGCGATCGCGACGGGCGCGGACGAGTTCGTGGAGATCCGCGAAATTCTCGCCACGGCGCGGGCCGAGCGGACCGCCGCGACCGAAGAACTGGCGGCGATCGAGGCGATGCCGGTTATCACCCTCCACCCGAAAATCGCGGCCGACTATCGCCAGCAGGTCGCCGCACTGAGCGTGGCGCTGTCCGATGAAGTCAGCCGGGCGGAAGCCATGCCGATCGTCCGCAGCCTGATCGACCGTGTCACCTGCGTACCTGCGGAGAAGGGCAGGGGCGTCGCCATCGACTTCGAAGGCCGCCTCGCGAACATCCTAGCGCTCGCCACCGGCCAAGCCGTCACCACGGAACCACTTACGGTAATGGGTGAGCGGGTGAAGGGAATCGAACCCTCGTCGTAAGCTTGGGAAGCTTCTGCTCTACCATTGAGCTACACCCGCATGTCAGGCACTTAGCGGCAGGAAAGCTGACGATTTGCAGCCGATCCCACCGCGAAAGCCGGACAGGGCCGCACTGGCATATCGATCCCATCCGGTCAACGCTGTTGCCAAGGCCGGGCCGTCAGCCCCCGCGCCCATCCTCCGGCCACAAACGCGCCGCGCCCCGGACCCCGGAAGAGTCGCCCCATTTCGCCGGCGCGATCACCGCGCGCCATTCGTCGGCGAACACGTAGCGCTCGATCACGGCGGGCAGGCGATCGTAGAGTTCAGGCACGTTCGACATGCCGCCACCGAGGACGAACACGTCGGGGTCGATCAGGTTCGCCGCCATCGCCATCGCGCGGCCGAGGCGGTCGACGTAGAGGTCGAGCGTCTCGACGGCACCGGGTTCCCCCGCCCGCGCCGCCGTGACGATCTCGGCGGCGTCCGTGACCGCGCCCGTGCGCTCCAGATGGTCGCGGCGGATGCCGGTGCCCGACACCCACATCTCCAGGCACCCATGCTGGCCGCACCAGCAGCTCGGGCCCGGCACCTCGGCGAAGCCCGGCCAGGGGAGGGGTACATGGCCCCATTCGCCCGCGATGCCGTTGGCGCCGGTCACCGTGCGCCCGTCCACCACCACCCCGCCGCCGCAGCCCGTACCGATGATGATCGCGAACGCGGTGCGTGCGCCCGCCGCCGCACCGTCATGCGCCTCCGACAAAGCGAGGCAGTTGGCGTCGTTCTCGATCCTGACCGGCCGGCCGAGCGCCACCTCGACATCCGCCCCGAACGGCCGGCCATTCAGGAAGGTGGCGTTGGCGTTGCGCATGAGGCCGGTGCGCGGGGAGGGCGAGCCGGCGATGCCGATGCCGACACTCGCCTCGCCGCCGATCGCGGCCCCGGTCTCGCGGATGAGGCGCACCGTCTCCGCGACCGCCGCCTCATAGTTCCTGGGCGTCGGAGTCCGAACCCGGTGCAGCCATTCGCCATCCGCGCCGATCGCCGCGGTCTCGATCTTGGTGCCGCCGAAATCGATGCCGATGCGGGGGCGGGTCACGCCTTCTCGCGCTCCCGCTCATGGTGGCGGATCACCTCGTCGATGATGAAGCGGAGGAACTTCTCGGAGAAGTCGGGGTCGAGCTGGGCGTCGGCCGCGAGGCGGCGCAACCGCTCGATCTGCGCCTTTTCCCGCCCCGGATCGGCGGGAGGCAGGCCGTGCTCGGCCTTGTACTGGCCAACGGCCTTGGTGATGCGGAAGCGTTCGGCGAGCATGCAGACGAGCGCCGCGTCGATATTGTCGATGCTCTGGCGGAACCCGCCCAGCGCCTCACCGGTCATCCGTCCCTCCGCAGCCTGTTCACCCTGCTCTTGGACGCACCCGCCGCCCGCCGCAACCCCGCCAAGCTGGACAACCGCCATGCGAGCGCGCAAGGGGCGGCGCGTGACAGCCGACGTCGTGCCCCTCAACCGCACCCGCGAACCCTCGCTCGACCCGATCATGGCGCTGGTCGCCACCGACATGAACCGGGTCAACCAGGTCATCCTCGACCGGATGCAGAGCGAGATTCCGCTCATACCCGAGCTTGCCGGTTACCTGATCGCCGGCGGCGGCAAGCGGATGCGGCCGATGCTGACGCTCGCCTGCGCGGCGTTGCTCGACTATCAGGGCAGCCGCCACCACAAGCTCGCCGCCGCGGTAGAGTTCATCCACACCGCGACCCTCCTCCACGACGATGTGGTCGACGGATCGGGCCTGCGCCGGGGCAAGCGGACCGCCAACGTGATCTGGGGCAATCCGGCGAGCGTGCTGGTCGGCGATTTCCTGTTCTCCCGCTCGTTCGAGCTGATGGTCGAGGACGGGTCGCTCCGCGTGCTCAAGATCCTGTCGAGCGCGTCGGCGGTGATCGCCGAGGGGGAGGTCAACCAGCTTTCCGCCCAGCGCCGGATCGAGACCGACGAGCAGACCTATCTCGACATCATCTCGGCCAAGACCGCAGCGCTCTTCGCCGCCGCCTGCCGCATCGCAGGCGTCGTCGCCGAGCGGGAGCCCGATGTGGAGCAGGCGCTCGACGCCTATGGCCGCAACCTCGGCATCGCCTTCCAACTGGTCGACGATGCGATCGACTATCTGTCGGATGGCAAGACGATGGGCAAGGACACCGGCGACGACTTCCGCGACGGCAAGGTGACGCTGCCCGTCATCCTCGCCAACGCCCGTGGCGACGAGGCGGAGCGCAAGTTCTGGCGCGACGCGATGCACGGGCGGCGTGTGTCGGACGAGGACTTGGACTATGCGACCGGCCTGCTCCGCTCGACCGGCGCGATCGACGACACGCTCGCCCGCGCCCGCCACTACGGCCAGCGCGCGATCGACGCCCTCGGCAGCTTCCCCGCGAACCGCGCCAAGGCGGCGCTGATCGAGGCCGTCGACTTCGCAGTGGCGCGGGCTTACTAGAACCTAGAGCCGTCCCTTGAATGTGCTCCTGCGAAAGCAGGAGCCTGAGACGAACCGGTCGCTTGGGCTCCTGCCTTCGCAGGAGCACGGGCCGGTTGCTAAATCACCTCACCCGCTCGATCAGGGCCATCGCCGCGGCCGGATTGCGGACCTTGGCGCCTGAGATGAAGTAGGCGAAGACGTCGCCGCGCTCCGCCCAGGCGCGGGTCTGGGCGGAGAACCCGTCGAGTTCGCTGTCTGTGACACCGGCCGCCAATTCCTCCCGGCTCGACATCAGCCGCGCATAGGTGAAGTCGGCGGTGGCCGCGTCGATCAGCGGCCAGCCCGGTTCCTCATCGTCCAGCCCGTAGACGATGGCGCAGCCGTACTTGCCCGCGAGGTCGATGAACTGAGGGCAATCGAAGCTCTGGTTGCGGACCTCCAGCGCATGCCGGAGCTTCAGGCCGTCCCGCTCCTTCGGCAGCAGCTTCAGGAAGCCTTCGAAGTCCTCGGCGTCGAACTTTTTGGTTCCCATGAACTGCCAGTTGATCGGCCCCAGCTTGTCGCCGAGCTCCGTCATGCCCTGACCCAGGAACTTCTCGATCGACTCGGCCGCACCCGCCAGTTCCTTGCGGTTGGTGCAGAACCGGCTCGCCTTCACCGAGAAGACGAATCCTTCCGGCGTCTCGTCCCGCCACTTGCGCCAACTGTCCGGCTTGAAGGTCGAGTAATACGTGCCGTTGATCTCGATCGAAGTCAGGCGCTCGGCGGCGTAGGACAGCTCCTTCTTCTGAGTCAGCCCCTCGGGGTAGAAGACGCCGCGCCACGGCTCGAAGGTCCAGCCGCCGATGCCGATGCGGATCGTGCCTGCCATTCGCCGCTCCTCTTGCCTAAGGGGAGGGCGTGACCGAACGCCTGCCCATCCACGACGTGCTGCCTGCCCTGCTGGACGTGCTCCGGCAAGAGTCCTCGGCCGTGCTCGTGGCGCCACCCGGCGCGGGCAAAACGACGGCGGTCGCCCCTGCGCTGCTCGGCGAGGAATGGTGCAGCGGCGAGATTCTGCTGCTCTCCCCCCGTCGCCTCGCCGCCCGCGCTGCGGCGGAACGGATGGCGGCGCTGGCAGGCGAGCCGGTCGGCCGGACCTTCGGCTACGCCACCCGCATGGACAGCAAGCGGTCGGCCACGACGCGTGTGACGGTGCTGACCGAGGGTATCTTCCGCAACCGCATCCAGGCCGATCCCGAACTTGCCGGCGTCTCCGCCGTGCTGTTCGACGAGGTTCACGAACGCAGCCTCGATAGCGACTTCGGCCTGGCTTTGGCCCTCGACGCGCAGGTGGCGCTCCGCCCCGACCTCCGCCTGCTCGCCATGTCGGCGACCCTGGACGGTGCGCGCTTCTCCCGCCTGATGGACGGCGCGCCGGTGATCGAGAGCGAGGGCAGGGCACATCCCCTCGACCTCCGCCATATCGGCCGGCGGGCGGAGGCGCGGATCGAGGACGAGATGGCGGCCGCCATCCGGCGCGCGGTGGAAGAGGAAGAGGGCGGCATCCTCGCTTTCCTGCCCGGCGTGGCCGAGATCGAGCGCACCGCCGACCGCCTTACCGGCCTGCCATCGCAGGTCGAGGTCCACCGCCTGCACGGGACGCTCGACCCGACGGAGCAGCGTGCCGCGATCGCCGCCGCCCCGCCCGGCAAGCGCAAGGTGGTGCTGGCAACCTCGATCGCTGAGACCAGCCTGACCCTCGACGGGGTCCGCGTGGTGGTGGACTCCGGCCTCGCCCGTCGTCCGCGCTACGATCGCGGCGCCGGCATGACCCGGCTCGTGACCGAGCGGGTCAGCCAGGCCGCCGCTGCCCAGCGGGCCGGCCGTGCGGGGCGGCAGGCGCCCGGTGTGGCCTATCGCCTGTGGGAGGCCGCCGCGACGGCGGGCCTGCCGCCCTACGATCCGCCCGAGATCCTGGAGGCGGACCTGTCGGCGCTGGTGCTCGATTGCGCGCTCTGGGGGGTGACGGACCCGGCGAGCCTGCGCTGGCTCGATCCGCCACCCGCGCCTGCGGTCGCGGAGGCACGCAAGCGCCTCGCTGCATTGGACGCGATCGATGCCGACGGGCGTGTCACGACGCATGGTCGCGCTATCGCCGCTTTGCCGGTCGCGCCGCGCATCGGGCATATGCTGGTGCGCGGCGGGGAATTGGGCTTGGGCGGGGTGGCCGGGGAGGTCGCCGTCCTGCTTGGCGAACGGGGCCTTGGCGGCGACAGTGCCGATCTCGCCCAGCGCATCGAGCGCTGGCGTCGCGAGAAGGGCAGGCGCGCCGATGCGGCGAGGGCACTGGCGCGCCGGCTTGCTCCATCGGGCGTGAGCGGCGGCGGGGAGTATGCCATCGCCACCTGCATCGCCCTGGCGTTTCCGGATCGGATCGCGCGGCGGCGCGACTCGTCGGGCGAGAACTGGGCATCGACCGGCGGGCGCGGGTTCCGCCTCGATCCGCTGTCGCCGCTCGCCCGCGCCGAATGGCTCGCCGTGGCCGAGACGCAAGGGGCCGCCTCCGGCGCGCGCATCCTCTCCGCCGCCGCGATCGACCTCGTCACGATCGAGGCGCTCTTCGCGGACCGGATCGAAGCGCGCCGCGAGGTGCGTTTCGATCCCGCTACCGGCGGCATCACCGCGACGCGCGAGCGCCGCCTGGGTGCGCTGAAGCTGGGCGGCGGCCCGGATAACGCGCCCGACAAGGCAGCGATCGCTGCCGCCTTGCTGGAGGGGGTGCGCCAGGGCGGGCTCTCGCTGCTTCCCTGGCCGGACGCTGCCGAGGCGCTGCGAACCCGCGCGCGCTATGCCGGCCTGGATCTCCTGTCAGACGATGCGCTGCTTGCGGATCTGGACGACTGGCTCCCGCCGCTGCTGGAGGGACGGCGCCGCTTGTCCGTCATTCCCGCTCACGATCTGCTGCAGGCGCTGGAGAGCCGCCTCGGCTGGGACGGCAGGCAGCAGGTCGATCGGGTCGCCCCGGCGGAATTCGTCACGCCGCTCGGGACTCGCCACGCCATCGACTATGCGGCCGAGGGCGGACCCGCCGTCGAACTGCGCGTGCAGGCGCTGTTCGGCCTTGCCGTCCACCCGGTCGTCGGGGAGGGCAGGGTGCCGCTGGTCCTCCGCCTTACGTCTCCTGCGGGCCGCCCGATCCAGACCACCCGCGACTTGCCCGGCTTCTGGTCGGGCAGCTGGGCGGCCGTCGCCAAGGAGATGCGCGGTCGCTATCCGAGGCATCCGTGGCCGGACGATCCCGCAGCCGCCGATCCGACCCTCCGGACCAAGCGCGCGCAGGCGCGGTCTTGACGGGGACGTGCTCTGGCGGCAGGTCGCGGGCACTCATTCCAGAGAGGCCTCCATGCCCACGGCGCGCATCTACCAGCGGATCAAAAGCTCCATGCAGTCGGGCAAGGCCCAGGTCGGCAGCTGGGTGCTGGAACATGAGCCGACCGAGGCGAAGCGCGCCGATCCGCTGACCGGATGGGCGGGTTCGGGCGACACCAACGGCCAAATCCGCCTGACCTTTCCGACGCTCGACAAGGCGGTGGAATACGCTCGTGCGCAGGGCATGGCGTACCATGTCGTGCCGGCCGGCGAGAAGGTGCTGAAGATCCAGGCCTATGCCGACAATTTCTCCGGCGTGGCGATCGACTGACGGCTGAACCGGCGCCGCTCAGCCCTCGTAGCGGAGTAGCGTCAGGCGCGCCTTTCCGAACTGGCGCTCGGCGTCGATGGTGAAGCCGGGGACGTCGATCTCCTCGGTCCGTGCGGTCTCGATGCTCGCCCAGGCTCCCGATGCAACCCCGCCGCGATGGGCGAGGTGGGAGAGGGCGCGCTGCCCCAGACCGGTATTGTAGGGCGGATCGATCAGGATGAGGTCGAGCGGGCGGGTGCTGGCGAAGCGCTCGGCCGCAAGCTGGCGGATGTCGGGCGAGAGCCCCAGCCGGCTCGCATTGGCCTTGATCGCGGCGAGGGCGGCGCTGTCCTGTTCGACGAAGACGCAATCCGCAGCACCCCGCGACAACGCCTCCAGCCCGAGCGCGCCCGAGCCGGCGAAGAGGTCGGCGGCATGCAACCCCTCGAAGCTGCCGAGGCGGCTGGTCAGCATGGAGAACAGCGCCTCGCGGACGCGGTCGGCGGTGGGGCGGGTGGTGGCACCCGCCGGGGCGACGAGCGGGCGGCCACGGTAGAGCCCGGCGATTATGCGCATCAAATCCTCCCTGAGCTTGCTCGGGGAGGGGGACCGCCGCCGAAGGCGGTGGTGGGGGAGTAGAGGCGCAGAGGGCGGTTACACCGCCGCCCCTCCACCATGCTGCGCATGGTCCCCCTCCCCAAGCATCGCTTAGGGAGGATCATTTGAGTGTCTTCCGGAACACCACGAGATCGTGCTGGCGGATCTCATCCACCGCGCCGACCGGCAGGTCCTCCAGCGCGAAGGGGCCGTAGCTGGTGCGGATCAGGCGGCTGACCTGCAGGCCGAGGAACTCGAGGACGCGGCGCACCTCCCGGTTCTTGCCTTCGGTCAGGC
Source organism: Sphingomonas sp. ID0503 (assembly GCF_048565625.1). Classification (NCBI taxonomy): domain Bacteria; kingdom Pseudomonadati; phylum Pseudomonadota; class Alphaproteobacteria; order Sphingomonadales; family Sphingomonadaceae; genus Sphingomonas; species Sphingomonas sp. ID0503. The sequence goes on from NZ_JBLZUR010000002.1 coordinate 1,494,976, forward strand.
GCATCTCGACCCAGCCGTTGCGACCGGTGCGCCGTTCGAGGTTGGCGTCGATCGAGCCGTAGCGCACGCCCTCGATCTCGACACCGTGGATAAGGTCCTCCAGCTGTTCCTGGCTTACCGAACCGAACACGCGGGCGCGGTAGGTGCGCTCGACGCCGGTCGAGGGAAGTTCCAGCTGGCGCTTCAGCTCGCCGTCCGTGGTGAGGAGGAGCAGGCCCTCGGTATTCAGATCGAGGCGCCCCACCGGCATGACGCGCGGCAGGTCCTTCGGCAGCTTGTCGTAGATCGTCGGCCGGCCCTTCGGATCCCGCTCGGTGGTGAGCAGGGCGGTCGGCTTGTGGAAACGGAACAGGCGGGCGGGGGCGGGCGCCTTCACCTCGTTGCCGTCGACCGTGACGCCGTGAAGCGAGGTCAGCAGCGTCGCCGGCGTGTCGAGGACCGTGCCGTTCAGCGCGATCCGCCCTTCGGCGATCATCCGCTCAATCTCACGCCGCGAGGCTATGCCCGCCCGCGCGAGCAGCTTGGCGATGCGCTCCGGCGCGCCCTTCGGCTTGGGCGCGGCGACGGTGCGGGGCGGGGCGGCGGAGCGGCCCGGGCCGCGCCGGGGCCGATCGCCAGGGGGCTTCTGACCGGGAGGTCGGGAGAGGGGAGGCTTGGACATCCGCCCTGTCCTAGCGATTTCCGTCGGAGAGCGGGAGTGGGAGAGCGTAGGGCGGTCCTATTGGCTCGGAAGCGCCGTTTCGCGTCGTTTGCGCGACGTTACAGATAAGTTACAGATTATGCGCGATATGGATGGAACCGGACCAAGGGACGCGCGTTGGCGCATGCAGTTTGATATGGATCAAGGAAGCGGCTGTTTGCCCGAGACCATGAGCACGCCGCAATCAAGCTCGCGTTTCGAGCTGCTGGTCCAGAGTGTCACCGATTACGCCATCTACATGCTGGACGCCGACGGGATCGTGGCCAGTTGGAACGCGGGCGCGGAGCGGTTCAAGGGATACCGGCAGAGCGAGATCCTGGGTCAGCACTTCTCCCGCTTCTACACCGACGAGGACAAGGCGGCCGGTCTGCCCGCCCGTGCGCTGAAGACCGCGCGCGAGGAAGGGCGCTTCGAGGCGGACGGATGGCGCGTGCGCAAGGATGGATCGCGTTTCTGGGCGAACGTCGTGATCGACCCGATCTGGGAGAACGGTGGGCTGGTCGGCTACGCTAAGGTGACGCGCGACCGCACGGACAGGCGCCTGGCCGAGCAGGCGCTCCGCCGCAGCGAGGAACGCTTCAGGCTGCTCGTGCAATCGGTAACCGACTACGCGATCTACATGCTGGACCCGTCCGGCGTGGTGATCAGCTGGAACCCTGGTGCGCAGCGCGCCAAGGGCTATGTGCCGGAAGAGATCGTCGGCGACCATTTCTCCCGCTTCTACACCGACGAGGACCGCGCTTCCGGCATGCCCGAGCTGGCGCTCCGCGCGGCGCGCGAGGCCGGGCGCTTCGAGGCGGAGGGCTGGCGCGTCAGGCGCGACGGAACCCAGTTCTGGGCGAATGTCGTCATCGACGCGGTCTACGACGACGACGGGGAGCTGATCGGCTTCGCCAAGATCACGCGCGACCTGACCGAACGGCGGGAGTCGCAGCAGGCGCTCGAACAGGCCCGCGAGGCCTTCTTCCAGTCGCAGAAGATGGACGCGATCGGCAAGCTGACCGGCGGCGTCGCCCACGATTTCAACAACCTGCTGGCCGCCATCATCGGCAGCCTCGACCTCGCCAAGCGCCACGCGGCGAAGGGCAACGATGCCACCCGTTTCCTCGACAACGCGATGAAGGCGGCGGAGCGCGGCGCGACGCTGACCCAGCGCATGCTGGCCTTTGCGCGGCGCCAGGAACTGAAGCTGGAGACGGTCGATCCTGTCGCACTGGTCCGTGGCATGGCCAGCCTGCTGGAACGGACGCTGGGCAATGGGGTGTCGGTCGAAACGCGCTTCCCCTTGTCGATCCGGGCGGTCAGCGTCGATCCGGCACAGCTGGAACTCGCCGTGCTCAACCTGGCGGTAAACGGGCGAGACGCCAGTCCCGCCGGCGGCCGCATCATCATCTCCGCGAACGAGGACAGGATGCCGGTGCTGCGCGACGGGGTCGCGGCGCCGATCGATTGCGTGTGCATCTCCGTCATCGATCATGGCGAGGGGATGGACGCGGCGACGCTCGAGCGGGCGATGGAGCCTTTCTTTACGACCAAGGGCGTGGGCCGGGGCACAGGCCTGGGCCTGTCGATGGTGCATGGCTTCGCCGAGCAATGCGGTGGCCGGCTGGTGCTCAAGAGCGATCCCGGTGTCGGCACGACCGCTCAATTGTGGCTGCCCGTGGCCGTCGATCAGACGGTCACCGACAAGCTCGCGGAAATCGCGTTCGTGGCGCCCGATGTGCCGCCGATGACCATCCTGGCGGTCGACGACGATCCGCTGGTCCTGACCAACACCGCCGCCATGCTGGAGGATCTCGGCCATCGGGTCGTGCGCGCCACCTCAGGCGCAGAGGCGCTGGAACGGCTGGGCGAAGGCGCGGTCGACATGATCGTCACCGATTATGCCATGCCGGATATGACCGGCGCCCAACTGGCCGATGCCGTCCGCGCGGTCTGGCCCGACAAGCCGGTCGTGCTGGTCTCGGGCTTTGCCGAACTGCCTGACGGCGCGATGCCGCAGGTGCGAAAGCTCGCCAAGCCGTTCCTCGAAAGCGAACTGGCGCTCGCGGTGGCCGACGCCGCGCCGGGCGCGCGGGCAGCCCGGAAGGTCGTGAGGCTGCGGCCGCGCTGACCTGCCCGATTACTCGGCGGCGATCATGCTCCTGAGCGCGTCCGGGAAATCGGCGCTCCAGCTGTACCAGTCATGTCCACCCGCGAGTTCGTTCAGGCTGACGCGGTAACCTTTCGCGGCAAGGGCGTCGCGCAGGATGCGGCTGTTTTCGAGGATACCGATCGGCGCACCGCCTTCCATCTGGCCGGCCGAGAGGTGCCAGCGGACGTCCTGCTTCGGCGTGTCGGCAATGCGTGCGGAGACGCCGTTCGTGCCCGCGCCCGCGTTCCACCAGAATGAGCCGGATTGCGCGATGACCCCGCCGAAGCGTTCCGGCCGGTCGAGCACGGCGCAGGCGGAAGCCAGCCCGCCGAGGCTGACGCCGGTGAGGATGCGACGCTTCGGAGGAATGTCGGCGCCATGCTTCGCCGCCCAGGGCAGCAGCTCGTCCGCCACCATCGCCGCGTTTGCGGGCAGGCACATCAGTTCCTTCATGCGGTCGGCACTATTGACGAAGAGGGCGGCGATCGGCGGGATCACGCGGTCGGCGATCATCGCGTCGAGCACGACCGGGAGCTTGTGGCGGGTGAGATAGCCTTCCCCGTCAAAAGCGATCAGCAGCCATCGAGGTCGAGCGCTGCCCGGCGGCATGTAGAGCCTGACCGTCCGCGCGCTGGCGAGCGCCTTGCTGGAAAGCACGGCGCTGGTGACCTTGCCGTGCGGCACGTCCGCGCGCGGATCGCGGTAGGGAAGGGGCGGTGCATCGGGAAGGTCGAGGGTGGACGCCTCTTCCCAATCGCCTTGCAGCCAGAAATGCGGGTTAAGCGGATCGCGGCGCGACGCCGCCTCCGTATCGGTCCAGCCGCTGCTCTTCGGGTCGACGAGGAAGCGGTAGGACATGCGCGTGCCCGCCGGCACCACTACCGTGCGCGTGCGCAGGTTGCTTCCGGGGATCGGCACCAACACGTTGCTGCCCTGCGGCAGGAAGGAGGGCCAGCGCAGCGAGACGGCTTTTTCCTTCGCGTCGCGCCAGACGAACGTCACTTCCGCCCCGCCGCTGGGCAGCATGTCGACGAGAGGCGCGCCCTCCGTGGCGAGGCGCCGCTCGATCTCGGCGGGATCGGTCGGGGCGGCACCGGCGGGAAGCGCCACAAACGACGCCGTCATCCCGGCAAAGGCCGGGATCGCTCGACACCAGAGCGCCCACCATGTCCGGAACGATCCCCGCCTCCGCCGGGATGGCGATCGACCGCGTGTCATGCGCCGGGATCGATCTCCAGCCCCGCCTTGCCGGCTGCCGGCGTGTGCGAGGGGGCGGGGAGTGGCTCGGCCTCGATCGGCTCCAGCACCTCCAGCGCCCCCTCCCATTTCGCTACCACGAGGCTCGCCACCGCATTGCCGACGACGTTGGTCGCCGAACGGCCCATGTCGAGGAAGTGATCGACCGCGAGAATCAGCAGCAGCCCCGCCTCCGGAATGTCGAAGAAGGCGAGGGTGGCCGCGATCACGACAAGGCTGGCGCGCGGAACTCCCGCGATCCCCTTCGACGTCACCATCAGGATCAGGAGCATGGTGATCTCCTGCTGAAGGGTCAGTTCGATGCCATAGGCCTGCGCGATGAACACTGTCGCGAAGGTGCAGTACATCATCGAGCCGTCGAGGTTGAACGAATAGCCGAGCGGCAGGACGAAGCTGGCGATGCGACGCGGCACGCCGACGCGGTCGAGCGCCTCCAGCGTGCGCGGGAACGCCGCCTCCGACGAGGCGGTCGAAAAGGCGAGGATGGCCGGCGCGCGGACATAGGCCGGGAGCAGGCGCCCGCGTTTGCCGGCGATGAGGATGCCCGCGCCGAACAGCACGCACCAGAGCAGCACCATCGCCGCGTAGAAGCCGCCGAGGAAATAGCCGAAGGTGGCGAGGATGCCAGCACCCTGGACGGCTACCGCGCTGGTCACCGCCGCGAACACCGCGATCGGCGCGAGGCGCATGACGTAGTCGGTGATCTGGAGCATGATCTGCGCCAGCGCCTCGGTGCCGCGCAGCACGGGTGCCGCCTTCTCGCCGACAGCGGTCAGCGCCACGCCGAAGAAGCAGGAGAAGACGACGATCTGCAGGATCTCGTTCTTCGCCATCGCCTCGATGAACGACTTCGGCACGAGATGGCCGATGAAGTCGTGGAGGTTGAACGTGCCGCGATCGACTCCGCTCGCCGCCGTCGCGTCTGGCAGCGGCAGGTTCAGGCCGACGCCCGGCTCAAGCAAATTGACCATGATGAGGCCGAGGGTCAGCGATACCGCGCTCGCCGCTACGAACCAGCCGAGCGAGCGCAGGCCGATCCGTCCGAGCGCCGCCGTGTCCCCCATATGCCCGATGCCCGAGACCAAGGTCGCGAAGACCAAAGGCGCGATGATCATTTTGATCAGGTTCAGGAACAGCGTGGTCAGGATCGAAAAGCCATCCGCGATCGTTGCGAGGGCGGCAGGATCGGCTACGGTCCAGTTGAGCACCAGGCCGAGGGCGATGCCGGCGACGAGCGCGGCGGCGATGAACAGGGTCAGGCGTTTCGCCACGTCGGGCTCCGGCAGGGAATGATGGTTGGGAGGTTCACGATCGTGACGGCCGGGTCAAGCGGAGGCGCTGTCTAGATGCTGTTCGGCAAGGCGGCCCCGATCCTGAAGCGCGTCCTGATCGTCGAGGACGAACCCCTCGTTGCGTTCGACAACGAGCATTTCCTCACCGGCGAAGGGCACGAGGTGGTCGCGACGGTGGACACCGAGGCGGAGGCGCTGCGCATTTTGCACGCACAAAGCGGGGGCGACCCGATCGACCTCGTCCTCGCCGACGTGCGGCTTCACGCTGGCAGCGGCATCGAAGTCGCCCGCGCCGCCGGAAAGACCGGCGTGCCCGTGATCTTCGTCACCGGCGAATGCCCGATCGACGCGCGGGCGCTGGCGGTCGGATGCCTCGCCAAGCCCTATGCGCAGCGCGACCTGGCCGACGCGATCGCCGCGGCGGGGGCGAAGCTGAAGGGCAAGAAAGTGAAGCGGGTGCCGGGCGGGTTCCGGCTGTTCTGAGATGAGGAAGCCGCAGCGTCTCACAGCGTGGGTTCTTGTCGGGCTTGCGTTTACGGGACACGCTTTTGCCGCCGAGGGCCCGCCGGCATCTGGCACCATATCCGTCGACGTGTCATCGGGCGAGCCGCTGCCCCTGTCCACGCGGTCGGCGTTCAGCGAGGCGGCGAGCGGGGCATTGGCCGCGCGCGGCTTCACGGTTCTGGAGGGGGTCGGCCACGCGCGCTACACCGCGACGATCATGCTGAGCCGGGATCAGGCGGGCACCACGACGGTGAAGGTCCCGGCCGAGCGGTCCAGCTTCGGCGGGGGAGGTGTCGGCGTGGGCGCGAACATCACTGTTCCCCTGCCTTCGACGAAGCGGAAGCTGGTGCCCGTGCAGCAGACCCAGCTTGAACTTCGGATCAGCGAACGCGACCGGGCGGACCCTGTCTGGCGCGGAACAGCAGTGGCGGTGCGGGCCGCGGGCACCAAGGACGGGAGCGATCCGGCAGTGGCCGCCGACCTGATCGAAGCCGTCTTGCGCATCTATCCGGCGCAGACCGATGCCGTGGCGAGTGTTCCTTAAGGGTGAATGCCGCCGCCTCAGGCGAGGAGAGCGGCTTCGCGGTCGATCTGGGCGCGCATCCGGATGCGGAGGTCGGCGGAGGCGGCGCAGTAGCCGGGCCAGTCTGCCTTGATCGCCTGGACCGTCCAGCGGCCGATATGGCCGGCCGAGATCATCCGCGCCTGTTGCAGATCAGTCCAAAGCGTTTCGAGGTGAGCGCGTTGTTCCGCGGAAGCGGCGACGCGATTGCGCCGGACGATTTCGTCTACCAGCGCAGTCCGGCGGCGGCTGGCCTGGGTCAGCTTCATGCGGACAGAGGTCAATCCGGCGATGTCGGGCAGGGGGCGGGCCGTCTCCGCCTCGATCGCATCGATCAGCCGGCGCAGTTCCGCATGAGCGGCAGCGAGGTCGGCGGGGTGGCTGTTCGCTTCCATCCGCGCCCTGATAGCCGGCGAAGGTAACCAACCGGTTTCCTGCTCCGATCCGTTCAGCCTTCCAGCAGCTTCCTTCGGAACAATCGCCTCACGAGCCAGTCTTCGAGGATGCGGCCGACCAGGTAGAGCGAGGCGAAGATCGCGGCGAAGACATAGGCCGGGGTGGTCGCGTGCTTCTCCTTCTTCTCCTCGTCCTTCTTTTTCTTCTTGTCCTTGTCGGGTTTCTCGGGGGCGGGAGCGCCGAGGAACTTGTCGATCGGGCTCTGCGGCAGGACGACGTCCTTCTTGTCCTTTTCCGTCTTCGACTTCGCGGCCTCGGCAGCCGGCTTGTCGAGCTTGTTCAGGACGGTCGCGAACTGCGCGAAGGCGAGGAACATGAAGGGCGCGAGAAAGCAGAACAGCAACATGCGGCTGAAGAGATCGTAGCGCAGGACTGTGCCCGTCGCGCCCGGCTCGACGCGCAGGGTGCCGCCGTCGAAGACCGACATTCGGTCCTGCGGGGCCTGATTGTCCTTGCGGAAGGTGAGCGTGTCGCCGGCGCGCTCATGGCTGGTGCCCCTTTCCCGGAACAGCGGTTCGAGCCGGGAGAGCGCTTCGTCACCCGACTGATCGGGCGCTAGCGGCATGTTGCCTCTGACATGCCAGATCCAGTCGATGAAGCGCAGGTTCACGGGATCTCCGGAGAAGAAGGCGCGCGGCGGCGCGGGCCGAGCGGCGAGGCTCATGCCCGGAACACCGGTGTGCAAAGGAGTGGGAGGGTGGGTGCGGGGCGACGCGGCCCCGTCACTCCGCCGGAACCGCGACGGGATCGCCGCCGAGGCGGGTGCGGGCGAGCCGCTCCTTCAGCGACTTCCAACCCTCGGTGAACGGATAGACCATCGTCTCGCGAATGGTCATGCGGCGGCCGCCCTCCATGCCGAGCAGCTCCGCCTCGCCATCGACGCAGGTGCCGAACATGCGGTCGATGATGATCCAGGTGCCGGAGTAGTTGCTGCGGCTCGCCTCGAAATCCTGCGAATGGTGGACGCTGTGATGTTCGGTGGTGTTGAAGAGGAAGCGCCACCAGCGCGGCGTGTTGAAGCGGACGTTGATGTGCTGGTAGATGCTGACCGCAAGGCCGAGCGTGCCGGCGAGCAGGAAGGCACGGGGCAGGAAGTCGAAGAAGCCGCCGATGCCGAGCCCGATCAGGAACAGCTCGATCGGATTACCGACCGCGCCCTTGTTGACGTTCAGCTGGGTTATGTAGTGGTGCGGCGCATGGGTCAGCCACAGGGGGTGCCAGTTGTGCATGCCGCGGTGCATCCAATACTGGCCGAAGTCGAAGATGAACGAGATCAGGAAGGCCTGGAGCAGCAGGGGGAGGGCCAGGAACCAGCCGAACTTCTCCCAACTGAAGAGGTGCTGGACACCCTCGATCATGACACCGTCGCCGATATAGCTGTCGGCCATGCGGAGGATCGTATAGCCGAGCCCGACATAGAAGAGGTCGGTGACCAGCTCTTTCCAGGTCAGCCGCCAGCTGTCGAAGCGCGGGTTCACCCATTCGAGCGCCATCAGCAACAGCTTGAACCCGATGCCAATGCCGATCGCGGTCGACGCCTTCGCGATGGAGTTCGGCGCGTAGTACCAGAACAGCACCAGTGCGAAGAACGTCGCCGGCTGAAACCAGGTGAAGACGAAGCGCTTGATGGGACCGCCCTCGACGCGAGGCACGTTCTCCCACCCGACGGCTACGGGTGCCTGCGATCCGATGACACGCTTACCGACGCGAACTCCGGTCATAACGCCCCCTGACGTTGAGTGGTTCTGTCATTCCAGTAACACCAATGGAGCAGATCGTAATACGACTCCGCCCAGCCTGTCTATACGCAAGTGCAGCATTCCGGCCGGGATTTGGCAGAAAATGTCAGATTTGTTGCGCCAGAAGCAGGATGACCCAGCTTCGCAGGGGCGGGTTGGCGAATGCGGCCTTTCCGAGTCGGGCCAAGCCGCTACAAACGGAACATGACCGACACGCCCGCTTCCGCCGATCACCCCCGATCGCTTGCCGCCGCGATCCGGCCCTATGTCGAGCCGGCCCCGCTCGCCTCGCTGTTCCTCGGCATCTCGTCCGGCTTTCCATATGCGATGATCGGCGCGACGCTGACGACGCGCCTGGCGCAGGATGGGATCGATAAGAAGGCGGTGACCGCCTTCACGCTCGCCTTCCTCGTCTACAACCTGAAGTTCCTCTGGGCCTGGGTGATCGACGGGGTGCGCCTGCCGGTGATCGGACGGCTGGGGCAGCGTGTGTCGTGGATGCTGGTGGTCGGCCTGCTGGTGATCGCCGCCGTCGCGAACCTTGCGCTGGTCGACCCGTCGGCAAGCCTGCAGGCGACGGCGGTGGCGGCGGTGCTGGTCGGTGCGGCGGGTGCCACGTACGACATCGTCATCGACGCCTATCGCATCGAACTTCTCGAGCCGCGCCAGCTGGGGCCGGGATCGGGCATGACGCAATATGGCTGGCGGATCGGCGCGGCGGCGGCGGCGACGCTCGCGCTGGTCTTGTCCGGGCGGTACGGCTGGACGGTCGGTTACCTCGCCTGCGCGGGCTTCGCGCTGCCGGCGATGGTGACGGCCTTGGTGATGGGCGAGCCTGCGCGGCATCGCGAGCCAGCCGGTAGGCGGACGTTGGCGACGGTCCTCGCGTCCATCACGGGGCCGCTGGTCGAGTTCTTCCGGCGGCGCGGCGCGGTGCTCGTGCTGGTCTTCATCCTCGTCCACAAGGTCGGCGACACGCTCGCCAACCTGACCTTCCGCCTGCTGTTCAACGATCTCGGTTTCACCAACGATGAGGTGGCACTGTACGATGTGGGCGTCGGCTTCTGGGCGCTGCTGGCCGGTGTGTTCGTCGGCGGTGTGCTCTACGCCCGGCTAGGGATGAAGCGGTCGGTGCTGATCAGCCTCATCCTGATGGCCATCTCCAACTTCAGCTTCGCGGGCCTGGCGGCGGCGGGGCACTCGAACCTCGGCATGGCGGGCTCGATCGGGTTCGAGAACTTCGCCAGCGGCATCGGCGGCGTGACGGTGACGGCCTATTTCGCCGCCCTGACCGACCTGCGCTTCACCGCCTCTCAATATGCGCTGATCTCGGCCGCCGCGAGCATCGTCGGACGGTTCCTGACCGGCACCACCGCAGGGGGGCTTATCGAAGGGTTCGGCTATGTCTCCTTCTACCTCCTCACCACCGTGATCGCGTTGCCGGGCATCGCGATCTTCTGGTGGATGATGCGCACCGGCCTCGTCGACCAGGCGATGGGGACGGCGGGGGAGGTCGAGGCTTAGGTGCGGGTCAGCGGCTTGCCGAGATCGGTATAGGCCTGACCCAAAGCCTGCGCGCTGGTGACGGCGCCTAGGCAGTCGAACGTGCCGAGCACGCTTGCCATCTCGGTATGCGCGGCGCGCACGTCTGCGGGCGAGATCGCGATGATGCGCATCAGCTTCGCCTCCGCCTCGGTCATCCGCATGCAGCAGCACGGCGCGACGTGGATGGTCTGCGCGGAGGCGCGGGCGAGTTCGGTCATCAGTGCGCGCAGCAGTATCTGCGGCCGGCGATAGCTCATCCCGAACAGGCCGATGAGCGCGTTGGACGCATGGGCGTCGTTCAGCCCCTCCAGCGCCATGCGGCGGATCGCGAAGAGCAGCACCGCATCCGCCCGGCCCATCGGCGCGGCGGTACGGGGGAGGAGGGCTTCGGCGGTGTGTTCGGTCATGCGACTCTCCGGCATCCTTGTGGAGCGGAAGTCACCATGTCCGATATTGCAAGTCAATCGCAATAATGTGACGATCTATCCTCCCCCGCCAGGGGGAGGACTGCGCTTCAATCCGGGAGCGGGCCGTTTTCCTCCAGAACCCGGCCGGCGAGGTAGAGCGAGCCGAGGATGAGGACGATCGGCGGGCGGGCGCGGTCGGCATGACGGGCGATCCAGCCGAGCGCGGCGCGCGGATCGGCGGCGGCGAGGGCGGGGAGGCCGAGCGCGCGGGCCTGGGCGGCGAGCGTGGCGGGGCTGTGATGATCATGGCCGGGCACCGGCACGCCATGGATGGTCGCCGCGCGTCCGGCGAAGGGGCGGAGAAGGCCCGCCGGATCCTTGTTCGCCAGCATTCCCAGGATGATGTGGAACGGCCGCTCGGCGGGCACATGCGAGCGGAAATGATCCGCCACCGCCCGGCCCGCCGCCGGATTATGCCCACCGTCCAGCCAGAGTTCGGCGCCTTTGGGCAGCAGATCGACCAGGGGCCCATTGCGAAGCTGCTGCAGCCGCGCAGGCCAGTCCGCCCAGCCCATTGCGGCCCGATAAGCGGAGGCGGGGATCTCCACCAGCGACTGGTGTCGCAGCATGGCGATCGCAAGGCCGGCGTTCATCGCCTGATGCGCGCCGGGCAGACGGGGGAGGGGAACATCGACCCGACCCGCCCCGTCCCGGTAATGGAGCCGGTCGCGATAGACGACGGCGTCCCACTTGCCGCCCTTCGGTAGCCAGTCCGCCCCGCGCGCGGCGGCGACCTCGCCCACACGTTGCGCGATGGCGGCGGGGTACTGCATGGTCACCAGCGGCACATCCGCGCGCGCGATCCCCGCCTTTTCTGCCGCGATGTCCTCGATCCGGTCGCCCAGGAACCCCTGATGATCGAGGCCGAGCTGGACGATGCCGGTAACGGCCGGCCGGAGCATGACGTTGGTGGCGTCGAGGCGTCCGCCGAGGCCGACTTCGATCACGCAGGCGTCGGCCGGCGTGCGGCTGAAAGCGAGGAAGGCGGCGGCCGTCGTCACCTCGAAGAAGCTGGCGTGGAGATCGGCGGCGTGGTTCAGCACCTCCTCCAGCAACTGGGCGAGGTGATCGTCCTCGATCAGCCGGTCGGCGAGACGGATCCGCTCGTTGAAGCGGACGAGGTGCGGGCTGGTGTAGACATGCGCGACCTTGCCCGATGCCTGCAAGGCGGCACGCAAGTAGGCGCAGGTCGAACCTTTTCCGTTGGTCCCGGCGACATGAAAGGCGGGCGGCAGACGGAGATGCGGATTGCCGATCCGGTCGAGCAGCGCGGTGATGCGATCGAGTCCGAGTATGTCCGCGCCGGGAGAGAGCGACCAGAGGCGGTTCAGCTGGGTCTGAACGGCGGGAGAGGCGGAGGTGGCGAAGTCAGGCATTCCAGCGCCGCCTTTACAGCAAAAAGCTTCGTTCGTGCTGAGCGAAGTCGAATACGGGTCGAGGGTCGGTTTACCTTACCCGTCCTTCGACTACGCTCAGGACGAACGGGTGATCGTTGCCATGTCTTAGTTCACCGCCGCTGGAGCGAGGTAGCCGATGAGGCTCGCCAGCCGCTCGCGCAGCTGGTGGCGGTGGACGACCATGTCGAGCATGCCGTGGTCGAGGAGGTACTCCGCGCGCTGGAACCCCTCAGGCAGCTTCTCCCTGATTGTGCTCTCGATCACCCGCTGACCGGCGAAGCCGATGAGCGCGTTGGGTTCGGCGAGCTGGACATCGCCCAGCATCGCATAGCTGGCAGTGACTCCGCCCGTGGTGGGATCGGTCATCACCACGATATAGGGCAGCCCCGCCTCGTGCAGCTCGGCGATGGCGACCGTGGTCTTCGGCATCTGCATGAGGGAGAGGATGCCCTCCTGCATCCGGGCGCCGCCCGCCGCTGTGAAGATGATGTAGGGGCAGCGGGCCGCGATCGCCGCACGGATCCCGGCCAGGAAGGCGGCACCCACCGCCTGGCCCATGGATCCGCCCATGAAGGCGAAGTCCTGCACGCCGACGACGGCGCGCTGGCCGTCGATTGTACCCTCGGCGTTCTGGAGCGCATCGGTCTCGCCGGTCGCCGCGCGGGCGGCCTTGATGCGATCGGGATAGCGCTTGGTATCGCGGAACTTCAGCGGATCCTCGGCAACCTCGGGCGAGGGGAGGACCGTCCAGCTGCCCGGATCGAACAGGTTCTCGAACCGCACCTTCGGCCCCACACGATCGTGATGATCGCAGCGCGGGCAGACGTACTGGTTCTCCTCATGCTCCTTGACGAAGATCATCTGCCCGCAGGCGGAGCATTTGTGCCAGAGGTTCTCCGGCGTATCCCGCTTGGCGATGAACGGGATCGACTGGCGGACGCGGGTGAGCCAGCTCATGCGGCCTCCTTCTGGGGTTCGAGCGCGGCGCGCAGGCCGGCGACGAGTGCGCGGACCGGCTCGGCGGCGGCGCTGCCATGCTGACCGATGATGTCGACGATCGCCGAGCCGACGACCACGCCATCCGCCACACGACCGATAGCACGCGCCTGATCCGGCCCGCGCACGCCAAAGCCGACGGCGATGGGCAGGTCGGTCGCGGCCTTCAGACGGGCGACCGCGTCTTCGATCGAGGTCTGCGCCGCCTGCTGCTGTCCTGTCACGCCGGCGACCGACACATAGTAGAGGAAGCCGGACGCGCCATCGAGGACGGCCGGCAGGCGCGCCGCATCGGTGGTGGGGGTGGCGAGGCGGATGAGGTGCAGGCCGGCGTCGCGGAGCGCGGGGCCGAGTTCCACGTCCTCCTCCGGTGGGATGTCGACGCAGATCACGCCGTCCACGCCCGCATGAGCGGCGGCATCCGCGAACCAGTCGGAGCCCCGCCTGATCATCGGGTTGGCGTATCCCATCAGGATCAGCGGTGTCTCCGCATGGCGCGTGCGGAAGCGGGCGGCGATGGCAAGGATGTCGGCCGTCGTCGTTCCCGCCGCCGCCGAGCGCAGGTTCGCCAGCTGGATCGCGACGCCGTCCGCCATCGGATCGGTGAAGGGCATGCCCAACTCGATGATGTCGGCACCCCCTGCGACGAGCGCGTCAAGGATGGCGTCGGTGTCGGCGGGGGAGGGGTCACCCGCTGTCACGAAGGTGACGAGCGCGGCACGGCCTTCCGCCCGGCAGCGCGCGAAGGTGGAGGATACACGGTCGGTCACAGCTTCACCCCCAGGCTGTCCGCGACGGTGAAGATGTCCTTGTCGCCGCGACCGGAGAGGTTGACGAGGATGATCTGGTCGTCGCGCATCTCGCGGGCCTTGGCGGGCACGGCGGCGATGGCGTGGCTGCTTTCGAGGGCGGGGATGATCCCCTCGGTGCGGCAGAGGAGCTGGAAGGCGTCGAGCGCCTCCTTGTCGGTGACGCCCTCGTACTTCACGCGGCCGATGTCGTAGAGCCAGCTATGCTCCGGCCCGATGCCGGGGTAGTCGAGGCCAGCGGAGATCGAATGCGCCTCGGTGATCTGGCCGTCCTCATCCTGGAGGAGGAAGGTCTTGTTCCCGTGAAGGACGCCGGGGGTGCCGCCGGCCAGGCTGGCGGCGTGCTTGTCGGTGTCGAGGCCCTCGCCCGCCGCTTCGATCGCGAGCATCTCCACCTCGGGATCGTCGAGGAAGGGATGGAACAGGCCGATCGCGTTCGATCCGCCGCCGACGCAGGCGACGAGCAGGTCGGGAAGCCGTCCCTCGGCCTCGATCATCTGCTGGCGGCTCTCATGGCCGATCACCGACTGGAAATCGCGGACCAGCTCCGGATAGGGATGGGGGCCGGCGGCGGTGCCGATGATGTAGAAGGTGTCATGGACGTTCGCGACCCAATCGCGCAGCGCCTCGTTCATGGCGTCCTTCAGGGTCCGCGATCCGCTCTCCACGGCGCGCACCTCGGCCCCCAGCAGGCGCATGCGGAAGACATTCGGCTGCTGTCGCTCGACATCCTTGGCGCCCATGAAGATGGTGCAGGGCAGGCCGAAGCGCGCGGCGACGGTTGCGGTCGCGACGCCATGCTGGCCCGCGCCCGTCTCTGCGATGATCCGCTTCTTGCCCATGCGGATGGCGAGCAGGATCTGGCCGATGCAGTTGTTGATCTTGTGCGCGCCGGTGTGGTTCAGTTCCTCGCGCTTCAAATAGACCTTGGCGCCCATGCCGGGGGCGGCGCTCTCGCGGATGGCTGCGGTCAGGCGCTCGGCATAATAGAGGGGGCTGGGGCGGCCGACATAGTGCGTCATCAGGCCGTTCAGCTCTTCCCCGAAGGCCGGGTCCGCCTTGGCCGCGCGATATTCGCGCTCCAGGTCGAGGATCAGCGGCATCAGCGTCTCGGCGACGTAGCGGCCGCCGAACTGGCCGAAATGCCCGCGTTCGTCGGGCTGCGCGCGCAGGGTGTTGGCGATGGTCATGTGCGTGGGCGTTTAGGCCGATGATGGCGAGGTGTCGAGATTGGCATCATCCCCCCTGCGCGGAGCGTGGGGAGGCGGACCATGCGCAGCATGGTGGAGGGGTGCTCCCCACCCGGTACGCAGCACCCCTCCACCATTTGCTTTGCAAACGGTCCCCCTCCCCATCTTCGATGGGGAGGGGGTTAGAGGATCGAAATGGCTTTCAGAAACGCGGTAATCTTTGTCACGTCCTTCACCCCCGGCGCACCTTCGACGCCTGAGGAGACGTCGACCAGCCGCGCGCCGGTGATCCCCACCGCCTCTACCACATTGTCCGCATCCAGCCCGCCGGAGAGCGCCCAAGGGAGAGGGTGCGCGAAGCCTTCCAGAAGGCGCCAATCGAAGCGGAGGCCCATGCCGCCGGGGAGCGTGCCCTCCGGAGTCCTCGCGTCGTAGACGATACGATCGGCGGCGCCGGTGAAGGCACGGGCGGCGTCGAGATCGGCGCGGGTGCGGACGGATACCGCCTTCCAGACCTCGCGGTCGAAGCGCGCCCTGATCGCCGCAGCACGTTCCGGTGCTTCGCTGCCGTGCAACTGGATGGCCGAGAGATGCGGCACCGTGCGCGCGAGAAGGGCATCGTCCGGGTTCACGAACACGCCTACGGCTTTCACGCGATCGGGAAGGCGCGCGGCAAGGGCGGCAAGTCGATCGGGATCGAGATTGCGCGGGCTCTTCGGGAAAAAGACGAAACCGACATGGCTGGCCCCGCCCGCCACAGCCGTGTCGATCGCCTCAGGGGTGGAGACCCCACAGATCTTGGCCTGAACACGAGCCACGGGTTCAGAGCGTCGCTTCGATCGCGCGCGCGGCGGCGTCGGGGTCTTCGGCGGCGGTGATCGGCCGGCCAATGACGAGGATCGAGGCGCCGGCGTCGAGCGCGGCGCGAGGCGTCATCACCCGCTTCTGGTCGCCGATGCTGCTGCCCGGCGGCCGGACCCCGGGGACGACGAAGAACCCCCCAGGCCAGGCCTTCTTCGCCGCCGCCACTTCGTTGCCGGAACAGACGATGCCGTCGATGCCGGCCTGATGCGCAAGTTCGGTCAGCCGCAGGACATGGTCGTGCGGGTCGCCGGAAACTCCGGTGTCGCGCAGGTCCTGGGTGTCGAGGCTGGTCAGCATGGTGACCGCGACCACCTTGGTCTTGGGAGAAGCCGCAGCCTTCGCGTCCTCCATCATCGCTCGGCCGCCGCCGGCGTGGACCGTCAGCACGGCGGGTTCGAGGCCGTGAAGCGCCTGCACCGCCTTGGCGACGGTGTTGGGGATGTCGTGGAACTTGAGATCGAGGAAGATCGGCAGGCCGATCGCCGCCATCTCGTGAACGCCGTGCTGGCCGTGCGCCATGAAGAATTCGAGGCCGAGCTTCAGCCCGCCGACATGGTTGCGGATGCGCGTCGCCAGCGCCTTGGCCCGGCCAAGATCGGTCGTGTCGAGCGCGACGAAGATCGGGCGCATCAGGGAACCAGCGGCGGGGCAGGGGCGGGGATCGGCGCGCCGACGACCGGGTCAGTGGGACCATGCGGATCGACGAGCGGCGGCGTTCCCTGTTCGGCAAGCGCGCGTTCTGCCTCCACCCGCCGCCGCAGCCGCCAGAGCGTGGCGCGGTGGAGGATCAGGCCGGGGATGAGGCCCAAGAGGAAGACGGCGAGGAGGAGCACCGGCAGCTTCACGACCAGATCGAGGGTGCCCCAGAGGTGGACCGGCACCCCTTCCCAATTGCGATAGGCAAAGGCGGCGAGGACGACCGCCACCACCATCCAGAACAAGGTGCGCAGGAATTGCATCCCCGCACGCTAGAGGAGAAAAGCGGGCGGGTGAACCCCGGCGAAGGCGGCGGCGGCCAAGTGCTTCCCAAGGGCGCGGCCATCCCCTAGATCAGCGCCATGACCTCGACGAACGACATCCGCCGCTCTTTCCTCGACTATTTCGGAGGCGAGGGGCACCAGATCGTGCAGTCGGCGCCGCTGGTGCCGTTCAACGATCCGACGCTGATGTTCGTGAACGCCGGCATGGTGCCTTTCAAGAACGTGTTCACCGGGCTGGAGACGCGGCCGTACCAGCGGGCGGTGTCGAGCCAGAAGTGCGTGCGTGCCGGCGGCAAGCACAACGACCTCGACAATGTGGGTTATACCGCGCGGCACCACACTTTCTTCGAGATGCTCGGCAACTTCTCGTTCGGCGATTATTTCAAGGAACGGGCGATCAGCCTCGCCTGGAACCTGATTACCAGGGAATGGGGCATTTCGCCCGATCGGCTGACCGCCACGGTCTACCACACAGACGACGAGGCGTTCGATCTCTGGAAGAAGATTGCGGGCCTGCCCGAAAGCCGGATCATCCGCATCCCGACCAAGGACAATTTCTGGGCGATGGGATCGGACGGGCCGTGCGGGCCCTGTTCCGAGATCTTCTACGATCATGGCGACCATATCTGGGGTGGCCCGCCGGGCTCGGCCGAAGAAGATGGCGATCGATTCACCGAGATCTGGAACCTCGTCTTCATGCAGTATGTGCAGGAGGCGGACCAGATCATCGGCGACCTGCCGAAGCCTTCGATCGACACCGGCATGGGGCTTGAGCGTGTCGCCGCCGTCCTGCAGGGGGTTCACGACAATTACGATACGGACACCTTCAAGGCACTGATCGCCGCTTCTGGCGAACTCACCAAGACGGCGACGGATGGCGAGTTCAAGGCCAGCCACCGGGTGATCGCGGACCATCTCCGTTCGGCAGGGTTCCTGGTGGCGGATGGCGTGCTGCCGGCAGCCGAGGGGCGCGGCTATGTGCTGCGGCGGATCATGCGCCGCGCGATGCGTCATGCCCGCCTGATCGGCGCGTCCGAGCCGTTGATGCATCGGCTGGTGCCGGCTTTGGTGGCGGAGATGGGCGCCGCCTATCCGGAGCTGGTCCGGGCGCAGCCGCTTATCGAAGAGACGCTGAAGCTGGAAGAAACCCGCTTCCGCCAGACGCTCGACAAGGGCCTCGGCCTTCTCGACGAGGCAACGGCGAGCATGGTGGAGGGCGACGTCCTGCCCGGCCAGACCGCGTTCAAGCTCTACGACACCTACGGCTTCCCCTATGATCTGACCGAAGACGCGCTGCGTCCGATGGGCATGAGCGTCGATCGGGCCGGCTTCGACGCGGCGATGGCGGAGCAGAAAGCGGCGGCGCGCGCCGCGTGGAAGGGATCGGGCCAGAAGGCGTCGGAAGAGGTCTGGTTCGACATCGACGAGCAGTTCGGCGCGACCGAGTTCACCGGCTATGTCGCCAGCGAAGGCGAGGGGCAGGTGCTCGCGCTCGTGAAGGACGGGGTGCGCGTGGACAGCGCCTCGGCAGGCGATACGGTGATCGTCGTCACCAACCAGACGCCCTTCTACGGCGAGAGCGGCGGCCAGGCGGGGGACGCCGGGATCATCAGCAACGACAAAGGCTTGCGGATCGTCGTTGACGATACGTCGAAGCCGCTCGGGCGCATCATCGCGCATCACGGGACGGTAGAGGCGGGGACGATCACGGTCGACAGCAGCGTCGCGCTCTCCATCGACGCGGTGCGCCGCAGCCAGCTGCGCGCCAACCATTCCGCGACGCACCTGCTGCACGCCGCATTGCGCCGCCATCTGGGCGGTCATGTCTCGCAGAAGGGCAGCCTCGTCGCGGCGGAGCGGCTGCGCTTCGACTTCTCGCACCCGAAGGCGATGACGCCGGAGGAGATCGCGGCGGTCGAGGCCGAGGTAAACCAGCATATCCGCGAGAACGACGACGTCGCCACCCGCCTGATGACCCCGGACGAGGCGATCGCGGCGGGCGCAATGGCGCTGTTCGGTGAGAAATACGGCGACGAGGTGCGCGTGCTGTTCGATGGGCAAGCTGACGGACGGCAGCTACTCGGTCGAGCTTTGCGGTGGCACGCATGTCTCGGCGCTCGGCGACATCGCCCTGTTCAAGATCATCTCCGAAAGCGCGGTCTCCTCCGGCGTGCGGCGCATCGAGGCGTTGACCGGCGAGGCGGCGCGGCAGTGGCTGACGGCGCGCGAGGAGCGGCTGAAGGAAGCCGCTGCCGCGCTGAAGGCCCAGCCCGAGGATGTGCCGACGCGCGTCGTCAGCCTGCTGGAAGAACGTCGCCGGTTGGAGCGGGAACTGGCCGAGGCGAAGAAGGCGCTGGCGCTGGGCGGCGGAGGCAAGACCGAGGCGGCGGGGCCGGAGCAGGTCGGCGGGCGCGGGTTCATCGGTCAGGTCATCGAAGGCCTCGATCCCAAGGGTTTGCGCGGCCTTGTTGACGACGCCAAGAAGCGCGTCGGATCGGGCGTCGCCGTGCTGGTCGCGGTCAACGAGGGCCGTGCCTCGGTGGCCGTCGGCGTAACCGACGACCTGCTGCCGGGTGTCAGCGCGGTCGATCTGGTCAAGCCGGCGGTCGCGGCCCTCGGCGGGCAGGGCGGCGGGGGCCGCCCCGACATGGCGCAGGGCGGTGGGCCGGACGGGGCCAAGGCCGGCGACGCGGTCGATGCGGTAAGGCAGGCACTGGCGTCTCTGGCTCAGGCGGCCTGACCTCGACGCGGTGATCCTCTTCGCCGCATTCCATTTGGCTGCGGCCGCGCCGCCCTCCATCGCTTCGGGCATCTACGGGAATGTCCGGATGAGCCGGAAGACGGGCGACCTCGGCGGCATCGAGATCGCGGTGCATGCCGATGATGCCGCTCCCTTTGCCGAGGTCGTCGTGTGCGAAGGGTGGTGCAACGAGGGCCGCCGTGTGGTGCTGGAACGGACGGCGGAGGGCTTCGCGTTCGATTTCGTCGAGGTCGTGGAAGGGGGCGAGGGGGAGGTGACCTTCCGCTCGCGCATGACGATAAGGCCGGCGGGGAAGGGCATCGCGATCACATCGACCGGAGACGTGGTTCAGGAGGCGCGGCTCCCACGACTCAAGACGGCGTTTGGTCTGGCCGTCGCCGAGACGTGCCGCGACGATTGCGGGACTAAACCCTAGGCGCCTTCCGCAACATCCCTCAGCCGACGCCCGCGGATCGGCGGCTCGCGGTCGACCTCGGCCATCTCCATGATCTTGGCGCGGAGTTCGGCGCGCTTTTCGTGGATGGAGGCGATGACCGGACCCATGGCGAGGCCGAGGTCGACGAGCACCGCCTCCGACAACTGCAACGAGGATTCGAGCGTTTCGGGGACCGCGTCGGTGACGCCGGCCTTGTAGAGTTCGGCGGCATGGTTGGGATCGCGGGCGCGGGCGATGATGGTGAGATCGGGGTGAAGCGCTCGGATCTGTCGTGTGATGCGAACGGTCTGCGCCGGATCGTCCATCGTCAGGATGATCGCGCTGGCCGCACCGACGTCGAGCCGGTCAAGCATACCAGGACGCGAGATGTCGCCCATCATCGCGGTATAGCCGCGCTTCCGCGCCTTCAGCACCGTGTCGACATTGGCATCGACGGCCAGATACGGCCTTTCATGCGCGATCAGCATCTGCGCGACGAGACGCCCGACACGACCGAAACCGATGATAAGCGCGCGCGGCCCCTCGCTGCTGGGCACCGCCTCGTCATCCTTCGCCTCCCGCCGTTCAACGCGCTGCGCGACCGCTTGACCTGCCTTGGCGAGGAGCGGCGTAATGGTGAGGCCGATCGCGGTTACGATCTGCCAGAATTGGGCGGTGCTCGCCTGGATCAGCTGCGCCTGCACCGCAGTCGCCAGCACGATGAGGGTGGTCTCCGACGGAGAGGACATCAGGAGACCGGTTTCCGCCGCCACCCCACGGCCAAAGCCGGAAAGGCGCAGCAGCACGCCAGTGATCACCGCCTTCACGATGATTACACCCGCGACAGCGAGGATCAGCGTGTCCCAGAGTGCGATGATCTGCCGGATGTCCACGCTCATGCCAACGGTAATGAGGAAGACGCCGAGGGCGAGACCCTTGAAGGGCTCGGTGATGACCTCGACCTCGGTATGGTACTCGGTCTCGGCGATGAGCAGGCCGGCGAGCAATGCGCCGACGATGGGCGAGAGGCCGACAGCCGTGGTCGTGATGCTGGCGAGGATCACGACGAGCAGGCTCGCCGCGAGGAACAGTTCCGGGCTCTTGGTCCGGGCCGCCTGACTGAACAGCGGCGGAAGCGCGACGCGGCCGATGATGAAGAGGACGCCGACGGTAAACGCGCCGAGGATCAGCGTTTGGCCGAGTTCGGTCCATCCCGCCCCTGCCTGCGGTGCCATCGCGCCCAAGGCGAAGATGATCGGCACCAGCGCCAGATCCTCGAACAGCAGCATGGAGAAGGCGGCGCGGCCGACATGGCTGGTCATGCCCGCCATCGGGAGGACGAGCGCGGTCGATGAGAGGGCAAGGGCGAGACCCAGGCCGATCGAACCCGACCAGTTCTGACCGATGACCATCAGGGAGAGCGCGAGGGCACCTGCGGACAGGAGCAGTTCCGACGCACCCAGCCCGAACACCCGCTGTCGCATCGACCACAGGCGCCGAAATGACAGCTCCAGCCCGATCGAGAAGAGGAGGAGGACGATCCCGAACTCCGCGAAGGGCTCGATCGAATGCGGATCGGTGATGGTAATGTAGTAGAGCCATGGAACCTGCGACACCAACGAGCCGAGCCCCGCCGGGCCGACAAGGATGCCGACCAGGATGAACCCGATGACGGGGTTGATGCGGAAGCGCGCGAAGGTCGGGATGACCAGACCGGCGGCGCCGAGGATGACGAGGGAGTCGCTAAACGCGTCGGATTGGATCGGAAGGGCCACGATACGGTTCTAAGCAGCAGGATGCCGGAAACGCCAGCTTTGGCATTGGTATTCTGAACGAAGGTGCCGGATTATCGGCCGCCACACGGCCACGGAGACAGCTTTGCCCCATCACACGCCGCTGATCGGCACCATCGTCGCGGGCATCGTCCTCGCCTTCCTGTTCGGCGCGGTGGCCTCTCGCCTGCGGTTGCCGCCCTTGTTCGGCTATCTGGTGGCGGGCATCGCGGTTGGCCCCTTCACGCCAGGCTATGTCGCCGACCAGGGGCTGGCCAACGAACTGGCAGAAATCGGCATCATTCTCTTGATGTTCGGCGTGGGTCTTCATTTCTCATTGAAGGACCTGATGGCAGTCAGGAAGATCGCGGTGCCGGGCGCGCTGGTGCAGATCGCCGTGGCGGTGGCAATGGGAGCGGGGCTGGCGCACATCCTCGGCTGGGGCCTTGGCGTCGGGCTGATGTTCGGACTTGCGCTGTCGGTCGCCTCCACCGTGGTGCTGCTCCGCGCGATGCAGGAACGGCGCCTGCTCGACACGGATCGCGGGCGGATCGCGGTCGGCTGGCTGATCGTCGAGGATCTGGTGATGGTGCTGGCACTCGTGCTTGTCCCCGCACTGGCGCGGGGCGGGGAGGAGAGCAACCTGCTGCTCACCCTCGGGATAACGATCGCCAAGGTGGGGGCGTTCATCGCCTTCATGCTGATCGTGGGAAGGCGGGTGGTGCCCTGGCTGCTCCACTTCGTCGCGCATACGGGATCGCGCGAGCTGTTCCGCCTTTCGGTGCTGGCGATCGCGCTGGGCGTGGCGTTCGGGGCGGCGATGCTGTTCGGCGTGTCCTTCGCACTGGGGGCTTTCTTCGCGGGGATGATCCTGGCGGAATCGCCGCTCAGCCACCGGGCGGCGGAGGAGACGCTGCCGCTGCGCGATGCCTTCGCGGTGCTGTTCTTCGTCTCGGTCGGCATGTTGTTCAACCCTGCGGTGGTGGTCGCGGCGCCCTTTGCTCTGGCGGCCACGGTGTTCATCATCGTGATCGGCAAGTCGCTCGCCGCGCTCGCCATCGTGCGCGCGTTCGGACGCGACGGCAAGACAGCGCTGACGATCTCGGCCAGCCTCGCGCAGATCGGCGAGTTCTCGTTCATTCTCGCGGGGTTGGGAACCGACCTTGATCTTCTGCCTGATGTCGGCCGCGACCTCATCCTTGCCGGGGCGATCGTTTCCATCCTGCTCAACCCCATGCTGTTCGTGCTGATCGACAAGATCGGCGCGAAGGTGGTGAAGGAGGACACCGACCACGCGATCGGCACGTCCGTGGTGAAGCCGTCCAACGGGCATGTCGTGCTGGTCGGGCATGGTCGTGTAGGCGCGATGGTCGCGGATGGGCTGATCGAAGCGAAAGAAAGGATGACCCTCATCGAGCTCCAGCCCGATCGCGCCGACCTGCCCAAGGGAGACCGCGTGCGGGTCGTTGTCGGCAATGCGGTGCAGGACGACGCGCTGAACCGTGCCGACCTCGCCCATGCCCGCCTGATCTGCATCGCGATCCCCGATGCGTTCGAGGCCGGCCAGGTGGTGGAGCGGGCCCGGGCGATCAACCCCGAGATCCGCATCGTCGCGCGCGCCCACGGGGAGGCCGAGGTCGCGCACCTGACCCAGAAGGGGGCGACCAGCACCTTCTACGGCGAGGCGGAGATCGCCAGGCGCATGATCGACGAGGCTCTGGTCGGCGCGTGAGCACGACCGAGCCGCTTGTGATCGTCGGCGGCGGTCCGGCGGGCATGATGGCCGGATTGCTGTTCGCGCGCGCCGGCGTGCCCGTCACGGTGCAGCGGGCGATTCACCAGCGCGTGCTGGGTGCCGCGATTGCCAAGCTCAACCCGCGCGCACCGCTGACGGTCCGCCTCCTCGATCGTGCCCCGCTGCTGCGGCGTATTCCGGGGCGGGTGCTTGGCCTTGGTATCCGGGGCGAGCACATCCGCTCGCCCGTTTCTCACTAGGGTCCGGACTCACAACCACCAGATGACGGTGGCGGCGAGGGCGATGGCGCCCATGAAGTTCTTGATGTTGCGATCGAAGCGGGTGGCGAGCCGCCTCCAGTCCTTGAGGCGGCAGAACATGCGCTCGATGACGTTGCGCTGTTTGTAGATGGTGCGGTCGTAGTCGTACTGGACCTTGCGGTTGCAGCGCGGCGGGATGACGGCCTGGGTGCCGCGCTGGTCGAGCCACTCGCGCAACTCCTGACTGTCATAGCCCTTGTCGGCGACGAGTTCGACGGATGGGGGCAGCGCCGCGATGCAGGTCTTGGCGACCTTGCAGTCGTGGACGTTGCCGGGCGTCAGCAGGAGGACGTGAGGGCGGCCCTTGGCGTCGCAGACGGCATGGACCTTGGTGTTCCGGCCGCCTTTGGTGCGGCCGATACCATGGGCCAAGGCCCCCCTTTTCCACCGCCTGCGCAGCGGTGGACCTTGATGCAGCTGCTATCGATGAACAGCCGGTCCGGCGCGTCGTCGGCGCCTGCCAGCGCGCTGAAAATCCCCTCCCAGATGCCGCGCTCGGACCAGCGCACGAAGCTTGTAGAGCGTCTTCTTTGGCCCGTACACGTCCGAGCAGTCCACCCAGCGACCGCCGCAGCGGAGCGCATGCACGATCCCGCTCAGCACCCGGCGATCATCCACACGTGCCTTGCCGCGAACGTCCGTCGGCAGCAGTGGTGCGATCCGCTCCCACTGCGCATCGGAAAACCAGAAGAAATCAGCCATTCCACCGCCTCCACACCAACGCAGTGAATCACGATCCAAGCGGTAGCAAAAGCCGTTATTGGGTCCGGACCCTAGGCCGTAGACTCATAAGCTCGGAGCCACAGCCGCATTGAGGCGAGCTGGACCATGGCAAGGAACTTGGCGGCGAGCTTGTCGTAGCGGGCGGCGACGCGGCGGAAGTGCTTCAGCTTGGGGAAGAAGCGCTCGATGAGATTGCGCTCGTGGTAGAGCCGCTTGCTGAAGCACGGTTTCCAACGTCGGTTGCTCTTGGGCGGGATGTTGGGCGTGGCACCTTGGTCCTGGATCAGCTCGCGGATACGATCGGCGTCATAGGCCTTGTCGGCCAGCAAGATGGTGCGCGGGCCGAGGTGGTCGAGCAGCGCATCTGCGATCTGCCCATCATGTGCCTGTCCGGCGGTCAGACCGAGCCGGATCGGGAGGCCCTGCGCGTCGACGACGACATGGATCTTGGTCGTGAGCCCACCTCGGCTGCGACCGAGACAGTGATCTGCACCCCCCTTTTTGCCGTCGCGGCCTGCTGGTGGGTGCGAACGGAAGTGCTGTCGATCATCTGGATGGCACCGTCATGCGCGGCGGTGACGGCGTCCATCAGCCGGTCCACACGCCCGCTTTTCGCCATCGCACGAAGCGATTGTAGCAGGTGGTGCGCGGGCCGTAGCGCTCGGGCAGGTCACGCCACGGCGCTCCAGACCGCAGCACCCAGAAGATGCCGTTCAGCGTGCGGCGGTTGTCCACGCGCGGCACGCCTCGCGGCTTGTTGGGCAGCAGCGGTTCGATCACGCGCCACTCGAAATCGGTCAGATCATATTGGCTCATGCCGATGCTGAATCACATCGGCTGCAAACGGCCAAAGCTATTCCGACGCGAAGACCCAAATCGTCGGAACGCCATAGCGCTTCGCCCACTCACAGGCCGCTTCGACCGCCAGTGAGAGATCAACATCGTGCTCGGAAAGCGATCCGTAGCCTACCCACTCGCCAGCCGCGTTCCAGGCGGCCCCGCTGCCGAAGAACAGGCCGTCCGTCTCCTCGACGTAAAGCCACGGCTGATGGTCCGCCAACGAGGGGCGTTCAGCTCCGGCCGCGAGGCGCACGATCTCAACCACAGCGACTTGGTGCAGCGCCAATCCTCCAAATGCAACGGCGCCGTCCGCTCACGGCATGTTTATGGGTTCACGGCCTAGAGAAAAGGCCGCGCCCTGTGGGCGCGGCCTCTTTCCCTCTCCACCCGTAGCTTAGGCCCAGGCGGCCATCTTCTTTTCGAGGTTGGCGCGGATCGCCTCGAAGAACTGCTCCGTGGTCATCCACGCCTGGTCGGGGCCGATCAGGAGCGCGAGATCCTTGGTCATCTGACCGGCCTCGACCGTCTCGATGCAGACCTGCTCCAGCGTCTCGGCGAAGCGGGTGACGTCCGGCGTGCCGTCGAACTTGCCGCGGAACGACAACCCTTGCGTCCAGGCGAAGATCGAGGCGATCGGATTGGTCGAGGTCTGCTTGCCCTGCTGATGCTGGCGGTAGTGACGCGTGACGGTGCCGTGCGCCGCCTCCGCCTCGACCGTCTTGCCGTCCGGCGAGAGGAGGACGGAGGTCATCAGGCCGAGCGAGCCGAAGCCCTGCGCCACGGTGTCCGACTGCACGTCGCCGTCGTAGTTCTTGCAGGCCCAAACGAACTTGCCGCTCCACTTCAGTGCGGAGGCGACCATGTCGTCGATCAGGCGGTGTTCGTAGACGATGTTCTTCGCCTTGAACTGGTCCGCGAACTCCGCGTCGAACACCTCCTGGAACAGGTCCTTGAAGCGACCGTCATAGGCCTTGAGGATCGTGTTCTTGGTGGAGAGGTACAGCGGCCAGCCGCGATCAACCGCATAGTTCATGCTGGCGCGGGCGAAGTCGCGAATCGAGTCGTCGAGGTTGTACATGCCCATCGCGACGCCGGCGGAGGGGAAGTTGAACACCTCGTGCTCGATTTCCTGCCCGTCCTCACCGGTGAAGACCAGCTTCAGCTTGCCCTTGCCGGGAACAAGGAAATCGGTGGCGCGATACTGGTCACCGAAGGCGTGACGGCCAATGACGATCGGGTCGGTCCAGCCGGGGACGAGCCGGGGGACGTTCTTGATCACGATCGGCTCGCGGAAAACGACGCCGCCAAGGATGTTGCGGATCGTGCCGTTCGGCGACTTCCACATCTTCTTCAGCTTGAATTCTTCGACGCGCGCCTCGTCCGGCGTGATCGTCGCGCATTTCACGCCGACGCCGTACTCCTGAATTGCCTTGGCACTGTCGATCGTGACCTGATCGTCGGTCGCATCGCGATGCTCCATACCCAGGTCGAAATACTTCAGGTCAATGTCGAGATAAGGGAGGATCAGCCGCTCGCGGATCCACTGCCAGATGATGCGGGTCATCTCGTCGCCGTCGAGCTCTACGACGGGGTTTTTTACCTTGATCTTGGCCATGGGATCTCCGCTTCCAGGTTGCCGGTATCGCCGCGTCGTCTAGGCAAAGGTGCCGGGGGGATCAACCAGATGCGAACGGTTATCTGTCTTGGCGTTGTCACGCGGGTCCCGTCGCCCTAGAACGCGGCGATGGCGTCGCTCGAAAAGCCCGAAGTCGGGACCACCACCGTCCGTTACCGGATGCCCTCCGTCCATCCCGAGGGGCGCAAATATGCGGTGATCGCAGGCGCGATCAGCCTGTTCTTCGCGCTGATGGCCTGGGAGACCCTAGCCTGGCCGATGGCGGGGATCACGCTTTGGGTACTCGCATTCTTCCGCGATCCCATTCGCGTGACGCCACGCGGTGACGGGCTGATCGTCGCGCCAGCCGACGGGCTTGTCACGATGATCACCCCGGTGCCGGTGCCGCGCGAACTGGCGGGTGAGGAGGGGCTTGGCGACGTGCCGCTGATCCGCGTCTCTATCTTCATGTCGGTGTTCGACGTTCACATTAATCGCAGTCCGATCGCGGGTACGGTGAAGCGGGTGGTCTATATCGCCGGCAAATTCCTCAACGCCGATCTCGACAAGGCGAGCGAGGAGAACGAGCGCCAGCACTTCATCGTCGAGGGATTCGACGGAACACGGATCGGCTTCACCCAGATCGCGGGGCTTGTCGCCCGGCGGATCGTGCCATTCGCAAAATCCGGCGACATCGTCGCGGCGGGCCAGCGCATCGGCCTGATCCGCTTCGGCAGCCGCGTCGATGTGTTCCTGCCCGCCGGCACCGCGCCGCTCGTCGCCCTCGGCCAGCGCACGCTGGCGGGGGAGACGGTGCTCGGCAAGCTTGGCGAGCCGGTGCGCGTCGAGGGGGTGTCTCAGTAAGGTGGCGCTGAAAACCAGCCCCCGCCTGGCGCGCGGCCTGCCTCTCCGCGCGCTGGCACCGAATGCGATCACCGCGCTCGCCTTGTGCTTCGGGTTGACGGGCGTCCGCTTCGCCATTGCGGAAGAGTGGGAGCGGGCGATCGCCGCGATCGTCATCGCCGCCTTTCTGGACGGGATGGATGGCCGCGTCGCCCGGCTGGTGCGCGGCGAGACCCGGTTCGGAGCAGAGCTCGAACTCACTGTCTGACGTGATCGCCTTCGGCGTGTCGCCCGCGATCGTGATCTACCTCTGGTCCTTGCAGCATTATCCGCAGGCCGGCTGGATCTTCGCGCTCAGCCATGCGGTGTGCTGTGCGCTTCGCCTAGCTAGGTTCAACGCCGCTATAGACGCCGCTGAGCAACCGCATAAGAAGGCGGGATTCTTCACGGGCGTGCCTTCACCCGCCGGAGCGGGTCTCGCCTTGCTGCCGCTCTACATGTGGCTGTGGACAGGTATGGATGTGTTCCGGGCTGCCATCGTGGTGGCACCCTGGACGGCGTTCGTCGCCTTCCTGATGATCTCGAATGTCGCGACGTTCAGCCCGGCGATCCGTCTGCGGCCCTCGATGCGACTGCCCGCATTGGTGGTCATGGCGCTCGTCGCAGGCTCGCTGATCAGCGCGCCCTGGCCCGCGCTATCGCTGTTGATGATCGCCTATGTCGGTTCGATCCCGTTCAGCATCCGCCGCTATGCGCGGATCAGGCGGCAGCGCGCGCCTTCCGCAATGCCGGCCGGATCGCCGCCGCCGGGGCCATCCGCACCCGCCGCTTGACCGACACGCGCGGGCTGAACGGGCGATAGGGCTGCCGCTGCGGCAAGCCGAGAGCGCGCGCCACTTCGCCGCGCGATTCCCACAAGGATCCGCCGATCACCGCGAGGCCGAGCGCGAGCGTGCCGAGAAAATAGGCCGAGGAAACAAACGCGAGCATCACGGTCTTCCTTTCATTCCCGAGGCTTGCCGGGCGAGGTGAGAACCTGCCCGCTTGAGCTGAGTTCCATATGTTCATGTTCTGTTCTGTTTACAAGCCTTGATTTTGCAACGGTTCGGCGCTAACGGCCGCCGCTCCACATGCAGGATGCACATACCGGTGCCGGGTTTGACCTGGTTCACTGTCCTGCAGAGGCTTAACCGGAAGGAGAATGAATTATGGCGGCTCCTGTCGTCACCATGCAGGAATTGCTCGAGGCCGGCGCTCACTTCGGCCACCAGACCCACCGCTGGAACCCGAAGATGAAGCCGTACATCTTCGGCGATCGCAACGGCGTCCACATCCTCGACCTCTCGCAGACCGTTCCGCTATTCGCCCGTGCGCTCGACTTCGTGTCGGGCACGGTGGCGCGCGGCGGCAAGGTGCTGTTCGTCGGCACCAAGCGTCAGGCGCAGGATCCCATCGCGGAAGCGGCGCGCAAGGCCGGCCAGCATTACGTCAACCATCGGTGGCTGGGCGGCATGCTCACCAACTGGAAGACGATCTCCGGCTCGATCAAGCGCTACAAGGCCCTTGAGGAGCAGCTGGCGGGCGACACCGCGGGCCTGACCAAGAAGGAAGTCCTGCAGCTCACCCGCGAGCGCGACAAGTTCGAGCTGAGCCTCGGCGGCATCCGCGACATGGGCGGCATTCCGGACGTGATGTTCGTGATCGACGCCAACAAGGAAGAGCTGGCGATCAAGGAAGCCAACACGCTGGGCATCCCGGTCGTCGCGATCCTCGACTCGAACGTCTCGCCCGAGGGCATCGCCTTCCCGATCCCGGCGAACGACGACGCCAGCCGCGCGATTCGTCTCTACTGCGACGCGATCGCCGAGGCGGCGACCCGTGGCAATCAGGGCGGCCGCGCTGCCCGTGGCGAGGATCTGGGCGCGATGATCGAGCCGCCGGCGGAAGCCGCGCTGGCGTAACACGCCCGATCGCCTGTGGGCGTCATCGACACGACATGGCGGGGCGGCATAGGTCGCCCCGCTTCATTTCAGACTGATTGAAAGGATGTGACATGGCGGAGATCACCGCTGCGGCCGTGAAGGACCTGCGCGAGCGCTCGGGCGCCGGCATGATGGACTGCAAGAAGGCGCTGACCGAAACAGGTGGCGACATGGAAGCCGCCGTCGACTGGCTGCGCACGAAGGGCCTTGCCACCGCCGCCAAGAAGTCGGGCCGCACCGCGGCCGAGGGCCTCGTCGGCGTTGCGGTCGAGGGCAAGAAGGGCGCGGCCGTCGAGGTCAACTCCGAGACCGACTTCGTCGCCAAGAACGACCAGTTCCAGGACTTCGTTCGCACCGTGTCTCAGCTGGCGCTGACCACCGGCGACAGCATCGAGGCGCTGGCGGCGGCCCCGTATCCGGGCACCGAGGGCAGCGTGCAGGACAAGCTGACCGCGAACGTCGCGACGATCGGCGAGAACCAGCAGCTGCGCCGCGCCAAGGTGGTGTCGGTGAACGAGGGCGCGGTCGTGTCCTACGTCCACAACGCCGCCGGCACCGGCATCGGCAAGATCGGCGTGCTGGTCGCGCTCGAAGGTTCGGCCCCGGTCGAGAAGATCGAGGCGCTTGGCAAGCAGCTCGCCATGCACATCGCTGCCGCGTCGCCGCTGGCGCTGCACGAAGAGGGTCTGGACGAGGCGCTCGTCGAGCGCGAGCGTGCCATCGCCGCCGAGAAGGCCGGCGAGAGCGGCAAGCCCGCCAACATCATCGAGAAGATGATCGAGGGTGCGATAGCCAAGTTCCGTAAGGAGAATGCGCTGCTCAGCCAGCTCTTCGTCATGGACAACAAGACGAAGATCGCCGACGTGATCCAGGCGGCGGCCAAGGATGCCGGCGGCTCCATCGCGCTGACGGATTACGTCCGGTTCCAGCTCGGCGAGGGAATCGAGAAGGAAACCAGCGACTTCGCGGCGGAAGTTGCGGCGGCGGCTGGGGTCAACTGAGGGCAAACCTCGGTTCACCTTAGGAATGCTTGTGAGCGGCGCGGACCTCTTCTAAGGTCCGCGCCGCTTTCATTTTCAGCCACGGAAAACGCCTTAGTGACGCAGCGCCCGCGCTATCAACGCATCCTGCTCAAGCTGTCAGGCGAGGTCCTGATGGGCCAGGGCGCCTTCGGCATCGACTCGATCACCGTCGCGCGGGTGGCAGGCGAGATCGCCGCCGCGCGTGAAGCGGGGCATCAGGTCTGCGTGGTCGTGGGCGGCGGGAACATCTTCCGCGGCCTTGCGGCGGCTGCAAAAGGTTTCGAGCGGAGCAGCGCCGACTACATGGGCATGCTCGCCACGGTGATGAACGCGCTGGCCGTGCAGAACGCGCTGGAGCAGATCGGCGTGGATACG
This sequence comes from Sphingomonas sp. ID0503, assembly GCF_048565625.1. Taxonomy (NCBI): domain Bacteria; kingdom Pseudomonadati; phylum Pseudomonadota; class Alphaproteobacteria; order Sphingomonadales; family Sphingomonadaceae; genus Sphingomonas; species Sphingomonas sp. ID0503. The sequence continues at coordinate 1,526,271 of NZ_JBLZUR010000002.1, forward strand.
CGCGTCATGTCGGCCATTCCGATGCCGCAGGTGTGCGAGGCGTATATCCGCCGCCGCGCGATCCGGCATATGGAGAAGGGCCGTATCGTCATCTTCGCGGCGGGAACCGGCAACCCGTTCTTCACCACCGACACCGGCGCCGCGCTGCGTGCCGCCGAGATGAACTGCGACGCGCTGTTCAAGGGAACCTCGGTCGACGGCGTCTACGATGCCGATCCCAAGAAGGTGCCGGATGCGACGCGCTATGAAACAGTGACGTTCAGCCGGGTGCTCAGCGATGACCTGAAGGTCATGGACGCGAGTGCGGTGGCACTCTGCCGCGACAACGACATCCCGATCGTCGTCTTCAACATCCGCGAGACCGGCAATCTGGCTTCGGTCCTTGCGGGCGAGGGGACCGCCACGGTCGTGCTCAACGAAGGAAATGCATGATGCCCGCTTACGACAAGGCTGATCTCGAGCGCCGCATGAACGGCGCGGTCGAAGCGCTGAAGAGCGATCTCGTAGGCCTGCGGACCGGGCGGGCGTCGGTCAACCTGCTCGATCCGATCACCGTCGAGGTCTATGGATCGCAGATGCCGCTCAATCAGGTGGCGACGGTGTCTGCGCCGGAGCCGCGCCTGCTGTCGGTGCAGGTCTGGGACAAGTCTTCGGTCGGGCCGGCCGACAAGGCGATCCGTTCCGCGGGCCTGGGCCTCAACCCCATCGTCGATGGCCAGACGCTTCGCATCCCGATCCCCGACCTGACGGAGGAGCGCCGCAAGGAACTCGCCAAGCTGGCCGGGCAATATGCGGAAAAGGCGCGCGTCGCCGCCCGCAACGTTCGCCGCGACGGCATGGACAACCTCAAGACCGACGAGAAGAAGGGCGAGATCAGCGAGGACGAGCGCAAGAAGCGCGAGACCGAGGTGCAGAAGCTGACCGACAGCACGATCGCGGAGATCGATGCCGCCGCCGCCGCCAAGGAAAAGGAAATCCTCGGCAAGTGAGCTCCGCGCCGGCACCCGCGATACCGCCGGCAGGCGGCGGCGCCGGGCCGGTGCCGCGCCATGTCGCCATCATCATGGACGGCAATGGCCGCTGGGCGAAGCGCCGGCACCTGCCGCATTTGGCGGGCCATCGCCAGGGTGCGGAAGCGGTGCGCAAGACCATCGAGGCGGCGGCCGAGATGGGGATCGAGGCGCTCACCCTCTACGCCTTCTCATCGGAGAACTGGCGGCGTCCGGAGGATGAGATCAGCGGCCTCATGTCGCTCCTCAAGCATTTCCTGCGGATGGAACTCGGCCGCTTCCATAAGAACGGTCTCAGGTTGCAAGTGATCGGCGACTACCGCTGCTTTCCGGCGGATGTCGTGGACATGCTGGACGACGCCGTGGCGCATACCGCGCCGAACAGCGGGATGATCGTGGCGCTCGCGCTCAACTACGGATCGCAGCGGGAGTTGACGGAGGTCGCCCGCTCGATCGCGCTCGACGTGCGCGATGGGCGGCTGCGCGCCGAAGACATCGACGAGCGCGCGATCGAGGCGCGGCTCGATACGGCGAGCCTGCCGCCGCTCGATCTCTTGATCCGCACGTCCGGGGAGGTGCGGCTGTCGAACTTTTTGCTCTGGCAGGCGGCTTATGCCGAGTTCCTGTTCATCGATACGCTTTGGCCGGATTTCGACGGCGAGACGCTGGCGGCCGCGTTGGACGTCTTCGCGCGTCGTGAGAGGCGGTTCGGCGGTCGATGACCGATGCGGTCATCAAGCGTTCCGACCTTCCCGTCCGCCTCGCCACCGGTGTCACGGCGATCGTGGTGGCGGTCGCATGCTTGTGGATTGGCGGCTGGGCATTCTGGGCGCTGGTTACCGCCGCCGCGCTGTTGATGGCAGCGGAATGGGCGGGGCTGATGCACCTGCCGCGCCCCGCGATCATCGGCACGGTGCTGGCGATCGCCGGGCCGATGATCGTGGCGTCGCCGCTGGGTGCCGGGCCGGGAGAGGCGGCACTGGCCGCCGCAGCGGTGGCAGCTTCGGTGCTTGCCATATTCGGCCGCAGCGCGAGGCTCGGCCTCGGTATTCTTTACGCAGGATTTCCGGCCATCGCGCTCCTCTATCTCCGCGGCTGGCATGCGGACGCGACGCCATTCCCGCTGCTTCTCACATTGTGGACGATGGGGACGGTGTGGATGACGGACATCGGCGCCTATTTCGCGGGACGTGCGATCGGCGGGCCGAAGCTGTCCCCGCGCATCAGCCCGAACAAGACATGGGCCGGTTTGGGCGGCGGGATGGTCGCGAGCGGGCTATTTGGACTGTTCTTCGGGACTCTTGCCGGTGCTCCGCTGGCGATGGCAGCCTGGCTTCTGCTGATCGGCGCGGGGCTCGCGGTGCTGGCGCAGATGGGCGACCTCTTCGAGAGCTGGCTCAAGCGTCAGGCGGGCGTGAAGGATAGCGGTCGTTTCCTGCCCGGCCATGGCGGCGCGCTCGACCGCCTCGATGGGCTGGTGCCGGTCGCCTGCGTCGTCGCTCTGCTGGTGGCGGCACGGGGATGAAGACGATCACCATCCTGGGAGCGACCGGCTCGATCGGCACCTCGACGCTGGATCTTGTCGAGCGGGAGCCGGACCGGTTCGAAGTCGTGGCGCTTACCGCCAACAGCGATGTGGCGGGACTCTCCGCCGCTGCACGCAGAACGGGTGCCAAGTTCGCGGCGATCGGGGATGCTGCCCTGCTCGGCGAACTGCGCGCGGCACTTGCCGGAACCGGAACCGAGGCGGGGGCGGGGGAGGGTGCCGTGGCCGAAGCCGCATCAATGGGCGCGGACTGGACGATGGCGGCGATCGTCGGTGCGGCCGGGCTTCGCCCCACCATGCGCGCGCTGGAAGGCGGCGGGACGGTCGCGCTGGCCAACAAGGAATCGCTGGTCTGCGCGGGCGCGGTGATGACGCAGGCCGCCAGGCGGCATGGTGCGACGCTGCTGCCGGTGGATTCCGAGCACAACGCGATCTTTCAATGCTATGACCACGACGCACCCGAGCGGATATCGCGCGTCATCCTGACGGCGAGCGGCGGACCGTTCCGGACATGGACGACGGAGGAGATGCGCAGCGTCCCGCCGGAGCGCGCGGTGCAGCATCCGAACTGGTCGATGGGCGCGAAGATCTCGATCGATTCCGCGACCTTGATGAACAAGGGTCTGGAGCTGATCGAGGCGCATCACCTGTTCCCGATCGGCGCGGAAAGGTTCGAGGTGCTGGTTCACCCGCAGTCGGTGGTCCATTCGATGGTGGAGTATGTCGACGGGTCGGTCCTCGCCCAGTTGGGCACGCCCGATATGCGCACCCCGATCGCGCATACGCTCGCCTGGCCCGATCGGATGGAGACACCCTGCGCCCGCCTGGATCTCGCGAAAGTGGGCCGGCTCGACTTCGAAGCGCCGGATCTCGGTCGCTTCCCCGCATTGGGCCTTGCCCTTGCCGCCCTGAAGGCGGGCGGCGCGCGGCCGGCGGTGCTCAACGCGGCGAACGAAGTAGCGGTTGCCGCTTTCCTTGGTAAACGGCTCGGTTTCCTCGATATTGCCGCAATCGTGCAGGAGGTTCTGGACGACATCGATCCGCCGGCGCCCGAGTCGCTGGACGATGTTTTCACGGTCGACGCGCTGGCCCGTGCCGCCGCCGCCCGCCGGATGGAGAGGCTCGCCGCATGACGGTTCAGAACCCCGGTCTGCTGTGGACGGTGCTCAGCTTCGTCCTGCTGATCGGCCCGCTCGTCTTCATCCATGAGATGGGGCACTATCTCGCCGGGCGCTGGTGCGGAGTGAAGGCGGATGTGTTCTCAATTGGCTTCGGACGCGAGCTGATCGGGTGGGACGACCGTCGGGGGACTCGGTGGAAGGTCTCGGCCCTGCCGCTCGGCGGGTATGTGAAGTTCGCCGGTGACATGAACCCGGGTAGCCAGCCCGATCCGAAATGGCTGGCCCTGCCGCCCGAAGAGCGCGCGCAGACGTTCCAGGCGAAAGCGATCTGGCAGAAGCTGATCATCATCGCGGCGGGACCTGCCGCCAATTTCCTGTTCGCGATCGCCGTCTTCGCCGTCCTGTTCGGCACCTACGGCGTTCCGCGTACCCCGGCCATCGCGGGCAGCGTGATGCCGCAATCGGCGGCGGAACAGGCGGGCATTCAGCCGGGCGACCGCATCCTCAGCGTCGGTGGCAGGACGGTCGAGCGCTTCGAGGACATCCAGGAGGTCGTCTCGATCCGCCCGGCGACCGCGCTCGACCTGGAATACAGCCACAAGGGCCGGATCGTCTCGACCACGGTCACGACGGGCGTCGACATCCGTCGGGACAATTTCGGTAATGAGGCACGTATCGGCCTGCTCGGCTTGACGCCCGCCGGCCGCGCCATCGTGCCGCTGAAATGGTACCAGGTGCCTGGTGAGGCGGTCGGCTACACCTGGGCGATCGTCAAGGTGATGGTGGTGACCACCAAGCAGCTGATCCTCGGCGAGAGATCAGTCAAGGAGATGGCGGGGCCGATCGGCATGGCGCGGCTGGCCGGGCAGCAGGCGACGCTCGGCTGGCTCGACTTCGTCACCTTCATGACCTTGATCTCGATAAATCTGGGGTTCATCAACCTCCTGCCAGTTCCCATGCTGGATGGCGGGCATCTCCTCTTCTACACGCTGGAGGGGCTGCGCGGACGGCCGATCGGCCAGAAGGTGCAGGAATGGGCGTTCCGGTCGGGCCTGGCATTGCTGCTCGCCTTGATGATGTTCGTCACGCTCAACGATCTCAATACCATCGGGCTATGGCGGGGTATCGCCGGGTTGATTGCAGAGGGCTGATCGGGCAGGGGGCTTTCCGGGCAGGCTCGCCGCAACGAAGCGGCAACAAGGTTCCAGAGCGAGGGCTGAAAGCGCGTGACATCTTCTGACGTTCGGAGCGGCGGACGCCGTTACGCTTCGGCCCTCCTGATCGGCACCATGCTGGGCGGTATCGCGCTTCCGGTCTCTGCGCAGGACGCACCAGCTGCTTCCTCAAGCCTGGCTCCGCCCGCCGCCGGCGGGATCGTGTCTCAGATTCAGGTCGTCGGTGCCGAGCGACTGGAGCCGGATACCGTCCGCTCCTACCTGAAGCTGCGCCCCGGCCAGCCTTATACCAGCGCCGACCTCGACCAGGCGCTGAAGGACCTTTACGCGACCGAGCTGTTCACCGACGTTCAGATCCGCGACAATGCCGGCACGCTGGTCATCACCGTGCGCGAGAACCCGGTGGTCAACCGCATCGTGCTGGAAGGCAACAAGCGGCTGAAGGAAGACAAGATTCGGCCGGAGATCAAGCTGGCGCCGCGCCAGATCTTCAGCCGATCCAAGGTGCGCGCCGACGTCGCCCGCATCGTCGAACTCTACCGCCGCCAGGGCCGCTTCGCCGCGACGGTCGAGCCGAAGATGGTCACGCTCGACCAGAACCGCGTGGACGTCGTGTTCGAGATCAGCGAGGGGGCCAAGTCCAAGGTCCGCCAGATCAACATCATCGGCAACGAGAAGTTCTCCGACGGGCAGCTGCGGTCGCAGATGGCGACCAAGCAGGCCCGCTTCTTCCGCATCTTCTCCTCCGGCGACAGCTATGATCCGGATCGCCTTGCCTATGACCAGCAGAAGCTCCGCCAGTTCTACCTGACGGAGGGCTATGCCGACTTCCGCGTCGCCTCGGCCGTCGCAGAGCTGACGCCGGACAAGCGCGACTTCATCATCACCTATGTGGTCGAGGAAGGCCCGCGTTATAAGTTCGGCGACATCGACGTTCAGAGCGACATCCGCGACCTGAAGGCCGAGACGCTGAAGCCGCTGGTGCCGGTGAAGAAGGGCGACTGGTACAACGCCAAGACGATCGAGGACACGGTCGACCGGATGACCGAGACGGCGGGCCTGGTCGGCTACGCCTTCGCCGAGGTCAATCCCGACTTCCGCCGCGACAAGGACGCGCTGACCATGTCGGTGACCTTCAAGGTCGCCGACGCGCCGCGCGTCTATGTCGAGCGGGTCGACATCAACGGCAACACCAATACCCGAGACAAGGTGGTTCGCCGCGAGTTCCGGCTGGCCGAGGGCGATGCGTTCAACAGCGTGCGCGTCAAGCGCTCGACCGACCGCATCAAGTCGCTCGGCTACTTCCAGGAAAACTTCGAGATCGAGCAGAAGCCAGGCTCGGCGCCCGACCGCGTCATCCTGGAGGCGAATGTCGAGGAGAAGTCGACCGGCGAACTGCAGGTCTCGGCCGGCTATTCCAGCCTTGAAAAGTTCATTGTCGATCTCAACGTCACGCAGCGCAATTTCATGGGCAAGGGCCAGGAACTGCGCACCGGCGTCAGCTGGTCGAAATACTCCAAATCGGTCAATGCGGGCTTCACCGAGCCTTATCTGTTCGACAAGAACATCGCGCTCGGCTTCGACGTGTTCCGTCGCGAGTACAACTCGTTTAACTATCGCGGCAACGGCGACCGCAACACGACGTACGAGCAGACGACCACCGGCTTCCAGATCCGCACGGGCATCCCGTTGACCGAATTCTGGTCACTGGCGCTGCGCTACGGCTTGTCCTTCGACGACGTGAGCTTGGACAAGGATCAGTTCTACTCGGACCGTGTGACGCCGGGCGTACCGGAGTGCGATCCGATCCTGGCCGGCCGCTATCTCTGCGATGCGATCGGCAAGCGCACCACTTCTTCGCTCGGCTATTCGCTGGTCTACAGCACGCTCAATAACGGCATCCGGCCGACGAGGGGCCACCGGTTCGTCTTCAGCCAGGATTTCGCGGGCGTCGGTGGCAACGTGAAGTATCTGCGCACGCGCGCCGAGGCGTCGAAGTACTTCAACCTGGGCAGCGGCTTCATCTTCTCGACCTCTGCAGAGGGTGGCTACATCAAGGGCCTGGGGCAGCAGGTGCGCCTCGTCGATCGCTTCCAACTGGGCCAGCCGGAACTGCGCGGCTTCGACATCCGCGGCGTCGGGCCTCGCGTGCTGCGCGTGCCGTACAACACGGCCATCAAGGGCTTCGTGGCCGAGAACGACGACAGCGTTCGCGATGACGCGCTCGGCGGCAACGCCTATTACCAGGGCCGTCTCGAACTCGAGATCCCGATCGGTGCCGGCGGGCGCGAGATGGGCCTAAGGCCGTCGCTCTTCATGGACATGGGCGCCGTCTTCAACGTGCGGAAGCCGGAACTGGTCAATGAGGATGGTGCCCAGACCGCCGACTTCGATCTGGGTCCTTTGCTCGATACCGAAGGTCGTCAGCTGTATCTCGCTGGCGGTACGACATACACCATTTGCCCCAAGGGTTTGCCCGACAGCAACGGCGTGTGCCAAGGTACGACCTCAAACGCCATTCAGCGCCGGACTTTTCCAGCATTCCAGGAGCGTTTCTACGGCGACACCTGGAAGCCGCGTCTCTCCATCGGCTTCGGCGTGAACTGGCGTTCGCCTTTCGGACCGTTCCGTATCGACATCGCCAAGGCCCTGCTAAAGTACAAGGGCGACGACACCAAACTCTTCAGCTTCAACGTGGGAACGCAATTCTGATGAAGAACATCCTGACCATTGCCGCGCTGGCCGCTTCCGCCGCCGCGCTTCCGACCGTCGCCGTGGCGCAGTCGGCCCCGAATGCAGTCATCGTCACGGTCGACACCCAGCGGATCTATGCCGAGTGCACCGCCTGCAAGGCCGCCCAGGCGCAGCTTCAGTCGCAGGCGCAGGCGCTGCAGGCGCTGGCCCAGCAGCTGCAGACGCCGCTGCAGACCGAGGCCGAAGGCCTTCGCACCGCGCTCGCGGGCAAGACGCCGGAAACCGCCGACGCCGCCACCAAGGCGCGCATCACCGCGTTCCAGACGAAGCAGCAGCAGGCTCAGCAGCAGCTTCAGCAGCGTGAGCAAAGCGTTCAGCGCAACCGCGCCTATGTGCTGGAGCAGATCAACAACCGCCTGAACCCGATCGTCACCCAGGTGATGCAGGCACGGAAGGCCAATCTCGCCATCGATACACAGGCGACCCTGGCCGCGGCTTCGTCGATCGACGCCACCAACGACGTGCTGGCGCAGCTCAACAGCCAGCTGCCGAGCGTGGCGACCACGGCGCCGGCCGCCGCCGCCGCGCCTGCCGGCCAGCCGTCGCGCTGATCGCCGTATGAGCGAAGGCGAAGCGCCGGCGTCGCGCGGGCCGATCGACGTGGCCGGCGTGATGGCGGCCTTGCCGCACCGCTATCCGATGCTGCTGGTCGATCGTGTCGAGGAGTTGATCCCCGACCGATCGATCGCTGCGATCAAGGCGGTGACGATCAACGAGGGCTTCTTCCAGGGGCATTTCCCTGGGCGGCCGATCATGCCGGGTGTGCTCATCGTGGAGGCGCTCGCCCAGGCGGCGGGCGTGCTCGCGGTCGAGTCCCTCGGGCTCTCCGGCTCCGGCAAGCTCGTCTACTTCATGGCGATCGACGAGGCGAAGTTTCGCGTCCCCGTCGAGCCGGGGTGCCTGCTCCGGCTTGAGGTCGAGTTCGTGCAGAAGCGGGCGAGCGTCTGCAAGTTCTCGGGCAAGGCGCTGGTCGACGGCAAGGTCGCGGCGCAGGCGAATTTCACCGCGATGATCGCCGATCCGCCGAAGGCCGGATAGCCTCTCCACCGCCCGATTGACCTTTTCACCCGCGCCCGCTATCGGCGCGGCCTTCCTCCGCACCCGGTCGGAAACCGGGCGCTTTCCGGAGTTTGTGACATGAAGAAGAACATCCACCCCGACTACCACATGATCAAGGTGCAGATGACCGACGGTACCGTGTACGAGACCCGCTCCACCTGGGGCGCGGAAGGCGACACGCTGCTCCTCGACATCGATCCGCTCGCGCATCCGGCCTGGACCGGTGGGCGTGGCCAGATGCTCGACACCGGCGGTCAGGTGGCGCGCTTCAACAAGCGCTTCGGAGGTCTCACGCTCGGCAAGAAGTAAGCGTCGGGCGGGCTTGCCCGCCGGCGTTTGCCAAGCTACGTTCGCGCTTCGTTCTGATCCGAGGCGCGCGTGGACCTACTTGTCGTCCTTCTACCGATCGTTGCCATCGTCGCGCTGCTGATCGGCTACCTCATGGGTGGCCGACCAGCCGCGGCACTTCGTCGCGATCTGGACGCGCAGGGCGCTGTGCTGCGTGCGGCCGAACTGCGCGCGGTCGAGGCGGAGGCGCAGGGCAGGGAGCTGCCGCCGCTCCGTTTGATCGTCGACGAGGTCCGGCGGGAGCGGGATGCCGCCCTGACCGAACTCGCGCGCGCCGACGAACGGCAGCGCGCGCATGAGGCGCAGGTGGCCGCGCTCCGCGACGCCAAGGACGCGCTCTCCGCACAGTTCAGCGAGATCGGCCAGCGGCTGCTCGGCGACGCGCAGAAGGCCTTTCTGGAGCGCGCCGACCAACGCTTCGCCCAGGCAGGCGAGAAGAGCGAGGAGAAGCTCAAGGCGCTGCTCAATCCCGTTGGCGAGACGCTGAAGCGCTACGAGGAGGGCCTCGCCAAGGTCGAGAAGGAGCGGGCGGGAAGCTATGGCGAGCTGAAGGAGGCGATCACCCAGCTTACCCAAGGCAACGACCTCGTCAGGCGCGAGACGCAGCGGCTGGCCAATGTCATGCGGTCGAGCCCCAAGGCGCGGGGGCGCTGGGGCGAGGAGCAGTTGAAGAACATCCTCGTCGCGGCCGGGCTCGCCGAGAACGTGGACTTCGCGCTGCAGACGTCGGTGAGCGACGGAGAGCGGCAACTGCGCCCTGATTGTATCGTCAATCTGCCCGGTGAGCGGTGCATCGTCATCGACGTCAAATGCCCGCTGGTTCATTTTGAGCAGGCCTTCGATGAGGAGGATGAGGGGCGTCGCGGCGAATTGCTGCTCCAGCATGCGGGCGCGTTGAAGAGCTATGCCAACGACCTTGGCCGAAAGGGATATTGGCGGCAGTTCGATCGCTCGCCCGATTTCGTCATCATGTTCGTGCCCGGCGAGCATTTCCTGTCCGCTGCGGCCGAACGTGCTCCGGACCTCATCGAGAGCGCGTTCAAGAACGGGGTCATCGTCGCCTCGACCATCAACATGCTCGCGCTTGCCAAGGTGATGGCGGGCATGTGGCGCCAGGAGTCGCTGGCGCAACAGGCGCAGGAGATCGCCGTCCTAGGCAAGGATCTTTACGCCCGCCTGACGACGATGGGCGGCCATGTCGCGAAGCTCGGCCGTAATCTCGGTCTCGCGAGCGGTGCCTATAACGATTTCGTCGGCAGCTTGGAGAGCCAGGTGTTGACGCAGGCGCGCCGGTTCGAGGCGTTGAAGATCGAAACGGGCGGCAAGACCATCGACACTCTGCCGGTCGTCGAGGCTGCGATCAGGCCGCTGACGAAGCTCGCAACCGTAGAAGAGGGCGATCGTTCAGCGGCGCGACAGACCTGACCGGATATCGAGCGGCGGGTACAAGCAACGGGAGAGGTTGCGATGATGAAGGCATTTGCGGTCGGCATGGTTTTGGGTGGCGTGATGACCCTCGGGCTGGCGCCGGCCGACGCGAAGACACGGCAGGAGCGGAGGGAGGCGGCGATCGCCGCCGCCAAGCCGGCCGGTGACCCGGTCAGCTGCATCCCGCTGAACCAGATCCGCGAGACGCGGGTGCGCAGCGACACCATCATCGACTTCATCATGGATGGCCGTAAGGCCTATCGCGTGACCCTCCCCAACAGCTGCCCGGGCCTCGGTTTCGAGGAGCGCTTCTCCTACAAGACCTCGCTGTCGCAGTTGTGTTCGACCGACATCATCACCGTGCTGCGGACGGGTGGTCCGGGCCTGATGCCCGGTGCCTCATGCGGGCTGAGCGAATTCCAGCCTGTGACCGGCGTGAAGTAGCGGTCCGGACCGGCTTTCGTCACTGGCTGATCGAAGGTCTGGTCAGCCGCCGCGCCGCTGTCGCAGAACCTCATACGCCATCACCGCCGTGGCTACGGCCGCGTTGAGGCTGTCCGCCTTGCCGAGCATCGGGATCTTGACGAGGCGATCGCACGCCGCCTCGTACTCCGGCGGGAGACCGGATTGCTCGTTGCCGACAACGATGAAGGTCGGGGCGGGGCCGAGCGGCTGGGTGTAGTCGGCATCGGTGTTGAGGCTGGTGCCGACGAGCTCGCCCGGTCCTGCACGTAGCCATGCGAGGAAGGTTTCCCAGCGCGCCGCGGCGATCGTCTGCGTGAACAGCGCGCCCATCGAAGCGCGCACCGCCTCGACCGAGAACGGATCGGCACAGTCGTCGACCAGGATCACGCCGCCAGCCCCCACCGCGTCGCCCGTGCGCAGCAGGGTGCCGAGATTGCCGGGATCACGCAGGCTCTGCGCAACCAGCCAGATATCGGAGGCTGTGCGGTCGATCTGCGTCAGCGCGGTCCTGAACTCGCGATAGACGCCGACCACTGTTTGCGCGTTGTCCTTGCCCGACATCTTGCTGAGGATGTCGCGGTCGGTCTCGATCGCTTCGCCCCCGGCCGCTTCCGTGCGGACGATCAGGTCCTGCGCGAGCGGATGCGCCGCGCCCTCCCCAGTAAAGAAGAGGTATTTGGGCAGCCGTCCCGCCTCGCGCGCTTCGGTCAGGATGCGCAGACCCTCGGCCAGGAACAGCCCTTCCTTGCGCCTGGCCTTTTTGTCGCGAAGCGCGCGGACGCGCTTGACGAGCGGATTGGAAAAGGCGGTAATCGAGCGGGGCATGGAAGGGAGAGGGTGCTCAGTCTTCGCCGAACTTGGCTTCGACGAGACCCGCAAGCGCGCCGACCGCGTCATCGGCGCCGTTGCCCGCTGCCGAGATGACGATCGAGTCGCCCATCGCCGCGCCGAGCATCATCAGGCCCATGATTGAGGTGCCGGCCACTCGCGATCCGTCCTTCTCCACCTCGACAGTGGCGCTTTGCTGCGCGGCGAGGGTCACGAACTTCGCGCTGGCCCTTGCATGCAGGCCGCGGCGATTGGTGATGCGGACGGTGCGGGACGTTTCGCTCATGCCGCCTCGCCCAGAACCTCGGAAGCGACGGAGATGTACTTGCGCCCGGCTTCGCGCGCGGCGGCCACGGCAGCCTTGACCTTCATCGTCTTGCGCGCACCTTCCAGGCGGATCAGCATGGGCAGGTTGATGCCCGCGATCACCTCCACCCGGCCGGGCCGCATCAGCGAAATGGCGAGATTGGAGGGGGTGCCGCCGAACAGATCGGTCAGGATGATGACGCCATCACCCCCATCCACGTCGCCGACTGCGGTGGCGATGTCGGCGCGTCGCACCTCCATATCGTCATCCGGGCCGATACAGATCGACTCGATGGCGTCCTGTGGTCCCACCACATGCTCCATTGCCGTCACGAACTCGGCGGCCAAGCGGCCATGCGTTACCAGCACCAAACCGATCATCGAGCCACCCGAAACCTGTGTTTCCTGTTGAGCCTTCTCATCGTCTCCGGGTGCCTGATGCTACTCTGGCGGCAGGTCACGATGCAGGATGGTGGGCGAAAAACCCGAGTCACGCAACCGCTTAGCCATTGCTTCGGCGAAGTGGACGGAACGGTGCCTTCCTCCGGTACAGCCGAAAGCGACCGTGACGTATGATTTTCCCTCAGCGTGGTAGCGCGGGAGCAACAGTTCGATGAGGCCGCCAATCCGATCGAAGGCCGCTTCATAGGCGGGATCGGCGCGCACAAAGTCGCCGACACCCGAGTCCAGGCCGGTGAGCGGACGCAGGTCGGGATCCCAATGCGGATTGCGGAGAAAGCGCATGTCGAAGACGAGATCGGCGTTGCGCGGCACGCCTCGGGCGAAGCCGAAGGACTGGATCGAGAGGGTGAGCCCATCGCCCGCGCCACCGAAGCGATCGCGGAGGGTTTGCTGGAGCCGGTTGGTGGTCGTGCCAGTGGTGTCGATCACCATGTCCGCTGCATCGCGCAGCGGATCCAGCAACTCGTGCTCGCGCAGGATGCCGTCGGTGACCGGCCGTTCGAGGGCGAGAGGGTGGCGCCGCCGCGTTTCGGAGAAGCGGCGCTCCAACTCGGCGGCACCGCAGTCGAGGAACAGAAGCTCGACGACGCGCTCGCCGGTACGCCGGAGGCTCTCGATCTGCCGGAGGATGCGGACAGGCTCGAAATCGCGGGTGCGACTGTCGATACCGAAGGCGAGGGGGCGATCGGCTTCGCCTGCGGCCGGCATCGCAAGGAGGCGGTCGAGAAGGCGGATAGGAAGATTGTCGACCACCTCCCAACCAAGATCCTCGAAGGTCTTGAGCGCCGTGGTCTTGCCGGCGCCAGCAAGTCCGGTGACGAGGAGGATGCGATCGGTCATGGGGCGATGCCGTGCTTCAGGGCGAGTTCGACCTTGATCGGAGCGCTCCCTTCGAATGGCGCGATCGAGACGAGCGGCACCGTCACGCCTTCATGGGTCCAACAGGCCGGATGTGGCATACGTTCCACCGAGGGGACCAGGGTGACGGCCAACGCCACTTCGATGTTGACGGTGAAAGCGACGGGCGTGATGCCGATGCCGCGCACCTCGATCTTCCCAGCGATGTTATCGGGAGGTCGCGCACGAAGGCCGCTGCCGCTGACGGTAAGAACGGTATAGTCGTCGCTGATCAGTATCGCGCCGCGATCGATAAGCCGCAGCGCCAAGTCGGACTTGCCCGACCCCGATGGACCCAAGATGAGGACGCCCCGCCCGCCGATCGCAACCGCGCTGGCATGGATGGGTGTGCTCACAACGCCGCGATCGGCAGGCGGAAGACAAAACGGGCGCCGGGCTGACCATCGTCTCGATCCTCGACATGGATGGTCCCGTGGTGCCCCTCCAGGATCGACTTCGCGATGGCAAGGCCAAGTCCGGAATGTCGCCCGAACACCTCGTTTTCCGGACGGTCGCTGTGAAAGCGTCTGAAGATCGTCTGCCGCGCGTCGGGCGGTACGCCGGGGCCTTCATCATCTACCGCCGCCACTACGTCCGGTCCGTCGCGTGTGACGCTGACCTGGACGAGGCCGCCTGCGGGCGAGAAGGAGACGGCGTTGTCGATCAGGTTTTCGAACACACGAGCAAGGCGCGACCCGTCGCCCAGGACCATCGCGGTCCCGGCATGGGGCCGGGCGAAGGCGACACGAACGTTGCCGTCTACACCCCGGTCCTCACGCGCGGCGACCAGCGATTGCGCGAGCAAGCCCAGGTCGATCAGCTCGAACCGGGTGCGCGACAGCTCGGCATCCATCCGCGTCGCCTCCGAGATGTCAGTGATCAGCCGGTCGAGCCGGGTCACGTCGTTGCGGATGACAGCGAGAAGCTGCGCCTGAAGGGACTCGTCCTTGACCATGCCCAGGCTCTCGATCGCCGAACGCAGCGACGCGAGCGGGTTCTTCAGCTCGTGCGTCACATCGGCGGCAAAGGCCTCCGTCGCGTCGATGCGGAGGCGCAGCGCCTGCGTCATGTCCGACAAGGCCCGGGCGAGCAGGCCGATCTCGTCATGACGCGACGGCAGGCGCGGCACCACCACATCGCGGGCGCGGCCGAGCCGCACGCGGTGCGCGGCGCGAGCAAGGCGACGGAGCGGGCGGACGATCGTCCGGGCGAGGAAGAGCGAGAGCAGCGTGGAGATCACCACCACCACCGCGAGCACGATTCCCAGTCGCAGCCGCTCCGCGCGGACGATCCGGACGATATCGCGCTGATTGGTGGTCAGCAGCAGCACGGCATTGCGCTGGCCCGGTATGGCGACCGCCGCGGAGATGACAGGGGTACGGTCCGGTGCGCGGCGGAGCTCGGTCGTCGCTTGGCCAGCTTCAATCGCGCGCCGCGCCTCCGGCCAATCGGCCAGAACCGTGTGGTCGCGTTCGCGGAAGCGGGCCGGCCGGTCGGCACCGGCCACCGTGTCGATGATCTTGTCCAGAAACCGGGCGACGTGGCGCTGCCAGGCCTCCTCGGCCGGATCGCGCAGGCGGTACGTCACGCGGCCGCGCGCCCAACTATCGAGTGCCTGCCGCTCGCCTTCGAACACGCGCAGGCGGCTGCGGGTCGCGGCACCCAGTCGCTCCATCAGAGCGAGCCGATGGTCGGGAGTCGAGACGGCATAGGCGTTGGCGATCAGCGTGGCTTGCGTCGCCGCCTGGTCCATCCGCGCGTCGATCAGCTGGGCGCGGTAGCTGTCGAGATAGAAGAACCCGCCGGCCAGCATCGCCAGCGCGAAAATGTTGACCGCCATGATCCGGCGGGTGAGCGACCAGCGGCGCGAGAGGCGCAGCTCAAGATCGCCGTCCTCATTCCTCCGCAAAGCGGTAACCGACGCCATAGAGCGTTTCGATGCCGTTGAATTCCGGATCGACCTGGCGGAACTTGCGGCGGAGGCGCTTGATGTGGCTGTCGATGGTGCGATCGTCGACATAGACGTCGTCCTGATAGGCCGCATCCATCAGCTGGTCGCGCGATTTCACGAAGCCCGGCCGCTGCGCCAGTGCCTCCAGGATCAGGAACTCGGTCACGGTGAGCGTGACGTCCCTGCCGCCCCAGCTGACCCGGTGCTTGGCGGGATCCATCGCTAGCCGACCGCGGGTGAGCGGCTGGGCGCTCGGTTCAGCCTCCGGGCTTCCTGCCGGTGCTGTCGGCTCGGCGCGACGCAGGATCGCGCGGATTCGCGCGATCAGAAGGCGTTGCGAGAACGGCTTGGAGATATAGTCGTCCGCGCCCATCGCGAGGCCGAGCGCCTCGTCCAGTTCGTCGTCCTTGGAGGTCAGGAAGATCACCGGCATGGCCGACTTTTCCCGAAGCCGGCGAAGGAGTTCCATCCCGTCCATGCGCGGCATCTTGATGTCGAGCACGGCGAGATCCGCAGGCGTCTCGCCGAGCGCCTTCAGCGCGGTTTCCCCATCGGTATAGACGCGCACGGAGAAGCCCTCGGCCTGGAGCGCGATCGACACGGAGGTGAGGATGTTGCGATCGTCATCGACGAGGGCGATCGACGCCGACATGAGCTATTCGCCCTCTTGGCTGGCAGGGCGGCCTGACTAGCCGAGCGCGGGGAGGAGGGTCAACCGGGCGGACGTTCCGCCGTCAACGACGCCTGGAGCGGCCCGCCGGCCCGACGACCATGGTGTCGCCTTCCACCGCCAGGATGCGGGCCTCGGCACCCTGAACCATGTACGGGCCGCGCGCCGCCCAAATGCGATCGTCCAGTTCCACCCGTCCCGCTCCATCAACGATCGCCTCGACGACCAAAGCACGACGGCCGACCGTCCGTCGAACGCGGGGCGGGGGAGCGGCGACCGGCGCGGGGAGCACGGAATTTCGCCTGCGCAGCCAGATCGCGGTGCCGAGTGAAAGAGCCAGGAAGAAGGCGAAGAGCAGGAACTGTACGGAGACCGGAACAAAGATAGCAAGGATCACGCCGCCGACTGCGAGCGCAGCAAGGCCGACCCAACCGAGAAAGCGCCGCGGCAGGAACAGCTCGGCACAGGCGAGGCAGGCCCCCGCCAGCAGCCACACCCATTGCGGGTCGATCCCCTCCTGTTCCATCCTCCGACTGCCCTCAGAAGTCTTTTCGCTTGCCCATGCCGACGCAGTTCGCGGCAGCGTAGGGTGGCCGCAGCTTAGTGCGGTTCGCAAGCGACCGGCAACGCGGAACGCTACCCAAGGGGTCTGGAAACCGTCACAGGCCCCACTTATAGAGCGGCACCGACTCCCGGAAAGGCGCGCGTATCATGGACATCAGGCTGGGACTCACCTTCGACGACGTGCTGCTGCGGCCCGGCGCGTCGAGCGTGCTGCCGAGCCAGGCCGACACGCGTACCAAGGTGACGCGCGCGATCAGCCTCAACATTCCGTTCCTGTCCTCCGCCATGGACACGGTCACCGAGGCAGACATGGCGATCGTCATGGCGCAGATGGGCGGGATCGGCGTCCTCCATCGCAATCTGACGCCGGAGGATCAGGCGGCCGCCGTCCGCGCGGTTAAGCGCTTCGAAAGCGGGATGGTGGTGAACCCGATCACCATCCAGCCGAACCAGACGCTTGCCGAGGCGCAGGACCTCATGGTCCGCCACAAGATCTCGGGCATTCCGGTGGTCGAGGCGTCGGGCAAGCTGGTCGGCATCCTTACCAATCGCGACGTGCGCTTCGCCGAGAACCCCGCCCAGCCCGTGTCGGAGCTGATGACCAGCCAGAACCTCGCGGTCGTGCCTGCCGGCGTCACCTCGGGCGAGGCGCGTCGGCTGCTGCACCAGCGCCGGATCGAGAAGCTGCTGGTGGTGGACGACGCCTATCGCTGCGTCGGGCTGATCACCGTCAAGGACATCGAAAAGGCGGTAAACTACCCGAACGCCACCAAGGACGAGGGCGGCCGCCTGCGCGTTGCCGCAGCCACCACCGTCGGGGACAAGGGCTATGAGCGCACCGAGGCGCTGATCGACGCGGAATGCGACCTGATCGTGATCGACACCGCGCATGGCCACAACATCGAGGTCAGTCGCGCGGTCGAGCGGGTGAAGAAGTTGTCGAACTCGGTGCAGATCGTCGCCGGCAATGTCGCGACGGCCGAGGCTGCGCGGGCGCTGATCGATGCGGGTGCGGACGGGATCAAGGTCGGCATCGGCCCGGGTTCGATCTGCACCACCCGGGTCGTGGCGGGCGTGGGCGTGCCGCAGCTGACGGCGGTGATGGAGGCAGCCGAAGAGGCCGCCAAGTCGAACGTGCCGGTGATCGCCGACGGCGGTATCCGCACCTCCGGCGACGTCGCCAAGGCGCTGGCGGCGGGCGCCGGCACGGTAATGATCGGCTCGCTGCTCGCCGGGACCGAGGAAGCGCCGGGAGAAACGTTCCTTTATCAAGGGCGTGCGTACAAGTCTTACCGCGGTATGGGAAGCGTGGGCGCGATGGCGCGCGGCTCGGCCGACCGCTATTTCCAGCAGGACATCAAGGACCAGATGAAGCTGGTGCCGGAGGGCATCGAGGGGCAGGTGCCGTATAAGGGGCCGGCCAAGGACGTGATCCACCAGCTTGTCGGCGGCGTGAAGGCGGCGATGGGCTATACCGGTGCGGAGACGATCGCCGATCTGAAGGAAAAGGCGAGCTTCATCCAGATCACCGGCGCGGGCCTGCGCGAGAGCCATGTCCACGATGTGACGATCACCCGAGAGGCGCCGAATTATCCGACGCGGTCGTAGTGGGTGCGGTGGTAACAGCCCGCCGTTCGTCCTGAGCGAAGTCGAAGGACGGCTCGCGAGGAGGGCGCATGTGACCCGCACTTCGACTTCGCTCAGTGCGAACGGCATGGACCTGACATGACCCCCCAAGCCCGCGTCCAGGCCGCGATCGACATCCTCGACGAGGTGATTACCGCAGCGCGTGGCGGCGGGGCGGCGGCGGACACGATCATCGCCCGCTATTTCAAGGCGCGGCGCTATGCCGGGTCGAAGGACCGTCGTGCCGTGCGCGATCATGTCTACGCCGCGATCCGCCGGGCGGGCGAGATCCCGGCGGATGGCCGCGCCGCGATGATCGGTGTGGCGCGTGACCGGCCCGAGATCGCCGCGCTTTTCGACGGAAGCGCGCATGGCCCGCAACCGATCGAACCCGGAGAGCTGTCCGCCAGTTCAGGCCTGGTGCCTCAGTGGCTGGAGGCACGTCTCTGTGAGAGCGTCGGTCTTGATGGCGTGGCTGCGTTGCTCGATCGCGCGCCGCTCGACTTGCGCGTGAACACGTTGCGGACGAGCCGGGATGCACTGCTCGACAGGCTGCCGGAAGCCCTGCCGACGCCGCATGCCCGCAACGGACTCCGCCTGCCGGAGGGGACCAATGTCGAGGCCCTCGATATCTGGACCGAAGGCCTGATCGAGATCCAGGACGAAGGCAGCCAGCTTCTTGCGCTCGCCGTGGGAGCGGGGGCCGGACAGACGGTTGTCGATCTTTGCGCCGGGGCAGGGGGCAAGACGCTCGCACTGGCGGCGGAGATGGGCGGGCAGGGGCGGCTGATCGCCTGCGACGCGGACCGAGGCCGCCTGTCACGGCTTGCTCCACGGGCGGCGCGGGCGGGCGCGGCGACGATGATCGAGATGCGCCTGCTGGATGGCGGGCGGGAATTGGAGGCACTCGGCGATCTTGTCGGAACGGCGGACGCGGTGCTGATCGACGCGCCATGCTCCGGCACCGGCACCTGGCGCCGCAATCCGGAGGCACGCTGGCGGCTCACGCCTGAAAGGCTCGCAAAGACCGTGGCGTTGCAGGCGCGGCTGATCGAGGTCGGCGCGGCGCTCGTGGCACCCGGCGGAACGCTGACCTATGCGGTGTGTTCGGTGCTGGACGAGGAGGGCGCGGCGCAGGTTGCGGCCTTTCTCGACAGGATGGATGGCTGGTCGGTCGATCGTCCGTCCTTGCCGGCGGGCCGGTCGCGGGGAGCGGGGATGATGCTCGATCCCGCCCATGACGAGACCGACGGCTTTTTTGTCGCGAGGCTCAGGCGAAGATGCTAGCCTTTGACTCGCAACGGATTTTGGAGATCGTCATGCGCTTCACCCCCGTAACGCTGGCCATGGCTCTCGCGCTCGCCACCGTGTCCAGCATGGGACAAAGCGCCAAGCCCGATGACCAGATCGATCCCCGCTCGACCGCGCTGGTGACCGAGGCCGAGGCGGCGCGGGTGGGCGGCAACCTGACCCGCGCGCAGGATCTTCTGGAAACCGCACTCGCCGTCGATCCGCGCAACCGCAAGGCCTATGTGGCGATGGGCCGCGTCGCACGGGACCAGGGTCTGCCGGGCAAGGCGATCCGCGTCTATGGCGATGCGCTGCAGATCGATCCCAACGATGTCGCCGCGATCGCGGGGCAGGGCGAGGCGATGGTGCAGAAGGGTGCTGTCGAGCGCGCCCGGCTGAACCTCGCGCGCTTGCAGAAGCTCTGCAAGGCGCCTTGCCCCGCACAGACGCAGTTGGCCGCCGCGATCGAGAAGGGTCCGCCGCCGGTCGTCCAGACGGCTGCCGCCGCGCCGACCGCCGTTCCGCCCAAGGGGCAGGAAAAGACTACAACGCAGCAATAGGGGCTGCTCTCCCTCGGCCGCTCACGCCCAATCGGTTCGCACTGAGCTTGTCGAAGTGCTAGCGCGACCGTTTCACTGGCGCTCCGACAGGCTCAGCGCGAGCGAGCGGATGGCGTGGATCGGACGGTTCGATTCTCTCGTGCGACAAACCGGGATTCACCTTGCATCTTCACTGTGCCAAGGTGCCGAAAAGGGGATTATTCGTGCGACCTTTCCGCCACCTTATCGCGGCGCTGTGCCTGACAGCAGCCCTCCCCGCCGCCGCGCAGGATTCCGGTGCCGGTTTCGCTACCTTCGTCCAGAGCCTACGCGCCCGCGCGATCGCGGAGGGCGTGAAGCCGGGCACCTTCGACAGCGTCGCGCCGACGCTCACCTACAATCCGCGCGTCGTGGAGCTGGATCGCGACCAGCCCGGGCCCAGCCGCCCCGGCACCGCCATCGCGCCCTTCGCACCGTACCGCGACAAGCATGTCGATGCCGCGCGGATCGGCCGGGGCCGGACGAAGTATCAGCAGCTGCGGCCGCTGCTCTCAAACATCGAGCGGCAGACCGGCGTTCCGGAATCGATCATGGTCGCGATCTGGGGCCATGAGACGAACTACGGATCCTATACCGGCGACTTCGACCTGCTTCGCTCGCTCGCGACGCTCGCTTACGATGGCCGGCGACGCGAGTTGTTCACCGAGGAGTTCATCGCCACGCTGAAGCTGCTCGACAAAGGCTTTCCGCGCGGGACGCTGAAGGGCAGCTGGGCGGGGGCGACCGGTTATCCGCAATTCCTGCCAAGCATGTACCTCCGCCTCGGCAAGGACGGCGATGGCGACGGCAAGGCGGATATCTGGACCAGCTCCGCCGATGCGCTCGCCTCGATCGGCAACTATCTGACCAATGCCGGTTGGAAGCCGAACACGATCTGGGGCATCCCCGTCGCGACCCCCGCCGGACTGAATCGCGATGCGCTGAAGCCCAAGCTGCTCAGCCCGCGCTGCCCCCGGGTTCACGAGCGCCACAGCCACTGGAAGACGGTGGCCGAGTGGAAGGCACTGGGTCTCACCGCGCTGGGCCGCTGGCCTGCCGAGGGCGAGTTGATGGCGCTCATCGAGCCGGACGGGCAGGGTGCCACCGCCTATCTCCTCAGCACCAATTACCGGGCGATCCTCGACTACAATTGCTCGAACTTCTATGCGCTGTCGGTCGGCCTGCTCGCAGATGAAGTTTCCCGTTAAATCATCGTGTTGGGCGTCGTCTCTGGCAGCCGCTCTTGCCCTCGCAGCCTGTGGCGGTACGCCCGATCGGCCACGCACCCCGTCCAAGCCGACTCGCCCGCGCGGACCCGTCAGCGACGGCGTGCCGAAGGTCGGCAGGCCCTATCAGATCGGCGGCGTCTGGTATGTACCCGCCGATGCGGTGAACTACGACGAGGTTGGGCTGGCCAGCTGGTACGGGCCGAACTTCCACGGCGCGGCGACGGCCAATGGCGAATATTACGACATGGGGTGGATCACCGCCGCGCATAAGACGCTGCCCTTGCCCAGCTATGTCGAGGTGACCGCGCTCGACACCGGACGCACCATCTTGGTCCGCGTCAACGATCGCGGGCCGTTCGTCGCGGATCGAATCATCGATCTGTCGAAAGGCGCGGCGCAGCAGCTCGGCGTGGCGGCGAAGGGCGTCGCGCGCGTGCGCGTGCGCCGGGTTTATCCCGCCGATCACGATCGGCTGGCGCTTCGCTCCGGCCGGTCCGTCCCGCTCAGGAGCACGCCGCCCTCGGTCCAACTCGCCGCCTTCAAGCAGAAGCTGATGGAGAAGCCCAGGCCGCCGCTAGTCACCACACCGGCTCCGCAGCAACCCGGACGTCTCGCCGATCTCGCGGGCATCATTTCCGAAGCGCGCGCGGCCGAGATCGACGCACCGACCGCGCCACCCACCACCGCGCGCAGCTGGTACGTGCAGGTCGCAGCCGTGTCGCGCCAGGACAGCGCGCAGGTTCTCGCCGCGAGCCTGAATGCCGTGGGGCGTACCCGCGTCGATCTGGCGGGCGGGCTTTGGCGCATCCGTATCGGGCCTTACGGCGACGAGCCGAGCGCGCTCGCCGCGCTGGCGCGGGCGCGGGCGGGGGGCTATCAGGATGCACGGATCGTCACCGACGTGCCGCCTCCGCCGTGAGTTTCGAAAAGCAGAACGGAAGACCGATGAAGCCCGCTTATCTCGCCGCCTCCGCCCTCGCCCTGATCGCCGTGCCCGTTTCCGCGGCAGCCCCGCCTTTCGAGACCCAGGCGCGCGTCGCGTTCATGAAGGACCTGTCGTCGGGCGCGATCCTCTACGCCAAGGATGCGGACTTGAAGATGCCGCCGGCGTCGATGGCGAAAATGATGACGGTCTATGTTGCCTTCGACCTCATCAAGAAGGGCGAGCTGAAGCTGAGCGATATGGCGACGGTCCGTCCGGAGACCTGGAAGCAGTGGCACGGCCCGGCCGCCGGATCGACCATGTTCCTGTCGGCAGGAGAGCAGGTCTCCGTGGGCGACCTCCTGAAGGGCATCGTCGTCCTCTCCGGCAACGACGCCTGCGTCGTGCTGGCCGAACATATCTCCGGGACTGAGCCGGCCTTCGTGGCGCTGATGAACCGCAAGGCCAAGGAGATCGGGCTCAAGAGCAGCAATTTCGGCACCTCGAACGGGTGGCCGGACAACGGCGTGACCTACGTCACCGCGCGCGATCTGGCGGAGCTTGCGGCACGCACGATCCAGGATCATCCCAAGCTTTATAAAAGCTTCTACTCGATCCCTAACTTCACCTGGGGAAAGACGCTGGGTTCCGGCGCGGACATCACCCAGGCCAATCGCGATCCGCTGCTCGGGCGTGTACAGGGTGCCGACGGGTTGAAGACCGGGCATACCGAGGAGGCGGGCTACGGCTTCACCGGTTCCGCCGAACAGAAGGGGCGGCGCCTCGTGATGGTCGTCGCAGGCCTCACCTCGTTCAACCAGCGCGCGCAGCAGTCGGTCGCCTTCATGGAATGGGGCTTCCGCGCCTGGCAGTCGAAGAAGCTCGTCGCCGCCGGAAAGCAGGTGCAGACCGCCGAGGTGCAGATGGGCGACGCCTCCACCGTTGGGCTGGTCGCGCCGAAGGATCTGGCTGTCACCGTGCCTGCCGGCCTCGGCCAGGACGTCAAGGCGACGGTCGCCTATAACGGCCCGATCAAGGCCCCCATCAAGAAGGGCCAGCACATCGCCGATCTCGTGGTCCGCACCCCCGACGCGCCGCCGCAGCGCCTGCCGCTCGTTGCCGCGAACGATGTGGGTGAAGCGGGCTTCTTCGGCCGCATCTGGAATGGCCTGAACTCGTTCTTCTGAGCGTGGCACGGGGGAGGTTCATCACGCTGGAAGGCGGGGAGGGGGTCGGCAAATCGACCCAAGTCCAGCGTCTCGCCGAAGCGTTGCGGGCGCGTGGCCTCTCCGTGGTCACCACGCGGGAGCCGGGGGGAAGCGAGGGCGCGGAGGCGATCCGCGCACTACTCCTCAACGGCGATCCGGGGCGCTGGTCCCCGCGGGCGGAGGCCCTGCTGTTCGCGGCGGCGCGGGCGGATCATGTGGAGAAGACGATCCTACCGGCATTACAGGAAGGTAGCTGGGTTCTCTGCGACCGCTACTTCGATAGCTCTGCCGCCTATCAGGGGCAGGGAAGCGGCGTGACCGAAGACGAGCTTGGCACCCTTCACCACATCGGCGCCGGCCTCATGCCCGATCGCACCTTGGTGTTGTCGCTACGGATCTCGGACGCCTCCTCGCGCGAGTTCGTGCGGGATGGCGGGCAACTGGACCGGTTTGGCTCTCGGGACAGCGCCTTCCACGAGCGGGTTCACGGCTACTTCGAAGCGCTGGCCGAACGCGCGCCCGACCGCGTGAGGAAGGTTGCTGCGGACGGCACTCAGGCCGAGGTCACCGAGCGTCTGCTCGGCGCGTTGGCGGACTATCTGTGACCACCGTCACCGGCCACGCAGACCAGATCGCCGCCTTTCGCGAGGCGCTTGATTCCGGGCGCGTTCACCATGCCTGGCTGCTCGCCGGGCCGGCGGGTGTGGGCAAGGCGACATTTGCGCGGGCGGCGGCGCTGCGGCTCCTGGCCGAGGCGGCGGGGCCCAAAGGTGCTTGGCCGGGGCTCGATGTTCCCAGCGATCACCGCATTGCCGTGCTGATGGAGGCGGGAAGCCATCCCGACCTGAAGATTTTGGAGCGTCTTCCGAAAGAACGCGGTGACGGCCTTGCCCGCAGCATCACCGTCGATCAGGCGCGAGGCCTCGGGCGCATGTTCGGGCTGACGCCGTCGCTGTCCGCCGCCCGAGTGGTCATCGTGGACGCCGCCGACGATCTGGAGCGGGGCGCCGCCAACGCGCTGCTCAAGAACCTGGAGGAGCCGCCCGCGGGGACGATCTTCCTGCTGGTCAGCCATGCGCCCGGCCGATTGCTGCCGACCATCCGATCGCGCTGCCGCGTCCTGCGCTTCGGACCTTTGAGCGACGGGGACACCGCCGCCGTCCTCCGCCACACCGATCCGGGGTTGAGCGGCCCGGAGGTGGAGGCGCTCGTCCGGATCGCCAACGGCTCACCCGGCCGCGCCTTCGGTTTCGCCGGACTCGACATCGCCGGTCTCGACACGGTGCTGGCGGAACTGAGTACCGTGGGCGACCCGCATAACGAGGTTCGGGTCAGGCTCTCGCGCGCCCTTGGCCCGGTCGCGGCACAAGCGCGCTATGAGGCCTTTCTGGAGCGCGCGCCGGCTCATATCGCCGAAACCGCCGGTCGAAGGCAGGGAATGGCGTTGCAGGACGCGATCAAGCTCTGGGAACGCTCGCGTGACCTGGCCGGCGCCGCGCGCGGGCTGTCCCTTCCGGCGGAGAGCGTGACGTTCGAAATGGCGGGGATCGTGGCCGCGTTAGCACTCTAGCTGTAACGCAAGGCGGAGACGCAGAGCGTTGCCCCTCCGCCGCCGCTCGCCTAGACCGGCCGGGTCATGGCCGAACCCTATTATATCACCACCGCGATCAGCTATCCGAACGGCCGTCCGCATGTCGGCCATGCCTATGAGGTGATCGCCGCCGATGCGATCGCCCGCTTCCAGCGCCTCGACGGACGCGACGTGTTCTTCATGACCGGAACCGATGAGCACGGGCTGAAAATGGCGCAGACCGCCCGTAAGCAGGGAGTGGAGCCGCGTGTCCTTGCCGACGAAATGTCGGGGTATTTTCAGGAGATGGTGCGCGTTCTCAACATCTCGAACGATCGCTTCATCCGCACGACGGAGCCCGCCCATTATGCCGCCAGCCAGGCGCTCTGGCAGGCGATGGTCGACGCCGGTGACTTGTACCAGGGACGGTATGAAGGCTGGTACTCGGTCCGTGACGAGGCCTTCTACGATGAGAAGGAACTGACCGAAGGGGAAGGCGGCGCGAAGCTTTCGCCGCAGGGGACGCCGGTCGAGTGGACGGTCGAGGAAAGCTGGTTCTTCCGCCTTTCGGCCTTCGCTGATCGTCTGCTGACGCATTACGAGGCCACACCCGGCTTCATACAGCCGGAGAGTCGCCGCAACGAGGTGATCTCGTTTGTGAAGGGTGGCCTTTCCGACCTTTCCGTATCGCGGACTAGCTTCGACTGGGGCGTGCCGGTGCCGGGTGCCGATGGCCATGTCATGTACGTCTGGGTTGATGCGCTGACCAACTATCTCACCGGGGTCGGTTATCCTAATGATACCGAAACTTACGAGAAGTTCTGGCCGGCCGATCTCCACGTCATCGGCAAGGACATCGTCCGCTTTCACGCGGTCTACTGGCCCGCCTTCCTGATGTCGGCGAAGCTGCCGCTGCCGAAGAAGGTGTTCGGCCACGGCTTCCTGCTCAACCGCGGCGAGAAGATGTCGAAGTCGGTCGGCAACGTCGCCGATCCGTTGGCTCTGGCCGAGGCGTTCGGCGTCGATCAGCTGCGCTACTTCCTGCTGCGGGAGGTCTCCTTCGGTCAGGACGGGAGCTACAGCGACGAGGCGATCGTCACACGGGCGAACGCCGATCTTGCCAACAGCCTCGGCAATCTCGCCCAGCGCAGCCTGTCGATGATCGCCAAGAACTGCGGCGGTGTGGTGCCGTCGCCGGGTTCGACAGCCGACCCGTTAAACCTTGCCGACCGGCTCTCCGATGTGAAGGCCGCGATGGCGGATCTGGCACCGCATCGCGCGTTGGAAGTAATCTGGGAGGGCGTAGCCGAGGCGAACCGCTACTTCGCCGACGCAGCACCCTGGTCGCTGCGCAAGACCGACCCGGCAGCGGCCGATGCGGTGCTCTACTGGACCGCGGAGGCGGTGCGGGTGCTCGCGATTCTTACCAGCTGGGCGATCCCGGCGGCGGCGGGCAAGCTGCTCGATCAGCTGGCGCAGGGACCCGAGGCACGGGACTTCGTCGCGCTCGGAACGGCGCTGAGGAGCGGCATAGAACTCCCTGCACCTCAAGGGGTATTCCCGCGCTTGGCATTTGAAGGCGCGGCCTGAATCATGCTGGTCGATAGCCACTGTCATCTGATTTATCCCGGCCTGATCGAGGATCAGGCGGGCGCGCTCGCCCGCGCGCGGGCGGCGGGTGTGGGCAGGATGCTCAACATCTCGACGCGTGAGAGCGAGTGGGACGCGGTGGTCGCCGTCGCGGAGCGGGAGGCGGATGTCTGGGCCTCCATCGGCATCCACCCGCATGAGGCGGACCAGCATCCCGACGTCGATCTCGACAAGCTGCTTGCCCGCGCGACGCATTCCCGGGTCGTCGGGATCGGGGAAACGGGGCTCGATTTCTACTACGACAAGTCCGATCGCGACCGGCAGCGCCAGAGCTTCCGCACCCACATCGCTGCAGCGCGGGAAACGGGCCTGCCGCTGATCGTCCACACGCGCGATGCGGAGGAAGACACCGCCGAAATCCTGCGCGACGAAATGGGGAAGGGGGCCTTCCCGGGGGTTATCCACTGCTTCACCGCAAGCCGCGAGTTCGCCGACATCGCGCTCGATCTCGGCTTCTACATCTCGCTCTCCGGGATCGTAACGTTCAAGAACGCGAAGGACCTTCAGGAGACAGCGAAGGAGATCCCGGCCGATCGCCTGCTGGTCGAGACGGATTCACCATTCCTCGCGCCTGTCCCACATCGCGGACGGGCCTGTGAGCCGGCCTTTGTCGCGGACACGGCACGCTTCCTGGCGGCGCTGCGCGGGGTCGATCCTTCCGAACTGGCCGAAACGACGACAGCCAACTTCCTGCGTTTGTTCGACAAGGTCACTGCGTGAAGGTTACGATTCTCGGCTGCGGCACGTCTTCCGGCGTGCCGCGCATCGGCGGGAACGATGGCCAGGGTGAATGGGGTTCGTGCGACCCGGCGGAGCCGCGCAACAGGCGGCGGCGCGCGTCCATCTTGGTCAGGACGAAGGCGGCCAGCGTCCTGATCGACACCGCACCCGACATGCGTGAGCAACTGCTGGCTGCGCGCGTCGGCCATCTGGATGCCGTCATATGGACGCACGATCACGCTGACCACTGCAACGGCATCGACGACCTGCGACAGGTCTATCAGCTGCGCGGGAGCGAAGTGCCAGGCTATGCGCGTGCCGCGACGATCGCGGGCCTGAAGCAGCGCTTCGGCTATGTGTTCGAGGGCCGTGGCGGCTACCCGGCGACAGTGGCGATCGCCGAGCTGCCCGACCGTTTGGTGATCGGCGATCTTGCGATCCACGTCATCGATCAGCCGCACGGGCGTATAACCGCCGCAGGATTGGTGTTCGAACAGAACGACAAGCGGATCGGATATGCGACCGACTTCAACGAGATGACGGCGGAGATGCGGACGCTTTACGAGGGTCTCGACATCTGGATCGTCGATGCCCTGCGGCGCGAACCGCACCCGACCCATCCAACTCTCGCCGATGCGCTACGCTGGCGTGCCGAGTTGAACGTGAAGCGCACTGTGCTTGTCCATATGGACTGGTCGATGGACTACGCGACGCTGCTCGCTGAACTGCCGGGTGGGGTTGAGCCTGGGTATGACGGTCTGGTCCTAGAGGCTTAAGTTCTACCATCCAAGACTTACATAATGTATATTATCGTACTCGAGTTCTCTGTAAGCACCGGTTCGACAGGAGACACTTTCGCAAGTTCGAAAGGAGACTCCTGCCCTGAGCAGCCTTCCTGGGCTGTCACAAGGAGTTCGGCGATGAAGGATGCTGTCGAGCCGGTCGTAGATGACGGGTCTGGTTCCTATACAGGTAAGGCGATACAAGCCTACATCGATGGGACGATCACTGCTAAGGACCTCCAGGCATCCCTTGGTGTCGCCCGGGCCTATATGTACCGGCTCATCGATCGCTATCGCCACGAGGGCGAAGCAGGCTTGGTTTCAAAGAAGTACGGCAATAGAAATCGCGCTCGTTCCGAAAGGGACCGTGAGCGAATCATGAAGCTCGTGCGCGAGCATTACTCTGACTTCGGGCCGACACTGGCAGCCGAAAAACTTCTTGAACGTCATCGTGAGAAGGTCACAGCAGAGACACTGCGCCAATGGATGAAGGAAGACGGCCTCTGGACCGATCGCAGAAGCCGCGAGCCAAAGATTTACTCACCCAGAGAGCCTCGACCCTGCCGAGGGGAACTGGTCCAAGTCGATGGATCATATCATCGTTGGTTCGAAAAGCGTGGTGACGAATGTTGTTTGATCGTGTTCATTGATGATGCCACGAGTGAACTCAAACACCTTCAGTTTGTAGAGCACGAAACTTCGTACAACTACATGTGGTGTCTGAAAATATACATTGAACGTTTCGGCGTTCCTAAAGCGTTGTTCTCGGATCGCCACGCGATCTTCCGCGTCCCAAACTTAACCGCTGAAGGAGAGCGAGGACAGACGCAGTTCGCGCGTGCGTGTTCCCGGCTCGCTATTCAGACAATCTGTGCCAAAACGCCGCAAGCGAAAGGTCGGGTTGAGCGAGCAAACCGCACCCTTCAGAATCGTCTGATCAAGGAGATGCGGCTACGCTCCATCTCTACGATGGAGGAAGGCAACCGTTTCCTCGATGAGTATCGTCGGATTCACAACGAGAAATTTGCGCGTCAACCGCGAAGCGACGTGAACGCGCATGGGCCAGCGCCGAACCTCGATCTCAGCTCTCTGATGACCTACACGGTCGAACGTAAGGTTTTCAAAGACCTGACCGTGTCGTTTAACAAAATTAGGTATGTGTTAGATGAATCGGAGATCAGTCGTAAGGCGATCGGCAAGCGGGTCACCGTGGCCGTCCCGCTTGAGGGCGACGTTGAGATCATTTTCGACGAGGTCCCCCTCCCCTACAAGACCTTCGACAAGATTCGTCGAGTGCCGGGCACTCCTGAGGTCCTCGATCATAAGCAGCTCGGCGCAGCGTTCGTGCTTGCAAAGGCGATAAGTGGCACCGAGCCGCATCACTTCCAACGAAACGGTCACGTGCTCGCAGGTTTCCGAAAGCAGTTTTCCGACCCTTCTGACCTTAGGAGCAAGTCGCTCCAGGGTGCTTCCGCCTCGGTTCGGAAAAAATTTAACGGCCGTCCCCGAACGCCTCTTGGTCGTCATCCCATCGTCATCATCGAACCGGCTCGGCGCAAATGACGATCATGCCGCGGTCTTCGTATCCACGCCCCAGCTGATCGGCGACTTGATGCAGAAAGCCGCAGCGAGGTGGGCAGGACTTTGGGGCGTCGACTATGAGGCGATGCGTCACCTTGCCGTTCGCAGGGCACAGGTGCCGCAGGGATGCAACGTAGGGATGATCAAGCAGTTGCCTTCGGCGCGCGCTCTACTCCGCGGAACCCCGTCACCGGGTTTCCGCCCATGCGAATAACGATCGAACTAGGCCACAGCGGGCCGCCCTCGCGGACGGGCGTAGCTTGTGCGGGAAACCGCTCCAATGCTTAAGCGCGGTGCTTCCGCCGCCGGCTCGATCGGTCGTTGGGGCATAACGCTATCCCTTTTTATTGGCGGTGTCCTGGCCGGTCGCGTCATTTGCAATTCGCCTCACCTGCTTCCCAACCGCCTCCCCCGGCCCAGTCATCTATGAACCGGGGCCGGCGCTGATCCTCGCGGTCGCGATCGGGGCGGGCATCGCCATCACCGACACCGGCAAACACCGCCTTGGCATCTTGGCGCCGCTCGCGCTGTTCGCGCTGGTCGCCGGCACCGTCAGCCTCGCCATTGAGTTTAGCGCGGTCATCCATGGGCAATGGTTCTAGGGCCGTGTGGAGGGTGTGCCACGTGGCACACCCTTGCGATCATAACGCAACGCGCAGTCGCTTGGCGCGCTCGCGAAACGCCTCCTCGCCACCTTCGAGGATGCTGCACACGCTCTCGCGAATGGTTGGGTCTTCCAGCCCGCCAGAGAGGTAGCCGATTTCTGGAAGCTGGCCGGGACGATGCGGGCCGCACGTCGCCACGATCACCTGATCGGCATCTGTGTTAACGATGAGGTTGGCGTTGTGCGTCACGATGATGATCTGGCGGCGTTGCTTTGCCGATCGGAAGCGCTCGACCAACTCGACGAAAATCGAGCGCGGATCGAGATTCTCTTCCGGCTGATCGATGACGAGGGGGCGGTTGTCGTCAGTGTCGATGACGTGCTCCCCTGAAATGTGACCGATTTTGAGTAGAGTCCGACGCGAAGGAGTCGGACGAAGATGAAGCGCAGCAGGTTCAGCGAAGAGCAGATCATCGCGATCTTGAAGGAGCAGGAAGCGGGCATGGCGACGGCGGATGTGTGTCGTCGCCACGGGATCAGCGCGGCGACGTTCTACAAGTGGAAGTCGAAGTATGGCGGCCTGGAGGTGTCCGAGGCCCGGCGCCTGCGCACGCTTGAGGAAGAGAACAGCCGGTTGAAGAAGCTGCTGGCTGAGGCGATGCTCGACAACGTCGTGCTGAAGGATCTGGCCTCAAAAAAATGGTGACGCCCGGCGCTAAGCGGGACGCTGTCGCCCATGCTCGTGAGCATCACGGGCTGAGCGAGCGTCGGGCGTGCAACCTGGTCGGCGTGAGCCGCGGGGTGATCCGGTATCGGTCGTCACGGCCAGATGACGGTCCTCTACGGCAACGACTGCGCGAGTTGGCAGGGGAGCGGCGCCGGTTCGGCTACCGGCGCCTGGGCTATCTGCTGGCGCGAGAAGGCATGACGCCCAACCACAAGAAGCTGCTGCGGATATACCGCGAGGAGAACCTGCGAGTCCGACGCCGCGGTGGTCGCAAGCGCGCCTTGGGCACCCGGGCGCCGATGGTGCTGCCGGATGGGCCGAACCAGCGCTGGTCGCTGGACTTCGTCTCCGACACCCTGACGTGCAGCCGTCGGTTCCGCATCCTGTGCGTGGTCGACGACTACACGCGGGAATGCCTGGCGCTGGTGGCTGACACGTCGCTGTCGGGCGTACGGGTAGCGCGGGAACTGACGCGGCTCATCGGTATGCGCGGCAAGCCGCATACGGTGGTCAGCGACAACGGCACCGAGCTGACGTCGTCGGCCATTCTGCGCTGGTCGCAGGAGCGGCGGGTCGAGTGGCACTACATCGCCCCGGGCAAGCCGATGCAGAACGGCTTCGTCGAGAGCTTCAACGGCCGTCTGCGCGACGAATGCCTCAATGAGACGCTGTTCACGTCGCTGGCCCATGCCCGCTTCGTGCTCGACGCTTGGCGGCACGACTACAATCACGTCAGGCCGCACTCGAAACTGGGCGGGAGAACACCCGCCGAGAAAGCCGGCGAACCTGTCTGGGGGCATGCCCCCAGACAGGTTGTCATACACTCAACCAACCATCATGAAGGAGCCGGACTCTACCTCTGAATGGTAACAATCAGGGGAGCACGTCATTATCTCGGATAGTGGTGACCAGTCCGGAGACCCTATGTGCCTCTTCTTCACCTGAGCGAAAAGGCTATCCGCGTTGCCCTCTGGAGCGCAGAAGGTCCCTTCGGAGCACATTCCTCAACGGGAAAAATGCTCGGGCGGAGACCCTGAGTAGGAGGTCAAGTTGCTGGCCATGCCGGTCAAACCGCTTCAGCTATCGTGTAGCCTTCCCGCCCGAAAACGCCGAAGGTGTCGGCGGAAGCGGTGCTGTAGCGCCGATTGCTATGAAGGTCGTGCCAGCGTCCGAATTCTGCATCACGGAGCGGGAATGATGAAGAAAGATACCTTCAACGTCAGAGATCGACTCAGCGCTAAAGCCTGCTTGCGCAGTGCTGATGACGATGCTCTCGCGGAGGGTCGTATCTCAGCAATCGACCTCCAGCGGGCGAACGCGGCATTCCAGCACATCGACTTCTCTGCAGGTCGGATCGTGCTGCGGGAGGAAGATCCAATCCTGTGACAGGCTTAAGCGTCTATTCCTCTACCACTGGGCCGGCGTCATGCCGCCGCCGCCGCCAGCGCTTTGATCCGCGCGGCGGCGGCGGCATGACACCTTCGGGAGATGCGGTGAGGGAGTCTCCCTTCGAATTTGCGCAAAATGTCTCTTTTAGAACCTGCGCTAACAAGTTCTCTATGATCGGGGAGTATGGTCGCGTAGGGCCTCGGCAACCCCCCGACATTCGGAATAGCGCGACCATAGCGGCGGCCTATGGCCATATAGGCAGTCCGTCCGCCTACCGCCAGCTATGCGTAACGATGGGACAACCCATCTGGGCCGCGTGGCCGATACAGGAGGACGGAGGCGTGGCGACACCCCGCACCGAAGACGAGAAGGTCGTTCTGGAATTCCTCGACCTTTGGGAGCGCGGCGACGTGGATGCGCTGCTCGGCCACTTCACCGACGATGCCAGCTATATCGACATGCCGCTGCCGCCGCGTCGTGGGTTGGCCGAGATCAGGGCCTATATGGAAGGCATCTTCTCGGCATTTGGCGTGCGCATCGAGACCCTCTGCATCGCCTCACGCGGTCCGACGATCTTCACCGAACGCGTCGACTACCTGACGTCGGCCGCCGACCCGAACGTCAGCGTGCCCCTGCCAGTGACCGGCGTCATGGAAATGCGCGAGGGCAAGATAGCGCAGTGGCGCGACTATCTCGACCTGCGAACCGCTGAGGAAGGGCTCGGCATCACCATGCGGCCCAACGCCTAGACCAGCTCAAGTGCCACGGCGGTGCCCTCACCGCCACCGATGCAGATCGCGGCGACGCCCTTCTTGAGGCCACGGGTCTCGAGCGCAGCGATAAGCGTGGCGATGATCCGCGCCCCCGACGCGCCGATCGGATGGCCGAGCGCGCAGGCGCCGCCGTTCACGTTCACCTTGTCGTGCGAAATGCCGAGTTCCTTCATCACGATCATCGGCACGACCGCGAACGCCTCGTTGATCTCGAACAGATCGACGTCGTCCAGCGTCCAGCCCGCCTTGTCGAGAACCTTGCGGATCGCCGGCACCGGCGCGGAGGTGAACTTCTCGGGCGCCTGGCTATGCTGCGCCTTGGCGACAATGCGCGCGATCGGGGTGAGCCCCCTCTCCGCCGCGACATCTGCGCGGGTCAGGACCAAAGCCGCGGCTCCGTCCGAGATCGAGGAGGCGTTGGCCGCCGTCACCGTACCGTCCTTCACGAAGGCGGGCCTCAGCGTCGGGATCTTTTCGGGTCGCGCCTTACCCGGCTGCTCATCGACCTCGACGGTGACATCGCCGCCGCGACCCGAGACAGTCACCGGCACCACCTCACGCGCGAAGGCGCCTTCGCCGATGGCCTGATTGGCGCGCGACAGGCTGGCCAGCGCGTATTCGTCCTGCGCCTCGCGGGTTAGCTGATAGTCGCGAGCGGCATCCTCGGCGAAAAGGCCCATCGCCTTGCCGGTATAGGCGTCTTCCAGCCCATCGAGCATCATCGAGTCCTTGACGACGTCATGGCCGATCCGCGCCCCGCCGCGATGCTTCGGCAGCAGATAGGGCGCGCCGGTCATGCTCTCCATGCCGCCCGCCACCACCACATCCGCCTCACCCAGCGCGAGCTGGTCGAAGGCCATCATCGTCGCCTGCATCCCCGATCCGCACACCTTGTTGATCGTCGCGACCGGAACCGAATCGGGCAACCCTGCGCCCAGCGAAGCCTGGCGCGCCGGCGACTGGCCGAGCCCTGCCGGCAGGACGCAGCCCATATAGACCTGATCGACGGCGACGGGTTCGAGCCCCGCCCTCTCCACCGCAGCGCGGATCGCCGCGGCACCGAGATCCGTAGCGCTAAGGGCTGACAGCGAACCCTGAAACGCCCCCATCGGCGTGCGTGCGTAGGATGCCACCACGATCGATTCACCGGCCATCACGATCTTCCTTCATCTCGAATCAGTTGTGCCACAGATGGGCATATTTGCGCCGAAAACCAATCCTTCGGACCTTGCGGCGGCCGCGTTCGTTGAAGGCGCGGTAATCGAAGGAGGGCGTCATGCCAGGACCCGACCCGCGCGAAACCGTTGACGAACACGATATGGAGTTGCCCGTCGGCAATACGTCGACGGAAGAAGAGGCTGAGAAGATCGAGGATGAAGGCGAGCCTTCAGGCGCCAACTTCGCCTGACGAGGCTTTCCGCTCCCCACTCCGCCGTCGCGCCTCGACGAAATCGACGATGGCGCGGCTGCTGGCGCGCAGGAGCGGATATGTGCGGGATGTCGCCAGCCATTCGGGCCGATCTGCTTGCGCGCCGTAGACCGTGTCGTACGCCAAGTTGAACAGCAGGTAGCCGAGGCTCGCGACGATCAGCCCCTTCACCGCGCCGAAGCCGAAACCGAGGAAGCGGTCCACCGGCCCGAGCACCGACCGCTTCGCCGTTCCGCCGATCGATGACGCGGCGACCTTGCCAAGGATCCAGACCACACCCCCGATCAGGGCGAAGGCCGCGACACTCGCCCCACCCGCGCTGCCGATCGGGCCGGCGAGCAGCGCGCTGACCGGCGCATGTCCGAGCTTCAGAGCGAAGATGATCGCGATCCAGGTGAGGATCGACAGCACCTCGCTGGTGAACCCACGCAGCGCACCGAAGACACCCAATCCGCCGACAAGCAGAATGACGATGATGTCGAGCGCGGTCATGCCAGCTGGCTAGCCACGCCCCAGCAGATGGTCAACGAGCGCGACGAGCGTGGCGAAGCCCGACGCGCGCATCCCCTTCCCCGCCGCCTTGGCCGACGCGGGCAGCAGTGCGCGCTCGAAACCGAGCTTGCCTGCCTCCTTTAGGCGCAGCTCGGCATGGGCGACCGGGCGGATTTCGCCGGAAAGCGCGACCTCTCCGAAAGCCACGCAGTCGGTCGGCACTGGACGCTCGGCGAGCGCCGAGACGAGGGCAGTCGCCACCGCCAGGTCCGCCGCAGGATCGGAAATCCGGTATCCGCCGGCGACGTTCAGATAGACCTCGGCCGAGGAGAAGCTGAGGCCGCAGCGCGCCTCCAGAACGGCGAGGATCATCGCCAGCCGTCCGCTGTCCCAGCCGACGACCGCCCGTCGGGGCGTGGCACCGCTCGCCAGGCGCACGGTGAGCGCCTGGATTTCGACCAGCACGGGCCGCGTGCCCTCCAGCGCCGGGAAGACGGTCGCCCCCGCCACGCTTTCGTCGCGGCTGGTCAGGAACAAAGCCGACGGGTTGGTCACCTCCCCCAGCCCGCCCTCGGCCATCGCAAAGACGCCGATCTCATCGGTGCCGCCGAAGCGGTTCTTGATCGCGCGAAGGATGCGATACTGGTGGCTGCGCTCCCCTTCGAAGGCGAGCACGGTGTCGACCATATGTTCGAGCACGCGCGGGCCAGCGATCGACCCGTCCTTGGTGACATGGCCCACGAGGACAAGCGCCGTCCCGCGTTCCTTGGCGAAGCGGATCAGCTCCTGAGACGAGGCGCGGACCTGGCTGACGGTGCCGGGCGCGCCTTCGATCAGGTCCGAGTGCATGGTCTGGATCGAGTCGATGACGAGCAGCGCGGGCGGAGGCCCCGCCTCCAAGGTCGTCAGGATGTCGCGCACCGAAGTCGCCGCCGCCAGCTGGACGGGCGCCTTCCCCAGGCCGAGCCGCCGCGCGCGCAACCGCACCTGATCGGCGGCCTCCTCGCCGGAGATATAGGCGACCGGCAAACCGCGATTCGCCAGCTTCGCCGCGGCCTGAAGGAGGAGCGTCGACTTGCCGATGCCCGGATCGCCACCGATCAGCGTCGCCGATCCCGCGACAAAGCCGCCGCCCAGCGCGCGGTCGAACTCGGCAATGCCGGTCGGGAGGCGTGCGGGCAGCTCGACCTCGGCATCAAGGGCCACTAGTGACACCGACTGGCCGCCGCTGCGCAGGTGATGCTTCTGCGCGAACGGGGTCAGGAGCACGCCCGCCTCCTCAACCATCGTGTTCCATTCGGCACAGTCGGCACATTGCCCCTGCCACCGATGCGAGACCCCGCCGCAGGCCTGGCAGACATAGCGTTTTTGAGCCTTGGCCATGTCGCACTCCGAGTGAACAGAGAGGGAACATAGCTGAGAGCCTGGAAAAAGCAATCTGACGTAGTTCGGATGACCATACCCTTGAAACTGCCTGTACTATTCCCATCTTTCCGCGTGCCAGGGTCAGTCGCTTCGGGGCTGGCCGGCACGGTCCGGCGGATGTCCGCGGGCCGCAAACAACCTCATTCGCTGAAAGGGTTTGAGCTATGCGTACTTTGGATTTTGCCCCCCTCCTCCGCTCCTCCATCGGGTTCGAGAACCTGAACCGCTTGGTCGATTTCGCGACGCGTGGCGAGGGCGACGCCTATCCCCCGTACAACATTGAGAAGCTGAATGACGGCGAGTACCGCATCTCCATGGCGGTGGCCGGCTTCTCGCAGGACGAGATCGACGTCACGGTGCAGGACAACGTCCTGATCGTCACCGGACAGGGCGCCGACGAGACCGACACGGGCGAGCGTCAGTTCCTCCACCGTGGGATCGCGAAGCGCGCGTTCGAGCGTCGCTTCCAGCTTGCCGACGTCATCAAGGTGACGGGTGCCAGCTACGAGCACGGCCTGCTCAACATCGCGCTGGTCCGCGAGGTGCCGGAGCACAAGAAGCCCCGCAAGATCGAGATCGGCGGCAGTGCCCATGTGCAGCCCGCTGCGATTGAGGGCGAGGTTCGTCAGGCCGCGTAAGCATTACGCCTGACGAATGCTGAGGGGCCGGCCTGCGCCAAGCGGGCCGGCCCTTTTTGTCATCTTCGCCGCCTCAGCACGATGTAGAGCGCCCCCTGCCCGCCGTGGCGCGGATGGGCGTTGCGCACGGCGGCGATCCGGGACGCGTATGCAGAGCCGGCCAACCAGTCGCCCACCGCCGCGCGGATCGCGCCGCGTCGCGGGCCGAGCGCGTCATGACGCTCGACCGGCGGCTTGCCGGTTACCAATAGGATCAGCCGCGCCTCTTCAGCGACAGC
The DNA here is from genome assembly GCF_048565625.1 of Sphingomonas sp. ID0503. Taxonomy (NCBI): domain Bacteria; kingdom Pseudomonadati; phylum Pseudomonadota; class Alphaproteobacteria; order Sphingomonadales; family Sphingomonadaceae; genus Sphingomonas; species Sphingomonas sp. ID0503. The sequence goes on from NZ_JBLZUR010000002.1 coordinate 1,563,766, forward strand.
GCGCGACAGGCTGGACTCCAGAAGCGCGTGAGCGCTGGCGAGGGTGTGGCCGTGGAGGTCGATCGAAATATCAGGGGCGACGAGACCGCGTGAGAGCCGGCGGTCCCAGGAGGCATCGAGAGTCTCGCCCGGCTTGGCGATCTTCCCACTCGTGCCTAGGGATGGCGAGGTACGCGTGACGACAACTGGCGTTTGCTGCCCGTCCCTCGACTTCGCTCGGGACGAACGAACTTCTGTCGTAACGGACGGTGCCAACGCCACCCGCTTCACAAGCGGGCGAACGCTGTCGGTCACGCGGCGCCAGAGCGCCTGTTCGTCAGGATCGAGCCGTCGCCCCGCCATGAGCCGCCCCCGCGCCGGTCAGCCGCTCCGCCGCCGCCTTCGGGAGCAGGATGTAGGCCTGGCCTCGGCCCGACATGCCCCCGGCAAGCACCCGCGCGTAGGTGCCCGCACCCCAGAAGGTGTCGAAGCGGTTCGCGCCCTTGATCGCACCGCCGGTATCCTGCGCGACCCACAGGCCTGTCGCCTCCACGCGGTCTACAGCGAGCCAAACGGGAGCGCCGAGCGGCACGAACTTCGGATCGACGGCACAGCTGACGCGGCCCGCCACCGGCTGGTTCATCGCGCCCAGCGGCCCGGCGCCGGTCAGCACCTTGAAGAACACGAAGCTTTTATTCTCGTTCATCAGCGCGCGGCCCTGTTCGGGGTTGGCGCGCAGCCAGGCCATGATGCCCTGCATCGATTGCGCCTGCCCCGGCTGGAACAGGCCGCGCTTCTTCATCAGCGAACCGATGCCGACATATTCGCGGCCGTTCTGCCCATCATAGCCGATCCGCATGATCGAGCCATCGGCGAGCCTGAGCCGGCCCGAGCCCTGGATCTGCAGGAAGAAGAACTCGATCGGATCGGCGGCATAGCCGATCTCCAGCTTCTTGCCCTTGAGCGCGCCCTCGTCGATCGCCTTGCGATCGGGATAGGGGATGAGCTTGCCGTCTTTTACCTTGCCGCGAATCCTGCGGCCCTTGAGGTCGGGCGAGAACTGGCCAAGATCGGCCTCGATCAGGTCGTCGGGACGCGCGTAGACCGGCGTGTCATAGCCGGGTGCCTTCTCCTTCGATCCGGCTATCTCCGGCTCGTAATAGCCGGTGGCGAAGGCCCTGCCCTCACCCACGACGACCGGGCGGAAGTGGCTGGAGAAGAAGGCGGGAGCGTCGCCGTCGGGCCAGGCCTTGGCCGCGCTGCAAACCGAATCCCAGTCGCCGCGCCGGGTCAGGCCGCTACTGTCCTCGCGCCGCATCAAGGCCGGGCAGGTCAGGCGAAACGCGCGGAGCGCGGGGGCGGCGCGGATCGGCTCGAGGTCGAAGCTGGCAAGCGAGGGGCCGGCCTTGACGCCGAGCGCTACGGCGGTCGTCGGCGGCGCGATCGGCTTGGGCGGCGTGACGGCGACAGGCGGCGGCGCGGGAGCGACCGCCACGGTCGGCGGCGGGACCGCTCGCCCCACGCAACCGGCAAGCAGAAGCGCGGCAAAGGCGGCCGCGACGCTACGCATCGAGGTCACGCCGCCTCGTCGGTCTCGGTCAGGATCCAGTTCGGGTCGGCAGCGCGGATGTTGCGGCTGAACGTCCACACGTCATCGGTGACGACGGCGTCGCTCAAGGAGCCAGCGACGACCTCGCCCTCCGCATTACGCGTGACGGCGGCAATGTCGGCCTTGAAGCGGACGGTGACATGCGCGGTCTGGCCATCGAGCTCGGCACGCTCGATCTGCGCGCGCTCGATCGAGATCAGCCGGTTCTCCAGAACCAGCCCGGCTTCCTTGCGACCGGCGATGGCCTCACGGAACGCGCTCGCCACCTCGGCATCGGCGAGTTGCGCGAGCTCCTTCTCATCGCCCTTCCAGAAGGCTGCGAGGATCATGCCGTAGGCGGAACGCGCACCTTCCAGGAAGGCGGCGGGATTGAACGTCGGATCGGCGGCGGCGATCTGCCGGACGCCGGCCGCAGCACTCTCACCAACGGCAGCGTCCACGACCGGAGCGCCGTCGTTGAGCGCGGCCTGCGTCGGGCGCAGCGCCGTTACAGGACGCGCCGCGCCTTCCAACGGCTTGGCGATCGGCTGCTCGTGCCCCGTGCGTTTGCCCAGCACGCTGTAGAGCCGGAGGGCGACGAAGCCGGCAACCATCGCCAGGAGAATGATCGTGACCACCGCAATCCCTTTATCTTCGCAGGCCAACATAGGCCCATGACACGAATCTTTCAAACGCCCTGCCCGGCCATATGGTCCGCCGCCCGTGCGGTGCGTTGCCCTGCCCCTTCCGCGCTGCTAGGCGCGGGCGGAAACGGGGCGACAATGCCCCTTCTATGACGGGATGTGAACGATGGCCGAACAGGATGGCACCTTCGATCTGGATCAGGTGCCCGGCAGCGAGGTGACCGATCAACCGCAGGTCGCGCTGATCGCGCAGTACGTGAAGGATCTGTCCTTCGAGAACCCGAACGCGCCCGCCGTCTACCAGTGGCAGACGCAGCCGGAGATCAACGTCAACTTCAACATCGCGTCACAGGTCGCGGGCGAGGACGTCTACGAGGTTCAGCTAAAGATCGACATCCACGCGACCGGCGGCGGCCAGACCGCCTTCCGTGTCGACCTGCTCTTCGCCGGCCTGTTCGGCATCCGCAACGTGCCGGAGGAGCAGCTCCAGCCGTTCCTCTTCGCCGAAGCGCCCCGGCTTCTCTTCCCCTTCGCCCGCCGCGTCGTTTCGGATTCGGTGCGCGACGGCAACTTCCCGCCGCTCCTCCTTGAGCCGATCGACTTCGGCGCGCTGTACATGCAGCAGCAGGCGCAGGCGCAGGGCAATCCCGGCGATATCGGCCAAGCTTGAGCATACCTGATCCGTCATGCTGAACTTGATTCAGCATCCATTCGCGCTCGCTTCTATAATAAGAGGAGCGCGAATGGATCCTGACTTTCGTCAGGATGACGGAGGACGGAACATCGGGGCATGACCCTCCTCCGCAAGACCGCCACGATCGGCGGCCTTACCCTTGTCAGCCGGGTGCTCGCCCTCGTCCGCGACTCGTTGCAAGCAACGTTCGTCGGCGCGGGGTTCGCGTCGGACGCCTTCCTGGTCGCCTTTCGTCTGCCCAACATGTTTCGCGCTCTGTTTGCGGAGGGGGCGTTCTCCGCCGCGTTCATCCCGATGTTCAACCGCAAGGTCGGGGAGACGGGCGAGGTCTCCGCCGGCATCCGCTTCGCCGAACAGGCATTGGCGGTGTTGTTCCCGATCCTCGTCGTCTTCACCGCCGCGATGCTGATCGCGGCGTACCCGCTCACCTGGGCGCTGTCCGGCGGGTTCAAGGATCCGACGCCGGAACAGTTCGCCTTCGCCGTCCTCCTGTCGCGGATCACCATCCCCTATCTGGCGCTGATCTCGCTGGTGTCGCTGCTCGGCGGCATCCTCAACTCGCTCGACCGCTTCTGGGTGAACGCCTTTGCGCCCGCCCTCCTCAACATCGCGATGATCGCCGGGCTGTGGTTCTTCCACGGCGACGATCCCTATGAGACCGCGCGTGTACAGGCGATCTCGGTGACGCTCGGCGGCCTGTTTCAGCTCGTCTGGCTTATGGTCGCCTGCCGCGCGGCCGGGGTAAGCCTGCGGCTGCGCGCCCCCCGCCTCGACGCGGATGTAAAGCAGCTTCTCCGCCTGATCCTGCCCGCCGCCGCCGGGGCGGGCGCGGTGCAGATCAACCTCCTGATCTCGACCGCGCTCGCGGGGCGGCTGCTCAATCCAGGGGCGATTTCCTACATCTACTATGCTGACCGGCTGAACCAGCTGCCGCTCGGGCTGATCGGCATCGGTCTCGGCACCGTGCTCCTGCCGACGATCTCTCGCCTGCTTTCGACCGGCAAGATCGCCGAAGCGATGGAGACGCAGAACCGGGGCATCGAGCTGGCGCTGTTCCTCACCCTGCCCGCCACCGTCGCCTTCATCGTCGCGTCCGAGCCGATCGTGCGCGGGCTGTTCGAACATGGCGCGTTCACCGCCACGGACACCGCCAACTCGGCCTGGGCGCTCAGCGCCTTCTCGATCGGCTTGCCCGCCTACGTCATGGTGAAGGTGCTGACCCCCGGCTTCTACGCGCGGGAGGATACGCGGACGCCGGTGCGCTACGCCACCTGGTCCGTCGGCGTGAACATCGCCGCGAACATCGTGCTGATCCCGCTGATCGCGCATGTCGGGCCGCCGCTCGCGACCGCCTTCTCCTCCTGCGTCAACGTCTACATGCTCTATCGCGAGCAGAAGCGGCGCGGCTACTTCGAAGCGGACGCGCAGCTCCGCCGCCGCATCCCTCGGCTTGCTGTCGCAGCCCTCATCATGGGAGCGGCGGTCTATGGCCTCGACCTCCTGCTGCTGCCCTATACCGGCGGCCCGGCGTTGATCCGCATCGCGGCGCTCGCCGGACTCGTCGGCGGCGGGGTTGCAGTCTACGCGGTCGCCTGCTTCCTGACTGGCGCGTTCCGGCTGGCCGATCTGAAGGCGATCCTGCGGCGGCGGAGGGCCTGAGGTAGGCCGAAGGTTCCGAAAGTTCCGGCAAAACGACAACAAAGCCATCGCAACTTCCACCCCGCGCATGGCGTCGGACAGGAAGAGGCGCGAGGCGGCTTGCATCGACCAGCCTATGCGCGGCGGCATCGGCTGTAGGACAGCGAAACTTGCGCGCCGCTTGACCGGACCGCCCGCCTCCGCAACAGCCCGCCTTATGGCAAAGCGCATCGTTTCGGGCATTCAGCCCACCGGCAACCTGCATCTCGGCAATTATCTCGGCGCGATCGCGCGCTGGGTGAAGATGCAGGACGAGCTGGCCGAGGGCGATCGGTGCTTCTTCTTCCTCGCCGACCTCCACGCGATCACGGTCTATATCGATCCGGCTCAGCTCGCCCGGAACACGCGCGAGATGGCGGCGGCGCTGATCGCCTGCGGAATCGACACCGATCGCTCGGTGCTGTTCAATCAGGCGCGCGTGCCCGCCCATGCCGAACTCTGCTGGCTGCTGAACGGCACGGCGCGGATCGGCTGGCTGAACCGGATGACGCAGTTCAAGGAGAAGTCGGGCAAGAACCGTGAGGGCGCGTCTATCGGCCTCTACGCCTATCCCGTGCTGCAGGCGGCTGACGTCCTCGTCTACAACGCGACGCACGTGCCGGTGGGCGAGGATCAGAAGCAGCATCTGGAACTGGCCCGCGACATCGCGACCAAGTTCAACACCGACTACAAGGTCGACCTGTTCACCCTTCCCGAGCCGATCATCGGCGCGGCGGCGGCACGGGTGATGTCGTTGCGCGACGGCACGGCCAAGATGTCAAAGTCCGACCCCTCGGATGCGAGCCGGATCAACCTGACCGACGACATCGATACGATCGCGTCCAAGGTCCGCAAGGCGAAGACCGATGCCGAACCGCTGCCGGAAACGCCGGACGCTCTCGCCGAGCGGCCGGAGGCGCGCAACCTCGTCGCGATCCTCGCCGCGGTGACGGGCCGCACGAGCGCGGAGGTGCTGGTCGAACATGCCGGCCAGGGCTTCGGCGCGTTCAAGCCTGTGCTGGCGGATGCGCTGGTCGAGACGTTCCGCCCGATCAAGGAGCGGCTGGACCGCCTGGCCGCCGATCCGGCCGAATTGGACCGCCTGTTGGACAAGGGCGCGGCGAAGGCGGCCGAGGTGGCGGCACCGACGCTGTCGGAGGCGTACAAGGCGCTGGGATTGCAGCGCTGACCTCATCCTCCCTGAGCTTGCTCGGGGAGGGGGACCAGCGAAGCTGGTGGAGGGGCGGCGCGAAGCACCGGCTTCGCCGACCCCTCCACCACCGGCTTTGCCGGCGGTCCCCCTCCCCACGCTGCGAGTAGGGAGGATGATTCTTGCCGCGCAACCGCTATGTTCCCGAAGCGTTCAACCACCATTAAGCTCGATAAGCCCATAACTTATCGTGCTGGCAGGTCCGTCCGAGACCTGTCGGGTCCGGAGAGTTCCTAGATGTCCCTCACCAAGAAATTCATGACCGTCGCGGCACCCGCCGCGCTGCTTTCGCTGGCCGCCTGCGCCACCTCGTTCAAGGCCGATGTCGCCCGTTTCCAGGCGATGCCCGCGCCGGTCGGCCAGAGCTTCTACGTCCAGCCGGAACATCCCGAGGATGCCGGCAGCCTCGAATTCGCGCAGTACGCCGCGATCGTCGGCCAGCGGCTGCAGTCGCAGGGCTACAGCCCCGCCGCCTCACCCAAGGCCGCGACCCTCGTCGTGATGATCGACTATGGAGTCGATAACGGGCGTGAGAAGGTGACTACCACGCCCGGCGGCTTCGGCCCGGGCTGGGGCGGCGGCCCCTGGGGCTACGGCGGCTGGGGCGGCCGAGGCTGGGGCTGGGGAGGCCGCGGCTATTACTGGGGCTGGAACGATCCGTGGATGTGGGGCGGCGGCTATCCCGACGTGCGCAGCTACACCGTCTACACCAGCTTCCTCGATATGACGATCAAGCGCGCCGGCGACGGCCAGAACGTGTTCGAGGGCCATGCTAAGGCGATGTCGCGCGACGACCAGCTGACGCACCTCGTGCCGAACCTGATCGACGCGATGTTCACCAACTTCCCCGGCCGTTCGGGCGAGACGGTGCGCATCACCGTGCCGCCGCCCGAGAAGCGGTAAGTTTTACACAGCCGTCACCCCGGCCTTGAGCCGGGGTCCCGCTGCCTCAGGTCGAACAAGAAGCAGGACCCCGGATCAAGTCCGGGGTGACACCAAAAAAGTTACCCCTCCAGCCGGCGCATCAGCAGGCGGACGTCGGCGTCCATCTCCGCGTCGGTCTGGCGCAGCTTCTCGATCTGCCGGACGGCGTGGATCACCGTGGTGTGATCGCGTCCGCCGAAGCGGCGGCCGATCTCCGGCAGTGAGCGCGGGGTGAGTTGCTTCGACAGGTACATCGCGACCTGACGCGGGCGGGCGACCTCGCGTGCGCGGCGGGCGGAGGTCATCTCGGCCTGGCGGATGCGGTAATGGTCGGCGACGGTTCGCTGGATCTCGTCGATGGTGATCCGCCGCTGGCTGGCGCGCAGCAGATCGGCAAGCGTGGTGGTCGCGAAGTCGATGTCGATCGTGCGGCCGGTTAGGGTCGCATAGGCGACGACGCGGTGGAGCGCGCCCTCCAACTCCCGCACATTGGCGCTGATCCGCTTGGCGAGGAAGGTCACCACCTCGGGCGGCACGGCGACGTTGGGCATCGCCTCCAGCTTCTTGGAGATGATGTTGAGGCGCAGCTCGAAGTCGGCCGGATTGACGTCGGCGACCAGGCCCCAGGACAGGCGCGAAAGGATGCGGCTTTCGACACCCTCCAGATCCTGCGGGCTGCGGTCGGCGGAGATGACCAGCGGCTTCCCCGCCGAAATCACCTCGTTCATCGTGTGGAAGAACTCTTCCTGCGTCGATTCTTTGCCGGCGATGAACTGCACGTCGTCGATCATCAGCAGGTCGGCCGAGCGCAGCCGGGTCTTGAACGAGAGCGTATCCTTGGCGCGCATGGCCGAGACGAACTCGAACATGAACTTCTCGGCCGACATGTAGACGACATTGGCGTTCGGATTGCGGCGCAGATGCTCCAGCCCGATCGCGTGCATCAGGTGCGTCTTGCCGAGCCCGGTCTGGCCGTGGAGGAACAGCGGGTTGAAAGCAACGCGGCCACCCTCGGCCAGGGTGCGCGCCGCGTTGTAGGCGACCTCGTTCGCCTTGCCGACGACGAAGGCCTCGAAGGTGTAGCGCGCCTCAAGACCGGCGGCCCCGGGCAACGCCGGATCGGTCGCAACCGGCTCGTCGGTCTGCACCTCGGCGACAGGCTCCGCTTCATAGAGCGCCGGCCGCGCGCTCGAATCCGCAAGCTCGATGCGGACCTGCTTGATCGACGGGATCATCGCGCGCCAAGCCTGCGTCAGGCGATCGAGGAAGTGCGATTCGACCCAGTTGATGAGGAACTGCGACGGCAGGGTCAGGCGAACCATCCCGAGATCGGGATCGCAGTCCGCCAGCTGCAGCGACTTCAGCCAGGTGTCGAAGGTGCGGACCCCGCAATCGCGGCGGAGCCCCGCGCGGATCATCTCCCAGGCGGCGTCCGCGGGCGAGCCCGTCGCAGCACTGGAATGTTCCGCACGATCAAAGCTCGCCCGCATCCGCCGTCCTTACCCCCCGGCCACGGCCGGAATTGATTAAACAAAGCTGCCCCGTCGCCCGGAAGAGCCCCCGCCCCGCCGCAGCCAAACCGTCACACTTCACGCTGACCAGCCGATTCGCGTCCGCCGGTGGGAGAGTTGTACGAAGCGCCCAAGACCCCGATCAACGCCGTTTTTGTCGCCGGACTGAAATATTGGTCATTGACACGATCCACGTTGAATTTTTCGGCGGAAGCGTACCAAGCCACTGTAAACAAGCGATATTTGCGATGTCGATCTAAGCTAGTGCTGCCGAATCACGGGAAATCAAAGGGCTGCGTCGCGAAGCCCAGACGCGCGTTGAAACGGCATAGTCACAAAACTGAAAAGGCCCGCCGGATCGCTCCGACGGGCCTTTTGGCTGTCACGAAACCGTCGTTCAGGCGAGTGCGGAGACCGCCTTGGTCAGCCGGCCGAACTTACGGGCAACGGTGTTCTTGTGGAGGACGCCCTTGGCAACGCCGCGCGCCATTTCCGGCTGGGCTGCTGCGAGAGCTTCGACGGCCGCGCTCTTGTCGCCCGCCGCCAGCGCGCTCTCGACCTTCTTCACGAAGGTGCGGATGCGGCTCACGCGGTTGCCGTTGATCTCGGTACGGCGCGCGTTGCGACGGATACGCTTCTTAGCTTGCGGCGTGTTCGCCATTCTTCGTCCTCGGTCGTGTTCAAAGGGGTAGGCGGCACAAGGTCACCCCGTGCCGGGAGGCCGCGCCTATACGCAGGACACCCTGTCACGTCAACGTCATCGCTGGCATTTCCCGCAGTGGAAGGTGGAACGTCCGCCATCCACCCGGCGCAGGACCGGCGCGCCGCAATCGCACGCCTCCCCTTCCCGCCCGTAGACGCGGAATTGCTTGGAGAAATAGCCCAGTTCCCCATCCGGCCGCGCATAGTCGCGCAGCGTTGATCCGCCCGCCTCAATGGCCGACAGCAGCACGGTACGTATGGCGTCGACCAGCCGCCCTAGTCTCGCGAGCGAAATGCGCCCTGCTTCGCGCGTCGGTGCGATCCCGGCCATGTGCAGAGCCTCGCACACATAGATGTTGCCGAGGCCCGCGACGATCCGCTGGTCGAGCAGCATGACCTTCACATTGGCGACGCGGCCGGCAAAGGCGCGCTTGAAATGCGCGGCGGTGAGGTCGGGCCCAAGCGGCTCCGGCCCGAGCGCGCGAAAGGCGGGGAACGCGGCGACCGCTTCCGTGTGCACCAGATCCACCGATCCGAAGCGGCGCGGATCGTTGAGGGCGATCCGGTGCGCCTCCGTGTCGATGACGAGATGGTCGTGCTTGCCGACCTCCGCCGGGTCGATCCGCCAGCGGCCCGACATGCCGAGATGGAAGATCATCGTGTCGCCACGATTGGTGTCGATCAGACCATATTTGGCGCGCCGGCTGAGACCGGTCACCACCGCGCCGGTCAGCCGCTGGCGAAGATCGACGGGTATCGCGCGGCGCAGGTCGGCACGCCGCGGTTCGACCGAGACGAGGCGCTCCCCCTCCAGCACCGGCCGCAATCCGCGCACCGTGGTCTCGACTTCGGGAAGCTCGGGCATGCCGATCCCCTATCCCGGCGGCGCGCCGGACGCTACAGCCCCTCCCATGACCGACACCGTTTCCTTCGGCTACGAAGACATCGCCGCATCCGAGAAGACCGCCCGCGTGGGCGAGGTGTTCCGTAACGTCGCACGCCGGTACGACGTCATGAACGACTTCATGTCGGGCGGCATGCACCGGCTGTGGAAGGACCGCTTCGTCCGCCGCGTGAAGCCGCGCCCCGGCGAGGTCATCCTCGACATGGCGGGCGGCACCGGCGACATCGCCTTCCGCATGGCGCGGCATGGCGCGCGGGTGACGGTCAGCGACATCAATGCCGCGATGCTGGGCGTCGGAATGGAGCGGGCGGCGAAGAAGGGGATCGAGGGGCTGACTTGGTCCGAGCAGAACGCCGAGACGCTGAGCTTCGCCGATCGCGCGTTCGACGCCTACACCATCGCGTTCGGCATTCGGAACGTCACGCATATCGACAAGGCGCTGGCGGAGGCTCACCGCGTCCTCAAGCGCGGCGGGCGGTTCTTCTGCCTGGAATTCTCGACCACCGAATGGCCGGGCTTCGCCGACGTCTACGATGCCTATTCGCACAAGCTGGTGCCGCAGATCGGCCGGATCGTCGCCGATGACGAGGCGAGCTACCGCTATCTTATCGAATCCATACGCCGCTTCCCACCGATGCCGAAGTTCCGCGCGATGGTGGAGGCGGCGGGCTTCACGCAGACCAGGGTCGAGCCGATCCTCGGCGGACTCGTCGCCATCCACAGCGGCTGGAAGATATGACCAACAATTCCTCCCCGGCACGGGGAGGGGAACCAGCGCAGCTGGTGGAGGGGGCGTGCAACAAGCACACCGGCTTCCTGGCTGAGAGCCCCCTCCACCACCGCTGCGCGGCGGTCCCCCTCCCCGGATCGGGGAGGATTTTTTGACCTCTCCCGCCATCCACCTCTTCCGCCTGCTGAAATGGGGTCGCACGCTCGCCCGCCACGGCGCCTTGCGAGGCATTGAGCGCGACCCGCTCGCGCCGACACAGGTCAAGCGGCTCCTCCGTATCGCCCGCTTCGGCGCGCGGGTGCCGGAGCGACCGAACTACGCCGACGCGTTCCAGTCGCTCGGCCCTGCGGCGATCAAGCTCGGTCAGGCGCTCGCCACCCGGCCGGATCTGGTCGGAGAGGAAGCAGCGGCCGACCTCCTCCGCTTGCAGGACGCCGTGCCGCCGGTCCCGTTCGAAGCGATCCGCGCCGCCGTGGAGCAGGCGCTGGAGCGCCCGCTGGACGTCGCCTTCGCCAGCTTCGATCCGGTGCCGATCGGCGCGGCCTCGATCGCCCAGGTCCACCGCGCCGTCACGACCGACGGCCGGTCGGTAGCCGTTAAGGTGCTGCGCCCCGGCGTGGAGGAGGAGATGGCGAAAGCCATCGACACCTATGAATGGGCGGCGGCACATGTGGAGACGCTGGGCGGAGAGGTCGCGCGCCTGCGCCCCCGCCTCGTCATCGCTACCTTTAAACAATGGACCGCGCGCGAGCTGGACCTGCGGCGCGAGGGAGCTTCGGCGTCCGAGCTGGCCGAGAACATGGCGGCCGAGCCCGAGTTCGACGTGCCGGCGATCGATTGGACCCGCTCCGCGCGCCGTGTCCTGACGATGGAATGGATCGACGGCATCAAGCTGTCGAGCCGCGACCGGTTGATCGCGGCCGGCCACAATCCGACCGAACTGGCCCACCGTCTTGTCCGTGCCTTCCTCCGCCAGTCTATTGGCGACGGGTTCTTCCACGCCGATCTGCATCAGGGGAACCTGTTCGCGCGGCCGAACGGCCATCTCGCCGCCATCGACTTCGGCATCATGGGGCGGGTCAATCGGCAGGCACGGCTCTGGCTGGCGGAGATCCTCCACGGCCTGATCACCGGCAATTACGCGCGCGTCGCCGAGATCCATTTCGAGGCGCAGTATGTCCCTGCCCACCACAACATCGCCGAGTTCACCACGGCCCTGCGCGCCGTCGGCGAGCCGATCCGCGGCCTCCCCGTCAAGGACATCTCGGTCGGGCAAATGCTCGACGGCCTGTTCGCGATCACGCGCGATTTCGACATGCCGGTGCAGCCGCACCTCCTTCTCCTGCAGAAGACGATGGTGATGGTGGAGGGGGTCGCCACCAACCTCGATCCCGATATCAACATGTGGGAAACGGCGGAGCCGTTCGTCCGCGAATGGCTGCGCGACGAGCTGGGTCCGGAGGCGTTTCTGGCCGAGCGGCTGCGCGACGGCGCCCGCGCCCTCATCGGCCTTCCCGATCTTCTCCGCCGGATCGAGGCACGGTTCCCGGCCGAGGGCGCTGCACCTCCGCCGCCCCCGCTCCCCGCCGTGCGGGTGGTGCGCGCAGGTGCGCTGGGCTGGCAGGTGACGATAGCGATGATCGCCGCTGTGGTCGGCGGCGTTGCCGGGGCTATCCTGTTCTAGCTGTGATTTGATTTCAGGCGCGACATGCCTATATACCGCTCGGTATGAATGCGCCTGCCACCATCCCGGCCAAAGGCCGCCCGCGTGAGTTCGACACCGATGTCGCGCTCGCCGCTGCCCTCCGCGTGTTCTGGAAGCACGGTTATGACGGCGCCTCAATGGCCGACCTGACTGAGGCGATGGGGATCACCAAGCCCAGTCTGTACGCTGCGTTCGGCAACAAGGAGGCGCTCTTCAACAAGGCGCTCGATCTCTACGAGCGCGAGAAGCTGGCCTATATGACAAGCGCCTTGAGCGCCCCGACCCTGCGTGGCGTTGCCGAGCGGCTTCTGACCGGTGCCTTGGCGCTGCAGACCAATGATTGCGATCCGAAGGGCTGCATGGCGATGTCGGCGATCACCTGCGGACCGGAGGCGGAGTCGATCCGCGCCGCGGTGATCGAGCGCCGCTCCTCCTCATCCGCCGCGCTCGTCGCACGGTTCGAGCAGGCGAAGGCGGAAGGAGAGCTTCCGCAAGGCATCGAGCCGATGGGCCTCGCGCGGCACCTTCTGTCGAACATTCAGGGGATGAACGCACAAGCTGCTGCGGGTGCCTCGGCCGCCGAGCTGAAGAGCCTGGTCGATACCGCACTCGCTCTCTGGCCGACTAAATAAGTAACGGGTGGTACAGAAAGCAATTGACGAGCCTCGACGGCACGTCTATACCGATCGGTATTGAACAACCGCCCTGCCGAGGGGACGCCGCATGGCCTATATCGACTTCACCGCTTTCTCGCTCGACGCCCGCACCGTAGCGGTCGAGGCATCTGCCTCGGCCCTGTCGCCGCTCGAATGGACGACCGTGGCGCTGGCACGCAACGACAGCCTCTCCAGCCTGACCGAGCCGAGCCGTCTCGCCCGCGCGCTCGGCGGCCTGTTCGGTCTGGGGAGCCAGTCACGCCTTGCCGATCCGCGCCTCGAGGCACTCCGCCGACTGGCGGTCAACGCCTGGCACCACGGCTACACTCTCCCCGTATCCGAGATTAAAGCCTTCGTCACAGCCGGCTTTACCATCGGACAGCTCGAAGCGGTGCTCGCCAGTGTCGGCAAGGCGCGCAACGACAGCGGTGATCGCCGCAAGCGCTGACCCGTTCTGTTGCCGATCAGCAACAACCGCCCGCGATATGTTGTCGCGGGGCAAATCGGTCATGACTCGCGGAACGTAAGACGATAGTCATTCCTCAACGGAACGCCGGCCTGGGCCACGGTTCGGGGAGGTTGCAGCTCCACCACGCGACAAAGCGTCGGGAAAGAGAGCGCGACCAACCAAAAGGGGGCTGACGAGCGATCGTCACGCGGACGCCTGAGCTGGAAACGGCTCAGGCGTTTGTGATTCCGGACCCTGTCAGCCGCGGATTCAGCTGTTCCCTTCCGCTTCTTCGCGCGCCTCTTCGATCAGCTTGCGCAGTTGTCCGCTATCCACGCCACCCTTCACCAGAAACGGCCCGACGAGGATCCCGGGCGTACCCGGCAAGCGCAGGTCGAGCGCCTCGCGCGAAATCTGCGCGAGGCGGGCCTCGATCGCCTCGGCATTGGCCCGCATGTCGTGGACGAGTCGGATCGGATCAACGCCGGCCCCCGCTGCAATGGTGGCGATACGCCCCTGATCGAGCGTCCCCGTGCTCCGCATCAGCGCGCGATGCATCGGCCAGTACTTTCCCTGATACTGCGCCGCGAGCGCCGCCCGGGCCGCCAGGACCGAGTCGTCACCCAGGATTGCCCAGTCCTTGAGGATGAAGCGAACACCCGTCCCCTTTACCATCCCCTTTTCGATGACCGCCTCCGTTCGCCGGCAAACCGGACAGCGATGGTCGGTGAACATGACGATGGTGACGGCGGCATCGGTCGGCCCCAGCGCGGGCGCCTGAAGATCGCCTGCGATGCGGCCGGCGAGCGGGCGGGCGACCGGCTCCGGCTCCATCCAGCGGGTGATCAGGATCGGCGGCAGGACGAAGCCGGCGATGACCACGATCCAAGCCCACCAGGGAAGGAGCGGCGCTCGTCTTTGGTTGGCCAACCTACCGTTACCCCATAGGTTTTGCAGCTTAGGCGCTAGACCAGGCGGCTCTGCTTTACCGCCGCCTCGATGAAGCTGGCGAACAGCGGGTGCGGGTCGAAGGGCTTGGACTTCAGCTCCGGGTGGAACTGCACGCCGACGAACCACGGATGGTCCGGCCGCTCGACAATCTCCGGCAGCTCGCCGTCCGGCGACATGCCGGAGAAGACGAGACCGCCCTTCTCCAGCGCGTCCTTGTAATGGACGTTGACCTCATAGCGGTGGCGATGCCGCTCCTGAATATCGGTCGCGCCGTAGATTGCGGAGACATGGCTGTTCCCGGCCAGCTTGGCGTCGTACGCGCCGAGCCGCATGGTGCCGCCGAGGTCACCGCCCTCTTCCCGCTTCTGCAGGCCGCCGGCGGTCATCCATTCGGTGATGAGCCCGACCACCGGCTCCTCGGTCGGACCGAATTCGGTGGTCGAGGCCTTGTCGATGCCCGCCAGGTTTCGTGCACCCTCGATACAGGCCATCTGCATGCCGAGGCAGATTCCGAAGAACGGAACGCTCCGCTCGCGCGCGAACTGGACCGAGCGGATCTTGCCCTCCGACCCCCGCTCTCCAAAACCGCCGGGCACGAGGATGCCGTGCATGGGCTCCAGCTCGGCGGCGATGTCGCGGCCTTCCTGCTCGAACAATTCGGCGTCCAGCCAACGCAGGTTGACCTTCACCCGGTTGGAAATGCCGCCATGGACCAGCGCCTCGCTGAGCGACTTGTATGCGTCCGGCAGGCCGACATATTTGCCGACGACGCCGATCGTCACCTCGCCTTCCGGGTTCGTAAGCCGGTCCATGATGTCGTCCCAGCGGCGCAGGTCGGGTGATGGCCCCGGCTCGATGCCGAAGGCGCGCAGCACCTCCACGTCGAGCCCCTCGCCGTGATACTGGAGCGGTACCGCGTAGATGCTTTTGGCGTCGAGCGCGGGGATGACCGCCTCCGGCCGGACGTTGCAGAACGCCGCGATTTTCGCCCGCTCCCCCGCCGGCAGCGGCCGTTCGCAACGGCAGACGAGGACGTCGGGCTGGATGCCGAGGCTGGTCAGCTCACGGACGGAATGCTGCGTCGGCTTGGTCTTGAGTTCCCCCGCCGCCGCGATGAACGGCACGAGCGTGACGTGGACGCTGATGAAGGCGCCACGGGACAGGTCGTTCCTCAACTGGCGCATCGCCTCGATGAAGGGCAGCGACTCGATGTCGCCGACGGTGCCGCCGATCTCGCAAAGCACGAAGTCGAGATCGTCCACATCGGTGCGCGCGAACGCCTTGATCGCGTCGGTAACGTGCGGGATCACCTGCACCGTCGCGCCGAGATAATCGCCCCGCCGCTCCTTGGCGATGATCGTCTGGTAGATGCGGCCGGAGGTCACATTGTCCGACTGGCGTGAGGGCACGCCCGTGAACCGCTCGTAATGGCCGAGGTCGAGGTCCGTCTCGGCCCCATCATCGGTGACGTAGACTTCACCGTGCTGATACGGACTCATCGTGCCCGGATCGACGTTCAGATAGGGGTCGAACTTGCGGATACGCACCTTGTATCCGCGCGCCTGAAGGAGGGCGGCGAGGCTGGCGGCCATGAGGCCCTTGCCGAGCGAGGAGACCACGCCGCCGGTTATGAAGATGAACCGGGTCATGGGAGAATGGGCTTAGTCGCCCGAATCCGGTGAGGGCAAGCGGAGACCGGTTCGCAGCGGGAATTTGCTGTGGATGAACCCCATCGCGAGCGCATCGTTATCCGCGCGAACACAGGAGAACGACATGGCCACCCAACCTGACTCGCCGCCGCCGACCACGCCCGACGTCCACCCCGACAGCGTGCCCGAGGATCAGCCCATGCCGCCCGAGGATCAGCCTATGCCGGTCGAGGATCCGGATCGTCCGGGTTATGTGAAGCAGGCCTGATCTTCGCAGGCACTCCGACCGCGGTGGCGCCGGCCGGCACGTCGGTCAGCACCACCGCGTTCGCGCCCACCTTGCAATGTTCTTGCAAAGTCACCGGCCCGAGTATTTTGGCCCCGGCACCACAGTCCACATGACCCATCAGGCGCGGCGCACCGACTTCGGTGGCGCCCAACGTCACCTGCTGCATAAGCAGGCAGTTCGGACCGATCTGAGCATCGGAATGCACGACGATGCCGTTGGGATGCGGCATGAGGAGACCGCCGCCGATCTTCGCGTTGATCGGAATGTCCGCACCGGTGACAGCCGCCCAGAAACGGTGGCGCAGCACGGCCCATTTCCGCCTGATGGGATGTCGCGATCGCTGATAGCTGCGGATGGCGGCCAGGAGCGACCGGGACGGATCCCATGCGAACGGACGCTTGTATTCACGGCTCCAGTCCGGTTCTGTGGCCGAGACCGTCGGACCCGCGCCCGTCATCAGCCGTCGAGCGCCTTCTTCAGCAGTTCGTTGACCACCGCAGGGTTCGCCTTGCCCGCCATCGCCTTCATCGTCTGGCCGACGAAGAAGCCGAAGAGCTTGTCCTTGCCGCCGCGATACTCGGCCACCTTGTCGGCATTCGCGGCCATGACCTTGGCGATCTCCGCTTCGATCGCGCCGGTGTCGCTGGTCTGCCTGAGGCCGCGATCCTCAACGATCTTCAACGGGTCTTCGCCTGACTCCAGCATGATCTCGAAGACCTGCTTGGACAGCGACCCCGACAGCGTTCCGTCCGCGACGAGCCCAAGCAGTTCAGCACCCTGTCCGGGCGTGATCGGCGAGTCTTCAATCGTCCGCTCGGCGCGGTTCAGGCCCCCGAACAGGTCCGACACCAGCCAGTTCGACGCCGCCTTGGCGACCTCGGCCTCTGTCTTGCCCTGCCGCCTGGCCGCATCCGCCAGCAGCAATTCGAAGTAGCGGGTGTTCGCAACGTCGGCGGTGATGACGCCCGTGTTCCCCTCGGAAATGCCGAGCACGTCGCGATATCGCGCGATCTTCGTGTCGGGCAGTTCGGGCAGGCTCGCCGCGCACTCCGAAAGGAATGCGTCGTCCAGTTCCAACGGCAGCAGGTCCGGGTCAGGGAAGTAGCGGTAATCGTGCGCATCCTCCTTGGACCGCATCGATCGCGTCTCACCCCGATCCGGATCGAATAGGCGGGTCTCCTGCACGATCGTGCCGCCATCCTCGATAACCGCGATCTGCCGACGCGCCTCATGCTCCACGGTCTGCATGATGAAGCGGACGGAGTTGACGTTCTTGGTCTCGGTTCGCGTGCCGAACCCCGCCCCCGGCCGCCGCACCGACACGTTGACGTCGGCGCGCATAGACCCCTGTTCCATATTCCCGTCGCAGGAACCGACATAGCGCAGGATCGCGCGCAGCTTGCGGATATAGGCTCCCGCCTCGGCCGGTGAGCGCAGGTCCGGCTTGGACACGATCTCCATGAGGGCGATGCCGGAACGGTTGAGATCGACATAGGAGCGGGTCGGGTGCTGATCATGCATCAGCTTGCCCGCGTCCTGCTCGACATGGATGCGCTCGATCCCCACCGTCTTGGTGACGCCCTCTTCAGGCTCGATCTCGATCGCGCCTTCGCCCACGATGGGATGGTAGAGCTGGCTGATCTGATAACCCTGCGGCAGATCCGCGTAGAAGTAGTTCTTGCGATCGAAGCGCGAGTGGCGATTGATCTGGGCCTTCAGCGCCATGCCGGTGCGGACCGCCTGGCGGATGCATTCCCGGTTCGGCACGGGCAGCATGCCTGGCATCGCCGCATCCACAAGGCTCACCTGGCTGTTGGGCTCAGCCCCGAAGGCGGTGGAAGAGCCGGAGAAAAGCTTTGCATTGGTGCTGATCTGCGCGTGCACTTCGAGGCCGACGACGACCTCCCACGGCCCCGTTGCGCCCTCGATCGTATAGGTGCTGGTCATGGCGTTTCCTTGGCGCGCGGCGACGCACAAGGCAACGCCGTTATGGCTTGGGCCCGAGCTTGCGCGCAATCCCATGCAGCTTCTTCGGCACCCAGTCGTCGACGAAATGGTGGTATTTCACCACCACGTCGGTCTTGTCGCCTGTGTTCGGGCGGGTCTGGAAGGTCGTGGTCCGCTGCGGTAGGTTCGTCTCGATCGGCAGGGCCGTGTAGTAGTAGGTGGCGATCGAACGCCGCGAGCGATCGGACGGACAGGTCAGCGGATTGGGCTGTCCGTGATAGCTGTCGAGCGAGGTGTTGAACACGACGGCACGCGCCATGACAGGGGCGACCTCGACGGCAGCCTTGCGCATCTTCTTGTCCCAGAGCTCCAGATTGCCGCCGAAGCCCTCGTCCCAGTCCTCATTGAGGTAGACCAGGAGGTTCAGGCGGCGCTCCAGCTGCATGTCGCCATGGACGTTGAAGTCGGCATGGACGCTCAGGTGCCCGCCGGAAAGGGTCTCATGCAGCCCGCCGCCCGCATAGTACGGATCGGAGATCAGACCATCGATGCCGGTCATCGCCGACAGGAACTTCAGGAAAGGCTCGCCATTCAGCTCCGCCAGAAGGTTACGGACGATGCCACTTTCAACCGTATGCGGGTTGAACTGGTACTTGAAACGCTCCTGCGGGCGATCGAAGTAGTGGCGGCCTTCCCTGCTCGGGTATTCCTGGACGACGCGGCGAAGCACATCGACATCGAGGAAGTCCTCCATGACGATATGAGGAAAAGGCTGAGCCGATTGATACTGCGTCGCCCGCTTTTCCCCCTCGGCCGCGCACTGGTCGCCATCGAAGTGGAGGTAGCCGCCCGCATTCCTAAGATCGAGGATCGCCATTTCTCAGCCCCCTTTTCGCGCGGTTACTTACCACGTCTCGCCGCACCCCGACGCAGCCACATGCAGGACGCTTACAGGCGAGCTATTACCACCATCTTTCCGCCCGAGCCGTAAAGCCGGCCCGCTCCTCCACAGCCAGAGACGCGTTCAGCACACCCTGCTCGTCGAAGGGCTTGCCGATGACCTGCAGGCCGAGAGGGAGGCCCTGCTTGTCGAGGCCACCGGGCACCGACATCGCGGGCAGACCCGCGAGGCTTGATGGCACAGTGAAGACGTCGTTCAGGTACATGGCGATCGGGTCGGCGCTCTTCTCGCCGAGCGCGAACGCAGCGGACGGTGCTGTCGGGGTCAGCAGAACGTCGCACTTGTCCCATGCCAGCTCGAAGTCGCGAGCGATCAGCGCGCGGACCTTCTGCGCCTTGGTGTAATAGGCATCGTAGAAGCCGGCCGACAGAACGTAAGTTCCGATCATGATGCGCCGCTTCACCTCCGCGCCGAAGCCGGCGGCGCGGGTTGCCGCGTACATCTCCTGCAGGTTCGCTCCGTCGGGCAGCGCACGCTGGCCGTAGCGAACGCCGTCATAGCGCGCGAGGTTCGAGGAGGCTTCGGCAGGCGCGATGATGTAATAGGTCGGGAGCGCGTACTTGGTGTGCGGCAGGGAGACGTCGACCACCTCCGCCCCCGCGTCCTTCACCATCTCGATCCCGCGCTGCCACAGCGCCTCGATCTCCGGCGGCATGCCGTCGACGCGATACTCCTTGGGGATGCCGACGCGCTTGCCCGTCAGGTCGCCGGAAAGCGCCGCCTCCCAATTTGGAACGGCCATGTCGAGCGAGGTCGCATCCTTCGGGTCGAAGCCGCTCATCGCCTCAAGCATGATCGCGCAGTCCCGCACGTCCCGCGCCATCGGCCCGGCTTGATCGAGCGAGGAGGCGAAGGCGACCACGCCCCAGCGTGAGCAACGACCATAGGTTGGCTTGATCCCGGAGATGCCCGTGAAGGCAGCCGGCTGACGGATCGACCCGCCGGTGTCGGTTCCCGTGGCGCCTGGTACGAGCCGTGCGGCGACAGCAGCGGAGGATCCGCCCGAGGACCCGCCGGGTGAAAGCGCGGCGTTGCCGCCATCCTTCCGCTTCCAAGGGGAGATCACATTGCCGAACGCGCTCGTCTCGTTGGACGAACCCATGGCGAACTGGTCCATGTTCAGCTTGCCGAGCATTCCCGCACCTGCCGCGAACAGTTTGGCGGTGACGGTGGATTCGTATGTCGGCGTGAACCCCTCGAGAATGTGGCTGGCCGCCGTCGTCTGCACACCCGCAGTACAGAACAAGTCCTTGATCCCGAGGGGGACCCCGGCAAGCGGCAGAAAATCGCCCGACGCGCGTGCGCGATCGGCATTCTCGGCGGCGGCGATCGCGTGATCGGGCGTCTCGACCAGAAACGCGTTCAGCGACTTGCCCGCCGCAACTGCGCCATTGAAAGCGTCGGCGACTTCACGCGCGGAGAAATCGCCTGCGAGAAAGCCGTCGCGGATCGCGGCAATGGTGAGGTCGGTCAGAACGGTCACTCGATCACCTTCGGTACTGCGAAGAAGCCATGCTCCCCCTCCGGCGCGTTCTTCAGCACGTCATCGCGGATGCCACCGTCGGTGACAACGTCATCGCGCAGGCGCAGCGTGTTGGGGATTACCGCCGCCAGGGGCTCCACCCCATCGGTGTTCACCTCGCCCAGCTGCTCGACAAAGCCGAGGATGTTGTTGAGGTCGGGCACCAAAGCCTCGATCTCCGCATCGCTCAACGCGATCCGGGCGAGGCTGGCGATCTTGCGGACGGCAGCGTTATCGACGGACATAGCCGTGCCGCTACCAGCCACCCCCCTTGCCATCAAGCGCGGAACACTTTCGGCGATCGTCATGCGCGGCTAACAGGCGCCATGCTCGCGCGCCGCTTCCTGTACATCATCGCCGGTCTGGTCTTCCTGGTGCTCGTATCCGCGATCGTCTGGAGCATGTTCCAGGATCGTATCATCCGATACGCCATGATCCCGAGTGTGCCGTTCGAGGCAAGCGCGGCGGGCCCAGCCCCTGATTACACGCAGGACGCAGCATGGCTGGCCCGTCCAGGGCTCCGCGACAACCCCGCGCTTGTGACGCCGGCGAGTTTCACCGCGAACCCGAATGCGACGGCTGCGGTCTTCTACGTCACGCCCACCACCTACCTTCGCGGCGACCGCTGGAACGCGCCGCTCGATGATGGCGAGGCGCGCAAGTACCTTACCCTCTTCGCGCGTGGGCAGGCGAGTGCGTTCAACAGCGTCGGCCAGATCTGGGCGCCGCGCTACCGGCAGGCGAGCTTCGGCGTCTTCCTGACCGACGAGGCCAATGCGCGACGCGCGCTCGACTTCGCCTATGCCGATATCCTGCGTGCTTGGGAGACGTTCCTCGCCGCTCAGCCGGCCGACCGCCCGATCATTCTCGCCGGCCACAGTCAGGGAACAGTCCACCTGCTCCGGCTGATGAAGGAACGTGTCGCTGGGCAAGCGATCGCCCGGCGCATCGCCGCCGCGTACCTGGTGGGCTGGCCAATTTCGCTGACCGCTGACATCCCTGCTCTCGGGCTGCCCGCCTGCGCGCGGGCCGACCAGGCTAACTGCATCCTGTCCTGGCAGAGCTTCGCCGAACCGGCCGACGCCCACCAGATCGTCCAAATCTACGAAAGTCACAAAGGTGCAACGGGTAAACCGCTGAAGGGTACGGCGATGCTCTGCGTGAACCCGCTGACGGGCGTGCCGGGTACAAGTGCCCCTGCCTCAGCCAATCTCGGCGCGATTGTGCCGGAACGCGACCTTAGCGGCAGTCGTCTGGTGCCTGGCAAGGTCGGGGCGCGGTGCGATGCCTCGGGTTTCCTGCTGATCGGGGAACCACCGGAGGGCTATGACGGCTATGTCATGCCGGGCAACAACTACCACGTCTACGACTACAGCCTGTTCTGGGCGAATATTCGCCGGGATGCGGAACGACGCCTGGCGGCGTTCGTGCGGTGATCACCAGCGCAACCACCGAGTTTCTCGCTGCTCTCCCGACGGGCGGGCGCCTGGCTGGCCTCGACGTCGGCACGCGCACGATCGGTATCGCTTTCTGCGACGCAGGCTGGACTATTGCCAGCCCGGCCGAGCTTATCGAGCGGGTGAAGTTCAAGGTCGACTTCGCCCGCCTGCGGGAGATCGCCGCCAAACAGTCGATCAAGGGTTTTGTCATTGGGCTGCCGCTGAACCTGGACGGCACAGATTCACCGCGCACTCAGGCCATCCGGGCGTTCGCGCGCAACCTGTACCCCCTGGCGCTCCCCATCCTCCTCTGGGACGAGCGCTGGTCGACCGCCGCCGTGACCCGCACCCTTCTCGATGCGGACGCCAGCCGTGCGCGTCGCGCCGAACTCGTCGACAAGATGGCTGCGGCGTACATCCTCCAGGGCGCGATCGACGCGCTAACCCGGTGACGCTCAGACTTGAGTGGCCGTCACCGCCTCGCTACAGCCGGGCTTTGATGAACGCCTCCGCGCACAGCCACTGGCCCTACGGCGTCCACCCCTTCCCGCATCGTCATCTCACCGGAATCGCCGGGCTGAAGGCACATGAGATCACCTTCCTCCTCGACGAGGCGGAGCATTGGGTGGCGATCAATCGCGCGCAGACCAAGCATGACAATCGTCTTGCCAGCCTGACGCAGATCAACGCGTTCTTCGAGAACTCGACCCGTACCCTCCTGTCATTCGAGATCGCCGGCAAGCGGCTCGGCGCGGATGTGGTCAACATGATGGTCGCGCAGTCGAGCGTGAAGAAGGGCGAGACGCTGATCGATACCGCCGTGACTCTCAATGCGATGCGGGCGGACGTGATCGTAATCCGCCATGATGCTTCGGGGGCGGTGGGACTGATCGCCGACAAGGTTGACTGCCCAGTCCTCAACGCGGGCGACGGCCGCCACGAACATCCGACCCAGGCACTCCTCGACGCTCTGACGATCCGCCGCCGCAAGGGCGGGATCGCCGGGTTGAAGGTCGCCATCTGCGGCGATGTGCTACACAGCCGGGTCGCACGCTCCAACATCATATGCCTCGGCACGCTGGGAGCCGAGGTGCGCGTCGTCGCGCCGCCGACGCTCGTACCGCCGGCGATCGACCGGATGGGAGTAGCCTGCTTCACCGACCTCGACGCCGGGCTGGAGGGCGCGGACGTGGTGATGATGCTGCGGCTGCAGCGGGAGCGGATGGCCGGGGGCTTCGTGCCTTCGGAGCGCGAGTACCACGCCTTTTGGGGCCTCACGCATGAACGGCTTGCCCGCGCGCAGCCCGACGCGCTGGTGATGCACCCGGGTCCGATGAATCGCGGCGTGGAGATCACCTCAGCCGTCGCCGACGACATCGACCGCTCTGCGATTACGGAGCAGGTGGAGGTGGGCGTGGCGGTTCGCATGGCCTGCCTGGACGTGCTGACGCGAGCCAGGCGGGGTGTCGAGGGTTGGGCGTGACCTCGCTCGCGATCACGGGTGGTCGTCTCATCCTGGGCGATCGAGTCGAGTCCGCCTCGCTCCTGATCGAGGATGGCCGGATCGCGCGCATCGGGGGCGAAGTGCCGACCGGTGTCCGCATTATCGACGCGCGCGGAAAGCATGTCGCGCCTGGGATCGTCGATCTCGGCGTGTTCGCGATCGACCTTCCCGCCTTCACTGCGGGAGGCATCACCCGCGCCGCACTGATGCCGGATCAGTCGAGGCCTCTGGATGATGTCGGTCTGGTCCAGCGTGCGGCCGCGGCCGGAAAGCCGGCGGTGTGGATACACCCCATGGCGGCCGCGACCCGCAATCTTGAAGGGGCCGAGCTTGCCGAGGTCGCGTTGATGCAGCGGGGTGGAGCCTGCGCTATTGCCACCGGGCGCAGGCGGATTGCGGACTCAGGTGTGATGTACCGCCTCCTCGCCTATGCGGCCGCGTTCGACATGCTGGTGGTCAGCCATGCGGAGGACGAGGGTCTGACCGCCAATGCGGTCGCCACCGACGGCGAGACTGCGACCCGGTTGGGACTTGCTTCCGCACCGGCCTCTGCCGAGGCGATCGCCATCGGCCGTGACATCGCGCTGGCGGAGGAGACCGGCGCCCGTCTTCATTTTCGCCAGGTCACCACCGCCGCCGGCTTCCGCCTGATCCGTGCCGCGAAGAAGCGTGACGTACGCGTCACCTGCGGCGTCACCCCCGCCCATCTCCTCCTCAGCGAAACGGCGATCGGGCCGTTCAAGACCTTCGCCCGGCTCTCGCCACCACTCCGATCCGAGGACGACCGCAAGGCGACGCTTGATGCCGTGGCCGATGGCACCATCGACGTGATCTGCTCGGGACACGACCCGCGTGGGCCGGAGGCGAAGCGCCTGCCCTATGCAGACGCCGAGCCCGGCATGTCGGGTGCCGAAACGCTTGCCGCATTGGCGTTGACCTTGGTGCGCGACGGACTTGTGGACCTGCCCCGCCTCTTCACGCTTTTGTCGGCGAATCCTGCGCGTCTGCTCGGCCTTCCTGGAGGCACGATCGCCGAGGGGGCGGAGGCGGACCTGATCCTGCTCGACCCGGATGCCCCGTGGATCATCGACGGGGAGACGTTCGTATCCACCGCGGGCAATACACCCTTCGACGCTCTTCCCGTGCAGGGACGCGTGCTGACCACCATCAAGGGCGGACAGCCGCTCGGCTGAAGGTTACTCGGATGCGCCGCGCTCTTCTGACCCTCGCCTTCATCGTACCCCTCCCCGCCTCCGCCGACGTTGCTGCTGGAGTGCAGGCGTGGAAAACGGGCGACTTCGAGCGGGCGGTGAAGGAGTGGACCGCTCCAGCCGAGGCAGGTGATCCTGAGGCGCAGGTGCGGCTGGCCGACGCCTATCTTGCGGGCCGCGGTGTCTCCGCAGATCCGGTCAAGGCGCGCGCCTTGCTGGAGAAAGCGGCAACCAAGAACCAGCCGCTCGCTCAAGTTAATCTGGGCCTGCTCCTCTTTCGTGAGGGCGATGCGGCCCGCGCCTTTCCGCTCTTGGAGAAGGCGGCGGCGCGGAAGGAGCCAAGGGCGCAGTATTTGCTCGGCACCGCGCTCTTCAACGGCGACCGCATCAAGCAGGATCGTGTCCGGGGGCAGCAGATGATGGCGCTCGCCGCCGCCTCCGGCCTGCCGCAGGCGAAGACCAGCCTTGCGCGTATGAACACGATCCTTGCCGCCAAGACGCACGCCACGGCGCAAAAGCGCGCCGTGCCTGCGCTCCTGAGCCCTGGCCCGGCACAGCCGTCTACGTCAGCGGTGTCCGTGTCGGCAGCGCGTGAGGTCGCACCGCTTGCTCCACAAGCTAAGGCGGGTTGGCGTGTGCAGCTTGGTGCCTTCGGCTCACAGGCTGCCGCCGCCGCGCATTGGGCGCGTCTCTCGGCCCAACCGTCGCTGATGGCGGCGACACCAATCTACACGCCTGCGCGCAGCCTCTACCGTCTTCAGGCGGGACCATTTGGAACCGCAAGGGAGGCGATTTCCGTTTGCACCGCCCTACGCCGGCTCAGACAGGACTGCCTGCCGATCCGGCCCTGAGCCTCAACTGCGGTACGTGACCTTCTTCACCGCGGCGACGACGCTGTCCGCATGGACCAGCGCGGCTTTTTCAAGGTTAGCAGCATAAGGAAGCGGCACGTCCTCGTTGGTGACGCGCAGCACGGGGGCGTCGAGATCATCGAAACCCTTCTCCATCGCCACCGCCATGATCTCCGAAGAAATCGAGCAGGTCGGCCAGCCCTCTTCGACAACGACCATGCGGTTGGTCTTCTTCAGACTCTCCAGCACCGTCGCGGTGTCAAGCGGGCGGAGGGTGCGGAGATCGATAACCTCGGCCTCGATGCCTTGCTCCGCCAGCTTGTTCGCGGCATCGAGGCTAACGCCGACGCCGATCGAGTAGCTGACGAGGGTCACGTCCTTGCCTGGGCGCACCACTCTGGCCTTGCCGATCGGCAGGACGTAGTCGTCCTTGCACGGCACCTCAAAAGACTGGCCGTAGAGCAGCTCGTTTTCGAGGAACACGACAGGATCGTCGGTGCGGATCGCGGCTTTTAGCAGGCCCTTCGCATCGGCCGCCGAATAGGGCGCGATGACGATCAGGCCGGGAACGCTGGCGTACCAGGGGCCGTAGTTCTGGCTGTGCTGCGCACCGACGCGGGCCGCCGCGCCGTTCGGGCCACGGAACACCACCGGACAGCGCATCTGGCCGCCGGACATGTAGTTGGTCTTGGCGGCCGAGTTGATGATGTGATCGATCGCCTGCATGGCGAAGTTAAACGTCATGAACTCGACGATCGGCTTGAGGCCACCCATCGCCGCGCCCGTACCGATGCCGGCAAAGCCATATTCGGTAATCGGCGTGTCGATGACGCGCTTCTCGCCGAATTCGTCGAGCAAACCTTGGGTCACCTTGTACGCGCCTTGATACTGAGCGACCTCCTCGCCCATCACGAAGACGCGGTCGTCGGCCCGCATCTCCTCGGCCATGGCGTCGCGCAGCGCTTCGCGGACGGTCATCTTGGTCGTCTCGCCCGCGTCCTCCTCAGGCACTTCGGTCGCCGCAACCGAGGCTACGAGATCGCGCGCGCCGGTCTCCATCTGGTGCGGCGTGTCGCCACCCTCGGGAATTGGTGGCTGCCCTTCGTCCTTGCCCGGCTTCGGCTTCGCATTGGCGGCGTCGCCTGCGGTTTCATCCACCTTCGGCTTGGCATCAGACTGCTCGGCAGGCTTCGTCTGCTTGGCAGCACCAGGGTCCTCGCCCTCGGCGGCGATCATCGCGATCACCGCGCCGACCTTAACGCCTTCGCTGCCCTCCGGCACGACGATCTGGGCGATCGTGCCCTCATCGACTGCCTCGAACTCCATCGTCGCCTTGTCGGTCTCGATCTCGGCAAGGACGTCGCCCGATTTGACCACGTCGCCTTCCTTCACCAGCCACTTGGCGAGCGTGCCCTCCTCCATCGTCGGGGAGAGTGCGGGCATCTTCAGTTCAACGGCCATCTCAATACTGCTCCACCAGCACGTCGGTGTAGAGTTCCTTCGCCTCGGGCTCGGGCGACTGCTCGGCGAAGTCGGCGGCCTCGACCACCACCGCCTTGATCTCCTTGTCGATCGCCTTCAGCTCGTCCTCACGGACGCCCATCTCCTCCAGCTCGCGCTTGGCGTGCTCGATCGGGTCGGACTTGTCGCGGACCGCCTGCACTTCGTCTCGCGAGCGGTACTTGGCCGGATCGGACATTGAGTGGCCACGATAGCGGTAGGTCTTCATCTCCAGCAGGATCGGACCCTTGCCGCCCCGCACCCACTCCAGCGCGCGCTCGGTGGCACCCCGCACAGCCAGAACGTCCATGCCATCGACCTGAAGGCCGGGGATGCGGAAGCTCTCGCCACGGCGATAAAGCTGGTCCTCGGCGGAGGAGCGGTTGACGCTGGTCCCCATCGCGTACTGGTTGTTCTCGATCACGAAGATGATCGGGAGCTTCCAGAGCTCGGCCATGTTGAACAATTCGTAGACCTGGCCCTGATTGGCCGCGCCGTCGCCGAAATAGGCGACGCAGACGCCGCCATCGCCAGCATATTTGTGCTTGAAGGCCAGGCCCGTACCGAGGCTGACCTGCGCACCGACGATGCCGTGCCCGCCGTAGAAGCCATGCTCCACGGAGAACATGTGCATCGAACCGCCCTTGCCCTTGGAGATGCCGGCAGCCCGACCGGTCAGCTCGGCCATGATCACCTTGGGGTCGATGCCGTAGGCGAGCATGTGGCCGTGGTCGCGATAGCCGGTGATAACGCTGTCTTTTCCCACCTCAAGCGCGGACTGGATGCCGACGGCGACCGCCTCCTGGCCGATGTAGAGGTGGCAGAATCCGCCGATCAGGCCGAGGCCGTAGAGCTGCCCTGCCCGCTCCTCGAAGCGTCGGATCAGCAGCATCTGCTTGTAGAAGTCGAGCAGCTCCGCCTTCTCGGGCTGGTAGCGCTCGGGCTCGGCCGGACGCTCGCGATTGGGGGTAGCGGTCGCGGGCGGGGCCGCGTCGGCGGGCTTCTTTGTCGTCCGGCGGGTACGCGGCGCGGCGGTGTTCGGCGCTTTGGCCAAGCCAACTGCTCCTATGATACGGTGAGCGTGGAACTGTAAGCGGCCTGACTACAGAGCGGGCGCGCTCAAGACAATGGCGGGAACGCGGGAGACGAGCAGCGGTTCACCCGCAGGGGCTGAGTATGTCGCAACGCTGGCGCTGCACCTTCGACAAGCCACGGGCGAACGGCGGCAGGAGTCGAGCTAGTGAGTCGCGGGATCCTCATCGCCGGTTTCGAGAATTACTTCGTCGGGCCGCACGAGACCCAGTTGCCGGCGGACCATCTCGTCCGCCATATCCGGATCGACACGGCGCGGATCGACCAGCGCAGTGCGCCGGGCGAGATGATCCCGCTCGCTCTGCAACAGGGCGAGTTCGGCCCGCCGCTCCTTCAGCTGACGCTTGTAATCACCCCAGGCGAGCAACCCGTTGGAGCCGACGATCGCGTAACCCGCGAAATTCGCCACGACGAGCACCGCCAGCGCCGGAAAGAGCGCTGAACGGGCGAGCGACAAAGCTGATCGCGGGCGCGGCATATCCCCTTGAATCAATTATCAACGCGGGGATCAAGCGTTTTCGGCCGCGGCGGCTCAGATAACGCCTGAGCCGCACCGCATGTGTAGAGTATTACGCACCCACGTTAAACGCCGCCCGCCCGGCATAGATCGCCGTCGCACCCAGCTCTTCCTCGATACGAATGAGCTGGTTGTACTTGGCAAGCCGATCAGAGCGCGCCAGCGAACCGGTCTTGATCTGGCCGCAGTTGGTAGCAACCGCGAGATCGGCAATTGTCGCATCCTCGGTTTCGCCGGAGCGGTGCGACATCACGGCGGTGTAGCGGTTGCGCTGGGCCAGCGAGACTGCCTCCAACGTCTCCGAGAGCGTGCCGATCTGGTTGACCTTGACCAGCAGCGAATTCGCCAGACCCTTGCCGATCCCCATCGCCAGTCGCTTCGGATTGGTGACGAACAGATCGTCCCCGACCAACTGGACCTTGCCGCCGATCTTGTCGGTCAGGATCTTCCAGCCATCGAAATCGTCCTCGCTCATCCCGTCCTCGATCGAGATGATCGGATAGCGCGCGCAAAGGTCGGCTAGATAGTCCGCCATCTCTGCCGGCGAGCGCTTCACACCTTCGCCGTGGAAGTCGTAGACGCCGTCCTTGAAGAACTCGGTCGCGGCGCAATCGAGGGCCAGCACGACGTCCTCACCCGGCTTGTACCCCGCCGCCTCGATCGAGCCCATGATGAAGTCGAGCGCGTCGGGAGCGGAGGCGAGGTTCGGGGCGAAACCGCCTTCATCACCTACTGCCGTCGCAAGATTTTTGTCGTGCAGCTTCTTCTTCAGCGTGTGGAAGATCTCGGAGCCGCAGCGGACAGCTTCGAACAGGCTGTCCACGCCAACGGGCATGATCATGAATTCCTGAAAGTCGATCGGGTTGTCGGCATGCGCGCCGCCATTAATGATGTTCATCATCGGCACTGGCAGTGTGTTGGCCGACACGCCGCCGACGTAGCGATAGAGCGGCAGGCCGCGTGCATCCGCCGCCGCCTTCGCCACCGCCAGGCTGACGCCAAGAATTGCATTGGCGCCCAGCCGGCCCTTGTTTTCGGTGCCGTCCAGTTCGATCATCGCGGCATCAATGTCGCCCTGATCCTCCGCGTCCAAGCCTGCGACTTCACCGGCGATCTCTCCGTTCACCGCATCGACCGCCTTTTGCACGCTCTTGCCGAGGAATACGGACTTGTCTCCGTCGCGCAGCTCGACAGCCTCATAGGCGCCCGTCGAAGCGCCAGATGGCACGGCGGCACGGCCGAAGCTGCCATCCTCCAGCGTGACATCGACCTCGACAGTGGGGTTGCCCCGGCTGTCGATGATCTGGCGTGCGTGGACGTCGATGATCGCGGTCATGTCTGACTTGCCCCTCTTGCAGCTTTGACGTTGTATGCTGGGACGAGGCTCTAAAGAGGCTTCGTCATGCAGGCAACCGCAGGAACCCGTGACGTTTGCGGCTGTTGTGGCCTCACGAACACGCGACTTGCGGGAGATTGCGATGGTTGACGAGAACGAACTGCCGGAGGGCACCGACACGATCGTCGGGGACGATGCGACGGCAAGCACCGAGGAGACAGCCGGGGCGCAGCCCAAGTCGCAAGACGCGTTTCAGAAGGCGAAGGACGCCTTCAAGTCAGAGGCGGACGGACTGCGCGGCCAAGCCGGCGACACACTTCGGGCTTATGCGACGCAGGGCAAGGACAAGACGACCGAGGCGCTGGATAACATCGTCAAGATGGTCAGCGATGCCGCTGATAGCGTTGAGGAAAAGTTGGGAGGGCAGTACGCCGGCTTTGCGCGCAATGCCGCCAGCTCGATCTCCGGTGTTGCGGACACCCTGCGCGACAAGGAAGTCGATGACCTTGTCGAAGACGCACGCGCCTTCGTGGCGGCCAGTCCGGCGATCGCGATCGGTGCCGCCGCCGCTATCGGTTTTGTGCTGGCGCGTGTCCTCAAGGCTGCCCCGGAGCGTGAAGAGGCGTGATTCGTCCGGATACCTTGAATGAACCGACCGTCACCGAACTGATCGGCCAGCTGGTCGAGGACGGCAAGGCGGCCGCTCATGCCGAGATCGCGCTTTACAAGTCAGAGGCGAAGCTGCGCCTCGCCAAGGCTAAGGTCGGCCTGATCCTCGTGGTCGGCGCGATCGTGATCCTTCATCTGGCGCTGATCGCAGGTGCAGTCTCGCTGACAGCGGCGTTGGCTACCCTGGTCGGTCCGCTTGCGGCCGGCTTGATCACCTGGGTCATTGGCTTGGGAGGCGCGTATCTGCTCGTCAGGATTGGGTTCGCGAAGATCAAACCAGCTTTCGCGCCGAGGCCGGAGCTGAGATCGTGACGGCCGTGAGCGAATACGTACAGGCCAAGCGCGACGCCGAACGCGCGCGGGCACGTCTGACGACGACTCTGGCTGAGCTGAAAGCGCGCCTTAACCCGGCGGCCTTTGCCGAAGATCAGCTGGACATGGTCAAGACGAACGCCGTGAAAGCCGCCGGACAGGTTCGGGAAGCTGTTGCGGCGCGCCCGGCGGTTGCAGCGGCGGGTGCCGGCCTGCTGCTGGCGTTCCTGTTCCGCAAATCCATCGGGCGAGGCATCGCTGCCCTCCGCGGCAAAGACGAAGAGCCCGATCTGCCCCTTCCCCCGCCACCGCGCGCCACCAGTTCGAGGAGGACGACATGACCGCCAGCCAGACCAACGAAGACGAAACGGCCCAGGCACCGCAGAGCACCATCGACGCCGCGCGCGACCGCGTGAGTGTTGCGCTTGAGGCTGCCAAGGTGAAGACGGCTGAGGCCGCCAGGGCGACTTCCGATGGGATCGGAGCCAATCCGCTGACCGCAGTTGCTGGCGGGATTGCCGTCGGTGCCGTCATCGGCGCACTTCTTCCCCGTACCGCGCAGGAGAACAAGCTGCTGGGTGCGGTGAGCGACCAGATCAAGGCCAGCGCCAAAGACGCGCTGGTGGCAGCTAAGGCGGCCGGCGTCGCCAAGCTCACCGAGGCCGGCATCAGCGGCGTCGCTGCTCAAGACAAGGTTCAGGCCCTTATCGAAGGCGCGGCGTCGGCAGTCAGTTCGGCGGGTTCGGCGGCACATGATTCGGTGAAGTCCTCCCGCTCACCTGCGTGACGTTCAAACGGCGTTCACCGCCAACCAATTAGGAACAACTGAAATGGCGCCCGCGTTTGCGGGCGTCCTTTCTTATGTAGTCTGGGAGAATAGACATGCGCGACCTTCGCTCCGCCCTGCCCGCGGCCTTGCTCTCGATCGTCGCGGCTGGCGCAACCGTCCTTCCGGTGACGCCCGCTGCCGCGGCTGTCGACAACAGCGATCCGGGCAAGTTCGTCGACACGCTGACTGACGAGGCCTTTGGCGTCCTTCGCAAGGCCGGCGCGAACCGCAACGCGGCGCGGACGCAGTTCCGCAGCCTGCTCTCTCAGCACTTCGCCATCGATGCGATCGGCGATCGTCTCATCCGTCGCTGGCGTCCGACGATCACACCGGCGCAGTACACCGCGTACAAGGCCGCGTTGCCCAACTTCCTGATCGGTGCCTATGCGGATCGCCTTTACGATTATGCCAACGCCGACCTGAAGGTTATCCGCGCGGTGCCGCGCGGCACCAGCGCAGCGGTGCAGACCCAGGTGACAAAGCCTGGCGCCCAGCCGATCAACGCGGTGTGGACCGTCGACAAGGTCGGCGGCGGCTACAAGGTCAGCAACCTGACAGTGGCCGGCATCAACCTTGCCGTCACGCAGCAGGCCGATTTCGATGCCTTCGTTCAGCGCAAGGGGTTCGATGCGCTTGTGGCGTTCATGAAGTCGAAGGGTTGATGTAGGCTAACGCGATCTCGCGGCATCCGAGCCGCGCCCTCCATGGAGTTTACCGGATGAGCAAGCTGCACCTCGTCTTCGGCGGCCGGGTCAAGGACCCGACCACCCTCGATTTCGAGAACCTCAAGGAGATCGACTTCGTCGGTGTGTTTGAGGATTATGCCTCGGCCGAGAAGGCGTGGCGGGGTGCGGCGCAGCGAACGGTTGACGATGCCGAGATGAAGTATGTGCTCGTCCACCTGCACAAGCTTCTGCAGCCCGATCCTTCGATCGCCTGACCGCAGGCGCGTTGCACGGCCGGGTTCGCTATGCCCGCACGTGTCGCAACTTGAGCAGCGGCTTCAGCAGCACCAGCCCCGCGAGGAAGCCGCCGATATGAGCGGCCACCGCGACGGTGCCGTTGAATGCCAGCTGGGTCAGCAACTGAATTCCAATCCACGCGAGCGCCAGCCAAAGAATATGGAGCAAACCCGCTGACAGATAGCGCCCGTGGTCTGGACGCTCGCCGTACAGCAGGGCATGCGCGGCGAGCAGCGCCGATACCGCTCCGCTTGCCCCGATCATCGGCGTCATATCATGAGGGGACGGTATCAACTGGCCCAGTGCCGCGGCGTAGGCACCGGCGACGTAGAGTACCGCCAGCCCTATTCCGCCGATCACCGGTTCGACCGAGCGGCCACAATAGGCCAGCACGAGGACGTTGAAGAGAAGGTGGACGACGCTGCCGTGCAGGAGCGTGGCGCTGAGCGGAGTGATCCAGACCGGCAGCGCGCGGGCCATGTCGACCACGTCCGTCACCCGGCCTGGAATGAAACCGGCACGTACCGACAGGTCAGGCGCGCCGAACAGGAAGACGCCCAGCGAAACCGCGACCGTGGCGATCCCGATCGCCACGCTGACGCGCGGCGGCGCCATCTGCATCGACCAGCGACCCTAGATGAAGTCGATCTTGTCGACGACGTAGTAGCGGTCGCCCGACGGCACGGTCACCTCCACCTCGTCCTCGACCTTGCGCCCGATGAGCGCGCGACCAAGCGGTGAGTTGTAGGAGATGCGACCAAGCTTCGCATCCGCTTCGGTCTGACCGACGATCTGGTACTTCACCGGCTTATCGTCCTCGTCGAGGAGCGTGACGGTCGCACCGAAAACGATCTTGTCGCCCGACAGCATCTTTGGATCGATGATCTGAGCGCGGGACATCCGGTCCTCGATATCGGCGATCATCGCCTCGATCTGGCCCTGGCGCTCCTTGGCGGCGTGATATTCCGCGTTCTCCGAAAGGTCGCCATGGGCGCGGGCTTCCTCGATCGCATCGATGACCTGCGGCCGCTCGGCTTTCAGAGCCGCAACCTGCTCGGTCAGCATCTGATAGCCCTCTGCCAGCATCGGCATCTTCTCGACGGTCGCCATCGGCAACACCCTTTCGTCAAAAATCCCTGCCCCAGACGGCCCGTCACCGGGTCCGCCCGCACCGCCTCAAAATGTGGGGATCACGCGTGCGAGGCGGGATAATATGACTGGAGCGGCCGGACTTCAAGCGCCCGCGCCCGGAGGGCGGCAATCGCCTGGGCTGCGGCGACGCTTGCGGCCGCGGTGGTGAACGACGGGATACGCTGCGCCAGTGCCGATTTGCGGATCGAAGACGAGTCCTTCAGCGACTGCCAGCCCTCCGTCGTGTTGAAGACGAGGTCGACCGCGCCGTCAGTGATGCGATCGACGATGTTGGGCCGGCCTTGCGCCACCTTGTTCACCCGTTCCACCGAGACGCCGTTCGACTCCAGGAAGTCGGCGGTACCGGCGGTGGCGATGACCTTGAAGCCCTGCCGCACCAATTCCTCGACACCCGCCAGGACCACCTCCTTGTCGCCGGCCTTTACCGACACGAATACGGTCCCAGTCAGCGGGAGCTTGGTGCCGGCACCGAGCTGCGACTTGGCGAAGGCGGTTCCGAAATCGCTATCGATCCCCATGACTTCGCCCGTGGATTTCATCTCCGGCGAGAGGATCGGATCGACGCCCGGGAAGCGCGCCCAGGGGAACACAGCCTCTTTGACCGCGACGTGATCGATCGCACGGTCGATCTTCGGGAGCGCAGATAGCTTTTCGCCCGCCATTACGCGCGCCGCGATCTTGGCGATCGGCTGGCCGATAGCCTTTGCGACGAAGGGGACGGTGCGGCTGGCGCGCGGATTGACCTCGATCAGGTAGACGAGGCCGTCCTTCACCGCGAACTGGATGTTCATCAGGCCCTTGACCGAGAGGGCATGGGCGAGCGCCTCTGTCTGCCGCTCGATCTCGGCGACGATCTCGCCCGGCAGGTTGTAGGGCGGTAGCGAACAGGCGCTGTCACCCGAATGGACACCCGCCTCTTCGATGTGCTGCATCACGCCCGCGACGACGACCTCATCGCCATCGCAGATCGCATCGACATCGACCTCGATCGCGTCACGCAGGTACTGGTCGATCAGAACCGGGCTGTCGCCAGACACTTGGACGGCGGTGTTGATGTAGTTTTCGAGCTGCCCCTGCCCGTCCACGATCTCCATCGCGCGGCCACCCAGCACGTAGGACGGGCGCATCAGCACGGGATAGCCGATCCGCTCGGCGACGACGATCGCCTCTTCGCGACTGCGCGCGATGCCGTTCGCGGGCTGACGCAGGCCGAGCTTGTTGACGAGGGCGGCGAAGCGCTCGCGGTCCTCGGCGAGGTCGATCGCGTCAGGGCTGGTGCCGAGGATGGGGATGCCGGCGTCGGCCAGTTCCTGCGCCAGCTTCAGCGGGGTCTGTCCGCCGAACTGGACGATCACGCCGACCAGTTCGCCCCTGGACTGCTCGACATGCAGGATTTCCAGCACGTCCTCCGCGGTCAGAGGCTCGAAATAGAGCCGGTCGGAGGTGTCGTAGTCGGTCGAGACCGTTTCCGGGTTGCAGTTGACCATGATCGTCTCGAACCCGGCATCGCTGAGCGCAAAGCAGGCGTGACAGCAGCAATAGTCGAACTCGATGCCCTGCCCGATCCGGTTCGGGCCACCGCCCAGGATGACGATCTTGCGGCGATCGCTGGGTTGCGCCTCGTTCTCCGGCTCACCGAACGCCGGGGCTTCGTAGGTCGAGTACATGTAAGGCGTCTTGGCCTCGAATTCGGCGGCGCAGGTGTCGATGCGCTTGAACACCGGGCGAACGTTCAGGCGGTGACGCAGGTCGCGCACCTCCTTTTCAGTCACGCCGCCAGCGAGTGCCTTCATAGCGTCATGGACGATGCCGGAGCCACGCGCCTGCGACCGGCCCATCCCGCCCGCGACGTTGACCGAGTTCATCGCGAGCCATGCGAGCCGCTTGTCGGAGAAGCCCATCGCCTTCAGGCGACGCAGGCCCTCGCCATCCTGCGGCAGTCCTTCAGCGCATACCGCCGCCTCCGCCTCGATGATCTCCTTCAAACGCTCAAGGAACCACGGTTCATACTTGGCGATGGCGTGGATCTCGGCGACGGTGAAGCCCTCGCGCAGAGCTTGTGCCGCGACCAACAGGCGATCAGGCGTCGGGCGCGCCAGTTCGGCTTCGATCTCGGCGCGCGGTGCGCCCCGGAGGCTTTCGACCATGTTCAGGCCAGACAGGCCGATCTCCAGACCACGCAGGGCCTTCTGCATGGACTCGTGAATATTCCGGCCGATCGCCATGACTTCGCCGACTGACTTCATGGCTGTCGAGAGCAGCGGCTCCGCGCCCTTGAACTTCTCGAAGGCGAAGCGCGGGATCTTGGTGACGACATAGTCGATCGTCGGCTCGAATGACGCGGGCGTCGCGCCGGTGATGTCGTTATCGATCTCGTCCAGCGTGTAGCCAACCGCCAGCTTGGCGGCGACTTTGGCGATCGGAAAGCCGGTCGCCTTGGACGCGAGCGCGGAGGAGCGCGACACGCGCGGGTTCATCTCGATGACGACGAGGCGGCCATCCTTCGGATTGACCGCGAACTGGACGTTTGAGCCCCCTGTTTCGACACCGATTTCTCGGAGCACCGCGATCGATGCGTTGCGCATGATCTGGTATTCCTTGTCGGTCAGCGTCAGCGCCGGGGCGACGGTGATGCTGTCGCCGGTGTGGACGCCCATCGGATCGACGTTCTCGATCGAGCAGATGATGATGGCGTTGTCGTTGCGATCGCGCACGACCTCCATCTCGTACTCTTTCCAGCCGAGGACCGATTCCTCGACCAGGACCTCGGTGGTGGGCGAGAGATCGAGGCCGTTTGTAACGATCTGGATGAACTCGGCGCGATTGTAGGCGATGCCGCCGCCCTGCCCGCCCATGGTGAAGCTCGGCCGGATGATCGAGGGCAGCTGGACGAAGTCCAGCGCCTCCAGCGCCTCCTCCAGCGTATGCGCGATGCGGCTGCGGGGGCTTTCGAGGCCGATCTTGTCCATCGCGTTGCGGAACTTCAGCCGGTCCTCGGCCTTGTCGATCGCCTCGGCATCGGCGCCGATCATCTGGACGCCGAACTTCTCCAGCGTGCCGTCGTTGTAGAGCGCGAGCGCGGTGTTGAGCGCGGTCTGACCGCCCATCGTCGGCAGCACGGCATCGGGCCGCTCCCGCTCGATGATCCGCGCGACGACTTCCGGCGTGATCGGCTCGACATAGGTCGCGTCCGCCATCTCCGGGTCGGTCATGATCGTCGCCGGATTCGAGTTGACGAGGATGATGCGGTACCCCTCCTCGCGGAGCGCCTTGCATGCCTGCGTTCCCGAGTAGTCGAACTCGCACGCCTGCCCGATGATGATCGGACCCGCGCCGATGATCAGGATGGAGGAAATGTCAGTGCGTTTGGGCATCAGATCGCGTGCGCCTTCTGGCCCTCTCCGGCGGGGAGAAGGCTTGGTTGTAAGCAGAGGATTTGAGAAGCTTGGCGGAGGAAGTACCGGCTCGAACTTAGTCGGCCCAGCTTGCTCGCGCTTCGATCGAGGCGGCTGCGGCTTTCACGCAGAGGACCTTCGCGTCTGACTTCGGCCCGACTGCGAACTTCAAGCTGCCGACGCCTCGCGAGACATCGCGGATCCCGCAGGCCTTCAGCGCTTCGACGTCCACACCCGTCGCCGTATACATCACCCCGTCGTGCGCCAGATGCGGCGGCACCTCGCCCGAAAAGGAGATGGAGGTGGCAAGCATCAGCGTGGGCACGAACAACGATCGGCTCCGGAACATTTTGGCGGTGGAACGATCCGCCGCTTGGCTCCGACATCATAAACCAAGTGCTGCCGTACGTGGTGAATGTTTCGCTAACGATCATTTCCTCAGGGCCGACACGAACTGGTCGAAGAGGTAGTGGCTGTCCTGTGGACCGGGGCTGGCCTCCGGGTGGTACTGCACCGAGAACGCGGGCTTGTCCTTCAGGCGGAGACCGGCGAGGCTGCCGTCGAAGAGGGAGAAGTGGGTCGGCTCGACATTGTCGGGAAGCGTCGCCGTCTCCACCGCGAAACCGTGGTTCATGCTGGTGATCTCGACCCGGCCGTCGTCGCTCCGCTTGACCGGGTGGTTCGCGCCGCGATGGCCCTGGTGCATCTTCGAGGTCTTGGCACCGACCGCGAGGCCGAGGAGCTGGTGGCCGAGGCAGATGCCGAAGATCGGTGTTCCGATCTCCAGAAGCTGCTTGATCACCGGCACCGCGTACTCACCGGTCGCCGCCGGATCGCCGGGGCCATTCGACAGGAACACGCCGTCCGGCTGATGCGCCATCACCTCGTCGAAGGTGGTGGTCGCGGGCACGACCGTCACCCGCGCGCCCGCGCTGACGAGATTGCGCAGGATGTTGCGTTTCAGACCATAGTCGATGGCCACGACATGAGGGCCGTCAGGGTTCGCGCTGTGAGTGGCATAGCCCTCGCCGAGCGACCAAAGGCCGTCTTCCCATTTGTAAGTCTGAAGGGTGGAGACTTCCTTGGCGAGATCCATGCCCTCCAGCCCCGGCCATTCGATCGCCATCTTGTGGAGTGCCGGGATGTCGAACTCGCCTTTGGCGTTATGTGCGATGGCGCCGTTCGGCGCACCCTGCACACGGATGGCGCGGGTCAGCGCGCGCGTGTCCACACCGGCGAGGCCGATCCGACCATTGTTGCGGAGCCAGGTGTCGAAGCCCTGGGTCGCGCGGAAGTTGGCCTGTTCGGTCACGTCCTCGCGCACGATGCAGCCGAGTGCGATCGGATTCCCACTCTCCTCATCCTCTGAGTTCGCGCCGACATTGCCGATATGCGGGAAGGTGAAGTTGACGATCTGTCCCGCATAGGACGGATCGGTCATCACCTCCTGATAACCGGTCATCGCGGTGTTGAAGCACACCTCTCCGACGGCGGCACCCTCAGCGCCGAAGCCACGACCCCAGACGATCTGGCCATTCGCCAATACCAATACGCCGGTCGCTCCGTTCGGTGGGCGCGTGGCATCGGGTTCGGCCATTCTCGGGCGCTCCTCATGGGTTGACTGGCGGGTAAACGGCCGGCGCTTTAGGAGGGTCCGGGGGGCTGGTCAACGCCTACCCAAAACCGATGGATGGCGCTATGCGTCCGCCTTTCCACAGAGCCGGGCTCCCATGATCAGAGACGACATCAAGGCGGCGCTCGTCACCGCCATGAAGGCGCGCCACGCCGCTACCACCTCCGCCATCCGGCTGATCCAGGCCGCAATCAAGAACCGCGACATCGAGGCGCGCACCGGCAAGGCGCCCGCGGATGACGACGCACTGGTGGCCGAAGTCCTGCAGAAAATGGTGAAGCAGCGCCGCGAATCGATTGAGATGTACGCCAAGGGCAGTCGGCAGGAGCTGGCCGATGCAGAGGCCGCTGAGCTTGCCGTGATCGAGGGTTTCCTGCCGCAGCAGATGAGCGAGGACGAGACCAACGCCGCCATCGACGAGATCAAGGCGGAGGTTGGGGCTACGTCTGTGAAGGACATGGGTAAGGTCATGGCGCTGCTGAAGGAACGGCACGGGCCGCAGCTGGACATGAGCAAGGCGAGCGGGCTGGTGAAGGCTCGGTTGGGGTAGTTTCGCGCTGCCCCTGCTTCGACTTCGCTCAGCACAAATAGTTTCCTTGCAAGCCGTCTTGACGTAATCACGTTCGTCCTGAGCGTAGTCGAAGGACGGGCAGCAAGGACTACGATGAGCTTCTGGGTCTACATCCTCGAATGCTCAGACGGGCGGTTCTACACCGGCCACACGGATGATCTGGAGGCGAGGGTCTCTCAGCATCAGGCAGGCAGGGGTGCCGATTTCACAGTCCGCCGCTTGCCGGTCCGGTTGGTCTGGGCCGATCATGCCGGAACTCGGGAGGAGGCTCTTGCCTTTGAACGTCAGCTTAAAGGCTGGTCTCGCGCCAAGAAGGCGGCCTGGATAGCGCAGGACTGGAAACTGCTGAACTGGCTTTCTCGCGCTCCATCTGAACGGACTGCATATGTGACCCGTGCTTCGACTTCGCTCAGCACGAACGGAGTTAATGGCAGCGAGGGAGCTCCGTTCGTCCTGAGCGAAGGCGAAGGACTGGTAGCACACACCCACCCCACCCCATGACCCTCTCCCCCGCCTTCCTCGACGAGATCCGCGCCCGTACCCTTTTGTCGGCTGTGATCGGCCGCACCACCAAGCTGCAGAAGGCAGGGCGCGAGTATCGGGCACCCTGCCCTTTCCACAACGAGAAGACCCCGTCCTTCTACGTCAATGACGAGAAGGGGTTCTATCATTGCTTCGGCTGTTCGGCACATGGCGATGCGATCCGCTGGCTGACCGATCAGCGCGGGCTGCCCTTTATCGACGCGGTGAAGGAGTTGGCGCAGGCCGCCGGAATGGAGATGCCAGCCGCCGACCCGCGTGATCGCGAGCGGGCCGAGCGTGCCGTGGGCCTGCATGACGCGACCGGGCGCGCCGCCGCCTGGTTCACCGAGCAACTTGAGGGGATCGAGGGGGCTGAGGCGCGGGGCTATCTTCAGCAGCGCGGCATCACGCCTGCGACAGCCCGCAAGTTCGGCTTCGGCTATGCTCCCGATTCGCGCGGCAAGCTGAAGACGGCGCTCGCATCCTTCGGTGACGACATGCTTGTCGAGGCGGGCCTGCTGATCCGTCCGGAGGGTGGCAAGGACCCGTACGACCGCTTTCGCGGCCGACTGATGATCCCGATCGCCGACCAGCGGGGTCGGCCGATCGCTTTCGGCGGCCGCATCATCGGCGCGGGAGAGCCGAAATACCTAAACTCGCCGGAGACCCCGCTCTTCGACAAGGGGCGAACCCTCTACAATCTCGACCGCGCCGGCCCGGCAAGCCGCACCGCCGGGCGGGTGATCGTGGTCGAAGGCTATCTCGATGTCGTCGCCCTCGATCAGGCGGGCATAGCGGAGGTGGTGGCCCCGCTCGGCACCGCACTGACCGAGGCGCAAATGGAACGGCTGTGGCGGCTTTCGGACGTGCCGATCCTCTGCTTCGATGGCGACAGCGCGGGGCAGAAGGCGGCGGTTCGTGCCGCGCTACGCGCGCTCGGCACCGTGCAGCCGGGGAAGAGCCTTTCTTTCGCGCTCATGCCCAAGGGTCAGGATCCCGACGACCTGATCAGATCGGGCGGCGCGCCCGCCTTCGAGAAGGTGCTGGCTGAGGCGATCCCGCTGGTTGATCTGGTCTGGCGGCATGAGGAGAGCGCCCAGCCGCTCGTCACTCCCGAGGCGCGGGCCGGGCTTCGCCAAAGGCTGGAGGAAATCGCGTCGGGCAACCCGAACAAGCTCGTTTCGGAGGAGTACCGCCGCTACTTCCGCGACCTGTTCTACCAGCATTACGGCTGGCGGCCGCGTGAGAAGGTCGAGCTTCGCGACATCGTCGCGCGCGAACGGTCCATCGACGATCGCACGCAGATGCGGCTCTTCCTGCGCTCCGCCCTGCTAGGATTGCTACGCCGCCCGAGTCTGATCGGTGAACTTGCCGAACGGCTGCTGTCGATCCGCGTGGACGATCCGGGCCTTAGGCGCTGGCGCGAACTACTCGTCAATGCGGCGATCACCCGGCCGCATCTTGATGCCGACGGTCTTGAGACCATATTGGCCGAGGATGGTGTGGTCGACACGGGATTGCGTGCCTGGACCGAGGAGCTGCGCTTTGCGTTCCTGGTCGAAGGAGAAGACGACGATCTGGCCGCCCGGCAGCTTCTCGCCCTTGTCGAGACGCTGAGCGACCAGCAGGCGATCGACGACGAAATGGCGCGACTCGATGCGAGCGCAGTTGAACAGGGCACCTCGGATGGTTACGAGGCGGTAGAATCGCGGAGACAATCGGTCCGGAAGGAACGAGCCGATCTCTTCGATCGCAGCTTCGATCTTGGCGCGGGCCCGAACTGACCGGTGGACAGGACGAGCATGGCGAAGACGAATACGGCTGAAGCAGCAGCTGGCGGCAACG
Organism: Sphingomonas sp. ID0503; assembly: GCF_048565625.1. Lineage (NCBI taxonomy): Bacteria > Pseudomonadati > Pseudomonadota > Alphaproteobacteria > Sphingomonadales > Sphingomonadaceae > Sphingomonas > Sphingomonas sp. ID0503. The sequence goes on from NZ_JBLZUR010000002.1 coordinate 1,605,797, forward strand.
GTGGCGAAGGCGGCGATGCGCCCCTGATCGACCTTAACGAAGCCTCGCTGAAGAAGCTGATCGCGCGGGCGAAGAAGCGCGGATACATCACCTACGACCAGCTGAACGAGGCCCTGCCGCAGGACCAGATGTCTTCCGAGCAGATCGAGGACGTGATGTCGGCCCTCAACGAGATGGGCGTCAATGTCGTCGAGAACGAGGACGCCGGCGAGGATACCGAGCAGCAACAGCAGGACGAGCAGGAGGAAGAGGCAGGCCTTGAGGACGATGCCGGCCCGCAGCTGATCGTCGAGAAGAAGAAGGAGACGGTCGATCGCACCGACGATCCCGTTCGCATGTACCTGCGCGAGATGGGAGCGGTCGAGCTTCTGTCGCGCGAGGGCGAGATCGCCATCGCCAAGCGGATCGAGGCCGGCCGGGACACGATGATCCTAGGGCTCTGCGAGTCGCCGATCACCTTCAACGCGATCATCGACTGGTCGACCCAGCTGAACGAAGGCACGATGCAGCTGCGCGAGATCCTGGATCTCGACGCCATGCTCAACAAGGACCCGGCGCCCGAGGCGATGTCCGAGGATGGCGAGGACGACGACAGCGGCGAGATCAGCGAGAAGACCGCCGGCCCTTCCTTCAAGGAAGAGGCGGAACCGGAGGAAGCTCCCGCCGACTCCGATGAAGACGAGGAGTCGATGACGGAGCGGCGTGCGCCCCGCCCGGCGGACGACGACGATGAGGACAACACCCTCTCCCTCGCGCAAATGGAAGAGGCGCTGAAGCCGCAGGCGCTGGAACGGTTCGCCGCGATTACCGCGCTCTATAAGAAGTTCGCCAAGGTGCAGGAGGCTCGCGTTGCCGCCTTGGGTGTCGGCGACGACTTCCCGGCTGCGGAAGAGCGCAAGTACCAGAAGTTGCGCGAAGACCTCACCGCCGAGGTCGAGAGCGTCAAGTTCCACGCGCAGAAGATCGAGTTCCTGGTCGATCAGCTCTATGCCTTTAACCGGCGGCTGATGGCGCTGGGCGGTCAGATGCTGCGTCTGGCCGAGCGCCACAAGGTGCCGCGCAAGGATTTCCTCGACCGCTATTCGGGTCACGAGCTGGATGAGAACTGGCTGGCGTCGGTCAACGGTATTGACAAGAAGTGGACCAATTTCGTCGCCGCCGAGGCCGTGCCGGTCGAGCGCATCCGCAACGAGGTGAGCGAGATTGCGGCTGCGACCGGCATGTCGCTCGGCGAGTTCCGCCGCATCGTGAACATGGTGCAGAAGGCGGAGCGCGAGGCGCGCATCGCCAAGAAGGAGATGGTCGAGGCGAACCTGCGTCTCGTGATCTCCATCGCCAAGAAGTACACCAATCGCGGGCTGCAGTTCCTGGACCTCATCCAGGAGGGCAATATCGGCCTGATGAAGGCGGTGGATAAGTTCGAGTACCGCCGCGGCTACAAGTTCTCGACCTACGCGACCTGGTGGATCAGGCAGGCGATCACGCGGTCGATCGCCGATCAAGCGCGGACCATCCGCATCCCGGTCCACATGATCGAGACGATCAACAAGCTCGTCCGGACCGGTCGCCAGTTCCTCCACGAACATGGCCGTGAGGCGACGCCGGAGGATCTCGCCGAGCGGCTGTCCATGCCGCTGGAGAAGGTCCGCAAGGTGATGAAGATCGCCAAGGAGCCGATTTCCCTCGAGACGCCGATCGGCGATGAGGAGGACAGCCATCTGGGCGATTTCATCGAGGACAAGAACGCGATCATCCCCGTGGATGCCGCGATCCAGGCAAACCTCAAGGAGACCGTCACCCGCGTCCTCGCCAGCCTCACCCCGCGTGAGGAGCGCGTGCTGCGCATGCGGTTCGGCATCGGCATGAACACCGACCACACGCTTGAGGAGGTCGGCCAGCAGTTCTCGGTGACCCGCGAGCGCATCCGTCAGATCGAGGCCAAGGCGCTGAGGAAGCTCAAGCACCCCAGCCGCAGCCGCAAGATGCGGTCGTTTCTCGATCAGTAGGTGTCGGATCGGGTAAACGCCGGATTATCCATTACGTGCAATTGGTTAATCCGGCGGACACCTCGTTTTTACGCCCTTCGGTATATCTCTCCCCGCATAGCAATCAGCGTATCGGATTGTGTGAGGAGACTCCCATGACGCCCAGCGTCGTTCCCATGGCAACCGTCGGCGGTCTCGCCGAGCGCCTGCCGTCGCTTGCCGCGGCGGAGGGTACCGCGGCGCATGACTATCCGGCGGAACTCGTCGAATCGCGGCGGCCGGAGTCGATGGGCGACCTTGCCGATGCGGCGCACTATCTTTGCGTGGTCCACGGGCGGAACCCCGGGGTCGTCGATTTCGCGCGAGACCGGACGATCCATCCCGGGGCCGGGCCTTGGCTGGACGATGCGGCCGCGGCGTTTGCGGCGGAGCGCACCTATCTGGCGCAGATCGTCGTGGCGGCTGGGCCTCTGCCGAGCACGCCAGGACAGGCGGAGACCGAGGCTGCGGTGCTGGGGCAGCGCCATGCGCTGGAGATGCTCGCCAAGTCGGATCGGGATGGATGTGCGCTGGGCGCGGCGATGGCGCTGACGCTCGACTGGTGGGCGGTGCGGCGGGTGCTCGACGCGGCGGCCGGTCGCCTCGACATTCCGGTGCCGCTCTGCCGCCTGCCGAGCGCCGGCTATACCCGCGACCTTGCCCGCGAACTGGGGACGATGCGGGCAGTGGAGCGCGCCGTGGCTTTCGGCGCGCAGCAGATCCTGCTCCAGCATCATGGGCTGTGGGACCTGCTTGAGGCGCGTCACCTCGCCCGGCTTCGCACCAACTAGGGTCGGTTGATGCGGCCGCCCTCCAGGGGGTGAGGTGCGCCGGTAGTGCCGGGGAAGCTGATCGGGAGGCCGCGGAGGGTGCGCGCCGCCATATAGGCGAAACCCTCCGCCTCGGTCGCGTCACCGTTCCGGCCGAGCAGGTCGATCGGATCGACCGGAAGCCCGCAAGCGTCGGCCAGCATCGACATGAGAACAGGGTTGTGGCGCCCTCCCCCCGCCACCAGCATCTGCTTGGGGAGCGTGGGCACATGCGCGAGACCCCGGGCGACCGAGCGCGCTGCGAAGGCCGTGAGCGTCGCCGCACCATTCTCTACGCTGAGCCCTTGCACCCGATCCGAAGTGAAGTCGGCGCGGTCGAGCGACTTGGGGGGCGCGATGTCGAAGAACGGGTGTGAGAGCATCTGGGTCAGCAGGACTTCGTCAGGCTGACCGGCTCCGGCGATCCTGCCGCCCTTGTCGAACCGCTCTCCTGTATGCGCCAGCACCCAGTCGTCGATAGGGGCGTTAGCGGGGCCGGTGTCGAAGGCGACGATGTCCTCGCCTTCGCCGATCCAGGTGAGGTTGCCCACGCCACCGAGGTTGAGGACGGCGAGTGGGCGTGGGAGTTCTGCCGTCATGGCGCGATGGTACACGGGCAGAAGCGGCGCACCCTGCCCTCCCGCACCGACATCGGCGGAGCGGAAATCATCCACGACCGTGATGCCGAGGGCGGCGGCCATGCGGGCGCCATCACCGATCTGCCAGGTCCAGCCGCGATCCGGACGGTGAGCGACGGTTTGGCCGTGGAAGCCGATCACGCCGACGCCGGAGCATGGCAGGTCGGCCTGTTCGAGCAAGCGGCGGACTGCGGCGATGTGCAGGTCGGTCAGGCGGCCGGCTGCCGCGTCGATCTCCGGATCCGGCGCGGGCCGGTCCAAGGTGAGCGCTCGTGCCGCCGCGGACCGCAAGACAGCCCGGTCTTCATCGGTGTACGCTTCGCTCACGAACGCGACCGGCTGGGCGATCTCGTCGCCGTCCGTCTCGATCAGCGCGGCGTCGATGCCGTCGAGCGAGGTGCCGGACATCAGGCCCAAGGCAAGCATCGTTTCCGCCATTCGATCGCCGCTCCTGTTTGCAAGCCCGCATCCGGTGACTAGAGGAGGTCGCGCCATGACGACAACCTACAAGTCCGACCTCCTCCGCACGCTCGGTGAGCGTGGCTACATTCACCAGGTGACCGATGCGACGGCGCTTGATGCGCTGGCGTCCACGGCGGTGGTGCCGGGGTATATCGGCTTCGATCCGACGGCGCCTTCGCTCCATGTCGGGCATCTGGTGTCCATCATGATGCTGCGCCAGCTGCAGCGCGCCGGGCACAAGCCGATCGTGGTCATGGGCGGCGGCACCGGCAAGATCGGCGATCCGAGCTTCAAGGACGAGGCGCGAAAGCTGCTGACGGTGGATACGATCGCCGACAATATCGCGTCTATCCGGCGTGTTTTCGAGCGGTTCCTGACCTTCGGCGATGGCACGACCGACGCGATCATGGTCGACAATGCCGATTGGCTCGACAAGCTGGAATATATTCCTTTCCTCAGGGACATCGGGCAGCATTTCTCGGTCAACCGGATGCTGAGCTTCGACAGCGTGAAGATGCGGCTCGATCGGGAGCAGTCGCTGAGCTTCCTCGAATTCAACTACATGATCCTGCAAGCCTACGACTTCCTGGAGCTGAGCCGCCGCGCCGGATGCCGCTTGCAGATGGGCGGATCGGATCAGTGGGGCAACATCGTCAACGGGGTGGAACTCGCCCGACGGGTCGACGGGACCCATGTCTTCGGGCTGACGACGCCTCTCCTCACCAATGCCGACGGGACGAAGATGGGCAAGACGGTGGGTGGTGCGGTCTGGCTGAACGAGGATCAGTTGGCCGCCTATGACTATTGGCAGTTCTGGCGGAACACGCAGGATGCGGATGTGCCGAGCCGCTTGCGGCTGTTCACCGATCTGCCACTGGACGAGATCGCCCGGCTGGAGGCGCTGGGCGGATCGGAGATCAACGAGGCGAAGAAGGTGCTGGCCAATGCCGCCACCGCGCTGTGCCGGGGGGTTGAGGCGTCGGAGGGCGCGGCGGAGACGGCACGGCGGCTGTTCGAGGAAGGTGCGGCCGGGGGCAACCTGCCGCGCCTGACGGTCGAGGGCGGGTCGATCGCGCTGGTCGACGCGCTGGTGGGGATCGGCTTTGCCGCGTCCAAGGGCGAGGCGCGGCGCAAGATCGCCGAGGGTGCGGTGCGGGTCGGCGATGTCGCGCTGTCTGACGACAAGGCCGAGGTGACGGTCGCCGGTGAGGTGAAGATCAGCCTGGGCAAGAAGAAGCATGGGGTGTTGACGCAAGCCTAGGCGTCCAAGATCCACGCTGTTCGTCCTGAGCGAAGTCGAAGGACGGGTTCCAGGGACAGTGCTCTTTGCCCGTGCTTCGACTTCGCTCAGCACGAACGGATCTCCTTGAAGTTAAACCCCCACTGCCGTCCGCTTCTGCTTCACCCAGGTCTCCCGGCCGCGAAGGAAGGCGAGCCAGCCCCAGGCGGCGCCGGCGTGGCGGAGGAGCTGGAAGGTGAAGGGTTCGAGGATCGACGCCACGAGCGCGGGGCCGAGTTCCAGACCCTTCTTCTGACCCGTCCAGCGCTTGTAGATGCCGATCGACCAGAGGTGGAAGGCGAGGTCGACGGCGACCTTTGCCGCCATGACCGCGACGACCGTCCAGACTAGAGCCAGCCGCCCAGTCGCCAACAGCCAGATCAGGATGGCGAAGGCGGTGAGGCCGTAGATCGGCTGGTAACGGTCCATCGCCTTGACCGGCAGCATCGCGGTGCCGAGCCGGCCGAAATGGCGGTTGCCGACCATATCGCGGTTCCAGTGCTGTGTCTGGAGGAATCCGCCGAACCAGCGGCGGCGCTGGCGGAGGAAGCCGATGGGACTTGCAGGCGCGTCGGTGGTGGCGAGCGCAGCGCCGATGACGCGGACGGTCCAGTCCTGCCCGGTATCGGCGGCATGGCGGTGGAGCCGGTGGATCAGCTCGTAATCCTCGACCATGCAATCGGGATCGAAGCCGCCGACCTCCATCACCGCGTCGCGGCGGAAGGCGGCGAAGGCGCCGGAGATGAGGAGCAGGCCGTTCACCTGTTCCCAGGCGTAGCGAGACAGGAAGTTGCGGACATATTCATAGGCCTGGAACCACTCAAACAAGCGCCCCATCAGATGCGGGCCGCAGACAGGGGCGATGACGCCGGTCGCGGCGACAAGCTGCGGTTCGGCGGCGAAGGCGTCGCGCATCGCCTTCAGCGCGCCGGGCGCGAGCAGGGTGTCGGCATCGACGGTCAGGACCATCTCGTTATCGACATGGATCAGGGCGGCGTTGAGCGCGCGCGCCTTTCCAGCATGGGGCAGGCGCAGCCAGCGGAGCGACGGCAGGACCGGCGACGGCCCGCTCATCGTGCCGACCTCCGGCGGTTCGAGGCCGTAGAGGTCGGCGAGGACGGCGGCGCTCCCGTCGGTCGATCCATCGTCGGCGAGGAGGATCAGTTCGGGTGGGTCCGCCTGCCCCGCCAGCGTGTCGATGGTGATGCCGAGCGCCTGCGCCTCGTTATAGGCGGCGATGATGACGCCGAGTGTCGGCCGCGCCGCGCCTTTGAGCGGGGGGACGGGCGATCCGTGGCGGAGCGGGCGGATCTGGCGGGCGGTGAAGACGAGGAGCGCGGTGTCGTAGAGGATGTAGGCGATGCCGACCGCCCAGGCGGCGGCATTGTGCCGGTAGAAGGTCATGGCGGTGAGCGTCAGGAAGAGGACGGGCGCGAACGCCCCGATGACATGGCTGCGCCAGCCGACCGGACGTGCGGTCAGGCGCGGTGACTGCCGCTCGAAGGCGTGCATCATCTGGGTCACTGGCGGAGCGTGATCCTTGGCGTATGAATGCGGCATTGCGGAGGTGAAACGATATGGTGCGCTATACCCGAACGGCGATGCTGTTTCATTGGCTGATCGCGGTGCTGATCGTCGCGAATGTGGGGCTTGCCTGGGTGTGGCCGACTTTGGACGACGGGGTGCGGCCGTTGATCGACACGCATAAGTCGATCGGCATCACGGTGCTGGGCCTCACCATTATGCGGGTGCTGTGGCGGTTGACGCACAGGCCGCCGCCCTTGCCGCACGGGTACAAGAGGTGGGAGACATATGCGTCGGGGGCGACGCATTTCCTGTTGTACCTGATCATGTTCGGCCTGCCGCTCACCGGGTGGATCATGGATTCGGCTTGGAAGAGTGCGGGCGAGAACCCGATGTCCCTGTTCGGCCTGTTCGAATGGCCCCGCATCGGCGCGGTCATGTCGCTCGATCCCGCCACGAAGGAGAGCGTGCATGACGGGTTCGGCATGGCGCATGGCAATCTGGCGGTGATCCTCTACGCCTTGTTCGCGCTTCATGTGCTCGGCGCGCTGAAGCATCAGTTCTGGGATGGCGAGCGTGAGCTGCAGCGGATGTTGCCGGGGCGCCAAGCCGGATAAGTTGTGTAAGTTGCGGCTCGGAAAAGGGGTGAAGTTGCGGTTCGCGCGGGTGGGCGGCGCGAGGGTGAACTTTCGGCGTGAGTGAGTCGGCAGTGCATCACGCAGGTGAAGCAGAAAGTGGCTGTGTAGGACAGCCGAAGCGATCCTTCCCGGAAGGGGAGGATGGATTTAGGCTCGGCCGAAGCTGGGGGTGGTGACGGCGCGGCGGCCGAAGGTTGGGCGGGCGGTGGGGAGCGGTGCCGGCGTGGCCTCCCCTTCGAGGGCGGTCAATGTCGCTTCGAAGGCGGGACGGAGGGCGACGACTTCGCTGACCAGTTCGTCGGGGGTGCGGCGTTGTTCGACGAGGCGGCGGGCGGTCATCTCGATCTTTTCGGCGATCAGCGCCAGACCCTCGGCCCCGAACTGGCGGGCCTCGCCCTTCAGCGTGTGGGCGGGGAGGACGAGAGCGGCGGAGTCGGAGGTGCGCATCGCCGCTTCGATCCGTTCGACCGAGATCGCACCGTCGTCGCGGAAGTAGTTGAGGATGCGAGCAAAGCCGCCGCCCAGTTCAGCCTTGAACTGGCGCAGCGTGGGCCAATCGACAAGATCCGAACCATCCCTCACCCGTACCGGCCTCCCTTGCCGCCCATTGTTGAGGGGCCGGAATAGTCTTTCGACGTTAACGGTTGGTAAGCGGCGCCAGTTCGTAAGTGTCGCCTTCCGCCGAAACGGACCAGCCCTGTTGCGCGGCGAAGGCGGCGACTTCGGCGGCGGCGCGGGGATCGTCGGCGAGGAGGCGGACGCTGTCCGGCATCTCCTGCCGGATCGCGCGGGCGAGGCGGAGGACCGGCCAGGGGCAACGCATTCCGCGCGCATCGACGGTCAGCACGATCAGTCCTTCTTGTCGAACGGGTTCTTGCTGGGGCGGAGCATCAGGCGGACGGGGACCGAGCCGAAGCCGAGTTCGCGCCGCATGCCGTTGACGAGGTAGCGGACGTAGCTGTCGGGGAGCAGGTCGACGCGGGTGCCGAACAAAGCGAAGGTCGGGGGGCGGACGTTGACCTGGGTGACGTAGCGGGCCTTGATGCGCTTGCCGCCGGGTGCGGGCGGCGGGTTCTTTTCGATCGCATCCTCGAACCAGCGGTTGAGCTGGCCCGTGGTGACGCGCTTCGACCAGGCGTCGCGGGTCTCGAAGGCGGCGGCCATCATCTGGTCGAGGCCCTTGCCGGTCATTGCGGAGACGGCGAGGAGCGGCAGGCCCTTTACCTGGGAAAGACCATCCTCCAGCGCGGCCTTGACGCCGTTGAACAGGCTGGAGGCGTTTTCCGCCACGTCCCATTTGTTGAGCGCGATCATCAGCGCGCGGCCTTCCTGCAGCACCTTGTCGGCGATGCGGAGATCCTGCGCCTCAAGGCCGAGCGTGGCGTCGAGGAGCAGGATGACGACCTCCGCGAAGTCGACGGCGTGGAGGGCGTCGGCGACGGAAAGCTTTTCCAGCTTGTCCTGCACCTTGGCGCGCTTGCGCATGCCGGCGGTGTCGATCAGGCGGACGGGGCGACCCTGCCATTGCCATTCGATCGCGATGGAGTCGCGGGTGATCCCCGCCTCCGGCCCGGTGATCATCCGGTCCTCGCCGAGGAGCCGGTTGACGAGGGTGGACTTGCCGGCATTGGGGCGGCCGACAATGGCGAGCTTCAGCGGAGCATCGGGGCGGTCGGGATCTTCCTCTTCCTCCGCCTCGGGCTCGTCCTTCTCGATTAGCGGACGGAGCGCCTCGAACAGCTCGACCACACCCTCGCCATGTTCGGCGGAGAGCTGGACGGGTTCGCCGAAGCCGAGCGCGTAGGATTCGAGAATGCCCTGCTCGCCCGCCTTGCCCTCGGCCTTGTTGGCGACGAGGACGACGGGGGTGGTCGATCCCCGCAGCCAGCGGGCGATCTCCTCGTCGAGGGGCACGACTCCTGCCCGCGCGTCGACCATGAAGAGGGCGACGTCGGCGATCTCGACCGCAGCCTGGGTCTGCGCCCGCATCCGGCCGGGCAAGGTCTCGGGATCGTCTTCCTCGAACCCCGCCGTGTCGATGACGCGGAAGTCCATGCCGATCAGGGTGGCGTCACCCTCGCGCCGGTCCCGCGTGACGCCGGGGCGATCGTCCACCAGCGCCAGCTTCTTGCCGACGAGGCGGTTGAACAGGGTCGACTTGCCGACATTCGGCCGGCCGACGATCGCGACGATGGGAAGGCGCGCCATAAGGGAATCAGCGCCAGGCGCTGAGGCGCCCGTCGTCGGTCAGGATGAAGAGCGTGTCGTTGGCGACGACGGGCGAGAGGCTGACGCTGCCCTTGACCTTGACTTCGTTCTGGATGCTGCCGGTCTCCGGATCGATATTCGCCATCCGTCCGTCGGAACTGGCCAGGATCAGGCGGCCTCCGGCGAGAACCGGAGCGGTCCAGCCGATATACCCCTTCTTCTTCTTTTCGTTGTCCCAGCGCGGCAGGATGCTGATCCAGCGCACCTTGCCGGTGGCGCGGGCGATGCACATCAGGCGGGCGTCGTCGGTGATGACGAACAGCCAGTCGCCCGCGACCCAGGGCGTGCGGATGCCGGCAAGGTTGATCTCCCACTGACGCTGTCCGGTGGTGAGTTCGAGCGCGACCATGCGACCGCCCTGCCCCACCGCATAGACGACGCCATTATCGATCACCGGATCGGCATCCACGTCGGCGAGGGCGGCGACGGCGGTCGAGATGCTGGTGCGCGACAGGCTGTCCTGCCAGAGGCTACGGCCGTTTTCGTAGCGATAGGCGTTGAGTTCGCCCGAGGAGAAGCCGGCGACGATCGTCCCCTGCCCCGCAGCGGGCGCCGCCACGCCGAAGACGCCGGCGGTGGCGCCGGCGGCGGACGCGTTCCAGACCTGGCTGCCATCGGCAGCGGAGAGGGCAAAGAGCTGATTGTCCTGCGTCACCACGAAGACGTTGCCGAAGGCGAGGGTCGGCGCGCCGCGCAACGGGCCTGCCGGGCGGACCTTCCAAAGGACCTTGCCGGTCGATGCCTCAAGTGCCGCGACCTGGCCGACGCCGTTGGTGGCGAAGACCTTGCCGTCCTCATAGGCGACGCCACCGCCGAAGAGCGAGGGATTGTCCTTCGTCTTGCCGTCGGCGAGCTGGGTTTCCCAGACAGTGCTGCCGTTCGCGACGGTAAAGGCGCGGACGGTGGCCGTCGTGTCGATGGTGTAGACGCGGTTCTCCGCGACGACAGGTCCGGCGGCGAGGCGCGCGCGGTTGTTCCCGCCCTTGCCGATCGACACGCTCCACGCCTGACCGAGCGGGAGGCCGAGATTGGGATGACCCATCGACTTCGCGGCGTTGCCGCCCGACTGCGCCCAGGCATCGTTGGTGGCGGGCGGCGGCACGACGACCTGCGTCCCCTCCAGCGCCTTGTCCACCTCGGCTGCGGATTCACCGCTCAGGATCGGCACGCGCTTGCCGATGACGGGCGTCTTGGGACGCTTGTCCTCCTTGCCGCCGAACAGGCCACAGCCGCCGAGCGCCAGGACGATGGCGAGGCTGACCCCCACCCGCTTCATCGGCCGCATCAGTTATTCCCCTCCTTGGGCTGGGCGACGCTGACCCCCAGCGCCCCCGCCATCTGCGTCGCCCGGCTGCGCAGGCTGTCCGCCACGTTACGATCCTGCGCGATTGACGCGAACAACGGCCCGGCGAGATCGGGGCGATTGTTGCGGAGATGCGCCATCGCGGTCAGTTCGCCCGCGCTGCCGAACCAGGCGTTGCCGGAGACGGCGAGCGGCTTGAGACGCTCGATGACCTTGGCGGCGGGCAGCTTGTCGTATTCGAGCGCGGTCGCGCGCAGCAGCGCCAGCTGGCGATAAGGCTGGGCCAGGCTCTGGTCGCCGGCGACCTTGTTATAGAGGGCCACGGCCGCAGGGATGTCATTCTTCTGCAAGGCGAGCGCGGCGAGCGTCAGGTCGGTGGCGGCGCGGTAGCCGGGCCGGCCGGATTCCTTCACCTCGGCCAGCTTCTTCCTCGCGCCGGCGGCGTTGCCGCGCTCGGCCGTTTCCAGCGCGGCGACCAGCGCCTCGCCATCCTTCGCCGCCGCCTGGGTGCGGCTATGCTGCCAGAAGAGGTAGCCGCCGAACGCGATCAGAGCGACCGCAACCGCAACGGCGACGATGATTCCCCAACGCTTCCAGAACCGGCCGATCTGTTCGCGGCGGACCTCTTCATCGACCTCGCGAAAGAACGCGTCGTTATTCTGCGGTGTTAAGGCCAAGCAAACTTCTCCGAACGGCCCGGACGGGGCGGCCCTCCTTAGCGGCGCGCATCAGGGAACGAAAGTCGTGTCAGTCCTTTGGCGCGTAGGTCTGATCGGGCGTCGGGAAGGCGCGCGAACGAACATCGGCGGCATAGGTCTTCACCGCCGCCTCGATCTCTCCGCTGATCGCGCCGAAACGCTTCACGAAGCGGGGGACGCGATCGAACAGGCCGAGCATGTCCTCCGTCACCAGCACCTGACCGTCGCACTCAGCCGAGGCGCCGATCCCGATGGTGATGGCGGAAACGGATTTGGTGATCTCGATGGCGATCGGCTCGACCACCCCCTCAATGACGATGGCGAAGGCGCCGGCCGCGTCGATCGCCTTCGCGTCGTCCACGATCCGCTGCCGCTCGGCCGCGCTGCGTCCGCGCGCGCCGTAGCCGCCCAATGCGTTCACCGCCTGCGGGGTAAGGCCGACATGGCCGATCACGGGGATGCCGCGCCGCGACAGGAACTCGACCGTGGGGGCCATCGCCTCCCCGCCCTCCAGCTTCACCGCCGCGCAGCCGGTTTCCTTCAGGATGCGCGAGGCGCTGAGGAAGGCCTGCTCGGGCGAAGCCTCGTAGCTGCCGAAGGGCATGTCGACGGCGACGAGCGCATGATAGCTGCCGCGCACCACCGCCGCGCCATGCGCGCACATCATGTCGAGGCTGACCGGCACGGTGGACGGCAAGCCGTAGACCACCTGCCCCAGCGAGTCGCCGACCAGCAGCACGTCGCAATGCGGATCGAGGATCTGGGCGGTTCGGACGGTGTACGCGGTCAGCATCACCACCGGCTCCCCACCCTTTCGCGCGCGGACGGCGGGAACGGTGACGCGCTTCATCGGCGCGGGCGTGGGTGTCGCGCGGCTGGTGGCGCTATCGACGGTGTAGGTCGTGGACATGGGCGGGGTCTACTACAGTCATCCTCCCCCGCAAGGGGGACGTGGCAGGCGCAGCCTGACGGAGAGAGGGATGATGTGGGTTACGGGAGCAGCACGGTGGAGCCGGTGGTCTGCCGTCCTTCCAGTGCGCGATGGGCGTCGGCTGCGGCGGAGAGCGGGAAGGCCTGGCCGATCTCGATCCTGATCGCGCCGTTCGCGATCAGCGTGAAGAGGCGGTCGGCGAGGGAGACGAGTTCCTGCCGCTCGCCGACATAATCGAACAGCGTCGGGCGGGTGAGGAAGAGCGAGCCGGCGCGCGACAGGTCGAGCGGGGGAACGGGCGGGACCGGGCCGCTGGCATTGCCGTAGGAGGCGATGAGGCCGCGCTTGGCCGTGGACGCGAGCGAGGCGGCCCAGCTGTCCTTGCCAACCCCGTCGAACACCGCATCGACGCCGCGCCCGCCGGTGAGATCGCGCACCCTGGCCGCCAGCGCCTCATAGGGGAGATCGAGCGCGTGGTCGGCCCCGAGCGCCTTGGCCTTGGCCGCCTTCTCCGCCGATCCGGCATGGGCGATGACCGTCACGCCGATCGCCTTCAGCCATTGCACGAGGATGGAGCCGACGCCCCCTGCGGCCGAGTGGACCAGCGCCGTCTGCCCGGCCGTCATCCTGGCGCAGCGTTCGGCGAGGAACCCTGCGGTCATGCCCTTCAGCACGGCGGCTGCGGCGATCTCGTCCGCCACGGCGTCAGGCACATGCAGCAGGACGTCGGCGGCGATGTTGCGGCGATCGGCATAGGCCCCCACCGCCCCGGTCGCGTAGGCGACGCGGTCACCCACAGTGAAGCCGGTGACGCCGGGGCCGACCGCCTCGACCACGCCCGCCGCCTCAATGCCCAAGCCGGCGGGAAGATCGACCGGGTAGAGGCCGCTGCGCCGATAGGTGTCGATGAAGTTGAGGCCAATGGCAGTGTGGCGGACGCGCACTTCGCCCGAACTCGGGATCGGGCAGATCAGCGGTCTCCGCCTCGATCACCTCGGGCCCGCCGGTGCGGCGCATGGTCATGCGGGTGGCTGTTGTCATGCTGGCTCCGTCTTCAGTTCAGCTTCGGTTGCGCCAAGGACATTTGGGGTTGTGACAGCCGCGTTGCACGTCCATTTGCGAGCCGGTTGCAGATATCACCCCGGAACGACCAAGCGATGACCGAACAGACGTCCATCTCCCCCGCGCTCGAACCCACGGGCGCCTTCGGCGTCGAGACGGTTCTGTCGGTGCATCACTGGAACGAGCATCTGTTCAGCTTCAAGATCACCCGTCCGGCCAGCTTCCGCTTCCGTTCGGGCGAGTTCGTGATGATCGGCCTTCAGGGCGACAACGGCAAGCCGCTGGTGCGCGCCTATTCGATCGCAAGCCCCGCCTATGCCGAGGAGCTGGAGTTCCTGTCGATCAAGGTCGAGGACGGCCCCCTCACCTCCAAGCTGCAGAAGATCGAGCCGGGTGACCAGGTCTATCTCGGCCGCAAGCCGACCGGAACGCTCGTCACCGACGCGCTGTTGCCGGGCAAGCGGCTGTTCATGCTTTCGACCGGCACCGGACTCGCCCCGTTCCTAAGCCTGATGCGCGATCCCGACGTGTACGACATGTATTCGGAGGTGATCGTCGTCCATTCGGTGCGGCGGGTCAGCGACCTCGCCTTCCGCGAGCTGATGGAGAGCCGGCTCGCGGGGGACCCGCTGGTCGAGGAGGCGGCGGCCGAACAGTTCAGCTATATCCCAACCGTGACGCGCGAGCCGTTCCCGACATCCGACCGGATCGACAAGCTGATCGACGACGGCCGCATCTTCCGCACCCAGACGCAGGCGAGCGGACCGCATCATTTCGAGCCCGAGCACGACCGCATCATGATGTGCGGCAGCATGGACATGATCAAGGACCTCGCCGCCAAGTTCGAGGGGATGGGGTTCGTCGAGGGATCGAACGCCGCACCGGGCGGGTTCGTGATCGAGCGGGCGTTCGTGGGGTAGCCTGATCCTTCCCCCGGCGGGGGAGGATGATCAGGCGAACGCCGCCCCATACTCCGCAGGCTTGAAGCCGACGATCAGCTTGCCGTCGCCTTCCAGCACCGGACGCTTGATCATCGACGGCTGGGCCAGCATCAGCGCGACGGCCTTGTCGCGGTCGATGTCGGCGCGTTCGGCGTCGGACAGCTTCCTGAACGTCGTGCCGGCGCGGTTGAGGAGCGTCTCCCAACCGAGTGCGTCCACCCAGCGCCCGAGGGCGGCGGCGTCCACGCCGGCCTTCTTGTAGTCGTGAAAGGTGTAGGCGACGCCCTCGCCCTCCAGCCAAATGCGCGCCTTCTTGATCGTGTCGCAGTTCGGGATGCCGTACATCGTGAGCATGGATAGAGCCTTTGAGCGCAAGCGGCGGGATGCGGTGCCGAAGGGATGGCAATAGACGGTGATCGGGAGATGATCGAGATGCTGAGCGCCGTCCAAATGCCCTCGCCGGTCGGAGAACTGACCCTTGTCGCCGGAGATGCCGGGCTGGTTGCGATCCTGTGGGAGAGCGACGACGGCAGCCGAGTGCGGCTGGGCGAGACGATGGAAGCAGCGGATCATCCGGTTCTGGGGGAGACGCGGCGACAGTTGGACGAGTATTTCGCGGGCGGGCGGAGGACGTTCGACCTGCCGCTCGATTTCCGCGGGACCGACTTTCAGAAAGCGGTGTGGACCGCCCTCCTCCGCATCCCATTCGGCAAGACGCGGAGCTATGCGGAGATTGCCCAAGCGATCGAGCGGCCGGCGGCGGTGCGGGCGGTGGGTGCGGCGAACGGGCGCAATCCGATCTCGATCGTGGCGCCGTGCCACCGGGTGATCGGATCGGCGGGCGCGCTGACCGGCTTCGCAGGGGGATTAGTGGCGAAGCGGTATCTTTTGGAACTTGAACAACCCCAGGCTCGTCTGTCACTCTGACGTCCAAGCGCCGGGCGGCGCCAACTGGCTGGAGGCCTATGGACAGGACCGATTTCGACGTCTCGCGACGCGCCGTTCTGGCGGGCGGCGCGAGCACCGCTGCGTTCGCGGCGGTCTCCGTTCCTGCGGCAGCACGAGAGGACACCCGTAGCTTGACCCCGCCCCCCAAAGCCCATGTTTCGATGAAGGTGAACGGCGAGGCGCAGTCGCTTGAACTCGACACCCGCACCACCCTGCTCGACACCTTGCGCGAGCATCTGAAACTGACCGGCACCAAGAAGGGCTGCGATCACGGCCAATGCGGGGCGTGCACGGTGCTGGTAAACGGGGAGCGGATCAATTCCTGCCTGACCCTCGCTTTGCAGCACGAGGGCGACGAGATCACCACGATCGAGGGGCTGGGCATGCCCGGCAAGCTGCACCCGATGCAGGCGGCCTTCATCGAGCATGACGGTTATCAGTGCGGCTACTGCACGCCGGGGCAGATCTGCTCGGCCGTGGCGGTGCTGGACGAAATCAAGCGCGGCATCCCCAGCCATGTGCAGGAGGATGTCGCCGCCAAGCCGCAGCTCTCCAACTTCGAACTGCGCGAGCGGATGAGCGGGAATATCTGCCGCTGCGGCGCCTATTCCAACATCCTTGAGGCGATGGAACAGGTCGCCGGGAGCGACGCATGAAGGCGTTCACCTACCAGCGCGCGAAGACTGCGGCGGAGGCGGCCAAGGCCGTCGCGAGCACCCCGGGCGCGAAGTTCCTGGGCGGGGGCACCAACCTGCTCGACCTGATGAAGCTGCAGATCGAGACGCCGACGCATCTGGTCGACGTTCAGGACCTGAAGCTCGACCGGATCGAGGCAACATCCGAGGGCGGGCTGCGGATCGGCGCGCTTGTCACCAACACCGCGCTCGCGGCCGACGCGCGGGTGCGCAAGGATTACGGCGTGCTGACCCGCGCGATCGTGGCGGGTGCCTCCGGGCAGCTGCGCAACAAGGCGACGACCGCGGGCAATCTGCTGCAGCGGACGCGGTGCCCGTATTTCTACGACACCAATCAGCCGTGCAACAAGCGGCAGCCCGGCTCCGGATGCGCGGCGATCGGCGGGTTCTCGCGCCAGCTGGGGGTGATCGGCACCTCCGACGCCTGCATCGCGACCAATCCCAGCGACATGGCGGTCGCGATGCGCGTGCTGGACGCGGTGGTGGAGACGGTCGGCGCGGATGGGCGCGAGCGGAAGATCCCGATCGCCGAGTTCCACAGGCTCTGGGGCGACACGCCGCATATCGAGACGGTGCTGGAGAAGGGCGAACTGATCACGGCCGTCACCCTGCCGAAGCCGATCGGCGGGCAGCACTTCTACCATAAGGTGCGCGACCGGGCCTCCTACGCCTTCGCGCTCGTCTCGGTCGCGGCGGTACTACAGAAGGACGGCAGCGGCCGAGTGGCGTTCGGCGGGGTCGCGCCGAAGCCCTGGCGGGTGGAGGCGGCGGAGGCCGCGCTGCCGAACGGCGCGAAAGCGGTGGCGGCGCGAGCCTTTGCCGGCGCGCGGCCGACCCATGACAATGCGATGAAGCTGACCCTGGCGGAGCGCACCCTTGCCTCCATCATGGCCGAAGCGAGGGCCTGACATGAAGTTCGACACGCCCGCCGGCACGAACCCGATCGACCAGCAGAAGGTCGTCGGCCGCCCCACGAACCGCATCGAACGGACCGCTGAAGACCAGCGGCACCGCGCCTTATGCCTATGAGCGGCACGATGTCGCGGCGAACCAGGCCTATGGCGTGGTCGTCCACGCCGGCGTCGCGAAGGGACGGATCAAGGCGATCAACCTGACCGACGCGCGCGCCGCCCCTGGCGTGGTGACGATCGTCACCTACGAGACCGCAGGCAAGCTGACCAAGGGCGACTTCAACACCGCCCAGCTGCTCGCCGGGCCTGAGGTGCAGCATTATCATCAGGCGGTGGCGCTGGTCGTCGCCGAGACCTTCGAACAGGCGCGCGCGGCGGCGGGCTTGGTCCGTGTCGATTACGAGCGGGCGAAGGGTGCCTATGATCTCGCGGCGGCGAAGGACGGCGCGCCGCTGGCCGAGGAGAAATCCGGCAAGGCGCTGGCGCGGGTCGGCGATTTCGAGGCGGCGTTCGCGAGGGCGGCGGTGACGCTGGACGCTACCTACACAACGCCGGACGAGACCCATGCGATGATGGAGCCGTTCGCGTCGATCGCCAGTTGGCAGGGCGATGCGGTGACGATCTGGACCTCCAACCAGATGATCGCCTGGGGCAGGGGCGATATCGCCAAGACCTTGGGCATCCCCAAGGAGAAGGTGCGGCTGGACTCGCCCTTCATCGGCGGCGGGTTCGGCGGAAAGCTGTTCCCCCGCGCCGATGCGATCCTGGCGGCATTGGGCGCGAAGCAGGCGGGCCGCCCGGTCAAGGTCACGATCGCGCGGCCGATGATGATCAACAACTCGACCCACCGACCGGCGACCATCCAGCGCATCCGCTTCGGCGCGGGCAAGGACGGCAAGCTGACCGCGGTCGCGCATGAGAGCTGGTCAGGCGACCTGCCGGGCGGCGGGCCGGAGACGGCAGCGGACCAGACCAAGCTGATCTACGCCGGCGCAAACCGCATGATCGCCACGCACCTCGCCGTGCTGGACCTGCCCGAGGGCAACGCGATGCGCGCGCCGGGCGAAGCGCCGGGGATGATGGCGCTGGAGGTGGCGGTCGACGAGTTCGCCGAGAAGCTGGGCATCGATCCCGTCGAGTTCCGGATCATCAACGATACGCAAGTCGATCCCAACAAGCCGGATCGCCCGTTTTCCCAACGTCATCTGGTCGAGTGCCTGCGGACGGGCGCGGAGAAGTTCGGCTGGTCGAAGCGGCAGGCCAAGCCGGCATCGGTGCGCGAGGGACGCTGGCTGGTCGGTATGGGCGTGGCGGCGGGCTTCCGCAACAGCCTGGCAACCAAGTCGGCGGCGCGCATCCGACTGGAGCGTGATGGGCGGCTGACCGTCGAGACCGACATGACCGACATCGGCACCGGCACCTACACGATCCTCGCGCAGACGGCGGCCGAGATGATGGGTGTGCCGATCGACCATGTGAAGGTCGTGCTCGGCGATTCCGACCATCCCGCTTCGGCCGGATCTGGCGGGCAATGGGGTGCTGCGAACTCCACCTCCGGGCTGTACGCGGCCTGCGTGAAGTTGCGGGATCAGGTGGCGCAGCGGCTCGGTTTCAACACCGCCGACGTCCGGTTCGCGGACGGCAAGGTGGTGTCGGGCAACCGCTCCGCCGCTCTGGCCGATGCGGCCAAGGACGGTCCGCTTACCGCCGAGGACGGGATCGAATATGGCGATCTCGACAAGAAGTATCAGCTGACCACGTTCGCCGCGCATTTCGTGGAGGTGGGCGTCGACAGCTTTACCGGCGAGACGCGGATCAGGCGGATGCTGGCGGTGTGCGACGCGGGGCGCATCCTCAATCCGAAAGCGGCGCGGAGCCAGGTGATCGGCGCGATGACGATGGGCACGGGTGCCGCGCTGATGGAGGAACTGGCAGTCGACAAGCGCTTCGGCTTCTTCGTCAACCACGACCTTGCCGGGTACGAGGTGCCGGTCCACGCTGACATCCCGCATCAGGAGGTGATCTTCCTCGACTACCCGGACGACAAGGCGTCGCCAATGAAGGCGAAGGGTGTCGGCGAACTGGGGCTGTGCGGGGTTGGCGCGGCGATCGCCAACGCGATGTACAATGCGACGGGTGTGCGGGTGCGCGACTATCCGATCACGCTGGACAAGCATCTAGATAAGTTGCCTCAGCTGGTTTGATCGTCTGGGTTGCCGCCCTCTACCGATAAGGCGAAAGACGTTGAAGATGGCGTGACCAGCGACAGGTCCTGTATGACCCGGGCGTCGTTTAGCTCACTCCCACTCGATCGTGCCGGGGGGTTTGCTGGTGTAATCGTAGGTGACGCGGTTGATGCCCTGGACCTCGTTTACGATGCGCGTCGCCACGCGACTGAGGAAGGCGGCGTCGAAGGGGTAGATGTCGGCGGTCATGCCGTCGGTCGAGGTGACGGCGCGGAGGGCGCAGACGCTGTCGTAGGTGCGGTGGTCGCCCATCACGCCGACGGTGCGTACGGGGAGCAGGACGGCGAAGGCCTGCCAGATCGCGTCGTATAGGCCCGCTGTGCGGATCTCGTCGAGGTAGACGGCGTCCGCCTTGCGGAGGATGTCGCAGCGCTCCTTGGTGACCTCTCCGGGAATACGGATGGCGAGGCCGGGGCCGGGGAACGGGTGCCGGCCGACGAATATCTCCGGCAGGCCCAGTTCGCGGCCGAGCAGGCGGACCTCGTCCTTGAACAGCTCACGCAACGGCTCGACCAGCTGCATGTTCATGCGCTCGGGCAGGCCACCCACGTTATGGTGGCTCTTGATCGTGACGCTCGGCCCGCCCGTAAAGCTGATGCTCTCGATCACGTCGGGGTAGAGGGTGCCCTGCGCCAGGAAGTCGGCACCGCCGATCTTCTTGGCCTCCTCCTCGAACACGGCGATGAACTCGCCGCCGATGAACTTGCGCTTCTTTTCCGGGTCGGTGACGCCGGCGAGGCCGTTCAGGAACCGCTCCTCCGCTTTCACATGGACGAGCTTGATGCCGTAATGCTCGCGGAACAGGGTGACGACCTGTTCGGCTTCACCCAGCCGCATCAGGCCGTGATCGACGAAGACGCAGGTCAGCTGGTCGCCGATCGCCTCATGGATCAGGACGGCGGCGACCGCGCTGTCGACACCGCCGGAGAGGCCGCAGATGACCCGGCCCTCGCCGATCTGTGCGCGGATGTCGGCGATCTTGGTCGCCCGGAACTCAGCCATCGTCCAGTCGCCCGCGAGGCCGCAGACATGGCGGACGAAATTGGCGAGCAGTTTCGCGCCATCGGGCGTGTGAACGACCTCCGGGTGGAACTGCATGCCGTAATAGCGGCGCGCCTCATCGGCGATCACCGCGAAGGGCGCACCGTCGGAGGTGGCGACGATCTTGAAGCCGGGGGCGAATTGCGTGACCTTGTCGCCGTGGCTCATCCAGACCTGATGGCGCTCGCCGACCGCCCAGAGACCGTCGAAAAGGGCGCAGGGCTCGGTGACGGTCAGGAAGGCGCGGCCGAACTCGCCCCCCTCCCCCGTCTCGTGCCCCGGCCGAACTTCCCCGCCGAGTTGGTGCGACATGACCTGCTGTCCGTAGCAGATGCCGAGGATGGGAAGGCCGCTGTCGAACAGGACCTGCGGCGCGCGGGGGCTGCCCTCGGCCGGCACGCTGGCGGGTGAGCCGGAGAGGATGATGCCCTTCGGCTTCAGCCGGTGGAACGCCGCCTCGGCCGCGTTGAAGGGTGCGATCTCGGAATAGACCCCCGCCTCACGGACACGACGAGCGATGAGCTGGGTTACCTGGCTGCCGAAATCGACGATCAGGATCGAATCTTGGGGCTGGACGGACATGGCGTCCGATAGCGGCGCGGGTGGGGAAATGTCCACCCGCGCCGCCCAAGAGGTTAGCCGCGCGGACCGTCGCCGAAGCGGAGATCGCGGACTTCGCCATATTCGACCGAACAGGTGAAGTTGCCGAGGTCGCGATAGCCGTCCATGCGGGTGCGGCCGGTGTCGACCACGCCCTCGACCCGCCAGCCGGAGCCTTCACGCGTCACCCGCGTGATGTCGTTGACGCGTGCGTTCGGCGAGCTGTCATCCTCGGCAGCGGCGATGCAGCGATCGACGGCCTGACCCTGGGTGTCCTCCGCGCGGGCGATCGGCGCGGGCGGTGGCGGCGGCGGGGCTGGCGGCGCGGTGTAGTAGCCGTCGTAGCGATCGTTGCGGCGATTGACCGAGTTGGCGATGGCGACCGCCGCGCCGCCGATGATCAGGCCACCGATCAGCGCGCCCGCGACATCGCCGCCACCGCGATGATAATGATGGTGGCGATAGCCGCCGCCCCAGTAACGCGGCCGCGCCGCCGCCGGGCTGGCCGCACTGGCAATCATCGCGGCGAGCACCGCGCCGGTAACGAACTGACGCATGGCCATCCTGGCATCCTTGATTCGTGGAGCGGGAAATCCGCTTTTCATAGAGGCATATAGCAGAAAATCGCTGTCGCGGCGATGAACCGGCGAGGCGCGGAACATCACCAACCGAACGTTAACCACTGTGTCTGTACAAGGTCGGCGAACCGTACGGATTATTGCAGATCATGCCGCGTCGCCTGCGCTCCCTGCTCTCCACCCTCCGCGAGGAGGTTCAGCATTACGCGACCGAGAGCGAGATGATCGCCGGCCGCACCAACCTCCTGGCGCTGAACGCGACGATCGAGGCGGCGCGATCCGGCGAGGCCGGGCGCGGCTTTTCGGTCGTGGCGCAGGAGGTGAAGGCGCTGGCCGGACAGGCCCGTACGACGTCGAGCGCGTTCAAGGCGGAGGTCATCGACCGCCTCGATCTTGGTGCGGCGATCGCCGAGGAGTTGGTTTTCGACATCGAGGGCGCGCGGCTGACCGAACTCGCCCGCACGCTCGTCCAGAACCTCGTCCGCAACCTCTATTCCCGCAGCATCGACCTTCGGATGATGGCCACCGATCCGGCGGTCGTCACGGCGATGGAGCAGCGCACGGCAGAAGCCTATGCCAAGGCGCGCGAGCGGATGTGCACGCTGACGCGCTATTCGCCGTTCTATCTCAACGCATTCATCGCCGACGACGCGGGAAGCGTGGTAGCGCTTTCCGACGAGGCGGCGCAGGTCCGCAACGCGAAGCTCGGCAACGAGCCGCAATATCGCAAGGTGCTGTCGAGCCGGTCGCCGGACGAGTGGTTCACCGACGAGGTCTGGGCCAACCCCTGGTCAGGCAATCGCAAGGTCCTGATCCTGTGCACGGGCATCTGGCCGGCGGATGCGCGTCAACCGGCGGGGGTGATGTACCTTGAATATGACTGGGAAACCCATGCCGGGACGATCATCAGCGCGGGCGACCAGCGCAGCGTGGCGGCGCGCGATCGGGTGTCGATCATCGACGCGGGCAACCGGCTGGTGGCGTCGAACTGGGGCGGGCAGTTCGGCGACATCATGATGCTGGGCGCGCGCAGCCGGGCGGGCATCGAGGTGGTCGGCAACCGCATCATCGCCCATGCCGCCGCGCAGCCATTCCAGAATTTCGACGGCCTCGGCCTGCGCTGCGTGATCGAGCACGAGACGCTGACCGAGGATCAGGTGCAGGCGGCGCTGAGCGAGCGGCGGCTGCGAGCCCGGGCGGCCTAGGGCCTTCCCGGCCCTCCCCCCTTCACCAGCCTGCGGCTGGTCCCCCTCCCCCTGGCGGGGGAGGATGAGGTTACGGCCGTGATGGCGGGGTTGGTGCGGGGACGGCGAGGTCGGTCCATTTGGCGGCGAACGCCCAGAGGTCGGCGGCCTCCTCGATCTTCTTCGACGTGGGCTTGCCCGCACCGTGGCCCGCGCGGGTTTCGATGCGTATGAGATGGGGCTTGTCGCCGATGTCCGCTGCCTGGAGTGCCGCCGTGTACTTGAAGCTGTGGCCGGGGACGACGCGATCGTCGGTGTCGGCGGTGCTGACCAGGATCGCCGGATAGTCCGCGCCCGAGCGGATGTTGTGATAGGGCGAGTACTTGCGAAGCACCGCCCAGTCCGCTGCCCGCTCCGGATAGCCGTAATCGTCTACCCAGTAGCGGCCGGCGGTGAAGCGGTCGAAGCGGAGCATGTCCATGACGCCGACCGCGGGGAGAGCGGCGGCGAACAGATCAGGGCGCTGGTTGGTCGTGGCGCCGACGAGCAGGCCGCCGTTCGAGCGGCCGGAGATGGCGATCTTGGACGCGATACCCTGCCCTTTCAGATGCTCGGCGGCGGCGGCAAAGTCGTCGAAGACGTTCTGCTTGTTGGCGAGGCGGCCGGCATCGTGCCAACCCTTGCCGTACTCGCCGCCTCCCCGCAGATTGGCCATCGCATAGACGCCGCCCATGTCGACCCAGTCGAGGATCGCGGGCGAGAAGTCGGGCGTCAGCGAGATGTTGAAGCCGCCATAGCCGTAGAGGATCGTCGGGCGCGGCCCGGTCACGCCCTTCTTCCGGACAAGAAACAGCGGGATCTTGGTGCCGTCCTTCGACGGGTAAAAGGTCTGCGTCACCTCGAAGGCGGCGGGGTCGAAGGCGACCTTGGGCTGCGCGAAGACGGAGACTGCGTTGGTCGCCGCATCGTAGCGGTAGATGGCGCCCGGCTGGTTGAAGCTGCCGAAGGAGAAGAAGGTCTCCGGGTTGTCCGGGTCGCCCTCGAAGCCGTCGGCAGTGCCGATGCCGGGGAGCGTGACCTTGCCCTCCGCCTTGCCGTCGGGCGCGAAACGGCGGACCTCGCTCTTGGCGTCAACCAGATAGAGGGCGAGGAGCTTGCCACCGACGAGGTGGGCGTTGTCCAGCATGGACTTGTCCTCGCCGATCACCTCGACCGGCGCGGCGCCGGGGTTGGCGGCGTCGATGCGGACGATGCGCTGGAGCGGCGCGCCCTTATTGGTGATGAAGAAGAGCGTGTCTCCTTCCCCGCCCGCCAGCTTCCAATTGTGTTCGAGGCCCTTGATCAGCGTGACCGGTTTCGCGCCGGGCTGGCGAAGGTCGATCAGGGTGATCTCTAAGCGCTCGTCGGTGCCCTCGGACGAGGTGATGACGAGCCATGCGCCGTCGTCGGTGACCTCCGCCGAGTTGTTGAGCTTGGGCCGATCGGGAGTGGCGTAGACCAGGCGGTCGGCGCTCTGCGGGGTGCCGAGCTTGTGGAAGTAGACGGCCTGGCGTTCGTTGAGCGCCTGGAAGGTCTGACCGCCCGCCGGCTCGGGAAAGCGCGAGTAGAAGACGCCGGAGCCGTCCCTCGCCCAGGCGATCTCCGAGAACTTCACCCATTTGAGTTCGTCGGGAAGGACGGTCGCGTCGGCGACATCCAGGAAGCGGACGGTGCGCCAATCGGAGCCGCCGTCCTGGATCTGATAGGCGAGGTGCGCGCCGTCCTCGGCAACCTTCCAGCTGTCGAGCGCGGTGGCGCCGTCCTTCGCCCAGGTGTTGGGATCGATGAGCAGGCGGGGCGTGCCGTTCAGGCCGTCGCGGACGTAGAGCGCGGACTGGTTCTGCAGGCCGTCATTGCGGGTGTAGAAGTAGCGGCCGCCCGCCCGCTTGGGGATGCCCAAACGTTCGTAGTTCCACAGTTCGGTAAGGCGCGCCTTGATCGCGTCGCGGCCGGGAAGCGTGGCGAGGTAGTCCTGCGTGACCTTGTTCTGCGCGGCGACCCAGGCGGCGACCTTGGGGTTGTTGCGTGCGTCGTCCTCCAGCCAACGATAGGGGTCCGGCAGCTTCTGACCGAAGGCGCTTTCGACGACCGGGCCTTTCTCGGTCGAAGGGTAGGAGATCTGGGCGGTGGCGGTGGTGGACATCAGGAGGGCGCATACAACGGCGAGAGGCTTCATGGAG
The DNA here is from genome assembly GCF_048565625.1 of Sphingomonas sp. ID0503. Classification (NCBI taxonomy): domain Bacteria; kingdom Pseudomonadati; phylum Pseudomonadota; class Alphaproteobacteria; order Sphingomonadales; family Sphingomonadaceae; genus Sphingomonas; species Sphingomonas sp. ID0503. Next base: position 1,630,796 of record NZ_JBLZUR010000002.1, read on the forward strand.
GCTCCGGGCAAATAGAAAGGCCGGAGACTAACGCCCCCGGCCCTTCCTTCAACCCGTATCGGAGAGGCGGATCAGGCCGCCTCGTCCAAATCCTCGTTGATCTCGACCGGACCGGAGTCCTGGCCCTTGGCCGAAACGTCGCGGTCGACGAACTCGATCACCGCCATCGCCGCCGCGTCCGAGGCGCGGAAGCCGGCCTTGATGACGCGGGTGTAGCCGCCGGCGCGGTCGGCGTAGCGGGGCGCGAGGGTGTCGAACAGCTTCACGAGCTGCGCATCGTCCAGCAGGCGGGCATGGGCGAGACGACGGTTGGAGAGGCCGCCCTTCTTCGCCAGCGTCACCAGCTTCTCGGTATAGGGGCGCAGTTCCTTCGCCTTGGCGAGGGTGGTGATGATCTGCTCATGCTTGATAAGGGCCGCCGCCATGTTGCGGAACAGGGCCGCGCGATGGGCGGAGGTACGCTGGAGCTTACGGCCCCCGACGCGATGACGCATTGTCTTCTTCCTTCAGTTCGTCCCGCAGCCGTCTGAGGTACTGCGGGCCGGGCGGTGAAAAGGGCCACCGCCCAAAGCCCAAGATCAGGCGGAAACTTCTGCCTGATCGTCGCCCCAGCGAAGGCTGGGGCCCATGTCTCTCAACTCCGCACGCCATCGTTTCTGGCGATAGACATGGATCCCAGCCTTCGCTGGGATGACGCTTGTTTGGTAGAGCCTTAAAACTCCTGTTCGAGCTTCTTGGCCATTTCCTCGATGTTCTCCGGCGGCCAGCCGGGGATCTCCATGCCGAGGCGCAGGCCCATCGACGACAGGACTTCCTTGATCTCGTTCAACGACTTGCGGCCGAAGTTCGGAGTGCGCAGCATCTCCGCCTCGGTCTTCTGAACCAGATCGCCGATGTAGATGATGTTGTCGTTCTTGAGGCAGTTGGCCGAACGGACCGAAAGCTCCAGCTCGTCCACCTTCTTGAGGAGGTAGCGGTTGAGCTGGTTGGCGTCCTGCTCCGGCTCGGCACCGGCCGCGACCGGCACGCCGCTCGTGGCGGGGGCGGCGGAGAGGACCATGCCCTCGTCGAAGTGGACGAAGAGCTGCAGCTGATCCTGCAGGATGCGCGCGGCATAAGCGAGCGCGTCGTCCGGCGAGACGGTGCCGTCGGTCTCCACCGTCAGCGTCAGCTTGTCATAGTCCAGTTCCTGACCGACGCGGGTATTCTCGACCTTGTAGGCCACCTGCCGGACCGGCGAGTAGAGCGCGTCGACCGGGATCAGGCCGATCGGCGCATCGGCCGGACGGTTGTTCGCGGCCGGGACATAGCCCTTACCGATGTCGGCGGTCAGCTCCATGTTGAGCGTCGCGCCCTCGTCGAGATGGCAGATCACCAGTTCCGGATTCGCGACCTCGATGTCGCCGGTGACGGCGATCATGCCCGCAGTCACCTCGGCCGGGCCGGTCGCCGTGAGCTGAAGGCGCTTCGGCCCTTCGCCCTGCATGCGGAGCGCGACCTGCTTGATGTTCAGGACGATATCGGTCACGTCCTCACGCACGCCGGCGAGCGACGAGAATTCGTGCAGCACGTTCTCGATCTTGATCGAGGTGACGGCGGCGCCCTGCAGCGACGAGAGCAGCACCCGGCGCAGCGCGTTGCCGAGCGTCAGACCAAAGCCGCGCTCCAGCGGTTCCGCGACGAAGGTGGCCTTGCGGCGCTGATCGCCACCCGCCTTCTTCTCGAGACCGTTGGGCTTCTTCATTTCCTGCCAGTTCTTGGCGTTGACGGCCATGTTTTTCCCTCAGGGTTGGGCCAGGACGCGTCCGCCCCGGCCGGAATATGTCAGTGGAGGACGGACATGCCGCCCCCCGGCAGGATCAGACGCGGCGGCGCTTGGACGGGCGAACGCCGTTATGCGGGATCGGCGTCACGTCGCGGATGGACGTGATCTGGAAGCCGACCGCCTGCAGCGCGCGGAGCGCGGATTCACGGCCCGAACCGGGGCCCTTCACCTCGACCTCAAGGGTGCGGACGCCGTGGTCCGCCGCCTTCTTGCCGGCGTCCTCCGCCGCGACCTGCGCGGCATACGGCGTCGACTTACGGCTGCCCTTGAAGCCCATCATGCCGGCCGAGGACCAGCTGATCGCATTGCCCTGGGCATCGGTGATGGTGATCATGGTGTTGTTGAAGCTGGCGTTCACATGGGCGACGCCGGCGGTGATGTTCTTGCGCTCGCGCCGCTTGATGCGCTGGGGTTCGCGTGCCATCGGATCTGTCTTCCTGACCTAAATCTTTGGTGTGAGAGGCTCGAAAAGTCTCGAAAGTCGTACCTCAACGCGTACGCGCGCGAGGGAACGGACGATTTCGATTACTTCTTCTTGCCCGCGATCGGCTTCGCCTTGCCCTTGCGGGTGCGCGCATTCGTGTGCGTGCGCTGGCCGCGGACCGGCAGGCCCTTGCGGTGGCGCAGGCCACGATAGCAGGCGAGGTCCATCAGACGCTTGATGTTGACGGCGACGGTGCGGCGAAGGTCGCCTTCCACCTGATAGCCGGCGTCGATCGTCTCACGGATCTGCAGCACTTCCTGATCGGACAGGTCCTGCACGCGGCGCTGCGGCTCAATGCCCAGCTTGCCGGTGATTTCCTTAGCCTTGGCCGGGCCGATACCGTGGATGTAGGTCAGCGCGATTTCGACGCGCTTGTTGGTCGGGATGTTGACACCCGCAATACGTGCCATGTGTTACGTTCTCCTGCTCCACAGAGCGGCTGGCAACCGCCCCATCTCGTCGCGTGTGCCCCAACGGCATGATCGCGACGCGCGCCGAGAAGCGCCGCCGTGACGGTCGTTTGGGATGAGCGGGCGATACGCCTGAGGAACGGGGGAGTCAAGCGGGGGTTCCATGCCCTGCGGCAGGACCTCTCACGCCGTTTGCCTGCAGTCGCTCTTACGCCGTTCGCGCTGAGCCTGTCGAAGGGCCGGTGAGACGGTAGCGCTGGCGCTTCGACAGGCTCAGCGCGAACGGCCGCTTGAGATTACCCCGTCACCCGAATCCGGGCGAAGAGCATGAAGCTGGTCGGGTCGGAGCCGTAGGCCGGTTTGATCGCGTCCGGCATGTCGTACTTGCTGACGAGGCCGCCGAAGTCGAGCGCGACCTGCCCGACCGGCACGCTGTGATAGCCGCCGAGACTGACCTTGGTGATGTTGAAGTTGCGGCCGGCGAGCGGATTGTGATGGTCGTCGCCGAACAGTTCCGCCTTGTCGACGTTCTCGGCCCGGGCAAAGACGGTGTTGCGATCGATCTGCACGCCGCTTTCGAGGACGAAGGCGTCGCTGGTGCGGGCGTGATCGCCGCCCTTGCCGTCGTTGCGGCCCCAGGCGAAGGTCGACTGCCAGAAGCGGTCCGGGCCGATCGGGAGATGCCAGGTCACGGAGGCGGTGGTGCGGCGGACGTCTGTTTCGGGGTGCAGCCCCTCGGGACTGTTGAGCACGCCGTAGCTGACCTGACCGGAGAGGTTCGCGGTGGGGTTCCAAGTGGCGCGGACGGACCAGCTGTCCATGCGCGGCCGCTCGATATTCCAGCGGTGTTCGTCGGGTTCGCGGCCGGTGAAGACGGAGCCTTCAAGCTTCACGGTCTTGAACGCCACACCGGCGGTGGCGACGCCGAAGGTGATGTGTGTGGAATCGAGCCAGTGATGGGCGATCGGCGCCTCCGGATTCGCGAGGCCGGAGAAGCGGTGCATGAAGGTCGCGGGGCCAAGCGCGGGCTCGCCGGGGAGGGCGAGGTAGAGGAAGCCGGAGACGCCGTCGGCCAGCGGATGGCTGTAGGTTGCGGATAACTCCATGAAGAGGTCGTGCGGGTGCTGGCGATCGACCAGTTCGGTCACGCCGTCCGCCGTCTCGCCGGTGGCGAAGAGGAGAGGATAGCCGCGCTTGCCCATGAGGGGATCGAGGCTGCCCATCGCCTTGAGGGTCAGCGTCCCCTCGCCCACCGGCCGCTGCGCCATGCCCATCAGCATGGAGGCGGCGAAGGTCTTGCTGCCCCCGCGCGGCCCGCCCTGATCGTCATAGGTGAGCGTGGCGAAGCCGTGTATCATGGTGGACCAGTCGCCGGCCTGACCCATGATCGCCATCATCGGCGCGCTATCCGGCTGCCAGGCGGTGCCGGATGCGTCGCGGGTCATGCCGTAGCGCCCGAGCGCACCGGTCATGCTCGATCCGCCCACATCGTGCCCGGCGTGCGACGCGGACATGTCATGGCCGTCGTGCATCTGGGCCGAGGCGAGGCCCGGCGTGGCGATCAGCGCCAAGGTCAATAGGATACGCATGGCGCGCGATTACAGCCGGAACGCGGTGTCGCCCAGCCCCAACAAAAAAGAGGGCCCCCGGCCATTGCGGATCGGGCTAGCCGATTTATCTACCGACCGGTCCAGAAGGAGGTCCCCCTGACATGAAAGCCAATGCCTACGCTGCGCAATCGGCGACGACCCCGCTTGCCCCCCTCGCCATCCAACGCCGGGAGCCCGGACCGGGCGATGTCGCGATCGACATCCTCCATTGCGGCGTCTGCCATTCCGATCTCCATCAAGTCCGCGCGGAATGGGAGGGGACGTTGTTCCCCTGCGTTCCCGGCCATGAGATCGTCGGGCGGGTGACCGCGGTCGGCGCGAACGTCACCAAGTTCAAGGCGGGCGATCTGGTCGGCGTCGGCTGCATGGTCGACAGCTGCCAGCATTGCTCCGCCTGCGACGAGGGGCTGGAGCAGTATTGCGAAAACGGGTTCACCGGCACCTATAACGGCGAGACGCCGGACGCGCCGGGGCACACGCTGGGCGGCTATTCCGACAAGATCACCGTGCGGGAGGAGTTCGTCCTGCGCATCGGCCATGACGAGAAGGATCTCGCCGGGGTGGCGCCGCTGCTCTGCGCCGGGATCACCACCTGGTCGCCGCTGCGCCACTGGAACGCCGGGCCGGGCAAGAAGGTCGGCATCGTCGGGATCGGCGGGCTCGGCCATATGGGCATCAAGCTCGCCCATGCGCTCGGCGCGCATGTCGTCGCGTTCACGACCTCGGAGTCGAAGCGGCAGGATGCGCTGGATCTCGGCGCGGACGAGGTCGTGGTGTCGCGCAACGAAGAGGATATGGCGGCGCAGGCCGGCACGTTCGACTTCATCCTGAACACGGTGGCGGCGAGCCATAATCTCGATCCGTTCATCGCCGCATTGAAGCGGGACGGGACGATGACGCTGGTCGGTGCGCCGGAGCATCCGCACCCCTCGCCGCAGGTCTTCCCGCTGATCTTCGGGCGGAAGTCGATCGCCGGGTCGCTGATCGGCGGCATCGCGGAGACGCAGGAGATGCTCGATTTCTGCGCCGAGAAGGGCATCACCGCCGAGATCGAGCGGATCGCGATGAACGAGATCGAAGGTGCTTACGACCGGATGTTGAAGAGCGATGTGAAGTATCGCTTCGTCATCGACATGGCGACGATGGATCAGGCCGCCTGAACGCGTGGGCGCGCGCCGGCGAGGCGCGCGCCCAATGCAGCACGGGCGGGCCGATCGTAGAGGACGAGCACCGCCCAGGCCGTTGGGAGCACGGCGAGGAGCGCCAGCAGACGGAAGGCTCCGTCGGTAAGCCCGAGAGGCGCGAGGAGCAGCGCCAGCGCCGCGCTGAACGGGAACTGGATCGCGTAGAGCGGGTAGGACAGTTCACCGAGGATGCGGCACCCCTCCGCTTGGGTGAAGTTCAACACGACCGAGGCTCCCGCGATCAGGACGAGTGGAAAGAAGACCGTGACCGCCAAGGCGTCGAACAGGCCGTTCACCGGCGCGTGGTACGGTGCCGCGAGGAGCGCGGCGAAGGTCAGCAGGACGAGCGCTGGCGATGCGGGCCTGGCCGGCATGAGCCAGCCTCTCCAGCGATAGATCAGGATGCCGAGCGCGAAGGAGAACAGCGTCCGCATCAACGTGGCCGGGAGGGTTCCGGCGCGCGCGCCGATGTTCAGGTCGTTGGAGGTCGCCGCGACATACAAGACCCCGACGAGGCTCACCGCGACGATCCCGATGAGCACGCGATCGCTCAGCCAACGCCTTACCGTGACGGCGTAGAGGATGTTGACGAGCACCTCCATCGCGAGCGACCACATGGCGACGTTGAGGACGAAGCTGTCCTCACGCCCGAGCCGCGTCAGTTCGGGAAGGAGGAGCATGTTCGAGAGCAGCGAGGCCATGTCCTTGGGCCCATCGACTGCTGCAAAGCCGACCAGCGTGGTCAGGATCACCAGCGGGTAGAGGCGGATGGCGCGCGCGACGAGGAAGCGGGCGCAATAATCGGCGCGGGTGCGGAGGCGGTCCTCATAAGCGGCAGCGATGACGAAGCCGCTGAGCAGGAAGAAAAAGTCGACAGCCAGATAGCCGTGCTGCATCGCGTTCTCGGCCGGGCCAGCGAAGGTGTAGTGATAGATCACCACCATCATCGCCGCGACGCCGCGCAGGCCGTCGAGGAAGACGAACCGTCCCGCTTGGCCCTGCGGCATGGCTGCGGTTGGTGGCTCGGTCTTCATCACGCTCCCACACCGCGCGAAGCCGCGATGGAACCGGACGATAGAACGGATGTCTTAAGAGAATGCCCTTTCCTCGCCTCGCCGCCGCCCTTCCCTTCGCCCTCTCGCTCGCCGCCTGCGCCACGCCCGCGCAACAGGCGGAGAGTTCCGGTCCTTCAGACGATAGCGTCGCTATCACCGTCGCCCAGGGGCCGTGCTTCGGGACGTGTCCTGTCTACGAGGCGCGCCTGACCGACAAGGGAGAGCTGACCTTCGACGGCAAGCGCTTCACCGCGCAGGGTGGTGTGCAGGCGGCGGTGCGTCCGCCGGAGAGCTTCACGGCGCTGCGCCAGTATCTTGCGCCTTACCGGCCAGCGGTAGGGACCACGGTACGAACGCGCGAGGGCGCGGGGTGCGCGCCGATGGTGACCGACATGGTCGCGATCACCGTTACCTGGGAGGGTGTGGACGGACGCCGGACGGTGCTCGACCACTATACCGGCTGCCGATCGGCCGAGGCGACCGCGACGAGCGAGGCGCTGCGGCAGGTCCCGGAGTGGATGGGGATCACCGAATGGGTGAAGCGGCCGGAGTGAGCGGGTGGACGGTCCGCGGGGCGGGCGTGGAGGACGCCGAGCGGCTGGCGCTGGTCGGTGCCGCGACCTTCCTGGAGACCTTCGCCGGTGTGCTGGAGGCCGAGGCGATCGTGCCGCATTGCACGCGGGAGCATAGCGCCGAGGCGTACCGGCGGTATCTGGAAGGAGGCGCGACCGCCTGGCTGGCCGAGGCCGATCCGGGCGGTGCGCCGATCGGCTATGCGCTGAGCGCCGAGCCGAAGCTGCCGGGAGCGGGGGATGGCGATCTCGAACTGAAGCGCATCTACACGCTGTCGCGCTTTCACGGCAGCGGCATGGGCACGGCGTTGATGGATGCGGCGGTGGCGGATGCGAGGGAGCGCGGGGCCAAGCGCCTGCTGCTCGGCGTCTATGCGCTGAACGCGCGGGCGATCGCGTTCTATGGGAAGAACGGCTTTGCGCAGGTCGCTACCCGGCGGTTCCGTGTGGGCGAGCGTGAGTATGACGACGTGGCGCTGGCGCGGGTGCTCGCCTGATCCGACGTCCATTCGTATTGGAACGGCGCACAGCGCTGCCTAAGACGGTTCAGACAGTATGGACGGCAACATGTGTTCGCTATGTGCGTCCTGCACGGTGGAAATTTTTTCAGGCCGACGACACGGGGTCCGGCTTTCGGCCGGAACGCGGCATGTGCCGCGCCTCTAGGCGGATGGTCGATTAAGCTTTCTAAAGTCCGCCCGGGTTGAGAGGCCCCGCGTCTGCCTGACGCTATATCTTCCGCCGCCGAGTCGCGCCAGATGTCAGCGCAACAGCGTGGCGACCACGGTGACGCTGACGATCGACAGCACCGTCGATATCAGGATGACGCGTGATGCCAGGCGCGCCTCTTGGCCATAGAGAGAGGCGAGCATGAAAGGGCCGGTGCCCGTGGGTTGCGCGGCGATCAGCACCGCCGCCATCGCCCAGTCTCGCGGCATCGTCAGCAAGCCGAAGGCGATCGCCGCCGTCACCGCCGGCTGCAGCAGCAGCTTAACGGAGACAAGCCAGGCCACCCGTCCGGCCGGGGCTGCGCCCGTCTCCTCGCGCTGCGCAAGCGACATCCCGATGGTCACCAGCGCACAGGGCGATGCCGTCGATCCCAACATGTCGGCGAAGACATGGAGCGGCACCGGCATCGGGAGCCGCAGCGCCCCCCAGACGCCCCCCGCCAAAGGCGCGAGCACCAGCGGGTTGCGCAAGGTCGACGCTACCACCCGCGCCAGCGTCGGCCCCAGCCTGCCCCCGCGATGCCTGTCGTATTCCGCCATGCCGACGGTCACCGCGAACAGCACGACGACCGTCAGCAGCGTCGCCAGGATCGCCGCCGCCAGCCCCGTCGCCTGTCCGACCAGCGCCACCGCCACCGGAATGCCCAGGAAGGTCGCATTGGCATAGCCGGCGGTCAGCCCGTCGATGCCACGCCGCGTCAGCCCCGGCCCACCGGTGGCGATCCCGATGGCGAACGCGACCACCATTCCGGCGCCGAAGGAGAGGAGAAACCCCGGCTGCCAGACATCCACGAACCGCGCCTCCGCCATCGCCCGGAACAGCAACGCCGGCAGCGCCAGCCAGATCACGAACGCGGTCAAATATCCCACAGCATCCCGCCCCAGCCCCCTGATGCGGGCAAAGCCGAAACCGGCGGCGATCAGCGCGAAAATCGGCAGAACGGTGAGGAAGATGGCGATCACGGGTGCCGCTGTTCACGACCGACCCTTCGGTGGCAAGCCTCCGCCCGAGGCGACGCACCTACCGAACTTGCCTGTTGCGAACGACTCTCACGTCCCGTAACGGACACTGACTTTGCGAGGCATTCGCGGCGGCACGAGATCGCCGGAGCCGCAGGGCGGGGATCACCTTTTCAGAGTGGGGACACGATCATGTTGTTGAGGCATACTCTTCTGCTGGGCTGCGCAATCGGCGGCATCCTGGCGGCACCGGCGGTAGCTGCGGAGGCCGACGCCCCCGCATCGGCGACCCCGGCCGAGGAGAATGCGCCAGACGAGGATTCCATCGTCGTCACCGGAACCTACACGGTGCCCAACAAGATCGACACCGCCACCGGCCTTGGCCTGACAATCCGCGAAACGCCGCAGTCGGTCAGCGTCGTCACCTCGCAGCGCATCCTCGACCAGAACCTGATCAGCGTGAAGGACGTGATCGTCAATGCGGTCGGTGTCTCCGCCAACGAGGTCGATGACGTTCGCAACAACTTCTACGCCCGCGGCTTCGAGATCCGGAACACGCAGGTCGACGGCGTTCCGGCCGCCTGGACACTCGCCGGCGGCAATGGCGAGACCAGCATCGACGTCTCGATCTACGAGCGGGTCGAGATCGTGCGCGGCGCGACCGGCCTGCTGTCGGGCGCGGGCGACCCGTCGGCCTCGGTCAACCTCGTCCGCAAGCACGCGACCGCGACCGAATGGACCGGCTACGTCAATGCCAGCTACGGCAGCTGGAACACCTGGCGCCTCTCAGGCGACGTCGGCGGTGCGCTCACTGCGGACGGTCGCATCCGCGCTCGCGTCGTCGGTCGCTATGAAGAGGGCGAGAGCTACATCGACATCCAGGACAAGAAGAAGTGGGTGGTCTACGGCGTCGTCGAGGCCGACCTGACCGACAGCACGCTGGTCCGCGCCGGCATCAGCCATCAGGATACCAAGCCGAAGGGCGCGACCTGGGGGGCGCTGCCGACCTTCTACACCGACGGATCGACCACCGACCTCGATCGCTCGCAGAGCACAGCGGCGAAGTGGACCTATTGGAACAGCACCAACCAGAACATCTTCGCCACCGTCCGCCAGGACTTCAGCGACCGCTGGAACCTCACCTTCAACTATAACCGCTTGCGCAACACCGGCGACACGCAGTTGCTGTACCTTTACGGCAACGTGAACAAGGCGACCGGAACGGTCGAATTCAGCAACCCATACAAGTCGAAGGGGGTCAGCACCCAGAACAGCTTCGATGCACAGCTAAAGGGCGAAGTGGCCCTTTTCGGCCGCGACCATGAGGTGGTGGTGGGGGCGCTGCACAGCATTCTGAAACGGCACACGGACAACTTGGTGGCGCCGTTCCCCTGGGCGACCGACGTGCCGGTGATTGGCGACGGCGGCGCGGACTTTCCGGAGCCCGTGTTCGACACCACCCCGGTTCGCAACGAACAGGAGCGCATCAAGCAGACCGGCTATTACGGCGCGTTCCGCCTCAACGTCGCGGATCCGTTCAAGGTCATCCTGGGCGGCCGCCTCGCCAGTTGGAAGCAGAAGGGTTTCGCCTGGAGCGGCCCAAGCGACTACGGCGACGACAACGTCTTCATTCCCTATGTCGGCGCGCTCTATGACGTCACGCCGAACCATCGAGTCTATGCGAGCTACACGAAGATCTTCCAGCCGCAGAACCTCTACGACATCAACCTGAACCTGCTCGATCCGCTGGACGGGGAGGCTTATGAGGTCGGCCTGAAGAGCAGTTTCTTCAACGAGGCGCTGCAGACCTCGATCGCTCTGTTCCGCATCAAGCAGGACAATGTCGGTCAGATCGGGGATGTCATTGTGACGCCGACCGGTCCGCAGCAGACCTATGTCGCTGCCGCCGGCGTCACCAGCAAGGGCTTCGAGATCGAGGCGACCGGGCAGCCGATGCCCGGCTGGAACATCAATGCCAGCTACAGTCAGTTCAAGGCCGAGGACGCCGACGACATTCCGGCAAACACCAACCAGCCGCGCAAGCTGCTCAAGATCTTCACCACCTACGATCTGCCCGGCATATTCGAGGGTCTGACGATCGGCGGCGGCGTCAACTACCGCAGCAAGGCGTATTCGGAAGGATTGAACCCGGTCCGCGGAACCCCGTTCCGCTTCCAGCAGGACGGCTACGCTCTCGTCAGCCTGATGGCGCGCTATGCGATCAACGATCAGCTTCAGCTGCAGGGCAATTTCGAGAACCTGACCGACAAGAAGTACTACAGCCAGATGGGCTTCTTCAGCCAGTATCGCTACGGCGCGCCGCGCAACTGGACGGTCAGCCTGAACTACCGGTTCTAACCCCCGAGGCTTCGGCGGCACCACCGCACGGCGCCTCACCCGGCTGTCGCCCCGGCTCGCTGCCGGGGCGTCCTTGTTTGCGACCCCCTTCCCTTCCGGTGCAAGCGGGCCTATATCGCCTCTAACGACTCCGGCCTCGCCTCGGCGCGGTCAGCCGTGATGCCCCGGGACAGGGTCCGTAGCGCGACGGACCAGGACGAATGGGGGCGCAGCGGTGGGTCCATACGACGCTGGAAGCTACGACGTCCGAGAGCCCGGACATCGTGGCTTTTTCGTCGTCTGGCGTATGCTCTTCCGGCGGCGATCCGTCGCGGAATTGCGGTGAATGGCTCCGATCCGGCTGCAAGGCCGCTGGTTAGACGGCGCGAGGCATAAAGACACATGGCGACCCAGGCAGTTCCGACGGCACCCACCAGCGGAGCGAAGAAGCGCATCCGCAAGGTTTTCGGCAACATCCACGAAGTGGTGCAGATGCCGAACCTGATCGAGGTTCAGCGCGAAAGCTACGAGCAGTTCCTGCGCTCCGATCCCTCGACCGGCTATGTCTCGGGGCTTGAGAAGACCCTTCGCTCGGTATTCCCGATCGGCGACTTCGCCGGCACGGCGGAGCTGGATTTCGTCCAGTACGAGCTGGAAGAGCCGAAGTTCGACATCGAGGAATGCCGTCAGCGCGGCATCACCTACGCCGCCCCGATGCGCGTAACCCTGCGCCTGATCGTGTTCGAGGTGGATCCCGATACGGAGACCCGCTCGGTCCTCGATATCAAGGAGCAGGACGTCTACATGGGCGACATGCCGCTCATGACGTCGAACGGCACCTTCGTCGTCAACGGCACCGAGCGCGTGATCGTCAGCCAGATGCACCGCTCGCCGGGCGTCCTGTTCGACCATGACCGGGGCAAGACCCACGCGTCGGGCAAGTACCTCTTCGCCGCGCGTGTGATCCCCTATCGCGGCTCCTGGCTCGACTTCGAGTTCGACGCCAAGGACATCGTCAACGTTCGCATCGACCGGAAGCGCAAGCTCCCCGTCACGACCCTCCTCTACGCGCTCGGCCTGAACGCGGAGGACATCCTCGGCCAGTTCTACAAGACCGCGTCCTATGTGCGCGGCGAAGGTGGCTGGAAGGTGCCCTTCGTGGCCGAGAACTGGCGCGGTGCGAAGCCGACCTTCGATGTCGTCAACGGCGACAGCGGAGAGGTCGTGTTCCCCGCCGGTCAGAAGATCAGCCCGCGCGCCGCTAACAAGGCCGGCAAGGACGGCCTCGCCAACCTGCTGATCCCGACCGAGGAGATCCTCGGCCGCTATTCGGCCTATGATCTGATCGACGAGTCCACCGGCCGCATCTACATCGAGGCGGGCGACGAGGTGACTCCGGAGAACCTGGAGAAGCTCGACCAGGCCGGCATCGAGAAGCTTGAGCTGCTCGACATCGACTATGTCTCCACCGGACCCTGGATCCGCAACACGCTGAAGGCCGACAAGGTCGAGGATCGCGATCATGCGCTCTCCGAGATCTACCGCGTCATGCGCCCCGGCGAGCCGCCGACGAAGGAAACGGCCGAGGCGCTGTTCGGCGGCCTGTTCTTCGATCCGGAGCGCTACGACCTCTCGGCCGTGGGCCGCGTAAAGCTCAACATGCGCCTCGACCTCGATGTCGAGGACACCGTCACCACGCTCCGTACCGAAGACATCCTTGAGGTCGTGAAGACCCTGGTGAACCTGAAGGACGGCAAGGGCGAGATCGACGACATCGACAATCTCGGCAACCGCCGCGTCCGTTCGGTGGGCGAGCTCTTGGAGAACCAGTACCGCGTCGGCCTGCTCCGCATGGAGCGCGCCGTGAAGGAGCGCATGTCCTCGGTCGACGTGTCGACCGTCATGCCGAACGACCTGATCAACGCCAAGCCTGCGGTCGCTGCGGTGCGCGAGTTCTTCGGTTCGTCGCAGCTGTCGCAGTTCATGGACCAGACCAACCCGCTCTCCGAAGTGACGCACAAGCGTCGCGTCTCGGCGCTCGGGCCGGGCGGCCTTACCCGCGAGCGCGCGGGCTTCGAGGTCCGCGACGTCCATCCGACGCACTATGGCCGCATCTGCCCGATCGAGACGCCGGAAGGCCCGAACATCGGCCTGATCAACTCGCTGTCGACCTTCGCCCGCGTCAACAAGTACGGCTTCATCGAGACGCCGTACCGCAAGATCGTGGACGGCAAGGTCACCGGTGACGTGGTCTACCTCTCCGCGATGGAGGAGCAGAAGCACACCGTCGCGCAGGCGAACGCCGAGCTGGACGCCGAGGGCCGCTTCGTCGAGGAGCTGATCTCCGCGCGTGAGGCGGGCGAGTTCCTGATGGCTCCGCGCGATCAGATCACGCTGATGGACGTCTCGCCGAAGCAGCTCGTCTCCGTCGCCGCCTCGCTGATCCCGTTCCTGGAGAACGACGACGCGAACCGCGCGCTGATGGGCTCGAACATGCAGCGTCAGGCCGTGCCGCTGGTGAAGGCGGAAGCGCCCTTCGTCGGCACCGGCATGGAAGAGACCGTGGCCCGCGATTCCGGCGCCGCGATCTCCGCCAAGCGCGCCGGCATCGTCGATCAGGTCGACGCCGCCCGCATCGTCATCCGCGCGACCGGAGAGGTCGAGGCCGGCAAGTCGGGCGTCGACATCTACACGCTGATGAAGTTCCAGCGCTCAAACCAGTCGACCTGCATCAACCAGCGTCCGCTGGTGAAGGTGGGTGACCGGGTGAACAAGGGCGACGTGCTGGCTGACGGCCCGTCCACCGAGTTCGGCGAGCTGGCGCTGGGCCGCAACACCCTCGTCGCGTTCATGCCATGGAACGGCTACAACTACGAGGACTCGATCCTGATCTCCGAGCGGATCGTGAAGGACGACGTCTTCACGTCGATCCACATCGACGAGTTCGAGGTCATGGCCCGCGACACCAAGCTCGGGCCGGAGGACATCACCCGCGACATCCCGAACGTCGGTGAGGAGGCGCTGCGCAACCTCGACGAGGCCGGCATCGTCTACATCGGTGCCGAGGTGGAGCCGGGCGACATCCTCTGCGGCAAGATCACGCCGAAGGGCGAAAGCCCGATGACGCCGGAGGAAAAGCTTCTCCGCGCCATCTTCGGTGAGAAGGCCAGCGACGTGCGCGACACCTCGCTCCGCCTGCCGCCGGGCGTTGCCGGTACGGTCGTGGACGTTCGCGTCTTCAACCGCCACGGCATCGACAAGGACGAGCGCGCGATGGCGATCGAGCGCGAGGAGATCGACCGCCTCCGCAAGGACGCCGAGGACGAGCGTGCGATCCTCAACCGCTCGACCTTCGCCCGCCTGCGCGAGATGCTGCTCGATCAGGTCGCGACCGCCGTGCCGAAGGGCGGCAAGAAGGGTGCGACCATCGACGCCGCCACCCTCGACGCGGTCGAGAAGCGCGACTGGTGGAAGTTCGCTGTCGCCGACGATGCGCGCCAGGCCGATCTTGAGGCGGTGAAGGGCCAGTATGATGAGGCCGCCGGCGTCATCAAGGCGCGCTTCGACGACCGCGTCGAGAAGCTGCAGCGCGGTGACGAGCTGCCGCCGGGCGTGCTCAAGATGGTCAAGGTCTTCGTCGCGGTGAAGCGCAAGCTGCAGCCGGGCGACAAGATGGCCGGCCGTCACGGCAACAAGGGCGTCATCTCCCGCATCCTGCCGAACGAGGACATGCCGTTCCTCGCCGACGGGACGCCGGTGGACATCGTGCTCAACCCGCTGGGCGTGCCGTCGCGCATGAACGTCGGTCAGATCTTCGAGACCCATCTCGGCTGGGCCGCGCGTGGCTTGGGCAAACAGGTGACCGAGGCGCTGGAAAGCTGGCGCGAGGCGAACCCCGATCCGAAGGCCGGCCAGGCCCCGGATGCGGTGCGCGAGCGTCTGAAGGCGGTCTATGGCGAGCAGTATCACGGCGAAGTCGACGGAATGACCGACGACCACGTCGTCGAGATGGCGGGCTACCTGAAGAACGGCGTGCCGATGGCGACGCCGGTCTTCGACGGCGCCCGTGAAGCGGACGTGTCCGACATGCTGACGCTGGCGGGCCTCGACACCTCGGGCCAGTCCGACCTGTTCGACGGGCGCACCGGCGATCAGTTCGACCGCAAGGTGACCGTCGGCTACATCTACATGCTGAAGCTGCACCACTTGGTCGACGACAAGATCCACGCGCGTTCGATCGGGCCGTACTCCCTCGTCACCCAGCAGCCGCTGGGCGGCAAGGCACAGTTCGGCGGTCAGCGCTTCGGCGAGATGGAGGTCTGGGCGCTCCAGGCCTATGGCGCGGCGTATACCTTGCAGGAGATGCTGACGGTGAAGTCCGACGACGTGGTCGGCCGCACCAAGGTCTATGAGGCGATCGTCAAGGGCGACGATACGTTCGAGGCCGGCATCCCCGAGAGCTTCAACGTGCTCGTCAAGGAAATGCGCTCGCTGGGCCTCAACGTCGAACTCAACACGCTCGATGCGTCAGAGGACGGCGACGAACTGCCCCAGGCGGCGGAGTGATGTGAGCTGAGCGCTGCCCTCCGAAGGCAGCGCTCAACCGCTCGCCCAAAATATTTACCCTCCAGAGGGAAAAAGACATGAACGAACTGACCAACTTCGCGAACCCGATCGCCAAGCCCGAGACCTTCGACCAGATCCAGATCGGCATCGCGTCACCAGAGCGCATCCGCAGCTGGTCCTTCGGCGAGATCAAGAAGCCGGAGACGATCAACTACCGCACGTTCAAGCCCGAGCGTGACGGCCTGTTCTGCGCGCGCATCTTCGGCCCGATCAAGGACTACGAGTGCCTGTGCGGCAAGTACAAGCGCATGAAGTACAAGGGCATCGTCTGCGAAAAGTGCGGCGTCGAGGTTACCGTCTCGAAGGTCCGGCGCGAGCGGATGGGCCATATCGAACTGGCCGCCCCGGTCGCCCACATCTGGTTCCTGAAGTCGCTGCCCTCGCGCATCGGCCTGCTCCTCGACATGCAGCTCAAGCAGCTGGAGCGCGTGCTCTATTTCGAGAGCTACATCGTGATCGAGCCGGGCCTGACCGCGCTTGAGAAGTACCAGCTCCTCACCGAGGACGAGCTGCTCGAAGCGCAGGACGAATATGGCGAGGACGCCTTCACCGCCGGCATCGGCGCCGAGGCCGTGCGCCGCATGCTCGAGGACCTCGACCTCGAAGGCGAGCGCCGGGATCTTCTCGAAGAACTCGCGGTCACCAAGTCCGAGCTGAAGCCCAAGAAGATCATCAAGCGGCTGAAGGTCGTCGAGAGCTTCCTCGAATCCGGCAACCGTCCGGAATGGATGATCCTTGAGGTCATCCCGGTCATCCCGCCCGAACTCCGCCCGCTGGTGCCGCTGGACGGCGGCCGCTTCGCGACGTCGGACCTGAACGACCTCTACCGCCGCGTCATCAACCGCAACAACCGCCTGAAGCGGCTGATGGAACTGCGCGCGCCGGACATCATCGTCCGCAACGAGAAGCGCATGCTGCAGGAGGCGGTCGACGCCCTGTTCGACAACGGTCGTCGCGGCCGCGTCATCACCGGCGCGAACAAGCGTCCGCTGAAGTCGCTCAGCGACATGCTGAAGGGCAAGCAGGGCCGCTTCCGCCAGAACCTGCTCGGCAAGCGCGTCGACTATTCGGGCCGCTCGGTCATCGTGACCGGGCCCGAATTGAAGCTGCACCAGTGCGGCCTGCCGAAGAAGATGGCGCTCGAGCTATTCAAGCCGTTCATCTACTCGCGCCTCGACGCCAAGGGTCTGTCGATGACCCTGAAGCAGGCGAAGAAGTGGGTCGAAAAGGAGCGCAAGGAGGTCTGGGACATCCTGGACGAGGTGATCCGCGAGCATCCGGTTCTCCTGAACCGCGCGCCGACGCTCCACCGCCTCGGCATCCAGGCGTTCGAGCCGGTGCTGATCGAGGGCAAGGCGATCCAGCTTCACCCGCTGGTCTGCTCGGCCTTCAACGCCGACTTCGATGGCGACCAGATGGCCGTCCACGTCCCCCTCTCGCTGGAAGCCCAGCTTGAGGCGCGCGTGCTGATGATGTCGACCAACAACATCCTCAGCCCCGCGAACGGCAAGCCCATCATCGTGCCGTCGCAGGACATGGTCCTCGGCCTCTACTATCTCTCCATGATGAAGGAGGGGGAACCCGGCGAAGGCATGATGATCGGCGACATGACCGAGGTGCATCAGGCGCTGAATGCCAAGGTCGTGACCCTGCACACCAAGATCACGACCCGCGTGCCGCAGACGGACGAGAACGGCGCGACCTACATGAAGCGGGTCGAGACCACGCCGGGCCGTATGCTGCTGGGCGAGACCCTGCCGAAGAGCCACAAGGTGCCGTTCGAGACGATCAACCGCCTTCTCACCAAGAAGGACATCGGCGACGTCATCGACGAGGTCTATCGCCACACCGGCCAGAAGGAGACGGTGCTGTTCGCGGACGGCATCATGGCGCTCGGCTTCCGCCACGCGTTCCAGGCCGGCATCTCCTTCGGCAAGGACGACATGATCATCCCAGACGCCAAGGAGCCTCTGATCGAGGAGACCAAGGCGCTCGTGAAGGACTTCGAGCAGCAGTATCAGGACGGCCTGATCACGCAGCAGGAGAAGTACAACAAGGTGATCGACGCCTGGTCACGTTGCGGCGATCGCGTCGCCGGCGAGATGATGAAGGAGATCCAGGCGGTCAAGAAGTACGACGAGGGTGCCAACAAGGGCCGCGAAAAGCCGATCAACGCCATCTACATGATGGCGCATTCGGGTGCGCGTGGTTCGGCCGCCCAGATCAAGCAGCTTGCCGGCATGCGCGGCCTGATGGCCAAGCCGTCGGGCGAGATCATCGAGACGCCGATCATCTCGAACTTCAAGGAGGGCCTGACCGTCCTCGAGTACTTCAACTCCACCCACGGCGCCCGCAAGGGTCTCGCGGATACGGCGTTGAAGACGGCGAACTCGGGCTATCTCACCCGTCGTCTGGTCGACGTGTCGCAGGACTGCGTCGTGGTCGAACTCGACTGCGGCACCGAGCGCGCGTTGGACATGAAGGCGATCGTGCAGGGCGGTGCGACCATCGCATCGCTCGGCGAGCGCATCCTCGGCCGCACCACGGCGGAGGAGATCGTGGATTCGAAGACCGGCGAGACGCTGGTCGGCGAAGGCACGCTCCTCGACGAGGCGATGATCGCCAGGATCGAGGCGATCGGTGTCCAGGGCGTCAAGATCCGCAGCCCGCTGGTCTGCGAATCGAAGGGCGGCGTCTGCGCGGCCTGCTACGGCCGTGACCTCGCCCGCGGTACGCCGGTGAACATCGGCGAAGCGGTCGGCGTCATCGCGGCGCAGTCGATCGGTGAGCCGGGCACCCAGCTGACGATGCGGACCTTCCACATCGGCGGTGCGGCCCAGCTCAACGAAACCTCGAACCTGGAGGCGGTGGCCGACGGCACTCTTGAATATCGCGAGGTCCGCACCATCACCGACACCCGTGGCCGCCGCGTCTCGCTGAGCCGCAACGGCGAGATCGCGATCGTCGACATGGACGGGCGCGAGCGGGCGACGCACCGCATCCCCTACGGCGCGCATCTGCTGTTTGATGACAAGCACATCGTGTCGAAGGGCGATCGCATCGCGGAATGGGATCCGTTCACCATGCCGGTGATCACGGAAACCGGCGGTACGGTGAAGTTCCAGGACCTCATCGAGAACCAGACCGTGTCCGAGCAGGTCGACGAAGCGACGGGCATCGCCCAGCGCGTCGTCATCGAATACCGCGCGACGCGCACGAAGGAGGATCTGCGTCCGCGCATCACCCTCCTCGACGCGGAGAGCGGTGAGGCCGCGCGCTACATGCTGGCGCCGGGCGCGATGCTCTCGGTCGAGGACGGATCGGTGGTGCAGGCCGGTGACGTGCTGGCGCGTGTTTCGCGTGAAAGCGCCAAGACCCGCGACATCACGGGCGGTCTTCCGCGCGTCGCCGAGCTGTTCGAGGCGCGCAAGCCGAAGGAGAACGCGATCATCGCGAAGGTCTCCGGCCGCGTCGAGTTCGGCAAGGACTACAAGGCCAAGCGCAAGATCATCATCCGCCCGGACGACGGGTCGGAGCCGATCGAGTACCTGGTCCCGAAGTCCAAGGTGATCGACGTTCAGGAAGGCGACCACGTCAAGCGCGGCGACAACCTGATCGGCGGTTCGCCCGATCCGCACGACATCCTCGAGGTGCTCGGCATCGAGCCGCTGGCGGAATACCTCGTGTCGGAGATCCAGGAGGTCTATCGACTGCAGGGCGTGAAGATCAACGACAAGCACATCGAGACGATCGTTCGTCAGATGCTGCTGAAGGTCGAGATCACGGCCGCCGGCGACAGCACCTTCCTGCCGGGCGAGCAGGTCGAGAAGGAAGACATGGACGAGGCCAACGCCAAGCTGGTTGCCGAAGGCAAGCAGCCGGCCGAGGGCAAGCCCATCCTGCTCGGCATCACCAAGGCGTCGCTGCAGACCCGCAGCTTCATCTCGGCCGCCTCGTTCCAGGAGACCACCCGCGTCCTCACCGAGGCGTCGGTGCAGGGCAAGGTCGACAACCTGAACGGCCTGAAGGAGAACGTGATCGTCGGCCGCCTCATCCCCGCCGGCACCGGCGCGGGCATGAACCGGATGCGCGTCACCGCCTCCAGCCGCGACGCCGCGCTCCGCGCCTCGCAGCGGGCGTGGCAGGCCAGCCTCATCGCGCCAAACTCGGCCGAGGAGGAGCATGCCGCCGAACTGAAGCGCCCGATCCGCGACGCGCAGGGCACCGGCGACGATCCCCTGGGCCAGGTCGCACCCTCGGGCCACGGCACCGACGAGGACGCGGGCGAGTACCTGAACTCGTAACCACGGGCTTCGAGGTGAAATGAAAGACCCCGCCGGAGCGATCCGGCGGGGTTTTCTTCTATGGGCCGCTTGCCTTCCATCAAGGACGTCGCCGGAACAATCTGTCATGCTCCCGCGTCGGACGGGCTGTGTTCCCCGTTGTTCCTCCATTCACAAGGCAATCCGTGCAGCAGGATGAAGACAGCCCCCGCGACGTAGAAGGCGGCGGGCAGATCAGTGGAACGCCCGCCGAGGGCTCAATGGACGTCGGCGGGCGCGAGCCGCTGGGCTCCAGCCGCGGCATGCATCACTGGCGGCAGAGCACGATCACCGAGACCGGTCTCGACGATCGCGGCAACGTCTTCTTCGCCGCGATCGAGATGACGCGGATGCCGATGGTCCTGACGGATCCGAACCAGCCCGACAATCCGATCGTCTTCGCCAACAAGGCGTTTCTCGACCTTACGGGATACGAGGAAGAGGAGATTCTCGGCCGCAACTGCCGCTTCCTCCAGGGCGCACAGTCGGACCGGGAGGCGGTCGCGGAATTGCGAGAGGCGGTGAAGAGCGGCGGTTCCATCGCGATCGAGATTCTCAACTACAAGCGTGACGGCACGCCCTTCTGGAACGCGGTGTTCATCGGCCCGGTCCACGACACCGACGGCAAGCTCGTCTACCAGTTCGCCAGCCAGCTCGACGTCACCCGACGGCGAG
The DNA here is from genome assembly GCF_048565625.1 of Sphingomonas sp. ID0503. Classification (NCBI taxonomy): domain Bacteria; kingdom Pseudomonadati; phylum Pseudomonadota; class Alphaproteobacteria; order Sphingomonadales; family Sphingomonadaceae; genus Sphingomonas; species Sphingomonas sp. ID0503. The sequence continues at coordinate 1,651,584 of NZ_JBLZUR010000002.1, forward strand.
AGAGCGAGCTGTCCTATCGCCAAGCGCAGAAGATGGAGGCGATCGGTCAGCTCACCGCTGGCCTTGCCCATGATTTCAACAACCTGCTGCAGGCGGTCACCGGCAATCTCGAAATGCTCGAGTCCGTCGTTCAGGACGAGCGCGGTCGCCGTTATGTCGAGCGCGCCCGCACTGCCGCCGATCGCGGGGCCAAGCTGACCCGCCAGCTTCTCGCCTTCGCCCGCAAGACCCGGCTGGAGCCGCGCCCGGTCGACCTCTCGAACCTGGTCAACGAATTCCTTGACGTGATCGAAAGCGCGCTCGGCAAGCAGATCGACCTGCATCTCAGCCTGCGCCGGCGCCTGCCCCGCGTGATGATCGATCCCGAGCAGCTCGAAATGGCGCTCCTCAACACGTTGGTGAACGCGCGCGACGCCATGCCCGGCGGCGGCACGGTAACGATCAGCACCCTGCCCCTCCACCTCAACGGCGACGCCGCGGCGCGAAACCTTCCCTCGGGCGACTATGTGGTGCTGGAGATCCGCGATGATGGCGAGGGCATGCCCGCCCATGTCCGCGATCGCGCCATCGAGCCGTTCTTCACCACCAAGCGTGAGGGCAAGGGCACCGGCCTCGGCCTCGCGATGGCGAGCGGCTTCGCCCAGCAATCGCGCGGCCGCATGGAAATCGACAGCGCCCCCGGCGCGGGGACCACGATCCGCTTCCTGTTCCCCGTCTCGCACCTTCAGGCCGACGAAAGCGAGCCGCCGAAGCTGCACCACCGCCCGCCCGAGGCGCGCGACGGCCAGAGAGGGGCAGAGCACATCCTGGTCGTCGAGGATTCGGCCGAGGTGCTCGATCTCGCGACCGAAATCCTTACTGCCGCCGGCTATCAGGTGACGATCGCGTCCAGCGGCGAGGAAGGCCTGCGCCTCTTTCAGGAGAACCCGCAGAGCTTCGATCTCCTCTTCACCGATCTCGTCATGCCCGGCGGAATCAACGGCCTCGTGCTCGCGGAAGAGGTCGGCCGCATCGCGCCGGAACTGCCGGTCCTGATGACCACCGGCTACAATGAGGAACTCGTCGCCGACGGACCCGCACGCCCCGCCAATGACGTGCTCGGCAAGCCTTATCGCCGGTCCGAGCTTCTCGATCGCGTTCGGGAGGCGATCAACCGGACAGGTCGCGACCCTGCCCGCCGCAGGCCATCCGATTACGGCGCGGCGCAGGCGTGACGCCACGCGCGGCCTGCGTTACCATAGGCGCATGTTCGACCGCCTCTTCCTGAAACACCCGCGCAGCGTCGGCGAAAGCTATGCCGAACATGCGGCGGTGGCGGGCTCGGTCGGCTTTACCCTCATCCGCGCCGGTCTCGCCTGCCTCGTCCACGCCGCCGTACCCGCGCTGTTCACCCGCACCGGCAGCACCACGATCACCCGCCTCTACTTCCGCCTCGCCGGCCGCAAGCCGACGCCTGAGGAACTGCCGGCAGGTGTAATGCTCTACGACATCTGAAGGCCGGGGAACGCCTCCGCCCATCCCGCGTTCGCCGCAGAGTAGCCAGGGGAACGCATGACCGACGATTTCCTGATTTTCCGCCCCGACGACGTCGATCTCACCCGCTCTCCGCTCCGCCGTTCGATCGCTGAGCCCACCTACACGCTCGGCGCCTTCAACCCCGGCCTCGCCCGCCTGCCGAACGGCAACCTCCTGCTGATGGTCCGCGTCGCCGAAGCGCTGGCCGAGCCGGTCAAGGGCGACCACGTCCGCGCGATCCGCTGGACGCCCGAGGGCTACGTCCTCGATCCCCACCGCCTTGACGCGGTCAACATGGCCGACCCCCGCCAGTTCGAGATGCGCGCGGCCAAGCACCGTCTCCTCGCCCTCACCTCGCTCTCCTGGCTCCTCCCCGTCGAACTCACGCCCGACGGCCGGACTATCCTCGCCGTCCACTACGATCGCGCGATCGAGCCTGCCGCCAGCTATCAGGAATACGGCGTCGAGGATGCGCGCATCAGCCTGATCGACGGCACCTACTGGATGACCAGCTGCTCGGTCTCGGCCGAGCGACACTCTACCACCGTCCACACCAGCCAGGACGGCATGGACTGGCATCTGGAAGGCATCGTCCTCGACCACCAGAACAAGGACATGCTCTATTTCGAGGGGCTTGTGGGCGGCCGTTTCATGGCCCTGACGCGCCCGCTGGGAGAGGTCTACTTCGCCTATCCCGACGACAGCCCCTATGTCGGCGGCCCGTCGATCAACTTCGCCACCTCGCCGGACGGCCTCCACTGGAAGCCCGTCGAAGCCCCCGGCATCCGCGCCCGCAAAGGCTCGACCAGCGCGATGAAGGTCGGCGGCGGCAGCCAGCCGGTGCTCACCCCCGAAGGCTGGATGCTGATCTACCACGGCGTCGAGACCCGCGAGACGGTCGGCATCTACCGCAGCTTTTGGGCGCTCCTCGACCGCGACGACCCCACCCGCATCCTGCGGATCGAGGACAAGGAACCCCTGCTTGAGGCGAACCCCGCCCTCACCGCCGACATCGCCCACCAGATGTACCTGCCGACGCCCGTCGTCTTCACCACCGGCGTGGCGGACGGCGGCGACCACTGGATCGTCGCCAGCGGCGAAGCCGACCTCGCCTGCCGCATGACGATGATCGGCAAGGAGCGGTTCAAATGATCCTCCCTGAGCTTGCTCGGGGAGGGGGACCGCCGGCGAAGCCGGTGGTGGAGGGGCCGACGTCGCAGACGGCGGTTGCACCGCCGCCCCTCCACCAGCCTGCGGCTGGTCCCCCTCCCCATGCTTCGCTTAGGGAGGATGCCTCCCCCTCCCCCTGGTGGCACTCGGCCGTCATCTACCAAATCTACCCCCGCTCCTTCGCGGACTCGAACGGCGACGGCATCGGCGACCTGCCCGGCATCACCGCCCGCCTCGACTATCTCGTCGAACTCGGCGTCGACGCGGTCTGGATCTCGCCCATCTACCCCTCGCCGATGGCCGATTTCGGCTATGACGTGGCGGACTATTGCGGCGTCGATCCCCGCTTCGGCACACTCGCCTACTTCGACGCGCTCCTCGCCACCGCGCACGCAAAGGGCCTGAAGGTCCTCCTAGACTTCGTCCCCAACCACTCCTCGGACCAGCACCCCTGGTTCATCGAAAGCCGCGCCTCCCGCACCAATCCGAAGCGGGATTGGTACATCTGGCGCGACGCCGCGCCGGACGGTGGCCCGCCCAACAACTGGATCAGCGATTTCGGCGGCTCCGCCTGGGAATGGGACGAAGCGACGGGCCAGTATTACTACCATGCCTTCCTGAAGAAGCAGGCCGACCTCAACTGGCGCAACCCGGACCTCGCCGCCGCGATGTACGACGTGCTGCGCTTCTGGTTCGAACGCGGCGTGGACGGGTTCCGCATCGACGTGCTCTGGCACATGGTCAAGCACGCCAACTACCCGGACAATCCCCCAAACCCCGCCTACACCCCCGCGATGGGCGAGATGCACACCGTGCTGCAGCTCCACTCGACTGACCAGCCGGAGGTCCATGGCATCGCCTCGGAGATGCGTGCCATCGCCGACGAATACGGTGACCGTGTCCTGATCGGGGAAATCTACCTGCCCGTCCCCAAGCTGATGGACTATTACGGCCGCGATCGACCCGGCGTGCACCTGCCCTTCAATTTCCAGCTGATCGACGCCCCCTGGAACGCCCGCAGCCTCGCCACCCTCATCACCGAATATGAGGCTGCGCTGCCGCCCGGCGGCTGGCCCAACTGGGTCCTCGGCAACCACGATCGCCCCCGCGCCGCCGCCAAGTTCGGCGAGACACAGGCGCGCGTCGCCGCCATGCTCCTCCTCACCCTGCGCGGCACGCCGACGATCTATTACGGCGACGAGATCGGCCTGTCGGACGTCGCGATCCCAGCCGATCGCGTTCAGGACCCGCGCGAACTCCGCGAGCCCGGACTCGGCCTCGGACGCGACCCGGTCCGCACCCCGATGCCATGGGATGCGACTACAAATGCGGGCTTCTCGACGGCCGAACCCTGGCTTCCCCTAAACCCCGACTGGTCAACCCGCAACGTCGCCGCGCAGGCGGAGGACACAGGGTCGATGCTGGCGCTCTACAAGCAGCTGCTGGCACTCCGCCGCGCCCATCCGGCGCTCGCCATAGGTGACATGACCGTGCTTGAGGCGGAAGGCGACGTTCTGGCCTATGAGCGGCACGCAGGAGATGAGCGGATCACCGTAGTGCTGAACCTCGGCGGAAGCGAGCAGCGCTTCGTGCTCGGCGGAAACTACCTCCCTCTCCTCACCACGATTCGTCACCCCAGCGAAGGCTGGGGTGACGAAATCCTGCTACGCCCCAACGAAGGCCTTATTCTGAAAGCCCAACCAACCGCATGAAGATCGCCATGCTCGCGCCCATCTCCTGGCGCACTCCGCCGCGTGCCTACGGCCCTTGGGAACTCGTCACCTCGCTCCTCACCGAGGCGTTGGTCGCGCGCGGCGTGGACGTTACCTTGTTCGCCACGCAGGACAGCATCACCGCCGGCACCCTCGCCGCCGTGGTTCCCGCACCCTATTCCGAGGACCCGTCGATCGACGCGAAGGTATGGGAGATGCGCCACCTCGCCCACCTTTTCGAGCGCGCGGGCGAGTTCGACCTGATCCACAATCAGGCGGACTTCCCCGCCCACGCCTTCGCCAACCTCGTGCCCACGCCGATGATCACAACCATCCACGGCTTTTCCTCGGCGCGCATCATGCCGATGTACAAGCCGTTCGAGGACCGCATCCACTATGTCGCGATCAGCGACGCCGACCGCGCACCCGATCTGCGCTACGCCGCAACCATCCACCACGGCATCGTGCTCGACGAATTCGCCTTTGACGCGAAGGGGTCCGACGACCTCCTCTTCTTCGGCCGCATGCACCCCGACAAGGGCGCGGCCGAGGCGATCGCCGCCGCCAAGGCCTCCGGCCGCCGCCTCCACATGTACGGCATCGTCCAGGATCAGGGCTATTACGAGCGCGAGGTCGCCTCAGCGGTCGATGGCGAGCGCATCCTCTACCACGGCCCCGTCGGTGGCTCCGCGCGCATCGAGGCGCTCGGCCGAGCCCGCGCCCTCCTCCACCTCATCAATTTCGACGAACCCTTCGGCCTCTCGGTGATCGAGGCGATGGCCTGCGGTACGCCCGTCATCGCCATCAACCGAGGCTCGATGCCGGAGCTTATCGTCGACGGCGTCACCGGCTTCCTCGTGAACGATGTCGAGGAGGCGGTCGCGGCGATCGACCGGGTGGAAGAGATCGACCGCGCCGCCTGCCGCGCCCATGTCGCCGCGCATTTCACCGTCGACCGCATGGCCGACCGCTACCTCGCGCTCTATCGCGACATCCTCAACTTATAACGTCAGGCTCCCCTCAACCATCCCAGCACATTATCCGGCGTGCTCTGCTCATACGGGTCCTCGTCCAGCCCATCGTCGTTAATCCCCGGCTCTTCGAACCAGGCGACGATCTTGCCGTTGTCCACCACCATCGCATAGCGCCAGCTGCGCTCGCCGAAGCCGAGATGGTTCTTGCGGATCAGCATACCCATGCGCCGCGTGAAGTCGCCCGAGCCGTCTGGCAGCAGCTTCACCTTCTCGACACCCAGATGGCGGCCCCATTGGTACATCACGAACGCATCGTTGACCGAGATGCAGTAGACCTCGTCCACGCCCGCCGCCTTCAACGCATCATACTCCCGCTCGAAGGCGGGGCATTGCTCGGTCGAACAGGTTGGCGTGAACGCCCCTGGCAGGCTGAACACCGCCACCCGGCGGCCCTTGAACAGCTCGCCGGTGGACACGTCCTGCCAGCGGAACGGATTGGGTCCGCCGACGCTTTCGTCGCGAACGCGGGTCTTCAGGACGACGTCGGGAACTTGGCGGCCGAGCATGGGCATCTCCTTGACGATGGCGAGCGTTTCCGCGCTCAGGGACGCATCTTGTCCGCTGCGGTTCCTTTTTTTCAACAGCCGCCTTGTCGCATCTGCGATGTGACATTATAACATGGCTATGCAGCAGGCCGCCCCCTCGCCGTCCCTCGATCGCTACGGGGTCGCCCTCTCCCTGCTCTGCCTTGCGCATTGCCTGGCGTTACCCTTCCTTTTCGCCATGCTTCCGGCGGCGGCCGTGGTCCTGCCGTCCAGCTTCGCCGTTCACCTGATCCTCTTCGGACTGGCGCTGCCGATCTCGGGTCTGGCCCTCGCCTTGGGCTATCGCCGCCACCGTCGCCTTCGCCCTCTACTTCTGGGCGGCATCGGTCTTGGCCTGATCTGCGGGGCCCTGTTCGTCGCCAGCCTGACGGCGGAGATCGCCCTGACCGTCACGGGTGGACTCATCGTCGTCACCGCCCACGCGCTCAACCGCGCCAAGGCATAGGCCTTCAGATTAGGGGTTGGACAGCGCTGCCCGGCTGGGCATGACGCGGACGATGCCGCCTGATCCAATCGCCGTCCCCGACACCGAAAGCCGCAGCCTGCTCGGTGCGCTGCCCGCAGCCATTCGTCCCTGGCTCCTCCTCGGTCGCTTCGATCGCCCGATCGGCGCATGGCTCCTCTACTGGCCGGGCGCATGGGCGATCGCGCTGACCGGCGGCGTGATCGACCGCTGGGACCTGCTCCTCTGGTTCGCCCTCGGGGCCATCGCGATGCGCGCGGCGGGCTGCGTCTACAACGACATCGTCGATCGCGATCTCGACGTCCGCGTGGCCCGCACCCGCGACCGCCCGCTCGCCAGCGGCCGCATCGGCCTCAAGGGCGCGTGGGCCTACCTGCTCGTCCTCTGCCTGATCGGCCTCATCGTCCTGTTTCAGCTCAACCCGGTCGCCCAGATCACCGCCTTCGCCAGCATCGCTCCCGTGGCGGCCTATCCCTTCATGAAGCGGATCACCTGGTGGCCGCAGGCCTGGCTGGGGCTCGTCTTCTCCTGGGCCGCCCTTGTCGGCTGGGCGGCGGTGACGGGCGGCTTCGCCTGGCCGCTCGGCGCGCTCTATGCCGGGTCGATCCTCTGGGTCATCGGCTACGACACCATCTACGCGCTCCAGGATATCGAGGATGACGCGCTCGCCGGTGTCCGCTCCTCCGCCCGCGCGCTCGGCAGCCGCGCCCGGCTCGGCATCGCCCTGTTCTACATCGCAACACTCGTCGCCTTCGCCTTCGCCTTGTGGCTCGTCCGGCAGGATGTCCTCGCCCTCGCCGCCCTCATCCCCTTCGCGATCCACCTCGCCTGGCAAGTCGCCACGCTAGACCCAGCCGATCCCGCCAACGCCCTTCACCGCTTCCGCTCGAACCGCTTCGCCGGAATGCTGATGTTCCTCGCCTGCCTGGTCGCCTCTGCCGGCCTTTGACGCGGATGGGGGCCGATCCTAAAGCCCGACGATGCTCAGCCCATCAGAATCGAACGACCGCGCCGCCGCCCTGATCGACCTCGCACGGAAGGCGGGGGCGGACGCCGCCGACGCCATCTATGTCGGCCAGGCCTCGACCGAGGTGCAGGTCCGCCTTGGCCTGCTGGAAGATGTCGGCCGTTCCGAGGGGGAGAGCATCGGCTTGCGCGTCTTCTCCGGCAGCCGCTCGGCCAGCGTCTCCTCCTCGGATCTCTCCCCCGATGCTCTCGCCCAGCTTGCCGAGCGCGGGCTGGCGATGGCGCGCGAGGCACCCGAGGATCCCTATGCCGGGCTCGCCCCCGCCGAGTTGCTGTTCCAGGGCGATCCGGTGGACGTGGAGGCCGATGACGGCGGCGATCCGATGCCCGCCGAACTCAAGCTCCGCGCGCTCACCGCCGAGGACGCTGCCCGGTCAGTCGAAGGCGTCACCAACAGCGAGGGCGCGGGTGCGAGCGCCAGCCGATCGGTCATCGCGCTCGCCACCAGCCACGGCTTTGCCCGCGCCTATACCGCTTCCGGCTACGGCTGCTCCGCCAGCGTGATCGCCGGCTCCGGCGGCGGGATGCAGCGCGACTACGCCTATCACTCCGCCCGGCATGAGATCGACCTCGACGACCCTGCCGAGATCGGTCGCCGCGCGGGGGATCGCGCCGTGCGCCGCCTCGATCCGGTCAAGCTCGCCAGCGGACAGATGCCGATCCTCTTCGATCCGCGCGTCGGCGCCTCGCTCCTCGGCCATTTGATCGGCGCGATCACCGGCTCCTCGATCGCCCGTCGCACCAGCTTCCTGCTCGATGCGCTGGACACGCAGGTCTTCGCCCCCGGCGTCACCATCCGCGACGATCCGCACCGCAGGCGCGGCCTCCGCTCCAAGGCCTTCGATGGCGAAGGCCTGCCGACCGCCCCGACCACGATCATCGACAAGGGCGTGCTGACCGGCTGGCTGATGGAAAGCGCCTCCGCGCGCCAGCTCGGTCTCAAGCCGACGGGCCATGCCAGCCGCGGCGTCGGCGGCGCGCCCGGCGTATCGCCGACCAACCTCTACATGGAACCGGGCGACCTTTCGCCCGAAGCGCTGATGAGCGATGTCGTTCAGGGCGTCTACGTCACCGAACTGATCGGCCAGGGCGTGAACGGCGTTACCGGCGACTACAGCCGCGGTGCCTCCGGCTTCCTGATCGTCAACGGTGAGATCGGCCCCGCCGTTGCCGAGATCACCATCGCCGGCAATCTGAAGGACATGTTCCAGTCCCTCACCCCCGCCAACGACCTCCGCTTTCGCCGCGCGACCGACGTTCCGACGCTGCGGGTGGACGGCATGATGGTGGCAGGGGCGTAGGGTTCATCCTCCCCCGCCAGGGGGAGGTGTCAGGCTTGCCTGAGGGGGAGGACAGGAAGGCCGCAGGACGTCGCTGCCCTCCCCCTCGGCCGCCTCCGGCGCCACCTCCCCCTTGCGGGGGAGGATTACCGATTATCCTACTTACTGATCTTCACGCCCACATAGGTGGCCGGACGGTTGCCGCGCTGGATCAGCAGGAGCACGCTGTCACGCCCCGCCGCCTTGGCATCGTTGACCGCTTTCGCCGCCGCCGCGACAGTCTCCGTCGGCTGCTGGTTTACCGACAGGATCACGTCGCCGCGCTGAATGCCGATCGCCGCCGCCGTCCCCGCCGGATCGACCGAGGAAACCACCAACCCCTTCGTCTCCGCCGGCACCTGCAGCTGCCGCGCGATCTGCGGCGTTAGCGGCTGCATCGACAGGCCGAGCGTCGCCCGCGCGCCCTGCCCCTGCGCGCCCTTGCCCTCATCGTCCGGCAGCGCCTTGTCGAGATCCTCGTCATCGCCTGCCGCCAGCTGCTCTTCCGGCGGACGCTCGCCGACGATCGCGTTCACCGTCAGGCGCTTGTTCTGCCGGATCAGCTCGATCGGTACGCTCGATCCGATCGGCAGGTTCGCGACGATGTAGGACAGGGTCTCGTCCGGGCTGACCTCGCGATTGTTGACCTTCACGATGACGTCGCCCTGGCGGATGCCGGCACGCGCCGCCGCGAAGCCGGGTTCCACCCGCTGCACGATCTCGCCGCGATCCTTGGCGAGGCCCAGGGCGGCGGCGATCTCGTCGGTCATCGGCTGGATGCCGACGCCCAGATAGCCGCGCCGCACCTTGCCGCCGGTGCGCAGCGCATCGATCACCGGCTTGGCCTGTTCCGCCGGAATGGCGAAACCGATGCCGACATTGCCACCGGTGGGGCTGAAGATCGCGGTGTTGATGCCGACGACATTGCCGTTCAGGTCGAACATCGGTCCGCCGGAATTGCCCTGGTTGATGGCCGCATCGGTCTGGATGTAGCGATCATAGGCGCCACCCTGGCTGATCGACCGGTGGATGGCGGATACGATACCCGCCGTCACTGTCCCGCCCAGCGCGAAGGGGTTGCCGATCGCGATCACCCAGTCGCCGACGCGCGTCCGCGTGCTGTCACCGAACTGCACGAAGGGCAGGTCCTTGGCGTCGATCTTCAGGAGCGCGAGATCGGATGCCGGATCGCGGCCGATCAGCTTGGCGGTGTATTCCTTGCGATCGGACAGGGTTACGGTGATCGAGGAGACCACTGGCGCGCCGGGACCGGTATCCCGCCCGCCCGACACGACGTGGTTGTTCGTCACCACATAGCCGTCCGGCGAGATGATGAAGCCCGAACCCAGCGAGGTCGCCTCGCGCGTCACCGGCCTTCCGTTGTCACCCTGCTGCGGATTGCCGCCGAACTGGCGGAAGAAGTCCTCGAAGGGCGTGCCCGCGAAGGGATTGGCCGAACGCTGCACCGGGATCTGCTGCGTCGTCGAGATGTTGACCACCGCCGGCTGCAGCTTTGCCGCCAGGTCGGCGAAGCTCATCGGCGCGCCCGGTCGGGGTGCGGCCGCGGCTATCGTACCCGGGGAGTTCTGGGGCACCTGCGCGCCCAAAGGGGTCTGGAAGGCGAGGGTGGCTGCGGCGCCACCGGCGAGCATCGCTCCCGTAATGGCATAGGCGTAACGCACGATGGCGGATCTCCTAAAGGCTGACGCGCGAACGCGCGACGCTGGCAAACTTATATTCGTCGTCTGAACCGTAATTGAATGATTAGGTTGCGTCCTGAACCACGTCCGTTCGCACTGAGCTTGTCGAAGTGCCAGAAAGCACCTCACCGGCACGCCGGGGCTCCGACAGGCTCAGCCGGAACGGCGCTGAGAAGTGCTAACGCCCCCCACGGAACTCCCGCAGGTAATCGTTGCTCGGCGACAGCACGATCGAGCTGCTCCCTTCCGCATTGGTCCCATCCACCCCGAACGTATGTTCATAAGACTGCATCGCGCGGTAGAAGTCGTAGAAATCCGGGTCCTTGTTGAAGCTCTCCGAATAGATCCGCGACGCCTCGGCATCCGCGTCGGCGCGGATCAGCTGCGCCTGCTTCAGCCCCTGCGCGCGGATGGTCAGCGCCTCCTGCTGCCGCGCCGTCCGCATCCGCTGATACGCGCTCTCAAGCGGCGTGCCCGTCGGCAGGTCGGCCCGCTTGATCCGCACGTCCACGATCTCGACACCATACTGCTTGGCGACGCGGTTCAGCCCGGCCTGGATATTGTCCATCACCTGCCCCCGCTCGGGGCTGAGCAGCAACGCGAACTGACGCTTGCCGAGTTCGTTGCGCAGCGCCGAGCCGAGGATCGGCTGCAGCGCCTCGGTCACCCGCCGCTCGCTCCCGGCGGTCAGCACCATGCGCAGCGGATCGACCACGCGGAACCGCGCGAACGCATCGACCACCAGGCGCAGCTGGTCGGTGGACAGCACCTCCTGCCGCTGCATGTCGAAATCGAGAACGCGCTTGTCGACCCACACCACCCGCTCGATGAACGGCCAGTGGAAGCGGACGCCCGCGCCCGTGCGCCCGAACTCCTGGTTCGGCTTGTACGCGTTCCAGATCGCGACCGGCCGGTTAAGCCGCACCAGCACCGCCTGCTTCGTCTCCGGCACGATCGACACCGTCGACAGCAGCAGGATGAGGACGACGACGATGCCGAGGCCCCAGGCGAAGGGCTGGCGCATGATGCGTTCCATCAGGCTCACTGCTGCGCCTCCCCGCCCTGCGCCGCGCGGCGCTTCACCTCGGGCAGTGCCAGATACGGCGTTACCCCCGGCGCTTCGACGATCGTCTTGTCGACCTTGCTCAGCACCTTCTCCATCGTCTCGTAATACATGCGCCGCCGCGTCACCTCGGGGGCAAGGCGGTACTGTTCGTAGACCTTGTCGAACGCCTGCGCCTCACCGGACGCCTTGGCACCAAGCTGCTGCGAATAGGCGCGCGCCTGATTGACATAGGTCTCGGCGGTCTGCTGCGCGGCGGACACTTCCTTGAACGCGTCGTTCACGGCGGAAGGCGGATCGGCCTGCTTGATGGCGATGCCCAGCACCTGCACGCCCGCGCGGTAGGAGTTCAGCACCATCTGCATCCGCGCCTGCACACGGTCGGCGATCTCGCCCCGCTGCGATCCGATCGCGTCGTTCAGGGTCACCCGCCCGATCTCCTCGCGCATCGCGCTCTCGGCGACCTCCTTGATGGTCTCCTCCGGGTCCTGCAGCTCGAAGATGTAGAGCTCCGGATCGCGGATCTTCCACCGCACCGAATAGGCGAGATCGACGATGTTCTGGTCGCCGGTCAGCATCAGGTTCTGCGAATCCTCGGCCGTGGAACCCACATCGATCGTATTGGTCTGCTCGACCACCACCTTCGTCACCGTCTCGAACGGCGCGGGCAGGGTCAGGCGCAGCCCCGGGGTCAGGATGCGGGAGAAGCGGCCGAGCTGCGTCACGACGCCACGCTCCTGCGGATCGACGCCCCAGATGCTGGTGAATGCAATCCAGATCGCGACGATGGCGAGCAACGCCCAGCCGAAGGTCTTCCGACCGTCGAAGTCGCCCGGCATCCTTCCGCCGAAGCTGCTGCGTCCGCGCCGCAGCAATTCCTCGATCGCCGCCGGGTTCGGGCCCTTGCGCGGCCCCTTCTTCTTCGGCGGCTGCGTCCATGGATTTCGGGGGCCGAGGCCGCCGTCATCATCTCCACCGCCGCCATTGCCGCCGTTGTTCGAACCGCCGCCCCAGGGGCCACCCTCGGCATTGAGCACCGCGCCCGTCATACGCGGCGCCCCGTCAGACTTCGTCTCCATCCATCCTTTATAGGGGGGCGGCGGCCGATAACCAGTGCTTCCGTCTCTCCCATCCCCTAAGTTCCCGTCATGACCGACGCCCTCACCGCCGCCCTCGACGCCATCCCCGATCCGCTCACCGGCCGCGGCCTGGTCGCCGCAGGCCGCGCCACCGCCCCCCGCCTTACCGATGCCACCGCCAGCCTCGTCCTCGACATCACCGGCCTCGTCGACCCTAAGGCACTCGAACAGGCCGTCACCACCGCCCTCTCCGCCGTTCCCGGTGTCGCCACCGTCCGCATCGCCCTCACCCAGGAAAAGCGCGAGCGGCGCATCATCGCCGTCGGCTCGGGCAAGGGCGGCGTCGGCAAGTCCACCGTCGCCGCCAATCTCGCCATCGCGCTCGCCCGCATGGGGCAGCGCGTCGGGCTCGTGGACGCCGACATCTACGGCCCTTCCCAGCCGCGCCTTCTCGGCATGGAGGCGGCAAAGCCCACCGCGAAGGACAAGGTCCTCGACCCCATCCCCACCCCCTTCGGCGTACTGATGCTCTCGATCGGCCAGCTCGTCGCTCCCGGCAAGGCGCTCGCCTGGCGCGGGCCGATGATCTCCGGCGCGCTCGGCCAGCTCCTCGACGCTGACTGGGGCACGACCGACCTCCTCGTAGTCGATCTCCCCCCCGGCACCGGCGACATCCAGATTGGCATGATCCAGAAGTACAAGCCGGCCGGCGCGGTCATCGTCTCGACCCCGCAGGATCTCGCCCTGATCGACGCCGCCCGCGCCATCGACCTTTTCGCGCAGACCAACGTCCCCATCCTTGGCCTGGTCGAGAACATGGCCGGCTACGCCTGCCCTCATTGCGGCGAGATTTCCGACCCCTTCGGAACCGGCGGCGCGGAAAACGCGGCGGCGGAACTCGCCCTCCCCTTCCTCGGCCGCATCCCCCTCGACATTGCCATCCGAACCGCCTCGGACGCGGGCCAGCCGCCCGCCGCGACCGACAGCCCGCAAGGCCGGTCCTTCACCGCCATCGCCGAGAAGGTCGCCGCCGCCCTGAACCTCCGCCCCGCTTGAGGGTTGTTCGGGCAAAGGAGAGCCACATGCCGCTGACCGACCCGGCCGCGATCAAGGACCTGCTGGAAAACGCCCGCACCATCGCGCTGGTCGGCGCCTCCGACCGGCCCGACCGCCCCAGCTACGGCGTGATGCGCTTCCTTCAGAACCACGGCTACCGCGTGATCCCGGTCAACCCGCAGATCACCGGCGAGCACGTCCACGGCGAATATGTCTGGCGCGAGCTGTCGCAGATCGGCGAGCCCATCGACATCGTCGACATCTTCCGCCGCCCCCAGGCCGCCGGAGAGGCGGTGGACGAAGCCATTGCTGTGGGAGCCAAGGCGGTCTGGATGCAACTCGGTGTCGTCAACGAAGAGGCGGCCGCCCGCGCCGAGGCCGCTGGGCTGAAGGTCGTCATGGACCGCTGCCCCGCGATCGATATTCCGAGGTTCGGCGTGGCGTCGATAACGCCGTAACCGTCCATCCCGAGCGAAGTCGAGGGACACAGGCCGAGCGAAGCCGAGGCCCCTCCAACGGCCTTACATCTCGACTTCGCTCGATGATCGTCCCTCGGCTTCGCTCGGGACAGACGGACAACTTGGCTCCTACGGACCCCAACCCCTTCTTTCTTCCCCCTGCCCCCCATGCGCGTATAGCCCGCCGCCTTATGACGAACGCAGGGACAGGTAACATGGCAAGCGGTTGGACCCCGCAGAGCTGGCGCGGCTACGAAGCGCGGCAACTCCCGGACTATCCGGATGCGGCGGCACTCGCCTCCGCCGAAAGCACGCTTGCGACCTATCCTCCGCTCGTCTTTGCCGGTGAGGCCCGCGACCTCAAGGCCGATCTCGCGAAAGTCGCCGCCGGCAAGGCGTTCCTGCTCCAGGGCGGCGACTGCGCCGAAAGCTTCGCCGAGTTCCACCCGAACAACATCCGCGACACCTTCCGCGTGCTGCTGCAGATGGCGGTCATCCTGACCTATTCGTCGAAGCTGCCGATCGTGAAGGTCGGCCGCATGGCGGGTCAGTTCGCCAAGCCGCGTTCCGCTCCGACCGAGACGATCGACGGCGTCGAACTGCCCAGCTATCGCGGCGACAACGTCAACGACATCGCCTTCACGCCCGAAAGCCGCCGGCCCGATCCGCAGCGGATGATCCAGGCCTATTCGCAGTCGGCCGCCACCCTCAATCTCCTCCGTGCTTTTGCGCAGGGTGGCTATGCCAATCTCGCGCAGGTCCACGCCTGGACGCTCGACTTCATGGGCCGCAGCCCTTGGGCCGCGCAGTATCAGCAGCTCGCCGACCGCATCGGCGAGGCGCTGGATTTCATGGCCGCCTGCGGCATCAACCCGGAAACGGTCCCGCAGCTGAAGGCCACCGCCTTCTACACCAGCCATGAGGCGCTGCTGCTCCCCTACGAGCAGGCGATGACGCGGCAGGATTCGCTGACCGGTGACTGGTACGACACCTCGGCGCATATGGTCTGGATCGGCGACCGCACCCGCTTCGAGGGGTCGGCCCATGTCGAATACTTTCGTGGCATCGGCAACCCGATCGGCCTGAAATGCGGCCCGAGCCTTGAGCCGGACGCCCTCCTGCGTATGCTCGACACGCTCGATCCCGCGCGGGAGCCGGGGCGCATCACCCTCATCACCCGCTACGGCCACGACCAGATCGAAAAGCACCTGCCGAAGCTCGTCCGCGCGGTGAAGCGCGAGGGGCGGCCGGTGGTCTGGTCCTGCGACCCGATGCACGGCAACGTCGTCAAGGCGGCGAATGGCTACAAGACGCGGCCGTTCGACCGCATCCTCGCCGAGGTGCGCGGCTTCTTCGCCGTTCACCGGGCCGAGGGTACGCATGGCGGCGGCATCCATGCCGAGATGACCGGCCAGAACGTCACCGAATGCACGGGCGGCGCCATTGCCATCACCGAACAGGGCCTCGCCGATCGCTACCACACCCATTGCGACCCGCGCCTCAACGCCGGGCAGAGCATCGAACTGGCGTTCCTGCTGGCCGAGATGCTCAATCAGGAAATGAAGGAGCGGGAGCGGGCCCAGGCAGCCTGAGGCCTAGGCGGCCTGATCTGGCGACGCTGGATCGGGACTCGCCACGGCCTGCTCCTTCTGGTCCCCGGCTCGGGCGAGCGGAGATCCGCGAACGCCGCCTCTCCGGGCCGTCGGATTGAAACATCTTTTACACGAGCCACGAAGCTTGCGGCCTGTGCGCAGACAGACTTGACGCACATCCCCCGCGCCCATAAACGCCGCTCTCCGCTCAGCCGGCCCCTTCGTCTAGCGGTCTAGGACGTCGCCCTCTCACGGCGAAAACACGGGTTCGAGTCCCGTAGGGGTCACCAGCGATATCAATGGCTTAGTAGCGTTAGTCGGCTGGCGCGGGCGGATTTCGGTAACGGTTCGGTAATAAGCACCTCCGAACGGCAATGGAAAAGGAGCCGCGCAGAGCAGCGCTCGCGCGTTCCCACTGGCCAACCGAATCACAGCCGGCAGCACGTATTCGGCTCATACGCCGCACGGAGCCATCAGCGGCTAGAATTTCGGCACACCCTACGCGGGACCCCGCAGGTGTAAGTGCCTGAGGCTGCTACCCAAAAGCCGTTATACAGAGCTAAGTCATTGATTTTGCTACTGCGGCATAGCGGCGGAGCCGCAACCCTAAGGCGCTTTCCTACAGCCCCAACGCTTTGCTAATCGGGAGAGTGCCTTGCGTAGCGCGACCATGCTCCTCCGGCTGGAGAGCATGCATGCCGAGTGTTGAAACGAAGGTCAGCCGGCCGGAACCGGTAGCAACCCCACTGGAGCGGTTAGCGGTTCGCATCCCCACAGCGATGCAGCTCATCGGCGTACGACGTTCCACCGTTTACGCGCTGATCAAAGCAGGCGAGCTGAGAACCGTAAAGCTCGGCCGGGGAACGCTGATCACCATGAGCAGCCTGCGCCGGCTGGTGGAGCGTTGAACAGTCGAGACGCCGATTAAGTGGTATGCGGAGTCGCCGATCTCGAGCGCGGATACCGTGATCGGACACTTTCAGCTTCAAACCTGAGCTGGATGAGCAAGCCGCACATCTGCCGGGGACGTGCAAGCAGAACGGTAACGCTGCGTCCTGATTTCCTAACGCATCTTGCCTCTCCTAGAAGGGAGTGGGTAGCAGATTGGATGTAGATTGACGGGGGGCAACGACGATGACACCGCTTAACAGAATCCAGGCTCCTAAGGAGATAACGCTGTCTGGCGACGTCGTTGCCCTTCTCCAGCAGGTCGACGAGAACGCTGAAAGATTGAACGAACGTCGTCCGTTCTCCCGAGAAACCGAGCTTGAGGTTAGAAGGGCCTTCCTGCCCGACAGGGTCACGGCCACACTGAACATCGAAGGGATAGCGGCAACCCGCCGTCAGACGCTTGCCATCATGGATGCCATGGTGATCTCGCAGAACCCGGCCAAAGAGGATCAAGAAATTCTCAACGCTCTCAAGGCCGACGAATTTGTCTACAATCAGTACGAGTATGGTGCCGATCTTGATGCGCTAATGATCCGGGAAGTTAACAGACTTCTCTTACACACGCTGAAGACCGAAGGTGGAGAGTTCAGGCGTGTTCAAGTCGAAATATCTGGAGCCTCATTTCAACCTCCAGCGCCAACAGACATCGCCCCTCTTTTAAGCGACCTTCTTACTGGATACCGAAATGCGGAATTCCTGCATCCAGTAGTGCGAGCCGCTTTGGTTCACCACCAGGTGTCCTTTGTTCATCCCTTCGTAGACGGCAACGGGCGTACCGCACGGCTATTGCAAGACTTCGTCCTTATGAAGGGACGACTGTACCCGACAGGAGTTCCGTCCTCACAGCGGGATCAGTACTACCAAGCTCTTCAAAAGGCGGATGCCGGAGATTGGGACGAGATCGTCTCTCTTCTAGCCCAGAATCAACTTAGCACCCTTGGTAAGATCGATGCGATCACTCGTGCGCCCGAGGAGCGCATGAAATGGATTACAAGCCTTACAAAGGTTGCCTCCACCAAGAAGACTGGCGCACTTCACAAACAGTACATTGTTTGGAAGTCCCGCATGGAGCAGATCAGAGACGCTTTTGCACGGGCCGCAAGTGAGATCGATGAGTCATCCGACGTAATCGGAGTTGCCTACCGCTGGTATGAAACAGTCGACTTCGACGACTGGAAAAGCCTCGTCACAACTGGTCGGCGTCCTGCGTTCACTTGGTCGATATCCTTGCTTTTCTTTATGGACGGCGAGCCCATTTACAAGATAATCGGATTTTTTTCTCGGCACAGGACGAAGCCCGACGACTTCACCGTCGATTTGCGCGAGGTGGTGTCGATGCAATTCACTGGGATTGAGGCTAGAAGTCAGGAACGCCCAGATTTTGTAAACTATAGCGATCCAGACATCAGACTGCGAGAACTGCTGTATCACGATGACAAGCTACACACTTTCACTGAGTCTGGCGGAGAACGGGATTGTGTTGATGACAAATCTATTGAAGATGTCGTGAGAGAACTTTTTGAAGATGTCTTCTATCGGAAAGGCGGGCTGGCGGGCTAGCCGTTCCATGGGGCGAATGGAGCCGAGGCGGATTTGGTTTACCATCCCTCCCGCTGCTCCGCCGCCAACTCCCGCATCAGCTCGCGAAGGTGCGCCAGCTCAGCCCTGAGCGCCGGCCGCTTTCCGCCCTTGTCGGCGTTGCGGCTGGCGCGCGCCTTGCCGCCCGAGGTCTGCGGCCCCGTCGATCGCTCCCACGGCTCCCAGCGCCGGATCGCCGCTGATTGCCGCGCCCGCCGTTCCGCGCTCCAGCCGTTTGCCATGCTCCGTCTCCAATAGTTCGTTCGGCGAGCTTGCGGGATCGCTCGCACGCGGGGCGGCGACGCCGTTGTTCACCTGTTGCGGCCCGTTTGCGATGTTTGCCTGCCGTGCATACACGACGGGCGGGTTCTTGATCGTGGACAGCGTCTCCAGCGTCGCCCGGCATTGCGCCTGCGCCTTCAACGCCAGCCGCATGTAGATTTCAGCGGCTTGGATATACTCGCCCATGTTCGCGCCCGATCGCCGCGCCAGCTCTAAGAACATCGCGTTGAGCGCGGCGGCCTGCGCCGTCAGCATATCTTCTGCACTGCCCAGCTTGTTGCCCCGGATCCGGCCGCCCGAGGCGTCACACCTTGCGCACCTCTACTATGTCTGGCTGGGGCGTCAGAACCCCAGGTCTTCCTGGACCCAAGCGGCGACGAGAACTTCCGGCGCACCTCGTTGTGGCACCCGAAGGCCGCCTGTTCGGATCGACCCAGCGGGGCGAGGCAACGGTCAAGCACTTCAACCTGAAACGGGACGACCCCGTTGCGCGTCGCCGTGGCGTCTTCTCCGAGAACCTTGATAGATTGTTCGCAATGGCCGATCCGCAGGCGGCGGATTACGGGCCGTTCGAGTTTGCTGACATGGAGTTCGATGGAACCTGGTATCTTCTGCTCTACCAACCGCCAAGGCCATGAGTAGCGGCTCCTCCAGCGCTCCCCGCCGGTCAGCCGGCGTGATTCGTGACTATTTCGCTCAGCGGATGGACAATTCCAACTTCCGCAAACAGTTGAAAGGCGTACTCCGGCCCTTCGCCGAGAACCCGTACGCGCTCATCAAGTCCCGAAAGCGTACCAGAGTCGTGATGCGGGGACGGACCCGACCTGTCGCCTTCATATTCGAGAACTTCCGTTCCTTCGACCGTTCTTGAAGATGGCCTACGCGAAGGCCGGTAGGACGACGTCCGCCTATTCCCGCCTTACGGAACTTTCGTGGCGATGATCGAGCGAATGGCGCGATGTCGTACTCATCCGTCTGAGTAATCCCAGCCGACACGCTGGAGGAGATGCTGACGGTCAGCCGGGCGCTGCCGAATCCGATTGCCATGTTCGTGGACCAGTCCGATGATACGATGATCGAGGCGGCGATCGCCGTCGGCATTTCGGCCCATGGGATGCGTAAGAAGCAAGTCAAGCCGATCATCAACCTTGCGGTCAGCGCTTCAATGCCTTCGCCCGGACGCAGGCTGCTCCGCGCACATCCTCTTCGATCACGATCTGGTCGAAACGTTACTCCTGAAGACCCGCAGCCGAAAGCCGGATCAGCCCAGAGGCACAACAATCCGGCCTGTCCAGCGCGGGCATAAGCATCACGGTCTACCTACCCGCCAGTGCGCCACGGTTTCCCGGAAGATCTCGTGTTCCGCATCGAAGATCAGGCGGTCCTGGAGGCGGCTCAGGCTGCCGCCGCGACCTTGGTGCGAAACTCCTCGACCAATTTTCTCTTCATCAACTTGCCGGTCGGCTCACGCGGCAACTCATCACGGAATTCGAAAGCCCGGGGGGTCTTTACTCCGCCGAGCGCCGACCGGATGTAGTCGCACAGCTCGTTTCCGAGCGGGATGCCGGCCTGCACCCCTGCGGCGGGTTGCACGATCGCGAGAACCCGTTCGCCCATCTCCTCATCGGGTACTCCGATCACCGCCGCGTCCGCTACCTTCGGATGGGCGACGAGGCAGTTCTCGATCTCCTGGGGGTAGATGTTGACCCCACCTGAAATGATCATGAAGCTTTTGCGGTCGGTCAGGAAGAGATAGCCATCCTCATCGATCCGGCCGATATCGCCCAACGTCGCCCAACCGTTTCGATCATAAGCCTTAGCCGTCTTCTCGGGATCGTTGTGGTACTGGAATGCTGGCCCATTCGCGAAGAACACATTCCCTTCGCTTCCCACGGGCAGCTCGTTGCCGTCATCGTCGGTGATCTTTACGGTTCCGAGCACAGCCTTCCCCACAGAGCCGGGCTTCGCGAGCCACTCCGACGACGTCAGCGCGGTGATGCCGCACTGTTCGGTGCCGGAGTAGTACTCATGCAGGATCGGTCCCCACCAATCGATCATGGCCTGCTTTATCGGCACCGGACAGGGTGCCGCGGCATGAACGACCGCCCGCAGGCTCGAATGATCGTAGCGTGCACGCGTGTCATCCGGCAGCTTCAGCAAACGAACGAAGTGCGTCGGGACGAAGGTCGCATGTGTGACCCTGAACTGCTCTATGTGCTTCAGCGTCTGCTCGGCATCGAAGTGCCGCATGACGACCACCGTCCCGCCGAGCCGGTGCACGGTCATCGCCCAGCGCAAGGGTGCCGCGTGGTACAGTGGAGAGGTCGACAGATAGATGGTGTCGGCGCCCATGCCATAGAGCGACGTGCCCATGGTCATCAGGGGAGTTGGGTGATCGATCCCGCCCTCAGGAAGCGGGAACTTCACCCCTTTCGGGCGGCCCGTCGTGCCTGAAGAGTAGAGCATGTCGGTGCCCGGCGCCTGGTCGCTTATCGGACTGGTCGGATAAGGGCTGGCCAGATCGCTCCACGAGCGTGCGACGATCGATTCCTTCTGCCAAGCGAACAGTCGGAGGTCGGACGTATCGAGCAGCGCCTGCTCCGCCAGAGGGAGGTAGGCGTCGCTGGCGACAAGCAGCTTTGCGCCGCAATCGCGGGCGATATACGCGACGTCCGCCGCACTCAGCTTGTTCGAGATGGACGTGAGATATAGGCCCGCTCGTTGCGCAGCGAGACCGAGGACAAACACCTCGACAGCATTATCGAACAGGGTTGCGACCACATCCCCGCGCTGCATGCCAAGGGCGCGCAGCGCGTGCGCCGAACGATTCGACTGGGCATCCAGCGTCCAGTAATCCATCGCTTGGCCGGTCTCGGCGATGATGATCGCAGGTTTCTGCGGCGAACTCAGGGCGTGCATCGACGGATGCATTTAGAAGCTCCTCTCTCATCTCTTTAGCTCGGGTACTTCCGGCGGCTTACGAGACCTCAGTCGCTGCACACGCACAAGGAGCGCGCAAGATTTGTTAAAACTAGGAGCAATCCCGTGCAAAGCCAGCAGCGCCGCCTCTCGCTAGGTAAAGCTCGACCCGACGACCTTCAGAGCTTCGCGCCCGACGAAGCGTTTCATCAGGAGAGGTTATGATTTCTCGTATGTATCCATGTTCGCTGCTGGTCATCCTCACCGCGACAGTCGCGACATCGGCACTCGCACAAACGACGCAGTCTGTCGGCACCAGCATGCCGCAAACCCCGGCGACGCAGGCTCGCAACGGTGATGCGGCGCAGGACGCGGGCGACATCGTCGTGACCGCGCAGCGTCGTCAGCAATCCGTGCTCCAGGTGCCGTTGGCGATCTCCGCCGTGTCCGGGCAAGGCCTCGCGACCAAGGGGATCACTGATTCCGCTCAGCTGGCAACTGCGGTCCCGAACCTTCAGGTGAACAGCGCCTATGGCAACACGCAGCCGAACTTCTCGCTGCGCGGCATCAGCGTCGCCAACGAATACAATTCCAACCAGGCCTCCCCGGTCGGCGTCTACATGGACGACGTCTATCTCGCGAGCCGCACGGCGCACGGCATGGGGCTCTACGATCTCGATCGGGTCGAGGTCCTGCGCGGGCCGCAGGGCACGCTGTTCGGCCGCAACACGACCGGCGGCGCGATCAACTTCATAACCAAGCAGCCGACGCTGTCCGGTACGCAAGGCTACCTTCAGGCGGGCTACGGCAACTACGACACCTGGTCGGCACAGGGTGCGGTCGAGACCACGGTCGTAGAGGACCAGGTGGGCCTGCGGGTCGCCGGCAACTTCGAGAAGGGCGACGGCAAGTTCAACAACGTTTTCCCAGGGGGGCGAGATCCGAACTCCGTGAACAAGCTGCAGGGTCGCGCATCGCTGCGCATCCGTCCCGGCAACGGGCCGCTCGATATCAAGCTGCAAGTTTTCGGCGGACGTGACCGGGGCACGCAGGCACCCGTTTACGGTCTGCTGCCCTTCCGGGATGGTCGCAGCTTCTACGAAGTGAATGAGAACCGGGTGGGTCTCAACAAGACCTCGGCATATGGTGCAACGGCGAACATCGCGTACGAGCTGTCCGACGCCCTCAAGCTGACGTCGATCA
Source organism: Sphingomonas sp. ID0503 (assembly GCF_048565625.1). Classification (NCBI taxonomy): domain Bacteria; kingdom Pseudomonadati; phylum Pseudomonadota; class Alphaproteobacteria; order Sphingomonadales; family Sphingomonadaceae; genus Sphingomonas; species Sphingomonas sp. ID0503. The sequence continues at coordinate 1,674,249 of NZ_JBLZUR010000002.1, forward strand.
CCAATTATGGTGGCGGCAAGCAGAACCTCACCCAGGCTGCGGATGGCTCGCCGCTCGACGTTCTCGACATCACTTGGCGCTCGAACTTCCGCCAGTTCAGCGAGGAGGCTCGGCTGAACTATGAAGGCGATTCGCTGAAGCTTGTCGCCGGTGGGTTTTACGGCTGGGATCGGACCGTCACCCGTAACACGTTCAACATCGGCGGCGCGATCGCGCCGGGTGTGAATGGCGGCTTCGACCAGACCTATCGGCAGGTGCGCCGTTCCTACGCGATCTTCGCACAGGGCGACTACGACCTGACGAGCAGGCTCGTGGCGACCATCGGCCTTCGGTACACTTGGGATCGTTCCCGCTACGAAGATGGGCGCGCGTATCTCTTCGCCGGTGACGTTGACGGCCCACAGACCCCGCTTGCCACGACGGTCCCTTGTGCAGGCGTGCCGGGGACATGCGCCTATGATCCCGCTGCCCGCCTTGAACTCTCCGGCAAGAACAATGCGCTCACCGGCCGCGCAGCCCTGAGCTACACCTTCGACAACGGTCAGCTGATCTACGCAAGCTATAGCCGCGGCTATCGCTCGGGTGCGTTCAACGGCGGCAGCTATACGTCATCTTCGGGCATCAACTATGTGAGCCCGGAGAAGGTCGATGCCTATGAAGTGGGTGCGAAAGGACGCTTCCTGGATCGCGCGCTGACGCTCTCCGCAGCAGCATTCTACTACAACTACAAGGACCAGCAGGTTCAGGATCTGAGACCGGGCCCGGTCAATATCCTCGTCAACGCGCCCAAGTCAGAGGTCTACGGTGCGGAGGCGGAGGCGAGTTTCCGCGTTGCTCCAGGTCTGACGCTGAACGGGTCGGTCGGCTATCTCCATGCAACCTACAAGGAGTTGATCCTTCAGGGAACCGACCTCGGCGGCAACGACCTTCCGTTCGCGCCGCGCTGGACCGCCCAGGCAGGCTTCGACTGGACGATGCTCAAGATCGCAGATGGAGACCTGACGCTCTCGCCGACCGTCAGCTATTTCAGCCGGCAGTTCTTCTCACCCTTCAACAGCGACAATGCGGCGGGTACAGGGCAGATCAACGGTGAACTGGCCCAAGGCAGCTATGCGAAGATCAACGGCACGCTGGCGTGGACGCTCGGTAACCTCACCCTGCGGGCGTGGGTCAACAACCTGACTAACCGTAAGACGCTCGGCTACGGGCTGGACCTGCGTGGTGCCGGCTTCCCCTACAACTTCCTCGTCCCTCCGTTCGACGAGTTCGAACCTCGCAAATCAAGCCATCTTTGATGAACGAGTTCACGAACGCGGGGATAATCCATGGACCAGCACATCGACAAGCGTGGCTGCGACCTCCTCTACGCTCATTTTCCCTTTGGGATCATGCCACTTCGCCGGCCAGTTCAGCGCGCCGGCCAATGCGAAAGCGGTCATCTTCACATCCGCCGACGCGATCGATCCGTCCTTCATGCCTTCCTCGATCAAGGTTCTCATGGCGCGGTCGATCTTCGCTTTTAAAGCCCTGAAGTGCTCGCGGCCGTTTTCCGAAAGAGCGGAGTCGTCGGTGCGAATGACACACCGCCCGAAATCGTCCATGTTGATCTCGGCATATCGCCGCAAGAAAGCCGTCAGCTTCGCAAGGCCCGTACCCGCTTCGACCTGAGCATCGGCAGCGGCTTGGTGAAGCATCTCAAGCCCGCGCGTCACGCATTCAAGGAGAACCTGCTCCTTGTTGCCGAGATATCGATAGATCGTCGGCTTGCTGATCCTGAGGTTCGCGGCGACCTCGTCGAGCGAGGCGGCATGGAACCCGCGCAAGTTGAACGTCCGGACAGCAGAGCGCAGCACCGCCTCCCGCTTCAGGCTCCGCTCATGTGCGCGCTCCTCCGCCGAACGGAACGGCGATGCCTCCAACTCTACAGCCTGGTTATTCATCATTGCTCCTCGCCATCGCTCTTGACACGAAACTCGCCATTCTACAACGTACTCACAAGTAACCTCTGGAACGCGAGGGTTTTATGATTCTCACGGAGACGCAGCTTGCCATCCGGGATGCGGTCCGGGCCTTTTCCCAGGATCGTATCCGGCCGCAGTCGTCGCAATTCGAGAAGATGGGCGGATATCCGCCTTCCCTGTTCGAGGATCTGGCTGAGCTCGGCCTCCTCGGAATGACAGCGCCCGAAGCGTTCGGGGGCGCGTGCAGCGACTACATCTCGTACGCGCTCGCGCTGATTGAGCTGGCGGCGGCGGACGGAGCTCTGTCGACCATCGTCTCGATCCAGAATTCGATTATGGTCTCGGGGCTGCTCAAGGACGGCACGGACGAGCAGAAGGCCCGCTTCCTTCCTGATCTCATTGCCGGCAAGTGCATCGGGGCGTTCGCCCTGACCGAAACCGATGCGGGGTCTGATGCCTCTGCCGTTCGCACGAAGGCCACGAAGGTGGACGGCGGATGGCGGCTCGACGGGGCGAAGCAGTTCATCACATCCGGCAAGATCGCGGGCCTGGCGATGGTAATCGCTGTGACCGATCCGGCCGCCGGCAAGAAGGGATTGACGGCGTTCCTCGTTCCAACCGACAGACCAGGATACATCGTCGATAAGGTGGAGCATAAGCTCGGCCAAGGGGCGTCGGATACCTGTGCGCTCCGCTTCGAAAACCTGTTCGTGGAGGACGATCTGGTGCTCGGCTCGCCCGGGCAAGGCTATCGGATTGCCCTTTCGAACCTGGAGACCGGGCGTATCGGCATCGCGGCGCAGTGCATCGGCATGGCGCGCGCTGCGCTGGAGATCGCCACTGCCTATGCGAAGGATCGCCGGTCGATGGGCAAGGCAATCATCGAGCATCAGGCCGTCGGCTTCCGGTTGGCGGACCTCGCGACCCGGCTGGAGGCCGCGCACCAGCTGGTCCTCTCCGCCGCCGCTCTGCGCGACGCCGGGCAGCCCGCGCTCACGCAGGCATCCATGGCCAAAGTCTTTGCGTCCGAAACCGCCGAAGCGGTCGTTTCCGGTGCGATCCAGACACTTGGCGGCTACGGCTATCTGGAAGAATTCGGCGTTGCGAAGATCTACCGCGATGTGCGGGTCTGCCAGATCTACGAAGGCACGTCCGATATCCAGCGGATGGTCATCGCACGCTCACTGTAAGGAACCGACAGATGAAGATTGAAGGCGTCGCAGCAATCGTGACCGGAGGCGCTTCCGGCTTGGGCGCCGGTACGGCGACCCGCCTTGCAGCCGCGGGCGCGAAGGTCACCATCTTCGACCTGAATGCGGAGCTGGGTACGCATCTCTCGCGCGAGATCGGCGGACACTTCGTGGCGGTCAACGTCACCGATGAGGCGGCGGTGGAAGCGGCCATCGCGGAGGCGGAAGGTCTGCATGGCAAGGCGCGCATCCTCGTCAACTGTGCCGGGATCGGCCCGCCCGCGAAGGTCATCGGCCGGGACGGGAAGGCGATCCCGCTCGCCGACTTTTCCAAGATCGTCACGATCAACCTGATCGGCAGCTTCAACGTCCTGTCGAAGTTTGCGGCGCGCATCCACGACGCCGATCAGGTCGGAGAGGAACGCGGCGTCATCGTCAATACCGCTTCCGTCGCGGCTTATGACGGACAGATCGGGCAGGCCGCTTATGCAGCGTCCAAGGGCGGCGTCGTCGGAATGACCCTGCCGATCGCACGCGAGTTCGCCCGTTACGGCATTCGCGTGATGACCATCGCGCCCGGCATCTTCTGGACTCCACTGCTGGCCACGCTCCCACAGGAGGCGCAGGATTCTCTCGGCAAGCAGGTGCCGTTTCCCAGCCGTCTGGGTCAGCCCGACGAGTATGCGCAGCTTGTGGAGAGCATCGTCACCAATCCCATGCTAAATGGCGAGACGATCCGGCTGGACGGCGCGATCCGGATGGCCCCCAAGTGAACGCCAGCCCCGCCAGCGATGCCCTCACTCAGCGGGCCGGCGAAATCGCGGCGAAGGTTGAGGCCTTCGTTCGCGAGATCGTGGTGCCCTATGAGAAGGATCCTCGCCGCGACCACCATGACTGCCCGACCGAAGAGCTGGTCGCGGAGCTGAAGGGGCACGCTAAGGCCGCTGGTCTGATGACGCCGCACATCCTGCCGGACGGAAGCCATCTCTCGCAGCGGGAGACGGCCATCGTGCTGCGCGCGACAGGCCTGTCGCCGCTCGGCCCGCTGGCGCTGAACACGGCCGCGCCCGACGAGGGGAACATGTTTCTGCTCGGCAAGGTCGGCAGCCCCGAGGTCAAGGAGCGGTTCCTGCGGCCTCTGGTGGAGGGGAACGCCCGTTCCGCCTTCTTCATGACCGAGCCGGCCGAGGATGGCGGTGCCGGCTCTGACCCGTCGATGATGCGGACGACGTGCCATCTCGACGGCAATCATTGGGTGGTGAACGGCCGCAAGGCGTTCATCACGGGGGCCGACGGCGCGCAGGTCGGCATCGTCATGGCGAAGTCCGACGATGGGGCCTGCATGTTCCTGGTGGACCTGCCCGATCCCGCGATCCGGATCGAGCATGTCCCCAACACGATCGACTCGTCCATGCCCGGCGGCCATGCCGTCGTCGCGATCGACAATCTGCGCATCCCGGCCGATCAGATGCTCGGGCAATCGGGCGAAGGCTTTCGCTATGCGCAGATCCGGCTTGCCCCGGCCCGGCTGTCGCACTGCATGCGTTGGCTTGGTGCCTGCATTCGCGCGAACGAGATTGCCACCGACTATGCCTGCCGCCGTCAGGCCTTCGGCAAGACGCTGATCGACCACGAAGGTGTCGGCTTCATGCTGGCGGAAAATCTGATTGATTTGCGCCAGGCCGAACTGATGATCGACTGGTGCGCCGGCGTGCTCGACGCTGGCGGGGCCGGAGGAGCCGAAAGCTCGATGGCCAAGGTGGCCGTCTCAGAAGGCCTGATGCGGGTGGCCGATCGCTGCGTGCAGGTCATGGGCGGCTCCGGCGTCACGAGCGACACGATCGTGGAGCAGGTGTTTCGCGAAATCCGGGCCTTCCGGATCTATGACGGCCCCACCGAAGTCCACAAGTGGAGCTTGGCCAAGAAGATCAAGCGCGACTGGCGGGAGACGCACGCATGAGTGTCGATGCGGCGGCAAATGGTGGAACCACTGCGGTCCGCGAAGCGCATCGTTTCGATGAGGCGCGGCTCGCATCCTGGCTCCAGGACCATGTCGACGGCTACGAGGGTCCCCTCACGGTCGAACAGTTCAAGGGCGGGCAGTCGAACCCCACCTACAAGCTGGTGACGCCGTCGCGCTCTTACGTGTTGCGCCGCAAGCCTCCCGGCCGGCTTCTGAAGGGTGCGCATGCCGTGGAGCGGGAGGCGCGGATTCTCTCCGCATTGGCACCGCAGGGATTTCCCGTCGCCCATGTCTACGGCCTGTGCACTGACGACAGCGTCCTCGGCAGCTGGTTCTTCGTCATGGAGATGATCGAAGGGCGCATCTTCTGGGACGCGACCTTCCCCGATGTGCCGACTGGCGAACGTGCCGCTTATTTCGACGCGATGAACCAGACGATCGCCGCGCTGCATCAGATCGATCCGGCGGCAGCCGGACTCTCCGACTATGGGCGACCGGGCAATTACTTCGCGCGGCAGATCGCACGCTGGTCGAAGCAGTATCTCGAAGACGCCGATGCGGGACGTGATCCGGGGATGGACGCACTGGTGGAATGGTTGCCTGCCAACATCCCGCCCGGGGATGAGACGCGGATCGTCCACGGCGACTTTCGCTGCGACAACATGATCTTCCATGCAAGCGAGCCGCGCGTGCTGGCGGTGCTGGACTGGGAATTGTCGACGCTGGGCCATCCGCTCGCCGACTTCGCCTACCATGCGATGATGTTCCGGATGCCGCCCGATATCGTCGCGGGGCTGGGCGGCGCGGACCTGAAGGCGCTCGGCATCCCCTCCGAGGCCGAGTATCTGGCTGCTTACTGCCGTCGAACAGGTCGCGCCCTGATTTCAGAGGCCGATTATGGCTTCTACGTAGCGTTCAACTTCTTCCGCCTCGCCGCGATCTTTCATGGGATCAAGGGACGTGTCGTGCGCGGGACAGCGGCGTCTGCACATGCAAAGGAACGAGCAATGAGTTTCCCGAAGCTGGTCTCGCTCGCTTGCGAGAGCATGGAGGCGTGCCGATGAGGGATCTACCGCTGCTCGTCGAAGTGGAAGACGGGATCGCCCGGCTGACGCTCAACCGGCCCGAGGCCGGCAACGCCATCAATCTTGAGATGGCGCGCGCGCTGGTGGAAGCATCCATCCGCTGCCAGACGGATCCTGCGATCCGCTGCGTCGTGCTGACCGGCACAGGGCGGCTGTTCTGCGCCGGTGGCGATGTGAGCCTGTTCGCGTCAGCGGGTGACCGCATTTCCGCCCTTCTGAGCGAACTTGCCGGCACGCTGCACATGGCAGTGGCGCGTCTTGCCCGGATGCCGAAGCCGCTTTTGGTTCTGGTGAACGGACCCGCGGCAGGCGCGGGCCTCAGCTTGGCCATCTCCGGCGATGTCGTCCTCGCGGGCAGGTCGGCGCATTTCACGGCTGCCTATGGCGCGATCGGACTTACTCCCGATGGCGGCATGAGCTGGATGCTGCCCCGCCTGGTCGGCCTGCGCCGCGCGCAGGAGATCATCCTCACCAATCGCCGGATCAAGGCCGAGGAGGCCGAGGCCATCGGACTGGTCACCCGCCTCGTCGACGACGATCAACTGGCCGCGGAGGGCAAGGCCGTGGCGACCACCCTGTCAGAAGCCGCCGTCGGCGCGATCGGGGCGGCACGCGCCCTGCTGCAGGACAGTTTCGGCAACGGCTTCGAAAGCCATCTCGAAAGCGAAACGCGCAGCATCAGTGCGGCTGGCGCGAGCGCGGAGTGCAAGGAGGGGCTCGCCGCCTTCTTCGCGAAGCGCCGTCCCCTGTTCAAAGGAGTCTGATTATGGCCGAAGCCTATATCGTTGAAGCCGTCCGCACGCCCGGCGGCAAGCGCAAGGGGCAGTTCGCGGACTGGCACCCTGCGGACATGGCCGCGGAGGTGCTGAACGCCCTCGTCGATCGGGCCGGGGTCGATCCTGCGGCGGTAGAGGACGTGATCCTCGGCTGCGTAACGCAGGCGGGCGAGCAAGCCTTCGCCTTCGCACGAAACGCGGTTCTGGCATCCAAGCTTCCCGAAAGCGTGCCTGCGGTCACCATCGATCGCCAGTGCGGAAGCTCGCAGCAGGCGGTGCAATTCGCTGCCCAGGCGGTCATGTCCGGCACCCAGGATGTGGTGATCGCGGCCGGTGCCGAGAGCATGACGCGCGTGCCGATGTTCACCAATCTTTCGCTTCACGCCAAAGAAGGGATCGGTGTCGGCCCCGTCAGCGAGCGGATCAGGTCCCGTTACGGCGTCACCGAGTTCAGTCAGTTCACCGGCGCGGAGGCGATCGCCCGCAAATACGGGTTCGATCGGGAAACGCTCGACCGTTTCGCCCTGGAGAGCCACCGCAAGGCCGCTGCCGCGACAAGTGCCGGGGCGTTCGGAAAGGAGATCGTCCCGCTTGAGGTGGACGGAACCCTGCGTACGGCCGACGAGGGCATTCGCGGCGATGCGACGCTGGAGGGCATCGGCTCGGTCAAGCTTCTTCAGGAGGGCGGAGTGATCTCCGCCGCCAATGCGAGCCAGATCTGCGACGGTGCCTCTGGCGCGCTGATCGTTTCCGAACGCGCGCTCAAGCAGTACGGGCTGACCCCCATCGCTCGCATCGTCAACATGACGGTAACCGCGGGCGATCCGGTCATCATGCTGGAAGAGCCGATCCCGGCGACGCAGAAGGCGCTCGCCCGCGCCGGCATGAAGATCGAGGACATCGATCTATACGAAGTTAACGAGGCGTTCGCGCCCGTGCCGCTCGCTTGGCTTCAGGCGACCGGCGCCGATCCTGCGAAGCTCAACGTGAATGGCGGAGCCATCGCGCTCGGCCATCCGCTGGGTGCGAGCGGGACGAAGCTGATGGCGACGCTGATCCACGCTTTGAAGGCGCGGGGCAAGCGCTACGGCCTGCAGACGATGTGCGAGGGCGGCGGCATCGCTAACGTCACCATCCTCGAGGCGCTGTGATGGCGATCCACAATCGCTTCACCACGCTGCTGGGTATCGAGAAGCCGATCGTTCAGGGCGGGATGATGTGGGTCGGCCGGGCCGAGCTCGCTTCGGCGGTCTCGAACGCCGGCGGGCTCGGCATCCTCACCGCGCTGACCCAGCCGTCGCCCGACGATCTTCGACGCGAGATCGACCGCTGCCGATCGATGACCGACAAGCCGTTCGGCGTGAACCTCACCATTCTGCCATCGGTGACGCCGCCGCCTTATGCCGAGTACCGGCGGGCGATCATCGAGAGCGGAGTGAAGATCGTCGAGACCGCAGGTCACAAGCCTCAGGAACATGTCGACGACCTCAAGGCTAACGGGATCATCGTGCTGCACAAGTGCACCGCGGTCCGCCATGCGGTTTCCGCCGAACGGATGGGCGTGGACGTCATCTCCATCGACGGGTTCGAATGCGCCGGGCATCCTGGCGAAGACGACATCCCAGGGCTGGTGCTGATCCCGGCCACCGCGGACAAGGTGAAGATCCCGATCATCGCCAGCGGCGGCTTCGGCGATGGCAGGGGTCTGGCTGCGGCGCTCGCGCTCGGCGCGGAGGGCATCAACATGGGCACGCGCTTTTGCGCGACGCAGGAAGCGCCCATCCATGATGCGGTGAAGCAGTTCATCGTCTCCAATGACGAACGCGCGACCAACCTGATCTTCCGCCGCTTCCACAATACGGGGCGGGTCGCGAGGAACAGCGTGTCGGATCGTGTCGTGGAGATCTCCAGCCGGCCCGACGCCGTCTTCGAAGACATCCGGCCGCTCGTCGGCGGCGCTCTCGGTCGCAAGGCCTTGGAGACGGGTGACCTTGATGCCGGCCTGATCTGGGCCGGGCAGATCCAGGGGCTGATCCACGACGTTCCGACGTGCAAGGACCTGCTGGATCGCATCATGGCGGAAGCCGAAAAGGTGATCGTCGGTCGGCTCAATGCCATGATCGCGGCATGAGGAAGTACGACTGAGCATGAGCTACGCGTTCATCGAAGTGGCCCGTGAGGGAGCGCTAACCACTGTCACCATCAATCGGCCGGCAGCGCACAATGCTCTGCACACCGCAGCGCAGATCGAGCTCGGTCGAGCGTTCGACGACTTTGCCGGCGACGACTCCCAATGGGTTGCGATCATCACCGGCGCCGGTGAGAAGGCGTTCTGCGCGGGGCACGACCTGCGGGCGGAACCGATCATAACGCCCGCCAAGGCCGATCCGCCGGGCTTCGGAGGGCTGGCGTCGCGCTTCGATCTGGCCAAGCCGGTCATTGCCGCAGTCAACGGGGTGGCGATGGGAGGGGGCTTCGAAATCGTGCTTTCCTGCGATTTGGCGGTCGCGTCGAGCAATGCGGTCTTCGCACTGCCCGAACCGCGTGTCGGGCTGGCGGCGCTCGCCGGGGGCATTCAGCGCTTGCCGAGGATGGTGGGCCTGAAGCGGGCGATGGATCTGCTGTTGACCGGCCGCCGCGTCAGCGCGGCGGAGGCCTTCAGCCTGGGCCTCGTCAACGAGGTGGTCGACTCCGACGTGCTTGGTGCAGCGAAGCGGCTTGCGGCACGAATCCTCGAGTGCAGTCCCATGTCGCTAAGGGCAACGAAGGAGGCCGTCCTGCGCGATCTCGCCAGGCCCGTCGAGGAAGCGATGCTCGCGCAATGGAGCTATCCAGCGATGAAGGCGATGCTTGCCTCGGACGATGCAGCGGAGGGGCCGCGCGCATTTAGCGAGAAGCGGACGCCGCAGTGGAAGGGGCGCTAGGCACATGCCCATCCGATCGTGGCTCGGCCATGCCCCCGGAGGTCATGTCGGGCCGATGCCATGCCTGTAGCTACATCCGGACCGCTCTCGGGCCTTCGTGTGATCGAGTTCGTCAGCATAGGACCGGGGCCGCATTGCGCCATGCTTCTGGCAGACCTCGGCGCCGATGTGCTGCGAATCGATCGTCCGGGCGGCAACGGATGGCCTAATCCCATCGTGGATCGCGGTCGAGCGGTGGCGCCGACCGACATTCGATCCGAGGCGGGACGCCTTTTCTGCCTGGATGCGGCAGCGCATGCCGATGTCCTTATCGAGGGCTTCCGACCTGGAGTGATGGAGCGGCTGGGCCTCGGACCTGAGGTGGTGATGAACCGGAACGAGCGCCTGGTTTACGGCCGGATGACCGGTTGGGGCCAGACCGGGCCGTGGGCGCGGACTGCTGGCCATGACATAAACTACATCGCGCTAACCGGCGCACTGGCGGCGATCGGCAAGCCTGGAGAGCCGGCCACCATACCGCTCAACCTGATCGGCGATTTCGGCGGTGGATCGATGTTCCTCGCGTTCGGGATCGTTGCCGCGCTTTGGGAACGTGAGCGATCCGGCCGCGGGCAGGTCGTCGATGCGGCCATCGTCGACGGCGTTGCTTCATTGATGACGATGTTCGCCGGGCTAATTCCTTCGGGACAAATTTCCTTAAAGCGTGAGGAAAATGTCCTTGGCGGCGCCGCGCCATTTTACCGCAGCTACCTCTGCCGTGACGGGGCGGAGATGGCTGTCGGCCCGCTGGAGCCGAAATTCTTTTCCGAGTTGCTGTCGAAGCTTGGCCTTGAGGCGCATCAAGACGACCAATTTCGTCCGGAACGTTGGGATGCGCTCGCCGCCAGTCTTCAGCGCGCCTTTCTCTCGCAGGATCAGGCGCACTGGTCAGCGCTGTTCGCCGGGTCAGATGCGTGCGTCGTGCCGGTGCTGCACCTCGTCGACGCACCGGCGCATCCGCACCATGCGGCGCGGAAGACGTTCGTGACCAAGGAGGGCCTGACCCAGGCAGCGCCGGCTCCGCGTTTCTCGCGAACACCAGGTACACTCCGCGACGGTGGCGACGCGCTGGCGATGATCGCCGCATGGAAACGTGCCGATGGAGAGCCGGTCGCTTGATCTCTCGATGCTGCTAATCGGCTTAAGCTGAACGCAAGACAGCCTCCGTTGACGCCCATGCCGCTGCGGGGAGAGGAGGACAGAGATCGGCAACCCGGTCGGACTTGCCCTCAGCGTCAGCGAGGCCGTGGGCCGCGGGCGTTCCGTTCGCGCCTTTGCTGGGACGTCTTGGATCGCGACACAAGAGATTTCAGCTCGGCATGCGCGTCGCCGCTATAGCCCGAAGGCTCGGTAGCGAGCCCGCCTATTACGACGTCTATCCAGCGGGGCTTACCGGTCTAGAAGAGGATCGAAGGCGCAGGACCGGTGAGGAGATGTATGCTCGTCTCGGCATCCCCTGGAGCGATCGCGCAGGCCGTCACCCCCGGTTCAGGTCATAGCTTCGGAGGATATGAACGCTCGAAAAGAGAGGTAGTGAGCGAGGCGATCGGCGACTTTTCATCAGCGGCTCGACGCTTAGCGTTGGCCCGAGGTCGAAACCATTTTCGGTTGGTCCCAAAACCTGCATAGCGCGCCAACGAACGGCCGGTGACCACAAGTGCTCGCTCCAAAGCGGACCAGCCGGTTTCCACCAGTCACAGCACCGCCAGCGTCGCGAAGGTGGTACATTCAGGTGGTCCAAAGTTGCCCTTGACCAGTTTTCGCCCCTCGGCTTAAAAAACTGACAGTCAATAGTATTTTTAATAATCACCCCCTCCCGTAGGGGTCACCAGCTTGAGTTATCGGGCTTTTTCCTGCCTGATTTCTGCGGTTCTCACAAACCGTCCAAAAGTTTCACACGAGTGACTTTCTCGGCCGCGCTCTTGGCGATGGCCACGACGCGTGCGCTTGGCGTCTTGCCCGCCGGCCGCCGCCATGCCGAGCGCCGGTACCATCCGGCGCGCGCTCGCGCATCAAACGGGGATCGGTACGCCGCCCTTGCCCTCCGCCATCGCGATCACGAACAGCCCGTTCACCGTCGCCGTGTCGGGATCGCCGTCCAGCCCGTCGGTCACCGCCGCGCCCGGCGCTGCGGGGCGGGTCATCAGCGCCAGCAGCCGCAGGAAGGCCAGCATGGCGGGATGCATCTCGGCGTCGAACCACAGGATCAGCTTCTGATTGAGCCGCAGCCAGTGGCGCGCGGCCGATGCCAGTTCCTTCTCTGCGGCGGCATAGTCCTTCTCCGTCCACTCACCCGGCCGACTTTCGCCGTGCACCGGGATGGCGTCGTAGATGCGCGCCATGATGCGCAGCAGCCGCACGAAGGCGCCGGCGCGCGGAATCAACTGTGCGAAGGCGGGCAGACGCTGACCTTCACTCCGCGACGGCAGCAGGTCGATCTTCGAATTCCACAGCGCGACCATGTATGCGACCGGGTCCTTCGTGACGATGCTTATGGTGAAGATATCCTTCGCCGCACCGACATCGCGGTCGAATTGCTTCGGCGAGGACACGCCCGCCGCCAGCTGCGCCCGCACGGCGAGGCCGAAGATGGCGAGCAGCGCCGGGTTGTTGGGCGTGTTCAGTTCGCGGCCGATCGCGACCATCCGCTGCACTGCGGCGTCCGGCAGGATCATGCGCAGCGATATGCGCCCTTGGATGTCGGGATCGAGCGCGTTGGCGAGCTTCCACTGCTGGTAGAGCGCCTCCGCCGCCCTCGCGCGTGATCCGTCGATCAGCTTCTGCGCCTCCAGCCCCGCCAGCAGCTTCTTGACCTCCGACTGCTTCAACGCCTTGTCGTCATGGTCGAAGGCGACGCTGACCCGCATGGCCCGGCGGCTGCCCGGGCCACCCAGCTTGGCGAGCATGAGGTTCCAGCTGCTGACGAAACTGGCGGCCCGGCCCTCGTCGAAGCCCTCCACCTTGCGCAGGGCGCTCCCCTCCGCGGCGACGATCACCTCGCCCGCGCCGTTGGTGGTGATGGACGCCTTGCCCTTCACGATCGAGGCGATCGACAGTTCGACGCCCAGTATGACGATCTCAAACGCGAAGCCGCGTTCGCTCGACACAAGGCGCGACAGGCTGGACGTGGGGTCCAGCCGCACGCCCGCGGGGGCCAGCGACGGATCGGCGAGCATGCGCTGGAGGCCTTGCAGTCGGCCGGTCGCGAGGTCCTGCCACAGCCGCGCCGCCTCGGGGCCGGCGTCGCGGGCGAAGGTGCCGGCAAGCTCGTATTTCTGGCCCATGGTATCCGCCCCGGACCAGCCGAAGCGGGCTTGCAGCCTGGCGTTCGCCTCATCGCCGACCGTTTCGACCAGCTTCCGGGCGAATGCCTCGAACGTGGTGACGAGCGCGCGCACGCCGGCAAGGAGCGCGTCGGCCTCGCCCGCGGTCGCCTTGACCTTCACGCCGATGTCCTCGAGCTCTTTCGCCAGCGCCGACGATGCCTTGGGCGTGGCGACCAGTTCGGCCAACAAGGTCTCGAACCGTGCTTTGGCCTCCCCCAGCAGCGGCTGAATACGGGCGGTGAGCGCCTCCGGCAGGCCGGTCGCGGCGAGCGCCGGCACCTTCGCTACCAGACCCTGCACCACCGTGCCGGTCCACGCAGAGACATCGGCGAGAATGCCACCGGCCTGCGTCGCGGCGAGATCGGCGATGCGCGTCTCTATGAGCGAGATGAGCGCGCTCTCATCGCCTTCCCCTTCCCCGAGCGCCAGCGAGAGGTCCTTCACCAGCGCGTCGCGCAGGTCCTCCTGGCGGAAGATCGACTGCGCCGCCGCCTTCAGCAGGTCGCGCGCCTCGCTGGTGAGATAGGTGCCCGGGCTGAGGAAGGGCCTGATCCGCCCGATGATCGGCTTGGCGGCGCTGTCCGCCTTCAGCAGCAGGTCATGAGTGCGGCGGGCGAGCGGGGTGGCGTCGAGCATGAGGCCGACCCCGACGCCCCAGTTGCGCTCGCTCGCCTCGTCGCGGCTCAGCACGAAGCGCGTGCCTTCCTCCACGCGGCGCAAGGTCAGCACCCAGCGCGCGTTCCTTCGAAACGACAGTTCGGCGGTCAGGCCGATCCGTCCCGATGCGATACCGGGGATGTCGTAGTTCTGGCCGAGCACGATCCCGAGCCCCGCGTCGACCGCCCCGTCGCAGCCGAGGGTTACGCCCTCTAGCCCGGCCAGGTGCATCGCATGGGTGATCCGGGTCAGGTCCAGCGGCCCAGGGATCGCCGCCAGGGATTCCAGCAGAACCTCCGCGAAGGGCTTTGCCATGTCGTCCGGGCGGAAGAACCATCCTGCCGACGCGCTGGCCGATGCGCCGGCATGCGCCGTCCCGCTGCCGACCTGACCGAAGGGCAGCGACAGCCCGGCCCTGGTGCGCACCTGCCCATTCGCACCGAGGCGGAGCAGACCGGGCACGACGCCATCGGTTTGGAACGGCCACGCGGCACCCGCCGCGCAGGACAGGCCGGCTTCGGCACCGATATCGAAGGTCAGCGCGGCCGATCCCACCGTCCTCACGGCATCGGCCTCCAGCTTCGGGATCTTCAGTTCGATCCGCCCGTCCGCGCCACCCGTGTCCAGACCGAACGTACCGAGTTCGCCCGCCGGCGTCTCGGCGGGAACGAAGTCCGACATCGGCCGGAGCAGCTTTGCCCAGGGGGATGCCGCGTCGGTCAGTTCGCCGGCGATCCGCGTCAGTCTCCCATGCAGGTCGCCGAGGTTCAGCGTGGCGAAGATCTCGGCCACCGCCGGATCGTCAATGGCACCCGCGAGATAGACCGCGAGACGGACGGGGCTGTCGACGGGCGCGTCCGTGCCGCGCTTCCACACGGCGGTCGCAATCTCGCGCCAGTGCCTGGCAAGGGCGGCATAGGTCTCCAGCCGGGGGAGAATGGCGGTGAGATCCCCGGCCCCGCCGTCGAATCGTAGCCACTCGGGCAGCTGCACCGGCGAAGTCATCCACGTTCCTCCACGTGTTCGATCAAAGAGGTGAGAGCGATCGCCGCAGTGCCGCCTTCAGCTGTAGGAGCCGCGCTTTGCCGAGAGCTTGCCGGCGGCGACCAGATCGTAGAGACGCGCGGCGCGCTTGCCCGAATGGGTCATGCTGGTTGAGGCGCGCTCGTCGATATAATTGTCGATCAGCCGGTCCTCCTCGTCCTGGCCCCAGCGGGTCGCATCCCTGCCCACCCGGCCCCCGTCGATCAGTTCGCCCAGCGCCTTCTTCAGGGTGGCGGGAACATGGCCCGGGCGGTTCACGTGCTGATCCAGCAACATGGCGATGCCGAGTTCGGAGGTCAGCCACGTCCCGACCGCATGGCCGTGGATCACCGTGTCGATGAAGCGGCGGATGCGACTGGCGCCATGGGCGATCTGAACGGCGCGCACCGACGGGTGGTGGCCGGCGCGCCAGAAGCGATAGGCCCAGTCCTTCGATCGCAGCCTTTCCTTGGCGGCGGCCGTGACGAGGTCCGTCCCTTCGAGCGAGAGACGTCCCGTCATCGCCCCGTCGGCGGCGCGGGCGCCGAGCCCGTAGCGGCCGAAGCACTCGTCGAACGCCGCACTGTCCGTCCGCTGCAACCGCGCGAGCAGCGCGGCGAGTTCACCATCCTCGCCATTCTGGCCGGCGGTCCACTGCATGACGCCGAACGACAGGAAGCAGTCGTCATAGGTGTTGACGGCCTCAAGCTTGCCCTCGTTGCCCATCACCGCGACAAGCGCGCGCAGCATCGACGGGGAGACGCCCGCCCCTGCCTGCGGATTGGCGGCGACGAACCGATCGACCCCCGTTTCGCCATTGGCCATCTGGCCGGATCGGACCACGATCGCGAAGGGACGGCCGTCGGGCGAGAGTACGCGCTTTCCTTCGACGCGGACCTTGTGCACCGCGTCGTCCGCGACCGGCAGCGTGGATGGACCGGGGGCGACCTGGGCCGGCGCCGGCTGCGGCGCGGCCGGTGCGGCCGGTGCAGCGACCGGGCTCCCCGCCGTCGTGACGGCCAGGCCGATCTTGCCCTGCGGGTCGATCTTCGCCCAGGTGGCGGGACCGGCGATCCCATCATCGACGAGGTTGTTGTGCCGCTGCCACGCCCGCAGCCGCGCCTCGGTGACCGGGCCGAAGAAGCCGGTGGGCGGATCGATGCCGAGCCGCTGCTGCAGCGTCGATACCGCAGGCCCGCGCGCGTCCCGCCTCAACGTGGGCCGGGCCTGGGTGTCCACGGCGGGGATCAGCGGCTTGGCGGGCACGCCGCTCTGCATCAGCGCCTTCACGCTTTCGCGGAATGGCGCCATCTCCCATATGGGATCGGGCTTGCGGCCCTTGGGCAGAGCATATTCGCGATGGCCGCACACCATCATGTGGCTGGCCCCGATGTGCTGGAGAATGGCGGCGACGCCAAGCCGCAGCGCCTCCATCTGCACGTCCGGCCAGGGATCGTCCGCCTTCCCGCTATTTTCCGCCTCGATGCCGATGAAGCTGCTGTTGCCGGTTCGTATCCCCTGCCAGACCCCCTCGCCGGCGTGGTTGGCCCGGCCTGCGGCGAGGATGTAGAAGGTGCCGTCCCGGCCGAGCCCGAGCTGTGCGAGCGGGCCGTTGAGGTCGGGCCGGCCACGGACCAGCAGGTCCAGCGACGGCATGTTCCCGGTGCGCGCGCCGGCGGTGTGGTGGATCATGACGCCACGAACCCGCCCCATCTCCGCGCGGCCACGGGAACGCCAGTCGCGATATTCTGCGGTGCCGAGCCCGGCGCGATTGAGGACGGCGGGCAGCCAGGTGAGTGAGTAGACCATTGTCGCTCCCCTGCTCTAGGCGCTCGGGCCGGAGGCGACCCGGCCGGTGGCGGGCGGCAGGTCCTCGTCGCTGGTGGTCTGCGCCGGATCGGCCAGGTCGATGTCGCATCCGTCGAGATGCTCCTCGGGCGAGGCAGGGGTGACGAGCGCGTCCTCATCCTCGCGGGCCGAGCCCTCGCCCGGCAGACCGCCTTCATCGGCCTTGCGCGCCTCGTCCTTTCCCACGGTCGCGCTTGCGGCCGCCGCCCCGGCCGGCGGCGTCGTTGCCGTCGGTGTCGACGGCACGGGAGGGGGCGGTGCGGCGGTGACCGCGTAGGAATTGAGCAGATCGGGCACCATCCGCTCGACGAAGCCGGCGACGAACCCCGCGATCAGCAGGAGGAAGACGGAGTTGCGGGTGGTCGCCCCCGGGTTGATCGTCCCCCCGCCGCCATCGCCGAGGGCACCGATCTCGCCGAAATGGATTTCGATCGCGCCGCTCAGCAGGAAGCAGCCGAGGATGAACGCACCCAGCGCGCCGATGCCGATGCGGACGAAGCTGTCCGTGAAGCTGTCGAAGCGGCGGGCGTCGTCGCGCAGGTCGCGGCTCTGGATTCTCAGCGCGATCGAGTAGACGGCCCCCAGCACGCCGGCCAGCACGGCCTTCATCAGCAGGTCGTGGTCGGTCGGCGAGATCGTCCTGTCATATGCGTTGAACAGCAGGAAGATGATGAAGCTCGCGATGAGCACGAGCACCGCCGAGAACAGCGTCCAGGCGACGTAGGTAAGCCGTGCGCGCGAGGCCATCTCGCCCGCGACGGACGCCTTGACCTGGTTCAGCGCGGCGAGCGCGGCCTCGGTCTCCCCCTCCAGCGCGGTGACCAGCGCCGCCCCCACCTCGCCGTCATACTGGCGCGCTGTCGCGGGGAGCCGGCTGTACGCGCTCGGCTCGCCGCGCCAGCCGGCGAGCATGGCGTCGATCGCGGCACGGGTCGGCGCCAAGGTGGCGAGGCGCTTGCGCTGGATCCGCTGCACCATCGGATCGTCCGCATAGAGGATCACGACGCGCTCCTCCGTGAGGTAGACGGCGTAGCGGTCCTGCTCCCGCGCCAGCACGTCCACGACCGACCGCCCGAGCGGATCAGTCCCGCCTTTGACGATCGTGGCGATGTCGCTGCCCTCGGCCATGATCTTCCCCCTGCGCTGGCATCCGGCCGCCGCTGGTCCGGACGTCGCCGTACGTGCCCGCCAGCTCCACGCCCGTCAGTTCCGGGACCACGCACGTCTCACGCGGCTGGCAGCCGGCACCTGCCCGTCCACATGAAACCGAAGTGGCGGTCCTCTATAGTTCTCGAACGGTCAACAAGCGGAAGCGACATAACGGCGCGATACACAACAGCGCCGCCGAACAGATCGAATCACAACTTCTACAAGTCAGGACGCATCATACCACTTTGTACAGGATGTCGCCTCTCATTTGGTGATCTTCCAGAAGTAACTCCAATTTCCTTGATCGACACCACTCTTCTTCAATAGCACCAAGAGCTTGGCATTGCGCGCGTGAGCGAGGGGCAGCAGACAGCCCGGCGCTCCGCGCCTCGACCTCAGAACAACGAGGATAGCGTCGACGGCGTCCAGCCTCCGCCGACCCTCGGCTGGAACTGCTGCGCGCCGTTGCCGAACACCGCCTGGGCAATGAGCCGGCCGAGATGGTAGTAGCTCTCCCACTGCGCCTCGTCGAAGAACTGATCCAGCGTGGTCTGCTGCGGGAAGGCGCTGTTCATCGCCTTGTAGCGGATCAGGTCGGCCGGCCCGTCGCCCGAGAACCTGGGCTTGATGAGCAGCAGCGTACCGGAAGTACCGTCATTGTAGCTTAGCCGCGCGAGCGCCGCGACGGCGCGCTCGCCGGCCTGCCCGCCGGAGATCTGGACAAGGTTGCCGAAGACCGTCCGCCTGTCCGCCTGCTGGCGGAACAGGTCATCCAGCCTGTCATCGTCAAGGAAGTCGATCTCGCAATCGAAGTCGATGCGCGCCTTGCGGACGAGATTGGCGACGTCCTCATATTCGAACCGCTCGTCCATGCCGTTGTCGCTGACGACGATGAAGGGGAGCTTGCGGCGGATCAGCTCGTAGGCGGCGGTGTTCTCATAATGCCCGCCGTCTGAGAGATACCAGAACTTCTCGTACGGGCCCGAGAAGTCCCCGCGGAACTCCCGCAGCAGGTCCCATTGCGTCGGCGTGCTGAACCATCCCGTGCGCGCCCGCCACCAGTAGCCGAGGCGGACGTTGGCAAGGCCGGCGAGCTGCGTGATCGGAAAGCCGGTGCGGCTGCCCAATCCGGTCGAGAAGGCCGCCCCGGAGATCGCGATCCAGGTCGAGAGCGGCAGCTTCTCCTGGTCGTCCAGATGATCGTCCTGACCCTCCTGCGCCTCGATGCCGAGAGGGATGTGGTAGAGTTCTCCGTACGCGTCCCCGTCGCAGTATATCCCCTCTGGCGACACGACGAGGTTTCGGCCGCGGCGGTCGCGCTGGACGATGCTCGATCCGGTGCTGCGGGTCTCGTTGAGCGTGACGTTGATGAGGTGGAGCGGCGCCGCCGATCCGATCTCGTAATAGTCCCTGAGGAGAACGTCGTCGCTGTCGTCCCATCGGTCGAGCGCGGGCGCGCCGGTCTTTGACGCACCTTCGCCCGTCGGACGGGCCACCGACCGTTCCTCGGGCAGGCGGGTGCGGTTGCCGGCACCGAGATAGGCCCGCCTCAGCCGCCCCGCGTAGAAACTGGTGAGGCCGGAAAGGTTGAGAAAGGCGGGGGTGCGGCTGATGCAAATCGAAAGGAAGGCAAGGATGGCGACCCAGCTCAGCCACACCATCCAGATCGCGCCCCAGTCGAGCCCGGCCGGGCAGCCGAGCCAGACCGCGCCGTCGATCGTCTCGCTGCGCCAGAGCGGACAGGCGCCGGGGCTGAGATGGACGGTGCCGCGGATCAGCGGCCAGGTGGCGCGGTAGGCGAGAACCGTCCACATGCCGATCACCAGAGCGATCAGGACGATGGCGGCGGCGGCGGCGCCAAGCGCGAGGAAGCGGTCTTTCGTGAAGAAGGACGGTCTGGCAGGAGGGCTGCCCGTGTCTCCTGCGGCCGGAGCCGGCGGTCCTCCACTGATCTGCGTCAGGCGGCCCAGCAGCCACCGCCCGACCGGCACGATCACGGCCGCCACCACTGGTGGGACGACGATGGCGAAGCCGGTGCCGCTGTACAGGTTGCGATAGAGCAGGAACCCGATCCCATCGGCGGCACTTGCGGCGAGGATTGCCACGATGAAGATCGCGCAGTAGCGCATCGGTCGCGTAAGCCGTGAGCGGCGGAGGTCCCAGCGCGCCTCGCCGCCCACGTTCTCAGGGATACCGGCTCCGCTGGCGATCAGGCCGATCAGGCTCACGCCGGCGAAGACCGCGACGGCAAGGGCAACGCGTCGGACCTGGTCGACGGTCAGACCCGGAAACAGATACTCCGCCGATCCCGGCGACCACCAGATCAAGCTGCCGACGACCGCAATCATGACGGTGCCGACCTGCCCGGTGGTCATCGGCGTTCGAACGCCGCGTTTGGTGATCCAATAGGCCCAGGCCAGCACCACGTGCAGCGCGACGGGAAAGATCAGCAGCAGCAGCAGCGGGGCGTACAGGACCAGCTTGATCGGGACCGGTCCGATCCAGGGTGCGAGCCAGCCGTACATCAGCATGCGCGCGGCCACCGCGACCAGCGCCGTCAGCATCAGCGAAGCACCGATCACGAGGTGCAGGCCGATCCAGTTGCGCGACAGCAGCCCCAGCGCATACCAGTAGTCGCCCGATCCGGACGGCGCGAGGTAGCGCCCCGACTGCCGCAGCCATTCCAGAGAGGCCCGCGCCCCGCCCGTGCGCAGCGTGAACGGATCGGCGACGCCGGGCGTCAGCGAACTGTTGCCGACGAAGTCCCCGGCGCCGAGCAGCGCGGGCTGCTTCCGCCGCGCGAACAGCCCCGCATAATATGCGCCGATATAGCTCCCGCCGGATACCGTGGACAGGTAATCGAAGCGGTGCAGCATGCCCTGTCGCGCCAGTTCGCGCAGCAGGCCCAGGCTGAAGGTCGCGGAGCGGATGCCACCACCCGACAGCGCCAGGCCTGCGCGCGGGAACGAAGTGTCGATGCCGGCCTGGCCCAGCGCCTCGCGCCGCCGCGCCCGGCGGACCTCCTCGTCGGCAAGCAGCGCGTCGGCCTGCCTGCTATGCTTGAGTTTCCATTCTTCGAATTCCTGGGCGGCGCTGAACTTCGGCATCGCTGCAACCTGTCGAACGAGTGGATGTCGGAACGGCCAAGTCGCCGAACCCAACCTCAAGTCACGCTTGGGGCCGATCGAAGAAAGCGAACTCGTACATCACACGTGTCGCGCGGCATCCTGGCCACCCCGACTCCAGCGGGCGATCCGCTGCAAGCAACCATATCAGAAAGTAGATCTACGTATTCTGTCAAGTTAACCCGTCCGATCAGGACCAAAAAGACCGGGCCCTCATCGCATTCGCGGCAGTTTTCGGACCCAACCCGATCACGGCACCGATCGGCTGCAAGATTTTCTTCCGGATGTTGGACTTTCCACCCTGAGCTTCGTCACCCCGCCCAAATCATCATAAGCGATCAAGTAGAACTCATCATGCCGGCGCGGCCGTTCGGGTTACGCTTCTCCCCCTATCTAGGAGGATCGCCATGACCCACGCAACATCCACCCTCGCCTCACGCGAGGTCCAACACGAAGTCGACATACGGCCGCTACAACCGGCGATCGGCGCTGAAATCCATGGCGTCGATATCAGCAAGCCGCTCGATCCCGCCCTGCGTCAGGCGATCCTCGACACGCTGACCGAATATAAGGTGGTGTTCTTCCGCGATCAGGCGCTCGACAATGCCGCCCAGACCGCGTTCGCGGCCCAGTTCGGGCGCCTCTACACGCATCCATCGCCCAACCGGGACAACAAGATCCAGTCGATCCACAAGATCGCCGCCGCCGACTTCAAGAAGGCGGAGCATGCCCATCTCGGCGACTACCTGAGGCGCGGCGACGTCTATCATAGCGACACCAGTTGGCGGCTCGATCCCGCCTGGGGCGCCGTCCTCCGCGCCGTGGACCTGCCGCCCGTCGGCGGCGACACCATCTGGGTCGATGCGAACCTCGCCTATGAAGGCCTTTCCGACACACTGAAGGCCCGCATCGACGGGCTGTACGTCACCCACGATTTCAGGCGTCTGCTCGCGCCGCTCGGCATTGAATACCCGATCGTCGCGCACCCTGTCGTCCGCACGCATCCGGTGTCCGGGCGCAAGATCCTCTGGGTCAACTCGACCCTCAATCCACAGATCCTCGGCCTCGAACTTGCCGAAAGTCGCGCGCTGGTCGCGGAACTCGTCGACCACTACAAGCGCCCTGAATATCAGGTCCGCTTCGTCTGGCAGCCGGGCTCCGTCGCCTTCTGGGACAACCGCGCGACGATGCACTACGCGGTCCGCAACTACGGCGAATACCCTCGGGTGATGGAGCGCGTGCTGATCGCGGATGAGCCGGTCTACGGGCCGATCTGAACCGAGCCTGCCGACCGACACGGAATTATCTACCAATGTGGGAAAATCTCTGCTCTGCCGACATTCATGACCGGCGCGAGCATGATCCCCGATGCACAGATGTTGCGGTGCCGACGCGTTTATGCCGCGTCGGTGCCGCGTCACTGCCGCATCCCCGCCGCTTCCCGCTCCAGGACTCGTCGCGAGCCGCAACTTACACAACTTAAGCCCCCTCCCGCCCGGCGTTGCGCTCCTCCGTCCCGCGCCCTAGACGGCGGGCACACGAACGGAGTCCGCCCCCCTTGTCAGTCACGCCCCTGACCGTTGCCGTCCAGATGGACCCGCTCGAAACCCTCAACATCGCCGGGGATTCGACCTTCGCGGTCATGCTCGGCGCGCAGAAGCGCGGCCATCGGCTGTTTCATTATGCCGCCGGCGATCTCGCCTATCGCGATGGCCGGGTCACAGCCCCTGCCCGGCCGGTCACCGTCCGCCCGGTGGCGGGCGACCATTTCGAATATGGCGATTGGACCACGCTCGATCTCGGCGATGATGTCGATGTCGTCCTGATGCGGCAGGATCCACCCTTCGACCTCGCCTACATCACTGCTACGCATCTACTGGAACGGATCGCGCATCAGACCCTCGTCGTGAACGACCCGGCGGCCGTCCGCAACGCACCGGAAAAGCTGTTCGTCCTCGACTTTGCCGAGTTCATGCCGCCGACCCTCATCACCCGCCGGCTGGAGGACGCCCGCGCCTTTCATGCCGAACATGGTGAGGTCGTGGTGAAGCCGCTCTACGGCAATGCCGGATCGGCCGTGTTCCACGTCGGTCGCAACGACGCCAATCTCGCCGCGCTGACCGAACTCTTCGGCCAGGTCTGGCGGGAGCCGTTCATGGTCCAGGCCTTCCTCCCCCAGGTCTCGAAGGGCGACAAGCGCATCGTTCTTGTCGACGGCGTGGCAACCGGCGCGGTCAACCGCCTGCCGAAGAAGGGGGAAATCCGCTCCAACCTTGCCATCGGCGGCTCCGGCGCACAGGCCGACCTCACGCCCCGCGAGCTGGAGATCTGCGCCAAGCTCGGGCCGGAGCTGGCGGCGCGCGGCCTCGTCTTCGTCGGCATCGACGTGATCGCCGGCCATTTGACCGAGATCAACGTAACCTCCCCAACCGGCATCGTCGCCATCGACCGCTTCAACGGCACCGACACCCCGGCCCTGATCTGGGACGCGATCGAGCGGCGGCATGGCGCGCGGCTCTGACGATCCTCCCCCGCCAGGGGGAGGTGACGCCGAAGGCGGCGGAGGGGGAGGACGGCGGTCGCCTCGAAAGCAGGAAGCCACCGGCGTCCTCCCCCTCCGTCAGGCTACGCCTGCCACCTCCCCCTGGCGGGGGAGGATTTAGGGGTGGCTGATCTCATCCAGCAGTTCGTGCGGGATTACGGCGTCCTCGCCATCGCCCTCCTCATGCTCGCGGAGACTGTGTTCCCGCCGATCCCGTCCGAGGTCATCATGCCGCTCGCCGGGCTTCAGGCGGCGAACGGCCAGACCGCGCTGATCCCCGCCATCCTTGCCGGGACCGCAGGCGCGATGGCCGGCAACATCCTCTGGTACGAGGTCGCCCGCTGCCTCGGCCATGACCGCCTGCGCCGCTTCGTGGATCGCCACGGCCGCTGGCTCACCCTGGACTGGAAGAGCGTCGAGAAGGCCGACCGCCTCTTCGACCGCTGGAGCATCTGGTTCGTCCTCATCGGCCGGCTGATCCCCACCCTCCGCTCGCTGGTCTCGATTCCCGCTGGCCTCTTCGGCATGGCCCGCGCGCCCTTCCTGATCTGCACCGCCATCGGCACGCTCGTCTGGACCGGCGCGCTCGCCTGGGCCGGATACGCACTGGGGGAGCAGTCCGACAGGATCGGCAGCTGGCTCAGCTACGCCTCGAACGGGATCATCGCCCTCCTCGCCGCCTGGTACATCCTCCGCGTCATCACCTGGCGCAAACACCCGCGCTGACGCTGCGTGCGAGGTCGTGGCGCTCCCGTGACGTACCTGTCATGCGGCATCCTTCCAATCCGACGAAAGGATCACACCATCAAACCGTGGGATCAAACACCTAGGCGATGAACATCACCGCCAGCAGGAACCCTATCGCATAGGTCATCGCGAACAGCCGCAGATGCGGGCGGATGCGCGACCAGAGCGATGGCTTCTTTTCTTCGTCCGCTGCCTGCGCCTGCTTCGCCATGTAGAGGTGCCGGCGGTTGCCCATCTCCGGCATGCCCCGCAGGGCCTGATAGAAGGCGGTCAACCGGCTCACCTCCGCCTCCGCCGCTTCGCGGCTGTCGAACAGCCCGCGTGTCCAGGCATCGACCAGCACCGCGCGAGACACGCGGTCCTCCTCCAAATCAAGAAAGCGCCGCCGGTGGACGGAGAGGAGCCAGACGCCATCCTCCGCCAGGCGCTCGGCGAAGGCGGGCATCCCCTCCGCCGCCGGCGTCGCGCGACGCATCGCGGGCTGCGGCACGCCCGTGGCCGACACCAGCGCCTTGGTCTTGCCGAGTGACGCGAGATAGGCCGCATAGAGCATGAACTCGGTCATGTCGTTGCCGTGATCGGCGAAGAAGCGGCCGAGGGGCTTGCCGGATCGCGCCTCGATCTCGCCGACCAGTGCCCGCGCGACGCCGGTGCGCACCATGAACGGCGGCATGCTGGGCGGGATCTTGAGCCGGCGCGGCATCTCCAGTCCGAAGAACGCCCGGCTGTTCGCCATCCACCGCCGCATGCGGGAGGTGGAGCGCGACATCGTCCAGCGGGCACGCCGCCCCTCGAACAGGTCTTCCCGACGCAAGGGACGGATGAGGTGGTTCTTGGCGTCGAGGATCAGGTAGTTGTCCGCCTCGATCTCCGCGGAGATCGCCAGCTTCGCCGCCTGCTGCGCCATCCAGCCATCTGGCCCCGCCTCCGCCGGCGTCTCAGCGGTGCGGACGATCAACCGATCGGCAAGTGGTCCCAGCAGAGGCCGCGTCATGGTTTCCACATGCGCGACGCACGCCGCTTCGGCCGCCGGATCGTTGACGGTGACGTGAATGCGGTTGACCAGCTCGGGCGGCAGGAACCGGGCGAAGGACCGCGCCTGCAGGTCGAGGAGCGGCAGATCCGCCGCGAACACGATGGTGACGATGTCGAAGGCCATCAGGCTTCTGGAAGAAGCCATTCGAGCGCGAACTCCTCTGCGATCTCGGGCGTCACCCCCACTTCGGCGCGCGCGAAGTTGCTCAGCATCTGTCCCGCGCGTCCGCCCGCCCGCTGGCGCTGGAAGGAAAGGTTGACGGCGGTATTCACCACATAAACCGCCGCCGGCCAGTCGATTTCCTCAAGCGGACGCCCGACCTCCTCGGCCGTCAGCCGCCAGTTGGCATGCGGCCCGAGCAGCGCCTGCACCACATCGTCCACATCGGTCTGGTGCAGCATGGGGATGCGTTCCGGGTCCAGCAGGACCACCGCCGACGTGCCGCAGACCCGTTCGAACGGCACGCTCCACGCGCCGGGTACCATGGCAAGCCGCCGCGCCGTCCAGTCGAGCGCATAGCCTTTCTGGATTACGAAGCCGGGCTTAACGCCCTGCGCCCGGATGTAGCTCACCAGCCGGTTGGAGACGAGGTCGTCGGCATCGACGGGCATGAAATATCCGCCGCCGCCCGCCCGCATGCGGTGGAAGATCAGCCGTCGTTTCCACATCTTGTCGGCCCGGAACTCGCTCGGCTTTGCGGCCGGTGCGCGGTCGGACACGATGAAGGAGACGCGGGGGTCATTCAACTCCGGCACCTCCGGCCGCTCATGCCCCGCCACGACGACACGGAAGTGGGGATCGTCCTGCGCCAGGATCGCGCGCAGGCAGTTGCGGAAGACCGCTACGGTACGTTCCCAATCCTTCGACGCCTGCGCCGATATCAGGCTGATCCCGAACCAGAATGGCGGGCGATCAGTCCACACTCGCGGTGACCCTTCCGAGGTCTCCGCTCCCTCGGAAAACCAGGCGTCCACACCGTCCAGGTCCACCGCCATCTCGGACGGGACCGCATAGCCGTAGCTCGCCGGCAACGCGGGGAGCGGCAGCGCGCCATCCACCATCCGCGCCGCATAGCTGTCCACCCAGGCCGCCTTGTACCGCGTCCGCACGGGCGAATAGCTCTCCACATTGATCGCGGTCGGCCCGCTGCCGGTAAGCGAGGCATCGCCCAGGAAGCCGATCGAGAGGGGCAGCGACAGCGTCCTGATCGCACCGGATGCGAACAGCAGATCCGCCCGCCGCGCATATTCGAAGTCCGCGTCAGCCCGCACCGCATCGAAATAGCCGAGCCGGGGCAGCGCCTCGGCCCGGATGAACAGCGAAGACGGATTAAGATGGCTGAACCCGCGCGTCCAGCGCCGCAGCGGGATCGACCCGTCCGGCCGCATCCGCAGCCAGGACGATTTGGACAGCACGACATCCGGATTCGCGGTCATCAGCGCGACCTGGCGCGCGATCCGCTCCGGGTGGCTCCAGTCATCCGCATCCTGAAAGGTGATAAAGGCCCCGCGAGCCTGCACCATCGCCCTGTTCCGAGACAGATAGGTCCCGATATTCCCACGATTCGGCAGCAGCCGGATACGCGGATCGTCCGCCATCTCCCGGGCCACGATCTCGCGCGTCGTGTCACCGCTGGCGTCATCGACGACGATGATCTCGATGTTCCGGTAGCTCTGGTGACGCAGCGAAGCGAGCGCAGCGGCGATCGTTCCTTCCGCGTTGAACGCGGTGACGATCACCGTCACGAGCGGCCCGACCGGACCAGGTTCGGCGACAGTCAGGTCACTGGCGATCGCCGTCACGTCGATCGCCTCCCCTCGCTCGAAGCGCGGTGCAGCAAGGCTATGCGCCGCGTAGTATTCGCGGAGCGGCTCCTGCGCCGCGACCAACCCGCCTTCCGCCCGCGCGATGTTGTACTCGGCGATCAGCGGCTCCGCTCCGAAGCCCGGTCGGCGCGTCTGGATCGCCCGTGTCGCGCGCACCCCGCGCTGCTGCAACCGCAACATGATATGAAGGATGGTGTAGGCCTGCGACATGCGGACCCGTTCCGCCTCAACTGCATCCAGCACGTCGAGCGCTGCCGCCGGGTCGCTCGCCCAGAACAGATCCGCGAACAACAGGCGCGGATCGGGATCGGGGGGCGCGGCGAGAGCGGCGAACGCCCACCAACTCTCTTTCGCCCCCGCGTAATCGCCGGTCTTGACCTGCGCAACGGCGAGCTTTTCGAGCACCACACGTCGCGATGCCGGTGAGAGGTCCGTATCGGCAAGCAGGCGCGTGCCGTGTTCGACCGCGCGATCCGCGAGGAAATACTCGCTGGCGATCACGAATGCCGCCAGATCACCGAGCACCGGCTCGTCACGAAAGCGGCTCGCAAGTTCAAGCAGTTCACGGCCGTTCTTCCGGCCATATGCCGCCATCAGCGCCGCCGCGCGGGGCGCAAGCAACGGGCTGCCCAGCGGAGCAGCGGCCTTCGGCTGGCCCCCCGCGAGGCGCAGGGGCACGGTCTTGAGCGGCAGCTTGCGCGCGGGATCGTCCGCCAACGCCCCCGCCACATCCTCAACCTTGGCGATCTTCTCCCGCAGAAGCCGGGCAAGCCGCGCCGGACGCCAGAGGAACCGACGCCCCTCCAGCCGCTTCAGCGCAAGTGCGAGAACATCCTTATAGCCGCCTGAGAGACCGGCCAGATAGCGGCCAAGCGGATCGAGATCGCCAGCGCCCTCAAGCGGTGCCTGCCCGGCTTTGCCGCGCTCCTGCCCGTCACCCATCCGCTTCCCCCTGGTCGGATGGTCAGGCGACCGCGTCGAAGCCCTTTGCGACACCCACCATGGCGGGGCGGAGCAACCGCTCCTTCAAGCGGTAACCCGCCTGCATCTCCTGCACGATCGTGCCGGCCGGTTGGTCGCTGGGGATCTCGACCATCGCCTGGTGGAGGTTGGGGTCGAGCGGCTGGCCCACCGCCTCGATCCGCGTGATGCCATTGCGGGCGAAGACGTTGTCCAGCTCCTTGCCGGTCATCTCGATGCCGGTCACCAGCGGCTTCAGCTTGGCATCGTCCTTCAGTTCGGCCGGAATCGCCTGCAACGCGCGGGCGAGATTGTCGGCCACCGACAGCATGTCGCGCGCAAAGCCGGTCGCCGCATAGGCGCGCGCATCCGCCGCGTCCTTCTCCAGCCGGCGGCGCACGTTCTGCGTCTCGGCGGCCGCGTAGAGGACTTTCTGCTTCAGCTCCTCGATCTCCGCCTCAAGCGCGGCGACCCGGTCGTGCTCGGCCACTTCCGGTGCGGCATCAGCCGTCTGCTCGCGGAGGTCGTCGGGGGTCGTCGTTTCGTCTGTCATGCCATCAACCTGGATAATGTCTGTGCGGTGAAGTCCACGATGGGCACGACGCGGGCGTAGTTCAAGCGCGTCGGCCCGATCACACCCACCACGCCGACAACGCCGCCGTCACCACGATAGGGCGCGGCGATAACCGAAGAACCGGACAGGGAAAACAGCTTGTTTTCCGACCCGATGAAGATCTTGCACCCCTGCCCCGCCCGCGCGCTTTCCAGCAGCTGCACGATAGCCTCCTTGTCCTCCAACTCGTCGAGGAGCTGGCGGACGCGGTCGAGGTCGGCGGCGGCCTCGGGATCGATCAGGTTCGCCTGCCCGCGCACGATCAGCACCGGCCGCGCCGAATTGTCGCGGGACCAAACCGCCAGCCCTCGCTCGACCAGATCGCGCGAGACATTGTCGAGGAGCGCGCGCTCGGCCGCAATCTCGCGCTCCATGCGCCGCTGCGCCTCGCCCAGGGTCAGCCCACCTAGGCGCCCGGTGATCCAGTTCGCCGCCTCGTTCAGCGCGATCGGGTTCAGTCCCTCGGGCAGCTCGACGACCCGGTTCTCGACGGAACCATCGCTCCCCACCAGCACAGCGAGCGCCTGATCGCGCGACAGGGGCACGAAGCTGAACTGGCGCAACACCGGCTCGCGCTTCGGCACCATGACGATCCCGGCGCAAGCCGACAGGCCGGACAGCATCGCGCTCGCCGCCGCCAGCGCCTCTTCGACCGGCCCTGCCGAGGCCATGCGCGCCTCGATCGCCGCTCGGTCCTCCGGCGCGATCTCCGCCGCCTGCATCATCCCGTCGACGAACAGGCGCAGCCCCGTCTGCGTCGGCATCCGCCCGGCCGAGGTATGCGGCGCCGCCAGCAGGCCCAGCTCCTCCAGATCCTGCATCACGTTGCGGATCGAGGCGGGCGACAAATTCAGCCCCGACAGGCGGGAGATCGTCCGCGACCCCACCGGCGCGCCGGTGCCGAGATAGCTTTCCACCACCACGCGAAACACATCGCGGGCGCGCGACGACAGCTCGGCGATTGGCGGTGTCATCCTGTTAAGATAGGGCAGCTAGAACGCGGCAACAATTCGGCATTTTCGCCGCCGGGGGGATCGGGCCGGAACGGGGCATGGCAGCGCGTCAGATCGAAACACACACCGCGCTGCGCGGTGTCGCGGCGCTGATGGTGGTCGCCTATCACCTGCAGTTCGGCGCCGGCTATCGCCTCCCGCTCGAGACGGTGACCCCGTTCTGGGAACGCGGCTACCTTCTCGTCGATCTGTTCTTCGTGCTCAGCGGCTTTGTCATCAGCTATGCCAATGATGCGGATCGCGCGCGGCCGTTCACGGCGGGAGAGTACGGTCGCTTTCTGATGATGCGGATTGCGCGGATCTATCCCCTGCACCTTGCCTGCCTCCTCGCCCTCGCCGCGTTTGGCGTCGTTGTCGGCGCAGGCATGGAGCTGCTGCGCAACCACAGCGTCCCCATGCCCGGCGCATGGAGCGATTTTCTGATCCAGCTCGCGCTCCTCAACGCCTGGTTCGGCGGAGAGGGCTGGAACGTTCCCAGCTGGTCGATCAGCGCGGAGATGTTCGCCTATCTCGTCTTCCCGCTGATCGTCTCGTTGCGCGCGCGGAGCGGGGCCGTGACGATCGCCGCGCTCCTATCGCTCGCGGCCGTCTTCTACCTGTGGATCGCGGCAACGACGGGTTCGCTCGACATCGTCGTGGGCCTCGCGCCCCTGCGCTGCCTCGCCGGCTTCGTGCTCGGCATGTGCCTGTTCTACGGTCGCGAGGGTATCGCGCGGCTGGGCGAGCCTGTGCTTTCGATCCTGCAGCTGGCGGCACTGGCGCTCCTCCTGCTGACGCTCGCGCTCGGCTGGAACGATGTGGCGGCGGTGCCCGCCTTTGCCGTGCTGGTCGGCGCGACATGGACGGATCGCGGCGTTCTCGCCCGCGCGCTCGTCGGCCGTGTCAGCCTCTTCCTCGGCAAGATCTCCTACTCGATCTACCTGACCCATCTCGTCGTGCTCTATGTCTTCAGCTGGCGGCGCATCGACAGCCTGGCGGCGATCAACCCGCCCCTGATCCGCACGCTTTATCTTATCGGCGCGTTCGGGGTGGTCATTCTCGTCTCCACGCTCACCTTCCGTTATGTGGAGGTGCCCGCACGGCAATGGCTGTCGCGCCGAATTCTTCATCGTCGGGCGCGTCCGATCGAACAGGCGCCGCCCGCGCCTTAGTGGTGGCGCCATGGGCAGCCTCCGTCTAAGGCGCGCGCCATCACAGACGAGAAGGACAGACCCATGCGCCCATCCGGCCGCGCCCCCGATCAGATGCGGGCGATCACCATCGAGCCCGGCTTCACCAAGCATGCCGAGGGCTCCGTCCTGATCTCCTTCGGCGAGACCCGCGTGCTCGTCACCGCCTCGGTCGAGGAGCG
The DNA here is from genome assembly GCF_048565625.1 of Sphingomonas sp. ID0503. Lineage (NCBI taxonomy): Bacteria > Pseudomonadati > Pseudomonadota > Alphaproteobacteria > Sphingomonadales > Sphingomonadaceae > Sphingomonas > Sphingomonas sp. ID0503. Next base: position 1,705,403 of record NZ_JBLZUR010000002.1, read on the forward strand.
GGTGCCGCCGTTCCTGCGCGGCAAGGGTCAGGGCTGGGTGACCGCCGAATACGGCATGCTCCCCCGCGCCACCCACAGCCGCGGCAGTCGCGAAGCCGCCAAGGGCAAGCAAACCGGTCGTACCCAGGAGATCCAGCGACTTATCGGCCGGTCCTTGCGCTCCGTGGTGGACATCACCCTGCTCGGCGAGCGTCAGATCACCATCGACTGCGACGTGATCCAGGCCGATGGGGGCACCCGCACCGCATCGATCTCCGGCGGCTGGGTTGCCCTTCGCCTCGCCGTCGACTCGCTGATGAAGCAGGGCCTGATCGAGGTCGATCCGATCAGCCAAAAGGTCGCCGCCATCTCCTGCGGCATCTACGAGGGCACGCCGGTGCTCGACCTCGACTATATCGAGGACTCGAACGCCCATGCCGACGCCAATTTCGTCCTGATCGGCGACGGCAACATCGCCGAGGTGCAGGCGACGGCCGAGGGTGCGACCTATGACGAGGAGGCGCTGCTCCGCCTGCTCCGCCTCGCCCGCATCGGCTGTACGCAGATATTCGCCGCGCAGGACCGGGCGACCGGCCGGTGACCCGCCGTCTCGGCCCCAGCAAGCTGGTCATCGCCAGCCACAACAAGGGCAAGCTGAAGGAGATCGCCGACCTCCTTCGCCCCTTCAGGATCGAGACCGTCTCCGCCGCCGAGATGGACGTGCCGGAGCCGGAGGAGACCGGTGTCACCTTCTTCGACAACGCGGCGCTCAAGGCTCGCTTCTCGGCGGATCTCACCGGCCTGCCCGCGCTCGCCGACGACAGCGGCCTGTGTGTCGATGCGCTCGGCGGCGATCCGGGTGTCTACACGGCCAATTGGGCGGAAACACCGAGCGGCCGCGACTGGAACCTCGCCATGCAGAAGGTCGAAGATGCGCTGCAAACCAAGGGGCCGGATGCGGGCCGCGACGCGCATTTCGTCTGCGTGCTGGCGGTCGCCTGGCCAGACGGCCATGTCGAAAGCTTCGAGGGGCGCGTTGATGGCACCCTCACTTGGCCGCCACGCGGCACCGTCGGCTTCGGCTACGATCCGGTGTTCGTACCCCTGAACGACACCCGCACCTTCGCGGAACTCGACCCCGCGGAAAAGCACGCAATCAGCCACCGGGCCGACGCGTTCGCCAAGCTGAAGGCTGCGCTGTTCTGACCGACACGCCCTCGACGGCCGTTCGCCCTGAGCCTGTCGAAGGGCCGGCGCTGGCGCTTCGACAAGCTCAGCGCGAGCGGGGTAGGAGGCACCTCAAAATTGAGGCGGCACCCCTCGCCCTCTACATCCACTGGCCGTTCTGCATATCGAAATGCCCTTATTGCGACTTCAACAGCCATGTTCGCGACAGCGTGGACCAGGACCGCTGGCGCACCGCCCTCCTCGCCGACCTCGCGCATGAAGCCCGCATCGGCCCCCAGCGCCCGCTGACCTCGATCTTCTTCGGCGGTGGCACCCCCTCGCTGATGCCGCCCGCCACCACCGCCGCCCTCATAGCGGCGGCCGAGCACCATTGGGGCTTCGCGCCGGACATCGAAATCACGCTGGAGGCGAACCCCTCCTCGGTCGAGGCCGCCCGCTTCGCCGATCTCGCCAGCGCCGGCGTAAACCGCGCCAGCCTCGGCCTACAGGCGCTCGACGACGAGACCCTTCGCTTCCTCGGCCGCGCCCATGACGTGAACGAAGGCCTCGCCGCCCTCGCCATCGCGCAATCGGTCTTCAACCGCGTCAGCTTCGACCTGATCTACGCCCGCCCTGGCCAGACGCCGAAGGCCTGGGACGCCGAACTCGCCCGCGCCCTCGCCTTCGGCACCGGCCATCTCTCGCTCTACCAGCTGACGATCGAACCCGGCACCCGCTTCGCCACCCTCGTCGCCAACGGCACCCTCTCACCCCTCGACAACGATGCCGCCGCCGACCTATTCGAACTCACCCGCGCCCGCACCGGGGCGGCCGGCATTCCCGCCTACGAGGTCTCGAACCACGCCCGACCCGGTCAGGAGAGCCGCCACAACCTCGCCTATTGGCGCTACGACGACTATCTCGGCATCGGCCCAGGCGCACATGGCCGGCGCGGCGGCATGGCGACCGTGCGCCACAAGAAGCCCGAGAACTGGCTGAAGGCGATCGACGCGCGCGGCGACGGCCTGGTCAGCGAGGACGCGCTGACGCCCGAGGACCGTGCGACCGAGGCGCTGCTGATGGGCCTGCGGTTGGATGAAGGCGTCGAGCTGGACAGAGTTGCCCGGCGAAGCGGGGTGCCGGTCGAGCGGCTGGCCGATGATGCAGCAGTCGCACGCCTGACGCAGCAGGGGCTGGTTGAGAAGACTGCTTATCAACTCCGCGTTACGCCAAAAGGGATGCTTCTCTTAGACGCCATACTTGCCGAAGTTGTGGCCCTCTAACCTACCGTCATCCTGACGAAAATCAGGACCCATTCGCGCTACGTCACCCGCCGAACGCTGCGGCAAATGGATGCTGAATCAAGTTCAGCATGACGCGTAGAGGCTCAGAACCCCTTCGGTGCCGGCGACACCACCGCGAACCCCGTCGCGCGGATCTCGTTCACGTCCAGCATCCGCTCGGCCACGCCGTCGTCGGCAAACCGGAACGCCCCATCGACGCCCGCAAAGCCGCCTTTGTCGCGCAACTCCTTTTCCGGGAACGGCGCGCCCGCCTTCCACTCCGCACCGATCCGCACGGCCAGCAGCACCGCATCATAGCCGAGGCTCGCCAGCCGAAACGGCGGCCGCCCGAACTGCGCGCGGTATTTGGTCGAAAGCTGCCGGTACATGGAGTCGGAAACGCTCGCGAACCACGCGCCGTGCATCGGCTTGGACGCGGCCAGCCCCGGCTCGGTATTCCACAGCTCGGTGCCCATCAGTCGCGCCGACGCCGCACCCTTCTTAACCAGAGGGGCCGCCTGCAACGCGATCCGCGCGCTATCCGCGATCAGCACCGCGTCATAGCTGCCGGCCGGTCCCAGGCGCTTCACCGCCGCCGAGAGGGAGGCCGGTGACCGGTCATAATTCTGCATCAACGCGATCTCGACGCCGGACGCCTGCCCCGCCTTGATCAGCGCGGTGGACGCCCGCCGCCCGTAGACGCCGCTCGGCACCAGAGCCGCCACCCGCATCAGATTGCGGCTTTTGGCGTAGCTCACCACCCGCGCGATCGACTGGTCGGGCGAAAAGCCCATCAGGTAGATGCCGTTCCCCGCCACGCTGGTGTCGTTGGAGAAGCTCACGATCGGCACATGCGCGGCGCGCGCAACCGGCGCGATCGCCACTACGTCCTCGGCCAGAAGAGGCCCCAGAAACAGCCGGTTACCCTCGGCGATTGCCCTGCTCGCCGCCGCCGCCGCACCTTTGGCGGTGTCGTAGAGCGTGATGCGGATGTTCGCGCCACCGGTGTCGAGGATCGCCATGTTCGCCGCATTGCCGATCGACTGCCCGACCGCCGCATTCGGCCCGGTCAGCGGCACCAGCACCGCCACCCGGTTGCGCGCCTGATCCTCGGGCAGGCTACCAGTCGGCGCTGTCTGCTTCACCGGCGGCGGCGCGGCGGTCGGCGAGGGCGGCGCGGTCTTCGGCACCACCGCCGAACAGGCGGCGAGCGCCAGCCCCAGCGTGCCCGCGGCGACCCGCTTCATCCATCCGGCCGATTGCCGCACACCCGTGCCGTCTGTCATGATCGTCGCCATATGAACGCATCCGCTCCGTTACCGCCCGGCCTCTATATCGTCGCGACGCCGATCGGCAATCTCGGCGACCTGTCCCCGCGCGCAGCCGACATCTTGTCCCGCGCGGACGTGGTGGCGGCAGAGGACAGCCGAGTCACCGCCAAGCTGCTCCACCACATCGGCGTGAAACGGCCGATGCAGCCCTATCACGATCACAATGCCGATGCGGTCCGCCCCAGCCTGATCGCGCGCATGGCGGCGGAGGTGGTCGCCCTCGTCTCGGATGCAGGCACGCCCCTGATCTCCGACCCTGGCTACAAGCTCGTCCGTGATGCGCGCGCGGCGGGCGTCACCGTCACCACCGTCCCCGGTCCCTGCGCCGCCGTCGCGGCGCTGACGCTCGCCGGCCTTCCCACCGACCGCTTTCTCTTCCTCGGCTTCCTGCCGCCCAAGGAGAAGGCGAAGGCCGATGCGATCGTCGAGATAGCCGCCGTCCGTGCCACTCTGATCCTCTACGAAAGCGGCCCTCGGCTCGCCGCGACGCTGACGACGCTCCAAGGCGTCCTCGGCGACCGCGAGGCGGCGGTCGCGAGAGAGATCACGAAGCGCTTTGAGGAGTGCGTCACCGCCCCGCTCTCCCAGCTCGCCGCCCGCTATGCCGAGGCCCCACCCAAGGGCGAGATCGTCATCATCGTCGCCCCGCCCGGGGAGGAATCCGCGCCAAAGGAGCAGGACATCAACGCCTTGCTGCAGGACGCCCTCACCCGCCTGCCCGTCGGCCAGGCCGCCGCAGAGGTCGCCAAGGCCACCGGCCTCCCCCGCAAGGAACTCTATAGCCGCGCGATGGCGCTGAAGGCATGAAGCGCCAGGCGGCGGAGAAGAGCGGCCGCACCGCCGAGTTCATCGCCGCCAACTACCTCCGCCTGAAAGGCTGGACCATCCTCGACATCCGCGTCCGCACCCCCGCCGGCGAGGTCGATCTGGTGGCGAGACGCGGCAACATCGTTGCCTTCGTCGAGGTGAAATCCCGCAACAGCGAAGCCGCCCTCGATCTCTCGCTCGATCGCCGCCGCCTCATCCGCGTCGCCGCAGCCGCCGAAATCCTCATTCCCCGGTACGGCCGTGAAGGCGACGATTTCCGCATCGACGCCGTCCTGATCGCGCCGGGCAAGCTGCCGAGACATCTGGAGCATGTGTGGATCGGCTGATCTTCAGCGGGTAACGCGATGCCCAAGTGTAACAAGTTTTTGGGCCGGATCGGGAACGTCGTTGATCGAAAACATGAAACGGACCTCACGCCACTAGCCGGCCTCCGAGTTCGCGCGGTTCCACCGCCGCTCAATCTGCCAGTCACTCGCAATATCGTTGACAGTGAGAACGACTCTCAATAGCTGACGACCCGAGATCGCGGTCGCGCGGTCGATAGGGGAAAAATCATGATCACCACCGTTCGTGGCGCGAAGGGCGCCACCAGCTTCCTTGCACTCGGCTGCGTCGGCTTCATCGCCAGCGCGGGCCACGCCCAGACCGCTCCGCAGGACACACAGGCAACTGAGATCCAGGGCGCCGCCGTCACCGACAGCGCGATCGACGACGAGGTCAAGGTCGATCGGCTGGAAAGCCCGAAGGCGACCGCCCCGCTGCTGGATACGCCGCAGACGATCACCGTCATTTCCTCGCAGACGATCCGGCAGCAGAATCTGCTGACGCTGCGCGATGCGCTTTCCACGATTCCCGGCATCACCTTCGGTGCGGGCGAAGGCGGCGGCGGCTATGGCGACAGCATTAACCTGCGCGGCTACTCCGCCAACAACGACATCACCCTGGATGGCGTCCGCGACAGCGCGCAGTACAGCCGCACCGATCCGTTCAACCTGCAGCAGATCGAGGTCTACAACGGCGCGAACTCCGTCTTCAACGGATCGGGTTCGGTGGGCGGCACCATCAACCTGGTCCAGAAGACCCCGATGGCGCGCGATCAGACCGTGCTGGAAGCAGGCGTCGGCACTGACGACTACTACCGCGCGACCGTCGACGCCAACAAGCGCGTCTCCGACTTCGTCGCGATCCGACTGAACGCCATGTTCCACCGCAACGACTACGTCGGGCGCGATGTCGAGAAGTACAAGCGCTGGGGCGTCGCCCCGTCGGTCACGCTCGGTATCGAGTCCCCGACCCGCGCGACCTTCAGCTACGTCCACCAGGAAGACAACAATACGCCGCTCTACGGCGTGCCTTTCTATATCACCGCCACCAATGACGGACCGCTGCCGCGCATCGACCGCTCAACCTATTACGGCCTGCGCAATCTCGATCAGCAGAAGGTCACGGTCGATCAGGCGACCTTTAAGTTCGAGCACGACTTCTCCGACAACGTCTCCATCCGCAATCTCAGCCGCTGGCAGCGTGTCGAGCAGAACAGCGTGACCAGCGCACCGCAGGGCACCATCTGCCTCGACAACGGCACGGCGCTCGGCATCCAACCGAACGGCCTCGCCTGCCCCGTTACGAGCGCCGGCCCGCCCGCCGTCGTCGGTGTTGGCCCCGGTCAGTGGGCGCAGAGCGGCCCGCGCGGTCTGGTCCGAAAGCAGGAGAACCAACTCCTCTACAACCAGACCGACCTGCGCGTCGTGTCCGGTGAGGAGGGTGGTACCCGCAACACCCTGAACATCGGCGTGGCGCTCACCAAGGAAGACTATCAGATCGAGAACGCGTCGCTGCCCCGCAACGCGAACGGATCGGCGGTGACGCTACCGTTCCTCGACGTCTACAATCCGGATACGATCTATACCGGCCCGATCAATTACACGGTCACAGGGCGGTCCAAGGCCGATACCACCAACTATGCTGTCTACGCCTTCGACACGCTGGAACTCGGCCTGCTGGAGCTGAACGCCGGCATTCGTTACGAGAAGAACAAGGCCCGTTTCCGCGCCCTCGGCCTCGTCAGCCTGCCGCCCGGCACCACCGCACCGAACACGCAGGTGCAGCTGAGCGACGAGAACCTCTTCTCCTGGCGCGTCGGCGCGGTGTTCAAGCCCACGCCCGAGACCAGCCTTTACGCATCCTATGCAAATTCGAAGGTGCCGTCCTCGTCCACCGTCCGTCTCGGCTGCGGCGTGATCCCGGCGCCGGGTGCTGCCAACCCCTGCGATGTCGCTCCGGAGAAGGCCCGCAATTTCGAGATCGGCGCGAAGGCCGACGTGCTCGACGGCGGACTCCAGCTGACGGCGGCGCTGTTCCGCAACGAGCGCACCAACTTCCGCGTGCCCTCGAACGATCCGGCGCTGCCGCCCTCGCTGCAGGTGCTCGACGGCAAGTCGCGCGTCGATGGCGTGGCGCTAGGCGCGACCGGCCGCGTGACGGAAGCCTGGTCGATCTTCGCGAACTACACCTATCTCGACAGCAAGGTGAAACAGTCGCTCTCCGACTTCTCGGGTGGCGGCACCTCCGCCGATCCTCAGCGCGGCAATGTTCTCGTCCAGACGCCCAAGCATTCCGGCAGCCTGTGGACCACCTATCTGCTGCCCTTTGGCCTGCAGATCGGCTACGGCCTCACCTATCAGGGCAGCTTTGCGCTCAACCAGTCGAACCTGCTGAACCCCACGCAGTACCGGTCGGACGATTACCTGACCCACCGCGCGATGCTCAGCTATGCGTTCGACAATGGCCTGACGGTGCAGCTGAACGTGCAGAACTTCACCAATGAGAAATACTACACCAACATCCGCAGCAACGTGAACGCGACCACCGGCGTCGTCTCAGGTGGCTGGGCAATGCCGGGCGAGGAGCGTTCGGCGCGGCTTAGCCTGTTCTACTCCTTCTGAAGCAGGGGGACGAGGCGGCGGCCCGAACCCGCCGCCTCGCTATCCGCTGGTTGTGAATGAAAGTGCGTCGCATTAAGGCGTCGCAATGTGAGTCGGTGAGGGGTGCTAGCCGATGCGTGCTGCTTATCTGCGAAGCGAGGAGAGCCTGCGCCGCCCGCTGAACGCGCGCACCGCCACGATCACCCGCGCGATCGAGGATGCGATCGCGGCAGACACCCCCTCCCGCTATGGCGAGCGGACCGGACTGAACTGGTGGGCGATCACAGTCCTGATCGCAGTGCACGCGGTCGTCCTCGCAACACTGGCTATGACGGGCACGATCCCGGTCATGAAGAAGACCAAGGCGCCGATGGTGGTCGAGCTGATTCCGCTCCCGCCAGCACCACCTCCCCCGCCGAAGGCCGCCAATGTCGAGCCGACGCCTGACATACCCGTGCCTGCTGCACCCGTCGCCCCTCCGCCGATCGTGCGGGTCGCGGCGCCCGCTCCCGTCATCCAGACCGTCGCCAAGGCGCCTCCGCCGGAGCCCGCTCCCGTCGCGGCGGTCGCAGCGGCGGGTCCGCCAACTCCTGGCCTCCCCAGCACCGCGCTTTCCGCGATGCCGGGCAATCCGTCGCTGAAATATCCGATCGATGCCCGGCGCAGGCGTCAGGAGGGAGTTGTCCGCCTTCGCATTGTCATCGATGAGGAGGGTCGGGTCGCCGATATCTCGATCGCGAAGTCGAGCGGCTTTGAGAGCCTTGATGAGGCCGCGCTGAAGGGCATTCGCCGCTGGCGCTTCCAACCCAAGGTCGATGCCGGGCAGCCGGTGATGGCAGTCGGCTATTTCACGCAGCCATTCGTCCTCGCGAGCTGACGGCGATGATGATCGCGGTTCCCGGTGTCCTCACACCGGAGCAGGTCACAGCCATGCGGGCCACCTTGGACGCCACGGACTGGATCGATGGCAACGAGACCTCCGGCCCTCAATCCGCCCTTGCCAAGCGCAACCGCCAGCTTCCTGAGGATGGCGTGGTGGCGCAGCGGCTCGGGGGCGAGGTCCTCGACGCGCTCGGCCGCTCGGCCCTGTTCATCGCGGCTGCGTTGCCCGCCAAGGTCTTCCCGCCGTTGTTTAATCGCTACGGTGAAGGCGACACGTTCGGCACACATGTGGACAACGCCATCCGTATGAAGCGCGGCACGGATTTCCGGTTGCGATCGGACCTTTCGGCCACGCTCTTCCTGTCCGATCCGGACAGCTATGATGGCGGCGAGCTGGTCGTAGAGGACACGCTCGGCACGCATCAGGTGAAGCTCGCGGCCGGAGACCTCGTCCTCTATCCCGCTTCCAGCCTTCACCACGTCACGCCGGTGACGCGTGGCGAGCGGGTGGCGTCGTTCTTTTGGATCCAGAGCATGGTGCGCGACGATGGTGAGCGCCGCCTGCTATTCGAGCTGGATGGCGCGGTCCAGGCGGTCTCGGCCGATCGCGGAGGCGAGGACCGCGCGGTGATCCAGCTGACGGGAGTCTATCACAACCTGCTGCGCCGTTGGGCCGAGGTTTAGGTCTCAAGCATTTCCTTGAATCGTGGACTCAGCTCCTCCCGCCACCCGTCCCCTGTGCGCATGATGAGCTGTGCTGCGATTTTGTGATCTGCCGTCGCTTTTACCGCTGCCGCCGGTCCTAGAACGGTCAGCGCCGTCGCCCAGCCATCCGCCTCCATGCAGCTCCGCGCCAAGACCGTGACCGACGCGATGCCGTTCTCGACCGGCCGGCCGCTTCGGGGATCGATCGTGTGCGAGAGGTGGCGTTCGCCCGCGGTCAGGAACCGCCGGTAGTCGCCCGATGTCGCGACTGACAGGCCGTGGAGCGCCACCCGCGTGAGCGCCAGTTCGCTTGCGCCCGGCGGCCGTTCGAGATCCACCCACCAGGGTTGCCCGTCTGGCCGCACGCCCTCGCCACGCAACTCCCCGCCGACCTCCAGAAGGAAGTGGCGGAACCCGATCGCCAGCAGCGCCTCCGCCGCATGATCCACCGCAAAGCCCTTCGCGATCCCAGACAGGTCGAGCATGACCGGTGCATCGCGCCTAAGCCGTCGGGCGGCAGGATCGAAGGAAAGATGCCGCCAGCCTCGCGAAGCCGCGGCCACCTCTGCTTCCTCCGGCAGTCCATCGATCGGGCGCGGCCCGAAGCCCCAAAGATCGACCAGAGCCCCCGCCGCCGGATCGAACGCTCCCTCGCTCGCCTCCGCGATCGCGAGCCCCGACGCCACAACGGCCGCCATTTCGGGCAGCAGCGACTGCCATCGCCCCGGCACGCTCCGGTTGAAGCGGCTGAGATCGGACGCCGGCTCCCAGCCGCTCATCTGCGCGATCACCGTGTCGAGTGCGGCGGTGATCGCCGCCTCCGCCGTACCAGCGTCGCCATCCGCCAGTTTGGCGGACCACCGAGTTCCCATCGTTGCCCCGCCAAGGCCTACCGCCGGCCCGGCCGGTCGCCCGGCCAGAGCACGCGGATCGAGGCCGGGCGGGATCGCGATGCGCGGACCGTTCAGGGGGCGAGGACCTCCAGCGTCGCGACATAGCTGGCCCGGCGCGGCAGCGGCCCGTCGGCGCGCGGTGCACCGCCCTCCGGGCTGCCGCCGATGCTCGCGTTCAGCCAGTACATGCCCGCCTCGGGCCAGTTGATCGCGACCTTGCCCTCCCCGTCGGTCTTCAGTTCCATCGGCTTAAGATCGCCCCGGTAGCGCCCGCCGCCCGGAACGACCGTAACCGTGATTCCCGATGCTGGCTTACCGTCGAGGACGAACTGGAACGTCGCGGCCTCTCCCGCGACCAAATCATTCGGGTGCGTCACCGGGACCATCTCCAGCCCCGTGCCCGTAGCCTTGAACACGGTCGTGGTCGGCGCACCGGATGTCACGAACACTTCGTTGCGGCTGGACATCTCGCCCGTTCGCACGTTGGTGGCACCCGCTGGAATGGCGGCGGCGAGGTTCTCCTTGGTGGTGCCGCGAGGCAGGCGCTTGGTTTCACCGTTCAGGGTGTAGCTGCCCATCACGCCGCTCATCGCCGACACGACCTTATAGGTGCCCTTGTGCGTGAGGTGGAGGTCGAAGGTACTGCGAAACTTGCCGGTGGACGCATTCTCGACCGCCGCCGCGCTCCCGTCCGGCGCGTAGACCTTGATGCCATCCAGGCGCATTGGGTTATGGTCGAAATAGAACAGCTCGTTCGAGACGGCAGCATCGAAGGTTACCCACGCGTCGTCGCCCGACAGCACTGTCGAGGATGGCAGGATCCATTGGCGATGCGCTGCCGCGGGTGTGGCAAGGAGAGTGGTCGCGGCGAGTGCGGCGAGGATCAGACGGAGCTTCATGGACATTCCCCCTTACGGCTTGATGGTGGCGGTGACAGCGCCGAGTTCGGCGGTCCCCTTGGCGGTGACCGTCTGCGCCTTGCCCTTGGCGGGCCAGGTGAATGGCAGGCGCAGGCTCTCGCGACCGCCGACCTCGCGGGCGGCTTCGATCACCAGATCGTACTGGCCGGGCGCGAGCGTGCCGAGCGGCGCCTTACCGGCGAGGAGGCTCAGCTTCTGCGGCCCAGGCGCGCGGGTGGCGCCGGTAACCCCGTCCGCCGGCATTGTCATCGTGCGCCCGGCCTTGCGCCACCACGTGCGCAGGTCGGCCAGCCACTTCTTGCCCTTACCGCCCTCCATGTCGCTGTCGTACCAGACGGCGACGGTCTGCTTGGCCACGCCACCCTGCTCGATCCAGGCCGCGACATAGGGCTTGTGGTATTCGGCGACGCTCAGGCGCGGAATCTCGACGGTGAGGTCGATGCCCGCCGCCGCCGCAGGGGTCGCCGCGACGCCGGTCAGGGCCAGGCTGTAGGTGATGCGCATGGAGGGATCGGCCTTTCGCGTCAGTGGATGAAGAAGATGGCGAGGATGGCGGGTATCGCGAGGCCTGCCGCCACCAGCGGCCATGTCGCGGGGCGGCGTGCGGCGTGGAGTTGCAGCAGGAACAGACCGGTAATCGCGAACACCAGGCAGGCGAAGGCGAAGACGTCGATGAACCAGTACCAGACACGCCCTGCGTTCCGGCCCTTGTGCAGGTCGTTCAGGTAGGAAATCCAGCCGCGGCTGGTCTCTTCATAGCTGACCGCGCCTGTCGCCCGGTCGATGCTCACCCAGCCGTCGCCCCCCGGGCGGGGGAGCGGGAGGTAGGCCTCGGCCTCCGACCATTCGGCGGGCGCGTCGCTGATCCGGGCGTGCAGCGTCTCGGCCAGCCAGTCACGCAGAGCTGGAGCCAGCGCCCGCTTCTCTCCGTCCTTCGGCCCAGCCAGAAGCCGGAGCATCTCCGGCGGCAGCTTCGCATCGCGATCGATGGTGACCGGTGTCGCCTCGATATCTGCGGCGTGGTTCAGTGTGAACCCGGTTACCGCGAAGAGTAGCAAGCCGATCAGCGCTACCGCCGAGCTGACCCAGTGCCAGCTATGCAATTGCTTTAGCCAAAACGCACGGCGTGGCTTGGCTCCGCTCCCACGACCGGTCGAACGCTGAATAGGCATCATAGAAGCAGAGGACCCCATCGGTTCATCCGTCGTTATCGAGAACGCTTCGCAAACACAACATGTCGAGAGCATCTGCCAGCGGCTTCCGTTTCGGTAAGCTCGGACATCGGCCACGACCTCTGTGGGACAGTCCCGTGAGCCGGCTTGCTGAACTGAGACCACATGCATGAGAGGTGGAACGTCGGCCGGAGCCAAGCTTTCTGTGGGCTCCGCTATGCCTGCGGTGGATTATTGATCGGTGGAGAGACGTGCCATGACGAACGACGCCGATGCGCATACTGCGGTGCCCGACCTCAAGGGCAAGCGCGCGGTCATCACCGGAGGCACGACCGGAATCGGACGGGCCATAGCGGTGCTGCTGGCCAGCTATGGCGTGAGGGTGTTCGTCTGCGGCCGCACGCCTGAGCATCTCGACGACGCGCTCGCTCGCATCCGTGAGGTCGGAGAAGGTGACGGGATCAGCGTGGATCTGGCAGAGCGGGAGGGCGTCGGTGCTTTCTTCACGGCGGCGACCGATTATCTCGGTGGACTTGATATCGCGGTCATCAACGCCGCGGTGGCGGCGGGCGGCCTGTCCGAGATCGGCGCCGACGATCTCCGCTATGCCATCGCAGCGGATTTCACGGCCTACGTGACCAGCGCCCATGCGGCTCTCGACCTCCTCAAGGACCCTGGCGACATTGTCCTCATCGGCTCGATGAGCGCGCATGTCCTCAGTCCCGGTTCTACAGTCTATGCCGGCATCAAGGCGGGCATCGCAGGCTTTGCGGAGGCGCTGCGACGTGAGCTCGGCCCCAAGGGCATCAAGGTCGGACTGGTCGAGCCCGGCAAGACTGGCGCAGACATCCAGTACCCCGATGTCCCCGCCGAGAAGCAGCGGGAGATGATCCACGATGGGACGATGTTGCGCGCAGAGGACATCGCGGTGGCCGTTCACTATATGTTGACGCAGCCGCGCCGCGCCATCGTCCAGCAGATCGTCGTCACACCGCGAGCGCAGGCCGAGGAGTGAAGTTCGCCATCGACAAGCTGGTCCTGGTTCCCGACGACATCGACCTGTCGAAATCGCCGCTGGCCGGGCAGCTGGATGTCGGGACCTATGTTCTGGGCGCCTTCAATCCGGGCTTGACGAGGCTGCCGAACGGCAACCTTCTGATGGTGGTCCGGGTGGCGGAGGCACTCCGCAAGCCGATCTTCGACAATCACGTTCACTGCATCCGCTGGGATGAGGGCCGCTACCTGCTCGACGCCTGGCCCTTGCAGGGGGCGGACACTGCGGATCCCCGCAAGTTCCTGATCCACGGCGGAAAGTGGCGGGTGATGGCGCTGACGTCCCTGTCCTGGCTGCTGCCGGTCGAGCTTACGCCTGACGGGCTGGAGGTGGTCGCCATTCACTACGATCGCGCAGTCGCGCCGTCGGGAAACTGGCAGTGCTACGGGGTCGAGGACGCCCGGATCTCGCGCGTAGGCGACGAATACCTGATGACCACCTGCTCGGTCAGCCCCGAGCGTCATTCGACGACGCTCTACACGTCGAACAACGGTATCGACTGGACCTTCGCCGACATCGTCCTCGATCATCAGAACAAGGACATGCTGATCTTCGAAGGCCTAATCGGCGGGCAGTACTGGGCGCAGACGCGTCCGTTGGGTGACCTCTACTTCGCCTATCCCCCCGATAGCGAGTGGCGGCCCGGCCCATCGATCAACCTCGCGACCTCGCCGGACGCGCGGCACTGGAAGCCGTACCGGGAGCCGGGCCTGCGTCCGCACGCGAACACCGTCGCCACCGCACGGATGGGTGGCGGAACACCACCGATCCTGACCGACGAAGGCTGGCTGACCCTCTGGCATGGCGTAGAGCCGAAGGAGATCGTCGGACTCTATCGGACCTACTTCTCCATTCTCGACCGTGATGACCCGTCGAAGGTCGTCCGCACCCAACATGCGCCGCTTCTCGAGGCAAATCCGGAACTCACCCGTCCGCTTGAGGACCGGATGTACGTTCGCGACGTGGTCTTCACGACAGGGATCGCGGACTGCGGTAACCACTATGTTGTTGCCTCCGGTGAAGCCGACCTCGCCTGTCGTATCACCCATGTCCCGAAAGCCGCCCTGGGCCTCCGCTGAACCAGGCGGTTCAGGCTCGGTTTGACTCCTTGCCGGTAAGGACATGGCGAAGGAGACGGTTTTGCGCATTCTGCTGGTCGAAGACGATACCGCCCTTGCCGCGGAACTTGCCCGCGCACTGCGGGCCGAGAACTTCGCGGTCGATATCGCGACCAATGGCGAGGATGGCGCGCATCTGGGAGCGACCGAGGCCTATGACGCCGCCATCCTGGATCTTGGTCTCCCGAAGAAGGACGGCATCTCCGTCCTGCAGGACTGGCGAGAGGCGGGGCGATTGATCCCCGTCCTGATCCTGACCGCGCGGGACGGTTGGTCGGAGAAGGTCGCCGGTTTCAAGGCGGGTGCTGACGACTACCTCACCAAGCCGTTCCGGGCGGCGGAGGTGGTGATGCGGCTTAGGGCTATGGTCCGGCGGGCGAGCGGCCATGCGGCGGTGCGGATCGAATGTGGCCCCCTCTCCTTCGATGCCCAGCTGGGGCACTTCAGCATGGATGGACTGCCGCTCCGCCTTACGGCCTTTGAGTGGCGCCTCCTTTCTACCCTGATGCTTCGCAAGGACGTGGTGATCGAACGCGGCGAGCTCATGGAGAAGCTCTACGAATACGACGCTGACGTGGACTCGAACTCGCTGGAGGTGATCGTCAGCCGCCTGCGTCGGAAGATCGGAAGCGACATGATCGAAACTGTGCGGGGACGCGGGTATCGGCTGACATGCGCCGCCTGATCGCTCGTCTCTCCCTTCACGCGCGGCTGCTGATCATCGCGGCACTGACCACCGTCGCGGCGCTGGCCTTTGCGGCCATGTCGATCGGGACCGTGCTTGAACGCGTCGTCGTACGGGGCCTGGACCGGCAACTCGACGCACAAATCATGATCCTGTCGGACGCGATCATGCCGAACGGCGGACTGGATGGATCGCGAGTCGTCGAGCTTCCCGGCTTCAGCCGCGATCGTCATGGCTGGAGTTGGCGTGTCAGGACACCTGCCGGGCAGTGGACGAGCGCGCAATTGCCGATTGCGCGCGCCGAGCTGAACGAAGGGCGGCTGCGTCGCGATCGTCTCATCCGCTCCGGTTGGGGCAAGGCCGCAGATGGCACGCCGCTCCACATCCGCCAAATGAAGTTTGCCAAGGGGTCCGGGACCGTCGAAATCACGGCGACCGCGCCGCGCTCGCTGGTCGAGCGGCCGTTGCGATCGGCCCTGCAACCTCTGTTCCTGTCACTGCTGCTGCTCGGCGTGGCACTGCTGGCGGCCACCTTGGCGCAGCTGCGCTACGGGCTGCGCCCTCTGCGGCTTCTGCGCGAGGAGGTGACGCGGGTTCGTTCGGGCACGCTCCCGCGCCTGTCCACCGAGCATCCGCGCGAGTTGCAGCCGCTCGCCGAAGAGGTCAACGCGCTGATTGATCAGAACGAGGCGGGGCTAGAGCACGCGCGACGTCATGTCGCGAACCTCGCTCACGGGTTGAAAACGCCTCTTGCAACGCTCTCCCTGCAACTTGCTCGGGACAATGCGGCGGCAGAGACCCGTGCGCTGGTGGATCAATTGGATGCGCGCATCGCCCACCATCTTCGCCGCGCGCGCAGCGCGGCCCCGGGCGGCACGCGTAGCCGGACCGAGGTCGCGGCGGTGGCCGAGGATCTGGTCGGCGTACTGCGTCACCTGTCAGGCGAGAGTACGGTCACCTTCGAGCTGAGGATCGAACCGACGCTCTCGGTCCTTGTCGACCGGCAGGACCTCGACGAAGTGCTTGGCAACCTGCTGGAGAACGCGGCGCGGCATGCGCGATCGGTCGTCGTCCTTTCAGCCTCCAGGGATGGTCAACTCGCGACCATCGTCATCGAGGATGATGGTGTGGGCCTCGACCCGGATCAGGCAGTGGCGGCGGTTCAGCCCGGCCAGCGCCTCGACGAATCCGGAATCGGCTACGGCTTCGGTCTGGCAATCGTCAGGGAACTGGTCGAGCTTTATGGAGGGTCGCTGGCGATCGAACGGTCGGAAGAGCTTGGCGGCTTGGCCGCTCGCATTACCCTACCGGCCGCTGCTCCGATCGCATAAGTTCAGTTCGGCTGCGACGGCTCGATCTTGTCGACCCATTCGGGGTAGAAGCAGGGTTCCCGATTGGACCAGCCGGGCGCGGTCGCCGCAGCTTCGCTGATCGACTGCAACAAGGCCCGCCGCTTTTCCGGATGGAGGTGCGGCAGGGCGGCGGCGGCGCAGAAGGCGCCGGGCAGCCAAGGCCGGACATGCGCGCCGATCAGCCGTTCGTAGAGGAAGCGGTAGGCGCCGAAGCTGGTCAGCCGATCCTGCCCCAGATCGAAGGCTGTGACCGTGATCAGGGGGGACATGAACGGCTCGACCTCATCGAGGCCGCTGTCGTCGGGAACCAGGCTGCGGATGCGGTCGAGCCGGCCATAGACACGGTGCTGCGCGCGGATGCTGGCGGCTTCGACCACGTCTCGCGACCATTGCGTCATGGCATCCTTGCGGTCGAGGCCGACGTCGAGGGATCGGCGTATGTAGCGCTGGGTGGAGGCGGCGAAGCCTGCGAACTCCTTCATCTCGGCAAGCGCCATCTGGCCGTCCGCCGGTCTCATCTTCGTGCCCATCGAAGCTCCCCCTTTCACGCGGTGAGAACCTTGCGATCATGCACCCGCATGGTTGACAGCGGGTTAACCGAAGGCCTGTCCGAACGGATGGGAACACGAAAGTTTTTGCGCCGCAACATGCACGACGCCACTTTGCAATATTTATTGTGGATAGTTGCCGGCTGTGGCGCTTGATCCACAGGACTTCCGCTGGGCGAATTGCCGCAGGATGAAGCGCTTTTCCTCGGACGTAGCACTCGACCACTCGACGATCTCTTCGATTGTGCGCGCGCATCCTTCACATAGAACTGTGTCCGCGCCTATGCGGCACACCCCGGTACAAGGGGATGGAACGTCGTCAGCAGGGGTCATCGTCCCTACTTAGTGGCCTGAGCCGCACTCCGTCGAGAGTACGGCTCGCACCAGTCACTTGCTCTTCGCGAGTTCCGCCTCGGCCTCCGGGTCGTAGCCCGACGAGGGGGCGGGATCCTTGCCCTTACCGGGCTGAGTGTTGGACGGCGCGTCCGAGCCGGGAAAGGTCTCGTCCAACCCGACGTCGAGCTTGGCATCCTCGTTCGAAGGGTTCCGCCGCAGCTTCTCGTCATCAGATGCGTCGCGTGCGGTTCGGACGTGAGGAAGATCAGCCTTGTCCTGCGCTTCGTTGGCCTGCGTCATAAGGTCTCTCCTGTTCAGGATAGAAACGATCCGCCTTAGCCGCCGTTCCGCTCCGCTCATCGTGACCTTTCTGCAACAGGCATGGCTGTTATCTGACGTTCATGAAACGGTGGGGGCAGTCGCCCGTTCGATGGTCCCCGGCACCACGAGGCCCGGAAAGTTTGTTGAACGGAGTAGTTGAATGACCAAGATTCTCGGCGCCGCACTGGCGTTCGCCACCCTCACCTTCGGCGCCTCTGCGGCTCTTGCGCAGGACACCGCCCCGGACGGGACCGACGCATTCGGTTTCGAGCCCTATGTCGGCGTGATCGGCGGCTATGAGAGCTTCGACAAGTTCCGCGACGGCCCCCGCCAGGGCAATGGCCGTGGCAATGGCGCGATCGTCGGCGTGGTCGGCGGCGTGAACGTGCCGCTCGGCCCGGTGTTCGTCGGCGTGGAAGGCAACGGTGCCAAGGGCTTCAACGACATCGACTGGGAATATGGCGTGGCCGGCCGCTTCGGCGTCCGCGCCGGTGAGAGCGGCCTGATCTTCGCCAAGGTCGGCTACCAGTGGGTCGAGTTCGACCACGGTCCGCGCGCCAGCAAGATGCTTTACGGCATCGGCACCGAAGTCGGCCCGAAGGACATCGGTCTGGGTGGCATCACCGGCAATTCCGGCATCCGCCTTCGTTTCGGCGTCGACACGCTCGACTGGCAGTCGATCCGTCCGAACGCCGGCGTGGTCATGCACTTCTAAAGGCATCGCGGCCCCGGCGAACCACTCGCCGGGGCCGCTCCATCTGCGACCGTCCCAAATATGGAATTAAGCACAGGCATTTAGCATTCGTTTACGTTGCGCATCCGCAACAAAGCGACATACATCGCACCTGCACAATCAAGCAGGTGGGAATCGTGAAGCACGCGTATCTCTCGACGGGCGTCGCCCTGGTTCTCGCGCTTGGCGTGGCTCAGCCCGCCTCCGCGCTGGTCAAGATCACCAACGTCGCGACGACGAAGGGCAGCAAGGCTGGTACCGTCAGCTATTTCGGCAGCGGGCGCTCGGTTAACGCGGGTCAGTTCCTGCTGACCGGCAAGGACCTTGACACCAACGCCGCCGTTTCGTTGAAGACGTTCTGCATCGATATCTTCAACACGCTGAAAACCGGCACCTTTACCCGCACCGACGATGTGAATGTCGGCGGCCAGTATGCGGCGAAGCAGGATCAGGTGATGGCGTTGCTGGGCAACGTGTCCATCACCAGCGCCGACACCTCCGCTGCCGTCCAGCTGGCGGTATGGGAAATCGCCTATGAGACGAGCACGACCAAGTACTCGCTGTCGGACGGCTGGTTCTCCGCGAGCGGCAGTTCGCTAAGCGCGGCGAAGACTCTTGCCAACGGATATCTCAGCAAGGTTACCAAGGGCGACTGGAAGGCGCTGGCCAACACGCAGCTGAACAGCCTCACCGCCGACGGCAATCAGGACCAGATCTGGCTAGGCACGCGGCCGCCGCAGGCGCCGGGCGCGGTGCCGGAGCCGGCCAGCTGGGCGATGATGATCGCCGGCTTCGGCCTGATCGGCGGCGCGATGCGGCGTCGGAGCGTGCAAGCCAGGTTCGCCTGAACTTCGGATCGAGGACAGGAAGGGGTCGCGCCAGTGATGGCGCGGCCCCTTTTCGTTTTGCAGATGGTGCTCTGGTGGAGCGCGGAAGTTGACTAAGTTGACGCTACGTCACGCTGAAAACGCACTCTGCGCGCAGTCTCACAGCGCGGAAAGTCACGAAAGTCGCGACACCAACGTGCGCCCGCACAGGCGCACGCACGCGTGTGCGCGAAAGGACATGATAAACGATCGAAAGAGCCACGGATGGGGTGGCAAAAGTTTTTCTACATTGGAAGGGTGATGTTCGGCTGACGTTCGAACTGCAGTGACACTTCTATTCCTCCCCCGACGTGGGAGGGGGACCGCCGCAGGCGGTGGAGGAGTAGTTCCCGCGAGCGACACGCAGGATCTAGAGCACGCAGGTCTCCGCATCCACCGGTTCGCATGATCTTTGACCGTGCCGCGCGCTACGCACTACCCCTCCACCACCGCCTTCGGCGGCGGTCCCCCTCCCCTTCCAGGAGAGGATCAGACCTTTCGACTTTTGCAGCTAAGCACTCGCCCCGTGGCAATGCTTGTACTTGGCGCCGGAGCCGCAGGGGCATGGGGCGTTGCGGCTGACGCGGCCTTCCCATTCGGCGGGGTCTGTGCCGACATCCGTGGCAGGCTCGGGCTGGAAGGTCGCCTGCGGGATGCGGGTGGTGACGAGGCCGAGGCCGGCGTCGAAGTCGCGGGTGTCGTCGTCGCCGGTGAACGGGTCGATATGGGTGGTGATGAAGTCCGGCATCGGCGGCAGTTCCGGTGCCTGGCCGAAGGTGGCGTGGGCGAGGACCCGCGTCACGTCCTCTCGAATCGCGGTCAGCATCCGCTCGAACAACGCGAACGCCTCCTGCTTGTACTCGTTGATCGGGGTCCGCTGCGCATAGGCGCGAAGGTGGATCACCTGACGCAGCGCATCGAGCGTGGAGAGATGCTCCTTCCAGTGATGGTCGAGCGACTGGAGCAGCACCGACTTCTCGACCTGTTCCCAGCTGGAGGGATCGAGCAGGCCGGTCTTTTCCGCCATCGCAGCATCGGCGGCGGCCTGTAGCCGCTCCTCCAGCGCCTCGGGATCGATCCCCTCTTCCGCCACCCAGGCATCGATGTCGAGATCGAGGTTGAGGAGTTCGGATGTCCGCGCCTTCAGCGCGGCGACGTCCCACTGTTCGGGGTACGAAGCGGGCGGGCAGGCGTCCGCGACGATGGTGTTCACCGCCTCACGCCGCATGTCAGTGACGACGTCATCCACAGTCGCCGCGTCCATGATGTCGGCGCGCTGTTCGTAGATGACCTTGCGCTGGTCGTTCATCACGTCGTCATATTCGACGACCTGCTTGCGGACGTCGTAATTCCGCGCCTCGACCTTCTTCTGCGCGGTCTCGATCGCCTTGCTGATCCATGGCGACACGATCGCCTCGCCATCCGCAAGGTTCTTGTTCATCATCTTGGCAAACATCGTCTGCGGGCCGAAGATGCGAAGCAGATCGTCGTCCAGGCTGAGGTAGAAGCGCGACAGGCCCGGGTCGCCCTGACGGCCGGAGCGACCGCGCAGCTGGTTGTCGATGCGGCGGCTCTCATGCCGCTCGGTGCCGAGCACGAAGAGCCCGCCGGCGTCGAGCACCGCCTGCTTTTCCGCCGCGATCTCGGCGCGGATTTCCGCTGCCTTGGCGTCGTATTCGGGCGTACCCTCGACCAGGGCCGGGAACTCATCGTTCATGCGGAATTCGAGATTGCCGCCCAGCTGAATGTCGGTGCCGCGACCCGCCATGTTGGTGGCGATGGTTACGGCCTTCAGCCGGCCGGCCTGCGCAACGATATGGGCTTCCTGCTCGTGGTAACGAGCATTCAACACCTCGTGCTTGACGCCGTCACGGTGGAGGAACTCGGATAGCAGCTCCGACTTCTCGATCGAGACGGTGCCGACCAGCACCGGCTGGCCGCGCTCCGACGCCTCGCGGATCGCGACGGCGATGGCGGCGAACTTGTCCTGGAGGTTCTTGTAGAACTCGTCGTCCTGGTCGATCCGCTTGACCGGAATGTTGGTCGGGATGGTGACCACGTTCAGCTTGTAGATGTCGAAGAATTCGGCGGCCTCGGTCGCGGCGGTGCCGGTCATGCCGCCGATCTTCGGGTACATGCGGAAATAGTTCTGGAAGGTGATCGAGGCGAGGGTCTGGTTCTCCGGCTCGATCCGGACGCCTTCCTTGGCTTCGACCGCCTGATGCAGGCCGTCGGACCAGCGGCGACCGTCCATCATGCGGCCGGTGAACTCGTCGATGATGACGACCTTGCCGTCCTTCACCAGATAGTCGACGTCGCGCTTAAACACGATGTTGGCGCGCATCGCCTGGTTGAGGTGGTGGACGACCTGCGTGTTCTCGAAATCGTAGAGGTTGGCGCCTTCCAGAAGCCCGGCCGCCTCTAGCAGCCGCTCGACCTTTTCGGTGCCGTCCTCGGTCAGGGTGGCGGAGCGTGCCTTCTCGTCCAGCTCGTAATCCTCGGGCACGATCTGCTGAACGATCGCGTGGACCTTCATGTACAACTCGGACCGGTCGTCGGTCGGGCCGGAGATGATGAGCGGCGTCCGCGCCTCGTCGATGAGGATCGAGTCGACCTCGTCGATGATCGCGTAGTTGAAGGGCCGCTGCACCATCTGGCTGCGGTCGTACTTCATGTTGTCGCGCAGATAGTCGAAGCCGAGTTCGTTGTTGGTCGCGTAGGTGATGTCGGCGGCATAGGCGTCGCGGCGCTGCTGATCCGACAGGTTCGGCACGATGATGCCGACGGTGAGGCCCAAGAAGCGGTAGACCTGCCCCATCCATTCCGCGTCGCGGGTGGCGAGATAGTCGTTGACGGTGACGACGTGGACGCCCTTGCCGGGCAGCGCGTTCAGATAGCAGGCGAGCGTCGCGACCAGCGTCTTGCCCTCACCCGTCCGCATCTCGGCGATTTCGCCGCGCTGGAGGACCATGCCGCCGATCAGCTGCACGTCATAATGCCGCTGGCCGAGCACGCGCTTCGCCGCTTCGCGAACGGTGGCAAAGGCCTCCGGCAGAAGGGAGTCGAGTGTCTCCCCCTGGGACAGACGCTTGCGGAAAAGAACCGTCTGCTGTTGAAGCTCTTCGTCGGATTTCGCGGAGATCGCGGGTTCGAACGCGTTGATCTTTTCAACGACCGTCCGCAGCGACTTGACGTAACGATCGTTGGACGAACCGAAAATAGCCTTGGCGATGCCGGCGAACATGCGTGTTCCTTGGGACGACGCGCGATGCGCGCGCGGGGACTGGCGGCGGAGATAGGTGGAGGGCGGGTTCAGGTCAATTCGAACGGGTCGCTACGCCGGCAACTCCCACCGCACCCGCTGCCGCTTCTCGCTGGAGACAGGGCACCCAGCCTCATCTGTAGCAGGCACATAGCGGGCGCTGCGCACCAAGGCCGTACACGTCGCTCTGTCGAGAACCGGAACGCCGCTTGACTGCTCAATCGTGCAGTTCGCAATACTTCCCTCGGGGAGGACGGTAAAGCGCGCGAGCACGACGCCTCTCTGCTCCGCTTGCAGCGCCGACGCGGGGTAGTCCTCCGACGTAATCCAGCTTCCCTGCGGGGTTGCTGCACGCGCCGGTGATATAGGCCCATCACTGGCCGTAAGCCGCCCGTTGCCACACTGATCGGGCACTGCCCGCGAAACAGCGAGGGCGGGTGCGGCATTCTGTGCCTCAACTTCGACGGCGACGCGCGGCACCTCAAGCGGAAGAGCGGATCGCCGTGAGTCGATCAGAAGGGCAACCGCGGCGACCAAAGCGGCCGTGCCGAAGACAGCGTTCCAGATCAGTTGCTGTCGCGCAATCATGGTCAGACGCTATCAGCAGGGCCGATACCCGGCAACCTCACCCTTGCGGAACGCCTTCGGTTCAGCACGCCGTTGACAGGGGCATCCGCTTCAGCTTGGGCGCGCGCACAATGTCGGAAACCATGCGTCAGGATCGCTGGCGTCCTTTCCTGATCGCCCTCCTCGGCCTTCTCGCCGTGGCGATCCTCGCGCGTGCGGTTTTCGCGCCGGAGAACCATGACGAGGCGCAGTACGTCGCCAGCGCGGTGCTGACGGCCGACGGATGGCTGATCTTCCGCGACTTCATGTCGCTGCAGGCACCGGTCCACGCGCTGGTCTTCGCACCGATCGCGCGCCTGTTCCCGCACGACGTGTACCTGGCGATGCGGCTGGCGACCGCACTCTGCGGGTTTGGGGTGCTTGCTGTCGTATGGGCGACGCTCAGCCGGATGCGGGTGTCGCCGGCCGCCGCGCTCCTGGGCGTCATCGGGCTGGGGGGATGCGCCGCCTTTCAGTTCTCCGGCAGCATCGTGCGCAACGACATGCTGGCGACGCTGTTTCTGGCGGGCGCGATCTGGGGCCTGCTGGCGCGGCGGAACTGGGCCCTGTTCGGACTCTTCGTCGGGCTGGCCGTCGCGACCAAGCTGTCCTTTGCGCCCTATCTGCTGGCGAGCGGCACGCTGCTGATCCGGCAGAGCGGGCGCAATGTGCTGCGCTTCGCGGGCGGAACGGCCGTGGGGCTGGCACCGCTCGTCATCTGCACCGCCGTGGCGCGGCACGAGGCCTGGTACGGGATGGTCGAGTTCGGCGCGGTGGCACCGTTCCACTGGTACGGGGCGAACGGAATGGGCGCCAAGATCGGCGTCCTGGCGAAGGTGCTGGATACGCTGGAGTCGGCGGTACAGGGGCCGGCGCTGCTCGCCGCTTTGGTGGTGGCCGTGAAGGGGCGGCGCGGCGGGTTCGAGGGTCACGCCCTGCGGGTGCTGACCTTCGCGGGCCTGCTCGGCGCGCTGATCCCGACGCCGACCCACCTGCCCTATCTGATGCCGCTGCTGCCGCCGCTCTTCATCCTCTTCGCGATGACGGTCGATCGCATGCCGGCCGGGGCGACCCGCCGCTGGGTCGTGGCGCTCGCGCTCCTGCTGGTGACGGCGGGGAGCGTGAAGTCGGTGAAGATTCTGGTGCGCGCGCCCGCGCCCAAGGGCAACGCGCTGACCATCACCAGCCAGACGCAATGGATCGCCGCCACTATCCGCGCGCACGGCTTGTCCGGGCCGATCGTCACGCTGTCGCCGCATCGGGCGGCGGGCGCGGGGCTGATCCTCGATCGCCGGTTCGCGACAGGGCCGTTCGTCTATCGCAGCGGCGTGCTGCTGTCGCCGGAGCGGGCCAAGCGGCTGGCGGTGGCGACCCCCGCTACGCTGGACAAGCAGCTCGACGCCGCACCGCCGGCCGCGATCCTGACCGGCTATGAGGGGCGGAGCCGCAAGTTCACCATCGATCCCGACCGCACCCTGATCGCGTACGCGCAGGCGCACAATTATCGGCCTGTTGCGTTGCCGGACGGGCTGGGAACCCTCCACCTCCGCCCGGCCCGGCGCTGAAGTTGGGGCGGGCGACCGCATCCTGACTTTCGCGGGTAAGACAAAGGCGATTAAGGGTGTCGGCCATGACAGCCCGCTCTCCCCTCGCGCCCGCCGCCTTCCCTCTCCTGCCCGCCATCCCCGGCGTGACGCTGCGCGTCGCACGGGCGCGGTACAAGAACTGGGATCGCTGCGACCTGACCTTCGTGGAACTGGCGGAGGGGACGGCCGTCGCCGGCGTCACCACGCAGAGCAAGTGCCCATCGCCCGAAGTCGAATGGTGCAGGGCGGCGCTCCCGCTCGGCCGGGCGCGGGCGCTGGTGGTGAACGCCGGCAATTCCAACGCCTTCACCGGCCATCGCGGGCGGGCGGCGGTGGAGGCGATCGCAGCGCGAGTGGCTGGGCATCTCGGCTGCAAGCCCTCGGACGTGTTCGTCTCCTCGACCGGCGTGATCGGCGTGCCGCTGCCCATCGACAAGGCCGAGGCCGGGATCGACGCGGCGGTGGCGGCGGAACCCTGCGGCTGGGACGAGGCGGCGGCGACGATCATGACCACCGACACCTTCGCCAAGGCGGTGACCACCCGCGCGGTGGTGGATGGGCGCGTGGTCAACATCGTCGGGATCATCAAGGGATCTGGCATGATCGCGCCGGACATGGCGACGATGCTCGGCTACCTGTTCACCGACGCGGCCGTCGAACCTGCCTTCCTGCAGGAGATGCTGTCAGCGGCGAACCGGGAGACGTTCTCCTGCATCACGGTGGACAGCGACACCTCCACCTCCGACACCGTGCTGGCCTTTGCCACGGGTGCGGCGGGCAACGCTCCCATGGCCTCCTGGGACAATGCGGGTGCGGATGCTTTCCAGGCGGCGCTCACCGACGCCTGCCGCCAACTCGCCCATCTGGTCGTGCGCGACGGTGAAGGCGCGACCAAGTTCATCGCCATCACCGTCGAGGGTGCGGAGAGCGACGCCAGCGCGCATCGGGTGGCGCTCTCGATCGCGAACTCGCCGCTGGTAAAGACAGCGATCGCGGGGGAGGACGCCAACTGGGGTCGCGTGGTGATGGCGGTCGGCAAAGCGGGCGAGCCGGCGGAGCGCGACAAGCTGTCGATCCGCTTCGGTACGACCCAGGTCGCGAGCGGCGGACTTGCCGTCCAAGGCTATGACGAAGCACCAGTCGCCGCGCATCTGAAGGGACAGGAGATCGCGATCGGCGTCGATCTCGGGCTGGGTGACGGGCGGGCGACGGTTTGGACCTGCGACCTGACCCATGGCTACATCTCGATCAACGCGGATTACCGGTCGTGATCCTGTGGGGCCGCCTCAACTCCCACAACGTCAAGAAGGTGGCGTGGCTCGCCGAGGAGTTGGGGATCGGTTACGAGCGGCGCGACATCGGCGGGCAGTTCGGGTTCACCGCGGCATATCTGGCGATGAACCCCAATCGGCTGATCCCGACGATCGAGCATGAGGGTGTCGTGCTCTGGGAATCGAACGCGATCCTGCGCTATCTCGCGGCGCGCTTTCCCGAGGGCGGGTTCTGGCCCGCCGATCCG
The DNA here is from genome assembly GCF_048565625.1 of Sphingomonas sp. ID0503. Classification (NCBI taxonomy): domain Bacteria; kingdom Pseudomonadati; phylum Pseudomonadota; class Alphaproteobacteria; order Sphingomonadales; family Sphingomonadaceae; genus Sphingomonas; species Sphingomonas sp. ID0503. Next base: position 1,731,473 of record NZ_JBLZUR010000002.1, read on the forward strand.
GCCGAGCGTGCGCGTGGCGACAAATGGATGGACTGGCAGTTCGGCTATGCCGATGCGCAGCGCGACGCCTTCGTGAACCTGGTGCGCCGTCCGGAGGGGGAGCGGGACATGGGCGCTGTAGAGGCGTCGCGCGCGGCGACCGCCAAGATGATGGCGATCCTGGACGACGCGCTCGCCGAAACCGGCTGGTTGTCGGGCGAGCGGTTCGGCATCGGCGACATTCCGATGGGCGTCTACGCGCATACATGGTTCGGCCTGAACCTCGCGGATCGGTCGCTTTCCCGCGTCGCGGACTGGTATGCGCGCTTGCGGGAGCGGCCGGGTTACGCCAGTCAGGTGATGATCCCGCTGACCTGAAAGGACGCGATGCACGCCCTCCACACCGCCGTCTCCGCGCTGATGAACGACGTCGCCCAATCGGTTGTCATGCCCTATTTCCAGAGCCTGACGGCGGAGCAGATCATCGAGAAGTCGCCCGGCGACCTCGTCACCGTCGCCGATCGCCTGTCCGAGGAGCGGCTGACCGAGGGGCTGATGAAGATCCTACCCGGATCACGCGTCGTCGGTGAGGAGGCGGTGGCGGCAGACGCGGCCGTGCTGGAGGGGATCGACAGCGGCACGGTGTGGATCGTCGATCCGATCGACGGCACCGGCAATTATGCGGGCGGGCGCACGCCATTCGCGATCATGGTCGGCCTTGCCGAGGACGGCGAGGTCGTCGGTGGCTGGATCCTCGATCCGGTAAAGGCCCGCATGCTCCACGGCGTGAAAGGCGGCGGCGCGTTCGTGAACGATGAGCGGGTGACCTCGCGGGGGAGCGACGAGGACGTGCTGATCGGCGCGCTGGCCCCCCGCTATCTGCCGAAGCACATGCGCGGCGACATGGAAGCGCGGACCAAGGGCAAGGTGCAGCAGGCGGACATTCCGCGCTGTGCGGGGGAGCAGTATCCGCGCATCGTTTCCGGCGAGAACGACTTCGCGATCTTCTGGCGCTCGCATCCCTGGGATCATGCACCGGGATCGCTGTTCCTGACCGAGGCGGGCGGGCGGATCGCCCGCTGGGACGGCGCGCCCTACCGGATCGGCGAGAAGCGCGAGGGCCTGCTCGCCGCCGCCACGCCCGCGATCTGGGACAAGGCGGCGGCGATCATCAACGGCTGATCAGAGCGCGCCTTCGATCCAGCCCTTGAGCTGGCTCTTGGGTGCCGCGCCGACCTTGGTGGCGGCGGGAGCACCGCCCTTGAACAGGATCATCGTCGGGATGCCGCGCACGCCGTATTGCGCCGGCGCGTCGGGGTTCTCGTCGATGTTGATCTTGGCGATCGTCACCTTGTCGCCCAGCTCTTCGGAAAGCTCCTCAAGGCTCGGCCCGATCATCTTGCACGGCCCGCACCATTCCGCCCAGAAATCGACCAGAACCGGCCCCTCGGCAGCGATGACGTCGCTGTGGAAGCTGGAATCCGTGATTTTCTTCGTGGCCATCTTAGGTTCTCCTGCGTAACGACACCCATGTAGGCGGGGGCTGACCCGGTCTCAACTATCGGCAGCCAAGCTTTGCTCCGAGGGGTCGAAGCGCGGCTTCGCGCCGTCCAGCAGATCGGGCGGCAGGATGTGCAGAAAAGGGCCGGCGGTGTAGAGCAATGCCGCCTCGATCAGGCGGCCGGGAAACACCTTTTCCAGTGCAACGACATAGGCGGCGATCTGCTGGACATGCTGGCCCGGCAGATCGGCGAGCATCTCCGGCGCGCGGCGACCGGTCTTGAAGTCGACGACGAGCACCCGGTCGTCACGGACCAATAGCCGATCAACGGTGCCGGCAACGACCCGGCCCGCGACCACGGCGGCGATCGGCGCTTCGGCGAGCGCGCCGGGCGCGAAGACCTCGGCGAAGCGCGGGTCCGAGAGGATGGCGCAGGCGTCGCGGACCAGCGCCGCGCGGGCCGCATCGTCAGGCACGCCCATGCCGGAAAGCCAGGCGACGGCCGCCGACTCGCGTCGTTCCAGTGGCAAGTTGGGGAGCCGTTCGAACAAGCCGTGCAGCAGGCGGCCGCGCTCGGCGGCCTCGCGCATCGCGTGGCTGGGTGGTGGGTCGGCGACGCGATCCTCCCCCATTAGGGAGGGGGCGAGCGGGCGCGGCGGGCGCTGCTCACGCGGGGCGGGCTGACGCAGCCATTGCGGTTCGGCGATCGGCGGGACGGCAAGCGGTCTGCGGCGATGGGCGACGCGCCCGCTTCCCGCATCCTCGATCTCGCGGACGCCGGACCAGCGCGCGTCCTCGATCCAGTCGACCCCCATGCCGCCAATCGCATTGTCGAGGGCTGTGTACCAGCTGCTTTCGGGCGGAACGCCGCGCGCCTTGGGGCCGAGCGCGCCGCCGATGACGAGATGCTCTTCGGCGCGGGTGGCGGCGACGTAGAGCAGCCGCCAATGCTCCCGCATGTCGTCGCGCGCCGTTTCCTCCAGAACCTCGGCGAGCAGGCCGGTCGCCTCCGCTTTCCGCGGACGCGGAATCGGCACGGTCGCGCCCTCCACATCGAGTTCGACGATGTCGGCGCGCGCGCTTTCCGGATCGGCGGTGGCGTCGGCGAGGATGACGAGCGGGGCTTGCAGACCCTTGGCGCCGTGGACGGTCATCACGCGGACGGCGTCGTGTGGAGCCGAGGGGTCGCGCTTGATCTCGATATCGCCGCGATCGAACCAGTCGAGGAACACCTGCAACGAAGGCGTGGCGCTGCTCTCGAATTGCAAGGCGGCGGTCAGCAGCTCCTCGATCGGGTCGAGCGCCTCCGGGCCGAGGCGCTGCATCAGCTTCTGCCGGCCCCTGAGCGGGCCGGAGAGGATCGTCTCCAGGAAGTCGTAGGGGGTGGTGAGGTCGGCGGACCCCAAGATGTCGGAGAGCCCCGCCGCCGCCGGATGCCCGCGCACCGCGTCCCAGAGGCTGCCCTTCCGATCGTAAGCGAGGGCGAACAGATCGTCCTGCGACAGGCCGAAGATGGGTGAGACGAGGAGGTTAGCGAGGTTGAGGTCGTCCTCCGGCTGCAGCGCGAAGCGGATCGCGGCGAGGAGGTCGCGCACGGCGAGCGGCGCGGTCAGCCGCAGCCGGTCCACGCCGGCGACAGGCACACCCTCGGCATGGAGGCGCGCGACGATCAGCGAGGCGAGTTCGCCGCGCTTGCGCACGAGGATCATGATGTCCTCGGGCCTGAGCGGGCGGCCCTGGCCGTGCAGGTGGAGGAGGGTGTCGAGCCATTCCTTCACCTGTCGCGCGAGCTTGATCGCGAAGCCGCGCGTCGCGTCCTGCGCCCAGCTTTCCTCGCCTGCCAGTTCCTCGGTCGGAATGGCGACATGCGGACGCCACAGCGTGACGCGCCCGCCCTCCCGAACGCGGGCGGTGGCGTGCGGCGGGGCGGCGCGCTCCAGCCCGAACGCCTCATGGCCGAGATCGGCGAGGACGCGATCGACTACGGCGAGCACCGGCGGGGTCGAGCGGAAGGAGCGGTCGAGCGAGAGGTCGGTGAACGGGCGCTCCGCTGCCCGCCCACGCTCTCCGAACAGATGCTGCGCCGCCTGGAAGAAGACGGGACTGGTCCCTTGGAAGCCGTAGATCGCCTGCTTGAAGTCGCCGACGGTGAAGAGCGTGCGCCAGCGATCGGAATGTGCCCCCTCTCCAGCAAAGAACTCCTCCGCCAGCGCCGAGACGATGCGCCATTGCGCGGCGTTGGTGTCCTGCGCCTCATCCACCAGGATGTGGTCGATCGCGCTGTCGAGCTTGTAGCGGACCCAGTCGCCCATGCCAGGGATGGTGAGGAGGCGATCGGCGGCGCGGATCAGGTCGTCGAAATCCACCGCGCCTGCCGCAGCCTTCGCCCGCTCGAAAGCGGTGGCGTAGGCGGCACCCGCCCGGATGCCGGCGGAGAGCAGGTCCACGAAGGCCGCCGTCTCCCGCATCGCGACGAGCCGTCCGCAGCCCTCGGCGAGCGCGTCGCAGAGCGCTTCGTAGCCGGGTTCGGCGTCGATGAGCTTCTTGGAGTAGGCCCGCCGCTCGCCCGCCTTGGTGAGCGCGATGCCGATAACGTCGTCGATCATGCCCGCCCGATCGGCGCCATTCGCGGCGAGGAAGGCGGCGGCGATGTCGCCATGCTCCCCGCCGGTCTTGGTGCCCCAGGCGCGGTTCGCGGCGGCGATCCGCCGCAGCCCGGCGCAGTCGAACACGTCATCATGGCAGGCGGCGATCATCGCATCGAGGATGTCGCCTGAAGGCAGATCGAACAGCCGCCGCAGCCGCGCCTCGATGCCCGGTGCCACCGCCGTCATCGCGTCCGGATGGCGGGCGCAGGCACGCAGATAGGCCTCCGCCTTGTCCTCGCCCATGCGGTGGCTGAGCGCCTGGACGTCGCGGATCAGCCCGTGATCCCCGCCGCTTTCCGCCTCCACGAGCAAGGAGGCGAGCGTTGAGCGGGCGAGTGCCGCCTCCTGCTGTCCGTCCAGCGGGCGGAAGCCGGGGATCATGCCGCCTTCGACGGGGAAGGAGGCGAGCAGGGTCTGGCAGAAGGCGTGGATGGTCTGGATGCGCAGGCCGCCGCCGCGCGCGTCGAGCACCTTGGCGAAGAGGGTGCGGGCGTGGTCGATGGCGGCGGCGTCGGTCGGCTCGCCGAGGGCGAACAGTTCCTCCTTCAGGCGGTTGGTCCGCAGCCGCGCCCAGTGCGCCAGCCGGCTGCGGATCCGCTCGGCCATCTCCGCCGCCGCCGCCTTGGTGAAGGTCAAGCACAGGATCGTGGAGGGATCGACGCCCTGAAGCAGCAGGCGGAGCACGCGCGCGGTCAGGACATGCGTCTTGCCGGTGCCCGCCGAGGCGGAGAGCCAGACCATGCGGGCCGGATCTGATGCCGCCGCCTGTTCGCCGAGCAGCTGCTTGAGGGGAGAGATGCGCGCCGACACGCGTCGCCTCTAGCGCGAAAGCTGGGCTGTTGCGATCGTCGGCAGGCTCAGCACATAGGTTTCGCCTGAGATGTCGAAGCGACCGCCGAACGCCTCGGCCACGCAAGCGATGAGGCGCAAGGCGAAGCCGATGCCCAGCAGCGGACCGTGCGGCCAGCTACCGGGAATCTGGACATGGCCCGCGATCAAGCTGCGCGGATCGAAGTCGAGGACCGTGCTCGGCCGATCGGCGGAGATCACGGCATAATGGTCTGCGTCGCGATCGATGGTGATCGTCACCCCCTCCTCCACCTCCGCATAGCCTGCACTCACGGCGGCGAGCCGCCGGAGGAGGCGTTCGGCGATCTCGGGCGGCACCGCCAGTGCGGACACATGCGCGGCAATGGCGAGTTCGGCGGGCGGCCCGCCTGCGGATGCGAGATCCCGGATTACGCGACCGGCCAAGGCGGCCGCATCGGTCGCGCGCGCACCCATGGCGAGCCGGGCGGTGCCGTTCTCGATCGCGGCGGCGAGGTCGAGATCCTCGATCATCTCGGTGAGGTGCGTCGCGCCCTGCACGATCTCCCCCGCGACAGCACGCGCGGCGACGGAGGCGGGTCCGAGGAACTCGCCCTCGATCATCTCGGAGAAGCCACGGATCGCGTTCAAGGGCGTGCGCAGTTCGTGAACCAGTTGCCGCGCCACCTCGGGCGCAAGGATGGGGAACGGCTTGGCCGGCTCCTGCCAGGACGCGCGAAGCTGCGGCCGCCGGGCCGCCCCCTCGTACCCGGTGAAGCGCCCCTCCTCACTGAAGGCGGGGCGCGCCCAGACGCGCCAGGCGCCGGCGGTCGGCCCCGATCCCACGATCATCAGCCCACGATCACGCACCGGCAGCCGGCGAAGGAAGGCCTCGCCGGTCTGCTGGTCGAAGCCGCCGATGCGGTCCGTTCCGACGCATGCCATGCTGTGCCCGACCAAGGCCTCGCGCGGGACGCCGGAGACGCTCCGGATCGTCCCTCTCTCGTCCGTGACGAAAACGAACTCCGACGCGAACGGCCGTGCCTCACCCCGGGGATCCGAATACTCGGCATCCTCGGCCTGTGCATCCGGCAGACGTGCGTCCGCGTCCGCCATGATCCTATCGGCAGGTCCGGTCGCAGGTTCCCCGCCGACGCGTGAGGCGAGCCGCCCGGCATTTGCCGGTCCGGACGCGCCCTCGCCATCGACCTGTCTGCGGAACAGCCGCCCCTCCATCAATCCCCGGCCCCATGCCATGTCCCATCGCATACTCTGCAGATCAGGGTGCGGGCGACAACGAAATTGTCGCTTCAAGGCACTGGCGTGCGCCCAAACGGGACGCCTATACCACGCGGCAGACTGATGGGCGCGTATGGTTTGGCCCAATTCGAGAGGAGAATGGATGAGCGGGCTCGATGCCACGGATCGCGTCATCCTCGCCACGTTGCAGGACGAGGGGCGGATGACCAATGTGGAGCTTGCCCACCGTGCGGGGCTGACCGCGCCACCGTGCCTCAGGCGCGTGCGGCTGCTGGAAGAGGCCGGGATCATCCGGGGCTATCACGCCCAGCTCGACGCCGCCGCGCTCGGCTATCCGACCACCATTTTCGCGCTTGTCAGCCTGAAAAGCCAGGCCGAGGACGATCTGCGCGCGTTCGAGGCGCATATCGCCGACATCCCGGAGGTCCGCGAATGTCACATGCTGAACGGCGAGATCGACTTCATCCTGAAGATCGTCGCGCATGATCTACCGAGTTTCCAGGCGCTGCTCACCTCCAAGCTGACAACCGCCCCCAACGTCGCGAGCGTGAAGACGTCGCTCACCATCCGCACGTCCAAGGATCTGCCGGGCATACCGGTCTGACCAAAGAAAAAGGGCGACCGAAGCATGGCCGCCCTCTTCCCGGTTAGACCTTGAAAAGATCAGGCAGCAGGTGCCTGATCCGCCCAGATCGTCCAATACTGTGCCAGCGGCTGACGCACGCCGGTCACCGTAGCGAAAGCCTGCTTCGCGGCGTCCTTCTGACCCAACAATGCGAGCGCGATGCCGAGACGCGTGTTGACGACATTGGCGTCCACGCCGCCCTTCTGCAGCGCGACCTTGTAGAGGTCCGCCGCCTTCGCGTAGTCGGCATAGCCGAGATACGCATCGGCGGTGTTCAACGCGATGCGGCCGTTGGCCCCAGCGCGCGCGGTCTTCTCCGTACCTGGGAGGCTTGCCTTGTCCGAGGCGACCTTCGGGGCGGCAAGCGTGCGGATCTCGGTCGCGGCCTTGTTGGAGGCGTCGAGCATCTTGGCCGCATAGCCCTCGTCGATCACCGCCTTGGCCTCGGCCGGAAGACCCTTCTGCAGCGCGTAATCGGCGTACTCGTAATAGTCGCGCTCGCCGTTCAGCGCCTTGGCGGCACGCGCTAGGCGATTGAGGTCAAGCTCGCTCTCCTTGTCCAGCGCGCTGACGTCACGATAGGAGAAAAGGGCGTTGCGCCAGTTGGAGGGCGTCGGAAACGCCTGCACCCAGAGCTGACCCCACTTCACCGTATTGGGTGCGTCCTTCGCGGTATAGGCGATCGATAGCGCGCGCTTGTACCAGTTCTCATCGACCTGCTGACCCGCTGCCTTCTTGGCCGCGATCGCCTGCTCGACCAGCTGCATCGCCTCAGCGTTCTTCTTCAGGCCGACCTTGATCTCGGCGAGTGCCACCATGTTGTTCGGATCGGGCTTCAGCTCGTTCGCCTTGGTCAGCAGGCCCTCGGCCTTGCCGTAATCCTTGGCGTTCATCGCCGCCTGCGCCTGCATCAGGTACATCTGGTCCAGATTGGCCTTGGCGAGTTCCGAACCGCTGTCAGTCATCAACTCGACGCCCTTCATCTGGGTCGCCTGATCGTTCTGCTTCTGGCCGACCTGATAGAGCAGCTGGCCGATGTAGAACTTGTCGTCCGGAGTCGAGGCGACGCCCTGCGCCTCGGTGAGCTTCGCGGATGCCGTCGCGAAGTCGTTGGCGCCTAAAGCCGTCTGCGCCGCGGCGAGGAGCGGACGGGCTTCCTTGCTCAGCTTCGGCTCGGCACCCTTCGCCTCCTTCTTTTCCTTGGCGACCGCCGGGGTGGCGATCATCGCGCCGGTGGCGGCGGTGCCGAGCATCAGCGCCAGGACCAGGGCGGGTCGCGATACAATTTTCATCGATCAGAACTCCTCTCGAACGGCTCGCGTTCATCGCCCGGGGGACTGGGCGTGCGACTTGCTAGTGAAACCCCGGCGGCGAGACAAGCAGCCGGAACGCGTACGGAATAGCTTGCGCCGCCTGAACGACGGCTTGCCGGACGCGGTTCCCCTAATCACGCGGGTCTGAGCGCCGGCTCCACATCCCCACGCGCGTACGCGCGTGGGGTGGCGTTCCCCGGGCGGAGCGCCTAGAGGGTCGTCACCAATTCAACACTGACGGAAACCCGCTTTGGCCAGCAGCCCGCCGACCATCGAGAACGACGACATTTCGCCCATCTCCATCGTCGAGGAGATGAAGACCAGCTATCTCGATTACGCCATGTCGGTGATCGTATCGCGCGCGCTTCCCGACGTGCGTGACGGGCTGAAGCCGGTGCACCGCCGCATCCTGTTTTCGGCGCAGGAGAACGGGTTTCTCTACAACCGTCCGTACCGCAAGTCGGCGCGCATCGTCGGCGACGTGATCGGTAAATACCACCCGCATGGCGATACCGCGATCTACGACGCGCTGGCCCGCATGACGCAGGACTGGTCGATGCGGCTGCCGCTGATCGACGGCCAGGGCAACTTCGGATCGATGGACCCCGATCCGCCGGCGGCGATGCGCTATACCGAGGCGCGCCTAGCCCGCGCGACCAACTACCTGATCGAGGATCTCGACAAGGATACGGTCGATTTCCAGCCGAACTACGACGGGTCGGAGAGCGAGCCGCAGGTGCTGCCCGCGCGCTTCCCGAACCTGCTGGTCAACGGCGCGGGCGGCATCGCGGTCGGCATGGCGACCAACATTCCGCCGCACAACCTGGGCGAGGTGATCGACGCCTGCCAGGCGATGATCGCCAATCCGGCGATCACAGTCGAGGAACTGACCGAGATCGTTCCCGGCCCCGATTTCCCCACTGGCGCGATCATGCTGGGCCGTGGCGGGGCGCGATCGGCGTACCAGACCGGGCGCGGGTCGGTCATCCTCCGCTCCCGTTACGAGCTGGAGGAAGGGCGCGGCGACCGTCGCTCGATCGTGCTGACCGAAATCCCATTCCAGCAGGGCAAGAACGCGCTGGTCGAAAAGATCGCCGAGGCCGCAAAGGACAAGCGGATCGAGGGCATCAGCGACATCCGCGACGAATCCAATCGCGAGGGCGTGCGCATCGTCATCGACTTGAAGCGGGATGCCACGCCCGAGGTCGTGCTGAACCAGCTCTGGCGGCACACGCCCGCGCAAGGGTCGTTCGCCGCCAACATGCTGGCGATCCGCGGCGGGCGGCCCGAGCTGCTCAACCTCCGCGACATCATCCAGGCGTTCATCCAGTTCCGCGAGCAGGTGATCACCCGCCGGTCGAAGTTCGAACTGGCCAAGGCGCGCGACCGGGCGCACATCTTGCTGGGCCTGGTCATCGCAGTCACCAACCTCGACGAGGTGGTTCGCATCATCCGTGGCTCCGGCTCCCCGGCCGAAGCACGCGCGACCCTCCTCACCCGCGAATGGCCGATCGGGGAGATCGCGCCTTACATCAAGCTGGTCGAGGCGCTGGATACCGAGGTTTCCGGGGAGACCTACCAGCTATCGGAGACACAGGTCCGCGCGATCCTCGACCTCCGCCTGCACCGGCTGACCGCGCTTGGTCGCGACGAGATCGGCGGGGAGCTTCAGGAGCTCGCAGCCTCGATCGCCGAGCTGCTCGACATCCTCGCGGACCGCGCCAAGCTCTACGAAGTGATGCGGGGCGAACTGGCCGAGGTGCGCGACCTGTTCGCCACGCCGCGCCGCACCGAGATTGCGGCCGCCGCCGACGGAATCGACGACGAGGACCTGATCGAGCGCGAGGACATGGTCGTGACCGTGACCCTCGGCGGCTACATCAAGCGCACCCCGCTCGACGCGTTCCGCACCCAGGCGCGCGGCGGCAAGGGCCGGTCGGGGATGGGCACCAAGGACGAGGATGCGGTCACCAAGCTGTTCGTCACCTCGACCCACACGCCGGTGCTGTTCTTCTCCACCGCAGGCAAGGTCTACCGGCTGAAGGTCTGGCGCCTGCCCGAGGGCGCTCCGCAGGCGCGCGGCCGGCCGATGATCAACCTGCTGCCCTTGGCAGAGGGGGAGACGATCTCCACCGTCCTGCCGCTGCCCGAGGATGAGGCGGAATGGGGCAAGCTGCACGTCATGTTCGCGACGGCACGCGGCACTGTCCGCCGCAACAGCATGGACGCGTTCACCAACGTGCCGCGCGCGGGCAAGATCGCCATGCGCTTCGGCGTGGAGGGGGACGAGGATGCCAGCGACAGGCTGATCGGCGTCTCCCTGCTGACCGAGGATGACGACGTCCTCCTCGCCACGCGCAACGGCAAGGCCATCCGCTTCCGCGCAACCGATGTCCGCGAGTTCCAGAGCCGCACCTCCGCCGGCGTGCGCGGCGCAAAACTGCTCGGCGACGATGCGGTGATCTCGCTGTCGATCCTGAAAAGCACCGAATGGGATCAAGATACCGAGGCGCGCGAGGCCTATCTGCGCGCCGCGCCTTGGAAGGAAGGCGAGCGCGAGCCGACGCTGGACGCCGCGACGATGACGGCGATGTCCGACGCGGAGGAGTTCATCATGACCGTCTGCGCCAACGGCTACGGCAAGCGCTCCTCGGCCTACGAGTACCGGCGCACCAATCGTGGCGGTCAGGGGATCACCAACATCGACAACCTCGCCCGCAACGGGCCGGTGGTCGCATCCTTCCCCGCGCATAAGGGCGAGCAGCTGATGCTAGTCACCGATCAGGCCAAGCTGATCCGCATGTCGGTAGGCGATACCCGCGTGATCGGGCGCGGTTCGGCGGGTGTGCGCCTCTTCCATGTCGCCAAGGACGAGCATGTCGTCTCTGCCGCCCGCATCGAGGAGAGCGAGGATGAAGCGGAGGCCGATCTGAGCGACGGCGGGACGGTGATCCCGGAGACCGGCGCCGACACGGCGGACGACAGCGCGGCGGGAGAAGGCGCATGAGCGAAGCGACGGTCTACAAGGTGCTGACGGCGGAACAGATGGCTGGGCTGGAGGAGACCCGCAGCTTCGCCGGCTCCCCCGACGACCAGCGCGACGGCTTCATCCACCTGTCTACCGCCGCACAGCTACCGGGTACGCTGGAGAGGCATTTCGCGGGGCAGGCCGATCTCCACCTCTGCGCGGTGGATACCGATGCGGCTGGCAAGGCGCTGAAGTGGGAGGTGTCGCGTGGCGGCGACCTCTTCCCGCATCTCTATGCGCCGCTGACGCTGGATGAGGTCGTGGCGTACAGCCCGCTCGCTTATGAGCCGGATGGCTCGCTGCGGCTGCCGGTCACGGGGTGAGTTAAGTTCTATCCTCCTCCGGAGGGGGAGGTGGCAGCGCGCAGCGCTGACGGAGGGGTATTTACCGCAGGCGCGGCGCTTGTTGAAGCTACCCCTCCACCACCGCCTCCGGCGGCGGTCCCCCTCCCCTTCCAGGGGAGGATCAGTGTTCCTCAGCCGTGGCGAGGTAATCCATGGGTTGCCGATGGCCAAGCGGGCAAGCTAGCAGGCGGCATGTCTTCTCCCATCGTTCATGTGATCGGCGGCGGTCTCGCCGGGTCCGAGGCTGCCTGGCAATTGGCCGAGGCGGGTATCGCCGTGCGGCTGTCCGAAATGCGCGGCGTCGAGGAGACGCCGGCGCATCACACCGATAGCTTGGCGGAATTGGTCTGTTCGAACAGTTTTCGCTCCGACGACCCGGATCGCAATGCGGTGGGCGTGCTCCATGCCGAGATGCGGGCGCTCGGCTCGCTGATCTTTGCGCAGGCGGACATCCACAAGGTGCCGGCTGGCTCGGCGCTGGCGGTCGATCGCGACGGGTTCTCGGAAGGTGTCACCCGCGCGATCCAGGATCATCCGCTGATCGAGGTGGTGCGCGAGCGGGTCGACGTGCTGCCGGACAGGCCTGCGATCGTCGCCACCGGCCCGCTGACCGCAGCCCCGCTCGCCAGCGCGATTGCGGCGGAGACGGGTGCCGACGCGCTCGCCTTCTTCGACGCCATCGCGCCAATCGTCCACCACGCGTCCATCGATCTCGAGACCGCCTGGTATCAGTCACGGTGGAACAAGGGTGACGGGCACGACTACATCAACTGTCCGCTCAACAAGGAGGAATATCTCGCCTTCCACGCCGCGCTGATCGGCGGCGAGAAGACCGAGTTTCGGGAGTGGGAGAAGAACACGCCGTATTTCGAGGGATGTATGCCGATCGAGGTCATGGCCGAGCGTGGAGTCGACACGCTGCGCTTCGGACCGATGAAGCCGGTCGGCCTCGACGATCCGCGCACCGGGCGCTGGCCCTATGCGGCCGTGCAGCTGCGCCAGGACAATGCGCTCGGCACGTTGTGGAACATCGTCGGGTTCCAGACCAAGCTGAAACATGCCGAGCAGGTGCGCATCTTCCGCACCATACCCGGCCTGCAGAATGCGGAGTTCGCGCGCTTGGGTGGGCTCCACCGCAACACCTTCATCCGCTCACCCGACCTCCTCGACGAGAGCCTGCGGCTGAAATCGCGGCCGAATGTCCGCTTCGCCGGGCAGATCACCGGATGCGAGGGCTATGTCGAGTCCTCTGCAATCGGGATGCTAGCAGGGCGCTTCTGGGCGGCGGAACTGGCGGGCAAGGCGATGCCCTCGCCGCCGCCGACCACCGCGCTCGGCGCGTTGCTGGGACATATCACGGGTGGCGCGGATGCCGCGACCTACCAGCCGATGAATGTAAACTTCGGCCTTTTCCCGCCCCTCGACGTGCGCGGCAAGAAGGCGGATCGCAAGGCGATGATGTCGGCGCGGGCGCGGGAGGATCTCTACCGCTGGCGGGCGCAGATCGCCTAGCGGAGCGCCCCCGCGACCAGCTTGTGCAGCTTGGAATGGAGGACGTCGTTGGCGGCGAGGAACTCGTTGCGTTCCATCGCGCGGTCGCCGCCACGGAAGTCGGTGACGAAGCCGCCCGCCTCCCGCACCAGCAGCACGCCGGCGGCCACGTCCCAGGGCTTCAGGTCGCTTTCCCAGAACGCGTCGAAACGGCCCGCCGCCACCCAGGCGAGGTCGAGCGCGGCCGAGCCGAAGCGGCGGATGCCCGCGACCTCGGGGGCCACCGCGCCGAAGATGCGGCTCCACTGCGCAAAGTCACCGTGGCCGAGGAAGGGAATGCCGGTCGCGATCAAAGCATCGGGAAGCTCGCGGCGGGAGGAGACGCGCAGGCGCTGGCTCTGCACCCAGGCCCCCCTGCCCTTTTCCGCCCAGAAGCTCTCGTCGGTGATCGGCTGGTAGACGATGCCGCTCGTCACCTCCGGCCGGCCACCGGGACGCGGCTCCTCTACCGCGATCGAGATCGCGAAATGGGGGATGCCGTGGAGGAAGTTGGTCGTGCCGTCGAGCGGATCGATGATCCAGCGCGGCTTGTCGGGATTGCCCTTGATTTCGCCACCCTCCTCAAGAAGGAAGCCCCAATCGGGCCGCGCCTTTTTCAGCTCCTCGACCAGCGTGTCTTCGCAGCGCTTGTCCGCCATCGACACGAAGTCGGCCGGACCCTTGCGGCTGACCTGCAGATTCTGGACCTCGCCGAAGTCGCGGCGCAGGCGTGGGGCGGCCTTACGCGCGGCACGCTCCATGACGGTGAGAAGGCCGGAGTGGGATACCATGTTCAACTCCTCCCCTCCCGCTGTGCGGGACAGGCTTGAGGGTGTTTACCGCAACAGCCGCGAGCAAAGCCCGCGCCGTCGGTCGAGCTACGCTCGCCGGCCGGACCCGGCGGGTCGGGCAAATAGCACAGCTATTTGTCTCGCCCGCTCGGTCTCAGTCCGCGCGACGGACGTAGGTCTGCTCGTAGACGTCCACGACGATGCGGGTGCCGCTGCCGATATGTGGCGGGACCATGACGCGGACGCCGTTGTCGAGCATGGCGGGCTTGTAGCTGGAGGAGGCGGTCTGGCCCTTCACCACCGCGTCGGCCTCGACGATCGTCGCCTCGACGGTGTCGGGCAGCTGCACGCTGATCGGCTCCTCGTCATACAGCTCCATCACCACGTCCATGCCGTCCTGCAGGAAGGCGGCAGCGTCGCCGAGCAGGTCGCGCGGAAGCGTCGTCTGGTCGTAGGTGTCCTTGTCCATGAAGGTCAGCGTCTCGCCATCCGCGAACAGGAACTGGAAGTCCTTGGTGTCGAGGCGGACGCGCTCGACCGTCTCGGCGGAGCGGAAGCGGACGTTGTTCTTGCGGCCGTCGCGCAGGTTCTTCATTTCGACCTGCATGTAGGCGCCGCCCTTGCCCGGCTGCGTATGCTGGATCTTCACCGCGCGCCAGATGCCGCCTTCATATTCGATGATGTTGCCGGGACGGATGTCCACGCCGCTGATCTTCATGGGTGTCTCACGATGATGGAAAGAGCCGCTCGCGCCTTTAGCGGCCAGCGGGCATGGCGGCAAGTCAGCCGGCGAGAAGCGGGTACGGGTTCACCGCCGTTCCCTGATGCCACTTCTCTCCGGGGGCCATGCGCTTGACCTCGAAGTGGAGGTGCGGGGCGGTGGGATCGGCATCCCCGGTCGAGCCGACGGTGCCGATGATCTCGCCCTGGGCGATTGCCCGCCCTTCGTGGAGGCCGTCAGCATAGCTGTCGAGATGGGCGTAGTAGTAGACGGTGCCGCCGTCGCCCGAGCGGATGTAGACGGTGTGGCCGCCGTTCTCGCTCTCGAAGATCTTCTCCACCTTGCCCGCCGCCGCCGCCAGCACCGGCGTGCCGCGCGGGGCCATGATGTCCTGCGCGCCGTGGCTGCGCGTGCCGCCGCCCCGCGCCTCGTTGAAGCTGTCGTAGAGACTTTCCGGCTTAACGCCGGCGACGGGGATGACGAGCTTGCCGGGCGCGCTTGCGGTTGCCTGCGGAGCGGGCGCCGGGCCGACATCCGTCCTGACCGGCGACCAGCCGCAGCGGGAAAGCAGCAGGAAGCCGCCGACCACCACGACGAAGAAGGCGAGCAGCCAGCAGCCGAGGCGGTTCATTCCCTACTCCTGGAAGATGGCGGGCGTGCCGGGCTTGACCATCAGCGACAGGCGCGCCGCGTCCCAGTTCGCCAGCCGGATGCAGCCATGGCTCTCCGTTCGGCCGATCTTCTCCGGGTTCGGCGTGCCGTGGATGCCGTAATGCTCCTTCGAGAGGTCGAGCCAGACGACCCCGACGGGGCTGTTCGGGCCGGCGGGAAGCTTGGCCTTTTCGTCGCTGGACTTCGCGTCCCAGAACAGGTCCGGATTGTAGTGGAAGGTGGGGTTGTAAGACGCGCCCTTGATCGTCCAGCTGCCGATCGGCAGCGGATCATGCTCGCTGCCCATGGTGGCGGGGAACTGGGCGACGAGCTTGCCGCCCTTGCCGTAGACCTTCAGCACGCCTTCGGATTTGTCGACCACGACCTTCTCCGCCTCGGGCTGGCTGGCGCTGACATTGAGCGAGGAGAGCGTCGCCTTCCAATCGTCCTTCAGCTTGGCATCGTAGGCGCGGGAAGCGGGCAGGACGTTGGGGAAGTTGACCACGGCGCCGGCGCGAAGGCGCGTGCCGGCCGGGTTGAGCGCGGCAAGGGTCGCGGGTGTGGTGTGGAAGCGTTCGGCCAGCTTCTCTGAGAGAGCCGCATAGCCGAGGCTCGACATCTTCGCCTGATCGGCCGGCTCCTTCGGCACCGGCGCGAAGGGACCTGCGGCGTCGGCCTTGCCGATGGCGATGCGGCGGGTGGCGGGGAACGGCTTGTTCGCGCCGAGGGCATTCAGCGTCGCGGCATCTGGTTTGCCCGTCACGGAGAGGCCGCGCGCCTCCTGAAACCCGCGCAACGCGGCGGTGAGCGACTGGCCTCCCTTGCCGTCGATCACGCCCGGCGCGAAGCCGGCGCGGTCGAGCAGGACCTGCACCTTCAGGAGCTTGAGGTCCACGGCGGCACTGGCGATTGCAGGGCTGGTCAGCGCGATCGCGGCGGCGAGGTACAGGCTACGCTTCAACGGCTCTCTCCCAAGTTCAGGAGAATGGAACGCCGGAGGAACGGTTGGGGTCCTGCGCGTTGATGGGTGATGATCGCGAGAGGCGAAATCCGCATCGGTTGCTCAGGCTGGATCTACCCGCACTGGCGCGGTCGCTTCTATCCGGCCGACCTGCCGCAGCGCTGCTGGTTCGACCATTACGCCCGCCATTTCGACACGGTCGAGATCAACAACAGCTTCTATCGCCTGCCGAAGCTGGAGACCTTCGCCAAGTGGCGCGACCTGGCGCCGGAGGGGTTCCGCTACGCGGTGAAGGCGAATCGGTTTCTTACCCAGGCGAAGAAGCTGAAGGACTGCGCCGAGCCGCTGGAGCGCAACCTGACGCCGGTGCGGGCGCTCGGCGATGCGCTCGGGCCGGTCCTGTACCAGCTTCCGCCGCGGTTCCGCGCCAACCTTGAGCGGCTCGAGTCCTTCCTGATGCTGCTGCCGCGCGATATGACCCATGTCTTCGAGTTCCGCGAGCAGAGCTGGATGGATCCGACGGTGCTGGCGCTTCTCGAACGATACGGTGCCGGATTCTGCACCCATGACATGCCCGGGCTGGACGTGCCGCGCTGGACCTCCGGCACGGTGGCCTACGTCAGGTTTCATGGGGCGGCAGGGAAGTATCACGGGCGGTACGGTCAGCCGGCTCTGCAGGATTGGGCCGAATGGATGGAAGCTCAAGCGAGGACCGGGCGGACGGTCTGGGCCTATTTCAACAACGATGTCGAGGGGCAGGCGATCGAGGACGCGCTGGTGCTCAAGCGACTACTCGGTCTCGGCGAATAGGCGGGTGAACTTGTCCACCGCACTCGCCGGCCCTTCCGGATCGCTCCACACCCCACCGCAGACCGCCAGGAAGTCGGCACCGGCGTCGATCAGCGGGCGAGCGTTGGCGGGGGTGATGCCGCCGATCGCGACGCAAGGCACCTCGAAGATCGTCGACCACCAGGATAGGATCGACGGATCGGGATGGTGCTCCACCTCCTTGGTGGTGGTCGGGTAGAAGGAGCCGAAGGCGACGTAGTCGGCCCCCGCCTCGCCCGCCTCCATCGCCAGGTGGCGGCTGTCATGACAGGTGACGCCGATCTGCACGCTCGGGCCAAGGATGCGGCGCGCATCCGTCGCGTCACCATCGCTCTGGCCGAGATGGACGCCGTCGGCGCGGAGGCGCTTGGCGAGCGAGACCGAGTCGTTGACGATGAAGGCGACGTCCTGCTGCGCGCAGAGCCGCTGGATCGGATCGGCCGCCCGCGCGATCGCATGTTCGTCGATGCCCTTCAGCCGGAGCTGGAAGGCGGCGACCGGCCCGCCCTCGAACGCGGCGGCGAGGCGATCGACGAAGCCGTCATCGATGGATGGCGGCGAGATCAGGTAGAGCTGGCACGGGTCACGCGGTTGCGCCTCGAAACGGTCGGCGAAGCCGGGATCGAGGTTCAGCGCGTCGTCGAACATGCCCTGCATGGGATACCCTTACCGCAGGACACGGCCGGAGAGAACAGGCGGCGGGAGCGGATCGGCCGCTCCCGCCCCTCAATTCACGCCGCGACCTTGTTGACCGAGCCGTCGTAGATCTGGTCGATCGCGCCGCCGAGCGACGTGTCGAACTCCTCGTCGGACATCTGGTGGCGGAGGTCTTCGAGGAGCGCGCGACTGAAGCTGGCGATGATGCCGCGGTTCTTGGCGAGTTCGGCGCACGCCTCCGGACGGGCGAAGCCGCCGGAGAGCGCGACGACGCGGAGCACGCGCGGGTGATCGACCAGGCTGTCATAGAGGCCGGGCTTTTCCGGCAGCGACAGCTTCAGCATCACCTTCTCGGTGCCGGGCATCGCGTCGAGCGCCTTGGTCAGCTCCTCCAGCAGGATCTGGTCGGCGGCGGCGCGCTCCGGGCTCTTGATGTTGATCTCGGGCTCCAGGATCGGCACGAGACCGGCGGCGAGGACCTGCAGGCCGATTTCGACCTGCTGCTTCACGACAGCGGCGATGCCCTCGCGATTGGCGAGGTTGATGACCGAACGCTCCTTGGTGCCGAACACGCCCAGGCCCTTGGCGCGGGCGAGGAGCGCGTCGAGGCCGGGGATCGGCTTCATCAGCTGGACGCCGTTCGCCTCGTCCTCAAGGCCCTTGTCGATCTTGATATAGGGGACGACGCCGCGATCGTGCAGCGCCTGAGGCACCGGCTTGCCGCCGGCCTGGCCGTCCATCGTGCGCTCGAACAGGATCGCGCCGACCACCTTGTCGCCGGAGAAGGCGGGCGAGGTGATGATACGGCTGCGCATGTCGTGGATCAGGCCGAACATCTCCTCGTCATTCGAATAGGCGTCCGCCTCGATTCCATAGCCCTTGAGCGCCTTGGGCGTGGACCCGCCGCTCTGGTCGAGCGCCGCGATGAAGCCTTTGCCGGTCGCGGCCTTTTCCAACATCTCGTTGAACTGCATTCTTTCCCTCCGTTGATCAGCCATCCGGGTTTCCCGCCCCTTCCGGCTTCAAAGATCGTTTCCCGACGGACTTGTTAGCGAGCGAGTCGCGGCTGCACAACGGAATGGTGCAGGTGCGAAGAAGGCGTGCGGTCCTCAGACCTGCAGCGCCTTTACGCCGGGCAGTTCCTTGCCCTCCATCCATTCCAGGAAGGCGCCGCCGGCGGTGGAGACAAAGGTGAAGTTGTCGGCCACGCCGGCATGGTTCAGCGCCGCCACCGTGTCGCCGCCGCCCGCAACCGAGGTGAGGCTGCCGTCTTGGGTCAGCGCCGCCGCCGTCTTGGCGAGGGCGACGGTCGCGGCGTCGAAGGGCGTCAGCTCAAACGCGCCGAGCGGGCCGTTCCAGACGAGGGTCTTGCAGGTCTTCAGCGCATCGCCGAGCGCCTCGACCGCGGCCGGGCCGACATCGAGGATCATCTCGTCGGCGGCGACGTCATGGACGTTGACGGTGCGGGTCGGCGGGTTGGCCTTGAACTCCTTGGCGACGACCACGTCATAGGGCAGGTGGACGGTGCAGTCCGCCCTGTCCGCCGCTTCGAGGATCGAGAGCGCGGTGTCCTTCAGGTCGTGTTCGCAGAGCGACTTGCCGACATCGACGCCACGCGCGGCGAGGAAGGTGTTGGCCATGCCGCCGCCGATGATGAGGTGATCGACCTTGGTGACGAGGTGGGTCAGCACGTCGAGCTTGCTGGAGACCTTCGCCCCGCCGACCACCGCCGCGACCGGGTGTTCGGGCGCGCCGAGCGCTTTTTCGAGCGCCTTCAGCTCCGCCTCCATCGAGCGGCCGGCGTATGCCGGGAGCTTATGGGCGAGCCCCTCCGTCGAGGCATGGGCGCGGTGGGCGGCGGAGAAGGCGTCGTTGACGTAGATGTCGCCGAGCTTGGCGAAGCGATCGATCGTCGCGGGGTCGTTCTTCTCCTCGCCGCCGAAGAAGCGGGTGTTTTCGAGAACGGCGATGTCGCCGGGCTGGAGCGTGGCGACGGCGGCCTCATCCCCTTCCCAATCGATATACCGGACCTCGCGGCCGAGGACGGCGGCGAAGGGCTGGGTAATCTGGGCGAGCGAGAATTCCGGAGCGGGCACCTTCGGCCGGCCGAAATGGGCGAGGACGAGGACGATCGCGCCCTTGTCCGCGAGTTCGAGGACGGTCGGCATCGCGGCGCGCAGGCGGGTGTCGTCGGTCACCTTCGCGCCGTCCATCGGCACGTTCAGGTCCTCGCGCACCAGCACGCGCTTGCCGGTGATGTCGCCGAGATCGTCGAGCGTGCGGAATGCCATGAAGTCTCCCCCTGTGTTGCGGTGCGGAAAGCTAATGGCGGGGGCGGAGACGGGAGTCGAGGGGGAGAGAGCGCGGAACGGTCACTCCGCGCCGAAGACACCCTTCAGCTTGGAGAAGAAGCCGGCCGATTGCGGGCATTCCTCGCCGGTTTCGGTGGCGCGGAATTCCTCCAGCAGTTCCTTCTGGCGGGCAGACAGCTTGGTGGGGGTTTCCACCTCGACCTGGATGACCAAGTCGCCGGTGCCGCGTCCGTTCAGGACCGGCATGCCAGCACCACGCTGGCGGAGCTGCTTGCCCGACTGGATGCCGGGCGGGATGCGGATGGCGTGGGTCTCGCCGTCGAGGCCGGGAACCTCGATCTCGCCGCCGAGCGCCGCCGTGGTGAAGCTGATCGGTGCGCGGGCGAAGAGTGTCGTGCCGTCGCGTTCGAAAAGTCCGTGCCGTTTGACATGGAGGAAGATGTAGAGATCGCCCGGAGGCGCACCGCGCGCGCCCGCCTCGCCCTCACCCGACAGGCGGATGCGGGTGCCTTCGTCGACGCCGGCGGGAATGCGGACGTCGAGCGTCTTTTCCTTGTCGACCCGGCCCGCGCCCCGGCATTCGGCGCATGGGTCGGAGATGACCTGCCCCGCACCGTGGCAGGACGGACAGGCCCGTTCCACCACGAAGAAGCCCTGCTGCGCGCGGACCTTGCCGTGGCCGGCGCAGGTGGTGCAGGTCTTCGCACCGGTGCCGGGCTTCGCGCCCGAACCGTCGCAGGCTTCGCACTGCGCGGCGACATCGACGGTGATCGTCGCCTGCTTGCCGTGGAACGCATCCTCCAGCGTGATTTCGAGGTCGTAGCGGAGGTCCGCGCCGCGACGCTGCTGCTGACGCCCGCCGCCACGACCGCCGCCCATGAACTCGCCGAAGATGTTCTCGAAGATGTCCGAAAAGCCTTCGAACCCCTGCTGGCCACCGCCGCCGCCATTCTGGAACGCGGCCTTGCCATGGCGGTCGTAGAGCGCGCGCTTCTGCGGGTCCTTCAGGCAGTCATAGGCTTCGCTGATCGCCTTGAACCGCGCCTCGGAGTCCGCGCAGCCGGGGTTCTTGTCCGGGTGCCAGCGCATGGCGAGGCGACGGTAGGACGACTTGATCGTCTTCTCGTCGGCGGTCCGCTCGACCTCCAGCAGCTCGTAATAGTCGGTGTCCAACATCAGCCCCCCGGCCGGTCAAAGGTAACGAAGGTAGCCATACGTACCGCGCGGAAGCACCCCTTGCCGTCATGCCAGCGGAGGCTGGCATCGCTCTGATCGTAGCGACCCCAGCCTTCGCTGGGGTGACGGCCAAAGGTGTGCATCAAAGTCAGCCCTGCTTCTCGTCCTCGACTTCCGAGAACTCGGCATCGACGACGTCATCGGCCTGCGCCGTCTCACCGCCGGCACCGCCCGGAGACGCGGCGGAGGCCTGCTCCTTCTCGTAGATGGCCTGACCCATCTTCATCGCGACCTGCGCGAGCGCCTGGGCCTTTTCGGTCATCTGCGCCGGATCGTTGCTCTCGACCGCCGTCTTGGCCTCGGCAACCGCAAACTCGATCTCGGACTTGAGCGAAGCGTCGATCTTGTCGCCATTGTCAGCAAGCTGACGCTCGGTCGTGTGGATCAGGCTTTCGGCGTTGTTCTTCGCCTCGGCCGCCTCACGGCGCTTCTTGTCCTCCTCGGCGAACTGCTCGGCATCCTTCACCATCTGGTCGATGTCGGAGTCCGACAGGCCGCCCGAGGCCTGGATCTTGATCTGCTGTTCCTTGCCCGTCCCCTTGTCCTTGGCGGACACGTTGACGATGCCGTTTGCGTCGATGTCGAAGGTGACCTCGATCTGCGGCACGCCGCGCGGCGCGGGGGGAATGCCGATCAGGTCGAACTGGCCGAGCATCTTGTTGTCCTGCGCCATCTCGCGCTCACCCTGGAAGACCCGGATCGTGACGGCCGACTGGTTGTCGTCGGCGGTCGAATAGACCTGGCTCTTCTTGGTCGGGATCGTGGTGTTGCGGTCGATCATCTTGGTCATGATGCCGCCCAGCGTTTCGATACCCAGCGACAGCGGGGTGACGTCGAGCAGCAGAACGTCCTTGACGTCGCCCTGCAGGACGCCCGCCTGCACGGCAGCGCCGATCGCCACGACCTCGTCCGGGTTCACGCCGGTATGCGGCTCCTTGCCGAAGAACTGCTTCACCGCCTCACGCACCTTGGGCATGCGGGTCATGCCACCGACGAGGACAACCTCGTCGATCTGGTCGCCCTTCAGGCCGGCATCGGCGAGCGCCTTCTTCATCGGCTCGATGGTGCGCTTGATGAGATCATCGACCAGACGCTCCAGCTCGGCGCGGTTGATCGACTTCACCAGATGCTTCGGCCCGTTGGCGTCGGCGGTGATGAAGGGCAGGTTGACCTCGGTCGTCTGCGCGGAGGACAGCTCGATTTTCGCCTTCTCGGCCGCTTCCTTCAGGCGCTGGAGGGCGAGGCGATCCTTGGTGAGATCGATACCCTCGGCCTTCTTGAAGTCGTCGGCGAGATATTCGACCAGCTTGGCGTCGAAGTCCTCACCGCCGAGGAAGGTGTCGCCGTTGGTGGACTTCACCTCGAACACGCCGTCGCCGATTTCGAGCACGGACACGTCGAAGGTGCCGCCGCCGAGATCGTAGACCGCGATCGTTTTGTTCGTCTCCTTGTCGAGACCGTAAGCGAGCGCCGCCGCCGTCGGCTCGTTGATGATGCGGAGGACCTCAAGGCCGGCGATCTTGCCGGCGTCCTTGGTCGCCTGACGCTGCGCATCGTTGAAATAGGCGGGGACCGTGATGACGGCCTGCGTCACCGTCTCGCCCAGATAGGACTCGGCGGTCTCCTTCATCTTCTGCAGCGTGAAGGCGGAGATCTGCGAGGGCGAGTAATCCTCGCCGCGCGCCTGCACCCAGGCGTCTCCGTTCGGCCCCTTCACGATGTGATAGGGGACCAGCTCGGTGTCCTTCTTGGTGATCGGATCGTCGAAGCGGCGGCCGATCAGGCGCTTCACCGCGAAGATCGTCGCGTCCGGATTGGTCACCGCCTGGCGCTTGGCCGGCTGGCCGATCAGCCGCTCGCCATCCTTGGCGAAGGCGACGATCGACGGCGTGGTGCGCGCACCTTCCGCATTCTCGATAACCTTGGGCTTGCCGCCTTCCATGACGGCGACGCAGCTGTTGGTCGTACCCAGATCGATGCCGATAACTTTGGCCATTCTTGTCCTCTTTCACCCCAAAAAGCAGTGAACCCGCGGACCCTCCTCGAAACCCAAGCAAGGGCCGGTCGGGCGGTTCGTTACGCCGGGCGATATAGGAGCGCTTTCGGGAGCGACAAGAACCTGTTTCGCTGCGGGAACTTCGCCGGGACAAAGCCGCGCTTGCGCTCTGTCGTGACCGCGCCCTATGCAGCGCCGTCCGGTGGAGATTAAGATGGGCCTGGCCGCAATTCCCTATCATCTGACGTATATCCGACATCAACTGGGGCAGAAGTTGAAGCTGGGCGATCGCCCGTACCGGGTGCGCGGCTATATCACCAACCGGCTGACCACCACCGCCACGCACGAGCCGCACCTGGTCGCAGCACTTGCCCGCGCCATGGCCGCGCGGTCGGGCACGGTCATCGATGTCGGCGTGAACACCGGCCAGACCCTGCAAAAGATCCTGTCGATCGACGCCGCGCGCCATTATGTCGGTTTCGAGCCGCAGGTCGGCTGCTGTTTCTTTGTCGACCAGTTCCTGCGCGACAACAAGGTGCGGAACGCCAGCGTCGTCAGCCTGGCGCTGAGCAACAGCAACATGCTGCTGCCCCTTTATTCCGAAGGACAGTTCGACGAGATGGCGAGCCTGGTCGCGTCAACGACCAGCCGCTATCGCGCGGAAAGCGCGGTCACCTATGTCCCCGCCCGGATCGGCGACGAGGTGTTGCGCGAAATGAGCATCGACGACCCCGCGATCATCAAGGTCGATGTCGAGGGCGCGGAGATCAGCGTATTCCGTGGCCTTTCGGGCACGCTGGCGGAGAAACGGCCAATCTGCTTCTTCGAGGTCCTGCCGAACTATGCGGGACACGATCGCGTACCGATCGACGTGAGTCTGGCCGAACGGAACCGCGCCGCCGCCGCAGACCTCTACGCCTTCTTCGCCGAAGCGGGATACCGCATCCATCAGATCGATCAGGCTGGCGGCGAGGCGCCGATCGATGCGTTCGACCTCGATCGTCCGGACGCCTTCGTCGGCACCGACTACGTCGCCCATCCGGCATGACGGCCACCGCCCCCGGCCTCGCGATCATCCCCAATGTGGGCGCGGCGGAGGATGGCGACCGCGTGTTCCTCGACATCAAGGCCGCCGAGGGTCTGCATCTCTATGCGCGGCATTGGCCGGGGCCGGTGCGCTGCGTCAGCCGTAGCGCCGACCCCGCCGCCAATGCCTACGGCCGCTGGTATGCGCGCGGCAGCCTGCCGTTCGACGTCGTGTGTATCGGGGCCGATGCGCCGATCGAAGACGCACTCCCCCATCTTGCCGGTGCGGCGCTGGTCGTCGGCGGGGCGGACGATTACAGGGATCGCGCCCTGCCGGACCTGCTGCCCGGAACACCGGTCGTGATGACGATCGAATATGCGCTCCGCACCAGGCTCGATATCCTCCGCCTCACCACCGGCGGTCTGCCAAGCAGGCTGCGTGGCGGGATCTGGCTGATCAGGCAGGAGCGGCGGGTGCGGCGGGCGCTGGCGCGATCGGCCGGCCTTCAGGCGAACGGGACACCCGCACACGACGCCTATCGCACGCTCAATGCGAACCCGCTGCTCTTTTTCGACACCCGGCTGGCGGAAAGCGACTTCATCGGCCTGACAGGCGCGGCGACCAAGGCGGAGGCATTGACGGCAAGACGCGGTCCGATCCGTCTCGCCTTTTCCGGTCGGCTGGAGCGGATGAAGGGTGCGGACCACCTCCTCCCCGTCATGCGCGCGCTGAAGGCGCGTGGCGTCGATGCGACCGTCGACATCTACGGCGACGGGAGCCTGCAGCCGGCGATCGCAGCCGAGGCAGCGGGCGACCCCTGGCTGGCGGCGCGGGTGCGGATGCGCGGAGCGGTGGATTTCGAGACGGCGCTGGTGCCGGCCCTCAAGACGGAGACAGATCTCTTCATCTGCCCGCACCCCCAGGGCGACCCGTCATGCACCTATCTGGAGACGCTCGGCTGCGGCGTGCCGATCGCCGGCTTCCTCAACCCGGCCTTCCGCGGCGTCCTTGCGCTGGGTCCCTGCGGGGTGGGCGTGCGGGTCGGCGACGATAGGGGGCTGGCGGCAGCGATCGCGGCGCTTGCCGCCGATCGCGGCAAGCTGGCTGCGCTGACGCGGGGGGCGGCGGCGGTCGCAGCGACGCGGCTGTTCGAACCCACGCTCGCCGCGCGCGTCGCCCATCTGCGCGCTGTCGCGGGGCTGGATGCGGTTCCCTCCCTTTCCGCTTCGCGCTAAGGGCCACGGCATGATCCGGCCCCAGCCCTTTTCGCTTCTGCTCCCTCTCCTGTTCCTGTCCGCCTGCGGCTCCGCGAAGGTGACGGTGGAGGACGCCGTCGTTCGCCTGCCGATCATCGCCGGACGGCCCGGGGCGGCCTATTTCACGCTGAACGGCGGCGACAAGGCGGACCGGCTGGTCGCGGTGGAGACCAAGGCCGCGCGCCGTGTCGAGCTGCACGAGGGCGGCATGAGCGGCGGGATGATGACGATGCGCCGGATCGACGGCGTGGATGTGCCGGCGGGCGGCAAGGCGGTGTTCGCGCCGGGCGGCAACCACGCGATGCTGTTCGACATCAGCCCGGACCTTAAGCCGGGCGGCAAGACCACCCTCACCCTCCGCTTCGCGAGCGGTGTCGCGGCGACGGCAGAGGCCCGGGTGACGGCGACCACGGCGGTCGGAAACAGCCACTGAACGCCGACGGGCGCGCCCTGACGGAGGGCGAGGTCGCGCTGGCGCGATCGGTGTTCGGCGATGCGATCGACTATGTCGCGGTCCGGGTCCATCGCCGCCGCTGGTGGCCGCTGCAGCCGAAGAACACCTGCATGGCGCCGGACGGCCACCTCTGGCTGCCGGAGGACGGGCACGCCTGGCGCGACGACTATGCCGCCGCCTCCCCTGCTTACCGCGCGCTGTTCGTCCATGAGATGACGCATGTCTGGCAGGCGCAGCATGGTGGCCGGTGGTTCCTGCCGCTGATCCGCCACCCCTTCTGCCGCTACGACTATGTGCTGACGCCGGGGAAGCCTTTCCGGCGGTATGGCATCGAACAGCAAGCCGAGATCGTGAAGGACGCCTGGATGATCAGGGCAGGCCTGAAGGAAGGGCGGATCGCGGACTATGCGGCGATATTGCCGTTCGCACCGTTCCGGTGAAAAGACGCGCCCTCGCGGAGTGTTGAGGCCTCGCTGTCACATCAATCCGTCGCGACGTGGTGCTACTCCCCTCGCCTAAGCGCCCTTACAACAAGCTATCCTGCTCCACCTCTTCCCGCGCCGCGCGCTTGAAGGCGGCGCTTGTGTCGATATAAGGCACATCCGGTCGCTTGCCCTGGAACAGTTCGGGCAGGGTGATGATCTGCAATCGTGGATAGCTCCGCCCAGTCGCCTCGACATGGAACCGGCCGACAGCCGCCGCCTCCCGCTCCATCGCGCTGGTCGGCGCAGCCTTGGTGATGAACACGCCGATCGGCGCCTTCTCCCGCTCCATCGTGGAATGGAGATCGCGGATCATCTGCACGCCGACATTGTCGCCGCCCTTCACCGACACAAGCGCCTTCTCGGTCCGACGGCCGTCGGGCTTGAAGTAGAGGATGCCGTCGATGCCGCCATCCGCACCCTTGCGCTTGCCACCGAAGGGCTGCGCATCGATCATCGACACGGCCCACCATTGGAACTGGTACTTGTCGCGCCGCGCGAGATCGAGCGCGGAGGCGAGGTCCTTCGGCGTTCCTTCCACAGTGAACGCTGCGCCGGGGAATGCCGCCTTCATCCGCTTTTCGATCAAAGAGATCGCCAGATGCGTGACATCAATCCCGATCCACTTACGGCCCAGCTTCTCGGCCGCATGCACCGCCGTTCCGCATCCGCAGAAGGGATCGAGGACGACGTCGCCCGGGTTGGAGGATGCGGTGATGATCCTCTCCAGCAGGGCCACTGGCTTCTGCGTGGGATATCCCAGCCGTTCGCCCGACGTATTGCCGATACGCGGGATGTCGGTCCAGACCGACTGCAGCTTTTGGCCGGCCTGCCCATCGAGGTAAATCTTCAGTCCATCCATCCGCGGTGTTCCGTCACGGCGCGTAAGGATGCGACCCTCGCTCCACCACTCTTCCAATTGGGCCAGGCTGTAAGCCCATCCGCGCGTCGGAGGCGGCATCGTGCCGCGCCACTCGAATTTACCGGAATCCGAGTTGCGTCGGTCAGCCGTCAGGTTCTCGGCGCGGAACATCCGGCCGTCGCTATCCTCCTGATATCGGCCGAGTTGCGCCTCACTATATTCGGTGCGAACGTCATTCCATGTCCAGTTTCCCGACTTGGAGTAGAATAGAATAGTGTCGGCGATCTTGCCATAACGTCTAGAAGAGTTGTGACTGGTAGTGCGCCGCCAGATGATCTCATTGCGATAGCCGGCAGGTCAAAACACTCCATCAAGCAGCAGTTTCAAGTAGTGGCTCGCTGTCGGATCGCAGTGCAAGTACAAGCTTCCGGTCGGCTTCAGAACGCGATGTAGCTCGATAAGCCGGACAGCCATCATGGCGAGATACGCCATCATGTCGTTTTCGCCCAAGAAGGCGCGCATCGCGTTCAAGAGCTCGAACGCATGCGTGTGGCCGCTTCGGGCGACCTCATCAAACGCCTTCTCCGCAGTGTCATTCCAATGCCAACTGTCTTCGAAGGCCTGGATCTGCGCATGCCGGGCATCAGCCTCGGTACGCAGCGCCTTCGGCGGCGCGAAGAGGATGTTGTAGTTGGCGTTCGAGTTGAACGGCGGATCGAGGTAGATCAAATCTACGCTCTCATCGTCCACCGACGCACGCAGCACATCAAGATTGTCGCCGTAGTACAAGCGATTGGTCACGCAGCGATCCTCTTGCCTCGCCTTTCGGCGCGCGTGGGGCCAGGTGTGAAACGGAGCCGCTCGGTCCCGCAGGGCACGGTGGGGTAATTTATCGGCTGCACATAGAAGCCATACTCCGCCAGGAGGATATCGCTGATCCGCTTTGCCTCTACGGGGTCGCCGATCATCAAGGGCGCGATATGCGTGCTGGACTGCAGGATCGGCAGCCCGGCCTCCGTGAAGATCTCCTTGAGACGGGCGGCGGCTACCTGCTGCCCCTCGCGCACGGCGTGTGAGATCAGGAGGCGCGCGGGGGCAGGTATTTCAGCGGATCGACTGCCCCCCTTCCCTTTCGCAGTTCGAAATGGACCTGCGGTTCGCCGACCGAGCCGGTGCTGCCCACCCGTGCGATCATCTGGCCGCGCCTGACGGCTTGTTCGCGCGCCACGGTGATCGACTGGTTGTGGGCGTAGGCGCTGATCCAGCCATCGGCGTGGCGGATCAGGACGAGCTTGCCCAGGGCCGCGATGTCGTCGCCCACATAGGCGATCGTGCCGTCGGCGGTGGCATGGACGGGCGTGCCGGCATTTGCCGCGATGTTGATGCCCTGACTGATCCGGCCCTGACCCATTGGGCCGAAGCGGGTGAGCAGACTTCCCTCGACCGGCCAGCCGAATTGCCCTGAGGGCGTGCTCTGCTTCGGAATGGCCGGCCCGACCGGCTTCTCGCGCGCGGCGAGTGCAGGTTGTGTACCGGTGATGAGATCGTCGATGTCGATCGTGAAGGCGGCCGCGCGCTCCTCGATCGTCATCGCGGCGACCTGTGCCTTCGACGGCAGGAGGAGGCGCATGTTGGTGCGCAGGATGTAAGGCTCCTCGAGGTCGTTGATCGCAACGATCCGGGACCAGTCGACGCCATAGGCGCGGGCGATCGCGATGCCGGTCTGGCCGGGGCGGACGAGGTGATAACGACCGCCGGGGATCCGGAGGCGCTGGCCGGGATGAATGACAAAGGGCGCGGATAGCTGGTTTTCACGCGCGATCGCCTCTGACCCGGCACCCGTCCTTCTTGCAATGACGCGGAGGCTGTCGCCGGGCTGGACGGTGTAGGTGGCGGCGGCGACCTCGAGCGCGTCGGGGACGACCGGCCGCAGCTTCCATGCGGGGGGCGGCTCTGCGCGGGCGGGCGACGCTGCGATTGCTTTGGGCGGCAAAGGAGATGGCGACGGATTGTTCGGCGCGACGCAGGCCGTGAGCGCAGCGCAGAGCAGCGTGAGAAGGGCCTTCCGCATCAGGCAGAGGCTAGCGGAGGGCGCAGGTGAGGAACATACCGGCCATCGTCATGCTGAACTTGATTCAGCATCCATTGACCGCAGTAAGCGGCGCCCGGCTTAGCGCGGATGGATCCTGACTTTCGTCAGGATGACAGGTGGTGCGAGCTACTCTCCGACTTCCGTAATCGCGAAGGCATAGGCCTCCGCGTCCTCGACCAGCGAGTCGAAGCGGCCCGACTTGCCGCCATGCCCCGCGCCCATGTTGATCTTCAGAAGCAGGCGGCTTTCGTCTGTCTTCACATGGCGGAGCGCGGCCGCCCATTTCGCCGGCTCCCAATAGGTTACGCGCGGATCGTTGAGGCCGCCAGTGATGAGGAGCGGCGGATAATCCTTCGCCGTTACATTGTCATAGGGGCTGTAGCTGCGAAGCAGCTCGAACGCGGCCTTGTCGGTGATCGGGTTGCCCCATTCAGGCCATTCGCCCGGCGTGAGCGGCAGGCTTTCGTCCTGCATGGTGTTGAGCACGTCGACGAAGGGCACGTCGGCGATCACCGCGCCCCAGAGGTCGGGATCGGTGTTGGTGACGACGCCCATCAGTTCGCCGCCTGCCGATCCGCCGTTGATGGCGATCCGCTTCGGCGCAGTGAACTTTGCCTCGACCAGCCCCTTCGCCACATCCGAGAAGTCGCGGAAGGTGTTCCAGCGCTGCTTGGCCTTGCCCTGCAGATACCAGTCATAGCCGAGATCGTCGCCGCCGCGGATATGCGCGATGGCGAAGGCCCAGCCGCGATCGAGCAGCGACAGCCGCTTGGCCGAGAAGCTGGGCGGCACCGCATAGCCATAGGCGCCATAGGCGTAGAGGAAGAGCTTGCCCTTCCCGTCCTTTTGGAATTCCTTCTTGTAAACTACTGAGACCGGGATGGTCTTTCCGTCACGCGCGGGGATCATCAGCCGCTCGGTCGCGTACTGGCCGGGGTCGTAGCCGGAGGGGATTTCCTGCACCTTGAGGGTGGCGAGCCGCGCGGTCGCGGGATCATAGTCGTAGACGGTCGGGGGCGTGACCATCGACGTATAGGAAAGGCGATAGGCGGGCGGATCATATTCCGGGTTGCTCGCTAGCTCCACGGTATAGCTCGCCTCCGGGAAGGGGATGCGCGTCTCCGCGCCATCATAGCTGCGCAGGCGGATCTGATCGAGGCCGTCGACCCTCTCGGTGATCGCAAGATGCTTCGCGAAGCTGTTGATCTGGCGAAGATAAACGCGGTCCGATCCGGCGATCACCGTCTTCCATTCGGCAGGCTTGGCCGGGTCCGCCTCGGCGATGCGGAAGTTCACATGGTCGTCGTTGGTGAGGACCCAGAGCTTCCCGTGCGCGCTGTCCACCGAATACTGGCGCTCGACCTTGCGCGGGCTGATGAGGAGCGGCGCGGCGGATGGGTTCGCGGTGGAAATCAGGCGCACTTCGCTCGTCTGGTTGTCACCCGTCGAAAGCGTGATCCACTGCCGGTCCTGGGTGCGCCCGAGGGCGACGCTGAAGCCGTCGTCATCCTCGTGGTAGAGAACCTTGTCGGTCTTCGGATCGGTGCCGAGGATATGCAGCTTGGCAGTGTCGGTGCGCCAATTGTCGTTGACCTCGGTATAGGCGATCGACTTCGAGTCCGCCGACCAGACCACCGCGTGCATGGCAACCGCGCTGACCGTCTCGATATCCTCACCGCTCGCCACGTCGCGGATCTTGAGGGTGAAGCGCTCCGATCCGTTGGTGTCGGCGGACCAGGCGGCGAGCGTGCCATCAGGGCTGACCGACAGCACCTGGAGCTTGAAATACTCCTTGCCCTCCGCCTCGGCAGGTTCGTCGACGACGACCTGATCGGTGCCGCCCTTCACCGGCTTCCTGTACCAGACCCGGTACTGACCGCCCGGCTTGAACGCCCACCAGTAGAGCCAGTCGCCGTCCTTTTGCGGCACGCCGGCATCGTCCTCCTTCACCCGTCCCTTCATCTCGGCGAAAAGCGTGTCGATCAGCGGCTGGTTCGGTGCTTTCCATGCCTCGAAATATGCGTTTTCGGCCTTCAGGTAGTCGAGGACGGCCGGATCATCGACCTTGGGATAGCCCTGGTCCTTCAGCCAGAAATACGGATCCTCGATCGTGTAGCCGTGGCGCGTGTAGCTATGGGGATGACGAGCGGCGACGGGGGGCTTGGCGGTCAAGACGGGCTCCGAACAGGCGGGTGCGGCGAGGAGGGCCGCAAGGATCGTGGCGGTCAGATGGGCTGCGGTCTTCATCGTGCCAAGTCCCCGTTGGCGCGGGGCTCCGCGCAGGCCTATGCTGACAGAAAGAACGAGAGTCCCGTCGATGTCCACCTACCATGATCGCCTGACCGCGCTCCGTGAGGAGCTTGCCCGCCGCCGCCTCGACGGGTTCGTCGTGCCGCTGACCGACGAGCATATGAGCGAGTATGTCGGGGCCTATGCGCAAAGGCTCGCATGGCTGACGGGATTCCAGGGGTCGGCCGGGTCGGCGGTGGTGATGCCGGCCGAGGCGGCGATCTTTGTCGATGGACGCTACACGCTGCAGGTGCGGGACCAGGTGTCGGCAGACGACTGGAGCTATCAGTCGGTGCCGGAGACGAGCATTTCCGAATGGCTCAGCGCGCGGGCGGAACAGGGCGCGCGGATCGGTTACGATCCGTGGCTGCACACCAAGGGTTGGGTCGTGGCGGCACGGGCGGCACTGGCAGCCAAGGGTGCGGAGCTGGTCGCCGTGGACACCAACCCGGTGGACGCGGTCTGGCCGGACCAGCCTCTTCCGTCCGACGCGAAGCTCGTGGTGCAACCCGATGAGTTCACGGGGAAGAACTCGGCCGCCAAGCGCAGCGAGATCGCCGATTGGCTGGCGGGCCGGAACGCCGATGCGGCGGTTTTGTCAGCATTGGATTCGCTCGCCTGGACGTTCAACGTGCGCGGGCAGGACGTCGAGCGGACGCCCGTCGCCCTCGCCTTCGCGCTGGTGCAGGCGGACGGGACGGCGGATCTATTCGTGGCCGAGGAGAAGCTGGGCGAGGACGTGCGTGCGCACCTCGGCAACACCGTGCGCGTTCATCCGCGCGAGGCGTTCGCCGGGCACCTCTCCACCTTGGCAGGCAAGCGCATCGCGGCCGACCCGGAGCGTGCCGTTGCTGCGATCTTCGAGGCATTGGAAAAGGCGGGCGCGACCGTCATCGAGGCGCGCGATCCGGTGGTGCTGCCCAAAGCGATCAAGAACGCGGTCGAGGTCGCGGGCCACAAAGCGGCGCAGCATCGCGATGGCGCCGCACTGGTGCGGTTCCTGCACTGGCTATCCATCGAAGCGCCGAAG
This sequence comes from Sphingomonas sp. ID0503, assembly GCF_048565625.1. Taxonomy (NCBI): domain Bacteria; kingdom Pseudomonadati; phylum Pseudomonadota; class Alphaproteobacteria; order Sphingomonadales; family Sphingomonadaceae; genus Sphingomonas; species Sphingomonas sp. ID0503. Next base: position 1,764,153 of record NZ_JBLZUR010000002.1, read on the forward strand.
GGCGGCGAGACCGAGATTTCCGCCCAGGACCGGCTCCGCGCATTTCGCGAGGAAACCGGACAGCTTAGGGATCTTTCCTTCGACACGATCTCCGGTGCGGGGCCAAACGGCGCGATTGTTCACTACCGGGTGAGCGAGCAGAGCAATCGGCCGCTGGAACTGAACTCGCTCTATCTGGTGGACAGCGGCGGGCAGTATCGCGACGGCACCACGGACGTGACCCGCACGGTGGCGATCGGGGTGCCGACTGCGGAGATGAAGGACCGGTTCACCCGCGTGCTGAAGGGGCATATCGCGCTCGCCACCGCGATCTTCCCGGCGGGCACGCGCGGGCAGCAACTGGATACGCTCGCGCGCCAGTACCTCTGGCAGGCCGGGCTCGACTACGCGCATGGCACCGGCCACGGCGTCGGATCCTTCCTGTCGGTGCATGAGGGGCCGCAGCGGATCGCCCCGGTCGGATCGAGCCAGGCAGGCGGCGACGAGCCGCTGCAGCCCGGCATGATCCTTTCCAACGAGCCGGGTTATTACAAGACGGGCGCATACGGCATCCGCATCGAAAACCTGATCCTCGTCGAGGAGCGGCAGGTCGCGGGTGCGGAGAAGCGCGTGCTCGGTTTCGAGACGCTGACGCTCGCGCCGATCGACCGCAACCTGATCGATACCGGAATGTTGAGCGGGGCGGAGCGGGCGTGGGTGGACGCGTATCACGCCCGCGTGCGCAGCGAGGTCGGCCCGCTGGTTCCAGACGACACGCGCATTTGGCTCGAAAGCGTCACAGAGCCGTTGTGATGATCCGCCACATCGTGACGGCAATGTAGGAGTTCCCATGTTCCTGTCAGGCAAGACCGCGCTCATCACCGGCTCCACCTCTGGCATCGGCCTCGCCTATGCCAAGGCGCTGGCGGTCGAGGGGGCTAACATCGTCATCAACGGCTTCGGCGACCCCGACGCGATCGAGACCGAGCGGAAGGGTCTTGAGGCGGCGAGCGGCGCGAAGGCAACGTATAGCGGGCACGACCTCAGCAAGCCCGACCAGATCGAGGCGATGATGAAGGAAGCCGCAGAGGCCTTCGGCGGTGTGGACATCCTCATCAACAACGCTGGCGTGCAGCATGTCGCCCCCGTCGAGGAGTTTCCGGTCGAGAAGTGGGATTTGATCATCGCGCTCAACCTGAACGCCGCGTTCCACACCAGCCGCCTCGCCATCCCGTACATGAAGTCGAAGAACTGGGGGCGGATCATCCAGACGGCGTCGGCGCATTCGCTCACCGCCTCACCATTCAAGTCGGCCTATGTGACGGCGAAGCATGGCCTCGCCGGTCTCACCAAGACCCTGGCGCTGGAACTGGCGACGCATGGCATCACCGCCAATTGCATCAGCCCGGGCTATGTCTGGACCCCGCTCGTCGAAAAGCAGATCCCGGACACGATGAAGGCACGGAACATGACCAAGGAGCAGGTGATGAACGACGTGCTTCTCGCGGGTCAGCCGACCAAGCAGTTCGTGACCGCCGAGCAGGTAGCGGCGATGGCGCTCTATCTCTGTCGCGACGAGGCGGCGCAGATTACCGGCGCCAACATGTCGATCGACGGCGGCTGGACGGCGCAATAAGCGTGGGCGCCGCCCGCTTCGCCACGATCGTTGGTATCGGTATCGGCACCTGCACCCTGCTGTCGGGATGCGGCGGAGGCGAACGCCCTGCCCTCTCCCAGACGGAAGCGCCTTCAGCAACCGACTGGCGATCGGTGGTGACCGATCCGGATCGCGAACGGTTGCGCGAATGGCGCACCGCCTGGATCGAAGCGCTGGCCGACGCCCGTGCCGCCGGAAAGGGAGCGGAGGTTGCGGCGGCGGGCGTGCTGCTGGAGCCGGATGCCGCCACGGGCGATCCCATGCCGCCGACGGGTGACTATCGTTGCCAGGTGACGAAGGTCGGCGCGAAGTCGGCGGGGATGCTGCCGTTCATCAGCTACCCGCCCTTCCTGTGCCGGATCGCCGAGGTGGGCGGCGCGGCGCGGTTCGAGAAGGTCACCGGATCGCAGCGGCCGCAGGGCATCCTCTATCGCGACAACGGCACCCGCCTCGTCTTCCTCGGCAGCATGGTGCTGGGGGACGAGCGGCGCGCGCGGCCCTACGGCGGGGACGAACAACGCGATCTCGCCGGTTTTCTCGAACGGATCGCGCCGGCGCGCTGGCGGCTCGTCCTCCCCCGCCCCGCCTGGGAATCGAAGCTGGACGTGCTGGATATCCGTCCGGTCACGTGAACAAACCGCACCGATCTGGATTGATGCAGGTCACAGCGTCTCGGCGTGGGTACAGGCTTGGGGGTATCGGGAATGGCGTCAGCGCCGCCGCAGGATTTTCAGGCGACAAGGACCGGGGCGGCGTTCCAGGATCTGATCGACGGCCTTTCCGCCGAAAGCTCTCCGCTGGGTTGCGCGTCGCGATGGTCGGCGCCTCTCCGCAATGCCGTGGCGCTGATGATGCCTGCCCGCGCCGAGATCGTGATGTTCTGGGGACCGGAATTCTGCGCGCTCTATAACGAGGCCTATGCGCCGACGATCGGCAGCAAGCACCCGCAAGCCTTCGGCCGTCCGGCGCAGGAGAGCTGGACAGAGCTATGGGACGATCTCTGCCCGCTGCTCACCCGTGTGCGGGAGACCGGGGAGACGGTCTACGCGAAGGACCGCCCCTTCTATATCGAGCGCGGCGCGGGCGGGGAGACGGTCTATTTCGACATTTCCTACTCCCCCGTGCCCGAAGAGGACGGCAGCGTCGGTGGCGTGCTCTGCATCGTCAGCGAGACGACGAAGCGGGTCGTCGCACAACAGACCGCCCTCGCCGACCGGGACCGCCTCTGGACCCTGGCGCGCGACCCGTTCCTGATCGCCGACAAGGCCGGCGTCTGGCTGGCGGCGAGCCCCGCCTGGACCGACATCCTCGGCTGGAGCGAGACGGAGCTGATCGGCCGTACCAGCGAGTGGATGGAGCACCCCGACGACCGGGGTGAGACCCGCCAGGAAGTTCGCGAGCTCGCCGACGGCAAGGAGACCTTGCGCTTCGAGAACCGCTTTCGCGGCAAGGATGGGCAGTATCGCAGCTTCAGCTGGACGGCCGTGTCGGAGGGCGACCTCCTCTACTGCGTCGCGCGTGACGTCACCCAGCGCCGCGCGGCGGCGGAGGCCCTGCGTCAGGCGGAGGAGGACCTTCGCCATGCGCAGAAGATGGAAACGCTCGGCCAACTGACCGGCGGGGTCGCGCACGACTTCAACAACCTGCTGCAGGTGGTGACCGGCAATCTGGAGATCGTGGGTCGCACGCTGCCGCCGGATCTCGCGCGAGCAAGGCGCGCGGCGGAGAGCGCGATGAGCGGCGCGCAGCGGGCGGCCACGCTGACCCAGCGACTGCTCGCCTTTGCGCGCCGCCAGCCGCTCGCCCCGAAAAGGGTCGATCCCAACCGGCTGATCGCATCGATGTCAGACCTCCTGCACCGGACCCTCGGCGAGGTTGTGGAGGTGGAGATCGTCCAGGCCGCACGCGTCTGGCCGGTCGAAGTGGACGAGAACCAGCTTGAGAACGCGATCCTGAACCTCGCGATCAACGCGCGCGACGCGATGCCGGATGGCGGGCGGCTGACCATCGAGGTCGGCAACACCTTCCTCGACAGCGACTATGCCGCATCGGAGACGGATGTGGCGCCGGGGCAGTATGTCGTGCTCTCGGTATCCGATACCGGCAGCGGCATGGACGCGGAGACGGTGAAGAAGGCGTTCGATCCGTTCTTCACCACCAAGGAGGTCGGGCGCGGCACCGGCCTCGGCTTGTCGATGGTCTACGGCTTCCTCAAGCAGTCGGGCGGCCATGTCCGCATCTATTCGGAGCTTGGCGAAGGCACGACGATCAAGCTGTACCTTCCGCGTTACCTTGGGCGGGATGGCGAGGAGCGGGTGCGCATCGACGAGACCGCGCCGGGTGCGGCGATGGCGGGCGAGGTGATCCTGGTCTGCGAGGACGATGCCGATGTGCGGACGTTCTCGGTCGAGGCGCTGGGCGAGCTGGGCTATGAAGTGCTGGCGGCGGGCGACGGCCCGTCCGCCCTGCGCGTGCTGGAGAGCGATCCGCGCGTCACCATGTTGTTCACCGACGTCGTCCTGCCCGGCGGCATGACCGGCGCGGTGCTGGCGGGCCATGCGACCACTTTGCGGCCGGGCCTGAAGGTGCTGTTCACCACCGGCTACGCCCGCAACGCCATCGTCCACCACGGTCGGCTGGATGCCGGGGTGGAGCTGATCACCAAGCCGTTCACCTTCGCGGCCCTGGCGCGGCGCGTACGGGAAGTGCTGGATCGGTAGGCGGTGAGCGTCACCCCGGGCTTGACCCGGGGTCCCGCTATTCTCCACCTTGGCGGGATGATGATCCGATCCACCCTCGCCGCCCTCCTCCTCACCGCCACCCCCGCCCTCGCCGATCCGGTCGCCGACGGGGTGGCGGAGGACATGCCGCAGCTGATGACGCTGTACCGCGACCTGCACGCCAATCCCGAATTGAGCTTCCAGGAGACGAAGAGCGCAGCGAAGCTGGCGGCAGCGGCGAAGAAGCTGGGGTTCGAGGTGACGACCGGCGTGGGCAAGACCGGCGTCGTCGCGGTGATGAAGAACGGGCCGGGCCCGGTCGTGCTGCTCCGCGCCGACATGGACGGGCTTCCGGTGGTCGAGCAAACCGGCCTTCCTTTCGCCAGCAAGGCGCGCGCGCTGACGCGGGAGGGGCAGGATACCGGCGTGATGCACGCCTGCGGTCACGATACGCATATGACCAGCTGGGTCGGTACGGCGCAGCGTCTGGCGGCGATGAAGGATCGATGGTCCGGCACCCTGGTGATGATCGCCCAGCCCGCCGAGGAGATCGGGTCCGGCGCGACGGCGATGCTGGACGACGGGCTCTACACCCGCTTTCCCAAGCCGAACTACGCCGTCGCCTTCCACGATTCCGCGCAACTGCCCGCCGGCGTGATCGGGATCGTGCCGGGCTATGTCATGGCTAATGTCGATTCGGTCGATGTGACGGTAAAGGGCGTCGGCGGGCATGGCGCCTACCCGCAACTCGCCAAGGATCCGATCGTCCTCGCCTCGCGCATCGTCGTCGCGCTGCAGACGCTCGTCTCGCGGGAGAACGACCCGTCGGAGCCGGCGGTGGTGACAGTGGGGTCGTTCCAGGCGGGCACCAAACACAACATCATCCCGGCCGAGGCGAACCTCCTCATCACCGTGCGCAGCTATAAGCCGGAGGTGCGCAAGGCCCTGCTGGACGGCATCGCCCGGATCGCGCGGGGCGAGGCGATCGCGGCGGGCATTCCCGAGGACCGGATGCCGGTGGTGACTGTCAAGGACGAGTTCACCCCCGCCACCTTCAACACCGACCCGCTGACCGCGAATATGGCCAAGGTCTTCGCCGACCGCTTCGGCGCGGACCGCGTGCGGGAGGGCAAGGCGCAGATGGGCGGCGAGGACTTCAGCCAGTTCTACCTCGCCGACAAGCAGGGCGTGCAGAGCCTGCTGTTCTGGGTGGGCGGCGTACCCAAGGCGAACTGGGACAAGGCCGGCGGCGACGTGACCAAGCTGCCGTCGATCCACAGCCCGTTCTGGGCACCGGATGCGGAAACCACGGTCCGCACCGCCACCGAAGCGATGACAACGGCGGCGCTTACCCTTCTAAAGAAGCCATAAGGCCTGGAACCTCCGTCAGCAGTTCGCGCGCGAGGAACCCGATTGGGCCGATCTCACGAGCGAGCTTGCGCCCTGCCTCGCCATGCAGCCACACCGCCCAGGCGGCGGCGGCAAGCGGATCATGCCCCCGCGACAGCAGGCCGCCCGCGATACCCGCGAGCACGTCGCCCGAGCCGCCCGTCGCCAGCCCCACGCCGCCCCCTTCGTAGCGCAGCGTTGTACCATCGGGTGCCGCGACCACGGTGCGGGCGGATTTGAGCACGATCACCGCGCCGAAGCTCTGCGCGGCATCGCGCGCGGTGGTCTCGTCATCCGCCGCGACGTCCTCCTCGGCGCAGCGGAGAAGGGCGGCCATCTCGCCATGATGCGGCGTCATCACCACGCGCCCGCCATGATCGGCGATCAAGCGGCCGAGCTTGCCCGAGCAGGAGATCGCGGCGGCATCGAGCACCAGGCTCATGCCATCGCGCGCTTCCCCGAGCAGCGCCTTCACCAGCGAACGAACCCCCTTCGGATTGCCCATGCCGGGCCCCATTACCAGCGTGTCACAACGGCCGAGCGACTCCCGAAGCGCCCCGAGGCCGCCTGCGGTCAGGTCGCCGCCTTTGCTGACCGGCAGGCCGAGCACCCCCGCCTCCGGCACCGCCATCGCGAGATGATGGGCAAGCGGTGCGGGTCCGCCGATGCGCACCTTGCCGGCGCCCGCGCGCAACGCCGCCTCCGCCGCCAGCCGGATGGCGCCAGGGGCGATCAGCGATCCGCCTACCGCCATGACGGTGCCGCGCGCGTTCTTGTCGACCTCACCCTCCGGCAGGCGGAGCGGATGCGCCGCGAGCCACGCCGCGTCGAGCGCCACCACGCTCATCCCCGTGCCGCGACCATCGGATCGGGCGCGCGGGTGACCGGCGCGTCATCCTCTTCCATCGGCGCGGTGACGTTGTAGCGGAGGAGGCGGAGGTTGCCGCGCTCACCCATGCTCTCGTCGAAGACATATTCGGTCACGGAGCAGTTCGCGACGTCGGCCTCGCGGTCGATGGCGAGGATCTCCGCCTCGCTCAGGTTCTCGATCACATAGCGCAGGCACAGGACGACGACCTGATGCGCGACGATCATCACGTCCATGCCGGCATAATGGAGCGATACCGTGTCGAGCAGGCTGCGGAGGCGCAGGATCACGTCGGCCCAGCTCTCCCCACCCGGCGGCCGGTGGTAGAACTTGCCGAGCAGGCTGCGGAAGGCGAACTGGTCGGGCATGGTCGCCTCGATCCCGGCGGTGGTGAGGCCGTCGAGGACGCCGAACTCCTTCTCGCGCAGCCGCTCGTCACAGCAGACGCGGACCTCGCCCGGCGCGCCGCCTGCCGCACGGAAGCGCTCGGCGGTGGTCATCGCGCGGACATAGGGAGAGGCGAGGATCACCTGCGGCCGGCTGTTCCCCTTGCCCGCCGCGAACCAGTGACCGAGCGAATCCGCCTGACGCTCGCCAAGCGGCGACAGCGGCACGTCGACATCGCGGATAGGAATGTCGATACGATGCTGCCCCGCCTCATGCGCGGCGTCGCGGGCGACATTGCCCGCGCTCTGGCCGTGCCGGACCAACCACAATCTGGCCGGCCAGCTCCCGCTCATCCCGCGATCCTGCGCGAGAAAAAGTCGAGCGTGGCGTGGCTGACGCCTTTCAGCCGGTCGATGATGCGCTTGACCGCCTGGCTCTCGCCGCGCGGCATGATGAGGACGGCGTCGTCTGTCGCGATGACGATGAGGTTGGAGATTCCGACCGCCGCCACCATCGGCCCGTCGCTCCGGATCAGGCAGTTGCGGGTATCGATCGCGTGAACCTCCCCCGACTGGACATTGCCATGCTCGTCGCGGACGGCGAGCGCGTGGAGCGCGTCCCAGCTGCCGACATCGGACCAGCCCATGTCGACCGGCACCACCGCCACGCGCTCCGCCTTCTCCATGACGGCATAGTCGATCGAGTCGGACGGCGACGCACCGAAGGCCGCAGCGTCCGGGTAGACGCGCTCACCCTCGCGATAGGCTTCGTCTATTGCCTTGCGCGTGGCGTCGAGCATGTCGGGCGCGAAGGTGCCGAGTGCCTCCAGATAGGCGCCGGCGGTGAACAGGAAGATGCCGCCGTTCCAGCTGAAATTCCCTTCCAGCAGATAGGCCTGCGCCGTGGTGAAATCCGGCTTCTCGACGAAGCGTGTCACCTTGTGGACACCGGGCTCGATCGCGTCGCCGCGCTGGATGTAGCCATAGCCCGTCTCCGGCGCGTTGGGCGTAATGCCGAAGGTGGCGAGCCAGCCTTGTTCGACCAGCGGGGCCACCCGCTCGACCGCCGCGCGGAACGCCTCGACATCGTTGATGACATGGTCGCTCGGCATCACGAGCAGGAGATCGTCGGCGTCCGCCGCCAATGCCGCGAGTGCGATCGCCGGCGCGGTGTTGCGCGCCATGGGTTCAAGGATGATCGTACCGTTGGTGACGCCCGCCTCCTGCAATTGCGCGGAGATCAGGTCGGCATGGGCGGTGTTCGACACCACAATCGGCGCGTTGAACCGCCCGCCGTCGCGCGTGCGCTCAAGGGTCAGCTGGAACATCGTCGCCTCGGCGGTCAGGCTGAGGAACTGTTTCGGCGTGCTGGTGCGTGACATCGGCCAGAGCCGCGTTCCCGATCCGCCAGAGAGAATCACCGGCGTGATGCGTCGCCTGTCCGTCATGCGTAGTCATGCCCCCTTCGTGCGACACTGTGCCGCCGCTCGCGTGAACGCGCTTCGGCATGTCCGGTTTCGCGGATCTTACGCAGCCGGAACATTTCGTCCATCTGTCCCGAATGGGTAAAGGCAGTGCCCATGACCGACTCCTTCGACCGTATCGCCGCCGCGCTGGAGCGGCTCTCCCCCGCACCCTGTCCCTCCGCTGATCCTGCGGCCTTCCCGGCTTACATCTGGCGGGGCGGCGTGCTGGGCGCGGTGCGGGCGTTCCGGCCCGTCCCGATCGCCCTCCTGACCGGGATCGATCCTCAAAAGGCGGCGGTGCTGGAGAACAGCCGGCGGCTCGCGGCTGGCCTGCCGGCGCATGACATCCTGCTCTGGGGCGCACGCGGGGCAGGCAAGTCGGCGCTGACCAAGAGCGCGGTGGCGAGCTTGCAGGCCGAAGGCGCGGAGATCGCGCTGATCGAAGCGGCGTCGGATGCGCTGGATACCCTGCCGGCCCTGTTCGACCTGCTCGCCCCGGTGCCGCGCGCCTTCGTCCTGTTCCTCGACGACCTCGCCTTTTCCGAAGGATCGGACGCGCCGCGCATCCTCCGCTCGCTGCTGGAGGGCGGGGCCGAGGCGCGGCCGGAGAATGTGCGTCTCACCGTCACCTCCAACCGCCGCCACCTCGTTCCCCGCGACATCGCTGAGCAATCGAGCGCGATCAACGCCCGCGACGTGGTGGACGACAAGCTGGCGCTCGCCGATCGCTTCGGGCTCAGCCTCGGCTTCCATGTCTGCGACCAGGACACCTATGTGGCGATGGTCGCGGGCTACGCCGAGGCGCACGACCTGACCTTCAACCCGCATGACGCGATCGAATGGGCGACAACCCGCGGCAGCCGATCGGGACGAGTCGCCTGGCAGTATGTCGTTGAACTTGCAGGACGACAGGGCAAACGCCTCGCCTGAGGAACAGCACCGTTCACCGCGCGTTCACCCTCACAATCAGGGAGAACCAGATGAACCGCGCAGCCGTAGATAAGTCTAGCGACATCGAGCCGCGCGGCTTCAACTGGCCCATGTTCGGCGTGGTGGCGCTGTTCGTACCGGTGCTGGGCGTCGTGAAGTATTTCGGCCTGGTTTTATAGCAAATGACGCAACGATCTACCCGCCGGCCAACTCCGCCAGCTCCAGCCATCTGAGCTCCGCCTCTTCCTTGCGCCGGCGCGCCGTTTCCAGTCCGGTCATCAACCCCTGAAACTTCGCCGGATCACGCGTGTAGAGGTCTGGGTCCTCCAGCGCCTTTTCGTCGCGGGCGATCGCCGCATCCAGCTTCTCGATCTCGGCGGGTAGCAGGTCGAGGTCGCGCTGGTCCTTGTAGGAGAGCTTGGACTTGGCCTTCACCGCTGACTGTACCACATCTGCTTTGGGAGCAGAGGGTCGCTTGACCTCGGACCGGACCGTCCGCTGCTTCTGCCAGTCCTCATAGCCGCCGGCGACGATATCGACCTTGCCCGACCCATCGAGGCCGAGCGTCACCGTCACCGTACGGTCGAGGAAGTCGCGGTCGTGGCTGACGATCAGGACGGTGCCCTGATAGTCGGCGATCACCTCCTGCAGCAGGTCGAGCGTCTCCAGGTCGAGGTCGTTGGTCGGCTCGTCCAGCACCAGCAGGTTGGAAGGCCGCGCGAACTCGCGCGCGAGAAGGACGCGGCTGCGCTCGCCGCCCGACAAAGTACCGACCTTCGCCTCGGCGATCGACGGCTCGAACAGGAACTCCTTGAGGTAGCCGTGGACGTGCTTCTTCACGCCCTGCACCTCGATCCAGTCGCCGCCATCAGCCAGCACCTCGCGCACCCGCTTTTCCGGAGCCATCAGCTTGCGCTGCTGGTCGATGACGATGCCGTCGAGGGTCTGGGAGAGCTTCACCCGACCCTCATCGGGCGGCAATTCGCCGGTAAGGAGCTTGAGCAGCGTCGACTTGCCCGCGCCGTTCGCGCCGACCACGCCGATGCGGTCGCCGCGCGTCACGCGGAAGGTCAGGTCGTCGATGATCGTGCGGTCGCCGAACCGCTTGGTCACATGCTCCGCATCGATGACGATCTTGGTCTTGTTGTCGTCCGCCGCGATGGCGATCCGGGCGGTGCCCTGCGGCCCCATCATCGCCGCGCGCTGCGCCCGCATCTCGTAGAGTTTGGAGAGGCGGCCCTGGTTGCGGCGGCGGCGGGCGGTGACGCCGCGCTCCTTCCAATGCTCCTCGATCTTCAGCTTGGCGTCGAGGCGCTCGGCATTGCGCGCCTCCTCCTCATAGACCTTCTCGGTCCACGCCTCGAACCCGCCGAAACCCACCTCCGCCCGGCGGATGCCGCCGCGATCCAGCCAGAGGGTCTGGCGGGTGAGCCGCGTCAGGAAGGTACGGTCATGGCTGATGACGACGAACGCGCCGTTGTACCGGGCGAGCCAGCTTTCCAGCCATTCGATGGCGGCGAGATCGAGATGGTTGGTCGGCTCGTCCAATAGCAGTACGTCCGGCTCCATCGCCAGCGCACGCGCGATCGCGGCGCGGCGGCGCTCGCCGCCCGAGGCGGTCGCCGCATCGCGGGAGAGGTCGATGCCGATCTGATCGGCGATCGCCTCCACCTCATGCGCGGGCGGAGCGTCTTCGCCGGACATCGCATAGTCGCGCAACGTGGCATGGCCCGCCATTGCCGGCTCCTGTTCCAACAGGATGACCCGCGTGCCCGGCACGATCGTACGCCGCCCCTCATCCGCCTCGATCCGCTTGGCGAGCAGCTTCAGCAACGTGGTCTTTCCCGCCCCATTGCGGCCGATCAGGGCGAGCCGGTCCCGCTCCCCGACATAGATGTCGAGATGGCGGAAGAGCCAGTGCGTTCCCTGGTTGAGGCCGAGGTCTTCGAAGGCGAGGATGGGTGCGGGCATGGAGGGGCAGATAGGCGGGCAGGCGCGACGGGTAAACCTGTGTGGGCCCTCTACAGCCTCAACCTGCCCGCCTCCTCCCTCAACACCGTTCGCCCTGAGCCTGTCGAAGGCCAGCGAAACGGTGAGCGCTGGGGCTTCGACAGGCTCAGCCCGAACGGCGTTGGGGATGAACGGGGGTAGAGGCGCGATGCAAGGCCCACTAAACCCGCGCCCATGCCCGCCATCCCCGCCTGGCCGCCCGCCTCCATGCCCCGTCTGTTCGTGGAGCAGCCCCTCTCCGCCGACCTCCCCCTCCGCTTGGAAGGCGCGGCGGCGAACTATCTCGGCAACGTCATGCGGCTGGGTCCGGGCAACGGCGTGAACCTGTTCGACGACCTGACCGGAGACTGGGCGGCGCGGGTCGAGGCGGTGGGCAAGCGCGCGATCGAGCTGACGGTCGCCGATCACCTCCGCCCGCGCGAGGCGGTGCCCGACCTCTGGCTGGTCGCCGCGCCGATCAAGAAGGGACGGATCGACCTCGTCGCGGAAAAGGCCTGCGAACTGGGCGTCGACCGCCTCGTGCCGGTGATCACCCGGCGGACGGTGGTCGAGAAGCCGAAGCTGGAACGCCTGCGCGCCCATATGATCGAGGCGGCGGAGCAATGCGGGCGCAACGCCCTCCCCTCGCTCGCGGAGCCGGTCGGCTTGGCGGTGCTGCTGAAGGACTGGCCAACCGACCGCGCGCTGTTCTTCGCCGACGAGACCGGGGGGGAGCCGGCGCTGGAAGCGATGCGCGCGCATCGCGGTCCTGCTGCGATCCTGATCGGCCCGGAGGGCGGGTTCGATCCGGCCGAGCGAGAGGCGGTCCGGGCGCTCGCTTCCGCACGCGGCATTGGCCTCGGCCCGCGTACCCTTCGCGCGGAGACGGCGGCGATTGCGGCGATCACGCTGTGGATGGCGGCGGCGGGGGACTGGTGAGCTTGCCAGCGCCAGCTTCACCCTGAAACTTAATGCCCCTATCCGCCCGCCCATGCCGCTGACCCTCAAGCCCCTCCCCACCTTCATCCTCGCCGTCGCCGGCACCATGCTCGGCCTCGCCGGCACTGACCTGATCCTACCCGCCGTCCCCGGGTTGCCGGCGATACTCGGCGGCGATCTCGCACGCGCGCAGCTGGTCCTCGCCAGCTTCACCGCAGGGACGGCCTGCGGGCTCATCCTGTTCGGGGAGCTTGCCGGGCGCCTCTCGCAACGCCTGCTGCTGACCTATTCACTGGTCGCCTACTCGCTGACCTCACTCCTCTGTGCCAACGCCACCGACATCGACATGCTGATCGGCCTCCGCTTCGTGCAGGGGGCGGCCGGGTCGGCGGCGGCGGTGTTCGCGCCGGGGCTGATCCGCGCGGTCTACGGCCATGACAAGGCCGTGCGGGCAATCGGCGCGCTCGGCAGCATCGAGGCGCTGACCCCCGCCCTTGCGCCGATCGCCGGCGTGTGGCTGCTGCACGCCTATGGCTGGCAAGCGTCCTTCGACCTGATCGCCGCCCTCGCCATGCTGCTCGCGATCCTCGTCGCCTTCGTGCGCCTGCCCGACGTCTCGCGCGCAGTGCATCCCGGCGGCTTCTTCCGCCTGATCCGCGACCCCGTCTTCCTGCGCTATTCGGTCAGCCAGGCCTGTACGCTGGCGGCGCTGCTGGTGGTCGTCTTCGCCGCGCCCACGGTGTTCACGCGCACGATGGGCGGAAGCCTGAGCCACTTCATCGAGATGCAGATGGCCGGCGTCGCGACCTTCATCGTCGCCGCGAACACCGCCTCGCGCTTTTCCTCCGGCGAGCGGCTCATCCTTACCGGCACGGCGCTCTCGGCCGCAGCCGGGACAGGCATGGTTCTCTACGCTCTGGCGGGCGGCGGCGCGATAGCGGTGATCATCGCCCTCTTCATCACGCTCAACATCGGCCTCGGCCTGCGCAGTCCGAGCGGGTTCCACACCGCCATCCTTGCCGCGCGTGGCGACGACGCCCGTGGATCGGCCTTCACGATCCTCGCCATCCTGGGCCTGACATCCCTCGGCACCGCAGCAGTGGCACCCTTCGTCACGCGAGGACTGATCGCACCGGCGGTTGGGGCCGCGGTCCTCTCCCTAAGCGGGCTGGCGCTGCTGCGCCTCCCCAAGCTGGAGCCGCAGCATCGCTGAGACGTAGATGGCCGCCGCAGCCCGGGAGGGAGGGAGGGCTGCGGCGGCCATCGAAGGCAGGTCGGTCCGTAGGGCATCGGGCAAAGGGGACGCACTCCGCCTGTCAAGGCCCGCCTCATCGCCGAACAGAGCCCGGCTGAAAGGAGACCGGGGCGGCGGGTTCGAGCACCGCCCCCGATACCCAACAGTCGTTCTCATTTCCTATGACGGGCCTGCAACGATCGGGGTGCCGGGACGTGCTGGCGGGTCCACGATCCGCCTTGCTCGTCGCCACCCTCTTCGGGCGAATCAGGACTTCAAGCCGGCGGGCTGATTCGCGCAGCCTCTGCGGCCTTGCACCTGCAGAGCGTTCGTCTAAGTCGGCCTTTCCCAAGGCCGACAGCGAGAAACCGGAAGGTTGTCATGACGAAGTCCGCAACCGAGGTGATGCAGGAGATCATGTTCTCCGCCGTGATCGACGCGGTGGGGGCGCTGAAGACCGCGTCGAAGGGCCTGCCAAACAACCTGCTGCGCGACATCAACGCCGTCCACGCTAACGCGACCTTCGCCGATCTGCCGGCCGAGCTGCAGGCCGCGATCAACGAGAGCGTGCGTCAGGCCTTCAACCGGCTGCTGAAGGAAGGCTATTCGGTCGCCCCCGGCCGCCCTGCCCCCGCGCCCTCGCGCGCCGTGCCGCGCGACCCCAACCGCACCGGCGACCGGCCGCGCCGGGGTCCGGCCCCCGATCGCCCCAACAGCCGTGGCCCGCGCGGACCGCGTCCCGGCGGACCTCCGGGCGGCGGGCGGCCGAAGCCCTGAGAGTTGTGATGGGCGACGGGACGATCGATCGCCTGCTCGGCATCATGGCGCGCCTCCGCGATCCGGAGCGCGGCTGCCCCTGGGATGTCGAGCAGAGCTTCGCGACCATCGCCCCCTATACGATCGAGGAAGCCTATGAGGTGGCGGACGCCATCGCGCGCGGCGATATGGCAGACCTGAAGGGCGAACTCGGCGACCTTCAGCTGCAAGTCGTGTTCCACGCGCGGATGGCGGAGGAGATCGGCGCCTTCACCTTCGACGACGTGGTCAGCGCGATCAGCGACAAGATGGAGCGCCGCCATCCCCACGTCTTCGGCGACGGCGCGTCACCCGGCTGGGAAGAGATCAAGGCGCAGGAACGCGCGGACGGTGCCGACAGCAGTGCACTCGCCGGCGTCGCGGTGGCCTTGCCTGCACTGATGCGAGCGGAGAAGCTGCAGAAGCGGGCGGCGCGCGCCGGCTTCGACTGGCCCGACGCCTCGGGGCCGCTCGATAAGATCGCCGAGGAACTGGCCGAGGTCGCCGCCGCTGGAACCGACGCCGAGCGGAAGGAGGAGATCGGCGACCTGATCTTCGCCGTCGTCAACTACGCCCGCCATCTCGGCATCGACCCGGAGGAAGCGCTCCGCTGCGCCAACGAAAAGTTCGCCACCCGCTTCCGCGCGATGGAGGCGATGAGCGCCGACTTTCCACGCCTTTCGATGGACGAAAAGGAAGCGCTCTGGGTGCGGGCGAAGGGCAAATGATCCTTCCCCGCCAGGGGGAGGTGGCGCTGACAGGCGACGGAGGGGGAGGACAGGAAGGCCGGCGGCATCGCCGCCCGCCCCCTCCGTCAGGCTGCGCCTGCCACCTCCCCCTTGCGGGGGAGGATAGGTTCAATCTTCCTGCGCCAGGAAACGCGCCCAGTCGGCCTCACTCAGCCGCACGTCGATCTCGACGCTCTCACCCTCTTCGCGCGTCTCCAGCACCTCGCCATGCTGATGAAGCCAGGCGATGCGTCGGCCCTCGGTCGCATCCAGTTCCACGGTGCGCAGCCGCGCACCAACCACCAGCCGCTCCGAAATTGCACGGGAGAGGTCCTCAAGCCCAAGCCCCTCAAGCGCCGAGATCAGCACCACGTTCTCACGCCGCGCCGCCTCCGCCTCGGCATGGTCGCGGCCTTCGGCGTCCAGCGCATCGGCCTTGTTCCACGCTTCGATCACCGTCGCCTTGCCCTCGCCAATCGCGCCGATCTCGGTCAGCACCTGCTCGACATCCGCTGCCTGCGCGTCGCTGTCCGGGTGGGAGATGTCGCGGACATGGACGATCAGGTCGGCGGCCGTCACCTCTTCCAGCGTGGCGCGGAAGGCGGCGACCAGCTGCGTCGGCAGGTCGGAGACGAAGCCCACCGTGTCGGAGAGGATCGCCTTGTCGATGCCGGGTAGCTGGATCTGCCGCATCGTCGGGTCGAGCGTGGCGAACAGCAGGTCCTCGGCCATTACCGTCGCGCCGGTCATCCGGTTGAACAGCGTCGACTTGCCGGCATTGGTATAGCCGACCAGCGCGATCACCGGCCAGGGCGCGCGATGCCGGCGCGCGCGGTGGAGCGCCCGCGTCCGCGCGACCTGATCGAGTTCCCGCCGCAACCGTGCCATGCGGTCGCGGATCATCCGCCGGTCGGCCTCGATCTGCGTCTCGCCAGGGCCGCCGAGGAAGCCGAAGCCGCCGCGCTGCCGCTCAAGATGGGTCCAGGACCGCACGAGGCGGCCGGACTGGTAGTCGAGATGGGCCAGCTCGACCTGTAGTCGCCCCTCCGCCGTTGCCGCCCGCTCCCCGAAGATTTCGAGGATCAGGCCGGTGCGGTCGATGACCTTGGTCTCCAGCGCCTTTTCAAGGTTACGCTGCTGGATGGGCGTGACCGGCGCGTCGACCACGACCAGCTCCGCCTCGCACATCCGCGCGGTGGCGGCGAGCTGCTCGACCTGGCCCGATCCGATCAGGGTCGCGGCCTTGGGCTGGCGCACCTTGAAGGCGACCTTCTCCACGACATCCACGCCGATCGCCTCGGCAAGGCCCGCTGCTTCCTCCAGCCGCGCATCCGCCGAACGCTGGCCGTCGCCGCCGCGATCCGGCAGGACGACGATCGCCTTGGCGCCCCGGCTGAAGCTGTCGCCGTCTTCCCGTCCGAAGCCGCTCAGTCCTCTTCCCCCTCTTCGCCGGCATCCATCAGGTTGACCGGATGAGCCGGCTGCACGGTCGAGATCGCGTGCTTGTAGACGAGCTGGCTGAGGCCATCGCGGCGCAGCAGCATGCAGAACAGGTCGAAGGCGGCGATCTCGCCCTGCAGCATCACGCCGTTGACCAGGAACATCGTCACCGGCTCGCGCTCGCGCTTCACGGCGCTGAGGAACACCTCCTGCAGCATCACCGGCTTGCGCGTTTCCACGAACGCCGCCTCAATCTCGGACAGGTCGAGCGGATGCGCCGGCATGACCGTGGAGATAGCGTGCTTGTAGATCAGCTGCGCCTGCCCGTCACGACGAAGCAGGACGGAGAAGTTGTCGAACCAGGTGATGATGCCCTGCAGCTTGACGCCCTTCACAAGGAACATCGTGACGGGTGTCTTCGACTTGCGGAGCGCGTTGAGGAAGATGTCCTGAAGGTTGTTGACCTTGGAGTCGGCCATATCATGTCACCATTATTGGCGGATCGTCGTCCGCTTTGCGCCTTGCCGGCGTCGTGCCGCCCTCGCCCGCTCGGTGAGGATTGACAGCGCTTTTACCGCAACCTCCCTGTCGCGTCCATGAATTGCTGCACTGCGATCATTCGTCTTCCGGCCGCCCTTCCGCGATACCGAGCGTCTTCAATTTGCGATGGAGGGCGGAACGCTCCATGCCGATGAAGGTGGCGGTGCGGGAGATGTTGCCGGAGAAGCGCCTGATCTGGACTCGTAGATATTCGCGCTCGAACGTCTCCCGCGCCTCGCGCAATGGCGTGCCCATGATCGACCGCGCGGCCGCCCCCGGCTCCAGCCGCGCCTGATCGTTCATCAGCTCGGCCGGCAGCAGGTCCGCGTCGATGGTCTGCAGCCGGTCGCCGGGTGCCAGGATGATCGTCCGCTCGATCATGTTGCGCAGCTGGCGGACATTGCCTGGCCAGTCATAGGTCTGCAGCGCGACCATCGCCTCGGCCGAGACCTCCGGCGTCTGCACCCCCCGGTCGCTGGCGTAGCGGGCGACGAAGTGGTTCACGAGCGGCGGGATGTCCTCGCGCCGTTCGGCCAGCGAGGGGAGATGCACGGGCACGACGTTCAGCCGGTAATAGAGGTCTTCCCGGAACCGCCCCGCCTCGATCTCGCCGGGCAACGAACGTGCCGTGGCGGAGATCACCCGCACGTCAACCTTCACCATCCGCTGCCCGCCCACGCGGGTGAAGCTCTGCTCGGTCAGGACGCGCAGGATCTTGCCCTGCGCGGTCAGCGGCATGTCCGCGATCTCGTCGAGGAACAGCGTGCCGCCATGCGCCCGCTCAAGCAGGCCGGGGCGAACGGTCTCCCCCTCCTCGCTCCCGAACAGCTCCTCCTCCACCCGGTCGGGCGTCATCCGCGCGGCGGACACCACCACGAAGGGTGCGCGCGCCCGCGTGCTCCACTGGTGGAGCAGGCGGGCGGCGACCTCCTTGCCGACGCCGTTCGGGCCGGTAATCATCACCCGGCTGCCGGTCGGTGCCACCCGCTTCAGCGTCGCGCGGATCGCGTTCAGCGCGGAGGACGTGCCGGTCAGGTCCTCCTCCTGCCCGATCTGCGCCTTCAGGCTGGCATTCTCCTGCCGCAGCCGCTCGGTCTCGGTCGCGCGGGAGACGAGATGGATCAGCGCCTCGGTCTCGAATGGCTTTTCGATGAACTCAACCGCGCCGCGCCGGATCGCGGCCACGGCAGTGTCGATATTACCGTGGCCGGAAAAGACGATGACCGGGAGGGTCGCGTCGCGCCGCTTGACCTCCTCCAGAAGGTCGAGCCCGTCGAGCCGCGATCCCTGCAGCCAGACGTCCAGCAGCAGCAGCGACGGCCGCCGCTCGCTCAAGGCCGCAAGCGTCTCGTCGCTGTTCGCCGCCGTCCGCGTCGTATAGCCTTCGTCTTCGAGAACGCCGGCGACCAGCTCGCGAATGTCGCGCTCGTCGTCGACGATCAGCACCTCAAGCGCCATGTCAGCTCCTCACTCTCGCCAGCATCGCCGGCGTGTCTTCGTCTTCCTGTTCGTCGGCGATGCGCAGCCGTTCCAGCGCGGCACGATCGAAGGCCATGCGCACGATCGTCCCGCCCTCCGGCCGGTCGGCGAAGGTCAGCGTGCCGCAATGCTCCTCGACGATCTTGCGCACGATCGCGAGGCCTAGGCCGGTGCCCTTGGCCCGGGTCGTCATATACGGCTCGGTCAGCCGCTCGCGATCGGGCGGCAGGCCTATGCCGCTATCGGCGACCTCGATCACCAGCCGGCTCTCGGCATCGGACAGGTGCACCGTCACCGACTGCTCGCCCCCGCCCTTCTCCTCCACGGCCTCGACCGCGTTCTTGACGATGTTGGTCAGCGCCTGGCCGAGCTGACGGCGGTCGCAGATCATCGGCGGGATGCCCTCTTCCGCCTCGAAGCCGAAGGTGATGGCAGGATGCGCGACCTCGTGCAGGAACACCGTCTGGCGGGCGATGTCTGCCACCACCTCGGGTCGGAACACCGGCTTCGGCATCCGCGCGAAGGACGAGAACTCGTCCACCATGCGGCGCAGGTCGCCGACCTGTCGCACAATGGTCGATGTCAGCTGCTCGAAGATCGTGGGATCGCTCTGGATCTCCTTGCCGTAGCGGCGCTGGAGGCGTTCGGCGGCAAGCTGGATCGGCGTCAGCGGGTTCTTGATCTCATGGGCGATGCGCCGCGCGACGTCGGCCCAGGCGGCGCGACGCTGGTCGTTCAACTGCTGCGTGATGTCGTCGAAGGTGATGACATGCCCACCCGCCGTCTCGACGATCTTGGCGGCGAGAGTCCTGATCTCGCCCGCCACGGTGATCTGCACCACGGCATCGCGGGCGAGGCCATCGCCGATCAGCCCGTCGAGCTCGGGTGCGACGGCGGAGAGCGGCTCCCCCACCGGCGCCTGCGGCTCGGTGCCGAGGAAGGCCGCCGCCGACGAGTTCATCAGGCGCACGCGGCGGTCCTGATCCAACGAGATCACGCCGGCGCTGACGCCCGAAAGCACCGCCTCGGTCAGCGCGCGGCGGGTTTCGAGAAGCGTGTTGGCCGACATCAGCGCGCCAGTCTGCTCGGCGAGGCGGCGGGTCATGCGATTGAAGGCGGCGGCCAGCGTGCCGATCTCGTCGCGACTGGGCGGCGTCGAAACGCGCGCCGACAGGTCGCCCGCCGCGACCTTGCGCGCCGCCAGCGCCAACTCGCCCACCGGGCGCACCAGCCGGTCGGCCACCACCAAAGCGATCCAGATCGCCGCCGCGACGATCAGCAGCGACACGAGGATCAGCGCCGCGTTGAAGCGCAGCTGCAGCAGCCGTGTACGGTCGAGGATCGAATTGTAGTCGTTCAGCGCCGCCCGCGCCCGCGACACCTGCGCCAGCACCAGCGGATCGACCTGACGCGAGGCGTAGAGGTAAGCACGCGCCTGCGGGTCGAGCGCGATCACGCCTTCGACACGGTCGCGCGCCGTCGCGGTCTTCGCCGTACCGGCGGCGAGGTCGGCCAGCGCGCTGTTCGGCAGGCGCCGCTCCAACGGCCGCCGATCGAGATTGGCGCCGACAACGAGACGCCGCGCCCCGTCCTGGCCGATGGTGATGATCGCCGCTTCGGAGAGGTTGCGATACGCCACCTGCCGCGCGAAGGCGGCGCTAAACCGGGGATCGTCGACGCTGACGCTGATCAGGGCGTTGGCGACGTCCGTCCCCATCGCGACGATATCGGCGCTCAGCCGCTGCCGGTTCTCCTCGACATAGGCCTGCGCCACGCGATCCGAGTTGATGAGCACGGTGCGCGCGCGATCCGAGAACCAGAACTCGACGCCGTATTGGAACAGCAGCGAGGCGAAGATCACGACGAGCAGCGTCGGCACGCTGGCGATGACCGAGAAGGTCGCCACCAGCCGGACGCGGAGCCGCCCCGTCCCGCCGGCATCCCGCGCGCGCTTCACCGCGACCCGCCGCGCCACCAGCACCATCAGCGCCATCAGCGGCACGAGATTGGCGACAAGCAGCAGCGCGACGAGCGGCGGTGTCAGCAGCCGCTGCTGCCCACCCGTCCCCGCGACGATGAAATAGGTCGCTACGGACATGCCGACCGCGAGCAGCAAGGTGCCGATCTCGATCGCGGGCATCAGCCGAGTGCGTCCGGCGAGCAGGACGGCTGCACGACGGGTCTCGCGGACGGGACCGTATTCCTCGACCGAAGTCATCGTGGCGATGTTATCACAGAATTGTTGCGTTGAAAGCACAGGGCTGGACCGCGCGGTGAAGCGTGCCGCCGCTGCGTCGAGTGTAGATGCTTGTTCCTCAGCCGCGCCGTGTATCCGCGACGTCGACACCCCGCTCGGTCAACTTCTTCCGGAGCGTGTTGCGGTTGATGCCGAGGAGCTTGGCCGCACGCAGTTGGTTGCCGCGTACCGCCGCAAGCGTCACGCGCAGCAACGGCCGCTCCACCTCGCCGAGGATGCGATCGAACAGTCCGTCCGGGGGCAGCCGATCACCATGCTCCTCGAACTGGCGGAGAAGATGCGCCTCGATCATCTCGGAGAAAGTAAGGACCCGGCCTTCGGCGTCCGCGCCAGCCTCCTGCACACCGCCAAGCTGGTGTTCGACGATCGCCGCGCCGATCACCTCCTCGCGAGTCAGCACCGCTAGCCGCCGCATCAAATTCTCGAGCTCGCGAACATTGCCGGGCCAGGAGTAGCGCATCAGATGTTCGATCGCGGCCGGGTCCAGCGACTTGCGCGGCAGCCCGCTCTCCACCGCCCGGTCGAGGAAATGGCGCGCGAGGTCGCCGATGTCGTGCCCGCGCTGGCGGAGCGCCGGAATGCGGATCGGCACGACATTCAGCCGGTAATAGAGGTCTTCGCGGAACGCCTTCTCCGCGATGAGCGCGGGCAGGTCCTTGTGCGTGGCAGCGATGATGCGAACATCGGCCTGGATCGACCGCGCCCCGCCAACGGTGGTGAACTCACCAGCCTGCAGAACGCGCAGCAGCCGGGTCTGCGCCTCCAGCGGCATGTCGCCGATTTCGTCGAGGAACAGGGTGCCGCCCTGGGCCTGCTCGAACCGCCCGGCGGTCCGCGCCTGCGCGCCGGTGAACGCGCCGCGTTCATGGCCGAACAGCTCGGATTCGATCAGCTCGCGGGGGATGGCGGCCATGTTGATGGCGACGAAGGGCTTGTCGCGCCGGGGCCCGAGATCGTGGACGGCGCGGGCAACGAGCTCCTTGCCAGTCCCGGATTCTCCGAGAATCAGCACGGTGAGGTCGTTGCCCACCACCCGCGCGATCGTGCGGTACACCTCCTGCATCGGCGGGGAGCGACCGATCAGCGGAAGATCGTCCTCGACGCGCGATGGCGTCGTGTCCGTGGCCGCCCGTCCCCGGCGAAGCGCGGCATCAACCGCCCGCGCCAGTTCCTCAAGGTCAAACGGCTTCGGCAGATATTCGAACGCGCCCTGCTCGGTCGCGCGCACCGCCGTCGCCAGCGTGTTCTGCGCGGACAAAACGATCACGGGCAGGCCGGGGCAGGCGCTGATCAGCTCTGGCACGGTGTCCAACCCGTTGCCGTCGGGCAGCACCACGTCGGTGATCAGCACGTCCGGCATACCTACCGCCATCGCGCGCTTGCGCTCGGCCAGCGAACCGGCTGTCTCCACGAGGTGCCCACGCCGGCGCAGCGCCTCCCGCACCACGGTGCGGATCGCGGCATCGTCATCGACCACGAGGATACGTCCGGCCGCTGTCATTTCTTTCCCCCAACTCTCGGCAACAACACGCGGAACACCGTGCGCGGCGGCCGCCCTTCGCGCGCGTATTCGACCATGCCACCCTGATCAGTCATCAGCTTGTCGACAAGGGCGAGACCCAGCCCACCGCCCGACCGCTTGGTGGTGACGAACGGGTCGAACATGTGCTGCGCCAGATCGGCCGGCGCGCCCGGCCCCTCGTCGATCACGCAGACCTCGATCGGCAGCACGCGGCGATCGCGGCTCCCCTTCGCCAGCGCAACGCCGTGGCGATAGGCGGTGGTAAGCGTGACGACGCCGCCCGCCTCCCCCATCGCCTCGACCGCATTCTTGATGAGGTTGAGGAACACCTGGATCAGCGAATCGCGGTGGCCGAGCACCGCCGGCAGCGATGGGTCGTAAAGCTCGCGGATCACGACATCCCGCGCAAAGCCCCGGCTGGCGACGTCGCGGACATGGCCCAGGATGGCGTGGATGTTCTGCGGCTCGACGGTAACCGGTCGCGTATCGGTGAACCCCTCCATCCGGTCGATCAGCGCGGCGATGCGATCCACCTCGTCGCGGATCAGCCGGGTCAGATCGGCGGAGTCGGCGTCGGCCGTCGCCTCCAGCAGCTGCGCCGCCCCGCGGATGCCGGAAAGCGGGTTCTTGATCTCATGCGCCAGCATCGCGGCGGCACCCACCGCGCTCTTCATCCCGCCCTCCCGCTCCAATCGGCGCGAAGCGAGGTGCGACGGCGCGCGGCCGTGGATGGTCACGGCGCGCCAGCCCGGCCGGTCCGGCAAGGGCGCCACCATCACATCGGCCTGCTTCTCGCGCCCGTCCGGCAGGCTGATGTCGAGATCATAGGCCGTGAACGGCGCGTCATTGGAAACGGCGTCCAGCGGATGCCCGATCACCTCGGCGATGCTCCGGCCGATCACCGCGCTCCGCCCAAGGTTGAGCAGCGACTCCGCCGCGACATTGGCATCTGTCACAAGGCCAACCGCGTCGATCACCAGCACCGGCGTCGGCAGCGCGAACAGCACCTCCGCGGGTGCCACCACGCTCGCGCGCGCGGCCGCCCTGCCGAAGCGGATCAGGCCGCTGCCCGGGAGAGCCAAGGTGCGAAGAATTCGGCGAGCGCGCGGCGGACCTCGTCCGGATCGGTGTAGCGCATCACGCTGTTCCGGAAATCGGCCGATCCGGGCAGGCCCTTGGTGTACCAGCCGAGATGCTTGCGCGCCATGCTGACGCCCGTGAACTCGCCATAATGCTCAAGCATCATGTCATAATGCTCGGTAATCAGGGCATAAAGCTGATCGGTCGAGGGATCCTCGCCCGGCGCCTTGCCCTGGAAGTGGCGCATGACCTGTGCGAGCAGCCACGGCCGGCCATAGGCACCGCGCCCGATCATCACCCCGTCCGCGCCCGATTGCGCGAGCGCAGTCTCGGCATCCTCGATCGAGCAGATGTCCCCGTTGACGATCACCGGCACCGACACCGCCGCCTTCACCTTGGCGATGAACGCCCAGTCGGCCGATCCCTTGTACATCTGGTTGCGGGTGCGGCCGTGAACGGTGATCATCCGGACGCCGAGATCCTCAGCAATGCGGGCGAGTTCGGGCGCGTTTAGGCTGACGTGATCCCAGCCCATCCGCATCTTCAACGTGACGGGCACCTTCACCGCCCCGACCGTCGCCTTGATGAGCGCCGCGGCGTGGACGAGGTCGCGCATCAGCGCCGAGCCCGCATCGCCGTTCGTCACCTTGCGCACGGGGCAGCCCATGTTGATGTCGATGATCGCCGCCCCGCGATCCTCGCTCAGCTTCGCCGCCTCGGCCATCTCGGCGGGGGTGCAGCCGACCAGCTGCATCGACACCGGGTCCTCGATCGGGTCCCATGCCGCCTTCTGCAGCGACTGGCGCGTCTCGCGGATCGCGGCGGCGCTCGCCACCATCTCGGTGACGTTCAGGCCGGAGCCATAGCGGCGGACGATGCGGCGGAACGGCAGGTCGGTGACGCCGGTCATCGGCGCCAGGATCACCGGCGTGTCGATCCGCACCGGGCCGATCTGGATGGGGGCGAGCATGGTCATGGATTTTGCCTGAAAAACAGGCATCTCCGTACAGCCAATCGCTCTGGCGGGCAAGGCGAGGCTCGGCTAAGCGCCGGGACATGCTCTGCCACGCCATCCTGGTCGCCGCCGGCTCGGGCAGCCGCGCGGGCGGCAGCGTTCCCAAGCAATATGTCGAGATCGGCGGAAAGTCCGTGCTCGCTCGCGCCTACGATGCCCTTCGCGCCCATCCGGCGGTCGGGGAGATCGTCGTCGCGATCGGCAAGGGGCAGGAGGAACTGGCCGCGCGCGCACTCGGTGCGGACAGGCCAGCGCGGATCGTCGAGGGTGGCGCAACGAGGCGGGAGTCAGTCGCGGCGGGAATGGCAGCACTGCCGGATGGCGACGTCGTCCTCGTCCACGATGCCGCGCGCCCCTTCCTCCCCGCCTCGGTGTTCGACCGGCTCCTGAGCGCTCTGGCCCAGGCGGACGGCGCGGTCCCGGTCCTGCCCGTCGCCGACACGCTCGTCACGGCCGGAGACGCGCTCGGCGAAGTGGTCGATCGCGACGGCCTGCGTCGGGTGCAAACCCCGCAGGGGTTCCGCCTCGCCGTCCTCCGCGCCGCGCATGAGGGCTGGACCGGGCCGGAGCCGACCGACGATGCGCAGATGGCCCGTGCCGCCGGCTTCAACGTCTTCACCATCGCCGGCGACCCGCGCCTCGACAAGATCACAGCACCCGCCGATTTCGCGCTTGCGGAGGGACGTTTGAACAGGATCACCCGCACCGGCCTCGGCTACGACGTCCACGCCTTCGCGGAGGGCGACCATGTCTGGATGGGCGGCGTGAAGGTCCCGCACAGCCACAGCCTCGCCGGCCATTCCGATGCCGACGTGGCACTCCACGCCCTCACCGACGCCCTGCTCGGCGCGATCGGCGACGGCGATATCGGCGCGCATTTCCCGCCCAGCGATCCGCAGTGGAAGGGTGCGTCCTCCGACCGCTTCCTCATCCACGCCCGTGATCTGGTGCGCCGATCGGGCGGGCGGATCGATCATGTCGATGTCACGATCATCTGCGAGGCACCCAAGGTGCGCCCACATGCCGATGCGATGCGTTCCCGGATCGGAGAATTGCTGGAGCTGCCGTTGAATCGCGTGAGCATCAAGGCGACGACGACCGAGGGCTTGGGCTTCACCGGCCGTCGCGAGGGCATCGCCGCGCAGGCGATCGCCACCGTCAGCAGTTGGGAGGAATGATGATCCGCAACGCCGCCACTTCGCTCGCTCTCGCCGCCCTGTTCGTCGCACAGGCGGCGTCCGCCGCGACTTCCACCGCGCCCTGCCTCGACCGGAAGCAGGCAGAGGATCTGGTGACCTTCTCCCTCCCCGTGCTTGTGGATGGCGTGGCGGAGCGGTGCCGCGCTACCCTGTCCACCTCCGCCTTCCTGCTGCGCGGCGATCCGGGCGCGCGCTATGCGGCGGACGCCGACGCCGCATGGCCTGCCGCGCAAGGCACGCTGACCCGCCTCTTCGGCAACATCACCAGCGGCTTCCTGACCGAGGAGATTCAGCGCACCGTTCTCGAACAGGCGGTCACCGCCGCGCTCGTCAGCAAGGTCGCGGTCAAGGATTGCGCAACGATCGATCGCGCGCTCACCGCGCTCGCCCCGCTCCCCGGCCGCAACGTCGCGCAAACCGTGGTGATCGCCTACGACCTGTTCAGCCGTTCCCGCGACGATCTCCCGTTCAAGCTCTGCGAAGTCGCCCAATGAGCGCGGTGCCGGAAAGCCTGCTCGCCGCCGCGCAGAAGGTGCTGGAGGTGAACCGCGCCGCCGGCCTGCACGTCGCGGTGGCGGAAAGCTGCACGGGCGGCCTCGTCTCCGCGTCGCTCACCGAACTCGCCGGATCGTCCGACGTGTTCGACGCCGGCTTCGTTACCTATTCGAACGAGGCGAAGCAGGC
Source organism: Sphingomonas sp. ID0503 (assembly GCF_048565625.1). Classification (NCBI taxonomy): domain Bacteria; kingdom Pseudomonadati; phylum Pseudomonadota; class Alphaproteobacteria; order Sphingomonadales; family Sphingomonadaceae; genus Sphingomonas; species Sphingomonas sp. ID0503. The sequence goes on from NZ_JBLZUR010000002.1 coordinate 1,790,449, forward strand.
GATGCTGGGCGTCGCCAGCGACGTGATCGAGACCTTCGGCGCGGTGTCGATCGCCACCGCCTGGGCGATGGCGCGCGGCGCGCTGGAGCGATCGGGTGCCGACATCGCCGTGTCGATCACCGGTATCGCCGGGCCGGGCGGCGGATCGCCCAAGAAGCCGGTCGGAACAGTCGTCTTCGCCCGCGCGATCAAGGGCGGAGACCCTAAGGACATCCATGCGGACCTAAAGGAGTTCGGCGACCTCGGCCGCGAAGGTATTCGCGTCGCCGCCGCGCTCTGCGCGCTGGAGCTTCTGTTGCCGAAAGACAGCGACGAATAATCCGTTCGTGCTGAGCGAAGTCGAAGCACGGGTTACGAGCGTTGCCCTGTGTTACCCGTCCTTCGACTTCGCTCAGGACGAACGGGATTCCTGTGGGTGGCCGTAAAGCGCCCGCGCCCGATCCTCGAACGCGCCGATCATCTTCCTGAGCGCACGATCGAACACCTGCCCCGCGATCATCTCGAACATGCGCGAGCGGAAGGCAAAATCCACCGCGAAGTGGACCAGCGACCCACCCGTCCCATCCGGCTCGAACCGCCAGTCGTTGCGGAGGTACTTCAGCGGCCCCTCGACATATTCGACATGCACCTCGGACGGCCGCGTCTTCAGCACGCGGGACGTGAACGTCTCCCGCAGCGCCTTGAACCCCACGGCAAGGTCCGCGACCATCTCGGTCTCATTGTCGGACCGGACACGTACCCCCGTCACCCAGGGCAAGAACTCGCCATAGCGGGCGACGTCGGTGACGAGATCGTACATCTGCCCCGGCGTGTACGGGAGCGTCCGCGTCTCACTATGCCGGGGCACCGACCGTCCGACCCAGCTTCAGTTCGCGCGCGGCCTTCATCTTCGCGAAGTCGTCGCCCGCGTGATAGCTAGACCGCGTCAGCGGGCTCGCCGCCACGAGCAGGAAGCCTTTGGCGCGGGCGATCGCGGCATAGGCGGCGAAGGCCTTCGGGCTGGTGAACTCCTGCACCTTGGCGTGCTTCGGCGTCGGTTGCAGGTACTGGCCCATCGTCAGAAAATCGATGTCGGCGGACCGCATGTCGTCCATCACCTGATGGACCTCCAGCCGCTCCTCGCCCAGGCCGGTCATGATCCCGGACTTGGTGAAGATTGTCGGGTCGAGCCGCTTGACGCTCTCCAGCAGCCGCAGCGAAGCGTAGTACCGCGCACCCGGCCGGATCGTCGGGTACAGCCTCGGCACGGTTTCCAGGTTGTGGTTGTAGACGTCAGGCCGCGCCGCGACGATCGCCTCCACCGCCGCATCCGCCTTGTTGCGGAAATCGGGCGTCAGGATCTCGATCGTCGTATTCGGGGTCGTGCGGCGCAGCGCTTCGATCACCTTCACGAACTGCGACGCGCCACCGTCCTTCAGATCGTCGCGATCGACCGAGGTGACGACGATATGCTCCAGCCCCAGCTCCGCCGCGGCATCGGCGACATGCTGCGGCTCCTTCAGATCCACCGCGCGCGGCATACCCGTTTTCACGTTGCAGAAAGCGCAGGCCCGCGTGCAGGTGTCGCCCAGGATCATCACCGTCGCGTGCTTCTTGGTCCAGCATTCACCGATATTCGGGCAGGCCGCTTCCTCGCAGACCGTCGCGAGGTTGAGGCGACGCATCAGCTGGCGCGTCTCGTTGAAGGCGTTGCCGGTGGGCGCCTTCACCCGGATCCAGTCGGGCTTGCGGACGCGTTCCGGGCGAGGCAGCGGTGTGAGCTCGTTCATGGGACGCAGATAGCGCCCCGGGACCCCTGTAACAACCATCGAGCGGCCGCTGTTACTGTCGGGGCTCGTTTCTGCTGTCCTACACAGCCACCCAGGAAGTAGGTCGAAAGCATGTCACTTCGAAACTCGCACAACGCTTCCACATCTCGCTCGCGGGCCCCTGCCCGGAACGCGTTTTCCGCGCTGACGTAGTGTAAACTTAGTCAACTTCCGAGGGAGTCCCGCCCGCCTTGCGCACCGCTGCCGTGGCGCTAAACGACACCCACAAACACACGAAAGCGGACGCAGCATGGCCGACTTCAACGATCTCCTGAACGGATACCGCCGTTTCCGCACCGGCGGGTGGCAGGCACAGCGGGCACGCTGGGCGGAACTGGCGCAGGGGCAGAGCCCGAAGGTGATGGTGATCGCCTGTTCGGACAGCCGCGTCGATCCCAGCCAGATCTTCGACACCTCGCCCGGCGAGATGTTCGTCGTACGCAACGTCGCCAACCTCGTGCCACCCTTCGAGGTCGGCGGCGGGCGGCACGGCGTGTCGGCGGCGCTCGAATTCGCGGTGACCCAGCTCGAAGTGTCGGAGGTCGTCGTCATGGGCCACGGCGCATGCGGCGGCTGCAAGGCGGCGCTCTCGCGCCAGTTCGCCGATGCGCAGCCGGGCGACGGCGGCTTCATCGCGCACTGGATCGACCTGCTCGACGAAGCGCGGGACCGGATCAAGGCGGAGCATGGCGACGGCCCCGAAGCGGTTCACGCGATGGAGTTGGAGGCGGTGAAGGTCAGCCTCGCGAACCTCCGAACCTTCCCTTTCGTCGCGAAGCGTGAAGCCGCCGGCACGCTGAAGCTGCGCGGTGCCTATTTCGCCATCGCCGACGGCCTCCTCCACCTTCTAGACGAGGACAGCGGCAGCTTCTCGCCCGCCTCTGCGACCTGATGCTGCCGGAAAGCGAGGCGCCGGCGGGTCGGCGGTACCTGCCGGAACTCTCGCTGTTCGGCATCACTCTGCTCTGGGGTGCCACCTTCCTCGTTACCCAGATCGGTCTCGACGATTGGGGGCCGTTCTTCTTCGTCGGCGTGCGCTTCGCCATCGCCGCAGCGCTGCTGTTCATCACCAGCCCTCGCCATATGGTCCGCGTTACCCGCGTCGAACTGACCTCGTCGCTCTGGATCGGCGCAGCGATGACCGCCGGCATGGCGCTCCAGGCGATTGGCCTTCTCTACATCCCCAGCAGCAAGTCCGCCTTCATCACCTCGCTCTACGTGCCGCTGGTACCCGTCGCCGAGCTGATCTTCCTCCGGCGGATGCCGCGCCGGATGGTCTGGGTCGGCGTCGTGATGGCGCTCGCAGGCCTCACCCTCTTGGCCGGTCCGCGCGAGGTGATGGGCCTGACCCTCGGCACGGGGGAGACGCTCACCATCCTCTGCGCCGTGGCGACCGTAGGCCAGATCGTGCTGATCGGCGTCTTCGCCCGCGCCGTTGACGGCCGCCGCGCCGCGATGCTGCAGATGGCGGTGACCGCCGCCCTCTGCTTTGCGATGATGCCGTTGACGGGCGAGGCGCTTCCCCGCTGGTCGCCTGTCGCTTTCGGATGCGTCGTTGTGCTGGGCGTCGGCAGCGTGATCATCCAGGTGACGATGAACTGGGCGCAGCGCAGTGTCTCCGCCACCCGCGCCTCGCTGATCTATGCGGGGGAGCCGGTCTATGCCGGGGTGATCGGCTGGGCCGCCGGAGATCGCCTCCCCGGCTCCGCGATCCTCGGCGGCGCGCTGGTGGTGCTGAGCGTCGTCGTCAGCGAGTTGCGCCTCGGCCGGGGACCCAAGCGGAACGCCGCCCCTCCATCCGTCGTTACGCCGCCAGCAAATAGTTGATGGAGACGATGATGAAGCGCATCTTCTTGTCTGCCGCCGCCATGATCTCCCTCTCGGGCGTGGCGATGGCGCAGACCCCGCCCAATCCCGCTCCGACGAACCAGGAGCTGCCGCAGGACCGCGGCCACGACAAGCACACGGCGAAGCACGATGCGGTGGACGCCGCCGAGAAGCCGGCAACCCAAACGCTGAACGCCTCCTCACTGGCGGTCGACACCGCCGTCGAGGCGCAGAACCAGAAGCAGTACGCGCTCGACCAGGCCGCCTATCGCGCCGAAGTCGCCGCTCGCAAGGAACTGATCGCGAACGACGAAGCCCGCTATCAGGCCCAGACCAACGCCTATGCCGACGCCATGGCCGCCTGGCGCGCGCAGGTCGCCGCGTGCAAGGCCGGCAAGACCAAGGCGTGCGACATGCCCGCCCCAACCTTCGCCCAGTATTACTGAACGGTCGGAAGCCTGTGGCGGCGTCCTTGCCGCGGCCAATCCAGCCCTTCATAGCGGAAGGATGAACATCGCACGGCGCTTTCGTAAGCAATTTGAAATGGCGGGCACGGTCAAGCTGGACGCGTGCCCGCTATGCGGATCGAAGGATACCGCGCTGCTCTGGCAGCTGCCGCAGAACCGTCTGCCGGCCAACACCCGCCTCAGCGCGCCAGGCACGTCGCTGGACCAGCTCTACCTCGATTACCTGCCCACGCTTGAGGCGCCGCAGAAGCTGTTCCGCTTCGACATCTGCGGCGCGTGCGAGACGATCTTCCTGAACCCCAAGGAGGACGATCACGCAGTCTACAAGCGCGACGTGTCGAAGGTCGAAAGCTTCCGCCGTCTGGGTACGAAGGAGTTCGTCACCTCTTCCAACGAGTACCTCTCGCACCTGCCCGTAGGGTCGAAATGCGTGGTCGATCTTGCCTGCGGCGCGGGGCAGGCCCTGCACGTCATGCGGGATGCGAGGCCGGACCTGCGGTATATCGGGCTCGAACTTTCCGAACCGAGCGTCGCCTTCATGCGCGACGAATTGGGTTTCGAGGCGCATACGGTTGATCTGGACAACGACGATCTCGACAGCATCATCCCGCCGGGCAGCGTCGATTTCGTGATCGCGCAGGAAGCGTATGAGCATGTGCGCGATCCGATCACGCTCGTGCAGAAGGCCGCGCGGATGTTGCGCCCGGGCGGCCGGATGTGGCTCACGGCGCAATATTGGGGCGACAACGCACTGGTGATCCGGGTGGGAGAACCGGTCTACATCAACGAGATCGGATTTCGCCTGACGCTGGAGAGGAGCGGCCTGCGCGTCCTGAAGATGCGGCGCGACGTGAAGATAAGAGCGCTTCTGGAGAAACCCGCCGACACCGCTACCGCGGACGGCAGCTTCGACTGGGCAGCCAGCAAAGTGGTGAAGAAGCCGTCGTCTGCAAAAACGAAGAAGAAGCCGGGTTGGAGGAAGCGGCTGAAACGTCTGTTCAGCCGCTAAGCCCGATTGCCCTCCCCCAACGCCGTTCGACAGCGCAGCCTTTACCGCGTCAGCTTCTTGTAAGCCCCCGCACTAGCCCGGTCCGCCGCATCGCCCAGGCGGCGGCGCTTGTCCTCCTCATACGCCTCGAAGTTCCCCTCGAACCACTCGACATGGCCGTTGCCCTCGAATGCCAAGATATGGGTAGCGAGACGGTCGAGGAAGAAGCGGTCGTGGCTGATGACCACGGCACAGCCGGCGAAGTTCTCGATCGCCTCCTCCAGCGCGCCGAGCGTCTCGACGTCGAGATCGTTGGTCGGCTCGTCGAGGAGCAGGACGTTGCCGCCACGCTTCAGCATCTTGGCGATGTTGACGCGGTTGCGCTCACCGCCGGACAGCTTGCCGACGATCTTCTGCTGGTCCTGGCCCTTGAAGTTGAAGGCACCGACATAGGCGCGGGTCGACTGATCGTGACCGTTGACCTTCATGTAATCGAGGCCGTCCGAGATCTCCTGCCAGACGTTGTTCTTGGGATCGAGATGGTCGCGGCTCTGGTCGACATAGCCAAGGCGGACGGTGCTGCCCTTTTCGATCGTCCCGCTATCCGGCGCTTCCTGGCCGGTGATCAGCTTGAACAGCGTCGACTTGCCGGCACCGTTGGGACCAATCACGCCGACGATGCCGCCGGCCGGCAGGGTGAAGGTCAGGTCGCTGAACAGCTTCTTGTCCCCATAGGACTTGGAGATGTTCTCGACCTCGATCACCTTGCCGCCGAGACGTTCGGGGACCTGAATGACGATCTGCGCCTTGCCCGGTGTGCGGTTCTCCTGCGCGGCGACGAGCTGGTCGAACTTGGCAATACGCGCCTTGGACTTGGTCTGGCGGGCCTTGGCGCCCTGCCGGATCCACTCCAGCTCGTTACGGATCGCGGTTTGGCGACCGGACTCCTCGCGCTCCTCCTGTTCAAGGCGCTTGGCCTTCTTCTCGAGGTACGTGGAGTAATTGCCCTCGTAGGGGAAGTACTTGCCGCGATCGATCTCGAGGATCCAGCCGACGACGTTGTCGAGGAAGTAGCGGTCGTGGGTGATCATCAGCACCGCGCCCGCGTAATCCTTCAGATGCGCCTCCAGCCACTGGACGCTCTCGGCATCAAGATGGTTGGTCGGCTCGTCGAGCAGCAGGATCGACGGCTTCTGGATCAGCAGCCGGGTGAGCGCGATGCGGCGCTTCTCACCGCCGGACAGGCTTTCGACCGGCCAGTCGGAAGGCGGGCAACGCAGCGCTTCCATTGCGATCTCCAGCTGGTTGTCGAGCGTCCAGCCATCGACCGCGTCGATCTTCTCCTGAAGGACGCCCATTTCCTCCAGCAGCTTGTCGAAGTCGGTGTCGTCCTTGGGATCACCCATCTCGGCCGAGATCGCGTTGAAGCGATCGACCATATCGGCGACGTCGCGGGCACCGTCCTTGACGTTCTCCAGCACGTTCTTAGACGGGTCGAGTTGCGGCTCCTGTGGCAGATAGCCGACCGTGATGTTCTCGCCCGGCCAGGCCTCACCCACGAAGTCGGTGTCGATGCCGGCCATGATCTTCATCAGCGTCGACTTGCCGGCGCCGTTCGGGCCGACGATGCCGATCTTGGCACCCTGGTAGAACTGCAGGTTGATGTTGTTCAGCACCGGCTTCGGCGCGCCGGGGAAGGTCTTGGTCATGTCCTTCATGACGAAGGCGTACTGGGCGGCCATGCGAGGCTGTCTCCGCGTATCTTGGGTCTGCTTGGATGTGGCGCCGATATAATCGCCCCGCCACGGAAGGCAAACGGCAGAGACGGGGTTGGCAGTCGAGGGTCCGGCGCTAAGGTCGTGGACATGAAGCAGCTTCTCCTCGCCACCGCCGCCCTTCTCTCCTCTCCCGCTCTCGCCGCCGATACCGCCGCGCTGCGCGACGCGGCGCTGAAGGACGATCTCGCCTGGGAGATCACAGAGACGCTGACGACCGAAATCGGCCCCCGCCCTGCCGCCGGAGAGGCCGAGGCACGGGCCCGCGACTGGGCGGTGAAGAAGCTGAACGCGCTCGGCTTCGCCAATGTAAGGATCGAGACGTTCGACATGCCCGCTTGGGAGCGCGGAGCAGAGACGGCGGAAATCATCAGCCCCTTCCCACAGCGGCTCGTGCTCGCCGCACTGGGGAACAGCGGCGCCACCCCGTCCGCCGGCATCACGGCGGAGGTGGTCGCCTTCGACGGGCTGCAGGCCCTCGAAGCGGCACCCGCGGCGCAGGTCGCGGGCAAGATCGTCTTCGTGAACCACGCGATGGCGGCGACGCAGGACGGTTCGGCCTACGGCCCCTTCGGTCAGATTCGGCGCAAGGGCCCGTCGGTCGCCTCTCAGAAGGGCGCGGCCGCGATCGTCATCCGCTCGATCGGCACCGATCATCACCGCAACCCGCATACCGGCGTGCAGGTCTGGGCCGAGGGGGTGAAGCCGATCCCCGCGGCGGCCCTCACACTTCCGGACGCGGACCAGCTCGCCCGCATCTTCAAGCGCGGCAAGCCGGTGACCATGCACCTGACGCTCACGCCACGCAGCGTGGGAACGCGTCAGTCGGGCAACGTTATTGCCGAGGTGCCGGGGCGCGAAAAGGACGCCGGGATCGTCCTGATCGGCGGTCATCTCGACAGCTGGGATCAGGGAACGGGCGCGATCGACGACGCGGCCGGCGTCGCGATCACCACGGCGGCGGCGAAGCGGATCATGGACGCGGGCAAGCCGCTCCGCACCATCCGCCTCGTCTGGTTCGGGGCGGAAGAGGTCGGGCTGTTCGGGGGCAACGCCTATCGCGATCGGCACCGGACCGAGAAGCACGCCGTGGCGGCCGAGTCCGACTTCGGCGCCGATCGGGTGTGGCGGTTCCAGACCAACGTCAGCGCCACCTCTGCCCCTGTCGTCACGCCAAAGCTGAGCGCTGCGCTCAACCCGCTCGGCATCGCGTTCGGCGGCAGGAACGGAGACGCGGGTGGCTCCGACATCTCGGTGATGACGGCGATCGGCGTGCCGACGCTGGAACTCAGCCAGGACGGCACGCGCTATTTCGACCTGCATCACACCCCTGACGACACGCTCGACAAGGTCGATCCCGAGCAGCTTCGCCAGAACGTGGCGGCATGGACGGCCATGCTGTCGGTGGTCGCGAACGACGCGACCGAGCTTGGCCCGATCGACCCTCCGGCTGCTGCGCATTGAGGCTGTGCGGCTTCGAAATGCGACGAACGGTGAGGTCCGCCTGTTCACTCACCGTAAATTTCCCCGTTGACGGTAGACATTCCGCGACTAGAGAAGACGACAGGGACGGCGTTCGGGCCGGACCCCTTGATGATTTATGACCCTAAAGGGGAGTGCTCGAATGAAGAAGCTGGGTTTCGCTTTCGCCGCTGGTCTGCTCTCGCTGGCCGCTTGCTCGTCGTCGACGCCGGCTGAGAACGCCGCGGACGCCAACGAGGCCGCGCTGGACAACGTGGGTGAGGTCCTCGAGGACGCCGCCGAGAACACCTCGAACGAGGTTGCGGCCGACGCGCTCGACAACGCTGCGGACAACGCGCACGACGCCGCCGACAACGCTGGCGCCGCGCACTAAGCTTCGCTCCCGCTTCTAAACGGGAAAGAACAGACGGGCGTCTCCTTCGGGAGGCGCCCGTTTTCTATTGTGCTCGTCTTACCCTGCGACCAATGAAGCCATTGCGCGTTGTGCGGAGATGCCGCGCAAGCTGAAGGTCTACCGAACGCCGATCGGCTTCCACGACGCCTATGTCGCAGCGACCAGTTAGAAGGCGGCGCTTGACGCCTGGGGAACCAGCGCGAACCTCTTCGCACGCGGAATGGCGGAGGAGGTCAGCGATCCAAATCTCGCCGCACCGGCTTTGGCGGCACCGGGGACGATAATCCGTCGGCTAAGGGATGCACCGCCCGGCGAAGATGCTCCGGACCAAACGCAGAAGCGCAACAAACGGAAGGCTGCTCCACCATCGCGGCAAGCACTCGATCGCGCGGAGAAGGCGGTGGAACAGCTGAAGCATGAACAAGCCGAAGCTCTCGACCGGCTTGATCATCAGATTGCCGCGCTGAAACGGCAGCGCCAGGCTCTTGTCAAAGACCAGGCTGAGGAGAGAGCCACGGCAGAAGAGGTTCTAGCGAAAGAGAGTGCAGCGTACGACAAGAGAATGAGCAAGTGAAACGCAGATGAACATTCAAACGCTCTTGAACCAAGGCTCATCGACGACGGTCAGCCCGGCATTGCTCGTCCCTGCCCTGAACGGTAAGGCAGGCTTGCCGCCGCCTCCGCCAACAGCAACAGGTATGTTCATCTCCTGGGCAGCGGCGAACAGGGCATGGTGCGCCTCCACGACCTTGCCTTGCGCCATGATGATCTGAGTCATGGCACAGTCTAGCGCTTCTAAGGCGTCCTGCCCGACCTCAACGGCGAGACCTGCTTCCAACCTGCCGCCAGCTAGGCAAGCGATGAGCGCAGCGCCATTCTTCAAAGCCGTGTCTACACTCCGCTCCAGAGCGTGAAGTTGACGGGTCGCGCGGTGCGCGAGTTCGATCGCCTTCTCGTTCATTGGCCCTCTCGTCGGCAGCATACCCCCGGCGAGCAGGCCGGAACCGCGACGATGAGCGGTCGTCGCAACAAAAACTAGAGGATGGTCGGGGAGACAGGATTCGAACCTGCGACCCTCTGCTCCCAAAGCAGATGCGCTACCAGGCTGCGCTACTCCCCGACGGCCGCGCCTTAGCGGGCGGGACGACGGGCGGCAAGCGGAGGGTTGGTGGGCCCGGCAGGACTCGAACCCGCAACCTAGCCGTTATGAGCGGCCAGCTCTAACCATTGAGCTACAGGCCCCACCTGTCCTCTCGTTAGCGGAGCGGCGGCGGGGCTGGCAACGGTCAGCCGCGCTCACCCTTCATCCCGGCCATACCATTCTTCCAGCCGCATCAGCTGGTCGTACTCCCCATAAGGCGCGTACTCGGGGTGAAGCTTCGCGGTGAACGGAGCATTGCCGGTCAGCCATTTCGCAGCCGCCTCCGTGAGGACACCCGCCGCGCGATCGGCGAACTGGTCAGGTGGAATGCCGCCCTTAGCCTTGGCGTCGGTTGGGCTGCGGACCTGGCCGAAGCCGCCGCCGGGTGCGCGGGCGAAGGACCAGTACTCGAACGTGCCGGCATCCCCCGCCACATCGGGAAAGCCCCCGGAGCGCGCAATATAGCCGAGCAGGCCGAGCTGCATCGCATAACCTGCGGCGACCTGAGCCGTGCTGGGCGGCATGCCCGTCTTGTAATCGACTATGGCGAGCGAACCATCCGACAGTCGGTCGATGCGGTCGGCCGTTCCCTGAAGCGTGATGCCGGCGATCTCCGCCTCGCCCTTGATCTCGACCTTGATTGGATCGCGCCCCTGGGCGCGATCTTCTGCCAGCCGCGCTGCCACCCAGTCAACCGCTTCCATCAGGCGCGGCTCCCAGAGCGCGCGGAGCACAGGATGCGCGGCGACCTGATCGAGGAGGCGCTCGGCGCGTGGACGGAGCGCGTCGGGACGTGCGTCGTCGTGCAGGAACCACTCCTCCAGCACACGGTGCACCAGCGTGCCGCGCCAGGCTGGGTTCGGGTCGGCGTTGACCGGATCAAGATCGGGAAGCTTCAGGATCGCGCGCGCGTAGAAGGCGAATGGGTCGGCCTTGAGCCGGTCGACGGCCGTAACCGAGATGCGCCTTGGTCGCGCCGAGGGCGGCGGTATCGGCTGCGGCCGGGCGGCGGGTGTCAGCGGCCCACTCGGCGCATCAAGGCGCGCGGCGAGCCGCTGCAGGCGGTGCTCGCGCGGCAGCCCGCCGGTCATCGCATCAAGGCGTAACCAGAAGCGCGACGCGATCGTAGGGGCCGTCGCATCCCGCCGGGCGCGAGTCAGCAGCACCGACGGTCCACCGAGGTTGAGCGCGAAGTCCTGCGCGGCGGTGCCGATCCGTCGCTCGAGCCCCGGAAGACCCAAAGCGGCACGAAGGCCCGGAGCCAGCCACGGGTCGGGGGCAGGAAGCGAGGGCCACACGCCTTCGTTTAGCCCGGCAAGGATGGTCAGGTCAGCCTGCTGCAGCCGCGCCTCGATCAGGCCCCAGATGAACACACGAGGGTGACGATCCTGCGAAACGCGGCGGATCGCGACCTCGTTCAACAATTGGCGCAGGACGGCAGGGATCGCTGCTATATCGCTGATCTCCGGTGCCTCCGCCGCGACCGCCTCCTGCGCGGCAACGAAATCAGCTAGGGCCCGGCCCGCCTCCCCGGCCCAGATCGCGTCGCCACAAAGCATCTGTGCGCAACGGCGGAGGGCAGCCAAGGCCGACGCAAGATCGCGGGCCGCTGAGAACTCGACCTCGAAGTCTGTGAGGAGCGGCGCGATCTGCAACCAAGCACGTTCGGCGACTGCGCGGACCCGTTCGGTTCGGCTATCGCCTTCTTGGAAGAACGTCGCTATCCCCGCCAGCCGAGGACCGGGCCTCGGCCCCCTGAGCCCCAGGTCGACCGCCCTCACCATGTCCAGCCAAGCCAGGCGCTCGTCGCCCTGGCGAACGAGCGGATGTTTTAGCACGGCAAGCAACGGCACCGGCGCGAAGCGCTCCACCGCCATCTCGGCAAGCGCGAGCAGGACGACCCCGGGGGGTTCTTCGGACAACGGCCGCCCCCCCGAGTCATCGGCGGCGATATCCCACCGCCTCAGGAGCGCGACGATGCGCCGGGCGAGCGCGCGATCGGGCGTAACGACCGCGACCGTGCGGCCAGGCTCTTCCAATGCGCGGCGGATGGCGACAGCGATACCCAGCGCCTCCTCGGCAGGTGTCGAGAACTCCGCGGCCTTGATCCCCGACAGGCGCCGATGGGGAGTCGGCAACCTCTCCCATTGGGCGGTCGCCGCCGCCGGTCGCATCGCATTCGATATCGCTCGCGTCGTGAGCGGCCGCCCTTTCCGATCGCCCGACCAGCGCCAGCGCCGCACATCCGTACGCTCGACGCCCAGTTCAGCCAGGAGTTGCTTGGCCGCGAATTGGGGATGAGTCTCCAGTGCTGGACGGCGGCGGCCGGTTGCCGGGTTCGGCTCATGCGGGCCGAGCATGTCCCAAACCTCGTTCGGCAGATGCGTGTCGAGGCCTGCCAAAATCGCCGAACCCCGCTCCATCCTCGCGATGACGCGAAGCAGGTCCGAGATAGCGGGGGCGAAGTTGTCGAAGCCGGCCGCTACGACGAAGCCCTCCGGGGCCGACGTACGCCATTGTGCCGCAAGCGATGACAGCACGCGATTGCGGCGATCGGCGAGGTCGATACGACCAAGGCGGGCCAGTTCCGCAGGCCACAAATCGAGCACGATCCGCAACCGGTGGAGCGAGCTTTGCCAATGTACGGAGAACTCATCTGCGACGGCATCGCGTAGGCGACGAGGATCGACACGCTCGATGATCAGCTGATCCAACGTCCGCGCGAGGTCAGCGGCGAGCCGGTAGGCTTCGGCTGCCTCGCATCCGGTCGCCTGCGCGACAAGCCTAGCTAAGATCGTGCGTCGAACGACCGGATCGATTGCCGGCGGGATTGGCTCATCGACATCGATGCCGTCCAGCAACGCGCCTGCCCCCTCGCCCGCTTCGAGGTCGCCCACCGCGACAAGGCGGGGCAGCAGTAAGCCACCCTCTGCGCGGCGGACGAAAGCGTCGGCAACCGCCCGCACCGCGCGGTTGTTGGGAAGGATGATGATCCCACGCGCGAGGTCGAGCGGATCGCGCCCATGGCGACCGAGGAGGCCGGCGGCCAGCGCATCGGCAAAGGCGTGATGGAGGGGTATGTTGTAGACCGACGGCAAGGGATCACCGGCCCGCACCCCTGCCCCGCTATTCATTGCCGATCAGAAGCTCCGCCTTCGGAATGGCGCCGGGCGTTCCAACGTCGATCCAGAGGCCCTGATGGGCGACGCCGTAGAGCCGTCCGGCAGCGATCGCGCGATCCCACAGGATGTTGGTGGAGAAGGCACCCACGGGCGGATCGGCCAACAGCCGTTTGGAGACGAGTTGTACGCCGGTGAAGACGAAAGGCGCGACTTTCCCCGTGGCGCGGCGGCTGAGCTTACCCGATGCGCTCATGTGAAAATCGCCGCGGCCCGCGTGGCAATGCGCGCGGGCAAGCGGCACGACCAGCAGGAGCGCGTCCATCGAAGAATCGTCCCAGCGCTCCGCCAACAAGCGGAGCGTGTCCGCGGGGCCGTCGATCCACAGATTGTCGGCATTGACCGCGAAGAACGTGTCCTCGGCGATCAACGGTGCCGCCTTGACCAGCCCGCCACCGGTCTCCAGCAGCAGCGCGCGCTCGTCGGAAATACGAACGTCGAGCTCGCCCTTGCGACGCGCGACATGCGCCTCCAGCGCATCGGCGAGGTAGTGGACGTTGACGACAACCTTGGCGACACCGGCCGCACGGAGCCGGTCGAGGACATGGTCGAGGAGCGCCTTACCCGCAACCTCGACGAGCGGCTTGGGGCGCGTGGCGGTGAGCGGCCGCATACGCTTGCCGAGCCCGGCGGCGAGCACCATTGCCGTGCGAGGCGGAGAGAACGGTGCTTCGGCCGGTCTCACGTCGCCAGCGTTCCTGCTGTCCAAGCCGCCGCCCGCTTCTCCACAGGCACGTTCCGGTCGAACCAGGCCTTAACTGGGGCTAGTGCGGGATGGGCGAGATCGCGTTCGAGATACCGCCAGACGCGTGGCTGGAGCGACAGATAGCGCGGCTTGCCGTCCCGTTTCCACAAGCGGGTGAAGATGCCAAGGATCTTGGCGTTCCTCTGAGCACCAAGGATGGCGTAGGCAGCGTCGTCGAGCGGCCGACTACTCCGATAACGGGCCAGCATCGACGCTTCGGTCGCCGCGCTGACATCTCGCCTGGCGTCCTGAAGTAGGGAGACGAGATCGTAGGCGGGGTGCCCTGTCAGCGCGTCCTGGAAATCGAGCAGCGCGAGATCCTGCCCCTCCCGAAGCATGATGTTCTCGGCGTGATAATCGCGAAGGACCAGCACGGAGCGTTCCGTCACCTGGGCAAGAACCGTATTCCATGCACTGACATAAGCCTCCACATCGACCGGTAGATCGACAGCAGGCCCGTACCACTCGGTGAAAAGCCCAGCCTCTCGCTGATAAACGGCTCGATCGTAGGGCGGGAGGTCCGCAGGGGGCGGAACCGAATGGAGCCGCAGGAGAAGATCGACGGCGTCACCATATATCTTCGCCTCGCGCGAGGGATCGAGAGCGACCGCCTCGGCCACCCGGTCGTCGCCAAAATCCTCAAGGAGGATCAATCCTGCGTCGAGGTCGGTTGCGAAGACCTGCGGCGCGGCGAAGCCGGTCGAGCGGAGATGGGCAGCGACAGCGAGGAAGGGTCTGCTGTCCTCATGCTCGGGCGGCGCGTCCATCAGCACGGCGGTGCGGCCCGGGGCCGCAACCCGGAAGTAGCGGCGGAACGAGGCGTCTCCCGCGAGCGGCAGGATCGTGCCGTCGCCCCAGCCGTTCGCGGCGAGGAAGGGCATCGCGGTGGCGGGCGGAATCATTGCGGCGGCCATCGATCCTTCCAAGATGGCGACACCTCGGCTGTCAAGCGGCGGGCGGGCGTTCCGGCACCTTCGATCCGAAGGCGCAGGCTGTGCTTCCACAGAGCCAGACCGAGCCGCTGCGGCCATTCGAGAATGATGGCACCTTCATCGAGCGCCTCATCGAGCCCGAGTTCACGGACATCGGCGTCGTCGTCCAAGCGGTAGAGATCGACATGGAGGACCGGCAGGCGTGCCTCCGGCGGATCGTAGGCCTGAACGATGGCGAAGCTTGGGCTGGGCATGTCGCCCGTCACGCCAAGGCCGGCAAGAATACCTCTCGCAAGGCTCGTCTTGCCGGCGCCGAGATCGCCTTCGAGTGCGATCACATCGCCAGCGCGCAGATGCTCGGCGATCGCGCGACCGAACGTCAGCATCGCCGCCTCTCCCGTCAGGGTCACTACGCTCATTCGTCTGCGTCGTCCCGCGATTGACGGCGTGGGATCTGGACCACCACGGCTACGTCATCGCCTACAGTGGCTGCGTAATCGACCGTGCCCCCATGCCCCTCCACAACCTGCCGTACGAGCGAGGTCGCGAAGGCCGCTTCGCCTCCGCTCTCGGCTGCTTTCCCCGCCGACTGACCGGTGCCCGAAAGAATGATCTCGCCTGCAAGGGCGGTGCCCGTCACCCGCACGACGATGCGCCCGCCTGACGCGGTCGTCGCCAGTGCCCGATCAATCAGCGCCTCGATCGCCTGCCCAAGCCGGCGCCGGTCCCCGACGAGAGTGCCCGCCCGCGCGTCCGCCCGCACCTCGACGGAGACACCCTGCGCCTCCGCACGATCACGCACGGCGGCGAGGGCATCATGGGCGAGCGGTCCCAGCTCGATCGGCTCGGCCGGCATCGGCAGGTCGCCGATCTGGCTATGCGTCTGTTCCAGAGCGTCGTCGATTAGCGCGCTGAGGCGATCGACCGAATCGTTGATCGCACGGACGTACTCGGTCTGGTCGGGCGTGAGTTCGCCCGCATAGCCCCCGCTCAACATCTCCGCGAAGCCGCCGATCGAGGTGAGTGGAGTGCGCAGTTCGCGGCTCATATTCGCCATGAAGGCGCTTTTGATACGGTCGGCCTCACCCAGCGCATCGTTCGCCTGGCGGAGCGCGATCTCGATACGATGGCTGTCGGTCACATCCAGCATGGTGAAAAGCGCATTGCCATCCGGCAATGGGACGGCCGCGAACGCGAAATGTCGCCCATCCGCCATCTGGACATGACCGGAGCGCTGTTGCCGATCGACCGTCGCGATCCGCACAAGCTCACGGATCAGCCCGGCACGCGCCGGATTGGTCAGGCGGCGCGCGACGGTGTCGACAAGCGCATCCACGCGCGGGTGGGTCGCGAGAACCGCCTCTTCCAGTCCCCAGACTTCGCGAAAGCGATTGTTCCAGATGTAGAGCCGCCCGTCGCTTGCGAAGACAGCCAACGCCTCGAACAGATTGTCGAAGGTGGCGGTACGGACGCGCAGCAGGGTATCGCGCGCGGAGGCGAGCTGGATCTGCTCGGTGCGATCCTCAAAGATGACCAGCAGGCCGCCGTCGGGCAGCGGTTGCGCAACGACCCGAAGGTGAAGGCCGCCGGGCAGCAGCCAGTTCTCCTCGATCGCGCCGCTCGGCGTCGTGAACCAGGCTCGCCGCTCGGCCTTCCAGCCGCGAAAGTCGTAGCTTTCCGGAAGGCGGCCGGCCTCCCGCATCCGCTCCAGCACGCGGTCGAACTCCGGCCGATCCGCCAGCCATTCGGCCTTCATCGCGAACAGGCGCCGAAATGCCTGATTGGAGAAGACGAGGTTATGATCGGGCCCGAACTGCGCGACGCCGGCGGAGAGCCGGTCGAGCATGTCCCGCTGTGCGCTGGCAAAGCGGGTGAGGTCGCCACGCGCCTGCTCCAGCTCCTCGACATCGACCGCATAGCCAGCGACGCCTGCCTCGCCGAGCGGCACATCGACGATCCGCAGCATACGACGCTGACCGGAGATCGTCGCCGGCGCATTGCGAGACTGCACCTGTCCGGTCTCCCGCGCGGTGGCGGCGCTGGCGAGCGGGTTGCGCCCGACATTCGCCTCCACCAGTTCCAGACCGCCGCTGATGACCTGCCCGGCACTCTCCGCCTCGACCGCCCTCACGTAGGCCGAGTTGACGAGGCTGAGGCGCAGGTCGCTGCCGCGGTGCCACATGGGAATTGGCGCAGCCTCGATCAGCGAAGCCAGCGCATCCAGCGCGGTCCGCAGCCGTTCGCCCTCCAAGGTCAACTGCTCGACGCGTCGGCTGACCTCGCTTGAGTCGAACAGCCACAGGATCACGCCCCCGGGCCCTGCGACGGACGCGTTGAGCGGGCGTCCCATGATGGTCAGGCGGCGGTCGGACGACGCGATATTCGCAACCTGAGTGAAATCGGCCGCCAGACTGCGTGCCGCTGCCACATGCTCTTTCAAGAGCGCGAGGTCCTCGGCAGGTATACCGGTTTGGTTACCGGAGAGTTCGGAGAGAAAGGAGGGCCTTTGCGGCAGGCCGAGCCAATCGGCGATCCGGTCCGAGGTCTGGATCTGACCATCTGCGGAAACGATGATCGGGATCGCGGGCATCGAGGCCAGCAGGGCAGACCAACGTGGCGCGCGATCCGGCTCCCTCGCGCCTCCACGCTGTCGGCGGATACCGGCGACGGTCACCCATATTGCGCAGATCGTCCAAAAACCTGCGATGGCGAGTAAAGCGACCACGCCGACAGGCGGAATGGTCGGAAAAGCGCCGTCCGGAAATGCGATCCTCATACCGTGTCTTTAGGACCTGCCCTGCCATGCCGCGAGGAGATTATCGCGGCCCGCACCATCGCAATCCCTTCTCAAGAGAACAGACCACGGTCGAGCGAAGTCCGCTCACGCCGTCCCGAAAGAGGCGGAAAGCAGGCGGCTGTCGATCCCCGCCGCGGAGAAGCCTGCGGTCCAGCGCTGATCGGCGGGCGTGCCAAAGGTCAGTGTGTCGTCGCCGGGGATGGCGAACCATCCGTGACGAGTCATTTCGCCATCCAACTGAGCACCGCCCCAGCCTGCATAGCCGAGGCTCACCAGCCAGTGCGAAGGACCCGTACCGTCTGCGATGGCGCGCAGGACGTCGAGCGTGCCAGTCAGCCGCCAGAGCGGACCGGCATCGATCGTATCCTCCCCTTCCCAATCCTGCCCGTGAAGAACGAAACCGCGCTGTCCCTCGACCGGACCACCGTGATGGATTGCCACGTCCGGGGCGATACCGGGATCGATGTCGAGCTGCCTCAGCAAGGCGTGGAGACGGATCTGCGGCACATGCCGTCCGATACCGATGCCGAGCGCACCCTCCGCATCATGGGCACAGACGGCGATCACGGCGCGATCAAAGCGGGGATCGCCGATGCCCGGCATGGCCAGCAGGATCTGTCCGGCGAGGCTTGCGGATGCGGTCACCTTGGCAACATAGGGCGGCATCCGGGCAAGGTCCACTTGGCTGGCGTGAAAAGGTTTGCAGCCGATGACCATCTCAGTGGGCGAGAGAGTGCCTGACGTACCGCTGTTCAGGATGGGCGATGCAGGTGTTGAGGCGATCTCCACAGCAACCTTGTTCGCGGGTCGGATGGTGGTGCTCTTCGCGGTGCCGGGCGCATTCACGCCAACCTGCTCCGCGCAGCATCTGCCCGGCTTCATCGAGGCGGCGGATGCCTTGCATGCCAGGGGTGTCGATGAAATCGCGTGCCTCTCCGTGAACGACGCTTTCGTGATGGAGGCCTGGGGGCGGAGCGCCGGAAGTTCGGGCAAGGTCACCATGCTGGCCGACGGCAATGGCGACTTCACCCGCGCGCTCGGTCTGGAGATTGATGCACGGAAGAACGGGCTCGGCATGCGCAGCCGGCGCTACTCGATGGTTGTAGAGGACGGCTTCGTCACCCATCTCAACCTGGACGAGCCCGGTGCGTTCAAGATCAGTGCCGCGAGCCATCTGCTGGAGCAGCTCTAGGCCGGATCGACATTCAGGATTCCCGGTGCTGATTGCTCGTTTGTCGGCATTCTTGATGCTCCCGCAAGCCCCCATCACTCATGACGCGACCGCCTACAAACCATGCAACGAGCGACGCCTCGGCCGCTACGCTGAGCGTCGATCCGCGCTAGGCACCGCTGTCAACGGCCGAGCCTTCCTCGATCGTCACTTCACCATCGGGGGTTGCGATGGTCCGACGGGTCGTCGCGCCTGTCGAGGCCACATTCGCTTCTTCCCCGCGCATCCCCTGCTCGGGCGCAGGCTGCCGGTTGTCCTCGTCCGGCGCACCATAGATGCGCCCGTTGCCGTGATCCTTGTCGCTCATGCGCCGGCGCCCTTCTGGCCCAGTTCGGCGAGGCGTTCCGCGCCTTGTTCATCTTCCTGATGCTGGGCCGATTGCGGTGGCTCTTTGCCAGCGCCGCCCTCCGGCACACGCCGACCGTCCTTAGGATCGTCGCTCATCTTGCCGTTCTGGCTCATCTTGCCTGGGTCTTCGCCCACCATACGGTTGCCCGTCACGTCGTCTCTCCTGGAACAAGCCCGGCGTTTGTCGGGCGGGTTACGGAGTCAACCACAGGGTAAGTCTTCCGTTCCACCCTATGGTTCCAGATCATCGTAGAGGTGCGCCCTCCTATCTGAACCCGTAGGGTACGACGCTCCGCCGATCCGGATCGACTTCAAGCACGCGTCCCGTCGGCGGAAACGCACGTTGGTCGCAATCTTCGCGCGGGCAGATGCGGCAGGATGTGCCGATCGGGGTGGCGCTGTGGCTGCCGTGCAGGTCGAGATGGTCGCCGTAGACGAAGTCGGCGGCGTGGCCGACCTCACAACCCAGCGCCACGGCATAGCGGCGCGCGGGGCGCAGATAGCTGCCGGTCTGCTTCACCAGCCCCTTGGCCATCGAGACGTAGCGCGTGCCGTCCGGCGTCTCGGCAAGCTGCACGAGGATGCGATCAGGGATCGCCACCGCCTCATGCACGATCCACAGGGGGCAGGCGCCGCCGAAACGGGCGAATTGCAGCCGCGTTGCCGAGTGCCGCTTGGTGATGTTGCCGGCCATGTCGATGCGGCAGAAGAAGAACGGCACGCCCTGCTGACCCGGCCGCTGCAGCGTGGAGAGGCGATGGCAGGCCTGTTCGAAGCTGACCCCGAAGCGTTGGCGCAGCTGGTCGATGTCGTGCCGCGTCTCGCGCGCCGCCTGCCGGAAACTGGCATAGGGCATGAGGAGCGCGCCGGCGGCGTAGTTGGCGAGACCGACGCGCAGGATGCGGGTGGATGCGTCGGAGAGGAAGCGCGCGTCCCGGGCGATGCGGTCGATCGTCTCGGCGGCCTCCAGCCGCATCAGCTCGTGCGCGAGGAGGAAGGCGACGCTTTCCGGCGGCAACGAACGGTCGATCGTGAGGCGACGCAGGTCCGGATCGTAGCTGCGAAGCTCCTTCCCCTCCCCGCGCCCGGCCTCGATCGTGACGCCATGCGCCTCCTCCAGGCGCGCGCGGAGGCCAGCAGCAGGCGTCTCGCCGAGGCCGAGCGCGTCCGCCAGCATCTCCGCCCTACGGTCGATCGCATCGATGTAATTGCCCTCGGCGTGGAACCAGTCGCGCACCTCCTCCCAGGGGAGTCGGCCCGCTTCGATCGATCCGCTGTCGATGCGATCGTCCACCGCCCGCAACTGTTCCTGCGACCGGCGGTAAGCGGCGTGAAGGGCTACCATTCGCCGGGCTAGCAGCGGCTGCTGGCGCAGGCTCCGCCGCACCGCCTCCTCGGCCAACGCGTCGCTCGGCACGGTCGGGTCGATGGCAGCCTCGACCGCGTCGATCAGCAGGGCGTTGTCGTCGTCCGGATCGACATCCGCCCACTCCAATGGGAATGCGCGGGCAAGTTCGATCAGGACCTGCGGCGTGACGGGACGGTCGTCATTCTCGATCTGCGAGAGGTAGCTGACGGAGATCCCCAGCCGCTCCGCCATAGTCGCTTGAGCAACGCCGAGACGCTTGCGCATGTCGCGGATGCGGTTGCCCGCGAAGATGCGGCGACGGACGGAACTGACCATGTCGCCGGTCTAGTTTGCAAACACCTGGCCCGCAACTTCGCAACAACACATTTGCGCATCCGCCGATCGGCTGGTGTGGAAGGCGCGATTGATCGCCGGAGAGCCTCCAGGATGCTGAAGATACTCGAAACCTTGGAAGAGAAGCGCGCACAGGCACGGCTGGGCGGCGGACAGAAGCGTATCGACGCGCAGCACGCGCGCGGCAAGCTCACCGCGCGCGAGCGGATCGACGTGCTTCTCGACGAGGGGTCGTTCGAAGAAGTCGACATGTATGTAGAACATAACTGCGTCGATTTCGGCATGGAGGCACAGAAGATTCCGGGTGACGGCGTCGTCACCGGATCGGGCACGATCAACGGCCGCCTCGTTTTCGTATTCAGCCAGGACTTCACCGTCTTCGGCGGCGCGGTGTCCGAACGCCACGCGATGAAGATCTGCAAGATCATGGACATGGCGCTGAAGGTCGGCGCGCCGGTGATCGGCATCAACGACAGCGGCGGTGCGCGCATTCAGGAGGGCGTCGCCTCGCTCGCCGGCTATGCCGAGGTGTTCCAGCGCAATGTGCTGGCGTCAGGCGTGGTGCCGCAGATTAGCCTGATCATGGGCCCCTGTGCGGGTGGTGCCGTCTACTCGCCGGCGATGACCGACTTCATCTTCATGGTGAAGGACAGCTCGTACATGTTCGTCACCGGGCCGGATGTGGTGAAGACCGTCACCAATGAGGTGGTGACGCAGGAGGAACTGGGCGGTGCCGTCACCCACACCGCCAAGTCGGGCGTGGCCGACCTCGCCTTCGAGAACGACATCGAGGCGCTGACCGCGACCCGCGACTTTTTCGACTTCATGCCACTGTCCAACCGGGAGGCGGTGCCGGAGCGGCCGACCGACGACCCCTACGATCGGATGGACTACAGCCTCGACACGCTGATCCCAGACAGCGCGAACAAGCCCTATGATATGAAGGAGCTGATCACGAAGGTCGTCGATGAAGGCGATTTCTTCGAGGTGCAGCCAGCCTATTCGGGCAACCTCATCACCGGCTTCGCCCGGATCGAGGGGCGGACCGTCGGCATCGTCGCCAACCAGCCGATGGTGCTGGCGGGCGTGCTCGACATCTCCTCGGCACGCAAGGGTGGCCGCTTCGTCCGCTTCTGCGACGCTTTCGAGATCCCGATCGTCACCTTCGTGGACGTGCCGGGCTTCCTGCCCGGCGTCGCGCAGGAGCATAACGGCATCATCACCCACGGCGCGAAGCTGCTCTTCGCCTATGCCGAGGCGACGGTGCCAAAGATCACGATCATCACCCGCAAGGCCTATGGCGGCGCGTACGACGTGATGAGCTCCAAGCATCTGCGCGGCGACTTCAACTATGCCTGGCCGACCGCCGAGATCGCGGTGATGGGTGCTAAGGGCGCGGTAGAGATCATCTTCCGTGGGCGGACGCCGGAAGAGATCGCCGCGCGTACCAAGGAATACGAGGACCGTTTCGCCAACCCGTTTGTGGCGGCGTCGAAGGGCTTCATTGACGAGGTCATTATGCCGCACTCCACCCGCAAGCGCATCGCGACGGGCCTGCGGAAGCTGCGCAACAAGCAGCTCGAGAACCCGTGGAAGAAGCATGACAACATCCCGCTGTAACGTTGAGTGCAAGCCATCTTCACATTATAAGGTAATGTGAAGGAGATTGATGATGCGCAATGCTCGAATGACAGTGCTGGTGACCGATCAGGAGAAGTCAGCATTCGAGGCTGTTGCGGCGACGCAGGGGCTGTCCGCTGGCGAGTTCATGCGCAAGGCGGCAGCGCGGGCTGCCCGCTCGGACGAGCAGGAATATGAGGAAGCGTTGAAGCTGATCGTGCCGGAACTCGAGGCCATGCTGCCGAAGTGGAATGCACAGATCGACTCCATGCGGGAGTCGATCGCGGAAGCACGCAAGTCTATCCGGAAAGCGATCGCCCGTGCGGACGCCGCGCTGTGAGCGTCCTCGAACAGGCCTTCGGCGCGATCAAGAACGCCATGCTCATTCAGGAGCGGTTCGATCGGCTGGAGAGCGATCTCAAGGATCTGAGCCGCGACATCTCCGATCTGGGCGACAGTCATGGCCGACTGGCCGAACGGGTCGCTCGTCTTGAAGGCATAATCCAGGGCGCTGCGATGGCATCGGGGCGCGAACCACCAAGGATCGAAGGATGAAGCTCGGACGACTGAACCATATCGGCGTCGCCACGCCTTCGCTTGAGGCGTCGCTCTCCTACTACCGCGACGTGATGGGCGCGACGCTGGCGCATGAGCCGTTCGACCTGCCGGCGCAGGGAGTGAAGGTGTGCTTCGTCGATACGCCGGGTGAGAACGGCACGGCCGGCACCCAGATCGAGCTGATCGAACCCTTGGGCGAGAACAGCCCCATCCACGGGTTCATCGCCAAGAACCCGGCCGGTGGACAGCACCACATGTGCTACGAGGTGCCTAACATCCACGAGGCTAAGGCTTGGTTCGAAAGCCTCGGCAAGAAGGTGCTCGGCGAGCCGCGTACCGGTGCCCACGGAACGCCGATCTTCTTCGTCCACCCCAAGGACATGAACGGGGTGCTGACCGAGATCATGGAAACGCCCAAGGAGGGCGCGCACTGATGTTTCTTATTGCCGTCATCCCGGCGAAGGCCGGGATCCAGATCGACGGTGACAACTGGACCCCGGCCTGCGCCGGGGTGACGAGGTAGACGCATGACCATCGAAACCAACACCGGCGAAGATTCGGGCGCGGCCCCAAAGCCCCGCGACCTGCCCGAACCGTCTGCCAGGCCCACGCTCGACAAGTGGTTCACCGCCGCCGCGAAGGAGGTGAAGGGCAAGGACCTCACCTGGAACACGCCCGAGGGGATCGCGGTCAAGCCGCTCTACACCGAAGAGGATGTCGAGGGTTGGGATCCCGGCCTGCCCGGCTTTGCCCCCTTCACCCGCGGCGTGCGCGCGTCGATGTACGCCGGCCGGCCCTGGACGATCCGGCAGTACGCCGGCTTCTCCACCGCCGAGGCGTCCAACGCCTTCTACCACCGCAACCTGAAGGCGGGGCAGAAGGGGCTGTCCGTCGCCTTCGACCTTGCCACCCATCGCGGCTATGACAGCGACCATCCGCGCGTGACCGGCGACGTCGGCAAGGCGGGCGTGGCGATCGATACTATCGACGACATGAAGATCCTGTTCGACGGCATCCCGCTCGATCAGATGTCGGTGTCGATGACGATGAACGGCGCGGTGATCCCGATCCTCGCCTTCTTCATCGTCGCGGGTGAGGAACAGGGCGTCGACCGCAAGCTCCTCGACGGGACCATCCAGAACGACATCCTCAAGGAGTTCATGGTCCGCAACACCTACATCTACCCGCCCGAACCCTCGATGCGGATCATCTCCGACATCTTCGGCTACACGTCGCGGGAGATGCCAAAGTTCAATTCGATCTCGATCTCCGGATATCACATTCAGGAGGCCGGGGCGACGCAGGTGCAAGAGCTTGCCTTCACCATCGCCGACGGCGCGGAATATGTGAAATACGGCGTCCGCTCGGGACTGGACATTGACAAGTTCGCCGGGCGTCTCAGCTTCTTCTTCGCGATCGGCATGAACTTCTTCATGGAAATCGCCAAGCTGCGCGCCGCCCGCGTACTCTGGCACCGGGTAATGACCAATCTCGGCGCTAAGGACGAGCGGTCGAAGATGCTGCGCACGCATTGCCAGACGTCGGGCGTCTCGCTGACCGAGAAGGACCCCTACAACAATGTCATGCGCACCACGATCGAGGCGATGGCGGCGATGCTCGGCGGCACTCAGTCGCTCCACACTAATGCCCTGGACGAGGCGATCGCGCTTCCCACCGACTTCTCGGCCCGCATCGCCCGCAACACGCAGCTGGTGATCCAGGAGGAGACCGGCATGTGCAATGTCGTCGATCCTTTGGGCGGCTCCTACTACATCGAGAGCCTGACCAAGGAGTTGGTCGACCGCGCCTGGGAGATCATCGAGAAGGTCGAGGCGGAAGGCGGCATGGCGAAGGCGGTGGCCGCCGGCTGGCCCAAGGCGATGATCGAGGAGGCCTCCGCCGCCCGCGCCGCGCGGATCGATCGCGGCGAGGAGGTCGTCGTCGGCGTCAACAAGTACCGCAAGGAACAGGAAGACCCGATCGACATCCTCGATGTCGACAACCATGCCGTGCGTGAGGCGCAGATTGCGCGCATCAACAAGGTGAAGGCGAACCGGGACGAGGCGGCATGCCAGGCGGCGCTGAATGCATTGCGCGAGGGGGCGGCCGGCACCGGCAACCTCCTCGAACTCGCCGTCGAATGTGCCCGCCGCCGCGCGACGCTCGGCGAAATCTCCAAGGCGATGGAGGACGTGTTCGGCCGCTACGGCACCTTCCCGACGCCGGTGAAAGGCATCTATGGCGGCGCCTATGCCGACGATGCCAAGTGGAGCGGCCTGATCGAGGGCGTGGAGGCGATCGGCCGCCGCAAGGGCAAGAAGCCGAAGATGCTCGTCGCCAAGATGGGCCAGGACGGCCACGACCGCGGCGCAAACCTCGTCTCCTCGGCCTTCGGCGATCTCGGCTTCGAGGTGGTGGCAGGGCCGCTTTTCCAAACGCCGAAGGAAGCGGCGGACCTTGCGCTGAAGGAGGATGTCGACGTGGTCGGCGCGTCGAGCCTTGCGGCGGGTCACAAGACGCTGATCCCGGAGCTGATCGGCCACCTCAAGGATGCTGGTCGCCCGGACATCAAGGTCATCGCGGGCGGCGTGATTCCAGCGCAGGACTATCAGGTACTCCGCGATTTAGGCGTGCAGGCGATCTTCGGCCCCGGCACGAACCTGGTCGATGCAGCGACCGAAGTCCTCCAGCTCCTCGGCCACAATCAGCCGCCTGAAGGCATTGGCGAGGCGGCCGAGTGATCCACCTTTATCGTTCCCCGGCGCAGGCCGGGGTCCAGTTCAACGGCCGGGTCTGGACCCCGGCCTTCGCCGGGGAACAATAAGTGTTCAAGAAGATCCTCATCGCCAATCGCGGCGAAATCGCCTGCCGTGTGATCAAGACCGCCCGGCGCATGGGCATCAAGACCGTCGCGGTCTATTCGGACGCGGACGCGCGGGCGAAGCATGTCGAGATGGCGGACGAGAAGGTCCATCTCGGCCCGCCGCCTGCGTCCGAGAGCTATCTCCTCGCGGACAAGATCATCGAAGCCTGCAAGGTGACCGGTGCCGAGGCCGTCCACCCCGGCTACGGCTTCCTGTCGGAGCGGACCTCCTTCGCCAAGGCGCTTGAGGACGCCGGTATCGCGTTCATCGGCCCGCCGGCCGGCGCGATCGCCGCGATGGGCGACAAGATCGAGTCCAAGAAGCTCGCCAAGGAAGCGGGCGTCAACGTCGTTCCCGGCTATCTCGGCGAGATCGCGGATACCGAAGAGGCGGTGAAGATCGCTACCGACATCGGCTATCCGGTGATGATGAAGGCCTCGGCCGGCGGCGGCGGCAAGGGCATGCGCCTCGCCTATTCCGAGCAGGACGTGCGCGAAGGCTTCGAAGCGACCAAACGCGAGGGCCTGTCGAGCTTCGGCGACGACCGCGTGTTCATCGAGAAGTTCATCGAAAGCCCGCGCCACATCGAGATCCAGGTGCTCGGCGACAAGCACGGCAACATCGTCTACCTGAACGAGCGCGAGTGTTCGGTGCAGCGCCGCCACCAGAAGGTCGTGGAGGAGGCCCCTTCCCCCTTCGTTTCGCCGGAAATGCGCAAGGCGATGGGCGAGCAGGCCGTCGCTCTCGCGCGCGCGGTGGGCTATTATTCCGCCGGCACGGTCGAGCTGATCGTCTCCGGCGCGGACAAGACCGGCCAAGGCTTCTACTTCCTGGAGATGAACACCCGCCTGCAGGTGGAGCATCCGGTCACCGAGTACATCACCGGCCTCGACCTCGTGGAGCAGATGATCCGCGTCGCCTATGGCGAGAAGCTGGCCTTCGGTCAGGCGGACGTCGGGATCAAGGGCTGGTCGGTCGAGAACCGGGTCTATGCGGAGGACCCGTATCGCGGGTTCCTGCCGTCGACCGGCCGCCTTGTCCGCTACCGCCCGCCGGCCGAAAGTGACGACGTGCGCGTCGATGACGGCGTCTACGAAGGCTCCGAAATCTCGATGTTCTACGATCCGATGATCGCCAAGCTTGTCACCTATGGCGAGACGCGCGAGGAGGCGATCGATCGCCAGATCGACGCACTCGACCGGTTCGAGATCGATGGTATCGGCCACAACATCGACTTCCTCTCCGCGCTGATGCAGCATCCGCGCTTCCGATCCGGCAACATTACCACCGGCTTTATCGCCGAGGAGTATCCCGAGGGCTTCCAGGGTGCCCCGGCAGGCGAAGGCCTAACCGCGAAGCTTTCCGCCATCGCCGGCATCGTCGCCACGGCGGAGGCGGCGCGCGCCGCCCAGATCGAGGGTCGCCTGAACGGTCCGACACCGCCGCCTGCTGACTGGGTAGCGAAGCTGGACGGTGCCGAGCACAAGGTCTCGATCAGCGGCGGCGCGGTGGAAGTCGACGGCACCG
The DNA here is from genome assembly GCF_048565625.1 of Sphingomonas sp. ID0503. Classification (NCBI taxonomy): domain Bacteria; kingdom Pseudomonadati; phylum Pseudomonadota; class Alphaproteobacteria; order Sphingomonadales; family Sphingomonadaceae; genus Sphingomonas; species Sphingomonas sp. ID0503. The sequence goes on from NZ_JBLZUR010000002.1 coordinate 1,817,834, forward strand.
TGCTGGAGATCCACGCCGCCTATGTTCCCGGGCAGCGCCTGATCGAGGCGGTGATCGACAACGAGCCGCTCTCCGTTCGCATCCAGAAGACGCGCCTCGGCTTCAAGCTGACGGCGCGGGGTGCCACGCATGACCTGCGGCTGATGCGCCCGCATGTCGCGGAACTCTCGCATCACATGATCGAGAAGATCCCGCCGGATCTGTCGCGTTTCCTGCTCTGCCCGATGCCGGGCCTGGTCACCCAGATCCACGTCGCGGCGGGCGACACGGTACAGGCGGGTCAGCCGCTGGCGGTGGTCGAAGCGATGAAGATGGAGAACATCCTTCGCGCCGAGAAGACCGGCACCGTCAAGGAAGTGGTGGCCAAGCCGGGTGAGAGCCTGGCGGTGGACGCCGTCATCCTGGAATTCGAACAAGCGTGAAATTGCCTGCTGCACTGCAACAATAGGGTTGCGGTGCGCGTTGGGGTCGGCGAAAGGCTGACCTTATGGAAAGCAGCAAGCTCGTTCTGGAAGCCATCGCGCGGCGCAAGTGCCTCGACGCGACCTACAACCGCATGGATGTGAAGCTGGCACCCCACATCCTCTACACGCGCCATGACGAACTCTATGTGGACGCCGTAACGGTCGAGCGCGAGGGCAATCCTCCGCGCGAAATCAAGGTCGGCACGTTCAAGCTGGCGGGGCTCTCCATCCGCGGCGTGGACGAGCGCTCGTTCGAGCCGCAGCCGGTCTTCAACCCTGCGGACGAGAAGTACGAGGGTGTCACGCTTTTTTCGGTCACCGCCTGACAGCGTTGACGGGCCGGAGCAACGGCGGAGAAAGCTGGTTGCTTGCTCCCCGTCCTTCGACTTAGCTCAGGACAGTCGTTGCCTAGTTAACTCCCGCACCCTTCCGTGCGGCTCGACCAGGCGAGGTTCAGCACCTTCCATCGACCGTCGGCGCGCACCAGGCTGAAATGGTCCGCCCCGCAATGGTGCAACTTCCCGTCGATCGCGAAGGTGTAGAAGCCCCAGACCATCGCCACGTCCCCGTCGATCTCGACCGCCGGGTTTGGCATCCGCTCCTCATATCGCTGCGGCCCCGGCTTCAGCCCAGCCGCCCACTCCGCCCAACTGCGCGTCACGGCCTTGCCCGAGGCATCGACGCTGGTGACGTTGCCGCGCATATCCACTTGGGCGAGCGCGGCCTGGCCGTCCCGTGCCGCCAGCGCCGCGAACACGGCGTTGACCGGTGCCAGCACGGCGGCTTCCTCGCTCGCTGGTGGTGGCACGGGCTCGCCCGGCGGCAGCTTGTCCGGTGAGGCGATGGCGAGGAGGGTAGCGAGCAGCATCATCAACTCCTGAACGTCGTCATGCTGACGAAGGTCAGCATCCATTCGCGCTCACTCGCCTCTTAGACAAATCGCCGGATAGATCCCAGCCTGCGCTGGGATGACGAACAAGATACGGATGACGTGAGGACGAGCGCTCGCTAAGACCCGGCCATGATCCTGGTCATCGACAATTACGACAGCTTCACCTGGAACCTCGTGCATTACCTGCGCGAGCTTGGTGCCGAGGTGGAAGTGGTGCGGAACGACGAAATCGGTGTCGGCCAGGCGATGTCCTCAGGTGCTGCCGGCTTCCTGATTTCCCCCGGCCCCTGCACGCCGAACGAGGCGGGGATCAGCCTCGACCTTGTCGCCGCCTGCGCGGAGCAGCGCCGCCCGCTCTTCGGCGTGTGCCTTGGCCATCAGGCGATCGGCCAGCACTTCGGCGGACGCGTCGTGCGCGCGGCCCAGCTGATGCACGGCAAGACCTGCCCGGTCGAACATGATGGCACGGGGGTCTTCAAGGGCCTGCCCACGCCGTTTACTGCCACCCGCTATCACTCGCTGATCGTGGCGGAGGAAGATCTGCCTCCGTCGCTCCTCGTCAACGCGCGCGCGCCGGACCGCACCGTGATGGGCTTCCGCCATGCAAGCCTGCCGATCCACGGCGTCCAGTTCCACCCGGAAAGCATCGCCACCGAACATGGTCACGACCTGATCGCCAACTTCCTGCGTGAGGCGGGCGTGAAGGTGCTGGAGCGGGCGTGACCACGATCACCCTCCTTCCCGACCCGTCATCGCCACTCGACGGTGCGACGGCGGAGGCGGCGTTTGCCGACATCCTCGACGGCAAGGTCGAGGCGGAGGTGATCGCGCCCTTCCTCGTCACCATGGCGGAGCGCGACGAGACCAGCATCGAGATCGCCGCCGCCGCGCGCGCGCTGCGCGCCCGCATGATCCGCGCGGCCGCTCCCGCCAACGCAATCGACGTCTGCGGCACCGGCGGTGACGGCGCGCACAGCCTCAACATCTCGACGGCGGTGGCGCTGGTCGTCGCGGCCTGCGGCGTACCGGTCGCCAAGCACGGCAACCGCGCCGCCTCCTCAAAGGCCGGGGCTGCGGACACGCTGGAGGCGCTCGGTCTCGATCTCGATCGCGCCGCAGAGACGGCGGAGGAGAGCCTGGCCGACCTCGGCATCGCCTTCTTCTTCGCGCAGAAGTACCACCCGGCGCTCGGTCGCCTTGCGACGGTCCGCAAGGCAATCGGGCGGCGGACGATCCTCAACCTGCTCGGTCCGCTCTGCAATCCCGCAGGGGTGCGCCGCCAGTTGATTGGGGTGGCTCGGGTCGATTACCTCGAAACGATGGCCGAGGCACTCGAGCTGCTCGGCAGCGATGCCGCGATGGTGGTCGCGGGCGAGGAGAACCTCGACGAGTTATCGATCGCGGGGCCGAGCCGCGCCGTGACGTTGTCGGCGAACGGCCTCGCCTCCAGCAAGGTCACGCCGGAGGATGCCGGGCTGCCCGACCATCCCCTCGACGCCATCAGGGGTGGTGACGCCGCCTACAACGCCGCCGCGCTGCGCCGCTTGCTGGAGGGTGAGCTTGGGCCCTATCGCGATGCCGTGCTGCTCAATGCCGCTGCCGCTCTGAAGGTGGCCGGTGAAGTCTACGGGCTTCGCGACGGAGCCGAAGAAGCCGCCGAGGCCATCGACAAGGGGCTGGCCAAGGCGCTGCTCGACTGCTGGATCGACTTTAGCCGATGACCTCTAACCGTTTACAAGCGATCCTTCAGACCAAGTATGAAGAAGTGGCCGTGCGCAGGCCGCAGGGCCTTTCGCACTGGCCTGCTCCTTCACCGCCGCGCGGCTTCCAGCAGGCGCTACGCACGAAAGTCGAGACCCTTGGGACCGGGCTGATTGCAGAGATCAAGAAAGCATCGCCTTCTAAGGGGTTAATCCGAGGGGATTTTGACCCGCCTGCCCACGCCCGCGCTTACGAGGCCGGTGGTGCCGCCTGTCTGTCGATCCTCACCGACGAGCCGTATTTCCAGGGGAGCGCCGATTACCTGATCGCCGCGCGTGCCGCCTGCGGGCTCCCCTGCCTGCGCAAGGACTTCATGGTCGATCCGTGGCAGGTGGCGGAGGCGCGGGCCATGGGTGCGGACGCGATCCTGATCATCGTCGCGGCGCTCGACGACGGGCAGATGGCGGAGATCGAGGCGGCGGCGATCGAACTCGACATGGACGTGCTGGTCGAGGTCCACGACGCCGCCGAGATGGCGCGCGCCGCCGGCCTGCGGTCGCGCCTGATCGGCGTCAACAACCGCGACCTTCGCGACTTCACCGTCGACATCGGCCGCACCATCGATCTCGCCGCGCTTGCGCCCGAAGGCAGCCTGATCGTCGCCGAGAGCGGCCTTGGCAGCCGCGCCGATCTCGACCGGCTGGCCGAATATGGCGTGCGTGCCTGCCTGGTGGGCGAGAGCCTGATGCGGCAGGCGGATGTCCGGACCGCGACCGAGCGCCTGTTGACCGGCGACTGAGTTCGCCCCAAGCGAATGTTGTTGACAGCATCGCGGAACATTCACTACCTGTTCCACATTCGTTCCCGAGTGAGGGCACCGACATGCTGACGCGCAAGCAACACGACCTCCTCTGCTTCATCAGCGACCGTCTGGCGGAGAGCGGAGTGTCGCCTTCGTTCGAGGAGATGAAAGAGGCGCTGGACTTGAAGTCTAAATCCGGCGTGCACCGCCTGATCAGCGCGCTTGAGGAGCGCAACTTCATCCGCCGCCTGCCGAACCGCGCCCGCGCGCTGGAAATTCTTCGGCTGCCTGAGGGAGTTCCGGCGAAGAAGGCGGCACCTGCGGCCGCGAACACCAACACGCCGGTGAAGAGCGAAGTGCCGGTGACACCGCCGGTTGCGGCCAACGACGTGATCGAGATTCCGCTGCACGGGCGTATCGCGGCCGGCATGCCGATCGAGGCGCTGGAGGGGCAAAGCTCACTCTCCGTTCCCGCCGCCCTCCTGGGCCCCGGTGAGCATTACGCCCTCGAAGTTTCCGGAGATTCGATGGTGGAGGCCGGCATTCTCGACGGCGACTATGCGCTCATCCGCCGCGTCGATAGTGCGAGGGAGGGCGAGATCGTCGTCGCTCTCGTCGATGACGCCGAGGCCACGCTCAAGTATTTCCGCCGTGAGGGGCAGATGGTGCGCCTCGATCCGGCGAACCGCGCCTATGATCCGCAACGCTACGCCCCAGCGCAGGTGCGGATCCAGGGCCGGCTGGCCGGGCTGTTGCGGCGGTATTGAGCCGGACCGCGCGCCAGGGGTGATCGTCGCGCGGCAGACGTGCTGCCGTTACGCGGACACGGTCGAAGTCTATGGCCAGGCCGCCGGTCTCCGCGAGGAGCGTTCGGTCGGCCTTAATCCATCTTGGGCGGCAGCTGCGCGGCAGTCGCCGGTCGCTAACGGCAATGTCGGCCATCGCGCAGGCTCGATTGGTTTGGCGGATCGGCGCGAACTGGTCGCTGCGGCTCGCCAGGACCGTCCAGCTTCGCCCACCCCGCGCGACGCGCGCCATGCAGAAGTCGCGGGTGCAGCGGGCGTTGGGGAGCATTTCGAGATCGAGAAGGGCTTCGTCGCTGCCGGCAATTTCGGCGAGCGTGTCGCGGGTGTAGTCTCGGGCACGGGGCCGAAGCAGGGCGAAGCGTCCATCGGATGTCCGCAGCGCCAAGTGCTGACCGTCACCCGTGACGAGGAGGTCCGGCGCAGGAGTCATGAGAGCCATTGCTACTCCGATCAGCGCCGGTGCCAGGCCCCATAGGCGCAGGCGTGTGCGCCACAGCGCAAGCCACAGCCCGCCCGCCACCATCAGAGCGAAAGCGGCAGGCGGCATCGACGGGAGAGCGGCGACCGCGCCCGGTGCGTCGCCGGCGGCACGGGCGATGGCGAGCAGCGCCTCGATTGCCAATCCGGTCGCCCACCATAACGGCGCGCCGAGGCCGATGATGTCGAGCAGCAGCGCCACCGCCTCCAGAGGCATGATGACGAAGGTGCTGAGGGGGATGGCGACGATGTTCGCGAAAGCGCCGTAGAGGCCAGCCTTATGGAAGTGGAACAAAGCGATCGGGGCGAGCGCCGCTTCGATGAGGAGACCGGTGGCGATCAGTCCGCCGAGCGCGCGCAGGAGCCGCCATCCCCTACCCTCTTCCCGGCGCGCGAGCAGGCGGCGGGTGAGCGGGAGTTCGTGGAGCGCCACGATCGCGGTCGCGGCGGTGAAGCTCATCTGGAAACTGGGACCGGCCAGCGCCTCCGGCCAGAAGACGAGAACGAGCAGCGCGCCCGTCGCCACCAGCCGCAGGGTGATCGCCTGCCGCCCAAGCGCAAGGCCGCCGAGGACGAGGAGTGCGGCGATGCACGACCGGACTGTCGGCACCTCGCCGCCGCTGAGCAGCGTGTAGCCGATCGCGGCGACGGCCCCCGCTCCGCCCGCAATGAGCGGCAGCGGCCAGTGCAGCGCAAGACGTGGGCTAAGCGCGAGGAGACGCATCGTCAGCAGGATCGCCGCGCCGACAACGGCGGTGACATGCAGACCGCTGATTGACAGAAGGTGCGCGAGACCGCTGCGCCGCATCGCCTCGGCATCCGCGTCCGCAATCGCGCCTTCGTCTCCGGTCACGAAGGCGGTAGCGATGCCGCCGGGCGAGCCGGGCAGTTGCGCCTCGATGTGGCGGGAAAGCTGCGCCCGCCATTGCGGCAGGCGGGAAAGGCCGAATGGCGGCTCACCCTTTGCCGTGATCGTAACAGGGGCAAAGGCCCGACCGGTCGCGCCGATGCCGTCGAACCAGGCAACGCGGGCGAAGTCATATGCGCCCGGCAGAACCGGCTCACCTGGCGGCATCAGGCGGGCGCGGAGCGACAATGTATCGCCGATGCTAAGGCCGGCAGGCACATCCTCCTCTGCCACATTCACACGGGCGCGGGCGGGTGGACCGCCCGCCGTGAGCGGTGTGGCGATCGTCAGGCGAATGAGGCCGCGTGCCGGCAGGCCTTCGACGCGCTCGACCGGACCGGACAGCGTCACGACACGGGGACGATCGAGGCGCGGAGCGGCGACCCGCTCCGCCTTGGCCCAAATCGCGAGGCAGCCCAGAACGGCCGCGAGTGCGCCTATGAGGATAGCGCGCGAGAAGCGGCCACCATGGCCCGAAGCACCGGCGGCTACGCCGATCGCGCCTGCGATGGCGAGGAACCCGATCCAGCCGTCCTGTGTCGGAACCGCGAACCAGGCCGCGATGCCTGCGCCAAAAGCGACCGGTAGCCAAAGCGGCAGATGGTCCCGCTCCGCCTCCAACACGGCTTCAATCCGCGCGTCGGCCCGTACCGGCGACGTGGTTTGAAGCAGGCGGAGGGCTATGCTAGGGGCCGTGCCGATTTCCTGGGCCTTCGGATGATTTCGGGGCCGATCCTTGGAGAATATGCGCTTGAGCGCAAGCACCCCGGCAGCGGCGGCCACCCCGGTCGTCACGCGCTTCGCCCCCTCCCCCACCGGCTTCCTGCACATCGGGGGCGCGCGCACCGCCCTGTTCAACTGGCTCTACGCCCGGCACACCGGCGGCAAGTTCCTGCTTCGCATTGAGGACACCGATCGCGCCCGCTCCACCCAGCCGGCGATCGACGCGATCCTGGACGGGATGCGCTGGCTTGGCCTCGACTGGGATGGGGACGCTGTGTTCCAGTTCGCCCGCGCCGATCGTCATGCCGAGGTGGCGCGCAATCTGCTGGCGCGGGGCCATGCCTATAAGTGCTTCGCCACCGCCGAGGAACTGGAGGTGATGCGCGCCGAGCAAAAAGCCAAGGGCCTGCCGCTCCGCTATGACGGCCGCTGGCGCGACCGCGATCCTTCCGAGGGTGGTGACGCCCCCTTCGTCGTCCGCCTGAAGGCACCGCGCGAGGGCGAGGTGACCATCGAGGATCGCGTGCAGGGTCCGGTAACGGTGCGAAATGCCGAGCTGGACGACATGGTCCTCCTCCGCTCCGACGGCACGCCCACCTATATGCTGGCGGTGGTGGTAGACGACCACGACATGGGCGTCACCCATGTCATCCGCGGCGACGACCACCTCAACAACGCCTTCCGTCAGTTGGCGCTGATCCGCGCGATGGGCTGGCCGGAGCCGGTCTATGCGCACGTCCCGCTGATCCACGGTGCGGACGGGGCGAAGCTGTCGAAACGACACGGTGCTTTGGGCGTCGAAGCGTATCGCGACATGGGCCTGTTGCCCGAGGCGCTGTGCAACTACCTGCTCCGTCTCGGCTGGGGGCATGGCGACGAGGAGGTGATCTCCCGCGACCGGGCGATCGCGCTCTTCGATCTCAACGGCATCGGGCGATCGCCTTCCAGGTTTGACGTGAAGAAGATCGAGAACTTGAACGGTATCTACATTCGCGATGCGGATGACGGCAGGTTGGCCGATCTGGTCCTGCCCCTCGTTCAGGCCGCGACCGGACGCGATGTGGATGCCGAATTGCTGCGCCGCGCCATGCCGGTGCTGAAGGTCCGCGCCAAGGACCTGAATGAGCTGGCGGTGGGTGCAAGCTTCCTGTTTCGAACGCGACCGATCGACATAGAGGACAAGGCGGCGGCTCTGCTGGAGGGCGGTGCGGCAGAGCTTCTGCTGCAATTGCGTGACGCACTTGACGGCGTGACCGAGTGGGCCGAAGGACCGATCGACGCTGCGGTGCGGGGTGTCGCGGAGTCGGCGGGGGTGGGACTTGGCAAGGTGGCGCAGCCGCTCAGGGCGGCGCTGACCGGGAGGACCACCTCGCCGGGTATTTTCGACGTGCTGGTGCTGCTCGGTCGCGACGAGAGCCTGGCAAGACTGAACGACCGGCTGGCCTGACCGGCCGGCATCTTTGGAGACCATCATATGGGCGGAAGCGCGAAGATCGAGATCGAAGGCCAGGGCGGCGAATACCCGATCCTGAACGGCACCATCGGGCCGGAGGTCGTCGACATCCGAAAGCTTTACGGCGCGACCGACCGCTTCACCTATGATCCGGGCTTCACCTCGACCGCGAGCTGCCGGTCCAAGATCACCTATATCGATGGCGATGCCGGCGTCCTCCTCCACCGCGGTTATCCGATCGATCAGCTGGCCGAGAAGTCGAGCTTCATGGAGGTCGCCTACCTTCTGCTGAACGGTGACCTGCCGAGCGCCGAGGGGCTGAAGGACTTCACCTACACCATCACCCGCCACACGATGGTCCACGAGCAACTGGCGACCTTCTACCGTGGCTTCCGGCGTGATGCGCACCCGATGGCGATCATGTGCGGTGTGGTTGGCGCGCTTTCCGCCTTCTACCATGACTCCACGGACATCGACGACCCCGAGCAGCGCAAGATCGCCAGCCACCGGCTGATCGCCAAGATCCCGACGATCGCGGCGATGGCGTACAAGTACTCGGTCGGTCAGCCTTTCCTCTATCCGAAGAACGACCTGTCTTACACCGGCAACTTCCTGCGCATGACCTTCGGCGTGCCCGCGGAAGAGTATGAGGTCGATCCCGTGATCGAGTCCGCGATGGACAAGATCTTCATCCTCCATGCCGATCATGAGCAGAACGCGTCCACCTCGACCGTGCGCCTTGCCGGCTCGTCCGGCGCGAACCCGTTCGCCTGCATGGCGGCGGGCATCGCCTGCCTCTGGGGCCCGGCGCATGGCGGTGCCAACGAGGCGGCGCTCAACATGCTGCGTGAGATCGGCACGCCGGATCGTATCCCGGAGTACATCGCACGCGCCAAGAACAAGGACGATCCGTTCCGCCTGATGGGCTTCGGCCACCGCGTCTACAAGAACTTCGATCCGCGCGCGAAGGTGCTGTCGAAGGCAGCGACCGAGGTGCTTGACAAGCTGGGCATCAGCGATCCGGTGCTCGACACCGCACGCGAGCTGGAGCGGATTGCACTCGAGGACGACTACTTCATCGAGAAGAAGCTCTACCCGAACGTGGACTTCTACTCGGGGGTGATCCTGTCGGCGATCGGCTTCCCGACCACTATGTTCACCGTGCTTTTCGCCCTTGCCCGCACCGCCGGCTGGGTTGCGCAGTGGAACGAGATGATCACCGACCCCGAGCAGAAGATCGGCCGTCCGCGCCAGCTTTATGTCGGGTCCGAGCAGCGCGACTACGTACCGGTAGACCAGCGCTAGGAAAGCGTCGCCCGCTGCGGCACGGCCAGGACGAAGCGGGCGCCCCCTCGATGTGCGGTATCGACCACTAGGTCGCCCGCCATCGATCGGGCGAGCCGCCGCGCGATGTACAGGCCCAGGCCTACACCGTCGCGCGTCTGTCCGCCGATGCGCACGAAGCGCTCGAAAATGCGCTCGCTCTCCTCGATCGGAACGCCAGGCCCTTCGTCCTCGACAGTAACGACACCATAGCCATCCACGTCGAAACAGCGGATCGACACGCAGGATCCCGGTGGCGCATGGCCAATCGCGTTGGTGATGAGGTTGATCAGGATCTGGCGTGAGCGCCGCGGCTCTCCCAAGGCAGCGACGACGAACCCGCCCTCCGGCCGGTCCACCGTGACCTGCCGTGCTTGTGCCTCCGCCTCCAGCCAGAGGGCCGCCGATCGGGCGACCTCGGCAAGATCGAACGGGACCGGATCGAACGCCTCGGTCGCCTCCGACAGGCTGTTAATGTCGAGAAGCAGCGCCAGGAGATGGCCGGCGGCCGAGAGGATATCGGTCGCATACTCCCGATAGGCCCCGCCGCCGTCCTTGTCGGTCAGGGTCGCCAGCCGGCGCGCATCGTCCAGGACACCCTCAATCACAGCGCGCAACGCCTGTTCGACCTCGTTCGACCCCACGCCGCTCTCTCCCGCCGGAGCGAGCGCCGCGATCAGCCGATCGGCAGCGATTGTGTCGGCGGACCGGTCGGCATCGGCGGCCTCGAGTTCAGTGAGGCTAAGGGCGATACCGTGGTCCGAAGGCTCGGCGCCCGCGAGAGCCGCGATGTCTTCGTCTCCCGCCGCGAAGCGCACCCGTCTGTCGATAGGGATTCCCGCTTCGCGCGCCTGCTCGGCAAGCACGGCAAGCGGTGGAAGGGCGAGCGTACCGGAGGGCTGGCCGGCCGCACGGCGATTAGCGGCGTTCAGAAACCCGTCGGCCGATGACAGCCGGCCGGCCAGATCGACCCGCCCGCGTACCGTCGCGGCTCCGCTCATGCCTCACCCAACATCGCGGCGCGGCTGCCGCCGTCGCTGATCGTCCGGCGCCGATGGGCCACCGTGCGCATGGCGTGACGCTCATCGCTGAGGTCGAAGGCGGCGAGCGCCTGGAGCGCCGTCGCTTCACTCACGGTAAAAAGCATCTGCGCGGCCGCCTCACGCGGTAGCCCGGCCGCACGGAGCAACGTCGCGAGCGCCTGGCCATCGCGGTCGAGAATATCGGCAAGGACGGTGCGATAGGGCAGGTCGAGCTTGACGCTTAGAACCGCTGCCGCGATCTCGACATCGCCGCGCACCACGAGGTCGCACAAGGCAGTCTCAAAATGCTCCTGCCGCGCGACCGCCGTACCGATACGCACCGCCGCCGCGTCGATCGACCCGGCCCTTTCGAATGCTGCACAGGCGACCGTGACGGCGCGGGCGAGATGCGCATCCGCGACATCGTCAGCGGCCAGTTCGACGGCAGAAGCCACCGACCAGACCAGCCGCTGCCGTACGTCGGCGTCGAGATCCGCCGCGAGCAGACGGGCCGATCCGCCGTGATCCGCACGCCTGATGAGGCAGGTGTGGAAAGCGGCAATGTCGCGCGGTTCGATCGATCGCAACGCGGGCGGCAGTCGCTTCGCCCACTCAGCGGGCGGCATGGTCGCGAAGCGCAAGCCGTCCGCGCGAAGCAGCAGAGCGCTGGCGAGACCGCGATCCGACATGAAGCTCGCTCGCTCCAGCAGCGCATGGACGCGAACGAGCTGTTCCTCATCAACGGCAGGGAGGCCCAGAACGTGGTGCAACACCGTGGCGATCTCTCGCACCAGGCCGGTGATCATCGCCGACATCGTCGCCCGTTCCGCATCGCTCAGCCGATGTTCGGGCGGTGACAACACCTCCCGAAGCACCTGATCGACGCGCGAATCGGCTCCCTCGCGCGCGAGTGAGAATGACAGGCGTCCCCCCCGCCCGCTTTCCCGATGGGAATTCATGGAGGGATGATAGACGGCCCGGGCGGCAACCCGCTAGTCGCTATTCACCACGTTGTGGCCTCAGCAGCATCTGTTGTGTCCAAAGCAGGGACAGACCGGCATAGGCAGCGCCAAATGCGAGGCCGATCACAGGCAAGCCGGCGGCGGCGAACGGCAGCGCCACGAGCGGCAGAGCGTCCCGATCGGCTATCCAGCGCGAAGGCTGCGCGGTCGGCCCGCGCGTCAGACGCAGGATCATCGTCTGCGCCGCCACGCCCCGCATCGCCACGACCAGTGCGGCCGCCAGCGCCCAAGTTCCCCATCCCGCCCGGAGCGAGAGCGCCCATGTCAGGCCCAAGAGGGCCAGGCCGGACGCGATCCAACGTGCCATGTCAAAGAGATCGCGGGCGGGCGGTTGCCGCAACTTTAGCCGGATGATGCGTGCCGAAAGCGACGCAACTCCTCCCGCAAGGACGAGGATCAGCAGCCCGGCCCAGGCGGGCGCGGCGAGGAAGGCGGCAGCCGCGACGATGGTGAGCAGCAGCGCCGCCGCCTCGAGCACGGCCGGTGGCACACCCCGGCGGAGCAGCGCGCGTGCGGCAAGCCTTTCAGGCCAGGCATAGATGTAGCGGGCGACCCAGCTTCCGGCAGGCGCGTTGGAGGCAGCAACCAGCCTTTCTCTTACCGCTTCGGTCGAGGCTGTATCCCGCACCAGGAAGATGTGATCCCCCGCCAGCGCCGCCAGCCTTGCCGGACCGCCCTGCAAGATCCGCCGCAGCAGGGTCGAGACCAGCTCCCACTCGCCGAGCATGGCGACCGTCTCTGCCAGTTCGTCGCCGCTGCACAGCATGACGCCGCCCCAGCGGTGTTGCCCATCGATCCGTTCGAAGATTTCGTTCTCCGCCGCGTCGGGAACCACGACCACCGCCGCGCCGGGCGCGGAGATGATGCGGTCGATCACCGCCTGATCGGCGACCACCCCGTCGGCCAGTACGATCAGGCGCGCATCGGGGTGGATCCGGTCGGCGGCGTCCGCACTGGTGCGCGCGATATCCACGCGCAGGCCGTTGCGGCGCATCCTGTCGACGGCGGCTGCAAGCGCGGCCGGAATGCGCTCGGCCAGGATGACGATGTGGTCCGCGCCGGCCAGGGCGACCTGTCGCGCCTGATGCTCGATCAGCGCATCGCCCGCCAGCAGCAGGGTGGCACGCAGCCCGCCGCCCTCGTCCGCCGGCTCGCTCGCCGCGATCAGCGCGCTCAGTCCCAAGGTCTCGTCCAGCCCCCATTCGCTCGCACCCGCCCTTTCGCGGGTCGCGAAAGCTGATACATTGCCGGTCATGACATTGGGGGCAAGGCGCGTCGCGCCGCTTTATCTTGAAACGCAGATGCCGGCCGGGGAGATCGCGGTGGACGAAACGACACCAGCGGTTGCCGAGGAAGAGCTGAGCTGGATCGAACCAGCGGCGGAGCTGCCGGCCGAGCCGCGCTGGCCGGCGGGGCTGCTGATCGCGGCGGCTTTGCTGTGGATCGGCGTTTCGGCCTGGGGAACGGTGCTGGCATTGTCCGGGCGGGTGGCATCGGTGCCGGTCATCGTCAGCTGGATTTCGGTGGGCTGTGGCCCGCTTGCGCTCCTCGGCATCGGATACTTGCTTTGGCGGCGATCGCCGCGCCGGGAGGTCGCGCGCTTCGGCGGCTCCGTGGCGACGATCCAGGGCGAGACCCTGCGACTGGAAAGCCTGCTCGCCCGCATCAACACGCGGATCGAGGCGCAGAGTGCGGCGATCGCCGGACAGGCCGATGCACTGGCGGCGCTCGGCGAGCGGACCGGCGGGCGGCTGGATCAGATCGGGACGCAGCTGAAGAGCGGCACCGCCGAACTCGGCCGGCAGGCGACCGCCCTGGACGAAGCGGCCGAGCGGGCGAAGACCGACATCGGTATCCTGCTTGGCGACCTTCCCGAAGCCGAGCAGCGCGTGAAGCAGATCGCAGCGGCGATCCGCGAGACGGAGGACAACGCGCAACAGGGCGCGACCCGGTTGGAGACGGCGCTCGCCCAACTGGCGCAGCGCGCCGGCGCCGCTGGCGACGCCGGCCAGAAGGGCGCGGCCGGTCTGGCCGCCGTCCTCCACGAGATCGAGGCGCTGACGCAGTCGAGCGAGGAGCGCGTCGCGGCGCATGCAGCGCGCGTCTCCGAGGCGCTGGAATTCTCGCTGCGGCAGGCGGCGGAAGCGTTCGAGCAGACCCGCGCCGGCATCGACCAGCAGAGCGCCGCGATGCTGGCGATGGTCGATCAGGGCCAGGTGGCGCTCGGTCAGGCGGGCGTGCGCGCCGCCGCCGAACTGGGCGAGCGGATCGAGGCGGTGGTGGCGCAGCTGGATACGCTGGGCGACCGGCTGGCCATCCACGATCAGGACAACAGCACCGTCTTCGCACGGATCACCCGACATCTGGTGGAGCTTGAGACACGTTATGTCGTGATCGGCGAGAGCGGACTCGCCAAGACGGGGCAGCTGGACGGGGCGCTCGCGGCGCTGCGCGGCGAAATCGAGCAGCTGACCAACTCCATGGCAGCGGGCGATCTGGCGGCAAGCGTCACGCTGAAGCGCGCAGAGACGCTCCGCCAGCAACTCGACGCCTGCCTCGACGGCATCGACATCCGCATTCCCGACGCGCTGGAGCGGGTCGAGGCACGCGCGGTGCAGAGCCAGCGTGTGGTGGACGAGGCGCTGCCCAAGGTCGAGGCGCTGATCGGCGGGGCCGATGCGGTGGCGAGCCGGCTGGCGGCCGCCGATGGCGCGCTCGACCGACAGGTTGCGACGCTCGGCGCGTATTTCGCGAAGGTCGAAGAGTGCGTGGCGGCGGCGCGCGGCAATGCCGAGGAACTGGCCGGCGCGATCGGCGAGATCGAGGGACGCACACGCGACCTGTCCGAGGGTTCAGCGGCGCGGCTGGTCGAGACAATGATCCGCGTCCGCGAGACGGCGATGCAGGCCGCGCAGCGGGCCGAAGAGGCGATTGCCGCGATCGTCCCGAAGGCGGCGGCGAGCCTGGGTGACGCCAGCCGCAGCGCGATCGAAGGGGCGATCGCGGCCGAGGTCGAGGGCAAGGTAGCGCGGATCGGCGAGGCCGGCGCGCGTGCGGTCGAGGTGATCGAGCAGTCGAATGCGGACCTGCTGCGGCAGTTGAAGGTCATGGTTGATACGACCAGCGCGATCGAGGTGCGGCTGGAGGAGAGCCGCAAGCGACTGGCGAAGAGTGACGCCGACAGCTTCGGCCGGCGCATGGCGCTGCTGATCGAGGCGCTGAAATCGACGGCGATCGACGTAACGGCGGTGCTTTCCACCGAGGTCTCGGACACCGCCTGGGAGGCGTATCTGAAGGGCGATCGCGGCGTATTCGCGCGACGCGCGGTGCGGCTGATCGATGGCGGCGCGGTCAAGCAGATCGGCCAGCTCTACGAAGCCGATTACGCGTTCCGCGATCAGGTGAACCGCTACATCCACGATTTCGAGGCGATGCTCCGCGACGTGCTGGCGAATCGCGACGGAACCCCGCTCGGCGTGACGCTGCTGTCGTCGGATGCGGGCAAATTGTACGTCGCGCTGGCGCAGGGGATCGAGCGTCTGCGGGGGTGATCCGGCGTCCGAATTGGGCGCGGAAGTTTGCCAAGTTTGCGCTACGTAACGCTCGGAATCGGGTCCCGAACGTGCGAATGGCTCGCAATGCGTTGGTCGACGGCATCCCGAAGGTGACAGGAACTGTGGACTGAGTGGCGGCCTGCTTCATCCGCGATGATGTGCGGGATTTTGGCGGCTGTAGGACAGCGTTTCGTTCGCCCAAGGGTCAGGGTCGGGTGACGCTGGCCCTTCGACAGGCTCAGCGCGAACGGCGTTGGGCGTGGTAGGGCCGTCGAGCCATTTCCGGCCGGCTGGCCTAATCCTTCCGGCGATCGGTGAAGAAGTCCACGACCTCTGGGCCGAACCAGCCGTTGACGTAGTTGGCGTAGTAGAGCGCGAAGAGGACGGCCGAGACGATGGTCGTCCAGAGTGCGGTGCGTTTGAAGCTGAAGCGCGGCGGCGCGCTCTCGGCTTGGCCGGGGATATGGGCTTCCGCGTCCGGGCTGGAGCGGAGGCGGAACGGCAGGACGAAGAAGAAGCTCATCGACCAGAACAAGGCGTAGATGGCGAGGGCGGAGGTGAACTTCACTCGTTCCGGCCCCCGTGCTCCTGCGAAGGCAGGAGCCCTGGCGCGCGGGGCGTGTAGGCTCCTGCCTTCGCAGGAGCACGTTGGGGGGAACGATCAGACATTGATGATCGACACCAGCACGATCGGTTTCTTGCCGGTCCACTCGGTCGCGACGCGGCGCACCGCCAGCCGGATGCCCTCCTTCAGTTTCTCGACGTCGCGCTCGCCCTTGCCCGCTGCCTTGGCGGCGGCGGTCGCGGCGTCGGCGATGAAGTCCTCCTTGTCCTCCTCGACCGGCACGCCCTGAAGAGCGACGGCAGGATCGCCGATGACGAGGCGGCGTTTGCGGTCGAGTGCAACAGTCACCGAGATCACGCCGTGCAGGGCGATCTTGCGCCGCTCGTTCATCGTGCCGCCGTCGGCCGGGAGGATGATGTCGCCGTCGAGGACGAGGCGACCGGTGCGTTCGTCGGCGATCTTCTTCGGCGCACCGGGCGCAAGGCGGAGGACATCGCCGTTCATCTGGACGATCGACTGCGGCACGCCCTTTTCAAGGGCGAAGCGTGCCTGTTCGGCCATGTGGCGGAGTTCGCCGTGAACGGGGAGGACAATTTCCGGCCGAATCCAGCGGTACATCAGCTCCAGCTCCGGCCGGCCCGGATGGCCGGAGACGTGGACATGCGCCTGACGGTCGGTGACCATCAGCACGCCCTTTGCCGCCAGCTGGTTCTGGATGCGGCCGATCGCGAGTTCGTTGCCGGGGATCTGCTTGGACGAGAAGACGACGGTGTCGCCGCGCGACAGCTTGATCGGGTGGCTGTCGAAGGCAACGCGGGCGAGCGCGGCGCGGCTCTCTCCCTGCCCGCCCGTCGCGATGATCATCACCTCGCGCGGCGGCAGGCGCATGGCGGTGTCCACGTCGATGGTCGGCGGGAAGTCCTTCAGGTAGCCGGTCGCCTTGGCGACGCGGATGATGCGATCGAGCGAACGGCCGGCGACGCAGAGCTGGCGTCCGGTGTCGCGCGCCACCTCTCCAAGGGTCTGCACACGCGCAGCGTTGGAGGCGAAGGTGGTGACGAGGACGCGGCCGGTGGCGGCACCGATCACGCCGTCGAGGCCTTCGCGCACCATCGCCTCGGACCCGGAGGCATCATCGTTGAAGACGTTGGTGGAATCGCAGACGAGCGCGAGAATGCCCTCGTCGCCGATCGCCTCCAGCTCCGCCGCGGTGGACGGCGTGCCCAGCAAAGGCTGCTCGTCGATCTTCCAGTCGCCGGTGTGGAAGATCTTGCCATGCGGCGTGTCGATCAGGAGGGCGTTCCCCTCCGGGATCGAATGGGCGAGCGGGACATAGCGGAAGCCGAAGGGGCCGAGCTGGAAGCTCCCCTCATTGGGGATGACGTGGAGCTTCACCTTGTCGGCGATCCCCTCCTCATCCAGCTTGCCGCGGATCAGGCCGGCGGTGAACGGTGTCGCGTAGAGCGGCACGTCGAGATCGGCGGCAAGATAGGGGATCGCGCCGATATGATCCTCATGCCCATGTGTGAGGACGATGCCGAGCAAGTCCTTGCGCCGCTTCTCGATGAATTCGAGGTCGGGGAGGACGAGGTCGATGCCGGGATAGCCCGAGTCTCCGAAGGTCAGGCCGAGATCGACCATCACCCATTTGCCGGCGGTGCCGTAAAGGTTGACGTTCATGCCGATTTCGCCCGACCCGCCGAGGGCCAGGAAGAGGAGTTCGTCGTTAGAAGGCTTCATCGCGGCGATGTGGTCCGATCGTGGAGCAGGGACAAGCCCTGAATGGTCAGATCGGGCTCGATGACGTCGAATACCGTGCTGTGCCTGTCGAAAAGCGTGGCGAGGCCGCCGGTTGCGATGACCTGCACGGGGCGGCCGATCTCCGCCTTCATGCGGGCGACCAGGCCCTCGATCATCGCGACATAGCCCCAGTAGATGCCGATGTGCATCTGATCCTCGGTATTGCGGCCGATGACGCTGCGGCCCTCGGGCGCCTCAATGGCGACGCGGGGGAGCTTGGCGGCGGCGACGACCAGCGCGTCGAGCGAGAGGTTGATGCCGGGGGCGATGATGCCGCCCTTGTACGCGCCTGAATAATCGACGACGTCGAAGGTGGTGGCGGTGCCGAAGTCGATGACGATGAGGTCGCCCTTGTGCCGTTCATGCGCGGCGATGACGTTGAGCACGCGGTCGGCACCGACCGAGGCGGGCTCGTCCACGTCCAGCGTCACCGTCCAGCCCTCCGCCCCGGCGACGAGAGGCGTGACGTTGAAGTATTTGGTCGCGAGGACCTGCAGGTTGTGGAGCGCGCGGGGGACGACCGTGCCGATCACCACCGCCTCCACCGCCGAACGATCATAACCTTCCAGCTGGAGGAGCTGGTGCAGCCAGACGGCGTATTCGTCGCCGGTGCGGCGCGGATCGGTCGCTATGCGCCAGCGAGCGCGGATGGACCCGCCCTCGACAAGCGCGAAGACGACATTGGTGTTGCCGGCGTCGATGGCGAGCAGCATTGCGGATCCTAGATCATGAAAACGTCGGCGGCGTGGATGACACGGACGGTGCCGTCCGCCAAGCGCAGCCGCAGCGCGCCGTCTTCATCGAGGCCGTCGAACAGACCCTCCAGCGTGCCTTCCGGGCGGCGGACGGAGAGCGCGCTGCCGACCGGATGGGCGCGTTCCAGCCATCGGGCGCGGACGGGCGCGAGCCCCTCCCCCCGCCAGCGTGCCAGCCAGCGGGCAAAGGCCTCGGCGAGATCGGCGAGGAAGATGCCCGGCTCGGGCGGGGCGGCGCCGAGGGCGGTGAGGCTGGTGACCTCTCGATCGTCGAGGCTTGGTCGATAGGTCAGGTTGACGCCGAAGCCGATCACCACCGCATCCTTCGCCCGTTCGAGGAGGATACCCGACAGCTTCAGGCCGTCGCCGAGGAGGTCGTTCGGCCATTTGATGACCAACCGCCCCGCCCCGAGATAGGCGGCGGCGACCTCCTCCAGCGCGACGATCGCGACCAGCGCCAGCGTGGCGGGCGTCGGGTCACCGGGGGTGAGACGGACGAGCGTGCTCGCGTAGAGATTGCCGGCCGGGCTGACCCATTGTCGGCCCGAACGCCCCTTACCGCCGGTCTGGATATCGGCCCGAACCCAGGACCCCTCCGGCTCCCCCCGCGCCGCCAATGCCAGCATGTCGGCGTTGGTCGATCCCGTGACCGGGACGGCGCGGATCGTCATCCGATCAGAACAGGGCGGCCGCCGCCACGCCCGACACCTGATCGAGGAAGGGGATGGCGAGATAGCCGAGCGGCGAGACGGCGAGCGCGAGGAAGGTGACCAGCACGCCCTCCGCCACCTTGTCGTTGGCGGCGATGACGTTCGCGGGCTCGTCGAAGTACATCGTCTTGACGATCTTCAGGTAATAATAGGCGCCGATCACCGAGGTGGCGATGCCGACGGCGGCAAGCGGCCAGAGACCCACCTGCACCAGCGCATCGAACACCAGGAACTTCGGCCAGAAGCCGAAGAGCGGCGGGATGCCGGCGAGGCTGAACATGAACACCGCAAGGGCTGCGGCAAGGCCCGGACGCGTGCGCGACAGGCCCGACAGGCTGGCGATCGTCTCGACCGGTTGCCCATCCGCACCGCGCATGTGCAGCACGCAGATGAAGGTGCCGAGCGTCATGACGATGTAGACCGCCATGTAGGTCAGCACCGAGGCGGCGCCGGCCGGCGTGCCAGCGGCCAGCCCGAACAGCGCGAAGCCGACATTGTTGATCGAGGAATAGGCGAGCAGGCGCTTGACGTTGGTCTGCCCGATCGCCGCGACGCCGCCGAGGATGGTGGAGGCGAGCGCCGAGAAGATCACGATCTGACGCCAGGCCATCGTCGCCGGCCCGAGCGCGTCGATCGAGACGCGGACGAGAAGCGCCATAGCCGCGACCTTCGGCGCGGAGGCGAAGAAGGCGGTGACGGGAGTCGGCGCGCCCTCGTACACATCCGGCGTCCACATGTGGAACGGCACAGCCGACGCCTTGAAGGCGAGGCCGGCGAGCACGAAGACGAGGCCGAAAAGCTCGCCGGTGGACAGGCCGTCCGCCATGCCAGCGGCGACACCGGTGAAGCTCGTCGTGCCGGTGAAGCCGTAGAGCAGCGAGATGCCGTAGAGGAGCATTCCGCTCGCCAGCGCGCCCAGCACGAAATACTTCAGGCCGGCCTCCGCCGAGCGGGTGTCGCGCCGCATGAAGCTGGCGAGGACATAGGCCGCGAGGCTCTGCAGTTCGAGACCGACATAGAGCGTCAGCAGGTCGGTCGCGGAGACCATCATGCCCATGCCGACCGACGAGAGCAGGATCAGCACCGGATATTCGGCGCGAAGTCCGCCCGTGGACACGAAGAAGCCGGGCGCGAGCATCAGGGCGATGGCGGCGGCGACGTAGATCAGGACCTTGGCATAAGCCGAAAACGCATCGGCGACGTAGAGGCCACCAAAGGCGATGCCCCAATGGCCGTGCACCGCAATGATCGCCGCGGCGGCGAAGAGCGCGACGGCCAGGATGCTGATCGTGCGGGTGGCGCGATCGCCGGCATAGGCCGCGACCATCATCAGCGCGATCGCACCGAGGGACAGGACCAGCTCAGACAGGCTGATCGCGAGCGAACCGAGCATCAGTGCGCCTCCCCATGCGCGGCGGGTGTTGCCGTTGCGCCATGATGCGCGGCGGGTGCAGGCGCGCGGCCGGCGGTGGGTTGCGCATCGCTGGGCGGCGCGGTCGGCGACACGCGGGCGAGCAGCACGCCGATATCCCTGCGCATCGGTGCGAAGAAGCTTTCCGGATAGATGCCCATCCACAATGCCGCTGCGGCAACCGGGACGAGCAGCGCGATCTCACGCGCGGACAGGTCCGGCATGGCGGCGACGTCGTCCTTCGTCAGCGGGCCGTAGGCGATACGGCGATAGAGGTAGAGCGAATAGGCGGCGCCCAGGATGATGCCGGTCGTCGCGCCAAACGCCACCCAAGAGTTGGCGTGATACGCCCCTACCAGCGCGAGGAACTCGCCGACGAAGCCCGAGGTGCCGGGGAGTGCCACAGACGCCATGGTGAAGAACAGGAACAGCACCGCGTACTTCGGCATGTTGGTGGCGAGGCCGCCATAGCGGTCGATCTCCCGCGTGTGCAGGCGATCGTAGAGGACGCCGACGCAGAGGAAGAGCGCGCCCGAGACGAGGCCGTGGCTCAGCATCACGATCATCGCGCCTTCGAGGCCCTGACGATTGAAGCTGAACAGGCCGATCGTTACGAAGGCCATATGCGCGACCGATGAGTAGGCGATCAGCTTCTTCATGTCGTTCTGCACGAGGGCGACGAGGCTGGCATAGACCACCGCCACCATCGACAGTCCCATGACCAGCCAGAACAGTTCGGCCGACGCCACCGGGAACATCGGCAGCGAGAAGCGGATGAAGCCGTAGCCACCCATCTTTAGCAGCACGCCCGCAAGGATAACCGAGCCGGCGGTCGGCGCCTGGACGTGCGCGTCGGGCAGCCAAGTGTGAACCGGCCACATCGGCATCTTCACCGCGAATGACGCGAAGAAGGCGAGGAACAGCCAGATTTGCGCCTGGGGCGGGAAGTCATAGGCCATCAGCGCCGGGATCGATGTGGTGCCGGCAGTCTGCGCCATCCACAGCATCGCGATCAGCATCAGCACCGATCCAAGCAGCGTGTAGAGGAAGAACTTGTAGCTGGCGTAGATCCGATCCGCGCCGCCCCAGATGCCGATGATCAGGTACATCGGGATCAGGCCAGCCTCGAACATGATGTAGAACAGGAACAGGTCCTGCGCTGCGAACACGCCGATCATCAGCGTTTCCATCAGCAGGAACGCCGCCATGTATTCCGGCACCCGCTTTTCAATCGCGACCCAGCTGGCGCCGATGCAGACCGGCATCAGGAAGGTCGACAGCACGATCAGCAGCAGGGCGATGCCGTCGATGCCGAGCGCCCAGCTGAACCGGCCAAAGAGCGGCAGGTTCTCGGTGAACTGCCATTGCGGGCCACCGATGTCGTAGGTCGCCCAGAGCAGGATGCCGAGCGCGAGATCAACGAGCGTCGCGCCGAGCGCGACCCAGCGCGCCTGCCCTGCCCGCGCCTCTTCCTCTCCGGGTGCGGCAAGGCACCAGAAGGCGGCGGCGGCGGGCACCGCCAGCATGATCGACAGGATTGGAAAGCCAAGCTGGTTCATGTCAGCGGGTCACCGCCCAGGTGGTGGCGGCGGCGAGGCCGAGGAGCATCACCAGCGCGTAAGTGTAGACATAGCCCGATTGCAGGCGGGCGGTGAGTCGCTGGCCACCGACGACCAATGCCGCAGCACCATTCGGGCCGAAGCGGTCGATCGTCCCCTGATCGCCGCGCTTCCACAGGAAACGGCCGATCGCGAAAGCGGGACGCACGAAGACGACGTTGTACAACTCGTCGAAATACCATTTGTGCAGCAGGAAATCGTAGAGCGCCGAGAACTGCGCCACGAACTTCGCCGGGAAGGAAGGGCTGCGGATATAGGCGAGCCAGGCGATCAGCAGGCCGGTCAGCATGACGATCGCCGGTGCAAGCTTCACCCACAACGGAACGCCGTGCATCGTGTGCATCAGATCCTCGTTGAAGAACAGGCTGCCCTTCCAGAAGCCGGCACCGGTCTCTGCACCGACGAAATACGGCGCGAAGACGAAGCCCGCGAAGATCGCGCCGAGCGACAGGACGCCAAGCGGGATCAGCATGTTGATCGGGCTTTCATGCGGGTGATAGCCGGCGGTGCCGTGCTTCACCTGATCCGCGCCCGCGTCATGGGCGTGTGGCGAATGGCCGGCATCCTCCGCGGCGGGATCGTCGTGATGATCGTCATGGCCATGATGACCATGCGCGTCGTGGACCGCGTGCTGGATATGCTCCGACCCTGCCCAGCGGGGGGTCCCGAAGAAGGTCAGGAAGACGAGCCGCCAGGAATAGAAGCTGGTCAGCAGGGCAGCGAAGATGCCGACGGCAAAGGCGATGCCGCCCGCCTGCGTGCCGGACGCATAGGCCGCCTCGATGATCGCGTCCTTCGAGTGGAAGCCGGCGAAGCCGAACGCGGGCAGCACGCCAGGGATTTCGATCAGACCGACACCGGTGATCGCCAGCGTGCCTGCCGTCATCGCCCAGAAGGTCAGCGGGATGTGCTTCCTGAGGCCGCCGTAGAAGCGCATATCCTGTTCATGGTGCATCGCGTGGATGACCGAGCCCGCTCCAAGGAAAAGCAGCGCCTTGAAGAAGGCGTGGGTGAACAGGTGGAACATCGCCGCGCCATAGGCACCGACCCCGGCGGCGAAGAACATGTAGCCGAGCTGTGAACAGGTCGAATAGGCGATCACGCGCTTGATGTCGGTCTGCACCGTGCCGACCGTCGCGGCGAACAGCGCGGTGGCGGCACCGACGAAGGTGACGACGGTGAGCGCGGTCGGGCTCATCTCGAACATCGGCGACAGGCGGCAGACCATGAACACGCCGGCGGTGACCATCGTCGCGGCGTGGATCAGAGCGGACACGGGCGTCGGACCCTCCATCGCGTCCGGCAACCAGGTGTGGAGACCGAGCTGCGCCGACTTGCCCATCGCGCCGACGAACAGCAGCAGGCAGAGCACCGTCATCGTATCCACGCGGCCGCCGAGGAAGCCGATGGTCGAACCGGTCATGCCCGGGGCTGCCGCGAGGATCGCAGGGATCGACACGGTGCCGAACACCAGGAAGGTGCCGAAGATGCCGAGCGAAAAGCCGAAATCGCCCACCCGGTTGACCACGAAGGCCTTGATCGCCGCCGCGTTGGCTGAGGGCTTCTTGTACCAGAAACCGATCAGCAGATACGACGCGAGGCCCACGCCTTCCCAGCCGAAGAACATCTGGATCAGGCTGTCCGACGTCACCAACATGAGCATCATGAAGGTGAAGAGCGAAAGATAGGCGAAGAAGCGCGGCTGATCCGGATCCTCGGCCATATAGCCCCAGGAGTAGAGGTGGACGAGCGCCGAGACGGTCGTCACCACCACCAGCATCACCGCCGTCAGCGTGTCCACGCGCAGCGACCAGTCGACGACGAAATCGCCCGACTGGATGAAGGTCAGCACATGGGCGACATATTCGGTGCTGTCGCCCGTCAGGAAGCCGATGAAGATCGGCCAGGCGAGCGCGCAGGAGGCGAACAGGCCACCGGTTGTAATCGCCTTGGACACGGTCGCGCCAAGGAAGCGCTGACCGAAGCCCGCGACGATCGACGAGATGAGGGGCAGGAAGACGAGAAGCTGGATCACCGAATGATTACCCCTTCATCCGGTTGATGTCGTCGACCGCGATGGTGCCGCGACCGCGAAAGTAGATGACAAGGATTGCAAGGCCGATCGCCGCCTCGCCCGCCGCGACCGTCAGCACGAACATCGCGAACACCTGGCCCACGAGGTCGTGGAGATAGGCCGAGAAGGCGACGAAGTTGATGTTTACGCTCAACAGGATCAGCTCGATCGCCATCAATATGATGATGACGTTCTTCCGGTTGAGGAAGATGCCGAGCACACCGAGCACGAAGAGGATCGCGGAGACGGTTAGGTAGTGCTGAAGTCCGATCACAGCTCGACCCCCTGCCCGACCGGCTGGTCGATATTGCGCGTGGCGTCTTCAGGCCGACGCTGGTTCTGCTTGGCGATGCGCTGGCCGCGGGTGCCCCCGCGCGCACGGTGCGTCAGCACGATCGCGCCGATCATGGCGACGAGGAGGACGAGGCCCGCCGCCTCGAAGATGAAGAGGTAGCGGGTGTAGAGCAAAGCCCCCAACGCCTGGATGTTCGGCACCGCCGCCGGCATCGGCCCCGCGCGGGTCGCAAGCTCGACGCTGCCCGCTGACCAAGCGGCGACCGCAAAGATGATCTCCGCCACCAGAACAAGTGCGATCAGGATGCCGAGCGGCATGTAGCGCGCGAAGCCGGCGCGCAGCTCCGCGAAGTCGACGTCCAGCATCATGACGACGAACAGGAACAGCACCGCGACCGCGCCGACATAGACGATGACGAGCAGCATCGCGATGAACTCGGCCCCGCAAAGCAGCATCAGCCCCGCCGCATTGAAGAAGGCGAGGATCAGCCAGAGCACCGAATGCACCGGATTGCGCGCCGTGATCGTGAGGGTCGCGGACGCGATCACCACGATGGCGAAGAGGTAGAAGGCGATCGTCTGGATCACGGTTTTCTGTCGGTCCCCGAGGTGCTGCGCGGATTAGCGGTAGGGTGCGTCGGTCGCAAGGTTCGCGGCAATGGCGCGCTCCCAGCGGTCGCCGTTCGCGAGCAGCTTCGACTTGTCGTAGATCAGCTCCTCGCGCGTTTCGGTCGAGAACTCGAAATTGGGCCCCTCGACGATCGCGTCCACCGGGCACGCCTCCTGACAGAAGCCGCAATAGATGCACTTCGTCATGTCGATGTCGTAGCGCGTGGTGCGGCGGCTGCCGTCGTCGCGCGGTTCGGCCTCGATAGTGATCGCCTGCGCGGGGCACACCGCCTCGCACAATTTGCACGCGATGCACCGCTCCTCGCCGTTCGGATAACGGCGGAGCGCATGCTCGCCACGGAAGCGCGGCGAGATCGGGTTCTTCTCGTAAGGGTAGTTGATCGTGGCCTTGGGCTTGAAGAAGTACCTCAAGGTCAGCGCGTGCGCCTTCACGAACTCCCAGAGGGTGAAGGACTTGATGTAGTAGGCGAGGCTCATGCGAGGCCTCCATAGCGGGTGAGCATCAGATAGCCCGAGACGACGAAGACCCAGAGCAGCGAGAATGGCAGGAACACCTTCCACCCCAGCCGCATCAGCTGATCATAGCGATACCTCGGCACGGTTGCCTTCACCCAGGAGAAGACGAAGAAGAAGGCGAAGATCTTGATGAACAACCAGATGATGCCCGGCACGACATAGAGCGGCGCCCAGTCGACCGGCGGCAGCCAGCCGCCCCAGAAGAGCGTGGCGTTGAGCGCGCACATCAGGAGCACGTTGCCATATTCGCCGAGCCAGAAGAGCGCGAAGCTCATCGAGGAATATTCGGTCTGGTAGCCGGCGACGAGTTCGCTCTCCGCCTCGGTCAGGTCGAAGGGCGCGCGCTGCGTTTCCGCCATCGAGGAGATCAGGAACATCACCGCCATCGGGAACAGCAGCGGGTTCAGGCCGAAGCCGTTGATGATCCCGAGGATATGTCCCTTCTGCGCGAGGACGATGCCGCCCATGTTGAAGGTGCCGGCCCAGAGCACGACCGAGATCAGCACGAAGCCGATCGACACCTCATAGCTCACCATCTGCGCGGCGGCGCGGATTGCGGAGAAGAACGGGTATTTCGAGTTCGACGCCCAGCCGGCGAGGATGATGCCGTAGACGCCGAGCGACGAGGCCGCGAGGATGTAGAGGAGCCCGACGTTGATGTTCGCCAGCGCCATGCCCGCGCCGAACGGAATCACCGCCCATGTGATCAGCGCTACCGTGAAGGTGATGATCGGGGCGATGATGAAGAGCCCCCGGTTCGCGGCCGACGGGATGATCGTTTCCTGCAGGAACACCTTGAGGCCGTCCGCGAAGGACTGGAGCAGGCCGAAGGGACCGACCACGTTCGGACCCCGGCGCAGCGCCATCGCCGCCCAGACCTTGCGATCGACATAGATGATCATCGCCACCGCCAGCATCAGCGGCAGCGCGATCAGCAGGATCAGGATCAGCGTGGCGAGGAACCAGCCGAAACCGTAGCCGAGATAGTCTTGGAAGAACGCGGTCATGCACGCACCTTCTTCGTCATCCTAGCCAAGGCTGGGATCGCGCGCGGCAAGCGCGCGCTGATATCCCGAACGATGCCAGCCTTCGCTGGCATGACAGATCTGTGGTCGATCACTCCGCCGCCTCCAGAAACGCTTCTCCATGGAGCAGCTCGGCCGAGCAACGCTGCATCGTCTCGCTGGCGCGGGCGATCGGGTTGGTGAGGTAGAAGTCGGCGATCGGATAGGTGATCTCGCCGGATGCGGCCGTGTCGAGCGCGGGTGGTGCCCAGTCAAAGCCGGCGAGTTCGCCGATGCGGCCGAGCGCGGGCACTTCGGCTTCCATCGCGACGCGGAGCTGGTCGAGGCTGTCGAAGCCCAAGCGAACACCCAGCACGTCCGAGAGGGCACGGAAGATCGCCCAATCCTCGCGCGCGTCGCCCGGCGGGAACACCGCGCGGTCGCCGCGCTGCACCCGGCCCTCCAGGTTCACATAGGTGCCGCTCTTCTCGGTATAGGCCGCAGCGGGGAGGATGATGTCGGCCATCGCCGCACCCTTATCGCCGTGATGGCCGACATAGACCTTGGTCGCACCCGCCAGCTTGTCCGCCGCGACCTCGTCCGCGCCGAGCAGGAAGACGAGCTTCGGCGCCGCGGCGACGATGTCTGCCATCCCCTTCGCCTGCGCATAGCCGAGCATCAGCCCGCCGGTTCGTGCGGCGGTGAAGTGCAGCGCGTTGTACCCGTTCCAGCCGTCCTTGATCAGGCCGAGCGTCTCGGCGAGGCCGAGCGTCGCACCGTGCGCACCCGCCTTGAAGCCGCCGCCACCCAGGATCAGCGCCGGACGCACGGCCTTACCGAACGCGTCGGTCACCACCTGAGGCAGGTTCGACAAGAGGCTGAGATCGTTGCCGAGCCAAGTGACCGGATAGGTCAGGTCGACCTCCGGTCCGACCGCGAACACCTTGGCGCCGCGCTTCACCGCCTTGCGGATGCGCGTGTTGACCAGCGGCGCTTCCCAGCGGACGTTGGCACCCACCAGCAGCACGACGTCGGCGGTCTCGATGCCGGCAATGGTCGTGTTGAAGTTCACCGCCGCCAGGCTGCTGACGTCGTAATCCATGCCGGTCTGACGCCCTTCCAGGAGCGTCGAGCCGAGGTTCGCCAGCAGCGCCTTGGCGGCATACATCGTCTCGCAATCGACCAGATCGCCCGCGATCGCCGCCACCGACGGTCCGGCGTTCACCGCCCGGATGGCCTCGAACGCCTCGCCCCAGCTCACCGCCTCCAGCTTGCCGTTACGACGAACATAGGGCTTGTCCAGACGGCGGCGCACCAGCCCATCGACGGCATGGCGGGTCTTGTCCGACGCCCATTCCTCGTTGACCAGCTCGTTCACGCGAGGAAGCGCGCGGAGCACCTGAGGGCCCCGGCTGTCGAGGCGGATGTTGGTGCCGACCGCGTCCATCACATCGATGGCGAAGGTCTTCTTCAGCTCCCATGGCCGCGCCTCGAAGGCGTAGGGCTTGGAGGTGAGCGCACCCACCGGGCAGAGATCGACCACATTGCCGGAGAGTTCGGACGTCACCGCCTTCTCCAAATAAGTCGTGATCTGCATGTTCTCGCCACGGAACAACGCGCCGATCTCCTCGACGCCCGCCACTTCCTCGGCAAAGCGGACGCAGCGCGTGCACTGGATGCAGCGCGTCATCTGCGTCTTGACGATCGGCCCCATGTATTTCTCGGTGACCGCGCGCTTGTTCTCGTCATAGCGCGAATGGCCGCGGCCATAGGCGACGGACTGGTCCTGCAGGTCGCATTCGCCGCCCTGATCGCAGATCGGGCAATCCAGCGGGTGGTTGATGAGGAGGAACTCCATCACCCCTTCCCGCGCCTTTTTCACCATCTCGGTGGTGGTGAAGATCTCCTGATTCTCGGCGGCGGGCAGCGCGCAGGACGCCTGAGGCTTCGGCGGCCCCGGCTTCACCTCGACAAGGCACATGCGGCAATTGCCGGCGATCGACAGCCGCTCATGATAGCAGAAGCGCGGGATCTCCCTCCCCGCCGCCTCGCATGCCTGAAGCACGGTGGCGCCGGCGGGCACCTCGACTTCGACCCCGTCTACCTTGACCTTAGGCATCGCTTACTCCGCCGCCTGCAGTTCAGGGGCATTACGTTCGTTGATGCGCCGCTCAAGCTCCGGGCGGAAGTGGCGGATCAGGCCCTGAATCGGCCAGGCGGCCGCGTCGCCGAGCGCGCAGATGGTGTGGCCCTCGACCTGCTTGGTCACCTGCTGGAGCATGTCGATCTCCTCGATCGCGGCATTGCCCTCGCGCAGGCGCTCCATAACGCGCCACATCCAGCCGGTGCCCTCGCGGCACGGCGTACACTGGCCGCAGCTCTCATGCTTGTAGAAGTACGACAGGCGGCTGATCGCGCGGACGATGTCGGTGGACTTGTCCATGACGATCACGGCGGCGGTGCCGAGGCCGGAGCCGACCGCGCGCAGGCCATCAAAGTCCATCGCGACGTTGCGGATCTGATCGCCGGGTACCAGCGGAACCGACGAGCCGCCGGGGATGACGGCGAGGAGGTTGTCCCAGCCGCCGCGAATGCCGCCGCAATGCTTCTCGATCAGCTCCTCGAACGAGATGCTCATCGCCTCTTCCACGACGCAGGGCTTGTTCACATGGCCGCTTATCTGGAAGAGCTTGGTGCCCCGATTGTTCTCGTTGCCGAAGCTGGAGAACCAGGCCGCACCGCGCCGCAGGATCGTCGGGGCAACCGCGATGCTTTCGACATTGTTGACGGTGGTCGGGCAACCGAAGAGGCCGACGCCAGCCGGGAACGGCGGCTTCAGGCGCGGCTGGCCCTTCTTGCCCTCCAGGCTTTCCAGCATCGCGGTCTCTTCGCCGCAAATGTAGGCACCGGCACCGCGATGGACGAAGACGTCGTAATCGTAGCCGGAACCGCACGCATTCTTGCCGAGGAAGCCTCTGTCGTAGGCCTGCTGCACGGCCGCGAAGAGTGTCTCCGCTTCCCGGATATACTCGCCACGGATGTAGATGTACGCCGCCCGCGCACCCATCGCGAAGCCGGCGACCAGAGCGCCCTCGATCAGCTTGTGCGGATCGTGGCGGATGATCTCGCGGTCCTTGCAGGAACCTGGCTCGGATTCGTCGGCGTTGATGACCAGGAAGCTCGGCTTACCCGGCTTATTCTCCTTGGGCATGAACGACCATTTCATGCCGGTCGGAAAGCCCGCCCCGCCACGGCCGCGCAGGCCGGAGTCCTTGATCGTCTGGATGATCGCGTCGCGGCCGAGCGCCAGCAGATCCTTCGTATTGTCCCAGTCGCCGCGCATGATCGCGCCGTCTACGCCCCAATCCTGGTAGCCGTAGACGTTGGTGAAGATGCGGTCCTTGTCAGCGAGCATCACAGTGCATCCGTGAGGTCTAAGCGGCGCTCGACACGCGCAAGCCGCTCGTCAAAGCGATCAAGTCGAGCGTTCATTCCTGAGACAGCAATCATCACACCGCCCATATGCTCGTCGAGCGCGGTGACGCGCGTCTTCAATTCACGCAGATCACCTTCGAGATTGTCAAAGCGCGCGTTCATGCGGCGAAGCTGTTCAAGCACGAGGTTTTCGACGTTCCCGCTCACGCCCACTCACCCCGATAGTCGTGGTTCTCGTTCACCATCGCGGTCAGCGTAGTCGGGCCACCCAGCGGCTCGACGGTGTGGCGACCCGGCTCCTGCGTGCCGGTCTTCGGGCTCTCGCCCCGCGCCAGGGCGTCGAGGATCGCGGTGGTGCGGTCGAAGTCGAGATCTTCGAAATTGTCGTCGTTGATCTGGACCATCGGGGCCGACGCGCAATTGCCCATGCACTCGACCTCGGTCAGCGTGAACAGGCCGTCGGGCGTGGTGCCGCCCTTCTTCAGCCCCTTCGCCTTGCATGCCGCCATCACCTCGTCCGACCCGCGCAACATGCAGGGTGTCGTGCCGCAGACCTGGACGTGGAAGCGGCCGACCGGTGCCATGTTGTACATGGTGTAGAAGGACACGACCTCCAGCGCGCGGATATAGGGCATGTTCACCTGTTCCGCGACGAACTCGATGACCGGGATCGGCAGCCACCCTTGCGTGTTCGTCTCCGCGCCCACCTGACGCTGGGCAAGGTCGAGGAGCGGCATCACCGCCGAATGCTCGCGCCCCTTGGGGTAGCGGGCGAGGACCACCTTGGCCTGCTCGGCATTCGCGTCCGTCCAGGCGAAATTGCCCCAGCGTGCGCGGGTCTCCGCCTCGTCGGGGATCTGCACGGCATCAGCCATTGTTCTGCCTTCGCGCGCGTACCCAAGCCACCGTCTGCACCACCATGTCGATCACGAACAAGCCCAAGAGGATGAGGACCGGCGCCTCCAGCGGCTCCACCGCCCAGGGCCGCACATTATCGCGAAACTCGGGCGAAAGCAGCATCAGGATGCCGAACAGCACCCACATCACCACGATGCCCTGCAACGGGCGGAAGCGATCGTCGAGGCCCTTGAAGCCACGCCAGAGCGAACCGGTGATCCGCATCAGTAGACCCGCTGGCAATTGTCGGCCCGCCCCTCGGCCGTCGTGCGCACGGCACAGCGGACGAGGATCGGCGAAGAGGAGGACGGCAGCTTGCCCTGCAGGAACAGCACCTCGGACGCGCAGCTCGCGACCGGCCCGTCGGCGCAACGCCCGGTCAGCGGCGAGGCAGCCTGCACGGTAAAGCCGTACTGCAGCAGTTGCTGAAGGCTATAGCCCTCCTGTGCGGCGGCGAGGGCGGGCATCGCCAGCAGCGCAGCGGCGGCGGTCGCGATCCGGCCTGCGGTCACTTCACGAACTCCACGCGCTCGATCAGCTCGTTCTCGAACGAGTAGATCGAGACAACCTCAAACGGTGCGGTTTCGGGCGAGCGGCACACTTCTTCGTGCAGGACGACGTAATCGCCCAGCTCATAGCTTGCCTTGATGTCCGCCCGGTTCTCGGGAAACTGCGCGAACATCGCCTTCAGGCCGGCGCGCACGCCCTCCCGCCCTTCGCGCAGCACATCGCCGCGATAGCCCGCCTCGCTTCCCTGCTCGGTGAACATGGCCGCATAGGCGTCGGCATCCTGCGCGTTGTAGAGCGCGATCAGCTTCTCGACCGTCGCGAGCTTGCTCACCGGTCGCACTCCCCGAACACGATGTCCATCGCGCCCAGGACGGCGGTGACGTCGGCGAGCATGTGGCCCTTCATCATGAAGTCCATCGCCTGCAGGTGGCTGAAGGCGGTCGGGCGGATCTTGCAGCGATAGGGTTTGTTGCTGCCGTCCGACACCAGGTACACGCCGAACTCGCCCTTGGGGCTCTCGGTCGCGACGTAGACGTCGCCGGCGGGGACATGGAAGCCCTCGGTATAGAGCTTGAAGTGATGGATCAGCGCTTCCATCAACTGCTTCATCTCGCCGCGCTTGGGCGGGACGACCTTGCGGTCGAAGCTGGCGACGGGACCCTCCGGCATCTCGGCGAGGCACTGTTTCATGATGCGGGCGGACTGCCGCACCTCCTCGACGCGGACCATGAACCGGTCGTAGCAGTCGCCGCTGGTGCCGACGGGCACGTCGAACTGCATGCGGTCGTAGACATCGTAGGGCTGCGACTTGCGGATGTCCCATGGGATGCCCGAGCCGCGGATCATCGGGCCGGAGAAGCCCCATTTCACCGCATCGTCCTTGCTCACCACGCCGATGTCGACATTGCGCTGCTTGAAGATGCGGTTGTCGGCGACGAGGCTGATCGCATCCTCGAAAAGGCGCGGCAGGCGATTATCCAGCCAATCGCCGATGTCGGTGAGCAGCTTCAGCGGCACGTCCTGATGGATGCCGCCGGGCCGGAAGAACGCCGCGTGCATCCGCGCGCCGGACGCCCGCTCGTAGAAGTTCATGCAGTCTTCGCGGATCTCGAACAACCACAGGTTCGGCGTCATCGCCCCGACGTCCATGACGTGCGAACCGAGGTTCAGCATGTGGTTCTTGATGCGCGTCAGCTCGGCAAAGAATACGCGAAGGTACTGCGCGCGCAGCGGCACTTCGAGGCCGAGCAGCTTTTCGACCGCGAGCACGTAGCTGTGCTCCATGCACATCGGCGAGCAGTAATCGAGCCGGTCGAAATAGGGCAGCGCCTGCAGATAGGTCTTGTACTCGATCAGCTTCTCGGTGCCGCGATGCAGCAGGCCAACATGCGGATCGACCCGCTCCACGATCTCGCCGTCCAGTTCCATGACGAGGCGCAGCACGCCGTGCGCCGCCGGATGCTGCGGGCCGAAGTTGATCGTGTAGTTCTGGATCTCCGTGTCGCCCGCGCTCACCGCGCTGTCCGGCGTCAGGGTCTCGTAGGTGTCGGCGAGGTCGGTCACTTCTTCACCTCATCCGCCTTGAGCGGGGTGGGCGCGCCCGGCGCCTGGGGCACGGCCTTCTCGTCGCCCGGCAGGACGTACTCGGCGCCCTCCCAGGGACTCGTGAAATCAAACTGGCGGAAATCCTGCGCGAGCCGCACGGGTTCGTAGACCACGCGTTTATGCTCTTCGGAATAGCGCAGCTCGGTATAGCCGGTCAGCGGGAAGTCCTTGCGCTGCGGATGCCCCTTGAATCCGTAGTCGGTCAGGATGCGACGCAGGTCGGTGTTGCCCGAGAAGAGCACGCCGTACATGTCGAACACCTCCCGCTCCAGCCAGCCGGCGACCGGCCAAATCGCGGTGACCGACGGCACCGGCTTGGTATCGTCCGTGCGGACATGGACGCGGATGCGGTGGTTGCGGGTCAGCGAGAGAAGGCAATAAACCACCTCGAACCGCTCCGCCCCGCGATCGGGATAATCGACGCCCGCGATCTCCATCAGCTGCTGGAAAGCGAGGCCGGGCGTGTCGCGCAGCAGGATCATCGCCTCGTACAGCGCCTCGCGCTCCACGAACAACGCCACCTCGCCGACATGCTCGACCGCGTCGATCAGCGTGGGCCCAAGCGCCGCGCGCGCCGCCTCGATCACGCCCTCGTTCGAGGCGAACTTCGGATGCGGGCTGCCCATCTTAGCGCTCGATCGTCCCGACGCGGCGGATCTTCCGCTGCAGCTGCATGATCCCGTACAGCAGCGCCTCGGCCGTCGGTGGACAGCCGGGGACGTAGATGTCCACCGGCACGATCCGGTCGCATCCGCGAACGACGCTGTAGCTGTAATGGTAATAGCCGCCGCCATTGGCACAGCTGCCCATCGAAATGACGTATTTCGGCTCCGACATCTGGTCGTAGACGCGGCGGAGCGCGGGGGCCATCTTGTTGCAGAGCGTGCCGGCGACGATCATCACGTCCGACTGGCGCGGGGAAGCGCGCGGCGCGGCGCCGAAGCGTTCCAGGTCATAGCGCGGCATGTTGACGTGGATCATCTCCACCGCGCAGCAGGCGAGGCCGAATGTCATCCACCAGAGCGACCCGGTGCGCGCCCACTGGAACAGCTCCTCGGTCGAGGTGACGAGGAAGCCCTTGTCGGCGATCTCGGCATTGATCCCGGCGGCGAAGGCGGGATCGGGATGGGTGGGCACGTTCTCCGTCGGGAACGGATCGGTGCGCGGATCGAGCATTACTCCCATTCCAGCGCTCCCTTCTTCCAGGCGTAGACATAGCCGAGCGCCAGTTCGGCGAGGAACACCATCATCGATGCCCAGCCGGTCCAGCCGATCTCCCGCAGGCTGACCGCCCAGGGGAACAGGAACGCCGCCTCAAGATCGAAGATGATGAAGAGGATAGCGACGAGGTAGAAGCGCACATCGAACTGCGCGCGGCTATCCTCGAACGCCGGGAAACCGCACTCATATTCGGCGAGCTTGGCCGGATCGGGCTTCGCCGCGCCGGTGAAGCGAGCGGCGATCATCGGGAGCACCACGAAGGCGCTCGACAGGACCAGCGCGACCCCAAGAAACAGCAGGATCGGCAGGTACTGGGAAAGGTCGACAGCCAAGGGCTTTCTCGCAGCTGCGAAAGGACAGGATCGGTGGGGCTTCTAGGACTCCCGAACGCGCCGGGCAAGGGTTCGACCCGGTGAGAATGAATCGCAAAACCCGCCTTTCCTGGGCGTTACTCCTCGCTGCCCTTCTCGGGGCAGGCGCAGCGTGGGGCCGACTTGCGCTCTACCTTCGTCGTCGCAAACTCCTCCGGCACCAGCGCGCCATTCTTGTCGCCATCCGCCTTGGCGAACTTGGCGGTAGTCTTGATCGCCCATTCCTCGAAGGTCAGGCGTCCGTCGCCGTTCACGTCGAGCTTGGCGAAGGCCTTGCGGCGGCTGGCGAGGTACTCCTCGGACGTGACCTTGCCGTCCTCATCCTTGTCGTAGCGGCCGAAACGACGCTCCTCCCGGCTCTTCGCGTCGGCCTCGGGCGGCGCAGGCAATTCGCCGCTTTCTCCCACGATCGCGGCAGGTGCGGCGGGGATCGCATCGGCGGCGGACAACCCGCTCTTCCACAGGAAGAACACGCCCGTCACCAGCATCAGCGCGGCAACCGCTCCTGCGGCAAATCTCCACATCGCCCGTCCCCCTCAAGGAGCGACTATCCGCCGGAGGTCACAGCCCGGTCAAGCCGTGCCAGGCGAGCCGCAGCACCTGTCGCGGACTGCCGCGCCCTCGGCCAACAAGGTCCTCCTCGGCGACAATGGACAGAGCGGACAGCGGGCGAAGCTGGTGCGGCAGGCGGCGCTTATCGGAGACGCCCGCCATGCGCCGGGCGGTTGCCTTCGCCCCCGCATCGCTCAGCCGGCGCACAAGATCGGCGCAGGCCCAGCGACGGCCCACCTCATCTACCGTCAGTTCGGGGCGGCCGAGAACACGTGCGGAAAGCGCGAACAGCCGCCCGCCCCGCTCCACAGCATGACGCACGATCTCCGCCTCACCCGGCGGGTCGGCCTCCAGCAGAGCGTACCAACCATCCTCCATTGCGGCGAGATCAGCCCCGGCGATGCCGAGCGGGAGGACTTGGCGGGCGAGCGCCTGCAACAGCGGCTGCGCCGGCGGCTCGGACGTATCGAGCGTGGTCAGCGCCTCCCGCCACCAGGCGAGCCGCATCGCACCGATCCCCGCCTCCCGCGTACTCGCAAGCACGCGGCCGAACTGCTCGTCGACCGCCCAGAGTGCGTGGAGCCCTGCCCGCGCCCGCCGAGGCGCATAGGTCAGCGCCAGCTGTCGTTCAGGATCGGCGAGCGACGGAAGGGAGGTGATTAGTCGACCACCTTCAGCAGGCGACGCTCGACCGGGGCCAGGATCGGCCCCAGCTCATGCCCGCGCTTCAGGATGAAGCCGCTCTCGTTGAGTAGCGCCCACATGCCCTGCCGGTTGCGCAGGGCCGGCCGCTTCTCGATCCGGTACTCCGGCCGCTCCGCCGCGCGGCGAAAGCAGGAAAAGATCGCGGCATCACGCCCGAGGTCGATGGCATAGTCCTTGAACAGCCCCGCCGCGACCATGCGGCCGTAGAGGTCGAGAATGCGCGACAATTCGGGGCGGTCGAAGGCTACCTGACTGCCTGCCGCGGCCGGAAACGGCGTGACGACACCCATCAGGCCCGATCACGCTCCGAAATGGAGAACAGGTCGCGCCTTGCGGCCGCGGCATCCCGCTCGCGCACCAGTTCCTCGACACGGCGGCGCAATGCCTCGATCTCCGCGACCAGTCCGTCGAGCTTCTGCACCTGCGGCTCGCAAGCCTTCTCGTTGCACACGGCATAGGGCGCGAAAGGCTTTTGATACTCCTCGACATCGACCAGGGTCGCCTTGGCGGGAATGCCGACCATCACCGCGCCCTCGGGCACGTCCCTGGTGACGACGGCATTCGCCCCCACCCGCGCCCGCGCGCCGACCGTGATCGGACCGAGGATGTTCGCGCCCGAGCCGAGGATCACCCCATCGCAGATGGTCGGGTGCCGCTTGCCCGGATTTCCATCGGCAGGGTTGGTGCCCCCCAATGTGACATGCTGGTAGATCGTGACGTCGTCACCGATCTCCGCCGTCTCGCCGATCACCACGAAGCCGTGGTCGATGAAGAAATTGCGTCCGATCTTCGCACCCGGATGGATGTCGATGGCGGTGAACAGGCGGGAGAAGTGGTTCACGAAGCGTGCAAGGAAGAACAGCTCCGCCACGAACAGCCAGTGCGCGACACGATGAAGTGCTAGGGCGAGCACGCCCGGATAGAGCAGGATCTCCCAGCGGGAGCGCGGCGCGGGATCGCGGCGCTTCACCGAATCGAGATAATCAACGAGCGCGTCGAGCAATGCCGCCTCCGGAACCGATCCGCGCATTTAAGAGTGATCGGTATGAAATGCCAGATGCCTGGAATACTGGAAAACTTGCCGCTCAATCGATAAGTAGCGCCGTGTTGATAGATCGAGGCGATGAGTGACCACCTTCCTGCCCACGCTCAAGCAGCTCCAGTACCTTGTCGCCCTTTCGGAATACGGCCATTTCGGAAAGGCGGCGGACGCCTGCTTCGTCACCCAGTCCACTCTCTCGGCGGGCCTGCGTGAGCTTGAGTCGCTGCTCGGCCTGACCTTAGTCGAGCGTACCCGCCGCGTCGTCCGCTTCACACCCTTGGGCGAGAAGATCGCCGCCAAGGCACGCCGCGTTCTGCGGGAGGCAGACGAACTGGCGAGCATGGCGCGCGCAGCGGGGCAGCCCCTCTCCGGTGACCTGCGCATGGGGGTCATCCCGACGATCGCCCCGTTCCTGCTGCCGAAGATCCTACCCCGCCTCCGCGCCGACTGGCCCGACCTCAAGCTGTACCTGCGCGAGGAGACGTCGCCGCTCGCCTGCGACTCGCTCCATCGCGGTCATGTCGACTGCGTCCT
This sequence comes from Sphingomonas sp. ID0503, assembly GCF_048565625.1. NCBI lineage: Bacteria > Pseudomonadati > Pseudomonadota > Alphaproteobacteria > Sphingomonadales > Sphingomonadaceae > Sphingomonas > Sphingomonas sp. ID0503. The sequence goes on from NZ_JBLZUR010000002.1 coordinate 1,855,230, forward strand.
CCTCGCCCTCCCCTACCAATGCGGCGACGTGGAGAAGGCGGAGCTGTTCGACGACCATCTCTTCCTTGCTTTCCGGGACGAGAGCGGTGCGGCGCGCGGTCCGGCGATCCGGGCGGAGGACATCGACGAGAGTCAGCTCCTCCTGCTGGAGGACGGCCACTGCCTGAAAGACCATGTGCTGGCCGCCTGCAACCGGCCGGAGATCCGCGCCGAGGCGACGATGCTCGGCACCTCGCTCCACACCCTGGTGCAGATGGTCGACAACGGCCTTGGCGTCACCATGCTGCCGCAGATGGCGCTGGATGCCGACATCCTCGCCAACACCCAGGTGAAGGCGCGCCCACTGGCGGCGGATCATCCCTCCCGCAAGATCGCGCTGGTGTGGCGCAAGGGCTCGCCGCGCGAACGCGAGTTCCGGCTGCTTGGGGACGCGCTGATGTCGGCGATGTAGTTCGCCTAAGCGGACCACCGCGCGGCGGCGGCATCGTCCGCCGCCCGCGCCTCTACCCAGCCCTCACGGCCATCGGCGAAGCGCTGATGCTTCCAGAACGGCGCCTCGGTCTTCAGCTTGTCGATCAGGAAGGCGCAGGCCTCCAGTGCGGCAGCCCTGTGGGCCGAGGCGGTTCCGACGAAGACGATCCGCTCGCCCGGCACCATGGGACCAACCCGGTGAACGATGATCACATCCAACAAGGGCCAGCGCGACCGCGCCTGCCGCTCCAGCATAGCCAGCGCCTTCTCGGTCATCGCGGCATAATGGTCGAGCCGTAGTTCCAAGAGACCATCGTCGCCGCGCACGATCCCGGTAAAGCTCGCCACCGCACCGCCGCCCGCCCTCTCCAGCACGGCGATCAGCGCGCCGCTGTCGAAGTCTTCCGAACCGACGCGGATCATCCGCCTGTCACCGGCGGGAACAAGGCGACCTCCCGCGCGCTGGCGATCGGCGCTTCGAAGTTCGCGAACACCTGATCCACCGCCCCACGCAACCGCCCGCGATCGGCAAGGGCGCGGGCGTGAGCCTCGCTCCGACCGCTCAGCCAATCGACCAGATCGCCGAGCGTCCCAACCCCGGCCGGCGGCGAGACCTCCTCCTCGTCTACTCCGACAGCATCGCGCACGGCGGCGAAGTAGAGAACCCGCATGGCCGTCAATCCATGTGCTTGAGGCCGACGCGCAGATAATCCCAGCCCGTCACCAGCGTCAGCGCCGCCGCCGCCCACAGGCTGAACAGCCCGACGCCGCGCACCCAATAATGCTCCGGCACCCAGCCCGACAGGATGATCGCGCCCAGCGACACCAGCTGGAACGCAGTCTTCCATTTCGCGAGCTTGCTGACCGGCACGGAAACCGACAGCTGCGCCAGGAACTCGCGCAGGCCGGACACCGCGATCTCGCGCAGCAGGATGATCAGCGCCGCTACGACATGCCATCCGGCGATCAGCGGCTCCGCCTCTCGCACGCCCGGCATCGAAATCAGCATGACGATAGCCGCCGCCACCATGATCTTGTCGGCGATGGGATCGAGGAAGACGCCCAGCTTCGACACCGCACCCTGCGCGCGGGCGAGATAGCCATCGAAATAATCGGTGATCCCCATCAGCACGTAGAGGCCGAAGGCAATTGCGTAGTGCCAAGGCTCCGGCTTCCACAACAGGAACACCAAAAGCGGCACCGCGAAGATGCGCGAGAGGGTGAGGATGTTGGGGAGCGTCAGCATGAACGCCGACCCTAGCCGGGTTCCGCCCCCCTTTGAAGGGCAAGCCGCCGCACCGATGCGGAAAAGGCGAGATCGACCGCAGCCTCGGCGATCCGGCCGATGATCCCGCCGGCGATCACGTCAGTCGGGTAGTGCGCGCCACGCGGAACCTGCACGGCCGCGACCGCGCGGGCCGCCGCCAATGCCGCCGCCTGATGCTCCGGATATTCACGGCCGAAGGCGCGCGCCGTCGCCATCGCGCTCGCCGTATGGCCGGAGGGAAATGAGGTGCGCATATGGTCGTCGCTGTCCTTGCCTCGCGCGAGTTCGTAGCGGCCCTCTTCCACCAGCACCTGGGGGCGGGTGCGATCGACCGCCTTCTTCACAACCGTTTTCATCAGCGTCGCGGCTCCATGTGCGGCGAGCATGCGGATACCAGCGCGGATCAGCCGCGGCTTGCCCGCAACGGCACCCGCCACGATCACCGCACCGCAGATCGCGGCGAGCGGCGGCTGGTCGGCGAGTTCGCTCACACTTCCCAGACCACGCACGACGGGATGGTCGCGGTACGCCGTCGCGGTCTTCGCCGCCTTCACATCGGCTTCCTCGATCGGGGTACGCTTCTGCTTCGTGCGCTTCTTGTGCTTGGCCATGGGAGGGTAACCGGCCAGGTGGGTTCGGGTTTCCCGCTCGACAGAATCTCACAACGTCGTTCGGCTGAGCCTGTCGAAGCCCCAGCGTGACGGTCGCACTGGCCCCCCTCGACTGCCTGCAAGGCAGGCGCTCGGGACAGGCTTCGACAAGCTCAGGGCGAACGGACGTGAGTGGGCGCTGGTCTCAGAGCTGATGCACAGCCCCTTCCTTCCCCCCACCCCAATCGGCTATGCCGCACGCGCAAGGAAACAACGCGAGCCGCCGCCCTACATGCATTCGTCCCTCGCGCTGCTTTCCAAGCGGCGGTTCCTGCCTCTTTTCGCCACCCAGTTCCTGGGTGCCTTCAACGACAACCTGTTCAAGACCGCGATGGTGATGCTCGTCACCTACGCGATCTATTCGGATCCCGCGCGGGAGGCGACGTTCAGCGCGATCGCGGCCGCGCTCTTCATCCTGCCCTTCTTCCTCCTCTCCGCGCTGGCCGGGCAACTCGCCGACTGGCGCGACAAGGCCAAGCTGATCCGCGTGGTGAAGACGGCGGAGGTGGTGATCATGATCGCCGGGGCCGCCGGCCTCCTCCTCTCATCCATCCCGCTGATGCTCCTCGCCCTCTTCGCGATGGGGGTGCATTCCACTTTCTTCGGCCCGATCAAATACGCCATCCTGCCGCAGCATCTGCGCGAGCCGGAGGTGCTGGGCGGCACCGGGCTGGTCGAGGCGGGGACCTATATCGCCATCCTCGGCGGCACCATTGTCGGCGGGCTGATCCACCCGGAGGCGGCGGCGGCCGCCGTGCTCGGCGTGGCGCTGATCGGGCGGATCACCGGACAGCAGGTGCCGGATGCGCCGCCGGTGGTCGCGTCGGAGAAGATCGACTTCCACATCCTGCGTTCGTCCTACCGGCTCATCGCCGCGACGATGCACGTCACCCGCCTGTTCCGCGCAATCGTAGCGATCAGCTTCTTTTGGGGGATGGGCGCGGTGCTCGCCGCGCAGTTCCCGCCGCTCGTCAAGAACGTGCTCTTCGCCGACCAGACGGTCGCCACCCTGTTCCTGGCGATCTTCTCGGTCGGCGTGGCGATCGGCAGCCTGGCGATCAACCGCCTGCTCAAGGGCCGCGTCTCCGCCCGCTATGCTCCCTGGGCGGCGCTCGGCATGGGTGCCTTCCTCTGCGACTTCTACTTCGCGCTGAAGGGCTGGACGCCTTTGGGCGAGGGTTTGATCGGCTTTCGCGAGTTCGTGGTGCGCGGGGATGCGGAACGCGTGATGTTCGATCTTCTCGGCGTCGCGTTCTGCGGCGGCATGTTCGTGGTCCCGCTCTATGCGTTTCTCACCACCACGGTCGACAAGTCGGCGACGGCGCGCACCGTCGCCGCCAACAACATCGTCAACTCCGGCGCGATGGTGACGGGAACGCTGTTGGTCGTCGCGCTGATGGCGGCAGGCTTGTCGGTCGCCGAGACCGTCCTGGTGGTCGCCGCCGCCAGCATCCCCGCCGCCGTCTTCGCCTGGCGCCTCCACCGCGCCTGCTCCTAGATTGAGAACTCACACCAATCACTCATTCTCACGATGATCCGGTGATTCTGATGGGTTCACTGAAAACCGGATGCAGGTGCGCGAGGCGATCGGCCGGTTGTGCAGGGCCGGACGTGCAAGGTCCGTTGCCAAACCGCTTCATCGTCAACGCGGTGCATCCGATGCCGGGACTGAACGCCTATACTAGATGCTCCAGCATCGCCGTGCCGAGTTCCGGCATGGTGACGGCGCTCATGTGATTGCCCGGGACCGCGACGAACCGGGCGTCCGGCAAAGCCGCCGCCAAGGCGGGCGCCGACCCGTTGTCATGATCGTCTTCTCCCGACACGACCAGCACCGGCAGGTCGATGCCCTGGAGCTCGTCCGATGTCGTCGGCACGAAGGTGTCGAGGACATGCCGGAGGGCCACGGGATCGCTCTTCGTCGTCTTGAGGAACGCCTCGGCGAAGAACGCCGGCGATCCGCGCTCGTGGTGGCCCAGATTGTCGAGCACCCTCTTGAAGAAGCTCGATCGGCCCTCCGGATCGAGGATGCCGGTCAGCCCCATGCCCGCGAAAATCGCCCGGCGCGGCGTGGCACCCTTCACCAGCATACGCACCGTCGTCCGGCCGCCGAGCGAGTAGCCGCCGAGATCGTAGTCTGTAAGGCCGAGCGCCTCGACCAAAGCCAGCCCGTCATCCGCCAGCACGTCGGGCGGATAGGCGGAGGCGTCATGCGGCTTCGCGCTGTCACCGTGCGCCCGCAGGTCCGGCATGATGACGCGGAAGCCGGCTGTGGCGAGGCGCGCGGCATGGCCGTACTTGATCCAGTTCACTTCGGCGCTCGAGAACAGGCCGTGGATCAGGATGACAGGCCTCCCCTCGCCCACTTCATGGTAGGCGAGTTCGACTCCATCGGTGCCCGGATAGCGGTGATGGGAAACTTCAGTCGGGGACTTTGCCAACGGTCTTCATCCAGCGTTCGGTGACGGATGCGTTCTCGTCCGAACGCGTGGCCGGCAGATGCGCAGTGTCCTGCCAGGCCGGCAGGATGCTCTCGCTCGCATAATTGCGGGTCGGACGGAAGCGGCTCGGGTCGTCGAACGACCCCAGCGTGATGTCGATGTTCTCCCCGCCCTCAAGGAAGGCAAAGCCGAGGGGGGTGCCGCAGGTGGCGCAGAACGGACGGTGGGCGATTGGGGAGGACCGATACCAGTCCGGTTCCGCCTCCCACCGGAGGGCGTCCACAGGCACGTTCACGAAGGCGGTGGAAGCGCCACCGGTCGCACGGCGGCACATCTTGCAATGGCAGAGATAGGCCTCATCGCTCTCGATCCGGGCTGTGTAGCGGACCCGGCCGCACTGACAGCCTCCCGTCATCTCCATGAACTTATCTCCGTCGAACGGCGTTTCCGGCTTGGCGGTTATCGTCCCGACAGCGGAGGAGTTCCACATTCTGACCGACGATCATCCGCCAAGAGAGGATCTGCAGCACAGCGTCCTGGAGGACATGTACGCGCTGCTGATCGGCAGCAGCTTCATGGCGCTCGGCCTCATCCTCTTCCACGACGTCGGCCTGGTGACGGGCGGGATCGGCGGCGTGGCCCTCCTCATCTCCTACATCGTGCCGGTGACGCCGGGTGTCCTCTTCACGCTCCTCAACCTGCCTTTCCTCGTCTTCGCATGGCGGGTGATGGGGAAGGCCTTCGCGATCAAGTCGGCGATCGTCAGCATCGGCGTCAGCGTCATGGCCTCGCTCGCCTCCACCGTGTTCGCCTTCGCTTATGTGAAGCCGATCTTCGCCGCGATCTTCGGCGGTACGGTCATCGGGGTCGGCATCCTCTTCCTTGCCCGGCATCAGGCCGGGGTCGGCGGCACCGGCGTGGTGGCCCTATGGCTGCAGAAGACGCGCGGCTGGAACGCCGGGCGGACGCAGCTTGCGTTCGACGCCGTGGTTCTGGTCGCGTCCCTGGCCGCCCTGTCGCCGGACAAGGTGCTGATCTCGGCCCTGAGCGCGGCGGCGGTGGCGGCGATCCTCATCACCTTCCACCGCCCGGGCCGCTACATGGGGTACTAAGCGGCCTTCTTCAGATGCCGCCGGCCGAGAAGTTCCGCGATCTGGACGGCGTTGAGCGCCGCGCCCTTGCGGAGGTTGTCGCTGACGCACCAGAGGGCGAGACCGTTGTCGACCGTAGGGTCGTCGCGGACGCGGCTGACATAGGTTGCGAACTCGCCGACGCATTCGATCGGCGTGACATAGCCGCCGTCCTCACGCTTATCGACCAGCATGATCCCCGGCGCCTCGCGCAGGATGCGCTGCGCGTCCTCGGCGGATAGCTCGTCCTCAAACTCGATGTTGATCGCTTCGGAATGGCCGACGAAGACGGGCACGCGCACGCAGGTGGCGGTGACCTTGATCTTCGGGTCGAGGATCTTCTTGGTCTCGACAACCATCTTCCACTCTTCCTTGGTGTAGCCGTCGTCCAGGAAGCTGTCGATGTGCGGGATCACGTTGAAGGCGATCTGCTTGGTGAACTTCTTCGGTTCGGCCTGGTCGCCGACGAAGATGTTACGCGACTGTTCGAACAGTTCGTCCATGCCCGCCTTGCCCGCGCCGGAAACCGACTGATAGGTCGAGACGACCACGCGCTTGATCTTCGCCACATCGTGCAGCGGCTTCAGCGCCACGACCATCTGCGCGGTCGAGCAGTTCGGGTTGGCGATGATGTTCTTCTTGGCGTAACCGTCGATCGCCTCCGGGTTCACCTCCGGCACGATCAGCGGCACGTCCGGGTCCATGCGGTACAGCGAGGAATTGTCGATCACCGTGCAGCCGGCGGCGGCCGCGATCGGCGCATACTTCTTCGTCGCCTCGGACCCGATCGCGAAGAGCGCGATGTCCCAGCCGGCCCAGTCGAAATGCTCGATATTCTGGACCTTGAGCATCTTGCCGGTCTCGCCGAACTCGATCTCGTCACCCTGACTGCGCGCAGAGGCGAGCACCGCCAGGGTCTCGATCGGGAATTCCCGCTCGGCGAGGATGTTCAGCATTTCGCGGCCTACATTGCCGGTGGCACCCGCGACGACGACACGATAACCCATAGACCTGCTCCGAACCAAATTCAGCCAGCGTCCCGGACCTGCGGAGGCCCCGGAGGACACGCGATTTTCTGAAACCTCGTTTCGGTAGTCGCTGTCCTTCACTGAACGGCGCGCTCCTTGGCAGAAACGACCGAGGTAGGACAGGACGTTTTCCCTTTCCCTGACCAAGGAAGCGCTTTCCGCCACCATAGCTTCATGAGGGCTGGAACCCGCCAATAAGAACAACGGTTCTGCGTTCTCCGCCGTTCAGGAGCCGCCATGCCGCCGTCCGCGATCGACTACAAACCGCATCGCGGATTTCGCGCTTGAAGCTTAAGCCGATCGAAGAACAGGTCGTGGTCGTCACCGGATCAAGCTCCGGCATCGGCCTCGCGACCGTACGGCTGGCCGCCTCGCGCGGAGCGAAGGTCTTCCTGATCGCCCGGAACGAAGCGGCTTTGCGAGAGGCCGTGCAGGGTATCCGCGCTGAAGGAGGCGATGCGGCCTACGCGACCGCCGATGTCGGGGATGAGGCCGAGGTTCTGGCCGCCGCCCAGACGGCCATTGCGCGCTTCGGTCGGATCGACTCCTGGGTGAACAACGCCGGAGTGGCGATCTACGCGCCTCTCCTGGACACGCCTGAGGAGGAGCATCAGCGGCTGTTCCGCACCAACTACTTCGGAACGGTCCACGGTTGTCGCACGGCCATCCGGCACCTGCGCGAAAACGGCGGCGCGCTTGTCACCGTCGGCTCGATCGCAGGGGACATGCCCTCCCCTATTCTCGGCGCGTACACGGCGTCCAAACATGCGCTGAAGGCGTATGTGGAGTCGCTGCGCATCGAGGTGAGGATGGCGGCGCTGCCGGTGTCGATCAGTCTGGTGAAGCCATCCGGCATCGCAACGCCGATCGCCGAGCACGCCGCCAACCATCTGGAGGGTGAGGCGCGCATCCCGCCGCCGCCCTACGATCCGGCACTTGTCGCGGAGGCGATCCTCGATTGCTGCACGCGGCGCGTGCGCGAGGTGACGGTCGGCGGCGTGGGACGGGCGCAGGCGCTGTTCGCCCAGCATTTCCCGGCGCTATTCGACAGGCTGGCCCCGCTTGTCGCTCCGCTGCTCCACACTGACACGCTGCCCAAGACGCGCACCGACAATCTCGCGAAAGTCGCCGCCGATGGCGAGGAGCGATCGGCGACGGAGGTCGGCAAACCCTTCAGCCTCTATACGTCGGCAGCGCGGCATCCCGGCCTGCTCGCCGCCGGCCTCACCGCTACCGCCTTGCTCGTCTACGCCGGGACGCGGCGTAGACGAGGCTAGTCGGCCTTCTTCAGCACCTGCGCGTCGAGGAATCGCTCGATCGTGCCCCAGAGATGGCGGTTGGTCATCTCGCCCGCGACCGCATGGGTCTTGCCCGGATAGGCCATCATCTCGAACGGCACGGCATGGTCCTGTAGCCGGGAGATGAAGGCGGTGGTGTTGTCGAAGGTGACGTTGTCGTCCGCCATGCCATGCAGGATCAGCAGAGGATCGGCGATCTTCTCCGCCTCCGGCAGGGCATCGGCCGATGCGTACGATTGCGGGTCCGTCTTCGGATTGCCCATGTACCGTTCGGTGTAATGCGTGTCGTACAGCTCCCAGCGGGTGACCGGCGCGCCGGAAATCCCGGCGGCATACTGGCCGGGCAATTTCTCCAGCAGCTTCAGCGTCATGTAGCCGCCATAGGACCAGCCATAGACCGCGATCTTCGCCGGATCGACGAAGGGCTGCGCCTTTAGCCAGTCCAAGCCCACCTTCTGATCCGCGATCTCGACAGTGCCGCCCGCCTTGAAGATCTGATCCTCGAAGGCGTTGCCGCGCCGGGGGGTGCCGCGATTGTCGATGGAGAAGACGATCCAGCCCTTGTCCACCAGGTACTGCTGTAGCGGCGTGCCCTTGCCCCATTGGCGGCTCACCTGCTGGCCGGCGGGGCCGCCATAGACCTGCACGAAGACGGGGTAGCGCCGCCCCGCCACGCGCTTGGGCGAGAGCAGCTTGTAGTGGAGGGTGGAGCCGTCGGCGGCGGTCAGCGTGCCGAACTGCGTCTCGGCATGGCTGGCGAGATAGGGCGTGTAGGGGTGCCTGGCGTCGAGGCGGTTCTCCTCGATCCACGTCACGCGGCGGCCGGTTGCGTCGGCGAGGTAGACCTGCGTCGGCTGGTCGGGGTTCGATCGGGTGATGAGTGCGCGGGTGGCACCCTTGTCCATCTTCGCCTCGTTCCACCAGCCTGCCTCGGTGACGCGCATGGGCTTTCCGGGCCTGGCGATGTCGACGGCGTAGAGGTGCTTTTCCAAGGGGCTGTCGAGCGTACCGAGGACATAAGCCTTGCCGCCCGCCTCGTCGACGCCGGCGACGTCGTCCACGATCCAGTCTCCGCTGGTCAGCTGCGTCAGGGTGCCGTCCTTCCAGCGGTAGAGATGGGCGTAGCCGCTCCGCTCCGACATCCACAGGAAGCCGCCGTCCTTCAGAGCATGGAAGCCGTTGTTGAGGTCGATCCAGGTCTTCGAGGTCTCCGTGAGAACGATGCCGGATTTGCCCGTGGAGGGATCGACCTGGAAGAGGTCGAGGCGCTGCTGATCGCGGCTCTCGCGCTGGACGTAAAGGACGCTGCCGTCCTTCGACCAGTCGACCCGCGCGAGGTAGACGTCGGGATTGGCGCCGAGATCAACCTTCACCCGCTTGCCCGTGGCGGGATCGATTACCCAGAGTTCGACCGCCGCATTGGCCGTCCCGGCGAGCGGGTAGCGTTGATCGAACACCTTCGTGCCATCCGCGCCGATCGCGGTGCGGGTGACGACCGCGACCTTGCTCTCATCGGTGCGCTGGACGGCGACATACGTGTCGTCCGGCGACCACCAGTGGCCCTCATGCCGGTCCATCTCCTCCTGAGCGACGAACTCGGCCGTGCCCCAAGCAAGGGTGCCGCCGCCATCGGTAGTCAGCGCCGTCTCGCGCCCGCTCGCCAGATCGATGACGAACAGGTTCTGATCGCGGACGAAGGAGACGTATTTGCCCGCGTCCGACACATGGGCATCGACCTCGGTCGCCTCCGTAGTGGTCAGGCGGCGGACCCGGCCGGCGAGGTCGGCGACGTAGAGGTCGCCGTCGATCGGCACGAGCAGCGACTTGCCGTCCGGTGCCCAATCGTAATCGACGATGCCTTTCTGATTGCCGATGCGCAGTCGCTCGCGCCGCATCTTCTCTTCTTCGGAAAGCGCCGCGCCGGTGCCGATCTTCGCGGAATCGACCAGCATCCGCGCCTTGCCGGTGGTCGTATCGATCGCCCACAGATCGTAGCGATCGGCATCCTCCGCCCGGTTGCGCAGCAGCGTCGCGAGCTTCCCGTCGGGCGAGAGCTTGGCAAGACGCGGGCTGGGCCCGGAGAGCGAGGGGCTGGCGAACACCCGTTCGAGGGTGAGGTCGGCGGCTGGTGCGGTGGTGCTGGTCATAAGGGCTGCGAGCATCAGGATCGAGAGCTTCATGCCCTCTTCTTAGGACCGCGCTTGCGGAACGGCCAGATGGTCATGGACCACTCCGCCTGCAGGGCCCAGTTACTCGGGCGCCATAGCCTCGCGCCGTCTCGTGCCACCCTTCTCGACAAGCGTCTGCGCCCAGCTTGCAGCCTCATCATGCGCATTCCACCACAGCGTCGTCAGCCAGTCCGCCTCCGCCCGTTCTACCTGCCACGGCTTCACATGCTGATTGTAGTGAACAATTCGAACTTCCGGCCGCAGCTTGGCGAAATGATTCGGTCCCATCTTGCGGAGCGGGTATTCAGTGACATTGAACCACATCGGTAGACGGCCAAAACGTAGACCGGGCATGTCCGACAAGGTGCGGCGCGTGATGTCCTGTTCGTACTCGTAAGCCTCCCGGCTGCCGGTCTCCACAAGCCGATCCACCATCTCCTGCCCGATGACCTTGCGCCCGCCGAACCATACGCCGGAGTTGATGCCGAGTTTGAGCGGGTGGGGGCGATCCGCCAGTTCGCGAAAGCGTTCAGCGATTTTTGCGCGCCGAACCTTACCGCTTTCGCCCGCCATCTTGGCGACCTGCAATCGCTTCGGCCCGACCCCGATGCTTGCGGCATAATCTGCATCCTGGATCAGCTGGTTGAAGCGGAAGCACGGATCGAGGCAGAGCATGTCCACATCCATGAAGATATGGTGATCGTAGCCGAAGTCGTTGAATGCCATCAGCTTTAGAAACGTATATTTGCCCAGTTCACTGTGCAGGTGTTTCGATCGAACGCGCTCCCGCCGTACCGACTTCACGCGCTCGATCTGCTCGTCGTCGATCAGGATGACCCGATCAGCGAGCATCCGCACGAACGGCTCCTCGGCCAAGGCCGGATCGTTGGTCATCACGACGATGTCGTGCGTGCCCGCTTCGATGGCGTTGCGGAGCGTGTAGGCGAAGGTCTTGAGTGCGGTAAGATAGTTGGAGTCGAGCAGGAAGATGACCGCGCCTCGGCCGGCGGAGAGCACGGCCGCATCGTTTGCTGTCGACGGCGCGCCCGCGTTCGCCGATGTGATCTCCGGCACAGACACCGACCAGAGCATCAGGCCCTCGGCATCACGCTTGCCGAGGCGTCGGATCCGCGGGACGCGCAACAACCACGGACTGCGCAGGCGGAAGAAGCGGTCGGTATAAGCCTCTTCCAGTGGACGCTCCGCGTCGTCGATGAAGACGTGGGTGCGCGGACCCGCGATCAGAGACGACCAGTAGATTGACAGGCTGCGGCCCGGCAGATCGGGTTTGAATCCGGCCGGAGCATCGACCAAAATGACGTCCCACTCGCGGCTACGCAGAACCTCCGGCACAGGATGGCGCGCAAGCTCGGCCTCATCGATCGGCAGGCTGCTGGATACGGTGCGGCCCGGATAGTCGATCGCCTCGATCCAGAGGTCAGGATGCGATCGGCGCACCTTGTCCAGCCAGCCAGCGTGGTTCTCGACGAACAGCGTCTCCCCATCCGCATTCATCGCCTGCCACATCGGGCTGTCGTTACCGCACCCGAAGACGAGGAACCTGGCACCAGATCCGACGCCCCTCAGGGCTGCGCCAATGACCGCCGCTTGGCCGGCAGAGATCTGCGATCCACGATCGTAATGCGTCTCGATGACGTCCCAGACCGGCTTGTTTTTCTCCATGCCGACGACCTTAGTGACCGGTCGATGACAATCCGGTGACAGGTCCCCAAACAGCAAAGGCCGGCGGCGATCGTCTCGCCACCGGCCCTGCCGTGTCCTGAATGACCCGAAAGCGTCAGGCTTCCTTGGTCTCGCGGTTGTCGCGGCGCTCGGCGATGCGGGCCGACTTGCCGCGGCGGCCGCGGAGGTAATAGAGCTTGGCGCGACGGACGACGCCCTTGCGGACGACCTCAATCGAATCGACGTTGGGCGAATAGAGCGGGAAGACGCGCTCGACGCCCTCACCGAACGAGATTTTGCGGACGGTGAACGACGAACCCATGCCGCGGTTCGCCCGCGCGATGCACACGCCCTCGTAGTTCTGGACGCGGGTGCGCTCGCCCTCGACCACCTTCACGCCGACCTTCAGCGTGTCGCCCGGACGGAACTCCGGAATCTTCTTCGTCGCCGTAAGTTTGGCGATCTGCTCGGCTTCGAGCGTCTGGATGAGGTTCATGTCCTCTGGTCCCTTTTCTTCGCATGCGCGCCAGAGGGCGACTGGACCCGAGCGCCCTCATGACGCTCCCAAAGATCCGGCCGCCTTAGCCGTGTATCGATCTCGGCCTGGTTCTTACGCCATGCCGCGATCTTCGCATGATCCCCCGATCGCAGCACCTCAGGGATCGTGCGCCCTTCCCATTCTACAGGTCGGGTATAATGCGGATATTCGAGAAGCCCCGTTTCGAAGCTCTCGTCCTCACCGCTATCGGGCGCGCCCATTACGCCGGGAAGCAGGCGGATGCAAGCGTCGAGGAGGACGATCGCGGCGGTCTCTCCACCGGACAGGATGTAGTCGCCGATCGAGACGGGTTCGATCTGCGGACGCCCTTCGTAGAGGCGTTCGTCGATCCCCTCGAACCGGCCGCAGAGGATGGTGACGCCAGGGCCGCTGGCGATCACGCGCACCCGTTCCTGGGTCAGCGGCTTGCCGCGCGGCGTCATGGCGAGAACCGGCGCGCCCGGCACGGCGGAGGCGTCCAGCGCGGCGGCGAGCACGTCCGCCCGCATCACCATTCCCACCCCACCGCCCGCCGGCGTATCGTCGACGGAGCGGTGCTTATCTGTCGCGAACTCCCGGATCTGGACGGGACGACAAGACCACTTGCCGTCCGAGAGCGCACGACCGGCCAGGCTGACGCCAAGCGGGCCAGGGAACATCTCCGGGTAGAGGGTCAGGATGGTGGCGGCGAACGTCATTGCGTCCAGTTCTCGACCTTGAGGCCGGGGACGTCGGCGAAATGCCGCTCGTTGTCGGTCACGACGACGAGTCCTTGTGAAAGCGCGTGCGCGGCGATCAGGCGATCGTAGCTCGCCCGGCGGAATGGCAATGTCGTATAGGCGAGCGCGGCCTTGTAGTCGAAAGCGAGTACGGGCACCTCCTCCACGAATGCCCGCAACTGCTCGATCGCCGGCGGGTCGCCGCGATGGGAGCCGAACGCCACCTCCGCGAAGGCGACCGCCGAGGTCACCATGTCGTCCTCGTCGCAGTCGGCCGCGCGACGAAGCACACCTTCGCTCCGGCTCATCGTCAATGCGATGATGATGTTACTGTCGAGCATGTACTTCACCCGGCGCTATGCCTCCCACCGGAGCGGGCGATCCTCAAACACGCGGTCCTCATCCCGGATAAAGTCGAGACTGGTCGCCGAACCGGCTACCTTGGCGATGTTGAACTTCCGCTTGGGCCGTTCGATCGGTTCCACAGAGAGGAACTCGCCGTCCTCGATCGTAAGGTCGACCTCCATTCCCGCAGACAGCTTCGTGCCGGCCGGAATGCGGAGTGCCAGTGAATTGCCTGATCTGAACAGCTTAGCCCGAACGCGACGAATATCCTTCGCCTTAAACCAGGGCATCGAGCCCCAGAGGCGATCCACATTGACTTTCCTCGCTTCAGATTCGCTCTCGGCCATCGCACTCTCCGTATATACGCCGCGTATATACGTCAGTGCGGCGCGATCCTCAAGCCGGCTGCTCGCGCGTCTCCGCCGCGTTGACCCGCCCGTCCGGCGCCCAGCTTTCGGTCTTCTTGCCGTGGTGCAGGCGTCCGCCGCTCAGTACCGCGACGAAATCGGGGAAGATCGCGCCGAGGCCGCGTCCGATCACAATGGCGAAGGCGAAGGCGACGATCGGCTGGAGCACGAAGAAGACTGCGTACCAGGCCGACGATCCGAGCGGACCGGTCAGCTGGCCCATCGCCGGGCCGAGCAACCAGAGCAGGATCAGGTGCGAGCAGAAGGTGAGGAAGACATAGGGTTCCAGCCTGCGCACCCTCTGCCCGAACCAGCGGTCCGCCAAGACCCAGCACAGCCGCCAGAAGAACACGGCGGCGGCGATGCGCAGGACCAGGTCGAACGCGGTCGCGGCCATCTGGTACGGCTTGGCCCAGCCGAAGATCTCGGCGGGGATGCGGAGCGAGACGAGCACCAGATACGGCAGCATGGCTGAGACCGCGTTCCACCCGCCGATCCGCGTCGCCAGCCCGTGACGACGGGCGAGGATGCCGATCGAGAAGAACACCATGATCTGCGGGCGCAGGAACAGCGGAAACTTGACGCCGTAGATGGCCCAGCCGGAGAAGAAGAGAGCGAGGAGGAGCAGCCAGCGATCCTTCCAGCGAACCAGCAACGGGGCCAGCGCCATGCACAGGAAGAGATCGCGCAGAAAATAGGTCTGCACGTTGATGTCGTTCGGCGTGACGAAGCAGAGCAGCTCGTCCAGAAACCACCAGGGATTGGTCGGGATCGGCGCCTGGATCCAGCCAAGATAGGCGGCACCCGACACGAACACGATCGAGAACAGGTTCCACAACAACATGGGGAGCAGGATCGTGCGCGCCTTGCCGTAGAGGAAAGCCCCGTACCCACGTTTCTCGGCCGAGGAGCCGACCAGCCAGCCGGAGATCATGCCGAGCAGCGGCACCGCGCTGCGTCCTACCCCTTCCATTAGGATGATGCGGAGGATGCCCTCCGGCGAGGTGGCCAGCCGTTCCAGCGCGCCCCCGTACTGCCCGGTCCAGGCGTGGACATAGACGATGCCGAAGACGCAGATCACGCGCGCCAGGGAGATGGTGTGCGAGGTATGGGTCGCCTTGGGCCGGCCAGCGGCGGGTGCGCCGGTCTCGGATGTCAACGGGCGCACTCCTCGAAACGAAAGCAGGCCGGACTTAGGGGGTGAAATGCCGCCGGTTCAAGCCATGAACGCGGGATCGGCGCGGATTATTCCATTCGCCAGTTCCGCGATGCCGGGGCGGAAGGCGATCATCACGGTCTTGCCGTCGGGCTTGCGGATGTCGAGCACGTCACCCGCGCCGAAGTTCTCGACGGCGGCGACAGTGCCGAGCGGGATGCCCGCCGCATCCTCCACGGGCAGGCCGATCAAATCGGCGTGATAATACTCGCCCTCGTCCAGCGCGGGCAGCTCATCGCGCGAGACGGTGAGTTCGGTGCCGCGCAGTGCCTCCGCAGCGGTGCGGTCGGCGATCTCGGCGAAGCGCGCGACCGCCCCGTTCGGACCGGGGCGTACCTTCTTAAGGGTCAGCGTGCGGCCGCCCGCGTCGAGCGTCTTGTAGGGCGAAAGGTCGTCGGTGAAGAGCTTCAGGCGCACTTCGCCCGCTATGCCATGCGCACCGATGACGGCGGCGAGAGTGACGCGCGTATTTAGGTCTTCAGCCACACACACCCCGTTGTGATGAGGCGCGTCCAGTCACGGACGCGCCCCGACGATCACGCCTCGGTGGTCTCTTCGGCGGCGGCCTCCTCGGCGGGTGCCTCCTCGACCGGCGGGTTGGCGGCGGCTTCGGCCTCGGCCAGCTTGGCGGCACGCTCCTCGGCGCGCTCCTTGGCCTTCTCGCCCGGCTCGCCCTTCTTCGGGTTGCTGCGGGCCGAACGCTCCTTCACGCCGGCCGCGTCGAGGAAGCGGGCGACGCGATCGGTCGGCTGCGCACCGACGGACAGCCAGTGCTTGGCGCGCTCGCCGTCGAGGATCACGCGCTTCTCGTCGTCCTTGGCGAGCAGCGGGTTGTAGGTGCCGATCTTCTCGATGAAGGCACCATCACGCGGGCTCCGCGAATTGGCGACGACAATGCGGTAATACGGGCGCTTCTTGGAGCCGCCACGCGACAGACGGATGGAAACGGACATGCGGTCTTCCTTCTACTTGATCTAAATATTCAACGCTTCTTCATGAACTTGTCGAAAGCGGGCGGGAGCCCGCCGGGGCCACCGCCGAGACCGGGCAGCGAGGGCATGCCCCCTGCCCCGCCGCCGAGACCGCCCGCACCGCCAAGGCCGCCTAGCATCTGATCCATGCCGCCCTTGCCGAACATGGCGGCGAGGCCCTTCATGCCGCCCATCTTCTTGATGCGCTTCATCGCGGTGGCCATGTCGGCGTGCATCTTCAGGATCTTGTTGACCTCCTGCACGGTGGTGCCGGAACCCTTGGCGACGCGGATCTTGCGCTTGGCGTTGATCAGCTCGGGCTTGCCCCGCTCCTTCGGCGTCATCGAGGAGATGATCGCATCCATGCGGATCAGGATCTTGTCGTCCATGCCGCCCTGCTGCATCGCGGCCTGCGCCTTCTTGAGGCCCGGCAGCATCGAGGCGAGCGCACCGAGACCGCCCATGCGGCGCATCTGGGCGAGCTGCGCGCGCATGTCGTTCAGGTCGAACTTGCCCTGATCCATGCGCTTGGCGAGCTTCTCGGCCTCCTCGACCTGGATGCTCTCCGCCGCGCGCTCGACGAGGCTGACCACGTCGCCCATGCCGAGTATGCGTCCAGCGACGCGGCTCGGGTGAAACGGCTCCAGCCCGTCCAGCTTCTCGCCGGTGCCGACGAACTTGATCGGCTTCTGCGTGACGGCGCGCATCGACAGCGCCGCACCGCCGCGCGCATCGCCGTCCATGCGGGTCAGCACCACGCCGGTCAGCGGCACCTGCTCGCTGAAATTGGTCGCGACGTTGACGGCATCCTGGCCGGTCAGCGAGTCGACGACGAGGAGGATTTCGTTCGGACGGGAAGCGTCGGCGACCGCCTTCATCTCCTCCATCAGCGCCTGATCGACGTGGAGGCGGCCGGCGGTGTCGAGGATGACGACGTCGAAGCCCTGCAGCTTCGCCGACTGCAGCGCGCGCCGGGCGATCTCGACGGGCTGCTGCCCCGCGACGATCGGCAGGGTCGCGACGTTCGTCTGCGTGCCGAGCACCGCCAGCTGCTCCTGCGCGGCGGGACGCTGCACGTCGAGCGACGCCATCAGGACCTTCTTGCGATCCTTCTCCGTCAGCCGCTTGGCGATCTTGGCGGAGGTGGTGGTCTTGCCCGAACCCTGCAGGCCGACCATCATCACGACGGCGGGAGGGGAGACGTTCAGTTCGAGATCGGCGGTTTCCGACCCCAGCATCTCGACCAGTGCATCGTTGACGATCTTGACGATCTGCTGGCCGGGCGTGACCGACTTGAGCACGGTCTGGCCGACCGCCTGTTCGGTGACCTTGTCGACGAAGGCGCGGGCGACGGGCAGCGCCACGTCCGCCTCAAGCAGGGCGACGCGCACCTCGCGCATCGCGGCGCGGACGTCATCCTCGTTGAGCGCACCGCGGCCGCGCAGACGGTCGAACACGCCGCCAAGCCGATCGCTGAGACTCTCGAACATCCACCAAACTCCAACCGCGAAGGCCCAAAACGCAAAGTACGCCGGCGGGCGAAACCTCGCCGGCCAGCGTGCATCCTCGGACGCGTATCGAACCATCGCTCATGCGAAAGCGGGGTGGCCATAGCCGGGTGCGACAGGAAAGACAAGGGAACCCTAAGCCTGCTCGGAGAGCGCACGGTTCACGCCGCGATAACCAATCCCGTTACGGCACCATAGAACATTCGCCGGCAAAGCGGCCTGATGGGATTGAGCATCATCGAGCGCGCGTCGAACTGGCAGCGTCGGCTTGGCGCGTCGCTAGCGTCCGCCGATGGCGACAAGCCTGCGGCGATCGTCGCGCTGGCGGCTCTCGTGCTGCTCGCGGTCAACCTAGGACAGATGGTGCGCGGTCTGGCAGGGAGCGGGCTGGTTCTGGACCAGCTCTTCGGCGTCGCGATCATCCTCAACGTCGCCCTGCTGCTGCTCGCCCGCATCCATCTGCGCGACATGCGTGCCGATCTTTACGACACGCGGCGCGAGGTGGTCCGCGCGACCGCCCTCGCCCATCAGGATTCGGTGACCGGCCTCCTCAACCGGCGCGGCCTCTTCGCCGCAGGTCAGAGCATGTTGGCGAACGCGACCCGTGACGGTGGGGCGATCGCGATGATCGCGATCGATCTCGACGGGTTCAAGGCCGTGAACGACACGCAGGGGCACGCCGCCGGCGATCGCCTCCTCCAACTTGTCGGCAAAGCGCTGCGCGAGGAGCTGCCGTCGCGTGGCGTCGCCGCGCGGATCGGCGGCGACGAGTTCACCTGCATTGTCCCTTGCGAGAAGGGCGAGGCCGCGGCGCTTGCCGAGAGGATCGTGCACCGGCTCGGCCACGGCTTTGCGGAGGCGGGTCCGGACGCCGCGATCTCGGCCTCCGTCGGCTATGTCTGCCGCATCGCGGAGCCAGCGGCGTCGATCGACCTCCTCCTCCGCCAGGCCGACCGTGCGCTCTACGCCGCCAAACGTGCCGGAGGGGATCGCGCGACCGCCCATGATGCGACGATGGAGCTTGCAGCCGCGATGGAGGCGGCGTTCGAAACCGACATGCGCGCCGGCCTCACCCGCGGCGAGTTCGTGCCCTTCTTCGAACAGCAGATCGATTTCGAGAACGGCACGCTCCTCGGCTTCGAGGTGCTGGCGCGCTGGTGCCATCCCGATCGTGGCGTCTTGTCACCGGACGCCTTCCTCCCGGCTGCCGAGAAGAGCGGCCTGATCGGCCCGATCTCCCTCGCCGTGATGCGCACTGCCTTCGAAGAGGCGCGGTACTGGAACTCGCTCCTCACGCTGACCGTCAACATCAGCCCGCGCCAGTTCCGCGATCCCTGGTTCGCGCAGAAGCTGCTGCACCTTCTGCACGAGGCCGGGTTCCCGCCGGAGCGGCTGGAGGTCGACATTCCCGAGGATGCGATCACCGGCAATCTGCAGCTCGCCCGATCGCTGGCCGAGGGCCTCCGCAAGGAGGGCGTCCGCCTCGCCTTCGACCGCTTCGGCACCGGCGCGTCCAGCCTTTCCAGCATCCGCGCGCTGCCCTTCCACCGCATCAAGCTGGACCGCAGCATCGTCGGTCGCATGCATGAGGACAGCGAATGCGCTGCGATCGTCGAGGCTGTGGCCGCGCTTGCCCCTAGCCTTGGCCTGCAGGTCGTCGTCGGCGGCATTTCCGATGCGGCGATCCAGCAGCGCGTGTCTCGACACGGCTTCCGCAAGGGTCAGGGCTTCCACCTCGGCAAGCCGATGACGGAGGAGCACGCCCGCGAGTTCCTGGCGAACCGCAGCCTGTTGACGGCGGGTCCTGCGGCACCGCTCGGCGGCCTCAGGCTGGCGGGATAGCTTCATCCTCCCTGAGCTTGCTCGGGGAGGTGGCACGCCGCAGGCGTGACGGAGGGGCCTTCTACGCAATAGCGCGCGTCCTCCCCTCCACCGCCTTCGGCGGTCCCCCTCCCCATCTTCAATGGGGAGGATGTTAGAAGTGGGAGCCGGGTTCTCTCAGGAACGCCTCTTCTTCCGCCGTACTCTGCCGCCCGAGCGCCTCGTTCCGCTGGGGGAAGCGGCCGAAGCGGGCGACCTGCGCGGCATGACGGCGTGCGAAATCGAGCGGATCGCCGGGTAAGCCGGCGAAGAGCACGAGCGCACGCGCCTGGGTCTGCATCGATTCCGCGTGCATATAGGGCATGTAGAGGAACTGACGTTCGGCGGCCGTCATCGCTTGATCCCAGCCCTTGAGCACCGCTTCTCCAGTCAGGGCGCGGGCCAGCGCATCGCCGGCAAAGGCTCGGGCCGAGCCGCGATGGATGTTGCGCGAGAACTGGTCGATCGCGATCACCGCCGCCAGCAGGCTCCTCGCATTCGCCCGCCAGAGCGCCGCGTGGTGGGCGATGATTTCGTCCACCGCGCGTCCGAAGCGCGCCGCGCATTCGGCATCCAGCGCATCGTCACGGGCGAAGCGCTTCTCCGGCGGCACCTCCTCCAGCCAGAAGCGAAGGATGTCCGCTGCCGTCGCATGGACTTCGGAGAGGTCCGGGCCTAGATCGCGCGCCATGTCCATCCGCTTCCACAAGATGCACGGCCTTGGCAACGACTTCGTCGTCATCGACGCGCGCGTTGCGGCGGTTGCTGTGGACAGCGCGGCAGCCCGTGCGATCGCGGACCGGCATACCGGCGTCGGGTGCGACCAGCTGATCCTGATCGGTGCGAGCGATGCCGCCGACGTGTCGATGCGGATCTGGAACGCGGACGGGTCGGAGGTCGATGCCTGCGGCAACGCAACGCGCTGCGTCGGCGCGCTGGTCGGGCGGGACTGCACGATCGAGACCAAGGCTGGCATCCTCCGCGCTTCGCCGGACGGTAACGGCGCGACCGTGGACATGGGTGCGCCGCGCTTCGACTGGGACGCGATCCCGCTGGCACAGCCGATGGACACGATGGCGCTGCCGGTCGGGTGGGAGGAGCTTGAGGCGCCCGCCGCCGCGAACATGGGCAATCCCCACGTCGTGTTCTTCGTGGAGAACGTGGACGCTATCGACCTCGAACGGCTCGGCCCGCTGATCGAGAACGATCCGCTGTTCCCGGAACGGACCAACGTCAACATCGCCACCATCCTCGCCCCCGACCACATCCGGATGCGGACCTGGGAGCGTGGCGCGGGGCTGACCCGCGCCTGCGGCACCGGCGCCTGTGCGGTCTTCGCGACGGCACGGCGGACGCGGCGCATCCCTGGCGGACGCACCCGGATTGACCTTCCCGGTGGACGGCTGGACATGGCGATGAGTGCCGAGGGTCATGTCATGATGAGCGGCCCCGCCACCCATGTCTTCACGGGCGAACTGGACGAGAGCCTGCTGACGTGAAGGGGCCGGAACTGATCACCCTCGGTTGTCGTCTCAACATCGCCGAAAGCGAGGCGATGGCGGCTGCGGCGGCGGGTGAGGACGACCTCGTCATCGTCAACAGCTGCGCGGTGACGGCCGAGGCCGTGCGACAGACCCGCGCTGCAATCCGCAAGGCCGCGCGCGAGCGGCCGGGAGCGCGGATCCTGGTGACCGGCTGCGCCTCGGAGATCGAGCCGGAGAGCTTCCGCGCCATGCCGGAGGTCGCTGGGGTGCTGCCGAACCAGCACAAGCTATCCGCACTTACCACGTTCGTGTTGAGCGAAGTCGAAGTACGAGCCGCGAATGAGCCACTTGTTCCCCGTGCTTCGACTACGCTCAGCACGAACGAGGGGTATTCAAGGGCCTTCGTCCCCGTGCAGAACGGCTGCGATCACGACTGCACCTTCTGCATCATCCCCAAGGGTCGGGGGGCCAGCCGCTCGGTTCCCGCCGGGCAGGTGATCGCCGACATCCAGCGCCTGGTCGATCGCGGCCATAACGAGGTGGTGCTGACCGGCGTCGACCTCACCTCCTACGGCGCGGACCTTCCCGGCACCCCGACGCTCGGCTCGTTGGTCGAGCGTATTCTGCGCCACGTTCCCGCCCTCCCCCGCCTGCGCCTCTCTTCGCTGGACTCGATCGAGATCGACGAGCGGCTGTTCGAGATCGTTACCGGCGAGCCTCGCGTCATGCCCCATCTCCACCTCTCGCTTCAGGCTGGCGACGACATGGTGCTGAAGCGGATGAAGCGCCGCCATCTCCGCCGCGACGCGACCGCGATGGTCGAACGGCTGAAGGGGAAGCGGCCGGAGATCGCCATCGGCGCGGACCTGATCGCGGGCTTCCCGACCGAGACCGAGGACATGGCCGCCAACACCCTGCGCCTGATCGAGGATTGCGACATCGTGCACCCCCATATCTTCCCCTTCTCCCCCCGGCCCGGCACCCCCGCCGCGCGGATGCCGCAGGTGGCGCCGGATCGCGTGAAGGCGCGCGCAAGGGCGCTGCGGGAGGCTGGTGAGGCAAGGCGCGCGGCGTGGCTCCACGGACTTGTCGGCACGGAGCAGCGGGTGCTGGTTGAGCGCGGCGGCAAAGGTCACACGGAGGGGTTCGCCGCCGTCACCCTCACGCCCCTCTCCAACCCCGTTCGCGCTGAGCTTGTCGAAGCGCCAGCGCAACCGCCTTCCCTGGCCCTTCGACAAGCTCAGGGCGAACGGCGGGTGGGCGAAATCCACTCTGTGAAGGTCACCGCCCTCTCCGGCTCCACCCTTCTGGCGGAGGCGGCATGAGCGAGTCCTGGCTCGATCGCCTGCGCGGCGGCTTCGCGAAGACCTCCGCCAAGATCGGGGACAACCTCTCCGGCCTGTTCGGGCAGGAGCAGCTGTCCGAATCCACGTTGGAAGAGATTGAGGAGGCGCTGATCGCCTCCGACCTTGGCCCCGAGACCGCCCGCCGCGTACGCGCGCGGATTGCGGAGGAAAGCTTCGACCGCCGCATCGACGAGGCGGGCGTCCGCCGCGTCATCGCGCAGGAGGTGGGCGCCATCCTCGGACCAGTGGCCAAGCCGCTGGAGATCGACGCCTTCCCGCGCCCGCAGGTGATCCTCGTCATCGGCGTCAACGGTTCGGGCAAGACCACCACCATCGCCAAGCTGACCCGCCTGCTGCAGGATCAGGATTACGAGGTGATGCTCGTCGCCGGCGACACCTTCCGCGCGGCCGCGATCGGCCAGCTCAAGGTCTGGGCCGAGCGGCTGAACGTGCCAATCATCTCGGGCGAAGAGGGTGCCGACGCCGCCGGCCTCGTCTGGGAGGGGGTGAAGCAGGGCACAGCGCGCGGCACGGACGTGCTGATCGTCGACACCGCCGGCCGCCTCCAGAACAAGGCGGGGTTGATGGACGAACTCGCCAAGATCCGCCGCGTTCTCGGCCGCCTGAACCCCGCCGCACCGCATGACGTGGTGCTGGTGCTGGACGCGACGACCGGCCAGAACGCGCTCAACCAGATCGAGGTGTTCCGCGAGGTGGCGGGCGTCACCGGCCTCGTCATGACCAAGCTGGACGGCACCGCGCGCGGCGGCGTGCTGGTCGCGGCGGCGGAGAAATACGGCCTCCCGATCCACGCGATTGGCGTGGGCGAGAAGATGGACGACCTGCGGCCGTTCGAGCCGGAGGAATTGGCGAAGTCGATCGCGGGGGTGCGCTGAAGACTGCCCTCGCCGTTCGCCCTGAGCCTGTCGAAGGGCCAGCGACAACCGGCCCACTGGGGCTTCGACAGGCTCAGCCCGAACGGCGTAGCATTCAATGAGGAAGAGGATGACCGAACCCACCCCCATACCCCGTGAACTCGGCCCCGTCACCCGCCTGGCGATCGACTTCGGCCCGCTGATCGTCTTCTTCGTGACCAACGCCTTCGCGCCGGTGCCGAAGATCACCAAGATCTTCGCCGCGACCGCCGCGTTCATGGTCGCGACCGCGATCGCGATGGGGGTGTCGCTGGCGAAGAGCGGCAAGATCTCGCCCATGCTGCTGTTTTCCGGCGCGATGGTGCTGGTGATGGGCGGCATCACCCTTTGGCTGCACGACGACACCTTCATCAAGATCAAGCCGACGATCTACTACGTCTTCGTCGCCGGCATCCTGTTCTTCGGCCTGTTCACCGGTCGTCCGACGCTGGAGCTGGTGCTGGGCAGCGCCTATCCGGGCCTGTCCGCCCCAGGCTGGCGGCTGCTCACCCGCAACTGGGCGTTCTTCTTCGTCGCGATGGCGATCGCCAACGAGGCCGTGTGGCGAAACACGAGCACCGACTTCTGGGTCGGCTACAAGCTATGGGGTGCGATCCCGGCCACGCTGATCTTCGCGGCCGCGAACATGCCTATGCTGACCCGCTACGGCCTCGGCGCTGAGAAGGTCCAGGAAACGCTACCGCCGCAGGGCTGACCTGGCCTCCAAACGAAAAGGGGCCCGGCGGTCGCCCGCCAGCCCCCTTCTCTGCGACGCAGACGTGCTTACTGCTGCTCGTCGGCGCGCGCGATGCCGTTGCCGTCGAGATTCTCCGAGATGAAGTCCCAGTTGATCACGTTGGCAAGCACCGTCTCCGCGAACTTCGGGCGGGCGTTGCGGTAGTCGATGTAATAGGCGTGCTCCCACACATCGAGGGTGAAGAGCGGGGTCAGGCCTGCCGCCACCGGCGAGTCACCGTCGTGGAGCGAGGTGACCTTGATCGCGTCGCCTTCCAGCACCAGCCAGGCCCAGCCGCTGGCGAAATGGCCGACCGCCTCGTCCGCCAGCTTCTTCAGGAGCGCCTCGGTCGAACCGAAGCCGCTGTCGATCGCTGCCTGCAGCTTGGCGGAAGGCTTGGTCGAGCCGGCCGGCGCGAGGCCCTTCCAGAAGAAGTTGTGGTTCCAGATCTGGCCGGAATTGTTGAACAGGCCGCGGTCGTTGGTGTCCTTCGCCTTCTTGATGACTTCGCTCAGCGCAAGGCCGGCGAGACCCTTCTCGTCGATCCAGCCATTGACCTTGTCGACATAGGCCTTGTGATGCTTTCCGTGATGATACTCGAAGGTCTCCGCCGACATCACCGGGTCAAGCGCGTCGGGGGCGAACGGAAGCGGGGGCAGCGAAAAGGCCATGCTCAATCTCCATCAATGGCTCGGTGAATTGGGCACCGAACGAAGGCGGCAAGCGGTTCGATCCTCCTGCGAACAGTTCGCAAAAACCGTGGAAAATCGTACCGTTACGCCGACGCTTTGGCGCTACCCGGCATCCAAGACAAGATCGTTTCACTTGAGGAGCGGATAGCCCGCGCCCACTCCGCCGCCCCGACGCGTCGGGACGGCGGTGCTACTCGGTAGAGACTTCGCAGTCTCCAGCCGGTTCTCCAGCAGACTATGCCGCCGCATCGCATGGCGCAGCTGGTCATAGGTCAGCGCCAGCGCCTTGGCGGTCGCCCGCTGGTTGAACCGGCATCGGGCGAGCGCCTCCTCCAGCACCTGCCGCTCATAGCGGTCGACCGCCGCGCGCAGGTCATCCACCGGCACCAGATCGGGCTGTCGGTTCACAGGCTCGACGGTAAGGGTCGGCGTCTCGGCGACGGCCCTCCCCTCCCCCTTCGGTGCCCAGGGCGAGGCAAAGGGATCGAAGATGATCTCGGCCACTGCCCGCTCCGGATCCTCCCAGCGATAGACCGCCCGCTCGATCACGTTGCGCAGCTCGCGGACATTGCCCGGCCAGTCATGGCCGATCAACTGATCCATCGCGCTCGCCGAAAAGCCCGGCCAATGCGTCCAGCCCAGCTCGCTTGCCATGCGCCGCCCAAAATGATCGGCCAGCACCTCGACATCACCCTCACGCGCCCGAAGCGGCGGCAGGGTGACGACCTCGAAGGACAAGCGGTCGAGCAAATCGGCGCGGAACTTCCCCCGTTCCGCCATCAGCGGCAGGTTTTCGTTGGTGGCGGCGACGATACGCACGTCCACCCGCATCGGCCGCGACGACCCGATCCGCGTCACCTCGCCATATTCCACCGCGCGCAACAGCCGTTCCTGCGCGCCCATCGACAAGGTTCCGAGTTCGTCGAGGAACAAGGTGCCGCCGTCCGCCTCCTCGAACCGCCCAGCCCGCGCCTTAGTCGCGCCGGTGAACGCGCCCTGCTCATGCCCGAACAGCTCGGCCTCGATCAGCGTCTCGGGCAAGGCCGCGCAGTTCATCGTGACGAGCGGCCCGTCCCAACGCTGGCTTAGACGATGCAGGCGCTCGGCCACCAGCTCCTTGCCGGTCCCCCGCTCGCCGATCACCAGCACCGGGCGGTTGAGCGACGCCGCACGGCTCGCCCGCTCGACGCTGTCGAGGAAGGCCATCGAACTGGCCGATGAACTGCGCCTCGCGCTCCATGCCAAGTGGTTAGTGTAATTTCCCAACACTTGGCAATGAAGAAGTTGGAGTGCAGACCGAACGCTACGCTAAGCTGTTCAGATCACACCATTTCACGATTTGGCACGGCGCTTGAAAAGAAGAGAGCAACAGCCGCTCAGGGGCGGCGAGGTTCAGATAGGGAGTAAGTGAGATGTTCAACTTCGACGTTATCGATTTCCAGCGTGTCGCGGCTTCCACTGTCGGTGCCCTGGTCGTGTCCACGGCCTGCCTTGCCGCCGCTGTCGCGCCGGCTCGCGCCGCCGAACTCAAGCCGGTCAGCGTCGCCGAATGGCAGGCGAATGTCAGCCACAAGATCGACGGCACCGTCCGCAGCTTCAATGTCGATCCGGAGAAGAAGGGCGTCGCCACGCTGCGCCTCTCCTTCGACAAGAGCGGCGAATTGGCGGATGCGAAGCTCGCCACCTCCACCGGCAACCGCGAGCTTGATCGTGTAGCGCTCCGCACCGCCCGTGCGATCGCCTATCCGGCGCTCCCGGCGACGGCGCAGGGTAAGCCGGTGCTGATGAAGGTCTTCTTCGGCTCCGAACCCTCGGTGGTCGAAAAGGCCAGCCGCGACGCCGCCGCCCAGGCGCTGGCGATGGATGCCAACGCCAACATGAACATCCGGCCGGGCGCTTGACCGGCAAACCACCGGAGCGGACAAGCGTATCTGATCCGCTCCGGCCCAACGGTATCTCAGGAGTATAGTAACGATGGGTATCTTCTCCCGCACCCGGGACATCATCGCCGCCAACGTGACCGACCTGCTCGACAAGGCGGAGGACCCGGCGAAGATGATCCGCATGATCATCCTCGAAATGGAGGAGACTCTGGTCGAGGTTCGCGCGTCCGCCGCGCGCACCATCGCCGATCAGAAGGAAATGCGCCGCTCGATCACCAAGCTCGAAGGGCTGAAGGACAGCTGGACCGAGAAGGCCGAGCTGGCTTTATCCAAGGGCCGCGAGGATCTCGCCAAGGCCGCGCTCGTGGAAAAGCAGAAGGCGGCGGACCTCGCTGACCAGCTGGCCCAGGAGATCGCGGTGCTGGACGAGGCGCTGCAGGCGTCGGAGGCCGACATCAACAAGCTGCAGGGCAAGCTCCGCGAGGCGCGCGCCCGTCAGAACTCGATCGTCGCCCGCATGGAGAGCGCGCACAACCGCGCCAAGATGCGCGAGATGTACGCCGGCACCAAGATCGACGAGGCGTTCAGCCGCTTCGATCTGATGGAACGCCGGGTCGATCTGGCCGAGGGCCGCGCGGAGGCAGCCGGCTTCGGCGCCGCGCCGAAGACTTTGGAGGAGGAGATCGCCGAGCTGCGCTCCTCCGACAAGATCGAGGCCGAGCTTGCCGCGCTGAAGGCCAAGGCCCAGGGCAATTCGGGTCAGGAGGGCTGATCCGATGGAGGACGTCTTCCTGCCGATCGTCATCGTCGGCATGCTCTTCATCGGCATGCCGTGGCTCATCTTCCACTACATCACCAAGTGGAAGCAGGGCGGCGGCGGCCTGACGCAGGAGGACGAGAACCTCCTGGACGAACTGCACGAGACCGCACGGCGGCTCGATGAGCGGCTCCACAGCATCGAGCGCATCATCGCCGCCGACCATCCGGGCTGGAAGCAGGGCCAGTAAGGCTCTCCCCGCCCGACAACAGGGAAGGATTTCAGAATGTCTGACCGTCGCACCAAATTCTACCTCGACAAGCGCAACGGCAAGGTCTTCGGCGTCTGCTCCGGCATCGCCGACTATAGCGGGCTCGACGTCACTCTGGTCCGCATCGGCGCGGTTCTTTTCACCGTACTCGGCGGATTCCCGTGGACCGTGATCGCCTATCTTGTCGCCGCCTGGGTGGCGAACGACAAGCCCTACCAGTTCCAGGACGAGACCCGCGAGGACGCCAAGTTCTGGCAGAAGGTCCGCGTGAAGCCGAGCACCAGCGTCCGTGACGTGCGCAGCCGCTTCCGCGACATCGACCGCCGCCTCGCCGACGTGGAACTCCACGTCACCTCGCACAATCGCCGCCTGGCGGACGAGATCGAGGCGCTGCGCTAAGCCGCCGATCGTAAGGGAGCAGACCGATGGACCATCAGATCTTCATCCTCATGATCATCGCGCTCAGCGTCGGCGGCTGGGTCGTCACCACCGCGATCCGCGCCAAGCATGGTTATCCGATCGATGGCTTTGGCTTCGGCTGCAAGTCGGACATGGTCTCCAAGGAAGCGCCGGACGCCGTTCGTCAGGTCGGCCTCCTTGCCGAGGAAAACGGCAAGCTGAAGGACATGATCCTGCGTCTGGAGGAGCGGATTTCCGTCCTCGAACGCATCACCACGGACAAGAGTAACCGCCTCTCCGCCGAAATCGACGCGCTACGCTGATCGGCTGGCAGGACAGGGAACAAGACTATGAACTCTCAGGATTTCCAGGCGCTGGTGCCGATCTTGGGGCTCGCCCTTCTGGTCGGACTGGCCGGGGTGTTCGGGTGGATCTTCACCACCTGGCTCCGCATCAAGAACGGCTATCCGCTGGAAAACAGCTGGGGCAAGGCGATGCACCCGCAGGTCGATCGCCAGTCGCAGGAACGGATCACCCTCCTGACGCAGGAGAACGCCCAGCTTCGCGCCGAACTCGGCTCGATCAAGGACCGGCTGGTCACCGTCGAGCGGATCGTCACCGACGGGGCCTTCCGCCTCGACCAGGAATTCGCCCGGCTCGACCGGCCGGCCAACTGAACAAGAATACTTAGGGAGCAGTTTCGATGAACCCGTTCGAGATGGTGGTGCTGATCGTCGCGATCGTCGCGATCGCCAACGTCTTCCGCGCCAAATACGGCGTCATCCGCCGTGGCAAGGGCGAGGAGTTCCGCAACCCCAGCACCGATGCCGAGAACCGGCAGCTGCGCGAGGAGCTTCGCACCCTCAAGGAGCGCGTCGCCACCCTCGAACGCATCGCCACCGACGACAGCACAGCGCTCGACCGCGAGATCGAGCGGCTGCGCGACCGCTAATCCGGAGAAGGACAGATGACCGATCCGACCCTCATCCTCGCCGCCGCCGGCTCCAGCCTCGCCGGGATCGGCATCCTCGCCGCCGCCACGCTGAAGGGCTGGCGCGGCTGGCTGGACCTGCAGCGCCTCGCTCTGGAGCGGCAGGGTGGCCCGAACGAAGGCGTGCCGCAGGCCGGTGCCCGCATCGAGATCGCCGACCTGAAGGAACGCATTCGAAAGCTGGAGGCGATCGCGGCGGGGGTGGATCTTTAAACCCATCCATTTCCGCACACCCAAGCCCGTTCGCGCTGAGCCTGTCGAAGCGCCAGCACCACCGTCTCACCGGCACTTCGACAAGCTCAGTGCGAACGGCGTGGGAAGAGTTCGGAGTGTGGTGACGGGACGCCGCGAAAGCGCTAGCAGCCGCCAATGACCGCCCCCGCCCTCACCGATATCCTCGAAGAATACGAGTTCCTCGACGCCGACGACCGCTACCGCCTGCTGATCGATCTCGGCCGCAAGCTGGAGGACATGCCGGACGCGCTGAAGACCGACGCCACTCTCGTCCGCGGCTGCTCCGCCTCGGTGTGGGTCTATCCGACCGTTCGCGACAACGGCACGCTCCACTTCCTTGCAGACTCGAACGCCGCAATCACCAAGGGCATCATCGCGCTGGTCCTGCTCACCGTGCAGGACAAAAGCGGGACCGAGATCGGCACGACGGACATCGAAGGCGCGTTGGCTCCCTTCGATCTGAAGAACCAGCTAAGCTCGAACCGCACGCAGGGCATCCCGAACATGATCGCGCTGATCCGGCAGACGGCAAGCCGGTACGCCTGACCCACTGTGCTCCTGCGAAAGCAGGAGCCTCAGCGCTACGGCTCTTGCTTTCGCAGGAGCACAGCCGAGGTAAGTCAAAGGCTCAGACGCTCTGCCACCTCACCCGCGCTCAGGCCCGTCTCCAGCACGATCCACGCGCCCGGCCGCCGCGTGTCCACCACGGTCACCGCGCGCTTCGGACAAATGTCGAGGCAACCCACCTCAACCACCCCGATCCGCGACTTGCGCTTGCGTCCGAGACCCATCGCCTTTTTCAGAAGCTTGGCGAGCGACAGCCCGCCGCCCTCGCCATAGCCGCCACCGACCTTCTTGGAGCATTTTCGGCAGACGAGGATCGCAGACTGCCAATCCGCACGAACCGCCTTCATTTCGCCTGCCGCCGCTCCTCGGCCGCCCGCAGCACCTCAAACGCCGCCTGAACCGACCGGAACCGCTCGGCAGCGTCCTTGTCGTTGGGTTTCACATCGGGATGATTGGCCTTCGCGAGACGCCGCCAACTCGCCTTGATCTCCTCGAAGCTCGCGTCGCTTTCCAGATCGAGCACCTCCAGCGCGCGCATCTCGTCGCGCGACCGGGTGCCGTCCCCCGGCCCGCCCCAGGCGTGATGCGCCGAGCTGGTGAACCCAGATGCCGTCCGCCGCTCGGATTGCTCGCGCGCCGCCGCCTCCTCGGCCGACAGACCTTCGAAGTAGTTCCAGCCCCGGTTGTACTCGGCGGCATGGGTCTCGCAGAAGTACCAGCGATCGGGGCTGTTCGGCGACTTGGGTGCGGGCCGATCGCCTGGCTCGTTGCACCCCTCCCGGTCGCAGAGGCGCACGGCCTTCGCCTCCCGCGTGGCACCATATTCGCGCCAGCGGGGAAAGCCCCAGTCGTTCGATCTCGTCTGCCGCGCCATGCCTTGCTTCTAACGCCTGCGGGTCCGGATGGACCCGATGAAAATGCCAGAGGGCCTGTAAGCCGGGTTCTGTCCACCGCCGAGGCGGATGGGCGACCATTCCTCTAGGCGGCGGATCGCTCCGCCGCTCCAGCAACCAACCCGGGCGACGGGCCGGAACCAGGCCCATGCGCCGCCCCTATTCGATCTTGCTCCCGGTGGGGTTTACCATGCCGTCCCGGTTACCCGCGACGCGGTGCGCTCTTACCGCACCCTTTCGCCCTGGCCCGGCCGAAGCGCGGGTGGTTTGCTTTCTGTGGCACTGTCCCTGGGGTCACCCCCGCCGGGCGTTACCCGGCACCGTGTTTCCGTGGAGCCCGGACTTTCCTCCCCTCCCCTTTTGAGAAGCGGCGGCCGCCCGGCCCTCTGGCAAAGCGGAGATAGCGCGGGTGACGCGAAAATCAAAGACCGGAGCGCCGCGCCTCCGCCCCCTTGTCGCCGCCGGTCAGCAGCGAGAGGAGAATCGCCCGCGTCTCTCCATCGATGACCCCGTCGATCGTCTCGGGCCGGAAGCGCCGCTGAAAGGCGCGCACCGCAGCCTCCGCATCGCTGACGTCATAACCGAAGCGCTCCAGCGCCAGCAGGAACCCGCCGTCCGTCCAATGCGGATCGGCCAAATGCTTGCGCGGCCGGGGCAGCGCCAGGCGAACGGCGGCAAGCCGCTCCCAGTCGAACAGCTCGCCCGGATCCTGTTTCCGCGCCGGCGCGATGTCCGAATGACCGACGATGTTCCCGCGGGTGACGTGATGCCGGTCGACGATCTCCGCCATCAGCGGCATCAGCGCCGCCATCTGCTCCTCCGGGAACGGGCGATATCCCCATTCATGTCCCGGATTGACGATCTCGATGCCGATGCTCGCGGAGTTCACGTCCTCGATGCCACGCCAGTAAGACTTGCCCGCATGCCATGCGCGCTTCGCCTCATCGACAAGCCGCACGACCTGCCCGTCCTCGGCGATGAGGTAATGCGCGGAGACCTTCGCCTCCGGATCGCACAGCCGGTGCAGGGCGGAGGCGGCGTCCTGCATCCCGGTGTAGTGCAGGACGATCATCGAGACAGGCAGCGCGCGCTCGTTGAAATTGGGCGACGGCGTCTCGATGAAGTCGATCATGCCAGATCAGGCATAGGTCGGATCGGGCACAGAAGGAAGGCCGTCAGCCGCGTGCGGCCCTGCCCCCGCCGTCAGACGCGTCGGGCACCGCCCGGTACAGTCCACGATAGCCGCGATCTGCGGCGAAGCGCTCGGTTGCGCCGATGACGGTTTCCCCGGCGCCGAGGAGCAGAAAGCCGTCTTCGCGCATCCCGTGGAAGAGCTGCTCGAACATCTGCCTGCGAACTTCATTCGAGAAGTAGAGCATGACGTTCCGGCACAGGATCACGTCGAAAGGACCGCCTGACGGCGGGCCTGCCGCGAGGGCCCGACGCTCGAACCGAACCATCCCGCGCAGGGCGGCCGAGGCTTCCCATGCCTCGCCGGAGTTCGCGAACCATTTGGCGAGTGCGCGGATCGGCAGGCCACGCTGTATCTCGAAGTGATTATACGCGCCCGCCTGCGCGCGTCGGATCGCTGCCGCGGAGATGTCGGTGGCGATGATCTCGGCGCGCGGATGACGGGTGTTCTCCCGCAGGTCGGCCAGCGTGATGGCGAGCGAATAGGCCTCCTGCCCGGTCGAACAGCCCGCGCACCAGATGCGCAGCGGCCGGCCCATATCGCCCGCTCGATCCGCGATCACCCGGCGCAGCACATCGAACACGGCCGGGTCGCGAAAGAAAGACGTCTCGTTGTTCAGCAGATGCTCGACGATCTCGTCGGCGATGCCGGGATCGCGGCCGGACAGCAGCAGCGCCGCCAGCGCATCGAGGTCGGGCAGGCCGCGGGCGC
This sequence comes from Sphingomonas sp. ID0503, assembly GCF_048565625.1. Classification (NCBI taxonomy): domain Bacteria; kingdom Pseudomonadati; phylum Pseudomonadota; class Alphaproteobacteria; order Sphingomonadales; family Sphingomonadaceae; genus Sphingomonas; species Sphingomonas sp. ID0503. Next base: position 1,888,000 of record NZ_JBLZUR010000002.1, read on the forward strand.
GGAGGAGCGGTTGCAATGCCGTATCGATTCGCCAATGCCGCGCGCTACCGATCTGCTGCCCGGTCCGGCTTTCCAGAAGGCCGCTCAGGATGCGGCCAAGGGCGCTGTTCAGTTCCATTATCGCCCCCCGCTTGCGGCGATGCGCGCTGCCACGCGATCGGCAAGCCGGGCGGGCGGCGCGATCAAGGATGCGGCACCGGCACGCGCGGTAGCACCGGGCATGCCCCAGACGACCGAGCTCTCGGCATCCTGGACGATCACCTCGCCGCCGGCCATCGCCAGCTTCAGCGCACCGAGTGCGCCGTCACGGCCCATGCCACTCAGAACCACGGCCAGACCGCGAGCACCATAAAGCGCGGCAACGGACTCGAGCATCGGATCGACCGATGGCATGCATCCCGATCGAGAGGGGCTCCGGTCGAAGAGGATGCGCGGCACGCCCCAGCCTTCCGTCACGACCAGATGGGCGTCGCCGGGCGCGACGATCAGCATGCCGGGCGCCACACGCATCCCCTCTTCCGCCACCCGCGCCTCCCGGCCTGTCATGTCTCGCAGCTGGCCAGCGAAATAGGGCATGAAGCTGCCGGGCAGATGCTGCGTGACGAGGATCGGCACGGTCAAGCTGCGCGGAAGCTGTGCGAAGAAGGCGGCGAGCGCATGGATACCGCCGGTCGACGCCCCGATCGCCAGGCAACCGACCTCACCCTCGACCGGCGCCCGTAAGGACAAGGGAGCCTGAAGGGCAGGAGCCAAGGCAGACCGTGCACTCTTCGGTGATGACTCGCGTCGCGCGCGTCCGATGCGGAGGAGGCGCGATGTCAGGGCGGTGACGAACTGCCCGCCGAAACTACCCGCATCCGGCTTCAGGAGGGTATCGGCCGCCCCTGCCGTCATCGCGCGCACGCTGGCCGACGCGCCATCGTCGCAGAAGGCCGAGACCATCACGACATGCGCCCCGGTCGATGCGGCAAGGAGCTCCGGCAGAGCATCGATCCCGTCGCGACCGGGCATCTGAACGTCGAGCAGGATGATATCGACTTCACGCTCGGCCAAGATGCGCAGCGCCTCGTCGGCGCGAGCGGCCGTCGCGACAACCTCGAAGGCGCCATGTTCGGCGAGGGTACGGCTCAGAATGGTGCGAGCGACCAGCGAGTCGTCCACGATCAGCAGCCGGATAGATGGTACGCTCGCTCGCCCGGCCGCGATGCGAGGCAGGGACTCGTGACGCATGGCGTCAGGCCATGCCGACGATCTGAAGCTTGCTCTGAAGGGTCTCGCGATCGAATGGCTTCATCACATATTCGTCGGCACCCGCTTCGATCGCGGTGCGAATATGAGCCACGCCGTTCTCCGTCGTGCAGAACACGATCTTCGGACGATGCTCCAGGTCCGCCATGCCGAGCGCGCGGAGGAACTCGATCCCGCTCATCACCGGCATGTTCCAGTCGAGAAGGACGACGTCCGGGGCCTTGGCTTCGCAATGCACCAGCGCCTCATGGCCGTCCTGCGCCTCGGATACCTCGAAGTCGAGCGTTTCGAGGATGTGACGGGCGACCTTCCGGATCACCTTGGAATCGTCGACGACAAGACACTTACGCATCGCGGTTCACAATCCCCAACTCATCTTCACAACAACCATAATCACGGAAACGTAAGTGTCCGGTTAATCGGCGTTCAGGCCGCAGCGGCGACGGGCCCGGATATCAGCGCGGCCGCGTTCACCACCAGAAGCGGCTGACCATCGTATTCGACATAGCTGCTGGCGACATGCGACCAGCCCTGCCCCATGCTCCCGCGCAAACGCTGCGGCTCTCCCGAAATCTCGGCAACGTCGTGGACGTCTTCGACCGCAAGTCCGTACAGATGGCCGTCGATGATGACGACGACCACCTGGCGGATGCCGCCGGCCCAGCTGCTCTCTAAGCCGAGCGCCGCATAGGTGTCGATCACCGTCAGCACACGGCTGCGCAGCGCGGAAAGCCCCGCGATATGCCGCGGGGCGATCGGAACCGGAGTCAGGGCGTCGATCTCGACGACCGACTGTACTGCGTCCGCCGAAATCGCGATCCGCTCCCCTGCGACGCGCGCGATGAGATATAGCGAGTTCATGTCAACCCCTTGCTACGCGCAAACGATCATCGATCGCTGACAACAGGCCCGCGCGGTCGTAACGATAGACGCTGCTCGCATCGCCCTCCGGGCATGTGCGTAAACGGATCACCCGCTCGTCGGAATCGGACGATGCGTCGCTTTCGCCCTCCCCTTCGATGACCAGGTCGGGCGCGGCAGTCGCCGCATCGAAGGTGACGGTGTAGCCCGACTGCCTGAGCAGCGGCTGCAGGATCTCGCGCATCCAGGCCTGATCGCCCCGCAGCAGGCAGACCGGTCCGGTCCGGCTCGCGCCCTTGGCCGCCCCGGCGAAGATCCAGAAAGGATCGATGACCTCGACCGGCTCGCCGTCCGCCAGGGTCACTCCAGCGACCAGCCCCGGCTTCGCCGCAGGCTGAATGGCACCGGGCAGTGCCGCGATGTCGATCACGCTGTCGATGACATAGGCGGCCTCCGCCTGTCCGTCGCTCAGCCGCAGGACGTGCAGCGACGAGCGGTCGGGCAGCGCGCCGCAAGCGATCACCGGGATGACGCGCTCCTCGTGAGCGAGACACAGGCGACCGGCCGCCATCGACACACTCGCGGCCGGAACATCCTCGATCCGCTCGACGAGCGACAGCCGCACGGCGCGCCTTACGCCGTCGATGTCGCGGTAGAGCAGCATCTGGACGAGGTCCTCCTCCTCTTCCGCCTCAGCATGCGTCTCTTCGGCAATATCGCTTTGCTCACCGATTGCGCCGGCGCGCGCGAGCCCGCCGGGATCGAGGAGGAGCATGGGCTGGCCGTTGTCGGGCAAGGTGGTGCCCGCGTAGATGCCGGTCGCCATCACGGCGGGAGCGGCGGGCTTCACCACCAGCTCCTCATGGTCGTGGACAGCGTCGACAGCCAAGGCGAACATGCAGCATCCCGCCGCCTTCAGGATCACCAGGGTACGCCCGGCGACATCCCCCGTCTCTTCGCCCAGGATCTGCGCGAGCGACACCACCGGCAGGCGTCGCCCGCGGCTGTTCGCGACAGTCCCGCCGCCGATCGCTTCCAGTCTGACGAGTTCCCCATCCGCCCTCACGATCTCCTCGATGGCCGAACGGGGAAGCGCGAAGCGGTGCCCGCCCGCTTCCAGCGTCAGGGCCGGGATGATCGTCAACGTGAGCGGAACCCTCAGCACGACGCGCAACCCCTGCCCCGGCCGGCTGTCGAGATCGACTACGCCGCCGATCCGCTCGACATTGGCGCGCACCACATCCATGCCGACACCACGGCCGGAGATCGCCGAGACAGCCTTTGCGGTCGAGAGTCCCGGTTCGAAGACCAGCGCGCACTTGGCCGACTGAGACAATGTAGCGGCCTTCTCCGCTGTCAGCAGTCCGGCTGCCAAGGCCTTGGCAACCAGCCGGTCGCCATCGATGCCGCGGCCGTCGTCCGCAATCTCGATCAGGATCTGATTGCCCGACTGTCGCGCGGACACATGCAGCGTTCCGTGCCGGCTCTTCCCAGCCGCCTGTCGCTCTTCCGGCGTTTCGAGTCCGTGATCGACCGAATTGCGGACGATGTGCGTGAGAGGATCGCGGATCATCTCGATCATCTCGCGATCGAGCTCGACATCGCCGCCGTCGATATCCAGCGTCACCGTCTTGCCAAGTTCGGCCGCCAGATCGCGCACCATGCGCGGCAGAGCGGTGAAGAGATGCTCGATCCGCTGCATACGGGTTCGCGTGATCGCATCGCGCATTTCTGCGACACATGCGGAGAGGCGCTCGAAGGCCGTATCGACCGAGGTTCCTCCCTCGACTTCGCGCAGACGCCGGAACAGCTCGTTCCTCGACAGCACCATGTCCGACACGCCGCTCATCATCCGATCGAGCAGTTCCAAGGGCACGCGGATGGACCGGATCGCGGCACGCTGCGGCGCCTTGGCCTCGCTCGCCTGGACCGCCACGACCTCCTCGACCTCACGCACCTCCGCCAAGGCGGCGATCAGCTGATCGTCGTCGGCATCGGATATCTGCGCGCCGGTCTCGATCGCATCGACCAGCTCCGCGAGCCGGTCGATAATCGCGAGGACAGCGCTCACCAGGCGGGCGTCCGGCACGCGCAGATCGGCCCGCACCGCGGCGAGCGCGTCCTCCGCCGCATGGCTCAGCCGTTCGAGACGCGGCAGATCGAGGAAGCCGCAGCTTCCCTTCACGGTGTGGACGAAGCGGAAGATCGAATCGAGACGCGCACGATCCGAAGGCTCGGCCTCCCAGGCGACGATCTCGCCCCCGATCGCCTCCAAGGTCTCGCGCGTTTCAGCGACGAAATCGTCGAGCAGGTCTTCCATTCGCGGTGTCGCCCCAGATGAGAGACACCGTTACTGAACCGGAACTGGTTAAAAGCCGGTTAGCTAGGGTCAGGACTCATTGTGGTAGCCAGAAGATGATGGTGGCGGCGATGCAGATGGCCGAGAAGAAGGTGTGCGCGCATCGGTCATAGCGTGTGTGGATGCGTCGCCAGTCTTTGAGGCGGGCGAACATGTTTTCGACGCGATGACGCTGGCGGTAGAGGGTGGTGTCGTGCGGGATCGGCACCTTGCGCGAGCGGGTGGACGGGATGCAGGGCGCGATCCCGCGTTGAGCGAGTGCGGCGCGGAAGCGGTTGCTGTCGTAGCCGCGGTCGCCGAGCAGTTCGCGGGCAGGCGGCAAGACCGGCAACAGCAGGGCAGCACCTTTGTGGTCGCTCATCTGCCCTTCGGTCAGCAGCATCGCGACGGGGCGCCCCTGTCCGTCGCAAACGGCGTGGAGCTTCGAGTTCAGCCCGCCTCTGGTCCGGCCGATGCAGCGGGGAGCAGCCCCTTTTTGGCAAGGCTCGCCGCCGTGCGGTGCGCCTTCAGGTGGGTGGCGTCGATCATTAGCCGTTCGGGCGGGGCACCCTCGGCCGCGAGCCCTGCGAATATGCGCTCGAACACGCCGAGCCGGCTCCACCGCACGAAGCGATTATACAGCGTCTTGTGCGGTCCGTAGCCAGCCGGCGCATCCTTCCACTGGAGGCCGTGGCGGATGACGTCGACGATCCCGCTCACCACCCGTCGATCATCAACCCGCCGCAGCCCGCGCGAGCGCGGGAAGAACGGCTCGATGCGCGCCATCTGTGCGCGCGACAACAGCATCAGGTCGGACATGGCTCACCTCCGACCCGATTGGAATCACATGCTCACGCCGTCGTAAAGGGTCCTGAGCCTAGGCCGCAGGCAGGCTGACGCCGAAGACAAGCACCGTCGGCTCGGGTTCGGAAAGCTGGATGGTGGCACCACGGCCTCGCGCCAGCTCGGCCGCCATGCCGGCCACGACGGCCCGCGCGCTCAACTCGCCCAGCGGCACCTCGGTCGTGAGCGTGGTGCGCAACTCCTCGTCCAAGACCAACCTCGGCCCCTCCGCCCGCACCGCGATCTCATTCTCTTCGGCGCCAATGTCGAGCCGCCCGCCACGGACCAACGCGTCGCCGGCGATGAGCGCCAGATTGAGGAGAATCTTGAGCGCCGCCTTGTCCATCGTTGCCTGGGAGACCATCCAGCCGATCTGCAACCGGCTGTTCTGCCCGAACAATCCCTCGATCGCCTGCTTCGCCTCGACCGTGTCAACCTGATCGCCGAAGCCGCCCGCGGCGCCGAAGGCGAGACGGAAGAACTTCAGCTTCGCGGCCGACACCTTCGCGCTCTCGGCGAGCAACTCGACGATCCGGCTCCGCATGTCCGGATCGTCCTCATCCGCCAGCAGCTCGATCCCGTTGTTGAGCGCACCGACCGGGCTCAAGAGGTCGTGGCACAACCGCGAGCAAAGCAGGTTGGCGAACTCGATTTCCGGGCTGGTCATGCACTCTCTCCAAGGACGAGGCGGACTTGTGGCGATTGCCCGCCCGGCTTTCAAGCGATCTGGATCAGGCCGACCGGATCGAACCCGTTCGCCCGCGCGCGCCACAGCGCCGCTTCGCTGCCGGCCAGGATGAGCCACAAGCCGCCTGCCGGATCGGCAGCCGCCGCGTCCCGAGACGAGGGTGTTGTCGACCCGCTCGGATGCGAGTGAAAACAGCCGACCACCTGCGGCCCTCCGGTACGCGCGTTGCGGTGCGCGGCAATCAAGGCAGCGGGGTCGATCTCGAAGCTGTCTGAGGGATCATCGGCAACATTGGCGGTGACTTTGAAGCCTTCGATCGCCCCCTCCCGGCCGAAAAGCAGACCGCAGACTTCGACGCTGACATCAGCCTCGGCTAACGCTGTCAGCTCGGCGAGCAGCCGGCTTGATATTTTCGTCTGCGCCACCATCTCGCTATGCGATGAACCGGGGGGTTTCGACAATGCGCGCCGAGGTGCCGGCGGAGGCAGCCGGCTGGCGGCTCGACCGCGCGCTGGCTGTCGCGATCCCGACGCTTTCGCGCGAGCGGTTGAAGGCGCTGGTATCGTCCGGTCAGGTGACGGCGGAAGATGGCCGCGCGATCCGCGATCCCGCGACCAAGCTGTTGGGCGCGGCCACCTTCCTGGTCGCGGTTCCCGATCCCACACCGGCGCACAACGTCGCGCAAGACTTGAACCTGGTGGTCGCGTTCGAAGATGAACATCTGATCGTCGTCGACAAGCCTGCGGGCATGGTCGTCCACCCGGCGGCCGGCAATCTCGACGGCACGATGGTCAACGCGCTTCTCCATCACTGCGCGGGGCAGCTGTCGGGCATCGGCGGGGTGGCCCGCCCCGGCATCGTCCATCGCATCGACAAGGACACTTCGGGGCTGATCGTCGCCGCCAAGACCGATCGCGCCCATGAAGGGCTGGCCCGCCAGTTCGCCGATCACTCGATCCAGCGGCGCTATAGGGCGATCGTCGGCGGCCGCCCCATTCCTGCGGCCGGCAAGGTCGATGCACCCCTCGCCCGATCGACCACGAACCGTCAGAAGATGGCCATCGTGGCGGATGGGCGCGGCAAGCGGGCGGTGACGCATTACCGGACGGACACGGTGTTGCGCGATGCGGCCCTGGTCGAGTGCCGGCTTGAGACAGGCCGCACGCATCAGGTCCGCGTGCACATGGCGTCGCTCGGCCACGCTCTGCTCGGCGATCCGGTCTACGGGCGATCGAAGGCGCATCGGGATCTGCTCGCGCGGCTGGGTTTCGCCCGTCAGGCCCTGCACGCGGCGCATCTCGGCTTCGTTCACCCGATCACAAGCAACGCTTTGGCGCTGGATAGCGAAATGCCTGCAGACATGCAGGAACTGTTCAGCGAGCTTTCGGTATAGATATTTCTGGTTCTCCCGCAGTGCGGCGAGACCGGAGGGAAGGGAGTTTTCAGGTTATGGCCAGCGGTAAGAACGTCCCTGCGACGATCCCGGCGCTTGGTGGCGAACAGGGTCTCAACCGCTATCTGTCGGAGATCCGGAAGTTTCCCCTTCTGGCGCCCGAGGAAGAGTATATGCTCGCCAAGCGGTTTCAGGAGCATCAGGATCCTGAGGCGGCGGCGCGACTCGTCACCTCGCATCTGCGCCTCGTGGCGAAGATCGCGATGGGTTATCGCGGCTACGGCCTGCCGGTCAGCGAGCTGATCTCCGAGGGCAATATCGGCCTGATGCAGGGCGTTAAGAAGTTCGAGCCGGATCGCGGCTTCCGCCTCGCCACCTATGCGATGTGGTGGATTCGGGCCTCGATCCAGGAATTCATCCTGCGCAGCTGGTCGCTCGTGAAGATGGGCACCACTGCCGCGCAGAAGAAGCTGTTCTTCAACCTGCGCCGCATGAAGTCGCAGCTCGATGCCTTCGAGGATGGCGACCTGAAGCCGGAGGATCTCACCAAGATCGCCACCGATCTCGGCGTGACAGAGGCGGAAGTCACCTCGATGAACCGCCGCATGTCGATGGGCGGCGACACCTCGCTCAACGCTTCGATGCGTGAGGATGGCGAGGGCGAGTGGCAGGACTGGCTGGTCGATACCGACCCGCTCCAGGATGAGCGGATCGCCGAAGCCGAGGAGAAGACCGTCCGCCACGACCTGCTGGTCGAGGCAATGGACAGCCTCAATGATCGCGAGAAGCACATCCTCGCCGAGCGCCGTTTGGCCGAGGATCCGAAGACGCTGGAGGAACTCAGTCAGGTCTACGGCGTCAGCCGCGAGCGCGTCCGACAGATCGAGGTTCGTGCGTTCGACAAGCTTCAGAAGGCGATGATGAAGATCGCCGGCGAGAAGCGCCTGATACCGGCACTGGCGTGAACCCCGTCGCCTTGGTCTCCGTGACTTGCTAAGGCCGCACACCGGTCCTGAAGCGAGTTGGAGAACCCAGAAGTGACGATGGATCTGCGGTCGCTGCATCACGTCGTTGTCCTCTGCCACCCGGAGCGCGGCGAAAGTTTCAATCGCTCCGTCGCGGAGACATACTGCGACACCGTCGAACAATGCGGTCAGCGTGCGACGCTGCGCGACTTGTACGGGATGAACTTCGACCCCGTCCTTCGCGGCTATGAACAGCCGGTCGCGAACGACTCCCGCATTTCCCCTCATGTTGAGGCAGAAATGAACATCATACGGGACTGCGCTGCGCTGACACTGGTCTATCCTATCTGGTTCGGTACGCCTCCAGCGATGATGAAGGGATATATGGAGCGTGTGCTAGGCGCCGGCATTACGCCTCGTGCAGTCGAGAACCGCGAACAATCGGGTCTCTCCTCCGCAACCCTCGTTAGCATCACCACGTCAGCGAACCGGGGAGCTTGGCTTGCCGAACAAGGGCAGCAGAGCGCCCTGGAGCGTCTGGTCGATGCCTATATTGCCCATGCCTTCAGCATGCGCGGACACGAGCATCTGCACTTCGGATCTATCGTCCCCGATCTCGGAAAGCGGTTCGTGGACGAACATCTTGCGGAGGTGCGTGCCCGTACACGCAAGATCTGCGCAGGCTTGGCGAGCACCGCACGGACGACCGGCTAGAATTTGCGGACCAGCCCCAGGGCGAGTTCTACGTCTGCGCTGTTGTGATTGAGGCCACCGACAACACCCGCATCTAGTTGCCAATCGTTCGCCGGCTGCCACGCGACAGAGAATGCGGCGTAGACCTCCGTGACGTGATGGGCCGGGTCGCGGTCCCTCATCGCCTCGGCCTCGATCGTCGCCGTGACCGCATTTGTCAGGTCCAGGGCTACCCCAAGGATATTGGCGTAGGCCAGATGATGTCCGTTTCGGTGTTCATCCGCCGCGGCGTCGAGCTCAGGGCTAAGCGACAAGGTCATGCCTCTACCGATTTCGACGTCCACCGGCATGATCAGGCTCGCCTCCCAAGTTCCCGCGCCGATCGCCTTTCCGCCGACCGGCAACGTCACGGAAGGCTGGACGGCCAGCGAGAACCCCCTTCCATCCGGATTGCAAAGATTGCGTCTCAGCCCGAGTGTCAGCTCGCCTACCCCATCCTCACGCGCGATCGTGCGGTGCAAAGCGCGATCACGCTCCCGTACATCCCCATAGCCAGTCCACTCGATCCGCGCTTCGGTTCTTCCATCAAGGCCGATCCGGACGAGCGAGTCTCCGGCCAGCAGCGTATCGGTCCGCTCGGTTCCCTCGTCCTCACGCGTCCAGTCAGCGAGCCCAAGCTCAAGCTGAAACGTGCCGGGCTCGACCGTGCAGGCAGGCGTGCCGAGCCCCGGCCGATCGGCACAAAGCTCCCGATCGGCGGCTTGTGCGGAGCTTGCAACGAGGAGGAGCGGAAGGATCAGATAGCGCATATCGGGCGACAACCGTCACGCCACCACATGTTTCCGCACGACCTGCGACCTCTTGCAGGGCGACCTCTCGACATTATCTATTAGCTATTCAATTCAGCTACTTAACGGATGTTAGTCGATATGCTCACGCGTTCCCTCGCTGCGTTGGCTGCCGCTGGCGCGCTGCTCGCCTCTCCGGCCATCGCAGCCACGAATTCGCAGGTGATTGCAAAGGGCGAGGCGAAACTCGCGCACACGCTTGAAGGTTACACCGCCGGAGAGCCGGTCCGTTGCCTTCCCTTCTCCCGCATCTATTCCACCCAGATCATCGACGGCACGGCGATCCTCTACAAGAGCGGGCGCCGCATCTACGTCAATCGTCCGGAGATCGGTGCATCCTCGCTGCGCAACGATCAGATCCTGGTGACAAAGATGTTCGGATCCCAACTCTGTGACATCGACACAGTCAACTTGGTCGACCGGAACTCCCGCTTCTGGAATGGCTTCGTCGGATTGGGCGAGTTCGTGCCTTACACCAAAGCCGAAAAGCACGATTAAGTTTCTCGCGATTGTACGTAGGACGTAGATGAAGACGACACTGCTGAGGCTCAGCCTCGCCCTGCTGGCCTGTACCGCGTCTGCGCCCACGCTTGCTGCCGGTGAAGCACATTCTGCCGCTCCGAACGCACGGCTCGAACGGGCGTTGAGTTGGGGTCTAGATCGCATCGACGCTGATCGGGCCTACCGGCAGGTCGGCGCCGGGAGCGGTGTCACCGTGGCCTTGATCGATACGGGGATCGCGAGCGGCGCGCACGCCTTCTTCGCCAACATCTCGCCTGCTTCCATCGACCTGCTGCCGCACCGGGCGTTCGGCGACGCGGGTGCCGGACATGGTGGACAGACAGCCGGCCTGCTTGCGGCTGCAAGGGACGGTCGCGGGACCATGGGCGTTGCCTATGACGCGACACTCCTCATGGTGCGGGCAGACCTCGACGGGTCCTGCCAGACGATTTGCCGGATGCATGGTGGCGATGTCGCACGCGGGATCGACTATGCCGTCGCACAGGGCGCGCGTGTCATCGGCCTCCCGATCGCCTCGGTCAGGCCGTTGCGATCGATTGAGCCGGCGTTGGAGAGAGCGGTCGCTGCCGGCGTGCTTATCGTGGCGGCGGCGGGCAATGATGGTGCGGAAGAACCGGTATGGCCGGCGCGCTATGCGGCCGATCCCCGCTTTAAAGGATCGATCATCGTCGCCGGCGCGGGCACGCTGCGGGGCGATCTCGCCAGATGGTCGAACCGCGCCGGAAGCACGGCGTCCCACTTCATCGTCGCACCCGGCGAGTTCCTGCCGATCGACTGCGGACAGGAGACGTGCAGCCTTGGCTCAGGCACATCCTACTCCGTCAGTTTCGTGGAGGGGGCTGCTGCGCTCCTGCTCGGCCGCTATCCGGATCTGACCGGCAGCGAGGTGGCCGAGCTGCTTCTTGATGCAGCCTCCGAGCGGCGCGTGCGTGCGGATCGCGGGCGCGGTTTGCTGGACGTGCGCGCCGCCGTTCGACGCTTGGAGCAGGCGAAGGGCTAAGCGGCGCTGCTATGCTGAACCGCTGTTTACGTCACGGCCTCCTCGCGGCCTCCGGCCTGATCGCCGGGTGTTCCGCCATGATGCGGAGCAACCTCTACAAGGCGAGCACCGATCCGGTCGACTTGGCCGATTGGACGACAGCCCTGCCGGCGGAGGTTCACGCGCAGACGACGGATGGTCTCGCCCTCACCGGCTACTTCTGGCGCGGCGATCGCGAGGACCGTGACGTCATCATCTTCTTCCACGGACGCGGCGCCCATCAGGGCGTCGGCGCGAAATATGCGGAGTACATGACGGGCCATGGCGATCATGTGCTGGTCGCCTCCTATCGCGGCTTCGGCGGCAATCCCGGCGAACCGAACCAGGAAGCGCTGCTCCGGGACGGACAAGCCTTCGTCAGACTGGCCCGCCAGATCGTCGGCCGGAACGCCGCCATCTACCTGACCGGTCACTCGCTCGGCGGAGCCGTCGCCCTTCACGTCGCGGCGATCGAAGATGTCGCGGGCGTGATCAGCCTGTCGACGTTCGACAAACTGGAAGACGCCGCCCCCGCCTATCTCCGGCGGCTGTTACCTGACGCCTGGGACAATCTCGCCGCGATCCGCAAGGTGGACGAACCCGTGCTGGTCGTTCACGGCGGCGCCGACGAGCAGGTCGATGCAGGCCAAGCGGTCCGCCTGTTCGATCGCGCCAATACGCCGGCTGCCCTGCTGCTGATCGAACAGGCAGCGCACAAGCCGTCGATGGGCAAGCTCGCGCCCATCATCACCGAGGCTGTCGAGGCGATCGACGGCGCAGGCCTGAACACCTTCCCGGCCCACCTCCCTCCTGGCTGGTCGGTACGGACGAAGTAGTCAGCGCGGGTGGGACGCGCAGAGATGGCCTATGATCAGCCCGCTCACCCGCTCCGGTTCTTCAAGATGAAGCCAGTGAGTGGCGTCATCCAAGACATGCAACCGGCAGTCCTCGCATCTTTCGACACTCGCCTCCGCGACATGTTGTCCAAGCAAGCTATCCTTGCCGCCCCAGAGTACCAGGGTCGGCACCCTCACCACCGCTGACTTGCCGGGGCGACGCCTACGAAGCGCGCGATAGTAGTTCAGCATGGCCGTAAGGTGCCCGGGACGTCGCCAGGCTTCCACATACCTGTCGACCGCGCCCGTCTCGAATGCGTCCGGGCGCGCCGAACCTGTAAGCGTCCTCCGAAGGGCTTCATATCGGAAGGCGCCAAGAGCGATCTCCGGAAGCCAAGGAAGTTGAAAAAAGATCGCGTAGCTGCTGCGGATCGCCTGACGTGGATGCTTGACCGCCTGCACCGCCCAGACATCGGGATGCGGAGCGTCCAGGATGACCATCCGTCTCGACCGCTCGGGATAGCGTGCAGCGACCTGCCAGGCGATCACGCCACCCCAGTCGTGCCCGACAAGGTGGAAACGCTCCATGCCGAGAACGTCTGCCAGCCCGATAACGTCAGCCGCCAGAAGATCGATGTGGTAAGCGGCGAGGCCCCGCGGCGCGTCGCTGAGATTGTATCCTCGCAGGTCAGGCGCGATGACGCGAAAGCCGGCCTGCGCCAGGGGGGTCAGTTGGTGGCGCCAGGCCCACCAGAACTCGGGAAAGCCGTGGAGCAAGAACACCGGCACGCCGTCGCTCGGGCCTGCCTCCACGAGATGAAACGAGATCTCGTTCGCGGTCACCCGGCGGCTGCACCAACCCGGACGAAGAAGGTCTGCGTGGCCCATTCCGGCTAAGCACGCGTGATGGGACGCGGTTCCTTGAGGTTCAGGCCGCAGCCAGTTCGTCGAACAGCACCGCCTGCTGCGCCGGTGTGGAGCCATGCAGGATTATCGCGTGGGCACCCGCATCGCGATACGCTTCGAGCCGCGCGACGCAACTCTCGACCGTGCCGACCGCCGCGCCGTCCGTAATCCAATGCTCCGGCAAGAGGCTTGCCATGGCCGCCATCCGGCTCCGCTTGTCCGAGATCGCGCCCTTCTCGTACTCCAGCTTGGCGATATCCGCCTCGACAAGGCGGCGAACCGGCGCCTCATCCCAGCCATTTGCCTTGACCAGCGCGCCCCCGATACCGCCATGCATGAAGTAGGAGACGGCGCGTGCCTCCACCATGTCGATGCGCTGGCCTTGATCGATGGTGTTCTGCGCGACGATTACCGTGGAGTAGATGACGATACTCTCGGGGTCCCTCCCTGCTCCCCGCGCGGCTTCCTTGACGATCTCGATCGAGCGTGCGGTTCCTTCCACGGTCAGGAACGGGTGGAGCGCCACGCCGTCGAAATGCGCGCCCCCGAGCTTCAGGGACTCAGGGGTGATCGCGCCGATGATAATCGGCGGTGGACGATCATAGCTCATCGCGAGCTGCATTTCCGGATAGCTTCCCGCCGGGCCGTCGTAGCGCACGGTCTCGCCCGCCCATAGCTTCCGCATGATCGCGACGTGATCGGCCATGCCTTCGTAATCGAGGACCCTGATGCCGAGCTTGGGGAAGTGGGCCGGCACGCCTCGCCCGTAGCCGAGTATGAGGCGGTCGCCGCTCAGCATTTGAAGCGTCTGCGCCATACCGGCCTGAACGAGGGGGTGACGGGTGGTGTAGTGGGTCATACCCGCCATCAACATCACCCGCTCGGTCGTTGCCGCCAATGCGCCGAGTACCGACGCGGTCTCCTTGCTCTCCCAGCGTTCGGACAGGACGATACCGCGATGACCGATCCGCTCGGCATCGGCCGCCTGCCCGATTGCGTCACGCGGGCTAGCGACTTGGCCCGGAAGCACGAAGCTGAAAAGATTATCGCGGAGACCTTCCATTTCTCACCCTCGCCGTAAAGCTGACCGTTTGGTTTACAGATGCACGCCGAAGCCGCAACTACCGACCGATGACTGACACTACGGTCAGGATGGTTGACCGATGATCAGGAAGCTGCAACCCTGACTGTTCATCGGCAAGGCGTGTCCGATGAGGAGGATAATTTCGATGAGCAAGTCCGTGACCGTCTTCGGTGCAACCGGAACTTCGGGCGGCGGTGCGATGCGCCATCTGCTGAAAGCGGGTTGGAAAGTGCGCGCCGTTACGCGGGACCTGAACACGGACAAAGCACGAAGCGCAGCCGCCGCGGGCGCCGAGCCCGTCGCCGCAGACCTGGACGACCTTACCAGCGTACGCAAGGCCATCGAAGGTGCGGACGCGGTTTATCTCGCCACGCCCTCGCTCGGCAACCGCTGGGACACGGGCCAGGCGCGACAAGGCATCGGCGTAGTCGATGCCGCGGCCGAGGTGGGTGTCGGTCATCTCGTCTATCAGTCGGCCCTTGTCGAAGGTGCGCGCGGCGTGCTCAGCGTCGGCTCCAAGCGCGCGATCGAAGAGAGAATTGCCGAACTCGAACTCCCCTGGACAGTGACCCGCCCCGGCCTCTTCATGGACAATTTCCTCACCTACTTCCCGGTGCAGGAGCAGGACGGCAACCTCGTGATCGCGATGGCTCTCCCGCCCGAAAAGCCGCAAGGCCTTGTCTCGGCTGAGGATATCGGGCGGGCAGCGGTGGCCGTGCTCGCCGATCCGGCTGCCCATGCCGGTAAGGCTTACGACCTCGTCGCCGATCTTGTCAAATTTGGCGCCATGGCCGAAATCATCGGCGACGAGGTGGGCCGCCCCGTTACGGCGTCCCCTGTGCCGCTCGATGCGCTGAAGGAAGGCTGGCCGCAGGGCGTCGGCCTTTACACTTGGCTCAGCACGCGAACGGAGCAGGACAGCACCGACACGCTCACGCGGCTCGTCGGCGAACCGATCGATTTCAGGCGCTGGGTTCGCGAAAACCTCACCCCGACACTCCGCAAGAACTGACATGATCACGCTTCATTACGTCGCCACGGCGAACGGTATGAAGATCGCCATCGCGCTCGAGGAAATGGGCCTCGACTATGAGGTGATCGACTATCCCTTGTTCGAGGGACGTCACCTCACCGCCGAGTTCCGCCGACTGAACCCCAATTGCAAGCTGCCGGTCATTGTCGACAATGCACCGGCGGGCGGTGGAGAGCCGGTCACCGTGTTCGAAACCGGCGCCATCCTCCTCTACCTTGCCGAAAAGACCGGCCGCTTCCTGCCGGCAGGCGGATCTGCGCGGTGGCAAACGATCGAATGGCTGGTCTGGCAGGTCGCCGGCCATGGGCCGATGAACGGCCAGGCCCATCATTTCGTCCGATACGCGCCCGAGGGTCAGGACTATGGTGTCGAGCGCTATCGACGGGAGGTGGTGCGCCTGCTCAATGTGCTGGAATACCGGCTGAATGAAAGCGCGTGGCTTGGCGGCACCGAGTACACGATCGCCGATATGGCAACTTGGCACTGGACTTGGGCGAGTCCCCTCCTCGGCATCGACATGGCCGACTTCCCCGCCGTCGCGCGCTGGATCGAAGCGGTTGGCCGGCGTCCGGCCGTTATCCGCGCCACCACCAACCCCGCGACCGCTCTACCCGTCGGCAACACGCAGCTCCGAGCCAAGCTTTCCGTCGAGCAATGGTCCAACATGTTCGGCGACAACATGCATCGCGCCGCAACGCTCTCGTGATTCGGCAACAAGAAGGTCACCGATGTCGAACCGCCGTGTCCTGCTCCGTTCCCGTCCCACCGGCGTCGCCCAGGCCGAAGACTTCGAGATCGATGAACAGCCCGTTCCTGTACCGGGGGACGGCGAGATCCTGATCCGCAATCACGTCCTCTCGGTCGAGCCGGCGATGCGCGGATGGATCGCGGATGCTGGCAATTACGCGCAGCCGGTGCCGATCGGGTCGGTGATGCGCGCGCTTGCCACCGGAGAGGTCGTGTCCTCGAACGACCCGGTCTACGCGGTCGGCGATCTCGTGACCGGCTGGTTCGGCTGGCAGGACTACGCACTCGTCTCGGCGGGAGCGATCGTCCGCAAGATCGCGGAACGGGACCTGCCTTCCTCGCTCTCGCTCGGCGTTCTCGGCATCAACGGCGTCACGGCCTATCTGGCGCTCACTGGCATCGGCCAACCTCGCGCCGGTGAGACGGTGGTCGTCTCGACCGCCGCCGGCGCGGTGGGGTCGGCGGCTGGGCAGATCGCCCGCATCTTGGGCTGTCGCGCGATCGGCATCACCAAGGGGGAGGCGAAAAGACGCCTTTGCACCGAGACCTTCGGCTTCGAAGCGGCGATCGACTATGCCGAAGACGACATCGGCGGGCGCCTGGCAGAGCTTTGCCCGTCCGGCATCGACATCTATTACGACAACACCGCCGGCGCGATCAGCGACGCGGTCTACCGCCATCTCGCAAACCGCGCGCGGGTGGTGGTCTGCGGAACCGCCGCCATCCAGAGCTGGGCGGACTGGCCCACCGGCCCGCGCGTCGAACGCCACCTCCTGGTGAAGCGCGCGCGCATGGAAGGCTTCGTCATTTTCGATCACATGGATCGATACGAAGAGGCGGTGGCGCAATTGGCGACCTGGGTACGCGAGCGAAAGCTCAGCTATCGCGAGGAGATACTCGACGGCATCGAGGCGTGCCCGGACGCCCTGGCCGGCCTTTATCGCGGCGAGAATCTGGGCAAGCGCCTGATCCGTCTCGTCTGACCTGCAAGTTGCGGCGGATCAGGTTGCGATGACGTGCTGCATCAGCCCTTCCCAGGGGAAGAGCGACACACCTTTTTCGTTGCGCTCATATCCGGTGTCGATCGCCTCACCCTTCGCATAAGCGGCGCGCACTGCCGGCCGCGCGGCGATCGCATCTCGCCAGCGGCGCACGTTCGGATAAGCATCGATGCCGTCCTGCGGCTCGAGATAAGCCACCCAGGGGAACGTCGCCATGTCGGCGATCGAGTAATCACCGCAGAGATAAGCGCGATCGGCCAGACGATCGTCCATCGTCCGCCACAGCTTTGCGAACATCGTGTCGTATCGGCTCATCGCATAGCTGTTGTCGAAGTGCGGGGCGATCTTCGGCGCGAACATGCGGAAATGCCAGGTCTGCCCGCCGATCGGCCCGATGCCGCCAACTTGCCAGAACAGCCATTGCATTACGTCTGAGCGCTGTCGCATCGTGCTGGGCAGGAACCTCCCGGTTTTCTCGCCCAGATACTGCAGGATCGCACCGGATTCGACGACCGTATATGGTCCCTGACCGTCCGCTGGACTGTGGTCGACAATGACCGGCACCTTACCCGTCACGCCGCCGCCCAGCTTGGCGGGATCGTGGTGCTGGCCTTGGCTCAGGTCGACCGGAACAAGCCGATGAGGCAGTTCCATCTCTTCCAGAGCGATCGATACCTTGTAGACGTTGGGGCTGGTCGCGAAGAACAGGTCGATCATCTTCTACCTCATTGTTCGAAAACGATGCGGGCGCGGCAGCCCTCGCCACCGCGCCCGCATTTTCTTCTTTGGAGATCCGCCTTAGAACTGAAGGCCGAGGGTCACGCCGTATTCCGAAGGCCGGCCACTGTAGCGGACAACCGTGTCATACGCCTGGACTGCATTGGTCCAGTAGTACTTGTTGAAGATGTTCTTGCCCCACACAGAGACACGCCAGGACTCATCCGCCGCTCCGAAGCCGAGATTGGCGTTGACCAAGGCGCGCGCGTTGATCCGGAACAGGTCCGGATCCACCCCGAAGGTGGTCAGAACACCCGCGGACTTGGTCTGTCCGTTCACGCCGGCACCCACAAAACCCTTCAGGTCGTCGCTGAGCGGGAAGCCATAATCCGCACGCAGCGTGTACTGCAGCTTCGGCGAGAACGGCAGGCGAACGCCCTTGAACGATTCCGTGACCGCGACGCGGAGACCCGTAGCCGGGTCCACCGCGGCGCCCACGACGCCGTCATATTTGCTGACCTTGGCGTCGAGATAGGTCGCGGCACCCGTGAGCACCAGACCACGCACCGGACGCGCCGTGATCTCGATCTCGGCCCCCTTGATCTTCGACTTCGGCACATTGACCAGCCTGTCGAGCGCACCGAAGATCGGATCGACGAACTTCGCACGAAGCTGTTTGTCGCGATAGTCGTAGTAGAAAGCGGCACCGTTGATCGACAGCTTGCGGTCCATCAGCTGCAGCTTGAACCCGGCCTCGTAGTCGAGGATCGATTCCTGCGTCACCGCTTCATAGGCGTCGTAGATCGCGCCGGAGAGATGCGGGAAGCTCCCCGCCTTGTAGCCCTTGGAGACGTTGACGTAGAGCAATGCCTCTGGAACCGGCTCATAGTCGATGCCGACGCTCCACGACGTGCTGTCCTCGTTCAGCTTGCCGTTGAAAAGACCGGGCTTCAGGTAAGTGCTGGAGTCGACAGGTGTGCCGTCGGCGTTGACGCGGTTATCGATGATGATCGAACCGAACTGCGGAATGACCGGCACGTTGCCTGCGCCATAGATCGCCGGATAGGTCAGGTTGAAGAACTGAGCGTAGGTGAGGCTCTGCTGCCCGCCGAACGTGATCTGATCTGAGATATCGAAGCGCCGATTGTCGCCATTGAACGCCGTGAAATCGCGCTTCGCCTTCGTCTGGCGGATACCACCCTTGAGCTTGATCTGCTCGGTCACGTCATACTCGATATTGGCGAACGCGGCGTAGTTCCGCATCTTGCTGTCGGTCTCGTAAGCCGCTCCAGTGAAGCCGTTCACGTAGGTCGACGACGTGTCCGTGAAACGAAGGAAGGTAAGCTCGTTGACCGTCGTCCGCTCGTAATTGGCGCCGACAACCCAACGCAGCGGCTTCGACACGTCGCCGGCGATGCGAAGTTCCTGGGTGAACGACTTGATGTGACCCTCGTCCAACGGAAGATCGAGGTCGCGCAGAGCGGTGCCGCCGCCCTCGGTCGCATTCTCGAACTTCATGTCCGAATAGCCGGAGATCGACGTGATCGTCGCGAAATCGAGATCATAGTCGGCGCGCAGGCTCGCCTGCTTGAAGCGATTGTTGGAATAGGGCCGATCGCCCGGCGTCCAGTCCGCAGCGCGGGCATTGCTGGGCGCGTTGGGGTACGTCGCCTGCGGGAACGGAACCGGCGCGGTGCCACCGGCCGGGATGCCCGACACGTCGTTCTGTGGCGTATAGCCGATACGCTGCGGTGCCTGCGGGTCGTTCTGGTCACGCCAGGCATTGAGGTTCAGCTCGAAGCTCAGCCTGTCCGTCGGCTTCCAGTCGAGGAGGAAGCGGCCTGCGATATTGTCCTGCTTGCCCAGCTTGTCGTCGCGCGTGTAGCTCCGCTGCCATTCGTCGCCGTTCACCGCCTTCACGGCCAGACGCGCGCTCAGCGTATCGGTGATCGGCCCGCTGATGAAAGCCGCGACGTCAAAGGTGTTGAACCGGCCGTAGCTCAGCTCCGCGCCTGCCTTGAATTCCTTGGTCGGCTTGGCAGCAACAAAGTTGATGGCGCCGCCGGTGGCGTTGTTGCCGAACAGGGTGCCCTGCGGTCCCTTCAGCACCTCGACGCGCTCAAGATCGAACGCCGTCATGGCGGACATGATCGGCAGCGAGAGTGGCACCTGGTCCAAATAGAGGCTGACGTCAGGATAGGCGTTCAGCGAGCTTTCGTAGAAGCCGACGCCACGGATGGTGTAGACGGGGGTCGCGTTCGGCGTCGGCGCGAAGGTCATGCCCGGCGTCACCTGGGCGAGGTCCGCGACCGTCACGATGCGCTGCGTGGCGAGCTGCTCCGCGCCGACAGCGGTGATCGACAGGCCGACCTTGCTGAGATTCTGTTCGCGCTTGTTCGCGGTGACGACGATGTCGCCTTCGGAGAACGTGTCTGCCGCCGGCGCGCCGCTCGCGCCCGCCACTCCGGCGGACACGGCTTCGGGCTCACCGCCGCCTGCCGGGGTTCCGGCCGGTGCGCCGGTACCCGACCCGCCACTCGTCTGCGCACCCGCCGCAGACGCGATGAGCAGCGCCGCGAGCGAGGTTCCGAGCGTGAACGTAAGACGTGACGTCATCATGCAATCCCCTCCTGGTAAGACGGCGTGAAGCCGTTTCTTATCTCAGGAGCTACTTCAGACTGACCGGTTGGACAATAGCAGATCGGCTTCCTCTAGAAAGAAAAGCGCAGCACTCCATCGATTAGCTGATCGTGTGGCCAGTTTGCCACGTTGGACGACCCGATGATGATCGGGCGGGTGGCGGCTTCAACAGCGCCGCCGGATCGCTTCAAACAGCTGCACTCGCTGGTTTGGCGAGCAGACTCTCAAGCTCCGGCACTTCCGCCGGATCCGGCTCGAAGCCGGCCACCTTGCTCCACGCGCGCGCCAGATCGGTCGATGGCTTCGACTTCTCGATCACGATCCGCATCAACGCCTCGGCGCGATCGCCTTGAGCGTCGTTCACCTCCGCGCTCACCTCCGTCAGAATTGCCTGGCGAGCTGCAGTCAGCGCCCGCGGCTCCGGACAAACCTTGGCGAGCAGCGCCTCGCCGTGCGTGATCGATCTCGCCAGCCGGTCGGAAGCAACCGCCTTCGCAAGCGCCACGGCGTCGGAAAGATCCTGCCACTCTCGGGCAGCGGCGTAAGGCAGCCTCGCGCGCACCATTGCCAAGGTAGCAATGGACAGGCCGAGCTGTTCGACAGCCATGCGCTGCGCCGGCTCGATCGCTGGCATCACCGTGTCGCGCAAGGCCTTCAGGACCACCTGAAGCTGAAGGTCGAGGTCGGGGATCATCGTACCACCTCCGCCAGCGAGTCGCGCAGCTTGCCGGCGATCACATTGCCGATCATCGACAGCCAGCCGACGACCACGTCCTGATGCGTCTTGCCGCCGCGTGCCACGCGCGCGGCAGTGGCGAGCATGTGGACGCAGGACACGAAATCGTTGAAGATCCGGTAGTACCGCAGTCGCACCGGATCGACCGGCAGCCCCGATGCGGCCTCATACCGGCGATAGAACTCGTCCACGGGCACGAGACCCGAAGCGAGGAAGGTGCGGCCGTCCTCGTGGTAGTGACCGAAATGCGCGCCCGTTGTCCAGGTCAGGTCCTGATGCCGGTCGCCCAGTACCGCCAGTTCCCAGTCGAGCCACGCCGTGATCTTCTGGCTCGCCTCGTCGTACAGGAAATTGCCCGCGCGATAGTCTCCGTGGACCAGCGAGACATGGTCGAGCGGCGGCGCATTGGCGATCAGCCAGCGCGCGGCGACGTCCACCAACGGCACGTCCTCCGGCCGGTCCTCATCCCAGACGCGGCGCCACCATGCGATCTGCCGCAACACGCTTTCGTTCGATCCGACGACGGCGGGCGCGAAGCTCTTCAGTTCCGCCAAACGGTCCGCCGACACCGTATGGATCGCGGCAAGATCATCGATGAACTGGGTGGCGAGCACCTGCCGCAGCTCGGGACCGAAGTTGGTGCCGATGCCGGTCACCTGCGTCGACGGACGCGTCGAGGGCTTGGTCGTTCCCTGGGCGAAGCCGTAGACGAGTGCCGGATGCGGCAGATGTTTGCCTTCTTCATCCACCCAGTGACAGGGCGGCACCGGCACCACTCCGGTCATCAGCTGGATCGCCTCGAACTCGCGCAGGCGGCTTGTTTCCACAATCGCCTCGGGCGGTTCCATACGCAGGACCATCGGCTCGGTCCGCTCCGGGCCTGAACCGTCCGGCCCGCGCCAGTTGAGATCGAACGCCATCTGAAGCTTCGAAGCACCGCCGGAGAGCCATCGGGCATTGGCGATGGTGAAGTCCGCGCCGCTCTCCGCCGCGATAAGGCTCGATACACCGTCGACCAGACGCTCCAGCGGGACCGGCACGTATTCAGGTCCGGCGCGCCCCTTCAGCTTGCGGGTCAGGACGCGATCGATTTCCGGCTCGACCTGATAGGTGGATCGCACGCGTTCGATGAACGCTGCATCCGGTGCACCGCGTGGATCGGTGAGCATCGGCAGTACTCCGGTGAGAGGATCAGATCGCGTAGCCGCCGTCGACCAACAGGGGCGATCCCGTCACGAAGGACGAGTAGTCGGACAGCAGCCACATGACCGCATGGGCCACCTCGATCGTCTCGCCGAAGCGCCCGATGTGATGGCGTGAGAGGATGTAGTCGAGCGCCTTGGAGAAAACCGGATCGTTCATCAGCCGGTCCTTCGCCATGGGTGTCATGATCAGGCCGGGATTGACGGAATTGACGCGGATCTTGGTCGCGCCGCCTTCGCTCGCCGCCGCCTTGGTCAGGCCCTGCACGCCATGCTTTGCCGCAACGTAATCGGCGGCGTTCACCTGCCCGCGAATACCCGCCCCGGATGAGGTGTTGACGATCGATCCGCCGCCCGTCTCCTTCATAGCCAGCACTTCGTGCTTCATGCAGTAGAACACGCCGGTCAGGTCCACGTCGATGACGCGCTTCCATTCCTCGGCGGTGATCTCGTGGATGGGCTTGTTGACCATCTCGACACCCGCGTTGTTGTGCGCGCCGTCGAGGCGGCCGTAGGTATCGACCGCAAACTTCACCATCGCGGCGACGCTCGCCTCGTCGGTGACATCGACCTGTACGGGCGCCGCATCATGGCCGCCGGCCTTGATATCGTCTGCGACCTTGGTCGCATTGTCGCCGTTGATGTCGGCCACCACCACCTTGGCGCCGTTGGTCGCAAGCAATGCGGCCGTGGTCAGACCGATGCCGGACCCCGCGCCCGTTACGATGACGACTTTGCCCTCGACCATCCGACACTCTCCTGCTTACCGTCACCTTCGGCGGCTTATGCTGATTTAAGTTGAGGCTATGCGGAACTGACCGTTTGCGCAAGACGGCTGCACCACCTAGTATCGATTTCGACATGAACGGAGGAGAGGCCTGTGAAAATCGCATCGTTTTCGGTCAATGGCGGCGTACGCGCCATCGGGATCGTCGAAGGGGACGGGATCATCAACCTGTCCAGCCACCTTCCCGAAGCACCGACGGCCATGATCGCCCTGATCGAAGGCTGGGATGACCTGAAGCCGAAGGTCGAGGCGCTTCGCGGCACGACACCCGATCACAAGCTGGCCGACGTCACGCTCCATGCCCCGATCGAGCGGCCCGGCAAGATCCTCGCCATCGGCCTGAACTACGCCGACCATGCCGACGAGGCGAAGGGCCTGATGGAGATCCCGACCGAGCAGCTCTGGTTCTCCAAGCCGCAGACCAGCGTCAACGATCCCTACGCGCCGATCCAGCTGCCCAAGGTCTCCTCAGCCCTCGACTATGAGGCGGAGCTGGTCTTCGTGATCGGCAAGCGCGGCCGTCACGTCGGCAAGGAGGACGCGGCCGGGGTGATCTTCGGCTATTGTGTCGGCAACGACGTTTCCGTTCGCGACTGGCAGTTCAAGACCAGCCAGGTAATGATGGGCAAGTCGTTCGACACCCACGCACCCTTCGGCCCCTGGATCGTCACCGCCGACGAGGTCGACCCCCACACCCTCGACATCCGCTGCCTCGTCAACGGCGAGGAGCGCCAGCATTCCAACACTCGCCACTTCATCTTCGACTGCTACGACCAGATCGCCTTCCTGTCGCAGGCGATGACGCTGGAGCCGGGGGACATCTTCTTCACAGGCACGCCGGCCGGGGTCGCGGCGGTGATGAAGCCGCCCAAGTGGCTCAAGGAGGGCGACGTCGTCCGCGTCGAAGTCGAAGGGATCGGCGCGATCGAGAACATCGTTCAGGCGGAATGAACCGGTTTAAGTGCCGGGACGGGCGGATGGCGACCATCCTTCCGCCCGCCCGACCTGCCCGGCAGACTTCCCGCGCTTCGACCCAGCCGCCTCTACAACACCTATCCGCGTAATCGCGCGTCGGTGTGGCTGCGGCTGGAGAGCGCGATTGCGAGTCTCGAAGATTGCTGGCGGCATCAAAAGGCCGCCCCGCGTGATTCCGGAGTGCCCACGACACCAGCAAGCGTGGCGCGACTGGCGGAGCGGCTGTCAAATCAACTCTAATCCCAGCTCATCGAAAATAAGGCATCTGTTCTCTTCGCCACTGCAAGCCGGTCCCGCTGGGCACGCGTCCCCTCGCCTGTTCTTTGATGCGGCCGCAGCGATGATCATCCGTTCACCCTAACCCGGCCCCGACATGCGCCCTCTAGCGAAGAGCCATACGGCAGCTCCGAAC
This sequence comes from Sphingomonas sp. ID0503, assembly GCF_048565625.1. Lineage (NCBI taxonomy): Bacteria > Pseudomonadati > Pseudomonadota > Alphaproteobacteria > Sphingomonadales > Sphingomonadaceae > Sphingomonas > Sphingomonas sp. ID0503. The sequence goes on from NZ_JBLZUR010000002.1 coordinate 1,912,493, forward strand.
TTCGCCTCGCCGCCGGAAGCCGATTGCTCACACGCTAGCGTGCAGTGCAGCAGGCGCAAGACCCTACCAGCTCAACCTTCTTCTGGACTCTCCTTCGGCTATCGACGGGCAGTTCAAACGCCGCGACGATCCCTTGCCAGACGTCGAATCCAGACCGTCCGCTCCCGAGGCGAAGGCTCGTTTAGCTGACAGCGGTGCCCGAGCGCTCCATATCAGCAGTGAAACGACTTCGAGCCGGTCCTGGAGCAACATGACGCGCGCTGGTCGCCGGCTCGGCTAACGCTATAATCCATAGATCAAGATTATGCCCTTCATTAAATTTGCGAAACTTCCATCATGGCCTCCATCTGGTACCGTGCGGTCATGATCGGAAATCGGGGCGTAAGGTGATCCAGAAAGACCTAGTAAGCCGTCGCGACGCTCTGATGCGGGCGGGGGCACTCCTCCTCATGCCTCTCACGGGTTGCGGAGAAGGCGGGAAGCAGAATGCTTCGGGCGGTAAGAAGACCCAATTCCTGATCGGCTGGTCCATCTACACCGGTTTCATGCCATGGTACTATGCCGAGAAATCCGGTCTTGTGAAGAAATGGTCTGAAAGATATGGAATCAAGGTTAGTCTTGTTCAGGTCAACGACTATGTTGAGTCAATAAACCAGTACACGGCCGGGAAACTCGACGGCGTTCTGGCAACCACGATGGACGCATTGACCATCCCCGCCGCAGGGGGACGAGATACAAGCGTCGTCATCATCGGGGATTACTCCAACGGGAACGACGGCGTCGTCTTGAAAAATGGACGGTCAGTGCGCGACATCGCAGGGCGAACCGTCAACCTGGTTGAACTGTCGGTCTCGCACTACCTGCTCGCGCGGGCGCTCGAGAAGGCAGGCATGAAGCTGACCGACGTTAAGACGATCAACACCGGCGATGCGGACATGATCTCCGCCTTCGCGACCCCCGAGGTGACCGCCGTCGCTGCCTGGAATCCGCAGCTTGCGCAGATCCGAAAGGAGCGCGGCGCGGTGGAGGTCTTCGACAGTTCGATGATCCCAAATGAGATTCTTGATGTGATGAACGTCAGCACCGATGTGCTGAACGCCAATCCCGATCTCGGCAAGGCGCTGGCGGGTATCTGGTACGAAACCATGGCGGTCATTGCCAAGGGAGACGCCAGCTCGGACTTCGCCCTTGCGCAAATGGCAAGGGGTGCGGGCACGACGGCCGACAGCCTGCAGGGGCAGATCAAGACAACCTACTTCTATACCAGTGCCCGGGAGGCGGCGACTTACGCGGAAAGCGCGGATTTGATGACCGTCACCGATCGCGTACGGCAGTTCAGCTTCTCGAAGGGGTTGTTCGGTCCCGCCGCCAGATCCGTGGATGCGATTGGCATCGAATTTCCCAGCGGAAAGGTTCTGGGCGATAAGGCGAACATCAAGCTACGCTTCGATCCCACCTACATGAAGCTTGCGGCGACCGGCCTTTGATGGCGTGGCGGGTGAGGTACAGGCTGTCCGTTGCCCCAGAAGATTGGAGATGACCCAACCCCTCCGATTCAACGCGAACTTCGCCGCACATGTCGACTGGAACCTACTGCGGCTGTTCGTCGACATAGTGAAGGCGGGCGGGATCGGCGCGGCGGCACGGCGGCTCAACCGGCAGCAGCCGACGATCAGCGCCGCGCTGAAGCGGCTGGAGGACCATGCCGGTGCCCGGCTGCTCAATCGTGGCGCCACGGGAATCGAACTGACTGCCGCCGGCCGAGCACTCCTGCTGATCTGCGAGGATATGTTCGAGGCCGCCCGCATGGCGCCTCACCAGATCGCGCAGGCCGTCAAGCAGGTCGAGGGGTTGGCGCGAATACAGGTCGTCTCGTCCGTTATCTCGGCTGAATTCGACGAGGCAATCGCCAGTCTGCATCGACGCCATCCTTCGATCCGGATCGAGATACGTGTCTCTCCCTGGCGGGAGGTGCTCGACGCGCTAGAACGTGGCGAGGCGGAACTCGGCGTGGGTTATGACAGCGCGGTGCGAAGTACTCTGACGTACGAGCCCCTCTTCGTCGAAACTCAGCAATTATACTGCGCACGATCCCACCCGCTTTTCCGGCACAAGATAGAGAAGATCGTCGACTTGGGGCAGGAGGGATTCATCCTGACGGGCGCGGATGAAGTCGAAACGATCACGCGTCTGCGTCAACGATACCGGCTGGGCACGGTGGTGAACGGCCTGGCCGAGGACATCCACGAGGCGATGCGCCTGATCACGCTTGGAGTAGGCATCGGGTTCCTGCCGACCATGGCGGCGATCGAGGGGGTCAGGAGCGGCCGACTGTGGCCGCTGCTCTCCGATGACATCGCACCGTCCTACGAGATGTACCTTCTCGCTCGCTTGTCACCGTCTCGGGACACGGCCGCGCAGCTTTTCCTGGACGAGATCATCCGGCGCCTGCGCGCGAACCCCCGACGTTAAGGGGTTCCGCGACCCGTCCGGTCGCGGAACCAAGCCGATCAATGATATTTGACGGCGAAACGTAAGCCAAAGGTGCGCGGCCGGGAAAGGCGATTGTTGATGCCGCGCACGTCGGTCGATTGCGTGCTGATCGCCGACAGGACGCCCCGGACGTCGCCCAGGTTCTCGCCATACAGGCTGACGCGCCAGGCCTCCTTGCTCAGGCCGATCGACGCACCGACCATGGTGAAGCCCGGCAGGTCGACATTCGCGCGCGGGGTGAGGGAGGTGGAGATCCCGCTGCGGTAGCTGACGTTCACCTGACCGTTCAGCACCAGATCGTCACCCAAGGGCTGGTCGTAGTTCGCGGACACGCTTGCGACATGATGCGGCGTGCCGGGCAGCTTCGCATCATCGCCGCCATAGCTGCGCCCCCCGACCGTGATCGGGCCGGTCAGCTTGGATTCGTTATAGCCGTAATTGGCGGTCAGGCTGATCTGGTCGGTGACGAGCAGATGCGCCTCGACATCGACGCCGATCGAGCGGGCGGTCGACCCGTTCACGCCGGCCGGGAACCCGCCGACGGGTGTGCTCACGTTGACCTGCGGATCCTTCCAGTCCACCCAATAAGCGGCCACCGAGTACTCAAAACGGCGCGCGACGCGTCCCTTCAGGCCGACCTCGTAATTGTCGACGGAATCCGGCTGGTAGAACTGGAAGGCCGGGTCTTCGCCGAATGGTCCGGTGGTCGGAATGCCGCTGGCCCCGCCGCGCCGCACACCCTGCGAAAACGTGAAGTACGCCAGCGTGTCGTTGGCGAAGGTATAGGACGTGTTGACCTTGAACAGGGCCTTGGTCTTCTTCTGCTGGTCAGATGCCAGGACGACACCCATCGGATCGACGCCGTCTGACGAGCAGTAGAAGCCGCAGATCGGGAGAGCGTTCATCGCCGTGATGTCCAGCTTCTGCTTGAAGACGCGGACGCCGCCGGTCAGCTGGAGAGCCGGGGTGATATGGTAGGTCAGCTCACCGAATGCGGCGAGATCGGTGAAGTCCATCTTCCGTTCGTAGATGTAGCCGACGTCCGTCCCAGTGTTCCAATCACCCCAGGCGTTCAAATAATCTGTGTAGCCGAGATTGTAGTCCGTGCTGACCAGATGGCTCTTCTGCTTCATGAAGAAAGCGCCGAGGCTCCAGGTCAGCGGCGCGTCGCCCGCCGAGACCAGCCGAACCTCCTGGATAAACGCCTTCTCGTTATAGTCGCGAACACTGGGCACGAAGATGCGCGGATAGCCGGCGTAGAAATATCCGAGTGTCTTCTGATAGCCGGCCGTGCTGTCGTTGGTGGCGGTGCTGTCGGTGCGATAGCCCGACGAAACGCTGGTCAGTGTGGCAAAGCCAAAGTCGTAGGACGACTCCAGCGAGCCGAGATCGACCTTCCGCTTCAGCGGCTGGAGCATGAAGCTGCCGGTCTCGTACTCATCGAATTCCGGGTTGAAGACGCTGTCGAAGTTGTCGTTCTGGAACGGATGGGTCGCGCCGTAGTCGACCGCGTTGGAGAACGCTGTCGGCGCCGCGCCGCCGGGATAGCTGTCCTGATCGGGACCATCTGAATGCTCGTACTGATGCTGATAGGTCGCGAGCAGCTTCAGCGGCCCGTCCTCGTACTTCAGCATGCCGCGCACATAGGCGAGTTCGCTGTCATCGACGTTTTTCTTCGACGTCCGCACCGGAAGACTGTGGATCACATCGGAGGGGTCGGCGAGGAGCGGCTTTCCGGCCCCGTCGAGGGCATAGAGCGCCGGCGCGTTGATGAAGCCGTGAACGAACGTGTACCCGCCCGCTACGCGGAGAGCGAGGTTCGGCGCCAACGGCTGGTTCACCACGCCGTCGATCGTATAGTTCGGTCCGCCCGCATGCTGCGTCCACCCGGCATCACCGGAGACGTCGGCGGTGAATTTCGTCGCGTCGGGTTCGTTGAACAGGACGCGCAGGGTGCCCGCGATGGACGCATTGCCGTACAGAGTCGCCTGTGGCCCGCGCAGAACCTCGATCCGCTTGATATCGGCCAGATGAACGTTGACGAAGGCCGGCGTCTCGCCAAGGTAGACCGATACGGGCGCGACCGTCGCCTGTGGCCGTTCACCGCCCGAGCTCACCGCGTCGAGGTTGAGACCGTGGATGATGAAGCTGCTGGCGCCGCCGTCCCGGATGCTGGCGCTGTTGTAGACGAGGCCCGCGACCGCGCGGCTCAGATCCTGGAAATCGGAAACGCCACGCTTCTCCAGGTCCTCGCCACCCAGCGCGGAGATGTTGATCGGCGTCGACAGCGTGGTCGTCTGACGGCGCGACGCCGTTACGACGATGTCGCCGAGGCCCTCGTCGGCCGGTGCGGCGGGGGCGGCGGCCTCCTCCGCACTCGCCTGTCCGGCACCGAGCAGGGCGGCAGAGGTGAGGATTGCGAGGGCGCTGGCGCGCGCCATCAAACGGAACTTGTTTGCAGCCATCGGTAGACCCCCTTTTCGAGTTATCTGATCTCCTCTCCTGATTTTCTTCCCGGTCGGGCTGTATCCGTTCTCTAATCGGAAATCAGACCGCCTGCGTTCTTGTGAGTTCTTGTCGGCACCTGCCTCGGTCGTGCCGGGACACTTCACCGCCGGGCAGCGGTGAGATCGGTCTTAATATTCCGGGCCCGGTGCATGCGATCCCGGGCATTCAGTTCACGGCTGCAGGTCAGCCCCAGCGTGCCCGTGCGCGCGCCATGTAGGGCAGGAAGGGCCAGATCGTCTGCTGCCAGATCGACAGCCGCCGCTGATTGTCCTGCCCGACATGCACGGCCTCCCCCTCGCGATACGTGCCGAACATGCGATCCAGCAGGATCAGTTCGTTCGCGTAGTTGCAGCGCGTCTCATCGTAATCCAGCGAATGATGAAGGCTGTGATGCTCGATGGTCGTGAAGAAGAACGAGTACCAGCGCGGCGGATCGAAGCGGATGTTGGAATGGGCGAAATAGGCGACCGCGCCACCAATATTTCCGGCGCAGAGGATCGCGGTCTTCGGCATCTCGAAGAATATCCCCAGCGTCAGGCCGAGGAAGATGATCTCGGCCCAGTTTCCGACCGCTGCATTCATTGTGTTCATCTGCGTGATGTAATGATGCGGGACATGAACCTCCCACAGGACGCCATTGTTGTGGAGCAGCCGGTGGAACCAGTACTGCACGAATTCGTGCATGAAGATCAGCATCAGGACCTGCACGGCCAATGGAAGTCCTTTGGCGAGCTCGGTGCTGAGGCCATAGCGATCCACGAAGGCGCTCAGCGGGTCGTACAGGATCACCGCGGCAACCGCGCCGAAGACATAACGGTTGCAGACGATATAGAACGCGCCCTCCAGGAACTCCCGCACCGTCAGCCGCCAATGGGCATGGCGTTCGTTGACCCATTCCAGGGCCATGATCGTCGCCATGATCACCGTGCCGGCACTGGCGCCGACCCAGGCGTTGCCCGTCACCCAATCGGGGGCCAGGGACCAGAACGCCAGGATGCCCAGTAGCATCGCGGGCTGCAGATACTTGAAGATAGCCCGCTTGACCGCGCCAACGGGCCGATGCGTGACAGGTTCGTCAGGACGAAAAGCCGCCGCTACCGCATTTCCACCTGCCGGAGCCATATCGTAGACCTGTTCACTACCGCCCATAGGAAATCTCCTGACGATCGCCGACACTTCTGACCCGCAGAACCTTCTTCATCTTCAGCTCACCAGCACGGCATGGCGGGCGAGGTGGCGCTTTTCCTGCTCCATCCAGTCGGCCCCCTCCACCGTCGATGGCGTCTGCGTATCGAAGGCGAACTCCGGTTCGAACACGTCGACTTCATAGAGGAGCACGCAAGGGTCGCCGCCGACGATCCCTTCTTGCGCGACAAGGCCGTCCGACCGGATCGAGAAGTCGCCCGCGCCGATCGCCTTGCCGTATCTGTCGGAACGGGTGCTGTAGGTGATGGTCCGTCCTCCGATCGCGACCGAAACCTCGTAACTTTCGATCTCGGCCTCCGTAGCGATGCCGTCTGACAGTGCCTCTTCCAGGCTGGCCGCGCGCTGCAGCGCCGCGTCGACCCTCGGCAGGCGTGATTGTGCGAAGGCTGCATGTTCGCCGGCGATGACGAGGCCGCCGTCCAGTTGGAACTCCTGCCCGGTCGCCTCGCTGATCGCGCTGACTAGGCGTAGGCCCAGGAACGGCCCGGCGCAGGATTTCTGGCGCCAATCCTCGACATAGGCCCCGGAAGGCGCGAATTCGAGGACGCAGTTGCCGATGAAGCTCAACTTGGCCGGCTCCGGCCACTGGTTGCGCGGCTGGTAGCTCTTCGCGATCTCCCAGGAGAGCTGGCGCGTGCGATCGTCCCAGAGCGTGTCGCCGACCCAACCCTGCCGCTCGGTCACCGGCGTGCCCGCAACCTCGGACAGTCGCAGATCGAGGCTGAAGCTCTTGGACTGGAGCCAGTAGACGATCGTCGTCTCGTCGGTGACGCCGGTGCAGAAGCTGATGCTCTTCCGCCGGAACGTCCCGAGCAGGTTGCGCGGGAAGGCGAGGCCTTCGATCTCCTTGCGGGGCAGGCGATCGAGCAGATCGGCCAGGGTCATGCCCGCACCCCCCCTTCCTGAAGGCCGAAGGAGTCGAGCGGAACCGCGTTGTTCAGGACGACCTCGCCCCGGGCGACCCGGCGCTTGAGATAGGCGAAGGTCTGCGCGGTCTGGTTGTAGAGATGCTCCCCGCATTTCAGCGGCTGATACCGTGGCGCCTCGCCCAGCGTGATCGGGGCGATGACGTGATCGTAGTCGCAGGAGAAGAAGAGCGGGAAGGAATAGCGCTCCTCCTTGACCTTCCTGACGCGGTGCTTCGTGGCCAGGTAACGGCCGTTCGAGATGATCTCCATCATGTCGCTGATATTCATGATCATGGTATCCTCGATTAGGGGCACGTCGACCCACTCGCCCTGCTTGTCGACGACCTGCAGGCCCGGCGCGGTCGCGAAGAGCAGGGTGAAGCATTCGTAATCGGTATGCGCGCCGATGCCCGGCCGATCCTGGGCGCTCGCATCATGCGGGTAATGGATCAGGCGCAGCTGGCTTGGTGGATGGCGAAGATGGGCGTCGAAGTGATCCTCCCGCAAGCCCAAGGCGATCGCAAAGGCGCGGAACAGTTGATCTCCGATCCTTTTGATGTGGCGATAATAAGCCAGAACATCGTCCCGGAATCCCGGCATGTCCGGCCAGAGGTTCGGCCCGATTAATGGGCGACGCTCCTCGGCTGCGTCGCAATCGTAATTGACGTCGTAGGCTTCCTTCAGGTCGTAGGTGCCGACGCCGAACTGCTCCTCACCCACCGGCACATAGCCGCTGTGGTTTTCGGACAGGCCGATATAGCTCCGCATCTTGGTCGCTTCGTCGAGCGCGAAATAGCTCTTCGCCCGCGTCACCAGCCGCCGGAACAAGGCGGCGTCGAACTGCGCACCCTTGATGTACAGGAACCCCGCCTCCACGCAGGCGCGGTCCAGATCGCGGGCGACGCTCAGCCTGTCTTCGAAGCTGTCACTGGACAGCCGCGAGATATCGACGAGAGGAAGAACGTAATCCTGCATTCCTGTCAGCACCATGTGTAAGTGTCGCCGGGGATGGCCCCGGCTTCCCCCGCTCTCACCCGTGACGAGAGCAGCCCCACGCAACGTTTGTCGCAAGCTCGCTGCATCGCGCTAGAACGTGAATCTTCATGCGAGACATTGATTTGGTCTATGCCCACGGCCCTTCGCCAAGGGCGGCGCGCAGCGGGGCGAGGTGGTGGGCGAAGCGAGCGGCGGAGCCGACCGACCGCACATGGATCGGCGCGCGGACCTGCGCCGCGCTGGCGGTCATCACGGCCGTGGCATCCTTCTCAGGATGGAGGCAGGCCTCTTCGAAACCGAGGCCGAGCCGGGGAAGGAGCGCCTCCATCGTGGCTTCCGACTGTGACACCAGCGCCTCGTAATCGACCTCGACAAGCCGTTCGCCGAGCGCCTCCCGCCAATGGTCCATCAACGCCCGATAGGCGTGATGATACGCCCCCATTTCCGCCTGATCGTAGGAGAAAGGATACCCGTCCCGAAACAGCGTCTTGAAGACCGCGAAGCACAGGTCGAGCGGATTGCGGCGAATGTGGAGGAGGGTGGCACCCGGGACGGTGCGGGCGATCAGCCCCGCATAGAGGAAATTGATCGGCAGCTTGTCAACGAAGCGCGGCCGCCGATCGCGAAGCGGCGCTGCCATCGACAGATAGTCCTTGCCCATCGCCGACATGTCGAGACCCGCACTCGAGTCGATCAGCTCGGCCTTGCTGCCGGGCATGCGCCCCATCCGGTCGCGGAACGCACCGACCAATGCCTGACCGAAGAAGGGCAGTTCGCCCAGGGACTGGACCTGCGTGTGCCGCCCCAGCATCCTTTCGAGCAGGGTCGAACCGGACCGGGGCATGCCGATGACGAAGATGGGGCCGCTCGGGTCACGGGCCGATCGCGCCGATGCGCACCAATTCCGGTCGTGCACGGCCGCTATACGCTGCATCGCCCCGATATCTTCGGCCACCGAATAGCGCATGTGCCGTCGCCGGACGTCGGCCCCTCGTGCGATGCTGGCGAAGGCCGCGTCGTCATCGCCGAGGTCCTCCAGCTCCTTGCCGAGCGCGTATCGCAGATAGACCTCGCTCTGCCAGGGCAGCGGATCGCGGCCGAGTGCCGAGACGAGTGAATCGACATGGTTGCGCGTCGCGGACTGGCGTCTCAACTGAGATCGGTTGAGATAGGCCTCCGCTCGATCCGGCGAGGCGGCGATGATCCGGTCATAAGCCTGCTCAGCCTGATCGGTAAGGCCGAGGAAGGCGGCCGCCGTGGCGAGGTTGAACAGGACCTCCGGCCGGTTCGGCGCGACCTGCGCGGCGCGGGTGAAGGCCTCGTACGCCTGTGTCGGCCTGTGGCACCGCGTGAAGACGCTGCCGAGCAGGTCGAGCGCCCACAATTCGGTGATCGGCGTTTTCATCGCGCGATCCGCCTCGGCCAGCGCATATGCGACCTGACCGAGTTCCGCGTGGGCGTAGGCCCTCTGCACCTGAAAGCGGGGATCGACGGAACCCTGCGGCACGCTCCGCAAGAGGTCTGCGAAGCGCCCGGCCTGCAAAAGCTTCAGGCCGTCGGCGATCAGCCTGGCTGTGGGCGGTTGCGGCCGCGTGTCGCTCATCATCCGGGTCTAGCGACGAATGGCTTCAGTTGCCGATCTTTTCGGGGTGCGGCCACCAGGTCATGGTCTGGATGTCGTGCTCGGTCGTCCATAGCCCGGCGTCGACATAGCGTAGTGCGCCGCTGCCGATCTGCGGACCGATGCGGGCCTTGATCGCGAGCGTGTCGGGGTCGATCACGACGAACATCTGGTCTTCGGTCGTACGCAGCCAGATCTTCCCGCCGCCGGCGGTCACCTCGCCCCATTTCAGCTTCGCACCGATCTTGATGCGGCCATTCACCTCGCCGGTCGCAGGGTCGACCCGCGCGACCGTGCCGTCGCCTTGCTCCTGAACCCAGATCCCGCCTTCGCCGGCGGCGAGGAAGCCGGGCTCCGATCCGACCTTGATCTTGTGGACCACCTTGTTGGTCGCGGGGTCGATCCGCTGCAGGCTGCTATGCGGCCCGCTCGCCGCCCAGAGCGACCCGTATCCGAAGACGAGGTACCAGCTGTCGGGATCGACGGTGATCCTGGCGATCACCTTCAGCGTTTCTGGATCGACGCGGCTGATCAGCCCCTTTGTGTCGCTGGGCACCCAGAGCGAGCCTGCCCCGACTGTGACGTTGAACTCGCCGGGGCTGGCAAGACCGGTCTTTATCTTGGCGGTGATCTTTATCGTCGCCGTATCGATGCGGTTGAGGGTGCCGTCCTTACAGTCCGCCGCCCAGAGATCGCCGCCGATCAGCGATATGGCGCCGCAGGGCTTGCCCATTACCAGCTCGCCCAGCTTGCCCTTGGTCGACCAGTGTTCGATGCGGTCTTCATTGTTGATCCAGACGCTGTTGTCGCGGGCATCGATCTCCGCGAAATTCGCATAACCGGGCACCGACAGGGTTTGTTTCTCCGGCTCCGCAGCTGCAACCGCGATTGAGCAGCAAGCGGCCACAATCACCTGAGAAAACCCTAAGAACCGCTTCATGCACACCCCTTCTACGAACGCAAGCGCACTCCCGTCACCCCGTGGCAGCAAGCATTTGACGATCGTGCTCCGGCACTACACAAAACGGAGGCGCCTCAGCAAACATGCCCACGACATTGTCAGCGCTTCGAACAAGCCGTCCGGCGTGATGTTCTCGTATGAGCTCCTGTGTCGCTAGCCCGGCAGCGTTCATGGGCGTCATAAACCGGATCTATGGCTTAGCTCGGCCAGCCGTGACGTGCTCCCCTGAAATGTGACCGATTTTGAGTAGAGTCCGACGCGAAGGAGTCGGACGAAGATGAAGCGCAGCAGGTTCAGCGAAGAGCAGATCATCGCGATCTTGAAGGAGCAGGAAGCGGGCATGGCGACGGCGGATGTGTGTCGTCGCCACGGGATCAGCGCGGCGACGTTCTACAAGTGGAAGTCGAAGTATGGCGGCCTGGAGGTGTCCGAGGCCCGGCGCCTGCGCACGCTTGAGGAAGAGAACAGCCGGTTGAAGAAGCTGCTGGCTGAGGCGATGCTCGACAACGTCGTGCTGAAGGATCTGGCCTCAAAAAAATGGTGACGCCCGGCGCTAAGCGGGACGCTGTCGCCCATGCTCGTGAGCATCACGGGCTGAGCGAGCGTCGGGCGTGCAACCTGGTCGGCGTGAGCCGCGGGGTGATCCGGTATCGGTCGTCACGGCCAGATGACGGTCCTCTACGGCAACGACTGCGCGAGTTGGCAGGGGAGCGGCGCCGGTTCGGCTACCGGCGCCTGGGCTATCTGCTGGCGCGAGAAGGCATGACGCCCAACCACAAGAAGCTGCTGCGGATATACCGCGAGGAGAACCTGCGAGTCCGACGCCGCGGTGGTCGCAAGCGCGCCTTGGGCACCCGGGCACCGATGGTGCTGCCGGATGGGCCGAACCAGCGCTGGTCGCTGGACTTCGTCTCCGACACCCTGACGTGCAGCCGTCGGTTCCGCATCCTGTGCGTGGTCGACGACTACACGCGGGAATGCCTGGCGCTGGTGGCTGACACGTCGCTGTCGGGCGTACGGGTAGCGCGGGAACTGACGCGGCTCATCGGTATGCGCGGCAAGCCGCATACGGTGGTCAGCGACAACGGCACCGAGCTGACGTCGTCGGCCATTCTGCCCTGGTCGCAGGAGCGGCGGGTCGAGTGGCACTACATCGCCCCGGGCAAGCCGATGCAGAACGGCTTCGTCGAGAGCTTCAACGGCCGTCTGCGCGACGAATGCCTCAATGAGACGCTGTTCACGTCGCTGGCCCATGCCCGCTTCGTGCTCGACGCTTGGCGGCACGACTACAATCACGTCAGGCCGCACTCGAAACTGGGCGGGAGAACACCCGCCGAGAAAGCCGGCGAACCTGTCTGGGGGCATGCCCCCAGACAGGTTGTCATACACTCAACCAACCATCATGAAGGAGCCGGACTCTACCTCTGAATGGTAACAATCAGGGGAGCACGTCAACCCAGATAGCTTTTAACTCTCGCATCGAGATACGTTGCGGCGGCAGAGAGGGTGAGTCCGTTCACCGGGCGCGCGGCAATCTCGACCTCCGCGCCTTTTATCTTTGACTTCGGAACGTTCTGCAGACGATCCAGCGGGCCGAAGATAGGATCGACGAACTTGGCCCGCAGCTGCTTGTCCCGGTACTCGTAGTAAAAGGCCGCAGCATTTATGTTCAGGCGGCGATCGAGCAACTTCTCCCGGACTGCTTCGGGATCTCTCCATCCTATTACCTCTCGTATCCCAAGTCGAATTTCTCGACCTTGGCGTTCAGGTCATTTATCAGGTTTGTGTCGGAGGCAGGCATTTGAATCTTGATCTCTGCAAGATCGTAACCTTCGCAGGCGCTCCTTAATCGAGGAGACGCTCTGGACGTCATGAGTTGGCTCGTGTTTCGCTCGCCAACCCTCTGGCGAACGCTCACACACTCGCAACGCCGTCATAGCCTATCTTATGCGTCGGCGCTCTGGTGCGCGTTGATTGATCGCGTTGTTGCCTTATCGACCACCCGATCATCTGTCGCGCTCACTACTGCGCACTTCCGAAAACGGATGAAAGCATCCGTCCCCTTACGACGCGGGCAGCCCGACGTTAGCTCCGGCTCGTATAATCGACTATGAGCCCGGATCCCGTGCAGTCATAAGGCTGGAGCGAACGAGGAGCTAAGAAGTAAGTGCGTTTGTTCGAACAGGTTCGCGACTCGATCCTTCTCCAGATCAAGGAGGGGACCTTAGTATCGGGCAGCCGGCTGCCAAGCGAACGGGCGCTCGCAGAACAGTTCAAGGTCGGGCGACACGCCGTGCGCGAGGCGCTCCGTACGCTGGAGATGTCCGGTGTGCTGCGGTTCGCGAAGGGTACATCCGGTGGCGCCTTCGTTCGCGAGAAGAGTTCGAGCGGTGTCAGCACTTCCATTCGCGACATGATCCTGCTGGGTCGCATGCCGATCAGCGATCTCACAGTAGTCCGGATCAATCTTCTGACGCAAGCCGTCGAACTGGCGATCACACACGCGGATGCCGCCGACTACACACTTCTGTTGGAAAACATAAGGAAGACGGAACGTGAAGTCGCCACTGGCGATCCGATGGCCACGATCGGTCCTGTTCTCGAGTTCAATCGAATTCTCGGGCGGGCGTCGGGGAACCCCGTTCTTGCCATGCTGATCGATTCGGTCGCGGACATCATGCAGGAGGTTCTGGAAGCAGCGCCTCTGCCGACCGAGATCGACTTGATCCAACCCCGGCTGGAAATCCTTGACGCCATCAAAGCCGGTGACACCGCACGCGCTGTCCATGCCGTCAAACGTCATTATGAAGAAGTGACTGGCTACGTTCTCGCGAGGCTACCTGCCGCCTATGATTTCGCTGGCGAGAGCGCCAAAAGCACAACTCATTTTCCGCACAGGAATGGTTTGACCAATTCCTAATCAAAAGGTACACATGTTATCAATCGGCGGGCTTGCAGCACCTTCGAACGATGTTGCGGAGAGGTTGAACGGAGCGGATGATAACTGGGCGTAACATGCCGGCGCGGCGGCACCGGCAAACCCACTGACGAGCATAGTGCTGCCGAAGGCTCTTAATAAAATTGAAGGCGACGCCCATTCGGAAAGTCTAGATCGAAGTTCAGTAAAGTCAGCGCGAGGTTGCAAAAACCCGCATGAAAAGGAGGATGGATGTCATGAATAGCGGATTTGGATTCAAGTTGGTACTGCTCGCGTCCGCGGTGGTGCCGCACATGGCCTTCGCCCAGACCAGCGATGTCGGCGAACCCGCAGCGGCAAGCGCGCCCGATCTCAGCGGCGAGATCGTCGTGACCGCGCAGCGCCGTTCCGAACGGCTCCAGGACATTCCGGCCTCCATCTCGGCTCTGGACAGCGAGCGGCTGCAGGCGGCGGGCGTCGTCGACATCAGCAATATCGCGCCGCGTATTCCCGGCTTCTACGCAGGCGGCTTCGGCGCGAGCCGGCCGCAGCTCTATATCCGCGGCATCGGCACCCGGCAGTTCGACCCCGGCTCGGAATCCTCGGTCGGCGTGTTCGTCGACGAGAGCTATCTCGGTCGCACCGGCGGCGTGCTCGGCACTCTCAAGGACATCGAGCGTGTGGAGGTCCTGAAGGGACCGCAGGGGACGCTCTACGGCCGCAACACCATCGCCGGCGCCATCAACGTCATCACCAAGGGCCCGACCAGCACGCTTTCGGCAGAGGCCGAGGCGGGCGCGGGCAATTACAACAGCTACGATCTGTTCGGCGCGGTGTCGGGCCCGATCGCAGGCGACGCGCTGAAGGGCCGCATCGCCGGTTGGCGCAGCTATCGCCGTGGCTACGTGACGAACCTGACGACAGGAAACCACGCCCAGGGCCTCGACAATTATGGTGGGCGCCTTCGCTTCGAGATCAACCCGGCCAGCAACCTGAAGATCGACCTGATCGGCGAAATCATGCGCGACACGGGCCCATCGTTCCAGGGCGAAAGCGTCGGCAGCACGCTCAACCCGAACGGGATCCTGCTCGGCAAGGCGACGCTGGTCGTTCCGCGCACCGGCGACCGGTACAAGCAGCCGTACACCACCGACACGGACTATAACCGCCACGTCGATGCCGTCACCGCGAAGGTGCAGCTCGAGACCGAGCTTGCCGACATCGTTTCCGTAACGTCCTATCGCAAGATGAAGTATTCGGACGACCGTGATTTCGACAACACGGTCTTCGACGTCATTCGCCAGATCAGCGTCGAGGACTCCAAGCAGTTCTCGCAGGAGCTGCGTCTCGTCTCCAATGAGGACGGCGCACTATCATTCGGCGGTGCCTTGAACTGGATCCTTGGCGTCTACTACTATGACGACAAGAGCTATCACCAGGATACCTTTGACTTCGGTGCCGACAGTGTCGTCGGCGAAGGCGGTCTCGACACGACCTTCGGCAATTACCGCACCAAGAGCCTCGCGTTCTTCGGCCAGGCCACGATCGATATCACGTCGACTCTGAATTTCACGGCCGGCGCGCGTTATACCGAGGATCGCAAGCGCGCGGACTTGGGTGGAACGACGACCGACGCGCGGCCGCTCGTTCCCGCACCGTTCCTGCAGCGGAACCCGGAGAAGAAATTCACCTCGTTCGACCCGCGCTTCACGCTCGCGTGGCAGCCGACCCGCGACCTCAACTTCTACGCCAGCTATGGTACGGGCTTCAAGTCAGGCGGATACCAGTACACACCGCTCAGCGCCGCGCAGGCCGCGCTCGTCTTCGATCCGGAAGAGATCAAGGCCTATGAAGTGGGCGTTAAGAGCGTGTTCCTCGACGGCGCGGTGCGGGCGAATGCGGGGGCTTTCCGCTATGACTATTCCAACCTGCAGGTCTCGCGCGTGACACTGCTGCCCGATGGCACGACCCCTTCGCTCATCACCAATGCCGGCAAAAGCCGGATCGAGGGTGGCGAGCTTGACCTGACGGTCACCCCGATGCGCAGTCTGGAACTCAGCCTCGGCTATGCGTACACCAAGGCACGGTATCTCGATTACGTCGCCGGCGCGCTCGATTTCTCGGATACGCGCATGGTCCGGGCACCGAAACACTCGGTCAACCTGGGTGCGCAGTACACGGCCGAGATTGACGACAACAACGACCTGACCTTCCGCGTCGATTATGCGTACCTCAGCAAGTTCTTCCATGAGCCCGGTCAGGCGGAGATCCGCTTCGGTTCGACCATCCCGCTCACGGCGGAATCGGGCTATGGCCTCGCCAATGCCCGGATCACCTACCGCATGGGTGATTGGAAGCTGAGCGGCTGGGTCCAGAATCTCGGCGACGTCGATTACCGCCGCACGGTGCTGGCGCTGCCGGGACAGGTCATCAACATCTACGGTCAGCCGCGTACCTGGGGCTTTACCCTGAACTGGTCGATCTGACGAACCGACACCGAACACCGCTGCGTATCGAGAGTAGTATAGTGGGTACTTACCAGTTTCTTCTTCTTGAACGTCGCGGCGGTGTTCTTGTCGTATCGCTTAACCGGCCGGACCGGCTGAACGCCCTCAACCCCGCGGTGATGGCAGAGTTGACCGCGCTCTTCGCCTCGCTCGGCGGGGAGGAGGGGGCGGGCATCCGCGTCGTCGTCCTTCAGGGCGAGGGCCGTGCCTTCTGTGCTGGGGCGGATATCGGTTCCGATGCATTCGCCCCCGCAGGGCCCGGGCGCGCGCAGCGGCAGTTCGCGATGCAGAAGCTGGCATCGGGCCTCATCCGCGAGATGCGGGCCTGTCCGCAGCCGATCATCGCGCTTTGCCACGGGGCGGTTTGCGGCGGCGGGTTCTCGCTGGCGCTCGCGGCCGACGTCCGGCTCGTTACGCCGGATTGCCGGATGAACGCCGCCTATCTGCGCGTCGGGCTAGGCGGCACCGACATGGGCTCCGGCTACCTGCTCACCCGGCTGATCGGCTATTCGATGGCGTCGCGTTACCTGCTGACCGGCGATTTCATCGTGGCGGAAGTTGCAGAGCGGCTGGGCCTCGCCGCGGGGATCCACGCGCGCGAGGAGCTGCTGGAAGCCGGCCTGGCGATGGCGGAGCGTATGCTTGATGCATCTCCGATGGGGCTGCGCCTGACAAAGGATGCGCTCAACATGCTGGTAGACGCGCCCAGTTTCGATGCCGCCATCGCGCTGGAAGATCGCCAGCAGGTCATCCTGATGGAGACCGCCGATCACCGCGAGGCGCTCGCCGCATTCATGGAAAAGCGCAAGCCCGTGTACCGGGACGAGTGACGATGGGCTGGACGGATCGCCTCCCGCTCGACGGCCTGATGATGGGCGAGCAACTGTTGCTCTCGCGGCTGATCGACTATGCCGCCGACTATCACGGCAAGACCGAAGTCGTCGCGCGGGAGCTGGACGGAACGGTCGCGCGGAGCGACTGGGCAAGCGTCCGCCGAGGCGCGGCGCGCATGGCGAACGGGTTGCGCGCGGCCGGGTTCGACGGTGAATGCCGCGTCGCCTCGCTCGAGTGGAGTACACTGGCGCATCTGCAGCACTATTATGCCGTGCTCGGCTTGGGGCTGCCGCTCCACACACTGAACCCGCGACTAACGCCCGACGACCTCGCCTATATGGTGCGGCTGGTCGGCGATGACGTGGTCATCTTCGACACCGAGAACGCCGCCCTTGCCGCCAGCCTGGCACCGCTCGTGCCGGAGGTGGCCGCGTGGATCTCAGTCGGCGACATCGCGGACGAGCTGGTGGCCGCATTTCCCCGCCTGATCCGTGAGAGCGATCTCCTTGCGGGTGCGGCCGATGCGGTCATCTGGCCGGAGTTCGACGAGAATCGTGCCGCCACCATCTGCTTCACATCCGGCACCACCGGCCGGCCGAAGGGCGTCGCCTATACCCATCGTTCGATCACGCTGTCGGCGATGAACATGTCGATGGCCGACATGTATGCGAACACGCGCGGCGGGGAGGCGGAATGCGTCTTGCCGATCGCGGCGATGTTCCACGCCAATGCCTGGATGATGCCGTTTTCGGCCGCGCTGAACGGGCAGAAGCTGGTGCTGCCCGGTCGCAGGCTGGATGCCGGGCCGATCGTCGACCTGATCGTCGATGAAGCGGTGACGCTCGCAGGCGGCGTGCCGACGATCTGGACGGGCGTGCTCGACGAACTCGACCGGCGGGGTATCACCTCGACCCCGCTCCGGACCGCATTGGTGGCGGGCACCGCGCTGCCGGGCCATATCTTCGATCGCCTCACCGAACGCGGCGTCGTCGCCCGCCAGAGCTGGGGCATGACCGAAGTGCCCGGGGCAGCGCGCGGGGCTCCTCCACTTGGCGCGAGCCGGCAGACGCCCGAACAGCAGCGCAAGCTGGCCGTTGAGCGTCAGGGCCGCGTGGCGGCACAGGCGCGCGCCCGTCTTGTCGATGGTGAAGGACAGCCTCTGCCCTTCGACGGCGTCGCCGCCGGCGACCTGGAGCTGCGCGGACCGACTGTGCTGAGCCGCTATGTCGGCGAACCGCCCGAGGCCGCGCGCGAATGGCTGGCGACCGGCGACATCGCGGTGATCCATCCGGACGCCACGCTGGCGATCGTCGACCGCGCCAAGGATGTCATCAAGTCCGGCGGCGAGTGGATCAGCTCGCCGCAGCTGGAGGCCGCTGCGGTCAGCCATCCCGCGATCGCCGCCGCCGCCGCGATCGCCATGCCGCATCCCCGCTGGCAGGAACGACCGCTCCTGGTCTGCGTCGCTGAAGCCGGCCTGACGGTCAGCGACGAGGAATTGCGCACCCATATGGAGGCTGCTGTCGCACGCTGGTGGCTGCCCGAGATGATCGTGTATCGCGCCGATCTGCCGCTGACGCCCACGGGCAAGATCAACAAGGCCGCCCTGCGTGCCGAATACATCGAGGCGGAGGGATCGAAGCGATGAGCGCGCGCATCGCAGCTATGCATGGGAGCCTTCGGCGTGGACTTCTCTGACACCGATCACCTGCGCCACGGCCCGGACAGCTCCGGGAGGATGCGCGATTCCCTGTTCTGGCAGGCGACCTTACCGGGCGAGCGGCTGGGCTTTCAGGCCTATCTGTACCTCACCCATGCCGGGAAGGCCGGGTTCAACGTCGTCGTCTGGGGTGAGGATGCCAAGCCCCTCGTCTTCGACTTCGCGGAAGGAACCATTCCCGCCGAGATGAACCTGGACGACTTCACCTTCGCCGGCCTCCGCCTGCGCAAGACCGGCTTCGGCGAGCCTGCAAAGGTCGAATACGAGAGCGCCAAAGTGAAGCTGGCGTTCACCTTCACCGGCAGCCACCCGCCCTTCAGCTACCACGCCAATCCGGACGGGCTCCCCAGCTGGTTCGCCATGAACCGCTACGAACAGACCGGCACAATCACCGGTTCGATCGAGGCCAAGGGACGGACGATCGCGCTGGACGGGATGGCGCATCGCGATCACAGCTGGGGCAATCGCATGTGGGGCGTGCCGCAGCATTGGAAGTGGTTCTGCGCCTATACCCCGGATGGCGCGCGGATGGTGAACGGCTGGATCTGGATCGCGCGGGGCGAGTGGGGCTGTGCCGGCTATGTCGTGCGCGACGGTCGGCAGCTGGCGATCGCCACCATCCGACAGCACGCGATCTATCGCGACGACATGAGCCAGCAGTCGCTCCGCGCCGAAATCGTCGATGTCGAAGGCGAGACCTGCCTGGTCGAACTGGAGCGGTTCGGGCTGGTCAAGCTGCCCGGCAGGGACAAGTTTGGCACGATCATCATGGAAGCGGCCTGCACCGGACGGATCGACGGGCAGGAGGCGGCCGGTCAGTTCGAGACGCAGTGGCAGCAATCCTATCTTGACGGGCTGATCGAAAGCGGGGCGACGGGATGAGCTGGGCCTTCACGCCCGACGTCGAACAGCGCCTGCACGCCTTCCTCGCCAATCGCGGACTTGCCACCGGGCCGATCGAGATCAGCCGCATCGGCGAGGGCCATAGCAACCTTACCTTTCGGGTTCGGAGCGGCGGCCGCGCGGTGGTACTCCGCCGCCCCCCACCCCCACCCCTCCCGCCCGGCAGCAATGACGTGCTGCGCGAGGCGATGTTCATCGGCGCGGTGGAAGGGCGCGGCGTACCGGTCCCCAAGCTGCTTGCCACGGGCCAGGCGGGCGATGTGTTCGACGTGCCGTTCTTCGTCATGGACATGGTCGATGGTGTCGTCATCACCGATGTGCTCCCTTCCGCCCTCTCAGCGGCCGGAACCCCGCGGTTGCTTGCCGAGGCGATGGTCGACGCGATGGCCGCGCTCCACCGTGTCGACTGGCGGGCGGCGGGGCTGGCCGATGCGGGTCGGCCGGAAGGGTTCAACGCCCGACACCTGCACCGGATCGCGAGGATCGTCACGGAAGCTGATGGCGAGATCGCCCCGGAGTTCGTGGGCCTGTACCGCTGGCTCAGCGCTCACGTTCCGCCGGAATCGGGCAGCGCGATCGTGCATAACGACTTCCGGCTGGGCAATCTGATGTGGGACCGCGCCGCGCCGCCAAGGCTGGCGGCGGCGCTCGACTGGGAGCTTGCGACGATCGGCGATCCGCTGCTGGACCTCGCCTATCTGGTCACCGCGATGCCGCAGCAGGGGGTATGCCGCACGCCCGTTCAGGACCTCGCCGCTGCACTCGTCGCACCCGATCTGCCCGACGCGGCCACGATCTGCGGCCGCTACTTCGCCGCGACCGGATCGGCCCCGCAGCCGCTCGCCTGGCACGCCGTCATGGTCAATTGGAAGCTCGCCGCACTCTACCGCTACTCACGGTTGCGCGGCGAAGACGCGTATTTCGCCGACCGCTGCCATGAGGCTCGGTTCCTAGCAGAAGCGGAGCGCTGGTGCCCGAAGTAGGGCACGCTTCCGAGCGACCAGAACCGCCAAGAAATGAGCGAGTGATATTGCCGGCGCTGCTGGTCAGACCTCCGCGACGACCATCCGAGAGCCGCCATTGTACGCCGCACACCCCCCACTATGGCGAAGCCGGACTCGCGAGCGCCGCCGGCGCCGCCACAACCCCGAATTCTCAGCGCGGGCCTGTGCAGGTTGGCGGACGCGTCGTGGCCCCTGCTCTGATGGCAACGTACATCGAGGATGTCAGTTTGCCCCTAAAGCGCTCCGCCCCCTAGCTTATATGTCACCTGGAACAGCGCACTTCGGCCAACGCTGTCGAACCAGCTGATGTCGTAATAGGGATAGGAGGTATAGGTCGGATCCTTTACCGGCATCTTGTCGAACAGGTTGGTGACCGAGACCGACGCGCGCAGGTGATCGGTGAAGTCATACTGCAGAGTGGTGTTGAACAGATAGCTCGCCTTGGTAAACGCGTCCTCGTCGTAGTTCGGCAGCTTGCCGAGGCGGCGGCTTTCGATGGTCCATTTTACGGCGTCGAGTGACCAGGTCACGCTTACCGTCGATTTGTCGCGCGGGATGTAATAGCCGCTGGTATACGCCAGCTTGTTGATCGTCGGATCGCCCGGATACTGCCGGAAGGTGTGATCGAAGACGTGCGTGTGCGATGCGCTCAGCGCGAAGGTGCCGATATCCGTCGGCAGATTTCCGTGCACGGTGACGTCAATGCCGCTCGTCTTCTCCTTGGCGATGTTGATCGGATTGACGGCGCCTTCATTCACGCCGCCCGAAAAGCGGTTCACCCGTGCGATCGCGTCCTGGCAGGTGGCCGAATTGATATCGACGGCAGCGCCCCCACTGGTCATGCCGATCCGGCAGTCCGCCTCGTCGCGGAGGAGCGCATCGGTGCTGAGATCGCGCACCTGGTTGGATAGCGCCACGCGAAAGTAATCGACCGAGATGTCGAAGCGCGGAGAGGGAGCCCAGACAATGCCGGCATTGATCGACTTGCTCGTCTCCGGCTTCAGCTTGCGGTTGCCGTTGCGCTGCACGACGATACTCTCGTCGGAATAGCTGCAACCGCCGATATCCTCATCCGGCTCCTCCGTGCGGCAGCGATAGTAATCCGTTGCTGACGGGTGCGTGTTGCCGGGGCCGGTGAACACGTAATGCAGGTCGGGCGCGCGGAAGCCGGTGCCATAGGCCGCGCGCAGCAGCAGCGTGGAGAACGGACGAACCTCGATGCCGCCATTATAAGTGAACTTGCCGACACCATTGCCGGCAAAGCGGAAATGATCGTAGCGCGCTGCGCCGGAAAGCTCGATGAAGCTGGCGATCGGCGCGCGCAACTCGCCGCCCAGCGCCCAATGATCGCGCTTGCCTTTGCCGTCGCTGTCGCGAAGCCCGTAGTAATAGTCAGTCAGCGCCAGCGGGTCCGGCTTCAGATCATAGCCCTGCTTGCCGATCTCACCGACTGCCGCGAAGCCGATCGGCCCGGCGGGAAGACGGAACAGCTCGGTGCTGGCGATAGTGGCAGAGAAATTGTCGGTCCAGCTTTTCGGGTTGTAGACACTGTAGACGGCGATGCTGTCATACTCCGCCCGCGTCAAAGGCGTATAGAGGCGCGTCGGGTCCGCGTTGTAGATCGGGTAGCCGTCCTCATCGACGCCCAGCTGCTCGCCCAGGAACAGAGCCTGCGCCTTCCCCGCGATGATCTGCGGGAACTTGACCTTCGACTTGTATTCGCTGTGATTGAACGACGCCTCGTAAGTCCACTTGGAGCCGAGCGAGCCCTTCAAGCCGGGTGTGATGCTGAACGTCTGCTGCCGATTGCGCGTTTTCGCCGTCGAGAAGCCACCCGATTCTTCAGGGGTGAACTGCCGGTACCAGTCGTCGTAACGTTCATCGAAGGCGTTGTAGAATGTGGTGTCGCTGCTTCCCGGTGCGGACAGCGTCTCCCAACTCAGAACGTCGGACAACAGCGCGACCTTGCTGATGCCGAACTGCGCATCGACGAAGAGGTCGATCGCGTCGGTCAGTTCGTAGCCGGCCGAGGCGTAGGTGTTGAAACCTTCGCGGCGTGAGATGATCGTTCCATAGCCGATCGACGTATCACTGCCGCAGAACCGACCGGGGCCGTAGTCGTCGAGCGCCTCGTCGAACGGTCCCCAGCCAGGGCGCGAGGCATAATAGGTCGATCCGCCGTTCAGATAGGAGAGGCCGGCGCAGGTCGCGGCACCCGGGTCGACATATTCCTGGATGTCGGGATCGTACCGCAGGAAGGTACGCCGGGCAATCACGTCCGTGGTGGTCGGGTCGTCGGCGGTGCTGTCCTGGATCTTGCGATCATAGGCCCAGATCGGCTTCTGCAGCAGATACTCGCCGCCCACGACGATGTGGAAGCGATCCTTCGACCAGCCGGTGCTGGCGACGAAGCGATGCGACTTGCCACCGCCCCGCTCGCTCAGGCCGTATCGATAATCGAGCGTGGTGCCGTCGACCGTGTCCTTCAGCTTGAAGTTGATCACGCCGGCGATCGCGTCCGACCCGTAAATGTTTGATCCCTCAGTGTGGTGGTACGGTCGACCAGCATGCATTGCGGGAGGAACTATGGGCCAGGTTCTACACGGCAGCGCCAGAACGACAGAGGCGGTCCGTCGAGCGATACAGCGCAGTGAAGAGAGCGTGAGCGCGCTTGCCCGACGTCACCGGATCAGTCCGACTACGGTGCAGAAGTGGCGGAAGCGGACACACACCGCCGATGCTCGCATGGGGCCGAAGGCCATTCACTCCACCGTGCTCACGACCGAGGAGGAGGCGATGGCCGTGGCGTTCCGCCGCCACACGCTGCTGCCGCTGGACGACTGCCTTTACGCTCTCCAGCCGACGATCCCGCACCTGACCAGATCGTCGCTGCACCGCTGCCTCCAGCGGCATGGCATCAGCCGCCTGCCGGCCCTGGAAGGGGAGGCCGCCGAGAAAAAGCGCTTCAAGGCCTACCCCATCGGCTACTTCCACGTCGACATCGCTCAGGTGCAGACGGCCGAGGGACGCCTCCAGCTGTTCGTGGCGATCGACCGCACCAGCAAATACGCCTTCGCCAAGCTCGAGGAGAAGGCCACGATCGCCATCACAAGCGCCTTCTCGAGGCGCTCATCGAGATCGTGCCCTACGACATCCACACCGTGCTAACCGACAACGGCGTCCAGTTCTGCCACGCGCCGCGCAACCGCAACGGCCCGACCGCCCAGTATAGCCTGCACATGTTCGATCGCATCTGTCGCGAGCACGGCATCGAACACCGGCTCACCAAACCGAACCATCCGTGGACCAACGGGCAGGTCGAACGAATGAACCGCACGATCAAGGATGCGACCGTCGAGCGATACCACTGCGGCTCCCATGACGAACTGCGGCAGCACCTCCAGCTCTTCATCGACGCCTACAATCATGGTCGCCGGCTCAAGACCCTGCGCGGCCTCACACCAAACGAATACGTCGCTCGCACCTGGACAGAAGACCCAAGCCGCTTCAAAACCGACCCGTATCACCACACCTCGGGACTAAACACCTAGCTCCGCGATCTTGGCGACTCGAAGTCCGGAAGGGTTTGGGGAACTGATCCCTCCGCTACCGTGGCGACCGTCCGGAAGCGGGACGAGCTGCGCCTTCTCAGGGTGGAGCGAATGTCACCGCATGACTTTGCATGTTCCTGGTCGTTGACCCGTCAGTGATCCGCCTTAGCCTCGCGCGCGAAAGCTTCCAGGGGTCAGCGTTGCGCATTGCCATTATTGACGATAGCGGGCTGCGCGCGACCATCCTGGAGGAAGGGCTGCGCGAAGCGGGCTTCGAGGAGATCGAGGTGGTGCCGCCTCATGGTGCTTTCGTCGCGCGGCTGGAGCGGATGGCGCCCGACGTCGTGCTGATGAACCTCGGCAACGCCAGCCGCGACTCGCTGGAGGAAATGCTGACGGTCAGCCGCGCGCTGGCGCGACCGATCGCTATGTTTGTCGACCAGTCGGATGAGGGCATGATCGGTGCCGCGATCGACGCCGGCGTCTCCGCCTATGTGGTCGACGGGCTGCGCAAGGAGCGGGTGAAGCCGGTGCTGGATCTCGCGATCCGGCGGTTCAACGCCTTCTCCAAGCTGCAGAACGAGCTTGAGGCCGCACGCACGGAACTGGCCGAGCGCAAGACGCTCGACCGCGCCAAGGCCATTTTGATGCAGAGCCGGGGCCTGAGCGAGCCGGAGGCCTACGCAGCGCTGCGTACCACCGCGATGAAGCAGGGGCGGCGCATCGCCGAGGTTGCCGAGGCCCTAATCACTGCCGCCGACCTGTTTGGAGATGGGCGATGACACCGCTTTCGATCGCCTTCCTTCCACTGACCGACAGCGCGCCGATCGTCGTGGCGCGCGAACGTGGCTTTGCCGCCGCCGAAGGGATCGCGCTTTCCCTGGTGCGCGACACCAGCTGGGCGGCGGTGCGCGACCGGCTGGTCTATGGTCAGGTGCAGTGCGCGCATATGCTGGCCCCGCTGGCGGTGGCAGTGACGCTGGGGCTCAGCCAGGCACCCTGCGCGATCGCGGCACCGTTCAAGCTCAACGACAACGGCAATGCGCTGACGCTTTCGGCCGAGTTGGCCGCCGCGCTCGACCCGGATGCCCGCAACCGGGTGCAGGATCCCGTCGCCACCGCCCACGACTTCGCCGCCGCGATCGGGCTGCATCGGCGTAAGCCCGTGATCGGCATCATCCACCGTTATTCCAGCCATGCGCTGATGCTCCGCTACTGGCTTGGCTATGCCGGGGTGAACCCGGATCGTGACGTGACCCTCAGGGTGCTGCCGCCCTCGCTGATGGTGCAGGCTCTGCGGCTGGGCGAGATCGACGGCTTCATCGCCGGCGAACCCTGGGGCAGCGTCGCGGTGGCGGAGGGCGTCGGCGAGATTGCGGCGGCCGGCGTCAACATCTGGCAGCGTGGCGTGGAAAAGGTGCTCGCCACCCGTGCCGACTGGGCCGAAGCCAATGGCGCGGCGCTGGACCGGCTGCTTCGTGCGCTCGACCGCGCCGCTGCCTGGTGCGACGATCCGGCGAACCATGAGGAACTCGCGCTGCTGCTGGCCCGGCCCGACTATCTCGGCCAGCCCGCCGAGCTGATCGCGCAGGCGCTGGCCGGGCGGATGCCGCTGATGCAGGGGGGCGAGGCAATCGACTTGCCCGGTTTCCTGGTCTTCCACCACGGTGCCGCCAATTTCCCGTGGCGCAGCCAGGCGCTCTGGATCTACTCGCAGTTTGTCCGCTGGGGGATGGTCGAGCCAAGCGCCGAGACCCACCGCGCCGCCGCCGGCGTGTTTCGGTCCGACCTCTACCGCGACGCGCTCACCGGACATGGCGTGGCGATGCCGGGCGCGAGCCTGAAGGTGGAAGGCGCGCTGGCCGCCCCCCTGCCCGCCGCATCCCACCAAGGGAGCCTGTTGCTCTCGCCGGACCGGTTCTTCGACGGCAAGTCCTTCGACCCCGAAGACATCGCAGGCTATCTCGAAGCACTGAAGCGAAGCTAACATTTTTGCACTTGCGAAGATCGCGACTTCGCGTCAGCTTGTGCAGGTCGCTCGAATGGCCGGGCGACACATATAGGGTGATCGCGGCGACGTAGGCGCGAACATCCACCGGAATTCAGCAAAGCCGCTGTCGGATCCCCGCTCGTCGGGAGGTCGGCAGCGGCTTTTTCGTGCCTGCGGCACAGGGGAGCAGAGCGGATGACAGTTGCGGAACTGATGCGCGAAGGGTTCGTGGCAATCGGCGGTGGTGCCGACGTCGATCCCTCGCCACCGCGCGCCACGAAATCTGCGTTCTGGAGCAGCGGCCACACGCCGACGCTGATCGCCGCGTTCCTCTACTTCGATCTGGCGTTCATGGTCTGGGTGCTGCTGGGGCCGCTCGCGCCCGAGATCGCCAAGGATATCGGCCTGAGCCCCGCGCAGAAGGGGCTGATGGTGGCGACGCCGACACTGGCGGGCGCGCTGCTCCGCCTGCTCGTCGGCCTGCTTGCCGACCGGATCGGGCCGAAGCGCACCGGCTTTATCGGGCAGTTGATCGTAATCACCGGCTTGCTGACCGCCTGGTGGCTGGGCGTGCACAGCTTCGCCGCGACGCTGGCGCTAGGGGGCGTCCTGGGCTTCGCAGGAGCCAGCTTCGCGGTCGCGCTGCCGCTCGCCAGCCGCTGGTATCCCCCGGAGCATCAGGGCAAGGCGATGGGCATTGCCGGCATGGGCAACTCGGGCACCGTGCTCGCCGCACTGTTCGCCCCGATGCTTGCCAAGGCGTTCGGCTGGAACGCGGTCCTCGGGCTGGTGTGCATCCCTCTGGCGGTCGTGCTGGTGGTGTACGTCGTGATGGCCAAGGACGCGCCGAACCAGCCCGCGCCCAAGCCGCTCGCCGCCTACCTCGAGCCGCTCAAGACCGCCGACGCCTGGTGGCTGATGTTGTTCTACGGCGTGACCTTCGGCGGCTTTTCGGGCCTAGCCTCCTCGCTGACCATCTACTTCACGGACCAGTTCGCGCTGAGCACGGTCGCCGCCGGCTACTGCACCGCCGCCTGCGTGTTCGCCGGATCGCTGGTGCGCCCTCTGGGCGGCGCCTTGGCGGATCGGGTCGGCGGCGTCGCGGCGCTGACCGCCGTCTACATCGTCGCGGCGGTGGCACTCTTCGGTGTCAGCACGTCGCCAGCCAGCCTCGGTGTGGCGCTCACCCTGTTCGTGATCGCGATGCTCGCGCTCGGCACCGGCAATGGTGCGGTGTTCCAACTCGTGCCGCAGCGTTTCGGCAAGGAGATCGGCATCCTGACCGGCCTGGTCGGCATGGCGGGTGGCGTCGGCGGTTTCTACCTCGCCTCGTCGCTCGGCCTTGCCCGCCAGATCACGGGAAGCTTCGGTCCAGGTTTCCTGATCTTCGCGATCCTGGCCGTCGCCGCCGTCACGGCCCTGACGCTCGTCAAAGGAAGATGGCGCGCCCGCTGGGACGCGGCATCGCAGGGCGTGCGGATCTGATGCGCCGCGCGCTCCTCTTCCCTGTCGCGATCGCGGCCACTCCGGCGCTGGCACAGGAGGTGACGCCGATCCTCGACGCCCGCCTCCGCCATGAGGCCGTCGATCAGGCCGGGTTCGCGAAGGACGCCCATGCGCTGACCGTCAGGCTGCGCGCCGGCGCGGAGATCAGGCAAGGCGACTTCGCGCTGCTCGCCGAGGCGGAAGGCACGCTCGCCCTCAAAGAGCGGTACAACAGCAGCACCAATGGCCGCACCGCTTTTCCGATCGTGCCCGATCCCGAGAACATCGAGATCAACCGCATCCAGCTGCAGTATCGGGGCATCGAAAGCACGCTGATCACGGCCGGTCGCCAGCGGATCGCCCTCGACGATCAGCGTTTCGTCGGCAATGTCGACTGGCGCCAGAACGAGCAGACCTTCGATGCGGTGCGTGTCGAGAGCAGGGCGATCGGGCCGCTGGCGATCGACCTGACATATGCGTCGGCGGCGCGCACGATCTATGGCACCCGCAGTCCGATCGCGCGGATCGATGGCGACAACATCTTTGCCGGGGTCAGCCTGAAGCTCGGCCCAGTCAACGCCAAGTGCTTCGCCTATCTGATCGATCAAGACACGGCGGTGCGGCGGCATTTCTCCAGCCAGACCTATGGCCTTCGGGCAACGACAGCCCTTCCGCTTGGCCGCGCCAAGCTTTCCCTGGCGGCGAGTTACGCCCGCCAGTCCGACTGGCGCGACAATCCGAACCGCTATGCAGCGGACTACTGGCTCGCCGACGCACAACTTCAGTTCAAGGCGGTCGGCTTCAGCGGTGGCTACGAGGTCCTCGGCGCGGATAAGGGCCTGACGAATACCAGCTTCCAGACCCCGCTTGCGACGCTGCACAAATTCCAGGGCTGGGCCGACAAGTTCCTGGTGACGCCGGCTGACGGCATCCGCGATCTCTATGCGGGCGGCAGCTATACGCTGGTGCTCGGCAAAGCCCCGCCGATCAGAATGCAGGCGATTTACCACCGCTTCGACAGTGATCGGAACACCCGTCGTTACGGCGATGAATGGGATCTTCAGCTCGGCTTCAGGCCCGCCAAACGGCTGGCCGCGCTCATCAAATATTCCAATTACCGCGCCGCCAGCTTCGCGACCGACACGCGCAAGCTGTGGCTCCAACTTGATTTTTCTCTGGCGAGTAATCAGGCATGACGCAGCACATCAAACGCCCGCATCTGGTGGTGATCGGCAACGGCATGGCCGGTTGCCGCGCGGTGGAGGAACTGCTCGCGCGCGACGCCGGCCGCTATCGCGTGACCATCTTCGGCGCCGAGCCGCATGTGAACTATAACCGGATCATGCTCTCCCCGGTGCTCGCCGGTGAGAAGACGTTCGACGAGATCGTGATCAATCCACGCGGCTGGTATGACGACAACGGAATCGAACTGATCGCCGGCGATCGCGTCACCGCGATCGATCGGGCGGCGCAGACCGTCACCGCCGATAGCGGCAGGAGCGTCAGCTATGACAAGCTGCTGATCGCGACCGGTTCCGACCCCTTCATCATCCCGGTGCCGGGCAAGGACCTGCCCGGCGTGATCAGCTTTCGCGACATGAAGGATGTCGACGCGATGCTCGCCGCCGCCGACAAGGGCGGTGACGCGGTGGTCATCGGCGGCGGCCTTCTCGGGCTGGAGGCGGCGCATGGCCTGACGCTGCGGGGCATGAAGGTGACCGTCCTCCACCTGATGCCGAGCTTGATGGAGCGCCAGCTCGACGAGGCGGCGGCCTGGCTGCTCAAGTCCGAACTCGAGACGCGCGGCCAGACGGTCCTCACCGGCGCGGACACCGCCGAGATCCTGGGGGGCGATCATGTCGAGGGCGTGAAGCTGAAGGACGGTCGCGTCATCCCGGCCAGCCTCGTTGTGATGGCGGTCGGCATCCGCCCTTCCACGGAACTTGCCCGTAGCGCCGGGCTGACGGTGGGGCGCGGCATCCAGGTCGACGACCACATGGTCACAAGCGATCCCAACGTGCTCGCGGTCGGCGAATGCGTCGAACACGACGGCAACGTTTACGGTCTGGTTGCGCCACTTTGGGAGATGTGTCGCGCGCTGGCGGACGGGTTGGTGGAACAGCATAGCGGCTATCGCGGCTCGGTCACGTCCACCAAGCTCAAGGTCTCGGGCATCGACCTGTTTTCGGCCGGCGACTTCTCGGGCGGCGACGGCGCCGAGGACATCGTCCTGCGCGACGCCAGTCGCGGGGTCTACAAGCGCGTGGTGGTCAAGAACGACCGCATCGTGGGGGCAGTCCTCTACGGCGATACCGCAGATGGCGGCTGGTATTTCGACCTGCTCAAAAAGCAGGAGGACATCTCGGAACTCCGGGACCTGCTGATCTTCGGCCAGGCCTACGCCCAGGGAGGTGGGCAGGCGGACCCTAAGGCGGCCGTTGCGGCGCTCTCGCACGATGCAGAGATCTGCGGCTGCAACGGCGTGTCCAAGGGTCAGGTGGTCGCCTGCATCGACAATGGCGCGTGCAGCCTCGACGCGGTGCGCGCCGGCTGCAAGGCCTCGGCAAGCTGCGGATCGTGCACCGGACTGGTCGAGACCCTGCTCTCCGTCACGCTGGGCGGCGCGGTCCAGGTGGCAGCGAAGACGATGTGCAAATGCACCAGCTTCGGTCATGACGACGTCCGGCGCGAGATCGTCGCCCAGAACATGCGGTCGATCCCGGAGGTGATGCAAAGGCTTCACTGGAGTACGCCCGATGGCTGCTCCAGCTGCCGCCCGGCGCTCAACTACTACCTGCTCTGCGCCCTCCCCGGCGAGTACCGCGACGATCAGCAGAGCCGCTTCGTCAATGAACGGATGCACGCCAACATACAGAAGGACGGCACCTATTCGGTCGTGCCGCGCATGTGGGGCGGGATCACCAGCCCCCAGGAACTGCGCGCGATCGCCGATGTCGTCGAGAGATACGACGCGCCGATGGTCAAGGTGACCGGCGGCCAGCGGCTCGACATCTTCGGGATCAGGAAAGAGGATCTGCCGGCCGTCTGGGCCGATCTCAACGCGGCGGGGATGGTGTCGGGCCATGCCTATGGCAAGGCGCTGCGCACGGTGAAGACCTGCGTCGGCTCCGAATGGTGCCGCTTCGGGACCCAGGATTCCACCGGCCTCGGCGTCAAGCTGGAACGCGGGTTCTGGGGCAGCTGGATGCCGCACAAGTTCAAGATGGCGGTCTCGGGCTGCCCTCGGAACTGCGCCGAGGCGACGATCAAGGATTTTGGCGTGGTCTGCGTCGACTCTGGGTACGAGCTGCATGTCGGCGGCAATGGCGGCATCCATGTCCGTGCGACCGACCTGCTGGTGAAAGTCGCAACGGAGCGTGAGGCGCTCCATTACGCCGCCGCCTTCGTCCAGCTCTACCGTGAGGAGGCGCGCTACCTGGAGCGGACCGCGCCGTGGATCGAGCGGGTCGGGCTGCAATACGTCAAGGAGCGGATCGTCGAGGACGAGGAAGAGCGGCACGCGCTCGCCGACCGCTTCTGGCATTCCCAGACATTCAGCCAGGACGACCCCTGGGCCGACCGCGCCGCCGGCAAGGCGCGGGAGCAACACGCCCACATGGCTGCATTCAAACCCATGCTTCAGGAGGAAATCGCATGATCGGCGACTGGCTCGACATCGGCTGGCTGCAGGAGATCCCTTTGCGCGGCAGCCGCACCGTGCCGGTGGACGGCGGCGAGGACATCGCCGTGTTCCGGACCGGCGACGACAAGGTCTTCGCCCTGATCGACCGCTGCCCGCATAAGAACGGCCCGCTCAGCCAGGGCATCGTCCACGGCCACAGCGTCACCTGCCCTTTGCACAACTGGAAGATCGCCCTCGCGACCGGCAGTGCCGAGGGTGAGGACAAGGGCTGCACCCCAGTCATTCCGGTCAAGGTGAGCGGCGGGCGGGTGCTGATCTGTCGCGCGACCACGATGAAGGCCGCCGCCTGACATGGCCGAAAAAACCCGCACTACCTGCGCCTATTGCGGCGTCGGCTGCGGCATTGTCGCGACACGCACCGGGGCGCGGACGGTGGAGATCAAGGGCGACCCGGATCATCCCGCCAATCTCGGGCGGCTCTGTTCCAAGGGCATGCACCTTGGCGACACGATGGGGCTGGACGGCCGTCTGCTCTACCCGATGATCGGCAAGCGGCGCGCAAGCTGGGACAAGGCGCTGGACCTCGTCGCCCGGCGCTTCAAGCAGGCGATCGCCGAACACGGGCCGGACAGCGTCGCCTTCTATGTCTCGGGCCAGCTGCTGACCGAGGACTATTACGTCGCGAACAAGCTGATGAAGGGGTTCATCGGTTCGGGCAATATCGACACGAATTCGCGCCTCTGCATGTCGAGTGCGGTGGCGGGACATGTCCGCGCCTTCGGCGAAGACGTGGTGCCGGCCAGCTATGACGATCTTGATGCGGCCGACCTGATCGTCCTGGTCGGCTCCAACACGGCCTGGTGTCACCCGATCGTCTACCAGCGCATCCGCGCCCGCTGCGATGCCGGCGCCAGGCTGGTGGTGATCGACCCGCGCCGCACCGAGACCTGCGAGGGTGCCGATCTGCACCTCGCCATCCGTCCCGGTAGCGACGTCGCGCTGATGAACGGCCTGCTTGCCCATTGCCGGGAGGCGGGGCTGGTGGATGAGCCCTTCCTCGCGTCCAGCGTGCAGGTTCCGGACGGGTTCTGGGACATCTTGAGCACGGCAAGCGATCTGTGGTCGGTCGCGCGGACCTGCGATGTGCCCGCCGCCGACCTCCGGCGTTTCTACGATCTCTTCGCGACGCATCCCCGCACGGTCACGCTGTTCAGCCAGGGCATAAACCAGTCGCTGCGCGGGACGGATCAGGTCAACGCGATCATCAACGTCCATCTGGCGACCGGCCGTATCGGCAAGCCGGGGGCGGCGCCGTTCTCGATCACCGGCCAGCCTAACGCCATGGGCGGCCGCGAGGTCGGGGGGCTCGCCTCAAGCCTCGCCGCGCATATGGATTTCGCGCCCGAGAACCGTGCACGGGTGCAGCGTTTCTGGTCTTCACCCGCAATCGCACAGAAGCCGGGGTTGAAGGCGGTCGACCTGTTCCGGGCGGTGGACGAAGGCCGGATCAAGGCGCTGTGGATCATGGCGACCAACCCGGCGGTCTCGATGCCCGATGCAGGTGCGGTGCGCGCCGCCCTCGCGCGCTGCCCCTTCGTCGTCGTCTCCGACGTCATCGCCGACACCGACTGCACGCCCTACGCGCATGTTCGCCTGCCCGCGACCGGCTGGGGTGAGAAGGACGGCACGGTCACCAATTCCGAGCGCCGGATCAGCCGACAGCGGCCTATCTTCGAACCCCCCGAAGAAGCGCGACCGGATTGGTGGATCATCAAGGAGGTCGGCCGCCGCATGGGCTGGCCAATGGACTTCGACTATGCGCGCCCGGCCGACATCTTCCGCGAGCACGCCCGCCTGTCGGCCTATCAGAATGACGGCGCGCGGTTGTTCGATCTGAGCAGCAAGGTCGCGGTCAGCAACGCCGATTACGAGGCGATGACACCCTTCCGCTGGGGCGGCGATGCTTTCGCCGACGGCCGTTTCCCGACAAGCGACGGCCGCGCCCGGCTGGTGCCGGCCAGTCAGATGTCCCTGCCCGCCCCTCCCGCCAAATGGCCGCTGACGCTCAACACCGGGCGCTACCGCGACCAATGGCACACGATGACGCGGACCGGCCTCAGCCCCAAGCTTTCGCGCCATCGTGAGGAGCCGCTTGTCGAGGTGCATCCCGCGGATGCGGCGGCCTATGCGCTGGAAGACGGCGGCCTCGCCCGTGTGTCGACGCCGCAGGGTGCCAGCCTGTTCCGCGTCCTGTTCAGCACGGGCCAGCGCCGGGGTGAGATCTTCACGCCCATCCATTGGACCGACCGGCAATCGACGGGCGGTCGCACCGGCCTGCTGCCCCGTTCGCTGGTCGACCCGCATTCCGGCCAGCCGGGGTTCAAGTCGACGCCCGCGACGGTGGAGGCGGTGAAGACCGCCTGGCGCGGCTTCCTGATCACGACCGAGGCGATGGAGCGCCCCGATTGCCTCTGGGCGACGCAAGTCAGCGTGCCCGGCGGCAGGCTCTTCGAACTGGCGGGCGACGGGCCGACGCAGGCGATCGCGACGAGGCTGCCGCGCGGCGAGCGGATCGAGAGCCTCGACCGGGGACGCGGCTCGCACCGGGTCGCGGTGCTGCGCGACGGCCGCTTGGTCGCCGCGCTGTTCTGCACCGATCGCGGCGTCCTGCCCAAGCGCGCATGGCTCCTCGACCAGCTCGGCCAGCTTGCCGGCGCCGCGCTCCTCGCCGGTGGGCCACCGGGCAGGCAGGAAGATCGTGGCCCGATGGTCTGCGCGTGCTTCGACGTGGGCCTCAAGACCATCATCACCGCCATCGGCAGTCAGCAGCTCACCAGCGTCGAGGCTGTGGGCGTCGCGCTTTCGGCGGGCACCAACTGCGGATCATGCCGCCCCGCCATTCGCCGCATCCTGGAGGAGAACAGAAATGTCGCAAATGGCTGACATGCCGCATCCCGGCGAGGTCTGGCTGGTCGGCGCGGGGCCGGGCGACCCCGATCTGCTCACGCGAAAGGCCGAACGGCTGCTACGCGCGGCGAGCGTGGTCTTCTACGACGCGCTGGTCGGGGCCGGCGTGCTGGCGCTGATTCCCGGCAATGTCCGGCAGGTGGCGGTCGGCAAAAGATCGGGACGCCATTCGAAGGATCAGGATGCGATCAACACGCTGCTGGTCCACGCGGCGCGAGCGGGCGAGCGGGTAGTCCGGCTGAAGGGCGGCGACCCTTCGATCTTCGGCCGTTCTTCCGAGGAGATGGTGGCGCTCGCCGCAGCCGGAATTCGGGTGCAGGTCTGCCCGGGCATCACCGCCGCCAGTGCCGCCGCCGCAGGGGCGGGCGTGTCCCTGTCGCTTCGCGGTCTCGCCCGCCGCGTCCAATTCGTCACCGCCCATGTGCGCGCAGGCGAGCCTCTGGGACTCGACTGGGCCGCACTCGCCGATCCGTCCTCGACGACGGCCTTCTACATGGGCCGGAATGCTGCGGGTGACATCAGCCGCAACCTGATCGCTGCCGGCTTGAGCGGCGCCACGCCGGTGCTGATCGCGTGCGACGTCAGCCTGGACAGCGAACAGCTGCTGCACACCAGGCTGGACCTGCTGCCGATCGCTGCAAAGGTGATCGCGGGAGACAGGCCAACCCTCCTGCTGGTCGGCGAGGCTGTGGCAGGCGATCGTGCTCAAACTGCGGTCGCGATGGCAGAGCAGCTGGCATGAAGCACGCTCCGGTCACCCGCTGCGAACAGGTCCCCTGTGCCGCCACGCTGAGTTTCGACGCTGCGCAGGCGCTGCTCGCCAGTGTGATCTCTCCGCTCGGGACCGAGAGCGTGCTGCTGGCCAAGGCCGGAGGTCGCGTACTGGCGGAGCCGGTGCGGGCGGCGATGGACATCCCGCGCGAAGATCTCGCCGCGATGGACGGCTTTGCCGTTCGGGATGCCGATCTCGCCGCCGGGCAAAAGCGGTTCAGGGTGATCGGTGCCGCTTATCCGGGTGCGCCATATGAAAAGCTGATTGGCAGAGACGAGGCCGTGCGGATCATGACCGGAGCCGCGACGCCGCGTGGCACCGACAGGGTCCTGCTGCGCGAGCTGGTGACGGAGATCGCAGGCTCGATCGAGATCGACGAGAAGCCATCGGGTAAGCCGCATGTGCGGCCGCGCGGATCGGACACGCTGGCGGGCGTCGAAGTGCTGCCGGCCGGCAGGGTGCTCGATCCCCGCGCCCTTGTCGTAGCGGCGGCGGCGGACGCGGCGCGGCTCACCGTCTGGTGCCGTCCGCGCGTGCGCCTGATCGCCACCGGCGACGAACTGGTGCCCCCCGGCGCGGCGTCGCAGGGCAATGGTGTGCCGGACAGCCTTTCGCAGGCGGTCCTGCTGATGGCGCAGCAATGGGGCGGCTTGGCCGCGGGCGCTGCGCTCGTCCGCGACGATATCGCCCTGCTCACGGCAGCGGTGGCGGCGGCCACCGAGGACGCCGACCTGATCGTCCTTACCGGTGGAGCCTCCCGTGGCGATCGCGACTTCGCCAAGTCGGCGCTGGCACCGCTCGGGCTCGAACTGCTCTTCGCCGACGTGGCGATCAAGCCGGGCAAGCCGGTGTGGGTTGGTCGCATCGCTCGAACCTTGGTGCTCGGCCTACCCGGTAACCCGACCGCAGCGATGACCGTGGCCCGGCTGTTCCTGGCGCCATTGCTCACCGGCCTTGGCGGTCGCGGGATGGCGGCAGGCCTGCGCTGGGAGCGTGCACCCTTGATCGAAGACACGGACGCCGGCGACCGTGAAAGCTTCCTCTGTGCCGAGCGTCTGAACGACGGTGTCCGCATCATCGCCCGGCAGGCGGCATCGAGCCAGTGTATGCTGGCGCGCGCCGATGCGCTGGTTCGTCTCCCTGCAGCCCGGGAGACCTTACCCGCCGGCACCCCTGTCGATCTGTTGCGCTTCTGATGCCTGTCCTCGGCGCGGTGCTCGCCGGCGGCAGATCCACCCGCTTCGGCAGCGACAAGGCGCTGGCGGTTCTCGACGGGAAGCCGTTGATCGAGCACGCAATCGCCGCACTTCGCGCACATTGCGAGACCGTGGTCATCTGCGGACGGTCCTGGCAGGGCTTCGAGACGCTTGAGGATCGCCCGGCAGGTGGCTGCGGCCCGCTCGCCGGGCTCAACGCCGCGCTAGCGCTTGCACGAGAGCGTCAATTCGATTCGGTGCTTTCCGTTCCGATCGACACTCACCCTCTGAGCGGCGCCCTGTCTCGCATCCGTCACCTCGGCTGCGCAGTTTCGGAGACGCAGTGGACTATAGGCATCTGGCCGTCTGACCTCGGGCAAGTATTGGATCGCCATCTCGCTGACGGACGGCGCTCGCTTCGAAGTTGGATAGATGTCGCGCAGCCGACCCTCGTTCCTGACGGGGATCTGGAACTGCGTAACTTCAATCTGGCTTCGGATCTGCTCGATCGCATGCCGGTCACCGACGATGGCAGCATGAAGATCGCTCGAAGCTTGTAAATGATCGGACGGCAGATGCGACTCTGAGCACTGAGTGAATCAGAGGACCGAAGCTCGGCCATGCCGTCGCGCCAGCGGCGATGTCGGCATTCGTGATCTGATCCACGCCCATGTCGCCGAACGGCAGCAACAGGCCACGGCGGATCACGGAGCAGCTTGGTGAGGGTCATATCCGACAGGGGGGCACAAAGTCATAGAGACCCTCCGATACGCACATGTGAAAACCTCATAATCTGGAGGATGCGCTCGCAAGGATGGGGAATATGCAAGTGCGGGAGAAGCTAAGTCCTTGAACCAGCCCGCCTATCAGGTCCTGGCGGAGAGGGTGGAAGGATAATTCCTGAGTTATGTATCTGCATTGCAACTGAAAAGTTTCAGAAGCAAGTCTGTGTGCCATACATCATACCATAGATGCTAGACCGTAGATCATTGGGGACGTTTCGTGCCTCTCTACCTGTGATCGCAAGTCCGACCTTCTAAGCATCGAACGTCGCACTTGGGACCCTGCCTGGAGAGGCACCGCGCGGCTCCAGCGGGAAAGACGCGCGCACCCAGCGTGTTCCGTCGCGCTTGCGGAAACGAAGCGTTGCCGGTGCCCCAAGCGACAACGAGAACCGCCACGGACCGTTGATTGGCAATGAGTCCCGCACTCCCCGACGGCACCTCACAACGCGCCTGGCTGCCCAGGCGCGTGTTCGTGACCCGCTCGGCACGGGATTGGGCACATGGTTGTGCGATCGCGGAGAAAGCAACCAGTCGGGGCGTCGATGTCCGGAGCTTCCAGGCGACAGGGTCACCCTGGACCTGAGCGAAGATTCACGACGCGCCTATTCGGAAGCAAAGTCGACGCTAGCCGTCGCTGTGACACCGCCTTCGAAGCGGCGGCTTCAGCCGATCGCACCCAGTGCCGACTGGCGGGTCGATCTGGCGGAGGGCTGCTCGGCGCATCGCAGCTATTGTTATCTCGTCGGATCGCTGAAGGGGCCGCCGATAACGCGGGTCTACGCCAACCTGGAGGAGATCCTTGCGGGCTTGCCGGCCTATCTGGGCCAAGGCTCGGTCACTTCGCGGAGCCGGGCACGGAGCCATGAGGGGACGACCTTCGAGGCGTCTTGCTATACCGACCCGCTTGCCCTCGAGCCGCTGACGGGTTCGCTGTCGGCCGCGATAGCGTGGTTCGGCCGGTGGAATGCGGATGCCCAGCTCCATTTCACCACGAAGTTCGCCGATGTAGCCGCCCTCTTGCCGCTCGATCATGGCGGACGAACCCGGATGCGGGCTTCGATCAACCCGCGTGCTTTCGCCCGCTTCGAGGGGGGAACCGCGCCTGTCGCCGCCCGCCTGTCGGCGCTCAGGCGCATGGCGGACGCGGGCTATCCGGTCGGATTGACGATCGCGCCGATCATCGCTGCTGAAGGGTGGGAGACCGCTTATGGCGAACTGATCGAACAAGCAGGCATTGCCCTGGATGGCGTCATCGACCTGGATCTTACGGTCGAACTGATCACCCATCGCTTCAATCCGGGTTCCAAGGCTGTGCTTGAGAGCTGGTATCCCGGATCAGACCTCGACATGACTGGCCAGAACCGGGCGACCAAGCGGACCAAGTTGGGGCCGAGAAGCAGGTTTATGACGCGGACACCATGCGCCGCCTGCGGACCTTCTTTGAAACCCGGATCACCGAACGCTTACCGGCAGCGCGGATCCTCTACTGGACATGACGGTCTTTTTCACGTCCGACACCCACTTCGGGGACCATCGCACAATCAACCTCTGGAAGCGTCCTTTCGCGAGCACTGCCGAGATGGACGCTCTCCTCATACAGCGTTGGAACGCGGCCGTCTCGCTTCCGGACGAGGTCTGGCACCTCGCACCTCCACAAGCTCGACGTCCGGGTAGCGGGCGAGGCTTCCGGCCCCGTTCGTACCCGCGTACTGCCGGCCCAAGGTAGATGAGCTTGGGGTCGATCAGGGTTCGCGGGAACGCGCCCGGTTAATAGTGGAAGCTTGCCTGCAACATTACTTCACGACCTCGAGCGACAACACCGCGCTGTTCGCTGATCGTGAGCGGCGCCGCGATGCCGCCTGTACGATCGCCGGCAAACAGCAGGTAGTACTTGTTCGTCAGATTTCGGCCGATCAGCGAGACTTGCCAGCTCCCGTCTTCGGCGCCGACCCTGGCACTCGCGTTGAACCGCCAGAAGTCATCCTGCCGCGATGAGGGCGCAAACGAATCGCTCGCGTAGTAACCCGAGCTGTAGAAAGCATCGCCGGTCAGGCCAAACTCCAGACGGTCTGCCGCTGGCAGGGTCATCTCGAACCCTGCGTTTCCGCTGAAGTCGGGCGAGCGGGCTGGCGAGCGGCCATCGAGCACCGCCTTGAGGATTGGAGCCCCCGATGCGGTCAACGCCCGCCCACCGCTGCTATTGGTCACGAACGAGCACCCCGGAGGCGGTGCCGCAGTCTGAGCGACGCTGGCCGGCACGGTATAGCCGTAACATTGACCCGTGTAATTCCGGAACCGATTTCTGACATAGGCGATCGCAGTATGGAGTTGAAGGACGCTGGACGCCTTGAACGCCGCCTCTAGCTCAAAGCCCCGCTGACGCACTGCGCCGGCGTTATTGATTTGGAACCGGATGGCGGTCGCGTCGTACGTCGTGACCTGCAAGTCGCGGAAGTTGTATCGGAAGGCAGAAGCAGTAAGCCGCAGCCGGCGATCGAATAGCTCAGCTTTCGCGCCGGCCTCGAAGCCTTTCACTGTCTCGGAGTTGAAGTCGAAGTCGCCGATCGTCGAGCTCGTCTGCAAGGGACTTGTTATACCAAAGCCGCCGGACTTGAAACCTGTTTTGTAGGCCGCATAGATCGTTGACCCTGGAACCGGATGGTACGACAGCGTGACTTCCGGCGAGATGTTACTGTCCTTAAAACGTCCTGCGAGAATACCGGGGGCCGGGTCAGTCGAGCTCGGATAGATCGTGGCAAGCGTGTTGAACTGCCCTAGCGCTGAATTCACCCCATAATGGTTCTGGTTAAACGTCTTCTTCCGCTCGGAAGTGTATCGTGCACCCGCTGCTAACTCCAGCTTCGACGTGATCTCCCACGTACCTTGCCCGAAGACGGAATAGGTTCGGCCATCTAGGGTTGCATCCTTCACGTAGGTGACAAGCTGGTCGGCCATCGGGTTGTAGCTGAGATCAGCACGAAAGTTGGTGTGATTATAGAGTGCGTCACGCGTGTCGCCGAAGTACGCACCCAGCAGGAAGTTCAACGCGCCGTCGAACTTTGTGAGGAGCCGGAGCTCCTGAGAGAAGCTGCGATAGCTCGTGTTCTCATAGGTGGTCAGCGCGTTGTCGACAGTGTGCGTCAAACCGGAAACGCTTCGATACCGATTGAAAATTTGGCCCGTAAGCGAGGTGAGGCTGAAGTCATCGTCCTCGTACTTCAAAGTTAGCGAGGCCGTATACGCCTTGTTCACACCCCTCGAACGGTTGTCGCCGTTCAGAGCGGGAATGCGGTCGGCGATTGCTGGCACGATATTGCTGAAGGACACGTGATTGTCGGCCTTGCATTCACCGAACGGATCCACGACGCCAAAGGACCGAGGCCAGCCGTCCCGGCAAGGGCCGATATTCTGCGACGTCGAACCACCGCCCTGATCGTGGCCGATGAGGCCAAACAGCTTAACCGTAGCTGAAAAGGCACCGTCGTCGTCATAGGCGAGCGTCAGTCGGGCAAGCTTCTCATCATCGCCGACACGCCTACTACGCGGCCCCGGCAGGCGTCCCGACGACGCCGGGAGCGCGGCGGGGAAAAAGGGATTAGCCGCTGCCTGAGCATCATTGTGCAACCAGCCCTTGGCGTCACGAAAGCGGATAGCAAGCCGTGCGCCGAGCGTCTCTGTCAGCGGGCCTGAAATATGACCTTCGGCCATAAACTCGTCTGCGACAAATTCATAACCGACCCGGCCTCCGACCTCGAAGTGGTCTGTCGGCCCAGCGGTCGTAATCGATATGACGCCTGCTGGGCTATTTTTTCCAAAGAATAGCGCCTGCGGTCCCTTGAGAATCTCGACCTGTTGAAGATCGAAGAAGCCTAAGGTGGCCACGCGCCCCGAGGATGACTGAATGCCGTCGATCGCGACCGAAACAGGCTGCTCATAGCCGACCTGCGTTGGCGGCGAGCTGATGCCTCGGATCGCGATCGAGCCCCCGCCAATCGTCCGGTAATTGCCGACGATAACCGTTGGAGTCAGCTCTCCAATCTTCGTAAGATCGACCGCATTATACTTGCCGATCTGCGAAGCAGAAAGAACAGATACCGCAACCGGCGTCTCCATCAGCCCTTCCGACCGAAGCCGCGCCGTAATCACGATGTCGTCAGCGGTCCCTTGCAACGGCTCATCGGCGGGAGACGACGCGCTCGTTGAAGGATTGGACTGGTTCGCAGCAGCTTCCCGCTCAGCTGCTGCTGCCGAATGGGAAAGCGACGCACCCAGACATGACGCAGCGAGGGCGGCCGAACGCAACCTTCGCCCGAAGCTTTTCCGCATTGATCCCACTCCCAAGGCTCGCCTGATCCGCCTACGCATGTCTCCGCGCTAGCGTCCGCCTGTTTAAGCTGTTCCAGTTAGGCGCTCGTTGCGCGTGCACTCTTTCGTCGGCAACACACGTGTTGTCAATCGCTCGAACGACAATTAATTGTATTGGAGCTTCAGCGTACGTCAGTGTACGCCCTTAATACACACATCATGCCTGATCGGCCGGGCTGGTTAATCGGACGGAGGCGCGCAGTGCAGAACGTCAGCCGCGTCGATCAAGGCTCAGGCTTCTGCGAGAGCATGGAGCCTCGGGTTTATGCCGCCTGCGGCGCGTCCGCTCCGACCGCGCGACATCCCATTTCAGCCCACAGGCTTAAGGCCATTTGGCGCCGGCGATAGCTCGCGTCGAACATGACAGCTTGCGACTAACCCTCGCCGCAGACAACCCCACCCTACCCCATTGACAACATATATGTTGCCAGGTTTATGATCTAGTGGATTATCGAATTGGTCGGATGCTGTCGCCGTTCAAACCGGCTCAGCGGCACCGGTTTCGAAGATGCGCCGGAGCTACTTCCCTCGAAAACTAAGCGTTCCCCCACAGACTGCATCCCGAGATGCGTACTCTGTAACAGCAGGAGAGTTCAATGCGTAGTGCCCTGATCGTCTCAACAGCTCGCACGCCGATCGGCCGCGCTTATCGAGGAGCATTCAACAACCTGCCGTCGCCCACCCTTGCATCGCACGCAATTCGCGCGGCGGTCGAGCGCGCGGGGTTGGCGGGCGAAGAAATCGAGGATGTCGTTATGGGGGCCGCCCTCCAGCAGGAGACGCAGTATACCATCGGCCGGAACGCAGCACTCAGAACTGGTCTGCCTGTTACTGTGCCTGGCCAGTCGATTGATCGTCAGTGCGCATCGGGACTTATGGCAATTTCCATCGCGGCTAACCAAGTTGTGCTCGACTCGATGGATATCTGTGTTGCCGGAGGCGTCGAGTCCGTTTCCCGCGTTCAAACTAAGGCTCT
The DNA here is from genome assembly GCF_048565625.1 of Sphingomonas sp. ID0503. NCBI lineage: Bacteria > Pseudomonadati > Pseudomonadota > Alphaproteobacteria > Sphingomonadales > Sphingomonadaceae > Sphingomonas > Sphingomonas sp. ID0503. Next base: position 1,954,801 of record NZ_JBLZUR010000002.1, read on the forward strand.
TCGGACGACAGCCGATCCCGAGCTGGAGGCGATTTTACCTGAAGCTTACATGCCTATGCTTCAGACGGCCGAGGTGGTTGCCAAACGCTATAAGATCGATCGCGAGAGGCAGGATGAATATGCCTTGCGATCGCAGCAACGTACGGCGGCAGCACAGGCCGCTGGTGCCTTCGACGATGAAATCGTGCCTGTGATGGCGACGATGACGATTCAGGACAAAGCGACCGGGGAGGTCTCCGGCAGAGAAGTCACGCTGTCGAAAGATGAAGGCAACCGTCCCGAGACCACGATTGAAGGGCTGCGGTCCCTGGCACCGGTTCTTGGGGCCAACTCCGTCATCACCGCCGGCAATGCCAGCCAGCTTTCTGACGGGGCATCCGCCTGCGTGGTCATGGAGGAGCGTACCGTCGGCGCGCGTGGGCTGCAGCCGCTCGGCCGGTTCATGGGAGTGGCTGTGGCCGGCACCAATCCTGACGAGATGGGGATAGGCCCTGTCTTTGCGGTGCCGAAGCTCCTTCGCGCACACGGCCTGAAGATGGATGATATCGGCCTTTGGGAGCTGAATGAAGCCTTCGCAGTGCAGGTTCTGTATTGTCGTGATCGCCTCGGCATTCCCGACGAGTTGTTGAACGTGAACGGGGGAGCGATCTCGATCGGCCATCCTTATGGGATGTCCGGCGCGCGCATGGCGGGACACGCCCTGATCGAAGGGAAGCGCCGCTCGGCCAAGTACGTCGTCGTAACCATGTGCGTCGGCGGCGGCATGGGAGCCGCAGGCCTGTTCGAGGTACTGTAATTGCGCTTCTTGCGGGTCTGGTCCTACGATTATCTCGCCTAAGGTTCGGCCCCGCAACTCTCCACCCTGTAATCATGTACACTCGCCGCCGAGGCAATCGTGCCTCCGCGGGGGTCTTGCCGTGTCTCGGACTCGGCAATGTTTGTGAAGATGCGCGTCAGGTGCCCATCTTCGACGAAATCCGCCGAGTAACGCTTGACAACACCTATGTTGTGCGGGATCGTGTTAGAAAGATCGGGGGTGCAGACCCTCGGCGAGGAGAGACTGCTCATGGATTCGGCTTGGATTAGGTCGGCATTGTGGGACCGCATCGATGCGCCCGTGCTGATTACGTCATGTCTACGCGATATCGCTTAGTGCGGCGAGCCAATCCCACGATCAGCCATGAGCCGAAACTCGCAACCTGATAGAGAAGAAGGAATGATCCGGTGAGGAGTGCATCTGAGAGCGAGGCGGTCGTCCGAAAGTTCATGGAAGTGTTCTCCTCAGGAGACGCTGACGGCGTGGCGGCGATGATGGATCCCGACGCCACCTGGTGGGTGGCGGGGACGATGCCTATTTCTGGCACGTACACGCGGGAAGAGTTCAGGGCACTTCTCGTGGGAGTCAGCGACGCCTGCGACGGTCCTATACGGCTGATTCCGCACGAGTTCACCATTGATGGTGATCGCGTCGCAGTCGAAACGGAATCCATGGCCCAGACCTTAAATGGCAGGACTTACAATAATTTCTATCATTTCCTCTTTATCCTGAAAGGCGACAAGGTTCTCCGTGTAAAGGAATATCTCGATACGATGCACACCAACGCTGTTCTTTGCACACCCTGACCCCCCGTTAGTTCGGTAACATACAAAAAAAAGACGTTGGCCTAAGCAAGTCCATAGTCTGACCTGCGCGAACTCGTCCGAATTGGACGCGCACCCAACAACAAAGATAGGGAGAGTAAAAGTGATTTCATCTCGTCGCGCGTTGGCTGTCTGCTTGCTCCACAGCCTTTCCTCGCCCGCTCTTGCGCAGACCAGTTCGACTGAGGCAGCGGTTCCGGCGAACACGGGTATCGGCGCGGCAGACGCATCGCAGGCGCAATCGCCATCCAGTGCCGCCACCACGGCGCCCACCGACAATGGGATTGGCGAGATCGTCGTCACCGCCACCCGGCGCGCGGAAAATCTCCAGCAGGTTCCGATCAGCGTCTCCGCGATCAGCTCTGCCCAGTTGGCGAGTCGCGGTGTCGCCCTGACAAACGACCTGGCGACTGTCGCGCCGAATGTCACGGTTAACACCCAGTACGGCGAGACGCAGCCGAACTTCACCATCCGCGGCGTCGGCGTCGCGAACGAGTTCAACGTGAACGCAGCATCTCCGGTTGGTGTCTATGTGGACGACGTATATAAGTCCTTCCGATTTACCCACGGCCAGTCTCTGTTCGATCTCGATCGTGTCGAGGTCCTGCGCGGCCCGCAAGGAACATTGTTCGGTCGTAATACAACGGGCGGTGCGATCAATCTCATCACCCGCAAGCCTACGTTGAGCGGATCAAGCGGCTACGTCACGGCGGGTTACGGCAACTACGATCGCTACAAGGTCGAAGGCGCTTTGGAGACGACCCTGAAGGACGATGAGGCGGGCATTCGGGTTGCTGGGTATCGGACGAAGCAGGACGGCTTTTTCCGCGAAGTCGATCCATCCGCCAACAAGTTCGGATCTAAGCGGTATAACGGCGTTGATTCCTATGGCGGTCGCGTGACGCTTCGCATCAAGCCTTCGGACCGCTTCGACGTGACGCTGAGCGGCCAATATGGGCATGACAATCCGACCGGCCCTGCACGCTATGCCTACGGTATCGTACCTAATGGCAGCGGCGGTTTCACCGACTTCAGCGGTTACTCGCGCTTCGACGATCCGCTGATCAAGAGCAAAAACCAGTTCCATATGAACGACATGGGCAAGTTCAAGACGATCTCGCGCTCGGGTATCCTGAACATGACCTGGAACGATGGCGACCATTTCTCGGTGACCTCAGTCACCGGCTACACGTCCGGTCTCTATGATCTGAACGACGAGAGCGACGGCGGCCCCAATGGGCTGGTCGGCATCCACTACCGCGCCTCGACGAGGGATTTCAGCCAAGACGTGCGGATTAACTATGACTCGGATAATTTCAAGTTTATTCTTGGCGGATATTACGGAACGGACCGTTTGCGTGCGCGCAACGATCTTGGCTTCTTCGGGTTCTTGCCTGATGCGACGTCGCCTGGAACGTTCAACCCCGGCGTTTCCTCCTCGTTCAATGCGCTGCAAGTCTATGGCCAGGATCGTAAGTCAAAGGCCGTATATGGCGAGGGAAACTACAAGTTCAGTTCCAAACTCGATCTGACGATCGGACTACGATATACCGACGATCAGATTGAGTATGTAAATGGAAAATCCACCGTCTACTCAAATTTCTCGTCGACAGGCACGCCGTTGTTTCCGCTGTTTTCGAACTTGAATCAAAAGAATGGATCCAAGAAGGTCTCCGGTCGAGCGATCCTCAACTATAATTTCGCGGACGACATCCATGCGTATGTGAGCTTCAGCCGCGGCCAGCGTTCGGGAACGTATAATGGGTTCGCATATCAGAGTGCCTCGCAAGTTTACTTCGTTCCCCCGGAGCAACTCGACGCTTACGAAGGCGGGTTGAAGACGCGCTTCTTCGACAACCGCCTGCAGGTGAACGCGGCGGTATTCCACTATGACTATAAGGGTCAGCAGGTTCAGGAGATCCGCGGCGTCGTCGGCTTCCTGACGTCGGTCGATGCCAAAGTGGACGGCGCGGAGCTTGAGGTGATCGCGCGTCCGATCCCTGATCTTACACTGCGCGGCAATGTCGGCTATCTTGACACCCGGTATGCGGGTGGCTCGGTCATCTCCGGCGTCGATATCGGCGGCAACAAGCTGCCCTTCGCTCCGAAGATTACCGCCAATGGCGGCTTTGACTTCACCCTGGCGAAGATGTCCGCGGGCAACATCGTGGTGAGCGGCGATGCGCAGTATACCGGTCTGTTCTGGTATGACATCTTCAACGACGATCAACCGCCGCCCCCCGGCTTCACGCGCCAGATCGTTCTGCGGCAGAAAGCCTACACGCTGCTGAATGCGCGGCTCAGCCTCGTGAACAGTGCCTTCACACTCGCGCTGTGGGGCAAGAACCTGACGAACAAGACCTACTATCCGGCCGGGTACAACGTCGAAGGCGGGGTGGGCATCGATTATCAGGTGCGGGGCGCGCCGCGCACCTATGGTGTGGAAGGAACAATCCGTTTTTGACGGTTATCTCTACCATCACGTGTTTCGTACATCAGTCCGGTGGCCTGACACCCTTCCCGCAGGCCACCGCCCTGAGCAATGTTCGACTTGGTTGGGAGCCACCATCAGCAGGTCTGGTTGATCCCGAACGGCTGCCGACACATGGCAGGAGGCTGTTTCATGAAGAGGCTTGAGCACAAAGTCGCGATCATCACCGGTGCGGCGCGCGGCATGGGAGAAAGTCATGCACGTCTCTTCGTATCCGAAGGGGCGAAGGTGGTTCTCACCGACTTGGATGCCGTCGCCGGCGAGGCGCTGGCCGACGAACTCGGTGAAGGTGCCCTGTTCACACTTCACGACGTCGCCGATCCGGACGCCTGGGGGCCGGTAGTCGATCTCGCGATTTCCCGGTTCGGGGGAGTGGACATCCTCGTCAACAATGCCGGGATTTTGGGACCGATCGCGCCCCTCGTCGATCTTGCGATACCCGACTATCTGCGGGTTTGCGCGGTCAATCAGCACGCACAGTTCTTTGGCATGAAGGCGGTGGTGCCGGCGATGCTGGAACGTGGCGGCGGATCCATCGTCAACATCTCGTCCATCGCGGGGCTGGTGGCGAATTACGGGGCGCCGAGCGTTGCCTATGTGTCGAGCAAGTTCGCGGTTCGCGGGCTGACCAAGGCCGCAGCCATGGAATACGGCGGCCGGAACATACGCGTTAATTCGGTTCATCCTGGCTTCATTCGTACCCCGATGATGACAGAGGGTACGGACGACACGGGTGGTGACGCGCTGTCGCTCATCCCCCTCGCCCGCATCGGCGAACCCGACGAGGTATCAAAGCTGGTTCTGTTTCTTGCCTCGGACGAGGCGTCCTACATCACCGGAGCGGAGCACGTTATCGACGCGGGCATGACCACGCATTGATCGAGAGCGGTTACGTTTAACGACAGACCCAGGAGTATCAGATGCCTTCCAAGTTGCGCTATGGTGCGTTCATCGGCCCTCATCACCCTATGAACGAAAACCCGACCCTCTGCTTGCAACGAGATCTCGAGCTTGCCGAGCACCTCGAATATCTCGGCTATGACGAAATCTGGTATGGTGAACATCACTCTGCGGGTTGGGAGACGATTGCCAGCCCGGAGGTGATGATTGCAGCCGCAGCGGAGCGCACGAAGCGGATCAAGCTCGGCTCTGCGGTAAGCTCCGTGCCGTACCATCACCCCTTGATGCTTGCAGAACGCTACAGCCAACTCGATCACATGACGCGTGGGCGCACCATGCTGGGCATGGGACCGGGTTCCCTCGCCTCCGACGCCGAGATGATGGGGATCCCCGTCGCACGCCAACGGGATATGATGGACGAGGCTATTGACGTCATCACGCGCCTTATGCGCGGTGAGACAGTCACCCACCGGACCGACTGGTTTGAGCTGAACAACGCGCGTATTCACCTGACGCCCTATTCGCGGCCGAGCATCGACATGATCGCCGCAAGTACCGTGTCGCCGACGGGATCGCGGGCGGCCGGCCGGAACGGTATCGGGATGCTGTCTTTTGGCGCAACATCGTCGGCGGCGTTCGACGCGCTCTCCTCTAACTGGGCGATCTGCGAAGAGATCGCGCGCGACAACGGGAAGACCGTGGATCGGTCCAACTGGCGGCTGGTTGCGCCCATGCACATCGCCGAGACGCGCGAGCAGGCACGTCACGATGTCCGTTTCGGCATCGAAGGCTGGGCGGACTATCTGCGCAATGTAGCCGCACTGCCGATCGTGCCCGGCGGCGGCGACGTGGTCGACGCGATGCTCGACTCGCACATGGCGGTGATCGGCACGCCGGACGACGCTATCGCTCAGATACAGCGTCTGAAGAAGCAGTCCGGCGGCTTTGGAACGCTCTTGCTCTTCGGAACGAACTGGGCAGACTGGCCGCAAACCAAGCGATCGTACGAGATGATTGCGCGCTACGTCATGCCAAAGATCGACGAAGCGCCGGATAATCGTATCATTTCGGAAGCAGAATGCCGTGCGGCGCGGCCGGAACTCGCCGGAAAGATTGGTGCCGCTATCCAGGACCGGATTCAGCGACACATCGCAGAGAAGGGAGAAAGCAACATCGCGCCGGAACTCATCGCCGCTCTACCCCCGAAAGCAGACGAAAGCTGACGCTTACGTCGGCCTACGCACCCGCCGGGCTTAGGCGCTGATCGTTTCCACTGCAGCCCTGTTTCATCTTGAAGGGATGCAGCCTTTCAACATATTTGGTCCTTCAGTAAGGCGACTCCAAGCCGGACAGGACCATCTCGGCGTAGGTTTTTCCGATCTCCTCCGCTGAGATGTCGCTCCGACTCGGCCGAAACCACCGGTTTGTCCAGCCGATGACGCCGAAGATACCGTAGGCGACAACCTTGGCGGAGCCGATCCTCCGAAAACTGCCGTCGGCGAAACCTTCCTCGATGACGGTGATCAGGGCGTCCGTGGTGCGCTGGTTCATGGCGCGCATCTCCGCCGACCACGCGGATCGCGCGTCACTCACATGTGAGAGGTTTTCTCGGATGTAGATGTAGAACAGAGGGTAGTGTTCGCCATACGACGTCATCAGCGCAGTGATCATGTCACGCATTTTGCGGCGGGGATGAAGCTTGCTTCGCGATATCTTCAGGACAAGCTCAAGATTACGTTCGACAACGGCACGAACAACCTCGTCAAACAGCTCTTCCTTGCTGCTGACATAGTGATACAGAGTAGACCTGTCGGTCTTCATCTCCTTCGCCAAAGCGGAGATGCTGGCCTTTTGGAAGCCAAGACGGTCGAAGACCCTGACGGCTGCCTCCGCTATTTCCCGACGCCGAGCAGCATAGGCGACGGGATCCGCCTCCGCCGCTGCACGACGTTTTTCGATGACGCTTTCATGGCGGGACGATGCCTCGCTCGGCGGAAGGCTGGTCGGCTTATCGTTCGGCACCACGTGTCCACATGTTCGCTGATCCTTGGAAGCTCGATCGACTTCCATATCCCGACACCAACCACAGTGGAACCATCAACGCGCGAACAGAAATAGCTTACGATCAGAAGAAGCGGATACGAGCGATGGCCGTGCCCCTCGGGTCTGCCGCCCTCCCCCACGCCCAGGCATCGTCAGTCCAGGATAGCGACAGCCCTTGTCCATCCCGCCGACGCACCCTTGATCTTCACCGGGAAGCACACGACGCGAAAACCCGTCGACGGCAGGCTCTCCAGATTGTGCAGCTTTTCGAGATGACAGTAGCCGATCTCTCGCCCAGCCTTGTGCCCCTCCCAGATCAGGTCGGCGTCGTTGCTCTCAGCGAAACGGCCAGCCGTGACCGTGAACGGCACGTCCCAACTCCAAGCATCGGTGCCCGTAACGCGAATCCCGCGGTTCAACAGGTAAAGAGTGGCTTCCCGGCCCATGCCACAGCCCGAACTCACGTAATTGTCCTGCCCGTACCGGGCACCGGCGGCCGTGTTGACGATCACGATGTCGAGCGGCTGCAGTTCGTGGCCGATCCGCGCCAGCTCTTCGGCAACATCCTGTGCCGTGACGATGTAACCATCAGAGAACCTGCGGAAGTCGAGCTTGACGCCCGGCCGGAAGCACCAGTCGAGCGGAACCTGATCGATCGTGATCGCCGGCGTACCCTGGTCCATGGTCGAAGCGAAGTGCCAAGGAGCGTCGAGATGGGTGCCGTTGTGAGTATTGAGCGTGATGTGCTCGATCGCCCATGCTTCTCCGTCCGGCATCGACTGCTTGTCGAGTCCTGGAAAAAATTGCTGCAGGGCCGGCATCGACTGCTGGTGATTCACATACTCGATGTGCGGCGTGTAGCCCGGAGGATCGGACCTGACATCGTTTTCAATCGGGATGGAGAGGTCGATGATGTTCATGGCTCAAATCTCCGTACGATCGGCGCCCTTCAGTGCCAAGATGGCCCGAGCCTCCTCCGCCGAGGCGGGTTCACGGCCGAGTTCACGAACGATGCGGACGATCTTCTCCACCTGCTGTGCGTTCGAGTCGGCGAGAACGCCGCGCTTGATGAAAAGACTGTCTTCAAGGCCGACGCGGACATGGCCTCCAAGCAGAGCGGCTTGCGTGACGAACGGCATCTGATGCCGGCCTGCCGCGAGAACCGACCATTGAAAGTTCTCAGGACCGAACAGGCGATCAGCCACGCCCTTCATCAACACCATGTTTTCGAGATCGGCACCGATGCCGCCGAGAATGCCGAAGATCATCTGCACGAAGAAAGGGGGCTTGACGAGGCCGCGATCGATGAAATGGGCGAGGTTGTAGAGATGGCCGACGTCATAGCACTCGTGCTCAAATCGGGTGCCATGATCCGCGAGGCTCTCAAGGATATAGCGAATGTCTCGGAACGTGTTCTTGAAGATATAGTCATCGGAATTGATAACGTAGTCGCGCTCCCACCCATACTTCCACTCTTCGACATGACGTCCGGCATCGAAGAAGGCGAAGTTGATGGAGCCCATGTTAAGAGAGCACATTTCCGGTCGGAACCGCATCGCGGCGAGCAGCCGTTCCGCGACCGGCATGGTCGCCGATCCGCCGGTGGTTAGGTTCAAGACTGCGCCGGTCCGCTGCTTCAGGGCTGGCAGGAAACCGTTGTAGATATCCGGATCGCCGGTTGGTGCTCCAGTCTCCGGAATGCGGGCGTGAAGGTGCAGGATGGCCGCACCCGCGGCGGCGGCGGCGGCGCCTTGGTCAACCATCTCCGCCGCGGTGACCGGCAGTGCCGGCGACATGGACGGCGTGTGCGCGCCACCGGTCAGGGCACAGGTGATAATCACCTTGTTCGCGTTGGTACTCATTCTTCTGGCCTCCTCCGGAGAGCGTGCCTTAGACAGGCATTGGACAAGTGCCCGGCATCGGGTTGGGCTCAATTCCCCGCTTCCAGCATCTCGTCGCGTGAAGGCGACGCCAAGGTCGTGTCTCCTGCCGTCATCCCGCCATCGACGGTGATCACCTGACCCGTCACATAGGCCGCCTCGTCGGAGAGAAGAAAGGCGATCACATTGGCGACATCCCGCGGCACCCCGAACCGGCGCATCGGCGTGCGATCGAGAACAGCCTTGGAAAAGCGCGGAATGCGGAACGCGATACGTGTCATCTCGGTTTCGATATAACCGGGATTCACAGCGTTCACGCGCACGCCTTGCTCCGCCAGCTCCGTGGCGACCGCGCGCGTGAACATGCCGATCCCACCCTTTGAAGCGGCGTATGGTGAGAGATTTGGCGCGGCGAATTGTCCCATGACCGAGCCGATGTTCACGATTCCGCCGCGCTGACCGGCCAGCTGCCGAACGAAGTGCTGCGTCATCAGCATCGTCCCCGTCAGGTTGGTGTCGATCACCTTGCGCCAGGCATCCAGCTCCAGATCGACGAAGGCAGAGCGGATCGTGATCCCGGCCGAATTGACCAACCCGGTCACCATTATGCCCCGGCTGTCCAGATCAGCGAACAACTTGTCGCAGGCGCCCGTACTACAGACATCGAGGTAGACGCCTTCGGCGCTACCGCCCGCCGCAACCGCCTTTCCGGCCGTGACATCGGCAGTCGCCGGGTTATGGTCCGCGACGATAACGTGAGCGCCCCGTTCGGCGAGGACCTCGACTACGCCGGCGCCGATTCCCGAGCCGCCACCTGTCACGATGACCACATGTTCCGCCAGGCTCTTCACTGCAGGCGTTCCCCCGTGTGATCGCGCACGAACTGCCCGATCTCGGCGAGCGCCTCACGCGCCTCCGGAAGCCTGTCGGCATAGACCGGATAGATATGGACCATCTTCGCGCCGACGTGAAAACGCGCGTCGACCCCCGACCGCAACGCAGCCTCGACACATAACTTACCGTCGTCGCGGAAAACCTCGATCTCGCCGGCGATGACCAGCACCGGCGGCAACCCCGTCCAGTTCCCGAACAGGGGCGACAACGTGGGGGCGGTTCGGTCACGATCGCCGCAATACGTGATGGCCATCGACTCGAGCAGCTCGGTCGTGACAAGCGGATCAAGCGCTGCATTGCTGGTCCGGGATTCTCCCGACGCGGTAAAATCCGCTAATGGCGAAATGGCCAGGGCGCAGCCCGGCAGAGGAAGGCCGGCCTCGCGCACCTGCTGCAACGCAATTAAAGCAAGCCCGCCGCCCGCGCTGTCGCCTGACAAGGCGAGCTTGGCCGGATCGGATCCACGATTTAGAAGCCAGCGATAGACGGTCAGTGCATCCTCAACTGCGGCAGGATGCGCATTCTCGGGAGCGAGCCGATAGTCGACGAGCAACACTCGAGCACCAGTTGCCGCCGAAAGAAGACCGCCAAACGACTTGTAAGATGCCGCCGATCCCAACAGATACCCGCCCGAGTGGAAATGCACGACAACACGACTGTTGTCCACTGACGCGCCGTCTGCCCAGATGCAGGACACCCCGTCCGCATCCGCATCCTCAAACCGCGTTCCCTCCGGGATCGGAAACTGCGCCAACCATTCCTCGAAGATGCGACGAAAGTCATCATATGTGTAATTCGGATCAGCAAGCCAGCTGGCCAGCAGATCTCGATTCATTTCAATCAGTTCATCATGGGTAATGTCTGCCATCGCACTCTCCCGTGCCACTTCGGCGAGGCCTCTTACAGAGCCGTTCTAAACCTTTTCGAGGCCGCCTTTTTCAGCCAATATGCTGGTATCAGCCGTGGACAGCAGAGGCAAGCCCGTCGCAACACCATTGTTGTTGACTTCCTCAAGGCGCGCCCGTAGCTTTGCAGAATGAAAATGGAAATGCGTTCGGGGACAATGGTGTCCGGACGGGGAGATGGAGACAGAATATGCAAATCGGCCACCTGAACGTTATGCAGAACTGGCATAAGGATCTGGACGATTACCAGATGTACCAGGGTGAAATCGATCTGGCGGTGGCCGCCGATGAGCGTGGCTTCGATTCGCTATGGTGCGTCGAGCATCACTTCGAAGATTATGGGCTCTGCCCCGACAACATCCAGTACTTATCCTACTTGGCGACGAAGACGAAGCGTGCGAAGCTTGTGCCCGGCGCGGTAATCCTTCCATGGAACGATCCGCTGCGCATCGCCGAAAAGATGGCGATGCTGGAGTACTTTGCTCCGGGGCGGGTTGGTCTCGGCATCGGCCGCGGCCTCGCCCGGCGCGAATATGTCGGCATGCGGATCCCGATGGAGGAGGCGCGCGGACGCTTCGATGAAGCCGCCCGCCTCGTTCTGAAGGCGCTCGAAACCGGCTACATGGAGAGCGACACCGCCCTCTTCAAACAACCGCGGGTCGAGATCCGGCCGCGGCCGCTCAAGAGCTATTATGACGACCTGAACTGCGTTGCCATGTCCAACGACTCCGCGCTGGCCGCTGCGGAGATCGGCGGCAGCATGATGACTTTCATTCAGTTCGCATTCTCGCGGCACCTGCCGATGATCAACCTGTACCGTGATCGCTTCCGTGAGGTGCATGGGCGTGAAGCGCCGCCGTGCACCCTCACCGATGTGACCGTCATCCACGAGGACGAGGAGGAGGCTCGCCGCCTCGCCTACGAACACATCGGCAACCACTACATGGCGGTGACCGACCATTATGAGTTCGCAGGCGATCACTTCAAAGGCATTCGCGGCTACGAATCCTATCAAACGGGTGCGGACCTGATCAAGTCGGCTGGTCTCGAGGAATCGCAGCGGACCTATATTGAGGCGCAGAACTACGGTACGCCGAAGCAGGTGATTGAGAAGTATCGCGAGCGTCTCGAACTCGTCGGAGAATTCAATGCCATGCTCGTGCTGTCGTTCGGCGGCATCTCCTTCGAAAACGCCCAGAACAGTCTTCGCGTATTCGCCGACAAAGTCATGCCGGAACTTCGCAAGATGCACACCAACACGCGGCAGGCGTCGCAGGCCGCCTGATTGTCGGTTTCCGGGCGGCGACTGCTTCGTCGTCTGGACCTTGCATTGAACGACCGGCCGCTCGTACGCGACGCGGCCGGCAACGATGGGTTCGATGGCGTGGCCGAAGCAATAGAAATCAGGATTGCGCACCTCCCGGCGGGGCACGTCCGGGGCAGCGACTTTCAGCAGGTGGCCGCGCGCCTTGCCGACCCAGGCCCGACCGAGGTCTTGGTACGGAATGAATGGATGTCGCTCGATCCTTACATGCGGCTGGGTTTGACGGGACAAGACGGCTACGTCTCGCCTCTGCAACCTGGCGATATCCTCGGCGGTCCCGCCATCGGGTTGATCGAGGCGTCGTCGGATGCAGGCTATCCGATCGGAACGCGCGTTTTGAATCAGCTGGGCTGGCGTTCTCGTTTCGTCGCCACGCCCGCCGAGGCGGGTTTGGTCCGCATCGACGATGAAGATGTGCCACTTGAATGGCATCTCGGCCTGCTCGGTCTGACGGGTGTAACGGCGTGGATCGGCATAGAGCGCGTCGTGCAACCTGCGGCGGGGGAGACGATCTTCATATCCGGCGCGGCCGGCGCGGTTGGCTCGCTCGCATGTCAATTGGCCAAGTTGCGGGGCGCACGCGTGTTGGGATCTGCGGGAACCGCAGAGAAGATGACCTGGCTTTTGGAAGAAATCGGCGTCGATGCAGCCTTCAACCATCGGGAAGGTGGGCTGGAGACGTTCCTGGATGAACATGCGCCGGCCGGCGTCGATTGCTACTTCGACAACGTCGGAGGCCCGATGCTCGAAACCTTCCTTGGCAGGACCAGGCGCGGCGGACGTATTGGGCTGTGTGGAGCGATGTCGCAGTACGAAGGATCGGATTACCGTGTCGGTCCCGCCAACTTCTTCGCGGTGATCGAGAAGGAGTTGAAGCTTGAGGGGTTTAATGCATTTCTCCTGACGGGAGAGGAGTGGGCGTCCGCACAGGCCTCGCTCAAGCGCCTTGCTCAAGCCGGCGATATCCGACCTTGCCACGCTGTGGTCGGGGGAATTGAGAAGGTGCCGGAGGCTTTCGCACAACTGTTCGAGAGCGGGCACCGTGGAAAGTTGATCGTACAGATATGAGCCGCGCGGCGGAAGTTGATCCTTCGCTTCGGACGCTGCTGAGCTACGATCGCGCACAGATCAGGGCACCAGCGTCGTGGAACGACGTGACGAAGTTTCGCGCTTTCCTGGACGCTCCACTGCTGGCGATCAAAGGGAATCCGGTCTCTAAGGTCCATGATCTTACCATTCGGGGGTCAGACGGAGATGTTCCGCTTAGACTGTACTATCCGGAACGGTCCTGCGAGGGTACACCCGCGACCGTCTTCATGCACGGTGGTGGTTTCGTAGCGGGATCGCTCGACACGCATGATGCGCTGTGTCGCGCGCTCTGCCGCGCAAGCGGGTCGGTCGTCGTGGCTGTGCAATATCGCCTCGCACCGGAACATCCGTGCCCTGCGGCGTTGGAGGACTGTATGTCCGCCCTTCACTGGATCATGGCGCATGGCGGCGAAGAGCACCTCCGTACCGATCTGGTCAGTCTCTGCGGAGACAGCGCGGGCGGCTACCTCGCCCTGCGGATGGGCGCTGTCGTGAGGGATACCGGACTGCCGGTGCGGGTGGGCCATATCGGCCTGCTCTATCCTGTCGTGGACCCCGGTTGCGATACGTCGTCGATGCACGCTCTGGCCGAGGGTTTCGTACTCACGCGAGGTGCAATGAAATGGTTCTGGCGGGCATTTGCCGGCGAGCGAGAGCAGACAGCCGAATTGTCCCTGCTGAACCTCGATCTGTCAGGACTGCCGCCGGTATCGATGGTCATAGCTGGGTACGATCCGTTGAAGGATGAAGAAGCGTCACTGGCCGACCGGCTTTCGGATGCGGGTGTCGTGACGTCGACGTTCTTCCACGCCGGAATGATTCACGGCTTCGCGAGCTTGCCGCACATTACTCCGGCAGCGGAAGTCGCGGTAAGTCAGATCAGCGCAGCGATGAGAGCGGGATGATCAACAGCCTGCGATTGACCCCACAACAGGCCTGTTGTACGGTTTTGGTAGAATGTTGACCTAGACCGTCGCAATGAAAAGATCATTGCGGTAAGGATTTCGCCAGTGCGACTGTGGCGTCGTGATGCTAAAATCAAAGTAAGGGCTTCGCAAGATGTTCAGTATTGAGGGATTGGAACAGAATGCGAATTCTGACTGGCTAAGGTCGGCTATTCGCGTTGCTAATGTTCCGACCCTAGCGTGTCTGCTGGTTCAGCTTACGGGCGATATACGTTGGATCGAAGGTCGGTTCGTCCCCGTGCGGACGCGCGGCCTGGATGATAACGAGGATGGCGGCCTTCCTCTGGACGTCCAGGAGGAAATTCGTTCTGCGGCCATCGAGGCAGTCGAGGCATGGCTGGCAGGGAAGCCTCCTGCGCTTGAAGATCCCGATGACGCGCTGCTGTGCCGCATCATGGGCGTCTCGTTGGGAGAAGAGATCCCGCTCGATTACGCCCCCATGATCCGGCAGGAGCTACGTCTGCCGAATCGGAGCGATCCCCTCCCCTCCGTGCAGGTTCCAGACGATTTCCTGGCGATCATCATCGGGGCGGGTATCTCCGGCCTTTGCGCGGCTCTCGAGTTCCGCAAGGCAGGCATTCCTTATATCATCTTGGAAAGGAATGATCGACCTGGAGGCGTGTGGCTGGAAAACCGCTATCCTGGGGCAGCATGCGACGTTCCAAGTCATCTCTATTCCTTTTCCTTCGCCCCTGGCGACTGGTCGCGCTACTTCGCCGGCAGCCGCGAGATACAATCCTATCTCGAAGCCTTTGCTGCGGATCAGGATATCGTCCCGAATATCCGCTTCCGCGAGGAGGTGGTAGAAGCACGCTATCGCGATGATGAAGCCTATTGGGAGGTCGATGCCATATCCGATGGCGTCACACGGACATATCGCGGAAAGATCATCGTGAGTTGCGTCGGCGCGTTCAACAAGCCGCGTCTACCCTCGATCCCGGGAATGGAAACGTTCATGGGGCCGAGCGTCCACACCGCCCGATACCCCGACGAGGGGCTTGCGCTCGCGGGCAAGGACGTCGTCCTGGTCGGCAACGGCGCGAGCGCGATGCAGGTAGCCCCGGCGATTGCGGGCGAGGTCAAATCGCTGACGGTCGTCTTGCGAACGCCGCAATGGGTGGCACCGTTTCCCAAATTCGGCCAGAGCATTCCTGACGATCTGCGTCGATTGCTACGAGAGGTCGAGCCCTATCGTCTATGGTACAGGCTTCGCCTGAGTTGGGCCTTCAACGACAAACAGCATGGGTCGTTGCAGATTGATCCAGATTGGACGTCGCGGACGGATTCCATAAACGCCCTAAACGATGCGCATCGACGAGGTCTGACCGCGTATATGCAGCAGGAACTGGGAGATGCGCAGCATTTGCTGCCTAGCGTGATACCGGATTATCCGCCTTTCGGTAAGCGGATGCTCCTCGATAACGGGTGGTTTCGCACGCTCGCCAAGCCGAACGTCACGTCCGTGAACGGTTCGGTGGTCGAAGTCCGCCCGGTCGGTGTCGTTACGAGCGACGGTGCCGAGCACAAGGCCGACGTTCTTATTTGGGCGACGGGGTTCGACGTGGTGAACTTGCTCGCTCCAATGAACGTACGTGGCCGCGGTGGTCAGATCTTGCATCGAGAGTGGCAGGGGGATGATGCCAGAGCTTATCTCGGCACGGTCGTACCGGGCTTCCCCAATTTCTTCTGTCTCTATGGTCCGAATACTCAGTTTGGCCACGGCGGGAGCTTGATCTCGGTGCTCGAGAGACAGATGCACTATGTCATGTCGCTGTTGCTGCAGATGTTTGATGACGGCATCGCTGTGGTCGACGTTCGCCGCGACGTCTATGAGAACTACAATCAGCGCGTTGATGATGCCCACGCCAAGATGATCTGGTCACGGCCAGATCTGAATGGTTACTACAAGAACTCGAAGGGTCGCATCGTCGTCAACAATCCCTTTCGCATCATCGATGTTTGGAAGATGACGGAACGCGCCAATATCGCGGATTACGAGGTCGTAGAGACAATCGATGCGCAAGACCGAGGCCTGATGACCCACAAGGCGTGACCCCGTGAGTCAGAATGGAGCCAGCTGCCCGGCAAGCAGGCCCGCCTTCCGTGATTCACCATCCCCCACCGTGACATACGGACCGCTATGATGATGGCTTCGCCTGCTCGTTGGAATGCGCCTGATGGAGGGGCAGTGATGATGTCGCGTATCGAGGATGTTATTGCGGATGCGCGCGCCGGTCGCCCATTTGTCTTGATCGACGATGACTTACCGGAGGCAACCGGGCACCTGGTGGTGCCGGCGGAGGCCGCCACTCCCGACGTTATCAACTTCATGGCTAATGATGCGCGGGGCCTGATCTGCCTCGCGCTCGAAGCCGGAGCAGCCGACCAGCTGCAATTGCGGCAGTTGCCGCAGACAGGATCGACACGGCGCCACGCATTCGCCGCTTCGATCGAAGCAAAAGAGGGCGTGACGACCGGCATCTCAGCCTATGATCGCGCCCATACAATAGCGGTAGCGATCGATCCGAACTCCACCGCTAAAGACATCGTATCGCCCGGCCACGTCTTCCCGATCGTGACCCGGAAAGGAGGCGTGTTGGTCAGTCCGGGAAGGGTGGAGGCCGCTGTCGACATAGCAAGAATTGCAGGTGCCAGACCCGCGGCGGTCGTATGCGAGGTGTTGAACGCTCAGGGAGATCTCAGCCACTTGGCGGAACTCGACGCACTTTGCGCGTCACGCGGCATGAAGATCGCCACGGTGGCCGAGTTGATCGCGTACCGCCGCCGGTGGGAGAGGCTGGTGGAGCGGGTGGCCAGCGCGCCGATGTCCAGCCGTTACTGCGGCCAGGTCACGATCCACGTTTATCGCGACAGCGTCGACGGCGGCGAACACGTGGCGATCGTGCGCGGCGAGATAACGCCGGATGCCCGCACGTTGGTCCGTGTGCATCAGGTCGATATCGCCACCGACTTACTTGGCTGGTCTGCCGGCCGGGAAGACTACGTACCCATGGCCCTCACAGCCATGGAGGCTTATGACGGTCCGGCAGTGGCAGTCTTCGTCCATGATCCAAGCCCGACGTCCATCGCGGACAGGATCAACGGCAAGCGTCACGAGTATATGATGAAGCATGCCGTCCGTGATTATGGTCTGGGTGCCCAGATCCTGCTCGACCTCGGCGTCAGAGACATGGTGCTGCTGACTTCCAGCGCCAGGAAGCTCGACGCACTGGAAGGTTTCGGCTTGACGATCGTCCGACATCAGCAAATCTGACGCGCGCCACTGCGTCGCCGTTTCGCTCCGCCAGGAAGGTCCATGGCAATAGCTGACGCTTGGCGGCGGGAGGCGACGTCGCATCAAAGGCTGAGTTCGGATCGGGAGGAGTGATCAATGAAGTACCGCCGCCTCGGCCACTCGGATCTGAACGTCAGCGCGATCTGCCTGGGATCGATGACATGGGGCTCTCAGAACAGTGAAAGCGAGGCCCATGATCAGCTCGACTATGCGACTGATCACGGGGTCAACTTCATCGACACAGCAGAATTGTACCCGGTCACTCCGCCAAGCCGGGAAACTCAAGGCCGGACCGAGGAGATCATCGGTACTTGGCTGCAGGGTCGCAAGCGGCGGGAGACCACCATCCTCGCAAGCAAGGTGGCTGGCCCCGCCTTCGATCCCAAGCGGCCGGTTAGAGGCGGGAACAATCGCCTGGATCGGCGTAATATCGAACAGGCCATCAACGATAGCTTGCGACGGCTAAGGACCGATTATCTCGACCTCTACCAAATTCATTGGCCCGATCGCACCGTCGCGATGTTTGGTGACAGGGCGCGCAACTCCCTCGACGATCACCCCGATACGGTTCCCATCGAGGAAACGCTTTCGGTCCTCGCCGATCTGGTGACGGCCGGTAAGGTGCGCCATGTGGGCGTGTCTAACGAGACGTCGTGGGGCGCGGCCGAATATCTCAGGCTTGCGCGGGATGGCCGGCTGCCGCGTATCGCCTCGATCCAGAACGCCTACAATCTCCTGAATCGGCTATATGAAGGTGGTCTCGCGGAGTTCTCCCTACGCGAAGGCGTCGGTTTGCTTGCATATTCTCCGCTTGCGGCCGGTCACCTTACCGGAAAGTATCTGGGCGGCGTGACGCCCCCCGGATCGCGTTTGGCGGTCACCTGGAACTTCGCGCGTTATGATCGGCCCACGCAGCCGATCGCCACCGCCCAGTATGTGGCGATCGCCCATGCCCACGGTTTGGATGCCGCCACCATGGCGCTCGCCTTCGTCAACCAGCAACCCTTTGTTACCGCGAACATCATCGGAGCGACCACGCCCCAACAACTGGCGGTTGCCATAGCAAGCATCGACGTCACGCTAGACGAGGCGGTCGTCGCAGCTATCGAGGCGGTTCATGCACAACTGCCGGACCCCTGCCCCTGACGAGCCCCGCGCTCGCTTACCTATCCGAGTTCGTGTTTGAGTATCTTCCCCGAAGCGTTCTTCGGCAAAGTCTCCTTGAAAATCACTGAAGTCGGGCACTTGTAGCGGGCGAGCATCGATCGGGTGAACGTTATCAAATCACTGTCGCTTGCTTGAAAGTCTGCACGAAGCACGACAAAGGCACGCGGCGTCTCGCCCCACAATTCATGGGGAACGCCGATGACGGCGACTTCGGCCACCGCAGGATGCGCGCTCATCACGTTTTCGATTTCGACCGGATAGATGTTCTCTCCGCCCGATACGATCATGTCCTTGTATCTGCCGCGAAGGTAAATGTAGCGATCCCCGTCGAACGCGGCAGCATCACCCGTTCTCAGCCAGCCATCCTCACTCAGCGCCTCGCGAGTAGCGCCTTCGCGATTCCAGTACCCGAGCATGACCATGGGGGAGCGGATGCAGAGTTCCCCGGTGACACCCGGTTCAGCATCGGTGCCGGTCGTCGGATCGACTATGCGCGCCTGCGCCCATGCGACAGCCTGCCCGCAGGATGAAAGGCGCTCCGGGTGAGGGCCCGCCGGGTCATGGTCCTTGGGCAGCAGCGTCACGACGGTTCCCGCCGTCTCCGTCATGCCGTAGGCGTGGGCGAAGTCGCAGCCGAGAACGGCCGTGGCGCGCTGAAGCAAGGTGGGACTGATCGGTGCCGCACCGTAAATCACCAGCTCGAGAGACGGCAGTGTCGAGCCGCTTTCCTCGAGATGCTCGACCAAGCGCAGAATGACGGACGGTACGAAGAATGCGTGCGTCACCCGATGGCGGGTCATGACATCCTTCAGGGAGGCCGCATCGGGCTGCGCCAGCAGCACAGTGGTGCCGCCCTGGCTGAGAGCCATCATTCCGTAGCCAATTCCTCCGACATGGAAGAGCGGCATGGCGACGAGATTGACGCTATCTCGTGTGAAACTCCAAGCCTCCCGTGCAGTCCGCCCATTCAGCGCCACGCTCGCCTGACTGAGCATCACCCCCTTGGGTACGCCTGTCGTTCCCGATGTGTAGAGAAGGAGAAGAGGCTTTTCGGGATCAGAGACCGGCAAGTTTCCGGACGCCCGGGCGCCATCGCGCCAAGCTACGAACGGCTCGCCCAAATCTATCGTGTCGGCTACATCGACAACCTCGCCGAGGAGGTGGCGTAAGCTGGGATCTACGATGATGAGCTTGGGCGCGCCGTCAGCGATTATGGCGGCGATCTCGCGCGGCGACAGGCGCCAGTTCAGGGGGTTCATGATGGCGCCCAGCTTGGCACAGGCGAACACCAGCTCGTAGAAAGCGATGCTCGTGTGACCGATGATCGCGACCCTGTCGCCGGGGCCAACGCCGCGCTGCTGGAGCGCGGTGGCCAACCGATGACTTCGGCAATCCATTTCGAAGAAGCTGACCACCTCCTCCCCAAAGATGACGCAAGGCCGATCGGGGTCGTCAACGGCATTCACGCTCAGAAAGTCGAGGAGTGTCGGCGGCGCCATAAGCGTCACGGTCATGGCCTTACCACGTCCCGGAGCAGTTGTCGGCATGCTGCGCCATGAGAGGAACGAAAACCGATCGCCAACCCGGCATCCTCTCGCAAGGCGAGGTGCCACGAAAACTTACCCTGATCCATCTGCCGCCGTCTCCTAACTCTCATTATCTAGGCGCAGCGCCTGCTGCTCAACCTTCACGTTCGTCTAGTTCTCGGTCTGCCGCACGGCAGGACAAACGCCGCCATCGAACACAATGTCATCGTCCGCTCCCACCATGTCGCCTTTTGGATCAAGTGATCAACGCCACCATCCGATCGCCGTTGACGCTTACAACAGGAGTGTTGTAAGCCTTCTTCGGCTAAGAGCAAGGGATGGTCGTTCGGGGCTGATTGTAGAAGGCGTTTGCAGCGGGCCCGGCCGGCGCGCTGCGTTATCCGCCTGAACCTTAAGACAGGCCGCTGCAGAACTGTGCGGCATCATGTCTCAATTGAAAACAAGAGGATGGGGATGAGTGGCTTTGAATGACGAAGGCGAGGCGCCCGTGCTTGTCGACCGCGACGGCGCCGTTCTGATCATCTCGATCAATCGGCCGCATCGACGGAATGCCGTCAACCGCGATGTTTCCGTCGCCATTGCAGCCGCGTTGGACGACCTCGACAGCGATCCGGGTCTCAGCGTCGCGATCATCACCGGAACGGGGGGGCAATTTTCCTCCGGGATGGATCTGAAGGATTTCGTGGCCGGCGCTCGGCCGGAACTTCCCGGACGGGGGTTCGCAGGCGTGACGGAGCGGCCGCCTGTGAAGCCCTTGATTGCCGCGGTCGAAGGCTTTGCGCTGGCCGGCGGGTTCGAGCTGGCGCTGGCATGTGATCTGATCGTGGCGGGGACCGGGGCGCAATTCGGTCTGCCAGAGGTCAGTCGCGGCCTTGTCGCCGGATCCGGTGGGATGGTGCGGCTCGCTCAGCGTATGCCGTTCGGCATAGCGCTCGAGTACGTGCTCACCGGGCAGCGACTTGCTGCGCCGGAAGCCTACCGACTTGGTCTGGTCAATCGGCTGACGGAGGATGGCCAGGCCCTGCAAACGGCGATCGACCTTGCAAAGGTGATCGCCGCCAATGCGCCGCTGTCGGTCGCCATGGCCAAGCGGATCATGAACGAGGCGCGCGACTGGCTGTCCACCGAAGTCTGGGAACGGCAGCGTCCGCTGGCCGAATCCGTCATCGGGTCGGAAGACGCACAGGAAGGCGCGCGTGCCTTCGCAGAGAAAAGAGTTCCCATCTGGAGCGGCCGATGAAAAGGGTTACGGTTATTGGCGGCGGTACGATGGGCATCGGCATCGCTTATGTCGCCGCTCAGGCGGGCGGTGAGGTCACGGTCGTCGAACCAGGCAACGAGCGCGCGGAGGCGATGATGCGCACCGTGGCGGACGCGGCACAGGGTGCGG
Organism: Sphingomonas sp. ID0503; assembly: GCF_048565625.1. Classification (NCBI taxonomy): domain Bacteria; kingdom Pseudomonadati; phylum Pseudomonadota; class Alphaproteobacteria; order Sphingomonadales; family Sphingomonadaceae; genus Sphingomonas; species Sphingomonas sp. ID0503. Next base: position 1,976,332 of record NZ_JBLZUR010000002.1, read on the forward strand.
TCTCCCGAGGCAAGCTCAGTGCGTCCGGAGCCTCGGAGTTGATCGGGCGTATCCGGCGCGTCGCATCCACGTCGGACGTACCGTTGCGCGAAGACGTCATTATCGAGAGCGTTCCTGAGGATAAAGCCCTCAAGCTCAAGGTGCTCACTGCCGCCGCTGCCCGTTCACCGCGCCTCCTGGCCAGCAATACGAGCGCATTGTCGATCGACCGTCTGGCGACGGCAGTCGCCGATCCGACGATCTTCCTTGGGATGCACTTCTTCAATCCTGTCTGGTCCCTCAAGCTCGTCGAAATCGTGCGCGGTGGCGCTACGGCGGAAGCGGCTGTCGATGAAGCGCGCGAGATCGGACGCTGGATGGGAAAGGAAACCCTCGTCGTTCTCGACATACCGGGCTTCGCGACCAGCCGGCTCGATCTTATCGCGTCGCTGGAAGCGATCAGGATGCTGGAAAGCGGCGTTGCGAGCGCCGAAGACATCGATCGCGCGGCGACGTTGGCCTACCGGCACCCCGTTGGTCCATTGCGGCTTAGCGATATCGTCGGCCTCGACGTGCGGCTGGATGTCGCGCGCGCCCTGGAGCGTGCGCATGGCTCTCGATACGCCGCTCCCCCTTTGCTGGAGCGCATGGTCTCCGAGGGACGGTTGGGTCAGAAAAGCGGCCAAGGCTTCTTCAGCTGGCCAAGCTAGAACTAGCGGAGAATGAGAATGTCATCGCAATCGATCTTCCACAACGGACTCGTAGATCAGGCGGATCATCATTCCGATCTGCGCAGGAGCGTCGCGCGCCTGATGTCGCGATTCGGCCGTGGATACTTTCAAGAACTGGTTCGCAAGAACGAACGGCCGGACGAGTTGTGGAGAGAACTCGGTCAGGCCGGGTTTCTCGGGATGCACGCGCCGGAGGAGTTTGGCGGCGGCGGGGTCGGAATGTCCGAATACCAGCTGATGGTCGAGGAGGTGGCGGCACATGGCTGTCCGTTGCTTCAGCTTGTGATCAACTCCATCACCGTGCCGATCATCGCCACATATGGCTCTGATGCCATGAAGCGCGAATGGCTCCCGGCGCTTGCGAGCGGTGAGCGGAAAATCTCATTTGGCATCACGGAGCCGGATGCCGGGACCAATACCCACAACGTTTCCACCACGATAAGGCGGGATGGAGACGGCTGGCTTCTGAAGGGTGCTAAGTACTGGACGTCGGCGATTGACGAGGCGGATGCCGTGCTGGTCGTTGCGCGCGACGCCGATCTGTCGACGCCCGAGCGGTCGGCATTGTCGCTTGTCCTCGTGCCCACTGATTCGGTTGGTCTCAGTTGGAAAGCAATCGACTCCGCCGTCATGGTTCCGGAAAAAACGTTCTTCACGTTCTATGACGACATAAAGCTTCCGGCCGAGGCGTTGATCGGCGAGCCTGGGAAGGGCCTCAAGCAAGTCTTTGTTGGCCTCAATCCAGAGCGCATGGCTGCAGCGGCAATCAATAACGGCATCGCACGCTTCGCTCTCGCTCAGGCCGCTCAGTACGCCGTCGAGCGTAAGGTATGGCAGGTGCCGATCGGGGCGCATCAGGGTGTTTCCCATCCGCTCGCCGATAGCTACGCGGGCGTTCAGGCCGCGCGGCTTATGACGGCGCGTGCCGCCGATCTGTTCGACCGGGGGGAAGATGCGGCGGAAGCTGCAAACATGGCCAAGCTGCTCGCCGCCGACGCTTCGCTCAAGGCGCTTGATCAGGCTATACAGGTCCATGGCGGCAATGGGCTTTCCTATGAGTACGGCTTAGCTGACCTGTGGTTCGTTGCGCGTCTCCACAAAACCGCCCCGGTCAGCCGAGAAATGGTTCTAAACCACATCGCACAGCACAGCCTGGGGCTGCCCAAGAGCTACTGAGCGTTGTCTTTGCCGTTGCAAGACGTACTTTAGGAAAAGTTGGTTGATATGATAGATCGCAACGTTCGGCTTCTCCGGGGATTCGCGGTTGATTTCCTGACGGCGCACAATCCGGAGGCTGCGCGTGTCGTCATGTCGCCCCGGTATTGTCTATCCATTGGGGGCATTGTCCTCGACGGGCGTGAGGAGGCCTATCTTCCCGCTACGGTCGCGCAGCTTGATCAGTTCCCCGGTCTATGCGTCACCGCGCATGATACGGTGATCGGGACGGACGCTGTGGCGCTGCGCTTTACCGAACACGGGGTGAGCGCGAAGAACGGCCGTGTATCGACATGGGGCGGAATAACCCTGTTCCAGATCGCCGATGGGCAGTTGAGAAACGGCTGGGCTGAAGAGGACTATTACGCCCGAAAACGTCAGCTAAAGTCGGGCGTCCCAGACGAGATCCGCCCTCCACATCATGCCCCTTGGGACAAAACCGCAGAAGCTCACGACAGCCAGACCGAGGTCATGGTGCGCGCCTGGCTCGCCGACACAGCGCACCTGCTTGATCTTATTGACGAGATCAGCGCCGAAGGCCCTCGCCTCGCGGAACTGATCAGACCGGAAAAGATCCGGTTGTCCTTCCTGTTCACGGCAGGACATCGCGCGGCTTTTCATGGAGAGATCGAGGGAGTCTATACCGGCGGCTTTTCCGATATAGATCGTACAATGATCTCAACACCGGTCCGTCTCCCGATCGCGGCAATCGTCGACATCGCCGAAGCACAGGTCTATCGCGTCCAGCTGTGCGGTGACCGCCTCGGCCTGCACCGATCTCTGCTCCCCTCGCGCTGAACCTCGTTGATATGAGAAGCCTAAGCGAGTGCGGCTTCAGAGAGCCTCTACCAGCAGTCATATGTAGCTGACGTATTCGCATATCGTCGGCATAGAAGCCACCGGCTGACAGCTTCGACGCAGCGCTTGAGAAGGTTGATATCGAACCCGACCACGCGATCGTTCTCCGAGACACCCCGTACGATGTCGAGGGGCGCTTAAGACTGATATTCCAGCAGTCGGACTGACGTCCGGTCCATTCAGCGCGGCTCAACCGAAGAATGCGGGTGCAGTTGCCGTGTACGCCGATGTCGCCGTACTGCTAGCCAACTTCGAGCTGTCGCCGCTCTCAGCCTGACGAGCGCTGAAAGCCGATCGGGCGGTGCGGAGCGAATCACCATCGCCCATCACGCTGATCTTCATCAACGTACCATCGATCCCTGATTACCCCGACCGCCACCTGGCGGTCGGCACCTCACATTCGACTTGCTTGCCGCCGGTATTCGAGCATTCTAACTTCGCTCCCGTGAAAACCGGGAGCGGAGGCCTGCCGTAGCCCACTTCCGATCGCTACGGCCGCAAGCTTCGCGTGCTGGTGCGAAGCGCGCACTCCCTTGGCGATCGCTGGACTTCAAAAAACATCTTGCTTCCAGGTCCAAGAGACTCTCAGGCGCTCAGTTCGGCTCCCGCCGCTCGCGCAAGTGCTCGCGGCGGGAATCTCTCCAACCTTAGTCTGACGCTTTGCTCACCATGGCCTCGTCGATCACCCGATTGATAAGCGCCCAGACGCTCTGCCGACGATCTTGCTCCTGGATGTGAATCTTCTTATCCATTCCGGAAATGCCAAGTTCGGGCGCTGCTTCCTCAGTGACGTACGCGGTGTAGCGATTTTCGAGAATGTTGAGGCTGGTGTTGGCGATCCTGGCCTCGGCTAGGGTTCGGGCTTCTTCCTCCTTGCCAAAGGGCCAGAGCTGAACGGTGACCACGATCATCGTGTCGTCTCCCGCGGCTGTCCTTCGCCGTCTGAGTTGGTGATCATCATTTCCTCCATCTGCTACTGATCACGCAGCAGCCATTTTCTCGTCATCGGTCAGTCGGCCGTCCGGGGCTGACCAGTCTCGGTGCGCTTCAGCCCCAGACCTCGCTGCGTAGATAGTCCCGCACCTTGCGCACTCCGTCCTGCTCCTCGAGCATAAGTGCCAGCGCAGATCGCCCGGCGGTTAAGGACGCGCTATTTGGCTTGCGGAACCAGGCGCATGCTCGCTCCACGTCCGACAGCAGCGTGGCAGCGAGCGTGACACTCTCCATGAGGACGATGACCCGCTCGACCGGCGCGAGCGGCCATTGTGTGATCGGCACCTCGCGAAGAGCGTCGAGGGTCGATCCAGAGTCTAGCCCGAACAGGCGCTGCGTTTTGCCATCGTCCAGAGCGAGACCATGCCGGATGCTCTCGGCCGCGATCACGAGCATTTCCGCAAGCTCTGAAGCCGTAATGCCGGCATCCACCTCGCGCGCCTGACGCAAGATGAAGCCGATTGCGATGGCGCGATCGCCGCTGGTGAAAGCCTCATCCCGGGTCGCATCCTGCGCTTGCGCCAACCACGCGTCGAAGCGAGCGAGGATCGAAGCCTCATCCTGCATAACCGGCTCCCTCGCGATGAGCCGACCACTCAGCGTCGATGAGCTTGCGGCCCTCGGCGGGGTTGATGAGCTGCTTCACGAAGGTCGAGAAGCCGACCGCGGAGCCGATCCTCCGAACCGGGATAACGAGGTGCGCGTGAGCGCCATTCGCGCCCCAGGAGCGGGCGGGCACATGCAGGATCACGACGCCAGCGACCTCGAGCTTGCGGGTGAGCGTGAAAGCGAAGCCGCGCGACAGCTCCCACGCCTCATGCAGGTGCATTCGCACTGCCGAGTCTTCGATCTCCGGAAAGCGTAAGGTCACGACCGCTGCGAGGTGCTGGATCTTTTCCCGTGCTTTCAAATGATACGCCTGTGACAGCACCTGCGGATCACCAAAGCCGTCGCAAGCCTCGCGGGGCAGGATAACATCCCACTCCTCGCAGGTTGGGTTCTGCCATGGGAGCCCCGGCCCCGGCCGCTCGGTCGGAAAAAGGCGCCGAACGAGGACATCACTGAGCGTGCGTCTCGGTTCGTCACCGTTCGCGGCTTCGACCACGCCATAGGAGAGGTTTGGATTGGTGCCAGAGATTGGCGCGTAGTCCAGACCGGCTGGAATCTTCATCTGAGCCGCCATCAGCGCCACGCCTCCATGGCTGCATTGCGGATCCGCTTCGCGGCCTGGCAGACGCCGTGATTCCGCTCATCCCAGCTGACGAAATCAGGCACGACCTCGATGTGGATGCCGTCGGCGGCCAGCCGCAGATAGGGTCCGTTCTCGGGCGGGACGAGCCAAAGCTCTCCATACCTGGTCTCGCACAGGATGTAGTCGCAAACGGAGGTGACGCCGTTATTGTACCAATAAGCCACGTCCCAGAGGACCGGGCTCAGCGCCTCTGGATAGAAGCCATGGCGCGACAGGATGACGTCGGCGCGCGTGTCCTCAGCAACGCGCGTCATGGCGGGCTGAAAGACTGGCACCATCATCGGCGTGCCGCCGATGATGAGCCGCGGCTTGTCGAGATAGATCGAGCCGGCGGGCAGGCCGGCGGTGATCGGTGAGCCTGCCGACTGCTCGGTTGCACCGAGGATCAGGCTGATCATGGCGTGCGTCGACGACGCAACATAAGTGTCGGCTGTTACAAGAGTGTTCATTTCGAGGAGGTCCTCAGCGGGTGTCAAACGACCTTCTGGTCGCTCGGAGCCTCCTTCCGATTTCATTCACTTCCAGAAGCTCGCAGCTTCGTCTTCAACCTTCATCTTACTGGACGGTCGTCACTCGCGACGGTCTCGGTCCAGCTTCACGTCCGGCGCGCCTGAACCAGTACCCGCGTCGGTTAGCCCAGCTAGGCGCTTAAAGAAGCCTATTTTGGGACTTTCCTGACCGGCAGCTATCGCGAGCCTCGAAGAGGATAGCTGCCAATTGGCACTTCGGGGCGGGATCGTAACCAGCCATCGTGCAACCGATCGTAGCAGATCGTGAAGATCCTGAGGTCGACTCTCAGTGCGATCTTGACGCTCGCCCTAACGAGTTCGGAACAACGTTTACGCCATGCCGCTTCCATGTGTTTCTCTCACCCGGATGTCAGTGCTCATGACTTCACCTCCGTCGGATCAATCTCGTTTGCGGGGTGCCCGCCCGAGCGAGATCTCCAGACGTTGACAGCAAGTCCGGTCAGCACGAGCGCTGTCGCGGCAACCTTCCAGGCCGGCATCGGCTCGGCGAGCAGCCAGGCGGCCGCCGATATGCTCAACACCGCCACCAGAAGTCCGATGGGCGCGACGTCGGCGGCGGGATGGCGCGCCAGCAGCCAGATCCAGACGGAATAACCGAACAGCGAATTGGCGAACGACTGCCACGGAACGGTGGCCCAGGCGAACGCGTCCGCCTGCGTAAGTCTCCGCATCATCAGCTCGGGACCTTCGATCACCAGCGCAGCTGCGAGAAGAGGCGGGACGGCGGCGAGACCGCTCCACACCATCAGCGCGAGCATGTCGATGTTTCCGGCACGCTTGGCGAGGATGTTGCCGCCAGCGCAGCCGAGCGCTGCCCCTAGGACCAAAACGATCCCGAGCGGATCCGCAGCACCCCCGGTATTGAACCCGATCAGCGAACGGCGACGATAATTTCCTGCGAAGTCTGATCTGGCGGTCAACGGCGGGTCTTGCCGCCGGCTAACGTAGCTTTCCGGTCCGCCAAACGGCCTGAGTTGGTCGCGAGCCGCATGGCAGCTCGCGGCCGCGACGGCCCAATAGTCGACACTCGCGCGGCTTTCCGATCGTCCCAACTTCGGCCATTGGCTCATGTCGCGCGGCGCGGGTCTCAACGGCTTGCTTTGGGACAAAGCCGTCCGCCTGTTCTGAACATCACGACTAGCCATAGCTGACGCCGTTCTCATCGGGATAAGCCGATAGGTCTTGCTTGTCGGACACTGATCGAATATTCCCGATCTATGAATCAGGATTTGGCAATCGCCGCGCTCGCGGCTCTGGCGCATCCGACCCGGCTCAACGCTTTCCGCTTGCTTGTTCGCCACGAACCGGACGGTTTGCCAACAGGTGCGCTGGTCGAGGCAAGTGGGCTCATGCAAAGCACCTTCTCAACGCACCTCGCGGTGCTCGCCAAAGCCGAGATGGTGATTGCCGAGCGACAGGGCAGACAACAAATTCAGCGCGCCAACATCGACACGCTCCGTGCTCTCATGACCTTCCTCGCGAAGGATTGCTGCGAGGGCCGTCCCGAATTATGCGAGCCTTTGCTCGCCGAGCTCGCCTGCTGCTGAAGGGCCGGCCGTGACCGATATTGTGGTCTACCACAATCCCGCCTGCGGCACGTCGCGGAACGTGCTTGAGCTGATACGCAACAGCGGCGTCGAGCCGCACGTAATCGAGTACCTGAAGACGCCACCGCCTCGCGCGCTGCTCGTTGAGATGATCAAGCGCGCCGGGATGACGACCCGAGAGCTGCTCCGCGAGAAGAGCACGCCCTATGCGGAGCTCGGTCTTGATAACGAGGCGCTGACCGACGAGGCCCTGATCGACGCGATGATGGAGCACCCGGTCCTCATCAACCGCCCGTTGGTTGTGACGTCGCTCGGGGTGAAGCTCTGCCGCCCGTCCGAAGCGGTCCTGGACATCCTGCCCGACGCGCAGCGCGGCGCTTTCGCCAAGGAGGATGGCGAGCAGGTCGTCGACGCGGACGGTCGGCGCGTCGCCGGGGCGTGATCCGCCGCGCCCTCCTGTCCGAGGCGCTCGGCACCCTCATCCTCTTCGCGACGGTCATCGGATCCGGCATCATGGCCGAGCGGCTGGCCGGCGGGAACGTCGCCGTCGCGCTCCTCGGCAACACGCTGGCGACAGGCGCGATCCTGTTCGTGCTCGTCTCCATGCTCGGCCCGGTCTCCGGGGCGCATCTCAATCCGGCCGTCACACTCGTCATGCGCCTGCGCGGGCACGTCAGCACCAGGGTGGCTATCAGTTATGTCCTCGCCCAGCTGATCGGTGGCATTTTCGGCGTTTGGCTCGCCCACCTGATGTTCGACGTCCCGGTTCTGCAGCTGTCGCACAAGATTCGCACCGGTCCCGGCCAATGGAGCGGCGAGGCGGTTGCCACCTTCGGCCTCATTGTGACGATCCTCGGCACAGCGAGGATGCGGCCGGAGAGTATCCCGACCAGCGTCGCGCTCTACATCACGGCTGCCTACTGGTTCACGTCATCGACCAGCTTCGCCAATCCCGCGATCACCATCGCACGGTCGCTGAGCGACAGCTTCGCCGGCATTGCCCCCGGGTGCGTGCCGGGCTTCATCGCGGCGCAGATCGTGGGTGCCCTGGCGGGGCACTTCGCAGCCGATCTACTGTTCACCGAAAATCTGAAGGCCACCACATGAGCCGCGTCCGCGTCCTGTCCGATCCCGACCATCTGCCTGCTCTCGACCGATCCTTCGTCATCGACCGGCCGGCGCTGGGACTCGGGGCTGACCAGCCGCCGCCACGCATTCTCCTGCTCTATGGATCGCTCCGCTCGAGATCCTTCTCGCGCCTGTGCGTCGAGGAGGCGGCACGTCTGCTCCAGTTGTTCGGCGCCGAGACACGCATCTTCGATCCCTCCGACCTACCGCTGCCCGACCAGGCGGCTGGTGACGACCATCCCGCCGTTCACGAGCTGCGCGATCTTTCGATGTGGAGCGAGGGACACGTCTGGTGCAGCCCTGAGCGGCACGGCCAGATCACGGGCGTCATGAAGGCTCAAATCGACCACCTACCGCTGGCGATGGGCGGCATGCGCCCCACGCAGGGCCGCACGCTCGCCGTCATGCAGGTTTCGGCCGGATCGCAGTCCTTCAACAGCGTCAACACGCTGCGCCTGCTCGGCCGCTGGATGCGGATGTTCACGATCCCGAACCAGAGTTCCGTCGCCATGGCCTATAAGGAGTTCGGCGACGACGATCGGATGCGGCCGTCCAGCTATTACGACCGGATCGTCGACGTAATGGAGGAGCTCGTGCGGATGACCGTGCTGATGCGCCCGCACGTCGCCCAGCTTGTTGACCGTTATTCCGAGCGTAAGGAGGGCGGCGTGACGGTGGCGCGCGAGGACGGCGATTGCTACCGGACGGTAAGTTCTCGCTCTGGACGTCAGGTAACGAGGACGGTGGCCCGTCTCTCAAACGGCAACAAATGGAGTGATGGTCGCCCGTCAGGTTCGTAGCGGCAACGACCCAAAATCGGTCGTTCGGCGCGTCTTGCTCACCTCTCGGAACCTGCCATTCGTTCATGAGAATCAAGCGCCAACGCTGGCGAGAGTGACACCGGCGTCCGTGGCTGGCAGCCTTGATCGCCGTTCGTGTTCTTGCCAGCCCGGAGTTGCGATGGCGCCCCTTAGCTCAGCTCGATAGTAGAGCGAAGCATCGAACGGTAGTTGCCGCTACTGAGGAAGAGCGCGTTCTCTATCCGGCGAAACTTACCGGCGATCACGCCCGCCCAAAGCTCCGCGCCAGGTTAGGGTAAAGGCTGAAAGGAGAAGAGTTCGGTACGGATCGCTGGCGGAGCGCCGGGCTTGAACCACATCGTGTCCTGTATGTGACTGGCGGTCACGTAGATCGTCCCATCTGGCCCTTCCGAGAAGGTGTCGGGCCAGCGCAGGCGTCGGTCGGTCAGCACCTTGGTGACGGTCTGGCCATTGAGCCGGGTGATCGAATAATCGGTCGGCGAGGTCAGATAGAGCGTTCCCGCCTTGCTCATCCAGAGCCCGTCGGCGACATGGGTGCGGGCGACCGTGCGGACGCCGAGCTGGCGGTCCTTGTCGCTCACGTCGGCGCGGAGGAGGCCAGTGTCGATCGCGTAGAGCGTCTGCCCCGTCAGCGCCTGCCAGTAGAGCGTACGGCCATCGCCAGCGATCGCGATACCATCGGACGAGAACATCGGCTGGCGGCCATCGGGGCGGCGCAGCGGCTTGCCGTCGAGCGTGATAGTTACGGTTTTGTCGACCTGGGTGGTCGGACTCCCGTCGAGAGCACGCCAGCTTCGTCCGCTCTCGAGATCGACGACGATGATCGCGCCGCGCGTGCCGCTGTCCGTGATGTAGCCCATGCGGCCGTCGGGCGAGAAGCGGATGTCGTTCAAATAGCTGCCCTGGAGCGCGACGTCTCCTGGGATCGCGATGACCTTCGCTACGCGATTGGTGGAGAGATCGATCTTCACGAGCTTTGGCGCGCCCTCCAGGATCTTCTCGTTACCCGGCGCGCCCGGATCGACCACCCAGAGATTCCCGTGGCCGTCCGGCACGATCGACTGGACGCAGACGAAATAGTCGCTGACTGGTAGTTCATTGGCGCGGGCATTCCGCCAGCTGTTCCAGCGCGCGTCGGGATAGGGGCGGAGCGAGCCATCCTTCATTACCTCGGCCACCGAGATCGGCGCGTCTTCGGTCCAGCGCGGGAAGTTGACGAAGCGGCGACCGTCGGCGGTGACCGCGACCCCGGTCGCCTGATGATCGAAGGCGGCGACCTGGGTCAGCGGCGCAGCGGCGCGCTGGGCGATCGCGACCGAGCCGGCAAGCGCCGTAACGGCCCCGATGCTCGCCAGAAGGATGATCTTTCTCTTCATCGCTCGTCTCCAGAGTCCGTCCCCCCGAACCCCCGGCCTTAGGGCGGGTTCCCGAGCAGCAGGACCGGCCAACATGGATCAAGATACTGAATTAGTTAAGGTTAGAGGAACTCGCCCGTCGCCCCGCGGTTATGCGACGCGGGGCGGCCTCCACAGGGACATCGGAATGAACAAGCGCGTGCCTCTCGGCCTAGCCCTCCTTCTTGGCGTCTCCGCGCCGGCACTCGCGCAGTCGCCAAGCTCGCTCAACGCACCGCCTCCGCCGCCGCCACCGGTTGCGACCCAGGCGGCGAAGGTGGCCCCGGACATGCAGGCGGTGCTCGACGCTCACGCCACGCTCGGCGCCAAGCCGATCGAGGCGCTCACACCCGTTAAGGCGCGGCTCCAGCCGAGCGCCGCCGATGCGGCCCATGCGGTGATGCGCAAGCAGGGCATGTCGACCGCGCCCGATCCGACGGTCGTGACCCAGGAACTCCCCTACGGCGCCGATCGGATGCAATATGCGCGCATCTACAAGCCCGCGACTGCGGTCGCGGGCGGGCCGCCGCTGCCGGTGATCGTCTATTATCATGGCGGCGGCTGGGTGATCGCCGACATAAACGTCTATGACGATACGCCGCGCCTGCTCTCCAAGCAGCTCGGCGCGTTGGTTGTCTCGGTCGAATACCGCCATGCGCCGGAGGCCAAATTCCCGGCCCAGCACGAGGATGCGGCGAACGCCTATCGCTGGGTGCTCCAGAACGCGGCTGCATAGGGCGGCGATCCAGCGAAGCTGGCGCTCGCCGGCGAGAGCGCGGGCGGCAACCTTGCGGTGGCGACCGCCATCTATGCGCGCGACAACGGACTCGCCGCGCCGCGCCATATCCTCGCCGTCTATCCGATCGCGAACAGCGACATGGGCTTGCCGTCGAAGCAGGACTCGGCGAACGCCAAGCCGCTCAACACACCAATGCTCAAGTGGTTCGGCTACTACCATTCTAAAACCGAGGCGGACAGATGGACCCACGTGTCAATCTGGTGAAGGCGGACCTGCGCGACCTACCGCCGGTGACAATCGTCAATGCCGAGATTGATCCGCTGCGCTCCGACGGCGAGACTCTGGCCGATGCGATCCGGGTGGCCGGGGGCAAGGTCGAGCAGAAGACCTTCCCGGGCGTGACGCACGAATTCTTTGGCATGGGGAAGGTCGTGCGCGGCGCCTACGATGCCGAGAATTGGAGCATCGCCAAGCTGAAAACGGCGTTCGCCAAGTGACCCGCCGAACAGGAGACCGGACCATGAAGACAAGTATGCTTGGCGCGCCGCTGATGCTGGCGATCGCCGCCCCTGCCGCCGCGCAGGTGATGACCCCGGCCGACTATGGCGCGACGGCCGGCGCCAGCGATCTCTACGAGCGCACCTCCAGCCAGATCGTGCTTGAGAGCACCAGAGATCCGAAGGTAAGATCGTTCGCGACGATGATGGTCGCCGATCACGGCAAGAGCACCGCAACGATCGAAGCCGCGGCCGCGAAATCGCAGGTGACGGCGCCGCCGCCGAAGCTGATGCCGTTGCAAGAAGAGCTGGTGGCGGAGCTTCGCGCGGAGAGTGGCCCGGCGCGCGACACCCGCTACGTCGCCCAGCAAAAGGCGGCGCACAACCAGGCGCTGGCGGTGCAGAAGGCCTATGCGGCCGAGGGCACCGCGCCGGCGCTTAAGTTGGCGGCGGCCGGGATCGTCCCGGTCGTGGAGCACCATATTGACATGCTGAAGACGATGTGAGCGGATCGGAGTTGTGCTGTACAAAGCGCAGCTCCGATCAACATCAATCTACCTGAGCTTAGGATGGTGTCTGCAGACAGCTACATGACCGCTGATGTCGGGCGGGACGTTAAGGCAGCTGCGACCCATATTCGGCCGTTCGTGCCACCCATCCCGCTTCTCCGAATCGGCCATTCACCCATCTGATCGTTTCGAAGCTTGGGGCTCGTCATGCGGCACCCGTTAGCAACTGTAGAGTTACTGGATCGCGACCAAGGAGATACGCAATGGCCTCGACCCCAACCAACGCTGGTGAGAGCAATGCGGGCAGAATAGCGCGCGGTTTGGTCGCAGGGGTGATCGCGGGCGCCGTCGCTTCCTGTGCGATGGACCAGTTCCAAGCGGTGGTATCTCCGCTTCTACCCGAGAACGAGAGCGACCCTGAACCGGCAACCGAAAAAGCCGCCGGTGCCGTTGCGACGGCTATCACTGGCAGAACAATCCCGGCCGCGGACAAACCGCTGGCCGGACAAGCGGTCCATTACGCGATCGGTATCGCACTAGGTGCGGCTTATGGTGTCGCTGCGGAGTTCCGGCCATCGATCACGGCAGGCTATGGTACTGCATTCGGCGTTGGTACCGCGACGATACTGGACGAAGCTGCGGTCCCCGCCACAGGTCTTGGCAGCGCGCCTTGGAAAGCGGGGATCGCGAGCAACCTCTATTCATATGCCTCGCATTTGGTCTTTGGCTGCGTTAGCGAGATCGTGCGCAGGCAGGTCGCGAGCACGCTGAAGCCGCGGCAAGCCGGCTGAGCTCTCCCACGAGAGCGCCAACATGACCCACAAGCGGCCGTTCAGCACCTCCTTACCACTTGCGGGAAGCGGACGCTTGTTCAGGCCCGCAGCTGGAGACTGGACGCCGGGCCGATGAGGGATCATCAAAGGCGCGTTGCGCAGCTGAAGACTCAGCACATGGCAAGTGAGGCGAAGGGGCCCGCATCGTACTTTCCGGCGATCGAGAAGAAGTATGGTCGCCCAATAGGTGAGTGGCTGGACATTGTACGACAGCGCCTGCTCGCGAAGCACATGGAACTGGTGGCGATGCTGAAGTCCGAGCACGGCATGGTTATGGCCACGCCAACGCGGTCGTGGCGCACGCGATGGCTCACGAGGGCGTCTAATTTGGCTATATCTCTTCTGTGACGCGGCTTGCCCTTACGCAGTCTTTCGACGACGGTCTGGACTCGTGGGATGTGGCCGACGCGGCGCCCTCTCCTGCGCTCGCCGGAGCTGCCACACGGTACAGCTGGTGGCGCGAGAGCACCGGCAGCTTCGATACACGACAGGAGCTGGCGTTGACGGGCGGCGTCTTTATCATCAACCTAGGGGCTCGCTCGAGATCACCGACGCGAGCGGCGCAACGATCCGCCTGCGCGCGGGGGACGGCTTCGTCGGGGGGATGGCTCAAGGCACATCCCTGTCCCGCTCCACCGGAGCCATGGAGGGTATCCACGTCTTCATGTCCATCGACGAGTTAGCCCGTTCGATGGGCGTGTCGGTCGGAGACCTTGCCGATCGAACGGTGACGCTCGACCAAGTGCTCGGGCGCGAAGCCGGGGAGCTCGGCGGCCGTCTTCTCACGAGCGGATCGACCGACACTCAACTCGACGTCCTGGACACCTTCCTTGCGAAGCGGTTGAGCTTGGCGCCAGAGAGGGACGGCACGATGGCGCACATCATGCAGCGGCTGCGTTGCTGTCAGTCTAACGCGAACCGCTCTCCACAGGATGCACTTGGGTCTTTGAGCGCAGCTGCTTAGCTCGCGATGAGCTGCCACTCCGCCAGGGCGGCGGAGCGGCGTTTCTTGTAGGTTGGGCGGTCAACGAGGTGGCGTTCGAGGCCGAAGTGATTGTGCAGGCTGGCGTGGACGGACGAGAACTTCTGCAGGCTCTTCATCTGCCGAAAGCGGAGCATCGCTCGTTCTCGTCGTCGGAACGGCAGGTGTGAGTTCTCTATCCGGTTGTTGGCCCAGCGACCAACCTCCTGCCGATCGCGGCAGCCAAGCTCGTCCATGGCATCGCCGTAGCTGCGCAGCCCGTCGGTGGTGATCGCCTCGGGAGAACCGTGGCGCTTCAGCGCCTTCTTCATGAAGCGGAGTGCCGCCGCCTTGTCGCGGGCACGGGTGACATAGCTCTCCAGCACCTCGCCCTCATGATCGACCGCCCGCCACAGGTAGACCATCTCGCCGTTCAGCTTCACGTACATCTCGTCCAGGTGCCAGCGCCAGTGCCGGAGCCCGCGCATGCGGCTGACCCGCTGCCGGCGTATGTCGCCGGCGAACATGGGACCGAACCTGTTCCACCATAGCCGCACCGTCTCGTGACATACATCGATCCCGCGCTCGAACAGCATGTCTTCCACGTTCTGAGGCTAAGCGGAAACCGCACGTACATCAGCACACCAGCCGATCACCTCAGGTGACGAGTTGAGACGGCGGAACGGGCTAGGCGGGAGCGCTCGTGATCTGCGGGGCATCCGGCGCGAGTATCAGCCCGCGCCCGCCTGCCACGTTGGTTTGACTGTGCCCTCCTGAGCCATATCCCAACTGGTACAACACGCTGATGACCCACGTGAACACATCCCGACACGCGGTTGATGGGGATCGCGCTACTGCTAGCATCCTTCGCTCTGCCGTCGAGATCCTGCTCGTTCCCGAAACGTGGACGGGCTGACCCCGACCGTTTTCCTGAAGGCACGATTGAGGTGGGAGGCGTCGAAGAACCCGAACCAATGAGCGATGTCCGTTACGCTGAACCCCGCGAAACTGTCGCTCAGAAGCGCCTCTCTGACCCGATCGAGCCGGGTCGTAAGAACGAAGGCGGAGAACGTCGTTCCTTCAGCCGCAAAGGCGAGCTGAAGGCTCCGCGTGCTGCTTCCCACAGCCTCCGCCACCGACATCAGTGTCACGGCATCCAGATCGGCTGCCGTGATATGGACCTTTGCCAGGCGCGCGAGGCTGCTGAGCCTACCACGCGATTTTGCGGGTACTAGACTTTCGGAGAGATGCAGGCACAAGAGCTCGATCGCCGTGTCTAGGAGGCGTGCCTGCTGCGTTCCTGAGAGCGTCGCTCCCTCATCGACAAGGAGGCGAAGATGTTGGCTGACGATCTTGGGCAATCCGCTCGCGCTCGAGGTCTTCATGCCAATGCCGTCCCGGATTGTGCCTACCCGCAGTTCCGCCCAGCGCGTCGGGAACCAGAAGTTATAGGCTCTCGCGTCGCTCTCGTTCTCCAGGCGCATTGGCGCGCGATTATCCCAAAGCACGATGTCGCCGGGTGATAGGACGACATCATGATCGGGGAAGCACATACGATGCTGGCCCTGCCGCTGAAGCGTCAGGCACATGCGCGCATCCTCACCAGAAGAGCCTCGTGACCGTGTCGCGCGGCAAGGGCCAAAGCGGACGTCCGCGAACTGGAGCGAACCGACCTGCTGTGTCCTAAGCCGGGCGCTGAAACGACTGGATCGTGTGTCCAGCATCCAGGGTACGGGCAAATCCTGGACGGCTGCCGCAAACTCATCGAGTGACAAGCATTCGAGCGAGTTCACACGAGTTTGCGTTCCGCTCATGGACCAAATCCTCCTCCAGCTTACTCTTTTATGACTCAAGCCTATTCGCATGACCGACGGCGGGCAAGCGATGAGCAACCTGCGCAGCGATACAAGCGCGGATGCGCGCATGTCCTATTCAGGGCGGCGTAAATCCGTTGATCTATCGGGCAGTCAAAACCAGAAGCATTGGAGGGGGCGTGATCAAGATGATCGTCGCCGTGTACCGGCGACCCGAACTGACACTCGAGGAATTCGAGTCCTATTGGCGAGATACGCACGGCCCGCTGGCGGCGATCTACGGCCGTGTCCTTGGCATGAAACGCTATGTCCAGAGCTACGGCATCGACGCGCCCGAGATACAGGCCTTCGCGCGGTCGCGTGGCTGGGTCGAGCCGCCAGAGGCGCTGGCGGAAGTATGGTGGGAAAGTCGCGACGCGATGGAGGCCGCGTTCGATACGCCTGAAGGACGCGAAGCGAGCCGAATCCTTGCCGAAGACGAAGCCAAGTTCTGCGACATGACGAGGATGTCGGCGTTCCTCTCTTACGAGAACGTCGTCTTTTCCGACTTTTAGAAAATTCACATCAGGGGAGGTGTCCACAGGATGGCACGCGAAATGAAGAATCTGTTCGTCGGATGTTCGATGCTGCCGTTGCTTGCGATCTCGTCGCTTGCTGGCGCGCAGACTGCCGCTCCCGCAGGCGAGACGCCCGCCGCCGCGCCCGATGGAGACATCATCGTCACGGCGCAAAAGCGCGAACAGCGGCTCCAAGATGTCGGGCTTGCCGTTGCCGCCATCAGCGGAGAGGCGCTTGCTGCGCGGCGTATCGTTACGCTGGCGGATCTCGCACAGGCGGTGCCGGGCCTTATCTACACACAGAGCCAGGCGAATACGCCGGTCTATACGCTGCGTGGCGTCGGCTTTTTCGAATCCTCGCTTGCCGCCTATCCAGACGTGGCGACCTACATCGACCAGGTCCCGCTGCCACTGCCGATCACCTCGACGCTTACCGCCTTCGATCTGGAACGGGTCGAAGTCCTTAAGGGTCCGCAGGGCACCCTGTTCGGCAACAACGCGACCGGCGGCGCCATCAACTTCATCGCCGCCAAACCCACGCGGGATTTCAGCGCCGGCGTCTCGCTGGGCTATGCGCGCTTCAACACCGTAGAGGCCAGCGGGTACGTCTCCGGCCCGCTTACGGACACGCTCCGTGCCCGGCTGGCGGTCAAGGCCGTCAAGGGTGACGAATGGCAGAAGAGCTTCACGCGAGACGACAAGATCGGGAAGACCGACAACGTGGCGGCGCGACTGCTCGTTGACTGGGATGCCACTGATCGGCTGAAGCTGTCGCTCAACGTGAACGGCTGGCGCGATCGGAACGATCCGCTGAGCCCGCAGGTGTACAAGCGGAATCCGGTGAACCTGCCCGGCACGGTCGGCGTGGGCGGCACCGTTCCGGACGACCTCCCGATCTTCAACACGCCGCTCGCGCCCCACAAGCCACGGGCGACCGACTTCACGCCGGGCAGCCGCCCATTCGCCAACAACAGCTTCTGGCAAACGGCCCTGCGCGGCGATTACGAACTGGCGGATTCGGTGACGCTGACGTCGCTCTCCTCCTACCTTCGAACGAAGATCGACAGCCGCATCGAATACGATGGCACGGCGCTCATCGGCCAGGACCTTGATCAGTTCCGCGGTAAGATTCGCTCGTTCAGCCAGGAACTCCGGCTCACGGGAGACACGGGGCCGCTTCGTTGGGTCGTCGGCGGCAATTACGAGCGTACCACGGTATCGGAATCGACCTCCGACCTGACGCTCGATTCGTCGAGTGCGATCCTGAACGGCTTCAGCGAGAGCCTGTTCTTCTCGTCGCAGAAGATGCGGAACTATGCGGCTTTCGCAAATGCCGAATACGAGATCGTGCCGCGGCTCACCTTCAAGGCGGGCGTCCGCTATACAGAGGCGCGGCGTACCGCTGTATCCGGCAATCGGGAGAACACCGACCGGCCCGATCCGCTTTCCCCCGGTATCACGAATTTCTTCAACATCGTGTGGGGATCTCTCGGCTTCATCTACCCGAATTATAAGCCGATCCGGCCCGGCGAGTCCTTCACGATCGATAACCGCCTCGGCCCGGACGGGCTGCCGCTCGATCCGAGCACATACGGCACCGCCGGCACGTTCGTCGGCCGGTTGAAAGAGCATAACACATCATGGAACGTAGGCCTCGACTACAAGGCGACCGACGATGTCCTCCTCTACTTCAACGTCCGCAAGGGCTACAAGGCGGGCAGCTTCCCGACGGTGGCGGCAGCGGCGTGGAGCCAGCTCGTCGGCATCAAACAGGAGTCGCTGCTGGACTATGAGGGCGGGTTCAAAGCTCAGTTTTTCGACCGCAGGCTGACGCTGAACGGTGCCGCCTTCTATTACGACTATAAGGACAAGCAGCTTCGGGCCAAGATCGTTGACGGTATCTTCGGACCGCTCGATGCGCTGGTCAACGTTCCCAAGTCGCGGATCACGGGCGCCGAGCTCGAACTCATCGGACGTCCGCTCACAGGGCTGACGATCAACGCGTCGGGCACATACATCAACGCCAAGGTGCGCGAGTACCAAGGCGTTGTCGGGTCTGACCTCGATGCCGCGACGGGGCTGAGGATCCCGGTTTTCGCGTCGTTCAAAGACGCACGGCTTCCATTCGCGCCGAAATGGCAGCTGTCGGGCAACATCCAGTACGAAACCGCGCTCACGGAAAGCCTCACCGGTTATCTCGGCGCCGACGTTTCGTTCCAGACAAAGAGCCTCGCCATTCTTGCGATCACGGCATCGGATAAGCAAGATTATGAGGTTCGGGAGCGTGCGCTGGTCGGCGCCAATATCGGCTTCGGCTCGGCAGATGGACGCTGGAAGGCGCTGTTCTGGGGCAAGAACATCTTCAACAAGTACTACACGATTAACACCATTCTCGATTACGATACGACCGGCCGATACGCTGGCCGCCCGGCCGAATACGGCGTCACCCTATCGTGGAAACTATAGGCCAGCCGCCGGAAGGGGTGCCCGACCGGCAGTATGCAAGAGAGGTTGATATGAGACAGTTGGAAGGCAAGTCCGCGATGATCACCGCGGCGGCGTCCGGGATCGGACGGGCGACCGCGATTACCCTGGCGAAGCGGGGTGCGTCCGTCATGCTCGCGGACATCGCACTGGGTGCCGCAGAAGCGGTCGCCGCCGAGATCCGCAGCGAGGGCGGGGTGGCCGAGGCAATCCACTGCGACATCGGTGAGGAGGCGCAGATCAAGGCGGCGATCGACGCCACCGTATCTACGTTCGGCAAGATCGACATCCTCCACAACAATGCGGCGCTCCTCGATCCAGAAGTCTTCGCAGAAGACGTGGACATTACCACGATCAGCACCGAAGCGTGGGATCGAACGATGCAGGTCACGCTGCGCGGGACGATGCTCGGGTGCAAATACGCGGTGATTGAAATGAAGAAGACGGGTGGCGGCAGCATCGTCAACACGTCTTCGATGTACGGTGTGAGCGCCTTCTACCGGCAATCCGCCTACGGCGTCGCCAAGGGCGCGATCATCACGCTCACCGAATATGTCGCGACATCATTCGGCCGCGACAACATCCGCTGCAACGCGATCGCCCCTTCGATGATCCGCACGCCGATCCTGGCGGAGATCATTCCCGAGGCGCTCATCAAGTTGAATGAGGACAGCGTCCTGCTGCCGTTTCTGGGTGAGCCGCAGGATATGGCGAACGTCGTCGCCTTTCTGGCGTCGGAAGAGGCGCGCTATCTGACGGGTTTGGTGATCAAGGCGGACGGTGGTTCGACGTCGCACCTCGCCACCTATGCGGATGCGCGGCGCTTCTACGATGGCGCCTGACCAAGCGACACCGTCGTCGGTTGCTCGCGCCGTTGCCGCGTGAGAAGACAAGCTTGCTCGGCAACAGGCTCGATCGGCAAACGCCGATCGCACTTGGCAGGCGCACCGTGGAGAGGATTGCAGAATGACTGAGGCATCAACGCCAGCGATCGCGGGCACGTCCGGCGGCGAACCTTTCCCGCTTGTCGATTTCTTTTCGGCTGACATCCTCGCCTCCCCCCACGACTTCCTACAGAAATCGCGAACAAGCGGCGGAATCGTGGAAATCAGGACCTCGCCCAGCCAGCGGATCCAGTATCTCGTCACGCGTTATGATCTCGTGAAGCATGTCCTCCTCAATCCACAGCTTTTCTCCAGCAACTATCAGGATATCCTAACCAGCGGCGGCCGTGCCGACCCGGAGGTCGAGGAAATCCGCGCCCAGGGCTTCGAGGAGGTCAGCAGCGTTCTGACGGCCGACGATGCGGATCATCGCCGGCTGCGCACCCTGATCTCGGACGCCTTCTCCCCGGCCAGGCTGCGCGCGATGAGCGAGGCGCTGGAGCAGGTGGTCCATGATCGTATCGATGGTTTCATCGAACAGGGCCGCTGCGATTTCATGCATGACTTCGCGGATTGGCTGCCCTCCGCTGCGCTTGCCTCGATGATGGGGCTGGATGGCAAGCGGAACGGGGAGATCCAGGCCTGGGCCCTCGCCATCACCCGCCGCTTCGGAGGTATGGGCGAGCTCTCGCAACGGGTCGCGGACGAGCGCGCCATCCTCGATGCCAAACGCTTCATGGAAGAGCTGGTCGAAGACCGCCGACGCCGGCCCGGAGACGATCTGGTTTCCGATCTGCTGCGCGCCCGCCTGGATGGCGACCGGCTCAGCGAGCTGGAGATCTACGCGACCATCTTCATCCTGCTCGTCGGGGCGACCGAGACGACGTTCAACACACTTAACTTTGCCATGTTGCATCTTGTGGAGTATCCGGAGCTCCGCGACCGATTGAGGCAGGATCCTCCGCTCGTGTCTGCCTTCGTCGATGAGGTGCTTCGCTACTATACTCCCGTGGCCGGCGTCTGGCGGATCGTCCGAGAGGACCTTGAGCTCGGCGGGGTTTCCCTATCCAAGGGAACGCTGCTGATGGTCCGCTTCGATGCCGCAAATCGCGATCCGGCGCAGTTTGAGCAGCCGGAGGATTTTGACATCTTCCGCAAGAACAACTCGCGCCACCTCAGCTTCAGCCTGGGGCCGCACACCTGCATCGGGTTCCGCTTGGCCAAGCAGGAACTGACCATCGCCATACCCGCGCTGATCGATCGGCTCTACGATCTAAAGGTGGACCGGGAAAGATCAGACCTGTCGCTTGTGCCCGCAGCACATGCACGCGGCCTGACTTCGCTTCACCTGACCTTCACACCGGGGTCGCGATTGAAATGAGCCATAGCGGTTGATCTCGGGGCGAACTACACTCAAGAACAAAAAATTTTGGTGGGGCTTAATCATGCTCAAGGGTCAGAAGCTGGCGCAGGTCGCCTACTGCGTGCCGGATGTGGCGGCCGCGGCGGAGCAACACAGCCGCTTGTTCGGCTCGGGTCCGTTCTACTTGGCCGAGCACGTCCCGATCAGGTCCGCAACCTATCGCGGCGCGCCTGCCGAGTTCGATCACAGCGCCGCCTTCGGTCAGTGGGGCGATGTGATGGTGGAGCTGCTGACCCTCCACACGCCGGGTCCATCGATCGTTACCGACGTTTTTCGGAACGTGGTGAGCCCCACAGGGCTGCATCACCTCGCATTCATCGTTGATGATCCCCACGCCGCGATCGCCGCCGCAGCGCGGGAAGGGTTCGATCTGAGCCTCCACGTGGTGCTCGAAACCGGGCTTGAGGCCTTCTTTGTCGATACTGTCCCGGCCTACGGCCATCTGACCGAGCTTTATGCCCCCTCGCCAGAGATCCTCTCGATCTACGACTTCATTCGTGAGCAATCGATCGGCTTCGATGGCACGAATCCGGTTCGCAGCCTGCAGATCGGGGCTGAAGGCACTGCCTGATCGGCTGCCGCCCGTCCGAGTGACAGCGAGGACTTTGACATGAGCGTACTCAAGGGGCAGACGGTCTTTGTCACCGGCGGAAGCCGCGACACCGGCCGATCGATCGTCACCGCCTTCCTCAATCGGGGAGCGCGGGTTTTCACCGTCGCGTCGAACATCCAGCCGTGACCAGAGACCGTAATTTGTCAAGGCCGTGCTAGCCAGAGCAGCGGTCGCAGCCGCGTCTGCTGATTCGCTCCACTCGTCCGTGCCGGTCTTTTGACTCGTTACCCGAGCTGCTCTAACCTCCCGGGAGCGATATACATGGGCTGAAACCGTGTGGTGTGGTGCGCCTTAGCCGTACTCCTCGGAATAATTCTTGACATAATCGAAATAGTCACGATTCCAATTGAACTCACAGATCCCAACGCCGGGTTTTCCATCGAACTCCACCGTCGCATAACCGGTATTGATAACCGTTTTGGGGTCGTAAGCAGATACCAAGAATCGAAAGATGTTATACGTGATCGTCGCTTGCCGCCCTTCCGTGTCTACGACTGTGACCTGAAAGTCTTTCTGCAGCATATTACCGTCGAACCTATATGCAGGTTGCACATTTGCCAGGTGCGCCATCTCACCGTCTTTGAACAGGAAGCCCTGCATTGTCACACGCCCGAAAGCATGCATTTCGAAGAAATGCATTGATTCCTCGCCTGTAGTGGCGTGAACCCATTTGTAGTGCTGGTTGACGCCCCATATACGCGGACCCCAGCTGTGATCGCGAACCATCAGTCCATCATGGTCGAAGGTCTCGCCGTCGAGAGTGATCTTCCCTCGAAAGCGCCCATGCTGTTCAGTACGATCGTCGCCGTAATATCGCGGATTTCCGTCCGGATGAGTGCTGAAACCATAAGGCGGATGAAACGCCTCAAATTCGCCATCAATCTTTATCCGATTGCCATCCCATTTCAGCGCGACCCGCTTGAAGGGTTCTAGCACCTGCATCTGCAGATTGCCTACTCGCCAGTCCTCGAAACCCATGTCAGGTGACACCTGCGCTTCGGAAACTTCGAAGATTTGCTCGTCGAAAGGGCCGCCCGAAGCACTCGCCACCGCTTTGGCTTGCCCGTCGCCGAGAACGGCGGGATAGAGGTAGGCAGCGACACCACGTTCGGGGATGATGATCATATGCGCGAGAGACTCGCGCGCCTCGTTGCTCCGCAGCTTGTGGCGGAAAGCATGCTGAGTCGAATAATTTAGAAATTTCTGGTTGGTATCAGTCATCTCGCCTCTCTTCAGCGGAGCTCAGTGATGACCGCGCCCTCACAAAGCTTTGTCTCTGCAAGCAGAGGATAGTCCGGCTCGGCACAAATAGCCAGCTAGGGCAGGACCCACTGATGTGAGGCTGTCGGTCCGATCCAGGCTTCGCAAGAAGACGGAGCGCAAGCGATCTGTACTTGCTGACGAATGAGTAGATGGAGCGGCTTGAGCCGTATTTTCCCAGGAGCCACTGCAGGCCGAGAGTGGACGATCGGCGCATGCTGAGCGGGATCATCTACGTCAACTGCGGCGAGTTGCGCTGGCGGGGTCCGCGGAAGGACTATCGCGCGCGCAAGACGCTCTACAATCGTGGGAAGCGCTGAGGTCAGAGGTCTCGTCAGTCTAACGCGAACCGCTCTCCCGCCCATGATCAGTGGCGAGTGGACAGGAGTCGTGGCGCTGACGGAGAGTGGCGCGGGCGACGTGCAGCTTCGTAATTAGACAGACCCACAAGTGGACGTTCAACGACGCGCTGCCACCTCCCGTAATCTGCCATCCGTTCAGGTGACGAGAGGACTCATGAAGGGGCAGGCGAAAACGGTGCTTGGCGCTGGCTACCAGGCTGCTATCGCTTGGTTGAGCGGTTACTCAGCCGCAAACTTGCCGTGCAGCCGGATGTGGCGCGGCCTCGCAACCCGCCTTCGATAGTCGGCAACGCTGAGTTGAGCAAAGCCCTGAAATGGAGCATCCTGGCTACCAGCAAAGGTATAAACATAATGCGGATATCAGAATCTGCGCTTGCCACGAGCGAGCCATTGTTCGAGCAATTTGTTGAATGCATGCGGGTGATCAGGGACTTTCATTGCGAAGCGTTTGCGAAGAGGAAACAAAAGGACCTTCACTCCGAGACGCTGCGGGTGCTGAACCACTATCAGCAAGACCGAACTCAGGCAGCATATTGCCTGATAGTAAATGGGCTCGTCTGGGACGCGGAGGTCGTAATTCGGGTCGCCTACGAGACCTTCGCGAAAGTGGCCTTTCTAGCAACTGCTTCTGAAGAGCAGCGCGCTGAATTGCTTCACGAGTATTGGGAGTTGCTCGGCGCCGTCTACGACAGACAAACCGCCCTGAAGGCCATGGCAAGCGAGCACCTCCTCGATCGTTTCGGCGGCCACGGCGGCTCTCGCATGATGGCTGCGCTTCGCGATGGAAGCGTCTATAGGACCGACCCGCTCGGGGATAAGCGCTTCCGGAAGCAACTTGAGCAACGGTGGTCTTTTTCGGAAATTCTCGAGGCGTTGAAAAGTGGCCGATTAGGCAACGCTCCCCTGAGTGGCATTGAAGCGCTCGCGCATATCTATAGCATGTCCAGTCATTTCGCTCATGCCAACTCTAGGGCGCTGGACCTATTAGAAGACCGCGCAACCCGGGTAAGCGACCTCATCCAACTAGGTCGTGAACCCATAAACGGCGCTCATAGGGACGTGGCTAGCCATTGGGTGAGTGAGCCAATGACGCGAGCATCTGCTCGTAGTCCTTGAGCGCTTGTTGCTTCTTCGACCATCGCCAGCGGAACGTCGCTCCGACTGCGGAGCTGACCAGTCCACCAACTATGAAGTTGACTTCGACAGCCCACAGCTCGCTCCAGCCAAGAAGGCCGCGTGAATGTGCCCATAGTAGATAGGCGAACATCCCAAGGACAAGAATCGCCGCGAGTCCAAACCAGAGCAAATAGGTTGCACGGGACGGAACCAAGGGACGGATGCCCCCAGCACCTTTAACCCGCCCATTTGATATCCTGCCACTCATAGGCCAATCCTACATCGCTTGCGCCTGCTCGCAACAGGGCAGCTACCGAAGTTTGGCTTTCGCATTGCGGTGGAATCTGATTCAGCGTCGGCATGAGCCGATACGACCTGACCGACTTCGAGTGGCGCGTGATCGAGCCGCTGCTGCCCAACAAGCCTAGAGGCGTGCCCCGCGTCGATGACCGCCGCGTGCTGAACGGTATCTTTTGGGTGCTGCGCTCCGGTGCGCCATGGCGTGACCTGCCAGAACGATACGGGCCGCGCACCACCTGCTACAACCGCTTCGTGCGATGGCGAAAGGCGGGTATGTGGGACCGGCTCATGGACGCCATCACCGCCGCCTACGACGGCGACATCCAAATGATCGACAGCACCTCCGTTCGCGCCCACCAACAGGCTGCGACGGCAAAAAGGGGGGTGCAGATCAGTGTCTCGGTCGATCACGCGGCGGGCTCACGACCAAAATCCACGTCGTCGTCGACGCGCAGGGCCTCCCGGTTCGGTTCGGCCTAACCGCCGGACAGACGCATGACGGACAGATCGCTGACACGCTGCTCAGCCACCTTGGCCCGCGCACCATCGTGTTGGCCGACAAGGCGTATGACGCCGACCGCATCCGCGAGCTGATACAGGACCAGGGCGCCACGCCCAACATCCCGCCCAAGAGCAACCGGCGCTGGAAACCCTGCTTCAGCAAACGGCTCTACCGCGAGCGCAACCTGATCGAGCGGTTCTTCTCGAAGCTGAAGCACTTCCGCCGCGTCGCCACTCGGTACGACAAGCTGGCTGCCAACTTCCTTGCCATGATCCAGCTCGCCTCAATGCGTCTGTGGCTGCGCGCTTATGAGTTTACGGCCTAGAGGTGGGACATATATGCCGAATGCTCAGCGACATGGTTTCACTTACGTCTTTCAGCCTATTCCTGAGTGAAAGGTCGTGGGCCGGTGGTAACGAGATGCCAGATCCGTTGGCGGCCGCCTTCCGGGCGATGTCCAAAAGCATCGAGCCATTCCAGGCCGAATTCGAGTCTTCCCAAGACGACCTCTACCGCAGGTGGCCGATGAAGGGGTAGGGCGCACGCTTCCGGCATCCTCGCCGTGGAAGCTAGCTGAACGAGGGTCTGCTTCTATGACCAACGCCGCGATCAAGCGAAATTTCCGGTTCTGACATGAGCGGAAGCGGCAGAAGCTGATCCATTTTCACCGCGTTCAGGCGGTGCCAGACAATGCACTGTTGACCGGCAGGCTACGCGATGGTGTAGTATCCACCCCGGGGGGAATATGCGCACGGAATATGAGACGATACAGGATAGCGGGCCGCATCGAGGAGCGACACTCCCGACGGCACCGATTCCGGCTCGTCCGACCGTCGGCGCGTAAGATGACAACCTCGTCTGAACCAGCCGACGGTGAACCGCCGGCGCCGCCCCGATTCATTGCTGTCGACTTCTTCTGCGGTGCCGGCGGCACCACTCGCGGCCTCGTTGATGCAGGAGGTTACGTGCTGGCAGGGGTCGACAAGGAGGCGCGCTGCAAGCGCACCTACGTCGAAAACAACACCAACCTGCGCGGCGACCGAAGGCCTCCGGAGTTCCTTCAGCGCGACATCTTCGCTAAGTCCGAGGCGTACCCGGCGGGTGAGCAGGAGGAGCTCGCGCGCGAATTGGCCGCACTGATCGGAAAGGCGCAGGAGCGGTTTCCCGGCGTACCCCTGCTATTCGCCATCTGCGCACCTTGTCAGCCCTTTACCACGCTGTCGTCGCGCAAGAAGATGAGCGGCGGCAGGATCGAGAAGCGCGGTCGCGACAGCAACCTCCTTCGGGCCGCACTTACCTTCGTCGAGAAGCACAGGCCGGACTTCGTCCTTTCGGAGAATGTCGCCGGCATCCAGGATGAGCGTTTCGGCGGTATCTGGGGCGACTTCCGCGAGCGACTAAACCAGCTCGGATTCGTCACCGGATCCGAGACCGTCTGCGTGTCGAAGTTTGGCGTGGCGCAGCGCCGCAAGCGCTCGATCCTTCTCGCCGCCAGCCGTGATCGGGTCCGCAAGGATCGGCTCACCGGGGACCTGGTCGCCAGCGAACTGATCGTGCCCCAGAAGGACGAGAACGCCGGGCCGCTAACCGTGCAGGAGGCTATCGAGCACCTCCCGCGCCTGAAGGCTGGAGATAACGATCCCTCGGTGGCGAATCACCGGACACGCTCGCTCACCGACATCAACATCAAGCGCATCAGCTCGGCGAAGCCCGGCGAGACGAATCGCTATCTGGACGCGACCAAGTATGGCGACCTCAGTCTCGACTGCCACCGCCGCGTTAACGCCAAGCTGAAGACGCGCGGCTTCAACGACGTCTACACCCGGATGCGCCCAGACGGCCCCTCGCCCACGATAACAACCCGCTGCCACAGCATCTCTAACGGCAGGTTCGGTCACTATGACACGACCCAAAATCGCGGGATCTCCCTGCGAGAGGCGGCGGCGCTCCAATCCTTTCCGGACGGGTACGTCTTCTATCCGGTGGAGATGATCGAGCCGGTCGCCCGGATGATCGGGAACGCCGTGCCCCCGCGCCTCGCCCAGTTCTTCGCGACTTATCTAATCGAGTCTGTCGAGGCCTGATTCCGACGCGCCTCCAATTCGGCAAGGAGGGCGGCAACACCGCTCTCAAGGCCGCATTCCCAGATCACCCATACGTTCCAGCCGAGCTCCCGCAGGCCCGCCTCGGCACGACGGTCACGCTCGAGGTTCCGGTCCAGCTTGGCGGTCCAGAACTCCCGGTTGGACGCTGGCCGTTTGCCGCGAGCGCAGTCGTGACCATGCCAGAAGCAGCCGTGCACCAGCACCGCGACGCGGTACCTCGGCAGAATCACGTCGGGCCTGCCCGGCAGTTCTTTCCGATGTAAGCGGTATCGGAAGCCACGAGCGTGGAGTGCGCGCCTGACCACCATCTCTGGACCGGTATCCCGATTCCTCACCCGTGACATGTTCCGGGATCGGGTCTCCGGGGCTACCCGATCCATTCAGCTTCGGCATCCAAGCCGGTCTAGGCAACGACCATCGCCGATCACGACGAGAAGGCGGCCCGCAGGGTCGCGGCGTCGTACGCCACTACGTGCTCCTCGTCGGCGACCACGCCGGCAGCCGCAATCATGGTGGCGATCAGGTTAGCGATCGCCTCATCCGGACTCTCCTCCACGACCGGGCAGCTCCCGAACGGGTCAGGCCGCGAGGCCGGACTTGCCGCTCCCCTCATTCTCCCCCTCCAACTCGCCGAACTTCGCGTAATCCACCCCAATGCGGGATTGGTGATTGCCCAGGAGGTGTAGGAACCTGGCCGCGTACTGAGGCCTAAGCTGGCTCACGGCGAACGCCTTGCGCTCCCCGATGTCGAGCGCATCCCCCACTTTCCTCAGCTCCTTGAAAAGAAAGCCGTGCCTCTGCCAGACCAAGTCGCCCGAGAAGCCGGCCGGCTCCAGCATCCACGTCAGCGGCCGAGGCTGCCGCATCTGCGCGTGGACTGCGCGCAGGAAGTGTTGCCTCCCGTCCACGGTGACGAAGACCTGCGTCCCGCGCTCTGCCTCGGGCAAGGCCTGCTTCGCCTTACTCTTCTCCAGCTTGAGCAGGTGCACCGGGCGGAACGGGAACATGTCCGCGTGCCAGCTGAATGCGTCCGAGGACTTGCGCGGCACCATGTCGCAAGCCGGCGTCACGCAAATCCACCACTCGTCGGTATCAGCCGAGCAGAGTACCGTTCCTGTAGTCAGGTGACCGCCCCGGAAACGGTCCGACGACAGGTACTCATTCAAGGCGTGTAGAACCTCGAACTCCATGTTCGCCTTGTCGCGCCAGGCGACACCCGCCTCCTTCGCCGCGGCCGCGACCACCTCCACCTCCGGCTTGCCGGTTAAGTTACCCATCGCCTCCACGGAGAGCCGGGCCGCAACCTTGCCAAACCGCATCAGCTCGGATTCCGGGTCGGCCAGCTGAACTTGGATCGACTGCTCGATGGACTCTGCCAGCCGGGCGTTCAGGGACGCCACTAGGCCGTCAACGGCCATGTCTTCGCCACCGGCACCGTGCTCACGCAGCATGTGAAACATCCAGCCTGCCTTAAGCAGGCTAGATGGCATGAGCGAGCTGTCGAAGGCATAAGACCGGTGCTCAAGCTCGTTCTGCAACTCGGAGACGAGGAGTTGAAGGACGCTTGGCTTCCACGTCTTCAACGCCGCGTCGAGGCAGTCGAAGATGTCCGGCTTCTCATGCTGAGTCGGATGCCCGTCCTCGCTCTGCTCGGGCTTCTTCATCAGGCAGACGAAAACGCTTCCCGCGTTCAGATAGGGTGGAGCGCCGGCCGGAGCGCCCTCCAGAGAGCGAGGTTCAGCCGCGTCTGCCTCGGCCCCATGACGCTGGATCGCGGCGCGATGGATAAATGCCTCGAGAACGGCCTTCGTCTGGGCACCCGGCACCCTGTGCAGCTCCCGGAGGTCTTTGAGCAGTTGCTGATACTGAGAGCAGATGTGCCTCATCCCGTGCAGGACGTAGTCGCGCAGGACCTCGTCGGGAACGAGTTCTAAGGTGCCTTCCGGGTCAAGGTCGCCGACCAGCTCGTCCGCATCCCTGCCTTGGCCGAGGTCGAGGCCGTCGAGGAAATGCTCCTTCTCGCGCCAACCTCTATGCAGCCTCACGGCCGCTCGAGTCCAAACCTTCAACAGGTCGTCCCGCGTGTAGATGATCACGAGATTGAAGTGCGGGCTGTGCGACAGGCCCGAGAGCACGCGGACCGCATCCTCGCTGTCCTGCGGCTCGGCTCGCCTGAGGTTCCAGTCGAGCACAACGAGATCGCTCTTGCGGATTTTTTCGATGAACTCGCCATCCACGTGGCCGACAGTGTTCTCGACGTCGCACACGATACGGTGCCTGTGCATCAAATCGTACAGGCGCCGTGCCTCGTCGACGTCGGGGAAGTCGGCACGAACGGCCGCCGCGTCGTTCGCCGCCAGCAGGTCGTTGTAGCTGGGGAAGCTGTCGTCGATGAGGATAGCGGACTGGACGGCCCGCTTCCGCAGCGTCTCGACGATCGCCTCGTCATAGGTCGCCAGCTCAGCCATGAGTCATACCTCGGAACTCGATGATGAAGTTTGCGCCGGGCAAGACCTTGGAATCCTCCGGACCCGCATAGCGGATGTCATGATGGGAAACCGCCAGGTTCAGCTTGCAAAGATGCAGGCCGACGCCCCTGCCGTTCGTCCGGCGCGTGAAGAATAGGTCGAACAGATTGGGAATGTCGTCCGGGTCAACGCCGGGTCCCGAATCCGCCACGACAACCAGTTCGCCGACGAGGTCGAGCGTTATCCTGCGGTCGTCAACGAACCGCACCCAGTATAGCGCGTTGTTCACCAGGTTGATGAACACCGGCAGCAGACGAGACCTAAGATCGATGACCCGGATGGACCGGAACGCGGGCGTAGCGGTGAACTCAACCCGCTCGTCCTTAAGCCGGCGGCGAAAGAAGTCCTGGACGAAGTCGGCTATCGAATCACCGGTGATCGTCTCCCGTGACCTGTAGCCCGCCAGGCGGAGCGGCGCCAGGAAGCGCAGCCGATCTGTGATAGCGCTGTGGGCTTCGAAGGCGAGCCGATAGGCATCGCTCTTCTGAACGTCGGCGGGAAGCCGGTGCAGGTTGCGCCGGACCTCGGCGTCCATGGTGTCCAGCTCGTGACCAATGATCTCAATTGCGATGCCCATCTGGGCCAGCACGTTGAAGTCGTTCACGCGGCGATCGAGCTGTGCCCGCTCGTCCTCCGTGACTGCCAGCGCGCCCTCCAGGTCGATGTCGTTGCGCAGCTGCTCGAGCGCCCGGAGGAACGGCTCGTAGCGGCCGACGAAGTCCTCCTCGAGCTGGGCCGCCGTTGCGTCCAGCCCGTTCAGCACCGTGCCGAGCCGGATCCCGCGCTCGAGATCCTGCAGCTGCGGGCTTGCCAGCAAATAGTACTGCTTGAAGTCCGACTCGGCCTGCGCCCGCCACTTCTCGCGCAGTTCAGAGATCTGGGCGTCGATGATCTTGCGGAACCGGTCGACCCTTGCGCTCAGCCTCGATTGATTGCTCTGAAGCCGCCGCGTCGCGACAGCATCGGGAGGCTCCACTCTCATTACCTCAAGCGCAGCTGATATTTCGTTGCCGGCAGCATCGATGGCCGCCCCAAGCGCCCGGTAGTCGTCGCGATACCGTCTGTACGCTACCTCTTGGTCGCCCAGCTTGGAAGGCACCTGCGGGACGCGGAGTCGATCGCGCTCGTCGCGCAGAGCGTCGAGCTCCTCGGACGCGAGCGCAACTTCTCCCGGATCCTGCTGGGCTAGTGCCCCTGCAAGGCGCTGCCTCAACGCGCCCGCCGCCTCCACTGCCTGTCGGACGGGCTCGGCATTCGACTTCAGGAACTTGCGAAAGGTCGAGGCCCGCGCCCGTGTGGCCTTCTGCGCCGCCTCCGCGGCAGCCTTGTTGCGGGCCTTGATCTCCTCCAGTTCCCCTTTCCGGATATCGGAGTCGGTACCGAAGTACCGCTTTCCAACTGAGACCAGCAGATCCTCCACGAGAATCCTGAGTTCGCGAAACGCCCGGTTGTCAACCAGCCCCTCGCGTCCCGCCTTGTCACGCAGGTTCGGATTTTGCTCGCGGGTGAATGCCGTCCGACCGAAGCTCCTCCGATGGGCCCAGAAGTATCTTCCCGCGTGGCGGGACCTGCGCTCCTCGATGGCATAGAGGTCGGATTCCGGATTGCCGTAAGGCATGATCCGAAGATTATCGCGATAGACGTAGACGCCCCCGTACTGATCCGTTTTCGCCGACAGGGCGGCATGGACAGCCTTCGGGTGTGTGCTCGCATCCGCATCCTGCTCGAAGGTTCCGATGCAGAACTTCACCGGTCCTAGGCGCTCGCGAGAGCCGCGAGGCGGCGGCCGGGTCGGAACATGGGTGATCTCGCCGCGGTCCTTACCGAGCACGCGCAGCTTCCCACGAAACACGCCGAGCTCGTCGAAGCCACCGTCAATCGAGTGCTCAAGCGTTCGGAACTCGTCGATCCCGAACACATCCGCAGCCCTCACGATGGCGCGACGTTGTTCACCTTGGTGCAGGACCACCTCGTAGTCGAACGGCTCGCGGTCCTCCTCGAACGGGTCGGTGAAGCCGGTCAGCGTCTTCACCAGATCGAGCTTGACCACTTCGACCTCGGCGTCGTCATCCGCCGCCGAGGTGTCGACTTGGACGGACAGCTCACGATGCACATCTAGGAGGAGGATGGCGGTTCCGGTCTCCCGCGTCCCCGCGAAGACCGGCCAATCACGCAGGTGCCGCTCCTCGAGCTGCACGCGCGCTCCGGCTAGGATCCGCTCGGACGTAGTCTCCGATAGACCTAACGCGCGCTCGTATTCATCGAACCGCGACCACGCCGCCGTCAGCCGGTCGTGCCTCGGATCGTCCTCGTCCGGTCTGACGTTTGCGGTCAGGGTTGCACGCATCGAGTCCAAGAGGCCGAGGATTTCGCGCGTCGAGGTGAAGCCCTCGACCGCCACTGCGATGTCCTCAAGAGCCAAATACGGGTTCTCGAACAACCGCCAGTCGACCATCACTGCCGCGAAATCGCTGCCGGCCCTCTTCGAGAGGATCAGTGTGACAGGCGCCAGGAACGCCGCCGAGAGACGACCGATGCCCTTCTCACCCTGACGGGGCCGCGGCGTCCGGCCCTCGGGAACATCGGCCTGGTCATCCCTGTCCCTGATCTTCGAGTCGGTGCCGACCACTAGCCAGCGCTCGAGGAAGTCGGCCCGCGACATGCCGAGGCCGTCGTCATAGATTGCGCCGACGGCGGGGCTGCCGTCGAACACGTGCAGGGACACGCTGTCGGCGTAAGCATCGTAGGCGTTCTTCCAGAGCTCGCTGACCGCGGTCGGGCAGTCGGCGATCTGACCGCGCCCAAGGTGGTCGATGGTGCGGGCGCGAGTCTGAAACGTGGTGCGCTGCACCGTCACGCTGACCACCACCGCACGTACGCGCCCCTGCCTTCCCGGCCGCTCGGCAACCTCTTCAAACCTTCTTCCCCCGCCCGCTGCGACCCGAACCAGTGCGGGTTCCCTTCTCTCGGGCTAACGGATCATAAACGCCGCGGCTGCGCCAGTCAGCAGACGTCGCAATTGGATTTGGAATTCGATCCACTCCGGCTGCGGTTTCCTGCCAAATTGAGGGCGAGCCGAACAGGACGGGCGGCGCCATGCAGTTCATCGTGGACCTTCCGACCAGACATGCCGGCTACGAGGGCGGGACGCGTACCATCGCCATCTCCCCCTAATGGCTGGATCTGCACCCCGAATATTGCTCTAAAATGAACGAAGGGCGGCTCACCGCGGTGGGTGCCCGAAAGCGGACCGGCAGCTAACCACCCAATCGTGGAAGATCCGAGGGACGAGGTCACCCGATGAGAATCGGTGAGCGGATATCTGGATCTAGCACTCACATCGGAGGAGGCGCATCCGTGGGTGAGAACAGCTATTTCAGTATCGTAGTTATCTTTCCACCAACCTTTCCTGGCAAGAAATCTTTAAGACTTTGGGGCGATAACGATGACTTCGAGGGGCGTGCGTCGATGGCTCGGAAGAGCCAGCTACAAAAACCTAAGCTGATGCTGCTCAGGCTTGCCTGACAGATTGAAGCCTCGAAGGGAGGGTAGGCGAAAGCCTGCCCTCCTATTCGCGTTATCGAGCGCGACCTCGCTGCGCAGCGAGAGCTGCCAATGTCGCCAGATCGATGTCATTGCTGTCCGACCGCTTCTCCTCAAGTGTCGGCTGCCTCGTAGCCTCTTGCCGCGGAACAGGATGCGGTGTCGCGAACAGATCGTCGGGCGGGCGCGAGCGCAGCACAGCAGTGACATTGACGCGCCGCGACAGCGGCTTTTGCGACGTGCTGGCGGAAGCGCTCTTCTCGCGGGCCGCTACGAACTCCGACCAGTTGGGCCAACGCGAGCGGCTGAGAGAAGCAAGTTCGTCCTCAAACCTTTGGCGTTCAGCGGCTATCGCAGGCGCGCGGACCTCGGCATCAAAGCGACTGTAGAAAGCTCGTCGCTCGCCCCTTGCAAGCTTCTTCGCCTCTCCGCGGCGACGGCGCATGAGCGCACCGCGCAGCTTCGCGATGGCCGCCGCGAGTTTCTCCCGCGATGCGTGACGCTTGCGCTTTTTCTCAAACTCCGCTGCGACATGGGCCGCGCGCAAGCGGTCATACTCGGCTTTGAGAGGCGCACTAGACACATTCGGACCGGGAGCAGACAACTCCGGCGGTGCACCATCCTGGGCTGCCCAGTACTCTTCAAGTCCTAGTGCCCCGGGGGCATTCCGCGACTCAAGCTGGCACCACCCATATCTGCGGTCGGCCAGATCAAACTGCGACGCTTTGACCGAGTTCGCCGGATCCGAGAGATCAAAGATCACGACGCCGCGGATCTTCTGCTGGCGTACTGCGACCCTCGACACCGGCTTGAATGCCAGCCCAAGCGCGCCGAGCGCGCGCTGTCGGCTGGACCAATCTGTCGTATCCAGTGCGGCGCGGATGTCAGCGGCGCGTTCGACAAGTGGAACACTGCCGGTCCTCTCGCCACGTCGAATCTGGCCGACCGGCACCGGGCGCGCGGTGCCGGTCGCCCGATCCTGAGCCGTCTGCGCGGGCGTCCGTAGTTCGCGAAGCTTCAATTTGCGCTCGAGGTCGCGGCACACATGCTGCGCGCGTGGCAGCATTCGAGAGTCATAGCTCTTCCGTTTGCGACGGCGTGGTGAAATGCGGCCAACTTCTTCATCGGTCAGAGCTCGCGGTCCGATTGAGGGGTCACCGCAACCCCTTGCGAGAAACCAGCGCTTGGGTGGAGTCTGACCGGTTTCAACGGAGACCGTGCACCAAAAGACGTGGACGTGATCATGATCCTTGTCGCGGTGACGAACGACGACGCGCTGGTGTCCCGCGAGACCGAATTCGAGCTCGTGCCGCTCGACAGCAAACAGCCACTGATCCGGCGTGAGCACGCCATCCGTGGGGGATGCGGATAGAGAGAGGTGAAGAAGCTTGCAGCGAGTACGCGACGATAGGTCGGCGACAGCGTTCATCTCGGCAGCGGCATGCTCGATTGATGAAACGGCTGTCAGGTCGAGCACCTCGTGATCGCGGTTCTCGGTGAGGTAGCTCGTGAGACCTGCGAAGTCGCTACCGCGCGTGATGTTGGGGATCACGATCGCGCGACCCTCAGCGCGAGGAGGAGTCCGGCGTACGCGTCGCGCAAATCTTCAGCGGAAACGACGCTGTTCGCGTTCAGGCGGCGGGCAATCTGGTTGATGTTCGTGCCGAGTTTTGTAACTTGGAGCACCAGGTCGCGCGACACAACGATGTGGCGGTCCGCACGTGCCACCAGCCGGCGCAGAATCTCAGCCTCGGTGCAGCCAGCGTATTGGGCAAGCCGCGAAAGCTGTTCCGCCTCCTCGACCGTCCAGCGGGTGGTGCGGACCTGTTGGCGCTGCCGAACTTCGGTGCCACGCTGTCCTGGCATTTTTTCATACCTTTCTGATGAACGATTCTTGGGAGGCAGGAGGGGGTCGGGGGAGGATGGATCCCCCCGCAAGGTCAGGCCAGGGCGGGTACGGCGACAGAGCGGAGCGACAGAGCGCACCCCCGCGACGCCGGAGGGCGGCGCGGTATGCTCTGGCCAGCCCTTGCTGGCTTTCCTCCTATTCGGCGCGGAGCGCCGGCTGCATTCGTCTTCTGTTCTTGTCGCAGCCGTCGAAGACGGTGTTGCCGTGCTGGCTGGGGTGCATCAGCTCCCGGCCGCGCGGCGATCGGCATAGCTGGCCGCGCAACCGCGCGCAGTCTGAACGTAAGTCGTGATGTCGATCGGAGGGGTCCCGCGCTTGTTAGGAGCGCGGAGCGCGGAGCCCGCGGCGTGGTCCATGCACGCGCTGAACCGCTCCTCGTTCAACGCGTGCGCCTCTGCCGCCGTCTGCTCGGCCTGGCGATTGGCGAGCATCCATCCGGCCGTGCAGAACGTGATCGCGACGATCACGGTCCAGCAGAACGACCACTTCAGCATGCGGGCGAGGCGGTCGGTGGCGTCGACCGGCATGCGATCACGCATCTTCTTGAGCGCCGCAAGCGCGGCATCGTCGATACGCTGAGGAAGGTCGGCGTGGATGCGCTGCTGTCCATCGAAAGCGGCCTGCTTTACCACCTTCTCGAGCTGGTCGAGATGGTCTGCCCGCAGAATAATCTCTGCCAGAGCGCCGGGGCTGCTGGCAATTTCGGGCGGCAGGTTGAGGATCAGCTGGTTGATGCGCCGGTAATCTTCGTCGGTCGGGCTGCGACCGAGGAGACGGACGATCATGACACCGGCATCCATTACTTGCACTCCTCGAGCATGCTGATGAAGGGGGAGAACGCCCTCTCGACGGCCGTCCACCACATATCGAAGTCCACGCGCTCCCACGCCTGCAGCCCCGCGTTCGACACATCATGGAAGGGGCTGCGTGAGCGTGCGATGCGCGTGCGCGCACGGATCGGGAGCACCGGAAGATAGATTTCGGTCAACCCCTGCGCGATCATCTCGGCGCGCAGCGGGGACTCCTGCCAGAGCTTGAAGTCACGCGGGCTGGCACCGAACCTGCCGTTCATCACCACCAGCGTTCGGGACGGCGCAGCGAGGGTCCGGACGCGGTTTAGGAGCGTGACCGAGTCCTCTTCGTCGTCGATAACCCAGACGTGAATGAGCTCACGACCGAGCACTTCGAACACTCGGTGCAGCTTGTTGATCTGCCTCTCGATCACATCGCCGACATTCGCCGGCAGATCGAACAGTACGGTGGCATTCGGAGTGTTTTCGATCTCATCGAAAACGAGGTCCCATCCGCCCTCGCGGCGGAGCTGCGTTCGTACCACTCGGGAGCTTGCTCCATAGTAACGTTCGAGATGTGCATTCCGGGCGTCGCAGTCGAAGCCTAACAGCTTCAGGCCGTACATGATTATCAATGCGGCTATAATCCGGGCGGTGGTGGACTTACCCACGCCGCCCTTATCAGCCGAGACGACGATTGCGAACGCAATCGCGTTTTTGGAGGTGGACGTCAGATGTTCTTTCGTCATGATTAATCCTTGAGCCGCGCGCAGGCTTCGGATCGAGCGATTGGAGGCGCGGAACCGCAGCAGCGCGACGTTGAGTTTGTTGTGGGTTCGCCGCTGGCGGCAGCGATTAGTTCGGAACGAACCCGTCGTCGTCGAAGAGTTCGCCGGGCGCGCGAGAGGTAGTCGTCGTCCGTGCGGCATGCGGCTCGGCGAGCTTCGTCCGCTTCCGACGTTTTGGCGGCGTGACGATCAACGCAGCGTCCGCGTCTGCCCGAAGGCTCTTACGCGCATCGGTCAGCGCCCGACGCAGGAGGTTCTCGGTCACCCCAGCCGCGGTCATCCATTCGCGGACCTGCGGGTTTGCGACGATCTGCGGAAGCTTCGCCGTCTCGCACTTGCCCAGCAGGCCAGCGACCATCTGGGCCGCCGCGATCTTAGGTACCACGTCCGACGTCTGCGAGGTGACGAGCATCTCGCCGATTGTCGCCCCGAATTGAAAGTTGTTCATGTCTGTCTCCCATAGCCGAGCGAAAGACGGCTCGGTCGCTCAGGCCTGCAGGATTCGCGGACTCTCGGCGTGGGGGGCGACGTCCGACTAATTAAGCGGATCGCAATCGATTGCCTGCAATCGTTGCTCCCAGCGAAAGGGGACGTCGATGACATTGCAGCCAACCGCGCCGCTTGCCGCGATCGACCCGGGCTTGGATTTTAGCGTTGCCGGGGTCCTCGGCCGTATCCCCGCAGAACAGCAGCGTGCACTATACGGCGATCTCAGCCGAGCCGAATTCGAAGGTCGCTTGTTCAGCTTCGTCGACTTCCAAACCCTTCCAGTCGGCCATCTACTAGATCACCGGGTCGTGATGCCGCTCGCTCGCGCCGAATGGCTGATCGATCAGTCATCAGCGACCATCGCCAACCATTGCATGAAGATGCTTTGCGCCAGCGATCATTCTCAAGCAGCGCGGATGCTCTCATCCGCGCTTCGTCTGGACCTACCCGACTATGCGACGCGCGCACGAGCGCTCGCTGAGGGCTATCGCCCCTTCGTAATCGATTGTTTGCGCGGCCTGCTCGGCGATGCGGAGGCGGCGATCGAACCATGGATGCCCTGCGCAAACGACA
This sequence comes from Sphingomonas sp. ID0503, assembly GCF_048565625.1. NCBI lineage: Bacteria > Pseudomonadati > Pseudomonadota > Alphaproteobacteria > Sphingomonadales > Sphingomonadaceae > Sphingomonas > Sphingomonas sp. ID0503. The sequence goes on from NZ_JBLZUR010000002.1 coordinate 2,014,360, forward strand.
TGCGCGAACTCCTGGCAAAGTCCGCTATCCTGTTTGGAGCCCTCGAGGTTCAGCTTCTGGCGCTGCGCCAGAAGCGGATCGCAGACTACCGGCTTGGGCTTGCTCACGGCTCCGACACAGTCGGCGCGATCCTTACTGATCAGACGGCGATGGTGAATGCCATCCTCCACGCGAAAAAAAGGCTTTCCAAACAGCCGCCAAAAGGGCGGAGGCCCCAGCTCTTTCCCGCTCTTGAGAGCTCGGCCTTGGCCACCCAGGCAGCTTACCGGCACGCGTTCCCGGATGTCACCGAAGACCAACTCGAGCTGCAACTCAAAACGACACTCACTACATTGATCGACCTGTTCCATCTTGATGAGAACATGTTCGCGCTGAGCAGGGAGGACGCCCGTTCTGCATCGCGGATGCGCGCTTCGACCGTGATGGCCAGTTGCACGGCGGGAGAGCAGCTTGCTTTTGCAAGCATACGGCTCGTCACTTATGCTCGCAATGTTCGTGGCCTAATTACGACCGGCACCACCGGCCGCAACCCGCTCGCATGGTTTCGCGGCGAAAAGCCTTCCCGCTCTGACAGAGCGTTGGAGACGGTTCTGTTCATCAACCGGGTCGTCGTCTGGTCCCCATCTGGCCTAGAAAGCGCGTTCGATACGCGTGGCGATGAAGTCGATCTCAAGGGCCTACTGAAAACATACCTTGGCGCGGGAACGAGCGCTGGCGAGGACCTGATCAAGACCGTGCGTGAAGAGCGCCGGGCCTACTTCCAGCGCGCGCCGATCTTTGGCGATCTTGTCGGCGCTCAGCTTTTCGACGTCCTGCCCGATTTCCGCTTTCGAATTACCCGTATGTCACCCCCCAACCCCGGCAGTCTCGTCCACGCTATCGTGGGTCATGCACAGGAGCCCGAACAGCGTACGGTATTCAAAGTCCAACCCGGACGGTCAGCAGACCGAACGTCGTCGTCAGGCCGAGGCCCTGTGTGATGCGATTCTCGAGCGGCTCGTCGGCGACGAGCGGTTCATCCAGGTTGTGGCCGCCGCTATCGCCGGTAGGCAAGCAGAATACGAGACTGACATCCTTATCCCGCTCGAGGAGGTCGAGCGCCTCGCCGGGATAAAGAAGTCGAAGATATACCAGCTCGTCCGCGCAAAAGAGTTTCCGCCGCCATACAAAGCTGGCGGCTCGTCGTCGCGGTGGAGTCGCGCCGAGGTGATCGCCTGGCGGGCGCAACTTCGCCCGATCTCGATGCGGGATCCCGTGCGCGTCTAGCAGCGGTGACCTGGCCCATTCTTAGCCCAGCGCATCGGACCACTCACCAACGTCGAGGCAGGCCAGAAATTTTGGAGGAGCATGTCGGCCCATTCCTGCGCGAGCGCACGACGCCGCGGCATATAGGCCGCGCGATTGTAGCTCCCTTCCGATGCTGAGACCAAAGTTGCACGGTTGTCCCGTCCTTTGATCCTATCGGAAGGCGTATGTGCGAGCATCAGGTCGATAACCGCGCGATCGACGTCTTGGTGTTGCTTAGCCGGGCGCTCGTTCATGATCGTCGAGAATGAGGCCCTAAAGCCATGGGGTACATGACGCTGATAATAGCCGGCCCTAATCAGCAGCGCACGCAGTGTATTTTCGCTAATTGGGCGATGAACGTGCCGATCACTCGTGAAGCAGAACTTATAGCGTCCGGTCAATGGACGTAGTGCATTCAGCACTTCGACCGCCTGGGTGGCAAGCGGCACTAGGGTCCGGACTCACAACCACCAGATGACGGTGGCGGCGAGGGCGATGGCGCCCATGAAGTTCTTGATGTTGCGATCGAAGCGGGTGGCGAGCCGCCTCCAGTCCTTGAGGCGGCAGAACATGCGCTCGATGACGTTGCGCTGTTTGTAGATGGTGCGGTCGTAGTCGTACTGGACCTTGCGGTTGCAGCGCGGCGGGATGACGGCCTGGGTGCCGCGCTGGTCGAGCCACTCGCGCAACTCCTGACTGTCATAGCCCTTGTCGGCGACGAGTTCGACGGATGGGGGCAGCGCCGCGATGCAGGTCTTGGCGACCTTGCAGTCGTGGACGTTGCCGGGCGTCAGCAGGAGGACGTGAGGGCGGCCCTTGGCGTCGCAGACGGCATGGACCTTGGTGTTCCGGCCGCCTTTGGTGCGGCCGATACCATGGGCCAAGGCCCCCCTTTTCCACCGCCTGCGCAGCGGTGGACCTTGATGCAGCTGCTATCGATGAACAGCCGGTCCGGCGCGTCGTCGGCGCCTGCCAGCGCGCTGAAAATCCCCTCCCAGATGCCGCGCTCGGACCAGCGCACGAAGCGATTGTAGAGCGTCTTCTTTGGCCCGTACACGTCCGAGCAGTCCACCCAGCGACCGCCGCAGCGGAGCGCATGCACGATCCCGCTCAGCACCCGGCGATCATCCACACGTGCCTTGCCGCGAACGTCCGTCGGCAGCAGTGGTGCGATCCGCTCCCACTGCGCATCGGAAAACCAGAAGAAATCAGCCATTCCACCGCCTCCACACCAACGCAGTGAATCACGATCCAAGCGGTAGCAAAAGCCATTATTGGGTCCGGACCCTACATGTTCATGGCGCGCGCTAGACTTTTTTTGCTTGTCCCCCTTCATGCGCGAGCCTGGGACTATCCAGGTTGGCTCGCGGCCGTCGAGATCGTGAAACTCTTCCCATTGCGCGCCAGCAAGTTCGCCTGGACGGACAGCCGTCAGAGCGAGAAATCGCAATGCTAGCTTCGTCGTCGAGCGGCACCGCTCTGCTTCGCAGTCAACGATAAGTTGACGGATCGCAGTCAGGCGCTGGTCCTGATCGACCAACCCGTCGATGATCGCAGGCTGCGGAACCGATTGCGGCATCGGCTCGAGGATCGAACTCAAGCTGGCAGCAACATCGATCTGGCACGCACCGACTGCGATGCCGTAGACAAAGATCGCTGACACTCGCTGTCGTAGCCGGTGCGCGGTTTCGATCGCTCCCCGCCGCTCAACGGCCTTGAGTGTATCGAGAACATCGCGGCTGGTGATCGCGGCCATCGCCGCACCACCGAGATCCGGGAGCACGTCGCGCTCAAGACTCGTCAGAACGTCCGCCGCATGGACGGCCGACCAACGTCCATTATGGTTCTTGATCCAGTGCTCCGCCTGGAGGTGCGACCACCGTCCGTCATGCGCATCGGCCCAGGCCCGCAGCTTGTCGAGCGACCAGCCACTGTTGAGCTCGAACCATTCTTCCGCCAACGCTCGGAACGTGTTGCGTCGCGCGGCCGCGTCATCCCTTTCAAGCCGTCGCCGCTCCTCCGCAGGGTCAAGTCCTTTGGCTAGCAACGCCTTGGCCCGGTCCCGCTTCTCGCGCGCCTCGGCCAGCGACACCGCCGGATAGGAACCGAAGCTTAGCGTTTTCTGAGTTGGCTTACCCTGGTCGTTCCTGCCGAACGTGTAATTCATCCGCCAGTGGCGCCCGCCGCTCGGCGTCACTTGAAGATAGAGTTGGCCAGAATCACCCAGCCGGTAAGGCTTATCCGCAGCCTTCGCTGCGCGAATTTTCGTGTCACTCAACATGGTATAACCCAATACCATGCACTCTGACCTTGATACCATGGCCCATGCCATGGCTAGCTGTGGAAGCGCGCGGCCCGCAGCGCACAAATGCGGAGGGAGAACTCGTATATTGCTGAGAGTTTCAGCTACTTATGAACGTCTGCGCTCGCCAGCGGATGCTTAGTTGGCGGAGAGGGTGGGATTCGAACCCACGGTGAGCTTGCACCCACAACGGTTTTCGAGACCGTCCCAATCGACCACTCTGGCACCTCTCCGCAGAGGTATGGCGGACCGCCTGTGGAGGCGTCCGGTCGATAGGCGGGGCGCATTAGCGGATGGTTCCGAGCTTGCCAAGCGCAGTTGCACGCGCCGCGGCCCAACCTAAATATAGGGCATGCAGATCGATTCCTCTCATCCCGACCTCGCCGACACCCTTGGCGTGGCGGCTGCCTATCCGCTGGCGCCCGCCATCTCGCATGCGAGCTTCGCGATCGGCGACGTCGTACGGCACCGGCTGCTCGACTTTCGCGGAGTCGTGTTCGACATCGATCCGGTGTTCGCCAATTCGGACGCCTGGTACGATTCCATCCCGGAGGCGGTGCGTCCCCGCAAGGACCAGCCGTTCTACCATCTGCTCGCCGAGAACGCCGAGTCGAGCTACGTCGCCTATGTCAGCCAGCAGAACCTGGAGCACGACGCCAGCGAGGAGCCGATCGACCATCCCGCAGTCGAGGACATCTTCGACGGTTTCGCCGCCGGGCGCTATACGTTGAGGGCGCGGCACCGGCACTGACCGCCGGACCATTGCGGCGTTGACAGAAAGACGCAGTTCCCTTAGCGGGCTGCTTCCCGCGCGGGGTGTGGCCGTGGCCATGTTCATGCGCGACATTCGGATTGGAAGTGAAGAGAGCCATGTTCGCTATCGTGCGCACGGGCGGCAAGCAGTATCGCGTTGCCGCGGGAGACAAGATCGTCGTCGAGAAGATCGCGGGTGACGCGGGCTCGACCGTGTCGCTGGGCGACGTGCTGCTGGCGGGCGAAGGCTCCGAGCTGCGGGACGTGGCCGGCCTGACCGTCTCCGCCGAGATCATCGCGCAGGCGAAGGGCGAGAAGGTCATCGTCTTCAAGAAGCGCCGCCGTCACAATTACCGTCGCCGGAACGGTCATCGGCAGCAGCACACGATCCTCAAGATCACCGCCATCGGCGCGGCCAAGTAAGCTTCGGGAGCATTCGACATGGCACATAAGAAAGCAGGCGGCTCCTCGCGCAACGGCCGCGATTCGGCCGGCCGCCGTCTGGGCGTGAAGAAGTTCGGTGGCGAGATCGTCATCGGCGGCAACATCATCATCCGCCAGCGCGGCACCAAGGTCTATCCAGGCCGCAATGTCGGCATGGGCAAGGACCACACCCTGTTCGCGACCGGCGAGGGCCGCGTGGTGTTCCATGAGGGCAAGCTCGGCCGCAAATACGTATCGGTCGATGCGGTGGCGCAAGCCGCGGAATAGCCGGACGATCATGAGGATCGTCCGACCGGACGATCCTCCCGCCGGCGAGCGTTTCCGCTCAGTTCGGCCGATAAGGGAGGCGGATCATCCGGCTCCCTTTTTCTTTGCCTCCCTGCCGACGCCGCCCTGTAACCTTTTCAGGTCAGGTACGTTTCACGCCCGCGAGGGAGAGGCACTACCCCATGTTTGCACGTACCAATCGGCTGCTGCTGCGGCCGGGCTGGATGGAAGATGCGACCGCGTTGACGGCCGCCCTGAATGATCCCGCCGTTGCCCGCATGACGCGCGGCATTCCCACCCCGTTCACCCTTGCCGATGCCGAGGCGCATATCGCGCGTCAGCAAGATGCGACGGTTCCCGACCTTCTGATGTTCGCACGCACCCGGGGCGCGCCGCGCCTGGTCGGTGGCGTCGGCCTGACCGGCGCTAGTGCGCGCAAGCCGATGCTGTCATATTGGGTGGCGCGCGATCACTGGGGTCTCGGCTATGCGACCGAAGCGGCCGCGGCGCTCGTCAGCATCGCTTTCCACGGTCTGCGCATCGGCGAGCTTCAGGCGGAGAACTTCATCGATAATCCGGGTTCCGAGCGCGTGCTGCGCAAGCTGGGCTTCTTTCCCACCGGACTTCGCGTGGACCGGCCATGCGTGGCGCGGGCGGAAGACGTACCCTGCCAGCAGTACCGGATGGTTTCCGAGGTGACGCACTGTGGCGAGGGTCATCCCCTCGCCGCCTGATGCGGCTGCCTTAGCGACAAGGCAAGCTCCGCGGCGGTGAACGGCGGGTCGCCGCTGCTCGCGTGGCAGTTTCGCTGCAGCGGGCGCGGCGCAGGTTCCTTCCGGGGCGGCATTCGGGTAAGCGCCCGCCATGCATTTTCTTGACCAGGCAAAGATCTTCGTCCGCTCCGGTGCGGGCGGGCCCGGGGCGGTCAGCTTCCGGCGTGAGAAGTTCATCGAGTATGGCGGGCCGGACGGTGGGGACGGTGGTAAGGGCGGCGACATCGTGTTCGAGGCGGTGGCAGGGCTGAACACGCTGATCGACTTCCGCTACACCCAGCATTTCCGGGCCAAGCGGGGCGTCGGCGGATCCGGGTCGAACCGCACCGGCGCCGCCTCCCCCGACCTCGTCATCAAGGTGCCGGTCGGCACGCAGATCCTGTCCGAGGACAAGGAGGACGTGCTGCTGGACCTCACCAAGGTCGGTGAGCGGGTCGTGTTCCTGCGGGGCGGCGACGGCGGGCGCGGCAATGCCAGCTACAAGACATCGACCAACCGCGCGCCCCGCCAGCACGGTCCCGGCTGGCCGGGCGACGAGGCCTGGGTGTGGCTGCGGTTGAAGCTGATGGCGGATGCGGGGCTGGTCGGGCTGCCCAATGCAGGCAAGTCGACCTTCATCAACGCCGTCACCAACGCCAAGGCGAAGGTCGGCGATTATCCGTTCACGACGGTCAGGCCGCAGCTTGGTGTGGTGCGGCACCGGGAGCGGGAGTTTGTCGTCGCGGACATCCCCGGCCTGATCGAGGGGGCGGCGGACGGTGCGGGGATCGGCGACCGCTTCCTCGGCCATATCGAGCGGTGCCGCGTGCTGCTCCACCTTGTCGATGCGACCGGTGATGATCCGGTCGAGGCGTACCAGATCGTTCGGGAGGAGCTGTCCGCCTATGGCGCGGGGCTGGAGGACAAGCCCGAGGTGCTGGCGCTGAACAAGGTCGACGCGGTGGACGAAAAGATCCGCAAGGCGCTGACCACCAAGCTGAAGAAGGTGAGCGGCAGAGAGGTGCTGCCGCTGTCCGGAGCCAGCGGCGAGGGTCTGGAGCCGGTGCTCGACCGCCTTCTCGGCGAGATCGTGGAGGAGCGCGAGGCGGACGAGGATGCGCCGAAGGAGAAGCCCTGGTCGCCGCTTTGACGGATCGAAACCGGCGCGAACCCGTTGATAGTCCAACGGCAAAGGAGATCAGTCATGGGTGAGTTCATCGACAAGGTGAAGGGTGCCACCAACGAGGCGGTAGGTCAGGTCAAGCAGGCGATCGGCAAGAACAACAACGATCCCGACCTCGCCGCCGACGGCGCCGCGCAGGAGACCAAGGGCAATGCCCAGCAGGTCAAGGGATCGGTCAAGGGCGCTCTCGGCGACACGATCTGAGCCGGCAATTGCGTCCTAGCAGAGGCTGGTTCGCTAACCAAGACGGGCGTCCCTGAGGGGGCGCCCTTTGTGTCTTAGCGATGCCGGCGTCCGCTGACATGACGGCAAATAGTTGTTTGATCACGCGGTTTGATGATGTGATCGGCTCGTTGGAATGCAAGGAAGCGCTAAGAGCCTGGTTCACCACGGGAGCGCCAAGACCGCCCACGCCGTCGGAGCAGCAATGCAGCGATCGGACATTGGCACTGGGTGCGGTCTAGCGGCTGATGCATGATGTTCAGATCGGATCGGCAGAGGCCGGCGCCGCTATCCTAATGCGGACCTCGCCAAGCTCCGGTAAGGGCCTGGGACATCGACGAACTCGGGGCGATGGCCCCACTCAACCAGACGATGTGCTTGCACGGCGCTCACCTCTCATGCCGACGAGCCGCTTGCGCGACATGAGACGCCGGTGCTTCGCTTGAGCGCCAGACCGCGAACGAGGTGCTGGTCTTCAAGGAATAGTGCACGCAGCCTCTCCGAGGCCGCTCGCCCACCCGATCCGCAAGGGTAGAGTTTCCGAATATTGATCGGCTTGTTTCCACAACGGAGTGCGCGGCACCCCACCCTTCAGGCTAACGATCCTGCTCTAACTGAGCAGCGACGATGAGACATCGAGTGCCCTTGTGGTTGCCCCATCCTCGCCGTATGTATCCGACATATCGTCGGAAACTATGGAGATCACCAAGACTGGGCGCGCAGATGCAGGTCGCGGAACATGCGTGATCAAGATGGGCCGAAATTGAGAGAGGGGATATGATCAACAAAATCGTCGAGACGACCGAACAAGCCGTGGCCGGGCTTAAGGATGGCGCGTCCATCATGATCAGCGGCTTCGGGGACGCCGGCGCGCCGCATCAGCTGATCGAGGCCGTGATCGCCCATGGCGCAACCGATCTCACCATCATCAGCAACAACGCGGGGTCGGGCGAGACCGGCATCGCCGCGCTGATCAAGGCGAACCGGGTGCGCAAGGTAATCTGCTCCTTTCCTCGCCAGTCCGCGTCGCACCACTTCGACAACCGCTACCGCGCGGGGGAGATCGAACTGGAACTCGTGCCGCAGGGCAATCTCGCGGCCCGCATCCAGGCGGCAGGATCGGGACTAGGCGCGATCTTCACGCCGACGGGGTACGGAACCTTGCTGGCGGAGGGCAAGGAAACGCGCCGCATCGACGGGCGGGACTATGTGCTGGAATATCCGATCCACGCGGACTTCGCCCTGGTGAAGGCCAGCGCCGGTGATCGCTGGGGTAATCTGGTCTACCGGAAAGTCGCGCGGAACTTCGGTCCTATCATGGCGATGGCCGCGAAGACCACCATCGTTCAGGTCGCCAAGATCGTCGAACTGGGCGACCTTGATCCGGAAGCGATCGTGACGCCCGGGATCTTCGTCGATCGCATCGTGCGCGCGGATCCCGCGCCTGCCGTTGCCGTCGCCGCTTAAGGAGAAAAGATGATGAGGCGCTTGAATCGCGAGCAAATGGCAGCACGCGTGGCCCAGGACATACCCGAGGGCGCGTATGTCAACCTCGGCATCGGGCTTCCCACCACCGTGGCCAACTTCCTGCCTCAGGAGAAGGACATCTTCCTGCAGAGCGAGAACGGCCTTCTCGGCATGGGTCCGGCCCCAAGTGAGGACGACATCGATTGGGAGTTGATCAACGCGGGCAAGCAGCCGGTCACCCTGCTGGCAGGCGGCTCGTTCTTTCATCATGGTGACTCCTTCACCATGATGCGTGGGGGGCATATCGATATCTGCGTGCTCGGCGCGTTTCAGGTTTCGATCCACGGCGATCTCGCCAACTGGCATACCGGCGCGCCTGACGCCATTCCGGCTGTCGGGGGTGCGATGGACCTCGCCATCGGCGCCAAGCAGGTCTTCGTGATGATGGATCTTCTCACCAAGTCCGGCGAGAGCAAGCTGGTCGAGAAATGTACCTATCCCCTGACGGGGCTGGCGTGCGTGGCGCGCGTCTATACCGATGTGGCGGTCTTCGAGGTTGGCAAGGACGGCGCGACCGTGATCGAGATGGTGGACGACCTGACCCTCGATCAATTGTGCGAGATGGCGCGCCTCGACCTGCAACTCGCGAGCGCCTGATATGGCTGCACAGCATGTGTTCGGCGCCTTTTCGCTAGACATCCGCGACGACGGCGTGTGCATCGCGACGTTCTCGAGGCCACCCGTCAACGCCGTTTCGCTTTCGGTTTACGAGGACATCGGACGGTTCGCCGACCATGTCACCGAGGATGACAGCATCCGCGTGATCGTCATCACGGCGCCGGACGATTCACGCGCCTGGTGCGGCGGCGCTGACCTGCACGAGTTCAAGGGCATGACCGCGAGCAAGCGGAAGGAGCGCTATCAGTTCATCAACGCGCAGCTTCCGCGCTTTCACCGGATCGATCGACCGATGATCGCAGCCATCAGGGGCGCCACCGTCGGCGTGGGGGTGATGCTCGCCGGGATGTGCGACATGCGTGTCGCCAGCGAGAACGCCCGCTTCACCTGTCCCGAGGTGGACTACGGCCTTGTCGGCGGCAGCCCCGGCCTCTTCGCCACCTTGCGAATGCCCGAAGCGAAGGTGCGCGAGATGGTCTACACAGGCCGCGCCTTCACCGCGCGGGAGTTGGAGTCGACGGGCTTCTTCAACTATGTCGTGCCTTCGGCTGCGGTTTTGCCGATCGCCCTCGACCTTGCCGAACAGATCGCCCGAAAGAGCATGCCGACACTTCGGGCACGCAAGCTTGCATCACTGATGTGGGAAGGGTCAGGCTGGATGGACGCCTATCTGGAGGCGCAGGAAATCTCCTCCGCCCTCGTCGAGAACCCAGAAAGCAAGGCAGCCGTGCTTGCCGCGCTCGAACGGGGCCAAGGCCCTGGCCGTTAGAGCGTTTTCCGATCATGCTGGATCGTAGCCGCACGAGCTGAAGTAGTTGGCGCATTCGTCGGGCTGGAAGATGTCGACGAGTTGGCCGATGCGGTCCCAGAGGCCGTTGACGGTGCGCTCGGCGGCTTTTCGTAGCATCGCCTTGAGGCGAGCGAAGGCCTTCTCGACCGGATTGAAGTCGGGCTGTAGGGTGGGAGGTAGCGTAGGCTGGCGCCGGCGGCCTCGATCAGTTCGCGGATCGCAACGCGCTTGTGGCTCGAGAGATTGTCCATCACGACGACGTCGCCGAGGCGCAGCTCGGGCACGAGCACCCTGGCAACGTAGGCTTCGAACCAGTCGCCGTTGATCGGCCCGTCGAGCACCATCGGCGCGATCATCCCGGTCATGCGCAGGCCGGCGACGAATGTGGTGGTCTTGCGGTGGCCATGCGGGAAGCCCATCCGCAGTCGCTCGCCTTTCGGGCAGCGGCCGTGGCTGCGGGCCATGTTGGTCGCTGTCCACGTTTCGTCGATGAACACGAGACGCTCGGGTTCCAGGTCGAGCTGGCCATCGAACCAGGCATGGCGCCGTCTCAGGAAGTCGGGGCGGTCTTGTTCGATCGCGTGACCCGACTTTTTTTGCGCGTAACCTTGTGGCGATCAAAGAAGCGCCAAAGCGTGCCGATCCCAACGCTGATGCCGCGCTCGGCGAGCCCGGTTTGGATCTCGGCGAGTGTGATGTCGCCATTCTCCTCCAACATCGCCATGATGAGCTCGGCGTGAGCCTCGGTTTTCGATGAGCGCTGGTCGCCTCCCGGCTTGCCGGCCACCGCTCGCCCGTGCGCCAACGCCATCTGCCGCCAGCGGATCGCGGTCGCCACGCCGACCCCGAACCGTGCCGCGGCCGCCCGGCAACTCAGGCCGCCATCGACCGCCGCGACCACCCGATCACGCAAATCCTGAGATAATGCTCTGCCCATCCATGCCGGCCTCCAACTCCAGCAAAGAGGATGAATCAGACCGAGCGCGCCTTGGGAATCCCCATCGATTCAGGCGCTGTGGAAAACGCTCTAGGGTTAGTCGCCGATCATCCCCTGTAATCGGGACGCGATGATCGATCGGGCATCGCCGACGACCCGCTCGATCAGTTCGGCACAACTCGGGATATGGTGGATCAGGCCTTGCGCTATGCTGGCCCAGTAGACGCCCGCATTGAGATCGCCCGTCTGGAGAACATCCTTCCCGCGTGCGCCGGACACGAGGGCCGCGACGTCGGCGAACGTCGCACCGGGTATTGCCGTTCGTCTGAGCACTTCCTGGGACACCGAATTTCGTCCCACACGCGCCGAGTTGCGGAAGGGCCGGAACAACAGGTCCGTCTCGCGTTCGTCCTTGTCCACATAGGCTTGCTTGACGTGAGGGTGGATCGGGGCTTCGCGTGTGGCACACAGGCGCGTTCCCATCGTCACCCCTTCCGCGCCCAGCGCCAGCGCGGCGGCGAGCCCGCGTCCGTCGGCGATGCCGCCGCTCGCGATCACCGGAACCGTCAACTGATCAACGGCCGCCGGGATAAGAACCAGTCCCGGAACGTCATCCTCGCCCGGGTGGCCCGCGCATTCGAAGCCATCGATCGACACGGCGTCCACACCGTAGCGCTCCGATGAGACCGCATGGCGGACGGATGTGCATTTGTGGATGATCCTGATGCCGTGCGCCATCAAGAGATCCCAGACCTCGCGGACCTGGGGCGTGCCTGCCGTTTCGACGACGCCCACGCCCGCTTCAGCGATCACGTCAACGATCGACTGGTAGTCGGGCGGACGCATCGTCGGGAAAACGGAGATGTTTACGCCGAAGGGCGCTGAGGTCATTCCTCTGCACCGCGTGATCTCATCGGCCAGCGATCTCGCATCAGCAAAAGTGAGCGCCGTCAGCATGCCGAGGCCGCCCGCGTTGCTCACGGCGGCGGCGAGTTCGGCATAGCCGACGTTCTGCATACCGCCCTGAATGATCGGGTGCCGAATGCCCAGAAGATCGGTGACCCGGGTCCTGATGGTCATCGCTTCCTGCGCACCTCGCAACCGACGTAACAAAGGCGCGTGCGGACGCGCCGGATTAGGATCCCGTCCACGCCGGACTGCGCTTTTCGAGAAAGGCGGCGACGCCCTCCCGCTTATCCGCAGTTCCGAAGAGCGCGGAGAATGCCTGGCGCTCTAGCGTGAGATGCGCGCTCTGCTGGGTCTCAAAGGCGGCGCGAACGAGCACCTTCGCCTGCTGCATGGCGAGCGGAGCGCGGGCCGCGATCCGGCTGGCGAGATCGGTGGCAGCGGCAAGCGCGGTTCCGTCCGCTACAACAGCGGCAATCAAGCCGGCCTGAAGGGCCTCCGCCGCAGTGATCGGCTCACCAAGGAGGCACATCATCATCGCGCGGCTACGTCCGACCAGGCGGGGCAGGATCGCGGTTCCGCCGGCGCCGGGAATTATACCCAGATTGGTTTCGGGCTGACCGAACTTTGCCCCCTCCCCTGCCACGACCAGATCGCAGCACATCACGAGTTCGTTGCCCGCACCCAGCGACCATCCTTCGACCGCCGCGATCAAGGGCTTCCCGAAGTTGCGGATGCGCGTCCAGATCGCAGGACGGGGATCGGCCAATGCGCCGGCTGTCTGTCGCGACGCCATTTCGTTGATGTCCGCGCCTGCGGCGAAGAAGCGGTCAGAACCGGTAACGACGACCGCCCGCACGGACGGGTCGAGCGCAGCGGCATCGAGCGCGTCGGCGACGCAGCCGAGCAGATCGGTGGCGAGCGCATTGCGCTTTTCCGGCCGATTCAGGGTGAGAACGAGGACATGTTCCGAAACCCGTTCCGACTTGAGAATCTCGGGACGATCCTCGCTCATGCTGTGTTCCTCAGATAGTATGATGGCCTGTAGATCGCCTCGCCCGTACCCTCGGCGATCGCGTCGAGCAGCTTGATGAGCCCGGCTCTCCCATACTGATGAGCCCAGGCGAAAGGTCCGAACGGATAATTCGCGCCGAAGCGCAGGGCGGAGTCGATCTCGCTCTCGTCCGCGACCTTCTCCAGCACCGCGTCGGCCGCCGCATTGGCGATCTGCGCGAGCGTTCGCGCGACGATGAGGCCCGGCCGGTCGGTCACCTCGCAGCCGACCTTTGCGCCTGCCGCGAGAGTACCCGCGACGGCGTCCAAGGCGCTCTCATCCGACAGCGCATAACCGATTGGGCCTGTGCCATCTCCATTCGACCAATCGAGGAGCGCGACCGGCGCATTGAGCGCGCGCGCTTCATCGATTGCCGGCAGGCCCCGTGTCGTGCCGATGAAGGTATCTCCACATCTTACGAACTCGCCGGGTGCTGCCGTCTCAAGTTCTCGTGCGGCTTCCTGATGCTCCTGCCTGATCGCCGGCGGTAGCGCGGCCTCCGGCTCGGCGGTGGCGGCGCCTTCCGAATAGTCATAGACGCCGCGCTTGGTCTTACGCCCGTACCAGCCCGCATCCACCAAGGCCGCCTGCCGTACCTGCGGCACGAAGCGGGTCCGGCCGAAGTAGGAGTCGAACACCGAGCGGGCCACCGCGAAGTTGACGTCCTGCCCGATCAGGTCGGTCAACTCCAGCGGGCCCATGCGGAACCCCGCGCCTCGGAACAGTGCATCGATGGTGGCAGGCGTAGCCGCACCCTCGTTCCATGCAACGAATGCTTCGGCATAGAATGGACGCGCGACACGGTTGACGATGAAGCCTGGGACGTCGGCGACACGGATGCCAACCTTGCCCCATGACTTGGCCGCCGCCAGAACTCGTTCAACCACACTAGGCGGGGTCGCAGGGCCAGGGATCACCTCGACAAGCTTCATCACGGTCGCGGGATTGAAGAAGTGCATTCCGACGAACCGGTCGGGATGCCGAAGTTGACGGGCGAGGCGGCCGACCGGGATAGATGAGGTGTTGGTGGCGATGACCGCACCCGGCGCGACGATGTCCTCCACCTGTGCGAAAAGCCGAGCCTTGATCGCGGCATCCTCGATGATCGCTTCGACCACCAGATCGCGATCGGAGAGGGCATCCAGTTTAGACACCCATTCCATTCGGCCGAGAAGGTCCGCGCCCTCTTCCTTTGCAAGCTTGCCACGGGACACCAGCTTTTCGATCTCAGCGGTCGTCCTGGTGTGGCTGAGCGCCAATGCATCGGCGTTCACGTCGAAGACGCGGACATGCGCGCCGGATTGCGCCGCCACCTGGGCGATACCGGATCCCATCGCGCCGGCACCGCAGACCGCGACCTTCTGAAGCACACCGGCCATCAAGCGGCCTCCTCGACAACGAGAATGGTTGCCCGATACTCGACGAGATCACCCGGTGAGACATCAACCCGAATGATCCTGCCAGTTGCCGGCGCCTCAAGATCCTCGACGCTGTCGAGAACACGCAAGCCGGCCACGCGGTCACCCTTGGCAACGCTTGTACCGACTGCCGCCAGTTCCTGAACGGTGCCGACATGCGGCGCTTGAAGGGAAACCTGGGTGCCGGGCGCTACCGATGCGGGAAGCTCGACTGATGCAGGAAGCGGAGCCGCACGCATCGGATTGCGTCCCCCGCCATCCCGCGCGACGAAGATCTCCGTGTCTTCGGAGGAGACATACAATTCCTGCCAGTCGTGCGCGACGAACTCCGCGAGAAGCGCACGAGCGTCATCGATGGCCTGCCTTGTGTAGTTGATCATGCCGCCATGGCTCCGAATTCGGGGAGGAGCACCTGCTCAAGCCAGCGGGTGTGAATCCGGTTCTCGACGAAGTCCCGATGGCCGATGATCGCCCGATGCAGTGGTAGCGTGGTCGGCACGCCTTCGATGACGAAGCTGTCGATTGCATCCGCTAGACGACCGATCGCATCCGCCCGATCGCTGCCGTGCACGATGAGCTTGCCCACCATGCTGTCATAGAACGGGGGGATCATGGCCCCAGCTGACATATGGCTGTCGAGCCGAACGCCCTCGCCAGTGGGAGTTTCCCAGCGGGTCACACGGCCGGGGCTCGGCATGAAGTCGCGTGTGGCATCCTCTGCGTTGATCCGGACCTCGATGGCGTGCCCGCGCAGGACCACATCCTGCTGCGTGACCGAGAGATCCGCGCCGCCCGCAATGCGGATCTGTTCCTGGACCAGATCGAAGCCCGAAATCATCTCGCTGACAGGATGCTCGACCTGGATACGCGCGTTGACCTCGATGAAGTAGAATTCCTGCCGTCGTACGTCGAACAGGAACTCGGCCGTGCCCGCATTGCGGTAGTTCACGCTGGCGGCCAGCGCGACTGCGGACTCGTGCAGTTGCCGGCGCAGATGATCCGGCATCGCTGCGCAGGGCGCCTCCTCGATCAGCTTCTGGTAACGACGCTGCACGGAGCAGTCACGCTCGCCGAAATGAAGCACCTGCCCCTTCCCGTCGCCCATCAGCTGGACTTCGACATGCCGCGCCTCGGGCACGAAGCGTTCCATGAACAGGGTGCCGTCACCGAAGGCGGCGACCGCCTCGGCGGAGGCACGGTGGAAGCCCGCCTCGGCCTCATCGCCGTTATTGGCGATCACCATCCCGCGCCCGCCCCCTCCGGCGGAGGCCTTCAGAAGAACCGGATATCCGATGCGATCGCCCTCGCGCCGCGCATCGGCGGCGGAAGCGACGCAATCGCTTCCAGGAACAAGCGGGACGCCGGCGGCGCTAGCCATCGCACGCGCCCTCAGCTTGTCTCCCAAGGCATCAATGACGTCTGGCTCTGGTCCGACGAACGCTACGCCATGCTCCGCGCAGAGCCGTGGCAGGATCGCGCGTTCCGAGAGAAAGCCGTATCCCGGATGAAGCCCGTCGCAGCCGCTTTCCTTCGCGGCGTGGACGATCAGGCTGGGATCGAGATAGCTGCGCGCGGCTGCGGAGGGGCCGAGGACGATGGATCTATCGGCCAGCCGCGCGGCCGCACTGTCCCGGTCGGCGTCCGACACCGCAACCACCGTCTCGATGTTGAGCGTCTGTGCCGCACGCACGATCCGCAGCGCGATCTCGCCACGGTTGGCAACGAAGAGCCGCTTGATCAACTAGCTTCTCCTCAGGGCGAACAGGGGCTGGCCGCCCTCCACCATAGCGCCATCTTCGACCAGAACGGCATGTACGGTCCCCGCGATGTCTGCTCGCACGGCCGTGAAAAGCTTCATCACCTCGATGAGGCATAGCTCGTCGCCAGCCTGAACGCTCGAGCCGACCTCGACATAGTTCGGAGCGCCAGGCTTGGGCGCGCGATAGAATGTTCCGAGGTTGGGTGCTTTGATGATGACGGCATCATGGGGGAGATCGACCGTAGCGGCCAACGACGGAGCGGCCGCGATCTTCGGGGCGGGCGAGGCTGGAGCAGCTGCGGCCGGAACGGCAATCGCACCGGGTAATTCCTTATCCTCACGCGCGAGGAGGGGACCGGAGGCCGCGGCATCGTTGGAAAGATACAGCTCGAAGTCGCCATGGCGGACGTGAAGCTCACGCAGTCCTGACCGGGCAAACTCCTGGAGCAATGTGTCGAGATTATCCGGCAGGTTGTTCTGGCTCATCTATCCCCATCCACGTGGATCGGGGGTGCGACATCTTCATGTCGCACCCCGGATCGGGTCAGTACTTGAACGCGACCGACATGCCGTACACCGCCGGCTTGCCGCGGTAACGGATCAGCGTGTCGAGATAGGTCGACACAGCGGTCGTGTAGGACTTGCCCGCGATGTTCCGGCCATAAGCCGTAACCCGCCAGCGGCCATCCTCGGTGCTGAGCCCGGCGCGCAGGTCAACCAGGGCATAGCCCTTGATGTAGAACTCTTCGGCCGGCAGCAGATCGTTGTTGAACGTGGTGTTCTGCTTGCTTTGATACGTCACGCCGCCACCGAGGAACGCATTTAAATCGTCGCTGACGGGGAAGCTGTACTGGATGTCCGCGTTCGCACTGAACTTGGGCGTGAACGGCAGATCAGATCCCTTGAAGTTCCCGGTGTAGCCGGATGCGTTGTAGACCGCCAAGCCATCGGGCGTTGCCGAGTAGTTCGATGTGACCTTGCTCTTCAGGTAGGTACCGCTGGCGCTGAAGCGCAATCCCTCGGCAGGCCGCGCGACGATCTCGGCTTCCAGACCCCAAACGTAGGACTTGGGAACGTTCAGCATCTTTTCGAGCAGGCCGAAGACCACATCCTGAACGCGACCGCGAACCTGCTTGTCGGAATAGTCGTAGTAGAAGCCCGCCGCGTTGAACTGCAGCGCATTGCCTGCAACGGGAAGTTTGACACCGCCTTCATAGGCGATGACCTTTTCCTGGGTCGCGGGCGTGTACTGGTTCACGCGCGAGGCACCGATCGCCGAGAAGATGCCGGCTTTATATCCCTGGCTAATGGTCGCATAGATCAGGCCGCCCTGATCGAACTTGTAGTTAACGCCAGCGCGGAAAGAGACGTTGTCCTCGGTCAGCTTCTGATTGACCGGCTCCAGCGTGGACTGCGCGGTGCCGAGAAGGAGATCGCCGGTGGTCGGGAAGCACTGGCCTGCGCCGATGGTAATCGGCACACTGTTCAGGGCGCTTCCAAACAACACCGCCGCACCAGTTCCGGTCGGATCGCTGTAGCAGTAGGTCGCGTTCTGCTTGTTCTTTGTATAGCGGATGCCGCCCTGCACGGTCAGCTGCGGGGTAACTTCAACCTCGACATTCGCGAAGGCGCCGTAGCTCTTCATCCGCGAGTCGAAGTTGTTCTCGGTGATGGTGATGAGATCGGAGTTCGCCGAATATTGGTCGAGACGGAAGAAGTTGTTCTGCGACGTCCGAAGGTTGTCGTAGCTTCCGCCGATGAGGGCATGGACCTGATCGGTATCGTAGGCCAGCCGGAGTTCCTGGTTGAACGAACGCACATCGCCCCAGAGCGGCACGTCCACGACGGCCACGGTCGTACCGTCGAGATCCTGATTGTACTCGAGCTTCTGCTTGGCGAGGGCCGCCAAGTAGGTCAGCTTCAGCGTATCGCTGAGCTCATAATCACCGCGTCCGGCAAACTGGAAATAGTAGTTGTCGGACTTGCCGAGCAGGCCCGGCGTCCATTCGGCGTCGCGCGAACTGTTGCTAACGCGCGTGCCGAGCAGCGCCTGCGCACCAGCCGCCTTGACCGGATCCGTCCCGTTCAGTCGCCCCACGACGGTAGTCTGCCGGCCCACGAAAGACGCGTCGTAACCCGGCGATGCGGGGTTCGTCAGGTCGTTATAGCGCTGCGCATCCACCTGCGCGTACGGATTGCCCGACGCGTCAGCGGCGGCCTGTGAGCCGTAGATGTTGAGCAGCGTACCGGCATACTGCGGGGCCAGCGGGTCCGAACGATCTCGGACACCCGTCGCCATGAGTTCGATGTTGAGACGCTCGGTCGGCTCGATGTCCAGGGTAAGGCGCCCCATGATCTTGCGGCTGTCACCGTTATCATCGTCC
Source organism: Sphingomonas sp. ID0503 (assembly GCF_048565625.1). Taxonomy (NCBI): domain Bacteria; kingdom Pseudomonadati; phylum Pseudomonadota; class Alphaproteobacteria; order Sphingomonadales; family Sphingomonadaceae; genus Sphingomonas; species Sphingomonas sp. ID0503. The sequence continues at coordinate 2,032,963 of NZ_JBLZUR010000002.1, forward strand.
GGCCGCGAGAGGCTACGCTGCCATGCGCCGCCGCTCACGCCCTTGACCGCGAGACGCGCCTTGATGCCTTGGGCTAGCGGGCCGCTGACGAAGCCCGAGAGCTCGGCACGATTGAACCGCTCATACGAGGCATCGGCGCCAGCGCGGAATTCACTCGTCGGCTTACCCACGATGTAGTTGATCGCGCCGCCGGTCGAGCTTTGGCCGAACAGCGTTCCCTGCGGACCCTTGAGCACCTCGACCCGCTCGATATCGAGATCGAGTGCGTCGGACATGACCGGAACATTGCGCGGGATCTGATCGGTGTAGACCGACACCGACGGCGCGGCGCCGAAGGTCGCATCATAGAGACCGATACCGCGCAGCGTGAACACCGGCGTCGAATAGAGCGACTGCGTGAAGGTGAAGCCGGGAACCAGCTTCGCCAGATCCGCGACACCGCCGATGCCGCGCTGAGCGAGCTCCAAGCCGCTTGCCGCCTGGATGGTTAGACCGACATTGTTGACCGACTGCTCGCGCTTGTTCGCCGTGACGACGATTTCCTCTATGCTGCGCTGGCTCACTTCCGCCGACGGCGTGGTGGGATCCGCCGCCGATGTGGTCGAGGATGTCGATGCGCCCGTCGAGGCGGTCTGCGCCGACGCGCCACCGGCCACGCCGGCCATGAGCGCGATAATCGAAGCCTTCGTCATATACTTGACGCTGTTCATAACCTCTCCTCCCAATCGATCTTACTGACGACTATTTACTTGAAGGCCGCTTCAACCGGCGGTCATTCCTCCATCGACGACATGTTCGGCCCCGGACACGAAGCTGGATTCGTCCGATGCGAGAAAAAGGACGACGTTCGATACCTCTTCCGGCTGCGCCATTCGTCCCAGCGGGATGGCGTCGCTGGCGCCACCACCGGTCTCGTCCGTGGCGGCAACCATCATTGGAGTAAGGATGTAACCTGGGTGAACCGAGTTGACCCTGATCCCCGCATGGCCCCACTGGGCAGCGATAAGCTTGCTCATGCCCCGCACGGCGAACTTGCTTGCGCAATACGCCGCGTTCGACGAGGCGCGCGTCCCCAGCATTCCCGCAATAGACGAGATGTTGACGATGGAGCCACCGCCCGCAGCCACCATCCCCGGAACAACAGCCTTCATGCCGAGAAAAACGCCCAGTTGGTTCACTGCGCAGACCTGAAGAAACTCCTCCTCTTCGAAGTCCAGCAGGCTTTTGACAGGGCCGATCACCCCGGCATTGTTCACAAGCACGTTTACAGGACCGAAACGCGCCTCCGCCGTGATCAAGACGTTGTCCCAGTCCTTTGAACTCGAAACGTCGTGCGGCACGAAGATCGCGCGATCACCCAGTTCGCCCGCCAGATCGCTGCCCGCCTGCCCGTTCAGGTCCGTGAGGACCACGGACGCGCCCTCACGCACGAACAGCCGGGCATGAGCCTCGCCCATGCCTCGGGCAGCGCCGGTGATGACCGCGATCTTGCCAGCGAGCCTCGCCATGATCAGGCCGCTTCGACCTCGGCAGAAGTCGCCAGCTTGGGAACAACTTCGTTGACCAGCAACTGCATCGAGTGCTCCCAAGGTTCGGGATTATCGATATAGTCGTGGCTGTAGATCAGCAGCGTGCCGAACGGGCCACCGAGATCGTCGATCCACGCATCCATCTTCTGGCGCACGGTCTCCACCGAACCAACGATCCAGACATGCTCGGCAAGGTACTCGGCGTCGACCTTGGTCAGGTCCATTGAGGGATCGTGGACGAGGTGCTTCAGCACGCCGAAGCGCTCATACGTCGGCCGGATGTACTCATCCCAGGCCAGACCGATGCCGCCATCGATCGCCATCTTTCGCGCTTCCTCGTCAGTCTCTGCGACGATCACGTCGCGAACGACGCGATGCATCAACCGATCCGACGGGCGCCCCGCCTCTTCCATCTTCTCACGATAGGTCTGGAAGTGACTGCGAAGGAAATCGTTGCCGGCGTAAACCGAGGCCGGAATGAACCCGTGTTGCCCCGCGAAGCTGATCGACGGCGAGGGCGCGCTCAGCCCCGTCATCGCCATCTGCATCGATCCACCCCAAGGGCGAACGTCCCTCAGCTTCTTCTTGCCATCAGCCTCGGGGAAGCCCGCATCCCAGTAAGTGCCTTCGAACTGGAAGGGCTCGCCTTTCCACACGCGCTCCATGATGTCGATCGCCTCGAGCATCATCGGATGGTTCTTGGAAAGATCACTTATGCCCCGCAGGGCGGCATCGGTCGGATACGCGCCGGTCGCGACCCCCAGCATGTAGCGCCCCTCCAAAATCTGGCTGAGCCAAGCCGTTTGTATCGCGAGCGTTGCGGGGTGATGATAGGGAAGAAGATGCGCTAGGGGGCCGAACTTGATCCTGCTCGTCTGCAAGGCTGCAGCTGCAATCACCAGCTCCGGACTGGGAATTCCTTCCCAGTTCAGGGTTGCATGTTCGCCGATCCAGTATTCACTGAAGCCGATCTTGTCAGCAAAGATCGCCTGCCGAATAGCCCACTCGAAGACCTGTCGAGCAGACCTTTCCGGACGCAGAAAAGGCGTCTGAAACATTCCAACTTGCATAACCCTACCTTCTCCCGCTCATCTCATTCGGTAGGCTAAAATCAGCCGTGATCCTTCCACTCGATCAACTTGCCCTCCGTGTCGAACCGCATGACACTGCAGAACTTGAGGCGGAAGGCCTCACCTGCGGCTCCGAACCCGGGCAGATCGACTGCAGCGGTTCCGACATACCAGGCCTCACGCACAACGATGTTTTGCGACACGATCACCCGCTCCGGCTCCTCGAAGTGCCGGTCCGGTACGTAGGTAGCCGCGAAGTTTCGCAGCACCTCAAGAAGTGCATCGCGGCTAGTAAGAACAAAGTCACGGTTGTAGTGGGCGAAGTCGAGGTCCGCCGCGATGAGGTGCTCGAGAGCCTCGAAGTCTTTGTGATTGTACGCATTCACAATGCGCTCGGCAGCCGCGGCGAAATCCATATCGAACTCTCCTAGCGACGGTGCTCACGACAAAGCGTCGGAAACCGCTTCGACATCATACAGAGCATGCCCGTCGTCCTCTCCGCCTGTGAGCGGCGGCCGCACTGGAGCAGCTCGCCTTGTTATGGATGATTGCTACAACCCACCCACGGTCCGGTCAATCACAAAACTCGACGTTTTGTCGGGAAACCGAGGTTGCTGACCGCGCTCGTTCACCGCACCATCTCACAAGGCCATTCGGTAAACATGAGGAATCATCAACTCTTCCCCAATCTCGGGCTTGCGCCGCATTGCAGAAAAGCGAATGTGGTTCGGTGCGTGCGCCAGGCGAAAGCGGCGGACGAGTTGGAGATGCGTGTTGGCGACGAAGAACAGTGCTGATGTTCGCGCGGGGGCGGGCCCCGCTTGGGACGACCTTCTTGAGCAAATCGCGCATCGGCCGAAGCGAGCCACCGAGCGGAAGCAGGATCGCAGCAAACGAACCGAGCAGCAAATCCTGAACGCAGCACTGCGCGTCTTCGCGCGGGATGGCATCTCCAGGTCTCGGATCGCCGACATCGCAGCCGAAGCCGGTATCTCGACCTCGACTCTCTATGAATATTACAAGAGCAAGGAAGATCTCGCCTACGACGTCCCCCTGTCGCATCTGGCGGAGTTTTTTACGACCTATCAAGCCAGTGCGCCGTCTCGGCTGTCGGCGAGGAGCAGGCTTGAGACCTATCTCACGATGTCGGCGGATTATGCGCGCGAGCATGCGGAGTGGGCGCGTCTGCTATATCTCGAAATCTGGCCTAGCGTGTTCGTCAGCGACACCGAACTGCGCCACAGTATCGATGACTTCACCCGCGTCATCCTGTTCCTGGTGCGCGAGGGTGTCGCGGAAGGATGGGTAGCGCCGAACAGGAACGCCTATGAGACGGTGGCGCTGGTCATCGGCAGCGTGAACCAGCTCATTATCACCTGGCTGCTCTATCGAAAGCCTCGCAACCTGACCAAGGCAAGCGCGGACATGGCCGACCGCCTGATCAGGATGTTGGAAATGGAGGCGAAGGCCTCCCGCACCTAGCGGCTATTTAGGCAAGCGATCCGCCGGTAAAAGCGCGCACGGCGGTGCCCGGTCGTGGCGCGCCATCGGGTCGGCGAAAGAGCGAACGCCTCGGCCCAGTTGAGCCTTGGAGGCTGCTGGATGCCACTTTCCGAGCGGTATCTTAGCATGTGCAAACAGTCGGACATCACTCGCTACCAGCCGCTGCTCAGACGAGCGCCGGGATACGAGCATACCCGATGCCACGATCATCCACGCTCCACTTGAAAGAGCCGAAGGTGACCGTCGTTCGGCGAACGCAATAAGATGGGCGAAGGTCGAGCTACATATCAGGCATATGCTGAGCGGCGCGCCTGATGCCCTATATGTCCCACTCCAGAACGAAGGGTTTGACGCTACCGACGATGCCGTTGGTGTAACGCAGAGGCTCGTCGCCTGCGATGCGGAATTCCGGAATGCGCGCAAACCACTCGCGCAGCACGATCTTCATCTCCATCCGGGCGAGATGGGCACCCGGGCAGGTATGGGAGCCCTTGCCGAAGGTCGAATGCTTGCGTGCCGGTCGATTAAGTTGGAAGTCGAGCGGATTGTCGTTCATCTCGTCGTCAATCGCGACGACGATGGTCGGTGCCATGACCATGTCGCCGGCTTTCAGGTTCACTCCCTCGAAGTCGATGTCTCCACGAACCTCCCGGGCCGAGGAGACAACCGGGAATCGGCGGAAGAATTCCAGAAGCGCGTCGTCGATCCGCGACGGATCGGCGGCAATCGCCTGGCGGAGATCATGATCCTTAGCGAGGTACGAGAAGGTGAAGCCGAGCATGTTCACGACGGTATCGAGGCCACCGACCAGCACCTGGATGCAGATGTTCTGCGCCTCGAGATCCGAGAGTTCGCGTCCACCGACCTGACCGTTGATCATCCGGCTCAGCATGTCCTGCCCTCCGGCGCCACGCCGCGCCTTTATGACCGGATCCAGATACTCACGGAAAAGCTGCGCAACTTCCGGATAGGTCAGAGAACCGTCCGGTCGGGTGAACTGGTCGGCGAGATGCTTTAACTTGGGCAGGTCCGCGACCGGCAGATCGACGATCTGCATGAAGATGCGGACCGGAAGCTGCTCGGCAAATTCATGCACGAAGTTACAACGGCCCTTCGGCCGAAAGCCCTCGATGAGGCTGACGGTCAGATCGACGATCGTGTCCTCGACAGGCTTAAGTGGCTTCGGCCCGAGGTTATCGTTGAGAAGATTCCGAAACGGGCGATGCTCCGGCGGATCCAGCGAGAGCGGAATAAGGCGATAGGCCTCCCCTGCCGTCTCCTTCGGGACGAGAACGGTATGATTGGAGAACCGCTCCGAATCAGACATGACGATGTCCGAGACACTCGCCTTGAATGCCACCCAATGGCCACCGTTGTGCGGTGTCCACATGAGCGGATAGGGAACCGTGTCCATCAGCTGGCGCCAGCTCTGGTGAAAATCCAGTTCCTCAGGCACGTCGCGATAGATATCGAAATCGATCACGCGATCGGCGGGAACGTTGACAGGCCGACTCACCACATTGTCGACCGGCTCTTTGACACCAACTTCCATCTGGCCTCTCCGCTTTCGGCGCTCATAGCACTCCGCTGTGGCCGCATGATATCCGCGGCGATGGGAAGTATAAAGAATTTTCGTCGGGAATTTTGCGTGTTAGTGCCTGCGGTGAAGCGCGACGCGAACGCAGTGGAGCGAATTTTCCGACATAAGGTCGGGTTTTGGAGAGAGATCGATGGGTAAGTTGGGAGGTAAAGTCGCCATTATCACCGGCGCGGCGCAGGGCATGGGCGCTGAGCACGCACGCCGCTTCGTTCGTGAAGGCGCGAGAACGATATTCACGGACATCAACGAGGCCGCTGGAGCTGCGTTGGAGAACGAGCTCGGCGCGCAATCCCTCTTCGTCCGGCACGACGTTTCCGATGAGGGCGATTGGCAGAAGGTGATCGAGTCCGCAGAGGAGCGCTTCGGGCCGGTCAGCATCCTCGTGAACAACGCCGGCATCCTCGGTCCGGGCGCAAAGGCCACCGAACTGGCGCTGGCGGACTTCACCAAGGTTTGCGCAATCAACCAGACGGCTGTTTTCCTCGGCACAAAGCATGTCATTCCTTCGATGATCCGCGGCGGCGGCGGTTCGATCGTAAATGTCTCCTCGATTTCGGGCATCGTCGCGATCTACGGGACGCCGAACGTTGCCTATGCGGCAAGCAAGTTCGCCGTGCGCGGGATCACGAAGCAGGTCGCCATTGAATTTGGCGAGCACAAGATTCGCGCGAACTCGGTCCATCCTGGCTACATCCGGACCCCGATGATGACGGCGGCTCTGGATGACGATCAGATCAAGGTCGCCAGCGCCTCGGTGCCCATCAAGAGCGTCGGCGAGGTGGAGGACGTCTCCAATCTCGTCGTGTTCCTCGCTTCGGATGAGGCGCGCTTCATCACGGGGTCCGAATACATCATCGATGGCGGTCTTACCGCCCTGTGACATCGGCGCAGGCTGGGGAGTGGCGGCGCGGCTGGCACCTCGTGCTGCTGACAGCCGTGGGGCTGATGTGCGCGCCGACCACCCTCCCCGTTTATACCATCGGCATTCTGGCCGCTCCGCTTCATGCCGAGTTCGGCTGGAGCCAGGGCGCCATACAGGGAGCGATCCTTTTCAGCACGGGCCTTGGTCTCATCGGGGGACCGCTGGCGGGCTGGCTGGTGCGCCGCGTCGGGCTGCGCCCAGCTATCCTTTCCGGCGTGGCAGGCGTTGGATGTGCGCTCGGGCTGGCGACGCAAATGACGGGTGCGATCTGGCATATGTACCTGGCTTATGCACTGATAGCGGTGGCCGGATCGGGGGCCAGCGCGGTCACCTGGAGCAACTTGATCGCCACCCACTTCGATCGGAATCGCGGGTTGGCTCTGGGCATTGCACTATCGGGGACGGGGCTGTCCGCCATCCTGATGCCGCACATCGCCGCTTTCGGTCTTGATCTGGGCGGCTGGCGCTATGCCTATGGCCTGCTCGCGACGGTCACGCTCGCGGCGATACTTCCCCTCTGCTTTGCTCTGCTGCCGGCACCCAAGACGGAGGACAGGCCTGAGGGGAAGCGCGGCAAGGAACACCAGGATGCTATAAACCCTTTGGCGCATGGAAGCTGGCGCTTCTGGCTGCTCGGCCTCTCTACGGCTGCGGTCTACGTCGCTGTGGGCGGATTCATCCCCAACCTTGTGCCGGTGCTGAGTGAGAAGGGGGTGGCGAGGGACGATGCGCTCTCAATCCTGTCATTACTTGGGCTTACGCTGATCGCCGGGCGGATTGCCGTCGGCGCACTGATCGATCGGGTCTGGGCACCCGCCGTGGCGGCTTGCGTCCTCATCCCCGCCGCAATTGGGTGTCTCGCCATCTCGGCGGGTGGACCGATGGTCGTCTATGCGCTCGCCGCAGCGCTGATCGGGATCGCCACAGGCATGGAGTTCGACATGCTCGGCTTCCTGGTCGCACGATACTTCGGAATGTCCGACTACGCCCGCATCTACGGTCGGCTCTACATGTTCCTTGCGGTAGCGGCCGGTGCCGCTCCGCTCGTCTTCGGCACGATGCGGGATCACAGCGGCGGCTATGGCATGCCGCTGATCTTTTCCGCGTTGCTGCTCGTGGGCGGCGCGGCCGGGCTCCTGGGGCTCGGCCGCTACCCGGTCAGCGATCGCGCCGAAGGCTGACGTTCAGTCCTGAGGTCTTGATCTCGACTACCGGCATGGTGGCGACCTGCATCAGCTTGCGGACCTGCTCGAGCTCAGGGGAGGAAAGCAGCGGATAGTCCCGTCGCACCGGGCCGGCCGCCCGCATCTTGTCGATGTCGGCCTGCGGCACCGTGGCGCGCATGATCAGTTCGTCCTCGTCGTCCGTGCCGTACTGCTTCTTCAGGTCCTCAAGGCTGGGATCGGCCGGCGGATTGTCGAGCACCTCCTTGGCGCGCGCGCTTGCCATGATGCGATCCATCACGTCCGCATCGATTGGCGCGACCGTCTCGCCGTAGAACCCTGCGGCATACTGCACCACCTCGTCGGGAACGGTGCCGTACCGCTTCCCCGTCACGATGTTCAGAACCGCCTGGATACCCACCAGCTGGCTGAAGGGGGTCGCCATGCCCGGATAGCCCAGATCCCGGCGCACGGCCGCCACCTCCGCCAGAACGTCGCTGATGCGGTCCGTCATGTTGTGCATGGCAAGCTGGGCCTTAAACGTGCCCATCATCCCGCCCGGGATCTGATGCTCGATCGAGAAGATGTCGTACTCGGCATGCTGGTCGACCAGGAAGCCCGCAGCCTTGCCGACTGCCCGGAAGTGATCGGCGACCGGCTGGAAGAGGCTGGTGTCGAGATTGTGGGTGTGCCCCTTGAGTTCGATGTTGCGGACCATCGTCTCGGTGGCCGGCACCGACGGGCCATTCGCCATCGGCATGCTGGCGGTGTGTAGCACGGAGACGCCAAGATCGACAGCGTCCAGATAAGCCTTGGCCGTCTGGCCGAGCAGGTTGTTCGCGTGGAACTCGATCGGCTTCCCGTTCGCCGCCGCGACGATACCGGGCAGCAGCGTCTGCAGCCGCTCCTTTTCCAGGACCCCGGCCGTATCGTAGAGCAGGATGCTGTCCACATCGGGGCTCGCGGCGAGAACGCGAACCTTCTCGGCGTAATAGGCATCGGTGTGGACCGGCGAGAGCGCGAACATCACCGCGGCCGCCACCCACGCGTCGCTTTCCTTCGCGACCTTGGCGAGGCGGAGCATGTTTTCGAAGCCGAACAGCACGTCGTAGATCCAAAACGAGCGTACCCCATGCGCGCAAAGACGGCGGACCCAGAGGTCCATCAAGGCGCGCGGGCTAACGCTGAACGTGACATTGGCATTGGCGCGAAGCCCCGCGCGAAGCGGCGTATTCGGCATCGAGGCGACGAGGAGGTCCAGGCCCTCCCAATAGTTCTCCTGACAATAGCGGGTGAGCACGTCGAGCATGCCGCCACCGGTCAGGTCGATGGTCTTGAACCCGGTCTTGTCGAGCAAAGGAGAGACCGGCAACGCCATGCCGGCACGCATACGCAGGCCCCAAAGGCTCTGCTGCCCATCCCGCATCGTTTCGTCGAGGAATTCGATATGTGCCATGTTCAAAACTCCCGCCCTTCCCTGGGAAGGGGATCAATCACGAGTTCAGTTAATCTCGATGTAGGCAAGCGTCTGGCCACCCTCGACCAGCGCGCCGTCATCGACGGCGACATGCCGCACGGTGCCCGACAGGCCGGCTTTCACGGAGGTGAACAGCTTCATCACCTCGATCAGGCAGATCTCGGTAGAGGGCTCCACCCGCTGGCCGACTTCCACGAAGGGGGCGGCGCCAGGCTTCGGTGAGCGGTAGAACGTGCCGAGATTTGGCGCCGTGACGGCCACCCAATCGGGATCGATCACGCCGCCACTGGCGCGCTTTTCCCGACGGTCGGGCACAGGATCCACCTTCTGCCCTGCTGCGGCAGGTGCCTGTGGAGGCCGGGCGCCCTTTTCAGGCGCAGCCGGGGCTGCAAGGGCCGACCCGCCATTTGAAGTAGAATCGGGATCATTGGAAAAGAGCAGGCTGATGCCGCCGCCCTCGACCCGGAGTTCGCTCCAGCCCCCAGCCTTGAACAACTCGGCAAGGGCAGCGATGTCGCGCGTTATCTGCTCGCTCATCCCGCTTGCAGTCCGCGCGAGTCATCCATGAGGGCCAAAGTCTGCGCCACCACCCGCTCGTAATGCCAGCTGTGATTGCCGAATGCGTGCTCCAGCACCTTGGCGCGCCGCAGGAAGCGGTGAAGGCCCAACTCCCAGGTAAAGCCCATGCCGCCATGGATCTGGATCGTGTCGTTGCAGACGTCCCGCGCCACCTCGCCGCAATAGGCCTTGGCCATCGAGCTTGCGCGGCTGGCATCCGGCGCCACCTCACCGATTGTCCAGAAAGCGTAATATGCGGCGGATCGGCCCGCCTCGACCATCATCGCCATGTCGGCGCAGCGATGCTTGATCGACTGAAAGGCGCCGATCGCCTGCCCGAACTGGATACGGGTCTTGGCGTATTCCACGGCCGTAGCGAGCATGCGCGCGGCGATTCCGATCGCGAGACCGCTATAGGTGGTTGCGGCGACATCGATCAGGCGCTCCACCGCTGCCGCCGGACGATTACCGCCGAGCACTTCGTCGGACGAAATCGAAACGCGATCCAGGGTGAGTTCTCCGAGGGAAGCGGATGGATCGATGTCCTCATGCGTGCGGACGTGGACTCCTGAGGCATTGGCCGGCACCAGGAGAACGCGCGCCGCGCCCTCCGCCTTCGCCAGAACGAGGAACAGGCCCGCCTCGCCGGAACCGGCGACCAGGATCTTGCTGCCGCTCAGAACGCCCGCTTCGACTGCGGAGCGAACCTCGGCCGGATCATATCCAGAGTCACTTTCCGATGTCGCGATTGCGATCTTCAGCTCTCCGGTGGCGATGGAGGGAAGATACCTGTCCTGCTGGCTCGGAGAGCCATGCCGTACGATCAGATCGGTCGCGATCAGCGTGGAGGCGACCAGCGGCGGTGCCAGCCCGGCCCCGAGCGCCTCGATTGCGAGCCCCAGGTCGAGCACCGAAAGGCCGACGCCCCCATGCTCCTCCGGCACGAGCAGCGAGAACAGCCCAAGCTCGGCGAGGGCGGTCCAGACATCCCCTCCGGCAGCGGCGACGGGATCCGGATCGATCAGGCGCGTGTGGTCGGCAACGAGTTGAGCGACGGTCTCGCCAAGGCTCTTCTGCTCCTCACTGAAGCTAAAATCCACGGAGTCCCCCTCGTTATCGTGGCAGGCCGAGCATGCGCTCGCCGATGATGTTCCGCTGGATCTCCGAGGAGCCGGAATAGATGGTGAAGGCCTTCGACTGGAGATAGCTCAACTGGAAGCGGCCACTGGCGGTACTCAGCGGGTCGTTGCCGCTGATGGGCGCAGTCGGCCCGAGGATGTCCAGCGCAGACTCGTTCATCCGCTGCGCGGCGTGGCTCCAATAGAGTTTGATCAGCGACGCGTCCGGACCCCGATCTTCACCGTTCAGATACTTGCTGAAGGTCCTTACCGCATTCAACCGCATGATCTCGACCTCGGTGATCGAGCGGGCGAGCTTCTGGCGAACCAGTGGATCGTCGATGGCGCTCCCGCCACCACGCTTCAGCTCTGCGGCCGACTCGATGAGCTTGTCGAGTTCCTGCTTGAAGCGGATCTGGCGTCCAAGAGCATCCTCGGGGCCCCGCTCATAGGCGAGTGTCGTCATCGCGATACGCCAACCATCGTTGATGTCGCCCACGATGTTTTCGACCGGAACCTCGACATCGTCGAAGAAGGTCTCGTTGAACTCGTACTCGCCGGAGATCTGCCGGAGCGGCCGGATGGAAATTCCGGGACTGCTCATGTCGATCAGGAGGAAGCTTAGGCCCTTGTGCTTCGGGGCGTCCGGATCGGTTCGAACCAGCGCGAAACACCATTGCGAATATTGTGCGTAGCTCGTCCAGATCTTCTGGCCGTTGACGACAAACTTGTCTCCCCGACGCTCCGCGCGGGTGCGCACCGAGGCGAGATCGGAGCCGGCATTCGGCTCCGAAAAGCCCTGGCACCAGACCTCGTCCGAGGAGATGATCTTCGGCAGGAAGCGCTTCTTCTGGGCTTCTGTGCCGTGCCGCAGGATCGTCGTGCCGGCGAGGTTATGGCCGATGATGTTCAGCCCTTCGGGCGCCATCGCGCGCGCCATCTCCTCGGCGAAGATCGCGCGCTCGATCAGCGTCGCGCCGCGACCGCCATATTCCTTGGGCCAGTTGATGCCGCTCCAGCCGCCTGAATAAAGCTTTCGCTCCCAGGCAAGCCGGAACATCGCCCGCTCTTCTTCCTCTTCGGGCTCGAAGGCGGTTTCACCCCAACCTTGTGGAAGCGCGTCCTTTAGCCAGCCCCGAAGCTCGCGTCGGAACTGCTCTTCTTCGGGAGAATAGTTGAAGTCCACGTCGGGCTCCTCTTAGCGCCAGCTGTCGTCGACCTGGGCCGGTCCGGACGTGAAGTTGGGCTTCCGCTTCTCTCGGAACGCCATGACTCCCTCCATATAGTCGGGAGTCACGAAAGAGATCGTCTGAGCGAAGACCTCATACTCAACCATCTGGTCGAATGTCGCATATTCCGACTTGTTGAGCAGGCTTTTGCTGAGCGCGACCGATGTCGGAGCATTCTGGACGATCAGCGCCGCCATGGCGCGCGCTTCCGTCAGCAGATCGTCATGCGGAACGACCTTGCTGACGAGCCCGATCTCCAACGCCTCTGCGGCATCGACCTTGCGTGCTGTGAACGCCAGCTCCTTCGCGCGTGCCAGGCCCACAGCGCGCTGGAGGAAGTACAAGCCGCCGAAATCAGGAACCAAGCCGACCTTGGCGAAGGACTGGGTGAAGCTCGCCCGATCGCTGGCAATGACGAAGTCACACGCCAACGGTATGTTGGCGCCAGCGCCGGCGGCCGCACCGTTGACGGCGGCGATTACCGGTTTCTCCAGGCGATAAAGAGGTTCCATGATCTCCGTCAGGATCCACCGATGCCGGGCGCTGAGTTGCAGCGGGCTCAGGTCGGTGCGGCGGTTCTTCAGGTCCGCGCCGGCGCAGAACCCACGACCCGCTCCGGTCAGGATGACACAGCCCACCTCAGGGTCCTTGCGCAGCTTGGGAATGAGGTCCTGCAACTCGCCATACAGCCGATCCGTGGTGGCATTCATGGAGTCGGGGCGATTGAGTGTTACGACCGCGATCCGATCGCTCACCTCGAAAATGATGTCCTGATAGCTCATGGTCGTACCTTCAATTCGATGGCGGCTGGGGCGGCACATGCGCCAGATCGCCGGCCGTGGACTCGGGGATCGCGAACCATTCGTCGGGAATGCTGCGCGGAATGCGGAAGTCGTGCGCGGGCACGACGATGTCGCTGTTGTCCAGCACACGCCGCATGGCCTTTTGCCAGTCGCGCTCGCTCTCGCTGCGGATGTTGCCGGTCAGAAACGCTCCGGTGAGCGAGCGTTGGGGCCGATCCGTGGCGCGGGGATCCGCCGGGTACCAGTAGCGATAGTGGTCGCCCAGGTCGGAGACGAGCGCCGCGCGCCCCTTCTCCGTGCTGACGATCACAACCTGCATCCCCTCGGTATGGCTGGGCACCGAAAGCAGGCGGATGCCCGGAAACAGATCATGGTCGCCATCGACGAGCACCAGCTGGTTCGGGCGCTTGCGCGCGATCAGATTGTCGATCGTCGTCTGCCAGTAATAGATCCGCTGCGAGGGCACGGGATCGATGGCGGCCATCAACTCTCGCCGCTGGACCACGACACAGGCGTTCGGGAACAGGTCCAGATTATCCGCATGGTCGAAATGCATGTGCGTCAGGACGACGTGACCGATGTCATCGGGGGTAAGCCCGTGTTCGGCGAGGGCAGAGCGCAGCCCTTCATGCCCACCGCCGGTTCCCTGCACCTTCAGCCGGCGCTCAATGAGCGGAAGGTCCGCCATCCCGGTATCGACCAGGATATTCCGGCCCTCCCCCTGCACCAGCCAGCAATGGATCGGATCGCGCATCAGCGATCCGCCATGCGGCAGGTACAGTTCTCCGACCCGGAGCGAGGAGATCCGATAGTGGGTCACGCGTCGATAACCTCGAAGCGTTCGATGTCGGAGACGCGCCCCTTGCGCTCGCCCTTGGTCCAGACCGCCTTGACGCGCGTGCCTGGCTTGATCGTCTTCTTCGCGGTTTCGAGATCGTCGATCTCGATGACATGGATCATGCGTGTGGAGGCCCCGTCCAGCACAATCTCCGCATAGACATACGGCACCTCCCGGGTCTGACCATAGACCTCCATGTTGATGATCGAGCAGGCGCGGATGGTGCCCGTATCCGCGCAAGCCTTCCACGTCCCTGTCCGGGCATGTGTGACATCGTCGATCTCGCGCGGGGGAAGAAGCGCCGAGTCGACACCCGGGGAACGAACGCCGACGATGGTTCCGTTGGCGCGGATCTCGTCGAACATGCGCCCGTAATAGGGACCATATGCATGTTCGTACTGGAGGGCCATCTTGTAGGGCACGACCTGGACAGGCTCCTCAGTGCCATCGATCGGCCGGACCGTGCCGGCCGGTGCGTCCGGCGCAAGCGTGAAACCCTTGATCGAGAGGACCGATCCCTCGACACCCTCGTCCCATTCAGCTTGGACGCGCTGCCCGACCTCAAGCTTGTCGAAGTCGGCGAGAATGCGATGCGGGAACGTGTTGTCGCAGCCGTCCAGGCGAATGAGGCCGATGACATTGCCGTCGACACGCGTGAACGCGGTCAGTTCGCCGGTCTGCGGCGCCTCGACGAAGGACTCCAGCTCTTCACCGCCGGTGGAGGAGAAATCCTGCGCCGGCGCCTCGACATGGCCCGAAGCGAAGCGCGATCCGATGATGCGCTTGTTCTTCACCTCCGCCAGGAAGGTGCCTGCCGCGCGGCCGGGCGTCAGCGTATAGGGAAGATTGATCTCGCTGTGGAAGGTCGGAAGATCGATGGCATAGCTGTCGGGAGCCGAGTACATCCTGTATCTCCTTACGCGCTCAGCACGGCGCAGCCGCGCAGATTGGCCCAGCCACCGCCGGATTGAACGAGGGCTGTCTCCGCGCCCTTGATCTGGTGCGATTCATTACGACCCATGACCTGGGTCGCAGCCTCGATCAGCCGGATGACGCCGACCGCGCCGATGGGGTTCGCCCCCATGCAGCCGCCGGACGGGTTCACCGGAATATCACCGTCCAGCTGGGTCGCGCCGGAGGCGATCAGGTCCGCCGCCTGCCCCGGCGGGCAGAGACCGAGGCTCTCGTAATAGTTCAGCTCGAAGCAGGAATACGGCTCCTGCACCTCGACGACATCGAATTGGCGGCGTGGATTGGTGATCCCGGCTGCCTGGTAGACCCGCCGGCTGGCGATCGCCAGCGGCTCCGACAGCATGAGAGAACGCTCCGGCGCGTTGTCGGCTTCGCAGCAATAGGCGATCCCGCGGATCCATGCCGGACGACCGGTGGAGTGATGGGCGACCTTTTCCGACGCAAGCACGATGGCCGCGGCCCCGTCCGAAATCGGCGGGACATCAAGCAGCTTGATCGGCCAGCAGAGCGGCTTGGAGTTCAGGACGTCCTCGACCGTGACCTCCTTCTTCACATGCGCATACGGGTTGGCGATCGCATTCTTGCGGTTCTTCGCCGCGACCATCGCAGCCGCTTCTTCGGTATGGCCCAGCACGTCCATGCGCGCCCGCCAATAGGCCGCTGAGAAGCCCATGATGCCGACCGCGAACTCACGACCCCAGAACGGATCGTAGAGCGTCGAGATGGAATATTGCAGCTGGCCCTCGGACAGCTTGTCGTACGCCACCACCAAGGTGCGTTCGGAAAAGCCGCCGGCGACCTGATAGTAGCCGGCCAACGCACCGGCGAAGCCTGCGCCGCCGCCGCTGGTCAGGCGCACCACCGACTTGCCCTGCGCGCCGATCGCATCGACTACCCACTTCTCCGGCTGGTTCACCGCGGCGAAGAGCACGGGGCCTGTCGCGACGACGACCGTATCGATGTCGTCCATGCTGAGCTTGGCGTCGGCGAGTGCCCGATTGACGGCTTCGCGAACGAGGCCCGCCTGGCTGACATCGGTCCGGCGGCGCGAATGATGGGTCTGACCGACCCCGACGATTCCTACGTGACGGCCCATGATCAAACCTCGAGAGTGAAGACGCAGTTGTTCTGCATGCCGACGCCGCCGGCGCCATGAACGACCGCCCGGCTGGGGCTGCCGCCGTCGTAGAGCTCGGGAAGGCTGAGCTGACGCGTCGCTTCCGCCAGTCGAACCAGGCCGGTGGCCATGATCGGGTCCGCTGGAAGGGCGCCGCCCGAACGATTGATCGCTGTCTTGCCCGCCTTGAGAGCCGCGCTCCCCTGACCGGCTTCCGCAAGACCGAGTGCCTCGATCGCCAGAAGCTCGCCGACGACCGACGATCCGCTCACTTCCGCCACGTCCGCCTCGACCGAAGTCCAGCCGGCGTTGCGGTACGCCATCTCCGCCGCAGAGGCGGCCGACGCCAGCTTGCCCGCCGCTCGCTCGGCAAAGCTATGCGTGTCCATCGAGGTGCCCATGCCCGTGATGAACACCGGCGAACGGCTCGCACGGCGAGCAATGTCCTCGCGCGCGATCAGGACAGCCACCGCACCGTCGACCGGACGTGCGAACATCAACTTGGTCAGCGGGGCCGCACCCTCGTCGGAGGCGAGAACCGCCTGCGCATCCGGCAAGTCCTCGATCGGGACATTGCCCGACGCCGAGGCCGCGGACCAGCGATCCGCCACGATCTGCGCCAGATCCTCGCGCGAAATCCCGCTGGATGCCAGATAGCGCTGCGCCTGAATGCCGTTCGCCGCGCGCTGACCGAACCCTACAGGGCGCTGGTAGAAAGGCTCGACCTGCGCGTTCCAATAAAGGTCTACGTTGGACTCGGATGGCTTCGAATAGGCGACGATAAGCCCTAGCGCCGATGAGCCGGCGCGGATTTTGTTGACGCCGTACAGTGCGCCCCAGAGCCCGTCCTCCTCGACGCGCGCCTCTTCCTTGTGATGCGCGCCAAGCGCACCGAGGAATCCGCAGTTCGAGATCGAACGACCGTCCAGCACGTCGCTGCCGGAGTCGATGATGAAGTCGACATCGTCGAGCGTAAGTCCAGTGCCCTTGAACACCGAAGTGACCACCGAGGAGATCAGATCGATATGTTGAGCATTGCTCCAGGCAGGCCGAAGTTCCGTCTGGGCGGTCGCAACGACCCCCACCTTGCTTAGCGCCATCAGTACATCCCTCATCCCAGCGACGCTCGCCCGCAGCCCGATTAAGCGGATTGCCCCTTCGAGATCGGCGCGCCTCGTCCTCCAGTGGTTAGGACGGCGGGAAGAAGCCCGTCAACCGTTTTCGACGTTTTGTCGGATTCTTTCGAAACGCCGAAACGTGCTTTCTCTCCGAAGGGCAGTCCATTCTCTCCATTGCATTTTGCACTAACCCGAAACATCATCGGGACAACGATACGTGAGAGGCGCCGGAATGGGTTTGGATGTGACTGGGCGGTACCGCTACCCGCCGCCCGACCCGAACTGGCTCAGCCATGTGCACGAAGATGTGCTGGAGCCGCATCTTCCGATCATCGACGCCCATCACCATCTTTGGGAACAGGATGGACGTCCGTATCTGTTGGGCAATTTGCTGACGGATGTGCACGACGGACATGCCGTCGCTGCCACCGTGTTCGTGCAGGCGCATTACGGCTATCGGACAGATGGCCCATCTCACCTCGCGCCCGTGGGAGAGACGGAAAAGGTGGCGGCGATGGCCGAGACGGCGGCACGCAGGGGCGAGCCTTGCGACGTCGCCGCGGCGATCGTCGCATTTGCCGATCTTACCCTCGGCGATGCGGTGGATGAGGTGCTGCAGGCCCATCACGAGGCGTCCGCCGGGCGACTGCGCGGCATCCGCCACAGCACGTCGCGCGATCCGCTGTTTCCTGACGGCATCGTTCTTCGTCCTGCACCCGCCGAACTCATGTCGCACGGCGACTATCGTGCTGGCCTCGCCCGCGTAGAGGCGGCGGGTCTCGTCTATGATGCGATGCTTTACCACCGCCAGATTCCCGAGCTGACGGCTTTGGCGCAGGCTCGACCGGGCCTGTCGATCGTCCTGGACCACATCGGCTGCATCATCGGAGTCGGCCCCTATGAGGGCGGGGCCGACGAGAACTTCCGCAGCTGGCGGCGCGACATGGCCAATCTGTCACTATGCCCGAACGTGAAGGTGAAGATCGGCGGTTTCGGCATGATCGTCTGCGGCGCGCGGTGGCATGAGCGGCCTACACCACCCGGCTCGCACGAACTGGCCGAAGCGTGGAGGCCGTATGTCGAGAGCTGCATCGACCTGTTCGGGCCTGAAAGATGCATGTTCGAAAGCAACTTTCCCGTCGACAAGGCGATGTATTCCTACCGGACGCTGTGGAACGCGTTCAAGCGCCTGACGAGTGACCTGAGCGCCGAAGAACGCGCGCGCCTGTTCTCGGGAACAGCCGCGTCCACCTACGGCATTACGGCGCCTGCCACGGCCTTGGCCGAATCACATGCCTAACCGCGTGCGCGCTCTTCTCGACAGGGCCACAGGGACGCCCGACGCGGTCGCCCTCGTAGTGGGCGACACGCGCTTCACCTTTGCCCAAATGGCCTCGGAAGCAGGCATCATGGCCGCCCGGCTGGCTGCGCACGGAATCAAGGCCGGCTCTCACGTCGGCATCCTTCATCCGGCCTCGGCCGATTTCATCATCGTTCAGCAGGCCCTGTTCTGGCTCGGGGCGATCGTCACGCCGATCAACATTCTGTACAAGCCTGCGGAGATCCGGCACGCGGTCGCCTGCTGCAGGCTCGACTATCTGGCGACCTCGCCGCAGTATGGCGACGCACTCGGCACGATCGAGGACTGCATAGTGCTCGCCACGGACGGGCTGAAGGGCGATCTCTCCGATCAGGCCAGGTTCGTTCCGCCGCCGGTCGCCGAGTTGCAGGAAGCCGATCCGGCGATGTTGCTCCTGACCAGCGCCACGACCGGCAAGGCCAAGGGCGTTATTCTGACGGTCGGCAACCTTTCGGCCAACTATGACGCCACGCCGGCCTGGCTGGGCCTCGGACCCGATACCGTCATCCTCTGCGCCCTCCCGCTCTACAACACATTCGGCCTCAACCAGTGCATCAATGCGATGCTGGTGACCGGCTGCCGCATGGTGTTGCTGCCGCGCTTCGACGCGGAGAAGGTCATCGCTAAGATCGCGGAGCACGGCTGCACCTTCCTGCCGGCGGTGCCGACGATGCTGCAGAAATTGCTCGATCATCCTGCCGCCAGCGAGGGGACCCTCGGGTCGCTGCGCACGATCATGACCGGCGGGGCGCCAGTCCCCTCCGCGCTCTTGCAGCGACTCCTGCGGGTGGCGCCCCGGGTGAAGGTTCTCACCGGTTACGGCCTGACCGAGGCGACGGCATTGGTGACGCTCACCCATGTCGAGCTGGACGGCGAAGGCGGGCTGAAGCGCGGTCGCACGATCGGACGGGTTTTGCATGGCATGGAACTGGCGATCGTCGATGAGGAAGGAGGCGAACTTGCCGCGGGCGCCGATGGCGAGATCGTTATTCGCGGCCCGAATGTCACACCCGGTTATTTCGAGGCCCCGGAAGACACCACGATGGCATTGCGAGGCGGCTGGCTGCGTACCGGGGACATCGGGCATGTCGATGAGGACGGGTACGCCTACATCGTAGATCGCAAGAAGGATGTGATCATCCGCGGCGGTCAGAACATCTATCCGGCCGATGTCGAAGAGGTTCTGTATCAGGTTCCCGGAGTCGCTGAGGCGGCGGTGGTCGCGGCGGGTGACGAGATTCTCGGCGAAGTTCCGATCGCCTATGTCGCGCTGAGCGTCGGAAGCCGGATAACCGCTGATCGTATCCTGGAATGTTGCAGAGCGTCCCTGGCCTCGTACAAGGTACCTACCGAAATCCACCTTCGCGAAGAGCTGCCGAAGGGGCCGACGGGCAAGATCCTCCGCCGCGCTCTCCGTACACCTTCCGCCCTAGCCTGATCAGACGATGACATCAGAAGATCAGGCCACCTCATTCTTTGTCGATCTCGGCGGCTCGCGTCGTCATGTGCTCCATTGGAGGCGAGATGGTGCGCCGACGCTGGTCCTGCTTCATGGCATGCGCGACCATGCCCATAGCTGGGACTGGGTCGCTCGCCGCCTGAGCAGTGCCTACAACGTCATCGCGCCCGACTTGCGCGGCCATGGCGACAGCGACTGGTCTCAAGATGGATCGTACAGTCTGTTCAACTATGTCAGCGATCTTGCCGAGATCATCGATACTCTGGGCCTGAACGGCATCAACCTCGTCGGCCATTCACTCGGCGGCCACATCGCACTACGGTTTGCGGCCTCCTTCCCGGATCGGCTGCAAAGCCTCTGCACGATCGAGGGCATCGAATTGCCGATCGTTCGCGAACAACGGGAATCACCTACTTCATATCCGGTAAGGCTTCGGCGGTGGATCGAGGACGAGCGCGGCCGACGCCGGCGCCAGCCGCGCTACTACCAGAGCGTGTCCGAAGCTGCGGATCGGATGGCGGAGCAGAACCCGGGGATCAATCGGGACACCGTCGACCACCTCACCCGCACAGGCCTCGTCGCTGTTGCCGGATCGGGGTTGCGATGGAAGTACGACAATGCCTGCCGCTTCCGTGCGCCCGATGATGCGGACGGGACCGATCTCGACGAGATCCTTGGCGCGATCTCCTGCCCCACGCTTCTGGCCTACGGCGAAAGCAGCTGGATCCCGGTTCCACCGGCAGAGCGCCTGTTGCGTCTGCGATCGCACGAGTTGGTGACCTTCCCGGGTGCGAGCCACTGGCTGCACCATCAATCCCGCGAAGCCTTCCAGACCGTTCTCGAAGACTTCCTGTCCCGATCTTCAAGCTAGGAAAGAGAAACGTTCATGCGTGAAGCTGCAATCGTATCCACCGCCCGCACCGGTATCGCCCGCGCTCACAAGGGAGCGTTGAACGACACCGATGCTCCGGCATTCACCGCGCATGTCGTGAAGGCCGCGATCGAGCGCGCCGGCATCGACCCCGCGCGAATCGACGACGTGGTGATCGGCATCGGCACGCAATGGGGCACGCAGGGCGGCAATCTCGCACGGACATCGATCTTCGCGGCGGGGTTGCCGGACACCATCCCGGGCACGACCCTTGACCGCAAGTGCGGCTCCGGCCTGACCACCCTGGCGTTCGCGGCGCGCGGCATCATGGCCGGGGACATCGATGTCGCGCTCACCGGCGGCGCGGAGTCGATTACCCACACCCGCAACAGTCACGCCCCGACCTACCGCGCGCAGCCCCAGGTCGTCCTCGATGCCAAGCCCTATGCCTATATGGCGATGATCGAGACGGCCGAGATCGTCGCCGAACGCTATGGCATCAGCCGTGAGGATCAGGATGCGATCTCGGCGCTCAGCCACCAGCGCGCCGCAGCCGCAACAGCCGAAGGGCGGTTCGGCGCGGAGATCGTGCCCATCACCGTGCAGAAGAATATCGTCGAGAAGGACGGTTCCGTATCGGGCACGGAGACCGTGACCCTGGCGGCAGACGAGGGGATCCGGGCGGATACGACCGCTGAAACCCTGGCGAGGCTGAAGCCGGTCTGGAAAGACGGCCTGCGCGTCAAGGAGGGCAAGTTCGTCACGGCCGGCAATGCCAGCCAGCTGTCCGACGGCGCTTCCGCCCAGATCGTCATGGATCATGCGACAGCCAAGGCCGAGGGCAAGGACATCCTCGGCATCTTCCGCGGATTCCAGTCGGCCGGCTGCGCGCCCGAGGAAATGGGCATCGGACCGATCTTCGCCGTGCCGAAGCTCCTCGATCGCGCCGGGCTGAAGGTCTCCGACATCGGCCTGTGGGAGATCAACGAGGCCTTTGCCAGCCAGTACCTCTACTGCCGCGACAAGCTCGGCATCGATCCGGAGACGATCAACGTCGATGGCGGCGGGATCGCGCTCGGCCATCCGTTCGGCATGACGGGCAGCCGCCTTGTGGGTCACGCCTTGCTTGAAGGCCGTCGCCGCGGCGTACGCTGGGCGGTCGTGTCGATGTGCGTTGCGGGCGGCATGGGCTCGGCCGGCCTCTTCGAGATCGTCGGATAGGAGGACCGGCGTGATGGCGATGCGCTTCGACGACGATGTCGTTGTCGTGACCGGGGCCGGCCGAGGCCTTGGTCGGGAATATGCGCTCGCCTTCGCAGATGCCGGTGCCGCGGTCGTGGTGAACGATCCCGGCACCGAGCCGGACGGCCGTGGCGGCGAGATCTCCGTCGCACAGGCGGTCGTCGAGGAGATCCTCGCCAGGGGAGGTCGAGCCATCGCGGACGGCAACTCGGTCGTCACGCGCGCGGGGGCGGAGTCCTGTCTCGCAGTGGCGGTCGAGACCTTCGGCAAGGTCACCGTGCTCGTGAACAACGCCGGCATCATCAGCTTCGCCAAGCTGACTGAAATCGATGACGATGCATGGCAGCGCATGATCGACGTGTCGTTGACCGGCACGTTCCGGATGTGCCGCGCCGCCTGGCCGCATATGGCTCGGCAAGGGCATGGCCGGATCATCAACACGACGTCGAATGCCGGCTTCGCGGGCAGCGAACAGCTCGTCCACTACGCAGCCGCCAAGCTGGGCGTGGCGGGTCTGACCAAGGCGCTCGCGCAGGAGGCGCTCGGGACCGGCATCACGGTCAGTGCCGTCGCGCCGATGGCGATCACGCGGATGAACCGAGAAGCCTTCTTCGGCGGCCACGCTGTCGACGAAACCGATTGGAAGAGCGACATCCGGGAAGGTCGTGCTCCGATCGGACCGGCGAGCGTCGTGGCACCGGCTGTCCTCTGGCTTGCGCACGCGTCATCGAGGATCAACGGTCAGATTTTCAGCGTCTCCTCGGGCAAGGTCGCGCGGGTCGGATTCGTGGTGGAAGGCTGGTTCGATCCCGACCATTCCGCGGAGGACCTCGCCGAGCATGAGGCACAGATAACAGAGCTGCGTAGTTATCAGGAGCCGTCTTCGACAGCTGAGGAACTGACCTATATAGCGAGAGCTTTCCAGGTGTGCAGGGTAGACCTGTAGCCACGCAGGGGGGTGGACCGCATGAAGGACGACGCCAACTACAGCATCGAATTATGCCCGACACAGGGCCTGGTGAGAATGAAGCTGACCGGATATTGGGACGATGAGACTTCCGAGCGCTTTGCTACAGAACTCCGGTCCGCGATCAAGAAGCTTGAGGATGTTGGCGTGGGAAGGGGCGAGTACCTTCTGTTCGCAGACCTGAGTGAAAGCGCCATCCAGTCCACGGGAATGGCGGATCAGTTAAGGAGACTGGCTCAGGATTTCGGGGCCAACGCCAAGCGTGTGGCGGTGATTGTCTCGAGCACTCTTCTCAAGCTGCAAGTGGGAAGAATGAGCAGCGGAATAGACACCTATCGGGTTTTCGGCCCGGAACAGGCGAGCTTAGCCCAAGGCTGGCTTGTCGACCCAGCCGCCGGATGAGCCGACGGATGGAAACACGAGTGTTCGGGGATGCCGAAATCTGACGCCTCGTCGAGATGACATCTAGGCCGCGTCGCGCCTTCGGCAATCCCGCAGGTCGGCCAGGCCCTTGCCGGCGAGGAGCGCGGTGCTCAGCAGGTCCCAGTCGGCGATGCCCCAGCGTTCCGGTGCCTCGCGGTTGAGGATCTGGTCGCCGCCGCGCCGGCCCTGCCCCACCACCAGATCCTCCGGCGCCACGATCGCGCGGTCCATGATCGAGTAGAAGGCGCGGACGCGGGTGCTGGTCAGGTCCTTGCCCGCCGCGCCGAGGACGATGCCGAGGCGGTTCGAGCGCAGGCGGACCAGCATTCCCACCGGGTAGATCGAGATCGAGCGGAGGAATTTGGACAGCAGCTCCTCATCGAAATGGCCCTGCCACGCGACCATGCGCGAGAGCGCGTCGCCCGGCTCCCACGCCTCCTTGTAGACGCGGGCGGATGTAACCGCGTCGTAGACGTCGCAGATTGCCGCCATACGGGCGTAGAGGCTGATCTGGTCGCCCGCCAAGCGGTAAGGATAGCCGGTGCCGTCCACCTTCTCGTGATGGTGGAGGCAGACGTCGATAGCGATGTCGGGCACCTGCCCGCTCTCCAGCAGGATGTCACGGCCGCGCTCGCAATGGCCGCGAACCTGGTCGAACTCGTCGTCGGTGAGGCGACCGGGCTTGCTGAGGAGTTGCTCGGGCACCGCCATCTTGCCGATGTCGTGGAGGAGGCCGGCCATGCCGACGTCGCGCACCACGGCCTCATCCATCTCCATCTGCCGCGCGAAGTTAACCATCAGCGCGCAGACGGCGACCGAGTGCATGTAGGTGTATTCGTCCTTGTTCTTCAGCCGGACGATGCCGATCAGCGCATTGGCATTGCGGGTGACCGAGGCGGCGATCTCGTCGACCAGCGGCATCAAGTCGCCGGCGCGCACCGCCTTGCCGAGCCGGGCCTCACCGAAGAGCTTCAGCACTTGCCCCTTGGACTTGGCGACGATCTGCTTGGCGCGGGAGACCTCTTCGGCCGCCGAACAGGGCTGCTGAAGGCCAAGGCGCAGCGACAATGCGGTCGGCTCGCTGCCATTGACCGCCGAGCCGACCCGTGGTCGAGCCGGGGTGCGCTGGGTTGGAGCGGAGGGGGTGTAGGCCGGCGCCTCATCCTCCACGCGTCGCGCCGTGACGAGGGGCGCGTCGGCCGTGTCGAGGCCTTCGTCCGTGTCAATGATGACGCCAGAGACACCGCTGCCGCGCACCTTCGCCACATCCTTCGGATCGGTGAGCAGGAAGCTCTTCCGCCAGAAGGGGTGCGACAGCCAGGACCCTTCGAAGGAGCGGATGAACATGCCGAGCCTTACCTCGTCACAGGTAATGCGCTTCAGCATGAGGGAATCGTTACGCTCCGGATCGAACTGTCAGACGGTAGAGCTTAGGGCGCTCATGGTTGAGAAGTGGTGAAGCTTCCTGTCTTTCAGGGTCGCCGCGCATAGAGCGCCCGCATCGCCGCCTCCAGCATCGCGCGGTCGACGCTGCGGATGACAGTCTGCTCGCGCTCGCCGAGTTTCGGGCGGTAAGCGGCGGTCCAGGACAGGGTGTCGCCGTAGCTGGCGCCGCCATCGGTTTCGAAGTCGATGTAGAGCCGCTCCTGCTCGGTCACGATCTCCGGATGGAGCCACACCATCGCGGCGAGTTCGTCCCACATCGGAAAACCTGCTTCGATTGACCGGGCGAGCGCGGCCGTGAGCGGCGTCTTTGGCAAGGCGGCGATGAACTCGGCGGTCCATTCGGTGCCGGTGGAAGGATCGACCGGAACCATCGTCACCTTGGCGAAAGGCGCATGGGCGACGATGCGCGCCGCCTCCGGATCCCAGCGGATGTTGAACTCGCGACGCGGCGTGTTGACGAACTCGCGCGCGAACTCGGCGGCGGAGCGGGTGGCGAGGCGCTGTCGCGGGGCGAGGCTGCCGCCCATGTAGACCAGTTCCCTGATGTTCGCCGCGAAGCTCGGATCGAGGCTCTGGGCGATGGCGATGTTGGTCATCGGGCCGGTGGCGATCAGGGTGATCTCATGCGGATGCTCCCTGGCCATGCGGACCAGCCAGGCGGCGGCGATCTCCGCCGAGGGCCTGGTCGTGGGATTGCCCTCACGCAGATCGGGCACGACCTCCGGCGGGTGCGAGGGCGGCTTCGACTGCAGCGTGTCCTCAGCCCAGTCGCCGGTCCACGGACCCTTGTAGATGAGCCGCCCGTGCAGCCCCTCCCAGGCGCGGGTGCGCGCCTCGTTGTTGATGAGCGGGTAGACCGCGCCGGGGATCACCGGAACACGCGCGTCGACGATCTCGACGGTGCGCAGCGCATGGGCGGTCGCGGTGTCGCGCCAGACCGATCCGCTGGTGGTGGTAATGCCGAGGACCCGCACGTCCGGCGCCTGGAGGAGCAGCGCGGGCGCGCCGTTCATGCCGATCACGTCATCGTCGATGATGACGAGGCGGGGTGCGGCGGCGGTCACCGTCGGGGCGAGAAAGGCGATTGAAAGCAGCAGGATAGCGCAGGCGGCGGATGCTAAGTTGCGTAAGTTGCGGCTGGGAGAGGGTGCCTCGCCGCTTCCGCTTAGGTTCGGAAGTTGCGAAAGTTGCGGCTCGTGACGGGTGCGCGCACCACGCTGATCAATGCTGGGTGGTGTCGGGCGGCGGAGGGGGAGCAGGGTCGCGGTCATGTCGGGGAGTGGCATAGCCGAAGAGCGTGCCTGTAGGACAGCGTGATGCCCCTTGCCTCCGATCACCGCCCCACGCCGTTCGCCCCGAGCTTGTCGAAGAGCCAGAGATCACCGTCTCACTGGCGCTTCGACAAGCTCAGCGTGAACGGGCGTGGGGGGGTGGAGCGAACGAACGCGGAAGCCATACGCTCGCAAGGCGCTTGCGCTGGCCCCCTTGTTCCCTGCACAACCGGAGGGAAAATCAAGACGGGATGTGTCCATGCTGCTCAAGCCCCCTGCCCTCCTCGCCGCCATCGCCGTAAGCCTCGCGGTGCCTGCCGCCGCTGCGGAGGTGAAGGTCACGCCCGCGATCGCCGCCGCCGTCGCAGGCCCCGCGCGCACCGATGCCGACAAGGCGCGCGACCGCTATCGCCATCCGGCCGAAACGCTGAGCTTCTTCGAGGTGAAGCCGGGCCAGTCGGTGGTGGAACTCTATCCCGGCGGTGGCTGGTTCACCCGCATCATCGCGCCGCTGGAGAAGACCGGGCAGTACACCGCCGTGGTCGGCAACGAGAAGAGCAAGGGCGCGACAGAGAAGATGCTGGCCGATCTCGGCGACAAGGTGGGCGCCACCAAGGTGGTCGTGTTCGACGGGCAGAAGGGCAGCGAGTTCGCGCCCGCCGGCACCGTCGACCGCGTCCTCACCTTCCGCAACATCCACAATCTGGTCGAGGGTGGTCAGGCCGAGGCATTCTTCGCCGCCGCGTACAAGGCGCTGAAGCGCGGCGGGCAGCTGGGGATCGAGGAGCACCGCCTGCCCGAAAGCGCGCCGGCCGAGCGCGAGACCAAGAGCGGGTACATGAAGATCTCGACCGTATATCGTCTGGCGACGGCGGCGGGCTTCACTCTGGTCGGATCGTCGGAGATCAACGCGAACCCGAAGGACACGGCGGACTGGCCCCAGGGCGTGTGGACGCTGCCACCGGTACTGGAACTCGGCGACAAGGACCGCGAGAAGTATCTGGCGATCGGCGAAAGCGACCGCATGACGCTCCGGTTCGAGAAGAAGTAGCTCCGAAGCGGTCACCTGCCGCAAATGCGCTCGACACGCACCGTTCGTGCCGAGCGAAGTCTAAGTACGGGCTTCAGGCGAAGCGTTCGTTACCCGTCCTTCGACTTCGCTCAGGACGAACGGAGTTCCCGCGCACGGGCGGTCACTTCACCAGCTTGTCGATCTTGTCCTGCAGCCCCGAGAGCTGGGCCTTGAGCGCGGCGATCTCGTCCTCGGCAGCGGTGCTTGCGGCGGTGGCCGGCTTGCCCTTGGCCACCGCAACATTCGCGGTCTGGAACGCCTGGGCCGCCGCCTCGAACATCTCCATGTTGCGCTTGGCGATGTCGGCAAAGGGTCCGCCGGCGAAGGCCCCCTCCATCGCGGAGCGGAACTGCGCCTGATTACGGCGGAACGCCTCCATCGAGGCCTCGAGATATTGCGGCACCATCGACTGCATCGAGTCGCCGTAGAGCGAGATGAGCTGGCGCAGGAAGCTGACCGGCAGCATCGTCTGGCCCCGGTTCTCCTCCTCCATGATGATCTGCGTCAGGACGGAGCGGGTGATGTCGTCTTCTGACTTGGCGTCGATCACCTTGAACTCGCGACCGTCGCGCGTCATCTGGGCGAGATAGTCGAGGGTGATGTAGCTGGAACTCTCGGTGTTATAGAGCCGCCGATTGGCGTACTTCTTGATGATGACCGTTCCGCCATCCGACACCGACTTGGCCATGCCGACCCACTCTCCCGTTGAAGAGGCACAGTAGCACCGATGCTTGCCGCACCGCAACACGGCCCGCGCCCCCTGCCCCTGTTTCTCAGCATGGTGCAGCATGAGACCGCAGCAAAGCCGGAGCGGATGGCGCGCATTCTTGAGGGCCTGCGCGCCTATCAGGAAGCGCCGCGCATCAACCGCGTCGAGAAACCGCCGGTGGTGGCGCGGGCGGGCCGGGCCATGCTGCGCAGCTATGGCGACGAGGGACGGCCGCTGATTGTCGTGCCGTCGCTGATCAACCCGCCCGACGTGCTGGACCTGTCGGAGGCGAACTCGCTGCTGCGCTGGCTGGCGACGCAGGGGGTGAGGCCGTTTCTGGTGGACTGGGGGGAGCCGGACGGGGCCGATCGCGACATGACCGTAGCGGGGCATGTCGAGGCGCTGCTCACGCCCCTCCTCGCGGACTTCGGGCCGGAGACGATCCTGGCGGGCTATTGCATCGGCGGCACGATGGCGATGGCTCTCGCGCAGACGCGGCCGTTCGCGGGGTTAGGCCTGATCGCGACGCCCTGGGTGTTCTCCGGCTTTCCCGACAGCGCGCGCGCGACGATGGCGGGCCTTTGGGGGCAGACGCATCTGATCGCCGAGCGGCTCGGCTATCTGCCGATGGAGGTTCTGCAGACCGCGTTCTGGCAGCTCGACCCCGCGCGGACCGTGGCAAAGTTCGAGCGGTTCGCCGGGCTGGAGCCGGGATCGGCGAAGGCGCAGGAGTTCGTCGCGATGGAGGA
The DNA here is from genome assembly GCF_048565625.1 of Sphingomonas sp. ID0503. NCBI lineage: Bacteria > Pseudomonadati > Pseudomonadota > Alphaproteobacteria > Sphingomonadales > Sphingomonadaceae > Sphingomonas > Sphingomonas sp. ID0503. Next base: position 2,061,549 of record NZ_JBLZUR010000002.1, read on the forward strand.
CTGGGCGAATGCCGGCGCGCCGCTGACTTACGGCGCCGCGCGGGAGATGCTGGAGGACATGTTCGGGCAGGACCTGCCGGGTACGGGCCGGTGGATGGTGGCCGGCGAGGCGGTCGATCCGGCGCGGATCGCCTGTCCGGTGTTCAACATCGTCTCGCGAGGCGACCGTATCGTGCCGGCGGAGAGCGCCGCGCCGGTCGGCGAACGGCTGGACCTCGACCTCGGCCATGTCGGCATGATCGTCGGCGGCCGCGCGCGCGAAGCGATGTGGGAGCCGCTGGCGAGCTGGCTGCGCGCGCTAGGCTAACCTTCGTCCAGCGAGGTTCACCGCCAGAGCGTCGCCCGATATCGCTCGAAACAGCGCGCGCCGCAGGTCAGGCGGATCAGCGCACCCTCGGCGATCGCGGTGGCGCGGCGGGGGTCCTCCTCGACGGCGGGGCGGATCGCCTCGCGGTTCCAGTCGGCGCTGTGCTTGATGTCGAGATGAGCGTGGAGGTCGAAATATCGTCGCTCCTTCTCGCTGAGGCCGATGCGTCGCAGGCCCCTGGCAACCATCGCCGACCGACCGGGAGCGGTCAGCTCGATCACGCCGAGCGCGCCGACCGAATGCCAAGCATAGCGGCGCGACGTCGCCATCGCCGTCATCGCATTGGCAAGCGCCAGGCTCTCCCAGGCGGTGTTCTCGATGGACGGGTTGACGGCGAGCGTCTCAGCCAGCGCGTGGAGCATCGGGCCATGCATGCCCTTGACGTTGCCGCGCCCCATCTCGTCCCAGTAATTGCGGGCGAGTTCCATCTTCGGCTGGGTCGGCAGCTTGACCTGCGTGTAGGCGACGAGATCATCGAAGCCGGCTTCCCCTGCCGCCTCCTGTTCGAAGAACCAGCGCAGTTCGTCGCGTGTCGCCTCTTCGGCGAGCCAGGGGAACAGCGGATCGCCCTGACCCGGGCCATCCTGCATCAGTCCTTCGAACCAGGCCATGAAGCCTTCGACATCGGTCGGCGCCTCGGCGGCGCGATCGGCGATCTCGGAGCGAAGCTCCTCGACGAACCCGCCCTCAAGCCGAAGCATCCGGCCATCGCGGTCGAGCGTCTTCTGCCAGTCGTCCTGCGGGAAGGCGGGGGCGAGCCGTTCGCGGTTCCAATGGGCAAGGCCGCGCTGAAAGCTGTCGGTCAGAAATTGCGAAGAGCGAGAAGCCCCTTCGTCCAGACGAAGTCTGGTCGCCATGTAGAAACACCCTGTCGTTGAAGTCGGGGTTTGAACGCCCTCGATTTCATGGGGTTCCGCCTACTGGATCGGCCCTTCGGCCCGGCCCTGGACGAACTGGTCCACATAGGGGTTGCCGCTGTCGTACAGGCGGTCACGCGGGCCGTGCCAGATGATCCGCCCCTGATAGAGCATGGCGACGCGATGCGCGATCTTGCGCGCGGATGCCATGTCGTGGGTGATGGTGAGCGCCGTCACGCCGAGATCCTCGACCAGATCGATGATGAGGGCGTTGATCACGTCGGCGCGGATCGGATCAAGGCCGGTGGTCGGCTCGTCGAAGAAGATGATCTCCGGCCGGGGCGCGATCGCGCGGGCCAAGGCCACGCGCTTCTGCATGCCGCCGGACAGCTCGTTGGGGCGCAGGTTCAGGATCTTGCCGTCGAGGCCGACGCGCTCCAGATTCTCCTCGGCGATCTTGCGCATCTGCGCGGGATGGGTGTTGCGCCCCTGGGTGATGCCGAAGGTGACGTTGCGCCAGATCGGCATGGAATCGAACAGTGCGCCGCTCTGGAACAGCATGCCGAACTTCGCGCGGGCGGCGGCCATGTCCTTGGCCCGCGCGCCGACGATCTCCTGCCCGTCGATCTGGATCGATCCGCTGTCCGGCTGCACCAGGCCGAGGATGCACTTCAGCATCACCGACTTGCCGGTGCCGGAACCGCCGATGATGACAACGGACTCGCCGGGCTCGACCGAGAGGTTGACGCCGTCGAGCACACGGTTGGTGCCGAACGCCTTCACCACCTCGGTCAGCTTGATCTTCGGGCCGGGCATCAGCCGAAGGCCATGACGGTGATGAGGAGATCCGAGAACAGGATCAGGATGAAGGCCGAGACCACCGCGTCGGTGGTGGCGCGCCCCACGCCCGCCGCCCCGCCGGTCGTCGCGAAACCGTGATAGCAGCCCATCAGCGCGATGAAGAAGCCGAACACCGCCGCCTTGACCAGGGACATGACGACATCGCTGAATTCCAGGATGTTCATCGTGCTGCGCATATAGCCTGCGGGGTTGAAGCCGAGCTTGTAGACCGACAGCAGGAACCCGCCCCAGATGCCGATCGCGTTGGCGAGGAGGACCATCAGCGGCAGGGTCAGCACCGCCGCCACCAAGCGCGGCGCGATCAGGTAGCGATAGGGGTTGGTGCGCAAAGTCGTCATCGCGTCGAGCTGCTCGGTCACCCGCATGGTGCCGAGTTCCGCCGCCATGGCCGACGACACCCGCCCCGCGACCATCAGGCCGACGAGGACGGGGGCGAGCTCGCGCACCATGCCGATCACGACAATCGCGGGCACGGTCGATTGCGCGTTGAAGCGGGAGCCGCCGGTATAGATCTGCTGCGCGAGGGCCGCGCCGGTGAACACGGCGGTGAGACCGACGACCGGCAGCGAAAACCAGCCGATATTGGCGCATTGTTCGAGGAAGCGGCCGGGATAATAGGGCGGCGTCACCGCCCCCGCGATCGTCCGCCCGGCGAAGATGGTGACGCGGCCGATGCGGCGGAGCGTCTCAAGCACGCCGGCCCCGATGAAAGCGAAGATGGCGATGAGGCCGCGGGCAAGGTTCACGATCATGTCCACCGGCGCTGATAGCGGTGCCCGAGCGAAGTCAGCAACTCATATTGCGAGAGGCCCGATTGCGCCGCGGCGCGCGGCAGGTCGAAATCGATGGGCAGCCAGTCGCCCTCGGACACCGCCTCTCGCCCGATATCGACCGCCATCAGGTCCATCGACACGCGCCCGACCACCGGCATCTCGGCCCGCCCGGCGAGCACCCTGCCCGTGCCGGAGAAGCCGCGCAGATGGCCGTCCGCATAGCCGATGTTGAGGATGGCGATTCGTGTATCCTCCTTGCACTTGTGCGTGCCGCCATAGCCGACGGTCTGGCCCTTCTTCGCCTCGCGCACCTGCACCACCTGCGCCTCGGGCCGGACGACCTGAAGGATATGCCCCGCCGCCGCCTTATGGGGCACGCCACCATAGAGGGCGAGGCCGGGGCGGGTGAGGTCGAAGGCGTAGTCCTGCCCGAGGCAGATCCCGGCGGAATTGGCGAAGCTGCGGCGACGGGCTTTTACCGTCGTCGCGACCGGCAGGAACGCCTCAAGCTGACGCCGGCTCATCTGCCTCTCCGGCTCGTCGGCGGAGGCGAGATGGCTCATCAGCGTCTCTATGGCCAGACCGTCGAGCGCGCCTCCCGCCGCCTGGGTGAGCGACAGGCCGAGGCGGTTCATGCCGCTGTCCACCATCACGTCGCAGGCCCCGCCCCCTGCTTCCCTCCAGCGGTTCACCTGCTCGACCGAGTTGAGGACCGGCCGGGCGGGATGGGAGAGCGCGAACGCCATGTCCTCTGCACGTACGCCGTGCAGCACCGAGAGGCTCAGCTCGGCCGGCCACTCGCCCAGCGCCTCGGCCTCGGCCCAGGTCGCCACGAAGAAATCCCGGCACCCCGCCGCCGCCAGCCGCTCCACCACGCCCCGCGCGCCGAGGCCGTAGCCGTCCGCCTTCACCGCCGCCCCGCAAGCCGCCCGCCCGCTCGACCCGGCGAGCCAGCGCCAGTTGGAAACCAGCGCATCGCTGTCGAAAGTCAGGCGGAGGGGGGAAGGCACAGTCACCGGCGCGGCGATAGCGACGGGATGGCGGCTGGTCGAGGCGGGAGTTGTCGGGCTTGGTGGTTTACAGGTCGAAGCGAAGATGCGCCGTCAGGCGGCTGCCGATGTGGCGGTCGTCCACGGCCGGGGCAGCTTCGTCGCTGTCGATCGAAGTTGCGGTGAAGCGCAGGCCGGCGGTCAACGGACCACGGACATGCTCGGCGGACAGGTGGTAGTCCCAATACGAGCCACCGGGCCGCAGGCGGGCGGCGCGCAGGCCGTTGCGGGTCTCGCCCGAAGATCGCCCCGCGCCCGCCCGGAAGGTCCAGGGCGTGCCGGGCAGCGCCAGTTCGGCATCGGCGGCGATGTAGAGGTCGTCGCCGCCGATCGCGTTCTGGCGCGGCGCATAGGCCAGCGACCCGCCGAAAACGGCTGGGCCGATCTGGTAGGCCGCGCGCGCGGTGACCTCCGCATAGTTCAGGGCGGAGCGGTCTGCGAAGGCATGGCCCAGCAATCCCGCCGACAACCGCCATCCCCCAAGATCGTGCCGGTAGCGCAGCCCGGCGTCGATGCCGAGGTCTGCGCCACCATGCCGCGCGCTCCCGCGCAGGGTCGAGGCGGCAGCCTCCAGATCCAGCCCGCCGGTCACCGGCAGGTAGCCGGAAGCGGTGAGGGCCGGGCGACCGTCACTCCAGCTGAGACCGCGCCGCCTGTCGTCGCTCGCGACCTCGATCGACAGGCCCGGCGCGGCGATTGCCTGCGCGCGCGCCGGGCCCGTCGAAAGCAGCACTGTCGCAAGGGCTAAGGCCCCGGCGGCGTGACCGCGTGTCAGTTGGCGGACGCCAAAGCGTGCGCTGCGTCGATGTCGGCCAGCATCGTCGGCCGGTCCGCCGCGATCACCTCGGCCAGCAGCCGCTCGACCTTTGCGGGCTTCACCGGTCCTTCCTCGCCAAGGGCGTGGCGGGCCTGCTGGCAGTTGCCGGGATGACTGCCCTCGATCACGCGGGATGCGGGAATGGTGCGATCATGCGCCTCGGTCTGGCCGTTGCGGCGGATCGAGCGCTCGAACGCGACCTCGGTCGTCCAGCGGCACCGTTCGGTGCTCGGTCGCGTGCCGACGGACATGCCGACCGTCTTGTACGTCGTCCGAACCTGAGGGCGGTAGCTGACCTCATAAGACACGCCACGATGCTGAACGACGGCCTCCTGCGGCACCGCCGCCACGGCTGTCGCCGCGTACAGCGCCATTGCGAGATGGATCATCCTCTTTCTCCTTCTGATCTGCCTAATCGCAGGGCATAGATGCCTACGAAACGAGCAACCGAGATAACGCGAGGAATGTTTCCTAACTGTGTGAATGTCGTATGTTATTGTACAAGGAGCGCAAGAGCCGATCGGCGACATGCACGTTTTCCGGGCATTCCGCCCGCGTTCAGCTGACGGAGCGCTCCATCGGCACGAACCGCACCGGCGTCTCTCCCGCCTCAACCACCACTTCCGCTTCGCCGTCGAAGCCAAGCCGGCGGTAGAACGGCACGCCCGGCAACGTCGCCATCAGCTCCAGCCGACTGAACCCGGCTCCGGCTGCGGCGGCTGCGCAATGGTCGAGGATCGCCTGCCCCACCCCGCGCCGCGCGAACTCGGGTGCTACGAAGAAGGCGCGGATCTTGGCGGCATCGGTAGCGGGGTCGAGGAACCCGCTCTCCCGCCCGGCGAAAGCGTCGCCGCCGAACAGGGTGCGCCTGCGGCTCCACCCCCCGCACCCGGCGACTTCGCCGTCCACCTCGGCGATCACATAGGTCCCGTCGGAGACCAGCTCGCTGTCCACGCCGAAGATATGGGTGATCAGCGCCTCGATCTCCCCGGGACTGTAATCGCCCGTGCTCAGGCCGCGCGCCGACCGCGCGATCAGGTCGTTCAGCGCCGGGATCTCGTGCTCTCGCGCGGGCCTGAGCGTGATCATCGCGCCACCGCGATCCGCTTCGCAGCCGTTGCCCCGGCGAGATCGCCCGCGCGCAGCCGCAGCTGCAACCCGCGCCGTCCGCCGTTCACGAACACCGCCGCCTCGTCATCCACCCCGGCATCCAGCACCACCTCGGCCCGGCCCTTCTGCCCGAGCGGGCTCACCCCACCGACCTTGTAGGCGGTGAAGCGCTCCGCCTCCTCCACGGTCATCATCCGCGCCGCCTTGGCCGCCAGCCCCCGCGCCAGCTCCTTCATCGCGATCTCCCGATCCGACGGCAGGATGACGCAGACCGGCCGCTCGTCCACGCGCGCCATGATCGTCTTCAGCACGGCCGACGCCGGGACCCCCATCGCCTCCGCCGCGGCGATCCCGATCCGCTCGGCAGACGGATCATAGGCGTATTCGTGCTGCGTGAACGCCACCCCGGCCTTGTCCAGCGCGGCGGTCGCCGGCGTCCCCGCCATCAGAGGCTCGGCGGAGTGCCGGGCAGCACCGGGTCGAGCCCCCGCTCCCGCATCGCCGCCTGCCAGCGCTCCAGCGCATCCCAGTAATAATCGAAGATGCAGGGACAGCAGCCGCGATGGCAGCACTCCCAATCCTCGGGCTTCACAGGCGGCTTTGGCGGCGGGTTCACGGGTTCAATAAAGACCGGAAATGCGGGCTTGGTCCACCCCTAAGCCCCACCTACGCTCCTGCCTCCCATGTCCGTTCAGGCTGAGCCTGTCGAAGCCCAGCGCGACCGTGCGGCGCTGGCCCTTCGACAAGCTCAGGGCGAACGGGCGTTGCGCGGGTGCGGTCCGTAAGAGACCCGCCGCAACATCCACTCCATCGGCCCCATCGGAAAGCGCCGCAGCCAGGCGAGGCAGAACAACGCCGTCAGCACCCAGATCCCGGCCGCGATGCCCATCAGCCCGGCGAACCCGATCGCCCCCAGCACCCCAAAGCCGTAGAACAACACCGAGGTCAGCACCGACTGGAGGCTATAAACCGTCAGCGCCATCCGGCCGAGCGCCCGCAGTGGCCGCGCCTGCCCTAGCGCGCCGCCGCGGAGCAGCAGCACCACCGCCCCGATATGCCCCATCGTGATCAGCAGGCGGGCCGGCTCGTACACCCCCTCCTCCCACATCATCAGCAGCGCATCGGGATGGTCGAGGTCTGTCACGAACCCGTGCCGGCCCATCATCGCCAGTGTCGCCAGCCGCAGCGGGATGCCGATCCCATAACCTACTGCCACCATCGCCCGATATACGGCGGGCGGCGCGGCCCCGGTCAGCACGCCGGTGCGGAACAGCATCATGCCGATGGCCATGAACGCCACGGTTTCGAACAGCCAGGTCCAGCTGTCCGCCCGCAGGTTCCACTCCGCCCATTTCTCCTCGCTCCACAGCAGCACGCCGGGAAAACTGGTGCGCTGCGCTTTCTCGGCCGCCACCGCCTCGGCCGACGGGTGCAGGTAAGCGGCGTACTCGGCGCGCGCGGCGACGACCCGCCGTTCCTGTTCGGTCTCCGGCCCGCCCCGCGCGATCGCCGCCGCCGCCACCTCCAGAGTCCGCACGCGCCCGCTCGCCTCGAAGGTCTTGTAGGCGGACAGCATGATCAGGATGATCGCCGCCAGGGCCACCAACTGTCTCGGCTCGGCCTTGCGGAGGAGCAGCAGCAACAGCCCGGCCCAGCCATAGCACCACAGGATCTCGCCCGGCCAAAGGAACACGGCGAACTGCGCGATGCCGAGCGCGAGGAGGCCGATGCAGCGCCTGACCCACAGCCAGACCGCCGCGCCGTCATCCTCGCCTGCCTTGCCGAGCATCATCACCATGCCCGCGCCGAACAGCATGCTGAACAGCCCTCGCATCGTCCCTTCGGCGAGCGTCGACTGCAGCCCCCAGGCGATCCAGTCCGGGTTCCACCCCGGCGCGCTGCGCGGCGTCTCGGCATCGCCGATCGACCCCATCGCCACGACGTTGATCAACAGGATCCCGCACACCGCCACGCCGCGGATGACGTCGAGTGTGTCGATCCGCTGGCGAGAGGCGGTGGGGACGAGAGTTCGGGTCATAGATGCCAAGATCGTCCCCCGGAGGGGAGGCTGAACTCACTCCGCCACCAAATCCTGCTCTTCCGGGTGCCGTTCCACATAGGCGGCCACGAATTCGCAGGCGGGGATGATCTTCAGCCCCTTCGCCCGCACGTCGGCCAGCGCGCCCTTGACCAGCCGGCTCGCGATCCCCTGCCCCTCCAGCTCCTCGGGCACCTCGGTATGGACGAAGGCCAGCGCGTGGCCGCGCGGGCGATAGGCGGCGATGGCGATCTTGCCGTCGACTTCCAGCTCGTAACGGCTCTCCGCCGCGTTGTCGCGAACGTCCATGCTCATCGTCCCTCAGCCTCGATGCTGGCAATGTAGGAAAACCCGTGCCAAGCGGCCAGCCATGCAATGGGCGCGCGGCATATTCGTCTCATCGAGATCTATCCCGCCGCATGCGGGACGCGGGCTAAGTTGCGATGCGAACCACAACTTACGCAACTTAGCGCCCCGATGACCGCCACCCGCTTCACCCCCGCCGCCTGCCCGCGCCTGATCGTCAAGGTCGGCTCGGCGCTGCTCGTGGCACCCGAGGGCACCGTTCGGCGCGACTGGCTGGCGGGCGTCGTCGCCGATCTCGCCGCGCGGATCGCCGCCGGGCAGCAGATCGTCGTCGTCTCCTCGGGCGCGATCGCACTCGGCGCCCGCCGCCTCGGCCTCGAACGCGGCGGGCGCGCGAGCCTTGAGGATGCGCAGGCCGCCGCCGCCACCGGCCAGATCGCGCTCTCGCAATGCTGGGCCGAGCTGCTCGGCCAGCACGGCCTCACCGCCGCGCAGATGCTCGTCACCCTCGACGATCTCGAGGACCGCCGCCGCTACCTCAACGCCTCGGCGACGCTCCACCGCCTGCTCGGCCTCGGCGTCGTGCCGGTGGTCAACGAGAACGACAGCGTCGCCACCGCCGAGATCCGCTTCGGCGACAACGACCGCCTCGCCGCGCGCATCGGCCAGGCGGCGGGGGCGCAGGGCGTGGTGCTCCTCTCCGATATCGACGGCCTCTACACCGCCAATCCCGGCCGCGACCCGCACGCCGCCTTCGTGCCCGAAGTCACCCGCATCAACGCCCGCATCCGCGCGATGGCCGACGGCGGCTCGGCCTCGGGCATGGGGTCCGGCGGCATGGTGTCGAAGATCGAGGCGGCGCGCATCGCCACCTCCGCCGGCGCGCATCTCGCCATCATCTCGGGCAAGCGCGGCCATCCGCTCGCCGCCTTCGACGCCGACGAGCGCGGTACCGTCTTCGTGGCGGAAAAGGGCGCGTCGGCCCGCAAGGCGTGGCTCGCCGGCCGGCTGACATCACGCGGGCGGATCACGGTGGATGCAGGCGCGGCCAAGGCGCTTGGGCAAGGCCGCAGCCTCCTCTCGGCCGGGGCGACCGCGGTCGAGGGTAAGTTCGCGCGCGGCGACGTGGTCGACATCGCGGACACGGACGGCCACGTCATCGCGCGCGGTCTCGCCGAATACGACGCGAGCGAGGCGGCCCTTATAGCAGGCCGGCGCAGCGACGCGCTTGCCGACATCCTCGGCTACGCCCCGCGCGCCGCCCTCGTCCACCGCGATCACATGGTCCTGCTGTGAGCGCCCTCGCGATCACCGGCGGCACCGGCTTCCTCGGCTCGCACCTTATCGACCTCGCCATGAAGCGCGGCATCCCTGTCCGCGCCCTCACCCGCCGTCCCCAGCCTGCGCGCGAGGGCGTCACCTGGATCGAAGGCGCACTTGACCGCCCCGACAGCCTGCGCAAACTGGCGGAAGGTGCCACCGCCGTCATCCACGTCGCCGGCGTCATCAACGCGCCGACGCAGGCCGGCTTCGACGCGGGCAATGTCGCCGGCACCGAGGCGATGCTTGCCGCCGCCGAAGCAACGGGCGCGCGCCGCTTCGTCCACACCTCCTCGCTCTCCGCCCGCGAGCCAGCCCTCTCGATGTACGGCGCGTCCAAGGCTCGCTCGGAGGATGTCGTCCGCGCCTCCGCCCTCAACTGGACCATCGTCCGCCCACCGGCGATCTACGGCCCCCGCGACCGCGAGATGCTGGAGCTGTTCCGCATGGCGCGCCACGGCTTCGTCCTCTTGCCCCCGCGCGGGCACCTTTCGGTCATCGCGGCGGAAGACCTCGCGCGCCTGCTCCTCGACCTCGTTCCCGCTGAAAACACCACCGGCCGCCTCTACGAACCCGATGACGGTCGCGAGGGCGGGTGGAGCCACCACGATTTCGCCCGCGCGCTGGGCAGGGCGGTCGGCCGCAAGGTCGTGCCCCTCTCCACCCCTGCCGCGCTCCTCCGCCTCACCTCCCGCTTCGAGGGGCTGTTCCGGCGCGGCGCGGCGAAGCTCACTGCCGATCGCGTCCGTTATTTTTGCCATCCGGACTGGGTTGCGACACCAGAGGCCCACCCCACCGCCTCGCTGTGGCGCGCGGAGATCCCGACGCCGGACGGCCTCGCCGCCACCGCCGCCTGGTATCGACGGGAGGGCTGGCTAAGGTAGCGCCCGCTCCATGAACACCACGTCCAGAAGCCGCCCGAACTTGAACCCGGCGTCGTGCAGCATCCCGCAGCGGACGAAGCCCGCCCGTTCGTGCAGCCGGATCGATCCGGCATTGGCGCTGTCCCCGATCACCGCGAACATCCGGCGGAACCCCGCATTAGCCGCCGCGGGAACCAGCGCCTCCAACAGGGCAAACCCGACGCCCCGCCCCCGCGCGCTGTCCAGCACATACACCGCATCCTCCCCCGCGAACCGGTACGCCGCCCGATCCCGGAACTGCCCGCAATAGGCGTAGCCGAGGATCACCCCACCTTCCTCCGCCACCAGCCACGGCCACCCCCGGCCGGCGATATGCGCCATCCGCGCCGTCATCTCCTCAATGGAAGGCGGTTCCTCCTCGAAGGTGCCGGTGCCGTGGAGGACATGATGCGCATAGATGGCCGTTACGGCGGCGGCGTCCTCTTGTCTGGCGGGCCTGATCTGCATGAAGAGGGCGTTAGCTCAATCGACCAGCGAGGCGGAAGATGCTCGACCGGATATTCACCAAGATCTCGACCCGCATCGCCGCCTTCGCCGGGCAGCCCGCCTCCTTCGTCGTGGCGATCCTGCTCATCCTCGTCTGGGGGCTGAGCGGCCCGGTATTCCACTATTCCGACACCTGGCAGCTGGTCGTGAACACCGCGACGACCATCGTCACCTTCCTGATGGTCTTCCTCATCCAGAACTCGCAAAATCGCGACGCCGCCGCCATGCAGGCCAAGCTCGACGAGCTGATCCGCGCCGTTGACAAGGCGCGGGGCCAGTTCATCGGCATCGAACATCTCAGCGACCGGCAGATCGAGACGATTCGCGACGACCTCGAAAAGGAATGCGCGGAAGAGGAGGCGCGGACCGGCAAGCCCTCCAGCGAGGAAACTGTGGAACGCCTCCGCCGCCGCTACTGACCGCGCAGCCCTCCCCATGTCACGTCACCCCAGCGAAGGCTGGGGTCGCTCGAACCAAGGACCACCCGATGCCAGCCTTCGCTGGGGTGACGAACTTGAATGGAAAAGATGGTGGTAAGCGGTCGTTGCATTACAGAGCGTGTGCTGCTCTGATCCTCCCCTGGAAGGGGAGGGGGACCGCCGCCGCAGGCGGTGGTGGAGGGGTAGCGCACCACATGCTGCACGGTCCGAAATCAACGCAAAAGCGTGCAGCAGTGCTCCGCCGGACCATGACCTTGCCAGAGGTACTCTTGTGGCAGGCATTGCGCGGACGACCGGCCGCTTTGCGGTTCCGGCGTCAGCATCCGGCAGGACGCTATATTCTGGACTTCTATTGCCCCGCCGTCCGACTTTGCATTGAAGTGGATGGTGAGGTGCATGGCCGGGGAAATCAGCCTGCCTGGGACAAGGAACGCGATGCGTGGTTGCGGTCACAGTCAGTTCGCGTCCTTCGTATCCCCGCAGGCGAAGTGCTGCGGGATGTTGAGGCCTGCGTGCTTCACATCGTGCGTGTCGCTCGCGGAGACTACCCCTCCACCGCCTGCGGCGGTCCCCCTCCCCTTCCAGGGGAGGAATAGAAGCGTCCGCCGTTGGGCCTTTATCGCCGCTACCCCTAACTACTCTTCGCCGCCCCCTCCTTCTTCGCAGGCACCTTCTTCGCAGGTGCCTTCTTAACCGGCGCCTTCTTCGCCGGGACAGCCTTCTTCGCCGCCGGCTTCTTCCCCTTCTTGGCCGGGGCCGCCGCCGCGCGCGCGTCGACCAGCTGCGCCGCCTCCTCCAAGGTCAGCGCGTCCTTGTCGATCGTCTTCGGCAAGGTCGCGTTGGTCGTGCCGTCGGTGACATAGGCGCCGTAGCGCCCATCCATCAGCTTTAGCTCAAGCTCGGTGCGCGGGTGCTTGCCGAGTACCTTCAGCGGCTCGCGCGCTGCCCCGCGCTGCGGCCGTCCGCCGCCCGCCGCTGCCTCGGCCAGCTTCACCACCGCCGCGTTCATGCCGACCTCGAACACCTCGGCGGTGGAGGTCAGCCGCGCGTACTTGCCCGAATGCGCCAGATACGGCCCGTACCGCCCGATCGAGGCGGTGATCGGCTCGCCCGTCTCCGGATGCTTGCCGACTTCGCGCGGCAGGGACAGCAGCTTCAGCGCGAGGTCGAGGTCCAGCTCGCCCGCGTCCTTGGGGATCGAGGCGCGCTTGGCGTCCTTGCCGTCGCCCAGCTGGATATACGGTCCGAACCGACCGGAGCGCTTCGACACCTCAAGCCCGGTCGCGGGATCGGCACCCATCACCTCCGGCCCGCTATCGCCCGCCGCACCCTCGCCGCCCTGGCCGAAGCGCCGCGTAAACTTGCACTCCGGGTAGTTCGAGCAGGCCACGAACGCGCCGAACTTGCCGCCGCGCAGCGCCAGCTGCCCGTTGCCGCAGGACGGGCAGAGGCGCGGATCGGCCCCGTCCTCCCGCTCCGGAAACAGATAGGGTGCCAGGAACTGGTCGAGCGCCTGCGTCACCTCGGACGGCTTCTGCTCCATCACCTCGGCCGTCTTCGGCTTGAAGTCGGCCCAGAACGCCTCCAGCACCTTCTGCCATTCGGCGCGGCCGCCGGAGACGTCGTCCAGTTCCTCCTCCAGCCCCGCCGTATAGTCGTAGCTGACATAGCGTTCGAAGAACCGCTCCAGGAACGCCGTCACCAGCCGCCCGCTCTCCTCCGGGTAGAAGCGGTTCTTCTCGATCCGCACATAGGACCGGTCCTTCAGCGTCTGCAGCGTCGCCGCATAGGTGGACGGCCGCCCGATCCCCAGCTCCTCCATCTTCTTGACCAGGCTCGCCTCGGAATAGCGCGGCGGCGGCTGGGTGAAGTGCTGCTCGGCCTTCACGCCCTTCACCGCCGGCGCGTCGCCCTCCTTGAGGCGCGGCAAGCGGCGGCTCTCCTCATCGGCCTCGTCGTCGCGGCCTTCCTCGTAGAGCGCGAGATAGCCGGGGAAGAGCACCACCTGACCCGTGGCGCGCAGCACATGCTGGCCGGTCCCGTCCGACAGGTCGACCGTCGTCCGCTCCAGCCGAGCCGAGGCCATCTGGCTCGCCATCGCCCGCTTGAAGATCAGGTCGTAGAGGCGCGCGTGGTCGCCCGAACCGGCGCTGCCCTTGGCGAAGTCGGTCGGCCGAATCGCCTCATGCGCTTCCTGCGCGTTCTTCGCCTTGGTCTGGTACTGGCGCGGCTGGTCCGGGACGTAGCCCGCATCGTAGCGGTCGGCGATCGCCTTGCGCGCCGCCGAGATGGCGCTGCCGTCCATCTGCACACCATCCGTCCGCATGTAGGTGATCGCGCCGTCCTCATAGAGGTTCTGCGCGATCCGCATCGTGTGGCTGGCCGAGAAGCCGAGCTTGCGCGCCGCCTCCTGCTGGAGCGTGGAGGTGGTGAAGGGCGGCGGCGGGTTGCGGGTGAGCGGCTTGGTCTCGACGGAGGAGACGGAGAAGCGCCCGCCCTCGACCGCGGCCTTGGCGGCGAGCGCATCGCTTTCCTCGCCGATCGTCAGCCGGTCGATCTTCTCGCCCTTCCAGCGTACCAGGCGGGAGAGGAACGGGATGCCGTCATGTTCCAGATCGGCGGTGACCGACCAGTATTCCTGCGGTTTGAAGACCTCGATCTCCCGCTCCCGATCGACCACCAGACGCAGCGCCACGGACTGCACCCGCCCCGCCGACTTCGCCCCCGGCAGCTTGCGCCACAACACCGGCGACAGCGTGAAGCCCACCAGATAGTCGAGCGCCCGCCGCGCCCGATACGCGTCAATCAGATCCTCATCCAGTCCGCGCGGATTGGCCATCGCCTCCAGCACGGCCGGCTTGGTGATCGCGTTGAACGTCACCCGCCGCACGTCCTGCGGCAGCGCCTTGCGCTTCTTCAGCACCTCCTGGACATGCCAGCTGATCGCCTCGCCCTCGCGATCGGGGTCGGTGGCGAGGATCAGCGCGTCCGCGCCCTTCGCCTCGTCGGTGATCGCCTTCAGCTGCTTGGCCTTGTCGGCATAGGCTTCCCACTCCATCGCGAACCCCTCGTCGGGGTTCACGGAGCCGTCCTTGGGCGGCAGGTCGCGGACATGGCCGTAGGACGCGAGGACGCGGTAATCCCCGCCGAGGTATTTCTCGATGGTCTTCGCCTTGGCGGGCAATTCAACGACGACAAGCTTCATAGGTCCGACATTTCTCTCACGTACACGCGCGAGGGTGGCGGGACGGCAGGACGATCGTCAAGCCGGTCGCGCCGAACCCGCGGCTCGCTAGTCATGCTGCGCTGCAGCAATAAAATGTCACGGCCTGCTCAAACTCCATTGCGATCGAACGCTTAAATGGCAGTTTCGCATACCTTTTTTATGGCGCATACCCGATGCGAGACAACCTGATCGAAGCCCTGCTCGGCCGTATTATCCTGGTCACGTTCGGTGTCGGCATCCTCGCCTTCCTGGTCGCGGCCGACCGCACCGACTGGTTCAACATCCGTCCGGCCACGGGTGCGACGGTTGCACTGGCGCAGGCGAGCGCCGACCGGCCGTCCGCAGGCCCGCAGCGCTGAGGCGATCCGGCGAACCCATGAGCGTTATCGCCTGACCCCATGATCGTCACCGCCACGCCGCGCATAAAGCAGATCCTGCGCGAGATCTGGAAGCCGCTGGTGGTCCTCGGCCTCTGGGACGTGATCGTCACGGTCACCTATTACGTGACGCCGTTCCATGCGCCGGACCTGCCGCTCACCATCTTCGGCTCGGTCCTGGCCCTCTTCCTCGGCTTCCGCAGCAACTCCGCCTATCAAAGGTGGTGGGAGGGGCGCGGGCTTTGGGGTCTGATGATCAACGCCAGCCGCAACCTGGCGCGGCAGGCGCGCAACTTCCTCCCGGATCCGGAGGCGCGCGACATGAAGCGCACCATCGTGCTGCGGCAGATCGCCTATGTGAACGCGCTCCGTTGCCAGCTGCGTCGCCAGAGCCCGGATGCGGAGGTGCTGCGCTTCCTGTCGAAGGGCGAGGCGGACTATTCGCTCCGGCGGGCCAATGTCGCGAACGGCATCGTCGACGGCACCGGCCGGCGCATCGACATCGCGCGGCGCGAAGGCTGGATCGACACCATCCAGCAGACGCAGATGGAGGCGATCCTCGTCGACATCGCCAATGCGCAGGGTGGCATGGAGCGGCTGAAGAACACGCCGCTGCCCAACCAGTATCGCTTCTTCCCGACGCTCTTCACCCACCTGTTCTGCATCCTGCTGCCGATCGCGCTGGTGGAGACGCTCGAGGTCGCCACCCCGCTCGGCTCGACGCTGGCGGGCATGATGTTCCTGGCGGTGCTCGCGATCGGCGACGATCTGGTCGATCCCTTCGCCAATACGGTTCACGACCTTCCCCTCACCGCCATGTGCCGCACCATCGAGATCGACCTGCTCCAGGCGATCGGCGAGGAGGCGCCCGAGCCGATGAAACCGGACGCGCATGGGGTGCTGTGGTAAAGGCGTGATCCTCTCCCACGAGGGGAGAGGGAGCAACGCACCGGAGGTTCCATGCCCGACCGCATCCTCGTCCTCTACGGCTCCTATCGCCGCGACCGCATGGGCATCCGCCTGGCCGATTACCTCGTCCGCAACCTCGCCGCGCGTGGTGCCGAGGCCGAACTGGTCGACGCCAAGACCGTGAACCTTCCCATGCTCGACCGCATGTACAAGGAATATCCGAGAGGTGAGGCTCCGCCAGAGATGGAGGCCCTGGCGGAGAAGATCCGCACCGCCGACGCGTTCGTCTTTGTCATCGGCGAGTACAACTGGGGGATGCAGCCCGGCCTCAAGAACCTGACCGATCACTTCCTGGAGGAGTGGTTCTGGCGCCCCGCCGCCATCGCCAGCTATTCGGCCGGCCGCCTGTCCGGCGCACGCGCGAACAGCCTCTGGCACGGGACGCTGTCGGAGATGGGCATGGTGGTGATCAGCAGCACGCTGACTGTCGGCCCAATCGCGGCGACGCTGGACGTGGAGGGCAATGCCACCGGCGACGCCGGCAAGTCCCTCGACCGCGCCTTTCCCCGCTTTGCCGACGATCTCGCCTGGTGGACGGAAGCGGCGCGTGCGCAACGTGAAAGAACGGCGCCGCCCTACTGACGCGATGACGGCCGGATCAAGCCACGCGCAACGTCGGCTTGGCGTAGGCGACCGGTCCCTGTCCGGTGATCTGGTCCAGCTGGCGCCGCACATTCGCCGCCATCAGGTTGACATAGGTCCGCGCCGTCTCGTTCAGCCGCGCGGCCTCCTCGGCCAGCGCCTTCACTTCAGGCGTCATCTCGTCGCGCTGCACGCCATGCAGGTTGCCGAGCGAGCGTTCCTTGGTCGCCGTCGCGGCCACCAGAGCGTCGAAGTCGAAAGCCTTCAGCGCCGCGATCTCGTTGTTCAGAGACGCGATGACCGCCGTCAGTGCCTCAAGCCGCGTCATCGAGCCGCCATCCCTGCTCGAAGGCGATCAGCCGGTCGGCGATGGTGGAGGGCACCATCGGGAACTTGCCGTCCTGGATGGCCCGCTTGATCCGGGCGACCCGCTCGGAGTCCACCGGCGGCGCGGAGGCCAGCGACTTGGCCGTTTCCGAGGCGCCGCTGACCACCATGTCGGCGGTCTTGGTGACGCTCGTGGCGGCCGGCGTCTTCACGACCGCCGTCTCGACGCGCGCGACCTCCGTCCGCTTGTCCGCGATCTTCACCAGTCTCGATGCGATTGGATCGACCATGTTCCGTTCCTTCCCTCATGGAGAGAAACGGCAGGTGCGAACGAAGCTTTAACATCGTCACGAGATTCCCTGCGGCACGGTGGCGAGGCCGGGTTCGACGGCGACCGCCTGAACCGGCACCGCGCGGTCGTCGATCTTGATGCGGACCCGCGCGCCGGGCGCGGCGTCGGTCATCGCCACGCCATCCCGCGTGACGGAAAAGGCCCCGGTCGAAACCCGCACCGTCACCGCATCGCCGCGCCGGATCACCGGCTCTGCCGCTGTGGGGCGAGGTGCCGAAACCGCTTGAACCGAGGCGTTTCGGACCGGCGCCGCAGCAGCCGAGCCGCGCATCACCGGCACGAAGATGCGCCAGGCGGTCGGCCCCTTGCACTCGACGACGACCGCGTCCTGCCGCTCGCTGCGCCAGCTGATCGCCGGCTCCCCACCGCAATCGGCGAGCTTCAGGCGACGATCGATCGGCGCGCGCGGCCCGCCCTCCTGCCCCGGCAGGGCGCCCGCGAACATCGCGACGCGCATGTCGAGTGCGGAGAGGTCGACGGCGGCCTCAGCCGGCAGGGCGGCCGCAAGTCCGAACAGGGCGAGGACGGGAAGTTTGGTCATGGATCGTTCCCTCAAGATCACTGGAAGCGGACGCCGATATCGACGCGCGGGCGGCCTGCCGCCCGATGCGCCTCGATCTCGATCCGCCGTTCAGAAATGAAGCCTTCGGCGCTGAGGCCGTCGGCAATGGCCTCGGCATGGGCGGCTGCAGCGGCGAGGTTCGCGCCATAGCCGCTCACCACGATATGCGAGCGCGGATCGGCGGAGGCGGCGCGCGCCCATTGCGCCAGCGCGGCACGGTCATAGCCGGCGAAGTCGGTCACACGGTTGATGTCGACGGTCAGCGCCTCGGGCGCTTGCCCGAGGAACTCGGCACGGAGCCCGGCGGTCATCTCCGCCTTGGCCTTGTCGCCCCGGCCACTCACCGCCTGCACCATCGCGAAGAAACCGACGAGCAGCAGGGCCAGGTCGGCAAGGGTAACCACCCAATTGGACCGGCGCGGACGTGCGAGCGCGATCATGCCGCGATCTTCCGGCGGGCAGGCCGCGCCGAGACCTCAGTGCGGGCCAGTGCCACGATGTCCCGCTGTAGCGCGATCCGTGCCTCGTCCTCGATCGCGGCCAGCCGCGTCAGCCGGGCGGAGATTGGGCCAGCGATCCCATTGGCGAACACCGCGCCGTAAAGGGTGGTGAGCAGCGCCAGCGCCATCGCGGGTCCGACCTTGGTGACGTCCTCAAGATTGGCGAACATCTGAATGAGGCCCAGGATCGTCCCGATCATCCCCATCGCGGGGGCGGCATCGGCGACGGCGCACCAAAAGGCGGGAGCAACCGTGTGACGCCGACGACGCTCCTCATCCGCCCGCGTCAGCGTGGTGATGAGGGCGTCGAGCGGAACGCCGTCCACCGCCTGCGCGACGGCCTGATCGAGCGTCGCGTCGCCGGTCTTTTCATGTTCGATGGCAAGGAAGCCGTGGCGCTTGGCCAACCGCTCCAGCCGCACCAGCTCGGCCCGGCGATCCTCCAGACTGAACGGCCGCCGCATCGCACCGAGCGCGCGGAACGCGGTGACAAGGTCGCCACGCGTACCATGCAGCGCGGCCACGAACACGCTCCCGCCGCAAACCAGCAGGACGGCGGCGGGGTCGATCAGGCGGAGCAAGGGGGTCAGGTCGGTCACGCCGGGTATTCAGCAAGAGCGATGCCAATTTCCGCGTGCCTTGCCGGGCGGGTTGCGGCGGCAATGGTGGCGGCAAAGATTTGCCGGATGGATTGCCGCCTCTCGTCCTCGCGCGATCGTCAAACCTGCTTCTTCCGTTCGTGCTGAGCGAAGTCGAAGCACGGGTTTCTAAATGCGTCGCTTGCCACCCGTCCTTCGACTACGCTCAGGACGAACGGGTACCTCACGTGCTTTCAGGCAAACTGGCACACCCATTGCATCGTCCCTCCCGACGCAAGTCAGGAGTGTTAGACGTGCCTCTCGGCGACGACATTTTCGGCATCCACGGCAAGGCGCTCGAACTGCGTTCGCAGCGGCTCGGCCTGTTGGCGTCGAACATCGCGAATGCCGCGACCCCGGGCTATAAGGCCAAGGACATCGACTTCACCGCCGCGCTGGATCAGGCCACGCGCAGCGGCGACGTCAATGCCGCGTCGGAGCGGAACACCATGTTCCGCGTGCCGCTCCAGCCCTCGCTCGACGGCAACACGGTCGAACTGAACACCGAGCAGACCGAGTTCGCGGAGAATGCCGTCGCCTATCAGACGACGCTGAGCTTCCTGAACGGCCGCATCAACACCCTCACGCGTGCGCTGCGGGGAGAATAAATCATGGCGAACCCCTTGAACGTCTTCGATGTCGCCGGCCGCGCCATGTCGGCGCAGCTGATGCGGCTGAACACCACCGCCTCCAACCTCGCCAATGCGGGTGCGGTCTCCTCGACCGAGGCCGACGCGTACCGATCGATCAAGCCGGTCTTCAAGTCCAGCTACGACAAGGCCACCGGCATGACGACGGTGGACGTGCAGAAGGTGATCACCGCCGGCAACGCGCCGACCAAGCGCCACGAACCCGGCCATCCGATGGCCAATCAGGACGGCGACGTCTTCGTCTCCGCCGTCGACGAAACACAGGAGCTCGTCGAAATGATGGAAACCTCCCGCCAGTACCAGAACAACGTCGAGGTGATGAACACCGCGAAGTCGCTGGTTCTCGACACGCTGAAGCTCGGCAAATGACCAGCGTCACCGACAACTTCAACAACGTGATGTCGAACCTCGGCATCAAGAGCGGAACCAAAGGTTCGACCGTCAAGGACGCGACCGCGCTCGACCAGTCGTCCTTCCTGAAGCTAATGACCGCGCAGCTGAAGAACCAGGACCCGTTCGAGCCGATGGACAACAGCCAGATGGTCTCGCAAATGGCACAGATGTCGCAAGTCTCGGGTGTGGCCGAGATGAACACGACGCTGAAGAACCTCGCGGCCAAGCTGTCTGGCGGCTCCACCGCCGACGCCGTGGCCCTGGTCGGCAAGACCGTGCTGGTGGAAGGCAAGACCGCCTATCCCTCCTCCGACGGCTCCGTCACCGCAAAGGCCGTGCTCGCGAACGATGCCGACAGCGTGCAGGTCGCGATCAAGAACGCCGCCGGCAACACCGTGCGCACTCTCGATCTCGACAAGCAGACCAAGGGCACGATCGAATTCACCTGGGACGGCAAGGACGCGAGCGGCAACGCCGTGTCTGGCGGACCCTTCACCCTCTCCGCGACCGCCAAGGTCGATGGCCTGCCCACCGCGCTGACCACTCAGGTCTGGGCTCCCGTGACCTCGGTCGCGCTCTCGCAGACGGGCGGCGCGCCCACCCTTCAGATCGCCGGCATCGGCGAAAAGCCCCTCTCCTCCGTCATTCAGGTCGGCTGACCTAAGCTACAAGGAACAACCCCATGTCCTTCTACACCTCCCTCACCGGCCTTCAGGGCGCGACCAAGCAGCTCGCGACGATCTCCAACAACGTCGCCAATGTCGGCGTGAACGGCTTCAAGAAGAGCCGCGTCGAATTCGGCGACATCATCTCCTCCTCGGTCACCTCGGCCCCGAACCAGATGGTCGGCTCCGGCACCGTGGTGAAGGCGATCCAGCAGCAGTTCGGCCAGGGTGCCATCAAGCAAACCGCCTCCGCGCTCGACCTCGCGATCTCGGGCGAGGGCTTCTTCGCGGTGAAGCCCTCGCTCACCACCGACACGGTCAACTACACCCGCAACGGCGCCTTCTCGGTCGACGCCGATCGCTACGTCGTGAACTCGAACGGCGCGCATCTGCAGATCTACCCCGTCGATGGCTCGGGCACCGTCGTCGCCTCCGGCCTCGGCGCCACCAAGAACCTGCAGCTCCCGCTCACCTCGGGCGAGCCGCAGGCGACCGCCAATGTCGGCATCGCCGTCAACCTGCCGGCGAGCGCGGAGGTCATCACCAAAACCTTCGACCGCTTCGACGCGACCACCTACAACCAGTCGTCGAACACCACGATCTACGACTCGCTGGGCACGCCGGTCACGGCCACCAGCTACTACGTCCGCACCGGCACCGGCGCTGCGTCCACCTGGGACGTCCGCACCTTCGTCGGGGACAAGGAGGTCTCTTCCGACCCGTCGACCCCGACTCCGCCGGTTCCGCTGGAGCTGACCTTCAACGCGTCGGGCAAGCTCGTCACCCCGGCCGCGCCGGTTACCTATGCCCCGTTCACCCCGGGCAGCGCGTCCGAGCAGAACATCGCGATCGACTTCACCGCCTCCACCCAGCAATCGGGTGCCTTCGCGATCAACAGCTCGACGCAGGACGGCTTCCCGATCGGCCAGCTGGAGAACGTGTCGGTCGATTCGAACGGCATCGTCATGGCCGCCTTCTCGAACGGCAACTCGGTGGCGCTCGGCAAGCTGGTCGTCGCGACCTTCGCCAACCCGACCGGCCTGAAGCAGAACGGCAATTCGATGTGGTCGGCGACCGGCCTCTCCGGCTCGCCGATCCTCGGCCAGGCCGGCACGCTCGGCGTTGGCAACATCCAGTCGGGCGCGCTTGAGCAGGCGAACGTGGACATCACCGAGGAGCTGGTCGACCTGATCGCCGCGCAGCGGAACTTCCAGGCGAACTCCAAGGCGATCGAGACTGCCAACACGCTGACCACCACCATCATCAACATGCGTTCGTAAGACAGGCGAGGGTCGAGGCTAAGTCATGGACAAGCTGGTCTACACGGCGCTTTCGGGCCTGCGCGGGCATATGTCGGCGCAGGCGGCGATCGCCAACAACATGGCCAATGCCTCGACTATCGGATACCGTTCCGACAAGGTCAATTTCGACAGCTTCAAGCTGACTGGCGAAGGTATCGAGACCCGCGCTCCCTCCGGCGAGCGGATCGTCGATGCCGATCGCCGTGACGGTGCGCAGGTCCAGACCAACCGTGCCCTCGACGTGGCGGTCAGCGGCGAGGACTGGCTGACCGTGCAGGCGGCCGACGGGCAGGAAGCCTATACTCGCCGCGGCGATTTGCAGATGAGCGACAGCGGCCTGCTCACCACCGGCGACGGCTTTCCCGTCCTCGGCTCCAGCGGCAGCCCGATCACCATCCCGCCCAACCAGGGCATCAAGATCACCCCGGATGGCTCGGTCACCATCGTGCCTATCGGCGGCAGGGCCGACGAACCGCAGGTCATCGACCGTCTGAAGGTCGTCTCCGCCACCGGCACAGAGACGGTGAAGGGCCTCGACAACCTCCTCTACGTCAAGGGCGGCGGCTCGCTGCCCGAGAACCTCGACGCCAAGGTCCGCTCCGGCGCGCTCGAACAGTCGAACGTCAATCTTACCGAAGCGCTGGTCGACATGATCGAGAACCAGCGCAGCTACGAGGTCCAGGCCAACCTGCTCCAGCAAGCGAAGAGCATGGACGAGGGTGGTGCCTCTCTGCTTAGGCTGCCGAACTAACTTACGCCCTCGCTCCTCACGCCCCTCAACACCGTTCGCCCTGAGCCTGTCGAAGCCTGTCCTGAGCGACTGCCGCAGGCAGGCAGTCGAAGGGGGCCAGCGGTCACCCTCTCACTGGCGCTTCGACAAGCTCAGCGCGAACGGCCACGGGGGTGTGCGGCAATGTGATCTGCCGCCCGGCAACATCTTGCCGCCCCTGCCGCCTTCCCACCCCCAAACGCCAAATCCCACCGCCACAACATCACTTGGCACACCCCTTGCTTCCTTTCGCTCGAACGAAAGGATTTGCCGCCGATGACCATCGCCGCAATGCACATCGCCCGCACCGGCCTGGATGCCCAGGACACGAAGATGCGCGTGATCTCGAACAACCTCGCCAACGTGAACACGACCGGCTTCAAGCGCGATCGTGCGAACTTCGCGACGCTTTCCTACCAGACGATCACCGCCAACGGATCGCCCAGCTCGGCCGACAGCAAGTACGCGACCGGCACCAATCTCGGCACCGGCGTCCGCATCCAGGGCACGTCGCGCATCGACACGCAGGGGTCGCTGAACACCACTGGCAACGCGCTCGACATGGGCATCGACGGTGACGGCTTCTTCCAGGTGACGATGCCGGACGGCACCACCGGTTACACGCGTGCCGGCAACTTTTCCCGCTCGGCCGAGGGCAACCTCGTCACCAGCGAGGGCTATCAGCTCATCCCCGGCATCACCGTGCCGGAGGGAACGAGCAACATCACCATCGGGCTAGACGGCACCGTCTCGGCGACCGTTCCCGGCCAGACCGAGGCGACAGAACTCGGCCAGCTGCAGCTCGCCAACTTCCCGAACGCCGCCGGCCTCCAGGAACTCGGCGACAACTATCTGCGCGAAACCGCCGCCTCGGGCGCGCCAGCGGTAGGCGCTGCGAATGCCGATGGCCGCGGCTCGATCCGCCAGGGCATGCTCGAAGGCTCGAACGTCAACACCGTCGAGGAGTTGGTCGACATGATCGAGACCCAGCGCGCCTATGAGGTCAATTCGAAGATGATCTCGGCGACCGACGAGATGCTGAAATACGTGAACCAGAACCTGTGAGGATCGACGTGACCGTTCCTTCCTCACCCTCGGAAACCCGTTTCTCGCGGGTTCTGGTCGGCGTGGCCGGCGTGGCGCTCTGTTTGTACGGAGCCCACCCGGCCGAAGCCAAGAAGCCGAAGCTGCCCGACACGCAGTTCCAGGCGACCTACGCCCCTGCACTGCCCGGCCCCGTCTACGGCGCGCCGCCTGCCGCCCCCACGGGGGCCAATGGCGCGATCTTCCAGGCGGCGAGCGGCTATGCGGCGCTGATCGAGGGCCAGCGCGCCCGCCGCGTCGGCGACACCGTCACCATCGTCCTGGTCGAGCGCACCGTCGCCTCCAAGTCCGCGAACAGCGACCTGAAGCGCGACGGCAGCTTCGGCCTGAGCGTGCCGACCACCGGGCCGCTGTCGCTCCTCAAGGACACCGACGCCAAGTTCTCGGGCGGCAGCAAGTGGAAGGGCGGCGGCACCGCCGATCAGTCCAATGCGCTGAGCGGCGAGGTCTCCGTGACCGTCGCGGAGGTCTACGCCAACGGCACCATGCTGGTGCGAGGGCAGAAGGCCGTTACGCTCAATCGCGGCGACGAGTTCATCCAGATCTCCGGCCTGATCCGTCCGGCCGATATCGATCCGGACAACCGCATCGAGTCGACCCGCGTGGCCGACGCCAAGATCAAATACACCGGCACCGGCGATGTCGCGCGGTCCAGCCGCCAGGGTTGGCTATCGCGCTTCTTCCAGGTCGTGAGCCCCTTCTGAGGACCGTCATGCGCCTTCTGTCCGCCATCTTCCTGCTGATCGCCGCGATCGCTGCCCCCGCTCATGCCGAGCGGATCAAGGACCTCGGCAACTTCCAGGGCATCCGCTCCAACCAGTTGACCGGCTACGGCATCGTCGTGGGCCTGACCGGCACCGGCGACGACAACCTCGAATACACCGTGCAGAGCATGAAGGGCGTCGCCGCGCGCTTCGGCCTCAGCCTGCCGCCCGGCGTCAACCCCGGCCTCAAGAACGCCGCCGCCGTGCTCGTCACCGCCGAGCTGCCCGCCTTTTCCAAGCCCGGCCAGCGCATCGATGTCACCGTCGCCGCGATCGGCAAGGCGAAGAGCCTGCGCGGTGGTTCGCTGATCATGATGCCGCTCTACGGCGCGGACGGTCAGGTCTATGCGATGGCGCAGGGCAGCCTCGCCGTCGGCGGTCTAGGGGCGGAGGGTGACAGCGGGTCGAAGGTCATCATCAACGTCCCCTCCTCCGGCCGCATCCCCGATGGGGCGACGGTGGAGCGGGCGGTCGACACCGGCTTTGCCGACTCGCAGTACCTGACCTTCAACCTCGCCAAGGCCGATTTCACAACGGCCGAGCGGGTGCAGAACGTCATAAACAGCCGCCTCGGCCGTATCGCCCGCACGGTGGACGGCGTGTCGATCGTCATCGACGCGCCCGCCGGTGCCGCCATGCGCAGCGCGCTTGTCAGCCAGATCCAGGATCTGCCGGTCGAGAGCGCCGAGCCTGCCGCCCGCGTCATCGTCAACGCGCGCACCGGCACCATCGTCATCAACTCGGCGGTGCGCGTGGGCCCGGCGGCTGTCAGCCACGGCAAGCTCACCGTCCGCATCGACGAGCAGCCGCGTGTCAGCCAGCCAGGCCCCTTCTCCAGGGGCGAGACCAAGGTCGTCCCCGACAGCCAGGTCTCGGTCGAGGAGACCAAGAGCCCGATGTTCGTCCTCGCCCCCGGCCCGCAGCTTTCCGAGATCGTGAAGGCCGTGAACCAGGTCGGTGCGTCCCCGGCGGACCTCGTCGCCATCCTCGAGGCGCTCAAGGAAGCTGGCGCGCTCAAGGCGGAGCTCGTGGTCCTGTGACGACGATCCCCGGCACCTCCTCCACGACGGCGCTGGTCGGCTCGGCGGGCTCCACGCTCAACGACACCAGCCGCCTGAAGAACGCCGCTAACCTCAAGGAGGCGGGCGAGAAGTTTGAAGCGATGTTCATCGGCATGATGATGAAGTCGATGCGCGCCACCAAGCTCGGCGGCGATATCCTCGGCTCCTCCTCGCTCGACAAGTTCCGCGACATGCAGGATCAGAAGACCGCCGAGGACATGGCCAAGAAGATGCCGCTGGGCATCGGCGCCGCGCTGACCAAGTTCCTGGCGCAAGGCGACAGCACGTTAACAACTCCTCAACCATCCTCCTCCACAAATGAGAAAGGTTCGACAGAGAGTAGCGAATGAGCAACCTGCTGGGCATCGGCGTCTCTGGCGTCCGCGCTTATCAAAGCGCGCTCACCGTCGTTGGCGAGAACATCGCGAACGCGGGGACGACAGGCTATGTCCGCCGTGACATCAGGCTCAGCGAGTCCGCCGCGATCGGCGCGACCGGCCCGCTGCAACTCTCGCTCGGCAACTATTCGGGCGTGGACGCGACCGGGGTTAGCCGGTCCTGGGATCAGTTCAAGGCGGCCGCCGTCCGCACCTCCACCTCGGATCTCACCTCGACAGAGGCGAGCATCACCTATCTGACGCGGATCGAAAGCGCGCTCAGCGGCAACAGCGTCACCGACAAGCTGACCGCCTTCTTCAACGCCGCGACGGCGCTTGCCGCCGACCCGTCCAGCGCCCCGCCGCGAGCCGCGTTCCTGACGCAGGCCGATGCCGTCGCCCAGGCGTTCCGCGGCACCTCCGCCGCGCTCGACACCATCGCCAGGGACATCGTCAACGATGCGAAAAGCACCACCGACACGCTGAACGGCCTGGCGAACAGCCTCACCCAGGTGAACGCGACGATGGCGCGCACCCGCGCCGACAGCGCCGCCTCCGCCGCCCTCCTCGATCAGCGCGACGCCATCCTCGACAAGATGAGCGCGCTTGCCGGCATCTCCGTCTCGATCGAGAAGAACGGCGTCGCCAATGTCCGCCTGGGCACGGCCACGGGTCCGCTGCTGATCGACAACATCGCGGCAAACCGCGTCAATGTTTCGTCGAATACCTCGGGCACCCTCGCCTTCTCCATCGTCACCGACGGCAATCATCTGCAGAATGCGACGATCTCCGGCGGCGCGCTTGCCGGCCTGACCGACGCCGCGCTCCGCATCAGCAACACGCGCGAAGGGCTGGACGAGATCGCCAACGGCTTCGCCGCCGCCGTGAACGGCATCCAGGCCGACGGCATCGACAGCAACGGCAATGCCGGCAAGCCGCTCTTCACGACCAGCTACTCAACCGTGTCGCCGATGCCCGGCACCAGCGGCGGCGCGTCGGTCGAGGTCGCGATCGCGGCGAACGCAACGCCCTCCGCCGACGGCTACACCGCCCTCTGGGATTCGACCGCGAGCAGCTGGACGATCTCGCGCCTCGACGGCACCGGCACGCCGGTCACCGGCACGGGTACGCTCACCATCGACGGCATTTCGGTGACGCTCGGCGGCACGCCGCAGGCAGGCGACGGCTACACCATCGCCACCGGCCAGGGCGCACGTGGCCTCACCGGCGCCGCGCTCGACCCTCGCGAGGTCGCGGCCGCGTCGAAGTGGAGCGTCAACGCGCCGATCACCAATTCCGGGACCGGCGCAATCACCGTCGCAATCGACACTACCGCGGCCGGCCTGCCCACGCTCAACAGCTACAAGGTCAGCTTCGACAACGGCCAGCTGACGGTCACCGATCCCCTGACCGACGACGTTCTGCTGACCACAGCTTTCGTGGCGGGCGCGGTGGTGGAAGGCGACGGCTTCACCTTCAAGATGACGGGCGCGCCAAGGAACGGCGACAGCTACACCATCGGCAAGACCGGCGCGAACAGCCTCTCCAACGGCAATCTCGCCGCCTACGCCACCCTTCGAAACAGCGGCACCTACGAGAACCGGATCGACGCCCTCGCCAACACCAACGCCGCCGCCCTCGCCAGCCGCAAGGCCCTGGCCGAGGCGCAGGGTGCCATCCGCGACAACGCCGTCGCGGCACAGGACAGCGTTTCGGGCGTGAACCTCGACAGCGAGGCGGTGGACCTCCTCCGCTTCCAGCAGGCGTACCAGGCCTCCAGCCGCGTCATCCAGGTCGCGCGCGAGACCTTCCAAAGCATCCTCGACCTGTCCTGAGGCCAGTAGCCATGCAGATCGGCACATCCCAGCTCTTCAACAACTCCTACTCCCGCATGAGCACGCTCAATGCTCAGGCGGCCAAGCTGCAGACGGAGATTGCCACCTCCAAGAAGTCGAACGCGCCGTCCGACGACGCGGTCGCCTTCGGCCGCCTGACGCGCATCACGCGGACGATCTCGAACGAGGGCCAGTACGCCGACAACATGAAGCTCGCCTCGTCGCTGCTCCAGCAGACCGACGACGCGCTGGGCGCGATCAGCACGCAGGTCCAGCGCGTGCGCGAGCTGTCGCTCCGCGCCGCCAGCGACACCCTGTCGGAAAGCGACCGCACATCGATCCAGACCGAGCTGAACGGCATCGTCGATGCGATGATGTCGATCGCGAACACCACCGATTCGCGCGGTATCCCGCTGTTCGGCGGAGCGGACGGCCAGACCCCCTTCGTCAAGGATGCGGACGGCAACATCGTCTACCAGGGCCAGGGCGAACCCGCCGCGATCCCGATCAGCGACGTCGCCTCGATCCAGGCGGTCAGCAGCGGCGCCCGTGCGTTCGGGGCGATCCCCGACGGCAGCACAAACGGCGGCACCACCGACCTCTTCGCGCTGGTGAAGACCCTCGCCGCCGCCCTTGATCCCACCGTCTCGGTCGCGGATCGCAAGGCCGCCACGGAAAAGTCGTTGACCGCCCTTGCCGCAGCCGACAACGCCGTCACCAACCAGCGCGCCTCGGTCGGCGCGCGCGGTGCCCGTCTCGAACTCGAATCGGAACAGCTGGCAAGCCTCGCCGAAACCCGCGAAATCGAGCGATCCAGCTTGGAAGACGCGGACACCACCGAAAGCGTGGTCAAGCTGCAGCAGATCATGACGATCCTGCAGGCGACGCAGGCGAGTTTCTCGAAACTCAGCCAGCTTTCACTCTTCAATTACTTGTCCTGAGTAAGACCTTCTCAACCAGACCGCTTTACCAAGGGTCTTAGGCATGAACCGGAGGCATCCGCCTCCCCGGTCGACAAGTGGGTGAGAGAAGATGTTTCCAGCGATTGGCCTCGTCGTCCTGATCGCGATGGTGTTCGGCGGCTTCGCCATCACCGGCGGCGCGCTCGGCCCCGTCATGCACGCCATCCCGCACGAGATGCTGATCATCGGCGGCGCCGCGGTGGGCGCGCTGATCATCGGCAATTCCGGCAAGGAGCTGAAGGCGCTGGGCGGCGGCCTCGGCAAGGTCTTCAAGGGACCGACCTACAAGAAGCAGGACTATCTCGACGTCATCTTCCTGGTGTCGCGCCTGATGAAGCTGCTGCGCACCGACGGCCCGATCGCGCTGGAACCGCATGTCGAGGATCCGAAGTCCTCCTCGATCTTCTCGGAATATCCAAAGCTTCAGAAGGACAAGGCGCTTGTCTACATGATCTGCGACACGCTGCGGCTGGTCGTCGTCTCCTCCGGCACGCTCGACGTGCACGCGGTGGAAGAGGTCATGGATAACAGCCTGAAGACCCACCACCACGAGGCGATGGGCCCGGCCGGCACGCTGACCAGCCTCGCCGATTCGCTGCCGGCGCTCGGCATCGTCGCGGCCGTGCTCGGCATCGTGAAGACCATGGGCTCGATCGACAAGCCGCCTTCGGTGCTTGGCGGCATGATCGGCTCGGCGCTCGTCGGCACCTTCATGGGCGTGCTCCTCGCCTACGGCATCGTCTCCCCGCTCGCCAACCGCCTGAATCAGGTGCTGGAGGCGGATGGCGCGATTTATGGCGTGGTGAAGCAGATCATCATCGCCTCGCTCCACGGTCATCCGCAGCCGCTGGTGATCGAGGCCGCACGCTCCGGCATCGTCCATTCGAACCAGCCCGGCTTCGCCGAGGTGTTCGACGGCCTGAGGGGCAAGTAATCCCATGGCGAGCAAGGCGGCCAAGGCCCCGAAGGGCGCGGCATCGAACGAGCCGCCCAAGGTCATCATCGTCAAGAAGATCATCGAGGGCGGGCACGGCGGCCATCACGGCGGCGCGTGGAAGGTCGCCTATGCCGACTTCGTGACGGCGATGATGGCGTTCTTCCTGCTGCTCTGGCTGCTCGGCGCGACCACCGAGCGTCAGCGCAAGGCGCTCGCCGACTATTTCACGCCCACCCTCGTCGAGCTGCGCAAGAACAGCGCGGGCTCGAACGGCATGTTCGGCGGCGCGTCGATCATCGACAAGGACAACTACCCGCACAAGGCCGCCCAGACCGGCACCCGCGCCATCACCGTGCCGAGCGAAGTCGGAAAGGGCGGCGACAAGGAAGGCACGGGCGACAAGGGCACGCTGAAGGGATCGAGCCGCTTCGCCGACCGCAAGGCGTTCGAGGATATGAAGCGCAAGCTCGAATCCACCTTGAGCAAGGACAAGCGCTTCAAGAACATCCGCAGCCAGCTTCGCTTCACCAGCACGCCGGACGGGCTCCAGATGGATCTGGTCGACCGCGCCGACTTCTCGATGTTCGCGACGGGCACGACCAGCCTCGTACCGCAGGCGGCGCAGCTGATCGGCGAGATCGGCCGCTCGATCTCGGGCCTGCCGAACTCGGTCACCATTCGCGGCCACACCGACAGCGCGCCCTATGGCAACACGCTGGCGATGAATAACTGGATGCTGTCCACCGGCCGCTCGGAAGCGGTGCGCCGCAAGCTCAACGGCTCGGGCGTCGCCGACACCCGCTTCAACCGCATCGAGGGCGTCGCCGATCGCGAACCCTATATCGCGAACAACCCCTACGACCCCCGCAACCGCCGCGTGTCGATCACGCTGAGGTATCGGGACTAGGAAAAAACGCGGGGAGTGGGAACAGACCCCAGACCCCGTTCGCGCTGAGCCTGTCGAAGCGCCAGCGCCACCGCCTCCCTGGCCCTTCGACAAGCTCAGGGCGAACGGCCGAGGATTCAACCTATACCTGTCAGTGCGATCCACCGATCGGAGCGTCACCGCCCCTGTCCGGCCGGTCGGCCGAACCGAAGCGGACCGCCCCTCCACCGCCGACCGGATCGGAATCGTAATCCTCCTCACCACCGCCCCCACCGGCCCCAGCGCCGCTGCCGGTGGCGCCACCGCTGCCGGCATCCGGCGCGCGGCTGCCTCTGTTCTCCGCCGCTTGCCCGCCGCCCTCTGAGGGCTTTGCCCCTGCGTCGACAGGCTTGGGATCCTGATCGGCGGCGTTGCCGCTCTGCAGATGGGGTGCGCGGTAGGCGGCGTTCGCGTCCTCGCTTCCCCGGTCCAGGGTGTCGCTGGGGTTCGCGGCGGAGCCCTTCGGCTGGTGTTCGGTCGAAATATTGGCGCGGTCCTGCGTCATCGTGCGATGCCTTTCAGATGCGAGCTTTCAGAACAACAGGGGCGATGGCCGGTTCCGACGCCGGGGCAACTGGACGCTGGAAACGGGAAGCTGCTACGAATGTTGTTGGGCGAAAGACAGCCTGGAGAACCGCGTTGACCGTCACCCGCCTCGAAACCCGCCGCGTCGAGAAGCCCTGGGGCCGCCGCAAGCTCTGGCCGGGCTTCGACGATGTCGTCGACGGGGGCGAGCCGGTGGGCGAAATCTGGTTTCAGCATCCCGGCGAGGACCCCGAACTACTGGTGAAGTATCTCTTCACGTCCGAGAAACTGTCGATCCAGGATCATCCCAGTGACGAGTTCGCTCGCGAGAAGGGCTATCCGCGCGGCAAGAGCGAGGCCTGGGTCATCCTCGACGCCGAGCCTCATGCCACCATCGCCCTCGGCATGCGGGAGGTCTACACCCGGGAACAGCTGCGTCAGGGCGCGCTCGACGGCTCGATCGAAGACATGGTCGATTGGAAGAGCGTGAAGGCCAACGATTCGATCTTCTCGCCGGCCGGAACGGTTCACGCGATCGGCCCCGGCCTGACCCTGATCGAGGTCCAGCAGAACGTGGACCTGACCTACAGGCTCTACGACTACGGTCGCCCGCGCGAGCTGCATCTGGAGGACGGCATCGCGGTTGCCGATCCCGTCCCCTATGTCGCGCCCTTTATCCCGATGGAGGCCGAACGCGGGCGGACGATCCTGGTCGACAGCGACGCCTTCGTCATGGAGCGCTGGACCCGCGAGGGCAGCGGGCGTTTCGCTGCGGTGGAGGGCCGTCCCGTCTGGCTCGTCCCGATCAGCGGAGGCGGCACCGCGGATGGGGAGACGATCTCGGCGGGCGGCGTCTGGCTTGCCGACGGGCCGTTCGATCTCACGCTGGAACCCGAGACTGATCTGGTGATCGCCTATCCCGGAAAGGGCGTCCTGCATTCGCCCTGGTGACCTGCCTGCCCTGAACCCCTCGCCCTCCAAGCGGGTGCTCGCGGTCTTGCGGGCACCGCTTGCCCGCCGCCATCTCCGGCGCCTCGCACCGGAGGGTGAGTGGCTGGTTCAGGCGGAGCGGTCGCAAATCCGCCGGCACCTCCTGATACTGGCGCGCGCGGGTCGCATCCCTGCCCGCCTGATCGCAGAGGCGGCAGAGGATCTGCCCGCAGCGGTCTCGCTCGACCTGCTCGACGCCGGCCGAATCGGCCACCCGCGCAGCCGCCGCCTTTTCCGCCAGTTCGTCAGCCTTTACCTAGCGAACGCCGATCCGGCACGGGCGATCGCTTTCGGCCGCGCCGTCCTTGAGAACACATCGGACCCGGCTGACGCCCAGGCGGTCTGGATGGCATGCCCACCGTTGCGCGATCTGGCCGAAGCCCGTTTCGAGGCGTTGGCGGTCGATGATGCCGAAACATGGCGGATGCGCGCGCGCCGCCTCCGCAAGCTCGAACGCATCGATGAGGCGATCGCTGCTTATCGCGGAGGGCTGAAGCGCGGCGGCCAGATCGGCCCGGCGATGCTGGCCGAGGTGGCGCATTACGCGATCCGGCGAGGACGCTACGCCAGCGACCGCGACCTCGTTCAGGAAGCATGGGACTTCGGCCTCCTCGACCGATCCGACCCGCGTACCGCCAGCTTCCTCAATGTAGATGCCGCCGATGACGCGCCCGCCGGCGCCTTCGCGATGCTCGACCGCTTCATCGGCGATCGCCCGCTCTATGCGCCAGAGGACCGCATCCTGATGATCGGCAACTCGCTCCGCGCCGGCGGCATGGAGCGTGTCCTCGCTGCGTCCATCGCGGAGTTGCGGAAGGAGACGCCGGTCGATCTCCTGCTCGACGACACGACCGACCCGTTCTTCCTGTCCCAGACCGGATTGGACGAGACCGCCATCCGCCCGCTCGCCTCCTCCAGGGTCACGCACCGGGCGATCCACGCTCTCCCGGTCTCCTGGGCGCGCCGCGCACAAGGCGCGTACGACGCCATCACCGCCATGCGCCCCCGCGTCGTCCACATCTGGAACGATCAACTCGGCCTGATCGGCTCCTTCGCAGCGCTCCTCGCCGGGTGCCCCCGCATCGTCATTCACTTCCACCACATGCGCCCGACCCGCGATGCCGACGAGGCGCGTCAGTCGGCGAGTTGGCCGGCCTGCTACCGCCATCTGATCGACCGTCCGGAGATCAGGCTGGTCTTCTGCTCGGACGCCGCCGCTCGCGACTATGCGGACTGGTGGGGCGTCGCGCATTCCCCTCGCTTTCACTGTCTCCACAATGGCTTTCCGCCTTTCACAGCCGATAATCGTGCGGCCGCTCGCGCTCACCTCCGCATCCCTCCGGACGTGCCCGTCATCGGCACGCTAACCCGCTTCGCGGAGGTCAAGCAGCCGCTCCTCTGGATCGAGGCCGCCGCCCAAATCGCGGCCGCGATCCCCGGTGCACATTTCGTCATGGCCGGTAGCGGCCCGCTCCTCGGCGAGGCTCGCGAGGCAATCGCCCAGGCACAGCTCACCTCCCGCTTCCGCCTGCCCGGCCGGGTCACCGACATCGCCATGCCCCTCGCCGCAATGGACATCGCGATGATGACCTCGCGGAGCGAAGGCCTGCCGAGCGCGGCGATCGAAGCGCAACTCGCAGGCGTCCCGCTCGTCGCCTTCGCGGCGGGCGGAACCGGGGAGACGATCGTGGAGGGCGTGACAGGCGCGCTCGTGCCGTCTAACGACCCCGCCGGACTGGCGCGGACGGTCGTCGAATGGCTCGGCGATCCGGCGGCTCTGGCCGAGGCGGGCATGGCGGCAAAGATCCATGCCGCGAGCGCCTTCTCAATGGGACGATACGTGTCGGAACTCCGCAAGCTCTACGCCGCATGACCAGCACTCTCGATGACATGCTGTCCCGCCTCCGCGACGAGGCGGGGGTGACGCGGATCAGCTATTTCCACTGCGACCATTTCGAACCTTGGCGCTGGGGCAACGGCCGGAACGGACTCGATCGCGGCAACACCGACGACGTGCTGCGCTTCGTGGAAGCGATGAAGGCGTTCCCTTATGCTCGCCGCCTGACGCTGTTTATGAAGTCCCCCCTGACGGCCTCGCCCCAGCCGCGGCCCGGATCGCGCGGCCTGCCCGGCGACGAGATCTACATCCCACGCCTCCGCAGGCCGCAACATCGTTTTCTGCGTGAGGCTCTACGGGCCATCGT
The DNA here is from genome assembly GCF_048565625.1 of Sphingomonas sp. ID0503. Lineage (NCBI taxonomy): Bacteria > Pseudomonadati > Pseudomonadota > Alphaproteobacteria > Sphingomonadales > Sphingomonadaceae > Sphingomonas > Sphingomonas sp. ID0503. Next base: position 2,095,891 of record NZ_JBLZUR010000002.1, read on the forward strand.
GGATGGCGGGCATGAGTTGCAGGTCCACATCCACCACGAGCGGTTCACCCGCAACGACTGGTACTCGACATCGCCCGAGCGGCCGGAGAACGAACCCTTCCGCGACTTCCTGACCCATCGTTCCACCCCGGAAATGGATGAGGCGCGCTTCGAACTCTACCTCGGCCTGACCCTCCGCCTCTTCCGGGCGCTGTCCAAGCAGCGACTTAGGCGGTGGATGTTCGTGCATGGCATGTGGTCGCTGAACGGGTCCGACCGCGACTATTGCTGCATCGATCGTGAGATCGAGATCCTGCAGAAGTTCGGCTGTGTCGGCGACTTCACCTTCCCTGCGCCCCGCACGCACTGCAACCCGGCTCAGGAGGCTCCATACCTCTGCAATCCTGTGGCGGCTCCGAAGGGCTATGACGATCCGCTCGCCGCGCCCGAAAAGGCGGTGGGCCAGAAGGCGCGCCGGCGCTTCTTCATCTGGTCCAGCCAGCTTTCAAGCGCGCTCTGCTCGCTCGACACCGTCGGCGGACGCTTCGATGAACTGTCCAACGATCCGGCGGGATGGGCGCAGGGGCTGATCGATGGCGCGGTGGTGCGTGATGGTGCGGTTCATGTGAAGACCCACGCCCATTCGATGATGCCGATCTACTTCGACGGACTTCCGACGCCGGCGTATCCGCATGCCCATCCGGCTATCCAGGCGATGTTCGGGCACCTGATGGACAGCGCCGCTCGGACCGGCCTGAGCTTCGAGTTGGATACCGCCGGCAGCATCTACCGTCGCTTCGTCAAGTTCGGCCCAGCGGCACCGATCCCGCCGCTCCCGCAAATGGCTGAGATCGCCGAGGCCTAGAATCGTACGAAGCGGCCGATCGTGCCGAGGACCTCGGCCGCGAACGCCCGCTCGAAGGCGATTGCGTGGCTCTCGCCGACGCGATGGCGCGTCGGTCCCCGATCGAAATAGTGCATTTCGGCACTTTCGAAGAAGTCGAAGCCCAACGCTCGGAACGGGGTCTGCATAACGAACTCCAGCATCAGGAGCGCCCGCATGCCCGTCGTCGGCACGGGGTAGAGGAGAGCGTCGGAAAGGCGGTGCAAGAAGGGCGGCAGAAAACACGCCTGCTCCGGGCCAAGGTTCAGCCGCATCCGGCCCATCGCGAAGGCGGGCAACTCGGGAACGTGCAATGCATGGCTCTGGATCAGAATCGACTTCGCGCCAGCGACCCCGTCCGGATCGGGTTCCGCCTGCCGGTTTGCCGAGGACAACCAGATGTCGGTGCGCCGTCCCACATCCGGTTCGAAGCCGGCCAGGCGGAAATCGTTGATCCGGACGACACTGCCATGCGCATCGATGGTCGGGCCCAACCCCTCTCCCCGCAGCTTGGGGGAGTTGCCGACCAGCGCCACCGATCCGCCCTGCAGCCCCCTCAGGATCTCATCGAAAAGGTCCGCGGATCGGCGATAGCGCTCAAGCGGGTGCCGTAAGGTGACACCGTCGAGCAGGTAGACCTCGCCCGCTGCCCTCGCCGCCCGGTAAGCCGAAAGGATCACCTCGCCCTTTCCATAGGCGCGGTCCAGCGCCGCCCGCGCGATCCGCTCCTGCCCGGCGCGCATTGCGATAAAGGCGCGCATCGGCTCGACCCAGAAGGAGAGATCGTCGTCGGACTGCACATCCAGCCAACGCCGTGCAGCCGCAAGTTCGCCCGCCATCGCCAAGGTTCGTGCGATCCCGCATCGCTCCACCGCGCTCGCAGGGTCGAGGCCATGCGCCGCGCGATAGGCCAAAGTCGCCGCCTCCCACTCGCCTTCGCGCTCGGCGAGTTGCGCGAGCTTGCGGGGAAAGCGCGGATCCTGCGGAAAGCGCCGGGCGCCCTCCCGCGCGAGGCCTCCTCCTGCCGCTACATCGCCCGAGAGCAGGACGGCGTTCAGATAGCCGGACAGGTCATTGGCCTTACCCGTCTTCGCGAACACAGCGGCAAGCTTCTCGACGGCCTCGCCATGCCGGTTGGCGACGATCAGCGCAGCGGCTTCGGCGCGGGAATCCTCCACGCGTTCTCGTCTGTACTGCACCGTCTCAGCGAGCACCGGCAGCCCCGCTTCCCGGGACAGCCGGACGATCTCTCCCGGCTCCTCGGCCATCTCCGCCGCCGCCGTCAGCGCCCCCGTCCGCTCCAGCAGCCGAACCCGCGCCCGACGCACCCCAGGGTCCGCTTTTGCCGCGTCGAGCACCGCGAACGCCTCTTCATAGCGGAGCCCCTCCACGAGTGCGCGCGCATAGCGGATCGCAACTGCCGCCGTCGGTCGCTGCGCGTAGACCCGTCGCCACACCGCCCAACGAACCCACGGCGGAAGTGCCGCCGTCTCCTGCTCGGCGCTCGCGAGCAGGTCCGGGGGCGCACGCCGCCCCAGCAGCGCACGAAGACCGGTCAGGGCGCGGACGAGAACCAAGGGCATGGCTCGCCATAGGGTGCGTTCTCCACCGCCATCAACCTTGATTGCCCGCGCGCTCCGCGCCGCCTATCAAAGTATGAGTGGGACGAAGCGCACTCCATCTCCTCCGCCGGCTTCTCCCCGCCCGTCGTCCGTCCCGCCAAGATGTCTTCCCTGAACTCGCGGCGCTTCTCTCCGCCCGCAAGGACGGGAACCACCGTGCCATGTTTACGGCCTCGGCAGGCACTGACGCTGCCGTCCGGAACTTCGCTCGCCTCTTGATTGCCGTCGATTATCTGATGCCCGAGGTCGTGCTGCCGCTTTCCGAGGCCTGGCTCACACCGCGCCAGCCGAGTCCGATCCGTCGCTTCGCTCTTGAGAAACGCGCCGTCGCTCTCGCGAAGCTGGGGCACCATCACCGGGCACTCGAAACGCTTGCTGAAGCACGATCCGAGGGTCTGATCTCGCCACGTAGCCTTCAGTTGATCACCGCCAACCTTCTCCGCCACGCAGACCCTGCGCGCGCGTTGGAGACGTTGCGGGGCGTGGCCGAGCCGAACCACGGCTACCGACTCCTGACACTGATCCTGACGCTGGAGCTGGAGGGACCCGACGCGGCCGCTAAGCTGATCCACCTGGACGACACCTCAGCCGAGGGAACCTTCGCCCGGGCAACCGTCGCCGCTGGCCGTGATCGGACATCACATGAAGAAGCCATCGCGGATGCATTCCGCACCTATGGCTTGGCAGCACCCACGCTCCCGAAGACCGGCGAATATACCGCCGACGCGATCCTCAATCCCGAGGGGCTGGAGCAACATGCGGACGGCCCGCTCGTCACCCTCATCGTGACCGCTCACAATGCAGCCGCCACCCTGACGGGCGCCGTGGCATCGCTTCAGCAGCAAACCCACGGCAATCTGGAAATCCTCATCGTCGATGATCTGAGTACGGATCCCACGGCAGAGATCGCGATGCAGATCGCCGACGCCGATCCCCGCGTCCGCGTTCTCCGGAACCGCAGCAACATCGGCACCTACCTCTCTCGCAACCGCGCGATCGCGCAGGCCAAAGGTGAGTTCGTCACCTTCCACGACTCCGACGACTGGAGCCATCCGGAACGCATCGCGCGCCATCTGGCCATGATGGTTGCGGACGAAAGGCTGATGGTCACCAAGTCCAAATGGGTCCGCATGCTGCCCGACGGATCCCTCTCGCTGCGGCGCTGGACCCGCAGCTTCCTGCACGTCAATCCCTCCTCCCTGTTCATCCGCACCGATGCCTTTCCCCGCATCGGCTGGTTCGATGCCGTGCGCGCCGACGCCGATTTCGAGCTGTCCCGCCGCATCGACCTGACCCTTCCCAACGAAGCTGTCGCAACGATCGATGCGCCGCTCGCGATCGGTTTCATACGCCCGATCTCGATCACCGCCGCAGGGCCGCTCGCGCTCGACCGGGAACATCATTCGCCCGTCCGCTCCGCTTACAAGCAGGCGTGGACCGCCAGCTATCCGGCCAGGATGGCCTCGGGCACCCTCCCCCTTCCGCCCTGCCCGGCCGCCTACATCTACGACGTTCCGCCTTCCATGCGCGTCGATCTCGCCGGCGTGGCGGACTGGTTCGACGCGCGCGATTGACCCTCTCTGGCGTTGCCCGGCAACAGGGTCTACGAAGCTGGCATGGTTCAAGTCATCGCCGAAATCGGCTGCAACCACATGGGCGATCTGGCCGTTGCCAAGGAGATGGTCACGGTCGCTGCGCGGGTCTGCAAGGCGGACGTGGCGAAGTTCCAGAAGCGCAGCAACCGTGAACTCCTGACGGCGGAGCAATATGCCGGCCCGCATCCTGTGCCCGCGAATGCCTATGGTGCCACTTACGGAGAGCATCGCGAGAAGCTCGAATTCACCCCCGAGCAGCACCAGGAACTGCAGGCGCATTGTGCTGCCGAGGGCATAGGCTACTCGACGTCGGTCTGGGATCTGACCTCCGCGAGGCAGATGGCGGCGCTCGCCCCATCCCTTCTCAAGATTCCCTCTGCCAGCAACCTCAACTGGGCAATGCAGGACTGGCTCGCACGGAATTATGGCGGGGAGATCCACCTGTCCGTGGGCATGACCACGCGCGAAGAGGTGGAGGAGATCGTGCACTTCTATGAGGTGCGCGATCGGGCACGCGACGTCGTGCTCTACGCTTGCACCTCCGCTTATCCGGTCTCGTTCGATGACATCTGCCTGCGCGAGATCACCGCGCTGAAGGACCGCTACGACGGCCGGGTTAAGGCGATCGGCTTTTCCGGTCATCATCTTGGCATCGCCGCGGATGTCGGCGCCGTGGCGCTCGGCGCCGAGTGGATCGAGCGGCACTTCACGCTCGACCGGACCTGGAAGGGAACCGACCACGCCGCCAGCCTGGAGCCGGACGGCCTTCGCCGGCTTGTCCGCGATGTGGCAGCGGTGAGCCGCGCGCTCAGCTACAAGTCCTCGGACCTTCTCCCCGTCGAGATTGAGCAGCGCCGCAAGCTCAAATGGCAACGGGTGGACGAGGCCGCAGCCTGAGATGGATGCGCCTCGCGCGATTGCGGTCATTCCCGCCCGCGGCGGATCAAAGGGGCTGCCGGGCAAGAACCTGGCGCCGCTGGACGGCGTCCCCCTTGTCCTCCGCACGATCCGCGCTGCGCAGGCGGCAAGCCGAATCGATTGCGTCATTGTGTCGAGTGACGATCCGGCGATCCTGGCGCTGGCGAAAGAGGCCGGCGTGACGGCGCTTGATCGTCCGGCCGCCATCTCCGGCGACGAGGCATCGTCCGAAGCTGCTGTGCTCCATGCGCTGGATTCGATCTCTACCGCAGATGGCGTGGTGGTGATGCTGCAATGCACGTCGCCGTTCACCACGCCGGTCGAGGTGGATGCGTTGGTAACGGCACTGGATGACGCGGCTTACGACAGCGCCGTGATCGTCCGTGCCGATCACGGCTTCCTCTGGCGCCGGGACGCCGGACGAGGGGTCGGCGTCAATCACGATCCCACCTGCCCCCGCCAGCGGCGGCAGGATCTGGAGCCCGCATTCCGCGAAACCGGTGCGGGCTACGCCATGCGGATGGCGGCGTTCCGGCAAACCGGTCATCGCTTCTGCGGCAACGTGGCTCTGGTTCAGAGCGACGCGCCCGCCGTGGAGATCGACGATGCGGCCGATCTGGCTCTCGTTCGGGCGATCGCGGCGACGCGGGCAGAACTGACTATTCCGAGTCTTTCCGGGGTTCGGGCGCTGGTCACCGATTTCGACGGCGTGCACACCGACGATTGTGCGATCGTGTCGGAGGATGGAACCGAGTCAGTCCGGGTGTCTCGCCGTGACGGCCTAGGGATTGAGATGCTGAAGGCGGCGGGCGTACCCGTCCTGATCCTCTCCCGCGAGGCAAATGCGGTGGTGCGACGACGGGCGGAGAAGCTGCAGGTGCCGGTCATACACGGCTGCCGCGACAAGCTGACGGCACTTCGCGACTGGGGTGTGGCAGAGGGAATACCGCTGTCCGACATCGCCTATGTCGGGAATGACGTGAACGACATCGAGTGCATGGCAGCGGTTGGCGTTTCCTGCGCACCAGTCGATGCTCATCCTGAGGCGCTCCGGGCTGCGACGATGGTGCTTGAAAGGCGCGGCGGTGACGGGGCGGTGCGTGAGATCTGCGACCTGATCCTGGCGGCACGGGGATGATCGCCGGGATCCGGCGCATGATCGGCGCGGACAGGCTGCTGCGCGACAAGCTCAACAAGGTCCGGAACCAGCGCGACGAACTCCGCGAGCGACTTGCCGCCCTGACCAATCTCGCCAGGAACGGCGGGTTCCACCTGATGGATGCCTTCCGCGAACGGGCGGGCTGGGCGGAGGGAGAGTTGCCGCCCTACGAGGCTTCACCGCTGCCCACCGATCCACCGCCGCCCGGCGTCGCCTTCGTCGTGGTGGCGACGGCCCGCTTTGCTCCCGGGCTAGGTGCGCTGCTTCGGTCGATGAAAGCGGTCTACCCGAACCTCGATTCCGATATCCACGTCTTCCACGATGGGTCGCTTACCGACTTCCTGCAACAACGGCTCAGGCTGGTGCACGAACGGCTCATCTTCTCGATACCGGACATGAGCTGGATGGGGAGCGTTCCGGAGACCTCCCCCAACCACCGCCGCATCGGGGCGATCGGGTACATGAACGTCATGGCGCTGGAACTGGAGGGCTACAACCGGCTGATCCTCCTCGACGCCGACATGCTGGTTCTCGGCGGCCTTGCACCCTTGTGGCAGCGGGAGGGGTTCGTCGTCTGCGCGGATTGCGGCGAGCGGCCTTATGCCATCCGCTCCCCCGCGACAGGCGATCTGGTGCTCAACAGCGGGGTCATCAGCGTTCCGGGTGAGGAGACCGGGCCTGCCGCGTTCGCCGCAATGCAAGAGACAGTCCGCCGCTTCGCCGCCACGACCGACTGCGCGGCGCTGGACCATTTCGCCGACCAGAAGATCTGGAACCTGTACCTCAAGGACAAACCGAAGAGCTGGGCGCCGCTGAACCTCAACTGCAATTCGAAGTACCTGGCCCGATGGCTGGGCGGCAACGCGGAGGCTGTATCGATCCTTCATTTCACCGGGCCGAAGCCTTGGGACGAGCCGACCTATCTGCCGAAGGCTATGACCGATCACGACACATCACCCGCCCCGCATCCGCACCTATGGCGGGATGTGCAGCGGCGGCATGCTTCGCGGGCCCGGCTGTCGGAGTTCCGGGCCCTGCCTCGCCCGGCCCGGGGCAAGTCGGAGACCTGCGTTCTCGTCGAACGGGCCGAGCAGGCGATGGCCGATTGCGAGACGATCGCCCTTGCGGACGTGGGTGTTGCCCAGGCTGACCACCTGATCCTCCGTCCCGAGATGATGGGCGGGTGGAACAGCTTTGCGCCGCATTTGCCGGAGCACCTCTTGCCCCGCGTCCGGGCTCAGGCAAAGCCGCCGCGGCTCTGGGCGCCGTTCTATTTCCGCGAGTACCTGAACATGCTCGATCTGGACGGGGTGACGCTGGACTGGCTGCTGATCGAGGATCCGTTCCGCCGCTATGTGGACCGCACCGGCCGCTATGATCCCGACCCGACCGGCTTTCTGGACGACGCCCGTTCCGACCTGCTGACGCTGGGCGTGCCGGCCGCGGTGGCACTGGGGGCCAAGCGGATCGTCCTGCCCCCTCCCCCGGTCGGTGACGAGCGCACCGGCTACGCCCATCGATGCGTTGCCGACGGGTTGCGTCGGCGCGGCATCGCTGTCGATCAGTACGCCTTGTAGGACTTTTCCTCAGCGAGTTCGGAGCCGAGCAGGAGATTGATCCGGCGCTTCAGGCCGGCGCGACGGTCGTTCTGGATGTAGACGGCGCGGGCGAGCGTGGTGAACTCCTCGGTGAAGTCCTTCTCCCGCTCCTTCTCGCGGATGTCGTCCTCGATCTGCCAAAGCTGGGCATTCACCGCCTTCAGGTCGGCGATAAGATCGGCGAGATCCTCATGCTCGATGGCGTCGGTGAACTGGCGCAGCAGCTCCAGCTCCCGCCGCACATTGGCCAGGGCGCGCACCGCCTCCAGCTTCTCCTCCTTGATCTCGAGGATCGTGATCTTGTCGAACAGGTCACCCCAGGACACCGGCACCACCGGCGTCGCCAGACCATGCGTCGGACTTGCTTCGCTGTTCACAGCCTAACCTCTTGCCTTCCCCGCGATATCCGCGCGCCCTGCGCGAAGATGAATCCGGGATCAACCCTCATGCGGGATTAATCCCCAACTCCTGAAGTTTCCGTTCCCAAGCGAGTGCATCGGCGACGATTCCGTCGAGATCGTCACGAACCGGCGCCCACCCGAACCGCGCTTTCAGGGCGCTACTGTCCGCGACGAGCGCATCGGGATCGCCGGCGCGGCGGCCTTCGATACGGCGGTCGATCGACAGGTTGGTGACACGATCGACCGCGTCCAGCACCTGCAGCACCGAATAGCCGTGGCCATAGCCGCAGTTGAAGACGTGGTTCTCATCCGGAGCGGCGACCAGTCCCTCAAGCGCCTTCACATGCGCATCGGCAAGGTCGCTGACGTGGATATAGTCGCGGACGCCGGTGCCATCCTCCGTCGCAAAGTCGGTGCCGAAAACAGACACATGGCCGCGCTTGCCGATCGCGGCTTCTACGCCGACCTTGATGAGGTGGGTCGCGCCGAGCGTCGATTGGCCCGAACGCCCCCTCGGATCGGCACCCGCCACGTTGAAGTAGCGGAGGGCGCAGTAGTTGAAGGAGTGGGCCGCCGCCGTGTCGCGCAGCATCATCTCGGTCATCAGCTTCGAGGTGCCATAGGGGTTGATCGGCCGCGTCGGCGCATCCTCGCGGATCGGCACCACCTCCGGCACGCCATAGGTCGCGGCGGTCGAGGAGAAGATGAAGTGGCGCACGCCGGTCTTCACCGCGCTTTCGATGAGGGCGCGGCTCTTCACCGTGTTGTTGAGGTAGTATTTGAGGGGCTGTTCGACCGACTCTGGTACGATGATCGATCCGGCGAAATGCATGATCGCCTTCACGCCATGCGCCGCGATCGTTGCCTCAATGAGGGTCTGGTCGGCAATGTCGCCGGAGACGAAGGTGGCGCTGTCCGGCACGGCCCAGCGGAAGCCGGTGGTGAGATTGTCGATGACGACGACCGACCAGCCGGCGTCGAGCAGCGCGAGCACCGCATGGCTGCCGATATAGCCGGCACCGCCGGTCACGAGGACGGGGAAACGGTCGCTCACAGGCCGTGATACTCCTTGTACCAGCGGAGGAAGTTGGGGATGCCGATGTCGATCGGGGTGGTCGGCGCGAAGCCGAGATCGCGGCTGATCGCGCTGATATCGGCGCTGCTTTCGGGCACGTCGCCAGGCTGCATCGGCAGGAGGTTCAGCTCCGCCTTCTTACCGAGCTCCGCCTCGATCAGGCCGATCATCCGCATCAGATCCTCCGACCGGTTGTTGCCGATGTTATAGAGCCGATGCGGGGCAAAGCTGCCGCCCGCCTTCTCCTCACCGTCATCCGGCGGCGGATTGTCGAGGCTGGCGACCACGCCCGTGACGATATCGTCGATATAGGTGAAGTCGCGGCGCATCTTGCCGTGGTTGAAGACCGGCACCGGGCGGCCCGACAGGATCGCGTCGGCGAAAAGCCACATGGCCATGTCCGGCCGGCCCCACGGGCCGTAGACCGTGAAGAAGCGGAGGCCGGTGAGCGGCACGCGGTAGAGATGGGCATAGGTCTCGCTCATCAACTCATCCGCCTTCTTGCTGGCGGCGTAGAGCGAGAGCGGGTGATCGACGCGATCCTCGACGCGGAAGGGCAGGTTCTTGTTGCCGCCATAGACCGATGAGGAGGACGCGTAGACCATCGGCAATGAGCCGCGGTTCCGCGCCAGCTCCAGCAGGTTTACATGGCCGACGATGTTGGAATGGACGTAGGCGCGGGGGTTCTCGATCGAGTAGCGGACCCCCGCCTGCGCGCCGAGATGGACGATGCGGTCGAAGTCGCGGCCGGCCAGCGCGGCTTCGAGCGCCTCCGCCACCGCGAAGTCCACCCGGACGAAGTCGAACCGATCACCATGGTCCGCCGCCAGCTTGGCAAGCCGGGCCTCCTTCAGGCGCGGATCGTAATAGTCGTTCACGACATCGACGCCGAGCACGTGGTCCCCGCGCGCGAGGAGCCGCGCGGCAGTATGGAAGCCGATGAACCCGGCGACGCCGGTGACCAGAACCGTCATCTACGCTTTCCCCCCAGACGCTCGCCCCTCGTTCTGCCGCCGAACTATTTCAGGAGCACCAATTCCTCCGCCATCGACGGGTGGAGCGCAACCGTATCGTCGAATGCCTGCTTGGTCAGCCCAGCCTTCACGGCGACGGCGGCGACCTGCAGAATTTCCGGCGCGTCCGGCCCGATCATGTGGATGCCCACCACCTGGTCGGTCGTAGCATCCACCACCATCTTGTAGAGCGAGCGCTCCTCCCGCCCCGCCAGCACGTTCTTCATCGCGCGGAAGTCCGAGGTGTAGGTGCGGACGGTGCCGAGCTTGTTCTTGGCCTGCGCCTCCGTCATGCCCACCCCCGCCATCGGCGGATGGCTGAACACCGCCGAGGGAATGCAGTTGTAGTCGACGCGCCAGGGCTTGTTGCCGAACACGGTATCGGCAAAGGCCTGCCCCTCCCGGATGGCGACCGGGGTGAGCTGGACCCGGTTGGTGACGTCGCCGACCGCATAGATGCTGTCACAGGTCGACTTGCTGTCCTCATCGACCTTGATCGCGCCCTGATCGTCCAGTTCGACACCTGCGGTTTCCAGGCCCAGGCCCCTGGTGTGCGGCACGCGGCCGGTGGCGAAGAGCAGGCAGTCGGTCTCGATCGTCTTGCCGCCGGCATGGACGGTCAGCGATCCGTCCCCGTTCTTCACGACCTTTTCGAAGGGTGCGTTGAAGATAAACTGGATGCCCTTGGTCATCGAGATCTGGAGAAGGCGATCGCGGATCTGCTCGTCATAGCCGCGCAGGATGGTGGCACCGCGATTGGCGATCGTCACCTCGGCTCCGAACTGGTTGAAGATCCCGGCGAATTCATTGGCGATATAGCCGCCACCGGCGATCACGATGCGCCTCGGCACCTCCGGCAGATGGAACGCCTCGTTGGAGGTGATGCCGAGTTCCGCGCCCTCGCATTCGGGCCGCTGCGGCCAGGCCCCGGTCGCGATCAGGATGTACTTGGCGGTGACCTCCTGCCCCTTGCCGAGCGACACCGAGTGCGGGCCGGTGACGATGGCGCGGGCGTGGATCACCTCGACGCCGTGGCTGGTCAGCGTGTTGTTGTAGAGGCCCTCTAGCCGCTTGACGTCGTTGAGGACGTTGTCGCGGAGCGTCGACCAGTTGAACCTGCAGCCGTCGATCTCCCAGCCGAAGCGTTTTGCGTCGATGATGTCCTCGGCGAAGTGCGCGCCGTAGACGAGCATCTTCTTCGGCACGCAGCCCCGGATGACGCAGGTGCCGCCGACCCGGTACTCCTCCGCAACGGCGACCTTCGCCCCGTGGGCCGCCGCGATGCGGCTGGCGCGAACGCCGCCCGAGCCGGCGCCGATGACGAAGAGGTCGTAGTCGTATTCGGCCATGGGGTCCGCCTGCTGAAATGATGCCGGGACATGAGGTGTGGGCGGTGCCGCGTCAACCGCCGCGCACGCCCGATTCGGGCGCGGAAGTTTGCCAAGTTGTCACTACGTAACGCCGGGAATCGTCCCTCGCAGACGTTCCGGCTGAGCGTGCGAGGATGTGGCGGGAGGTGGTCATGCGACCAGCTTGCAGAAGAAGTCCTACATTGGAAGGACAACGACGATCCTCCCCCGCAAGGGGGAGGTGGCGCCGCCAGGCGACGGAGGGGGCGGGCGGCGGAGACCTCGGACTTCCTGTCCTCCCCCTCCGTCAGGCTACGCCTGCCACCTCCCCCTGGCGGGGGAGGATAAGGTTACCCGAACGCGCGCTCGATCAGCGCCTTGGTGGAGGGATCGAACTCGGTCGCGCCGCCGCTCTCGATCGACTTGGCGATTTCCTTGCCCAATTCCACGCCGAACTGGTCGAAGGGGTTGATGCCGATCAGCTTGGCGCCGGCGAAGACGCGGTGCTCGTAGAAGGCGATCAGCGCGCCCAAGCGGGCGGGAGTCAGCTCGTCCATCAGGATCGTGCTGCTCGGCCGGTCGCCGGGGTAGGAGCGGGCGGGATCGTCGGAGGCCTTGCCGGCCATCAGCGCCGCGCCTTGGGCGAAGCAGTTGGTAAGGAGCGCCTTGTGATGCCCCTCATCGAGCACATGGCCTGGCTCGATCGCGGCGATGAACTCGACGGGGACGAGGTGGGTGCCCTGATGGAGGAGCTGGAAAACGGCGTGCTGCGCGTCGGTGCCGACGCCGCCCCAGGTGATCGGCGCGGAAATGGGGACGGGATCACCTTCGACGGTTACCCGCTTGCCGTTCGATTCCATCTCCAACTGCTGGAGGTAGAAGGGGAGCAGCGCGAGCCGTTCGTCATAGGCGAAGATCGCGCGGGTCTGCGCACCACGGACGATCGCGTAATAATAGTCGATGAAGGCGGCGAGGACGGGGATGTTCTCCTCCGGGGCGGCGTAGCGGAAGTGGCGGTCCATCGCGCCCGCGCCCTCCAGCAGTTCCTCGAACGCGTCCCAGCCGAGTGCGATCGCCGCGGGGAAGCCGATCGAGGACCAAAGCGAGTAACGGCCGCCGACCGACTCGGCGAAGGGGAGGATGCGGGTCTCGTCCACGCCGAACTCGATCGCCTTTTCCGGCGCGGCGGTGAGGGCGATGACCTGGCCGTAGGGATCCTCGACACCGCCCTCCGCCATCCAGGCGAGGGCGGAGCGGGCGTTGAGCATGGTCTCGCTGGTGGTGAAGGTCTTCGATGCGATGGCGATCAGGGTCGCGGCGGGATCGAAGCGCTTGAGCGCCTGTTCGAGCGCGGCGCCATCCACGTTGGAGACGATCTCGACATCGTAGCGGTCCGATTCGCGGCCGAGGGCGTCGACCAGCAGCTTGGGGCCGAGCGCCGAGCCGCCGATGCCGATGTGGAGGACGTGGCGGATCGGGCCCATCGCGTCCGCCTCGATCGCGTCGATCAGCGCGCGCATGCGGGCGTGATAGGCCTTGGCGCGGTCGACGCTCTCGGGCGCGCCCTGCCCTCGCTCGGCGGTGTGCTCGGCGGCGCGCCCTTCGGTCGGGTTGACCACCGCGCCGGAGAAGAGCGCGTCGCGGGCAGCATCGAAGCCGCCGGCCTTCAGGATCTCGGCGAACTTGGCGATCAGCGGCTTGGTGAGGTGGGTCTTGGCGAAGTCGAAGCGGAGGCCTGCCTCTTCGAAGACGAAGTTGGACAGGCGGTCCGGCTCGGCCTTGAACAGATCAATGAGCGTCGGCCGCTCCGCCGCCACGATGTCCTTCCAGATCCCGTCCGTCTGCGTCACGCCATGACCTCTTCGGCTTTTGCTGTGGTGCAGCATCGTAGCCGCTCCCGCCCCGTCATGCCAGCGGAGGCTGGCATCGCGCAGATGGTGAGCGATCCCAGCCTTCGCTGGGGTGACGAAAGCAGGCATAGGGGTGCCATGACCGAGATCACGATCGCCAGCGCTGCCCTGTCCGCCACCATCTCCCCGCTGGGCGCGGAGTTGCAGGTCTTGCGCGATCCCGAGGGGCGCGATCTGCTGTGGTCGGGAGATCCGGCGTTCTGGAGCGGGCGTGCACCGGTGCTGTTCCCGATCGTCGGGGCGCTGAACGGGGGCGTGTACCGGGTCGATGGCCGGGAGTACGCCCTGTCGCAGCACGGTTTTGCGCGGCGGCGGACCTTTGCGCTGGTGGATCGGACGGACACCTCGGCGCGGTTCCGGCTGGAGGCGGATGAGGGAACGCGGGCGGTCTACCCCTTCGATTTCCGGCTGGACGTGATCCACGCGATCGAGGGCGCGACGCTGACCACGATTGGTGAAGTAACCAACGAAGGCGACGAGTCCTTGCCGTGCAGCTTCGGCTTCCACCCCGCCTTCGCCTGGCCGCTGCCTTATGGCGCGCCGCGTGGCGAGCACCGGATGGTGTTCGAGCGGGAGGAGCGCGATCCGGTCATGGCAGTCGAAGGCGGGCTGTTGCTGCCACCGACCGCGCCGAACCCGGTGAATGATCGCGTGCTACGCCTCGATGACGCGCTGTTTGTTACCGACGCAGTGGTGATGCCGACGCCTGCCAACCGCTCGCTCCTCTACGGCGTCGAGGGCGGGCCGCAGTTACGGATCGACTGGCCGGACATGCCGTCGCTGGCGATCTGGTCGAAGCCGGGGGCGGGGTTCGTCTGCGTGGAGCCCTGGCAGGGCCATGCCGATCCGGTCGGCTTCACGGGAGAGTTCCGCGACAAGCCGGGGGTGGTCGAGATCGCGCCCGGCGAGACGCGGCGGTTCGGGATGAGTGTCACATTGGTTTCCTGACAGCCACAGCCGTTCGGGCTGAGCTTGTCGAAGCCCCGGTGCGGCGGTCATCTCTGGCCCTCGACAAGCTCAGGGCGAACGGCGTTGAAGCGTTGACAGCGCTGCCATATTCTTCAGTTGCGTCGAGAATGGCCCGCTCCTAGAGGGCGCTGGACGGCTTGGAGGAGACATGATGGGCAGCGCGTTCGGATCCCTCCTCCTCTTCGGCGCGACGGGCGACCTGTCGCAGCGGATGCTCCTCCCCTCGCTCTACGGCCTCCATGCCGACAAGCTGGTGCCCGATGACCTCACCATCTTCGGCACGGCGCGTAGCCCGATGTCGGACGAGGAGTTTCGCCAGTTCGCGGCCGAGGCGCTGAAGAAGCATGTCAGCGCGGATCGACTGAACGACGAAGCCGTCGCGAGCTTCCTGCCCCGTCTCCGCTACGTGCCCGTCGACGCATCGCAGCCCGACCACTTCGACGAACTCGCCAAGGCGGTGAAGCCCGTCGCGAAGGACCGCGGCCTTGCCATCTTCCTGTCCACCGCGCCCAGCCTATTCGCCTCCACGATCGACGGGCTGAAGCAGGCGGGGCTGACCGGCGACGATGTCCGCCTGGCCCTCGAAAAGCCGCTCGGCACCGATCTCGCCAGCAGCCGGGAGGTGAACGACGCCGCGCTCTCCGCCTTCCCGGAGGAGCGGACGTTCCGGATCGACCATTACCTCGGCAAGGAGACGGTGCAGAACCTGCTCGTCCTCCGCTTCGGCAATCTGATGTTCGAGCCGCTGTGGAACAATGCCGGCATCGACTATGTCCAGATCACCATCGGCGAAACGGTCGGGCTGGAGGGCCGCGCGGGATATTACGACGGCTCCGGCGCGCTGCGCGACATGGTGCAGAACCACATGCTCCAGCTGCTCGCCCTCGTCGCGATGGAGGCCCCTGCCCGCTTCGACGCGACGGCGATCCGCAACGAGAAGGTGAAGGTGCTGAGCGCGCTCCGCCCGATCACCACCAGCGCGCGCGACGACACCGTGACGGGCCAGTATGCGGCGGGCGTGGCGGGCGGTGCGGGTGCGCCTGGATATATCGAGGAACTGGGCAAGACGTCCGACACCGAGACCTTCGTGGCGATCCGCGCGCATGTCGACAACTGGCGCTGGGCGGGTGTCCCCTTCTACCTGCGCACCGGCAAGCGCCTGCCCGTCCGCACGTCGGAGATCGTGATCCAGTTCAAGTCGGTGCCGCATTCGATCTTCAAGGATCGCGGCGGGCGGCTGCACAGGAACCGGCTGGTCATCAAGCTGCAGCCGGAGGAGTCGGTCAGCATGCACGTCATGGCCAAAGTCCCCGGCCTTGACCGCGAGGGGATCGACCTGCGCGAGGTGCCGCTGGACCTTTCCCTGACAACCGCCTTCGCCGGCAGCCGCAAGCGCATCGCCTATGAACGCCTGCTGCTGGATTTGCTGGAAGGCGACCCCACCTTGTTCGTGCGCCGCGACGAGGTCGAGGCGCAATGGGCCTGGATCGACGGGATCAGAAAGGGTTGGGCGATGAACCAAGTCACGCCCAAACCGTATCCTGCGGGGACCTGGGGTCCGGCGGCGGCGATCGCCCTGACCGAACGCGACGGAGTGCATTGGAATGATTGAAGCCGAATGGTGGGACTATGACGACGCCGCCGAGCTGAATGAGGCGGTGGCCGGCGACATCGGCTTCATCATCGAGAGCGCACTCGACGCGCGGGATCAGGCGCTGATCGCGCTGTCCGGCGGCAAGACCCCGGTGAAGGCCTATGAGAAGCTCGCCAAGGCCAAGCTGAAGTGGAAGAACGTCGTCATCGTGCCGACCGACGACCGGCTGGTGCCGATCGACAGCCCCTTGTCGAACGTGGCGATGCTTGCGCGGATCTTCATGCCTTTGGGCGCACGCGTCCTGCCGATCGGATCGACCAACGACGACTATAAGGCGGCGGGCAAGGCGGCGGATGCGCGACTGGCGGATCTCAGCTGGCCGCCGGATCTCGTCCTTCTCGGCATGGGTGCGGACGGGCACACCGCCTCGATCTTCCCCGGACCGGATTTCGACGAGGCGCTGAACGGGCCGAAGACGCGCCGCGCGATCGGCGTCATGCCGGACCCGATGCCCAAGGACGCGGCGGTGCCCCGCGTTACGCTGACCAAATCGGCGATCCTCTCCTCCCGCTCGCTGGCGATGATGATCACCGGGCAGGACAAGCGCGAGGTACTGGAACAGGCGATCGAGCAGGGCGCTTCCGCCACGACGCCGATCGGCCGCGTACTGGCCGATTGCGAGCTGCCGATCGACATTCACTGGAGCGCGTGAGCATGGTCCATCCCGTCGTCGAGAAGGTGACCCGCCGCATCGTCGAGCGATCGGCGGACCGGCGGCGCGACTATCTCGATCTGATCGCGCGCGAAGCTGACAGCGGTGTCGATCGCCCGCGCCTCGCCTGCGGCAACCTCGCCCACGGCTTCGCGGGCACGGAGGAGGACCGCGACGCGATGATCGAGCGACCTAAGGCGATGAACATCGGCATCGTCACGGCCTATAACGATATGCTGTCGGCCCACGCGACCTATCGGCAATATCCCGAGCAGATGAAGGTCTTCGCGCGCGAGGTGGGCGCCACCGCGCAGGTGGCCGGCGGCGTGCCGGCGATGTGCGACGGTGTGACGCAGGGGCAGCCGGGCATGGAGTTGTCGCTGTTCAGCCGCGACACCATCGCGCTCTCAACGATCGTGGCGCTCAGCCACGGCATGTACGAGGGCGCGGCGCTGCTCGGCATCTGCGACAAGATCGTGCCGGGCCTCGTGATCGGCGCGCTGCGCTTCGGCCACCTGCCGACGATTCTGGTGCCGGGCGGCCCGATGCCTTCGGGCGTTCCGAACAAGGAGAAGGTCCGCGTCCGCCAGCTCTATGCCGAGGGCAAGGTCGGTGAGGCGGAACTGCTCAAGTCCGAGATCGCGAGCTATCACACCAAGGGCACCTGCACCTTCTATGGCACGGCTAATTCGAACCAGGTGATGATGGAAGCGATGGGCCTGCACATCCCGTCGGCGGCGTTCATCAATCCGGGCACCAAGCTGCGCCAGGAACTGACCCGCGCGGCCGTGCACCGGCTGGCCCAGATCGGCCGGAACGGCGACGATTACCGTCCGCTCGGCCGCTGTGTGGACGAGAAGGCGATCGTCAACGCGTGCGTCGCCCTGCTGGCGACCGGCGGATCGACGAACCATGCTATCCATTTGCCGGCGATGGCCCGGGCGGCGGGGATCATCATCGACTGGGACGATTTCGCCGAACTGTCGGCGGCGGTGCCGTTGATCGCGCGGGTCTATCCGAACGGGCCGGACGACGTGAACGCCTATCGCGAGGCGGGCGGCACGGCCTATACGATCGGCACGCTCCTCGATGGCGGGTTCCTGCACGGCGACATCCTGACCGTGCATGGCGACTTCTCGGATTACGCCAAGGAGCCTGTGCTGGAGGGGGACAAGCTCGCCTGGGCCGCTGTGCCGGTGGCGCGCGACACGACGGTGCTGCGCCCCCATGCCGACCCCTTCCAACCGGAGGGCGGGATGCGCCTCCTCCAGGGTAATCTCGGCCGCTGCGTGATGAAGATCTCGGCGGTCGAGGAGGAGCGCTGGATCGTCGAGGCCGCGGCGCGGGTGTTCTCCGATCAGGACGAGGTGCTCGCCGCATTCAAGAACAAGGAGTTGGAGCGCGATGTCGTCGTTGTCGTCCGCTTCCAGGGTCCGGGTGCGAACGGAATGCCGGAGTTGCATAAGCTGACCCCGGCGCTCGGCGTGTTGCAGGACCGTGGGTTCAAGGTCGCGCTGGTGACCGACGGGCGGATGTCGGGCGCGAGCGGCAAGGTGCCGGCGGCGATCCACCTATCGCCCGAGGCTCTGGGCGGCGGGCCCGTCGCGCGGCTTCGCGATGGTGATGTGGTGCGTGTGGATGCGGCGAACGGAACGATCGATGCGCTGGTCCCGCAGGCCGAGTGGGAATTGCGCGACCTGGCGAAAGCGCCGGAGTTCCGCGCCGGCACCGGCCGCGAGTTGTTCGCGCTGATGCGGCATGGCGTTTCGACCGCGGAAGAAGGCGGATCGGCGATGCTGGCTTTGGCGGGATTATAGAAAACCAGCCGTTCGGGCTGAGCCTGTCGAAGCCCCAGCGGCACGGTAGTGCGGGCACTTCGACAAGCTCAGTGCGAACGGGCGTAAGGATATGACGATGACCACCGACGATGTGATGACCCTCGCCCCCGTGATCCCGGTGCTGGTCATCAACGACGCCGCCGACGCCCGGCCGATCGCCGAGGCGCTGGTCGCGGGCGGCATTCGTGCGCTGGAAGTGACCCTCCGCACCCCCGCCGCGATCGAGGCGATGCAGGAGATGGCGAAGGTCGAGGGCGCGGTGGTCGGCGCGGGGACCGTCATCAACGAGAACCAGCTGCGGCAGGCACTCGACGCGGGCGCGCAGTTCATCGTCTCGCCCGGCCTGACCGAGGGGCTGACGAAGGCGGTACTGGCGGCAGGCGTTCCGTACCTGCCCGGCGTGGCGAGCGGCAGCGACATCATGCGCGGCATGGACCTCGGCCTCACCCGCTTCAAGTTCTTCCCGGCGGAGGCGAATGGCGGCATCCCCGCGCTGACCGCCCTCGCAGCGCCGTTCTTTGAGGCGCGGTTCTGCCCGACGGGCGGGGTCAATGCGGGCAATGCGCGCGACTGGCTGGCGGTGCCGGCGGTTAAATGCGTCGGCGGCAGCTGGCTGGTGCCGAAGGGACCGGTGGACAAGGCAACGATCACTGCGCTGGCGAAGGAAGCCGCCGCTCTACGCGCGTAAGCGCAATCAGCTCATTCTTCTAGAGGGCGCTGCGCGGCTAGATGCCGCCTTCGACCGTTTCGTAGCCGAGCGCCTTCAGCCCTTCGGTGACCGCGCCCACACAAGCGTCAAGCGCCGTCGCGTCCACCGACCGGCAAACGAAGTTCGCGCCGACCCGGCCCTGGTTGAAGAACGGATAGCTCCCGATCTGGCAGCCTTCATGCGCGCGCTCGGTCTCGCGCAGCAGATCGGCGATCTCGCTTTCCGGCGCAAAGGCGCCGACGGTGCGGGAGAGGACGGGCAGGCCGCCCTCCAGCGTGCCGGTCAGCGCGTCCAGCATCATCTGGGCGATGTGCGGCACGCCCGCCAGAATGAAGATGTTGTCGTAGCGGATGCCCGGCGCGCCCGACATGCGGTTCTCGATCAGGCTCGCGCCCTCAGGCACCCGCGCCATGCGCAGGCGGGCGTCGGTCAGGCCGCCGCGCGCCGCATAATAGCCCTCTAGCACGGCGCGCGCCTTTGGGTGCACCACCACCGGCACGCCCAGTGCCGCCGCGACCGCGTCCACGGTAATGTCGTCATGCGTCGGGCCGATCCCGCCAGTGGTGAAGAGGTAATTGTGCGCCGCGCGCAGGCTGTTCAGGGCCTCGCCAATCGCGGCCATGTCGTCGGCGACGACCCGCACCTCCTTCAGGCGGATACCCTGGACGTTCAGCCAGGTCGCGAGCTGCGCGATGTTCTTGTCCTGCGTGCGGCCGGACAGGATTTCGTCGCCGATCACCATCAGGGCGGCCGTGTAGATGCGCGTGCTGGTCATGGAGCGGGCATAGCGCGGTGCAGGACGGGCGGACAGTCCCCAAGCATCGCGAACGGCGGTGGGGTGACGGCGTGGGAAGGGAGGACTATATCGCGCTCATGACCGAATACGTCCTCGCCGACACCGCCGCGCCCTCGCGTACCCACGCCATCAAGCTCTACGGCCCGGACGGCTTCGAAGGAATGCGGCGGGCCGGGCGGCTGGCGGCGGAAGTGCTCGACGCGCTGGTGCCGCATGTGAAGGTGGGCGTTTCGACCGACGAGATCGACCGGATCGCCTATGAGCACATCGTCCGCGCGGGTGGCCTGCCCGCCTGCCTCGGCTATCGGGGCTATACTAAGACGACCTGCATCTCGATCAACCACGTTATTTGCCACGGCATCCCGTCCGAGCGGACGTTCAAGGACGGCGACATCGCCAATATCGACGTGACGGTGATCCTCGACGGCTGGCACGGCGACACCAGCCGGATGTACCTGCTGGGCGATGTCGGCGTGAAGGCGAAGAAGCTGGTCGACACGACCTATGAGTGCCTGATGCTGGGGATCGAGCAGGCGAAGCCGGGCAATCGGCTGGGCGACATCAGCCACGCGATCCAGACCCATGCGGAGCGGCAGCGCTACAGCGTTGTGCGCGATTTCTGCGGCCATGGCGTAGGGCGCGTGTTCCATGATGCGCCGGACGTGGTCCATGCCGGCAAGGCGGGCACCGGGCCGGAGCTGAAGCCCGGCATGTTCTTCACGATCGAGCCGATGATCAACATCGGGCGGCCGGACGCGAAGATCCTCGACGACGGCTGGACGGCGGTGACGCGCGACCGGTCGCTTTCCGCTCAGTTCGAGCATTCGGTGGGGATCACCGAGGACGGGTGCGAGATCTTCACGAAGAGCTTGGCGGGCTTGGATCGGCCGCCTTACGCATAATTCTCCCTAGCGAAGCTGGGGAGGGGGACCATCCGAAGGATGGTGGAGGGGTCGCCGCGAAGACGGCGGTTGCGCCCCGCCCCTCCACCACCGGCTCCGCCGGCGGTCCCCCTCCCCGAGCAAGCTCAGGGAGGATTTACTTCTGCGCCCCCGCGAACGTCACCAGGCTCTCCGCACCGTTCTTCGCCACGGCCGCCACCCCGAAGAAATTGTCGTCGATGTTGACGTTCTTCAGGAACAGGCTGGTCTCGCCGGCGCCGACGTCCTTCATCTCGGTCCAGTCCTGCCGGTCCGCGCGACGCCAGCGCACCCGGTAGCCCGCCGCACCCGGCACCGCCGCCCACGCCACCGTGGTATCCGCCGTCACCGCACCGGTAATCGAGGCCGAGCCCGGTGCCGCAGGCGCGTTCGCCAGTTCGCGGGCGGCGGCGATGTTCACCGCCGTGACCTTCGCGAGATAGGGGAAGTCCATCGCGTCGATGGTGTCGCCGTACTTGCGGCCATCCTCCGTGCGCAGATCCTGATGCTCTCGGTCGTAGTTCTCCGTCGCCTCGGTAAAGCGGATCGCGGGAAAGCCCGCTTCCAGGAACGGCAGGTGATCGCCGCCCCGGCTGAACCGGTCCGGACGGCGGATCGCGACCACGCCGAAGTCCTTGGAGCCGCCGACCCGCTGCGCGAGCTTCGCCAGCGCGCGCGAGGGGCCGTCATCCTCCCCGCCGATCCCGCGCCGCTTCAGCGCCGCGTCATGATCCTCCGCGAAGCGGATGCCCTCGCTGAACACGCGCACATAGGAGTCGATGTGATCGCCGCCTTGCCCGTGCGTGTTGCCGACGATGTCGTTGTTGAGCACGCCCGCCACCCGCCAGCCGCGCTTCCTGGCCGTGTCGGCGAGGAGCTTGCCGCCCCACAGCCCCTGCTCCTCACCGGAGAGGAGCGCATAGACGATCGTCGCGCCGAGCTTTTCCTTCGACAGCAGCCGCGCCGCCTCGATCACCAGCGCGCTGCCGGATCCGTCGTCATTCGCCCCCGGCGCGTCGCTCGTCGCGTCCATGACATCAGTGACGCGGCTGTCGATATGACCCTGGATGATGATGACGCGGTCGGGATCGGTGGTGCCGCGCTGGATGGCGAGCACGTCCTCCACCACCACGCCCGCCGGAGCGCGGGGGCCGGTAAAGCGATCCGCCACCCGCTCGACCGTCAGGCAGCCGCCGCAGTCCTTCGCGATCTCCGCGAAGCGCCCCGCCGCCCAGTTCCGCGCCGCACCGATCCCGCGCTTCGCGTCGGTGGCGGAGGAAAGCGTGTGGCGCGTTCCGAACGACACCAGCTTCTCGACGGTCTTGTGCAGTTCCGTCGTGCTCGGCGCCGGCGCGGCGGCGGTCAGCGGCAGGGCCGCGGCGGCGAGGAGAAGCGGGCGCAGGTTCATCAATTCACTCCAGTCCGGAAATCGAGCGCCCGGGCGAACACCGCCTCGAACATCGCAGGCGTCAGAACGCGCGTGTTCTGATTATAGCGCGAGCAATGATAGCTATCGATGATGGTCAGGCCGGAGGGTACGACATGCTCGGCCAGATGCCCGAAGCGGCATTTGGGCAGCTTGCCGCCCAGTGCCTTGACCGCCGACTGATGGGCGATCTGCCCTAACGCCACCACCACGCGCAGGTTGGGCAGCAGCCCTAGCGGGGGCACGAGGAAGTCGCGGCAGGTGCGGATCTCCTCCGGCGTCGGCTTGTTCTGCGGGGGCACACAGCGCACCGCGTTGATGATGATCGCGCCCGTCAGCCGCAGGCCGTCGCCCGGTGTGGCGCCGTATTCCCCCTCCGCCAGGCCCACCTTCAGCAGCGTATCGTAGAGCAGGTGCCCGGCGAAATCGCCCGTGAACGGACGCCCCGTGCGGTTCGCACCCTGAAGACCCGGGGCAAGGCCGACGATCGCCAGCCAGGCGTCCGGATCGCCGAAGGCGGGCACGGGTGCGTTGTGCCAGTCCGGGTGAACGGCGCGCTGATCCTCGCGGAAAGCGACAAGGCGCGGGCAGAGCGGGCAGTCGCGGCCCGGTTCGGTGGTAAGGAGGGGCACGGGCGGAAGCTGGCTATCGGATGTCACCGCACTCCGATAGGCGGGCGGCGATGACGGTGACAAGCTATGCCATCGCACTGGGATCGAACCGCCGGCACGGGCGGCACGGATCGCCGGAAAACGTCCTGCGCGCGGCAAAGGCGGCGCTGGAGGCGGCGGGCCTGCGCGTCACCGCGACGTCGCCGGTGATCCGGACCGAGGCGATGGGGCCGGCGGGGCGCGGCTTTGCCAATGCCGCCATGCTGGTGGACAGCACGCTCGCGCCCCCTGCCCTTCTCGCCTTGCTGAAGGCGACGGAGCGCGCTTTCGGCCGGCGGCGGCGAGGGCGGCGCTGGGGTGCGCGGGTGCTGGACCTCGATATCCTGCTCTGGTCCGGCGGCGCGTTCCACGCATCCGGCCTCTCGGTGCCGCATCGCGAGCTCGCCCGCCGCGCGTTCGTCCTCCGGCCGCTGGCGACCGTTGCAGGCGGATGGCGGCTGCCGGGATCGGTGCTAACCGTCCGCCATCTCCTCGCACGCTTGCAGGCGCCGCACCCGGTTGACCCCCAGCGCCCCCGCCCCTAGGACCGCCCCCGGCATGGGCCTGTAGCTCAGTTGGTAGAGCAACGGACTTTTAATCTGTAGGTCCCGGGTTCGAGTCCCGGCAGGCTCACCAGGCTGTTCGATGGTTGGCTGGCACGCTCTTGGCCAGATGCGGATCCAACGTCTAAGCCGCGTTCCTCTTCGCCTTGGATCAGTTCATCCGCCGGCGATCTTTGCCTGACTAACGCTTGCCAGCGGCGAGCCGGCCCTCGGTTCAGGCCGGTGCGCTCGCCGCCACCTGCTGAAGCACGCGGTCGGCCAGTTCGGGACGGCAGATCAGCAGGTCGGGGAGATAGGTGTCAGCCTGATTGTAGACGAGCGGCGACCCGTCCACGCGGCTGGCGTGAAGCCCGGCGGCGAGCGCGACGGCTGCCGGTGCGCAATTGTCCCATTCATATTGCCCGCCGGTGTGCAGGTAGATGTCCGCGTCGCCGCGCAACACGGCCATCGCCTTTGCACCTGCCGAGCCCATCGGCACCAGTTCGGCACCCAGCGCCTCGGCAACCGCGATCGCCTCCTTGGCCGGTCGCGTACGGCTGACGAGCATCCGCAAGCGCGCCGGTGCGGCAGGAAGCGGCTGAGGCTGTGCCGAGCAGAGCGTGAGCGGGACGCCGGGCAGCGCGACCGCACCGATCGCCGGCACCCCATCGATCGCGAGTGCGATGTGAACCGCCCAGTCCGACCGTGCCTCGCCGTATTCGCGCGTGCCATCCAGCGGATCGACGATCCACACCCGGCTGGCGCTCAGGCGCGAGGCGTCGTCCTTCTCCTCTTCCGACAGCACGGCATCGTCCGGCCGATTGTGGCGAAGCGCCTCCATGATGAAGGCGTTCGCGGTCCGGTCTCCCGCCTTCCCCAAGGCCTTGCCTTCGAACAGGCCTGATCGCTGCAGCGTCATCAGCAGCTCCCCAGCCACGTCCGCGATGTGCCGCGCTAGTGCGGCGTCGTCCTCAAAGGCGCTCACGGGATCAGCCTTGCGACGATCAGGTCGGCCGCTTCCTCGGCGGACATGGCAGTGGTGTCGATGCGGATCTCGGGATCCAGCGGCGGCTCATAGGGGCTGTCGATCCCGGTGAAGTTCTTGAGCTCGCCGCTGCGCGCCTTGGCGTAGAGCCCCTTCACGTCGCGTGCCTCGGCATCCGCCAGCGGAGTGTCGATATGCACCTCCACGAACTCGCCCGGCGCCATCATCGCGCGTACCATCTCCCGCTCCGAGCGGAACGGCGAGATGAAGGCCGTTATGACGATCAGCCCGGCATCGGCCATCAGCTTCGCCACCTCGCCCACGCGGCGGATATTCTCCACCCGATCGGCATCGGTGAAGCCGAGATCCTTGTTGAGACCATGCCGCACATTGTCCCCGTCGAGTAGGAAGGTGTGGCGGTTCATCCGCGCCAGCTTCTTTTCGACGAGATTGGCGATGGTCGACTTGCCCGCGCCGGACAGACCCGTCAGCCACAGCACCGCCGGCTTCTGGTTCTTGAGCATCGCATGGCTCTCGCGCGTCACATCGGTCGCCTGCCAGTGGACGTTCTGCGCCCTCCGCAGCGAGAAGTGGATCATGCCCGCGGCCACAGTCGCGTTGGTGATCTTGTCGATCAGGATGAATCCGCCGAGCGTGCGATTGGCCTCGTACGGTTCGAACACCAGCGGGCGATCGGTCGAGAGGTTGGCGACGCCGATCGCGTTGAGTTCGAGCGTCTTGGCCGCAAGGTGCTCCATCGTGTTGACGTTGACCTGGTACTTCGGCGCCTGAACATTGGCCGTCACCGTCTGCGTCGCGGTCTTCAGCCAATAGGGCCTCCCCGGCAGCATCGGCTCGTCCGCCATCCAGACGATGGTGGTCTCGAACTGATCGGCGGCCTGAGGCGGATTGTCGGCTGCGGCGAGCACGTCGCCGCGCGAACAGTCGATCTCGTCGGCAAGCGTGATCGTCACCGACTGCCCTGCAATCCCCACGTCCAGATCACCACCCAAGGTGACGACGCGTGACACCGTCGAGGTCTTGCCCGAAGGCAGCACGCGCACGGCGTCACCCGGCTTCACCTCCCCCGTGGCGATCAGGCCGGAGAAGCCGCGAAAGTCGAGATTGGGGCGGTTCACCCATTGCACGGGCATCCGGAACGGGCGCGCCTGGTCCGAGACCTGGTCGAGCTCGACCGTCTCCAGATGCTCCATCAGCGCCGGCCCGTCGTACCAGGGTGTGTTGGCCGACCTGGTGGTGATGTTGTCGCCCTTGAAGCCGGAGATCGGCATCGGCACGAACGCCTTGATCCCGATGCTCTCGGCAAAGGTGCGGTAATCCGCG
This sequence comes from Sphingomonas sp. ID0503, assembly GCF_048565625.1. Classification (NCBI taxonomy): domain Bacteria; kingdom Pseudomonadati; phylum Pseudomonadota; class Alphaproteobacteria; order Sphingomonadales; family Sphingomonadaceae; genus Sphingomonas; species Sphingomonas sp. ID0503. Next base: position 2,121,878 of record NZ_JBLZUR010000002.1, read on the forward strand.
ACGATCTCGTCGAAGCGCGCCTGATCATAGCCGACCAGATCCATCTTGTTCACCGCGAGCACGAGGTGACGGATACCGATCAGATGGGCGAGGTAGCTGTGGCGGCGGGTCTGCGTCAGCACGCCCTTGCGCGCGTCGATCAGGATCACGGCGAGGTCGGCCGTCGAGGCGCCCGTCACCATGTTCCGCGTATATTGCTCATGCCCTGGTGTATCGGCGACGATGAACTTGCGTTTCTCGGTTCCGAAGAAGCGATAGGCGACGTCGATGGTAATGCCCTGCTCACGCTCGGCGGCGAGGCCGTCGACCAGCAGCGCGAAGTCGATCTCCTGCCCCTGCGTGCCAACGCGCTTGCTGTCGCTCTCAAGCGCGGCCAGCTGATCCTCGAAGATCATCTTCGAATCGTAGAGCAGGCGGCCGATCAGCGTCGATTTGCCGTCGTCCACCGAACCGCAGGTGATGAAGCGCAGCAGCGTCTTGTGCTGGTGCAGGTCCAGATAGGCGTCGATATCCTCGGCGATCAGGCTCTCCACCTGATAGACGCTGTCGCTGCCGGGCGTAGCGGTCGTCGCCATCAGAAATACCCCTCCTGCTTCTTCTTCTCCATGCCCGCGCCGCCCGCGTCCTTGTCGATCGCGCGACCCTGCCGTTCGGAGGTGGTGGTGAGCAGCGTTTCCTGGATGACCTCGCTGAGCGTCGTCGCCTCGCTCTCGACCGCGCCGGTGAGCGGATAGCAGCCGAGCGTGCGGAAGCGGATCGACCTATCGACCGGCACCTCGCCGTCCTTCAGCGGAAAGCGCTCGTCATCGACCATCAGCAGCATGCCGTCCCGCTCCACCGTAGGTCGCGGCGCGGCGAAATAGAGCGGCACGATCGGCACGTCGTTCAGCTGGATGTACTGCCAGATGTCCAGCTCGGTCCAGTTACTGATCGGGAAGACACGGATCGATTCACCCTTGTTCTTCCGCGCATTGTAGAGGTTCCACAGCTCGGGCCGCTGGTTCTTGGGATCCCAGCGGTGGTTGGCGGATCGGAACGAGAACACGCGCTCCTTCGCGCGGCTCTTCTCCTCATCACGGCGCGCGCCACCGAACGCCGCGTCGAAGCCGTATTTATCGAGCGCCTGTTTGAGACCCTCCGTCTTCCACATGTCGGTATGCAGGGCGCCATGATCGAACGGGTTGATGCCGCGATCCTTGGCTTCCTGATTGTGATAGACCAGCAGCTCCATGCCGCTTTCGCGCGCCATGCGATCCCGCAGCTCGTACATCGCCTTGAACTTCCACGTCGTATCGACATGAAGCAGCGGGAAAGGCGGCGGCGAGGGATAGAAAGCCTTGCGCGCAAGATGCAGCATCACGGCCGAATCCTTGCCGACGGAATAGAGCATCACCGGCTTCTCGCACTCGGCGACGACCTCGCGCAGGATATGGATGCTCTCGGCCTCCAGCCGCTCCAGATGCGTGAGAATTTTCGGAACGCTTGCCACTGTCGGCATCCCTCCTTGGTATCGCGCTGCGTTTAGCCCGTTCATTCGCCCGCGCAGTCCCTATATGGGGACAGGATGGCATTGTCGCAGACCGATGAAACCGAACTGCTGGTGCCGCTTCATGCAGGTGTCACGGAGGAGCCGCGTTGGCAGACGTTCCTGCGGCGCATGCAGCGGCGTCTGCTGGCCGACCACGTCGCCATCATCATCGGGCTTGATGGCGTATCGATCCGAAGCGCCTCCATGTGGGTGGCGGGCAGAGACTATCGTTTCGAGGAGGAAAAGTTCGCCCGCCTCGCGACGCTCGATCCGACGCCCTTCCACCGCCTCCGGCCCGAACGCGTCTACACGATGGCCGAGTTCCTGCAGCCCGGCGACCACGAACATGATACATATCGGCGGGAGTATCTGGAGCCGCTTGCCGTCGGTCATGCCCGGCTGATGCGCGTAAAGGGGCCGCGGCGCAGCAATCTATGGTTTACCGCTGTACGCGGGGGCAGCGACTTCTCGGCGACCGACGGTGCGTTGATCTCCTCGCTCGCGCCGCATCTTGGCGTCGCGCTGCGCAGTCTGGCGCATATCGAGCAGCTCGTGCTTGCGAGCACGATGCAGGCGGACGTGCTCCGCCGTGCCGGCCTGGGATGGACCGTCCTCGACGCGCATTCGGAGGAGCTCGCGACGAGCGGCTCAGGACTGGAGGACCCCACGGCGTTCGCTTCCATGCGGATCGAGCCACCGGAGTGGCGACCAGCGACGATGCCGCCGCCGGCCGCGATGCAGTTGGTGAGCGATCCGCCGAGCGCGGGCACCGCGGCTGCAACGGCATTGTGCGAGAGCTATGAGCTTACGGCGCAGGAGGCCCGCCTGGCGCTTGCGCTCGCAGCGGGCCGTTCGGTGGTGGAAGCGGCGGAAGCACTGAGCCTCTCGCTCGAATCCGCCCGCACCTACTTGAAGCGCATCTTCGCCAAGACAGGCACGCATGGGCAGGTCGATCTGGTTCGCCTGATCCTCACCGGTCCAGAACGGCTCGCCTGACGGAGCAACCTACTCTCGACCACTTAGCGCCACTCAGCGGCTAGCCGATACCGGCCGCTCATTCGTGTGGATGGGCGACTGCCTCGGCGACTCCAGCCAACGCGTCGGGGCCGTCGCGCGGCGTCTGCGTTGGCATCTTCTTGGACAGCCCGAGCAGGCTGCGCAGCAACACGCCGGCGCGGCAGGCGCCGTCACCGGGTATGGAGCACCAGCCGGTCCACTTGGTCGCGAACAGCGCCAGAACACGCCGCGCTGCGCAATCCTCCCGCCACTCGTCCTCGGCGATCTGGGCTGCATCCTGGTGCCCGGACGGGACTATGACGCGACACGCTCCTGCATGAAGCGGCGGACTACTTCTAGGGTCCGGACTCACAACCACCAGATGACGGTGGCGGCGAGGGCGATGGCGCCCATGAAGTTCTTGATGTTGCGATCGAAGCGGGTGGCGAGCCGCCTCCAGTCCTTGAGGCGGCAGAACATGCGCTCGATGACGTTGCGCTGTTTGTAGATGGTGCGGTCGTAGTCGTACTGGACCTTGCGGTTGCAGCGCGGCGGGATGACGGCCTGGGTGCCGCGCTGGTCGAGCCACTCGCGCAACTCCTGACTGTCATAGCCCTTGTCGGCGACGAGTTCGACGGATGGGGGCAGCGCCGCGATGCAGGTCTTGGCGACCTTGCAGTCGTGGACGTTGCCGGGCGTCAGCAGGAGGACGTGAGGGCGGCCCTTGGCGTCGCAGACGGCATGGACCTTGGTGTTCCGGCCGCCTTTGGTGCGGCCGATACCATGGGCCAAGGCCCCCCTTTTCCACCGCCTGCGCAGCGGTGGACCTTGATGCAGCTGCTATCGATGAACAGCCGGTCCGGCGCGTCGTCGGCGCCTGCCAGCGCGCTGAAAATCCCCTCCCAGATGCCGCGCTCGGACCAGCGCACGAAGCGATTGTAGAGCGTCTTCTTTGGCCCGTACACGTCCGAGCAGTCCACCCAGCGACCGCCGCAGCGGAGCGCATGCACGATCCCGCTCAGCACCCGGCGATCATCCACACGTGCCTTGCCGCGAACGTCCGTCGGCAGCAGTGGTGCGATCCGCTCCCACTGCGCATCGGAAAACCAGAAGAAATCAGCCATTCCACCGCCTCCACACCAACGCAGTGAATCACGATCCAAGCGGTAGCAAAAGCCGTTATTGGGTCCGGACCCTAGAAGAACGGCGCGTTGAGGCTGTGGGCCATGATCTTGTCGCGGACCAGCGCGGCAAAGTGCTCCGCGCTCTGCAGCGCTTCGATTTCGGCCCGCGTAACGACGAGCAGATTGACCTTGCGACCGCGCGCGCTCTGGATTGCCGCATGCGCTCGGGTATTGCGCCCGCCGCTGCCGGTGATTCCCTGGGCAGCGACCAGAAATGCCCAGCTGACCTGGACATCCTCGAGCTTCGCGATGAAGTTGCGCACCCCCGCGGCGTCGATGCGATGGCCGGTGTTCTTGCACTCGACCACGATCGCAGGCTCGGCGAATGGAAACGGGCTCAGGCGGATGTCGTTATGGAAGCACACATCGAATTCCGCGCTTCCATCATCGGTGAGATGCCGGCTCTTCCAGTGCGAGAAGCCAGGTAACCCGCCGAAAAGCGACTTGACCAACTCCTCCAGTATCGCGCCGCGCTCGTTCGCGCTGCCGGACGCATCGGATTGCGCCCAAGCCTGTGCGATCTCGGCGATATAGGCGGGATCCGGACTCAACGGTCTATCCCGCCGAATGCGCGAGCAGGTTTCGCGCGCGCACCATTTCGCGGACGAGCTGCTCCGCCGCCAGCAAGTCCTCGAGCTGCGTGAGACCGACGCGAAACGTCATCGGGCTGAGACGAAGGAGCGACAACGGCTGCTGGTCGACATCCTCGACGAGCATCACCGCGCCCACGCCGCTCTCCAACGCATATTTCTCCAGCTGATCGAGCCGGCGCTTGCCCGTGCCGCGGCGAGCCGCCTCCTGGCCGACCAACTCGACGACCAACGGGTTCGGTATGACCTGGCGCGCGTCGCGCAGCCAGAGCGCGAAGTCGGGCCGAAACCGCCGGCCGGCTCCGAGCTGCGGTTCGAGATGCACGGCTTCGATCTCGATAGCCTGCTCGAAGGCGGCGAGTAGCCGCCCCTCGAGCTGACTTTCGGGATGCGACGGACGGCTCGAGCGTGTCTTGCCATGCTCAGAAGCGACTTTCAGCGATCCGGCGGCGGGGCGGGAACGGTCGTTCTGGACTCCGTCGAGAAAGGCCCCGACATGAAGGCGCAACGCCGCAGTGTCGGCGAGCGTCGCGCGAACACGCGGCAGCCCGATCAGCAACCGGTCGGGCACCAGCCCGTCGCTGATGGCAGCATCCTCCGCGATCAACAGCACAGGCCGGCCATGCCCCAGCGCCACCCCCATTTCGACGAGCGTGTTCGGACTGTCCTCATCGGTGAGAACGACGAGGACGGCGTCCGCTCCCGCGATGAGCGCGATCGTCGTGTCGAGGAAAGCGGCCGTCCCGCGCTCCACGCTTTCGAGGTTCAGGACGCGCCAGCCCGTGTCGCGCACGACACGCGTTAACGGATCGAGCTTGGTCCCGGTTGGCGCGATGATGAAGCAAGCGGGCAGAAGGCAGTTCCTCTAGCGTCGAAGCAAATGGTCGGGCGCACTATGGCAGCGCCGGGCGGATCAGACTTTCCAAACTATCTTACGCCGTGCAGATGGGATGTCATCTGTGGTTGTCTGGGCCAACCGGCGGTCACCGGCATGCGCCAGCAACAGGTTCACCCCGACCGCGGTCCGGTTTTATCATTCGAGGCATGGAATAGTAGTGACCCAGGGGTGAGGAACTCTCGTTACCCTCCTCGGTCGCCAGACTGCCACTTAAGTAGCGATGACCGAAATAGCGCAATGCCGAACAAGCGCAAAGGAGCTATAGGAAGGTCGGTCACCAGACGGCCATACCCCTGACGCCCCCGCACATTGTCGAGGCAGGTGCATAGGCATAGCTGGGTGGCGAAAGGACATGATGATGACCAAGCAGCCGACCAATGTCGTCAGCTTCCCGGCCGCCGCGCCGGCGAAAGCCGAAGCCTCCCACGTACGGATCTGGAGCAAGCCGGTGGTCGCGCTCGGCTATACGGCGCTCCCCTCCGTGATGATCCAGGCGCAGCGGCGCCTCGGCATCACGCCGCTCCAGTTCAACATCCTCGCCCAGCTGCTGGACTATTGGCGCGAGCCTAGCCGCGCGCCGTTTCCGTCGAAGGCGGAGCTTGCCGAGCGGATCGGCGTCAAGCCCAAGACCATCCAGACCAACATCCGTGCGCTGGAGAAGGCGCAGCTCGTCACGCGCGAGATGCGCAAGACTGCGGCGGGCGACTGGAACTCCAACGTCTACCACCTCGACGGCCTGGTCGCGCGCATCAAGGCGCTGGTGCCGGAGTTCGAAGCGGCCAGGGAAGAGCGGAACAAGGCCAAGGCGGCGCAGAAGCGGGCGCAGACGCCAAAGGGCCAAAGGCAGCAGCCCTAGAAACGTGTTACCCCGGCCGCATGCCAAGCAGAGGCGGAACCGGGGTGTCCGAGGGTGGAGATAACAGAGACCCTACCCTTTTTCAAGTCCCTAGGATCGCTGATGCCCAGTCCTGACGATATCGAGGCGGCTCTCTCGCTCGAACGCTTTGGCCGCTACGTCGCCTGGACCGGCGGCGACCGCCGAGCCGCCGTCGAGTTGTATAGCCTCAACGCGCGTGTTTCGGAAGCGCTCTACATACCTATCCACGGGCTCGAGGTTGCGCTGCGCAACCGCATCCACACGGTCATGACCGAGGCGAATGGCGAGCGCTGGTTCGACACGGACGGACTGCTCCTCGCGCCGCACCAGAAGGACCAGCTCACCACCGCCGTCGCCGAAATCGAGGAAGCCGGCAAGGAAGCGACCGCCGGGCGCATCGTCGCGGCGCTCACCTTCAGTTTCTGGACCGCGATGCTGAGCCCCGCCTACGAGACCCTGTGGCGCGCAACGCTCAATCGCATCGCCGAAACCGAGGAGTGCAAGCGACTACCGCGCAAGAGCTTCTCCCGGCCGCTCACCCAGATCCGCCTGCTGCGCAACCGCACCGCGCATCATGAGCCGATCCTCCACTGGAACTTGCCCAAGCATCACGGCAATATCCTCCAGCTGACCCGCTGGCTGTCTCCGGCCGTCCACCATTGGGTCGCCTCGATCGACCGCTTCGATGCCGTGCTCGCTGAGGGCTATACGCTGGCAGTCGATGGCGAGCCCGACCGGGATTAAACCAGGCAGGGGCAACGCATCGTGACACGCGGCGAAGAGATACTGGCAGCCTTCTCGGACGCGCTCGCCGCGCTCGATGCGCTGCGCCTCGAACATTATGAAGATGCCGACATCCGCCTGATCGTTGAACGGCTGGGCTCGCGCGTCGAGCGCTTCTTCAAGACCGCCGTCTTCCCGGACGCCGCCGCCACCGACACCTTCGACACCCTGATCAACCGGCTGAAGGCGATCGGCATCGACAAGACGGTCCGCCGCCAGCTGCATGCGCTGCGCGAGCTCTACAATGACGCCAAGCACAATCCGGCGGCGATCGCCAGGCTAAAGCCCTCCGTCGACACGATCGCTGCATCGCGCACCGCCGTCGAGACGCTGATTGGCGCCGGGCTCGGCGCGACCTCGGCGCCGGTCGAAAAGGTCATCAGCCGCCTGCTTTGGGTCTCGGCCTATGATGTCTATGTGGGCGGCGTCACTGAAGTCTATGTGAGCCTGCCGCTGCCCGAGGATATCTTCGCCACCCATCTCGACCTCGTCTGGATCAAGGGGCTGGAGTGGGACGCCATGAAGGCCGAACTGCTCGCGACCGACTGCTTCCATTATGGCAAGGAGCATTTCGATCCCGAGGTCTACGCGCGCTTCGGCCAAGAGCAGGATTTCCTCAACGCCGGCGTCTGGGACGGCGACTATCGGCAGCTCATCCGGATCATCTCGAAATATGAAGATCGTCCGACGGCGGGGCGCCTCATCCCCGACCTGCGCCGCGATCATATGTCGATTGCCGTGCTCTCGGCCATCGCTCTCGCCGGCGTGGACATCGCCACCGCGGCCACCGCCTCCCTGAGCCTGGACGAGCTCAAGGCAGCGATCCTCAAGCGCGCCGACGCAGTCTACGCGATGCCCGATGAACGCAGCTGGGTCCAAGCGACGGCGGCGGGCCTGGCCGAGCTGATCGTCCAGCTCCCCTTTGTCACGTGGTCCCAACTAAACGGGCCTTTTTGGAATCTCTGGAACCCGAAACCGCTCACTGCTGCGCTCTCCCCGGTTGATGCGAAGAAGATCCGGTACGTCATCGACGATGCGAGCCGCGTCGTCATCGTCTGACGCGGGGGGCCGTCAGCGATCGCGCGAGCGGTCGAACTTCGTCTCGACTTCGCCATTGCGCGTGCGGATGCCGATCGACTTCGGCGCGGGCTCGCCGAAATGCTCCTTGATGAATTGGAGCGGGGGCTTCTGCCTGGAGAACACGAACTGCTGCGCGTTTTGAAGCGCAATGCGATTCATCCTCGCCGCGCCCCGGTTGTTCGCACGCATGATCAGGCACCGCCTGGAATGGCTGTCGGGAACGGGCATCACCTCGATCGCCATCTTGGGCGTGAGCGGCGCATGGATGTCGAATGGCACCGGGCCGGACCGCCAGGGCTCTTCGACGCTGATGCCGGCATCGCTAAACAGCAGCTCGTTGGTGCCATCGATCAGCAGCAGTCCGAGATGCGCACGCGCGATCTGATCGCGATAGATTTCGAACACCTGCAGCATGTTGTCGAGCGCGACCGTCTTGATCGCGGCGTCACGCGGGAGCGCTGCCGGCAGGGGCGTGCCCTCCCTGTCGTGGAAGGCGACGAGCTTTGCGAGGTAGCGCGGGCTGCGCACCAGCAGGGCCGCAAGGTAGCGGTCGATGGCGTCGCGGTGCTCGGCCGAGAGGATCATCTCTTCGACCTTCGTCGGCACGATGAAGCCAAGCTCACGCAGCTCCTGTTCCTTGTCGCTTCGTCGCGCAGGGAGCGGCGAAACCTTGATCCCCTCCATCGTGGCGAGCCGTTCGAGCGCTTTTACAAACGGCGTCTCGATCTGCTGGCCGAACCAGTGCTCGATCGTGAGGTCCTTCTCGCCGGCCAGTTCGTAGCGCGTGTAGAGCTCGCCTTCGACGCCGATCTTCGACGGCGGTGCCCGGAACGTATTCCCGTCCGCCCGGGTCACGTTGATGAGCCCGTCCGCGTCAGTCCAATGACCCGATTGAAGCTGGGGCCACCAATGGTGGCGCTTAGGTTTCGTCACTGGCGATTCCGGTTCTATTGATCGTCACGAATACCAGAAAGACGGGGTCGGCACCTCGGCGGCTTAGTGCCCGACCCGCTCTAATTCGTATCGCTGCCACTCGCGGTCACGAGCCGCACACCACCGTTCCTGATCTAGATATACCTGTCCGCTTGCAGGCAATCGTTCGAATGCACTCAACGACCCGAATTGGGTGCGAAGCAGCCATTCAGACGCGGCCCGCTGAACGGCCCGCTTGGACGCCTTGCCGCCGCATGGTTTCGATGAACGAACGTCCGCTTCTTTCATCCGGCGCCTGAAAGCAGACCAGCGGCTTCCCACCCAAAATCAGCCATCTTGAGATCACCAGCCGTAAATCTCAAAGAGGCTTCCTTGCTCGCTGATGCAAGATGATTCTTCGGCCCCTTGCTGGCGTGAATGAGAACCGGTGCGTACCGTTCATCGTCAATGATTTCCGCACTTCTCGAAGGCGCTTCGCCACACGTTGGCTGCCTCGGGACGTTCTCGTCACGCGCTCGGCGCGGAACCGGGCACATGGTTGCGCCATCGCGGAGAAAGCAGCGGATCTCGGTGTCGATGTCCGAGAGCTTGCGGGCGACAAACTCACTCTGGACCTGAGCGAAGATCCGCGGCGCGCCTTCGCGAAAGCGAGGTTGACCGTGGCCGTCGTTGTGGCACCGCCTTCAGAACGGCGGCTGCAGCCGATCGCACCTAGCGCCGACTGGCGGGTCGGTCTGGCGGAGGGCTGCCTGCCCATCGCAGCTACTGCTATCTGGTCGGATTGCTGAAGGGAGTGCCGATCACGCGGCTGTACGCCAACCTTGAGGAGATCCTAAGGGCATGGCGGCTATCTGGCCAAGGTTCGGTTACTACATACCGCCCCATCGATTCGCTTGGGCGGGCTCCCTAGGAGCATGGTCGTCCTTCAAAGAACCGAATCGCGATCGTCAAGCAGAATCTGAGCCAATCTAAAGTCCTTGTGCTCAAAGGCACCATTTCGACGTTGAACTTCGATCGCGGAACAACTCTTCGAAACAATATTCAGGTCGTCCGCACGGTGGTGAGCTGCCGTTTCCTCCTACCTTAAGGCGGGATCGATATGAATCTTCCTCATCGTGATATTTGGGCATTCTAGCGTGAAATAGATCGAAACATCAACGAACCATCCGTAAAGCTAAGCCTCACAGATATGCAATGTAATTCGGGCATGTTTATAGAACGACACCCGAGTCTATACCAACGCAACTAAGTTTACGACGCTCAAACCACCCTCTCGAAAGCTATTTTACAAGTTCACGGCCACACGCATCAGCTTCGTAAATCTCGCTGCCTCGGCCGCCAAGGGCAGTGCTTGCTCGGTTCAGAATATTATTACTCAGTTCAAAACCCCATTATGTAGTTCTAAACTATATTTGTAATATGCAGAGGGTGCAGCGCCTGCCAAATCCTCACTCCACCGTGACGGACTTCGCCAGGTTGCGCGGTTGATCCACATCCGTGCCCTTCAGCACGGCGGCATGGTAGGCGAGCAGTTGCACCGGCACCGCGTAGACGAGTGGCGCGATCAGCGGGTGGACCTTGGGCATGGTAATGGTGGCGATGCACCCCTCGCCCGCCGTCTGGATGCCGTCATAGTCGGAGATCAGGATCACCCGGCCGCCCCGCGCGCGGACCTCCTGCATGTTCGACACCGTCTTATCGAAGAGCGGGCCTGACGGCGCGATGACGATGACGGGGACGAGGTCGTCGATCAGCGCGATCGGCCCGTGCTTCATCTCGCCCGCCGCATAGCCCTCGGCATGGATGTAGCTGATTTCCTTCAGCTTCAACGCACCTTCCAGCGCTAGCGGATAGTCCGTACCCCGCCCCATGTAGAGCACGTCGCGGGCACCGGCGACGGTATGCGCCATCTCCGCGATGGTCTCGTCATAGGCGAGTGCCGCGTTCAGCGAGGCGGGCGCTTCGGCGAGGTGGCGGACGATCTCCTTCTCCTCGGCGGCCGACAAGCGCCCTTTAGCCCGCGCGAGGTTGGCGGCGAGCGCGGCCAGCACACCCAATTGGCAGACGAAAGCCTTGGTGGAGGCGACGCCGATCTCCGGCCCGGCGTGGGTGGGCAGCAGCAGGTCCGCCTCCCGCGCCATCGAGCTGGTCGGCACGTTGACCACCACGGCGATTTTCTGCCTCTCGGCGCGGGCATGGCGGAGGGCGGCGAGCGTGTCGGCGGTCTCGCCCGACTGGCTGATGAAGAGGGCAAGGCCGCCCTCCTCCATCACCGGCTGACGATAGCGGAACTCGGATGCCACATCGAGATCGACGGGCACGCGGGCGAACTGTTCGAACCAGTATTTCGCGACCATGCCCGCGTAGAAGCTGGTCCCGCAAGCGACGATGGTGACGCGCCTCACAGCCCCAAGATCGAAATCGGGGATCGGCAGGGTGACGCGATCCTCCATCCGCTGCAGGTACGAACGCAGCGTCTGCGCGACGACGATCGGCTGCTCGTAGATCTCCTTCAGCATGAAATGGGCGTGGTTGCCCTTGGAGACCACCTCGCTCTGCGCGCCGGACAGGACAATCGGCCGCTCGACCGGCCGGTTGTCACGGTCGAAGATCTCGATCGTCTCGCGCGTGATCGCCGCCCAGTCGCCCTCTTCCAGATAGGCGATGCGCTGGGTCAGCGGGGCGAGCGCATGGGCGTCGGAGCCGAGATAGTTCTCCCCCTCGCCATAGCCGACCGTCAGCGGCGCGCCGAGGCGGGCGGCGATCAGCAGATCGGGCTCGTTGCGGAACAACGCCGCCAGCGCGAAGGCACCGTGCAGCCGCGGCAGCACCGTCGCGACGGCAGCACGCGGATCGGCCCCGCGCTCCAGCTCCCGCGCGACGAGATGAGCGACGACCTCGGTGTCCGTCTCGCTCAGGAACGTCCGGCCGTCGGCGATAAGCTCCTCGCGCAGCGGCTTGAAGTTCTCGATGATGCCGTTGTGGACGATCGACACGTCGCCGACGATGTGCGGATGCGCATTGTCCTCGGTCGGTCCGCCATGCGTCGCCCAGCGGGTATGCGCGATGCCGGTCGCTCCGGCCAACGGCTCCGCCGCCAGCCGCTCACCCAGGTTCGCCAGCTTCCCCGCCGCCCGCCGCCGCTCGATCGCGCCGTCATGGATCGTCGCGATGCCCGCCGAGTCATAGCCGCGATATTCGAGCCGCTTCAGCCCCTCGAAGAGCCGCGTGGCCACCTCACCGCGCCCGAGAATACCAACAATACCGCACATGATGAGCTGTCCGAACTAGAGCGTATAGGGAACGCGGACGCCCGGCATATCCGTCGGGAAATCGCGCGTGTTGCGGGTGACGAGGGTACGGCCGTTCAGCTGCGCCGAGGACAGGATGATAGCATCCGATGACTTTAGACGGGGCCTCTCCCGCCGCAACTGCGCTGCGCGCTCGGCGGTGTCGCCGTCGATTTCGTCAATCCCGAACGGTTCCAAGAACCGCATCGTCTCGCCGATTAAATCCTCCTCGCCTTTCGAAAGGACTTCCATCCACACCATGCGGCTGATCCACAGTTCCGCTCCGCATCCAGCCAGATATCGCAACTCGTCATGTGCGAGGGGATAGCCAAGCAGTGCGTCGATGAGGATGTTCGCATCCAAGCTGTATCCACTCACTCGCCACCGCTTGCGTCTGGGTCGGTCCGGCCCTTCGTCAGGGCGATGTAATGCGCGCGCGCGCGATCATCATCCTCGGTGAAACACTCCGGCGATTCTGCGCGAACCTCGTCGTAATGCGCGTCCCAGGGCCGCGTCCATTCGGCCCGGCGACGACGATCATCTTCATGACGATCTGCGGTCGATCCTTGTCGTGCCCACAGGCCAAAGCCCTGCTCCAGCCCTTCCAGCCGGTTTGCCGGCGACTGCGCCTTGTAGGTGGCCACCGCCTCACGCAGCACTGAGGCGCGGGAACGGCCCAATTCGGCAGCGCGCTGATCCAGCCAGCGAAGATCGTCGTTAGGCAGGTCGGCAAGAATGCGGGTCATCGGACGTACTGATATCATAGTCCGATATCATTATGCAACCTCTCTGTCGAAAAGGCCATCACGAAGGAACGCGAACGCCTGACGCAACACCCGAGCGTCATAGACCATCAGAGTATGCGTCACCGGCATGACGATGTGGTCGGCCATTCCCTTCAGCCTGGTGGAGGCGACCGTCACCTTCCCGTCGCTCGGCCCGGCAAGAGGTAGCGAGGGAGGATCGGTGCCAGCGCCCGGTCGCCTGCGATGACGCCGAGTTCGAAATCAACGGGTCCATAGGATCTACCCGCAACCTCATCGCGCATCGTGCGCAGATGTCCAGCCGTTCGGCGCGAGGACAATCCGGTCGAGCTTCAGGCGGATCAGCAGGTCGGCGAGTTCGCTTCCGCTGTTGGGCGGGCCGAGCATCACAACACGGCCGAGGCGTTCGCGCGGGATCACCCCCGCCACGATCAGCGCGCGGGCGACGAGGCCACCAAGCGAGTGCGTCACGACGTGCATCGGGCCGGGCACCTTGGCCAGATGGGCAGCGATGCGTGGGCTAAGGCTGGCGACGATCGCCGCCATGTCGCGGCGGTACGGGTAGTTGGGCGACAAAGGCGCGAGGCCCGCCGTCCGGCCTCTCGTCGCGAAGCGGATCAGCGATGCGCCAAGGCGGCCATGGCCGTGGAGCAGCAGGAGCGAGCCCTTGCATCCGCCCGCACTCACCTCGCCTTCGACGCCCGCATCTTCTCCCGGAACCGCGCCGCCCAGCCCGGGCGCTCCTCTTGCCGTCCCCGCGCGACCGCCAGCGCATCGGCGGGCACGTCGCGAGTGATGACGGAGCCGGCCGCGGTGATCGCGCCGTCGCCGACCTTCACCGGCGCGACCAGCGCCGTGTTGGACCCGATGAACGCGCCCTCGCCGACCTCGGTCAGGGACTTGTTGAAGCCGTCGTAATTGCAGGTGATCGTGCCCGCGCCGATATTGCTGCCGGCACCGATCGTGGCATCCCCGATATAGGTCAGGTGGTTGGCCTTTGCGCCCTTGCCGAGCCGCGCCTTCTTCACCTCGACGAAATTGCCGACATGGACGCCCTCGCCCAGCTCCGCGCCGGGCCGCAGCCGCGCATAGGGGCCGACGATTGCCCCCGTCGCGACCGTCGCGCCCTCGATATGGCAGAAGGCGTGAATGGTCACATCGTCGGCGATCGCAGCGCCCGGTCCGAAGACGACGTTCTGGCCGATCGTCACGTCGCGGCCGATGATGGTGTCATGCGCGAACCAGACTGTCTCGGGCGCGAGCAGGGTTGCGCCTGCCGCCATCGCCTCGGCCCGACGCCGCGCCTGCCACGCGGCCTCGAGGGCGGCGAGTTCGGCGCGGCTGTTGATCCCGGCGACCTCGGCCGCTTCGGTCTCGATCACCACGCAGGCGCGCCCCTCCGCCGCGGCCAAAGTGACCACATCAGGCAGATAATATTCGCCCGCCGCATTGGCATTGCCGATGCGAGCGAGCAGCGGCCAGAGGTCGGCGGCGCGCGCGGCGATCAGGCCGGAGTTGCAAAGGGTTACCGCCCGCTCCTCGGCCGTCGCATCACGGAACTCGACCATCTCCGCGATGCGCCCGTCAGTATCGGCGATGATCCGACCGTAAGCGAGCGGGTCGGCGGGGCGGAAGCCGAGCACCACGGCGACAGGCGCGTCTTCGGCATGAAGCCGGTCGAGCATCCGCGCCACCGTCTCCGCCTTCACCAGCGGCGTATCGCCATAGAGCACGACCACGTCGCCCTCGAAGCCGGCAAGAGCATCCTCCGCCATGCGGACGGCGTGCGCGGTGCCGAGCTGCTCGCTCTGCACGGCGATCTTCGCGCGCCCGGCGACCGCCGCCTCTACCTGATCCCTGCCCGCGCCGACGACGACCACCTTCTCGGCGGGCGCCAGGGCGTCGACCGCATCCATCAGGTGCAGCAGCATCGGCTTGCCCGCGATCCGGTGCAGCACCTTGTGCCGTGCCGACCTCATCCGCGTGCCCATGCCGGCGGCGAGGATGATGGCGGCGAAGGGCGCTGGGCTGGTCATGGCCGCGCGTCTGCCATGTTCCGCTTGCCACCGCCACAGCCTTCGCGCCAAGGGCGGCCATGGCCGATTTCCCTTTCGATACCGTCGTCTTCGATCTCGACGGCACGCTCGCCGATACCGCGCCCGACCTCACCGCCGCGCTCAACCACAGCCTCAACCAACTCGGCCGTCCCTCCATCCCCCCGAAGTCCGTGCGGCATATGGTGGGCCACGGCGCCCGCGCGCTGCTGCAGAAGGGGCTGGCGGCAACGGGCGAGGTCAGCGAGACCCTGATCGAGCAGGGCTTCCCCCTCTTCATCGACTACTACACCGCCCATATCGCCGACGGCACGGTCCCGTTCCCCGGCGTCGCGGCAGCGCTGGACGATCTCGCCGCACGCGGCGTCCGCCTCGCGGTCTGTACCAACAAGCTGGAGGGCCTGTCGCGCGAGTTGATCGCGGCGCTCGGCTGGACCGATCGCTTCACGGCGCTCATCGGCGGCGACACCCTGCCCGTCCGCAAACCCGATCCCGCGCCCTTGTTCGCCGCGATCGCCCGGGCCGGCGGCGGACGCGCGGCCTTCGTCGGCGATTCCATTACGGACACCGACACCGCCCGCGCCGCCAAGATCCCCTGCGTGGCGCTCACCTTCGGCTTCCACGACCGCCCGCCCGAGGAACTCGGTGCCGACGCATTGATCGACCATTGGGACGAATTGATCCCCGCTCTTCGGCAACTCGGCAACAAATAGCGACGTAATTCTGCAACTTCCCCGTCATATCCGGCGGCGATAAGGTCCGGCCATGCAGTCTTCGCGCGTGGCGATCACCTTCGCCATCCTGATCCTGATCGCGGCCGGCGCCGCTCTGGCGATCGGCCATCCCGGCTTCGCCATCACCATCGCCGTGGCGAGTGCTGCGGGTGCTTTCGCGGTGTGGATGTCACTGCCGCCCGATGGCCAGAACCTGGTCGAGACCAGCGGCGAGACCGAGGCGACGCTCCCTTTGCCCGCCGTCGTAACGCTGACGGACGACGCGGCGATCATCCTCGACGGCAACCGCATCGCCCATGCCAATGCGGCGGCGCTCGCCCTGTTCGGCCCGCATATCGAGGATGAGGACTACCGCCTCGCCATCCGCCATCCCGCCGTCACCGATTACCTGGCGACGGAGACGACAGAGCCGCTGGACGTGATCGGCATCGGCGGCAGCGACCGACGCTTCCTGCTCCACGCACTCACCATTGCGCCCGGATACCGGATGCTGCGCCTCGCCGATCGCACGCAGGCGCATGTCACCGATCAGATGCGCACCGACTTCGTCGCCAATGCCAGCCACGAACTGCGCACCCCGCTCGCCACCATCCTCGGCTTCATCGAGACGCTGCAGGACGCAAATCGGCCCGAGGAGGCGGCGGTGCGCGCCCGCTTCCTCGGCATCATGCTGGGCGAGGCGCGGCGGATGCGGCAGCTGGTCGACGACCTTCTCTCCCTCTCCCGCGTCGAGGCCGACCGGTTCAGCCCCTTGCGTGAGCCGCTGGCCGTCGGCCCGATCGCCGAGGAGGTCGCGGCGACCATCGCCACGGCCGAGGCGCTGCCGCCCAAGCGTCTGACGGTGAACGCCGCCCCCAACCTTCCGCCCGTCGCGGGGGATCGTGCACAGATCAGCCAGCTCCTGCACAACCTGATCAGCAACGCGCTGAAATACGGCCGCGCCGACACGCCCATCCGCATCGATCTGGCGCGAGAGGCCAACGAGTTGCGGCTGGACGTCATCGACCAAGGCGACGGCATCCCGCCGGAGCATCTTCCCCGGCTGACCGAACGCTTCTACCGCGTCGATCCGGGCCGCAGCCGTGCGGGCGGCGGCACCGGCCTCGGCCTCGCCATCGTCAAGCACATCGTGGAGCGACATCGCGGCCGGCTGGAGATCGACAGCACGGTGGGCGTCGGCACGCGTTTCCGCATCCGCCTCCCTGCCCTCTCGGAACCGCTGTCATCGTAGTGTAACACAACCGTCACAGAGCCGACCTGCCCCAACCCTAACCGGGTCGCGATTTCGGAGACGGACATGCGTAAAGCCATCGCCACACTCATCCTCGCCTCGTCGGCGCTCGCCGCCTGCGGCCAGGGCGGCGGATCGGGCGCGGGCGGCGGTTCACGTGACCAGATCCGCGCCGTCGGCTCCTCCACCGTCTATCCCTTCACGACCGCCGTGGCCGAGCAGTTCGCCCGCAAGAACGCCAGCTTCAAGGCGCCGATCGTCGAATCCACCGGCACCGGTGCCGGCATGAAGCTGTTCTGCGGCGGCATCGGCGCGGCCTATCCCGACATCGAGAACGCGTCGCGCCGCATCAAGGCGTCCGAGGTGGCGGATTGCGCCAAGAACGGCGTGAAGGACATCGTCGAGATTCAGGTCGGCATCGACGGCATCGCCTTTGCCGAGAGCAAGTCGGGCGCCAAGATGCAGCTGACCCCGGCGCTGATCTACAAGGCGATCGCGGCCGAGCCCTATGGCAAGCCGCAGACCGCCAAGACCTGGAAGGACGTCGATCCCTCCCTTCCCGCTACCGCGATCCAGGTCTACGGCCCGCCACCGACCAGCGGCACGCGCGATGCGCTGGCCGAGCTGATCCTCGACAAGGGCTGCAACGCCGACCCCGCGACCAAGGCGCTGAAGGCGACCGACGAGGACAAGCACAAGGCGATCTGCACCAAGATCCGTGAGGACGGTGCTTATGTGGAATCGGGCGAGAACGACAATCTGATCGTCCAGAAACTCTCCGCGAACCCGGATGCGATCGGCGTCTTCGGCTACAGCTTCCTCGAGGAGAACGCCGACAAGGTCGTCGGCGTGCCGCTCTCCGGCGTGACGCCGACCTACGCCACGATCTCCGATTTCTCTTATCCCGGCGCGCGCCCGCTCTACATCTATGTGAAGAGCGCGCATTTGAGGGCGATCCCCGGTCTCAAGGAGTTCGTCGCCGAATATGCGGCCGCCTGGAACCCGGAAGGCTATCTCGCGCGCCGCGGCCTGATCGCCGCGCCGGAAGATGTCCGCGCCAAGAACCTCGACATCGCGACCAAGCTGACGCCGCTCGACACGGCCAGCGTCAAGTAACGGCGGGCGAATGTCCTTCCTCGCACTCTTGATCATGGTCGTCGGGCTCGGCGCGGCGGGCTTCGTCGCCGGCCGGGTCCGTGCGCTGGCGTTCGCCCGCGGCCCCGGCGCGCGGCCCCACTCGCTGCCGGTGCATCACGGCCTCTATGTGGCACTCTGGGCGGCGATCCCCGCGCTGATCTTCGTCGCGGTCTGGACGCAGCTTGGGCCCTCGCTCGCCGTCGATACGATGCTGGCCAGCCCCGAGGCACAGGCACTTCCGGCCGAGCCGATGGAGCGGCAGGCGATCGTCAGCGAGGTGACCGGCCTCGCTAGCGGCACGATCACCGCCGCGTTCAACCCGCTCTCCGACACGCTGTTGCCGGTGTACCAGGCGGCGGCGCATCGTTACGCGCTGATCGGCTATGTGCTTGCGGCAATCCTGGCGCTTGCTGGCGGGGTCTTCGCCTATTCGCGCCTTAGCCATGCCTTCCGCGCGCGCACCAAGGTCGAGCGCATGGTGATGGGCGGGCTGCTGCTCGCCTCGCTGATCGCAATCCTGACGACGGCGGGCATCGTCGCCTCGCTGCTGTTCGAATCGTTGCGCTTCTTCTCCCAGGTCTCCCCGATCGAATTCCTGTTCGGCACGACCTGGAGCCCGCAGACCGCGATCCGCGCCGATCAGGTCGGATCGTCCGGTGCCTTCGGCGCGGTGCCGCTGTTCTGGGGCACGATCTTCATCGGCGCGATCATCGCCATGGCGGTGGCCATTCCGCTCGGCCTGATGACCGCGATCTATCTCACCCAATACGCCCGCCCGAGCGTCCGCAAATGGCTGAAACCGACGCTGGAGATGCTCGCAGGCGTGCCGACCGTCGTCTACGGCTATTTCGCCGCGCTGACCCTCGCGCCCTTGATCCGGCAGGCGGCGGTGTCGATCGGCATCACCAGCGCCTCGTCAGAAAGCGCGCTCGCCGCCGGTCTCGTCATGGGCATCATGATCATCCCGTTCGTCTCCTCAATGGCAGACAATTCCATCGCCGCCGTGCCGCAGGCGATGCGCGACGGCAGCCTGGCGATGGGTGCCACCACGTCGGAGACGATCAAGCGCGTCCTGGTCCCCGCCGCGCTTCCCGGCGTGGTCGGCGGCGTGCTCCTGGCTGTCAGCCGCGCGATCGGCGAGACGATGATCGTGGTCATGGCCGCCGGCCTCGCCGCCAACCTCACCGCCAATCCCTTCGCCAGCGTGACCACCGTCACCACCCAGATCGTGCAGCTGCTGACCGGCGATCAGGAGTTCGACAGCCCGAAGACGCTCGCCGCCTTCGCCCTCGGCCTCGTCCTCTTCGTGGTCACCCTGCTCCTCAACATCGTCGCGCTCCGCGTGGTGAAGAAGTATCGGGAAGCGTATGAATAGCACCGCCCTTGCCGCGGGTTCCCCCGCGCGCGACCGCCTGGTGGCGGAACGGGTGCCGACCGACTGGAAGACCGACGTGATGCAGAAGCGCATCCGCCGCCGTTACGCGGCGGAGCGGCGCTTTCGCCTGCTCGGCCTCGGCGCGGTGCTGCTGTCGGTCGCGTTCCTCGCCTTCCTGCTGGTCACGATGATCAGCAACGGCGCGCGCGGCTTCACCCAGACCGAGCTGAAGCTGCCGATCGATATCCCCACCTCCACGCTGATCATCGATCCCGCCGCGCTGAAGACCAATGCCGACCAGACCCTCGCCACCGCCGATCTGGAGGGCCTCGCGGCGAAGGCGGCGGACGCCCGCTTCGGCAAGGGCGGCGCGCGGCTGCTGTCCGACGGTGCCTGGCTGACGGTGCGCGACGCGATCAAGGCCGACCCCTCGATCCTCTCGAAGAAGACCGAGATCTGGGTCCCCGCCGCCACCGGCATCGATCTCGCCGCCAAGGGCAAGGGCAGCGCCGATGCGAAGGCGCGCTACGACCGCCTCAAGGCCGAGGGCGCGGTGAAAACCGGCTTCAACCCCGGTTTCCTCACCAAGGCGGATTCGACCGATCCGACGGTGGTCGGCATCTGGGGCGCGCTCAAGGGCTCGATCCTGACGATGGCCGTCACCCTGATCCTCGCCTTCCCAATCGGCGTGCTCTCGGCCCTCTACCTTGAGGAATATGCGCCCCGGAACCGCTGGACCGACATCATCGAGGTGTCGATCAACAACCTCGCCGCCGTGCCCTCGATCATCTTCGGCCTGCTCGGCCTTGCCGTGTTCCTGAACACGATGGGGATGCCGCGCTCCGCTCCGATCGTCGGCGGTCTGACGCTCGCGCTCATGACCATGCCCGTCATCGTCATCGCCGGGCGCAACGCGATCAAGGCCGTGCCGCCGTCAATCCGCGACGCAGCGCTCGGCATCGGCGCCTCGCCGGTGCAGGTCGTCTTCCATCACGTCCTGCCGCTCGCTTTGCCCGGCATCCTGACCGGTACGATCATCGGCATGGCCCGCGCGCTCGGTGAGACCGCGCCCCTGCTGATGATCGGCATGCGCGCCTTCATCTCCGCCCCGCCCGCCGGCCTCACCGAGCCGGCGACGGTGCTACCGGTGCAGATCTTTCTCTGGTCGGACGAGGTCAGCCGCGGCTTCGTGGAGAAGACCTCGGCCGCGATCATCGTGCTGCTCGCCTTCCTCCTCGCGATGAACGGCCTCGCCATCTATCTCCGCAACAAGTTCGAACGACGCTGGTGACGAAACCGATGACTGACACGCTGAACGACATCGCCGGCACCCAGGACGCCGCCTCGACGGAGACGACGAAGATGGCGGCGCGCGGCGTCAATGTCTTCTATGGTGAGAAGCAGGCGATCAAGAACGTCTCGATCGACGTCAGCCAGGAGAACGTCACCGCCTTCATCGGCCCGTCGGGCTGCGGCAAGTCGACCTTCCTGCGCACGCTCAACCGCATGAACGACACGGTCTCCTCCGCGCGCGTCGAAGGCGTCATCACGCTGGACGGCGACGACATCTACGCGTCCGGCATGGACGTGGTGCAGCTGCGCGCCCGCGTCGGCATGGTGTTCCAGAAGCCCAACCCCTTCCCCAAGTCGATCTACGAGAACGTCGCCTACGGTCCGCGCATCCACGGCCTCGCCCATGCCAAGAGCGATATGGACGGCATCGTCGAGAAGTCGCTGAAGCGCGCCGGCCTCTGGGAGGAGGTGAAGGACCGCCTCTCCGACAGCGGCACCGCGCTCTCGGGTGGTCAGCAGCAGCGCCTGTGCATCGCCCGCGCCATCGCCGTCGATCCCGAGGTTATCCTGATGGACGAGCCCTGCTCCGCGCTAGACCCGATCGCCACCGCCAAGATCGAGGAGCTGATCCACGAATTGCGCGGCCGCTACGCCATCGTGATCGTCACCCACAACATGCAGCAGGCGGCCCGCGTCTCCCAGCGCACCGCCTTCTTCCATCTCGGCACCCTCGTCGAATACGGCGACACGTCCGAGATCTTCACGAATCCGCGGGAAACGCGGACCAAGGACTACATCACCGGCCGCTACGGCTGAGGAGAGAGATACCGCAGATGGCGACCACCACCTCCCACACCGTCAAGGCTTTCGACGACGACCTCAAGGAACTCCGCGCTTTGGTCGCGGAGATGGGCGGACGCGCGGAGGCGGCGATTTCCGACTCGATCACCGCGCTCACCCGCCGCGACCTCGATCTCGCCGCCCGCGTCGTCGATGGCGACAAGCGCATCGACGATATCGAGGCCGAGATCGAGCGGCTCTGCGTCCGTCTGATCGCGCTGCGCGCCCCGATGGCCGACGACCTCCGCGACGTGCTCGGCGCAATGAAGATCTCCGGCGTGATCGAGCGCATCGGCGACTACGGCAAGAACATCGCCAAGCGTGTCCCCCTCCTCTCCGGCGTCCGCAACATGGAGCCGCTGTCGATCCTCCCTGCCATGGCGCGTGCCACGCTCGACATGGTCAAGGGCGCGCTCGACGCCTTCGCCGCGCGCGATGCGCAGGCGGCGGTGCGCATCTGCGCGCAGGACAAGCAGGTCGACGATTTCTACAATTCGCTGTTCCGCGCCCTCCTCACCCACATGATGGAGAACCCGCAGACGATCAGCGAGGCGACGCACCTCCTGTTCATCGCCAAGAACCTGGAACGGATCGGCGACCACGCCACCAACATCGCCGAGACCGTCTATTTCGCCGCCACCGGCCGCCACATGGCGGACCGCCAGCGCGGCCAGGACATGCTGACCGCGGAGGACTGACATGGGCGCACGATTGCTGCTGGTCGAGGATGACGACGCGCTGGCCGAACTCTTGATCTACAATTTCCAGCGTGAGGATTTCGAGGTCTCGCGCACCGCCGATGGCGAAGAGGCCCTCCTACTCGCGCGGGAAGAGACGCCCGATCTCGTCCTGCTCGACTGGATGATCGAGGGCGGCGTCTCCGGCATTGAGGTGTGCCGCCGTCTGCGCAAGATGCCCGATACGCAGAACGTGCCGATCATCATGCTCACCGCGCGCGGCGAGGAGGAGGATCGCATCCGCGGTCTCGAAACCGGCGCCGACGATTACGTCACCAAGCCATTTTCCCCGCGCGAACTGGTCGCCCGCGTCTCGGCTGTCCTCCGCCGCGTCCGCCCCGCGCTCGCGGGTGAGCGTCTGGAATATGGCGGAATCGAAATGGACACCGTCGCCCATAAGGTGAAGCGCGACGGCGCGACCTTGGCGCTCGGCCCGACCGAGTTCCGCCTGCTCCGCCACTTCCTGGAACATCCCGGCCGCGTGTTCAGCCGCGAGCGCCTGCTCGACAGCGTCTGGGGCCGCGACAGCGACATCGAGGCACGCACCGTCGACGTCCACATCCGCCGCCTCCGCAAGGCGATCAACGTCGGCGACGCGCCCGACATCATCCGCACGGTCCGCTCGGCGGGCTATGCTTTGGACAGCGAGGCGGTAGCGTAGGCGCGAGCGCCCCTTTCAGGACACCGTCCCGCGCCGCACAGCCTCCCCCGCCCGTTCCGCCTCTCCCCAAGCCGTTCGCGCTGAGCCTGTCGAAGCGCGAGTGAGACGGTCATCTCCAGCCCTTCGACAAGCTCAGGGCGATCGGCGTAGGAGATTATAAGCCGCGGTGTCGGGTGGCGGGCGGCAAGACAATGCCGACCACAGCCCCACACACATGCACCCCGTTCGCGCTGAGCCTGTCGAAGCGCCGGCACCGGCTCCCCGACAAGCTCAACCCAAACGGAACGAAGCTTACGCCGCCAGCACCACGCGACGACGCGAAACGCGGCTCGCCCCGCCGACCAGGCCGAAGCCGGCGATCATCATCGCCCAGCTCGCCGGCTCCGGCACCGCCGGCGTGACCGCGTTGCCGGCCTTCTGGACGCCGATGGTCACCTTGGCGATCGCGTTGCTGCCGAAGGTGACGCCCGCCAGGTTCGAGAAGGTGACGTTGAACTTGGTGCCGTCCGCCGCCGTCAGCGACTGCACGGGGTTGTCCCAGACCACCGCGCCCTTGACCACGCCGGGCGTGAAGAAGCCGCCGAGGCGCAGGTACGATGCCGTGGCACCCGAGGACGCCGCGTCGACGATCGGGCTGGTGAAGGCGAGGACCGCATCGATCCGCGCGTTCAGGTCGCTGCCGAAGCCGGCGGAGACGTTGAACTCGGCGAAGTCGAAGGTCTTGCTCGCACCCTCGTCGATCGAAAGATCGGCGAACGGCAGCAGCAGGCTGGCCGAAAGCGCACAACCGGCGGACGGCGCGCAGATGCGCCCGTTCTCGACGACCGAGATGCTCGATGCCGCCGCGTCGAACTGGAAAAGAGTCGCCGCGAACGCCGGCGACGACGAAACGAGGGCGCCGGCCAGGCCGGTCGCGATCAGGGTCAGATTACGCACGATTGTTCCTCCCGTTCCGATGCGCCGTCTGGATTTACGAACACCGGTAAGGCAGGCGTAATGATCTTTAATGATTCGGTAACGTTCTAAGATTGGTTAAGAAACTGGCGTTTCGGTGATTCTGTTTCGGTCTGGCACAGATGCTCGTGTATTGCTCAAACAATACACCTGTGCTATCCCGTCGGGGAGAGGACTTGGCCGGCATGTATAGCGAGAGCGATATCGACAGCGCGGTGGAGGCGGGCGCGCTCACTCCGGCGGCGGCGCAGGCCTTCCGCGATCATGTCGCCAGCGGCCGGGCGACGCCGATGGTGGATGAGGAAAGCTTTCGCCTGCTCACCGGTTTCAACGACATCTTCGTGTCGATCGCCACGATCCTGTTCCTCGTCGCAGTGGCTTGGATCGGCAGCGTGATCGCGAACGGCGCGTTCTACGGCGATAGCCAGGGTGCCACACAGCTGGTCTTCGCAGGCACCCTCCTGTTCGGCGGCGCGGGCGTGGCGGTCGCCAGCTGGCTGCTCGCATCTTATTTCACCGCCAGGCGGCGCATGGCGCTCCCCTCGATCCTGCTGATGCTGACCTTCGTCGGCGGCGTCACCGCATTGGTCTTCGGTCTCGCCGCCCTCTTCCTCGACAATCCCAGCGATCGGGTGATGGGTCTCGTCTCGGCCAGCGCCGGGGTCGCGGCGGCCCTGGCGGCGCTCGCCCATTGGCGGCAGTATCGCGTGCCGATCACGGTAGCGGCGCTGACGGTGGCAGTGGTCGGCGTCGCCGTCGGCCTGCTGACCGCCGCCGTGCCGAGCGCGGTGGCTGGGTTGCGCTGGCTGCTCCTGATCGCCGGCCTCGGCATCTTCGCTTTCGCCATGCGCTGGGACATGTCGGATCGCGAGCGGCAGACGCGCCGCTCCGACGTCGCCTTCTGGCTCCACCTCGCCGCTGCCCCGATGATTGCCCATCCGGTGTTCTGGACGCTTGGCGTCACCAGCGGCGACCTCGGCGGCGGCGTGGCGGTGATGGTGATCGCCCTCTACGTCTTCTTCGGCCTTGTCGCTTTGGCGATCGACCGCCGCGCCCTCCTCGTCTCCTCGCTCGCCTATGTCCTCTACGCGCTCAGCAGCCTCTTCGAACGCTTCGGCGCGGTCGGCCTCAACGTCGCCCTCACCGCCCTCCTCATCGGCTCCGGCCTCCTCATGCTCTCCGCCTTCTGGACCTCGCTGCGGCGGGTGGTGGTGGGGCGGCTTCCGGCCGATTTGCAGGCGCGACTGCCGGCGTTGGATCGGCCACTGGTGGTGCGGCCGGCGTAAGTTCTCGTGCTGACGGAACGGGTGGAAGTGGTAGATTCCGGACGTTGCATAACAGCTCTTGTGCTGCTCTGATCCTCCCCTGGAAGGGGAGGGGGACCGCCGCCGCAGGCGGTGGTGGAGGGGTAGCGCGCCGCATGCTGCACGGTCCGAAGATCACGCAAAAGCGTGCAGCGGTGCTCCGCCGCACCATGACCTTGCCAGAGGTTCTTTTGTGGCAGGCATTGCGTGGACGACCGGCCGCTTTGCGGTTCCGGCGTCAGCATCCGGCAGGACGCTATGTTCTGGATTTCTACTGCCCAACCGTTCGCCTGTGCGTCGAAGTGGATGGCGAGGCGCATGGCCGGGGCGATCAGCCCACCCGAGACAAGGAGCGCGATGCGTGGTTGCGATCACAGTCCGTTCGCGTCCTTCGTATTCCTGCATCCCACGTGCTGCGGGATGTTGATACCTGCGTGCTTCACATCGTGCGCGTCGCTCGTGGAGACTACCCCTCCACCGCCTTCGGCGGTCCCCCTCCCCCTCCGGGGGAGGAATAGAAGCGTCCGCAACTGGGCGATTGCGCCGCGCGCACTCCCGTCATCCAAGACTTGACTCGGGATCCAGTCGCGCTCGCTTGTAGATCGAAGCGTAGCGCCGAATGGACCCTGACTTTCGTCAGATGACGGCGAGACAGTTCGCGCTGTCCTACACCCCTCCGCCTGCGATACATGGCCGGTCCCCTGATCGGAGGACATCGTGCGGCCGCGACACCATCGCAACTTAACGACTCTGCATGTGCATGGCCAGGCAGCCGCAACTTATGCCGCGCGCGGACCCGCTGCGAGCCGCAACTTACGCAACTTAGCGGTCTGCGATCATCCTCCCCCGCAAGGGGGAGGTGGCAGGCGCAGCCTGACGGAGGGGGAGGATGGGGCTTCCTTCGTATGGAGAGGGCACCGCCGTCCTCCCCCTCCGACGCCTTCGGCGCCACCTCCCCCTGGCGGGGGAGGATGGAAAGAGGTCGCCACCCTTCACCAGCCGCAACTTCCGCAACTTTACATTTCTGCAATCAGGCCTCAGCCGCCCACTCCGCCTTCGGAACCCCCATCGCGTACAACAGCACCGACAAATCCCCCGCGTCGATCCGCGCCGCCGCCGCCTCGGCCGTCTTCGGCTTGGCATGATAGGCCACGCCCAGCCCCGCCTCGCGGATCATCGGGATGTCGTTTGCCCCGTCGCCGATCGCAATCGTAGCGGCGCGCGGCACCGCGCCCCTCGCCATCTCCTCCAGCAGCACCTGCCGCTTGGTCTCGGCCCCGACGATCGGCCGCGCCACCGTGCCGGTCAGCGTGCCACCTGCGATCCCCAGCGTGTTGGACAGCGCCCGGTCGAACCCGATCTCGGCCGCGACCTTGTCTGCGAAGACGGTGAACCCGCCCGACACCAGCACGCAGCGTCCACCCCGCGCCTTCACCGTCCGCACCAGGGCCTTGGCACCCGGCATGATCCGCACCCGCTCCTTCAAACAGCGGTCGATCGCGCCCTCCTCCAGCCCCTTCAGCAGCGCGACCCGCGCATCCAGCGCCGCCTCGAAATCCAGCTCGCCGCGCATCGCCCGCTCGGTCACCTCGGCGATCTCCGCCTTGATGCCGGCGTAGTCGGCCAGCTCGTCGATGCACTCGACGGTGATCATGGTGGAATCCATGTCGGCGACCAGCAGGCGCTTGGCGCGATCCGCCTCACGCTGCACGACAACGTCGATGCCGGCATTCAGCGGCTCCAGCGCCGCCCGCGCCACGACGGCGTGACCGTCGAAGCAGAGGTCGCTCGCCTTTCCCGCCTCGACATCGCGTACCGTGGCGGACAGCCCCGCGTCCGACAACGCATCGAGCGCCGCCGAAATGTCGGACGGGTTGAGCCGATCGGCTGCTATCAGCGTGGCGATGAACACAGGAACCCCCTCGAAATCGCCAGAGAAACCGGCGGTCGCGCTTATTGCCGGGCCGACCGCATCGGGCAAGTCGGCGCTGGCGCTGGCGATCGCCGAGCGGACCGGCGGCGTGATCGTCAATGCCGATGCCAGCCAGGTCTATGCCGACCTCCGCATCCTCACCGCCCGCCCCGCGCCCGAGGAAGAGGCTCGCGCCGAGCACCGCCTGTTCGGCCATGTCGACGGCGCCACCGCCTGCTCGGCGGCGGACTGGGCGGAAGAGGCCAGGGCGGTCGTCGCGCAGGTGACGGCGGCGGGGCGCCTGCCGATCCTCGTCGGCGGCACGGGCCTCTATATCCGCACCCTGCTCGACGGTATCGCGCCCATACCGGACATCGACCCTGATATCCGCGCCTTCGTCCGTGCCTTGCCCCTGCCAGAGGCGCGAGCCCTGCTGGAGGCGGCGGACCCGGAGGCGGCGGCACGGCTCAACCCCAACGACACCACCCGCACACAGCGCGCGCTGGAGGTCGTGCGCGCGACGGGCCGCACCCTCGCCGCCTGGCAGGCGGACCGCGGCGGCGGCATCGGCGGGCAGATCGACCTCCGCCCGATCGTCATCACCCCTCCCCGCGACCTGCTCTACGCCCGCTGCGACGCCCGCGTCGGCCAGATGATCGAAACAGGCGCAGTGGAGGAGGTCGCGCAACTCCGCGCCCGCCACCTCGACCCCGCACTTCCTGTCATGCGCGCCATCGGCGTACGGCCGATCATGGCCCATCTCGACGGCACGCTCACCCTCTCGGAAGCCGCCGATCAGATCAGGGCCGAAACGAGGAAATATGCCAAGCGACAGGTGACCTGGTCCCGCCACCAGTTCAACGCGGCATGGCCGAGATACGAGGACATCGAAGAAGCGTTAACCGCGTTCTTTCAGAACCCTCTAACCATCTCTGGCCACGGTTAGTTTCCGATCCGCAACGTAAATACCTGCCGTTCTTTGAGGATACGGCGATGAAGGCAGCTTCTCTCACGTTCACGATCGCTCTTGCGCTGACCGCGGGCGCGGCGCGTGCCGCCACGACCTTCGACTACAATCTCTTCGTCCTCGGCGACATGACCGCGAGCGGCAGCGACGTGGAGGGCCGTGTCGCCGTCCGGGGCAACGCCAATCTCGGAGGCTACAGCGTCGGGCTGAAGGCGCCGGCCGGCGACAACCTGGTCGTCGGCAGGAACTTCACCGCGATCGGCGGATCGACCAGCGGCAACGTCGTCGCGGGCGGCTCGATCAACACCTGGAGCTACGGCTTCGGCGGCAGCAAGACGGCGAACGCCACGACCCTGCCCGTCGACTTCGCTGCCGAATCCACCCGCCTGTCCAACCTTTCGACCACGCTGAAGGGCTACAGCGCCAACGGCAGCACCGAATACAAGTGGGGCCAGCTTTTCTTCACCGGCACCAGCGACACGCTGAACGTCTTCACCGTCACCGCCGATCAGATGCGGAACAGCAATACCTTCCACGTCAACGTGAAGAACGGCTCGCAGGTCCTGTTCAACATCAGCGGCGCCAATGCGGCGATGCAGTACGCCGGCTTCGATCTCGTCGGCGTCGATGCCAGCAAGATCCTCTACAACTTCCATGACGCGACCAGCCTGTCGTTCAGCGGCATCGGCGTCCAGGGCAGCGTCCTCGCCACCAAGGCGGCTTATAATGGCGGCTATGGCAATGTGGACGGCCAGATGATCGTCGGCAGCTTCAACGGTCCGACGCAGATCAACTACAAACTCTATAGCGGCACGCTGCTGAACTACGCGCCCGCCACGCCGACGCCCCCGGGAGCAGGCGCGATCCCGGAGGCGTCTACCTGGGCGCAGATGATCGCCGGCTTCGGCTTGCTCGGCGGCGCGCTCAGGCGGCGCCGGTCCGCGCTGCGGACGGCCTGATCGGCTGAATGGAAAGGAAGGACCGGCGGCGCGCGCCGGCCCCCCGGTTACGCCAAGCTACATACGATGGAGCGGTTACGCTCGCGGCGTGTTATAGGAGGGAGATGCCGGCCGTCCTTGTCGAATGGCAACTTGGGTCGTCTTCGTTGCGTATCGGCTAGGACGCGGTAGCCTTCAGGAACGCGATGCCAGATGCGACGCCCTTCGGTGATGTCTCGCCAGAGACCTCGGCATTGCTCGGGGGTGTGTGCGTACGCCGCCGCTTCGCGCGGGGGGAGACGCTCTACGATCAGGGTTGCCCCGCCCACGAACTGATGATGATCGAAACCGGGCGGGTGAAGGTCACCCGTCTCACCGAAGCCGGCGATGCCCACACCCTCATCGTGGTCGGCGCGGGGGAGGTCATCGGCAGCATCGCGGTCGTGCAGGACAAGCCGCACCGCATCTCCGCCGTCGCCGCAACTGCGGTCACCGCTCTCGGCTGGAACGCGCGGGTGGTCCGGCAGGCGCTGGTCCAGGATCGCGCTATCTCCGCCCAATTCCTTCAGTTCGTCTCCCGCCGCTCCGACGAATTGATCGAACTGCTCGACGAAACGGTCTCCCTCTCGGTCGAGGAACGGCTGGCCCGCGCCCTGCTCCGCCTCGCGGGGAAGTTCGGACGGCACACCGAGGAGTTGTCCATCGCGGTGGCGGTCGGACAAGCCGATCTGGCGGAGATGGTGCGCACCACCGTGCCGACGATCAGCCGGATCATCACCCGCTGGCGACACGACCAGATCGTCGGCGGCAGACGGGGCGAGGTCGTGATCCGCGACATCGCTCGGCTCGCTGAACGGGGCCGGCTGGTACTCGACTGAAGATCGTCACAAAATAATTCTCGATCGGCCTGACGCGGAATAATGTTTTTGCGAGCTATCATTTGTTGTTATTTAAGTACGATCTTGTCGTTGACTCCAGCAACGTCGCTCGGTAAGGCCGCCGCCTCATCAAGGACGAAGATGATGCAGAGCGAGACGAGCGGCGCGGAAATCCTGGTTCAGGCCCTGGTTGATTGCGGGGTCGAGGTCGTGTTCGGCTATCCCGGCGGGGCGGTGCTGCCGATCTACGATGCGATCTTCCGCTCCAAGGCGATCCGCCACATCCTCGTCCGGCAGGAGGGTGGCGCTGCCCATGCGGCGGAGGGCTATGCCCGCGCCACGGGCAAGCCGGGCGTCATCCTTGTCACCTCCGGCCCCGGTGCCACCAACGTCGTTACCGGCATCGCCGACGCGATGATGGACTCGATCCCGCTCGTTATCCTGACGGGACAGGTCCCCACCAACCTGATCGGCAGCGACGCGTTCCAGGAATGCGACACGGTCGGCATCACGCGGCATTGTTCGAAGCACAATTACCTGGTGAAGGACCCCGCAAAGCTCGGCGACATCGTCCACGAGGCGTTCCACATCGCGACCTCAGGTCGGCCCGGGCCCGTTGTCATCAACCTGCCCAAGGACGTGCAGGTCGCAAAGGCACGCTACACGGGCAAGCCTACCGAGATCAGGCACAAGAGCTACCAGCCGCAGACCAAGGCCGACCCTAAGCTGATCGAGGCCGCGGTCGAGATGCTGGCGGCGGCGGAGCGACCGATCCTCTACACCGGCGGCGGCATCATCAACTCCGGCCCTCACGCGACGGCGGCGTTGCGGGAACTGGCGGCGCTGACCGGCGCGCCGGTCACCTCGACGCTGATGGGTCTCGGCGCCTACCCCGCCTCCGGCCCGCAATGGCTCGGCATGCTCGGCATGCACGGCACCTATGAGGCGAACCACGCCATGCACGGCGCGGACCTGATCCTCGCGCTCGGCAGCCGCTTCGACGATCGCGTGACGGGGCGGCTCGACGCCTTCAGCCCGAAGTCGAAGAAGATCCACGTCGATATCGACCGCTCCTCGATCAACAAGACCGTTCGCGCTGACCTCGGCATCGTCGCCGATGTCGGCTCCGCCATCGAGGACATCATCGCGCTGTGGAAGGCGCGCGGCTACGGCAAGCAGAACCTGCAGGAATGGTGGGCGCGGATCGACGGCTGGCGCGCGGTCGACTGCCTCGCCTTCACGCAGGCGGGCAGCGAGATCATGCCGCAGCACGCGATCAAGGCGCTGTACGAGGCAACGAAGCATCGCGCGCCAATCATCTCGACCGAGGTGGGGCAGCACCAGATGTGGGCGGCCCAGCATTTCGGCTTTGAAGCGCCGAACAAGTGGCTGACGTCGGGCGGTCTCGGCACGATGGGCTACGGCCTGCCCGCCGCGATCGGCGCGCAGCTGGCGTTCCCCGACGAACTGGTCATCGACATCGCGGGCGAGGCCTCGATCCAGATGAACATCCAGGAGCTGGGAACGGCGGTGCAGTACCGCCTGCCGGTCAAGATCTTCATCCTCAACAACGAGTATATGGGCATGGTCCGCCAGTGGCAGGAACTGACCTATGCCAGCCGCTATGCGGAAAGCTATTCGGACGCCCTGCCCGATTTCGTGAAACTGGCGGAGGCCTATGGCTGGAAGGGCATCCGCATCGAGACTGCGGGCGAGCTGGAGGACGGAATTGCCGCCATGCTGGCTCATGACGGGCCGGTGATGGTCGACTGTCGCGTGACGAAGCTCGCCAATTGCTTCCCGATGATCCCGAGCGGTGCCGCCCATACCGACATGATCCTGCAGGCGAACGAGGTCTCCGGCGAGATGGATGATGAGGCGAAGGCGCTCGTCTGATGGCGCGGCTGGCGTTGCGCATCCATGTCAGTGAGCCCTGGACGTTCGAGCGGGAGAACGAGAGCGCGGATCTGACCGGCTGGACGGCCGATCACCGCTTCCTCGACAAGCCCGACTGGCTCGTCCATCTCGACAAGCCGATCACAATCGCCAAAGAGGCGTTCGGGGCGGTACAGATCTCGCCCCGCTATGTCGGCGAGGATTTCTGGGCGGTGATGGACAACCCGTTGGTCAACCTGACCGTGAACATCGTGCCGCACGATCCCGAAAGGCCGCGCGACGACGATCGCCCGTCACCCCTGGTGGGGCTGGTGGCGCAAGGCTTCGCCGATCAACCCTCTTCCAGGCAGTAGTTTCATGCAGATCAAGCAGCAGGCGACCGAGCGGCACACGCTCTCGGTCACGGTCGAGAACGAGCCCGGCATCCTTGCCCGTATAGCCGGCATGTTTTCGGCACGCGGGTACAATATCGAGAGCCTGACGGTCGCCGACGTGACGGCTGACGAGTCGATCAGCCGCATCACCATCGTCACCAACGGCACGCCGCAGGTGATCGAGCAGGTGGTGGCGCAGCTCGACCGGCTGGTGCCCGTTCACAAGGTCATCGACCTGACCGCGCTCGGCCCGCATGTCGAGCGGGAACTGGCGTTGGTGAAGGTCGCCGGCACCGGCGATCACCGCATCGAGGCGCTGCGCCTCGCCGAGGTCTACCGCGCCCGCGTGGTCGATGCGACCATCGGCAGCTTCGTCTTCGAGGTGACCGGCGGCACCGAGAAGATCGACAAGTTTATCGAACTGATGCGCGAAGTCGGCCTCGTCGAGATCGCCCGCACCGGAGTCGCCGCCATCGCCCGGGGGCATGAGGCGGTCTGAGTTTCCACCAAGTCTCGTCACCCCAGCGAAGATCGGAGTCGCTCCGACTTTGAGCGATGCCAGCCTTCGCTGACATGACGGAAAGTTCGAAAGGAAGATCAATGCGCGTTTATTACGATCGTGACGCCGATATCGGCCTGATCAAGACCAAGAAGATCGCCATCATCGGCTATGGCAGCCAGGGCCACGCCCATGCCCAGAACCTGCGCGACAGCGGTGTGGCGGAGGTTGCGATCGCGCTCCGCTCCGGCTCCGCCACCGCGAAGAAGGCCGAGGACGCCGGCTTCAAGGTGCTGTCGAATGCCGAGGCGGCGAAATGGGCCGACATCATCATGATCCTGGCGCCCGACGAGCATCAGGCAGCGATCTACAACGACGACCTCGCGCCCAACCTCAAGCAGGGGGCCGCCCTCGCCTTCGCTCACGGCCTGAACGTGCATTTCGGCCTGATCGAGCCGCGGGCCGACCTGGACGTGTTCATGATCGCGCCGAAGGGGCCGGGCCACACCGTACGCTCCGAGTACCAGCGCGGCGGCGGCGTTCCCTGCCTGATCGCCATCGCACAGGACGCGTCCGGCAACGCGCATGACGTCGCCCTTTCCTATGCCAGCGCGGTCGGCGGCGGCCGTTCGGGCGTGATCGAGACGACCTTCAAGGAAGAGTGCGAGACCGACCTG
Source organism: Sphingomonas sp. ID0503 (assembly GCF_048565625.1). Taxonomy (NCBI): domain Bacteria; kingdom Pseudomonadati; phylum Pseudomonadota; class Alphaproteobacteria; order Sphingomonadales; family Sphingomonadaceae; genus Sphingomonas; species Sphingomonas sp. ID0503. The sequence goes on from NZ_JBLZUR010000002.1 coordinate 2,155,262, forward strand.
TTCGGCGAGCAGGTCGTGCTCTGCGGCGGCGTGACCCACCTGATCCAGGCGGGCTTCGAGACACTGGTCGAGGCCGGCTATGCGCCGGAAATGGCCTATTTCGAGTGCCTGCACGAGACCAAGTTGATCGTCGATCTGCTGTATGAGGGCGGCATCGCCAATATGCGCTACTCGATCAGCAACACCGCCGAATATGGCGACATCACCATCGGGCCGCGCATCATCACCGAAGAGACCAAGAAGGAGATGAAGCGCGTGCTCGCCGACATCCAGTCGGGTCGCTTCGTCAAGAACTTCGTCCTCGACAACCGCGCCGGCCAGCCCGAGCTGAAGGCAGCCCGGAAAGCGGCGGCCGCGCACCAGATCGAGCAGGTCGGCGGCGAACTCCGCGCGATGATGCCATGGATCGCCAAGAACAAGCTGGTGGACAAGGCGAAGAACTAGGCTCCGTTGTCGTCGCCTCGGAGCCGATCCGGGGCGACGACCACCTCTTTTCAATTCCCTCGAACAGCCCCTTCGATGCTATGCGTGTAGACGGAGAGGTGTGACCGATCGAAGGTCCGCCGTCCGTCAACAAGGAGACGATCCTGATGCGCGCAGCCTTCCTCGCTCTTGGCATTGCAATCGCCAGCCCCCTCCCCGCTCTCGCCCAGATGCCGACGGAGGCGCCCGGCAAGGCGGATCCGGCGCGTGTCGAGGCCGGGACTTACAAGGTCGACCCGCATCACACGCAGGTGATCTGGAAGGTCGACCATATGGGGGTCAGCCCGCTCTGGGGCGCGTTCGGCGATCCCGCGGGCAGCCTGACGCTCGACCCGAAGAACCCGGCGGCGGCGAAGCTGTCGCTGACCTTCCCGCTGACCGGCCTGACCGTCACCTCCGCGCCGTTCCTGAAGCACCTGTCCGGCACCGACTTCTTCGACGTGGCGAAGTTCCCCCAGGCGACCTTCGTCTCCACCTCGGTCAAGGCGAGCGGAACGAAGGCGACGGTGACCGGCAACCTGACGATCAAGGGGATCACCAAGCCCGTCGTGATCGAGGCCGAGTTCTACGGTGCCGGGCCGAACCCGATGTCGAAGAAGCTGAACATCGGCTTCAAGGGCATGGCGAAGGTGAAGCGCAGCGACTTCGGCCTGGGTTACGGCGTGCCGATGGTGGGCGACGAGGTCGAACTCAAGATCGCGGGCGCCTTCGAGAAGGAGTGAGGCTGCACATCCTCCCCATCTTTGATGGGGAGGATGTTTTATGCCGCGTGACGCACCCTTGCGAAGCTTCTGAAGCGTTCGCGGGCGGTCGCGTTGGGGACCTCGGCGGTGAGGGCGTCCACCAGTTCCGGGATGGTATCGTGGTCCGTGGCAGCGACCGCGCTGTCGGACGCCATCGCCCAGGGGCCGAATTCCCGTTCCTCCACCTGGCGGCGGGAGAGGATGACCACGGCGCGGTGGCGGCCGTCCTCCACGATGCGGTCGAAGGTGGTCTCCACCTCCTCCTGCTCCCCCTCGAGCGCCTGGAGGAAGCGCTTGCCGTCATGAACCAGAAGGCCGGTGATCCCGCGCTCGGCATTGTTCCGGCGGGAGGTCGCCAGGATGCCGTCCACCGCATCCGCTGGGAGGTCGTAGGCCGCGGTACTGATGTAAGTTAGTTGAAACACTGACTTTTCTCCACCGAAACGAATTTCCCTACCCTCTGGACGCGAACGCTTGAGACAAGGTAAAGGCGAGCGCGTGACACACGGTCGTTCCTTCGCGGTTCTCCTCCTTCGACTTACGCGCCCTTAGGCGCGCGGTTCGGCTTGCCCGGTTTCCGGGCGGACAGTCACGGCGCCTAAGGGCCTCTTCGAAACACCCGAGAGCCAAGGCCTTCGACTGGAACATCACGATGCCGATGCTGAAAGACCCCTCCACCAAGTACCGCCCCTTCCCGCAGATCGACCTGCCCGACCGGCAATGGCCGTCGCGGACGATCACGAGGGCGCCACGCTGGCTGTCCACCGACATGCGCGACGGCAACCAGGCGCTGATCGACCCGATGGACAGCGAGAAAAAGCAGCGATTCTTCGACCTCCTGTGCAAGGTCGGCGTCAAGGAGATCGAGGTCGGTTTTCCCTCCGCCGGGGCGACCGAGTTCGACTTCATTCGTGGGCTGGTCGACAATGGCCGCATTCCCGACGGCGTGATGATCCAGGGGCTGACCCAGTCCCGCCGCGACCTGATCGAGAAGACGTTCGAGAGCATGGCGGGGGCGAAGACCGCCTGCGTCCACGTCTACAATGCCGTGTCGCCCGCCTGGCGCCGCATCGTGTTCGGCATGGACAAGGCGGAGATCCGACAGATCGCCATCGAGGGCGCGAAGCTGCTGGCCGAACAGGCGGCGCGCTTCCCGGAGACCGACTGGCGCTTCCAATACTCGCCGGAGACCTTCTCGACCGCCGAGCTGGATTTCAGCCTGGACGTCTGCGAGGCGGTGATCGAGGTGCTGCGCCCGACGCCGGAGAAGCCGCTGATCCTCAACCTGCCGGCGACGGTGGAAGCGGCGACCCCGAACATCTACGCCGACCAGATCGAATGGTTCTGCCGCCACATCTCCGACCGGGAGAGCGTGGTCATCTCTCTGCACACGCATAACGACCGGGGCACCGGCGTCGCGGCGGCGGAGCTGGGCCTGATGGCGGGCGCGGACCGGGTCGAAGGCTGCCTGCTCGGCAATGGCGAGCGGACGGGGAACTGCGACCTCGTGACCGTGGCGCTGAACATGTACACACAGGGGGTCGACCCGGAACTCGACCTGTCGGACATCGACGCGGTGGTGAAGACGGTCGAATACTGCACCAACATCCCGGTCCACCCGCGCACCGCCTATGCCGGCGACCTGGTGTTCACGGCGTTCTCCGGCAGCCATCAGGATGCGATCAAAAAGGGCTTCGCGGCGCAGGCGCAGCGCAACGACCAGTTCTGGGACGTGCCTTACCTGCCGATCGACCCCGCCGATCTCGGCCGCAGCTATGAGGCGGTGATCCGCGTCAATTCGCAGTCGGGCAAAGGCGGCGTCGCCTGGGTGCTGGAACAGGACAAGGGCCTGAAGCTGCCGAAGCGGATGCAGGCCGATTTCAGCCGCCATGTGCAGGCGATGGCCGACCGGACGAGCCGCGAGCTGAACGCCGCCGACATCTGGGGCGCGTTCGAGGCGGCCTATCACCTCGACGGCGAAGGGCGGTTCACCCTGGTCGACTATCACGAGAGCGCGTCACCCGGCGGCGGGGCGGAGCGGCGCTTCGCCGGGCGGATCGGGGTGGACGGACAGGTCCGGTCGGTCGGCGGCAAGGGCAACGGCCTGCTCTCCTCGGTGCTCGCCGCCTTGCGCGAGGAACTGGGCGTCGAGATGGACATCGCCGATTATCAGGAACATGCGATCGGCACCGGCGGCGACGTGCAGGCGGCCGCCTATGTCGAGGCGCGGACGGAGGATGGTCGCACCGTCTTCGGTGTCGGCATCGACAGCGACGTGGCGACCGCCTCGGTGCGCGCGCTCCTCAGCGCCGCAAACGGGCTGGGGAGCGTGGCGGCATGAGGCCGGCCGCGCTCATCATGGCGGCAGCGGCGGGCCTCGCGCTCGCCGGCTGCGTCCGGACGGTGGCGAACGTCGTCACCGCGCCGGTGCGCGCCGGATCGCAGGTGGTGGACTGGACCACGACCAGCCAGGACGAGGCCGACCGCAACCGGGGCCGCAAGATCCGCAAGCAGGAAGAGCGCGAGGCCAAGGAGCGCCGCAAGCGCGAGAAGGAAGAGCGCCGCCGCTGGGAGCGGGAGAACGGCTGACCGGCCGCCGATCGCGCCGGAAAGTCGCAAAGGTCTTCCCTCAACGCGCGAGCGCACGCACGCCCACATGCGTGCGCGCGAGATCGGATTATAAACGAATCAAAGAGCCGACCTTTGGCTCGCAAATATTTTCCTACATTGGAAGCGTGATCGACGATCGGGCGCTGATGCCCGCCCTGCCGGAACCGGTCTGCTGGACGATGCCCGTCGCGGGCTTCGGCCTGACCGGTGCCGTGGCAGGTGCGGCCTCGATGCCGCGCCTGCCGCTCGCGCTCACACCTGCGCTTGGCCGCCGTCCACGAACACCTCGCTGCCGGTCATGAAGCTGCTGTCGCCGGAGGCCAGGAACGCCGCCACCGCCGCCGTCTCCGCCGGATCGCCCAGCCGGCCCAGGGGCGTAAGCGCGCCGAAGGCCTCGAACTCTTCGCGTCCGATCGCATCCACCGCCAATTCCGTCAGGGTTGGCCCCGGCGACAGCACGTTCACGCGAATGCCCGTGCCCCGCAGATCCTGCGCCCAGCTTCGCGCCAGGTTCCGCACCGCCGCCTTGCTGGCGCTATAGACGCTGAAGCTCGGTGTGCCGACTTCGCCCGTGGTCGATCCCGTCAGGATGATCGATCCGCCCGCTGCCATCAGTTTCAGACCCTTCTGCACGGTGAAGATCAGGCCTTTCACGTTGACGTCGAAGGTGTCGGCATAATGCTCGTCGGTGATCTCGCCCAGCGGCACCAGCGCGCCGGTGCCGGCATTGGCGAAGAGGATGTCGATGCTGCCCCGCTCCGCCTTCACCGTGTCGAACAGCCGGTCGAGGTCGGCAGGATCGGCGACCGATCCGGCCACCGCACGCGCGTTCGGGCCGAGTTCCGCCAGCGCTTCATCCAGCCGCACCTGCCGCCGACCGAAGATGTAGACGAACGCACCTTCTTCTATGAACCTCTTGGCCGAGGCGAGGCCGATACCCGTGCCGCCGCCCGTCACCACCGCCGTCTTGCCGTCCAGTCTCTTCACGATAACCTCCATGTGCGATTGCCCATTGTCTGGTTGCGGAAAGCTGGCCCGGCACCCACCTATCGACAAGTATGCACCTTTTGGTAAGTATCAAAAATGAGCGCACACCCGTCGCCTTCACCCACTCGCTCGGCTGCCTGCGACGCGGCCTTCACCTGCGGCCTCGATGCCACGCTCCGCGTCATCGCCGGCAAGTGGAAGCCGCTGATCATCTACTTCCTGTCGCAGGAACCCAATCGCTACGGCGCCCTCAAGCGCGCGATCCGTGGCGTCAGCGACAAGGTCCTGATCCAGCAGCTGAAGGAGCTGGAGGCCGACGGCATCGTCATCCGCCGCGACTACAAGGAGGTCCCGCCCCGCGTGGACTACAGCCTCACGCCCCTGGGTCGCGGCCTGGCGGAGGCGCTCATTCCGCTCTGCACCTGGGGTACCACGAACATGGCCAAGGTCCGCGATCTGATGGATCAGCGCGCGGCATAGCGATCCTCCCCCAGAGGGGAGGTGGCAGCCCACGCGAAAGCGGGGGCTGACGGACGGGTAGGTGCCGCAAGGACCACCGCCTGCTCCTGCGGCACCTACCCCTCCACCGCCTTCGGCGGTCCCCCTCCCCTTCCAGGGGAGGATAAGCGTGTCACCCCCGCGCGACGAAGGCGCGCCAGCTGCCGAGCGCGGTGATATCCTCCGCCCCCACGATCGCCCGCGGCTCCGCGACGAAGCCCTTCACGCTTGTGCCGTCCGCAAGCGTCACCGTCCCGATCGCCAGCGGCGCGGGCACGTCCACGACGAAGCTGCCGAAGGCCGCGACGTCCAGCTCATAGACCTCGACCTTGATCGCCGCGCCGTTATCACCGCTGTGGATCAAGGCGGGCTTCGGCGGCACGCTGTCCGCCATCGCATAGAGGCGGTAGGCAGGCGCGGTCTCCGTTGCCTCCACGAACACCGCGTCGCGGCTGGTCAGCTGCCAGTGGAGCGGCATGTCCTTCAGATGCGCGCCGACGACGGCCAGCTTAACAGTCTGCACTCGACCCTCCATGTCCAGAGATGGCGGCGGCGGCAGGTCCGCCGCGCCCAGATAGTTCTCGGCGATCCCGATCAGCGCCCGGTCGGTATCGGCAGGACCGATCAGGGTGATGCCGAACCCCGTTCCGTTCGCCCGCACGCCCGCCGGCACGGCGATCGCCGCCATGTCGAGCAGGTTCACGAAGTTGGTGTAGAAGCCGAGATTGCTGTTCAGCGCCACAGGAGCCGCCAGCATCTCCCTGACCCGGTATGTCGTGCCGGTGGTCGGGAAGGCGAGCAGGTCCACCCCCTCCCACATCAAATCCGCCTCTCGCTTCAGCGCGGCCATGCGGTAGATGCCGTTCCACAGCGCCACCGCGCCGATCCCCAGCCCCGGCTCGATCACCGCCCGCACGGTCGCGTCGATGGCGTCCGGATTGCTGGCCAGCAGGTCCGCGACAGCAGCCGTCCGCTCCGCCACCCAAGGTCCGCCGTAGAGCAGCTGCGCGGCCTCCAATAGCGGCGCGATGTCGATTTCCACGATCTCCGCCGTTGCCGCCAGCCGCTCGACTGCGCGGTCGTAGAGGAACTCGGCCTCGCCATCGCCGAACCAGACCCGCTGATCCCGGCGCGGCACCCCGATCCGCCGCGCCTGCACCGGGCGATCAGCCAGCGGCTTGGAGAACGGATCGCCCGCATCGAACCCGGCGATCACCCCGTCGACCAGCGCCGCATCGCCGGTCTCGCCGGTGAACACCGTGATGCAGTCGATCGAACGGCATGCGGGGACAAGGCCGCTGGTGCTCCAGCGCCCCTTGCTCGGCTTGAACCCGATCAGGTGGTTGAACGCGGCCGGCACACGCCCCGACCCTGCCGTGTCGGTGCCGAGCGCGAAGCCCACCAGCCCCGCCGCCACGGCCACAGCCGACCCCGAACTCGATCCCCCGCTGACATAGCCGAGGTTGTAGGCGTTGCGCGGGATGCCATAGGGGCTCCGCGTCCCGTTCAGCCCGGTCGCGAACTGGTCGAGATTGGTCTTGCCGACGCACAAAGCCCCCGCCGCCAGCAGCCGTTCGACCACATTGGCCGAGGCATCCGGCTGGTATGCAAAGGCCGGGCAAGCCGCTGTCGTCTCGAACCCGGCGACATCGATATTGTCCTTCACCGCAAAGGGCACGCCCGCCAGCGGCAGGCTCTCCCCCGCCGCGACCCGCGCATCCACCGCCCGCGCCGCCGCCCGCAGATCGTCGGGCGACGCCCGGCTGATCCAGACCTGCGGCTGCACCCGGTCATAGGCGGCAGCCCTCGCGATCGTCTCCTCGGCCACGGTCAGCGCGCTGGTCTCGCCCGCATTGACGGCAGCTGCGATCGCCCCAGCGCTGAGCCGGTCCAGCGCCGTCACGCGGCGGGCTTCAGCGCCAGGATCGGCGAGCCCGGCTGCACCGACTGCCGCTCCTGAATGTAGAGCTGCGCGATCGTCCCGTCGCCGGGGCTCTCCAGCGGGCACTCCATCTTCATCGCCTCGATCACCGCGATGACATCGCCCGCCTTCACCGCGTCGCCCGGCGAGACCAGCAGCTTCCACACGCTGCCCCCGAACGGCGCCTCGATCAGGTCCGCGCCCTCGGGGACCTCAACCGCGACCTCGGCCGCGCCGCCGCCCGCCTCTTCGGTCAAGCTCGACACGCGGTCGAACTCACCCGAGCGCTGCCACTCCGCGCGCTCCTCGTCGAAGGCCGCGCCCCGGCTCGCCTGGAAGGCCGCGATCAATTCCGCATTCTCGGCCAGGAACTTGCGGTAATCCGAAAGCCGGAACTCCGACTCCTCGACCTCGATCGACCGCCGCCCGCTCGGGAAGTCGCGCCGCCAGTCCGCCAGCTCCTCCGCGCTCACCTTGAAGAAGCGAATCTGGTCGAAGAAGCGCAGCAGCCACGGCTTGCCGTCCACGAAGGCGTCGGTCTGGCGGTGGGTGTTCCACACCTGGATGGTGCGCCCGAACAGCTGGTAGCCGCCCGGCCCCTCCATGCCGTAGATGCACATATACGCGCCGCCGATCCCGACCACATTCGGCGGCGTCCAGGTCCTCGCCGGGTTGTACTTGGTGGTAACCAGCCGGTGCCGGGGGTCGACCGGCGTCGCGACCGGCGCGCCGAGATAGACGTCGCCGAGGCCGAGCACGAGGTAGCTCGCGTCGAAGATCACCTCCTCGACCGCGCCGGCATCGGGCAAGCCGTTGATGCGTCGGATGAACTCGATATTGTCCGGGCACCAGGGCGCGTCGTCGCGGACGGCGGCCATATACTTCTCGATCGTCTCGATCGTCGCCGGGTCGCGCCAGCTGAGCGGCAGGTGGACGATGCGGGAGGGAGCGACGAACTCCTCGAGGTCGCCCAGCCGCTCCTCGGCAGCGGTCAGCGCCGCCAGCGCTCCGGCTTGATCCAGCACACGTCCGTCGAAGTGGAGCTGCAGTGAGCGAATGCCGGGCACGATGTCGATCACGCCGGGCAGCGCCATCCGCTCCAGCTCGGTCATCAGCGCATGGACGCGGATGCGCAGCTCGATGTCGAGGACGATCGGTCCGTATTCGACCAGGATGTTGCGGTCGCCCTGCTGCCGATAAACCGCGCGCGGCCGCAGGCCCTGTGCGGGCAGGTCGGCCAGGATCGGCGACAGGTCCGCGATCTTGCGCGCCTGGTGCTCCACCAGCGGCGTCGCATCGGCCGCTGCCGCATCCTCGGCCGTCACCGGCACGAAGCGCAGCCGGTCACCCGGAGAAAGCTGGCCGATCTTCCACCGGTCGGCGGCGATGATCACGAACGGACACACGAACCCGCCTAGCGATGGTCCATCGGGGCCGAGAATGATCGGCATGTCCCCGGTGAAATCCACCGCACCGATCGCATAGGGATTGTCGTGGATGTTCGACGGGTGCAGCCCCGCCTCGCCCCCATCCGTCCGCGCCCAATGCGGCTTCGGCCCGATCAGGCGGACGCCGGTGCGGTTGCTGTTGTAGTGCACCTGCCAGTCGGCCGCGACGATCTCCTCGATGTCGCCGGCCGTGAAGAAGTCCGGCGCGCCATGCGGCCCATAGAGCACCCGGATCGTCCAGCTGGTGCCGAGCGAAGGCAGCGCTTCGGGCACCACCGCCGTGCCGGTCTCCGCACCGCCGAGATGGAGCGTGTCACCCGCCAGCAGCCGCCGCGCGGCATGGCCGCCGAACTGACCCAGTTCGAACGTGCTATGGCTGCCCAGATAGGGCGCGATGTCGAGTCCACCCGCGAACAGGATATACCCGCGCATCCCGCCGCCCGAAACGCGACCGAGCGCCAGCGTCTGCCCCGCCGCCACGTCGATCGGCACGCCGCGCTCGACTGCCACGCCGTCCAGCTTCGCCCCGAAATCCGCGCCCATCAGGCACAGCCGCGCGGGCGCGTTGAAGGAGAGCGTGGGCCCGGTGACGGTGACCTCTAGGCCCGCCGTCCCCTCCGGGTTGCCGAGCAGCAGATTGCCCAGCCGGAAGGATCGGTCGTCCATCGGCCCGGACGGCGGCACGCCGATCGCCCAAAGGCCCTGACGCCCCGGCCAGTCCTGCACCGTCGTCGCGGTGCCGCCGGCGACCACGCGGATGCTCTTGGGATGATAGGCGATCGTGTCGAGCAGCTTGGTCGAGACCTCGCCGCTCGCGAACCCCTCGTTCCGCACCACCTCGCGCAGCCAGCGCAGGTTGGTCTCGATCCCGTCCACGCGGGCCTCGTCCAGCGCCGCCTGCATGGCCGCGATCCCCGCCTCGCGCGTGTCGGCATGGACGATCAGCTTGGCCAGCATCGGGTCGTACCAGGCGCTGACCGTACTGCCCGCCATCACCCAGGTCTCGGCGCGGATGTCCTCCGGGAAGGTGACGCCGGTCAGCGTGCCTGAGGTGGGCCGGTAATCCAGCGCCGGGTCCTCGGCATAGAGCCGCACCTGCACCGAATGGCCCTTCGGCGCGGATGGCGCGGCATCGAGGAACGCGAAGTCGCCCGCCGCACCCCGGATCATCCACTCGACCAGATCGACGCCCATCACCTCTTCGGTGACGCCATGCTCGACCTGCAGCCGGGTGTTCACCTCCAGGAAGAAGAACTCCCGCCGCTCGGCATCGTAGAGATACTCGACCGTGCCGGCGGACCGGTAACCCGCCGCCTCGCCCAGCCGCACCGCCGATGCGATCAGCTCGGCCCGCACCTCGGCCGGCAGCAACGGCGCGGGTGCCTCCTCGACGACCTTCTGGTTGCGCCGCTGGAGCGAGCAATCGCGCTCGCCCAGCGCCACCACCCGACCCTTCCCGTCACCGAAGATCTGCACCTCGACATGCCGGGCGCGGCCGACATAGCGTTCCAGGAACACGCCCGCGTCGCCGAAATTGCTGCCACCCAGCCGGGCCACTCCGGCGAAGCCCTCGCGCACCGCCGCCTCGTCGGCGCAGATGCGCATGCCGATCCCGCCGCCGCCGGCGGTCGCCTTCAGGATGACCGGATAGCCGATCTCCCCCGCCGCTTTTGCCGCTTCCTCTTCGTCGGTCAGCAGCTCGGTGCCGGGCGCCAGCGGCACACCGTTCGCCGCCGCCAGCGCGCGGGCGCTGTGCTTCAACCCGAAGGCGCGCATGTTCTGCGGCGTCGGCCCGATGAACACGACGCCCGCCGCCGCGCAGGCCTCGGCAAATTCAGCGTTCTCCGCCAGGAACCCGTAGCCGGGGTGGATCGCGCCCGCCCCGGTGTCCGCCGCTGCCTTCAGGATTGCGGCGACGTTCAGGTAGCTTTCGGTCGCGGGTGCCGCGCCGATGCACACCGCCACATCGGCCTGCGCGACATGAAGCGAGTCCACGTCGGCCTCCGAATAGACCGCGACGGAGCGCAGCCCCATCTTGCGGAGGGTGCGGATGATCCGGGTGGCGATCGCCCCGCGATTGGCGACCAGGACTGTGTCGAAGCTCATGCCGACACGATCATCCGGACCGGCGTCGGGTTGAACGCGTTGCAGGGATTGTTGATCTGCGGGCAGTTGGACACGACCACCACCACGTCCATCTCGGCGCGCAGATCCACGGTCAGGCCGGGCGCGGAGATGCCGTCCACGATGCCCAACGATCCGTCCGCCTCGACCGGCACGTTCATGAAGAAGTTGATGTTGGACACCATGTCCCGCTTGCCGCGACCCTCGGTCAGGTTCGCCTCAAGGAAGTTGTCGACGCAGGCGTGCTGCGCCTTGGTGTGGTGGCCGTAGCGGAGCGTGTTGCTCTCGCAGGAGCACGCCCCGCCGATCGTGTCGTGATATTCGACCGAGGTGCCGGTGATCGTCATCATCGGCCGTCCCTCGTTGGACCGCAGCACGCTGCCCTGTCGCAGGAACAGATTGCCCTGCGCCGAGACGGTGTCCTGCGCGCTGTACCGCTCGGCATCGTCGGCGGCGGAATAGATCAGGAAGTCGACGGCCTGGTTCCCTTCCAGATCGACGATGCGAAGCGTCTGCCCGGCCGCGACATGATGCAGCCAGGGTGCGCGCGCGGGCACCACCTCGTCATGGACGATCGCGCCGGGCAAGCCGGTAACGTGCGGATCAGCAGTCATTCGCCCCCTCTTCGGTTCTTATCGGCGGTAGTAGTCTTCGACGTTCTGGAAGGCGCGCAGTCCCTCCGGCGTCGCATTGCGGATGGGATCATCCTCGGGCGTCACGTCTCCGCGCCAGGCGGTCGCGCGGAGCGGCGTCACCGTCCACGCTTCGCGCGGATCGAGAACATGCGGGACGTTCGCGATCACCACGATCACGTCCATCTCGGCGCGCAGCACGATCTGCCGCCCGCCCTCGAACGGCCCGACGATCGGCGTGATCGTCCCGTCCTCTTCGATCCGCGCGCCCTTGAACAGGTTGACGCAGGGGTGGACGTCGCGGCGGACGAGCCCGTGCTTGGACGCACCCAGAAGCAGCCGGTCGCGTCCGTTCGGGTAAGGGCCGCTGTTCCGTCCCTCCCCGTATTTGGCGAGGTTGGTGGACGCGTTCGACGTGCCGCAGAACGTGTCGTTGGTCCCGCCCGCATCCTCCAGGATGCTCATCAGCACCCGACCCATATCCGACAGCAGGAACTTGCCCGCGCCGAGATAGCCGTTCCACTGGATCTTAACCGTGTCGGCGACATTCAGCCGCTCGGTCGGCATCTCCGCATTGAAGATTAGGAGGGAGGCGCAGGCGTCCCCCTCCAGGTCGATCAGCCGCAGCCGCGACCCGCGTGACAGCCGGCGACTGGCATAACCGCCCGCCGCGATCGTCTCCTCCCACAGCAGTTCGCCTGCGCCTTCGGGCAAGTCGTCCGCGACCGGGGGCACCTTCGGCATCGCCTCCACGACGGTCCCCGCCATTGCCCGCGCATGATCCCGCGCGGCGGATGGGTTGGCGAGTGCGCCGCTCATGCCGCATCCTTGCCGGATGCAGGCGCCGTCTCATGCCCGTCCTGTTCGTGCAGCGGCGGCAGCAGCGCGGTGGTGGTGACGAGCTGGAGCTGCTGAACCCCGCGGATGCCGCGCAGCGCGTCGCAGAGATCCTTCAGCCGTACCGCTGGGCCCTGAACCAGCAGGACCTCCATCAACTGGTCGTCCTCCAGGAAGACGTGCTGGGAGGAGATGACCTCCTTCAGGTAATCCGCCTGCGTCTGTGCCAGCTGCTGTCGAACCCGCCCGCGATCGCCCCGGTAGACGAGCGTGACCGTGCCCGCGAGCAGGTCCTCCGGCCGGGTCAGTGCCTCATGCTCGGCAAGCGCATGGCGGATCAGCTCGGCGATCAGCTGGGAGCGGGAAGGCAGGCCCCGCTCCTCCACCATCACGTCCAGCTGGCGGAACAGTTCGGCGGGCAGGCTCATGCTCAGCCGGGCGAGGGTCGTCGGTTCGGAACTCATCATTCAGACCTGTCAATTATTACGAACAGCGTCAAGTGTAACACTCATCTGACGCGCCTCGCGGGTGCGGCGGGCGAGCGGGAGGTCGTAGACCGCCGTCGCGCCGTAGCGATGGGGCGCCTGCGGATCGCGGCGGCGTTTGTCCAAGGTCAGCACGCGGGTGCCGAGGGAAAACGCCTCCTTGATGTCGTGCGTCACCATCAGGATGGTGAGGTTGTAGTCCTCCCATAGCCGCGTGATGAGGACATGCATGTCGGCGCGGATGCCTGGATCAAGCGCGCCGAAAGGCTCGTCGAGAAGGAGGATGCGCGGCCGCTTCACGAGCGCCTGCGCGATCGCCAGACGCTGCTGCATCCCGCCCGACATCTGCGCCGGATAGAGGTGCATGCTGTCGCCCAGCCCGACCGCGTTCAACATCTCCGCCGCCTCCGCCATCGCGGCCCGGCGTGCCGAGCCGAACAGACGGGCGGTGAAGGGTGCCTGCGCACATTCAAAGCCGAACATGGTGTTGCGGAGAGCCGAGAGGTGCGGGAACACGGAATAGCGCTGGAACACCACGCCGCGATCCGGCCCGCATTCGGGGGCGAGCGGCGTGCCGTCCAGGAGGATCTGGCCGCGCGTCGGCACCTCCTGCCCCAGGACGACGCGCAACAGGCTGCTCTTGCCGGCGCCGGAAGGTCCTACGATCGAGACGAAGGAGCCCTCCGCGATGTCGAGATCGACACGTTCCAGCACAACCTTGTCGCCGTATTCGACCCAGACATTCTGGAGGCTGAGGAGTACGCTCAATGCTGCCCCCCATGCGCCCAGGGGAAGCCGCGCCGACTCGCCCAGGCGAGCGCCGCGTCCATCATCACCGCCAGCACCGCGATCCACGCGACATAGGGGATGATGATGTCCATCGACAGATAGCGGCGGACGAGGAAGATGCGGTAGCCGAGCCCGACATCGGCGGCGATCGCCTCCGCCGAAATCAGGAACACCCAGGCCGGGCCGAGCGACAGCCGCACCGCCTGGATGAGGCGCGGCATTGCCTGCGGCAGCGCGACGCGGAGCATCAACTGCCAGCTGTTCGCGCCCAAGGTCTGCGCCTTGATCATCTGTTCGCGCGGAAGGGCGGCGATATGGCCGGCGACGTCGCGGATCATGAAGGGTGCGATGCCGATCACGATCAGGGCAACCTTCGCGGTCTCGCCGAGCCCGAAGGCGATGAAGAGGATCGGCAAGAGGGCGATCGGAGGGATCACCGCGATGCCCGTCACCAGGGGCCCGAACGTCGCCCGAACGGGCGGCAATACGCCGAGCACGAGGCCGACGAGCAGGGTCGAGAGCGTCGAGATCGCTACACCGATGGCCAGCCGCTGCAGGCTGGCGAGCGTGTCGGCCCAGAACACGAGTTGGCCGGACAGCGGGTCCGCCTCGAACAGCAGCGCCGACATCGCCTCCACCATGCCGCCGGGCAGCGGCAGGATCTTGTCGCTGGGGTTCGCCGCGTGCCGTCCGGCCGCGATCACGATGTAGACGATCAGCAGGAGCACGATCGGCAGCGCACCCAGCAGGATGCCGTTCCCGCGTCCGATCCTTCGGTTTACCAGGCGCATGTCCGGCGCGGCTCAGAGCTTACCGTCCGCCGCCATCTGCATGTAGCTGGCGTCGAAGCGGAGGGTGACGTGGGCGGCGTCGCCCAGCGTCTTGTTGCCGGGGAACGAAATGCCCACCGCATCGGCGGTCTTGGCACCCTGCCCGAACAGGCCCTTGGAGAAGCTGAAGTCGCGGACGCGGGTCATGGTGGTGACGAGCGCTGGATCGGAGGTCGCGGCCACCGCAGCCTTCGGATCGGCATAGAGATGGGTGGTGGTCAGCTGGCTGTCGAACATGGCGGGCGTCGCACCCGAAAGCTTCGCCATGGCCGCCCGCGCCGCCTTCCCCTCGGCATCCTGCCGCTGCATCAGCGCCACCGTCTCGTACCAGATGCCCGCCAGCGCCTTGCCGAGATTGGGATTGGCCTTCAGCGTGGCGGTATCGACCACCAGCAGGTCGAGGATCTCGCCCGGAATCTCGTGGCTGCTGAACACCTGCTTCGCGCCCGGCGTCTGCTTCATGACGGTCAGCTGCGGGTTCCAGGTGACGGCCGCGTTGACGGAAGGCGTGGCGAAGGCGCCGACGATGTCAGCGTCCGACGTGTTGACCGTCTTCACGTCGCTCATCTTCAGCCCGGCCTTCTCCAGCCCGCGCGCGAGGAGGTAGTGGGAGACCGAGAGCTCGACGAGATAAACCTGCCGCCCCTTGATCGCGGCAAGGCTGTCGGCGCCCTTCAGCACCACGCCGTCATTGCCGTCGGAATAGTCGCCGACGATGATCGCACTGGTGTCCTTGCCGCCGGCCGCCGGGATGGTCAGCGCGTCCATATTGGCGACCGTCACGCCATCGAACTTGCCCGCTGTGTACTGGTTCACCGACTCGACATAGTCGTTCACCTGCACGACGTTGATCTTGATGCCGTACTTGTCGGCCCATTTCTTCACGATGCCGGCCTGCTGCGCATAGGGCCAGGGCATCCAGCCGGCATAGATCGACCAGCCGATGCTGAACTCCTTCTTCGGCTCCGGCGCGGAGATCGAGGATGGCGAGCAGGAAGCGAAGGTAAAGGC
Source organism: Sphingomonas sp. ID0503 (assembly GCF_048565625.1). Classification (NCBI taxonomy): domain Bacteria; kingdom Pseudomonadati; phylum Pseudomonadota; class Alphaproteobacteria; order Sphingomonadales; family Sphingomonadaceae; genus Sphingomonas; species Sphingomonas sp. ID0503. The sequence goes on from NZ_JBLZUR010000002.1 coordinate 2,170,660, forward strand.
CACGCTTGTCGCGGCGATCATCCCTGCGCGGCGGAGCTGATGAAGCATTTGATTCGTCCCCTTTGCAGTGCAGCATTGCCGCAAAGTTTTCGGATGTCCACGGGTCATTATTATTATTGCCTCGATTGGTAATATCGTTCTAGGCTGCTGTATCGCGGCGGAATCCTCGTCGGTCCGCAAGACGATAGTACCGGGGGGTATGCATCGAAAGACGTTCAGCCAACCGCGCCTCGCCGCGCGGCGATCGGGAGTTTTCGATGGCGCAAAGCTTGACCCAGACCACCACCCCGCCGGCACCGATCCCCGGATCGGCATGGGTCAATCCGAACGGCAACCCGGACCTCGACTACAATCCCCCGGGCGTGAAGAACACCGACAGTGCGCTCCCGCTGCACCGCAAGGGGATGGTCTACCACGACTACGACTGCGTCGGCCCGGCGCCCGGCACGATCGCTTTCCCGTGGATCCACGGGTCTGAGGTTGCCGCCAAGAACCGCGACCCGCGCGTTCAGGTGGTGCAGTACAACGAAGACACGTTCATCATGCGCCAGAATGTCTGCGTACACTGGCAGGCGCCGTTCACCTACCTCCTCTTCGGCAACAAGGGCGCGCTGCTGATCGACAGCGGTGCCACGGCCGAGCCCGAATACTATCCGCTGCGCGAGACGGTCGATGCGATCATCACCCGCTGGGCGCAGGCGCGCGGCCGGCGCACCGTTCCGCTGACGGTCGCGCTCACCTCCGGCGAGAACCTCGCGCAGAACCAGGGTCTCGGCCAGTTCGCCGGTCGGCCGGATACGGTGATCGTGCCCAAGCCTCTCGAGGTGATGAAACGGCATTACGGCCTGTCGGGCAACTGGCCGTCGGGCGTCGGCAAGATCGACCTGGGCGACCGCGTGGTGGAGGTGATCCCCACCCCCGGCGCGCACAAGGACGGGGTCAGCTTCTACGATCCCTATTGCGACATCCTGTTCACCGGCGACCTGATCTTCCCCGGGCGCATCAACATCGGCAACGATCGCGATTTCGTCGCCTCGCTGGAGCGGCTGAAGAGCTACACCGCCAGCCATCCGGTCCAATGGATACTGGGCGGCCATATCGACATGCTGTTCGTGCCGGGGAAGGCGTTCCGCCGGTTCACCACCTTCAAACCTTACGAACGCATTCTGGAACTGCCGGTCACAGCGCTCGACGAGGCGATCCAGTACGGGCGCGAGGTGCGGGGCAAGGACATGGTGCTGATCCGGCCCGACTTCATCCTGTTCAACGGGGTCAGTCCCGATCAGCGGACCAAGGTCTGGCCGGAAGGCGTGCCCGACATCCAGCCGCCCTTCTTCTTCTGAGATCCGGGAGACACGCCTTGGACCGCCGCACCTTCCTCACCTACAACGCCGCCGCCGCCGCGATCCCGTTGGCGGGCGGGGGCCTTTCCAGCCTCGCCCAAGCCGCGACCCGGCCGGCACCCATCGACTTCAAAAGCAACCTGCCCGCACCCGGCACCTTCCCGGCCAAGTGGATCTGCGGATCGAAGTCGGCGATGGACAACACCGATCCGCCCGTTCACGTCCACTGGTACAACCCGCACACCGCGATCCTGCGGCAGAACAAGGCGTACAGTTACGAGGCGCCGTTCGCCCCGCTCTACTTCGGCAACGATCGGGTGCTTCTGCTCGACGAGGGCTACACCCAGCTTCGCAACGACTGGGACCTGCGCGGTGTGGTCGACCAGTGCATCGAGGAATGGTGCGCAAGGAACGGCCGCGATCCGGCCAGCATGGAGCTGATCGTCGCGTTCAGCCACCTGCACGACGATCACTATTTCGCGGTCAACCAGTTCGCAGGCCGGCCGCACACCCGTTATATGGGCCAGACCCATGAAGAGATGGTCGGTTTCTGGGGAATGACCAACTTCCCGGAACAACGCGTATCCCTCGACTTGGGCGGGCGCGAGATCCTGATCTGGGGGTCGCCGGGACATGTCGTCTCGGAATTCGCCTATTACGACAGCTATACGCAGATCCTCTACACCGGCGACATGTTCTACCGGGGCCGGTGTTACATTAGTTTCTGGCAGCCCTGGTTCGACAGCATGAAACGGCTGATCGACTTCGTCGACACCCATCCGGTCAGCCATGTGATGGGTTGCCATGTCGAGATCAGCAAGGATGGCGAGGACTATCCCTACGGCGTCACATGGCAGCCGGACGAGGCGCCGGTGCAGATGACGGTGCAGCAGCTTCGCGAGGCTTGGGCGATGGCGCAGACCATCAAGGAACCGGGGATCTACTTCACCGGCACCGTCTTCCTCTGCAACCAGACGCGCGGCCTGACGACGATCGACAAGAACCCGTATCGCTATGCTTGAGGGGACGACCATGAAGCGCGCGCTTGTCTTGATGCTGATGCCTGCCACCGCCTTCGCGGCACAGCCGGAGCCGTCCGCCCTTCGCGAGAAGGAGATCAGCGTGCCGGGCTTCGCCGATTTCCTGGCGGTGGACGGCGATACGGTGTGGACGACCAATGACGGCCGGGTGGAGCAATGGTCCACCTCGGCCAAGAAGGCCGAGGTGGCGGTGCCACGCCCCTGCGGCGCGATGACGATGGCCTTTGGCTCGCTCTGGGTGGCGAACTGCAAGGGCGGCGAGGTCTACCGCATCGATCCGAAAGCCGCGAAGCTGTTGGCGAAGATCCCCGCCGGCATCGGGCCAAGCGGCGAGTTGAACGTGGTGGCTGGCGCGGGATCGATCTGGGCGCCGAGCCAGACGGCGGGCAAGATCGTCCGCATCGACCCCGCCACCGACAAGGTGGTGGCGACCATCGATGCAGCCCCCGACACCTCGTACATGGCCTTCGGCTTCAACGCGCTGTGGGCGGCGAGCGGCAAGGCGGAGACGCTGCAGCGCATCGATCCCAAGACCGATGCCGTTTCGCATACGGTGAAGCTCGGCAAGCAGCCCGGCTTCCTCGCGGCGGGCGAAGGTGGCGTCTGGGTGCAGGAACAGGGCGACGGCACGGTGGCGCGGATCGACCCGGCGACGGTCATGGTCACTGCCCGCGTGAAGGTCGGCAAGACGCTGACCTATGGCGACATCGACACGGGTGGCGGGTTTGTCTGGCTGCGGACGACCGAGGACCAGACCTTCGCCGCGATCGATGCCAAGTCGCTTGCGGTCGTCACCCGCGCGGGCAAGCCGGCGGGCAGCGGCGCGCTGCGCTATACCCCCGCCGGCATCTGGACGACCGCGCATGATGTCCACACGCTTTCGTGGTGGAGCGCACCGTAAGGGTGGAGCAGAACCCACGAATCGCCCAATTTCTTTGCAGGTACCAAGTGCACCTGCCGCTTTTCTGAGCGTAGTCGGCAAGTGACTGATTAACTTCGGATTTTATCGACAGTTTGCAGGCACTTCGGGGTTAATAATACCCTTGACGGGTTTCGTAATATCGATAGCGTGCAGTGTTACAGAACGACGTAACCGAGAGAGGATCAGGAAAGACGGGCCGGGGAACCGGCCGTTTGCGGTGGAGATTGCCGATGGACCAGTCATTGCCGGGCAATTCCGCTCCCTCGGGGGGCGCCGCCACGGTCTATACTTCGTTGACGACCCAACTGGTCAACCTCATCCCGCCGATGATGGTTCTTGCTGCCATTCTGTTCTGGTGGTTGGCACCCCTGTCGATCGCCGAGAACCCGTCCACGTTGCTCGCGACCGGCGCGGTGTCTATCTGCATCATTCAGGCGCTTGAATTCGTCTTCGAGCGCCACCCAGGCTGGCGGATCAACTGGCGCGAGTTCGCGACGGATCTGTTCTACGTCGTGCTCGGCTACACCGCGATCGCCTGGGCGACGGAGGCGCTCGCCGAAACGCCGCTGAAGGCGGTGAAGGCCTCGCTCGGCATCGCCACCCCATGGGTCACGCAATTGCCGTTTCTGGTGCAGGCGGCGCTCGTCATCTTCCTTATCGAGGTCGGCCAGTATTGGATGCATCGGCTGATGCACAATACGGCCCCGTTCTGGGCGACCCATGCGCCGCATCACCACATCACCCAGCTGAACGCGTGGAAGGGTTATGTCGGCAATCCGATCGAGCTGTTCCTGATCAGCCTGAGCGTGGTCGCCCTGTTCGACTTCGCCACGGCGCCGGTGTTCTGTGCGGTCAGCGTGCTCGGCATCGTTTCCGGCTTCGCCCATGCCAATGTTCGCGCCAATCCGCCGCTGTTCTACTCGTTCGTCTTCACGACGATCCGGCACCACAGCCTGCATCATTCGACCGGTTTTGATGAGACGCGCTGCAATTACGCCAATTCGCTGATCCTGCTCGACCGGATCTTCGGCACTTATCGCGAGGGCGAGGCGTCGGTCGTGGGGCAGGACGAGCGCAAGCGGCTGTCGATCGCCGAGCAGTTCCTGTTTCCGTTCCAGCCCGCGATCGCCGCCGTGAAGGCGCGGCGGCAGGGGTCGGGAATGCCCGCTTAAATATTCCGACGCACCGGACGCCGGCAAGCGGCGACGGCGGACCGTAAGGTTCAAGACAAGGCCGGAGAGACCCGCAAAAGGGCCGACCGGTATCGGGAGAGGGAGGACAAGAACGAAAAGGGGGTCACCGAATGTCGTATCGTGCCAAGTTGAAATTGGGCCTGTTGTCCGCAACCGTCCTCACCGCCGCCGGTCTCGCCAAGCCCGCCTGGGCGGCGGAGGCCGAAGCGGCGGCGGCAGCACCGGCGGCTGAAGATGACATCAACGACATCGTCGTGACCGGCTCCCGCCGCGCCACCACGATCATGGACACGCCGATCAACATCGCCGCGATCGGCGCGGAAGAACTCGCTCGCCAGCGCGTCGACGACATTCGCGACATCGCCGACTTCACGCCCGGCATCACCATCTCCGACACGGGCCCACGCTCGACCGGCTCGATCGTGCTGCGGGGCCTGAGCGCTTCGGACACGGAGGCCAGCGGCGCCACCTATGACAATGCGATGGGCATCTATTTGGGCGAGGTCCCGCTCTATTACGACTTCAAGCTGATCGACATCGCGCGGGTCGAAACGCTGCTCGGGCCGCAGGGCACACTCTACGGCCTGGGCACGCTCGCCGGCGCGATCCGCTACATCCCGAACCGGCCAAACGTCACCGACTTCGAAGGCGAGGCGCATGGCCGCTTCTACGGCAAGAACCACGGCAGCAAGGCGGGCTATCAGGCCGACGGGATGATCAACATCCCGCTCGTGCGCGATCACGTCGCGTTCCGCACGGCGACAGGCTATTACTACGACCCCGGCTTCATCGACTATCCGCTGATCGTGAAGGAACCCGGCGTCTCCCTGCCGCAGCCGGACGGGCCGGACAGCATCAGCGATGCGGGGTATGACGCGAACCTCCGCCGCGCGAAGGACCTCAACTACGAGAAGACCTTCACCACTCGCAACCAGCTTCTCCTGCAGACCAGCGAAGACCTGAAGCTCACGCTCACCTACGCCTATCAGCAGACCAAGACCGGCGGCGTGCAGTCGAACAGCGCCGGCGTTCTCGGCACCGGCAAATATGAGAGCGCCGGTCGTTATGAAGAGCCGACGAAGCGGCGCGCCCATCTGGTCAGCGCGGAAATCAACGCCAACATCGCGGATATCGCGGATCTGGTGTCGACGACGGCCTATACGAACGTCCGCACCGAAGGCGTGGGCGACAATACCGACCTGCTTCTCGATCTCGACTATGATTACGAGCTGTTCCCGGCTTTCACGAGCTGGAACGAGCGGGACAACCGTCGCAAGCAGTTCAACCAGGAGGTCCGCCTCGTTTCCCGCCATGGCGGCCCGTTCAGCTGGGTGCTCGGCGGCTTCTACAACGAGCAGAAGCTGAAGAGCGATTATTCCGAGCACCTGCCCGGGCATCCGTGGGTCGATCTCGCCACCAACCCGGAAGAGCTTGAGTACGTCTCCTACACGAACTCAAAGGTCACGGAAAAGGCGGTGTTCGGCGAAGGCTCGTTTCACGTCACGCCGGAGTTCCAGGTGACCGGCGGTGCGCGGTACTTCAAGTATACGTCCGAAGTCGCGGGCGCGGCGACCTTGCCGCTGCTTAACCAGCCTCTCGACCCGCGCGACCTGCCGGTCAACGGCGGCAAGTCTTCGAAGGACGGCTGGGTGTGGAAGTTCAACAGCTCCTATAACTTCAGCCGCGACCTGATGATCTACGCGACCTACAGCAAGGGATATCGTATCGGCGGCCCGAACACGGTCGCGCCGTGCCAGCTTCCGCTGCCGCCCGGCCAGAACATCTGCGCCCTGCCCGACGAGCTGCAGTTCGGGCCGGACAGCACGAAAAACATTGAGGTCGGCGTTCGTACCCAGCTGTTCGACCGCAGGCTGAGCTTCAACTTCAACGTCTTCCACATCAAGTGGAGCGGCATCCAGCTTGCGTCCGCAACCCTGAACGGCATCGCCGGGATCACGGTGAACGGCGGGTCGGCCAAGTCGAAGGGGTTCGAGACGTCATTCCAGCTCCGGCCCGTGCCGCGGGTGAGCATCCAGGGCAGCTACTCCTACACCGACGCGCAGCTGACCAGCAACGTGCTGTCGATCACGCCGGTCAACGATCCGGTGGGCTATCCGAGCGACCCGATCCGGCTCGACGCGTTCGACGGAGACCGCCTGCCGGGCTCCGCCAAGAATTCCGGCAGCCTGGGTGCCACCTACACGATGCCGTTCAAGGAAGGCGAGTTGATCGCCGACTGGACGGCAACCTATCGGGGTAACGTCATCTCCCGCCTGGGCTGGGAACGGACCTATGGCGACAAGATCCCCAGCTTCGTGCTGCATCGCGCGTCGGTGATGTACGAGACCGACGGCTACAGCTTCGGCCTGTTCGCCAACAACATCTTCGACAAATATGCAGTGTCGTCGGTGGAGCAGGACCGTTCGCGCATCGGTGTGAACGATGGGGTGCGGGTACGTTACTACAAGCGCGCTGTCGTGAACCCGCGCACCTTCGGCATCGAGGCGCGGATCAAGTACTGATCGGGTCAAGGGGCGCTCTCGCGGGAGGGCGCCCACTCCCTATTTTCGAGTTGAGATCCCCTGCCCGTCCAGCCAGGCGCGCGCCTCCTCCATCGCCGCCGCGTTCGCCCGCCATTTGCCGATGGCATCGGCGTTGATCGGGCGGCGGACCTGGGCGGCGCTGGGGGTGGCGACGGCGGCCTTGTTCTCGTGGAACGAGAGGCACGCCGGGTTCCAGCCCAGCCCGCAATGGGCAAGGAGGGCGCGGGTCTCCCCCTCCTGATCGGCGACCAGCCCCTCATAGGACAGTTGAAGCACGCGGCCGGGGAACAGGCGGTTCCAGAGCGCCATCAACCGATCGAAGCGTGCGTAATAGCGGGCCGTGTCCATCAGGTCGTAGGAATAGGCGTAATAGGCCGACTGGCTTGCGAACAGGTTCTTGTAGTTGCTCCAGATCGTGTCCATCGGATCGCGGCGGAGGCAGACGATCCGCGCGTTCGGCAGCGCGCGGGCGATATGGCCGATATAAAGAAAGTTCGCCGGCAGCTTGTCGATGAAGCGCGGCACGCCGGTCGGCAGATGATGCGCCGCCCGCGCGAGAAAGGCGGCACCGATCGCCGCCGGATCCACACCGCCGCTCGCGCGGATGGTCTCCGGATCGACGACGGTGCGTGACGGTGTGCCGGCCAATTGCTTGACGGCGAGCGGCATGGCCTGAAGCTCCCCCGCCGAACCGACCTCGGGGTGCGAGGAGAGGATGCGATCGACCAGCGTCGTGCCCGTGCGCGGCATTCCGACGACAAAGATCGGCGCGGGATCGGGATCGCCTGCACCCTCCGCCAGCCGCCCGCCATCGAACAGCGCCTCGATCGCGTCGAAGATCGCGGCATCCTGCGCGAAGTCGTAGCCGAGCGCCCGCTTCTGCGCAGCATTGGCCTGGGCGAGGTGGTGGAATGCCTCCTGCCCCTCGCCAATGTCCTCCAGCTCCTTGGCGAGGGCATAGCGGATACGGAGCGCGTCGCCGGGTTTGTCCGCAGACGCAAGGGCGGTACGAAGACGCGGGACGTGGTTGGCACCCGCCGCCTGGCGCGAGAGGATGGCAAGCGCGTAATGCGCGCGAGCATTGCCGGGATCGGCCGCGATGATCGCCTCGTAATGGCCGCGCGCCTCCTCGACCCTCCCGGTGAACCCGCTCGCCGCCGCGAGATTGTAGCGGTAGTCGAGGTTGCCCGGCTCCGCCGCCACCGCCGCCGAGAAGGGGGCGACCGTCGCCTCATGGTCGCCGAGCCTGGCCAGCACGCAGCCGGCGGTGTCGAGGGTGAGTGCGTCCGCGGGGCCGAGCGCCAGTGCGGCGCGCGCCGCCTCACCCGCCTCGCCATCGCGGCGCAGAAGGATCAGCAGGCGGGCGAGTTGCGCCAGATGCTCGGCGCGTGGCCCACGCTCCACCGCGGCCTCGATCAGCGGGACCGCCTTGGCGGGCTGCCCCGCCTGGGCTGCGGCCATGCCGAGGAGGAAGAAGCCCGTGGGGTCGTCGGGGTGCTGCTCGACCAGCGTGCGCGCGGCGCCGACAGCGGCTTGCAGGTCGCCGCGCCTGAGGGCGGCGCGGGCTTCGGTTTCCGTGAGTGGCGTCACTTTACGGCTCGGTACCGGGCCAAAGCCATCTAGCAATCCTCGTTCGCGAGCGGGTCGCTTATTCGGTCTCAGGGTCAAAGGAGTGGCAAGGATTTCCCGACAATTGAAGCGCAATCTTGTGCCGTCGCCAAGGTTACAGCGGCTGCTTGGAATTGAGAGCGATGGATCCCCGCCTTCGCGGGGATGACGGGGGGCGCGGAGCGCGGGTTCCGATCCTTCAATTCCGTAGGAGACATCTCGCAGCTCGGATAAACGTGTCGCGCGCCGCAAACCGCCCCCTTGATCGATACCGCCGATGGTCCCAATTGAGCTACATGCTGATCGAGACGGAAGCCACGCCCAACCCCGCCACGCTGAAGTTCAATCCGGGCCGCCCGGTGATGAGCGCGGGGAGCCGCGACTTCGCCGATCCCGAGGAGGCGGAAAGCTCGCCGCTCGCCTCGGCCCTGTTCAGCCTGGGGGACGTCGAGGGCGTGTTCTTCGGCTCCGACTTCATCTCGGTCACGGCGGCGCCCGGCGTCGAATGGCGCGACCTTAAGCCGCAGGTCCTCTCCGTCCTGCTCGACCATTTCTCCTCCAACGCGCCCCTGTTTACCGGCGGCGGTGCCGACGGCATCGACATCGCTGATGACGGGACCTTCCCGGAGGACCCGGAGGATGCCGAGATCGTCGCGCAGATCCGCGAGATCATCGACACACGGGTACGCCCGGCGGTGGCGCGCGATGGCGGCGACATCGTCTATCGCGGCTTCGACAAGGGCGTCGTCTACCTGGCGATGCACGGCGCCTGCGCAGGCTGCCCTTCTTCGACCGCGACGCTGAAGCAGGGCATCGAGAGCCTGCTGAAGCATTACGTGCCGGAAGTGGTGGACGTCCGCGCCGCCTGATCCGTTCTTCAAATCGGGGGATTTATGACCGCAGCCTTGAACGACGCCGCGCTTGACCAGCTGTTCCGCACGGCGCGCAGCTACAACGGCTATCTCGACAAGCCCGTGAGCGAGGCGCAGATCCACGCCATCTGGGACCTGATGAAGTTCGGGCCGACCTCCGCCAACCTGCTGCCCGCGCGCTTCGTCTGGTGCACCTCGACGGAAGCGAAGGAGAAGCTGGCCGGGTTCGCCAGCAGCACCAATGCGGACAAGATCCGCAAGGCGCCGGTGACCGTCATCGTCGGCATGGACATGGAGTTCTACGAACACGCGCCGCGCCTCTTCCCCCATGCCGATGCGGCATCCTGGTTCCGCGGCAATACCGCGATGGTGGAGGCGACCGCGGTCCGCAACAGTGCGCTGCAGGGCGCCTATCTGATCATGGCGGCCCGGGCGCTTGGGCTCGATACCGGGCCGATGTCGGGCTTCGACAATGCGAAGGTGGACGAGGCGTTCTTCGGTGGGACGACCGTGCGCTCGAACTTCATCTCGACCCTCGGCTATGGCGATCCCGCAACGATCTTCGACCGCCTGCCCCGCCCGCCTTTCGAAGAGTTCAACCGGGTGGCCTGATGGCGGTGCTGGTCATCGACACGGCGACCGCCGCCTGCTCGATCGCCCTGATCGAGGACGGCCGCTGCCTTGGCGAGGCGCATGAGGTGGTCGGGCGCGGCCATGCCGAGCGGTTGCTGCCAATGATCCGCGACCTGCTGGGCGACAGGGTGCCGAGCGAAGTGCTGGTCGATTGCGGGCCGGGGAGCTTCACCGGCATCCGCGTCGGGATCGCCGCGGCGCGCGCCTTCGGCCTTGCCTGGGGTGTGCCGGTGCGCGGCTATTCCTCTCTGACCCTCATCGCGGCCGGCCATGCCGCAGGCGGGGCGGCGGCAGTCGCCATCATCGGCGGCCATGGCGAGCTGTTCGTCCAACGCTTCTCCGCCGCGCCGCGCCGCGCGGTGACCGAGCTTGCCTCGCTTCGCCCGGAGGCGGCGGCGGAGGTGGTGCCGGAGTTTCGTGTCCTCGGATCGGGGGCGGCCGATCTGGTGGCCGCGCGGGGCTTCGGCGAGGCGGTGGATGCGCTGCCCCGTGCCGCCGACGCGACCCTGCTGTCCGAGGACGAGACCGCACTGCCCCCACGCCCGCTCTACGGCCGTGCGCCGGATGCGAAGGCGGCGGCGTGAGCGAGGCGCTGCGCATCCTGCCCGGCACCGTCGCGGACCTGAACGAGGTGATGGTCACCATGGCCGAGGCGTTCGATCCGCGCTTCGGCGAGGCATGGACCGCCGCGCAATGCCGGGGGATGCTGGGGACGCCGGGCCTCTGGCTAATCCTCGCCCGCCATGGCGATGAGCCGGCGGGCTTCGCCTTGGCCCGCGTCGTGGTGGACGAGGCGGAACTCCTCCTGATCGCGGTTCGGCCCTCCGCACGGCGGCTGGGCACGGGGTCGGCACTGGTCGGGGAGATCGCGCGCATTGCGGCGGCCAACGGCGCGCGGCGGCTGATGCTCGAAATGCGCGACGGCAATCCGGCGGCGCGGCTCTATTCAGCGGCGGGCTTTGCCGAGATCGGGCGTCGGCCGGGCTATTACACCGGACGCGAGAAGGAACGATTCGACGCGATCACCCTAGGACGATCGTTGGATAATTGACCGTGTTTCACCATTGCTCGGGTTGCAATGACAGCCTTGTCTGACTAGTGCGGCCCTTGCGCGGCTAAACGCGCGCGTTTGTGTAGCTTACTCCGAGGATTCTTCTCCCAAATGACAGATCAGCTTGATGCGACGGAAGCGCTGGTGGCGCTAACCGCGGACATTGTCTCGGCCCATGTCAGCAACAATTCGGTCGCGATCGGCGATCTTCCTAATTTGATACAGTCGGTTCACAAGGCGCTCACCGGTCTCGGCACCGCGCCGGAGCCTGAGGCGCCTGCCCGGCCTGAGCCGGCAGTGTCGATCCGCTCGTCGATCAAGCCCGACTACATCGTCTGCCTTGAAGACGGAAAGAAGCTGAAGATGATGAAGCGTCACCTGATGACGCACTTCAACCTGACGCCGCAGCAGTATCGCGAGAAGTGGGGCCTGCCCGCCGATTATCCGATGGTCGCGCCGAACTATGCCGACCGCCGCCGTGTGCTGGCGAAGGAAATCGGGCTCGGCCGAAAGGGCTGATCCGTTCCCGGTGGCCGTCCCCCCATTGCGCGGGGGCGGTCCACCGCCTAGTCTCTCCCGATGCACCGCAAGATCGACATCGAGGCGCTTTGCGCTGAAAAGGGCCTCCGCATCACGGAGCAGCGGCGGGTGATCGCCAAGGTTCTGTCCGAGGCGCAGGACCATCCGGATGTCGAGGCGCTGCACGAGCGCGCCGCCGAGATCGATCCCGGCATCTCGATCGCCACCGTCTACCGCACCGTCCGCCTGTTCGAAGAGGCGGGCATTCTTGAGCGGCACGAATTCGGCGATGGCCGCTCCCGCTACGAGGCGGCGGCGGAGGAGCATCACGACCATCTGATCGACGTCGAGACGGGCAAGGTGATCGAGTTCACCGACCCCGAGCTTGAAGAACTGCAGCGCAAGATCGCCGAGAAGCTCGGCTTCCGCCTGGTCGATCACCGCATGGAACTCTACGGCGTCGATCTCAGCCGCGAGGGCTGACGCCTCCGCCGGCACCCGAAGGGCGGATGGAGCGGGCGACGGGAATCGAACCCGCATCACAAGCTTGGAAGGCTAGTGCTCTACCATTGAGCTACGCCCGCCCGGACCGCGCCGTGGCGTGTGACGGCTCCCTGCCACCGCCCTCGCGCCGCCGTCAACCGGAACTGGCCTGCGCGTCATAGGAGTGGCATGATCGTCCCCGAAATAGGGGGACATCCATGAAGATCGCAGCACGCCTGATCCTGCCGCTTATCCTTGCCGCAACGCCGCTTGCCGCAGCACCGGGCGACGAGGCGGCGGTGCGCGATGCGATCGGGCGGCAGGTGGCGGCGTGGAACGCGCGGGATGGGGCCGCGTACGCCTCGCTGCTCGCCGAGGATGTCGTGCTCGTCACCGACACGGGCAAGATGCTGCGCGGGCGGGATGCTGCGGTGGCGGAGCTTGGGGCCGATGCGCCGCAGGTGCGGATCGGGGACATGTCGGTCAGCTTCCCCACCGAGGATCTGGCGCTGGCGCATGTTCGCTACGCCGTGCCGCCCGTCGAGGTGGCCGAGACCCAGCTGCTCCGTCGCGCGCCATCGGGATGGATTGCCGTGTCGCAGCAGATGACCGTCGTACAGGCGGCAGGTGCGCCAGTGGCCGTTGCCGCTCCGCCAGCTGCTCCCGCCAAGCCGAAGCGCTGCATTCTGGCGACGAAGAGCGGCGATTGCTGGCTGTCCGGCAAGTCGAAGTAAGGCGACGGGCGCTTCCGCACCCCCGCTGCCGCCGCTAGAGACCAACCAGCAAGCGAAGGGCGGACCTGATTCAATGAACGTCACCGGGGTACTGGAACCCTTCTATCTCGGCACGATCCGCGGCTGGGCACCGCGCAACACTGCGATCACCGTGACGCTGGACGGCGCGCCGCTGGCCGAGGTCGTCGCCGCTGCGCCCCGCCTGTTCGTCGGCGACATGGCGGCGGCGGGCTATGCCGGGTTCGAAATCGCGGCACCGCCCACGCTTTCCGACGGGCAGCCGCATGTCCTGCGCGCCTACGAGACCGAGAGCGGGCGGGACCTGGATTTCAGCCCGATGACGATCCGCGCGGGCGGCTGGGGCGGCGGGGTGACCGGCGTCGAGGGGCGGAGCATCCGGGGTCATGCCGTCGATTGGCTGGCGGTGGACAGGCCGGTGCTGGTCGCGGCCATCGCCGGGTCGGACATCCTCGCCACCGCCCTCGCCCGTCCAGCCGGCGACGGCCCGGTGCGCGACGGCCATCCGTTCACCCTGACCCTTCCGCCTGAAGTGGAGACCAGCGGCGCGGCGGTCGTCCATGTCGTCATCGTCGGGGCGGACCGGTCGCTGTCCGGCAGCCCGGTGATCGTCGCGCAGAAGCCGCGTGCGCCCGCCGCGGCCCTGCAGCGCCGCGCCGCGCAGCCGCTCAGCATGGCGATCCAGGTCTCCGCGCCCAACATCCGCGTTGCGCATGAATGGGGCGACTATCATTACGCGCAGCAGCTCGGCCGCTCGCTCGACAAGCTGGGCGTCTATGCCCGCACCCAGTGCCATGACGAATGGACGTCGGAAGGGTTCGACATCGTCCTCAACCTGCGCGGACGGCAACGCTTCATTCCCGATCCCGCCAAGATCAACCTGCTCTGGGTGATCAGCCATCCCGACCGGCTGGGCGTCGGCGAGATGGACCAGTTCGACCACATCTTCGTGGCGGCCGCACCCCATGCGCAGGTGCTGGCGAAGGACACGCATCGACCCGTCACCGTGCTCCACCAGGCGACCGACCCTGAGGTGTTCCACCCGGTCGAGGGCGAGGACGACCTTCCCTCCCCCGCCGTGCTGTTCGTCGGCAATTCGCGCCGCGAGTATCGCACAATGGTGAAGTGGTGCGTGGAGCAGGACATCAACGTCACCGTCTTCGGCTCGCTGTGGAAGGACGTGATCCCGCCCAAGTACATCGCGGGCGACCATCTGCCGAACGACGAGGTCCATCGCTGGTACGGTAGCGCCGAGGTGCTGCTGAACGACCATTGGCAGACGATGCTGAGCGGCGGGTTCCTGTCCAACCGGCTGTTCGACGGATCGGCGGCGGGCGCGTTCATCATCACCGATCCGGTGGCGGGCCTTGCCGAGGTGTTCGGCGACAGCATCGAGACTGCGGAAACGCCCGAGGAACTGAAGGCAAAGATCGACCATTACCGCGCCCATCCGGAGGAGCGTCGCGCCAAGGCCGAGGCGGCGCGCGCGATCGTGCTGGCGCAGCACACCTTCGATCATCGCGCGGCGACGATCCTTGAGGTGGTCGAGGCGCTCCGCAACAAGCCGCGCCTGATCGATGCGGCCTGAGGTGGAGGCGGTGTCCGGCGCCAGCACGCGCCGCATCCTGATCGCGAGTCTGGTCGGCACCACGATCGAATTCTACGATTTCTACATCTACGCGACCGCTGCCAGCCTGGTGTTCGGCCAGCTGTTCTTCCCGGCGGAGTCCAAATCCGCCCAAATCCTGTTCGCCTTCGCCTCGATCTCGCTGGCCTTCTTCGCCCGCCCGCTCGGCGCGATCGCCTTCGGGCATTTCGGCGACCGGATCGGGCGCAAGTCGACGCTGGTCGCCTCGCTCCTGCTGATGGGCGGATCGACCGCGCTGATCGCGATCCTGCCGACCTACGAGACGGCGGGCGCGCTCGCCCCGCTGCTGCTGTGCATCCTGCGATTTGGCCAGGGCTTCGGCCTCGGCGGCGAATGGGGTGGCGCGGCGCTTCTGGCGGTGGAGAACGCGCCACCCGGCTGGCGCGGTCGTTTCGGTATGGTGCCGCAATTGGGCGCACCCCTCGGCTTTATTTGCGCCAACGGCCTGTTCCTGTTGATCGGTCTTGCCCTCACGCCCGAACAGTTCACCGCCTGGGGCTGGCGCCTACCCTTCGCCACCAGCATCGCGCTCGTCTTCCTCGGCCTGTGGATTCGGCTGAAGCTGCACGAAACGCCTGCGTTCAAGGCAGCGATGGCGCATGAGGCACCGCCGAAGGTGCCGCTCGCCACACTGTTCCGCGATCATCTCGGCCCGACACTCGCGGGGACGCTGGGCGTCGTCGCCTGCTTCGCGCTGTTCTACATCGCTACCGCCTTCGCGCTCAGCTTCGGCACCAACGAGCTTGGCTACTCCCGCACCGCCTTCCTGCAGATTCAGCTGGGCGCGATCCTGTTCATGGCGCTCGGCATCGTGATCTCCGGCTGGTGGTCGGATATGGCCAGCCCGCGCCTCGTGCTGATCGCGGGGAGCGCGGCGACGATCGGGGTCGGCGCACTGATCGGCCCGGTCTTCGGCGCGGGTGCGGCCGGTGCCTTCGCCTTCCTCGCTCTGGCACTGCTCGTCATGGGCTTTGTCTACGGGCCGCTCGGCGCCTGGCTGCCCGGCCTGTTCCCCGCGCATGTCCGCTACACCGGCGCGTCGCTCGCCTTCAACGTCGGCGGCATCATCGGCGGGGGCGGCGCGCCGATCGCGGCAAAGGCGCTGGCGGATGCCGGCGGGCTCGGTCTGGTCGGTCTCTATCTCGGCGGCGCAGGCCTGCTCAGCCTGGTCGGGCTGTTCGCGTCCAGATCGGCACGGGACGACCTTACGGCATAGCGCATTGTTCCGGTTGCGAACGTAAACCATTG
This sequence comes from Sphingomonas sp. ID0503, assembly GCF_048565625.1. Classification (NCBI taxonomy): domain Bacteria; kingdom Pseudomonadati; phylum Pseudomonadota; class Alphaproteobacteria; order Sphingomonadales; family Sphingomonadaceae; genus Sphingomonas; species Sphingomonas sp. ID0503. Next base: position 2,186,515 of record NZ_JBLZUR010000002.1, read on the forward strand.
TGATGCCACCGGTCTGATCCTTGCCACCTCCTCTCGCTTCACGAAAGGAAGCGTTCGGGGAGGATTGGCGTGTTCAACCGAGTTCTGCATTGTGTGAGCCATCAGCATGACTGGCGGCTTCTGGTTCTAGCCGCGTTCATCTGCGGCGTTTCCTGCGCGGCGGCATGCCTCATCATGCGACACAGCGCATCGAGGCAGGGCCCCGGGCGGCTGAGCTGGCTGGCGGTCGCGGGCGTCGCCACCGGGTTCGGGATCTGGGCGACGCATTTCGTGGCGATGCTCGGCTATGACCTCGGCATCCCAGTCGGCTACGATCTGCGGCTGACGATCCTGTCGCTGCTGATCTCGATCGGTCTCACCACTGCGGCCTTCGCAGCCTGGGGCGCCCGACCGGGCCAGCCCCGGCCGATGCTCTGCGCGATCATCTCGGCGGGCGGGATCGTCGCGATGCATTATACCGGCATGTACGCCATGCAATTTGGCGGCCGGCTGGTCTGGTCTCCCGGTCTGGTCGCGACATCCGTCGTTGTGTGTCTGGCGCTCACCGCCTGTTCCTCCCACAGCAGTCTCGGCGCGGGCGCCCGTCCTGCCGCGCTCGGCGTCGGCTTCTTCATGGCGGCGATCCTGTCCCTCCACCTGCTCGGCATGGCCGCCTTCTCTTTCGTGCCCGACGCCGGCGCCGCAGCGCTCGGCCCGGGCGAGGTGATCCTCTCGCCGCTCGGCCTGGGCGCAGTGCTCGGCGCGGTTGCGCTGGCGGTGCTGGTGATCTGTTCCATCGCCTCCATCGTCGACGGCGCGGCCCGCAGCGCGATCCACGCGCGGGAGCGGGAATTCCGCGCGCTGGTACAAGGCATCACTGACTGCGCGCTCTACATGCTCGATACCAACGGCCGGGTGGCCAGCTGGAACGCCGGGGCGGAGCGGCTGAAGGGCTATGCCGAGGCGGAGGCGATCGGCCTGCCGCTCGGCGCCTTCTATTCGCTCGCCGATGTGGAGGCTGGTGTGCCGGCGCGCGCGCTTGCTGCGGCCGGCCACACGGGCAAGTTCACGGCGGAGGACTGGCGCTACCGAAAGGACGGCAGCCGGTTCTGGGCGCATGTCACCATCGAGCCGGTGCGCGACGGCGGCGGGCGGTTCTGCGGCTATGCCAAGATCACGCGCGACATGACCCGGTTCAAGGAGGATCGCGACCGGGTCGACACGCTGACCGGCAAGCTCGACGCCGCATTGTCGAACATGCATCACGGCCTGTGCCTGTTCGACGCGGAGGAGCGCCTCCAGCTCGTCAACTGCCGCTTCTACGAGATTTTCGGCACGACGCGCGAAGCAATCCGCCTCGGCATGACCTTCGACGAGGTCGTGCTGGCGAACACCCGCCTGCGGACCGGCAAGCCCGTCGATCCGGATTACCTGCCGCAGGTGCGCGCCCGCCTGCGCAACTTCACATCGCCCGATGCCGCGAACAGCCTTACCCTGGAGTTCGACGACGGCACCGTCATCGACATCGTTCACCGCCGGCTGGAGGATGGCGGCTTCGTCGTCACCTATGAGGACGCGCGCGAACGGCGCCGGGTGGAGGCGGAGATGGCGCATATGGCGCTTCACGACGGCCTCACCGGCCTCCCCAACCGCCTGCATTTCAACGCCAAGCTGGACGAGGCGATCGCCCGCGCCGGCCGGACGGGCGCGCAGGTGGGCGTCATCGCCATCGACCTTGACCGGTTCAAGGAGATCAACGACCGGCGCGGCCATGGGGTGGGCGATCGGGTGCTGACCGTCATTGCCGGACGGCTGCGCGCGTTGACGCCGGACGACGCGTTCAGCGGCCGCTTCGGCGGGGACGAGTTCGCCGCCTTCATCGTCTATCGCGAGCGGGCCGATCTGACCGCCTTTGTGGCGGCGCTGGACGGCGCGCTGAACGCTGCGGTCGCGCTGGATGACATGCTGCTCCCCTGCGGGGCGAGCCTGGGCATCGCGGTCTATCCGGAGGATGGCGGCAGCCGGGACCAGCTGTCCAACAACGCGGACCTCGCCATGTACCGCGCGAAATCAACGATCGGCCTGACCAGCTGCTATTACGAATACGGCATGGACGAGCGCGCGCGCCAGCGTCGCATCCTGACGCAGGATCTGCGCGAGGCAGTGGCGCGCGACGAGCTGTCGATCGCCTATCAAGTCCAGCGCCGCGTTTCCGATCGCGCGATCACCGGCTACGAGGCGCTGCTCCGCTGGGAACATGGGCGCAAGGGCACGATCTCTCCGGCGGACTTCATCACCCTGGCCGAGGATAGCGGCGACATCCTGCCGATCGGGGAATGGGTGCTGCGCCAGGCCTGCGCCGAGGCGGCGGAATGGGCGGTGCCGCACAAGATCGCGGTGAACCTTTCGCCCGTCCAGCTAACCGACCGCAACCTCGTCGCGACCCTGATCGACATCCTGGATGAGACCGGCCTGCCGCCCCACCGGCTGGAGCTGGAGATCACAGAGAGCGCGATCATCGCCGATAAGGCGCAGGCACTCCGTGTCCTGCGCGCGATCAAGGCGCTGGGCGTCACCATCGCGCTCGACGATTTCGGGACGGGCTATTCCTCGCTCGACACGCTCCACTCCTTCCCATTCGACAAGATCAAGATCGACCGGTCCTTCCTGCACAATTCGGGCAAGAGCGAACATGCGCTCGCCATCGTTCGCGCGGTCCTCGCGCTCGGCCGCAGCCTCGGCGTCCCGGTGCTGGCGGAAGGAGTGGAGACCAAGGATCAACTGATGATGCTCTGCGCCGAACGGTGCAGCGAGGCGCAGGGCTTCTTCTTCGGCATGCCGAAAGAAGGAATGCCCGCGTTCGACGTGACGGCCGAAGCCGCCTAAGCGTCACGGCATGACCGACCGCAACGCCGATATCGCCGCCTTCGTGCGCACCGTGCCGGACTATCCCCGGCCGGGTGTCCTGTTCCGCGACCTGACACCGCTGATCGCCGAAGGCCGGGCGTTCCGGCTCACCATCGACCGGCTGGCGGAGATGCTCGGCGACGTACCGTTCGACCGGATCGCCGCGGTCGAGGCGCGCGGGTTCATCTTCGCGGCGGCACTCGCCTACCGCATGGGTGTCGGCACCGTGATCCTACGCAAGCCCGGCAAGCTGCCGCCCATCGTCCACGCGATCGACTATGCGCTGGAATACGGGACCGACCGGCTGGAGATGCGGGCCGACGCCTGTGCCGCCGGCGACCGCGTCGTGCTGATCGACGATCTGATCGCGACGGGCGGTACCGCTCTTGCCGCCGTATCCCTCCTCCGCCGCCTCGGCGCGGAGGTCGCGGCGGCGGCCTTCGTCATCGACCTGCCGGCGCTCGGCGGGTCGGCGGCGCTGACGGAGGCCGGGGTTGGCGTGCGATCGCTGCTGACCGCCTGACCGCACGCCTTGGAGCGGGGTTCAGCCGAAGAACACCGCGTTGAGGGCGTCGTCGGTCACGCCGCCATTTCCGGCCACGTTGCCGCCGTTGAGCAGATAGTTGGTTCCGAGCGGATCGTCGTCATTGACGAGGTTCTCCACCAGGCTGCCCGGCCCGACCAGATCGTTGACCACGTTCCGGGTTCCGCCGCCCAGCAAATCGGCGACGACACCGCTCGTGCCGAAGAGGTTCCCGAGCAGCGTGGTCTGATCCGCTATACTCGCGCTGATGCCGGTGGGATCATTGCCGCTGTTCAGATCGGATGAAAGATTATCAAGGAGGCCGCCTTTCCCGGCGACGTCCTTGAGGACCGGCGAGAGGTTGACGTGAAGCGCACCAAATTTCAGGGCCATGACTGTCTCTCCATTGTTCACCGATCCTTTGACAGGATGAGCAAAAAACAGCCCCAGCTTTACTCGGCTCCGAATGGAATATCCTTGTTTTACTTGCGCAATATTTCGGAGCCGAACAGTTTAGCTCGCTTACTCCGATCGGAGCGACTACCTTAATCTGACGCCCAAGCGTCCTAGCTCAGCGCCGATCCGCATCTCGATGGCGGCACGGTCGGCCGCGACATCGGGCAGGCTCGGGTTCCAGTCGATCTCGCCCGCCCGATCCGGTGTGTAGACCGGCATCTTCTCCGCCAGATAGGTAAACCGCGGATCGAGGTCTCGGCGGAACAGGATCACGGGAATGCCCATGCCGATGCAGGGCGAGGCGACGTGCAGCAGCGAGGTGAGCACCAGAGCCGCCGTGTCGCGGTAGCGCGCCAGCATCGCCGCCTCGATGGTGTCGAGTGCGTCCCTGCCACTCCGTGAAACCGGAAGCTCGCTGACCGGGCTTCGGTGAAAGATCGTTTCCGCTCCGGCCGCGAGGTGCGTCGGAATATGGTCGTGTATCTCGGGCGGCAACACGCCCGCCCCCGCACCGTGGACGATCAGCAGGCGGCCGTCGGCAGGCGCATAGGCGCGCGTGGGAAGCGTCATGGTCACGCACCCGGTGACGTCGGCGGCGATGCCGTGCGCGCGCAGATGGTCCGCGGTCGCCACGTCGCGGCAGCCGATCGTCCCCTGCCCGGCCAGCCAGCCGCGGTGCCGGCGTACGACCGCCTCCGCCGCGTTGAAGCCCACGAACACGGGGTGGACCTGCGGCGGCATCGGCAGGCTGCGTTCCCAGAAAACGCCGTTAGTGATGAGGGCCACCGGCTCCCCGTCATAATCCGCCAGCGTATCACGATCGACGCCGACGATATCGTCCTCCGCCACGCCGAGGCGCTTTAGCAGGGCGCGCGCGGCGATCGTCTGCGCATTGTCGCCCAGATTGGCGGTGAAATGGCCCTCCCGCTCGATCTGCCGCGCGAAGCCGGCCGTTCCCGCATAGCTGAAGGTCAGGACACCGGCCTTCATGGCAGCGGCGGAAGGCCATCGATTACGGGCAGGAGCCGGCGCGCCCAGACCGGCCCGGCAGTGAGCGGATCGAGATGATGATCCCTGATGTCGAAATGGCGAAAGCGCTCCGAGATGAGGCCGGTGGCGGGGTCGATGAGGTCGGGGGTGAGATCGACGAAGTGGCAACCCGCGTCCCTGACCCGCAGCGCCAGCTCGGCATTGTAGCGCAGGGTCAAGTTGGTGCGGGTCCGGTGGTCGGCCTCCACCTCCCGCCTGAGATGCGCGACCTCCCCGTCCAGTTCGCCGTCCCGGATCGTCGGCAGGATGGCACTGGTGACGATCACGTCGCGATAGCCCATCGCCCGCACCTCGACGAGGAACGCGACATAGGCGTCCAGCGATGCGGTGAGTTGCGCCTCGACGCTTTCGCCATGACGCTGCGCGCGGACCCAGATGACGAAGCCGCAATCGACCTCGCCAAGCTGGAAGATGGGCACGATCGCCGGATCGACCTTCGCCAACCGGCCTCTGAAGTAAGGCAGCGCCTGTGTCTTGGAGGTCGGGTGCCGCAATCCGACGGCCGTCGCGCCGGGTACCTTCTTGCTCCTGCACTGGTATGGCACGAAGAGCCCGGCCTCGATCGCATGCTCGATCGCGTTCAGGTGACTGTCGCCGAGGAACTGGAGGATGCGGGGCATGGCCCCCGTTCCTTAAGGTCCGATCCCGTTCCGGGGAAGCGCTGGGGATCGGAGGCCGATCGGCGGCGGTGGTGGACAGGGCTGGATTCGAACCAGCGTACGCTTTCACGGGCAGATTTACAGTCTGCTGCCTTTAACCACTCGGCCACCTGTCCAGTGCGCGGAGCCGCCCTTTCGGGCGAAGGCGCGTCCAATGGCGAAGGGCTGCCTGCCTGTCAACGCCGTCGCTTGCGTGGGCGCGCGGCGGATTGCAAAAGCGGCCCATGAAAAAAGGTCATCGCCCCTCCGCGCCCGCAAGCGGCCGCCCGCGTCTCTGGGGCAAGCACGCCGTCACGGCAGCACTCGCCAACCCCGAGCGGACGATCCGCCATGTCTGGGGCACCCGCGATGCGCTCGCCGCGCTCGATCTGCCGCCCGTCGTCCCCATCACCCGCGCCGAGGTCGCCGATCTCGGCCGGCTCGTGCCGAATGACGCGCCGCATCAGGGCATCGTCATCGAAGTCGATCCACTGGAGGACATCTGGCTCGGCGATCTGCTCGAACAGGGGCGCGACGACCGCCGTCCGCTGCTGGTACTCGATCAGGTGACCGACCCGCATAATGTCGGCGCGATGCTGCGGTCTGCCGCCGCCTTCGACGCGCTCGGCATCGTCACGCAGGATCGGCATTCCCCGCCCGAATCCGGCACCGTGGCTCGAGCAGCCTCCGGCGCACTGGAGTTCGTGCCCTGGGTTCGCGTGGTAAACCTCGCCCGCGCCCTGGACGAGATCGGTGAGGCCGGGTTCTGGCGCATCGGCCTGACCGGCACCGCGAAGAAGACGCTGGCGGAAACGCTCGGGCAGACCCGCCCCTGCCTGGTCATGGGCGCGGAAGGCGAAGGGATGCGCCAGAACACCGAGGCGCATTGCGACGAACTGGCGAAGCTGCCGATCAGCCCGCGTATCGAGAGCCTCAACGTCTCCAACGCCGCCGCCATCGCACTCTACGCGGCGCAGGTACGCGGCTGATGGGTATCCCGGCCGATCGGCTGCGCGCTTCGATCGAGGCGCTCGCGGCGATCGAGCCGGGCTTCGCCGCCGGCCTCGCCCGCTTCGGCCATCCCGAACCGCGGATCAGCGAGCGCGGCTATGAAAGCCTGCTGCGCACCATGGTCGGCCAGCAGGTGAGCGTCGCTGCCGCCCGGTCGATCTGGGCCAAGCTGGATGCAGCCGTGGGCGGCGCGGGCAACCCCGACAACCTCCTCGCCGCCTCCGACGAGACTTTACGCGGGGCAGGCCTGTCACGCCAGAAGATCGGCTATGCCCGCTCCTTCGCGGAGGAGGTCGCGACCGGCCGCCTGCCCCTCGACAACCTGCCGGAAGACGATGAGGAGGCGATCGCCGCGATGACCCGCGTCAAGGGGATCGGCCGTTGGTCGGCGGAAATCTACCTGCTGTTCGCCGAGGGTCGGGCGGATGTCTGGCCGGCGGGCGACCTCGCGGTGCAGGTCGAGATCGGCCATCTGCTCGGCTATGAGGCTCGCCCGAGCGAAAAGGCGATCCGCGCGCTTTCGGAACCCTGGCGGCCCCATCGCGGCGCGCTCGCGATCTTCGCCTGGCACCATTACGGCCATCGTCGCGCGCTGAAGGGCGCGGACGCGGCGCCTTTGTAGAAGATCATCCTCCCCCGCCAGGGGGAGGTGGCGCCGTGAGGCGACGGAGGGGGCGGTCGGCGATGTCCTCGGCCTTCCTTTCCTCCCCCTCCGTCAGGCTGCGCCTGCCACCTCCTCCTGGCGGGGGAGGATCTTAGGCCGCGTGCAATCTCATGCGTCCCAATCGCCTTCCGCGCGTTCCCGCAGCGCAACAGGGAGGTGAGGAATGGCGACACATCCGGGGCGGCGCGCGGAGGACAGGCGCGGTCTTCAGGCGGACAGCCCGTTGGAGATGCCGCCTCTCGCCTGGCGAGAGATCGCGGTGCGCGTGTGGAACGCGACCGGCGACAACAACATCGCCATCCTGGCCGCAGGCGTCGCGTTCTACGCCTTCCTTGCCTTCGTGCCACTGCTCGGCGCGATGATCATGACCTACGGTCTCGTCGCCGATCCCGCGACCGTCGCCGACCACATGCGCACGATCATCGATCTCGTCCCGCGCGACGCCGCCAAGCTGATCTACGACCAGTTGCTCAGCGTCACCACCACGGCGGCGGAGAAGACCGGCTTCGGTCTCGTCTTCGCGCTGCTCATCTCGATCTACGGCGCGATGCGCGCGGCGAGCGGGATCATGGTCGCGCTGAACGTAATTTACGACCAGCATGAGCATCGCAACCTGCTCGTCACCACCGGCATCTCTGCGCTGATCACGGTCGGCGCGGTGTTCGTTGGCGTCACCGGCGTGCTCTCCGCCTCGATCCTCGGCTATCTTCAGGATCTCGTCAGCGGCCTTGGCCCGGTCGCCGCGACGATGATCAAGCTCGTCACCTGGGTGATCGCGGGCGGGCTCGCCAGCATCGGCATCGCCGTCACCTATCGCATCGGGCCGGATCGCGCCGACGCCAAATGGCGGTGGCTGACCCTCGGGTCGATGCTCGCGACCCTGATGTGGCTGGTGGCGACGATCGGCTTCGGCTTCTACGCCGCGCGCTTCGGCGACTACAACGCGACCTACGGCTCGCTCGGCGCGGTCGTGGTGCTCTTGATGTGGCTGTTCGTCTCCGCCTACGCCATCCTGCTCGGCGCGGCGGTCAATGCGGAGGTCGAGCGGCAGACCTTGCGCGACAGCACGACCGGGCGGGAGCGCCCGATCGGAAAGCGGGGCGCGACGGTGGCCGATACGGGCCCGCCGGGGCGCTGATGTCCCATAACGGAACGGCTCCCAACGCGAAACCCTAACGGCGGCGAAACTATTCCAGACAACTGGCGTTACACCCATTAACACGCATATAAGCGGGAAATGCCTTTCCTTTGTGGACTTTGGCGCTAACCGTGCGTAGCTGAGTGAATGGGGGCTAGGGCTTTTCGATGATTCGATCTCTTCTGGCGAGCAAGACGACAAAGCTGGTTGCGGCATGCGTGTGCCCGGTGGCGGGCACTGGTGCGCTCACCGTCGCCGTTCCGCAGGTCCGGCAGGCCGTGCACAAGGCCACCGCGCCACGCGCCTATGCCGCGCCGAAGACGCGCGTTCGTCCGGCCGCTGCGCCCTGCATCGAGACTCCTGCTCCGATCGCGCAAGTGCTGCAGCCGCCGCTCGCCCTCGTAGCGCCGCGCGAAGTTGCGCCGACGCCGGATACGACGACCGAGCGTACGCCTGAGCTGGCGACCAATAACCCGATCACCAATCGTCCTCCGGACGTGCCGATTATCGGTATTCAGAACCCCGACGTGCCGGCCGTCCCCGAGCCCGCAAGCTGGGCGCAGATGATCGCCGGCTTCGGCCTGATCGGCGGCGCCATCCGCCTCCGCAACAGGGCAGCGCGCTCCGTCACCAACGCCTGAGGCGCCACGAGCACCGATACAGAAGAGGCAGCGCTCGATTGGGACGCGGCCTTTTTGTTGTGCTGTGCGCCGGCGACGGTGGACGGTGGATGAGGTCTCCGTTGGCAGTTGCAGACTGCCTGCCGAGCTTCGCGTAGCGGCCCGTCATTCCCGCGAAAGTAGGAATCCGGCTCTAGCCTGCGAACCGGTTTCCGCTTTCGGGGGACGACAATGCGGCGCGATGCACGTTCAATGTCGCAGCTGCAGCTTAGCCTCGAACATAGCGCTCGGCTTCGCGACCGGAGCGTACAACCACCGAAAAGCCCCGGCCTTCAATACGGCACTTCGCCGATGACGTTGCCGCCCTCGCTGTAGCGGCAGACCAGGAAGTCGTCCTGCGTGCCGCGCGCCATGGCGCAGCCGACCTTGCGGCTCGAACGCCAGACGATCTGGGTATAGTGGCCGACATCCTCCAGCTCACCCGTGCGGCTGTTGGTCGGGAAGACGCCGGGGCGGAAGTTCTTCCGTTCCGCGTTCCACAGGCCGACCATCTCCTCCGGCCCGTAATAGCCCTTGGTGCCGGCCCAGAGGTTCTCGCCCTGCGGATCGGGATCGTTCGCGTCGCCCTCCGAGTGGACGAGATGGCCGACGCGGGTCAGCTGCCGCGCATAGGCGGCGGCATCGGCGGCGAGCCGCGCATCCCAGGCCATCGGCGGCAGGCCGAGCGACGCCCGCTCCCGGTTATGGCTCGCGAGCAGGCGCTGGTCGAAGCTGAGCGGCGCCTGGTTGGCCTGCAGCGCCGGCATCGCCGCCGAGAGGGCCGCCACCGCTGCGGTCTTCTTCCACCGGCCCATGATCGGCCTCCGTCTTCGTTACGGACGGATGGTTACCGGGCGGCGGGTTCACCGTAGTTTGCCGGGAATGGTGAAGGGCGCGTTTACGGTAAAGGCGTCGAGATCCTCCTCCGGAAGGGGAAGATCAGAAAGGCCGCTCCCCAATGACATTCCCCGCCTCCTTGTAGCGGCAGACGAGGAAGTCATCCTCCTCCCCTTCCGCGATCGCACAGCCGACCCTGGTGCTCGATCGCCAGACCACCTGGGTGTAGTGCGCCACGTCCGCGACGTTGCCGGATCTGCTGTTGTCCGGGAAGCGGCCGGGGACGAAGAACAGCTTCTCCTCGGTCCACAGGCCGATCATCTCCTCGGGCGTATAGGCGCCGTGGGTGCCGGCCCAGAGGTTCTCTCCCTCTGGATCGCCGGTCTGGTCGTCCTCGGGGGAATGGACCAGCGATCCGATGGCGAGCAGGTATCCGGCCCATTCGGCAGCATGGGCGGCAAGGGTTTCGTCCCATTCCATGAGGGGTACGCCGACGGCGGCGCGCTCCTGGTTATGCACGTCGAGGGCGCGGCTGGCGAAACTGCCCGGCGGAGGCGGAGCGGCCAGGGCAGGCAGCGCAGCCGCCACGGACAGGAGCAACGCCCCCGCCGCGCCCCAGCGCCGCCAGATCCGACCTTCCTGCAAAACCGGCACACCTCTTGTGGTCCGGTTTCAAACCGGTAGTGCCGAAGTTCTAAGAAACGGTCAGCGTCGCGCGCCGCGCACGACCTAATACGCGTTTTTGTCGACGGCGATGCGGAATACCGTCTCCGCGATGATACGAAGATCGAAAGCGACGCTCCAGTTGTTAATGTAATATAGGTCGTATTCGATGCGCTTGCGGGCGCGTTCTTCGGTGTCGATCTCCCCGCGCAGGCCGCGCACCTGCGCAAGGCCCGTAATTCCCGGCTTGACGCGGTGCCGCGCGGCGTAACCCTTCACCGCATCCCCGTAATACTTGTCGCCGACGCGCATCTCGACGGCGTGCGGGCGGGGTCCGACGATCGACATCTCGCCGCGCAGCACGTTGAAGAGCTGCGGCAGCTCGTCGATGCTGCTGCGGCGGATGAAGCGGCCGATCGGCGTCACGCGGGGATCGCGCTTGGTGGTGCGCGCGGCACCCGTCACGTCCTGCCGGTTGATGTACATCGATCGGAACTTGAAGACATGCACCGGCTCGTTGTTGAAGCCGAAGCGGCGCTGCTTGAACAGGATGGGGCCAGGACTGGTGAACTTCACCAGCAGGGCGATGATCAGCAGCAGCGGCGAGAGCACGATCAGCGCGGGGATGGTGATCGCGAGATCCTCCAACCGCTTCGACAGGCCGTGGAAGTCGCGCATCGGCCGGCGCCACAGGTAGAACATCGGCGTCGATCCGATGAACTGCACGCGGAAATCGGCTTGCAGGCGCAGCGCCTCCGTCGGCATCAGACAGACATCCACCGCGACGTTGCTCAGCCGGTCGACGAAGAAGTCGAGCCGCTCCTGCGAGACCTTCGGTGTGGCGATGATGACCTGATCCACCTCGCCCCGGCGCGCCAGGTCGATGATCGCGTTGAACCCGCCGAGCAGCGGCTGCCCCGCGATGACGGTGTCCACCCGCGTGTTGCGCTCGTCGGCAACGCCGATCACGGTCAGGTGCGGCAGGTTCTCCAGCTCCAGCCGGCGCAGCGCCTGCCCTGCCGTATCGCTGTCCGCGCCGTAGAGCACGACGCGCTGCCCGATCCGCTCGGACCGCACCAGCCAGTGCACGATGACGCGGATCACCAGCCTGCTGACCAGCAGGATGACGCCCGTGGACATTAGGAACAGGCCGAAAAGCCGCATCGGGATCGCGGCCGCATTGCCAAGCGTCCAGACCGTCACCGTGACCAGCACGACGGCGAGGAGGAAGTCCAGCACCACGCCGATATCCGCGTCCGGCCGCCGGCCGAGCGGGGAGTTATAGGCGTCGTGGGTCAGGCGCAGCAGGTAGAAGTTGATGCCGATGATCAGCACCAGGCCGCTGTACATCGCCTCCCCGCTGGTGCTGCCGCCACCATAGGCGCTGAGGAGCAGCCCCGCGCCCCAGCCGCTCAGCAAGGCGAGCGCATCGGCGACAATTGAGATGCCGCCGACGATGTTCGAGGTGAAGCGCACGCGCGCACGACGGCGGGTAGCGATGGTGTCGGCCATGACGGTGGGGGGCGCCACGTCCACCGTCACAGCGCAGCCACCCGCTGGCGGGATGCGGCCGCGGCCCGAGCCCCTGCATCGGCGGCAAGGCGGCGCCGCGCGCGGGCGGCGCAGACGTCGTCCTCCGCCTTGGTACAAAGCTCCAGCTGCCGCACCCAGCCGGTTCGGATGCGCGGGTTGGCGAGGGTGAAATCTTGCGCCGCATCCGCCGCGGCATCGATGTCGCCGCGCGCTGTCAGATAGTCGGTGAACGCGATCATCACCGGCACGCTGTCCTTGAGTTCCTGAGCGGCGGAGCGGAATACCGACTCCTCCAGCACCGGCTCCCGCCGCAGCTTGTGGACGCGGGCGAGCAAGATGCGCGCGGCGGCATCCTCGCGATAGGCGCTGACCAGCAGGCGAGCGAGACCGAGCGCCTTTTCGAAGTCGCGGTCGGCCAGCGCGATGTTAATGCGCGCGGTCAGCGCACGGCGGTTGACGCTGTCCACCGCGAGCACGGCATCGGCCCGGCGGCGGGCGGCGGCGCGGTCCCCCACCGCCAGTTCCGCCGCCGCGAGCACGGCCTGACCGTCGCTGTTGGAGAGGTTCGGCGCCGCATCGGCAAGGGACCGCAGCATCGCGCGGGCGCCCGCCGCATCACCGGCGTCGAGCAGGAAGCCGGCATAGGCCTGACGCACCGCATCCGTGGCGCCGGGCGCGGCGGCGCGGATGTCGGCGCTGGCCGCGGCATTGCCCTTCGCGGCCGCGATCGCGCGCACGATCGCAAGGTTCACCGGCACGCTGCTGCCATGCGCGGTCCGCAGACGCTTGAACATCCCCACGGCTTCACCTTCCCTGCCCCGGTTCAGCATCACCCGGCCGTACTGAAATTGATAGTCCGGGTTGTCGGGGTGCAGGCGATAAAGGCGGAGATATGTGTCGTCCACGCCACGCTTGTCGCCCGCCTCGCCGTAGAGCTGGAGGAGTTGCTGGAGGAACGGCTCCTTCTGCTCGATGACCGGCATCTTGCTTTCGATAAAGGCCGCGCCCGCGCCCGGCGCATCGCGACGCTGAAGGATGCGCGCCTTCAGCGTGATCGCCTCCTGCATCGAACGGAATGTCGGCCAGCAAGGCGTTCACCTTCCTCAACGCATCGTCATACTGTCTCTGGTTCATCGCCAGCGTCGCCTCCGCGACACGTCCACTGGCATCATTGGGTGACAGGATGGCGAGCGTGTCGAGCGACCGCCGCGCCTGCTGCGCCTGGTTGGCGGTGGCGGCGAACTGGGCGACGATCTGCAGCGCCTGGACGTTGTTCGGATCGACATCCAGCAACTGCTGGAACGCGACATAGGCCTGCGGCAGGCTGCCGGTCGCCAGTTCCAGCTGGCCGCGCCTGGCGATCACGCCAGGGTCGTCGGGCCGCGCCTCGCTGGCCCGCATGATCGCCTGCCGCGCGACGAAATAGTTCTTCGCGGCCATCGCCTGGTCGAATTGCGCGATCGCCGTACCGGCCCGTTCTTCGGGTGAGGAACAGGCCACAAGCAGACCGACCGCGCAAAACACCGGCAAAAAACGCCTCATCATTCGCGGTCCCGCACTGCCTTTCGCCGCGCGTAGGATGCGGCCATTAACGTATCGTAACCTTTGTGCATCGCATCAACCCTAAACGGGGCTACCAAACCGGGGCTTTTGAGGTAGGAGTGCGTTAACGGTGTCTTGGGACGGATGCTGTATCGCACCGCCCATGCTGGGACAGGTTGATAAGGGGTACATCGTGAACTTCTCTCTGATCCGTGCCGTGACACTTGCCGCGGTGGCGGCGGGCAGTGCCGCCGCCGCGCAAACGCCTCCGGCCGCGACGCCGCCCTCCGGCGGCAGCGCGCCAGCCGCGGGATCGACGGTCGCGCCGATCGAGCCGGTGCCGACCGCCACCCGCGCGCCCTCCGGCATCCCCGCCGATCGCGCCTATCGCATCAATCCCGGCGACGAGATCGAGATCTACGTCTGGGGCGACGAGCGGCTGCAGCGGACCCTGCGCGTCCTGCCGGACGGCAGCTTCGCCTTCCCGCTGGTCGGCACGGTGAAGGCGGAGGGCCGCACCACCAGCGACCTGGAGACCGAGCTGGGTCAGCGCCTCGCCTCCCAATACCGCAACGCGCCGCCGCAGGTGACGGTGTCCGTGAAGGCGCCGTCAGGCCTGCAGATCTCCGTCATCGGCAAGGTCCGCGGGCCCGGCAGCTTCACGCCCGGCCGCTACGTCACCCTGGTCGAGGCGCTGGCCCTCGCCGGTGGCCCGGCCGATTTCGCGGCGGTGGACGGCATCGTCATCATCCGCAGCAAGGGCGGGCAGAGCCAGGTTATCCGTGGCGATGTCGGCGGCATCCTGAAGGGCAAGCCGACCTCGCGCGACCTTGCCCCGGGCGGCATCCCGCTGCTTCAGCCCGGTGACACGGTGGTCGTCCCTTGAGGCGCCTCGCCTTCGCCGCAAGCGCGGTGCTGATCGCATCCCCCGCCGGGGCCGCGCTCGACAGCAGCTACTGGATGGACGTTCAGGCCGATGTCGGCGTAGACACCAACCCCTATCTCGATGAGGACAGCAAGACCACCGGCACCGCCTCCATCACCCTTCTGCCGGCGGTGAACTTTTCGGGCGCGCGCAGCAGCACCACCGTGTCCGGCCGTTACATGCGGGAAGAGTATTTCAGCCGCTACGACGCCAGTCAGGACATCGGGGTCAACCTCGATCACTCCCATCGCTTGAGCGAGCGTCTCGACGCGAAGTTCGGTGCCGGCTTCAGCCACAGCACGAACGCGCTTCTCAATACCGACATCGATGACGATCTCGCCACACAGGGCAACCAGAAGCGGCGCAGCTACGACGCCAACGGATCGCTCACCTACCGGATCAGCGACCGTTCGACGTTCACCGGCACCGGATATTACCAGCGGGCGGAATATCCCGGCAACGAGATCAACAGCATCGGTGACTACACCACCTATGGCGGCACGGTCGGATATAGCCGGGTTCTCAACAGCCGCACCTCGCTCGGCCTATCGCTGGGTGCAAGCGAGACCCGCAGCGTCACCAACCCGGATTCGACCAGCTACCAGCCGCAGGTGACGTTCGAGCATCGCTTCAGCCAGGCCTGGACCATCAACGGATCGGTCGGCGTGATCTTCCAGAAGACGAAGTTCCTGGGCCGGAGCGAGAACTCGACGAACCTGGGCGCGCAACTGAACCTCTGCGGCACCTATCCGCGCGATAGCATCTGCATCTTCGGATCGCGCGACTCCTCGGCCAGCGGCTATGGCGGGCCGCGCATCCGGACGTCCTTCGGCGCAAACTATTCGCGTCAGTTGAGCGAGCGCAGCCGCATCGCCGCGAGCGGCACCTACACGCGCGACAAGTCGCAGGACTTCGGCTTCGTGGCGCGCAATGTCGACTATGCCTACGCGAACGCCTCCTACGAGCGTGATGTCAGCCAGCGGCTGACGGCGGGTGTGCGGGCGAACTACAGCTGGCGTAAGTTTTCCGGCTTCAGCACCGTCGATTCGGTCGGCGGCAGCGTGTTCGTCAGGTATCGGCTCGGGCGCGTGAACAGATGAGTGACATAAGCCAGGACATCGAACCGCAGGGCGGGTTCGCGATTGATCCGAAGTCGCTGCCCGCGATCCTCTGGGCGCGGCGCTGGCTGATCATCGCACCGGCGGTGCTCGTTTCGGCGGGCGGCGTCGCGGCGGCCTTCCTGCTGCCGCCGAAGTACGAATCGCGGGCGACGATCCTCATCGAATCGGCGCAGCTTCCCGCCAATCTCGTCAAGTCGAGCGTAACGGATGCGGTGGAGGAGCGGATCGAGCGCATCCGCCAGCGCGTGCTCAGCCGTGGCGACCTCATACAGCTGATCCGCGCCAACGGCCTCTATCCGGCGGAGCAACGGTCGATGCCGCTCTCCGCGATCGTCAGCAAGATGCGCGAGAGCGTGAAGCTGGAGGCGGTCAGCGCGGACATCGGCGCGCGCGGCATCAACTTCGGCGGCGGGTCGAGCACCGTCGCCTTCACGGTCTCATTCGAATATCCGCAGCCCGCGCCCGCGCAGGCGGTGGTGCAGCAACTGGTTAACCGCTTCCTCGAACTCGACGCCAGCAACCAGACCGAGCAGGCGACCGGCGCCGCCAACTTCATCGGCGAGCAGGCCGAACAGCTGCAGCAGCGCATCCGCGAGATCGAGAACCGCATCACCGAGATCAAGACGAAGAACGGCGCAATCATCACCCTCGGGCAGATGTCGCAGGTCGGCGGCGGCAGCAGCGCTGTCGCCCAGATCGATGCAGAGATCGACAGCCTGATGGCGCAGAACGCCATGCTCGCCGCCAACCCGACGTCCACAGGGAACGGCGACCTCGCCAGCCTTCGCGCCCAGCTGCGCAGCGCAGAGGCGCGGCTGTCATCCTCGCATCCCGACGTGCTCGCTTTGCGCAGCCAGGTCGCGGCGGCCGAAGCGGCCGGCGCCGGCCCCACCGTCAAATCCTCGGGCGAGATGCAGGCGGCCGTCAACCAGCAGCGGATCTCCGCCCTCCGCAACGCCCGCGCGCTCGCCGCCTCCCAGAACGCCGCATCGCAGAACGCCGCCGCCCGCGCGCCCGCGATCCTCGCGCAGATAGACCAGCTTGAGAAGCAGGCCGATTCACTGCGCCTCCAATACCAGAGCGTCGGCGGCACGCTGGTCACCGCCGAAACCTCGGCGCGCATGGAGAGCGAGCAGAAGGGCGAGCGCTTCTCCGTCGCCGATCCGCCCGTCGTCCCCGACGAGCCCGTTTCACCGAACCGGCCGAAGCTGATCCTCGGCGGCATCGCCGGCGGGATCGCTCTCGGCCTGGCGCTCGCCTTCTTGGTCGAGATGCTGCTGCGCCCGATCCGAGGCGTCGCCGCTCTGCGCGCGGCGACCGGTGTCGCACCGCTCATCATCATTCCCGAAATCGACGTGAAGACCGGTCGCATGCAGGCCATCGCGACACGCCTGCGGCGCATCTTCGTCCGCAAGAAGGTGAGCGCATGAACCCGCCCGTTTCGTTCGGCGGCGCGCTGCCCGCGATCGACCGCCTGAGAGTGGCCGAGGTTTCGGCCGACCACCTCCTCGAAAACCGCATTTTCTCGGTGCGCACCGGCGACATTCGCGCGCGGCCGTTCAAGATGCTGCGGTCGCAGCTGCGCAAGATCATGCAGGCGCGCGGTGCCAAGCTGATCGGCGTCACCTCCGCTTCGCCCGGCGTGGGCAAGTCCTTCGTCGCCGCCAATCTCGCTATCGCCATGGCGCGGGTAGCCGAGGCGAGCGTCTACCTGATCGACATCGATCTTCGCCGCCCCGCGCTCGGTCCGCGTTTCGGGGTGACCGATCATCCCGGTCTGCAGGACTATCTAACGGGGGTGACGCCCAATCTCGCCGACGTCGCGGTGCGGGTGAATGACGAGCAGCTGGCCCTCATCACCGCCCAGGACCGTGGCCTTGCCTCGGCAGAGCTTCTCGCCAGCCCGCAGGCGGACGCGCTCTTCGCCGCCGCTCGCGCTCTGCCGGAAGAGTCGGTGGCGATCTTCGACATGCCGCCGATCTTCGCCGACGACGACGCCGTCATCATTGCCGAACGGCTGGACGGCGTACTGGTCGTGGTCGAAGACGGCCTGACCACCCGCAAGCAGGTGCAGGAGACGATCCGCCTCCTCCAGCCGACACCCTGCCTCGGCACCGTGCTGAACCGCTACAAGGTCGGCATCCTCGACGACGAGTATGGCTATAATGGCGGATATGGCTACGGGGCCTATTACAGCAGTTGATCGCGCCCGAGGTCGGGCCAGCCAAGAAGCGGGGGCAATGAGAAAAGGGATCATTCTGGCGGGCGGCTCGGGCACCCGCCTCTATCCGCTGACGCGCGGCGCATCGAAGCAGCTGATGCCCGTCTACGACAAGCCGATGATCTATTATCCGCTGTCGACCCTGATGCTGGCCGGGATCCGCGACGTCCTCATCATCACCACGCCGGGTGATTCCGCCGCCTTCCGCAACCTCCTCGGCGACGGTTCGCAATGGGGCATGAACCTGGAATATGCGGTGCAGCCGAGCCCGGACGGCCTCGCCCAGGCTTACCACATCGGCGCGGATTTCGTGGGGGACAACCCATCCGCCCTCGTTCTCGGCGACAACCTCTTCTACGGCCACGGCCTGCCCGAACTGATGAAGGCGGCGGACGAGCGGGCGGAGGGTGCGAGCGTGTTCGGCACCTATGTCCAGCATCCCGAGGCCTATGGCGTCGTCTCCTTCGACGCGGACGGCAAGGCCGAGACGATCGAGGAGAAGCCGGCCAGTCCGAAGTCGAACTACGCCGTCACCGGCCTCTATTTCTACGACAAGGACGCCGTCCCCCTCGCCCGCGATCTGAAGCCCAGCCCTCGCGGCGAGCTGGAGATCACCGACCTCAACCGGCTCTATCTTGAGGCGGGCAAGCTCCACGTCAGCCTGATGGGGCGCGGCTTCGCCTGGCTCGACACCGGCACGCACAACGCGCTGCTCGACGCCGCCCAGTTCGTCCGCATCGTGGAGGAGCGTCAGGGCCTCAAGATCTGCTGCCCGGAGGAGATCGCCTGGCGGCAGGGTTTCATCGACGATGCTGGCTTGGCCGAAGTCGCCGGCCCGCTCGAAAAGAGCGGCTACGGCAAGTACCTTCTAGCCCTCCTCAACGGACCACGCGACCTGTGAACATCATCGAGACCGCACTTCCCGGCGTCCTCATCATCGAGCCGAAGGTGTTCGGCGACGATCGCGGCTTCTTCCTGGAAAGCTGGAACGCCAAGGCGTTCGCCGACGCCGGCCTCGAACTCACCTTCGTGCAGGACAACCATTCGAAATCCGCGAAGGGCGTGCTGCGCGGCATGCATTACCAGCTCAGCCGCCCACAGGGTAAGCTGGTCCGCGTGACGGCCGGCGGGGTCTACGACGCGGTGGTCGATCTCCGTCGCTCCTCCCCGACATTCGGCAAGTGGACCGGCGTCGAGCTTTCGGCAGCCAACAAGCGCATGTTCTGGGTGCCGCCCGGCTTCGCCCACGGCTTCGTCAGCCTGCAGGACGGGACCGAATTCCTCTACAAGTGCACCGACTTCTACGATCCGTCCGACGAGCATAGTCTGCTCTGGAACGACCCGGCGGTCGGCATCGACTGGCCGGTGGACTATCCCGTCCAGCTTTCCGCCAAGGACGCGGTCGGCAAGCGGCTGACTGAAGCGGAGACCTTCGCATGACGGTCGCGCTCATCACCGGCGCGGGCGGCCAGCTCGGCCGCACCCTCCTCGCAACCGTCCCCCAAGGCATCCAGGCGCAGGGCGTTGATCGCACAGCCCTCGACATCACCGACGCCGATGCAATCGCCGCCACCCTCGACGCGGTAAGCCCCGCCCTCCTCATCAACGCCGCCGCCTATACGGCAGTGGACAAGGCGGAGAGCGAGCGCGAGGCGGCGTTCGCCTGCAACGCGGTCGCCCCCGGCCTCCTCGCCGCCGCCTGCGCGGAACGTGGTATCCCGTTCGTCCATGTCTCGACCGACTTCGTTTTCGACGGCACCCGCTCCTCGCCCTACCCCGTCGATGCGCCCGTCGCCCCGCTCGGCGCCTATGGCCAGAGCAAGCTGGAGGGGGAGCAGGCCGTCGCGTCCGCGCACCCGGCCGCGCTTACCGTCCGCACCTCATGGGTCTACGCGGCGGAGGGCAAGAACTTCCTCCTCACCATGCTCCGCGTGATGAAGGAACGGGGCGCGGTCAGCGTCGTCGCCGATCAGGTCGGCACCCCAACGCACACGATCAGCCTCGCCAAGGCGCTGTGGAAGATGGCGGCAACCGACGCCTCCGGTATAGCTCATTACGCTGACGCCGGCACCGCCGCCTGGTACGACTTCGCCGTCGCCATCGCGGAAGAGGGCATTGCCGCTGGCCTGCTGCCCGCCACGGTCGAGGTCAAGCCGATCGCCACCGCCGACTATCCGACCCCCGCCGCGCGGCCCGCCTATAGCGTCTTCGACCGCTCGACCGGTTGGGCGCTCGCTGGGCAGGCGCGGCACTGGCGGGCGGAACTGCGCGATGCGATCGCGGCGGTGGCGGCCAGTACCTAAGCGCGTCATCCCGCCCCCGTCATCCCCGCCCCCCCGTCATCCCCGCGAAAGCGGGGATCGCTCCCCGCGAGCAAACCTGATCGAGCCTGCCCCCGCTGACAACGATCCCCGCTTTCGCGGGGATGACGATGTTTGTTAGGGCTGCGACTGTTACGACCGCCCGGAAAGACAAAGGACGCGCATAACGACATGCCCAACCTGCTCATCACCGGCGGCGCCGGCTTCATCGGCGCGAACTTCGTCCACCATTGGGCCAAGGCGAACCCCGCCGACACCCTCATCGTCCTCGACGCACTGACCTATGCCGGCAACCCCGCCAATCTCGACGGGCTGGAAGGTGTGGAGCTGGTGCACGGCGACATCCGCGACACCGATCTCGCCACCAACCTGCTGCGCGATCGCCAGATCGACCGCATCGTCCACTTCGCCGCCGAGAGCCATGTCGATCGCTCGATCGCCGGCCCTGACGCCTTCGTCGACACCAACGTCATCGGCACCCACAGCCTGCTGAAGGCAGCGCGCAAGGTCTGGCTGGACGAGGGCTCGGGCAGGGCGCATCGCTTCCACCACATTTCGACCGACGAGGTCTACGGCACGCTCAGCCTGACCGACCCCGCCTTCACCGAAGACACGCCCTATGCGCCCAACTCGCCCTATTCGGCGTCGAAGGCGGGTTCGGACCACCTCGTCCGCGCCTATCACCACACCTACGGACTCGACACGGTCACCACCAATTGCTCGAACAATTACGGGCCGTATCAATTCCCCGAAAAGCTGATCCCGCTGTTCATCATCAATGCGCTGCACGGCCGCCCGCTGCCGATCTACGGTGACGGGATGCAGATCCGGGACTGGCTCTATGTCGAGGATCACTGCACCGGCATCGCCCTTGCGCTGACCAAGGGTCGGGCGGGCGTAACCTACAACATCGGTGGCGGCGCGGAGCTGCCCAACCTGACCGTGATCGAGACGCTGTGCGCGGCGATCGACAAGGCCTTCGCCGCCGACGAGACGCTCGCCGCCCGCTTCCCCGACGCGCCCGCTGCGAAGGGCCAGCCGACCGCCACGCTCAAGACCCACGTCACCGACCGTCCCGGCCATGACCGCCGCTATGCGATCGACGAGACCAAGGCCCGCACCGAGCTCGGCTATCAGGCCGCTCACGGCTTCGAGGCCCGCTTCGCCGAGACGCTGCACTGGTATCTGAACAACGAAAGCTGGTGGCGAGCCGTCCTCAGCGGCGAATACCGCGACTGGATCGCCAAGCAGTACGGGTGAGCCGCTATCAATCCTCCCCCGCCAGGGGGAGGTGTCAGGCACCGCCTGACGGAGGGGGAGGACGGCGGCCCCCTCGATCCAGAGTGCGACGCCGCCCGCCCCCTCCGTCGCTTGGCAGCGACACCTCCCCCCGCCAGGGGGAGGATCGTGAGCGCCGTCCTTACTTCGCCGGCTTTGCCCCGGCCGCAGGCGCACCCGGCGCCGGCGGCGCATAGCCGGGCTGATAAGTGATCTTCGCCTTCGCCCGCTGCGCGTCGAGGGTCTGGGTCAGCGTCTTGCCCGCATTCTGCTGGCGCAGCGCATTGGCGGCGAGCTGCTGGGCGGCGGCCTGAGGCACCGCGATCGGCTGGCTGGCCTTCACCACGCTGACCGTGATGATCTGGCCGGTTGGGACCACGAACGGCATGCCCGCCGGCAGCTCCCTGATCCGCTTGGCGACCTCCGGCGGCAAGGTGCCGGCGTCGAGCTGCGCCGGGCCGCGCTCGAACTTGACGTTGTTCTTCGTCAGGATCGCCGCTACCTCGTCCAGCGTATTCGCCGGCTCCAGCTGCTTCACCAGGCTCGCGTCGGTCGGCCGTGCGAAGCGGATCTGCTCAAGGGCATAGCCCGTACGCTGCGCGAAGATGCTCGGGTTCTCACCCATGAACTTGTCGATATCGGCCTTGGTCGGCACGGCCAGCCCGCCAACCAGCTGCTTGGCGAGCAGCTCGGCCATCAGCAGCTCTTCCATGCGCCGCTTCTGCACCAGGAATTCGGGGCTTTTGTCGATGCCCTTCTCCTTGGCGACCTCGACCAGCAGCTTGCGGTCCACCACCTGCTTCACCAGCGCCGGCATGATCTGCTTCTTGTCGGCGTCGGCGGGCACGTTGGCGGCCTGCGCCTCCGCGTTCACCTCTGGCAGGGTCACTTCCTCGCCATCGACCGTCGCGACGACCTGACCTTCGGGCGCCTTGGGGCCGCAGGCGGCAAGCGCCAGGGCGGAAGCGCCGATCAGCGCCACCGCAAGGCTGCGCTTCATGGGACCGAACGGCATCGCAAACTCCTTCGTCAGATTTGGGGTGTAGATAGAGCCGAGCCGCCGGTGAGGCGAACGAATTTTCTTGGCGGGCTCCACGCCCTCGCATACCGCATGACAGTTAAAGGAGCCGTACTGTGGAAACCCCCTACGACTGGGTCACCGTCGCCATCTTCGCCGGGCTGATCGTTCTTTTCCTGCACCGCTCCGTAGGGCCGCAGCGGGACAACGACTCAATCTGGCAGTATCTCGGCGCCTCCGTCGGCTGCGCGGTCGCGAACTGGCTGGGCAACAAGGGCTGGGACGAGGGGAATGCGATGCTCCACGTGCTCGCCGTCGTCGTGATCCTCGCCACCCTCGGCTACACCTGGGTGTTCCTCCGCCCCTTCTCGCCACCGCGGTAATCGGGGCTAGGCCCCCGCGCGTGCATCTCCGAGCAGGAGCCGGCGTCCGAGCTTCGGCGAGGACGCGACCAGCATCTGGATGAACTTGGTCAGCGTCGCCTGTGCCTGTGCGGCGTCGTTCGTGATCGTCGACATGCGCACCAGCACACCGTCAGGGATCAATCCCTTGAGGTTGTCGGCCGCGAGGACCCAGCGCTGCTCCGCCCAGTCGCCGGGGAAGTGCTCCCCAATTCGCGTCCAGTACAGCACCTGCTCCGTCCGCTCGCGCGCCGCGCCGGTGAAGAACCGCCCCGGGATCGTGCCCCCGGTCGGCACGGGAACCGACAGCTTCTGCACGTCGCTAAGGCTGTATCCGCTCGCCGGATAGCAGGTTTCCGGTCGATGCAGCGTCAGCATGCCGTCCTGGCTGCCGCCATAGGCGATCAGCAGCATGATCGGCAGTTCGGTCACCGACTGATAGGTCCGGGTCATCACCTGATCGTACAACTGGTCGGCCAGCTGATCGGGCGGCGGCAGGACCAGGCCGGACTTGGTCTCGAACACCCAGGGGCCGATCTGGGTCGGGATGACGGTATCCACGTCGCTGGGGTCGATCAGCCGCGTCTCGGCATGGGGCATCCGCCACCAGGCAAGGCCCGCCGCGGCCAGCATCGTGCCCCCGAACAGCAGCTGCCGCCGGTTCATCTTCGCGCTCTCGCTCATGCCGCAGCTCCCCGCCCCAGCCGCTCACGGAGCGGACTGGCCAGCGCGTCCACGCCGAAGATGCCGAGCACCGCGACCGCGAACATCGTCACGCCGGCGAAGTTGTGGAGAAACCCCTGCGCCGCCGCGTCGCCGAAGTAGTACGTGATCAGGACGAGGAGGAGCACCCGCATGAAATTGGCGAGAACCGCGACAGGCACGATCGCGACCATCAGCAGCAGCGCGTAACGCCAGTTCGCATTGTGGCGAATGTAGACGTAGAACAGCCCGATCGCGGAAAGGCTGATCAGCGAGTTCAACCCCGCGCACGCCGCCGCGACGAGCAGCTCGTACCGATCGACCTGAATGGTCACGCCACTGCGCCCCACGGGATAGCCGAAGATGTCAAGCAGGTTCACGACGCCGGCGGAGATGCCCAGTTTGAGCGGCTGCGTCACCGCCCAGACCATCTGATCCGGCGGGGGAAAGAGGAACAGGAAATAGACCAGCGGAAACCACATGATGCGGAGCGACGTTCCGCCGATGAACGCGTAGAGCGTCGCCACAAGGGCTCCGTACATGACGAAGCCCTCGATCTCCAGGATGCCGGTGACTCGCGACAGGATGTAGAGGACCAGCATCGCCACCTGCCACAGGACGGCGATGGTGATATTGCCGGGCCGCGCCGACGCACGCGCATCGTCCCACAACAGCATGACCAGCCAGATGCCGGTGGCCAGCACGATCGGCCCATGCGCCCCCTGTTCGGTCGACCAGGAGATCCGCGCCACCGAGGAGAAGGTCGGTAGAGCCACGCACAGCGCGCCGAGCCAGACGAACCAGAACCGCCGGAAATGGCCGAGCAAGACGCCGGGATCGATCGACGGCAGCGCCGCCGCCCGGCCCACGATGTTGCCGCTCGCACGCGCGCCCGATGGCGCTTGATCGGCTTGGCTGGCGGGAGACATCGGCATCGTTCTCGCAAGTGGCGGTGGGCGCTATCGCTACTAAGGTGATCGCCCCGGATTGAACAGTCCGCGGCGATTGCCAATCTTTCGCGGCGCTTGGCACCTTATGCCCGCGAAGGGATTGAGAAAGAATGAGCGATCCGAAACGGCCCGGCGGCCACAAGCCCGAACCCTCCTTCGGCCCCGACGAGGAGGGCGAGGTTCCGCATGATCCGCCCGAAAAGGGCGACGGCAAGCCCGGCGCATGGGTTGAGAAGGACGACGAGGAGCGGCGCTAGGCACCCGCTTCATTCCCCGTTCATGCGGATTGCGTTCATCTCCTCCCGTCAGGGAGAGATGGCCGATGCGCCTTGGGTTGATCGTGATCGCCGCGATGCTCGTGCTCGCCGCCGCCTGCCACCCGCCCCGGCTCACCCTCGATTTCGCGCGGGAGGGCGACCCGCATTCCCGCCGCATCGAGGTGGCGGCAGAGGTCGCCGGGCTGGCCGCCGCCCTCGCTATCCGCTGGAGCAGCGCGAGATTCCGGTGAGGGTCGGGGACCCGAATCCCCTCGCCAAACCTCACCGCCTCGCTAGACTGCCCGGCGGGACCGAGGGAGAGACGCGATGCACAACCTGACCCGTCCGGACGGCACCGAGCCGGAGGACCTCCTCCTCAGCCGCCGCGCCGTCACCTCCATGTTCTTCGCGGGCTATGCCGTGACGGCCCTCTCGGCCGAGGCGGCGCCGATTGTCACCCCCGCCGACGGGCTGACGGGCGAGGAAGTACACATCTCGAACGGCACGCCGACCGGCTTGCCCGCCTTCGTCGCGCGTCCGACGGGCAAGTCCCGGCACGCCACGATCGTCGTGGTCAACGAGATCTTCGGCATCCACGACTATATCAAGGACATCTGCCGCCGCCTCGCGAGGCTCGGCTATGCGGCGGTCGCGCCGGACTTCTTCTACCGCTCCGGCGTCAACCTGCCGGCCCTGTCGGACATGGCGGAGATCCGCGCGATCGTCGCGCAGGCGGGTGAGGCGCAGGTCGATGGCGACCTTCGCGCGGCAACCGCCTGGATTGCCGCCCAGCGCTTCTCCAAGCCGAAGGCCATCGGCGTCACCGGCTTCTGCTGGGGCGGCCTCGTCACCTGGCGCGCGGCGATGACAAACCCCGACGTCCGTGCCGGCGTCGCCTGGTACGGCCAGCTCAAGACCGTCATCCCCCGCGCCGGCGAGCTGAAGGCCCCGGTCCTCGGCCTCTACGGCGGCAAGGACAAGGGCATCCCGGCGGAGGATGTCCGGGCGATGGGCGCCGCGCTCGATGCGACCGGCAAGACCGGCTCCTCGATCCACCTTTACCCTGGGGCCGAACACGGCTTCCACGCCGATTACCGTCCCAGCTACGACGCCGCTGCGGCGGCCGACGGCTGGGCACGCATGCTCGCCTTCTTCAAGTCCAACGGCGTCGCCTGATCCCGAAGGAACCGCACATGGCCGATCTCAAGCTCTACACGAACCCGATGTCGCGCGGCCGCATCGCCCGCTGGATGCTGGAGGAAATCGGCAAGCCCTACGAGGTCGAGATCGTCGCCTATGACGCGCCGAAGCCGCCCGCGCTCCTCGCCGCCAACCCGCTGGGCAAGGTGCCGACGCTGATCCACGGCGACGCCGTCGTCACGGAGTGCGCGGCGATCTGCGCCTATCTGGCGGATGTGTTTCCGGAGGCGGGGCTTGCCCCCTCCCCACCTCTCCGGCGCGTGCCGAATATCTTCGCTGGATGTTCTTCGCCGCCGGCCCGATCGAGGCGGCGGTGACGGACAAGGCGCTCGGGCTCGAGATCCCTGCCGATCGCAGCCGCATGGTCGGCTACGGCTCCTTCGACGCGGCGATGGACACGCTGGAACATGCGGTCACGGGGAAGAGCTTCGTCGCCGGCGATCGCTTCTCGGCAGCGGACGTCTATGTCGGCAGCCAGATCGGCTGGGGACTCATGTTCGGCTCGATCCCGGATCGCCCCGCTTTCCGGACCTATTGGGAAGGCTTGGAGAAGCGGCCGGCCCATGTCCGCGCGACCGAGCTAGACGACGCCCTGATGCCTGAACAGAAGGGCTGAAGCGGCGGCGGGGCGTACCCGCCTTACCCTCAATCCTTGGCGGGCGAGGTGGCCGGCGCGCGATAAAAACCCAGGCCGTCGAGCATGGCGAACCAGAAGAACTCGATCTGGCGCACGTAGCGCCACCAGAGCCGGCGCGGCTCCATCGCAAGGCGGAACAGCCATTCCAGGCCGACCATCCGCATGAAGCGGGGCGCGCGCTTCAGATTATGCGCCTCGAAATCGAGCGCCGCGCCCAGCGCCATGAAGACCTTCACGCCCGGCATGCGGTGCCGGTGACGGTTGATCCAGATCTCCTGCTTCGGCGCGCCGAGGCCAATGACCAGCGTGGTCGCGCCCGAGGCATTGACGCGGGCGATCGCCGCGTCGATCTCCGCTTCGTCGTTGACGAAGTTCATCGACGGGCCAAGCGCATCGACGACGATCTCCCGCCCGTGAAGCTCGTTCAGGTTCTGGCGCGCGGTCTCTGCCACGCCGTCCTGCGCGCCCAGCAGGAACATCTTGACGTCGGGGTTCGCGGCATGGCGCGCGCAATAGGCCGGCATCATGTCAGAGCCGGCGCCACGCTCACGAACGCGGCGCCCGAGGGCGGCCAGCGTCCACAGTACCCACATGCTGTCACAGGACACGTAAGTCGCGGAGCGATAGGCCGCCACGAAGTCCGGGTTCCGGCGCAGGTGCCAGAAGTGATCGGGGTTAATGGTGAAAAGCGTGCCCTCGTCCAGACGGTCGAGGATCTCGGGAATGGTGAGGTCGTCGATCCAAGTGCCGAGGACGCGTGATTGCTTCCACGAACGGAAGCCGAACCGATGTCTCTGACGGGTTTTGGCCAGCGCCGAGTCGTTGGCCGGACTTGTCACTGCACGAGTTGCCACGACAGACTATCCTCACTCACGCCCTGTACCCGACCGGTGCGATGAAGGGCCGGGACAGCCCTCTAACCCTTGGTCATAACACAAGCGAAACATCCTCGCGTGCGGCGCGAGCCTTCTGCTTGCAGGTCGCCACCGCCGCTGCGGCCCTGTCGGCTTGATATACGGCAAGCACTTGAAAAACTCTTAAGCAACGAAAGCGACTGGGCGTCAGGCATCTTCGATTACTACCCAAAGCCAGCGTACTGAATTCCGCCACCGCAATATCCATCCTTTCAGATGGAATTTGCGCCGTGCGGCCCCGTCGGAACGGCATAGTCCGGAAGAGGGGAAACGACAATTGCCCCCGCCGAGTCTGACAAACCTTTACAATCCTATTCGTTTCGGTGCGACGAAACTCTGGCGCGAAAAGAACGGTCAAACCGATCGCCCTGTGCCGAAACGAGAAAACGCCCGCCGGATCGCTCCGGCGGGCGTCTCGATCTTGGCCTTTCGGCTGAAAGCTTAGCGGCGGTCGCCGACCAGCTGCAGCAGGAAGGTGAACATGTTCACGAAGTCCAGGTAGAGGGTCAGCGCACCCATCACCACCGACTTGCCGACGAAATCGGTGCCGGACACCTGGAAGTACATGCTCTTGATCTTCTGCGTGTCATAGGCGGTGAGCCCGGCGAAGAGCAGCACGCCGAGCACGCTGATCGCCAGCTGCAGCATCGTCGACTGGATGAAGATGTTCGCGATCATAGCCACCAGGATGCCGACCACGCCCATGATGAGGAACGTGCCGAACGCCGACAGGTCACGCTTGGTGGTGTAGCCGTAGAGGCTGAGGCCGGCGAACGCCGCCGCCGTCGCGAAGAAGGTGGTCGCGATCGACTGCCCGGTGAAGACCAGGAAGATCGACGAGAGCGACAGACCCATCACCACCGCGAACGCCCAGAACAAGGCCTGCGCGGTCGACGTCTTCATCCGGTTGATGCCGAAGGACAGCGCCATGACGAAGCCGAGCGGCGCCAGCATGACGACCCACTTCAGCGGGGTGGTCAGCACCTGCACCGCCAGCCCGCTCTGCGCGAACAGCAGCGCGACAATGCCGGTCAGCAGAACGCCGGACGCCATGTAGTTGTAGATAGACAGCATGTAGGACCGCAGACCCGCATCGAATGCGGCCTCGCGCCCGACGCCGACAGTGCGGCCGGTCGCGGCGGTCGTTCGGGGATCGGACCAATTGGCCATGTTATTCTAAGCTCCTAAAGTCCGGCACCTATGGCCGGTCAGGGATGAATATCAGCTTCGGCAAGCGTATTTTCAAGCGAAACCGGGTTTCTGGGAGATTGCTGTGCACCGGTTGTTCGTCGCGATCCGCCCGCCCGCGGAAATCCGTCGCATCCTGCTCGACTCGATGGGCGGCGTGCCCGGCGCGCGCTTCCAGTCCGACGAGCAGCTTCACCTCACCTTGGCCTTTATCGGCGCGGTGGATCGGCACCGGGCGGAGGACGCGGCCGCAGCCCTCGGGGCCGTTCACCATCCTCGCTTCGAACTGAGCCTGAGGGGCGGCGGCAGCTTCGACCGGCGTGGCCGCATCGACACCGTCTGGGCAGGCATCGCCTCCAGCGACCCGCTCAAGACCCTCCAGGCCAAGGTCGCCCGCGCCCTCGACAGCGCCGGTGTGCCGCCCGAACGCCGCGCCTTCGTGCCGCACATCACCGTCGCGCGGCTCGGCGCTGGCACCGGCCCGCTCGAACCCCTCCTCGCCCGCCTCGCCGCGCTGAGCAGCCCGGCGTTCACGGTCGAGGACTTCCGGCTCTACGAAAGCCATCTCGGCCATGAGGGTTCGGTCTATGAGGTGGCGGAGCAATATCCTCTGGCCTGACCACCCTCCCCTTCTTCCCTTCCCTCTCCCCTTGTGGGAGAGGGCCAGGGTGAGGGGTTCGACCGAAGAGGCTCGACGCCTCTGAGGGCGACGTCGTCTCGTCCGGCATTGAGCCGGCCGATCCGATCCCCTCTCCCCACCCTCTCCCACAAGGGGAGAGGGCCTTGTCGGACAAGCGGATGCGCAAGGCCTACCCCCTCTACGTCCTCGCGCTCCTCACCCTTGTCTACGTCCTCAACTTCGTCGACCGACAGATCGTCAGCGTCCTCGGCCCCGCGCTGAAGGCGGCGTTCGCGGTCGGCGATGCGGAACTCGGCCTGCTCTTCGGCACCGCCTTCGCGCTGTGCTACGCGCTGTTCGCTTTGCCGCTCGCCCGGCTGGTGGACGGGTGGAACCGTGTGGCGACCCTCGCCCTCGGTCTCGCCGCCTGGTCGCTCGTTACCGCCCTATCGGCGTTGGCCGGCAACTTCGGCCAGCTCGCCGCGCTCCGCGCGCTCGTCGGCATCGGGGAGGCGAGCGCCGCCCCGGCCGCCTTTTCCCTCCTCCAGGACCACTTCCCTCCGGAGCGCCGTGCGACCGCGATCGCCGTCTACCAGTCAGGTATCTATATCGGCATCGGCGCGTCGATGGCGCTCGGCGGCTATGTCCTCGCCGGCTGGCCGGCTGCAGCGCCACCGTTCGGCCTGGCGGGCTGGCAGGCGTCGTACCTGATCGCCGGGCTCCCCGGTCTCGCCCTCGCGCTCCTCATCGCGCTGACCGTGCGCGAACCAGAACGGAACGGTGAAAGCGACGGGAGGTCGGCACTGGCCGGGATCCCCGCCGATCTCGCCATGTTCGTCCCCGGCCTCTCCAGCCTGACCCTCGCCGCCCAGGTCTCCGCCGGAGCCGCGCGCCGGCAGACGCTGGTACTCGCGGCAACCGTCGCTTTCACCGTCACCGTGATCGCGCTCACCGATCCGTTCCTCTCCGAAACCCGGCGCACCGCGCTTGCCAACCCCTTCGGCGTGCCGGTGACCACCAATGTCGTGCAATGGGTGGCGATCGGCTTAGGCATCCACGGCGCGGCGGGCTGGCTCGCCCTCCTTCGCCACCGCAACCCCGCCGCCTTTGCCGCGACGGCCGGCGCGCGCGCCTTCCGCCTGCTCGCGATCGGCGGCGGGGTGGTCAGCGTCGCCGGCTATGCGATGGCGGGCTTCACCTTCACCTACGGCAAACAGGCGCTCGGCCTCACCCCCGCCGATGCGCCGACGCTCGGCCTGATCGCCTGCGTGATGGGCGGCGCGGGCACGATCCTCGCGGGCCTCCTCGCCGACGCCGCGCATCGGCGCAGCGTGAAGGGGCGGATCTTCGTTGCGATCACCGTCCTGGCGCTCGCCGCCGCAGCCTGGGCCTGGATGCTGACCGCGCGCGACATGACCCAGTTCTACGCCGCCAACGCGGCCGCGAACCTGCTCCAGCCGATGTGGCTCGCCCCAATCTTCGCCGCCGCGCAGGACCGCGTCGCCCCCGACCAGCGCGGCACGGCGACGGCGCTACAGTTCCTCGGCACCAACCTGATCGGGCTGGGCCTGGGTCCGTATCTGGTCGGCCTCATTAGCGACGCGACCGGCGACCTGTGCCTAGCGATGCTGTTGGCGCTGGCGACGATCCCGCTCGCGATGGCGATGTTCTGGCGGGCGGGCCTTTCCGTCGCCCCAGCGAAGGCTGGGGTCCATGTCTCTGTAAGTTAGGGACAAAGTTCGGGAGCGAAGGTGCCGTCGGACGGAGGCGCTCGCGTTTGGACCAGCCATGGACCCCAGCCTTCGCTGGGGTGACGGGTCAAAAGCCCCGCTCACCCCGGCATCACCACGCCGCAAGCCATCCGCCCGCCGGCCGCGCCGGTCGGGTCCGTCCGGTAGTCATCCGCCTTCTCGTGGATCATCAGCGCCGCGCCGTCCGCGTCGAACAGCGGCATCGGCCCGGAGGCGAGCTTCCCGCCGGGCACGGTGTAGACCAGCTCGCCCGCGCCGTCGCCCTTCACCTCAAGGTTCGGCATGTCGCCCATATGCTGCCCGGCGGGATTGTCCTTGCCGTGCTGCTTCATTGTCGGGTTCCAATGCCCGCCCGCCGTTTCGAACTTCGGCGCGTCGCACTTGCCGGTGGTGTGGATGTGGAAGGCGTAGATGCCCGGCTCCATGCCCTCGGCATTCAGCCGCACGACCAGGCCATCCCGCGTCTCCTGGATGCTCGCCCGCCCCTTGATCTCACCGCTGGCGTTCGACAGCGCGGCATGTGCGACCTTGCCCGCCGCCGGCTTCTTCGTCCCGTCGGTCATGCAGCCGGCAAGCGCGAGGACGGAAACGGCCGCGACGGCGGCGATCTTGATACGCATGGCTGGCACTCCCTGAACATGTCGGCATTCGGTTCGCCGCAACAACGATCCTTCCAGCCGCAGGTTCAACCGGATTGCAAGCGGGGAGCGGCCTGCTAGGTGCGGCGGGAATGAACCAGAACAATCCGCCCCGCATCGTCGTCGTCGGCCTCGGCTATGTCGGCCTGCCTTTGGCGGTGGCACTCGCCCGTCATTTCCCGACGACCGGCCTCGACATCGACATCGCCCGCGTCACCGAACTGCGCGCCGGCCACGATCGCACCAACGAGATCACCGCCGACCAGCTCGCCGAAAGCAGCCTGACGCTCACCGCCTATGAGAGCGATGCCAAGGGCGCGGACGTCTACATCGTCACCGTCCCCACTCCCGTAGACCGCGCCAACCGCCCCGATCTCGGCCCCGTCCGCTCCGCCAGCCGCAGCGTCGGCCGCCTGATCGAACCGGGCAGCGGCGCGATCGTCGTGTACGAAAGCACCGTCTATCCGGGCGTGACCGAGGATGTCTGCGGCCCGATCATCGAGGATCAGGGGCCGAAGCGCGGCCGCGACTTCCTGCTCGGCTACTCGCCCGAGCGCATCAATCCCGGCGACCGCGAACACACCGTCGACCGCATCGTGAAGGTGGTCGCGGGGGAGACGCCCGAGGTTACCGAGCGGCTCGCCGAAATCTATTGCAAGGTCACCAGCGCGGGGGTGTTCCGCGCGGCCTCGATCCGCGCGGCGGAAGCGGCGAAGGTCATCGAGAACGCCCAGCGCGACATCAACATCGCTTTCATGAATGAGATCACCCGCATCTTCGCCGATGCGGACCTGTCGATCTGGGACGTGCTGGACGCTGCGGGCACCAAGTGGAACTTCCTGAACTTTCAGCCGGGCCTCGTCGGCGGCCACTGCATCGGCGTGGACCCCTTCTACCTCGCCCATCTCGCACAGGAACTGGGACACGAGCCGCGCGTGATCCTCTCCGGCCGCTCGATCAACGACGGCATGGGCGCCTGGGTGGCGGACCGCCTCCATGGGCGGCGCGGTGGAAAGGCGGGGTCCGTCCTCATCCTCGGCCTGACCTTCAAGGAGAACGTGCCCGACCTGCGCAACAGCCGCGTGGTCGACGTAGTCCGCCGGCTTGAGTGGCTGGGCCACAAGGTGACGGTCCACGATCCGCTGGCGAGCGCGGAAGAGGCGCGGCACGAGTATGGGATCGCGTTGGCGGCGGATGCGCTGGAGAGCCGCTACGATGTGGTCCTCGCCGCCGTGCCGCACGCCGAGTACCGAGACTTAGAGGACCCCGCAGCGCTGGTCGCGGACGGTGGCCTGCTCGCCGACCTGAAGGGCCTCTGGCGCCACCGCAACTTCGGCCCGCTGGACCGATGGACGCTGTAGAATAATCGACCCGTCGAGGGGCATCTACCTGCCCTTCGTGTAGATCTGGTCGAAGGTCGCGCCGTCGACGAAGTGCGCCTCTTGCGCGCGCCGCCAGCCGCCGAAATTGCGATCGATCGTGAACAGCTGGATCGGCCGGAACAGCGCGCGGTGGCGCTTCAATACCGCCGGGTCGCGCGGGCGGTAGAAATTGCGAGCGATGATCTCCTGCGCCTCCGGCGTATAGAGGAAGCGGAGATACGCCTCCGCGACCTTCGCCGTACCCTGACGCGCCACGTTCGCATCGACCACCGCGACCGAAGGCTCGGCGAGGATCGACACCGAGGGATAGACGATCTCGTACCCCCCGGCCCCGCTTTCCTTCTGGGCGAGCAGCGCCTCGTTCTCCCAGGTGAGCAGGACATCGCCTTGGCCTCGCTGCATGAAGGTGGTGGCGGAACCCCGCGCGCCGGAATCGAGCACCACGACATTGCCATAGAGCCGCTTCACGAAGTCGCGCGCCTTGGCATGGCCGAGGATCTTGGTGGCGTAGCCCCAGGCAGCGAGATAAGCCCAGCGCGGCGCGCCGCCGGTCTTCGGATTGGGCGTGACGACGCCGACCCCGGGCCGGACCAGATCGTTCCAGTCGTGGATGCCCTTAGGATTGCCCTTCCGCACCAGGAACACGATGGTCGAGTAATAGGGTGTCGAATTGAGCGGCAGCCGCTTCTGCCATGTCCGGGCGATAAGGCCCCGGGCCGCGATCTCGTCGATATCGTTGGCGAGCGCCAGGGTGACCACATCGGCCTTGAGACCGTCCATCACCGCTCGCGCCTGCTTGCCCGATCCGCCGTGGCTCATCTTGATCTCGACCGTCTTTCCGGTCCGCGCCTTCCACGCGCGCGCGAAGGCGGGGTTGATCGCCTGGTAAAGCTCCCGGGTCGGATCGTAGGAGACGTTCAGCAGGGTGACCGCGCTCAATGCGGGCGTGGCGGCGAGAACAGCCAAGGCGAAGGCGGCGAATATCTTGCGCATGGTTTCTCCAACGATCCCGCGTCGCTAACACCACTCGACCGGTGGAGAAGCAAAGACTTTCCCGCTTCGCGGCAAGCGCGGCTTGACCTCCGCCCGCGCGGAGGCGCACGGAGCGGGCATGAGCATCGACGCGAAACTCGCCGAACTCGGCCTCACCCTTCCCGAAGCCCCCCTGCCCGTGGCGGCCTATGTTCCCGTGGTGGAAGCGGGCGGGCTGCTCCACTTCTCCGGCCAGCTTCCGTTCCGCGATGGCATGCTGATGGCCGGCCGCCTTGGGCAGGATCGCGATGAAGCCTATGGCTATGAGGCGGCGAAGGCCTGCGGTCTCTCCATCCTGGCGCAGATCAAGAAGGCGGCGGGCTCGCTCGATCGGGTCGAGCGGATCGTCAAGCTCGGCGTGTTCGTCAGCTCGACGCCAGATTTCACCGCGCAGCCCAAGGTCGCGAACGGCGCGTCGGAGCTGATGGTCGAGCTGTTCGGAGAGGCCGGCCGCCATGCCCGCAGCGCTGTCGGCGTCGCCGTCCTGCCGCTGGGGGCCGCTGTCGAGATCGACGCCATCGTGGCGCTGAAGGCCTGAACGCATGCCCAAGGGCGGACAGGTCGTCCGCACCGGCGCGGGCATTGCGGCGCTCTCCCCCGATGCGTGGGACGCCTGCGCGGGCACTGCCAACCCCTTCCTCTCCCACGCTTTCCTAAGCGCGCTGGAAGAGTCCGGCAGCGCCACGTCCCGCAGCGGATGGCAGCCGCTGCCGATCCTGATCGACGGAGCGGACGGACGCCTCGCCGCCGCGATGCCGGCCTATGCGAAGAGCCACAGCCAGGGCGAATATGTCTTCGATCATGCATGGGCCGATGCCTGGCACCGCGCGGGCGGGGAGTATTACCCCAAGCTGCAGATCGCCGTGCCGTTCTCGCCCGTCCCCGGCCCGCGCCTGTTGACCCGTGACCCCGCGCTCGCGCCCGCTTTGATCGCCGGCGCGGAGGCGCTGGTCGAGCAGACCGGCATGTCCTCGGCTCACGCGACCTTCATCGATCCGGCGGAAGTGCCGATGTTCGAGGCGGCGGGCTGGCTGATCCGCACCGACCGCCAGTTCCACTGGCTCAATCGCGGCTATGCCAGCTTCGACGACTTCCTCGACGCCCTCTCCTCCCGCAAGCGCAAGACCATCCGCAAGGAGCGGGCCGCGGCGGTCGAGGGGCTGCGGATCGAGCATGTCACTGGCGCCGAGTTGACCGAGGCGCATTGGGACGCCTTCTGGCACTTCTACCAGGACACCGGATCGCGGAAATGGGGACGTCCCTATCTCTCTCGCCGGTTCTTCACGCTGCTGGGCGAGCATCTCGCCGACCGTGTCCTGCTGGTGCTGGCCTATCGCGGTGAGGAGCCGATCGCCGGCGCGCTCAACCTGATCGGCGCGGATACGCTCTACGGCCGCTATTGGGGCTGCACCGAGGACGTGCCGTTCCTCCATTTCGAGCTATGCTATTACCAGGCGATCGACGCCGCCATCGCGCGCGGGCTGTCGCGGGTGGAGGCGGGCGCGCAGGGCGAACACAAGCTCGCGCGCGGCTACGAACCAGCCGCGACCTATTCGGCGCACTTCATCCCCCATGCGGGCTTCCGCCGCGCCGTCGCTGATTATCTGGACGCGGAACGCCGCGCGATCGCCGAAAACATCGAGATGCTGGCCGAAATGACCCCGTTCAAGCGCGGCTGACACGGCCCATGTTCATCTGATCGCTCGTTTATCGGGAACGAGGCGATCCACGCTTTGTTCAGGCCACATGGCGCGCTCAACAGGAACGGAGCTTCGCGCCGCCTGCATTCGCTTAGGCTCGTGCCGTACGAACTCGATAAGTCAGGAGAGACGACATGAAGGCATTGCATCTGATGATCCCGGCGGCGCTGATGGTCGCCGCCCCCGCTCTCGCAGCCGCGCCGGCGCCGCTCGACTTCGTGAAGAAGGCGGGTGCCAGCGACCTCTACGAGCAGGAGTCGAGCAAGCTCGTGCTCGCGACCACGCAGGACCCGAAGGTGAAGTCCTTCGCCTCGATGATGGTGACCGATCACAGCAAGAGCACGGCCGACGTGAAGGCCGCCGCTGCCAAGGCGGGCGTGACGGCGCCCCCGCCCAAGCTGATGCCCGAGCAGGAAAAGATGATCGGCGAGCTGAAGGCCGCGACCGGCAAGCAGCGTGATGCCGCCTACATCGCCCAGCAGAAGCAGGCGCATATGAAGGCGTTGGCACTGCACAAGGGCTATGCGACCGAAGGCACCGCCGCCCCGCTGAAGGCCGCCGCCGCCAAGATCGCGCCGGTGGTGCAGCACCATATCGACATGCTGAAGAGCATGTAATCCGGCCGGCCCGCCTTTCTGCATTCCGGAATGGCGGGCCGTTCAGTTTCAGTTGAGCCGGTCGCGGCTATGACGCATTCAGCGACGCGTCATTTCGGCGTGTCTAGCCGATCCGCCCTCTCCCCGACGACCGGAGCCTTTCTTGACCGCCGAAGAGCCCGTTCTGCCGGCCCGTTCCCGCTATCGCAGCATCCTGCTGGTCGGCGCCGTCCTCGCGGCGATCGCGCTGGTCTTCTGGTACTTCATGTCCGGATCGTCCGAGAAGGAGGAACGGCGGCGTCCCCCGGCGACGGTCGGCCTGGCCAAAGCCGTGGCGAAGGACGTTCCGGTCACGCTGACCGCGATCGGCACCGTCCAGCCGGTGGTCGCGGCGACGGTCCGGACGCAGCTTTCGGGCGTGCTCTTGGCGATCAACTTCACCGAGGGGCAGGTGGTCAGCAAGGGCCAGAGCCTCGCCCAGATCGATCCGCGTCCCTATGAGAACGCGCTGCGCGAGGCGCAGGGCAACCTCGCCCAGAACCAGGCGCAGCTGGCGGTCGCGCGCACCAACCTGCAACGGTTCCGCACCCTCCTGTCGCAGGACTCCATCGCGAAGAGCGAGGTGGATAACCAGCAGGCGCTCGTCGGCCAGTATGAGGGCGCGGTTACCGCCAACCGTGCGTCGGTGGCGAACGCCAGGCTCAACCTCGGCTACACCCGCATCGTTGCCCCGGTCTCGGGCAAGATCGGCCTTCGTCAGGCGGACATCGGCAATTACCTGACGCCGTCCGACACCAACGGCATCGTCGTCATCACCCAGACCAGTCCGATCGACGTCAGCTTCGCGCTTCCGCAGCAGGAACTGCCCAAGCTGCAGAAGCGCCTCGCCGCCGATCCCTCGCTGGAGGTGGTGGCATTCGATCAGGCGGGCACGACCGAGCTCGCGCGCGGCCGCTTCCTGACGCTCGACAACCAGATCGACGCCGCGACCGGCACCGTCCGCGCCAAGGCCCGCTTCGCCAATCCCGGCGGCGCGCTGTTCCCCAACCAGTTCGTCAACGTCGTGATCCGCGCAGACACGCTGCGGGGCGCGATCACGCTCCCAGTCAACGCGATCCGCAACGGCAACAAGGGCAGCTTCGTCTTCATCGCCAAGGCCGATGGCACAGCCGAGATGCGCCCGGTCACCACCGGGCCGAGCACCGGCGGCACGACCGTCATCCTCTCTGGCGTAAAGGCGGGCGAGCAGGTCGTGAGCGAGGGCGCGGACAGCCTGGAGGATGGCGCCAAGATCACCTTGCCCGGTCAGGGCGCGCGCAGGGGCGACGGTCAGCGGCGTCGCCGGTCGCAGTGAGCGACGCGGTCGAATCCGTCCAGTCGCCGGGCGGTCTCAACCCCTCGCGGCCGTTCATCCGCCGGCCGGTCGCGACCACGCTCTTCATGCTGGCGATCCTGCTCGCCGGGCTGATCGGCTACCGCATGCTGCCGCTCTCGGCGCTGCCACAGGTCGACTATCCGACGATCCAGGTGCGCACCTCCTATCCGGGGGCAAGCGCCGACGTGATGGCGGTAACCGTCACCGGCCCGCTGGAGCGCCAGTTCGGCGAGATGGCCGGCCTGTCGCGGATGTCCTCGACCTCCTCGGCGGGTGCCTCGGTCATCACCCTGCAGTTCGAGCTGTCGCTGTCTCTGGATGTCGCCGAGCAGGAGGTTCAGGCGGCGATCAACGCGGCGGATTCGCTCCTGCCGGACGATCTCCCCGCGCCGCCGACCTACGCCAAGATCAACCCGGCCGACGTGGCGGTGCTCAGCCTCGGCTTCACCTCCGACACCCGGTCGATGCCGCAAGTCCAGAACCTGGTCGATCAGCGCATCGCCAACAAGGTCTCGCAGATCTCCGGCGTCGGCCTCGTCTCGCTCTCCGGCGGGCAGCGGCCCGCTGTCCGCATCCAGGCGAATGTGCAGGCGCTGGCGGCGCGCGGCCTGTCGCTCGAGTCCCTGCGCACCGCGATCTCCGCCGCCAATTCGAACGGCGCAAAGGGCAGCTTCGACGGGGAGACACGGAGCTGGTCGATCGAGTCCAACGATCAACTCGCCACCGCCGACGAATATCGCAGCCTGACGATCGGCTATGTCAACGATGCGCCCGTCCGCCTCTCCGACGTGGCAACAGTGGTGGACGGTGCGGAGAACGCTCGCGTTGCCGCCTGGATGAACAAGACGCCCGCGATCATCCTCGACGTGCAGCGTCAGCCGGGGGCGAACGTCATCGCCACGGTGGACGCGATCAAGGCGGCGCTGCCCGACCTTGCCGAGACCTTGCCCGCCGACGTCCACATGACGCTCCTGACCGACCGCACTTCCGGCATCCGCGCCTCGGTCCACGACGTGCAGATCGAACTGGTGTTCGCCGTCGTGCTGGTGACGATCGTCATCTTCCTGTTCATCGGCAGCCCGCAAGCGACGATCATCGCCAGCGTTGCCGTGCCGCTGTCGCTGATCGGGGCGTGCGCGGCGATGTACCTGCTGGGCTTCAGCCTCAACAACCTGACGCTGATGGCGCTGACCATCGCCTCCGGCTTCGTGGTGGACGACGCCATCGTGGTGATCGAGAACATCGCCCGCCATATCGAGGATGGCGACGATCCGATGACCGCCACGCTGAAGGGCGCGCAGGAGATCGGCTTCACCATCATCACGCTGACCGCCAGCCTGATCGCGGTGCTGATCCCGCTTCTCTTCATGGGCGACGTGGTCGGCCGGCTGTTCCGCGAGTTCGCGGTCAGCCTCGCCTGCACCATCCTGATTTCGGCGGTGGTGGCGCTGACGCTGACGCCCATGCTCGCCGCACGCTGGCTGAAGCCGGAACACGAGATGCGCATCCCCCGCATCGCCCGCGCCACGCAGGACTGGTTCGACCGCACCGCGCACCGCTATTCGCGCGGTCTCGAATGGGTGCTGGCGCGACAGGGACTGACCCTGCTCGCGTTCGCCGCGACGGTGGCGCTCACCGCCCTCCTGTTCATTGTCATTCCGAAGAACCTGTTCCCCGAACAGGACACCGGCCAGGTGCAGGCGGTGATCGCCACCGACCAGGCCGTCTCCTTTGCCGAGATGTCGCGCATCCAGCGCCGCGTCGCCGATGCCCTGCTCGCCAACCGGCAAGTGGAGAGCCTCAGTTCGAACGTCGGCGTCGACGGACAGAACCCGTCGATCAACCAGGGCCGGATGCTCATCAACCTTACGGCCAAGGAGGATCGCGGGGGACAGGCCGACATCCTCGCCGACCTGCGCGCGCGGGTGGCGGGCATACCCGGCGTCAGCCTCTACGTTCGGCCCGTGCAGGATCTGACGATCGACGCGGAGGGTGGGCCGACCACCTACCGCGTCTCGCTGCAAGGCGCGGATCAGGCGCTGGTCGAAAGCTGGGCGGGCAAGCTGGCCGCGGAACTCCGCAACGTGACCGCGCTCGGCCGCGTCACGTCCGACGTGCAGGACAAGGGCTCATCGGTGGTGATCTCGCTCAACCGGGACAGCGCCGCCCGGCTCGGCATCACCGCCGAGGATCTCGACAACGCGCTCTACAATGCATTCGGCCAGCGGATCATCTCGACCATCTTTACCGAGGCGGGGCAGTATCGCGTGATCCTCGAAGGCCAGCCGGGGATGCTGACGACGCCCGACGCCTTGCAGCGCCTCTATGTTCCGAACAGCGCGGGCACTGCCGTGCCCCTGCCCGCCATCGCCACCATCCGCACGGGCACCGCGCCTTTGCAGGTCACCCGCGTCGCCCAGTTCCCCGCCGCCACCATCGGCTTCGACCTGACGCCGGGCGTGTCGCTCGGCCACGCCGTGTCGGAGATCACCGCCGCTCAACAGCGGATCGGGATGCCGGAGACGGTGACCCTGCAGTTCCTGGGCGCCGCCGACGCCTTCCGCGCCTCGCTCCAGAACCAGATCTGGCTGATCCTTGCGGCCGTCATCACCGTCTACATCGTGCTCGGCGTGCTCTACGAAAGCTTCGTCCATCCGGTGACGATCCTCTCGACGCTCCCCTCGGCGGCGCTCGGCGCGCTGCTCGCCTTGTGGATCACCGGCACCGGCCTCGGCGTGATCGGGATCATCGGCATCGTCCTGCTGATCGGCATCGTCATGAAGAACGCCATCATGATGATCGACTTCGCCCTCGCCGCCCAGCGCGACGAGGGCAAGCTGCCGGAGGAGGCGATCACCCAGGCCGCCCGCCTTCGCTTTCGCCCCATCATGATGACCACCTTCGCCGCGCTCGCGGCCGCGGTGCCGCTGATCTTCGGCACCGGCATGGGCGCGGAACTCCGGCAGCCTCTCGGCCTCGCCATCGCCGGCGGCCTGATCGTCAGCCAGGCGCTGACCCTGTTCTCGACCCCGGTCGTCTATCTGGCGTTCGAACGGCTGGCGAAACGCTTCGTCAAGGCGGAGCGTGAGCCGGAGCTGCCGCTGGAGGGCGCGAAATGATCCTCCCCAAGCTTGCTTGGGGAGGGGGACCATGCGCAGCATGGTGGAGGGGCCGCCGCGAAGACGGCGGTTGCACCGCCGCCGCTCCACCATCCTTCGGATGGTCCCCCTCCCCATCTGCGATGGGGAGGATGCAGCGGTGAACCTCTCCGCACCGTTCATCCGCCGCCCGATCGGCACGCTCCTCCTCACCATCGGCCTGTTCCTGACCGGCGTGGCGGCGTTCTTCGTGCTGCCGGTCGCCGCCCTGCCGCAGGTCGACTTCCCGACGATCCAGGTGCAGGCATCCCTCCCCGGTGCCAGCCCGGAGACGATGGCGAACAGCGTCACCTCCCCCCTCGAACGCCGCCTTCGCACGATCGCGGGGGTTACGGAGCTGACCTCCTCCTCCAACGTCGGCTCCGCCCGTATCACCCTGCAGTTCGATCTCGACCGCAGCGTCGATGGCGCCGCGCGGGAGGTGCAGGCGGCGATCAACGCGGCGCGTGCCGATCTGCCCGCCACGCTCCGCACCAACCCCACCTATCGCAAGGTCAACCCGGCGGACTCGCCGATCATGATCCTCGCGCTCACCTCCGAGAACCGGACGCCGGCCGAGATCTACGACTCGGTCTCCAGCCTGATCAGCCAGCGCCTCGCCCAGGTGCCGGGCGTAGGTGAGGTGGAGCTGGGCGGCGGATCGCTCCCCGCCGTGCGCATCGACATGAACCCGCTGGCGCTCGCCCAATACGGCATCAGCCTGGAGGACGTCCGCACCGCGATCTCCTCGACCAGCGCCAACCGCCCGCGCGGCTTTGTCGAGAACACGAAGACGGCCTGGCAGATCGAGACCGACCCTGCCGGCCGCAAGGCGGCGGACTATCGCGGCATCGTCATCGCCTGGCGCGACGGCATCGCGGTCAAGCTGGCCGATGTGGCGACCGTGTGGGACGGGCCGGAGGACATCCGCACCACCGGCCTGTTCAACGGCCAGCGCGCCGTCACCGTCGTCATCCGGCGACAGCCCGGCGCTAACATCATCGCCGCCGTGGACGGCGTGAAGGAGCAGCTCCCCGTCCTTCAGGCGGCGATCCCCGCCGACGTGAAGCTGGAGGTCGCGTCCGACCGGACCAAGACGATCCGCGCCTCGCTGCACGAGGTCGAGCTGACCTTGGTCATCGCCGCTCTGCTGGTCGTCGCGGTGGTCAGCGTCTTCCTGCGATCGATCCGCGCCACCATCGTGCCCTTCGTCGCGGTGGTCGTCTCGATCTCCGGCACGCTCGCGGCGATGAGCCTCCTCGGCTTCAGCCTCAACAACCTGTCTCTCATGGCGCTGACCGTCGCCACCGGCTTCGTCGTGGACGACGCGATCGTCGTCCTCGAAAACATCATGCGCCATGTTGAAGAGGGCGTGCCCAAGCGTAAGGCGGCGTTCCTCGGCGCGAAGGAGGTTGGCTTCACCGTGATGTCGATCTCGGTCAGCCTCGTCGCGGTGTTCATCCCCCTCCTCTTCATGGGCGGGATCATCGGCCGGCTGTTCGGCGAGTTCGCCATCACGATGACCGTCGCGGTGATGATCAGCCTTGTCATCAGCCTGACGACCACGCCGATGCTGGCGGCGATCATCCTGCCCGATCAACCCAAGCCGAACCGCTTCACCGACTTTGCGGAACGGCAGTTCGACCGCCTCCACCGCGTCTACGAACGCAGCCTCGACTGGGCGCTCGCCAACCGCGCGGCGACGCTGCTCCTCTTCCTGGGTGCGATCGGACTGAACGTCGCCTTGTTCCTGAGCGTGCCGACCGGCTTCTTCCCGCAACAGGACACCGGCATGATGCAGGGTGGGCTACGCGCCGATCGCTCGATCAGCTTCGGCGCGATGCGCGACAAGCTCGGCCGCATCGTTGAGATCATCCGCAAGGACCCGGCTGTCGATACAGTGATCGCTTTTACCGGCGGTTCGCGTGCCGGTGGCGGGTACATGTTCCTGTCGCTGAAGCCCCGGTCGGAGCGAGAGGCGGCACAGGACGTCATCAAGCGCCTGCGCCCGCAACTCGCCAAGGTGACCGGCGTCTCGGTCTTCCTTAACCCCGTGCAGGACGTGCGGATCGGCGGGCGCAGCGGCAATGCCAGCTACCAATATACGCTGAAGGGCGAGAACATCGCCGTCCTTGACAGCGCCGGCACGAAGATGGCCGAGGCGATGAAGAAGGAGCGCATCCTGACCGACATCGACCTCGATCAGGAAGATGGCGGCGCGGAGGTCTTTCTGGATGTCGATCGCGACGCCGCCCGCCGCCTCGGCATCGACCAGCGGACGATCGATTCGATCCTCTACAACGGCTTCGGCCAGCGTCAGGTGGCGACGATCTACTCCGGCCTGAACCAGTACCGCGTCGTGCTCGGCGTCGATCGTCGCTTCCAGGGCGGGCCGGAGGCGCTGGCCCAGGTCTACCTGCCGACCGCCACCTCGGACGCGGCGAGCACCACCACCGAGACCGCCACGCCGCAGCGCGGCTCGGGCAGCGACGATCCGACCGGCGCGGCGGTGAGCGGCACGGCCCGTATCATGACCCCGCTCTCCTCGATCGCCCGCTGGGACATTCGCGCCACAGCGTCGCAGGTGAACCATCAGGACGGGGTGCCTGCCACCACCATCTCCTTCTCCACCGCGCCCGGCGTCTCGCTCGGTGAGGCCTCCACCCGCATCCGCGAGATCGCCGCGCAAGCGGGGCTGTC
The DNA here is from genome assembly GCF_048565625.1 of Sphingomonas sp. ID0503. Taxonomy (NCBI): domain Bacteria; kingdom Pseudomonadati; phylum Pseudomonadota; class Alphaproteobacteria; order Sphingomonadales; family Sphingomonadaceae; genus Sphingomonas; species Sphingomonas sp. ID0503. The sequence continues at coordinate 2,230,178 of NZ_JBLZUR010000002.1, forward strand.
GGATCAGGTGGCCGGCAGCTTCGCGGGGACGGCCAAGGTGTTCAGCGAATCCACGGCGACCATGCCGCTCCTCATCGGCGCGGCGATCGTCGTCATCTACATCGTGCTCGGCATCCTCTACGAAAGCGCGATCCACCCGCTGACCGTGCTCTCCACCATCCCGGCCGCCGGCCTCGGTGCGCTCGCCGCGCTCGGCCTGTTCGGCATGGAGCTGGACCTCGTCGCGATCATCGGCCTGATCCTGCTGATCGGCATCGTGAAAAAGAACGCGATCATGATCATCGACTTCGCCCTCACCGCCGAACGCGATCGCGGCCTGTCGCCCTACGAGGCGATCCGCGAGGCCTCGCTTCTCCGCTTCCGGCCGATCCTGATGACGACGCTCGCCGCCGGGCTGGGCGCGCTTCCCCTCGCGATCGGCTTCGGCGACGGGGCGGAACTGCGCCGCCCGCTCGGCTTCACGATCATCGGCGGGCTGATCGCCAGCCAGTTCATCACGCTCCTCACCACCCCCGTCCTCTACCTCGTGCTCGACCGCTTCCGCCGTCGCCCCCGCACCCTTCCGGAACAGAAGCCCGCACTCGCATGAAGACCCGCGCCCTCCTCCCCCTGCTCCTGCTCGGTGCCTGTTCGATGGCACCGAAATACGAGCGGCCCGCAACCGTCGCGATCCCAGCCTCGTTCAAGGAGGCGCCCGGCTGGCAGCCTGCCTCGCCGCAGGACGCCGCCCTGCGCGGCGACTGGTGGACGCTCTTCGACGACCCGGTGCTCAGCGACCTGGAACAGCGCGTCGCCCGCAACAACCAGAACATCGCCGCCGCCGTCGCCGCCTATGATCAGGCCCGCGCGCTGGTGAAGGAGCAGCGGGCCGGCCTCTTCCCGACGCTCACCCTCAACACCGGCTACACCCAGGCGGGCACCTTCGGAGAAGGCGAGACCTCGATCGTCGGCGGCAGCGGCGTGGTGCGGAGCGGCGGGTCGAAGCGCTACGAGGCGTCGATCGGGGCAAGCTGGGAACCGGACCTTTGGGGCGCGGTCCGCTCCGCCGTGACCCAGGCGCGGGGGGAGGCCGAGGCGAGCCAGGCCGACATCGCGAACACCACCCTTTCCGCTCAGGGCGAGCTGGCGTTGAACTACGTCCAGCTCCGCGCGATCGACGCGCAGATCGACCTCCTCGACGCAACGACCAAGGCCTATCAGCGCGCGCTCACCATCACCACCAATCGCTACAATCAGGGCGTCGCCGGCCGCATCGACGTGCTGCAGGCCGAGACCCAGTTGCGCAGCGCGCGTGCCGACGCTGCCGATCTCGGCCGCCAGCGCGCCGTGCTCGAACACGCCATCGCCGTTCTGGTCGGCGAGAACCCGTCGACTTTCGTGCTCGCCAAGCAACCGAGATGGACGGTCACGGTGCCCGCCGTCCCCGCGATCCTGCCCGCGACCCTGCTGGAACGCCGGCCCGACATCGCCGCCGCCGAACGCCGGGTTGCCGCCGCCAATGCCGCGATCGGCATTCAGCGCGCAGCATTCTTCCCGACAATCGGTCTCAGCGGCGATGTCGGTTACCAGTCGAGCGCGCTGTCGGACCTGTTCAAGACCGCCAGCTCGATCTGGTCCTTCGGCCTGAACGGCGTGATGACCCTGCTCGATTTCGGCGCGCGCTCCGCCCGCGTGACCCAGGCCCGCGCCGCCCATGAACAGGCGGTTGCGACCTATCGCCAGACCGTCCTCACCGCCTTCCAGAATGTCGAGGACCAGCTCTCCGCCGCGTTCATCCTCGCACGCGTTGCCGAGGAACGGAGCGCGGCGGCGGTAGCGGCGGACCGCGCCGAGCAGATCAGCCAGAACCAGTATCTCGCCGGCCAGATCGGCTATGCCGACGTCATTCTGCAACAGACCACCGCCCTCTCCGCCCGCCGCACGGCGGTGACGGCGCAGCTCGATCGGCAGACTGCCGCCGTCGCCCTCATCCAGGCGATCGGCGGCGGCTGGACCGGCAGCCCGCCGCGCTAGACCTCAGTCGATCACCCCGACCTCGACGGCGAACGACCCCGCCTCCTCGTCGCGCTGCAGCTTGGATCTAAGCTGGCGCGACAGGCCCTCGAACACGCGGCCAAACCGCTCGCCGAGATAGTCGTGCAGTGCCTCGCTGGGGCGCAGGGCCGGGCTGGACATGGTCAGCAGCGCGCGCGCCGGCCCGATCTGGTGCATCTGGATGCGGATGGCGGCCGCGGGATCGATCAGCATCGCCAGCTCCGCCGCCTCGGTGAACAGGAAGGCGATCGCGACCGCATTGTCCTGCGAAGCGTGCAGCGTATCGATCTCCGCCTGGATCGACATGCGGCTGTGCCTGGGGCCGGCCGTCGCCCGCAAATTGGCAGCAAGCTCGCCGAGCAGGCCGCGCACCGCTACGCCCCGGCTTTCGTCCAGCGCGGCGTAATGATTGCGGTGGACGATCGCGAGCGCATCCACCCGCCGCAGGATCGAGGCATAGGCCTCGGCGGTTTCCTCGCTCAGCGCGCCCCGCGCGTGAAGGTGGATCAGGCTGGCGACGACCTGCAGGTTGTTCTTGACCCGGTGATGCACCTCGCGGGTCAGCCGCGTCTGCCGTGCCAGCCCCGCTTCCAGTTCCGCCTCATGCCGGGCAACCGTCGCCGTCAGATGCGAGAACGCCTGGGCAAGCTCGAGGATCTCGACCGATGGCGTCCATGCGGCCGGCGTCGCCACGCTTGCATCACCCGGCTGATAGGCGTTCACCGCCCGCTGCAATTGGCGGAGCGGCCGCAGGATGAAGCTGTTGACCACGATCCACCCGATCAACCCGGCGGACAGCCACATCAGGATCGGCAGGATCATCAGAACCAGCTCGATCGGCCGGATGGGTGGGCTGCTCACGATCAGTTCCAGCCGGAGCTGCTCGTCGAAGGCCGGTGCCGATCCGACGATCTGCTCGTCCAGCGCGCCGGCGCGCCCGACGGACGCGACCAGCATCGATCGCGTGCCCTCGATCAGGCGCACCTGATACGCGCCGGTCGCCTCGCGCGGCCGCGTCATCTCCACGATCGCCTCGCGCGGGAACTCGGCCACGACCTGCCCCGTGCCGGCGATGCCGGGAACCGACAGGCGGAGGCCGTCACCCTCGGGCGTGATGTGCGCGTCGAAATCGTCGTCGGCACTCGCAGCGCCCGGCGCCTCTGGTCTGAACTTGGGGCTGGCGCAGAGCAGCCGGCCGTCCTCGGCGAAGATCGCGAAGCGACCCCATTCGCTCTGCTCGGAATCGAATTGTGCGATCGTCCGCGCGCAGGTGCTGCGCCCCGCCCGGTTGAGCGACAGCGCCGTACCCGCCGCCCGCAGCGATGCGGCGCTCCTTGTCAGCGACGATGTCAGGGTTTCGGCACTCTTTTCGGCGCTCAGTTCGACCGCGTCGACGCGCGCCTCACGGCCCGTCTTGGCGGCATCGATCGAAGCGAAGATGGCGATGAGACCGAGCGGCAGCAGCGCCAGGGTTAGAAGGATGAGAAGTCGGATCGCCGTCGATGATCGTGCCCAGGCGACACGCGGGTGCGCCCATCCGCCGCCCCACCGTTCTGCCTCTACCGGCTCACTCCTGGTATCCGACACGTCCCGCTACCCCGCAACGCCGCTCACCGGCGCGGGCACTAGATACAGATCAAGACAATTTACCCAGCAGATCGAGCAGATCGGAGGGCACATCTTCGTTGACGGTCTGGTCATAAGCACTGCGAAGCGCCTGACCGACTTCCTTGTTCCCGGCCTTGCGCGCGGATTTCGGATTACGCGGCGGCGCCGGCTTTTCGTCCGAGCCGTTCTTGGAAACTGCCAATGCCGAAACCCCCATCAGAACCCTGCGCGTCCCACCGTCCGCCGCATAACCTGCGGCATGTTAAAGTCTGCGCTTAAAATGCGCGCGCGGGCATGGAAACAAAAAACTCGGCCGGTTGTTCCCTACCCGGTACATTTGAAACGAGGGCGTGGCGGGGACAGCAAAGTACCGGAGGTCTGGCTTGAAAAGCCGGGCCCACATCCTCACAACGCCGCATATCACCGACCAGGAGGTCACCTTACAGATGTCGCTCGGCCAGCAACTTGCTCCCCACCTTCCCTTCCTGCGCCGCTATGCCCGCGCCCTGACCGGCAGCCAGGCACATGGGGACACCTATGTCCGGGCCGCGCTGGAGGCGATCGTGGCCGCGCCGCAGGATTTCCCGCGCGACGTCGATCCCCGCCTGGGCCTGTACCGGACATTCCAGGTGATCTGGTCGTCGACCAGCGATGCTGAGGGTCGCGACGAGGCGGGATTCGAGGAAACCTCCGAGGGCATCGCCCAGGCGCGCTTGTCCCGCATCACGCCGCGTTCGCGCCAGGCGCTGCTGCTCACCGCCATGGAAGGCTTCACGCCGGAGGACGCTGCCTACCTGATCGGCACCGACGCCACCGAGATCGAGGAGCTGGTCGCCGAGGCGATGGCCGAGATCGAGCGGCAGACCCGCGCCGACGTCCTCATCATCGAGGATGAGCCGATCATCGCGATGGACCTCGAGACCATCGTCCGCGATCTCGGCCACAGCGTCACCGGCGTCGCCGTCACCCGCGACGAGGCGGTGGCGCAGGCGATGGCCAGCCGCCCGACCCTGGTCCTCGCCGACATCCAGCTTGCGGACGACAGCTCGGGCATCGACGCGGTGAAGGATATCCTGTCGCAGTTCAACGTGCCGGTGATCTTCATCACCGCCTTCCCGGAACGCCTGCTGACCGGCGAGCGGCCGGAGCCGACCTTCCTGATCACCAAGCCGTTCCAGCGCTCGACTGTGAAGGCGGCGATCAGCCAGGCTTTGTTCTTCGACGCACAGACGGTGCCTTCGGCTTAATCTTAGGATTTGCCTTCCACTCGGCCGTTCGCGCTGAGCCTGTCGAAGCGCCTGTGCCGGCCCTTCGACAAGCTCGGGGCGAACGGCGTTTTCGTATGCGAGTTCGCCGAGATCGAAAGGCTCTAAACTCCGGGTTCTGGTCAGGGAACCCGCACCCCAAGCCTTCGTTTGCATCCGTAACGACGCCGCAACGGTGGCCTTCAGGAGCACGGGGATGAACGACGATCCGCAGCATGTTGACAAGGTTGAGGCGCGGGCCGGCTCCACACCCGGCATTGTCCGCTATGTCCTTCTGATCTCACTCATCCTCGTTGTGATCGCGTTCGCGGTCGTGCTCGGATATTGGGCCTGATCGAATGGCCACGTCGTTTTCGGGTGGTCTCGCGGCGGACACGTCCCTATCTGTTACACAGCATCCGGCGCCGGGTGCGATTTTGCCCGGGGGCCTGATGGCGGATAACGACGACGAGTTCGAAGACGGCGCGACTGCCGCGCCGGTCGAACACGTTGCGCTCAGCGATGACGAGTTCAAGAAGCAGCTGGCACAGGTGATCCCGCATCTCCGCGCCTTCGGCCGCTCGCTGTCGGGCAATCGCGACCTTGCCGACGATCTCGTACAGGAAACCCTGCTGAAGGCATGGGCCGCGCGACAGCGTTTCCAGGCAGGCACCAACATGCGCGCATGGACCTTCATCATCCTGCGCAACCTGTTCCTCAGCCAGATGCGCCGCGCGCGCTTCAAGGGCGAGTGGGACGACGTGACCGCCAGCAAGATCCTCGCCGCGCCGGCCAGCCAGGATCGCCATGTCGAACTCGGCGACATGCAGCGCGCCCTCATGCACCTCCCCCAGCCGCAGCGGGAGGCGCTGATCCTGGTCGGCGCGGGCGGTTTCGCCTATGAGGAAGCGGCCGAGATCTGCGGCTGCGCCGTCGGCACGATCAAGAGCCGTGTGGCTCGTGGCCGCGTCGCGCTTGAGGCTTTGCTGTCGGAGGGCAAGCTGCCGTCCCGTCGCGAGCAGGTCACGTCGGACCAGACCGCACTCCAGACGATCATGGACGAAGTCGACGAACTCAGCCGCGATCGCTGAGCGGCCGGGCCGGGTTCAATGGAGCCGCGCCAGTAAGTCTCTGAACACGCGCTCCCCGCTCTCCGCAGGTCGGTACGCGTCGCGCAGCGCATTGCCGAGGCCGAGCGATGCCGCATACGCATCCTCAACCGCCTCGCGCGCCCGTGTCGGTGAAATATGTCGTCTCTCGTAAGCCATCATATTCATAAAACGGTTGACATTGGCGGATGTTTCGCGGGTGGGTCATGAATCTCGACTCATGCAACCGCCCGTGACGTCTCCGATTGCCGAAGCGCTCGAACGCGCACATCGTCACGCGCCATTTCTGGCCGGGTTGATCGATCGGCTCCCGACGGTTTCCGAAGCCCTCGGATTCGGGGGCGTGGCCGCCGCGCTGAAGGCAAGTGCCGGACTGGCCATGGAGGGAGCGGGCACAGCGCAGGCGCTCCGCCGAGAGCGTCAGGGTGTCGCGCTCGCAGTTGCTATCGGCGACGTCGCCGGCGTGCTCCCGCTCGAACAAGTCTGCGCTCACCTCACCGACTTCGCCGACCGGGCGCTCCATCGCGCAATCGAGACCGCGATCGCGGAGCGCACGCCGGACGCACAGCCCGCCGGCTTCGTGGCCATCGCGCTCGGCAAACAGGGCAGTCGGGAGCTGAACTATTCCTCCGATATCGACCCGATCCTGCTGTTCGATCCCGACACCCTGCCCCGCCGCCCGCGCGAGGAGCCGGAGGAAGCCGCTGTCCGCATCGCCCGCCGCGTGGTCGAGCTGCTGCAGACCCGCGACGCCGACGGATATGTCCTGCGCGTCGATCTCCGCCTCCGCCCCGCGCCCGAGGCGACGGGCCTCGCCGTGCCGGTCGGCGGTGCGATCAGCTACTATGAATCCCTTGCCCTCCCCTGGGAACGCGCGGCCTTCATCCGCGCCCGCGCGGCAGCGGGCGACGTCGCGCTCGGCGAACGCTTCCTCTCCGCCATCCGCCCCTTCGTCTGGCGCAAGGCGCTCGATTTCGGCGCGATGGGCGAGATCACCGCCATCTCGCAACGCATCCGCGACCATTATTCGCGTGGGCAGGCGCTCGGCCCCGGCTTCGACCTGAAGCGGGGGCGCGGCGGCATCCGCGAGGTCGAGTTCTTCGCCCAGATCCACCAGCTGATCCACGGCGGCCGCGACCCCTCGCTCCGCACGCCGGCAACGCTGGACGCGCTCGCCGCGCTTGCCGCCGCCGGCCGCATCGAACCGGGCGAAGCGGAGAGGCTCACGGGCGCCTACCGCCTCTACCGCACCATCGAGCACCGCCTGCAGATGGTCGACGATCGCCAGACGCACAGCCTGCCGGAAAGCGCCGAGGCGCTCGATAACGTCGCCCGCCTCCACGGTCTCGATAACGGCGCCGATCTCGTCACCCTGCTCACGCCCCATGTGGCGGAGGTTGGCCGCATCTACGATCGCCTCGACCCGCCCAAGGATGGCGCGGTGCCCCAGGACACCGAGGGTCTACACGCTTTTCTGACGGACCTCGGATTTCCCGACCCGGCCCATGCCGCTCGCCTGCTCACCGGCTGGCGCGCCGGCCGTTCCGCCGCCGCGCGCAGCCCGGCCGCACAGGCGGCGCTGGAGGCCGTCCTTCCCGACCTCCTGCCCGAACTCGGCCGCGCGCCCGATCCACAGGCGGCGATCAACCGCTTCGACGAGATGGTCGCCCGCCTGCCCGGCACCGTCAGCCTGTTTCGTCTGCTCGATGCACAGCCCGCCGTGCGCGAGATGCTCGCCGTCATCCTCAGCCAGGCACCCGCGCTTGCCGAGGACCTCGCCCGCCGCCCTGCTTTGCTCGATGGCCTCCTCGACGCGACCGCGCTCGATCTGCCCCCCTCCGTCCCTGATCTCGTTGCGAATTGGACACGCGGCGAACAGGGCGACGACTATCAGGCGACGCTCGACCGCATCCGCGTCGCGGTGGGTGAGGCACGCTTCGCCCTCGGTGCCCAGATCGTCACCACCACCCGTGATCCGATCGACGCGGGCGCGGGTTATTCGCGCGTCGCGGAGGCGGCCGTGGAGGTGCTCGCGACCGCCACCACCGTCGAGTTCGAGCGCACGCACGGGCGCGTGCCCGGCGGCGGCCTCGTCATCCTGGCGCTTGGGCGGCTCGGTGGCGGCATCCTCACCCACGCCTCGGACCTCGATCTGGTCTACCTCTTCACCGGCGACTTCGCGGCGGAATCGGACGGCGCGAAGCCGCTCGGCGCCACCCAATACTTCAACCGCCTCGCCCAGAGGGTCAGCGCCGCGCTCAGCGTGCCGACAGCCAGCGGACCGCTCTATTCGGTCGACACCCGCCTCCGCCCCTCGGGCAACCAGGGCCTGCTCGCCGTCTCGGTCGACAGCTTCGCCCGCTACCAGTCGGAAAGCGCCTGGACCTGGGAGCATATGGCCCTCACCCGCGCACGGGTCATCCACGGCCCACCCGCCGCCCGCACCGAGGTGGAGGCGGTGATCGGGGACACGCTGCGCCGCCCGCGTGACGAGACCGCGCTGATCGCCGACGCGGTGAAGATGCGGCGCGATGTCGCCACCCACAAACCCCATTCCGGCGATCTCGACGTCAAGCTCGTGCCCGGCGGCCTGGTCGATCTCGAATTCCGCACCCATGTCGAACAGCTGCGCAGCCGCAAGGGCCTGACGCCCAATCTGGAAGAGGCGCTCGCCGCCTTGATCGAGGAGGATCTCCTCCCTCCCACGACGATCGAGGACAACCGCCTCCTCACCCGTCTGCTGGTGACGCTCCGTCTCATTGCGCCGAAATCGGACGAGCCACCCGAAAGCGCCCGTGCGCTCGTCGCTCGCGCGTGCGGTGCGGCGGACTGGGCCAGCCTGCTTGCCGGCTATCACGCCGCGCGGCAGAGGGTGTCTGCGGAATGGCGGACGATCGTGGGAGAAGACGATGCTGAACGAAGGTGACCTGGCCCCGGACGTGACGCTGACCACGCCGGAGAGCGGCAAGCTGAGCCTCGCGGAACTGCGCGGCCGAGCGCTCGTCCTCTACTTCTACCCCAAGGACGACACCGCCGGCTGCACCCGCGAGGCGCAGGACTTCACCCATCTGAAGGCCGCGTTCGACATGGCCGACACCGGCATCCTCGGCGTGTCCAGGGACGACGAGAAGAAGCACGGAAAGTTCATCGCCAAATACGACCTCAAACACCCCCTCGCCTCCGATCTCGACGGCTCGGTCTGTGAGGCGTTCGGCACGTGGGTGGAAAAGAGCCTCTACGGCAAGAAGTACATGGGTATCGAACGCGCCACCTTCCTCATTGACAAGGACGGCCGCATCGCCCGCACCTGGCGCAAGGTAAAGGTCGCCGGTCATGCCGAGGCGGTGCTGGCGGCGGCGGAGTCGCTGAAGCATGCCTGACCATTCTCCCCGGCACGGGGAGGGGGACCAGCCGCAGGCTGGTGGAGGGGGCGCGCAGCAAGAGAGCCGCATGTTTGGCGGCGCCCCCCCTCCACCACCCGCCTTTGGCGAGCGGTCCCCCTCGCCGTGCCGGGAAGGATCAGTAGCCACCGCCGCCCACACGGTCCTCACCACCGCCGACCCGCGCGCCAAGGCGCTCGCCGCGCGCAAGGCCGCGCGCGAGTGGTTAGCCGGACGCCTCGCCTTCACCTTCGACCTCACCATGCCCGATCGCCCGGCACGACCCGAAGCGCCCGAACTCCTGCCCCCCAACCGGATGCCTAAGCGCGGCCGGCTCGGCTCCACGCGCGGGCAGATCGCGATGCTCCATGCCGTGGCCAATATCGAGTTCAACGCCATCGACCTCGCCTTCGACATCATCGGCCGCTTCGGCCACCAGTTCCCCCGCGCCTTCACCGACGACTGGCTGCGCGTCGGCGCCGAGGAGGCCGCCCATTTCGCGCTGGTCGCCCGCCGCCTGCGCGCGCTCGGTGCCGCCTATGGCGACCTCCCCGCCCATGACGGCCTCTGGGAGGCGGCGGAGGAGACGCGGCATGATGCTCTCGCCCGCCTCGCAATCGTCCCGATGGTGCTGGAGGCGCGTGGCCTCGACGTCACGCCAGCCATCCGCGACCGCTTCGCCGCCCTCGGCGACACGCGTTCGGCCACCGTCCTCGACCGCATTCTATCCGACGAGATCGGCCATGTCGCGACCGGCGTCCGCTGGTTCCGAACGGCCTGTGCAACCCAAGGATTCGAGCCGGAAGCGCTCTGGCACGACCTCGTCGCCCGCCACTTTCGCGGAGCGCTGAAGCCGCCGTTCAACGACTCAGCGCGCGACCAAGCCGGTTTGTCCCGCGATTTCTACGCGGTAGTTGCCCGGTAAGGATTGGGGCGGCAGGTTCACCCTGTCGCTGCGGGGAGGGCACCTTTTGGCGACTGAGTACCAGTCGCCGGCGTCTCAGCCGGTCAGTAAACCGGCAGGAGTCGCATGACAGCTCTCTCTTCTCGCGTGTTCAACGCGCTCACCGCGCGGCGGTTCCGATCGCTTTCGATCCTGTCGATGGTCCTCGCCGCTGCTGCGCCGCAGATCGCCTCCGCCGCCGAAGCCGCCGATCCGACCTTCCGCTCGCTCTTCCTCGACTGGAAGAAGATGGACGTGGTGGCACCCAAGCCGACCGTTTCGGTTCCTTCGGCACGCCCGGTCAATCTTGCGAAATTTACATCGGGCTACGGCGTCCGTTCCGACCCGTTCCGCCACTCCGCCGCCATGCACAAGGGCGTCGATCTTGCCGGGCCGCAGGGCACCGCGATCTACGCGACCGCCGACGGCTTCGTCGGCCGCGCCGAATGGGCTTCGGGCTATGGCAACCTGGTCGAGCTCGACCACGGCCAGTCGATCCAGACCCGCTACGGCCATCTTTCCAAGATCCTCGTCCGCCCCGGCCAGCGCGTGAAGCGCGGCGACATCATCGCGCTGATGGGCTCCACCGGCCGCTCGACCGGCAGCCACCTCCACTACGAGGTGCGCATCGACGGCGCGGCCGTGAACCCGATCCCCTATCTCGAAGGCACGCAGTACGCCGAAGCCGCGCAGAAGCGGATGACGGCCGAGGTCGCGGTCGGCGGTCCGGAGGACTGATCGTCGCCTTGCTGCGGATGGGCGCGCGCCCTATCTTCGCACCATGACCGATACCGCGATCGACCTGACGCCCTCCGCCGCCAAGCGCGTGGCGACGATCGCGGGCAAGCAGGGCAAGCCAGCCATCCTCCGCCTCGCCGTCGATGGCGGCGGCTGCGCTGGGTTCCAGTACAAGTTCGAGCTGGCTGAGGCTGTGGCGTCGGACGACGCGCGCGCCGATCGTGACGGCGTGACCCTGGTGGTCGATCCGATCAGCCTCGATCTCGTCCGCGGATCGGCCGTCGATTATGTCGAAAGCCTCGGCGGCGCCGCCTTTCGCGTGACCAATCCCAACGCCGCCTCAGGCTGCGGCTGCGGAACGAGCTTCTCGATCTAGCCTCACCCGGCTACCGTCGCGCCCATGAAGATCGCGACCTACAACGTCAACGGCATCACCGCCCGCCTCCCCCGCCTTGTCGAATGGCTGGAGGAGACGAAGCCCGACATCGTCTGCCTCCAGGAGCTGAAGGCTGACGACGACAAGTTCCCCAAGGCGGCGATCGAGGCGGCCGGCTATGGCGCGGTCTGGCACGGTCAGAAGGGGTTCAACGGCGTCGCCATCCTCGCCCGCGATGCGGAGCCGGTCGAGCGCCAGCGCGGCCTCGCCGACGATCCCGACGACACCCATAGCCGCTATATCGAGGCAGATGTGAATGGCCTCGTCGTCGCCTCCATCTACCTCCCCAACGGCAATCCGCAGCCGGGTCCGAAGTTCGACTACAAGCTGAAATGGATGGCGCGCCTCGCCGATCGCGCGGCGGCGCTGTTGGCGGAAGAGGTGCCGACGATCCTCGCCGGCGACTACAACGTCATCCCGAAGGACGAGGACACCTTCTCCGTCCGCGCCATGTCCACCGACGCGCTGATGCAGCCGGAAAGCCGCGCCGCCTTCCGCACCATCCTCAACCAAGGCTGGACCGACGCGATCCGCACCCGCCATCCGCGCGGGCCGGTGTGGACCTTCTGGGACTATCAGGCCGGTGCCTGGCCGCGCGACGCCGGCTTCCGCATCGACCACCTGCTGCTCAGCCCCACCGTCGCCGACCGGCTGGTCGATGCCGGCGTCGACAAGGAATATCGCGGGCGGGAAAAGGCCAGCGATCACGCACCTACCTGGGCGGTCATCCGCTAGCCGGATCGCCGCTGTCCTACAGGCTCCGACCTCGGATACATGGCCGGTCTCGCTTCTCGGAAAAAGGGACCGTCAGTGGCTTCAATCTACGTCAGGAACAGCAACCGCATCCGTGCCGAACCCGCCGGATGAGACGATTCCCGCGTTGACGTAGCGCAAACTTGGCAAACTTTGACCCATTTCGAGACATGTCAGGCGGCGTCCTCGAACTGCAGCGCCGCGAGCCTTGCGTAGAGGCCGCCGCGACCGACCAGCTGCGTATGCGTCCCCTCCTCCACGATGCGCCCCTGATCCATCACCACGATGCGGTCGGCGGCGCGCACGGTGGCGAGCCGATGGGCGATGACCATCGTCGTGCGCCCCTGCATCAGCCGGTCGAGCGCACGCTGCACCAGCCGCTCGCTCTCCGCGTCGAGCGCCGATGTCGCCTCGTCGAGCAGCAGCAGGGGGGCATCGCGCAGGATAGCGCGGGCAATCGCGATCCGCTGGCGCTGCCCGCCGGACAGCCGCGTGCCCGCCTCGCCCAGGAAAGTGTCCAGCCCGTCCGGCAGGTCACGAAGGAAAGTGGCGGCATTGGCGGCTTCAGCAGCAGCCCAGATCTCATCGTCGGTAGCGGTCCAGCGCCCGTAGCGCAGATTGTCGCGCGCGCTCGCCGCGAAGATCACCGTCTCTTGCGGCACCATCGCGATGCGGGCGCGGATGTCGGCGGGATCAGCCTCGCGCAGGTCCACGCCGTCCAGCGTTACGCGACCGGCATCGGGGTCGTAGAAGCGCTCGACCAGCTGGAACAGGGTCGACTTGCCCGCCCCAGAAGGGCCGACCACCGCCAGCATCTCTCCCGGCCGCACCGCAAGGTCGATGCCGTGCAGCGCGGGGAGATCGGGCCGCGTCGGATAGTGGAACGACACGCCCTCAAAGGTCAGCGCACCCTGCGACGGCTGCGGCAGGACGGCGGGGCTGGCGGGCGCGACGATGTCGGACTGCGCTGCGAGCAATTCGCCCAGCCGCTGCGCCGCCCCCGACGCCCGGAGCAGGTCACCATAGGTCTCGCTCAACGCCCCGAAAGCGCCCGCGACAAGCCCCCCGGTCAGCACGAAGGCCGCGATCGAACCGCCGCTCATCCGCCCGGCCGCGACATCGACCGTGCCTTCCCACAGCACCAGGGTCACCGCGCCGAACACAACGCCGATCACGACTGCCGTCATTACCGCCCGCATCGCGATCCGGCGCTTGGCGGTGGCGAACGTCGCGTCCACGACAGTGCCGAAACGCCCGGCCTCCCGCTCCTCCTGTCCGAAGGCCTGGACGATCCGCATCGCGCCGAGCGTCTCCGACACAATGCCACCGACATCGGCGATCCGGTCCTGCGACGCCCGCGACAGCGCCCTCACCCGCCGGCCGAAGATCATGATCGGCCCCATCGCGACGGGAATGCCGATCAGCAGCAGGGCGGCAAGCTTGGGCGAGAGGATGAAGAGGTAGATGATCCCGCCCGTGCCGACCACGAGGTTGCGGAGCGCGACCGAGACCGTGGTCCCGACCGTCTGCTCAATCACCGTCGTGTCGGCGGTCAGGCGGGAGGCGACCTCGGACGGCCGGTTCTCCTCGAAGAAGCGCGGCGCAAGCGTCAGGAGGTGGCGTTGCACAGCCTTGCGCAGATCGGCGACCACCCGCTCGCCCAGCCAGGACACGAAATAGAACCGCATCGCCGTTGCGGCGGCGAGCACGACGACGATCATCAGCAGATAGCGGAAGGCGCGGCTCACGCCTGCCAGGTCCGCCCCGTGCGCAAAGCCGAGATCGATGACCCGCTTGAACCCATAGGGGATCGCCAGCGTACCGGCGGAGGCAAGGAGGAGCGCCAGCCCCGCCGCCGCGATCTGCGCCGGATAGCGTCCCGCGATCCCCCAGATCAGCGTCAGGCTACGCACGCTGCGCCGCGACTCGGGCGGCGCATCCAGGGATTTTGGCTTGGCCATGGCGGCGGCGATTAGGGCGAAGCGCGCCTTGCCGCAATCCTGACGCCCGGGCAGCCATGCTGCACTGCAACAGCACATGCAGCCTTTGCAGTTACCCATGCGTTGAGGAAGTGACGAAATCCTCATATCTGAAGCCTACGGCAGTGCACCGCGCCGCCGCGGGGGGAGTACCGATGCTATACGACGCTTATGAGCTGCAACGCTCGTTCCTGGCCGGCGCAAGTGCGATGGCCAATTTCGGGGCCGAGTGGTTCGGGAACCCTGCCAATCCGTTCGCCTATGGCGGTGTCGGGTCGGTCATGGCCTCTGCGCTGGAGGTCTTCGCCCATGCCGCCGCGCCGCGCGGCAAGCCGGAATTCGGGTTCAAGTCGACCCTGATCGATGGTCGCGAGACGCGCGTCACCGAAGAGATCGAGTGCGAGAAGCCCTTTGGGCAGCTTCGCCATTTCGTGCGCGAGGGGCGTCAGGGCGACCCCCGACTGCTGATCGTGGCCCCGATGTCCGGCCATTACGCGACCTTGCTGCGCGGCACGGTGGAGCGGATGCTGCCGGGGCATGACGTCTGGATCACGGACTGGGCCGATGCGAAGCTGGTGCCGGTCGATGCCGGGCGCTTCGACCTCGAAGACTATATCGATTACGTCATCGCCTTCCTGGAGCATCTCGGGCCGAACACGCATGTGCTCGCGGTTTGCCAGCCCTCCGTGCCGGTCCTTGCCGCCACAGCGGTAATGGCGGCGGCGAACAACCCGGCGCGCCCGTCATCGCTCACCATGATGGGTGGGCCGATCGACACGCGCGAGGCACCGACTGCCGTCAACGAGCTCGCTACCCAGCGCGATTTCAGCTGGTTCGAGAACAACGTCATCGCCACCGTGCCCTTCACCTATCCGGGTGGCGGACGACGGGTCTATCCGGGCTTCCTCCAGCTCGCCGGCTTCATGACCATGAATCTCGGCAACCACCTGATGAGCCATTACGAGATGTTCAAGCACCTCGTTCAGGGCGACGAGGAATCGGCGGACGCGACCAAGCGCTTCTACGAGGAATACCGGTCGGTCTGCGACATGACGGCCGAGTTCTACCTGCAGACGATCGACGTCGTGTTCCAGCGCCATGCCCTGCCAAAGGGCGAGATGATCCACCGCGGCGTGCCGGTCGACCTCTCCGCGATCCGCGACACCGCGATCCTGGCGGTCGAGGGTGAGAAGGACGACATTTCCGGCCTCGGCCAGACCAAGGCGGCGCTCACCCTCGCGACCAACCTGCCGTACGAAAAGAAGAAGTATTACATGGCGCCGGGCGTCGGCCATTACGGCATCTTCAACGGCAGCCGTTGGCGCAACGTGATCGCCCCCGTCTTCGAGGACTGGATCGCGCGCCATAACGGATAATATTTAGTTCTTCCCTTCCGCCCCGCTCTGAGTAAGATCGGGAGCGGGGGAATACATCATGGCAGGGAAGACGCTGTGGCGCGCGATGGGGATCGCGGCGCTGCTTTCGATGACCAATCCGGTATTGGCACAGGAGAAGACGGGCAGTCGCGCCGGCTTCACCCTGCCGCCCGGCAGCGTGCGCGTCGTACTGATGCGGCCGAACATTCGCGTGGGCGAGCAATCGACGGGCGGCCTGGGCGAGCCGAACGCGGATTGGACCAATACCGCCCGTGCGAACATCTCCGAAGCACTGCGGGCGGTACAGGCCGGGCTCGGCAACAGTGTCGTCGAGTATGACGAAGGGATGAGCGGCGAAGGCGGCGTGATGACGCAATATTCGCAGCTGTTCAGCGCCGTCGCGGGTTCGGTCATCACCTACCAGTTCTTCCCCGGCAACCGCCTGCCGACCAAGAAGCGGAAGGGCAGCTTCGACTGGTCGATCGGGACCGACGTGGGCAAGCTCCGCTCGCTGGAGGGGGCCGACTACGCGCTTTTCATCACCACCAACGATCAGTTCGGATCGACCGGCCGCAAGGTCCTGCAGGTTTTCGCGATGATGGGCGGGATCAGCGTCACCTCCGGCGTCCATGCGGGTTACGCGGGGCTGGTTGACCTGCGCAGCGGCGAACTCGTCTGGCTGAACGCCGATCAGCAGATGGGCGGCGACGTCCGCACCGCCGAAGGTGCGGCCAAGCGGGTGAAGCAGTTGCTGGAAGGCTTCCCCGGCAAGCCGGTAGAGACGGCGGCGGCCGGTGGCGGGCAATAGGATGCGGCGTCTCGGCCTGCTCGCCGCCGCTCTGCTCGCCTCGGCCCAGTTGGCAACGGCCGCGGAGAGCGGCCTGGCCTTGCCGACTTACACACCCGGCTACGAACCCGCCACCGTCGACGAACGGGGCATGTGGATGGAGGCGGACGAGCGCGAGCGGATGCTGCGCGACAGCCCGCTACGGATCAACGACGGCAAGCTGGAACCCTATGTCCGCGCGGTCCTCTGCCGCGAGGTTGGGACCGAGCGTTGCCAGGGCGTCCGCGTCTATGTGATGGAGATCCCCGCGTTTAACGCCACTATGATGCCGAACGGCTGCATGGAGGTGTGGTCCGGGCTGCTGCTCCGCGCGCGAAGCGAGGCGGAGCTTGCCGCTGTCCTTGGCCACGAGTTCGGCCATTTCGAACTCCGCCACAGCCTGATGGGCTTCAAAAACCGGCGCGGGTCATCGGACGTGGCCGCTTGGATCGGCGTTCTCGGCGGCCTTTCCAATGTGAACACCGGCAGCCTTCAGGCGACGATCGTCGCGTCCACACATCGCTTCGATCGCGATCAGGAGACGTCCGCCGACCTGCTGGGTATGAAGTACATGGCCACGTCCGGCTACCCGTCAAAGGCATCGGCGGCCGTCTGGCGGCAGTTGATGGCGGAGCAGGACGCGACGGCGACAGGCCGCGGCCTCAAGCTGAAGCAGCAATATACTGCCGGCACCTTCGCAACCCATCCCACGAATCTCGCCCGCGCCACTTACCTCGCCGCGCAGGCGGAGAAGACGCCGGGCGGCACCGATGACCGAGCGGCGGAGTATCGTGCGGCGATCGCGCCCTACCTCCCGCGCCTGTTGGCCGCGCAGAACAAGATGAACGACTTTGGTGGATCCGACTTCATCATGGCCGCGATCGCCGAGCGGACCGGCTGGACGGGCGACCTACTCTTCGCCCGGGCCGAGCTTTACCGCGCGCGCGGCAATCCGCGCGACCTGCAGATGGCGAGCACCTGGTATCGCGAGGCGAAGATGGCCGGCTATGCCGCGCCGGACCTCGACCGCAATCTCGGCCTCGCCTTGCTCCGCAACGGGCAGGCCGAGGAGGGGCGGCAGGCGCTTGCCGCTTATCTCGCCGCCAATCCCGCCGCATCTGACGCCACCATGATCCAGACTCTGATGGCGAATTGAGGACACCGATGAATCCGACAGCTCTCATCATCGCGCTTTCCGTTGCGGTCGCGGCGCCTGCCTGCGCGAACTCACTGGTCGCGGCGGGGCCGCAGAGCGGCATCGCCAAGTCCCGCCTTGGCGCGAGGCCGGATGGCGAGTGGAACAGGCTGAGCCTCCGTCCCGGCAAGAACACCGAGGTCTGGACGATCGACGGCGACGCGCTGAACAAGGTGACCTTCTTCGGCGGGATCGCGCCCGGCCAGCCGCTGGTGCGGGAACTAAGCAAGAAGCAGCAGCCGCTGCCGAAGGTCGCGGCGAACATGCTGATCACCGACATTCCGGCGCTGCTCGAATCCACGTACCGCAGCCAGAACGCGGTCAATCAGATGAGCATCGACACGCAGGAGCCGGCGACCCTTTCGGGCCGCAAGGCTATCCGCTTCACCTACAGCTTCGTGCGCGGGGATGACGAGGTCCGTCGCCGAGGCGAGGCGATCGGCGCACTGATCGACGGCAAGCTGTACCTCGTGACCTATGAGGCGCCTGCCCTGCACTTCTTCGACAAGGACGTGGAGAAGTACCGGAGCCTCACCGCATCGATCAGCCTGTGAAAGGTCACGCGGTCGAATAGACCTCCCGCATCAGGCGGCGGGTATGGATCATGTATTGTTCCATCCCGTCCGCTGCGTCGTCGGACAGGGTGATGTAGACGCGGCGTCCGTCCATTGGGTCGGCGCGGCGCAGGAACAGGCCCGCGTCGGTCATCGTCTTGATCCAGCGGAGCGCTGTGGTGGGCGGGACGGCGGCGGCGATGCAGAGGCTGGAGACGGCCACCTGCTTGTCCTCCAGCCGCGCCGCCGTGAGGTCGAGCAGCATGTCCCAGGCGGGATCGGAGAAGAGTTCCGGATCGAAGATCTGGGATCGCAGGCGGCGGGCGCGGATCACGGCGCGGACCTGCTCCGCCTCGATCGGCTCGCCATCGTCGGCGAGCGGCGGGGTGTCGCGCGTGACACTCGGGCGACGCCTTCCCTCGTCCGACGACAAAGCGGACAGCGCTCGGGCGATGCGCGCAACCTCCTCGCTCAGCTGACGAAGGCGGGCGGCCCCGGCTTCCGCATCGATATCCGCCACCCGGCTCGGCGATCCGCCGATCGCCAGATGCAGGGCGGCAACGCGGTCGGCGGGCTCGGGATCAGCGATCAGCTGGATATTGTCGCCATCGAGCTGCGCATAAGCGTGGTCGATCAGTGCGGCGGGTACGCTTGCGACGACATTGTAGCGCCGGTCCTCCGACCCTTGGCGAAGTGCGTGGAACAGGTCATCGAGAGCGGGGTGGCCGGCACCGGCCTCGATCAGGATGGCGTCGGCGCCAGCCTGCGTCTCCAGCCGGTCAAGAGCGACGGCGATCGGCACCGGGCCGCTGAGGCGCGCCCCAAGCGCATTCACCGCATCGGCGGCAGCCCTTCCCGCCATTTCGTCGGCGGCGAAAACCAGCACGCCCGGTTGATCCCCGTAGAACACACCCGCCCCCCCGTTCGCCATCGACACCCCCTGCTGATCGCGTTCTGTTCCGGTCTGCATCCAAACTGGACGGCGGTCAGCCCCCTAAATCCCCGAATTCGACAAACAGGTTCCAAAAAGGTGACTTCTCGGGACGCGGTGAATGCCGGTCACTCCATTTCGGAGATAAGCCGAACTGGAAGCTTTCGCGAAGCTGACGGGCCGGTACTCGGGGCATTCAGATCGACTCTGCCATCTATGCCTTCGTCGCCGGCCGGAAGGTCGGCTGCATAAGGAGAGATCGAGATGCGTAAGCTTATCACCAGCCTGATGATCGGCGCCGTCGCCGTTCCGGCTTTCGCGACCGCGCAAAGCGCCGAGCTGCGCCATGACCGGCGCGAGATCCGGCAGGAGCAGCGCGACCTTCGCCATGCGCAGAACCACGGCAGCCGCCACGATGTCCGCGAGCAGCGGCGTGACGTGCGCGAGGCGAAGCGCGAATATCGTCAGGACTGGCGCGAATACCGGCGCGACCACCGCGAAGCCTATCGCCGCCCCGCCTATGTCGGCCCGCGCGGCTGGAGCTACCGGCCGGTGAACGTCGGCTATCGTCTGCAGCCGGTTTATTACGGCAACCGCTATGTCGTTTCCGACTACGGCCGCTACCGCCTGCCCGCCCCGGGTGCGAACCGCTGGGTGCGCTGGGGTAATGACGTCCTGCTGGTGAACGTGCGCACCGGTCGGGTGCTGCAGGTGAACCAGGGCTTCTTCTGGTAATTACTTCACAGCACCCAGAGGCAGCAGGGTCGCGGCGAGGGTTGCCGCGGCCTTGCCGTCATTGGCCCGCAAGGCGGGAAGCAGGCGGGCGGCGCGCTTCTGCATCTCGCGGTCGAGCGGAATGTTGACCTGGTCCTTCATCGCCGCTTCGACCAGGGCGCGCGTCGCCGCCACGTCCTTTGGCAGGGCGCGGGCGTGGAGGAGCGCGGCGAAGCCGGTGACGAGCGCCTGATCGCCGCTGGCCTTGACCGCGCGGGTGAGGAATCCCAGCCCCGCCTCGCGCTTGGCGCCGAGCACTGCGCTGCCGATCAAGGCGCCGACATCGGCGACGGTCTCGATATGCCAGCTCGCCAGGGCGATCAGGCCCTGCGGATCGTTCGGCCGCTCCCGCACCAATTGGGTGAAGATGTCGCGCGCCGCCTTCGCATCGCCAATGCTGCGGGTGAGCTTCGCCCGGTAGCCGAGGCCGATCCCGCGCTGCAGCCGCATGTCCCAGTTCTTCGGATCGGCGCGAAGAACCGCGTCGATCTCGGCCAGCGAGCTTTCGACAATGGCCTCCGCCGCCTTCTTGTCCGGGACCGAGAGAGCGGCCTGCGTCAGGCGATCACCAGGCGAGGCAGCGACGGCGGGAGCAGTTATCGCCAACAAAGCGAGGAATGCGAGAAAACGGGTCACCAAGGCTATCCAACCATCCTCCTCAACGGACTGTGGCCGCGCCGTGCGGAAGCATCGGCGCGGCCGATGGCGCACGAACGCGCGTCACCAGTCCGAAAGGGGATGGACCGAAACCCCTAACGCCTTTTCACGCCGCAGGTTGCGTCGGTGCGGCCGGAGACGCAGATTCAACTGCATCAAGCGTCTCGGCGATGAGTTTCCGGCTGTTTTCGAGGCCGTAGAGCGCGATGAAGCTGCCCATGCGCGGTCCCTGCTCCGAACCCAGCAGCGTCTCGTAGAGGGTGCGGAACCAGTCGCGCAGGCTCTCGAACGGATGCGCCTTGCCGGCTTCGTAGACCTCGTTCTGGAACGCCTCCGCGCCTGCTTCCGGGGCGAGCGCGGCGAGGCGCGCGTCGAGATCACGCAGCGCATCGGCCTCCATCGCGGTCGGCGGTCGGCGCTTGAGCGTCGGTGCCACGAAGTCGCGGCCATAGGCGACGGCATAGCCGATCAACTGGTCGAGCGCCGGGTTCTTCTCCGGGCTGGTATCCGGCGCATAGCGGCGGACGAAGCCCCACAGCGTCTCGGCATCGCCGACGCCCGGCAGACTCGCGAGGTTGAGGAGCAGGCCGAAGGTGACGGGCAGCGCCTCGTCCGGCACCTTGCCGTTGTGGACGTGGTGGACCGGATTGCCGAGCTTCTGCGGCCATTCCTGCCCCGCGTAATTTCCCCGGAACTGCCAGTATTCGTCAATTGCGCGCGGGATCACGCCCATGTGGAGCTGCTTGGCCTTCTTCGGCTCGCGATAGGCGTAGAAGGCGAGGCTCTCCTCGGTGCCATAAGTCAGCCATTGCTCCAGGCTGAGGCCGTTGCCCTTGGACTTGGAGATCTTCTCCCCCTTCTCGTCCAGGAACATTTCGTAGGTGAGCGTCTCCGGCGGGCGGTGGCCCAGCACACGGACGATCTTCGACGCCTGGGTGACCGAATCGATCAGGTCTTTGCCCGACATTTCGTAATCGACGTCGAGCGCGTACCAGCGCATCGCCCAGTCGACCTTCCACTGCAGCTTGGCACCCCCGGAAAGGATCGAATGCTCGATCCGCTCGCCCTCATCCTCGAAAGACACGATGCCGTTCTCGGCATCGATCACCGTGACGGGCACCTGCAGGACGATGCCGCTCTTCGGGCTGATCGGCAGGACGGGCGAATAGGTCGCCTGCCGCTCGGCACGGAGCGTCGGCAGCATCACGCCCATGATCGCGTCGTAGTTGCGCAGGATCGCCCTCAGCGCGTCATCGAAGCGGCCCGCGCGGTACTGCTCGGTCGAGGACATGAACTCGTACTCAAAACCGAAGCGGTCGAGGAAGTCGCGGAGCATCGCGTTGTTGTGATGCGCGAAGCTCTCGAACTTGCCGAAGGGGTCGGGGATGGCGGTGAGCGGCTTGCCGAGGTTGGCGGCCAGCATCTCCTTGTTCGGCACGTTGTCCGGCACCTTGCGGAGCCCGTCCATGTCGTCGCTGAACGCCACGAGGCGGGTGGGCACGTCCGACAGCGTCTCGAAGGCGCGG
Organism: Sphingomonas sp. ID0503; assembly: GCF_048565625.1. Lineage (NCBI taxonomy): Bacteria > Pseudomonadati > Pseudomonadota > Alphaproteobacteria > Sphingomonadales > Sphingomonadaceae > Sphingomonas > Sphingomonas sp. ID0503. Next base: position 2,252,241 of record NZ_JBLZUR010000002.1, read on the forward strand.
CGGACCATCGTCGTGCGCAGCACTTCGTTGAAGGTGCCGATATGCGGCAGGCCGGACGGGCCGTAGCCGGTTTCGAACAGGATATGGCCCTTGGGCGGCGCGCCGTTCGGATAGCGCTTCAAGAGCTTGCGCGCCTCCTCGAACGGCCAGGCCTTGGAGTCCATCGCGGCGGTGCGGAGATCGGTGGTCATGGTGCGGCAGGGACTAGCGCGCGGGGCGCGGGACGCAAGGGCAGGTGCTTGAGCAGCGTCCCGCTAAGTTGCGAAAGTTGCGGCTCGGACGAGGGTTTCTCCGGGGCTGCGGCAGGGAAGCGGCACCTGCGCGGCGGCGACGCGACACTTGCGCGGCAGCGACGCGGCGGAGGTGAGGTTAAGGACGGATTGCGCATCGGGCAGGGTGAAGCAGAAAACGGCCGTGTAGGACAGCGTGATGATGCGTGTGGGGGAGCAGGCTCTCGCGTGTCATCTTGGTTGGAGGAGACATGGACCCCAGCCTTCGCTGGGGTGACGTAAAGGGATGGGGTGATGTGTAGGAAAATCATCGTCATGCCAGCGAAGGCTGGCATCCATGTCTCGTGGCGCACACGCTGCCGCGTGTGAAACGTGGCTACGTCTACATCATGACCAATGGGCCGAGCGGTACATTGTACGTCGGTGTCACCAGCGCCATCGCCGCGCGGGTTGCGCAACATCGGGCGGGTGAGGGGTCCGAATTCTGCCGCCGTCACAGACTGACCCGGCTGGTGCATGTGGAGCGGTACGGGACGATCACCGAGGCGATCGCGCGGGAGAAGCAGTTGAAGGCTTGGCAGCGCGGGTGGAAGCTGAATTTGATCGGGCGGAGCAATCCGGAATGGGCGGATCTGTACCCAACCTTGCATCTCGATTGATGTCCGTACGGTTCCACTGATGTCCGCCATGCCAGCGGAGGCTGGCATCCATGGCTGTAGAAAATTCCGGCGGCACTCCGACCGCTGACAGAGATGGACCCCAGCCTTCGCTGGGGTGACGGTAGAAGGGGGGGGGTGACGGTAGAAGTGGGTTGCAAAGGTCCACTCTCCCGTTGCCGATCTGTTCTCCATCGGCGACAATGGGGGTGTGAGCCCCCTTCCCTACCCTGTCCTTCACGCGACGCATGGCGGCGTGTGGATCGAGAGCGGCGGCGATGTCCGTAGCGTCAGCCGGTCCGAGGCGATCGCGGCGGCGGCCGAGACGCCGATGATCCTGCTGAACGCGCCGGTGGTCGGCGCGCGGATCGGGCATCCTGATCTGTCCGGACTGGACCTGCTGGAGCTGTTCGCCTTCGTCCACCCGGCGCGGTTCGTGGTGCCGACGCCGAAGGGGCTGGCCCATGCGCTGGACCTGGCGCCGCCGGAGGGTGATGCCGAGACGCCGGGGTTCCTCCGCACCGTGGCCGAAAGCCTGCTTGGCCGGATCGAGGGTGACTGGCCGGAGCGGGAGGGGGCATGGTCCTCGGCGCAGGCGCTGGCCCGGCTGCGCTGGCCCTGGGCGGCGGCGGTGGTGATGCGGATCGGGAAGCCCGAGCGAGCCGAGCGCTGGCTGTTCTCCCGCCTGCCCGAATGGGATGAGGCGGCGCAGCGGCCGCCTGCCGCGAGCATCCGCCTGCCCGAGGCCGATACGCTCGACCGGCTCCGCCGCCTCGTCGGCGAGAGCGCGGAAGTTCGCGAGGGGCAGCGCGCCTATGCCTCGGCCGTCGCCCCGCTCTTCGGCCCGCGCGCCCGTGAGGGCCGGCCCGAGATGCTGCTGGCCGAGGCGGGGACGGGGATCGGCAAGACGCTCGGCTATCTCGCCCCCGCTTCGCTCTGGGCGGAGCGGGCGGGCGGGTCGGTCTGGGTGTCGACCTATACCAAGGCGCTGCAACGCCAGCTGGATGCCGAAACCGCGCGGATCTTCCCCGACCCGGCCGAGCGGCGCGAGAAGGTGGTGATCCGCAAGGGGCGCGAGAATTACCTCTGCCTGCTCAACCTGGAGGACGCGCTGCAGGGCGGGTTCCAGAACCGAGCGGCGATCCTCGCGCATCTCGTCGCGCGGTGGGCGGCCTATACCCGCGACGGCGACATGGTGGGCGGCGACCTGCCCGGCTGGCTGCCGGCTCTGTTCAAGCGCAACGGCACGACCGCGCTGACCGATCGGCGTGGCGAGTGCGTCTATGCCGGCTGCCCGCATTACCGGAAATGCTTCATCGAGCGGGCGGCGCGGGCCTCCGAAGGGGCGGACATCGTCATCGCCAACCATGCGCTCGTCATGCTGCTCGCCGATCGGGCGCGGACGCTCGGGCGCGGCCTCGGTCACATCGTATTCGACGAGGGCCACCATCTTCACGAGGCTGCGGACTCGACCTTCCGCGTGGCGCTGACCGGGCAGGAGGCGATCGAGATGCGCCGCTGGCTGATCGGACCTGAGGGAAAAAGTCGCGGGCGAAGGCGGGGGTTGGCGGCGCGGCTGGCCGACGTCGTCTCCTATGACGAGGCGGGGGCGGAAGCCTTGTCCGCCGTCACCGCCGCCGCGCAGAACCTGGTCGGCGACGGCTGGCTCGGCCGGATCGTCGAGCGGGCGCCGTTCGGGCCGATTGAGGCGCTGCTCTCCGCGGTGCGCGACACCGTCTATGCGCGGGCCGATGCGGCGGATGCGGGGTATGGGATCGAGACCGATGCGGCCGAGCTGGACGGCCATCTGGTCGAGGCGGCGACCATTGCCGCCCATGCTCTGGAGGCGCTGGGTGGGCCGCTCGTCCGCCTGCGGCAACGGCTGGAGGCGGTGATGGAGGACGCGCCCGACTGGCTGGACGGGCCGGCGCGGGCGCGGATTGAGGGAGCGATCAACGGGCTGATCCTGAGGAATCGCACGGTCGGGGCCTGGGTCGAGCTGCTGCTGCGCCTCGGCGGGCCGCCGGCCGAGCAGTTCGTCGACTGGCTGGCGGTCGACCGGGTGGACGGGCGCGAATACGACGTCGGCATCCGCCGCCACTGGCTCGACCCCGGCAAGCCGCTGGCCGAGACGGTGCTGAAGCCGGCACACGGCCTGATCGTCACCTCGGCGACGCTGAAGCGGGGCGGCGACTGGTCGAATGCCGAGCGGCTGACCGGCGCGCAGCACATGGAGGACGCGCCGAAGCACTTCGAGGCGGCGAGCCCGTTCGACTATACGGCGAACGCCCGCGTCCTGATCGTCACCGACATCAAGAAGGGCGACACCCCGCAACTGGCGATCGCCTATGCCCGGCTGGTCGAGGCGGCGCGGGGCGGGACGCTCGGGCTGTTCTCGGCGATTAGCCGGCTGAAGGCGGTGCATGCCCGGATCGCCGATCGTCTCGCCCGAAATGGCCTGCCGCTCTACGCGCAGCATGTCGATCCGATGGATACGGGCACGCTGGTCGACATCTTCCGCGACGATCCGCACGCCTCGCTGCTCGGCACCGATGCGCTCCGCGACGGGGTGGATGTTCCCGGCCATTCGCTGCGGCAGGTGGTGATGGAGGGCGTGCCCTGGCCGCGCCCGACCGTGCTCCACGCCGCGCGGCGGGCGGTCGAGGGGGGCAGCCGGTTTGACGACCAGGTGGTGCGCGCGCGGCTGGCCCAGGCGTTCGGGCGGCTGATCCGGCGCGCGGACGACCGGGGCGTGTTCGTTCTCCTCTCCGCCGCCACGCCCTCGCGCCTGCTCGATGCCTTTCCGCCCGGCGTGGCGGTGGAGCGGGTGACGCTCGACCAGGCTGTGGAAATCGTGCGTTCGCGTCTTTCCTCCGCCGATCGGTTGGGGCATCAGGACGCCGGTCAGGACGTGAACCACGCTTTTCCGGGGACGGCATGAAGAAGCTGACGCTGCTGCGCCATGCCAAGTCCAGCTGGGACGATTCGGTGCAGCGCGATTTCGACCGGCCGCTGAACGGCAAGGGCCGCAAGGCCGGCCATGCGATCGGCGCGTTCATGGCCGAGCGGGGCCTCAGCTTCGACCGGGTCGTCGCCTCACCTGCAACGCGGGTGATGGAGACGATCGCGGCGGTGGAGGGCGGCCTCGGCGCGGGCCTCGCCCCGGAATTCGACAAGCGCGCCTATCTCGCCGCACCCGACACCCTGCTCGACATCATCCACGAACAACCGGATGCGGCGGAGAGCATCCTGCTGATCGGCCATAATCCGGGACTGGAGGAACTCGTCCTCCTGCTGGTCGACGGCGGCGGATCGATGCGCGACGCGGTCGCGGCGAAGTATCCGACGGCCGCGCTGGCGGAGATCGCGTTCGACGTGGCGGGCTGGTCCGACGTGGCCGAAGGCACCGGCAAGCTCCTCACCTTCACCCGCCCCCGCGACCTCGATCCGGCGCTGGGGCCGGAGGACGATTGAGCGCCCGGCGAAGCGGGCAAAGGTAACGACTTTCCCTATACGTATGTGCGGCGCGTCGATGAACCGAGGCGGAGCGGCGGTGAAGCGCGCGGTTCTCGCGGTGAGGATGGGCGGGCGAGTCGGTCATCAGTGATGATGTGGCTGATTAGGCCGGCTGTAGGACAGGAGAAAAGGCCGGTGGCTGGTTGGAGTCGAGCGGCCGCAATCTCCATTTGCAGACTTTCTAATCCTCCCCCGGAGGGGGAGGGGGACCGCCGAAGGCGGTGGAGGGGTAGTCTCCACGAGCGATGCGCACGATGTGAAGCACACAGGCATCAACGTCCCGCAGCACGTCGGATGCAGGAATACGAAGGACGCAAACGGACTGCGATCGCAACCACGCATCTCGTTCCTTGTCTCGCGAAGACTGGTCACCCCGGCCATGCACCTCACCATCCACTTCGATGCAAGTCGAACGGCCGGACAGTAGAAATCCAGATTATAGCGTCCTGCCGGATGCTGACGCCGGAACCGCAAAGCGGCCGGTCGTCCACGCAATGCCTGCCTCAAGAGTACCTCTGGCAAGGTCATGGTCCGGCGGAGCCCTGCTGCACGCTTTTGCGTGATCTTCGGACCGTGCAGCATGCGGCGCGCTACCCCTCCACCACCGCCTGCGGCGGCGGTCCCCCTCCCCTTCCAGGGGAGGATCAGAGCAGCACAAGAGCTGCTATGCAACGATCGCTTTGCACCATTGAAGGCACTGTCGCGAAGAGCGGGGATCGGGGATCGGGGATCGGGGATCGGGGATCGGGGATCGGGGATCGGGGATCGGGGATCGGGGATCGGGGGATGTGCTCGCGCGAGGCGCGCGTGCAACCATCGGTTTGCCGGAGGGTTCTGGTGGCATGACGATCAAGCCTAAGCACAAGCTCACGCATCCGCCGGTTTCGCAGGAGCCCAAGCGGAAGAGGTCCTCCCTTAAGAAACGCGGGGCGATTGCGGCCGGGGCGGTGGCGGTTGTCGCTGCTGCCGCCGGGATCGCGACGGCCGTGCGGCATCGGGATGAGTTGAAGAAGGCTGTCGGTGCGGCGTAGCGGGGGGCTTCTAGTCGCTGATGAGAGCGTCCGGCGAGAGGTTCGGATCGCCCGACGTTCGTCCATTCGGGGAGCGCGAGTCCATGCCGGCGTGGTGAGGACAAATCTGCTCCGCCTTTCAGACCCGATAGCTGCTGCACGCTTTTGCTTTGATCTTGGGGCCGTGGCGGGTGCGGAGCCTACCCCTCCACCAGCCTGCGGCTGGTCCCCCTCCCCCTCCGGGGGAGGATCTAGTGGGTCAATGCGTCTGAGAGCAGGGTGCGGATCGCCTTGAGTTCGGCGGATGGGGACGTGGTGGTGACCACCGGCTCCTCTCCCCCGCCCTTTTGCCCCAACAGCTGCTGCACGCCGCGCACGGTATAGCCGGACTCGCTCAGCAGGCCCTTGATGCGGCGGGCGAGCGCCACGTCTTCCGGGCGGTAGTACCGGCGGTTGCCCGCGCGCTGGAGGGGTTTCAGCTGGGGGAACTTGGTTTCCCAGTAGCGCAGGATGTGCTGCGGCACGTCCAGCTGGGTCGAGACCTCGCTGATCGTCAGGAATGCCTTTTCGGACTTTCCCGACAAGGGAGGCCTCAGCCGCCCTTGACGATGCTGTCGCGCATCGTCTGGCTGGCGCGGAAGGTGAGGACGCGGCGGGGCGCGATCGGCACCTCGACACCCGTCTTCGGATTGCGGCCGACGCGTTCGCCCTTGTCGCGGAGGACGAAGCTGCCGAAGCCGGAGATCTTCACGTTCTCGCCCGTCGACAAAGCGTGGCACATATGGGCGAGGACACGTTCGACGATGTTCGCCGAATCGGCGCGGGACAGCCCGACCTCTTCATGGAGCCGGTCGGACAGGTCTGCCCGGGTCAATGTGTCGCTTTCGGCCATATTCCCCTCTCGCCAAACAGGCGCTGGAGGATCACCCTAACGCCGGAATTCAAAGGAGAAAACCCCTAGATCATAACGGATCAGTAACGGACGACTGCTGCACCCCAGGTGAAGCCACCGCCCATCGCCTCCAGCACCAGCAGGTCGCCGCGCTTGATGCGCCCGTCGCGCACCGCCTTGTCGAGCGCGAGCGGCACGGAGGCAGCGGAGGTGTTGGCGTGCTCGGCGACGGTGGTCACGACCTTCTCGGCCGGCAGACCAAGCTTGCGGGCGGTGGCGTCGAGGATGCGCTGATTGGCCTGATGGGGCACGACCCAATCCACGTCGGCGGGGGTGAGATCGCAGCCCTTCAGCGCCTCGTGGAGCACGGCGGCGAGGTTGGTCACCGCATGGCGGAACACCTCGGACCCCTTCATGCGCAGCTTGCCGACGGTCTGCGTGGTGGAGGGGCCGCCGTCGACGTACAGCAGTTCGTTATGGCGGCCATCGGCATGGAGCTTGGTGCCGAGGATGCCCTGAGGCTGGCTGGTGCCGTCGTTCTCCTCCGCCCGGAGGACGATCGCGCCGGCACCGTCGCCGAAGAGGACGCAGGTGGCGCGATCCTCCCAGTCGAGGATGCGGCTGAAGGTCTCCGCGCCGATCACCAGCGCCACGTCGGCCGCGCCGGTACGAACCATGCTGTCGGCCACGGAGACGGCGTAGAGGAAGCCGGAGCAGACCGCCGCCACGTCGAAGGCGATACAGTCGCCGGTGCCGAGCATTTCCTGCACGCGCGTGGCGGTCGCCGGGAAGGTCTGATCGGGGGTGGCGGTGGCGAGGACGATCAGGCCGACCTGGGTCGGATCGATCCCGGCGGCGGCGAGCGCGTTGCGCGCGGCCTCGGCGGCGAGGGTGGAGGTCGTCTCCCCCTCACCCGCGATGTAGCGGGCGCGAATGCCGGTGCGCTCGACGATCCATTCGTCGGTGGTGTCGACGATCGCCTCAAGGTCCTGATTGGTCACCCGCCGCTTCGGCAGAGCCGAGCCGGTGCCGGCGATCATCGCGCGGCGCGTCACTTGGCCGCGACCGCTATACGGGTGGTCTCGACCTGGGTGAGATCCTCGGCGATGCGGCGGGGCAGGTCGGCCCGGGCCAGCTTCGCCGCGACCGCGACCGCCTGTGCGATGCCGTCGGCATTCGCGCCGCCGTGGCTCTTCACCACAATGCCCTTGAGGCCAAGGAAGACCGCGCCGTTATGGTTGTTGGGGTCGAGATGGTGGCGCAGCAGGTGGAGCGCCGGGCGCGACAGCAGGAAGCCGGCCTTCGACCGCAGCGAGCTGGAAAAGGCGCGCTTGATGAGGTCGGTGATGAAGCGCGCCGTGCCCTCCGCCGCCTTCAGCGCGATGTTGCCGGAGAAGCCGTCCGAGACGATCACGTCGGCCTCGCCCCGGCCGAGGCGATCGGCCTCGATGAAGCCGTCGAAGCTGAGATAGGCGGGGTCGGCGGCGCGGAGCTGGGCGGCGGCGTCGCGCAGTTCCTCGGTGCCCTTGCCCTCTTCGGTGCCGATATTGAGCAGCGCGACGCGCGGGCGGGCGACACCCAGGGCGAGGCGCGAATAGGCCGCGCCCATGACCGCGAACTGGACGAGGTTGCGGGCATCGCACTCGGTATTGGCGCCGAGGTCGAGCATGACGAGATCGTTGTCGCCGAGCGTCGGCAAGAGCGCGGCGAGCGCCGGGCGATCGATGCCGGGAATGGTGCGGAGCGCGAGCTTGGCCATCGCCATCAGCGCGCCGGTATTTCCGGCGGAGACCGCCGCGGCGGCGGCGTGGGTCTTCACCGCGTGGATGGAGAGCCCCATCGAGGTCGTCTTGGCGCGGCGGATCGCCTGCGTCGGTTTCTCCTCACCGGAGACGACGCCGTCGACATGCGCGATCTCTGCCGCCGCCTTCAGCGCCGGATGCCGGGCGAGTTCGGCCGCGATCGCCGCCTGATCGCCGAACAGGATGAAGCGGAGCGACGGGTCGCGAGACAAGGCGGTCGCGGCCCCGGCCAAAATGACCGCCGGGCCGCCATCGCCGCTCATCGCATCGATGGCGAGGCGCGGCTGATCGACCACGGGCTTCGTCACTCCGTCTCTAACCGGTCTCAGGCCTCGACCTGAAGAACCTCACGGCCGTTGTGGTGGCCACAGGCGGCGCAGAGGTGATGCGGGCGCTTCAGCTCGCCGCAGTTGCTGCACTCCTGGAACGACTCGACGGTCAGCGCATGATGGCTGCGGCGCATGTTGCGCTTGGAGGGCGAGGTTTTTCTCTTCGGAACGGCCATGTCGGCACCTGTCTCGATCTAATCGTAATGAAAAACGCGGCGAGGCAGACGACCATCGGTCCGGAGGCCAATTGGCCAGCGGACCGGATGAGGTCTGCTTCGTCGCGAGCGACACGCGCCTATAGCGATTTTGACCTTCGTTGCAAGCGCCGAGCGGGCATGGCACCTGTTCGCGCCTCATAAGAAGGATGCCCGATGCTGCCCACCGTCACCCTGATCATCGCCGCCGCTCTGGCCATCATCAACCTGTGGCTGGCGATGCGAATCGTGCCCTTCCGGATGAAGGGGGTGCCGGTGGGCGACGGCGGCAATCCGCTGATCGTCGCGCGGATGCGGGCGCAGTCGAACTTCGCGGAATATGTGCCGGTCGCGCTGATCCTGATGGCGCTGGTCGAGCTGCATGTCGGCGCGGACGGCAAGCTGTGGGGGATCGGCGCGGCGCTGGCGATCGGGCGTGTGCTGCATCCGTTCGGGATCGAGCGGCCGGTGCCGAATGTGATGCGCGCGGGCGGCATCCTGCTGACCTGGGTGGCGACGCTGCTACTGGCGCTCTGGGCGGTGCTGATCGGCTTCGGCGTGACGGGCGGCGTTGCGAGCGTGACGTATCTCTAAGTTAGCACAACGCCGTTCGGGCTGAGCCTGTCGAAGTCCCGGTGCTGCCCGTCGCGCTGGCACTTCGACAAGCTCAGTGCGAACGGCGTTGGGGCCGGGAAGTTACCTGTCCCCGAGCACCGCATCCGCCACGAAGGGGTTGCTCTTCCGTTCGTGGCCGAAGGTGGACATCGGGCCGTGGCCGGGGACGAAGGCGGTCTGGTCGCCGAGCGGCCAGAGGCGGGTGGTGATCGCTTCGACCAGATCGGCATGGTTGCCGCGCGGGAAGTCGGTGCGGCCGATCGATCCCTGGAACAGCACGTCGCCGACGATGGCGAGGCTGGATGGCGCGTGGTGGAAGACGACATGGCCCGGCGTGTGGCCGGGACAGTGATAGACGTCGAAAATGAGGTCGCCGACCGTCACCGTGTCGCCGTTCGCCAGCCAGCGATCCGGCTCGAACGGCTCGCCATGGATGCCGTATTTCGCGCCGTCCTCGCCCAGCCGGTCGATCCAGAAGCGATCGTCCGGATGCGGCCCCTCGATCGGAACGCCGAGTTCCTTCGCCAGCACCGCCGTGGACCCGCAATGGTCGATATGGCCGTGGGTGACGAGCAGCTTCTCGATGGTGACGCCGTGCTGCGCCGCCGCCGCCTTGAGCCGCGGCAGGTCGCCGCCCGCATCGACGAACGCGCCGCGCATCGTGGCGGTGCACCAGAACAGGGTGCAGTTCTGCTGCAGCGGGGTGACGGGGATGATCGCGGCCTTGAGCGGCTGGGTCTCTGACATGCTCCTCAGATGACGCGTCGGCGCGCCGGTTGCAACGGCGGCGCTGTTGGCCGAGAGGGCAGCCATGCTGCCGCGCGACCCCGCCGAGCCCTTCGTGCTGCTGGACGACATGAGCGGAGACGCGGGGGCGGTGGCGCGGCTCTACCGGCATCCGGTGGAGGTCGTGAGCGGCGAGTTCGATGCGGTGCTCGATCGGTTGCGGGGGACGGACTTACACGCTGCGGGGTATCTGCCGTTCGAGGGCGATGGCGGCTGGTTCGGGTTGTTCGATCGTTGCGAGGTGCTGGCGGCCGAGGACGTGCCCGCACTGTTGCCCGATCCGTCCGGGGCATGGGCCGGAGCGCCGAGGCCGCTGATCGACTTCGAGGCCTATACGGCCGCGCTTACCGCCACGCAGGACTGGATCGCGTCGGGCGACATCTATCAGGCGAACGTCACCTTCCCGACCGAGCTGGCGATCTGCGGCCACCCGCTTGCCCTCTACGCGCGCCTGCGGCCGCGCGGCGGCGGGCGCTGGGGCGGGATCGTGTGGACCGGGGAGACCTGGCTGCTGTCCTTCTCGCCCGAGCTGTTCTTCAGCCTCGACGGGCGGACGATCACCGCGCGGCCGATGAAGGGGACGGCGCGGCGGGACGGCGATGACGCCGCCGCCATCGCGCGGCTCTCCGCCGATCCCAAGCAGCGGGCCGAGAACCTGATGATCGTGGACCTGATGCGCAACGACCTGTCGCGTGTCGCCGAGGCGGGCAGCGTGCGGGTGCCGGACCTGTTCACCGTGGAGACCTATCCGACCGTCCACCAGATGACCTCGACGGTGAAGGCGATGCTGCTGCCGGGCCTCCATGCCGCCGACATCCTCGCCGCGGCCTTCCCCTGCGGATCGGTGACCGGCGCGCCTAAGAAGCGGGCGATGGAGGTGATCCGCGCGATCGAGACCGGCCCGCGTGGCGCCTATACCGGCGCCATCGGCCATGTCGCGCCGGACGGAAGCGCCGCTTTCAACGTCGCTATCCGCACGCTGGTCATTCCGAACAATGATGACAAAGCGCGTCTGAACCTCGGTTCCGGGATTGTCGCGGACTCGATCATCGCCGAAGAGTGGCGCGAGTGCCACGACAAGGGTGCGTTCGTGACGTTGAGTATGCCTGCCCTCGACCTGCTGGAAACCATGCGCTTCGACGCGATGGAGGGCATCCAGGACCTCGACCGCCATCTCGGGCGGATGAAGGCAAGTGCGGACACGCTCGGCATCCCGTTCAACCGGCACGACGTCAGGAACGAGATCCAGGCGGCAACCTTCCGCCTGCGCGGCGAGCGAGCAGTGCGGCTGCTCGTCTCCGCCACTGGTAAGATCGCCATCGAGACGCGACCGGTGCCGGCGACGCCCGACATGCCGGTCGATGTCGCGTTGGCACCACTGCCGGTCGATCCTTCCGACTTCCGCCTCCGCCACAAGACGACAGATCGCGACTTCTTCCGCGCCGCGCACAAGGCGGCGGGCACGTTCGAGGTGGTGTTCATCGGCGCGGATGGGGTCGTCCACGAGGGCAGCTTCACCAACGTCTTCGTCGCGCGGGACGGCCGTCTCGCCACCCCGCCCCTGGATCGCGGGGTGATGCCCGGCGTGTTCCGCGCGCGCCTGCTGGACGAAGGACGCGCGTTCGAGGCGGAGTTGAGGCCGGACGACCTTGCCGACGGCTTCCTGATCGGCAACGCATTGCGCGGCCTGATGCGTGCGCGATTGGTTGCGGGGGCGGCGAAGCCGGGGCTATAGGCCCGCCCGTCCGCACCAGAACGGGGTTCCTTGACAATGCCGCATACGTCTCAGGCGCTGGGCCGCATCCAGCCCTCCGCCACGCTCGCCATGACCAGCCGCGTTCTGGAGCTGAAGGCGAAAGGCGTCGATGTCATCGGCCTGTCGGCGGGCGAACCGGATTTCGACACCCCCGACTTCGTCAAGCAGGCCGCGATCGAGGCGATCAACGCCGGCAAGACCAAGTACACCAATGTGGACGGCACCGCCGAGCTGAAGGCCGCGATCGCCGCCAAGTTCAAGCGCGACAACGGCCTGACCTATGCGCCAAACGAGATCAGCGTAAACGTCGGCGGCAAGCACACCCTGTTCAACGCGCTGGTCGCGACGATCGACGCCGGCGACGAGGTGATCATCCCAGCCCCCTATTGGGTGAGCTATCCGGACATCGTCCAGTTCGCGGGCGGCACGCCGGTGTTCATCAAGGCGGCGGCGTCGCAGAACTACAAGATCACGGCCGAGCAGCTGGAAGCGGCGATCACGCCCAAGACGCGCTGGGTGATCCTGAACTCGCCGTCCAATCCCTCGGGTGCTGCATACACCGCCGACGAGCTGAAGGCGCTCGGCGCGGTGCTGGTCCGTCACCCGCAAGTCATGGTGATGGCCGACGATATGTACGAGCATATCGTCTATGACGGGTTCAAGTTCGCGACCATCGCGGAGGTGACGCCCGAGCTTTACGAGCGGACGATCACCGTCAATGGCTGCTCCAAGGCCTACTCGATGACCGGCTGGCGCATCGGCTTTGCGGGCGGGCCGGCCTGGCTGATCAAGGCGATGGCCAAGCTGCAGTCGCAGTCCACATCCAACCCCTGCTCGATCGCGCAGGCAGCGGCGACGGCGGCGCTGAACGGCGACCAGTCGTTCCTCGCCGAGCGGAACGAGGCGTTCAAGCGCCGGCGCGACCTCGTGATCGGGATGCTGAACGCGGTGGACGGCATCCATTGCCCGACGCCGGAAGGCGCGTTCTACGTCTATCCGGACGTCTCGGGCCTGATCGGAAAGGCGACGCCGAAGAGGCAGAAGATCGAGAACGACGCGCAGCTGATCGACTACTTCCTCGACGAGGCGGAGGTCGCGGCGGTGCATGGCGGGGCGTTCGGTTTAGAGCCGGCATTTCGCATCAGCTACGCCACGTCGGAGGCGCTGCTGACCAAGGCGTGCGAGCGTATTCAGACGGCGAGTGCGGCGCTGAAGTAGTTTGTTCACGCGGAGGCGCGAAGGCGCGGAGAAGAAGAGAGAGTGATTGCGCCTTCGGCGCTTGGTGGCTCTTCTTCTCTCTGCGGCTCCGCGCCTCCGCGTGAACCCTCTTCCGGTCTACGAACAGAGCCCCATATCGTGGGCATGACCCTCCCCCGCATCCTCGGGGGCGCGGCTGCCATCGCGCTTTCCATCGGCATCCTCACGCAGATGCCCGCCTCGGCCGAAAGTATCGTTCGCGCGCCCGCGCCAGCCGTGAACCCCGCCTCGCCCGCGAAGACCGAAACGGCGCTGTTCGCGGGTGGCTGCTTCTGGGGTGTGCAGGGGGTGTACCAGCATGTGAAGGGCGTCACGTCCGCCGTGTCGGGCTATACCGGCGGGACCGCGTCGGCGGCGAATTACGACAGCGTTTCGACCGGCGGGACCGGCCATACCGAGGCGGTGAAGGTCACCTTCGACCCTGCCCAGGTGAGCTACGGCCAGTTGCTGCAGATCTACTTTTCAGTGGTGGCCGATCCGACGCAGCTGAACGCGCAGGGGCCGGATCGCGGGCCGCAATACCGCTCCGCGCTGTTCCCGACCAACGCGCGGCAGCTTCAAACCGCCAAGGCCTATCTGGGGCAACTCAGCCAGGCGAAGCTGTGGAAGCGTCCGATCGTTACGAAAGTCGAGCGGGCACAGGGGTTCTTTCCGGCCGAGCGCTACCATCAGGACTACCTGACCCGCCACCCGAACGCACCCTATATCCGCATCAACGACATGCCGAAGGTGGCGGGGCTGAAGTCGCTGTACCCGGGTCTGTACCGGGAGAAGCCGGTGCTGGTGCGGGCGAGCTAGCCCGTCAGTCCGGCACCCCAGCCTCCAACTCCTCCAGCCAAGGCCCGGCGACCCCGTCAGACGGCGCGCGCCAGTCGCCGCGTGGGGAGAGGGCGCCGCTTGTCGAGACCTTCGGGCCGTTGGGGATCGCCGATCGTTTGAACTGGCTGATCTGGAAGAAGCGGAACAGGAAGTCGCGCAGGCGCCGCTTGATCTCGGGCAGGTCGTATTGGTGGCGGATACCCTCCGGGAAGTTCGCCGGCCATTTGCCCGCGTTCACATCGCGCCAGGCGTGCCAGGCGAGGAAGGCGATCTTCGACGGCTTCTGTCCATGCCGCGCGATGTGGTGGAGGAAGAAGTCGTTGAGTTCGTAGGGGCCGATCTTGTCCTCGGTGCTCTGCATCGCGCCGGTTTCGGCATCGGCGGGCACCAGCTCGGGCGAAATCTCCATGCCGAGGATGCGGGTGAGGACGTCATCGGTCGCGGCGTCGAACTGGCCGCTGGATACCGACCAGCGGATCAGGTGCTGGATCAGCGTCTTCGGCACGCCGCAATTGACGGCGTAGTGGCTCATCTGGTCGCCGACGCCATAGGTGCACCAGCCAAGCGCCAGTTCGCTAAGATCGCCGGTGCCGACCACGAAGCCGTCGCGCTGGTTGGCGAGGCGGAAGAGGTAGTCGGTGCGGAGACCCGCCTGCACGTTCTCGAACGTCACATCGTAGACCGGCTCGCCGCGCCCGAAGGGATGGCCCATGTCCTTAAGGAGCTGGGTCGCGGCGGGGCGGATGTCGATCTCCTCGCCTTTAATACCCAACGCGCGCATCAAGTCCCAGGCGTTGCCCTTGGACTCGTCGCCGGTGGCGAAGCCCGGCATGGTGAAGCCGAGGATGGTGTCACGCGGGCGGCCGAGCATGTCGCAGGCCTTGGCAGCGACGATCAGGGCGTGGGTGGAATCGAGCCCGCCCGACACGCCGATGACGAGGTGCTTGGCCCCGGTCGCCTCCAGCCGGTTGGCGAGACCCTGGACCTGGATGTTGAACGCCTCATAGCAGTCCTCGTCCAGCCGCGCGGGATCGTTCGGCACGAAGGGGAAGCGGCGGATCGGACGGCGTAGGCCGATGTCGGCGAAGCTGGGCCGGTGATCGAAGGCAACGCGACGGAAGCGGAGTTCCGGGTGCCCCGCCACCGCCGCGCCGTCGTTGAAGGTCGGGGTGCGCAGCCGCTCGAGCCGGATGCGGGCGAGGTTGATGTCGGCGATCGTCAGGAACGGCTCGGTCGCGAAACGGGGCGAGGACGCCATCTCCTCGCTCAGTTCGTAGATCAGCCCCTGCCCGTCCCAGGCGAGATCGGTCGTGCTCTCGCCCGGACCGGAGGCGGAATAGACATAGGCGGCGACCGCGCGGGCGGATTGTGCCGCGCAGAGCAGCTGCCGCTCCCGCCCCTTGCCGATGACGATGTTGGAGGCGGAGAGATTGGCGAGGACCAGCGCGCCCGCCAGCGCCCCGGCGGAGGACGGCGGGATCGGCGCCCAGTAATCCTCGCACACCTCGGCATGGAAGACGAAGTCGGGCAGGTCGCTCGCGGCGAACAGCAGGTCGGTGCCGAAGGGCGCGGTCTGGCCGGCGACGTCGATGGTGAGGCCGGTCAGCCCTGCCCCGCTGGCGAACCAGCGCTTCTCGTAATACTCGCGGTAGTTGGGGAGGAAGGTCTTCGGCACCACGCCGAGGATGCGGCCGCGCGCGATCACGACAGCGCAATTGTAGAGGCGTCCGTTCCGCTCCAGCGCCGCGCCGACCAGCAGGACCGGCGACAGTTCGGTGCTCGTCGCTACGATCTCGGCGAGACCAGTCTGTGTCGCGGCCAGGATCGCGCCTTGCAGATGCAGGTCGTCGATGGCGTAGGAGGTGACTCCCAGTTCGGGGAAGACGACGAGGTCGCAGCCCTCCTCATGCGCGCGGCGGGCGAGATCGAGATGCGCCGCGACATTCGCCGCCGGCTCACCCGAGGAGGCGCGCGGGGTGGCAGCCGCCACGCGAACGAAGCCGTGGGTGTGGAGGGCGGAGAAGGTCTTGGCGGTGTCCATCTGTTCACTCTATCCCGTTCACACTGAGCTTGTCGAAGTGCCGGTGCTGGTGCTTCGACAAGCTCAGCACGAACGGAGGGCGGCTTTCGTTCCCGGGAGGACAGGGTTCCGCGTGAACGGTGCTCCGACGAACCGACTCCTATTCGCGGTGAGCCGAGTCGCCGTGCCTCGACTGGCGCAGCCGTTCATGAGACCCTAAGATGTGAAATCCTATATAAAACAACGGGTCGTGCGATCCGCTTGCAGGGGTGTCTGATGCGGGGTTTTGGGGTCAAGGTCGGCTTGTGGATGGCGCTGCTCGGCGGTGTCGTGCCGCTGACGCTGGCCGCACCCGCCGCCGCGGCCGAGATGAAGGTGCCGGGTAAGTTCCTGCGCCCGCATTATGCGGCGATCCTGGTCGACCCGTCGAGCAAGGAAGTGCTCTATTCGAACGCGGCGGACCAGCTGCGCCACCCGGCGTCGATCACCAAGATCATGACGCTCTACATGGCGTTCGACGCGATCGAGGCGGGCAAGCTGTCGCTGAACGACCGGGTGCCGATCTCCCGCTTCGCCGCCTCGCAGCGGCCGTCGCGGCTGGGCCTGGCACCCGGCAAGAGCTTGTCGGTCGATCAGGCGATCCGGGTGATCGCGGTCCAGTCCGCCAACGACATCGCGGTCGCGATGGCGGAGAAGCTGGGCGGGACGGAGCGGTCCTTCGCGACGATGATGAACGCCAAGGCGCGGTCGCTCGGTATGACGAACACCAATTTCGTCAACGCGACCGGCCTGCCGAACCCGGACCATGTAACGACGGCGCGCGATCTCGCCACCATGTCCGCCGCGCTGCTGAAGAACCATGCGCAGCGCTACGCCTATTTCAGCCAGCAGAAGTACCAGTACGAGAAGCAGCTGATCGCCAACCACAACAAGATGCTCGGCCGTTTTCCGGGGATGGACGGCATCAAGACGGGCTTCACCAACGACGCCGGCTTTACCCTCGCCGCCTCGGCGATGCGCGGTGGCAAGCGGCTGATCGCGGTGGTGCTGGGCGAGCCGAGTTCGGCGAACCGCGACCGTGACGTGGGGGCGCTGCTCGACGCCGGGTTCAACGTGCTGAAGAGCCGCAGCATGGGCGCGCCGGAGACGGTGGCGAGCCTGCTCGGCCCGATCTCCCACCCGGCGGTGCGGATGACGGAGGGCGTGATCGAGCAAGGCTCCGCCGACAGCCGCCGTCCCTTCGCGCCAGCGCCCGAGCCGAAGCCCGTCGCCGCCAAGATCGAGAAGGCGGAGGCGAAAAAGGTCGAGCCGGTGAAGAAGAAGCCGGTAGCGGTCGCGAGCAAGAGCACGAAGGCTCCGGCGAAGGGCAAGGCGGGCGAAACCAAGCTCGCCAGCGTCAAGTCCGCGATCGAGGACAGCAAGGCCGCGGAGAAGACCGGGACCAAGGCGACCACCAAGAAGGCTGGCTCCGCCAAGGCGGCCGAGACGAAGGTCGCGGAGAAGGATGCGTCCTCTAAGTCGGGCGGCAAATCCTCCACGACCAAGGAAGCCGCCGCGAAGAGCCCCGCTAAGAAGGCGAGCGCGAAGACCGCCGAGAACGACAAGGCCGCGGACAAGAAGAAGGCGGCGGGCAAGGGCTGATCCGCCCGGAAGACGAGGGGCCGCTGGCGTCCGCGCGAGCATCGCGATATCCCGCGCGTCCATCAATGCCCTGAAAGGAACGGCCATGGCGGAACGGTTCGAACGTCATCGGCAGCCCTGGCGTCCTGACGAGCTCCAGAAGCTTCATACGCTCGCCAAGAAAGGCATGGCGTTGAAGGCGATCGCCAAGGCGCTGACGCGCAGCGAGGAATCGGTCAAGGAGCGCGCCAAGCTCGACGGTCTGTCGATCGCCAAGCTGCACTGACCTATCCTACCCGTCAGGCTCGGGCGTCGATCATCCGACCGCGACGATCGAGCGCGACCGACACGCCGAGGATCACAAGGCCGCCGAGCGCGAGGGCGCAGCCGACATAGCCGGTCGAGGTCCAGCCCCAGCCCGCCGCGATCGCCAGCCCGCCTAGCCAGGGGCCGAGCGCGTTGGCGGTGTTGAACGCCGAATGGTTGAGCGCGGCGGCCAGCGCCTGCGCCTCCCCCGCCACATCCATCAGCCGCGTCTGCAGGAGGATCGCCAACGCGCCGCCGCAGCCGATAGCGAAGATGCAGAGCGACAGGGTCCAGATGTTCGCCGCAAGGAGCGGGAACAGCGCGAGCCACACCGCGCTCCACACCAGCAGAGCGGCGGCGACCGGCATGAGGCCGCGACCGGCGAAGCGCGGCACGACGATGCTGCCCGTCGTCATGCCGAGTCCAAAGACGGCGAGCACCGGGGGCAGGGCAGCGGGCGAGACATGGGTCACCGCCAGCAGGGTCGAGGCGAGATAGGTGTAGACCGCGAATAGCCCACCGAACCCGATCGCGCCGATGCCGAGCGTGAGCCAGACCTGCGGACGGGCGAGCGCGCTCAGCTCGCGCAAAGGGCTGGCGGTGCGGGCGGCGGTGTCGCGCGGCGCGAAGGCGGCGATCATCGCGACGGTCAGCCCGGCGAGGATCGCGACCACGCCGAAGCCCCAGCGCCAGCCGAGCGCCTGGCCAAGCCAGTTCGCCGCCGGCACGCCGATGATCGTCGCGACCGTCAGGCCCAGCATCATGCGGCCCACCGCCTGAGCGCGCATGTTCGGCGGCACCAACCCCGCCGCGACAAGCGCCGCAATCCCGAAATAGGCACCATGCGGCAGGCCGCTGAGGAAACGCGTGACCAGCAGCATGTCGTAGGACGGGGCCAAGGCGCCGAGGCCGTTCGCCAGACCGAACATCGCCATCAACAGAATCAGCAGCCACCGCCGCGACAACCGCGCGCCCAGCACGGCGAGCAAGGGCGCGCCGATCACCACGCCAAGCGCATAGGCGCTGATGACATGCCCGCCGGTCGGCGCGTCAATGCCGAGATCGGCCGTGAAGTGCGGCAGCAGGCTCATCGCCGCGAACTCGGTGGTGCCGATGGCGAAACCGCCGACGGCAAGCGAGAGGTGGACGAGCCAGACTGGGATGGTACGCGCTACGATCATCCCTCCCATCTATGCTGCACTGCAGCAACGTTGTCACCTGCCCCGTTGATCCATTCAGGCGCGCCCGCTACCCAGCCCTGACCAACAGTGGAGCCGGGCTTGAGCGACGAACTGCAATCCCCCTTCCGCCCCGGCGAGAATTGCTGGCGGATCGAGAAGGCGGAAAGGTTCGCCGTGATCGTCGATGCGGACGATTATTTCCGCGATGTCCGCGATGCGATGATGGCGGCCGAGAAGCAGATCACCATCGTCGGCTGGGACTTCGACCCCCGCATCAAGCTCGATCCCGACAAGAGCGGAAACGGCGTTCCGAACACGCTCGGCGCCTTCATCCCCTGGCTCGCGAACCGCAAGCCGGACCTGTGTATCCGCATCCTCATCTGGAACATGGGCGCTTTCAAGCTGCTGCTACGGGGGGCGGCGGTGCTGACGATCCTGCGGTGGAAGATGCATAGCAACGTCACCCTCCGCTTCGATTCCCAGCATCCGATCGGGGCAACCCACCACCAGAAGATCATCGCGATCGACGATTCGCTCGCCTTCTGCGGGGGCATCGACATGACGGTGGACCGCTGGGACACCAGCGACCATGCCGATCACGATCCGCGCCGGCGCGGGCCGCTCGGCTTCCCCTACCCGCCCTGGCATGACGTGACGGCGGCGGTGAACGGGCCGGCGGCGGTTGCCTTGGCGGAACTCTGCCGCGACCGCTGGGTAGCGTCCGGCGGGGAGCCGATCGAGCCGGTGCCCGATCCCGAGCCCGGCCGCTGGATCGAGGGCCTGCCCGCGCTGATGACCGACACCACCGTCGCGATCGCGCGGACGCGGCCGGCAGGCGGCGCGGAGGAGGTGCGCGAGATCGAGGCGATGTTCCTCGACCTGATCGGCAGGGCGAAGCGGTTCGTCTACGCCGACAACCAGTATTTCGCATCGCGCCGCATCGCCGAGGCGATCGCGAAGCGGCTGGCGGAGCCCGGCGGGCCGGAGGTCGTGCTGGTGAACCCGGAGAGCGCGGATGGCTGGCTGCAGGAGCAGGCGATGGGCACGGCCCGCGCCGAGCTGATGCGCGCGCTTGCCGAGATCGACGTCGAGAAGCGGTTCCGCATCTACACGCCGGTGACGCCAGCGGGTGTCCCGATCTACGTCCACGCCAAGGTGATGATCGTCGACGACCTGGTCCTGCAGGTCGGATCGGCGAACATGAACAACCGCTCGATGGGCCTGGACAGCGAATGCGACGTGGCGGTGAGCGGCGACGAGCCGGCGATCCGCGCCCTGCGCGAACGGCTGATGGCCGAGCATCTCGGCGTCGAGCCGGCGGAGGTGGCGCGGGTGATGGCCGAGACCGGATCGCTGATCGCGACGGTCGAGGCGCTGCGGGGTGAAGGCAAGACGCTCGTTCCCTTCGAGCCGCCCGCTTTGTCCGGCTTCGCGCGCGCGCTGGGGGCCAGCGAACTGCTCGACCCGGAATCGGCCGAGGAGCGGTTCGAGCCGCTGTCGAAGCGCGGCCTTTTCCGCCGCCGCGCCTGGTGGCGGCAGCTCCACCGCTGGCGGCAGGAGCGGAAGGCGCGACGGCCGTTGCGCACGGCGGCGCGGCGATTCCTGGGACGGCGCTGAGCCCGAGCGAGCGGGGCTCAGGGACGCGTGATGATCGTCGCCTGCCGTGCGGTAAGCTTCCAATCGTCACCGACCTGCTTCCAGAGGTCGGTGAAGCGGCGGTGCACAGCGGCAGCGGAGAGCCCGTTTTGCCCCTTCCGCACCACGATCTCTTCGCCCATCAACAGCACCATGTCGCCGCGTCGGCCGGCATATTCGATCGTTCGATCATAGCGCGAATAGCTGATCTGGCCGGCGGCGCTGCGTCGGCCGGTTGCGCCCCGCACCGACACGCCATTCTGGGGATTGTTGACGGCCAGATCGTCTGCAAGCAGGGCGGCGAAGGCAGCATGGTCGTCCGTCACGGCCGCCCGGTCGAGCTTGCCGACGGCGGTCAAAGCTGCGGCGATGCGATCGTCCTTCGCGGCTGCCTCAACATCCGGATTGCTGGCCTTCCAGTCCGCCGCCGCCGGCGCGGAGACAATCAACGCCGAGACAAGCAGCACCCCCTTCATCAGCCGATCGCGCATCGCCCTTCTCCTGCCATTCTCCGGCAAGCTGCCATCGAAGCCGTCGCGCGTACAGAGCCGCGCGAACCTGCCATCTCAACGATGCGCGATACTCATGCCCTGAAACTCATCCGCGCCCAGACCGGCAGGTGGTCCGACGCGATCCGCGCCAGAGCGGAATGGTGCGAGCCCGCCGCCTCGACGCCCAGATCCCGGCTGACGATGATCCGGTCCAGCCGGGCGAGCGGGCGGCGGGCGGGGAAGCTCTGGCCGGTCGCGGCAAAGTCGTAGCCGCCGCCGAAATCGGCGAGGCAGCCGCGATCGGCACGCCATTCGTTGAGGTCGCCCATCATCACCGTCGGCATTACCTTGCAACCGGTGAGGATCTCCATGATCGCGCGCGCCTGGCGTCGGCGAAACAGGCCGGAGAGGTCGAGGTGCATGCCGATCACCCGCAGCGGCCTTCCTTCAACCTCCAACTCGGCCATCACGGCACCGCGCGGTTCCAGCATCGGCAGGGTCAGCGCGCGCATCGCCGTCACCTCGATACCGCGCCGGACGAGGATGCCGTTGCCGTGCCAGCCGAGGCTGCCCGGGCGCATGTCGAAGGGCACCGGCACGTAATGGGTCCGCTCGGCGATCATCGCCGGAGGGAGCGCCGCGAGCCGCGCGCCGAAGCGGCGGTCGATCTCCTGAAGAGCCACGATGTCGGCGTTCATCTCCAGGAGGACGTCCAGGATGCGATCGGGGCGGCGGCGGCGATCCGCGCCGATCGCCTTGCGTATGTTGTAGCTCGCCACCGTGATCATGCCTTCCGAACCCACTCTGTTGGCCTCGGTTCAGGAGGCGCAAAACTTTTTCGAATATTTTCGAAAGACCCGGAACTCCTGTCGACAAGGGCCGTTCTACACTTCGGACAGCGACCTTTTGCCCCCCCGCTCTCGCTGTTCAACAACATGGGCCCGGCAGCATCGACCTTCCCCCCGGCGATGCTCCCGGGCCCGAAACTGTTCTGGGGCACCTCACCAACGCATTTCACCACATCTTCGTTGCCCCGGCGGAACCAACCCGCCGAGCGGGCATTTACCCGCCGCAGTCGCGCCTCCGCGCGGCAGGGTTTCAGGAGAGTAAGATGGTTCGCAAGATCGTGGCCGTGGCGCTGGTTGCCGGTTCGCTGGTTCTGACCGCGTGCAACACGGTCGATGGCGTCGGCAAGGACGTGTCCTCGGCCGGCAGCGCGGTGTCCGACGCCGCCAAGTAACAAAAGAGAAGAGGGTGCCGAAGGGGCGTCGCGGTCAACGCGGCGCCCCTTCTCTGTTCAACCTAGTTTTCTATTCGGCGGCGGCGGCCTGTTCGCGCGCACGGCGGCGCTCGGTGAACCAGATCGCAATCAGGGTGATCTCGTAGAGCAGCACCAGCGGGATCGCGAGCATCAGCTGCGACACCACGTCTGGCGGAGTGAACACGGCGGCGATGATGAACGCGGCGACGATCGCGTAACGCCGCGCCGCCTTCAGCTGCAGGCGGGTGACGAGGCCGGCGCGCTCCATCAGCATCAGCAGCACCGGCATCAGGAAGGCGATGCCGAACGCCAGGATGAACTGCATGACGAGCGCGAGATAGTCGCCCATCGCCGGCAAAGCCTCCTGCCGAAGCCCGCCGGAGACACCCTGATAGCCCAGGAAGAAGTGGAACGCGGTCGGCATCACCACGAAATAGGCAAGAGACGCGCCCATCAGGAACAGCACCGGCGTCATGATGATGAACGGCAGGAACGCCCGCTTCTCCTTGGCATAGAGGCCGGGGGCGACGAACGCCCAGACCTGCGTGGCGATGACGGGGAAGGCGAGGAAGAAGGCCGCGAACAGCGCGACCTTCACGTTCACGAAGAACGCCTCGTAGAGCTTGGTGTAGACGAGCTTGCCCTGCCCCGGCCCGAACGCCTCGGCGAGAGGGTGGACGAGGATCGCGAAGATCCGGTCGGCGAAGTAGAAGCAGATGCCGAAGCACAGGAACAAAGCCGCGATAGACCAGAGGAGGCGGCGACGCAGCTCGATCAGATGGTCGAGCAGGGGCGCGCGGGTGTCGTCGATGTCCTTCACGGCAGCGGGCGGGGATCAGGCGTCATCGGCGGCCGGGCCTCACCATCTGCCGGCGGCGGCAGGGCTTGCGTCTCGACCGGCTGCATCGCCTCGGGCGGGATCGATTCCGGCGGATGCTCGCGCATGATCCGCTCGTTCTCCGCCTTCCAGCGCGCTTCCATCTCCTCCAGCTCCGCCTCACGGATCATGGTGTCGATGCCGGAGCGGAAATGACGGGCCATGCCCCGCGCACGGCCGACCCATTGCCCCACCACCCGCATCGCGCGCGGCAGGTCCTTGGGCCCGATCACCACCAGCGCGACGATCGCACATAGCAGCAGCTCGGTGGGAGCGATGTCGAACATGTCGGCCCGGCGATCAGGTCAGACGTGCGGCCGGTCGTCCTTCATCGGCTGCAGATTGGGATCGCGGTTCGGCTCCAGTGGCTCCTGCTGCTGCAGGCGCGGCGCGGGACGCTGCGCGGGCTCGTCCTCCTCCGCCATGCCCTTCTTGAAGCTCTTGATGCCCTTCGCCACGTCACCCATCAGATCGGAGAAGCGGCCCTTTCCGAACAGCAGCAGGACGACGACGCCGACGAGCAGCCAGTGCCAGAGGCTCAACCCACCCATCACAGATTCTCCAAATAGCGCGTGGGGCTGATCTAGGCTTAAGCGGCGCGGGCCGCAATGCCGGGGCACTTTTCCCTCCCGGTGCGTTGGATCGCCCACGATGACGACCGACGGCAAGGAACTGGTGGCCGCCGTTCGCGCGGCGGCGCGGCGGCACAACTCGACCTGGGAGGCTCTGGTGCCGACCAGCTTCCTGATCAACCTGGAACATGAGGCGGCGGAAGAAGCCGCCTATGCCGAGATGGCGGCTGTGAAGCGCCGCCTGCGCGATCATATCTGCGAGACGTACGGGATCAGCATCAGGGAGCTGGCGAGCTTGGCGTCGGCCTGATCTAATCCTCCCCCGCCAGTAGGAGGTGGCGCTGCAAGCGACGGAGGGGGAGGGCGGCAGCTACCTCAACAGTAAACCGCCTCCCTTACCTCCCCCTCCGTCAGGCAAGCCTGACACCTCCCCCTTGCGGGGGAGGATGGAAGAAAGCTTATTTCTCCTGCGCGGCGGTGCCCGCAACCGCAGGCGCGGCCTCGCCGGAGATGTTCTTGCTCGGCTGGGCGGCGGCGCCCGCCTCGGTCTGGACCGGCTGTTCCTTGGCGGGGCCTTCGGCATCGGCCGGAGCACCCGTCGTCGGACCCGCTGCCGCCGCATCCTCGGCCGGGGCCGCAGGCATCGGCTTCGGCGCGTCGCTATGCTGGTTGAGGAAGGCGATCACGTCGGCGCGATCCTCCGGCTTCGAGAGGCCGGCGAAGGTCATCTTGGTGCCGGGCGCGAACTTCTTCGGGTTGTGCAGCCAGTCGGACATGTTCTGCCAGTCCCAGGTGCCGCCCTTCGACTTCAGCGCGTCCGAGAACGGGAAGCCGCCGGCACCCTGGCCGATGCCCTCGCCCAGCACATTCCACAGGTTCGGGCCGAGCGCATTCGGGCCACCCTTGTCGGCATTGTGGCACGCGGCGCATTTCTTGAACACCTGCTCGCCCTTCGCCGCATCGGCGTTGGCGAGATAGAAGGCGATCGGCTTCTCAGCCGCCTCGCCGCCGGCACCGGCCTCTTCCTCGACACCCTCGACGACATAGCCCATCTTCTCGGGCCGCTCGGCGTGGAAATATTCTCCGCTGACGATCGACAGGCCGAGGGCCACGATGCCGCCCGCCAGAACCCAGCCCGCGATCGTATTCGTGCGGTCGTCCATGCCCCCGAAACCTCCTGAAGCGCGGATGTTTTCCGCGCGAAGTCAACGCGGGCTCCCTTTAAGGAGCCGCGCCGCGCACCGCAAGCGGCCCTAGCCGCGAACGACTCGCAGAAAGTTCGCAACGCACGGGGCATTGTCCTGATCCGCTTTGGACCTTAGGCGCACGCGGCGATGGAGAACTTTCCCCCCAAGGCCCGCACCCTCGTGGCCGAGATGAGCGCCGCCGCCGCCGCCGAGCCAGCGCGCACCGTTGCGTTCCAGGGCGCGCCGGGCGCCAACTCGCATCTGGCGGTGTCCGAGCATTTCGCCGACCCGCTGCCCCTCCCTTGCTTCGCATTCGAGGATGCGCTGGACGCTGTGGCGAGCGGGCAGGCGGCGTTCGCGATGATCCCGATCGAGAACTCGCTGCATGGCCGGGTGGCGGACATCCACTTCCTGCTGCCCGAATCGGGGCTGTCGATCGTCGCCGAGCACTTCCTGCCGATCCGGCATTGCCTGCTGGGTTTCGCGGGCGAGCCGGTGCGTGAGGCGATCAGCCATCCGCAGGCGCTCGGCCAATGCCGCCGCTGGCTGCGTGAACGGGAGATCACGCCCGTCCAGTTCGCCGACACTGCCGCTGCGGCGGGCAAGATCGCCGACGGCAAGCACCCGGGCGTTGCGGCGATCGCGCCGAAGATCGCCGCCGGGTTGTACGGGCTGGACGTCATCGCCGAGGATATTTCCGACAGCGACGACAACACCACCCGTTTCGTGGTGCTGGCGCGCGAGGCGCTCACGCCGCCGATCGGCCAGCCGAGCATGACCACGCTGACATTCGAGGTGAAGAACGTGCCGGCGGCGCTCTACAAGGCGATGGGCGGCTTCGCGACCAACGGCGTCAACGTGACCAAGCTGGAAAGCTACCAGCGCGGCACCAGCTTCGCCGCGACCGAGTTCTACGCCGATATCGAAGGCGATCCCGCGCAGGCGAACGTCGCCCGCGCGCTGGAGGAGCTGGCGTTTCACACGAAATGGGTGCGGGTGATCGGCAGCTACCAGCAGGCCCGGCCGAGGACAGTGGTGTAATCTTTCTCCTCCCCCGCAAGGGGGAGGTGGCGCCGCAGGCGCCGGAGGGGGAGGACGGCGGTGTCCGTAGCCTTCCTGTCCTCCCCCTCCGCCAGCCCCCGCTTACGCGAGGGCTGCCACCTCCCCCTGGCGGGGGAGGATCAGGAGGCTAGCCACCGTTCGAACAGGCTGTACGCAATCGCGTGCGGCGGTGGCGCGATGAAGGGCGCGTCCGGGTCGCCCGCGAGCGCCGCCGCGACGCCTGCGCGATCCACCCATTTCGCGTCCTCAAGCTCGGTGCGGTCGATGGTCAACGTGTCGTCCGCCACCGGCGCGATGCAGGCCAGCATCAGCTGCGACGGGAACGGCCAGGGCTGGCTGGCGACATAGCGGACGGAGGTGGCGCGCACCCCCGCCTCCTCGTGCAGCTCGCGGGCAACCGCCTCCTCCACCGACTCGCCCGGCTCGACGAAGCCGGCGAGCGCGGAGTAGCGGCGGGGCGGGAACATCGGCTGACGGCCGATCAGCACGCGGCCCTGATGCTCGGCCAGCATGATGACCACCGGATCGACGCGCGGGAAATGCTCCGCGCCGCAGTCGCCGCAGCGGCGACCCCAGCCGCCCCGGAACGGCTCGGTCCCATGGCCGGATCGAGCACAGAAACGATGCCGCGCGTGCCAGTCCACAAGGCTGCGCGCGCCAGCGTAGAGCGACGCATCCGCTGGCGAGAGCGCGAGCACCGCTTCCCAGCGTGCCGGAGCGGGCGGCGGCGCGGGGTCGAAGCGGACGAAGCGCGGCGCGCCATCCTCATAGCCGAGCAGGCCGAGGCTTTCCGGCCCAAGTCCATCCGGCACTGGCGTCCAGGACAGCCGCCCGTCCACCACCACCGGATCGAGTCCCTCCAGGTCGAGGAGCCGCGCGTTTGGGTCGGCGAGTGCGCGGGCGATCGCCTCGGGATCCTGGCGGATCGCGTCCGCGCGGTCGATCGTCGCGCCGGTAAAGCCGATGGGTGTCACCTCACACTCCTTCCCTGATCCCGGCCGCCGCCTTGGCGAACACGGTCGGCAGCCCCGCCTCGTCCAGCCGGTCGATCGGCCACCATTCGTCACCCGAGAGCGGGGGTGAAGGCGACAGGTCCGACGCGCGGGCCAGCGCCAGATCCAGCGAGAAATGGGTGAAGACGTGGCGCACCTGCCCGTCCAGCACCCGCCAGTCGCCGGGCACCGGCGCGCCCTTGATCCCCGGCGGCGCCTCGACCCACGGCCCGGTCGGCAGCGCCCGCATTCCCCCCAGCAGGCCCTTGTTCGGGCGGCGGCGGAGGAGGACGCAACCGTCTCGCTCCGCCCAGAAGGCGGTGCCGTAGCGATGCGGACGTGTCGCCTTCACCGCCTTTTTCGGGAAAGCCGCAGGCTCGCCCATCGCCCGTGCCGCACATCCTTCGGCTATCGGGCAGAGCAGGCATTTCGGGCTACGCGGGGCGCAGATCGTGGCGCCGAGGTCCATCATCGCCTGCGCGAAGTCGCCCGCGCGGGTTTCGGGCGTGAGGCCATCCATTAGCGCGCGGAGGCGGGGCTTGGCGGCGGGCAGCGGCTCCTCGACGGCGAAGAGGCGGGAGACGAGCCGCTCGATGTTCCCATCGACCACGACCGCTCGCCGCCCGAACGCGATCGCGGCGATCGCGGCGGCGGTATAGGCGCCGATACCGGGCAGCGCGCGCAGCCTCTCTTCCGTATCCGGGAAGCGCCCGCCATGCTCGGCCGCGACGATCCGTGCGCAGGCGAGCAGGTTGCGGGCGCGGGCGTAGTAGCCGAGGCCGGCCCAGGCGGCCATGACCTCGTCATCAGGCGCGGCGGCGAGCGCCTCGACCGTCGGCCAGCGCCGGGTGAAGGTCGCGAAGTAACCGCCCACCGCCGCCACCGTCGTCTGCTGCAGCATGATCTCCGACAGCCAGACGCGGTACGGATCGGCCAGCGGCGCACCCGGCGGCGCGCGCCAGGGCAGGCTGCGGGCATGGACGTCGTACCAGGCGAGCAGGCGGGTAGATTCGGATCGCGCGCTATCGACGGCCATCCCGGCGCTATGGCATGGAGGCTGCGATGAAGAAACCGACCCCCCGCCGCCGCAAGGCCGAGGATGCGCCGCGCGCCGGCTATGCCCGCGCCGTGTCCGAGATGGTGCCCACCATCGGCGGGCAGGCGTTCCGCCGCTTCGGCTTCGTCCAGTCCTCGGTGGTCAGCCGCTGGAAGGAGATCGTCGGCGAGCGTTATGCCGAGGTCACCGCCCCCGAATCGATCCGCTTCCCGGCGGGCGCGAAGTCGGGCGGAACGCTGACGCTTACCGTGGACGGCAGCCACGCGCCGATGATCCAGCATGTCCTCCCCTCGATCACCGAGCGGGTGAACCGCTTCTTCGGCTATCCGGCGGTCGCCCGCGTCACCATCCGGCAAGGCTCGATCCGCCCCGCCGCCAAGGTCGCCAAGCCCGAGCCGAAGCCGGTGCCCGAGGAGCTGGGCGACAGCCTTCGCGCCATCGCCGACCCCGAACTGCGCGCCTGCCTCGAAGGTCTGGCGCGCGGTCTCGCCGGCAGTTCCGGCCTGCCCCGGATCGGCTGATGCGCGCGCTCCTCGCCTTCATCCTGCTCTTGTGGAGCGGTGCCGCCATGGCGGCGCAGCGCGACTGGACGCAGGTGGTCACAGTCAGCCCGATCGGCGGCTTCATCCAGGGCAACCCGAACGCCCCGGTGAAGGTGGTCGAATACGCATCCTATACCTGCCCGCATTGCGCGCATTTCTCCGGCGCGACGCTCCCCCGGCTTCAGCAGAGCTATGTCCGGGCGGGCCAGGTCAGCGTCGAGTTCCGGAGCGCGGTGCGCGACCGCTACGACTTCATCGCGGCCGTGCTGGCGCGCTGTGCCGGGTCCCAGGGGTTCTTTCCGACGACGGCCACGCTCTTCGCGCGGCAGGGTGACTGGATGGTCGCGGCGAGCGACTATGAGGCGGGGGCGGAGGTCAGTCTCGACGCCCTGCCGCCCAAGCAGCGCGCCGCCGCTCTGGTGAAGGGCAGCGGCGTCGGCGCGATGGTCGCCGCGACCGTGCCGGCCGCCAAGGCGCAGGCCTGCCTTGCCGACGACCGCATCAGCGACGCGATCGGCAAGCTCAGCGACGATGCGTGGAAGATCCGCAAGATCCCCGGCACCCCCTATGTGCTGGTCAACGACGTGCCGATTACCGGTGTCGCCGACTGGCCGGAACTCGAAGCCCGTATCGGGCAGATCCTGAAGAAGTGAAGAGGTAGAGCGTGCGCCAGTCCCATGTGAAGCTTGCCGCCCCGTTCGCCCTCGCGCTGGCGCTCGCCGCATGCGATTCGGGCGACAAGCCGGCGGAGGGGAACAGCGCCGGCACGACCGCCGGCACCGTGCCCCCACCCGCCGGGCAGGACTGGACCGAGACGGTGGTCGCGACCGAGGACGGCGGCTTCCTGATGGGCAATCCCAACGCCAAGGTGAAGCTGGTCGAATACGGTTCCATGACCTGCCCGCATTGCGCGGAATTCGCCACCCAGGGCGTGCCCTCGATGAAGGAGCGGTACATCAGGACGGGCCAGGTCAGCCTGGAATTCCGCAACTTCGTCCGTGACGGGACCGACACCGTCGCATCACTCCTCGCCCGCTGCGCGGGGGCGGAGCCGTTCTTCAAGCTGACCGAGCAGATGTATGCCGATCAGCCCAACTGGATCAAAAAGGCCATCGACCTGCCCGAGGCGGATCGCGAGCGGATGAGCAAGCTGCCGACCGAGGACCAGCTACCCGCGCTGGCGGCGGCGCTCGGCCTCGACCAGTTCATGCGGATGCGCGGCATCACCAACGACCGCGTCAAGGCGTGCCTGAACGACGAGGCGGCGGTGAACAAGCTGCAGGCGATCAACCAGAAGGCGATTAATCAGTACAAGATCAACGGCACCCCCGGCTTCCTGATCAACGGGGAAACGGTGGAAGGCGTCTACAACTGGGAGACGCTTGAGCCGCGCATCCAGGACGCGCTCGGCGCCTGATGGATAGGTCGGGGGGCCGTTCTTGCGCATCCGGCGGCTGAAGCTCGCCGGGTTCAAGAGCTTCGTCGAACCCGCCGAACTGCATATCGAGCCGGGGCTGACCGGCGTCGTCGGGCCGAACGGCTGCGGCAAGTCCAACCTGTTCGAAGCGATCCGCTGGGTGATGGGCGAGGGTTCGCCGAAGTCGCTGCGCGGCGGCGGCATGGAGGACGTGATCTTCGCGGGCACCAGCACCCGCCCGGCGCGCAACTTCGCCGAGGTGCAGATGCTGGTCGAGGATGCCGGCGGCGTGCATGGCCCCGGCGAGATCGAGGTGGTGCGGCGCATCGAGCGGGGTGCCGGCTCCGCCTACCGCCTGAACGGCCGCGACGTGCGGCAGAAGGACGTCGCCCTCCTCTTCGCCGATTCCGCGACCGGAGCGCATTCCCCTGCCCTTGTCAGCCAAGGCCGTATCGCCGCCGTCATCGCCGCCAAGCCGCAGCAGCGGCGCGAGATGCTGGAGGAGGCGGCGGGGATCGCCGGCCTCCACGTCCGGCGCAAGGATGCCGAGCAGAAGCTGCGTGCGACCGAGGCGAACCTCGTGCGGCTGGACGAGGTGATCGGCGACATGGAGGCGCGGGCCAATGCGCTCCGCCGACAGGCAAAGGCGGCGGAGCGGTACCGGCAGCTTTCAGAACGTATCCGTGTGGCCGAGGCGCGGGCGATCTTCGCCCGCTGGCGCGAGGCGGCGGAAGCGGCGGACAAGGCGAAGAAGGAGGCCGAGGCGGCCGAGGCCCTCGTCGCAGTCACCGCCGAGGCGCAGCGCGATGCGGCGGCGCTGGCGGGCGAGGCGGCCCGGGTGCTGGCCGATGCGAGGGCCTGGGCCGAGCGGGCGCGGGAGAATGCGCTGGCGCTGACCCACAAGCTGCAGACGTTGGCGACCGAGCGGCAGACGTTGACCGCGAGGCTTGACCAGCTGGCGGCATTGGCCCGCGATCTCGCCGCCGACCGGGAACGCGAAGGCGCGCTGGCCAATGACGCGGCGGCGGCGCTGGAGCGGCTGAAGGATGAGCAGGCCGCGCTCGAAAGGGCGATCGTCGAGGGCGAAGCCGGGCAGGTCGCGCAGAAGGAGGCGCTGGCCGGGGCCGAACGGACCCTCCGCGATGCCGAGGTCGCCTTGTCGCAGGCGCTTGCGGCGCAAGCCGCCGAACAGGCCGACGCGCGCGTCGCCCGCGCCGCCGCCCAGTCCGCTCAGGAGCGGCTGCGGCGGGCAGAGGCGGAGGTCGCGCGCGTGGAGCAGGAGCGCGCAGCGATCGGCGACCCAGCCCCGCATGAGGCGGGCCGGATCGCGGCGACGGAAGCCAAGGCCAAGGCTGCTCTGGACAGCGAAGCCGCGCGTGAAGCGATCGCCGTGGCGGAGCGGGATCGCGAGGCGGCGGCGAGCGCGCGCGAGGCGGCGGAAACCGCAGTGGCGGCAGCAAACGCGGCTCTTTCCGCGCTCCGATCCGAACGCACCGCGCTGATTCGGGTCGTGGAAGGCGGCAAGTCTTCGGCCGATGCGGCGCTGTCCCGCCTCACGGTGAAGCCGGGCTACGAGCGCGCTCTGGCGGCGGCGTTCGGAGACGATTTGAACGCGAGCATCGGCGGCAGCGGCGAGCGGCGCTGGGATGGAGCGGCGATCTCCGGCGATCCGGCGCTTCCGACCGGCACGACCGCGCTCGCCGATGTGGTGACCGCCCCGCCCGAACTCGCCCGCCGCCTCGCACAGATCGCCGTCGTGGATAGCGACGACGGACAGCCGCTCGCCGCCGGACAGCGGCTCGTCACGCGCGACGGCGTGTTGCGCCGTTGGGACGGCTTCCGCAGCGCGGGCGAAGGTGCCGCCGCTGCCGACCGCCTGATCCGTGCCAATCGCCTTGCGGAGATCGACGCCGCCCTGCCCGCCGCCGAGCAGGCCGCGACGAAGGCGCAGGCCGAGGGCGCCGCCGCTCGCGAGGCGGTCACCGCCGCTGGACAGGCCGCCGCCGCTGCACGCACCCGCCTCTCGCAGGCGGAGGATGCCGCCCGTCGCGCCGCGCGTGAGGAGGATGCGGCTCAGGCGGCGATCGATCGCATCGCGGTACGGCGCGGCGACCTCGCCCAGCGCGCCGAACGGGTGACCGCCGATCTGGCCGAGGCAAAGGCGGAGGCGGATCGCACCGCCGCCGCCCTCCTCGCCCTCCCCGACGATTCCGCCTCCCGCGCGCGCGTCGACGCACTGAACGCAGCCGCGCGCCATGACCGGCAGAAGGTCGCCGCGCTGTCCGCGGAACTCGCCGCGGCGGGTGAGCGCATCCAGCGCGCGCGGGATCGGATCGCCAACGCGAAGGGCGAGGCGACCGGCTGGCGCACTCGCGCTGGTGACGCCGCCCGCCGCACAGCCGAGATGGCCAAGCGCATCGAGGCGGCGGAGGCGGAGGCCGCACGCCTCGCCGACCGCCCGGATGCGCTCGCCGCCGAGATCGCCAGGGTCGAAGCGGAGACCGCCAATGCGCGCGGCAAGTCGGATGCCGCCCGTGCCGACGAGACCAAGGCGGAGGTCGCGCTTCGTCAGGCCGAGGAGCGCGCCGCCAAGGCGGGCGAAGCCTTCGCCACCGCCCGCGAGGCCCGCGCCGGCTGCGCCGCCCGCGCGGAATCGCAGGAACAACGCCGTGTCGAGGCCAGCCGGCTGTCGGGCGAGCGTTTCGAATGCCCGGCCGTCGTCCTGCCCGAGAAGATCGGCTTCCCAAGCGCCGAGGTGGGCGATGCCGCCGCCGAACAGGCCGCGCATGACCGGCTCTATTCGGAGCGCGACCGCCTCGGCCCGGTCAATCTCGTCGCCGACACCGAACTGGCGGGCCTGGAGGGCGAGGCGACCCGCAACGCCGCCGAGCGCGTTGAACTCGGCGAGGCGGTGAACCGGCTGCGCGGATCGATCGGCAGCCTCAATCGCGAGGGCCGCGCCCGCCTGCTCGCCGCCTTCGAGGCGGTGGACGGCCATTTCCGCCGCCTGTTCACCACCCTGTTCGAAGGCGGGCAGGCGCATCTGGAGCTGATCGATTCGGACGATCCGCTGGAGGCGGGGCTGGAGATCATGGCCCAGCCGCCCGGCAAGAAGCTCGGCTCCCTCACCCTCCTGTCCGGCGGGGAGCAGGCGCTGACCGCCGTCGCGCTGATCTTCGGCCTCTTCCTGACCAACCCAGCGCCGATCTGCGTACTGGACGAAGTCGACGCGCCGCTGGACGACGCGAATATCGAGCGTTTCTGCGACATGCTGGACCGGATGACGCGGGAGACGGAGACCCGCTACCTGATCGTCACCCACAATGCCGTGACGATGAGCCGTATGCACCGCCTGTTCGGCGTGACCATGATCGAACGCGGGGTCAGCCGCCTCGTCTCGGTGGATCTCGGCGGCGCGGAGAGACTGCTCGCGGCGGAGTAAGCCGTTGATGACTTGGGCGCTCTTGCCGCTTATCATCCCGATATGAGCACCACGCTGGAGCCTGTCGCCGATCCCGTCCTCGCCGGAGGGATGAAGCAGGCGATCGCGGATTTCGACTGGGCGACGACGCCGCTCGGCGACATGGAAAGCTGGCCGCAGTCGCTCCGCACGGCCGTCGAGATCATCACGTCGGCGCGGTTCGCGATGTGCATGGCCTGGGGGCCGGAACTCACCTTCCTCTACAACGACGCCTATGCGCCGATCCTCGGCGCGCGGCATCCATCTGCCCTGGGGCGGCGCCTTCCCGATATCTGGCCGGATGTGTGGCCGGACATCGTCGCGCCGGTCGAGGCGGTGATGGCCGGGGAGTCCGTCGCCTTCGAGCGCCTCCACCTCGTCATGACGCGAAACGGCTATGACGAGGATACCTGGTGGGACTTCGCCTACAGCCCGCTTCGGGACGAGAGCGGTGCGGTTGCCGGTCTGCTGGACGTCGTCATGGACGCCACGGCGACCGTCCTGAACGAACGCCGGCTCCAGCAGGAACAGGTTCGCCTGACCGAGAGCGAGCGACGCTTCCGCGCGCTGGTCGATGCCTCCGCGGAGGTGATCTACCGTGCGAATGCCGAGTTCGACGCTATTCAGCACCTCGACGGGGTGGCTTTCCGGCCGGGTGCCGACAAGCCGCTGACGCACTGGATCGACACCTTTATCCATGAGGACGATCAGGCGCTCGTCCGCGCCGAGGTCGAGCGTGCGGTCGCCAGTCGCGAGGAACTCACCGTAGAGCATCGCATGCGCAATGCGGACGGATCGACCAGCTGGATCCTGTCCCGCGCCATCCCGATCATCGGCGACGATGGCGGGGTGGTCGAGTGGTTCGGCACCGCCACGGACGTGACGGCGGCGCATGCCGCGCGCGACGCACTGGCGAGCAGCAAGGAGAAGCTGGAGCTCGCGACCCAAGCCGCCCGGATGGGGCAGTTCGATTATTGGCCGCAGACCGGCGTGCTCGAATGGGACGATCGCTGCCGAGCCTTGTTCGGCCTGACGCCAGGCGCGCCGGTCACTTACGAGAGCGCCTATGTCGCGGGCCTGCACCCGGACGACCGGAAGCGCGCGACGGAAGCGGTGGTGGCCTCGCTCGACCCCGCCGGCAATCACGTCTTCGACACCGAATACCGCACGATCGGCATCGAAGACGGCGTGTTGCGACACATCCATGCGCAAGGCGTGGTGCTGTTCGACGGCGACCGCGCGGTGCGGCTGATCGGCACCGTGCAGGACGTCTCGGCGGAGCGGCAGCGCGAGGCGGCGCTTCGCGAAACGGAGGAGCGGCTCCGCCTTGCCAACCGCGCCACCAACGATGCGATCTGGGACTGGGATTTGCTGGGCGACCACGTCCTATGGAACGAGGCGATCCGCAGCGGCTATGGCCATGACCTGCCCGACGGCACGTCCGATGGCGGCTGGTGGATCGAACATATCCACCCCGATGATCGCCCGCGTATCGACCGGAGCATTCATGCCGTGATCGAGGGGGGCGGCACCGAGTGGCGGGACGAATACCGCTTCCGCCGAGCCGACGGCAGCTATGCGGACATCAAGGACCGGGGATCGCTGATCCGCGATGCGGAGGGCCGCGCCGTCAGGATGATCGGCGCGATGCTCGACCAGACCGATCGCAAGGACATAGAGCGCGAACTCGCGGAGGTCGTCGAGGAACGCACCCGTGAGCGCGACCAGATCTGGCAAGCGACGCCCGACATGCTCTGCGTCGCCACCTTCGATGGGCATTTCCGCGCGCTGAACCCCGCCTGGGAGGAGACGCTCGGGTTCAGCGAGGCCGAGCTTGTCGGCCAGCCGTTCATGAAGTTCGTCCACCCGGACGATGCCGAGGCGACCAGCGCGATAATGAGCGGCCTGGTGGCGGGGCAGAGCATTTTCGGGTTCGAGAACCGCTATCGGGCGCTCGGCGGGCGATATGTCTGGCTCAACTGGAATGCGGTGCCGCGCGGCGACCTCATCTACTCCGTCGTTCGCGACGTCACGGCGGCGCACGAACAGGCGGATGCGCTCGCCGCGGCCGAGGACCAGCTGCGCCAGGCGCAGAAGATGGAGGCCGTGGGCCAGCTGACCGGCGGCATCGCCCACGACTTCAACAACATGCTGACCGGCGTGCTCGGCTCTCTGGAACTGCTGCGCCGCTACATCGCCGAGGGCCGCAGCGACCGGATCGACCGCTATATCGAGGCCGCCGCCACCTCGGCCCAGCGCGCCGCCGCGCTTACCCAGCGGCTCCTCGCCTTCTCCCGCCGCCAGTCGCTCGACGTGCAGCCGGTCGACGTGAACGCGACCGTCCGGGGGATGGAGGACCTGCTGAACCGCACGCTCGGCGAAGCGACGGCGCTGCACCTCGATCTCGATCCCGACGCCTGGGCGGCGGTGACGGATGCGAACCAGCTGGAAAGTGCGCTCCTCAATCTCGCGATCAACGCGCGTGACGCGATGCCGGCGGGCGGACGGCTCACCGTCAGAAGCACCAACGTGACGCTGGACGAGGCGGCCGTCCGCTATCTGGACGACGTCACGCCGGGCGATTACGTGGCGATCGCGGTTGCCGACACCGGCATGGGCATGAGCGAGCAGGTCGTCGCCAAGGCCTTCGATCCGTTCTTCACCACCAAGCCGATCGGCCAGGGCACCGGGCTCGGCCTGTCTATGATCTACGGTTTCGCGCGCCAATCCGGCGGTCATGTCGGCATCGATTCGGCGCTCGGCGCCGGCACCACCGTCACCCTGTACCTGCCGCGCCATGCAGGGGAGGTCTCCTCGGCTCCGCCAAGCGTGGTCGGCCCGATGCCGGCCGGCAGGGGCGAGTGCATCATGGTGGTGGAGGACGATCCCGCCGTCCGGATGCTGATCGTTGATGTGCTGGAGAACCTCGGCTACGACGTCATCACTGCGGCGGACGGACGGCAGGCGATCGCCATGCTGGATGAGCGGCCAGCCATCCGCCTGCTCGTCACCGATGTCGGCCTGCCGGGCGTGAACGGTCGCCAGGTCGCCGCCCATGCGCGGGAGAAGCTGCCGGGGCTGCGCGTCCTCTTCGTCACCGGCTATGCCGAACAGGCGGCGAACCGCGCAAGCTTCCTGGTGGAGGGGACGGACATGATCCTGAAGCCTTTCCCCCTCGACATCCTCGCCGCCAAGGTTCGCGAGATGGTGGAGGGCGCCGCGACCGCGTGATCGGCGCGCTGGCTCTCGCTCTGCTCGCTGTCGCCTCGATCGGCGAGATGCACCGCGTGACGCAGCAGCCGAGCGGAAAGGTCCGCGACGCGCGCCAGGCCACCAGCCTGCGCGTCACCGCCTGGTATCGCGCAGCAGCGGGCGCGCGGGAGACCTCGATCGACATCGGACCGTCCGGCCGTCCGTTCTTCGCCCTCGGTCCGGTGGCAATGGACGGGGCCTTCGCCGACGGGGTCCGCCGGCCGGTCATCCTCCTCTCGCACGGTTTCGGCGGATCGGCGCGCGCGATGGCCTGGTTCGGAAAGGCGCTGGCCGGGCGCGGCTATGTTGTCGTCGCCGTCGATCACCCCGGCAACAATGGCATCGATCAGATGACCGCGCCCGGTGCGGCGTTGTGGTGGGAACGCGCGGAGGATCTCAAGCTCGCTCTCCGCGCGGTGGCCGCCGACGCGGTGATCGGCCCGCATCTCGACACGCGGCGGATCGGCGTCGCCGGCTTTTCGCTCGGCGGGCTGACGGCGCTGATCGCTGGCGGCGCGCGGGTCAGCCCGGAGAATGTCGAGCGGTTCTGCCGCGAGCGGCCGGACGATGGCATCTGCCGCCCGCAGATCGAGTTCGCAGTAAGCGCCGCACAGGCTCGCGACGTGTTCGAAGATCCCAAGCTGAAATCCGAAACCAACGACGCGCGCGCCGATCACTCCGTGCCAGGCGTGCGGGCGGTCTTCGCGATGGCGCCGGTGGTCCAACCGCTCGATCCCGCCAGCCTCCGCCGCTTCGGCAAGCCACTGTCGATCGTCGTCGGGGCGGATGACGTGACGGTGCCGGCCAGGACGCAGGCGGAGGTCGCCAAGGCGCTGGTGCCCGGGGGCGAAGCTGGAGCTGCTGCCCGGCGTTACCCATTACAGCTTCCTCGGCCTCTGCACGGCGGAGGGGCGGCGCGCCGAACCCGCCTGTCGGAACGCGACGCGGCAGGAGGAGGCGCACGCTGGCGCGATCACCGCCGCGCTGGCGCTGTTCGAGGGCGCGCTTCGGTAACCGTCTACGCCACGGCCGCCTGCCGGATGTCCTCGACGAAGCGAGCGAACTCCTCCTCCGCCGCCGCCTTGTCGGGCAGGCGTAGTAGGTAGCTGGGATGCACCGTCACCCAGGCCTTGCCGCCATCGGGCAGGTCATGCGGACGCCCGCGCATGCCGGAGATCGTCACCACCTTGCCGAACAGCGACCGCGCCGCAGTGGCACCCAGCGCCACCGTCACCGGCGGGCGGATCAGCACGCGTTCCTGGTCGATCCACCAGCGGCATGCGTCGATCTCCGGTCCCTGCGGCTTGGAATGGATGCGGCGCTTGCCCCGCTGCTCGAACTTGAAGTGCTTGACGGCATTGGTGACGTAGACGGTCGATCGGTCCACCCCCGCCTGCGCCAGCGCGCGATCGAACACTTGGCCCGCCGGTCCGACGAAGGGCTTGCCCGCAAGGTCCTCCTGATCGCCCGGCTGTTCGCCGACGAACATCACGCGCGCGTCCACCGGTCCTTCGCCGAAGACGGTCTGCGTCGCGTCCTTGTAGAGGTGACAACGCGTGCAGCCCGCCGCCTCTTGCCGGAGCGCCGCCCAGGCACCTTGCGAGTTGCCGCCCGCCACCGCCGCGATTTTTTCTTCCGCCGCCGCGATCATCCCGCTCTCCCGCGCCTGCGCATTGGCGATCAGGCCGGGGACAAGGGCGGTCTCCGGCATGTTCTTCCAGTACTTCTTGGGCATTTCCTTCAGCATCGCGCCGACCTTCACCCGCGCCGGGTTGAAGATCGATGCGTAATAGGTGCGCCATGTGTTCTCGACGGGATCGCCCTCGGGCGCGTCGCCTTTGGTCGCACCCGGCCCTTCGGTCAGCGTCGCGCCGTCCCAATGCACCGACACCTCCGGCGTTAGGATCGACCAGCGCATCGAGGCGAAGCGGCGCATGAAGAAGCCTGCATTGGCGCGGACGATGTGATGCTCGGGCTCGAACCAGGCGACGAAGCGCGGGCCCTCCTCATCGGCGACCTCGCGGAAGCGGAGGAAGGCGCGCATCTTGTGGATGTCGCGGCGGACCTGCTTGGCGAACTCCTCCAGCCGCCGGCGCAGCGGATCGGCTGCGTCGGCGATCAGCCCCGGCTCGGCGCGCAGCCGCCAAAGAAAGGCGTAGAGGAGCGCGAAACGCTGGGGATCGGAATGCAGCACGACGTCACGTGCAAGATCGACAAAGGCGCGCGGCACGGAGAACTGCCCATCGGCCGGCGCCTCCCGCACCGCCTCGTCGGCGAAAAGATCGCCGTTATCACCCGCCTGCCACACGACGTCGCCCGGCGGAACCGCCGCCAAAGCGAGGCTGCGGGCGGCATCGCGCCACCCCTCGAAGTCATCCTCGGCGGCGAGGTGGACGGCCCGCATCTACGTGCTTGATGAGCGGGAGATTACCGCGCCCGCTCCAGCTCGGCCGGCTTCCGCTCGTCGAATTTCTCGCCCAGCTCCGCCTGCGTCTCCGCGTCGAGTTCCTTCGCGGCTTCCGGGAACATCTCCTCCTCTTCCTCATCGATATGGTGCGTGTAGCGATGCTTCATATGCGCATAGCACTCGCGCCATTCATCCGAGTCGGGAGCCATGTCGCTCAGCTTCTTGAGGTAATCCTCGATCTCCTTGTGCTCGGCCACCGAATGCTGTGCCTCGTGGCGAAGCTCCGGATCGGCGAGCATCGTGGCGTAGAGCGACTCCTCTTCCGCCGCGGCATGGGCGGTGACCTCGACCTTGAAGTTCGCGAGCAGGTCGCCCCGCGTCTGGCCATCCGCCGCCGCGTCGATCTCACCGAGCAGGCGGCGGTGCAGGTCGTGGTCCTGCTTCAGCTTCAGAAAGATCTCGGCCTCGGCCATGCGTGCTCTCCTTGGGATCAAGGGATGAACCGGCGGCACGCGTAAACTGTTCCTGTCGCGACGGATTCGCATGCCCCGTTACGAGTTATTCACCAATTTTCGCCATTGGGCGTCTGGTTAACGGAGGCTGATCTTGATCAATCCGAGGCCAAGGGTTTCTCGTCTGTCGAGCCACTTCGCCGAGATGGCGGAGTCCACCTCGCGCCTGTCGCGCAGGGTTGCCTCGATCATTGCTACGCTGGCGCTTCTCCTGACCGGTGCGGTCGATTACGCCACCGGAGAGCACATCTCCCTCCTCCTCCCGTACATGGCCCTGACGGTCTATGCTGCCTGGACGCTGGGCGAGCGCGCCGGCGTCGTCATGGCGGTCGCGGCTGGACTGACCAGCCCGATCCTCAACTACGTTCCCTTGGACATTCCATCCCAGCTTTCTCTGGGTGTGATCGCGTGGAACGCCGCCGCCCGCATGGTCATCATGGTGGTCGTCGCGCTGTTCGTGAACGCGCTGCACGACGCCATACTCCTCGAACGCTGGCGCGCGGAAACGGACACGCTGACCGGCGCCTTGAACAAGGGCGCGTTTCACGCCCGTATGCAGGGCACGATCGAGGCGGCGCGCAGGCGCGGGGCCGCCCTCGTCCTCGGCTATCTCGATCTCGACGGTTTCAAGGGCGTCAACGACGGTCACGGCCACTCTGCCGGCGACCTCGTGCTCAAGGCCTTCGCGGACGGGGTAGGCGGCGCGGTTCGCCATAGCGACCTGTTCGCACGGATCGGTGGCGACGAGTTCGTCGTGCTCCTGACGGTGCCGGAAACCGCAGCCGGCGACGGCGCGGCGGAGGCGCTCCATGCGCGCCTCACCCGTATCCTGCGCGGGACCGGCTTCCCCGTGACCTGCAGCATGGGCGCCATCATCGTCGACGCGCGCCAGGTTTCGAACGGCGACAGCATGCTCGAACTCGCCGACCACCTGATGTACGAGGTGAAGCGCACCGGCAAGAACGCGCTCCGCATCGCGCGTGGCGACATGATGGGCGATGCGCTCCGGACCGCCTTCCCGCCTGCGCCCTTGAGCGACCTCGATCAGCTGCTGATGCGGATCGACCATGCCGAACGGGCGCTGGCCGCATGAAGTTCTCTTTCTACTCACCCGCGCCGCGACCGACTGGCGAGGCGCACCGTCAGGCGATCGTCGATCGGAGCGGCGTGTTCGAACATGCCGACGATCCCGTGCTGCAGGCGCTGGTCGACGAGGCTGCCGCGCTGTGTGGGACACCCCTCGCCGCCGTGTCGATCGTCGACAACGACCGGCAATGGTTCGTGGCGCGCCACGGCCTTGATGCCCGCGAGACCGCCCGCGCTATATCCTTCTGCGCCCATGCTCAGCTGGGGGAAGAGGTCTTCACCGTGCCGGACGCCGCGCAGGACAAGCGCTTCTCCGGCAATCCGCTGGTGACGAGCGGCATGCTCCGCTTCTACGCGGGTGCCCCGCTGGTGTCGGAGGACGGCACCGGGATCGGTGCGCTGTGCGTCATCGACGGCGCGCCGCGAGAGCCGCTGAGCGCGGAGAAGCGGGCGCGGCTTCGGGAGCTATCCGCGAAGGTCATGGCGCGCATCGCCGAGTTTCAGCCGCCGGTCTCGCGCTGCGCCTGATCGACGGCGCCGGTCAGGCGCGCGCGCTCGGCCTCGTCGCGGGCCTTCTCGGCCTTGGTGCGGCCGTGAAGCGCGCGGTTCGCCTGCGCCTCGACCTCCTTGGCCGAGCGCGCCTTGGCTTTGCGCGCCTGACGCAGGTTGACGATCTCGGCCATCAGTCCTCCCCGTCCATCGCCTCGGCGGCGAGTGCCTCGGCCTCGATCAAGAGCGCGTCGTCGGCGCTGCCGGTCGCGACGCGCTCGCGCCCGATCAGCACCAGCACCGGCACGGCGAGCGGAGAAACGCGCGTCAGGTCGGCATGGACGATGCGGTCGTTAGCGGTCTCCAGCAGATGGCCGAGCCGCCCGACATCGGTCATCCGCGCCCGCGCATCCTCCCATGCCGCACGCATCAGCAGATGGTCCGGCTCGTAGCGGCGCAGCACGTCGTAGATCAGGTCGGTGGAGAAGGTCACCTGCCGCCCCGACTTGCGCTTGCCGGGATGCTGCCGCTCGACCAGCCCGCCGATCACTGCCACCTCGCGAAAGGCGCGCTTCAAAAGGTGTGACTGCTGCACCCAGTCCACGAACTCGTCCTCCAGAATGTCTGGCGAGAAGAGCGGGCGCGGGTCGGTCACCGGCTTCAGTGAATAGGTGGCGATCGCGTAATCCGACGCGACGAAGCCGATCGGCTGCAGCCCCAGGGTCTCCATCCGCTTGGTAACCAGCATCCCCAGCGACTGGTTCGCGTTCCACCCCTCGAAGCTGTAGACGACCATGTAGTGCCGCCCTTCACGCGGGAAGGTCTCGATCAGCAGCTGCCCCGGCTCCGGCAGGACCGATCGCCGGTCCTGCATCTCCAGCCATTCACGCACGTCGTCGGGGAAGCGGTCCCACTGGCTGCGATCGTCGAGGAACCCGCGCACCCGGTCCGCGAGGTTGGTGGAGATCGGCATCCGCGCCCCGCCATAGGTCGGGATGCGGGCCGGCCGGCTGGTCGCGCGCACCACCAGGTCGGTCGCGTCGATATGCTCGACCTCAAGAACCAGCCCTGCGAAAAAGAAGGTGTCGCCGGGTGACAGCGTGTTGCCGAAACTCTCCTCGACCTTGCCCAGCCGCCGTCCGTTCTTGAACCGCACCTCCAACATTGTCGCCTCGACGATGATCCCGGCGTTCAGGCGATGCTGCGCCACGAACTTCGGATGGCTGACCCGCCACAGCCCGTCGGGCCCCTTGGTGAGCCGCCGGAACTTGTCATAGGCCTTCAGCGCATAGCCGCCGGTGGCGATGAAGTTCAGGACGCGGTCGAATACCTCATCCGACAGCGCCGAATACGGCGTCGCCGACCGCAGCTCGGCGAGCATCGCATCCTGTTCGAAAGGCTCCGAACAGGCGAGCGCCATGACATGCTGCGCCAGCACGTCGAGCGCGCCCATGCGGAACACCTCATGGTCCAGCTCGCCCGCCTCGACCGCGTCCAGCGCCGCCCGCGCCTCCAGATATTCGAAGCGGTTGCCGGGCACGATCACCGCCCGGCTCGGCTCGTCCAGCCGGTGATTGGCGCGGCCGACGCGCTGGAGAAGGCGCGACGATCCCTTCGGCGCGCCCATCTGGATGACGAGATCGACATCGCCCCAATCGACGCCGAGGTCGAGGCTGGCGGTCGCGACCAGCGCGCGCAGCCGTCCATCGGCCATCGCCGCCTCCACCTTGCGCCGCGCCTCGATAGACAGCGATCCGTGGTGGACGCCGATCGGCAGCTGCTTCTCGTTCACCTTCCACAGATCCTGGAAGATCAGCTCGGCAAGGCTGCGGGTGTTGCAGAAGACGATGGTGGTGCGATGCGCCTCGATCGCGGCCATCACCTGCTCGGCCGCATAGCGCCCCGAATGGCCGGCCCAGGGGACGCGATCCTGCGGCAGGAGGATGTCGACCTCGGCCGGCGCACCCGGATCGCCCTCGACCAGCGTCACCTCCTGGAACAACCCGTCGGGTGCCAGCCAGGCGCGATACAGGTCCGCATCCGCTACCGTCGCCGACAGCGCCACCCGCCGCATCGCGGGCGCGAGCCGCTGCAACCGCGCCATGCACAGCGACAGCAGGTCACCCCGCTTGCCAGCCGCAAAGGCGTGAACCTCGTCCACCACGATCGTCTTGAGATTGGCGAAGAGCTGGTCGCTGTCCGGGTAGGACAGCAGCAGGCTGAGCGACTCCGGGGTGGTCAACAGCATCTGCGGCGGCTTCGCCCGTTGCCGCGCCTTCCGATCCGAGGGCGTGTCTCCGGTCCGCGTCTCGACCCGGATGTCGAGACCCATCTCCTCGATCGGCGTCAGCAGGTTGCGCTGCACGTCCACCGCCAGCGCCTTCAGCGGCGAGACGTAGAGGGTGTGGAGCCCATCCTGCGGCCGCTCGACCAGATCGGTCAGGCTGGCGATGAACCCCGCCAGCGTCTTGCCCGCACCCGTCGGCGCGATCAGCAGGGTATGCGCGCTCACCCGCCCTGCCGCGAGCATCTCCAGCTGGT
This sequence comes from Sphingomonas sp. ID0503, assembly GCF_048565625.1. Lineage (NCBI taxonomy): Bacteria > Pseudomonadati > Pseudomonadota > Alphaproteobacteria > Sphingomonadales > Sphingomonadaceae > Sphingomonas > Sphingomonas sp. ID0503. Next base: position 2,296,070 of record NZ_JBLZUR010000002.1, read on the forward strand.
GCCGGCGCGGTGTCCAGCCCCGGCCGGCGAACCAGTCCGAGATGACGGGCGGCAGACCGCCCGCCGCCGCTTCAGTCTGGCGCGCTCTGGCTCTCGGCTTCGCGGCGGCGCTCGTCGCGGTTTTCGCGGGCATAGAGGTCACGCGCGCCCTGTTCGCTGCGCGCCGCCGACGTCTTGCGGTTGCGCAGGATTGCCCAGATCAGCGCTGCGGCCAGTACGATCGGGCCGACAATGGTCATCAGCGACCAAAGACCTTCCATGATTCAGTCCTCTCTCGATCATCGCGAGACTGGCCAACGCAGCAGGGCGGCGGTCGATCCGGCCAAGATGGAACTTGTGCATCACGCCAACCATATAGGGCGTGATGCCGCGCCTCGCCTCCTGGATCGATCCCCGCCCGGCCGGCATCTATTTGCCGACCGCCGATGCCTGGATCGATCCGTCCCAGCCGGTTGCCCGCGCGCTCGTCACCCACGGCCATGCCGATCACGCGCGCGGCGGCCACGGATCGGTGCTGGCGACGGCGGAGACGCTGGCGATCATGGCCGCGCGCTACGGCCCGCAGAACGGCCAGCCGATTGCCTATGGCGAAAGCCTGAAGGTCGACGGCATCGACGTGAGCTTCGTCCCCGCCGGCCATGTCCTGGGCTCCGCGCAGATCGTGCTGGAAAAGGATGGCGAGCGGGTCGTCGTCTCCGGCGACTACAAGCGCCGGCCGGACCCTACCTGCGCGCCGTTCCAGCCGGTGCCCTGCGACGTGTTCATTACCGAGGCGACCTTTGGCCTGCCCGTTTTCCGCCATCCGGACACGCCTGCCGAGATCGACCGCCTGCTCGCCGCCCTCCACGCCAATCCCGATCGCTGCGTGCTGGTCGGCGCCTACGCGCTCGGCAAGGCGCAGCGCGTCATCGCAGAGGTCCGTGCGCGCGGCCATCATGCGCCGATCTACATCCACGGCGCGCTGCAACGGCTTTGCGACCTCTACCGCGACCACGGTGTTGAACTGGGCGAGTTGATCGCCGCGACCGGCGTGCCCAAGGCGGCGATGGCCGGCCACATCGTCATGGCCCCGCCGTCGACCCTGAACGACCGCTGGTCCCGCCGCCTCCCCGATCCGATCACCGCGATGGCGAGCGGCTGGATGCGCGTGCGCCAGCGTGCGCGGCAGAAGAATGTCGAACTTCCCCTCGTCATCTCCGACCATTGCGATTGGGACGAGCTGACCACGACCTTGCAGGAGGTCGCCCCTTCCGAAGTCTGGGTCACCCACGGCCGCGAGGACGCCCTCGTCCACTGGTGCATGACCCGCCAGATCAAGGCCCGCGCACTGGAACTGATCGGGCGCGAGGACGAGGACGAGGGATGATTCGATCCTCCCCATCGCAGATGGGGAGGGGGACCAGCGAAGCTGGTGGAGGGGCGGCGACGCCGGTGCGCACCCTCCCCTCCACCACTCGGCTGCCGCCGAGCGGTCCCCCTCCCCATGCTGCGCACAGGGAGGATGGATGACGCCGACGCCTTCCCCTAAAGCCCACCCATGACCGCCTTCACCGTCAACGGCCGCCCGGTCCGCTACAAGCTCGCACCCGAAACCCCGCTCCTCTGGGCGCTGCGCGATGCGTCCAACCTCACCGCCGCCAAATACGGCTGCGGCATCGGGCAATGCGGCGCCTGCACGGTGATCGTCGACGGCAACGCCACCCGATCCTGCCAGGTGACGATCGGCGCGATCGAGGGAAGTTTCGTCACCACCCTCGAAGGCCTGTCGCAGGATCGCAGCCACCCGCTGCAGCAGGCCTTCGTCGCGGAGAACGTGCCGCAATGCGGCTACTGCATCCCCGGCATCATCATGGCCGCGCAGGCGCTCCTCGCTCGCAACAGCGACCCCGCCGATGGCGACATCGACGCGGCGGTCACCAACCTCTGCCGCTGCGGCATCTACCCCCGCCTGCGCGAGGCGATCCGCCGCGCCGGTCGCGTGATGCGCGGACAGGAACAGATCGCCGCCGCCCCGCCCCCCGGCATCACGCTGAAGGACGCGGCACAGGCGGTGCCCGCGCTGAAGCCGGGGAAGTAATCAATCCACAGTCACGTCATCCCAGCGAAGGCTGGGATCGCTGTCTACTTGCCCGCCCGATTCCAGCCTTCGCTGGGATGACGCTTCGATCACAACCCTTTCAGTTCGCTGACCATCCAGTTCAGCACCTCGACAGTCCGCATCGCGCATTGAACCATTCGAGGGCGATCCGCATTGAGGCTGCGCCCGGAGAGGATGACAAGAGATGAGGACGTTACTGCTCGGCATGCTGCTCGCCGCGACCGCGGCGACCCCCGTCCAAGCCGATCCCGGCGACCGGCGCCCCCGCGCCGAACGGCAGGAGTATCGCCGCGAAATCCGCGAGTCCCGCCGCGACGTGGCGCAGGCCCGGCGTGAGGTGGTGCGCGAACAGCGCGACGTGAACCGCGCCGTCCGCCGCGATGCGCCGCGCCGGGTCGTCGCCGCCGAACGCCGCGACGTGGTGCAGGCCCGCCGGGACCTGCGCGGCGAACAGCGCGATCTCGCCCGCGACCGCCGCGACTATCGACAGGATCGCGGCGTCAACGTCGCACGCGGCAACTGGCGCGACGACCGCCGCTGGGACAATGACCGCCGTGGAAACGATCGACGCGATTGGGACCGACGCGATAATGACCGCCGCGACTGGAACGACGGCCGTCGCTATGGCGACAACCGTAACTGGAACAACGGCTATCGCTGGTCCGGGCAGGGCAACTGGAACCGCGGCTGGCGTGATGACCGCCGCTACGACTGGTACGGCCACCGTGCGCGCTATGGCAGCTACTACCGCCTGCCCCGCTATTATGCGCCGCGCGGCTACAATGCCGGATACCGCGCCTGGTATCGCGGCTACCGCGCCGATCCGTATTTCTACGGCCGCACCTACTGGATCGAGGATCCGTACTACTACCGCCTTCCCCCGGCCTACGGCTCCTATCGCTGGGTCCGCTATTACAACGACGTGGCGCTGGTCGACATCAGCAGCGGCGTCGTCGCCGACCTGATCGCGAACTTCTTTTTGCAGTGAGTTCAATCTCCCTCTCCCCTTGTGGGAGAGGGCTTTTACGCTTTGTGTTAGACAGATGGAGTGAACGCCCCATCCACCCAGCCCGTCGATCGTTTCACTCGCGCTCTCAGCGGCATCGACCGCCTCGCGCTCGCGGTCTCGGGCGGGCCGGACAGCCTCGCCCTCCTCCTTCTCGCCGCCGAGGCGCTACCCAACCACATCGCCGTCGCCACCGTCGATCACGGCCTCCGCCCCGAGGCCGCGCATGAAGCCGCCTACGTCTCCGCCATCTGCGAAGCGCGCGGCATCCCGCACGACACCCTCCGCGTGAGCGTCGAGACGAACGGCGAAGGCACCCAGGCGGCCGCCCGCACAACCCGTTACGACGCCCTCGCCCGATGGTGTGCCGACCGGGGCTTCGCGCATCTCGCCACCGCCCACCATGCCGACGATCAGGCGGAGACCCTGCTCATGCGCCTCGGTCGGGGTGCGGGCCTCCCCGGCCTCACCGGCATCCGCTCCAGCCGCCCGCTGACAGACAGTGTCACCCTGATCCGCCCCCTCCTCGGCCACAGCCGCGCCGAACTCCGCGCCATCGTGGACACCGCTGGCATCGCGCCGGTCGATGACCCCTCCAACCGCGATCCGCATTACGATCGCACGCGGGCCCGCGCGCTTCTCTCCAACGGCTACCCCGATGCCCACCGCCTTGCCCAATCCGCCTCCCATCTCGCGCAGGCCGAGGAGGCGCTCGCCTGGGCCGCCGCGCAGGAATGGTCCCGCCGCGCCGCGCAGGACGGGTCCGGCGTCTCGCTTGACCCCGCTGGCCTGCCCGACGAACTCCGCCGCCGCCTCGTGCTCTTCGCCTTCGAGACCCTGGGCGCGTCGGCGCCGCGTGGACCCGACCTCGCCCGCCTCATCGCCACCCTCGCCGCCGATAAAATCGCCACGCTGGGCGGTATCCGCGCCGAAGGGGGGCCGCTCTGGCGCTTCCGCCTTGCGCCGCCTCATCGAAGCGGGCGATCATCGTGACGGAAAGAAGTCACCGAACGTCGCATTGTCTTTAACCTGATCCGGATTATCTATCCGACTCGGGCAGAGTGGATCGAGAATGAGCGAAAACAAGGAACCGTCGGGCAACCCCTGGATGAAGAGCCTCCTGATCTGGGTGGGCATCCTCGTCGCGCTCGTCCTGTTCGTGTCGATCTTCGACAGCTCCAGCCGCACGCAGGCGGGCGACGCGATCGCCTATTCCGACTTCCTGCAGAAGGTCGACGAGGGCACCGTCAAGCAGGTGCAGATCGCGGGCGAGCAGGTGACCGGCAAGTTCACCGACGACACCAGCTTCCGCACCTATGCGCCTGCGCAGGAGAACGTGACCAACCGCCTCGTCGGCAAGGGCGTCAAGTTCGCCGCAGCGCCCGAGGAGCAGGCCAGCTTCTGGATGATCCTCCTCTACCAGTCGCTCCCCTTCATCCTGATCCTCGGCATCGCCTTCTTCGTGATGCGCCAGATGCAGAAGGGCGGCGGGGCCGGCGGCGCGATGGGCTTCGGCAAGTCCAAGGCCAAGCTGCTGACCGAGAAGTCGGGCCGCGTCACCTTCGACGACGTCGCCGGCATCGATGAGGCACGCGAGGAATTGCAGGAGATCGTCGATTTCCTGAAGGATCCGTCGAAGTTCGCGAAGCTCGGCGGCAAGATCCCCAAGGGCGCGCTGCTGGTCGGATCGCCCGGCACCGGCAAGACGCTCCTCGCCCGCGCCATCGCGGGGGAGGCGGGCGTACCGTTCTTCACCATTTCCGGTTCCGACTTCGTCGAGATGTTCGTCGGCGTGGGCGCCAGCCGCGTGCGCGACATGTTCGAACAGGCGAAGAAGAACGCGCCCTGCATCGTCTTCATCGACGAGATCGACGCCGTCGGCCGCCATCGCGGTGCCGGCCTCGGCAACGGCAATGACGAGCGTGAGCAGACCCTCAACCAGCTTCTGGTCGAGATGGACGGGTTCGAGGCGAACGAGGGCATCATCATCATCGCGGCGACCAACCGCCCCGACGTGCTCGATCCCGCGCTGCTGCGTCCGGGCCGCTTCGACCGTCAGGTTGTCGTGCCGCGCCCGGATATCGAAGGCCGCGTAAAGATCCTCGAAGTCCACATGAAGAAGGTGCCGCTCGCCCCCGACGTCGTCGCCCGCACCATCGCGCGCGGCACGCCGGGATTCTCCGGCGCGGACCTCGCCAACCTGGTCAACGAGGCGGCGCTGATGGCCGCCCGCCTCGGCAAGCGCCTCGTCGCGATGAGCGAGTTCGAGGCGGCCAAGGACAAGGTCATGATGGGCGCCGAGCGCAAGTCGATGGTGATGACCGAGGACGAGAAGCGGATGACCGCCTATCACGAGGCCGGGCACGCGCTGATCGCGCTCGTCGAGCCGGCGTCAGACCCGATCCACAAAGCGACGATCATCCCGCGCGGCCGCGCGCTCGGCATGGTCATGCGCCTGCCGGAGCGGGACAGCTACAGCTATCACCGCGACAAGATGTACGCGAACCTGTCTGTCTCGATGGGTGGCCGCGTCGCCGAGGAGATCATCTTCGGCTACGATAAGGTTTCCTCCGGCGCCTCGGGCGACATCGAATACGCCTCCAGCCTCGCCCGCGACATGGTGACCCGCTGGGGCATGTCGGACGCCCTCGGCCCGCTCCAGTATTCGGAGCCGCAGGGCGAGACCTTCCTCGGCTATTCGGCCAACCAGCCGATCCGCATGTCGAACGAGACCGCGCAGCTGATCGACGCCGAGATCAAGCGCATCGTCGAAGGCGGGTACGAGCGGGCGAAGGAAATCCTCACCACCCGCATCGACGACCTCCACGTCCTTGCCAAGGCGCTCCTCGAATACGAGACGCTGTCGGGCGAAGAGATCAAGAAGATCATCGACGGCGGCACGCTCGACCGTGGCGAGGAAGCCCGCAAGCGCAACCCGCTGCTCCCCACCGCCGGCTCCTCGATCCCCAAGAGCAAGCGCCCCGGCGGCTTCGGAGACCCCGCACCGCAGGGAGCGTAATGAAGCAGGAAAGTCGTCCATCCCGAGCGAAGTCGAGGGACGGCGGCCGAGCGTAGGCGAGGCCTCTACGGTCGCCATCTCGGCTTCGCTCGATGATGGTCCCTCGACTTCGCTCGGGATGGACGGGGCTGAAGCTACCCCGCCAGCCCCAGATACAGCAGCATCAGGAAGAACAGCGTCGTCGTCACCGACGTCATCACCAGCAGCGTCGCCGTCCGCGCCGCCGCCCCCCAGCGGCCCAGCCCATAGGCGCCCTTCAGCTGACGGTACATGTGGACCGTCACGCCGCCGATGAACACGACCCACAGCCAGTCGCCGCCCGCCCCCGCGAAATAGACCAGGGTCAGCCCGATCGCGAACAGCGTCACGAAGGCGAGCGAGTAGGTCGCGAAGATCGCGTGGTCGTACATGCCGACATCGCGCCGGAGCGGGAACAATAGCCAGATGAACGGCAGGGAGATCGGGATCAGCGCCCAGCTATACTTGTACGCGGCGCTCTTCACCTTGTAGAAGGCGAGGTCCGGGTTCTCCTTCAACACCTTCAGCTTGGCGTCGAGATAGCTGGATCTGGTATCCACCGGCATGCCGTCATCCCTCCCGACGACCCCCACCGCCGCCGCAGCGCGGTTGAGGTTGGCGAGGTCCTCATTCGCCTCGGCCAGATCGGCGGCGATCTTCTCCTTCTCCGCCGCATTGCGCCCGCTCTCCGGCCGGGCGGCGCTCGCCGCCTGCCTCTGCAGGGTCGCGACCCGCGCGCGCAGGCGCACCTGCTCCTCCGCCATCTCCCGCTTCATCGCGCCGGAACCCTCCAGAGGGCCGAAGTTCCAGTGCTTGGTCAGCGAGGATGTCACCGCAAACAGCAGGAAGACCGAGAACAGGAACAAGGCCATCGGCGACACGAACTTCGCCCGCTCGCCCTTGGCATAGCGTCGCGTCAGCTCGCCGGGCTTGGCGAACAGCATGGGGAGCGTGCCCCAGACCTTCCCCTCGAAATGGAACACGCCGTGGCCGATGTCGTGGACCAAGGCCATGACGGTGCGGTGGACATGCCCGTGCTGCCCGCACATCTGGCAATAGGGCCCGGCCAGATGCGCGCCGCAATTGGCGCAATCGTCCGAATGGTCGTGCCCCGGCGCATGCGCCCGCTCGACCTCCCGCGCCAGGATCCCTCCCGCCGCGATGCTCCCCATTGTCTCGGCCGCGTCTTCCATCGCCGCATCATGCCGCAGCGCGGGAGATTGTCGAGGGCCGGGCTCCCGCGCACCCAATGCTTCAATCGTCATCCCAGCGAAGGCCGGGATCGCTCGGGACGGGTAGCGTCCGCTGACAACGATCCCAGCCTCCGCTGGGATGACGGAAATGGCCGGGTGTGATACGCTGCACCTCATGGCCACCGCAGCACTCGACCGCGCCGACACGCTGGACGCCGAAGCCCTGATCTTCGACATGGGGCGTCGTGCGCGCGCCGCTGCCGCCGTGCTCGCCGCCACCCCGACCGCGCGCAAGGCCGAGGCGCTGCGCCATGCCGCCGCCGCTCTCCGCGCGACGCAAGCCGACATCCTCGCCGCCAATGCCGAGGATGTCGCCAAGGGCAAGGCGAACGGCCTCACCGCCGCGCTGCTCGATCGCCTGACCCTCGACCCGGCCCGCCTCGAAGGCGTGGCCAAGGGGCTGGAGGCGGTCGCCGCCCTCCCCGATCCCGCCGGCGAGGTGATCGACGAGCGCACGCGCCCCAATGGCCTGATCCTCCGCCGCGTCCGCGTGCCCTTGGGCGTGGTCGGCATTATCTACGAGAGCCGCCCGAACGTGACGGCCGACGCCGGCGCGCTCAGCATGATGGCGGGCAATGCCTGCATCCTGCGCGGCGGGTCGGAGGCGATCGCCAGCAGCCGCGCGATCCACAAGGCTCTGGTCACGGGCCTCGAACAGGCCGGTCTTCCCGCCGATGCGATCCAGCTCGTTCCCGTCACCGATCGCGCTGCCGTCGGCGCGATGCTCGGCGCGGCCGGTCTCATCGACATCATCGTGCCGCGCGGCGGCAAGGGCCTCGTCGCCCGGGTGCAGGCCGAGGCGAAGGTGCCGGTCCTCGCCCATCTCGACGGCCTCTGCCACACCTATATCGATGGCGCGGCCGACGCAGAGATGGCGCTCACCCTCGCCGTCAACGCCAAGATGCGCCGCACCGGCATCTGCGGCGCGACCGAGACGCTGCTAATCGACCGCGCCTTCGCCGATCCCCGGCCGATCCTGTCGGCGCTGATCGACAAGGGCTGCGAACTGCGCGGTTCGGACGAGGTTCGCGCGCTCGATCCCCGCATCCTCTGCGCCGACGAGGCGGATTGGGATACCGAATATCTCGACGCGATCCTCTCGGTCGCGTTCGTCGATGGCGTGGACGCGGCGATGGCGCACATCGCCCAACACGGCTCCCACCACACCGACGCGATCGTCACCGAAGATGCGGAGACTGCCGCCACGTTCCTGAACGGCGTCGATTCCGCGATCGTGATGTGGAACGCCTCGACCCAGTTCGCCGATGGCGGCGAATTCGGCTTAGGCGCGGAAATCGGCATCTCGACGGGTCGGTTGCATGCGCGCGGGCCGGTCGCGCTGGAGGGGCTGACAACGTATAAGTGGCAGGTCATCGGCACAGGACAGGCGCGCGCGTAGGGAGCGCTATCCCCTTAACGTCGTTCCCGCGAAGGCGGGAATCCACCGACCAACGCCTCCGCAGCGCCGATCAGGAAGCGGAACGGTGTAGCATACCGCTCGGAGGATCGATCGCCTGGACGGATGGATCCGCCTCCGCGGGATGAGGGGAGCGCGGGGGACGTTCGCCCTCGCCACCAACCTGTCGCCCGCGCGTTCCTGTGCTAGATAGAGCGCATGAACCGCAGGGCTGGACAGGCCCGCGACATGACATGGAGATGGACATGACCGACGAGAGCAACCCTCTCGGCCTGAATGGATTCGAGTTCGTCGAATTCACCTCGCCCGACCCGCTGGCGATGGGCGAGCAGCTGGAGGTGCTGGGCTTTACCCCCACGCACCGCCACCCGACCAAGAACATCACCCGCTACAAGCAGGGCCGCATCAACCTGATGCTCAACCGCGACGCCGACGGCCGCGTGGCGGCCTTCCGGGGCGTCCACGGGCCCTCCGCCAGCGCGATGGCCTTTCGCGTCTCCGATCCGGCGGCCGCGCTCCGCTGGGCGCTCGACCACGGTGCCGAGGCGACCGAGGAGGACGACACCGTCATCATGGGCATCGGCGGGTCCTACCTCTACTTCATGCAGGACGGGGTGGACGCCTATGCCGATTGGGCGGAGTTCGCCGGCTGGCGGGAGGCGGAGGCGCGCAACAGCGTCGGCCTCGACCTGCTCGACCACCTCACCCACAATGTCCGGCGCGGGCAGATGCGGGTGTGGAGCGAGTTCTACGCCGGCCTGTTCGGCTTCGAGGAGCAGAAGTTCTTCGACATCAAGGGCAAGGCCACTGGCCTGTTCAGCCAGGCGATGATCGCCCCCGACCACGCGATCCGCATACCGCTCAACGAGAGCCAGGACGAGAACAGCCAGATCGAGGAGTTCATCCGCGACTATAACGGTGAGGGCATCCAGCACCTCGCGCTCACCACCGAGGACATCTACGCCACGGTCGAGAAGCTCCGCGCGCGCGGCGTCCGCCTGCAGGACACGCCGGAGACCTATTACGAGCTGGTCGACAAGCGCGTGCCCGGCCATGGCGAGGACCTCGAACGCCTTCGCCGCAACCGCATCCTCATCGACGGCAATGTCGGCGAGGAAGGCCTCCTCCTCCAGATCTTCACAGAGACGATGTTCGGCCCGATCTTCTTCGAGATCATCCAGCGAAAGGGCAATGAGGGCTTCGGCAACGGCAATTTCCAGGCGCTCTACGAAAGCATCGAACTCGACCAGATCCGCCGCGGCGTCGTCAAGGTGGACGCGTGAGGGACACCCCCCATCCTCCCCAGCAGAGCTGGGGAGGGGGACCAGCGAAGCTGGTGGAGGGGCCGCCGTCACAGACGGCGGTTGCACCCCCGTCCCTCCACCATCCTTCGGGTGGTCCCCCTTCCCGAGCTTCGCTCAGGGATGATTACATGTCCGGCTTCGGCAACCACTTCGCCAGCGAGGCGATCCCCGGCGCGCTTCCAGTCGGGCGCAACAGCCCGCAACGCCCGGCCTTCGGTCTCTATGCCGAACAGCTCTCCGGCACCGCCTTTACCGCGCCCCGCCACGAGAACCGTCGCTCCTGGCTCTACCGCCTCCGTCCCAGCGCCAGCCACCCGCCCTTTGCCCGCTATGACGGCGCAAAACTCTTCGTCCCCGGCACCGACCCCGAACCGCTCGCACCCAACCGCCTGCGCTGGAGCCCGATCGCCGACCCCGCCCGGGGCACCGACCTGATCGACGGCCTCGTCACCATGATGGCGAACCGCGACCCGGCCGATCTGGAGGGCGTCGCCGTCCACCTCTACGCCGCCAACGCAGACATGAACGACCGCGCCTTCTTCAATGCGGATGGCGAGATGCTGTTCGTGCCGCAGGCGGGCCGCCTCACCCTCCTTACCGAACTCGGCCGCATCAACCTCGCACCCGGCCAGATCGCGTTGATCCCCCGCGGCATCCGCTTCCGCGCACTCCTCCCCGACGGTGCGGCACGCGGCTATGTCGCGGAGAACCACGGCGCGCTGTTCCGCCTGCCCGAACTCGGCCCCATTGGCTCGAACGGCCTCGCCAACCCCCGCGACTTCGAGACGCCGGTCGCCTGGTTCGAGGATGAGGACCGCCCCTTCACCCTGATCCAAAAGCATCTCGGCTCACTCTGGCAGACCACGCTCGACCACAGCCCGCTCGATGTCGTCGCCTGGCACGGCAATCTCACACCCTGGCGCTACGACATGAGCCGCTTCAACACGATCGGCAGCGTCTCCTTCGATCATCCCGACCCGTCGATCTTCACGCTGCTCACCTCGCCCTCCGACGTGCCCGGCCGGGCCAATGCCGATTTCGTGATCTTCCCGCCGCGCTGGTCGGTGGCGGAGGACACCTTCCGCCCGCCCTGGTTCCATCGCAACGTCATGTCGGAGGCGATGGGTCTCATCCACGGCGCTTACGATGCCAAGGCGGAAGGCTTCGTGCCCGGCGGCCTGTCGCTCCACAACATGATGGCGGGCCACGGCCCCGACGTCGTCAGCTGGCGCGGGGCGAGCACGGCCGAGCTGAAGCCGCAGAAGATCGCCGATACGCTGGCCTTCATGGTCGAAAGCTGCTGGCCCTATCGCCCGACGCGCTTCGCGCTCGACCACGCCCAGCCGGATTACGACGCCGCCTGGGCCGACTTTCCCAAGGCAAGGCTGCCGGAGTGACGATGATCGACGAGACCCACGACCCCGCCCGCACCAGCTGGGTCGCCTCCGCGAACGGCCATCCCGACTTCCCGATCCAGAACCTGCCCTTCGGCATCTTCTCTCCCGAAAGCGGGGAAGCGAGACCCGGCGTGGCGATCGGCGACGCGATCCTCGACCTGGGCCTGATCGCCAGCCTTCTGCCGGAACGCGCCGCGACGCTGCTCGGTGGCAAGACGCTCAATGCCCTGCTCGCCCTTCCCGCTGACGAGCGGATCGGCCTGCGCCGCCGCCTGTCCGAGCTGCTGTCGGATGAGCGTCACCGCCGGACGGTCGAACCGGCGCTTCACGATGCCGCGTCCTGCCGCCTGCACCTGCCCTGCGCGATCGGCGACTACACAGACTTCTACGTCGGCATCCACCACGCCAACAATATCGGGCGGCAGTTCCGCCCGGACAATCCGCTGCTGCCGAACTACAAATACGTGCCGATCGGCTATCACGGCCGAGCCTCCTCAATCCGCCCCTCCGGCGAGCCGCTGACCCGCCCGAACGGCCAGCGCAAGGCACCCGATCAGGAAGCACCGACCTTCGGCCCCAGCCGCCGCCTCGACTACGAACTGGAACTTGGCGTTTGGATCGGAGCCGGCAACGAGCTCGGCCAGCCGATCCCCATCGCCGAAGCCCTGTCGCATATCGCCGGCTTCTGCCTGCTCAACGACTGGTCAGCCCGCGATCTCCAGGCCTGGGAGTACCAGCCGCTCGGCCCCTTCCTTGCCAAGAACTTCCACAGCACCATCTCACCCTGGGTCATCACCCCTGAAGCCCTCGCCCCTTTCCGCATTCCCCAGCCCGCCCGAGCCGAGGGCGACCCAGCGCCGCTCCCTTATCTCCGGAACGAGAACGATCAGGCCACCGGCGCGCTCGGCCTGATCTTGGAGGCGGCGATCAGCACCCCCACGATGCGGCAGGACAACCTCCCCCCGCATCGCATCAGCCACGGGCCGGCCGCCAACATGTACTGGACGGTTGCCCAGATCGTCACGCATCACGCCTCGAACGGCTGCAACCTGCGACCCGGCGACCTGCTCGGCACCGGCACGATCTCAGCGCCGGACCGTAGCGGCTTCGGCAGCATGACCGAACTGACGCGCGGCGGCGCGGAACCGCTCGCTTTGCCGAACGGTGAGACACGCGGCTTCCTGGAGGATGGCGACGAGATCATCCTCTCAGCGCGCGCCGAGCGGGAAGGGTATGTCCCGATCGGCTTCGGTCCCTGTCACGCCATCGTGCGGCCGGCACCCGTGATCTAGGCCGTAGACTCATAAAGCGGACGATCCGCGCTCGCCCAACTAGCGGATACAACCGCGATGGCCAATAAGATGCTCCCGTGACACGAACCGCACTCGCCCTCGCTCTCCTTGCTTTTGCACTCTGCGGTTGCGAGCCGCTGCGAGGCGTCGTTTCACAGAAAGACGTTGGCACGGCGGTCGATACAAAATGCATAGATAAGACGCTCCGGCAAGCTTTCGGCAAGGTCGAGCGATGGGACTACGTTGCTGACGGTAACACCTTCCCAAACGGCACGAGCGTAGCTCAGTTTGCCTACTACAACTGGAATAGTGCGGGATGGGTGACTTTGGATGTTGGGCGCGTGAACGGAAAAACGCGCGTAAGCCATTCCTTCACCGGCATTGGTCCGGAGCTTCCTCAACAGTCATTCCCGCCCGCTATCCGCGCGATGCAGAAGGCGGGTGAGGTGTTGAGAATGGCATGCAACCTCGATCTGTCTAGCATGAAGCTAAGGGCAGTCGGGCAGAGCGTCGAAGCGTTAAATTAAAAGCTCAACGTCCGCTAACCACCAATTCCGGCCGTTCGTCCCTCGTGCCCGCGAGCGACGTTTGATGGGTTCACGACCTGAGATTTGTCGGCTCCGGTTTGGGATGTCCCTTTTTCCTTCCAATGTAGGAAAAGAAGTGCTTTCCCGCCGATGGCTCTTTCGATCGTTTATCATCCGCTCTCGCGTGCGGGCGCGCGCAGGCGGGCGCGCACGCGCACGTTGAAGCTGGACCTTTGAGACTTTCCGGCTCCCACGAGCCTTCGGTGCAAGCTCGACCTAGCCGGCCCAGCCCTTCGCCAGGGCCTCGGCGCGCGGCAGATCCTCCGGGAAGTCGACCTCGCCCCATTCCTCGCCGTGGATGCTGGTCGTTTCCACGCGGCCGGTCTGCGCGATGGCGTGGATTGCCTTCAGATACCAGTTGCCGGTCCCCTCGGGCGTCCTGAGCATCGCCTCGACCTCGGCCCGGAACCGCGCCGCCCCGTCGCCGCGATAAGCGATGAAGCCGATGCTCTCGGCATTCACCGGCGCATTGCCGAGCCGCTTGCCGATCTGGCGCAGCCGGCCATCGGGATCGCGCACCACCTTCATGTCGTCCGCGTCGTAATCGTCCTTCTCGTCGACGCTCACCGTGATACCCGGCTTGGCATTGGCCAGCACCTTGGCGACCAGCGCCTCGCTGATCAAAGTGTCGCCGTTCAGCGTCAGGAGGTCGCCCTCCAGCCAGTCCCGCGCGATCCACATCGATCCGAGATTGTCCGCGACCTTGTAGAAGGGGTTGAACAGGGTCGTAACCTTCGGCCCGCCGGTCCGCCGCGCCAGCGCCGCCGTCACCTGATCGTCGCGGAAGCCCACCACGACGACCACCTCCGTCACTCCGTTGGCGGAGAGCACGTCCAGCTGCCAGTCAAGCAGCGTCCTGCCGGCAAACTCGATCAGGCATTTGGGGCGGTCGGCGGTCAGCGGCAGGAGGCGCGATCCCTGCCCGGCCGAAAGGATGATGGCTCGCATCAGTGGGCAGTTACCGCAGACTTGGCCGCGCTTCCAGCCGCCTGCGTGTCGATCGGGGAAGCATTTCGGTGCCTATAATCGCGTCAGTTGATCGGAACTGCCCGCAATCTTGGCATTCGCATTCGGTTCACGGCCAAGCCGCCGTGTTCGCCTTGCGACTCGTCCGGGGCCGCGCCTATGACAGCCGGGTTACTACGCGACCGGGGGCAGCGTGAAGAAGATCGAAGCGATCATCAAGCCGTTCAAGCTGGACGAGGTGAAGGAGGCGCTGCACGAGGTCGGCGTGTCCGGCATCACCGTGACCGAGGCGAAGGGCTTCGGCCGGCAGAAGGGCCATACCGAACTCTATCGCGGTGCGGAGTACATCGTCGACTTCCTGCCCAAGGTGAAGCTGGAGGTGGTCGTCGACGACAGCCTCGCAAGCCGTGTCGTGGAGGCGATCGCCGCCGCCGCGCAGACCGGCCGCATCGGCGACGGCAAGATCTTCGTCTACGCGGTGGAGGATGCGATCCGCATCCGCACCGGCGAACGGGGCAGCGACGCGATCTAAGAAGGACGGCGCTCCGGAAGGCGCCGCAGACGGAAGAGGCCTGAAGACAGGTTTTGATTCGCCGGTCAGCGCCGGCAAGAGCGAGGGAAGACAAGATATGGCCAACAAGGCGTCTGACGTCCTGAAGATGATCAAGGACAAGGAGATCGAATGGGTCGACCTCCGCTTCACCGACCCGAAGGGCAAGTGGCAGCACCTGACCATGGTGTCGTCGGTCGTCGGCGAGGACGAGCTGAACGACGGCTTCATGTTCGACGGCTCCTCGATCGAAGGCTGGAAGGCGATCAACGAGAGCGACATGATCCTGAAGCCGGATCTGGACGCGATCTGGGTCGATCCGTTCTCTGCTACCCCGATGCTGATCCTCGTCTGCGACATCGTCGAGCCGTCGACGGGCGAGCTCTACGCCCGCGATCCGCGCTCCTGCGCGAAGCGGGCTGAGGCCTATGTGCAGACGCTGGGTATCGGCGACACCGTCTATGTCGGGCCGGAAGCCGAGTTCTTCATGTTCGACAACGTGCAGTTCGCGACCGAGTACAACGAATCGTACTACAAGATCGACGACATCGAACTGCCGACCAACACCGGCAAGGAATATGAGGGCGGCAACCTCGCCCATCGTCCGCGTGCCAAGGGCGGCTACTTTCCGGTCGCCCCGGTCGACAGCGCCGTCGACATCCGCGCCGAAATGGTCTCCACCATGCTCGAAATGGGCCTGCCCTGCGACAAGCACCACCACGAGGTCGCGGCGTCTCAGCATGAACTGGGCCTGACCTTCGGCACGCTCGTCACCACCGCCGACCGCATGCAGATCTACAAGTATGTCGTGTGGCAGGTGGCGCAGGCCTACGGGAAGACCGTCACCTTCATGCCGAAGCCGATTGCCAAGGATAACGGCTCGGGCATGCACACCCACATGTCGATCTGGGACAAGGGCAACCCGCTCTTCGCCGGCAACGGCTATGCGGGTCTGTCGGACACCTGCCTGTACTTCATCGGCGGCGTCATCAAGCACGCCAAGTCGCTGAACGCCTTCACCAACCCGTCCACCAACAGCTACAAGCGGCTGGTCCCGGGCTATGAGGCGCCGGTGCTGCTCGCCTATTCGGCGCGCAACCGCTCCGCCTCCTGCCGCATCCCCTACGGCACGGGCGCGAAGGCGAAGCGGGTCGAGTTCCGCTTCCCGGATGCGATGGCCAACCCGTATCTCTGCTATGCGGCGCTGCTGATGGCGGGCCTCGACGGCATCCAGAACAAGATCCATCCCGGCGAGGCGATGGACAAGAACCTCTACGATCTGCCGCCGGAAGAGCTGGCTCAGGTCCCGACGGTCTGCGGTTCGCTTCGCGAGGCGCTCAACAGCCTGGAGGCCGATCACGAGTACCTGCTGAAGGGCGACGTGTTCACCAAGGACCAGATCGAATCCTATATCGAGCTGAAGTGGCCGGAGGTCGCCCGCTGGGAGATGACGCCGAGCCCGGTCGAGTTCGACATGTACTACTCGGCCTGATCCTTTCCACAGGTCCGAACGGGGGAGGCGGCGTCCGGCGACGGGTGCCGCCTCTTTTTGTACTGAAGGGTTGCCAAGGGTTGATTGTGCGCTGCGGCAAGCGCAGTTGGGCACCATGTCCCCAGCTGTGCAAACGGTCCCGGGCGCACCGACGTTGCGCATCGGCTTCCCGACTTTCGTCGCACTCGTCGCGGCCGTCATGGCGCTCAACGCGCTCGCCATCGACATCATGCTGCCCGCCTTGCCGCATATGGCGGAGGACTTCCGTCTGCCGAATCCCAGCACGGCGCAGTGGATCATCGCGTCGTACATGTTCGGCTTCGGCGGCGCGCAACTGATCTACGGGCCGCTCGCCGATCGCTATGGCCGCCGCGGCCTGCTGCTTGGCGGGATCGTCGCATACGGGATCGCGGCCGGCGTGGCCGCGGCCGCCAAGACCTTCGAACTGATGCTGGTCGCCCGTGTGCTCCAGGGCATTGCCGCCGCGTCCACACGAACGCTTGCCGTCGCGGTCGTCCGCGACTGCTTCGCCGGGCGGCAGATGGCGCGCGTCATGTCGCTGACCTTCATCGTCTTCCTGATCGTCCCGATCCTGGCGCCGTCGATCGGGCAGGCCGTGATGGCGGTCGCCCCGTGGCACTGGATCTTCCTGTTGCTGGTTGCCTATGCGGCGATCGTGGCCGTGGCCGTCTGGGCGTTCCTGCCCGAGACGCTGCACCCGGAGTACCGACAGCCCCTGCAGTTCACGCGCATTCGGGACGCCGCCAAGCTGGTCGTCACCGATCGCCTGTCGCTCGGCTATACCCTCGCCAGCACCTTCCTGTTCAGCATGCTGATGGCGTTCATCAATTCGTCGCAGCAGATCTTCGGCACCACCTTTGGCGAGCCTGACCTCTTTCCGATCATCTTCGCCTGTGCGGCAGGCACGATGGCACTTGGTGCCTTCCTCAACTCCCGCATCGTGGAGCGGCTCGGCACCCGCCTCGTTTCGCATAGCGCGCTGATCGTCTTCTGCGTTATCGTCGTCGTTCACTTGGCGATCGCTCTCTCCGGTCTGGAGACGATCTGGACGTTTTCGGTCGCGCAGGCCGCGATGATGGGCGCTTTTTCCCTGTGCGCCTCAAACTTTTCCTCGACCGCGATGGAGCGGCTCGGCGCGATCGCCGGCACCGCGGCCTCGATTCAGGGGTTCATATCGACGATCCTCGCCGCGCTCATCGGCATCGTCATCGGGCAAGCCTTCGACGGCACCAGCCTGCCGCTGGTCATCGGCTATTGCGTGGTGGCGTTCGCTGCCCTGATCACCGTCCTTCTGACCGAGCGGGGCCGGCTGTTCCGGCCCCACAACGCGCCCGCCCTACAGGCTCACCCGCGCACTGATGCGGAAGTCGCGACCGGCAAGTGGGGCATAGTCCTTCAGGAAGGACGCATGCCGCCGGCCGACGACATCGAAGATGTTGTTCGCCGATGCCGTGATCGTCACCGGGCTATCGGACGGCTTCCATGACAGGGACGCGTTGACCAGGGTGAAGCTGTCGGTCGGCGTCTCCACGGCCGCGACGCGATCCTGCTTGTCGTTCCACTCCGCCTCGACACGGCCGGTCAGCATGTCGGACTGCGCCTCGATACCGCCGAGCACGCGCAGCGGCGGAATGCGCGGCACTGGTCCCTGATCGGTCAGCGTGGCGCGCGTGTAATCGGCACTGGCGTTTGCAAGGATACCGAAGCCGCCGACTTGGCCGAGCTTGGCCGAGCCCTGCACCTCGAACCCCCAGAGGCGCGCCTTGCCCTGGCCACTCTGGTAGACGGGCAAGCCATCTTCGACCGCGCCGGTCTGCGCCTCGTAGATGAAGCTGGAAAACCAGTTGTGATAGGCGGACAGTTCCAGATGGAGTGGGCCAGCGTCGCCACGCAGCACCGCCTCCACGCCCCAACTCTTTTCCTTGCCGAAGTCCGGATCGCCGATCTCGAACGCCTGCGTGCCCGCATGGGGGCCGTTGGCGAACAGTTCCTCGGCCGTGGGCGTCCGCTCGGTGCGGCTCACATTTGCGCCGAGCCGCCACCGACCCAGACCGTAGCTCGCACCGATAGATCCGGAGACAGCATCGAACGACCGGGAAAGCTCAGGATTGCCGAGATCCTGGTCGGCGTGAGCGCTGACCTTGCTGTGCTCGTACCGCGCAGACGCCTCCGCCCGGAACGCACCGAAGTCGACCTGCTGCAGCGTGAAGACACTGACCTGCTCGGTCGAGTTCTTGGGCAGGAATTTCTCCTCACCGATGACATTGAAGTCGCGGATGAAACCCTGAGCGCCGAAGGATCCCGACCAGACCCCCTGCTTGGCCTGAAGCAGGTCGAGGCGCGCTTCCATCGATTTGTTGTAGAAGGTGGTACCGACCTCGCCCGTCTCCTCCAGTTCGGAATGGCGGTAATTGGCGAAGCCGCCGCGGAACTTGATCGACTGAAGGAAGCCGCCACCGGTCTCGACCTCGCCGCGCGTATCGACGCGGGTCTGCTTGACGTCGAGCCGCACCTCCTCCGCCTCTTCGTCCGGCGCAAGCGCGTAACGAACGGGCACGCCATAGAGGCTGTCGTAGCGGGTGACGGAGAAGCCGAAATTTCCGGTTTCCGTGATCACCGCAGCACCACCCGAGACATCCCAGGTCCGCGCCACGCTGTTCGGAAGTCGTCCTTTCAAATCGGCGAGACCTGCGATCTCCGCATCTCCGCTCGCCGCCGCTGCGGCGCGCTGCGGCCGGGCAAGCACATGGCCGCCGATGTCGAGGTCGCCGGTCTTTGAATAGCTGCCGTCGACATGCAGCACGATCTTGTCGCTGGCCGGCACGTCGATCCGGCTGGAGATCGACCGCTCGTCCGCCGCCGAGCCGTAGGTCGCGATGGCATCAACATGGGCGATGTCTTCCGGCACGCGGCGGGGAATGCGGCTGTCGATCACGTTGACCACGCCGCCGATCGCCGATGGGCCGTAGAGGAGAGCGGATGGCCCGCGCAGCACCTCGATCCGGTCGGCAGTCAACGGATTGATGACGACGGCGTGATCCACGCTCGTCGCGGACGCGTCGAAGCTGCCGATGCCGTCCGTCAGGATCTTCACCCGATCGCCTTGCAGACCGCGCAGGACCGGACGTGAGGCGTTCGGTCCGAAGCTGGTCGCCGACACGCCCGGCTGTCGGGCGAGGGTCTCGCCAAGCGTCGTGCGCAAGTCGCGGGTCAGTTCCTCGCCGGTCAGGACGGCCGTGCCGGCGTTGATGGCGAAGCGATCCTGCGGAAGGGCGGCGGTGACGACGATGTCGGCGTCCTGCGCAGGATGATTGTGGTCCCCGCTCGCTTGGGCGCCCCAGGCGGGAGCCGACAAAGCCGCCGCCGCCACACTCGTCAACCACGCAATACGCATACACAGCTCCCTTTAAGGTCCCGCTGATATCCGTAATGTTATACTATCACAACCGATTTGTGCGCTGCTTCATCAGGGCGCATTCGGAACCGATCAGATCCCTGTGTCGCCCTTGGACCTGCGGCTCCGCCTGCCCGCACTGATACCGATGAACAGCGCCAAACCGATCATCACGCCGATCCCGGCGCGCGTGGACAGAAAGTCCGGAACGAAGCTCGCGAGGTAGTCCACCACAGTCCGCATCCACTCCACAGCCTTGACGAACTTCATGCAGGTCGATGCGTGACCGTAAGATTAAGAAAACTGTGCCGCGAACGGTTCGTCGCACCCTTGACCCGCCACGTCGCGCCCCTCAAACCCTGCCGCCATGCTGAAGCCGCGCCGCGCCCGATCGACCAAGCCGAAGAAGGAAGAGACCTTTCTGGGCAATCTCCGCTTCACCCTGATCATGGTGATCGTGGTGGTGCTGGTCCGCAGCCTGATCTTCGCGCCGTTCAGCATCCCCTCCGAATCCATGGTGCCGCGCCTTCTGGTCGGCGACCATCTGATCGTGACGAAGTGGGATTTCGGCTGGTCGCGCTACAGCTTCCCCTTCGGCATCGTGCCCATCAAGGGCCGCATCTGGGGGAGCCCGCCGGAACGCGGCCAGGTTGTCGTGTTCAAGGCCCCGCCGGGGAACAGCAGCGATTATATCAAGCGGGTGATCGGCCTGCCGGGGGACCAGATCCAGATGAAGAACGGGCGGCTGTTCATCAACGGCACGGGCGTGCCGAAGGTGCGGATCGCCGATCTGGTCATTCCATTCACCCCGACGATGGCCTGCCGCCAGCCCTCGCCACCCCGCTATGAGAAGCAGGACGAGGCGGCGGGCGTCTGCCGGTACACCCGCTTCCGCGAGACGCTTCCGAACGGGAAGAGCTACGAGGTGCTCGACATGGGCTACTCACCTCAGGCCGACGACACCGGCGTCTATATCGTGCCGGAGGGGCACTACTTCATGATGGGCGACAACCGCGACAACTCCGCCGACAGCCGGTTCGAGGCGATGGACGGCGGCGGGATCGGCTTCGTGCCCTTCGAGAACCTGCTCGGCCCGGCGCGGGTGATGTATTTCTCGACCGACGGCAATGCCGAGTGGCTGAAGCCTTGGACCTGGTTCACGGCGGCGCGGTGGGACCGGATCGGGGGAACGTTCTAGGCGACGTAGGAGGGCTGCGGAGCACCTCGGTGCTTGACCCGAGCTTGCCTGCCGCCGCAAAGCCCTCCCATGACGGCTGAACACGACCTCACCGGGTGGATCGAGACGCATTTCGGCCATACGCCCGGTGACCTGGCGCTGTTCGAGCGCGCGCTTACGCATTCCAGCACCGGCCGTGCGGATTACGAGCGTCTGGAATTCCTCGGCGACCGGGTTCTCGGACTGACTTTTGCCGCCTGGTTGTACGAGCTGTTTCCCGACGAGCCTGAGGGGAAGCTCTCCCGCCGATACAACGTCATGGTCTCCGGCGAGACCTGTGCCGAGATCGCCCGGGAAGTGGGCCTGCCCGCCCTGGTCCGCCTCGGCAAGCAGGCCCGCGACGATGGCGCGGTCGATAGCGACAACGTGCTGGGCGACATCGTCGAGGCGATGATCGGCGCGCTATTCCTGGATGGCGGGCTGGACAAGGTGATCGCCTTCGTCCGATCGGCCTGGGCGGATCGGGTCCACCGCCAGACGAAGGCACCGAAGCACCCGAAGTCCGCGCTGCAGGAATGGGCCGCCGCACATGGCTGTCGGCCGCCCGTCTACACCCTCGCCGGGCAATTCGGCCCCCATCATGCGCCGAAGTTCCGGGTCGGCGTGACGATCCCGACGCGGGGCAGCGCCGAGGCGGAAGGCTCGACCAAGCAGGAGGCGGAGACCGAGGCCGCCGCCGCCCTGCTGAAGCAGCTGGCATGACGAAGCGCTGCGGTCTCGTCGCCGTCGTGGGCGCGCCCAACGCCGGCAAGTCGACCTTGGTCAACGCCCTCGTCGGGCAGAAGGTCGCGATCGTCAGCCCCAAGGCGCAGACCACCCGCACCCGCCTGATGGGTGTCGCGATCGAGGGCGAGACCCAGATCCTGCTGGTCGATACGCCCGGCATCTTCGAGCCGAAGCGGCGGCTGGACCGCGCGATGGTCGCTGCCGCCTGGGGCGGCACGCAGGACGCGGACCTGATCGCCTTGGTCGTCGATGCGCAGGCGGGCATGAAGCACCGGCACGAGGCGATCCTGGAGAATCTGGGTGCGCGGCCTGAGCCGAAGCTGCTGATCCTCAACAAGGTCGATGTGACGCCGAAGGAGAAGCTCCTGACCCTGGCGCACAGCCTGCATGAGACGCTGAAGCCGGAGGCGATCTTCATGATCTCCGCCACGACCGGAGATGGCGTCGCCGACATCAAGGCAGATCTTGCGGCGCGGATGCCGGAGGGACCGTGGCACTTCCCGGAGGATCAAGTCTCCGACGCGACAGACCGGATGCTGGCGGCCGAGGTCACGCGCGAGCAGCTCTACCTGCAGCTTCACAACGAACTGCCCTATGCCTCGGCGATCGAGACCGAGAAGTACGAGGAGCGGAAGGACGGTTCCGTCGCTATTCACCAGCAAATACTGGTGGCGCGGCCGACGCAGCGCGCCATTGTGCTCGGCAAGGGCGGCGCGCGCATCCGCCAGATCGGCGAGCGGGCGCGTGACGAGCTGGCGAAGCTCCTCGACCGCAAGGTGCACCTGTTCCTTCACGTGAAGGTCAACGAGAAGTGGGAGGACGATCGCGGGCTCTATCGTGAGATCGGGCTGGACTGGGTCGACTGAGGATGCGCGCGCGTGCCTTTCTCCTGCTCGCGCCTCTGCTGCTCGCCGGGTGCGACGCGCTGGAGGTGGACGATCACCGGGTCGTGGTTTCGGTGATCGGCAGCGACCTTTCCGAGGGTGATCCGGGTCGCGGACCCGTCGATCCGGCGCGCGCCGCCTATGTTTCCGCCACCGCCCAGGGGCTCGTCTCCTTCGATGCCGCGGGGGAGATCGCGCCGGGCCTGGCCGAGCGCTGGATCGTCTCCGACGACGGCCTTGCCTACGACTTCCGCCTGCGCCGCACAGCCTTCGCCGGCGGGCGCGAGGTCGATGCGGAACGGGTCGCGCGCCTCCTCCGCGCAATGGTGGCGAAGAACAGCCGCAACCCGCTGCTGCCTGTGCTGGGGGCGGTCGATCGGATCGTCGCCATGCCCAATCAGGTGGTGGAGATTCGGCTTCGTGGTCCCCGGCCGAACCTGCTCCAGCTTCTTGCCCAGCCGGAGATGGCGCTAACCTATGACGGGCGGGGCACCGGCCCGTTCGCGGCAGAGATCGACGGCAAGACCGTCGCGCGGCTAACCCTGCCCGCGCCCAACGCGGTCGGAGAGGATGGCGGGGCCGCGCCCGCGCTCGATCCCGTGATCCTGCACGCCGAGCGGGTCGGCAGGGCGATTGCTCGCTTCCGGCGGGACGAAAGCGATGCCGTGCTGGGCGGCACCTTCCTGAACCTCGCCGTGGGCCAGGCCGCCAAACTGCCGCCGACCGCCTGGCATTTCGATCCGGTCGAAGGGTTGTTCGGACTAGTGGTTGCCGACACCTCCGGCTTTCTCGCTTTGCCCGGCAAACGCACGGTGCTGGCGATGGCGCTCGACCGGGCGGCCCTGCTCGCGCCCTTTTCGGCGCAGGGCTGGACCGCGCAGACGGCTATCGTGCCGCGCGGCATGCCGGATTTGCCCACACCGGCGGAACCGGGCTGGGCCAATCTGGACCTCGCCGTTCGCCGGGCGATCGCGGTGCAGACCGTCACTCGTTGGCGGGAGGAGCATGAGGGGGCGGCACCGCACCTGCGCGTCGCCATCCCTCAGGGTCCGGGTGCGACCGTGCTGTTTGCGTTACTCGCCCGGCAGTGGCGGGAGATCGGCGTCACCGCCGAGCGCGTCGCGGCTGATGCTGATGCCGACCTTCGACTGGTCGACAGCGTCGCGCCGGCGGACAACGCCGCCTGGTACCTCCGTCATTTCAGCTGCGACCGCAGCCCGGCCTGCGACCCGACTGCGGATGCGGCGCTGGTCGCCGCGCGCTTCGCCACCACCCTGCCCGCCC
The DNA here is from genome assembly GCF_048565625.1 of Sphingomonas sp. ID0503. Classification (NCBI taxonomy): domain Bacteria; kingdom Pseudomonadati; phylum Pseudomonadota; class Alphaproteobacteria; order Sphingomonadales; family Sphingomonadaceae; genus Sphingomonas; species Sphingomonas sp. ID0503. The sequence continues at coordinate 2,320,015 of NZ_JBLZUR010000002.1, forward strand.
GGGCGGCGGCGCTGGCGCAGGCGGACCGAATCCTCGTCGGCACGGTGCCGTTCATCCCCCTCGCCCGGCCGCTCCGCTGGTCGCTTGCCTACAAGCTGGACGGTTTCCAGGCGAACCGGCGGGGCGTCCATCCGCTCAGGCCGCTGGTCGATACCGACTGAACGGAACCACGGAGCCATCGCATTCGTCTGAGCGGCATGGCGATCAATCCGCAGGCCTTTGACCGTGTTGCCGATACGCTGAAGCTCGGCCGCGACCCCGCCTCCGTCCGGCGGCGGATCGAGGCGGCGGAGGGTGTGCTGGAGCGGATGTTCACGATCCCCGGCACCAACCAGAAGTTCGGCCTCGACGTGATCCTCGACCTTGTGCCGGTGGGCGGCAGCGTCGCGGCGGCGGCGATGGGCGGCTGGCTGGTCTGGGAAGCCCGCAACCTCGGCATGTCCAAGTGGCAGATGGCGCGGATGGGCGGCAATGTCGGGGTGGACATGCTGCTGGGCGCAATCCCCTGGGTCGGGGCGATCCCTGACTTCTTCTTCCGGTCGAACAGCCGCAACCTGAAGATCATCAGGCGGCATCTGGACCGGCACCATCCGGCGACGGCGGTGGTGGAGGGGTAGCGATCAACGGTCAGCAAACCACACCACGGTGGTTGTGCTCCTGCGAAAGCAGGAGCCTATGAACCCGAGGCTCCTGCTTTCGCAGGAGCACGGCCAAGCGGCGCTTAGTCCCCGGTCACCTTGCCGCGACCCACATCACCCTTGCCGACAGTACCTGACGCCATTTCCAGCATACGGTCCAGCGAGCGCTTGGCGGCAACGCGGGTTTCCTCGTCCACCTCGATCTGCGGGGTGAGGTCACGCAGGGAGAGGTAGAGCTTCTCCATCGTGTTCAGCGCCATGTACGGGCACATGTTGCAATTGCAGTTCCCGTCCGCCCCCGGCGCGCCGATGAAGGTCTTGTGCGGGGCCGCTTTCTCCATCTGGTGGATGATGTGCGGTTCGGTGGCGACGATGATCGTCTCGGCGGGGCTCGCCAGCGCGAACTCGAGGATGGCGCGGGTCGAGCCGACCTGATCGGCGTGGTCGAGGATATAGGCCGGGCACTCCGGATGCGCGGCGACCGGCGCGTCGGGGTACTGCGCCTTCAGCTTGAGAAGCTCGGTCTCGCTAAACGCCTCGTGGACGATGCACGCCCCCGGCCAGAGCAGCATGTCGCGGCCGGTCTTGCGGTTGAAATAGGCGCCGAGATTCTTGTCCGGCGCGAAGATGATCTTCTGGTCCATCGGCAGCTGGGCGAGGATCTGCTCCGCCGAAGACGAGGTGACGATGATGTCACTATGCGCCTTCACCGCGGCCGAACAGTTGATGTAGGTCAGCGCGATGTGATCCGGATGCGCCGCGCGGAAGCGGGCGAACTGTTCCGGCGGGCAGCTGTCCTCCAGCGAACAGCCGGCGTCCATGTCGGGCAGGATGACGGTCTTCTCCGGCGACAGGATCTTCGCCACCTCCGCCATGAAGCGGACGCCGCAAAAGGCGATGACGTCGGCATCGGTCGCCGCCGCCTTGCGGCTGAGGTCCAGGCTGTCGCCGACGAAATCGGCGAGGTCCTGGATCATCGGCTCCTGATAGTAATGCGCAAGGATGACGGCGTTCCGTTCCTTGCGGAGGCGATCGATCTCGGCGCGGAGGTCCAGCCCCTTCAGGCTCTCGGTGACGGCGTTCATGGGCGGTGAGATAGGGGTTCGGACGACCGGGGCCAACCCTTAACGCCGCTTCGTTCGTACTCCTGCGAAAGCAGGAGCCTTGGTGCTGCGGTGGCCCCTGGGCTCCTGCTTTCGCAGGAGCACTCGGCAGGGGAGCGCATTTACTCGCTCATCACCTCGTTCAGCGAGCGGGAGCGGTCCATCTGCTCGTCGTTGCGGGCCGGAAAGTCGGGTTCGTCGGGGAAGCGGACGCGGACCGTCGCCTCCACCCCCGCCGCCTGCAAGGGCAGCGCGAAGCTGCGTTCGATGGCGCGGCGGGTGGCGTCCTTGGCCATGCGCATAGGTGCGGGCTGCTTCGCCTGGCGGAGGAGTTCCGCCTGTCCCGCCTTGCGGTTCGCCATGTCTAGGCGCTGGCCCGTATCCGAGAACCGCATCAGCAACCCGCCCGCGTCGTACTCGCGGATGCGAGTGAGATCGACCTGAGGGCCGACCACCTCGATCGGCGGCAGGACGACGCGCAGTTCCTTCGCGGTCCCGTCCCAGCGGAGATCGCCGGGGGCGAGCTTCGCCAGATCGACCTCATAGCGGACGGTGCCCGGCATGATCAGCGTCTTCTGCGCGGTGAGGCCGAAGCGCGATTGGCGGGCGGTGACCACCGCCACATAGTCGGCGACGAGCGCGGAGAGGCGGTTCTGCTCCCGGATGCCTTGCAGGCTGGCGTCCACGATCGCCTGCGGCTCCGGCCCGCTCCACCAGCGATCCGACGCCTCGCGCACGGCCAAAGCGACGAGTGCGAGGCCGACGAACAGCGCGAGCGCGATGATGACGATACGTTTCAGGCCGCGATCCGCCATGCGTCTCCATCGCGCGCCACAAGGCCGCGATTGTCCATGTCGATGAGATGCGCGAGCACCGAGCGGCCCGCCGCCGGGTGCAGGCGCGGATCGACGCCGACATACATCTTGGCGACGAGATCGGGGATCGGCTTCTCCCCCTCGCGCAGCAGGCGGAGGATCTGGCCCTCGCGCTGCTTGCGGTGGCCGAGCAGGCCGCGGGAGTGACGCTGGGGCCGATCGATCGGTTCGCCATGCGCCGGGTAGTAGACGGCGTCGTCGCGAGCCATCAGCTTCTCAAGGCTCGCCATATAGGCGGCCATGTCGCCGTCGGGCGGAGAGACGACGGTGGTCGACCAGCCCATGATGTGATCGCCGGTGAACAGCGCCTTCGCCTCCGGCAGCGCGAAGCAGAGGTGGTTGGAGGTGTGGCCGGGCGTCGCCACCGCCTGCAGCGTCCAGCCGGGGCCGCTCACCGCCTCCCCATCCTCAAGCACACGGTCGGGGGCATAGTCGTCGTCGAAGGATGCGTCGGCGCGCGGGCCATTGTCGGAGAGCGTGAGCGGCGCGCAGCCGATGATCGGCGCGCCGGTCGCGGCCTGCAGCGCGCGGGTCGCCGGACTGTGATCGCGATGCGTGTGGGTGCAGAGGATCGCCGTCAGCCGGTCAGCGCGGATCGCCGCAAGGATCGCCTCGACATGCTCGGGCAGATCGGGACCGGGATCGATCACCGCGACCTCGCCCCGGCCGACCAGATAGGTCTGCGTGCCGGTATAGGTGAACGCCGAGGGGTTCGCGGCGAGAACGCGGCGCACCAGCGGGTCGAGGTTCTGCGCGGCACCGGGGGTCTGGTCGGTCATCGGGCGCGATGTGGCATCGTGCGGACGCGATGTGAAGGGCGGGCGCTTCCTGAATAAGTTGCGGAAGTTGCGGCTCGCACGCGAAATACGGTCGGATTGCGCCACGTACGCGCCAGCGACGCGGCACTGACGCGGCGGCCAAGCGGTAGGTGAGACGCGGACGGTGAGACCAGACGGATTTGAGGTGGCTCATCCGGGAGGGTGAACCAGAAAAGCGCCGTGTAGGACAGCGTGGTGTCGTCGACCGCGTGCCGTTGTGCGCGCCCCGTCCGCATGCCTATAACCCGCCGATGTCCGACGACCTCTTCGCCAAGGCGCCCGCCACTAGCACCGATTACGACGCCTCCTCGATCGAGGTGCTGGAGGGCTTGGAGCCGGTGCGCCGCCGCCCGGGCATGTATATCGGCGGCACCGACGAGCGGGCGCTTCACCACCTCGCCGCCGAAGTGCTGGACAATGCGATGGACGAGGCGGTGGCCGGGCACGCCAACCGCATCGAGATCACGCTCGACGCGGGCAACCGCCTGACCATTGTCGATAACGGGCGCGGCATGCCGATCGACCCGCATCCCAAGTTCCCCGGCAAGTCGGCGCTGGAAGTGATCCTCACCATGCTCCATTCCGGCGGCAAGTTCTCCGGCAAGGCTTACGCCACCTCCGGCGGCTTGCACGGCGTCGGGTCGAGCGTGGTCAACGCGCTCTCGACCGATACCGTCGTGGAGGTGGCGCGCGACCGCAAGCTCTACCGCCAGACCTTCTCGCGCGGCCTCGCCACGTCGAAGCTGGAAGAGATCGGCGCGGCCCCCAACCGGCGTGGCACCAGCGTCGCCTTCACGCCCGATCCCGAGATCTTCGGCGAGAGCGCCTATTTCAAGCCCGCCCGCCTCTACCGCCTCGCCCGATCCAAGGCGTATCTCTATGCCGGCGTCGAGATCCGCTGGCGCTGCGACCCTGCGGTCATCGGCGACGGCACTCCGGCGGAAGCGGTGTTCCAGTTCCCCGGTGGCCTCGCCGACCATCTCCGCGAACAGCTCGGATCGCGGGAATGCGCCACCAGTGACTTCTTCGCGGGCAAGCAGGCGTTCCCCAACGATCAGGGTTCGGTCGAATGGGCGATCGCCTGGCCGCTCTATTCGGACGGCAGCTACAGCTGGTACTGCAACACCATCCCGACCCCAGACGGCGGCACTCATGAGAACGGCCTGCGCGCCGCGATCACCAAGGGCGTCCGCGCCTTTGCCGACCTGATCGGGCAGAAGAAGGCGAAGGACCTGACGCCCGAGGACGTGATGACCGGATCGGAGCTGATGCTCTCCGTCTTCATCCGCGATCCGCAGTTCCAGAGCCAGACTAAGGACCGGCTCACCTCGCCCGAGGCGGCGGGCCTCGTGGAAAAGGCGGTGCGCGACCATTTCGACCACTTCCTCGCCGACAATATGGAGCGGGGCCGCGCGCTTCTCGGCTACTGCCTCGACCGCATGGACGAGCGCCTGCGGCGGAAGGCCGAGCGCGAGGTCAAGCGCAAAACCGCGACCGGCGCGCGCAAGCTGCGGCTGCCGGGCAAGCTCACCGACTGCTCGAACGACGATCCCGCCGGGACCGAATTGTTCATCGTCGAGGGCGATTCGGCCGGCGGTTCCGCCAAGCAGGCCCGCGACCGCAAGACGCAGGCGATCCTGCCCATTCGCGGCAAGATCCTGAACGTCGCCTCCGCCAACGCCGCCAAGATCGGCGCCAACAGCGAGATCGCGGACCTGATCCAGGCGCTCGGTTGCGGCACCCGCGACCGGCACCAGCCTGACGCGCTCCGCTACGAGCGGGTGATCGTGATGACCGACGCCGATGTCGACGGCGCGCATATCGCCACGCTCCTGATGACCTTCTTCTTCCAGGAAATGCCGGAGCTGGTGAAGCGCGGGCACCTGTTCCTCGCGCAGCCGCCGCTCTACCGCCTGACCTCCGGCTCGAAGTCGCTCTACGCCCGCGACGATGCCCACCGCGCGGAGATCGAGCGCCGCGAATTCAAGGGCAAGAAGGTCGAGGTCGGGCGCTTCAAGGGCCTCGGCGAGATGAACCCGAACCAGCTTCGCGAGACCACAATGGACCCGAAGACCCGCACCCTCATCCGCGTCACTTTGCCGCAGGAGTACGAGGAGCGGTCGGGTGTGAAGGATCTCGTCGAGCGCCTGATGGGCAAGAACCCCGAACACCGCTTCGCCTTCATCCAGGCGAACGCCGCGCATCTGGACGAAGAGGCGATCGACGCGTGAGGCTTCCAGCGCGGGGCGCTTGCATCCTCGCGCAATCGGCGTAGCCTCCGACAAAACGACATCGGAGAGGATGTCATGCGCTACCTGCCGCTTACCGTCCTGGCGCTCGCCGGCGCCGCTCATGCCACCGAGGTGCCGGTGCCAGCCGTCGAGCCGACGCCCGAAAGCACCGTTGCCTTCTACTCGGACCCGTCCGCCCGGCTGACCCTGCCGATCGCGATCGGCGGCAAGGGACCCTATCGCTTCCTCGTCGACACCGGTTCCGAACGCACGATCCTTTCGCAGGAACTCGCCGCCGTCCTCGCGCTGCAGGCGGGCAAGCCGGTCCGCCTTCTCACGGTCACGGGATCGTCGGAGGTCGGCACCGTTACCGTGCCCACGCTCGATTTCGGCAAGCAGCAACGGATGAAAGGCTTCTCCGCCCCGCTCCTGCGCGCCCACGCCATCGGCGCGGTGGGCCTGCTCGGCATCGACAGCCTCGAACAGCAGCAGGTGATCTTCGACTTCAAGGCGTTGACCATGTCGATGTCCCGATCCCGCCCGAGCGACATGCGGCGGCACGACCCCGACGAGATCGTCGTCACCGCCCGCAAGCGCCTTGGCCGCCTGGTTCTCGGCGAGGCCTCGGTCGAGCGCCAGCGGGTCGAGGTCGTGCTCGATACCGGCGCGGAGCTGACCATCGGCAACGAGGCGCTCCGCCGCAAGCTGATCGAGCGGCGAAAGCTGACGCCGATCGGCAAGGTCGTTCTCACCAGCGTCACCGGCGAGCCGCTGACGCTCGACTACGGCATCGTGCGCGATTTCGCGCTCGGCAATGTGCGGATGAAGAACGTCCGGATCGCGTTCGGCGACGTGAAGCCGTTCGCCGCGCTCCGCCTCGACGACCGCCCGGCCGTCCTTCTCGGCATGGAGACGCTGAAGCTCTTCTCCCGCGTCTCGGTCGATTTCGCCAACCGCCGCGTCCGCTTCCAGATGCCGGGCATGTCGCAGAGGGGGATCGAGACCCAGTTGGCAGGTCTCTGACGGTTCAGGCCGTCAGCGCCGCGACCAGCGCCTTGACCTTCTTCTGCCGCCATTGCGGAAGAGGTGCGACGAGCCAGTAGCCCTTGGGCGACGGCGCTGCAGCCTCGACGATCTCCACCCGGCCTGCCGCCAGATCGGCCTCGACGAGGAGCGCAGGCACGCATGCGCGCCCGAACCCGGCGGCCGCCGCATCGACGGCGAGGCCCGCATCGGCGACCCGCAGGACGCTCTCCGTCCCCTCATCGCCGGGGCAGCCCGGCCAGCCGATCATCGCTGGCGCGCCGCCGGCCCGGCCGACGGTGACGAACGCACCCTCGGCGAGGGCTACGCCCTCATGCCCGCCCGCGCTCTCCGCCAGGCAGATGGCGAGGTCGAGATTGGCCTGGGTGAAATCGAGATTGTCGTCGGCCGACAGCAGCACGAAGCGCAGTTCGGGATCGCTCTTGCCGTAAGCCGCCAGCCGGGGGGCGAGCCACTTCGCGGTGAAGTCGCGGGGCGCGGCGATGGTCAGCGTCTTGGACGATTGGCCCGCCTGCATGGCGCGCACCGCCTCCTCGAACTGCAGGAACCCGGCGCGCAGGCCTTCCAGCCCCGCCTCGCCCTCCGGCGTCAGCTCCAGCCCCTTGGCCGTCCGCCGGAACAGGACGACGCCGAGCGTATCCTCCAGCGCGCGGATCTGCTGGCCGACCGCCGCCGGCGTCACCGCCAGCTCGTCCGCCGCGCGCGTGAAGCTCAGATGCCGCGCCGCCGCGTCCAGCACGCGCAGGCCGTTCAGGGGAAGATGCGTCCGCTTCATCGCGCCGCCACCGGGCCGATCAGGGGGAAGCGGGGGATGTCGACGTCGAAGGTCGCGCCGCTCTCCGTCACCATACGGTAACTCCCCTGCATGGCGCCGGTCGGGGTCGGCAGCGGACAGCCCGAGACATAGTCATAGGTCTGGCCCGGATCGATCACCGGCTGCTCACCGACGACACCGTCGCCGCGCACCTCCTGCCGGTGGCCGCGCCCGTCGCTGATCGTCCAGTGGCGGGTGAGAAGCTGGATCGTCTCCGCGCCGCCGTTCTCGATGCGGATGTGGTAGGACCAGAACCACTGTCCCCGATCCGGCGCGGACTGTTCGGGCAGGAAGCTGACGGCGACGCGCACCGTCACCCCGCGCGTCGTCGCCGAATGTGGGAAGAACGCCTTCACAGACCCGCCTTGGCCAACGCCTGATCGAAGTCGGCGATCACGTCCTCCGGATCCTCCAGCCCGACGTTCAGGCGCAGCATACCCTCGGTCACGCCCATCTCCTCCCGCACCTCGGGCGAGAGGCCGGCATGGGTGGTGGACGCCGGATGGGTCATCAGCGAACGCGAGTCGCCGATATTGTTCGAAATGTCGACCAGCTCCAGCGCGTCCAGCAGGGCATGGGCCTGCGCCCGCCCGCCATCGACGTAGAGCGAGAAGATCGGCCCGCCCGCCTCCATCTGGCGCATCGCAAGCTCGTGCTGCGGATGGCTGGGCAGGCCCGGATAGTTGAGCCGCGGCACACGACTTTCCAGGAAGGATGCGACCTTGACCGCATTCTCGCACTGACGGCGCATCCGGAGGTCGAGCGTTTCCAGCCCTTTCAGCACCACCCAGGCATTGAAGGGCGACAGGTTCGGCCCGGTGTTGCGGGTGAAGGCGAGCAGCGTCTTCTCGATGAACTCCTCGGAGCCGGCGACCGCACCCGCCAGAACGCGCCCCTGCCCGTCCATCATCTTGGTCGCGGAATAGGCGACGATGTCCGCACCCATCTCCATCGGCCGCTGCAGCACGGGGGTGGCGAAGGCGTTGTCCACCACGGCCACCGCGCCCGCGTCATGGGCGATGTCGCAGACGGCGCGCACGTCCACGATGTCCATCGTCGGGTTGGCCGGCGTTTCGAAGAAGAACACCTTGGTGTTCGGCTTCACCGCCCGCTTCCAGGCGTCGGTGTCGCGGCCGTCCACGATCGTCGTCTCGATGCCGAAGCGGGGCAACAGCGTGTCGGTCAGCCAGCGGCAGGACCCGAACGCCGCCCGCGCGCCGACGAGGTGATCGCCCGCCGATAGCTGGCAGAGAAGCGCCGCCGTCATCGCCGCCATGCCCGTCGCCATCGCGCGGCACGCCTCGGCCCCCTCCATCAGGGCGATCCGCTCCTCCAGCATCTCCACGGTCGGGTTCTGCAGGCGGGAATAGGTCATCCCCTTCTGCTCGCCCGCAAAGCGCGCGGCGGCATCGGCGGCCTTGTCGTAGGTGTAGCCGGAGGTGAGGAACAGAGCCTCCGAGGTCTCGCCCCATTCCGAACGCGCCGTTCCGCCGCGCACCGCGATGGTCGCGGGACGCCAGTTCCTGGTGACGCTGCGGTCCTGCCCGGTCTTCCTCTTCATGGCCCTGCTCATGCGAGCGAGGGCGCGCGCCGTCAACCGCCCGCCAGCACCCGGCGGCCGAGCGCCTGGCAGTCGGCATCGGTCGCCAGCGGCCCTTCATGGCCGCTGATCTTACGGCCGATCGCCTTCAGGATGTTGCCGACCGACTTCACCTCCGGCGGGATGTCCAGATCCGGCTGCCGCATCGTGCCGATCAGCCGGGCATTGCCGGGGATGCGGAGCAGCGACCGTCCTTTCGGCGCGCCGGTCAGGTTGAGCGCGATGGTTTCGCCCGGAAAGGCCGCGTCGCCGGTGCCGTGCAGCTGGCTCTCGCTCGTATCGACCACGAACGGATCCACCGTGCCGCGCCCATTCTTCAGCACCAGTCGCGCGCCGAGGCAGCGGAGCCGCGCCTGATCCCCGGTCTCCGCGCGGATCGCCTTGCCGATGTCGAAGCCGAGCGCTGCGGCATAGCGGAGCGGCAGGGCGCCATCCCGCACAAACAGGCCGAGCGTCCCGTTGGATCGCCCGACCGCCTCACGGATCGTCTCGCCCACGCCGCTCAGTCGGGCGCGGGCCGAGACCTTGCCGGTGACGGCACCGATGTCGCTTTCGAATGACAGATAGGTGCCGTCGCTGAGCTTGAGGTCGAGCGTCAGGCGCGGCTCCGGCGGGCCGCCGCGCTGGTCGATCACCGCGCGGCCGGTCACCACGCCGCTCGACAGCCGCACCGCGACGGGCTCGATGGTGAGCAGCCGGTGGTCGAGGGTCAGCCTGCCCTTGGCCGCGACGATCGGCGACGGCCCCCTCGCGCTGACGATCGGGCCGATGGCGAAGCGGATCGTGCCGTCGGTGCGGTCGATCTTGCCGATGTCGATGCGCGTGTTCGGCACCATGCGCGGTCCGATCCGGCGTTCCAAGGCGGCGGCAGCGGCGCGCGCCTGGGCCGAACTGAGATCGTCGGGATCGAGCTGCGCCATGCGGAGGTCACCGTCCAGCTTCGTGCGGCGCTCCACGCCGCGCCCGCCGGTCTTCGTCACGGTCAGGTTGGCGGCGAATTTGCTGTGGCCCACCGTTCCGGTCATGCCGGTCACGACCCAGCGGTGGAAGTCATGGCGGATATGCGCCTTCAGCGTTACCGGGCGCGTCCGGAACAGTCCTGCTTCGATCACCGCGTCGATCAGCTTCAGATCGTGGGCGCGGGCAGTGACGTCCAGGGTCATGCGGTCGGTGTCGAGCGGGCGGTCCATCGTGCCGCGCGCCTCCATCCGCAGCGCCGGCCCGTCGATCAGCGCATGGAACGGCCAGGGTTGGCGCTCTCCGGAGAGGATAGCGGGACCATCCACGCTCAGCCGCACGGGCGCCCCGCGCACCGTTCCCGTGCCACGCGCCCGCACGCCGCGCGCATCCGCGGCGACATTGGCCACCAGCCGCCGGTTCTGCCGCGCATCGTCATAGCTGATCCGCGCGCGTCGAATGATCAGGTTGCCGAGGTCCGTCGATCGCGCCCCCGGCTCCCGCTCGCCCGGCCGATCCCAGTTGGTGCGTCCCTGTTTGTCCCGCGCCAGCGCGAGGGTGAGACCCTCGACGACGATATCGCGCGGCTTCAATCCGCCCGAAAGCAAGGTCCGGAGCGGCAGGGTCGCCTCGGCGCGCTCGATCCGCGCGAAATCGCCGCGCCCTGCCCAGTCCGCCTGCGCCACGCGCACGCCGCTGATCCGCACGCGCGGCGACAGTCCGAAGAAGTCGACGCGTTCGACGGCGGCGATGCTGACCGGACGCCCGAAACGTTCCGCCAGCCGGCTCTCGATCACGCTGCGCAGCACGCTCCAGGGAAATGCCGCCACGCCGATCAGCAGCAATACCGCCACCGCCGCCGTGATCCCGGCGGCCAACGCCCAACGCCTGTCCATCCCGGCGATGACGCCCACCGGCTAGGGATGGTTCCCGGGCGGGATGATCGCCGTCGCGTAGGGCGAATAGTCCCGCCAGCCCATCGCATGGTAGAGCGCGCGACCCTCGGGGGTGGCGGTCAGGACATGGCGCGCGGCGGCTGAGGCGCATCGTGCCGCCAGCGCGCGGATCAGCAGGGTGCCGAGGCCGCGCCGCCGATGCGCCGGATCCGTCGCGATCCGGTCGTAGATGAATACGCCGTCATGCTCGACCGCGTATCCGCTCGCGGCGACGAATCCGGCTGCATCCGTTATCACCGTCCGATAACGGTCGCCCTCGGCCAGGATCGACAGCCGATAGCCCTGCGGTACCTGGCACTCCGCCGCTGCCGGCTCGTCCCAGACCATCATCCAGTTGTCGGAGCCGATCCGCCATCGCGCCGGCAACTGCGCCAGCAACGCCTCGCCCGGCGCGCAGAGTTTCAGCGCGATATAAGGAGCCTTGATCTCGCGCCCCAGCTCCCGAAGGCCCTCGGCCGCCGTTGCGAACAGATAACGCCGCTGCTCATCCGGCGCGCCGCTGTCCACGCGCCAGCCGCCATGATCGTCCACCGGCAGCGGCAGCCCGCGCGAGATCGATCGCGCGGCGAGCCAGGCGCGGACGATATGCGGATCGACGCTCACGCTGTCCGCTAAAGGCCCGCGAGCACCGCCTGGCCCATCTGCGCCGTCGTCATCGCGCCGCCCAGATCGGCCGAACGCGCGCCGCGCGCCAGCGCCTTCGCCACCGCCGCTTCGATGCGGTCGGCCACGTCCGCCTGCCCCAGCGAATAGCGCAGCATCATCGCCGCCGACAGGATCGTCGCCAGCGGATTCGCCTTGCCCTGCCCCGCGATGTCCGGGGCGGAACCGTGGATCGGCTCGTACAGGCCCTTCTGGTTCGCATCGAGGCTGGCCGAGGGCAGCATCCCGATCGACCCCACGCACATGCTCGCCTGGTCGGACAGGATGTCGCCGAACAGGTTGCCCGTCACGATCACGTCGAACTGGCCGGGATCGCGCACCAGCTGCATCGCGGCGTTGTCGACATACATGTGGCTGAGCGCGATGTCCGGGTACTCGGCCGCGACCTCGATCACCACGTCCCGCCAGAGCTGAGACGTCTCCAGCACATTCGCCTTATCCACCGAGCACAGCCGGCCGCGCCGCGCCCGCGCCGTCTCGAACCCGACACGGGCGATGCGGGCGACCTCGTCCTCGTTATACGACATGATGTCGTATCCCTCGCGGCGGCCGGCACCGGTCTTCCGCATCCCCTTCTCGCCGAAATAGACGTCGCCGTTCAGCTCGCGGACGATCACCAGGTCGATGCGCGTCGCCACCTCCGGCCGCAGCGCGGAGGCATCGGCGAGTTCGGGGAACAGCTTGGCGGGGCGGAGATTGGCGAACAGCGCAAGTTCCTTGCGGAGGCCGAGGATCGCCTGCTCGGGCCGCAGATGCCGCTCCAGCGAATCGCAGGTGGGGTCCCCCACCGCCCCGAACAGGATCGCATCCGCCCGGCGCGCGAGGTCGAGCGTCGCAGGCGGCAGGGGGTGGCCCTCCGCCTTGTACGCCGCGCCACCGACCGGTGCCGCCTCGAACGTCAGGTCGCGCGCGCCCGCCGCTTCCAGCACGCGCACCGCCTCGGCCACCACCTCCGGCCCGATCCCGTCACCGGCCAGCAAAGCGATCAGCATGTCGAACTCTCCCCACGAAAACCGCGCGAGGCCATGCCCGCAGCAACACTGCGGTTCAAGCCGGGGCTTGGCGGCTGGAAGTACACCGGATAGGCTTTTCCATCAGCTTCCGGGGGGACGCCTTGAGACAATTTCTTTCCATAGCGATCGCGTCGCTGATGCTCGTCACTGTGCCCGCGCATGCCGCGTGGATGGAGGCGAGCAGCAATCATTTCGTGATCTACGCCGATGCTAAGGAGACCTGGATACGGGCTTTCGCCGAGAAGCTCGAATCCGTCGACGCCGGCATCCGTACGCTGATGAGCCTCGGCAATCCCGAGAGCGAACGTTCGAACCGCCTTCGCATCTACGTCGTCAACAACGAGGCCAGCGTTCAGCGGCTATGCGGCAAGAGCTGCAAGAACGTGTCTGGCTTCTACACGCCGCGTGCAGGCGGCTCGATCGTGTTCACGCCGAAGCGGACGGACGGCGGGGATGTTTTCGACGAGGATGTCGTCCTCTTTCACGAATACGGCCACCACATGCTCTTCCGCAATTGGGCCGCGGCCTATCCCGCCTGGTATACCGAGGGCTTCGCCGAGTTCGTGTCGACGGCGACGGTAGGCAAGGACAAGAGGGTGACGATCGGCGCCGCGGCTCAGCATCGCGCCTACAGCCTGTTCAACTACACCATGCCGGTCTCGGATCTGCTGGAAAAGGGCGTCCAATTCGGCAAGAACGGCCTGGACAATGACGCGCTCTACGGGCGCGGCTGGCTACTCACCCATTATCTGACGATGGAGAATGCGCGCGCCGGGCAGCTTGGCCGCTACCTCGGCCTGCTGAATGCCGGAACGCCCAGTTTAAAGGCGGCCATGCAGGCGTTCGGAGACCTGAAAGCGCTCGACCGCGATCTGAACAGCTATCTCCGCCGTAGCCGGATCAGCGTGTTCGCTCTCCCGGCCAAGATGCTGACTGTCGGCGAGATCCGCGTCCGCCCCCTCTCCGCCGGAGCCGGAGCGATCATGCCGACGCGGATGCGGTCCGATCGCGGTGTAAACGAGGTGGAGGCGGCTGAAGTCGTCAAGGAAGCGCGCCGCATTGCGGACGCCTTCCCCACTGACAGCTTCGTGCAGTCCGTACTCGCCGAGGCCGAGTACGACGTCGGAAATCTGGACGCGGCCGACGCCGCCGCCGATCGCGCGATCGCCGCCGACCCGAAGAATGCCGACGCATTTATCTACAAAGGCCTTGTGGCGCACCGCCGCGCGACGGCGGCTCACGCCGACGCGGCCGTTTGGAAGGCGGCACGCGGCTGGTACATCAAGGCGAACCGCATCGACACTGGCAATGCGAAAGCACCGTTCCTGTTCTACAACTCGTTCTATACGGCTGGGGTGGAGCCGACGCCCAACGCCGTGGACGGGCTGCTCGCTGCCTTTCAACTTGCGCCGGAAGATCCGGAGTTGCGATATGCGGCCGCCTACGAACTGCTCCGGCGAAAGGAAGGCTCGACCGCGAAGGCCGTTCTTTCAGTGCTCGCCTTCGATCCGCATCGCCCCCCGAGCAAACGCCTCCAGAGCGCCCTATCACTAATCGATGCAGGCAAGCTTGATGACGCGAGCGCTGCCCTGCGCAGCACCGCCGACGCCGGGGAAGAGAACGAGGGCTGAGGCATGCACATGCGCAACCTTGCATCCCGCCGAACCCCCTGCTAACCGCCCCACGACAGGCCGGGACGCCCTTGTGGCGCCCCGTTTTTCGCATGAGCCGAAAGACGAGCGCCTCAGGGGAACATCGAGAGGGAACGCGGGCGCGTGGAGATTTCCAGCGGCATTCAGGCCAGTCTTTCAGGGCGTTACGCCCTGGCCCTGTTCGACCTTGCCCGCGAATCGAAGGCGGTCGATGCCGTTTCGAAGAGCCTCGCGACGGTGAAGGCCGCGCTCGCCGAATCCGCCGACCTCCGCCTGCTGACCGCAAGCCCCGCCGTTTCCCGCGATGACGCCGCCCGGGCGATCGCCGCCGTCGCCAAGTCGCTCGACCTCGACGAGCTGACCGTCCGCTTCCTCGGCGTACTGGCAACGAACGGCCGGCTGGCCGCGCTGAAGAACGTGATTCGCGACTTCGCCGCGCTCGCTACCGCGCATCGCGGCGAGACGACGGCCGCCGTCACCTCTGCCCACGCGCTGGATGACGAGCAGGTCGCCGCCCTCAAGCAGCAGCTTCGTACCCGTTTCGGCCGCGAGGTCGCCGTCGACCTCACCGTCGACCCCGCCATTCTCGGCGGCCTGATCGTCAAGGTCGGCAGCCAGCAGATCGACAGTTCGATCCGCACCAAACTGAACGCCCTCGCGCACGCGATGAAAGGATAAGAAGTTGGATATCCGCGCCGCAGAAATCTCCAAGGTCATCAAGGACCAGATCGCCGGCTTCGGCACCGATGCCGAGGTGTCGGAGGTCGGCGCCGTGCTCTCCGTCGGTGACGGCATCGCGCGCATCCACGGCCTCGACAACGTCCAGGCGGGCGAGATGGTCGAGTTCGCGAACGGCACCAAGGGCATGGCGCTCAACCTCGAAGCCGACAATGTCGGCGTCGTGATCTTCGGCTCCGACGCCGAGATCCGTGAGGGTGAGACCGTCAAGCGCACCAACACCATCGTGGACGTGCCGGTCGGCAAGGGCCTGCTCGGCCGCGTGGTCGACGGCCTCGGCAACCCGATCGACGGCAAGGGCCCGATCGCCGCGACCGAGCGTCGCCGCGTCGAGGTGAAGGCCCCCGGCATCATCCCGCGCAAGTCGGTGCACGAGCCGGTGCAGACCGGCCTCAAGGCGCTCGACGCGCTCGTGCCCGTCGGCCGTGGCCAGCGCGAGCTGATCATCGGCGACCGCCAGACCGGCAAGTCGGCCGTCGCGATCGACGCCTTCATCAACCAGAAGACGGCGAATGCCGGCGACGACGACACGAAGAAGCTGTTCTGCATCTACGTCGCGGTCGGCCAGAAGCGTTCGACCGTTGCCCAGCTGGTCCGTACGCTGGAAGAGAACGGCGCGATGGAATACTCCATCGTCGTCGCCGCGACCGCGTCTGAGCCGGCCCCGCTGCAGTTCCTGGCGCCCTATACCGGCTGCGCGATGGGCGAGTATTTCCGCGACAACGGCATGCACGCCGTCATCGTCTATGACGATCTCTCGAAGCAGGCGGTCGCCTATCGCCAGATGTCGCTGCTGCTGCGCCGTCCGCCGGGCCGCGAGGCCTATCCGGGCGACGTGTTCTATCTCCACTCGCGCCTTCTGGAGCGTGCGGCGAAGCTGAACGACGCGAACGGCAACGGCTCGCTGACCGCGCTGCCGATCATCGAGACGCAGGCGGGCGACGTGTCGGCCTACATCCCGACCAATGTGATCTCGATCACGGACGGCCAGATCTTCCTCGAGACCGACCTGTTCAACGCCGGCGTCCGCCCGGCCATCAACGTCGGCCTCTCGGTCAGCCGCGTTGGTTCCGCCGCGCAGACCAAGGCGATGAAGAAGGTCGCGGGCTCGATCAAGCTGGAGCTGGCGCAGTATCGCGAGATGGCCGCCTTTGCGCAGTTCGGGTCGGACCTAGACGCCTCGACGCAGAAGCTGCTCAACCGCGGCGCGCGGCTGACCGAGCTTCTCAAGCAGAAGCAGTTCTCGCCGCTGCCCTTCGAGGAGCAGGTCGTGTCGATCTTCGCCGGCACCAACGGCTATATCGACAGCGTGCCGGTGGCCGACGTCACCCGTTACGAAGCGTCGATGCTGTCGGAGATGCGCTCGCGGTACAGCGATGTCCTGAAGGGCATCCGCGAGACCAAGGACCTCGGCGACGACCTCAAGTCGAAGCTGAAGGACGCGCTCGCCGCCTTCGGGAAGACGTTCGCGTAAGCAGTTCGCTCAATTAGGGTGTCACCCCAGCGAAGGCCGGGGTCGCTCGATGTCAGGGAGATGCCAGCCTTCGCTGGCATGACGCTGAAGGGACAAGATGGCCAGCCTCAAGGCACTCAAGATCCGCATCGCTTCGGTGAAGTCGACGCAGAAGATCACCAAGGCGATGAAGATGGTCGCCGCGGCGAAGCTGCGCCGCGCGCAGGCGGCGGCCGAGGCCGGCCGTCCCTATGCCGAGCGGCTGGCGATGGTGATGTCCTCGCTCGCCTCCAAGGTCACCATCGGTCCGGAGAGCCCCAAGCTGCTCGCCGGCACCGGGCGCGACCAGGTCCACCTCCTGGTCGTCGCGACGTCGGAGCGGGGCCTTGCCGGCGCGTTCAACGCGAACATCGTGCGCGCGGCGCGCAAGAAGGCGGATCAGCTGATCGCCGAGGGGAAGACGGTCCGCTTCTACCTGATTGGCAAGAAGGGTCGGCCGGTGATCGCCCGTACCTTCCCCGGCACGATCGTCCATCAGGTCGACCAGACCCACATCAAGAACGTCGCCTTCACCGATGCGCTCGAAGTCACGCAGGACCTCACCGCCCGTTTCGAAGCCGGCGAGTTCGACGTCGCGCATCTGTTCTACGCCAAGTTCCAGTCGGCGCTGGTGCAGATCCCGACCGAGCAGCAGATCATCCCCGTCCAGATCCCGGCCGCGAGCGAGGCCAGCGGCGTATCGGCGGTGACCGAGTATGAGCCGGATGAGGAGTCGATCCTCGCCGAGCTGCTGCCGCGCAACATCGCAATCCAGCTGTTCCGCGCCTTCCTGGAGAATGCCGCGTCCGAACAGGGCAGCCGCATGACCGCGATGGACAACGCGACGCGCAACGCCGGCGACATGATTAACAAGCTGACCATCCAGTACAACCGCACCCGCCAGGCCGCGATCACGACCGAGCTGGTGGAAATCATCTCGGGCGCGGAAGCGCTCTGAATTCAGCCGTCACCCCAGCGAAGGCTGGGGTCGCGTCGAAACGAAGGACATGGCCCGCGACGGGCGATCCCAGCTTTCGCTGGGATGACGAAGGTAGAAGGCAGGAAGAACGAGCATGGCAACCGATCTCTCATTCGCCACGAACAACGTGGGCCGCATCAGCCAGGTCATCGGCGCCGTCGTCGACGTGACCTTCCCCGACGCGCTGCCGGCGATCCTCTCGGCGCTGGAAACCACCAACCAGGGCCAGCGCCTCGTCCTCGAGGTCGCGCAGCACCTCGGCGAGAACACCGTCCGCACCATCGCGATGGATTCGACCGAGGGTCTGACCCGCGGTCAGGAGGTCACCGACACCGGATCGCAGATCCGCGTGCCCGTCGGCCCGAAGACGCTCGGCCGTATCCTCAACGTCGTCGGTGAGCCGATCGACGAGCGCGGTCCCGTCGGCACGGACCTCTCCGCCCCCATCCACGCCAAGGCCCCTGAGTTCGTCGATCAGTCGACCGAAAGCTCGATCCTCGTCACCGGCATCAAGGTCATCGACCTCCTCGCCCCCTATTCGAAGGGCGGCAAGATCGGCCTGTTCGGCGGCGCGGGCGTCGGCAAGACCGTGCTGATCCAGGAGCTGATCAACAACATCGCCAAGGGCCATGGCGGCACCTCGGTGTTCGCGGGCGTCGGTGAGCGGACCCGCGAGGGCAACGATCTCTATCACGAGTTCCTCGACGCGGGCGTCATCGCCAAGGATGCCGAGGGCAACGCCATCTCCGAAGGCTCCAAGGTCGCCCTCGTTTATGGCCAGATGAACGAGCCGCCGGGGGCCCGCGCCCGCGTTGCCCTCTCCGGCCTGACCATCGCCGAGTACTTCCGCGACCAGGAGGGCCAGGACGTGCTCTTCTTCGTCGACAACATCTTCCGCTTCACCCAGGCGGGCGCGGAAGTGTCGGCGCTCCTCGGCCGCATCCCCTCGGCCGTGGGCTACCAGCCGACCCTGTCGACCGACATGGGGGCGCTGCAGGAGCGGATCACCTCGACCAACAAGGGATCGATCACCTCGGTGCAGGCGATCTACGTCCCCGCCGACGACTTGACCGATCCGGCGCCGGCGACCTCCTTCGCCCATCTCGACGCGACGACCGTGCTCAACCGCGCGATCTCGGAGCTGGGCATCTACCCGGCCGTCGACCCGCTCGATTCGACCAGCCGCGTGCTGGAGCCGCGCATCGTGGGGCAAGAGCATTACGAGACCGCCCGCGCGGTTCAGGAGACGCTGCAGAAGTACAAGTCGCTGCAGGACATCATCGCCATCCTTGGCATGGACGAGCTGTCCGAAGAGGATAAGCTGACCGTCAGCCGCGCCCGCAAGATCCAGCGCTTCCTTTCTCAGCCGTTCCACGTCGCCGAGGTCTTCACCGGCATCAGCGGCAAGTTCGTGCAGATCGAGGACACCGTGAAGTCGTTCAAGGCGGTGGTCGAGGGCGAGTACGATCACCTGCCGGAAGCCGCCTTCTACATGGTCGGCGGCATCGACGAGGCGGTCGCGAAGGCGCAGAAGCTCGCGGCCGAGGCCGCCTGACACGATGGCATTCGGCGGCCTGATTGCTCTGGCGGCTGCGGCGGCGAACACGCCCGCCGCGCTGCCCGTGCATCAGGTCTCCGCAAGGCCGCTGGTGGCGCGCCTTTCCACCGCGATCGGCGCCTGCATGGCGCGGATGGTCACGCCGGCGGGCTTCGCCGTCTCTGCGGCCGATGGGCTGCATAGCGGCGGCGCGGTGCCGATGCTGGCGAACGTGCCCGCTCCGCCGGACTGGGGCCAGGCGAGCGACTATCGGGTGGACGGCGGCGATGGCGTGGTCTGGGTCACGAGCTATGCGGACAGGGACGTCTGCCGCGTCTTCGCCGGCGACAATCCCGGTGTCCCCGCCGCGCGTGGCCTCCTGGCGGCATCGTTGCTGCAATCCGGTGCCTGGACGTCGGAGAGCCCGCTGAAGCTGGCGCAAGGCACTGGCCAGGTGGCGCTCGACAGGTTCCGGTCGGTCGCCGTGCCCGGCGTGAAGATGATGTTCAGCGGCCCTGCCCGCTCCATGAACGACGGCAGCGGCCTGCAATTGCTGGTCGTCGTCAGCAAGTCAGAGAAAGCGAATCACTGAGATGGCCGACCTTCATTTCGAGCTCGTCACCCCGGAAAAGCTGGTCCGTGCCGAAGACGTCTACATGGTCGTCGTGCCTGGCACCGAGGGTGATTTCGGCGTCCTGGCCGGCCATGCCCCGCTGATGTCGGTGGTGCGCCCGGGCGAACTGGCGATCTATTCGAGCGCGAACGCCGCCCCGGTGCGCATCCATGTCGAGGGCGGCTTCGCCGAGGTCAACGAAAAGGGCCTGACCGTGCTCGCCGAACAGGTCGTCGAAGCGGCCTGACGCGCAACGTCATCCTGACGGACGTCAGGATCCATTCGCGCAACGCCCGGCTTTTCCCCTCCCCCGCAACATCTGTTTGCGTGTGCGATTAGGAAGTTATCAAGCCTAAGCGCCTATTCACCGTTCCACCGGCGTGACGAAGCGCCGGCTCTGAGCGGCGGGACGAGATGAGCGCATTTGGACGGAGGGGTGGTTTGACTGGCGGCGCGGCGGCACGGCCGGCCTTCGGCGTGGCCCGCCCGATGCAGGCCGATGCGCCCGCGACACCGTCCGGGCCGCTCGACGCCGACAAGCTTGCCAGCGAGATCGCCGAAGTCGCGCCGCATATGGACGCGATGGCCCGCCTCGCCAGCCGAGAGGCGTCGTCGGGCGACGCCGGATCGAGCCGCGCCGAAGGATTCGAGGCGTCGGTCCACCGCATCAAGGAACAGGTCCTCCCCCGCCTCCTCGAACGCGTCGACCCGGAGGCGGCGGCGACGCTCAGCAAGGACGAGCTGGCCGAGGAGTTCCGCCCGATCATCGGCGAGGTTCTCGCCGAGCTGAAGTTCACCCTCAACCGCCGCGAGCAGTTCGCGCTGGAAAAGGTACTGGTCGACGAGCTGCTGGGGCTCGGGCCGCTCGAAGAGCTGCTGGCCGATGCCGAGATCTCGGACATCATGGTCAACGGGCCGGACCAGACTTACATCGAAAAGAAGGGCAAGCTGGTCCTCGCCCCGATCCAGTTCCGCGACGAGGAGCATCTGTTCCAGATCGCCCAGCGGATCGTGAACAAGGTCGGTCGCCGCGTCGACCAGACCACCCCGCTTGCCGACGCCCGCCTGCCGGACGGCAGCCGCGTCAACGTCATCGTGCCGCCGCTGTCGCTGCGCGGCACCGCCATCTCGATCCGCAAGTTCTCGGCCAAGCCGATCACGCTCGACATGATGGCGGGCGGCGGATCGATGTCGACCGCCATGGCGACCGCGCTCAAGATCGCCGGCGCCTGCCGCTTCAACGTCGTTATCTCCGGCGGTACAGGCTCGGGCAAGACGACGATGCTGAACGCGCTGTCGAAGATGATCGATCCGGGCGAGCGCGTCATCACCATCGAGGACGCCGCCGAGCTCCGGCTCCAGCAGCCGCATTGGCTCCCGCTCGAAACGCGCCCGGCCAATCTGGAAGGCAATGGCGCGATCACCATCCGCGATCTCGTCATCAACGCGCTGCGTATGCGGCCCGACCGCATCATCCTGGGCGAAATCCGCGGCAGCGAGTGCTTCGACCTGCTCGCCGCGATGAACACCGGCCATGACGGATCGATGGCGACGCTCCACTCCAACTCCCCGCGCGAATGCCTCGCGCGTATGGAGAACATGGTGATGATGTCCGACATCAAGGTGCCGAAGGAGGCGATCAGCCGCCAGATCGCGGATTCGGTAGACCTCATCGTCCAGGTCAAGCGCCTCCGCGACGGCTCCCGCCGGGTCACCAACATCACCGAGGTGATCGGCATGGAAGGCCCGGTGATCGTCACCCAGGAACTCTTCAAGTTCGAGTATCTGGACGAGACGACCGACGGCAAGATCATCGGCGAGTACCGCGCGATGGGTCTGCGGCCGTACACGCTGGAAAAGGCCAAGCAGTTCGGCTTCGACGCGCCGTACCTTGAGGCGTGTCTGTAAGTACCTTCCAGCCCCGCTCCGGCTGAGCTTGTCGAAGCCCCGGGGCGACCGTTGTCCCTGCCCCTTCGACAAGCTCAGGGCGAACGGCGTCGGACGAGATTGAAACCAATCCGCCCTGCAAGCGCTCCTGACCGAGGATAAACTGCAGGAGCCGAAGACACATGCGCGCAACCCTGATCGCGATCGCCGCGCTCACCGCCACTCCCGCGCTCGCCCAGACGGCGGGTCAGGTCACCCTCTACGAACTGCCCTTCTTCGCCGGCCGCAGCGTCACGGTGACCACCGCCACCCCCGATCTCAACAGCGTCGGCTTCGCCCGTCGCGCGCAATCCGCGCGGGTCTCCGGTTCATGGCAGGTCTGCCCCGACGTGAAGTACGCCGGCACCTGCCAGACGCTGACCAGCGATCAGAAGGCGCTCGCGCTCTTCGGCCTCGGCGGCAACATCGTGTCCCTGCGCACCTCTGCGGAGGCCGCGGCTCCGACAACCAGTACCGCCACTACTACCGGCACGACGGCGACCACCTCGACGGGGACCGCCACAACCGCCGGTCCGGTGAAGGTCGATCTCTCCGCACTCGACGCGGGCAAGGGCACGGTCGGCCAGGACACCGCCTTCTTCGCGCGGCCGACACTCGGCCAGCTGGAGATCGCGGCCGGCAGCAACGACAAGACCACCGCCGATACCTTCTGCAAGCAGGCGGGTTACTCCAGCGCCGCCTACGCCTCACGCGCCCGCGTGCAGGTGTCGAACCTCGTCGATCTCACCGCCGCCACCAAGGGCAACCGCAGCTTCCCGCTCCGCGACGTCCTCTGCGCCCGCTGACCTGAAGAGACCCTCTCCGAATCTATTGCGACACACTCGCATGAGTGTTAGGAACGATTCGCAAGATCGGAGAGGGTCGTCGTTTCATGGTCGTTTGCGTCTGCAATGCCATCAGGGAAAAGGATGTACGGGCCGCGGCCCGGACCGGCTGCGCGGATCCGTGCAGCGCCTATGCCAGCCTTGGGCGGCGCGCCCGTTGCGGCCAGTGCTTTCCGTTCGCGCGCGAGATCATCGCCTCGGAACGTGCGAACGCCTAGCAAAAGCGGCTGAAAATCAAACATTTCGCGAGTCGTTCGCGCTTCGTTTCTCAAGCATTCAGGTGTATCCGGCCGTCATCCTACAGGCCGGAGACAGACCATGAAGGGTGACGCCAAGGTCATCGACTTCCTCAACGAGGCGCTCAAGAACGAGCTGACCGCGATCAACCAGTATTTCCTGCACTATCGACTGCTCGATCACTGGGGCGTGCAGAAGCTGGCGAAGTTCGAATATGGTGAATCCATTGACGAGATGAAGCACGCCGACAAGCTGGCGGAGCGCATCCTGTTCCTGGACGGCCTGCCCAACTTCCAGCTGCTCGGCCGGTTGAAGATCGGCGAGAATGTCGAGGAAGTGCTGAAGGCCGACCTGGCGCTCGAAAACGAGGCGATCCCGCTGCTGCGCGATGCGATTGCCCATTGCGAGACGGTGCGCGACTACGTCTCCCGCGACCTCTTCCTCCACATCCTCGACAATGAGGAGGAGCATGTCGACTATCTCGAAAAGCAGTTCGACATGATCAAGCAGATGGGCCTGCCGAACTACATCCAGCTGCAGAGCAAGTCGGCCGGCGAGTCGGAATAGTTTGGACTGAGATGGGCATTGCGAGCTTAGCGAAGCAATCCACTGCGGCCCTGATTGCTTCGCGACGCTCGCAATGACGGTATCTGCCACTCGGAACTCATGCCAGATGCTGGCGGAACCAGTCGGCTAGTTCCTCCTCGGACAGCTCACCAGCCGATAGCCGGAGCATAACGTCGATTGCATCTTCCTTTGCGAAGGCGAGTTCCACCCCGTCCAACGCCAGGAACACGCGCGCCAAAACCCAGGCGGTGCGCTTATTGCCATCCACAAAGGGATGGTTGCGCGCGACGCCGAAGGCGTAGGCGGCCGCAAGCGTGCAGCGGTCATCCTCCCCATATACCCAGCGATTGACCGGCCTTGTAAGCGCTGACTCCAGCAGGCCCGCGTCCCGAACACCCGATCCGCCCCCATGTTCTGCAAGTTGGCGATCGTGGATGGCCAAGGCCACGGCCGCATCAAGCCAAGCCGGCTCGGTCCGATCAGGCGCCGTCACCTTCGCCGGTCACTGTGCCAGCACGCGGAGGATATCTCGATCCTCACGCATGATTTTCTCCGCAACCTTCATCTTCGCTTCGAAGTCAGGATTGGAGGCGGTCAGTCGCACTCCGTCCGGTGCTTCGCTGGCGTACAACGTATCCCCCTGCCCGACCCGTAGCGTGGCCAACAGTTCCTTGGGCAGGATCACGGCAGACGAATTGCCGACTTTGACGATCTTCAGTGCGTTCATACGTACGTTATAACGACGAGAGAGCGGTAGCGCAAGTGTATGCGCTTGCGGCCACGCCGCTGCGCTCACCCCTTGTTACCAGTTGTGGGATCGGGAATGAAGAAGGGGAGCGACGAGGAAAGAACGACCGCATGGCAAACTGGAATCGGCGCAAGTCCTTCGCCGCTGCCCCTCACGCCGATCGTCTTCCCGCGACCCTCTCCTGGCCGCACCTCCTGGCGCTCGGCGTGGGGTCGATCGTGGGGACCGGCATCCTGACGCTCATCGGTGTCGGCGCGGATCGGGCGGGGCCGGCGGTCCTGCTGTCCTTCGCGATCGCGGGTGCGGTCTGCGCCTGCGCGGCACTTGCCTATGCCGAGATGGCGACGATGATGCCGGCGGCGGGCAGCGCCTACAGCTACTCCTATGCGGTACTCGGGGAGCTGATCGCCTGGGTGGTGGGGTGGAGCCTGATCCTCGAATATTCGCTGGTGGTGTCGACGGTCGCGGTCGGCTGGTCGGGCTATGCCGCGCCGCTTCTCACCTCGATCGGCTTTCCGCTCCGCCTGACGCAGGGGCCGGAGCTCGGCGGCCTCATCAACCTGCCAGCGATCCTGATCATCGCGGTGGTCGCCGCCCTCCTCTCCTTCGGCACCAGGGAGAGCGCGCGGCTCAATACGATCCTCGTCGTCATAAAGATCGCGACGCTCGCGCTCTTTGTCGCCGTCACCCTGCCCGCCTTCGATGCGGCGCATCTGCAGCCGTTCATGCCCCACGGCTTTGCGAAGAGTACCGACCCGGATGGCGTCGCGCGGGGGGTAACGGCGGCGGCGGCGATCATCTTCTTCGCCTTCTACGGCTTCGACGCGATCTCGACCGCGGCGGAGGAGGCGAAGAACCCGGATCGCGATCTCGCGATCGGCATCGTCGGATCGATGCTCGCCTGCACCGTCATCTACGTCGCCGTGGCCGCCTCGGCGGTCGGTGCGGTGCCTTACCTGAACTTCGCGGACAGCCCCGAGCCGCTCGCCCTGATCCTGCGCCAGATGGACCAGAACGGTATCGCTAAGATCGTCGCCATCGCCGCCGTGATCGCGTTGCCGACCGTCCTGCTCGGCTTCCTCTACGGCCAGAGCCGGATCTTCCTGGTCATGGCGCGCGACGGCTTCCTGCCCACCGGCCTCGCCCGCATCTCGCGACGCGGAACCCCGACGCGCATCACGATCATGACCGCAGTTCTGGTCGCGATCATCGCCGGCGTCCTGCCGATCGACCAGATCGCAGCACTCGCAAATGCCGGCACCCTGCTCGCCTTCTCGGCGGTCGGCCTCTGCCTGATCGTCATGCGCCGCCGCGCGCCCGACGCGCCGCGTCCCTTCCGCGCTCCCCTGGGTTTGCTGGTAGGGGCCGGCGCGGTCGCCGGCTGCGCCTATCTGTTCCTCAGCCTGCCTACAAAGACGCTGACCTGGTGCCTGATCTGGAACGCGATCGGCCTCGTCATCTACTTCGCCTATGGTCAGCGGCGCGCGGTGCTCGGGCGGCAATAACGCTCCGGCCGCGAGGGCTGAACCCTCTCGTCATGCTGCCGCCCCGTGACTGGTCAGTAGTCCGGCAAAGCCTGGTCCGCCACGCCCCACCCCGCCAGCGCCTCCGAATTGGCGCGGGCGAGGAGGTCGTCGCCCATCTTCACGGTGAAGGCGGCGGGGCTGTCAAAACCGTCCAGTTCGTTCCAGTTGACCGGCACCGCCACCGGCCCGTTCGGCCGCGCGCGGGCGGACCAGGGCATCACCGCCGTCGCCCCGCGCTGGTTGCGCAGCCAGTCGAGGAAGATGCGGCCCTTGCGCTCGACCTTCTTCATATTGGCGGTGAAATGCTCGGGATCGGCCTGGCCCAGCGCCTTGGAGAAGCGGCTGGCGAAGTCCTTCACCGCCACCCAGTCCGCCGACATGTCCAGCGGCACGACGACATGGATGCCCTTGCCCCCCGACAGCATCGGAAAGCTGACCAGCCCCAGTTCCGCCAGCAGATCGTGCAGCCTGACGGCCGCCTTCTTCACATCGCCGAAGTCGAGGCCCTCATCGGGATCGAGGTCGAACACCATGCGATCGGGATGCTCCAGCGGGTCGACCGGCGATCCCCAGCCGTGGAACTCGATCGTCCCCATCTGCACGCAGGCGAGCACCGACTTCGGATCGGACAGATACAGATAGTCCTCGACCGACCCGTCCTTCTCCTTGACCGGCACCTTGGCCACCGTCTCGCCGAACGACCCGCTGTCATGCTTCTGGAAGAAGCATTGTTTTCCTCGCCCTTGAGGACAGCGCACCAGCGTCATCGGCCGCTTCGCCGCCCAGCGCAGGAAAGGCTCGGCCATCTGCGCGTAATAGTCGGCGAGGTCGCCCTTGGTGATCTTCGCCTCCGGATAGATCAGGCGATCGGGGTTGGAGAGCTTCACCCCGAAGTAAGCCCCCTCTCCCTTTGCGGGAGAGGGCTGGAGAGAGGGGTTGCGCGCCGCAGGCGAGCGCGCCTTCGTCTTCGGAGGCGCTTCGCCCGGCTCCTCCCGGACCACATCCTCCGCCGCCTTGTCCTCGCGCAGCCCCAGGAAGCTCGGATGCCGCAGCACCCCCTCCCCCGTGAACTCGGTAAACGCGATCTCCGCCACCAGCTTCGGCGCGACCCAATGCACGCCCCGGGCCGACGCGCGCGGCACCTCCAGCGCAGGCGTCTTCCGCGCGATCTTCGCCAGCTTGCCGCCGATCTCCTCCAGCGTGCGGGCGTTGAACCCCGTCCCCACCCGGCCGGCATAGCGCAGCGCCCCGCCCTCGTTCACGCCCAATAGCAGCGACCGGAACGACCGCCCCTTGTCGCTGCCCGACCAGCCGACGATGACGAATTCCTGCCGTTTTATGCACTTGACCTTCAGCCAGGCCTGCGTCCGCCGCCCGCGATAGGGTGCCGCCGCCTTCTTCGAAACGACACCCTCGTACCCCTGGCCGCAGAGCGTCTCGAACAGCTTCTCGCCCTCGCCGGCGATATGCTCGGCATAGCGGATCACGCCCGCCCCGGGGCCGATCAGCGCCGACAGCCGCCGCTTGCGCTCGACATTGGACAGGCCGGTCAGATCCTCGCCATCCTGCTCCAGCAGATCGAAGGCGAAGAAGGCGAGGGCGCCGCCATCCTTCAGCGCCTCCTGCAGAGCCCCGAAGCTCGGCCGCCCCTCGCCGTCCAGCGCCACCACCTCCCCGTCGATCAGCGCGCTGCCGACGTCGAGGTCCTTCGCCGCCGCGACGACGCTCGCGAACTTGTCCGACCAGTCGAGACCCGAGCGGGTATACGCCTTCGCCTTCCCGCCCCCGACCGCGATCAGCGCGCGGTAACCGTCATACTTTACCTCATGGATCCACTCGGACCCGCTCGGCACGGAGTCCACGAGGGTAGCAAGCTGCACGTCCTGAAAGGCCGGGAGCTTGCCACTCTTATGCCTCTTGTTTCCGTCATCCCCGCGCAGGCGGGGATCGCTGTCAGCAGGAGTATCCCTTGTGGACCGCGATCCCCGCTTTCGCGGGGATGACGAGGCAGCTGCGGGTGACGAAGAAGAGGCGGATGGCACCACCTTCCCCGCCGCGATCTCCGCCATCGTCCGCCCGGTCGCAACGCTCGTCAGCGCCGTCTCGACCAGCCCGTTCCCCTCGGCGGAATACGCATCCGCCACCTTGCGCAGCAGCCAGTTCTCGCCCTTCTCGCGTCCGCGCGGCTTCAGGCGGATCATGATCCACTCCCCCTTCATCCGCTCGCCGTCCAGCGTGAAGTGGAGGTGCCCTTCCTCGATCGTCTTGCGCGGGTCCTTCCCCGGATGCGGGGTCCATGTGCCGCGATCCCACAGCATCACCGTGCCGCCCCCATACTGCCCCTTGGGGATCGTCCCCTCGAAGGTCGCGTAGGACAGCGGATGGTCCTCCGTCCGCACCGCCAGCCTCTTGTCGTCGGGGTCCAGGCTCGGCCCCCGCGTGACCGCCCAGCTCTTCAGGACCCCGTCCAGCTCCAGCCGGAAATCCCAGTGCAGCCGCGTCGCATCATGCTTCTGCACCATGAAGACGTGGGTGTCGCCCTCCGCGGCCTTGCCGGCGGGCTCGGCGGTCTTCGCGAAGTCGCGCTTGGCGTTATACCGGGCAAGCGGATCAGCCACTCAAATCCTCCCCATCGCAGATGGGGAGGGGGACCAGCGAAGCTGGTGGAGGGGCCGGCGAACCCGGTGCTGCGCACCGCCCCTCCACCACCGCCTGCGGCGGCGGTCCCCCTCCCCATGCTCGCATGGGGAGGATGAATACCGCACCCTACGCACGCTTCCGCGCCGCCGGCTTCGCCGCCGCATTCCGCGCCGTCCGCCGTGGTGCCGGCTTCTTCTCCGCCGCCGTATCGTTCGCCGCCGTCTCCGCCTTCTTCCGCGCCGGTGCCTTGGCCGGGGCCTTCGTGGTCGCCGGCTCGCTCGCGCCGCCCTTCTCCAGGCTCTTCTTCAGCGCCGCCATCAGGTCGATGACGTTCGACTTGCCGCTCGGCGCGTCGCTCTTGTCCTCGACGATCTTCTTGCCCTTCGACTTCACCTTCTTCTCGATCAGGCCCTTCAGCGCATCGACATAGCGGTCATGGAACTCGCTCGCGTCGAACTTGCCCGCCTTCTTGTCGATGAGGCTGGTAGCGAGGTCGAGGAGATCCTCGTCCGGCTTCGTATCGCCGATGTCGCGGAAATAGCTCTGCGCCTTGTTCAGCTCGTCGGCGTAGCGGAGCGTCTCCAGCACCATGCCGCGCCCGCAGGGCTTCAGGCTGACGACATGCTCGCGGCCCCGCATGGCGAGCTGCCCCAGCCCGATCTTGCCGGTCTTACGCAACGCCTCGCGCAGCACGACGAATGCCTCCTCGGCCAGATCGTCGGCCGGCACGACGTAATACGGCTTGTCGAAATAGATCATGTCGATCTCGTCGCGATCGACGAACTGCATCAGCTCCAGCGTCTTCTTGCTCTCCAGCTTGACGCCTTCGATCTCGTCCTGGTCGAGCAGGACGTACTCGCCCTTCGACACCTCGAAACCCTTTACGATCTCGTCGAGATCGACCGGTCCGATACCGGGCACGACCTTCTCGTACTTGATGCGCTTGCCCGACGGTTCGTGGATCTGGTGGAAGGCGACGCTCGCCCCGCTCCGCGTCGCCGAATAGATCTCGACCGGAATCGACACGAGCGCGAGGCGGATCTGCCCCTGCCAATATGCGCGCGCCGCCATGAACCGCCTCCTGACCGTTACCGGGGCGATTCAATCCACAGCCGGGGGAGTCGTTCCGAAGCGAAGCGTACCAGCCAAGCCCGTTCGGGCTGAGCCTGTCGAAGCCCCAGCGCCACCGTTACCGCTGGCCCTTCGACAAGCTCAGGGCCAACGGCGTGGGGAATTTCGGTACGACTTTGGAAAACCGCCCATCCCGAGCGAAGTCGAGGACGATCATCGAGCGAAGTCGAGATGCTCCACCCGCTGCACGCCTCGGCTCCGCTTGGCGGACATCCCTCGACTGCGCTCGGGATGGACGGCTCAACCAATATCGGGATGGACAGCCTAACTTATAAACGCCCGAACGAAGTCGTTCGCTGGTGCCCGCTCGATCTCGCCCGGCGCGCCGTATTGCTCGATCCGCCCATCGTTCAGGATCGCCACCTTATCGGCGAGCGCGAACGCCTCCTCGCGGTCATGCGTGACGAAGATCGAGGTCAGGCCCACCCGGTCGTGGATCTCGCGCAACCCATCGCGCAGTTCCCGCCGCACCTTGGCGTCGAGCGCACCAAACGGCTCGTCCAGCAGCAGAATCTTCGGCTCCCGCGCCAGCGCACGGGCCAGCGCGATGCGCTGGCGCTGACCACCGGACAACTGCGCCGGATAGCGCGCGCCGAGGCCGGGCAGCTGCACCAGCCCGAGCAGTTCCTCCACCCGCGCCGCGATCTCCGCCTTGCCCGGCCGCTGCGACCGCTTCATCACATTGAGGCCGAAGGCGATGTTCTTCGCCACCGTCATGTGGCGGAACAGCGCATATTGCTGGAACACGAAGCCGATGCCCCGCTTCTGAACCGGCCGGTCGGTCACGTCCTCACCGTGGAACAGGATGCGGCCCGCATCCGCGCTCTCCAGCCCCGCGATGATCCTGAGCAGCGTCGTCTTGCCCGAACCGGAAGGACCCAGCAGCGCGACGAAGGCCCCGTCCTCCACCTCCATGCTGACCCCGTTCAGCGCGCTATGCGCCTGAAAGGTCTTGGCGACATTCTCGATGGTGATGGTCATCTGGTCAGTGGCCCGCAGCGGCGATGGCGTCGCGATGCCGCCATTCGAGGAAACTCTTGAGCGCCAGCGTTACCAGCGCAAGCCCCGCCAGCAGTGAGGCGACCGCGAAGGCGGCGACGAAATTATACTCGTTGTACAAAACCTCGACATGTAGCGGCATGGTGTTGGTCTCGCCCCGGATATGGCCGGACACCACCGACACCGCGCCGAACTCGCCCATCGCCCGCGCGTTGGTGAGGAGGATGCCGTAGAGCAGGCCCCAGCGGATGTTGGGCAGGGTCACGCGGCTGAAGGTCTGCCACCCGCCCGCGCCGAGCGTGATCGCCGCCTCCTCCTCATCCCGCCCCTGCGCCGTCATCAGCGGGATCAGTTCGCGCGCAACGAAGGGGAAGGTGACGAAGACGGTGGCGAGCACGATGCCAGGCACGGCGAAAACCACCTCCACGTCATGCGCGCGCAGCCACGGCCCCAGCCACCCGTTCATCCCGAAGACGAGGATGTAGATCAGGCCCGCCACCACCGGAGAGACCGAGAAGGGCAGGTCGATCAGGCTGACCAGGAAGTCCTTGCCGCGAAAATCATGCTTGGCGATCGCCCAGGCGGCCGCGATCCCGAACACCGTGTTGAACGGCACCGCGATTGCCGCGACCAGCAGCGTCAGCTTGATCGCCGAAACCGCATCCGGCTCCAGCACCGCATTCTGGTACGCCGCCCATCCGTTGCGGAACGCCTCCACGAACACGGAAACGAGCGGCAACAGGATGATCAGCCCCAGCCAGGCGAGCGCCAGCAGGATGAGCGTGATGCGGACGGGCCGCGGTTCGCCGGTCGCCGCCCTCATATCCCGCCCAGCCTCCGCCGCTCGCGTCCCTGGATGACGTTGATGATGAGGAGGAGGGCGAAGGACGCCAGCAGCATCACCGTCGCGATCGCCGTGGCGCCCGCATAGTCATACTGCTCCAGCTGGGTGATGATCATCAGCGGCGCGATCTCCGACACGAAGGGGACGTTGCCCGCGATGAAGATCACCGACCCGTATTCCCCCACCGCCCGCGCGAAGGCGAGCGCGAAGCCGGTCAGCAGCGCCGGCGCGATCTCCGGCAGGATCACCGACAGGAAGATCCGCCCCCGCCCCGCGCCGAGCGTCGCGGCCGCCTCCTCGATCCCCTTGCCGAGGTCCTCCAGCACCGGCTCCACCGTCCGCACCACGAAGGGCAGGCCGATGAAGATCAGCGCGATCACCACGCCCAGCGGCGTATACGCCACCTTGATCCCGATCGCGGCGAGCGGCGCACCGATCCAGCCGGTATCCGCATAGATCGCCGTCAGCGCGATGCCCGCAACCGCCGTCGGCAGGGCGAAGGGCAGGTCGACAAAGGCCGACATCAGCTTCTTGCCCCAGAAATCGTAGCGGACGAGCACCCAGGCGATCAGCAGCCCGAACACCGCATTGATCGCGGCGGCGAACAGCGACGCGCCGAAGCTCAGGCGATAGGCATCCAGCGTCCGTTCCGAAAAGGCGACCCGCGCGAAATGGCTCGGCCCCAGCCCGAAGGACCGGATGAACACCGCGCTCAAGGGGATCAGCACGACCAGCGCCAGCCAGAGCAGCGTCATGCCCATCGTCAGACCGAAGCCGGGCATGGCGGAACGCCGGCCGCGCCGACGGCGTGGGGGCTCGACCATACGGACACCCTGCGCCGGGACAGGGTCGAGGCGGGTGGACAAGAACGGAACCCTTTTGACGATTGGCCGTCCCTTCACGAGGGCACGAAGACGGTCAAGAGGCCCTAGCTATTCTCAAGCCGCCGTGTAGTGAAACATGGAAATGATTGAGCGCGCGGAAGCACCGCTTCGCCGCTCGCCCAAGGGTCGAAGAAGGGGCAGGCGTCAGGAATGTTGTCGCAACGGACCCGCTACACCATGCGCGCCTTGAAGCACCTCGCTGCCCGCTACGGCCAGGGTCCGGTCCAGTTGAGCGAGATCTGCGGCGCGCAGAACATCCCGGCGAAGTTCCTGACCGTCATTCTGTCCGAGCTGTCGCGGGCCGGCATGGTGGCAACGCGGCGCGGGCGAGAGGGCGGATACTGGCTCGCCGTTCCCCCGGTCGACGTCAGCTATGGCGACATCGTCCGGATGACGCGCGGTTCGCTCGCCCTCGTCCCCTGCGCCAGCCGCTACAACCACAAGCAATGCGACAATTGCCTGCCCGAAAAGGATTGCTGGCTCCACCGCATCATGCTCCAGGTCCGCGACGAGACCGCCCGCGTCCTCGACGGCATCACGCTCGCCGACCCTCTCCCCAACCCGCCCGACGACCCGGCCGAGGAGGAAGGCTCCGCGGCGAGGGAGCACGCCGAGGGCTGACGTTCATCCTGCCTTCATCTTGCCGCAAGGCTGAACCGCCCGGACGCACGCCCCACTGCGGCCCGGTTGTCTACCGGTGAACTAGGCATAGCTTCTCTCCAGCCGGCCGATGAGTCGCCGGTCGGGAGAGCGAGCGATGATCCACGGCGACCTCGACGATCGCGCCGGCGCGCCGGTGGTGCTGACGATCCCCGGCCTGAACAATTCCGGCGCGGATCACTGGCAGACCCTGTGGGAGCGGGAGCGTGGCGATTGCCAGCGCGTCGAACTCGGCATGTGGGCCGATCCGCGCCGCAATCCCTGGGTGACCAAGCTCGATCACGCGATCGCCTCCGCCCGCCCGCCGGTGATCCTCGTCGCGCACAGCCTCGGCTGCCTCGCCGTCGCCTGGTGGGCGGCACTCTCCGGCCAGCCCTACGGCGCGCCGGTCGCGGGCGCCCTCCTTGTCGCGCCGCCCGATGTGGACGGCTGCGGCGGCCGCGCGCTCGGCGATTTCGCCCCCACGCCGCGCCACGCGCTGCCCTTCCCTTCCTACCTCGTCGCCAGCCGCAACGATCCCTACGCCGCCTTCCAGCGGTCGCGCGACATGGCCTCTTTCTGGGGCAGCACGCTGATCGACGCGGGCGATCTCGGACACCTCAATTCGGAAAGCGGCCTCGGCAACTGGCCCGAGGGTCAGGCGTTGCTGGATGGACTGATCGAGGGGCGTCTGCGGCCATCCGCCGGCCGCAACATCCCGCGTGAAGGGCAACTCGCGCCGGCCAAAGCAATTCTTCATAGTCTATACACACAGTAGACTTTAGCCCGGATCGCACTAAAGGATCTGGTCTGAATGAACCTGCGGCCCATCAAGACTGCGTTTCTGCTCGCCCTGGCGGCCACGGCACCGCTGGTGGCCCGTCCGGCTGCAGCCGTCGAACTGCTCAACGTCTCCTACGATCCGACGCGCGAGCTTTACAAAGCCATCGACAGCGCCTTCGCCGCCCAGTGGAAGGCCAAGACAGGCGAGACCCTCTCGATCAAGCAGAGCCATGGCGGCTCCGGCAAGCAGGCCCGGTCGGTGATCGACGGCCTCCCCGCCGACGTCGTCACCCTGGCCCTCGCCTATGACATCGACGAGATCGCGGAGAAGGGGAAGCTGCTGCCCGCCAACTGGCAGGCCCGCCTGCCGCAGAACTCGACGCCATACTACTCGACCATCGTGTTCCTGGTGCGGAAGGGGAACCCGAAGGGCATCAAGGACTGGGGCGATCTGATCCGTCCGGGTGTCGGCGTCATCACCCCCAACCCGAAGACCTCGGGCGGCGCGCGCTGGAACTACCTCGCCGCCTGGGGATACGCGCGCAAATCCTCCGGCTCGGATGCGGGCGCCCGCGCCTATATGACCAAGCTCTTCAAGAACGTGCCCGTCCTCGACAGCGGCGCGCGCGGTGCCACCACCACCTTCGTGCAGCGCGGCCAGGGCGACGTCCTCCTCGCCTGGGAGAACGAGGCCTTCCTCGCGGTGAACGAGTTGGGCGGCGGCAAGTTCGACATCGTCGTCCCCTCCGTCTCGATCCGCGCCGAGCCGCCGGTCGCCCTCGTCGATCGCAATGTCGACAAGAAGGGCACGCGCAAGCAGGCCGAGGCCTATCTGCGCTTCCTCTACACGCCCCAGGCGCAGGACATTATCGCGAAGAACTACTATCGTCCGCGCGACAAGGCTGTCGCCGCCAAATACGCCGGCCGCTTCCCGCGCCTGCAGCTCTTCACCATCGATCGCAATTTCGGCGGGTGGAAGCGGGTTCAGGCCGCGCATTTCGCCGATGGCGGCGCCTTCGATCAGATTTTCGCAAACGCCAAGCGCTGACTCCCTGGCGTAACCTGAGGCCCGTCTCCCACTCGGAGGCGGGCCTCTCCTTTATCTACTCCGACTAGATGCAAAATTTGCAATCGTCATCGTTAATTTTGCACTTGCCATCTGCCGTGCTGCGATGCACAAAGGACGTGCCTTTCAGGCATCCTCTCCTAAGACTTCAGGGCTGGCCTCCGGGCCGGCCCTTTTTTTGTCTTCGCGATATGGTCGCGCGCTTTTCCGCGCTAATCCGTCGCAAGTCGCTGCCATCGACTGAAGTTAATCCCGCCCGTACGATCTCGACGCGCACGTTTCGTTCGAAGTTCGATCACGTCGGACCCCGGGGCGCTCCTTCGCACCTGCGACGAAAGGAGCGCCCGTCGGCTCAGCAAATCACAAGGAATCCCGGCCTATTCCGTCGGAAAGCCGCGCTGCTTCAGCAACGCCTTCACATCCGGGTCGCGCCCCCGGAACGCGCGATAAGCTTCCGCGCGGTCGGTCTCGTTGCCGGTCGAAAGCAGCGTCTTCTTGAACCGCTCCGCCACCGTCTGATCCCACGGCCCGCCCGCCTCGTTGAACGCGGCCCAGGTGTCGGCGTCCATCGTCTCCGACCAGAGGTACGAATAGTACCCCGCCGAATAGCTGTCTGACGAGAACAGATGCCCGAACTGCGGCAGTCGGTGGCGCATGACGATCTGCCTCGGCATGCCGATCGCCGTCAGCGTCTCCCGCTCGAACCGGTCGGGATCGACCACGCCGTCCGGCACCGTGTGCAGCTTCATGTCCACGATCGCGGAGGACAGGTACTCCACCGTCGCGAAGCCCTGGTTGAAGGTCAGGCTCTTCTGGATCTTGTCGACCAGGGCCTGCGGCATCGCCGCGCCGGTCTTGTAGTGGCGGGCATATTTGTCGAGCACGTCGCGGGTCAGCACCCAATGCTCGTTCACCTGGCTCGGAAATTCGACAAAGTCGCGCGGCGTCCCCGCCAGCCCCGGATAATAGACGTCCTGCAACAACGCATGGATCGCATGGCCGAATTCGTGGAACAGGGTCCGCGAATCGTCCAGGCTGATCAGCACCGGCTCGCCCGCCGGAGCCTTCACGAAATTGTTGTTGTTGGAAGACAGCACCGTGGACTTGGGCGGCATCCGCTGCTGCCCGCGATACGCCATCGCCCATGCGCCGGAACGCTTGCCCGTGCGCGCGAAATAGTCGCCGTAGAACAGGCCGACATGGCCACCCGTCTTGGCGTCCGTCACCTCCCAGACGCGCACGTCCGGGTGGAACACCGGCACCTTGCCCGAAATCTCGGTGAACTTGATCCCATACCGCCGCTCCGCCGCGTAGAATGCGGCGTCGATCATGTGGCCCAGCTCGAAATACGGCTTCAGCTCGGCCTGATCGAGGTCGTAGCGCGCCTTGCGGACCTTCTCCTGATAGTAGCGATAGTCCCAGGGCTCGATGGTGATCTTCGCGCCCTCCGTATCCGCGATCGCCTGCGCGTCGGCCACTTCCTCCTTCACCCGCGCTACGGCGGCGGGCCAGACGCGCATCATCAGGTCGGTCGCGGCGGCGGGCGTCTTCGCCATCGTGTCCTGCATCCGCCAGTCGGCATGCGTCTTGAACCCGAGCAGATGAGCGCGGTCCGCCCGCAGCTTCACGATCTGCGCGATCAGCGCGTTGGTATCGTTCGCATCGCCATTGTCGCCGCGATTGACGAAGGCCCGCCAGACCTTCTCCCGCAGCGCCCGGTCGCTGGCGAAGGTCAGCACCGGGTCCACCGCCGAACGCGTGTTCACCACCGCCCATTTGCCCCCCAGCTTCCGCTCCGCCGCATCGCCCTTCAGGCTGGCGACGACCGACGCAGGCAGCCCGGCGAGCTGCTTCTCGTCATCGATCACCACCCATGTGGTCTCGTCGGCGAGAAGCTTGTTGTTGAACTCGGCGAACAGGCTGGCGAGCTGCTGGTTGTATCCCGCCAGCGTCGCCTTGTCGGCCGGCGACAAATTCGCACCCTGTCGCACGAAGCGGTCGTAGATCCGCGTCGTCAGCCGCTGCTGCTGCGCGTCCAGCCCGGTCATGTCGGCATGGACTGCCTTGACCCGCGCGAACAGCACGGGATCGAGGTTGATCGCATCCTGTGCGGCGGCGAGCTTGGGCGAGAATGCCTTCTGCAACGCGCGATAGGCGTCGTTGCTCATGTTGCTCGTCATCACCG
Organism: Sphingomonas sp. ID0503; assembly: GCF_048565625.1. NCBI lineage: Bacteria > Pseudomonadati > Pseudomonadota > Alphaproteobacteria > Sphingomonadales > Sphingomonadaceae > Sphingomonas > Sphingomonas sp. ID0503. Next base: position 2,356,758 of record NZ_JBLZUR010000002.1, read on the forward strand.
AATAGATCGCGGTCGCGCGGTCCAGCGTCTCGCCCGCATTCTGCATCGGCGCGATGGTGTTGGCGAATGTCGGCTTGGCGGTCTGCGCGGTGATTGCCTTGTAGTCCGCCGCCTGCGCCGCGATCCCGGCGTCGAGCGCAGCCGATAGCCCCTCCGGCGTCACCTTGTCCCAGGGCGGCACCCCGCCATAGCCGCCGTTCCACTCGGTAAGGCTGGCCCCCGGTGGCTGCGCGGCAACCCCCGCGATGGGTGCGATGGCGAGGAGGACGGCGGTGGTCGCGAAAAGGATGCTCTGCAAGGATACGCTCCGATCAGGGGGCAACGGCCCGGAACGCCACAGACTGGCAGAGCCGAGCCGGAAAGAGAAGGCGATGACGACAGGTCAGGGGCCGCAGGTCCAGCTGCCCTCGTAGGTCCGGCTCTCCCCACCCGCTGGCGTAAAGGTCAGTGTGGCGGGCTGCGGCGGCGACTCCATCTTCGACGTGGTGATTTCGGTCGTCACGCGGACTCGCACCGTCACGCCCGCGCCGGTGAAGGTCGCGCCCCGGATCATGCCGTCGAAGCCGCCCGGTGCCGACACGCGGACGATCCGCCCGCCGGCCCGAACGGCACCCCAGGCTGCGCTGCCGCTCGCCACGTCGCCGCGCGCGATGAGCAGCGGCACGTCCCGCCCCTCGACGCCCAAGCCGCAGGCGAGTTCGCCCGGCAGATCGGCCGTCTCGATGTCCCGGCGCGACAAGCCGGCCAGTCCGCGCGGCGGTGATGGACGCCGCTCTGTCGTGGCGGGCGCGGCTGGACCAGCAGGAACGGCGGGCGGTGGCTGAACCACGTCCCGCTTCGCCGGCTCCGCGCGCATTACCTGCGTCGGCCGAGGACGCGCCTCCCGCTCCGGCTTGCGCTCAGGCTCCGGCGAGCAACCCGCCGCCATCACCAACACCAGCAGGATCCCTTTCGCGCGCATCCGCCGCCAACGCCGCTTCCTGCCGTTCGCTCCGCTTAGCCCCCGGATTGCCCTTCCCCGCGCCCCGCCTTAACCCGGCCTGATGACGGCACGCCCGGACCCCGCCCCGCTCCTACCGCTCGTCACCGTCACGCTGGTGGTGCGCATCATCGCGATGCTGGCCTTGCTCCTCGGCATCCTGCCCCTGCACCTGTTCCTGCGCGCGATCCGCCGCCCCTCGCCGGTGCCGCGCATCTTCCTCAGCGGTGTCACCCGCATCTGCGGCATCCACCCGACCGTCATCGGCACGCCCTCCTCCGGCCCGGTCCTCTACCTCGCCAACCATCTCAGCTGGATCGACATCCTGCTGATGGGCGGCGTGCTCGACGCGCGCTTCGTCGCCAAGGCGGAGATTGCGCGCTGGCCGCTGATCGGCTTCCTCGCCCGCCAGAACCGCACCATCTTCGTCGAGCGGGAGGCGCGCCGCGACGTCCGTGCCCAGACCGACACCGTGGCCAGCGCGCTCGCCCGGCCCCAGCCCGTCGCCATCTTCCCCGAGGGCACCACCGGCGAAGGTTACGCCGTCGCTCCCTTCCGCGCCTCCCTCCTCGCCGCCGTCACCCCCGGTGTCACCGTCCAGCCGGTCGCGATCGACTACGGCCCCTGCATGGCGCTCGTCCGCTGGCCCAAGACCGAGGGCGCGCCCCACAACGCCATGCGCCTGATCGGCCGGCGCGGCACCATCCCGGTGACCCTCACCCTCCTCCCCCCGTCCGCACCGACCAGGACCGCAAGGCGATCGCGGCCGAGGCTCATGCGGCGGTGGCAAGGGTGCTGGATGCGTCGGGATCGATTCCGCTTCCGCGGTGACGTGCGCGGCCTCCGCCTGATTTCGCGGAACCGCCTGTTCCGAAAAGATATTCTACAAAGCTGATCCATGTGCGCGCTCCCTGGCTGGAATCGGCGCACAACCCTGTCCCATTACAGGACAACAGGGGTGTGGTCATGTACGAGTGGATCTACGAAGCGGACATCAGGCGTCTGCGCGAACAGCTGCAGCGGGAGACGGACGAACGCCTCTGCCGCAAGCTCCGCCACTATATCGGCGTCGCCGAATGGCGCCTGGAAATGGCCCGGCAACCGGCGCTCGGCCCGGCCGAGGGCTGTTTGGTTGATTGACGGCCAACGGGACCCTCGCCGCACCGGGCGAACCAGCGGCTGGTGACAGCCTGCTTCCGTTCCCCGGCTAGATGATGAAGTCTGCCCGGTCGATCTTCTCCGCGGACGCGTTCAGCAGGTTGAAAGTCCACTGGCCGTAGGTCACCGTCAGGTCATCGATCTGCCCGTCACCGTCCACATCGTCCTGGTCGGTGACGATGTCCTCGAACGCACCGGAAACGCCGGTCAGGTCGACCTTGTCGATGCCGTTTTCGAAGTCGATGACGGTATCCGTCTCTTCGAAGCTGCTTCCGATCAGGACGAACAGGTCCTTGCCGGATCCGCCGGTCAGCTCGTCGATGCCGTCCCCCGCGACCAGGGTGTCGTTGCCACCGCGCCCGTGGAGGAAATCGGCGCCCTCCCCGCCATCGATGCGGTTGGCGACGTTATTGCCGCGCAGGCTGTCGCCGAAGTCCGATCCGATCAGGTTTTCGACATTGCGGATCTTGTCGCCGGCCGCATCGCCCTTGTTGTTGTAATAGCCGTTCTGAAGATCCGCGCGCACCGCGCCCGATGCACCGGCATAGGTCAACGTGTCGGTCCCGGTGCCGCCGTCGATCGAGTCCTTTCCCGCACCGCCGTCGAGCAGGTCGTTGCCGCTGCCGCCCAGTAGCGTGTCGGTCCCGTCCCGGCCGATCAGCGTATCGTTGCCCGCCCGTCCATCGAATTGGTTCGAAGCCGCGTTGCCCGCGAACATGTCCTTCCACTCGCGCCCGACAAGCCCCTCCACGTTCGACAGCGGGCTGTTCGCCGGGGTGTCGTTCTGCAGGTCATAGGTCAGGCGCGGACGGTATCCGTAATAGGCCGCGCTGAAATCGACGATGTCGATACCCTCACCGCCATCGATCCCGGGAACGCCGCTGAATTCCGCGTCTCCGGCCAGGATGATGCGGTCGTCTCCGCTTCCGCCGTCGATCGTCGTATCCTCGTTGGAGGTGTCCTGCGTGCTGCTGACGGTGATGGTGTCGTCGCCTGCATCACCGGCGATCACGAACACACCCGTGCCGGACACTTCGATGGTATCCGCCCCGTCACCGCCGATCAGGCTGTAGCTGCCGCCGCTTTCCGGCCCGCCCGCGACGATGAGGTCGTCGCCAACTCCCCCGTCCATGACGTGGTTGCCGGCCGAGAATTCGTCGTTGAGGACATCGTCGCCGCCGCGCCCATATACTTCCCGTCCGGTCAGGAGGTTGGCGGCCGCGTCACCATAGGCGATCGTCGCGGTGACGTTCTCGATGGACTTGAGGAAGTCCTCGAATGCCGCGCCGCCGTTGCGATCACGGTCCTCCAGATCCACGGTCGCCTCTGCATCGTAGATGACGGTGTCGATCCCGTCGCCGCCGTCGAAGCTGTTGTAGGAATACTGGATGACGTCATCATCATCCTCTTCGGAGAAGATGTCCGCGCCGCCGCCCTTGAAGACGTCGTCGCCCGTCCCGCCATACAGGTCGTTCCCGTTGCCGAAGCCGCCGTCGATCGTGTCGTCCCCCGCGCCGCCCGAGAGCGTGTCGTCGCCCCAGATACCCGCTGCGGAGATGAGGTCGCCGCCCAAGCCTCCGGTCACCACCGCACCGTCGCCGGGGCCGTCCCATTTGCCTATGTTGATCGTCAGGTCGCCCTTCGATCCGGTAAGGTCGATCGTCGGCCGCGCCGTCGTGGCGATCTTCGTCGCCTGGTCGATCGCCACCGCAACCGCGTCCGTGCCCTGGATGGTGATCGTGTGGACCTTGGCCGTGCTCACCGCCCCGACATGGGAAAATCCGTCGAGAAGCTTGCCCGCGATGCGCACGTCACCGTTCAGGACCAGCGTCTCGACGGAGCGGAGCGTCAGCCCCGCGACGTTCGTCGTGCGTGCGCCATCGTCCGGAAGCAGCAGGCTGTCGTTCCCGGTCCCGCCATCCAGGATCACCGACCCCTTCTGCTTGCTGTTCTCGACATAGACGAAGGTGTCGTTGCCGCTCTCGCCCTTGGCCAGGACGGAGGCCGCATCGAACACCCGCACCTGGATCCTGTCGTTGCCCGAATTGCCGTGCACGACATTGTCCTTCGTGCTGCCCTGGCGGACCCAAAGGGTGATGTCGTCATTCCCGCTTCCAGCCGCGACCTTCGCCTGGTGGGTATAGACCCGGATCCGGTCGGCACCCGCGCCCGTGCTGATGCTGTCGATGCCGCCCGAAAAGAGCAGTGTTCCGCCCGAACTGACCTTCCCATAAACGATGTCGGCGGACTTGGTCCCGTGCACCTTGTCGTTCTTCGACGTGAGGCGGTACAGCATCGATCTCTCCCGAATCGGCCATTTGCCGAAAATACCTGTCTTTACAGCACAGTGCAGCGGAGCGTGCCACGCGTCGCCCTCGTGTCCGGGGCGGCCTCGCTTTCCCGTTCTCCCGCATTCCCCTATAGGCGCGCCGCATGAACAAGCCCGCCGCGCCCAGAACCTTCCACGTCAAGTCGTTCGGCTGCCAGATGAACGCTTATGATGGTGAGCGGATGGGCGAGTTGCTCGCCGCCGAGGGCATGACCGCGACGGCCAGCGCGGAGGACGCGGACCTCGTCGTCCTCAACACCTGCCACATCCGCGAAAAAGCCGCCGAGAAGGTCTATTCCGACATCGGCCGCATCGTGAAGAAGACGCGCGCCCGCGAAAAGCCGATGATCGCCGTCGCCGGCTGCGTCGCCCAGGCCGAGGGGCCGGAAATGGCGGCGCGCGCCAAGGCGATCGACATCGTCGTCGGCCCGCAGGCCTATCACCGCCTGCCCCAGATGGTCGCCGCCGCCGCGAACGGTGCCCGCGCTTTCGACACTGACATGCCGGCGATCTCGAAATTCGACAGCCTGCCCAAACGCATCCACCGCCGCCCCTCCGCCTTCCTGACCGTGCAGGAGGGGTGCGACAAGTTCTGCACCTATTGCGTCGTCCCCTATACGCGCGGCGCGGAGATCAGCCGCCCCTGGGCCCAGGTGATGGACGAGGCCCGCGCCCTCATCGACGCCGGCGCGCGGGAGATCACGCTCCTCGGCCAGAACGTCAACGCCTGGACCGGCGATGACGAAGCTGGCCGCACCCAGGGCCTCGACGGCCTGATCCGCGCGCTCGACCGCCTGCCCGGCCTTGACCGCATCCGCTACACGACCAGCCACCCCAACGACATGACCGACGGCCTCATCGCCGCCCATGCCGATGTCGAGAAGCTGATGCCGTTCCTCCACCTCCCTGTGCAGGCCGGCAGCGACCGCATCCTGAAAGCGATGAACCGCAGCCACACCGCCGACAGCTACCGCCGCGTGATCGATCGGGTGCGGAAGGCGCGCCCCGACATCGCGATCAGCGGCGACTTCATCGTCGGCTTCCCCGGCGAGACCGACGCCGACTTCGAAGACACCCTGTCGCTGGTGGCGGAGATCGGCCACGCTCAGGCCTTCAGCTTCAAATACAGCCCCCGCCCCGGCACCCCCGCCGCGACGATGACCGACGCATTCGTGGCAGAGGAGGTCATGGACGAGCGCCTCCAACGCCTCCAATCCCTCCTCGCCACCCAACAACACGCCTTCAACGCCGGCACGGTGGGCAAGACAGTCGACGTCCTCCTGGAGCGCCCCGGCAAGAAACCCGGCCAGATGATCGGCAAGTCGCCGTGGCTGCAATCGGTGGTGGTGGAGACGGCAGAACCTGCCGGAGCAATGATCCGCGCGGAGATCGTCCACGCGGGGCCGGTGAGCGTGAACGGGGTGGCCACGTCTTAGCCCTCACCCGACTTCGCCGACATTACGTAGCAAACGCACCAACGAGATTGCACCCGTCCGCGTCTGCGATTTCCAGTGCCTTCTTTTGGAGTGCGGGGCGTGATTAGTGCCGCCGCAGGTCTCCTAGCCCTTTTCTTTCCATGCGAGCATGATGCTCTTCATATCTCTGGATTCCGTGCACACGGTGAATCTGTCGAACTGCCAGTCGGAGGGTATGCAGCCGAAGTTCTCACGGACTTTGTAGGCTCCTCCGAAAACATCCTCGAAGGTGACAGTGGCACCTAACGACCAACTGCCAATTATGAGCTGCAATATTCCTGTAATAGCAGGTCGTCAGGTAAGCCTCCTCATTGGCACCCACCGACTGCGGAAGATGGTCAATCGACCAGTCTGGAGCGACTCCACCCGGGTCGTAGAACTTGAGCGCAAGATGGGCTTTGAGAGCGGGAGATTGGCCAGAGTTCTTTACTTTGACGCGGACCTCCAACCCGTTGTCAAAGAGACTTCCTTCCATGCTCATAATGGTCACGTAGCATCGCGTCTGCGCTTCTCCGATGCGGCGGGTCTCAGCAACAGCCCCCTTTGCAGCTTCAGCCGCAACCACTGTAGCGTCCAAGGTCCGCTTGATGAAAAGCAAACCAATAAGGGTGAGCACCGCCCCGATGATGCTGAGCCGATTAGCCCACTGCGCCGAGTACGCGCTCTTTTCAGCGGCAATAGCAGCGCGCCATTGGGCGCATAGATCGGCGCTATCGTGGTTCTTAGCGCCATAGCAGGCGTTTGACTCCCCGAAGGGGTAAGCAGCAAATGTGTTGACGCGGTCGGCCGCAGCATATTCCTCTACGGAGGCACGGGGCTTACCGGATGGCTCGTATGGCTGACTGGTCCAATCGCCTCCTAACGTCAGCCCGATCCCGAAGCATATCGCTGCTAGTCCGAAGATAGCCGCAACGATAAGGCTCCGATCGCTTCCAGGCATTGAATCAGAAACACCGTTGTAAGTTTTCCCGCGCCGGTCTGTTACGGATGTTCGGATCAAAGTCTATGGCGCCAATGCCTGCGAACTCCCCGACTACGGCGTCGCCGCTCGCAGTGCTCGTCGATGGAGGTGGCTCGACCTGATCATTCCCCCCAACCACCCCGCCGCCTCGGCCGGGCTGCGCTTGTCCGCATCCCGGTCCACCATCAAATTCGCCGCCCGCATCCGCTCCACCGAAATCGCGCCGATCAACGGCCGCAACGCCGCCACCACCGCCGCGTCCCGCCCCGCCCCCGGAGACATCAGCAGCAGCGCCTCGTACCCCGGCAACGCCCCCCTCCTATCCTCCGGCGTCACCAGGTCCATCGCCGCGATCCGCCCGTCGGATGAAAAGGCGGAGATCACGTCCGCCGCCCCGCTCGCCAGCGCCCGGTACATGAAGGTCGGGCTGTACGGCCGCGCCTCGGCGAACCGCATCCCGTATACCCGCTCCACCGCCCGCCATTCCGGCCGGCTCAGGAATTCCAGGTCGCTCGCCAGCCGCAGCTTCCGCGCCGCGCGCGCCAGATCGTCCAGCGTCCTGATCCCCAGCGCCTCGGCCCGGTCCCGCCGCATCGCAAAGGCATAGGCGTTCTCGAACCCCAGACCGCCCAGCACGCGCACCCCGTCCCGCGCCGCCAGCGCCCGCGAAAGCTCCGCCACCGGCACCCGCCCCCGCCGCCCCAGCACATTGGCCGACAAGGTCCCCGCATAATCGACATACACATCGACATCCCCACCCGCCGTCGCGCGATAGGCGATGGCCGAGCCGAGATCGTCGCGCCGCTCCGTGGCGAAGCCCGCCGCGCGCAATCGCGCCTCGATCAGGCTGGCGAGGATGTATTGTTCGGAAAAGTTCTTCGCCCCGATCACCACCACCCGCCCGCCGCGGGCCGGCGCGGGGGCGAGCGCCACCACCAGCCCCGCCGCGATCAACCCCACGCCAGCCCACGCCCGCCGCCGCGATCCCCGCGCCAGCCCGCTCTCCACCGCCCCCAGCAGCCCGTCCGCCAGGATCGCCAGCGCGGCGGAGGCGGCGCAGCCGATCAGCACCCGCCGCCAGTCCTCCAGCTGCAGGCCGGAGAAGATGAGGTTGCCCAGGCTCGGCTGACCGATCGTGGTGGCCAGCGTCGCCGTGCCGATCGTCCACACCGTCGCCGTGCGGATGCCCGCCAGGATGACGGGGCCGGCGAGCGGTAGTTCCACCATCAGGATCTGCTGCAACCGCCCGGCGCCGAGGCTGGCGGCCGCCTCGCGCAACGCAGGATCGACCTCCTGCATCGCCGCCACCCCGTTCCGCATCACCGGCAGGAGCGCGTAGAGCGTCAGGGCGATGAACGCCGGCAGGAAACCGAGCGCCGGGATCGCCAGCCCCGTCGCCTGCCCGAGCAGCAGCAGGAGCGGGTAAAGCAACGCCAGCAAGGCAAGCCCCGGCACCGTCTGCAACAAACCCGCGCCCGCCAGCAGCGGCCCCCGCAAGCGGGGTCGGTCGCTGGCGAAGACCGCTAGAGGCAAGCCGATCGTTAACGCGGTTCCGACCGAAAGCCCGCTCAACAGCACATGCGCGCGCAGCAGCGGCATCAGCTCGCGCATGGCCGGGATCAGTTCGCCTGCCGTCATCATCCACCGATGCTCGACCGAAACGACAAGCCGCGCAATGACTTAGCGGAACCTTTTCGGCGCGGACGAATCTCCCTCTGCAAACGGTCCCATTTTGGGGCGGAAGCAGGGTAAAAATTCCGTTACGCAGTCGCGTTAAAATCGGAACTTCGAAGCTCCTGTTCCGTCTTCGCATCAACCGGCAGGTCCGGTCTTCGCGCAAAGGGGTTCGTATGACTTTCAAGGCTCTGGCCCTCGCGGCCGTCTCGCTCTTCGCCACGGCGATGCCGGCGCAGGCCGCCGTCCTGTTTCTCGATTCCGTGGTTCAGGAAGGCGAGTACTACCGCTTCAACTACAACATCCGCTTCGTCGAGGAGGAGGGCGTGGCGAACGGCTCGACCGTCTCGATCTTCGACTTCGACGGCTATGTCGCCGGCTCGGTGGCCAGCACCAATCCGCTGATCACCGCCACGACGGAGCTGACCAGCGCCGATCTGCCTTCGGTGCCGAACTTCAACGATGCGGCGGACATCACCAACCTTCGCTTCACCTACAACGGGCCGGACCTGGACCTGTCGAACCAGACCTTCACGGGCTTCAGCGCTCTGTCGCTCTACGGCAACGTCAGGCTCGACGGTTTCAGCGGCATCAGCATCAAGACGGCCGGCATCACCGCCGGCCAGACGGTCTACACCCAGGGCCCGACGGGCGTTCCGGCCGTGCCGGAAGCGTCGAGCTGGGCCATGCTCATCGCCGGCTTCGGCCTGGTCGGCGCCACCGCGCGCCGCCGCCGCCCCGCCTTCCGCGTGGCAGCGATCTGAACGGAAGGCCGCGGTTGCGTCAAATGCAACCACGTTTACCAACTCTGCACTTGCGCTAGACATTGCTGCAGTGCACAAGGGGCGTGCCTTTCAGGCATCCTCTCCTAAAACTTACACGGGCCGGCTCAGCCGGCCCTTTTTTTATGCGGTGAACGGGTGCATACCCTGACCGCTGCGGTCCAAAGAGACCATACGCGGGAAAGAATGCCTCCGGTTCAAACCGGGCTTCCAGGGCCGCAGCACCCTTGCCTCTCCTCCGGAACTTGGCCGATAGGCGCGAAATGCGTGCGCTGTTCGCCCCGATCCTTGCCGGCGCCACCCTGCGCGACCGCCTGTTCGCCTGCGCCGGCGCGTTGTTCGGCATCCTCGTCACCGGCGTGATCGGTACGCTCGTCCTGGGCAGCGCCGCTTTGCCCTGGCTCGCCGCACCGATGGGCGCCGCCGCCGTCCTCGTCTTCGCAGCACCCGCGAGCCCCTTGGCCCAGCCCTGGCCGGTGATCGGCGGCAATACGCTGTCCGCGCTGACCGGCGTCCTCGCCGCGCGCCTCATCCCCGATCCGCATCTCGCCGCCGCCGTCGCAGTCGCCGCCGCGATCCTCGTCATGTCGCTCACCCGCTCGCTCCACCCGCCGGGCGGCGCCTCGGCCTTGTCGGCGGTGATCGGCGGGGAGGCGGTGCGCGCCGCCGGCTTCGGCTTCGCGCTCCTTCCCATCGGCCTGAACGCGGTGGTCCTGGCGCTCTGCGGCGTCCTCTTCCACCGCCTCTCCGGCCACAGCTACCCGCACCGCCCCGCCCCCGCTCCCGGCCCGCCGATCGCCGAGGACATCGACCGCGCGCTCGCCGAGACCGGCGAAAGCTTCGACATCTCCCACGAGGATCTCGAAGCCCTCTTCGCCCGCGCCGCCCGCCACGCGGCCGAGCGCCGGAAGTCCATCGACAGACGCAAGCGGCTCCTTTAGACTCCACCCATCCCCGGGGGAGCGCTGATCCGCGCTTGAGAGGGAGGCTGGAGCCTCCGACCCGCTGAACCTGATCCGGTTGACACCGGCGTAGGGAGGGAGCGGCCGAAACGCTCTCCTTCCGTATTGGAGTGAAGACGATGGCCGACATTCCCGCCCGCACCGAACTCAAGGTTACGACAGGCCCGATCCGCGGCTCCAAGAAGATCCACGTCGGCCCGCTCGGCGTCGCCATGCGCGAGATCAGCCTCGAACCTTCATCCGGCGAGCCGCCGATCCGCGTCTACGACTGCTCCGGCCCCTACACCGATCCGAACGCCCGCATCGACATCATGGCCGGCCTGCCCGAGCTCCGCCGCGACTGGATCCGCCAGCGCGGCGATGTCGAGGAGGTCGCCCAGCGCGAGGTCCGCCCGGAGGATAACGGCCAGCTCGGCCCTGACCGCTCCGGCGGTGTGCAGCCCTTCCCCAATGTCCGCCGCAGCGTGCTCCGCGCCAAGCCCGGCGCGAACGTCAGCCAGATGCACTACGCCCGCCGCGGCATCATCACGCCGGAGATGGAATACGTCGCCGTCCGCGAAAATCTCGGCCGCGAACGCCTGTCCGAGTACAACCGTGACGGCGAGTCCTTCGGCGCCGAGATCCCCGACTACGTCACCCCGGAGTTCGTCCGCGATGAGGTGGCAAGAGGCCGCGCCATCATCCCCTCCAACATCAACCATCCGGAATCGGAGCCGATGGCGATCGGCCGCAACTTCCTGGTCAAGATCAACGCCAATATCGGCAATTCCGCCGTCGCCTCCAACGTCGCGAGCGAGGTCGACAAGATGGTGTGGTCGATCCGCTGGGGCGCGGACACCGTCATGGATCTGTCGACCGGCCGCAACATTCACGACACCCGTGAATGGATCCTCCGCAACTCCCCCGTGCCGATCGGCACCGTCCCCATCTACCAGGCGCTCGAAAAAGTGGGCGGCATCGCCGAGGACCTCACCTGGGAGATCTTCCGCGACACCCTGATCGAGCAGGCCGAACAGGGCGTGGACTATTTCACCATCCACGCCGGCGTCCGCCTCCCCTACATTCCGCTCACCGCCAAGCGCGTCACCGGCATCGTCTCGCGCGGCGGCTCGATCATGGCGAAATGGTGCCTGGCGCATCACAAGGAGAGCTTCCTCTACGAGCGCTTCGACGAGATCACCGAGATCATGAAGGCCTATGACGTCGCCTACAGCCTCGGCGACGGCCTCCGCCCCGGATCGATCGCGGACGCCAATGACGAGGCGCAGTTCGCCGAGCTCTACACTTTGGGCGAACTCACCAAGCGCGCCTGGGAACAGGACGTGCAGGTGATGATCGAAGGCCCCGGCCATGTGCCGATGCACAAGATCAAGCAGAACATGGAAAAGCAGCTCGCCGCCTGTGGCGAGGCCCCATTCTACACCCTCGGGCCGCTCACCACCGACATCGCCCCCGGCTACGACCACATCACCAGCGGCATCGGCGCCGCGATGATCGGCTGGTACGGCACGGCGATGCTCTGCTACGTCACGCCGAAGGAGCATCTGGGCCTCCCCGACCGCGACGACGTGAAGGTTGGCGTCGTCACCTACAAGCTCGCCGCCCACGCCGCCGATCTCGCCAAGGGCCACCCCGCCGCCAAGGTCCGCGACGACGCGCTGAGCCGCGCCCGCTTCGAATTCCGCTGGCGCGATCAGTTCAACCTGAGCCTCGACCCGGACACGGCCGAACAGTACCACGACCAGACCTTGCCCGCAGAGGGCGCCAAGACCGCCCATTTCTGCAGCATGTGCGGCCCGAAATTCTGCAGCATGAAGATCACCGCCGAAGTCCGCGAATTCGCCGCCAGGCAGAACCAGCCGGCCGACACGTTCCTCGCCGCAACACCCTCCCCGAGCTTGCTCGGGGAGGGGGACCATTCGGCAAAGCCGAATGGTGGAGGCGCCGCGCCGCAGAGCGCCGAAGAAGCCGAAGCCGGCATGGCCGCCATGAGCACCGTCTTCAAGGAAACGGGGAGCGAGTTGTACATGGGTGCGGGTGGACGAGAGCGGGATTGACAAAGCGGTTTACTTTGAGGATTTTGCCTGCTCACCTACTACTAGGTTGGAACTAACTCTCCCATACTTGGGGATTTCTACTTCATTCATTGACAGATTAAGCGTTGTGAGGGAGTGATGAGCAATGCGCCTACCTAGACTCTGGCTAGTCTCGGCCGGTGTATTCGTTTTCTTGACGCTTATGCTCGTTCTTCTACTCTGGCTAAGTGTCTCTCATGCATTTCTGAAAACCTGCTCAGAAGGTGTTTCGCCAAGTGTGCTTGAGAATTGTCGTACAGATCGAACTTACGGATCGGAACAAGCTACACTCCTGATTTCCATATTTAGTGGTTCAGTGTCGGCCGTAGGCACAATCGCCCTTTTAGTAACTATATATTTTACGTCGAGAGCGACGGATGCCGCGGTGGAAGCCGCGCATTCCGCGAAGTTGGCAATAGGTCTAGCACGCGACTCGATGAACTTGGAGTTGCGACCCTATATCGCCGTCGAAACTGTGAACATGAGACATGTTCTCGACGCTCAGGGGCGTGTTGTAGAACGCTGGCTACAGATCGAGTGGGAGAACGTCGGTAACACGCCAGCAACCCACTTGATGGTGACGGCAAACTGCCTGGTGTCGGACGGGTCTCTGCCGGATGATTTTGCCTTTCCTGAGCGGCCCGGGCGGAATGAAGGGGGAGCTCTAGGAAGAGAGAAAAAGGTTTGGTCTAACGCACCCTCCATTCCACTCAACGAGTGGCAACTCGTACTGGACGGAAAAAAGGTACTACATCTGTGGGGCATCGCTCGGTATCAAGGAAGCACTTCCACAGAACGTTTCGAAACTAAATACTATGTAACTATAACACTCTGGAATTCTCAAGAAGCCGATGATCCTGGAATTAATTTTACTACCTGGATTGGCGCCATGTTCAATGAGTACATCACATTGACACCGACACTCACAAGCTGAACATCGTTTGTCTTGTGCATGGAACATACTGTGCGGAAGGATTCCAGAGCTGTGCCAACCTATCCGTCCATCACATACTGCCATGCCACATTCCGCCTGCTGGCCGCGCCACTACACCGCCTCATCCCAGTAGACGGTCCAATCCGGCAGCGCCGCCTTCACCACCCGCGCGATCGCCAACCCTCCGCGACAACAGCGCGAGTCGAAGCTTTAGTCTCCGTCCCAGATGCGGTTCTGTTCGTACCACTCGCTCCACGCATGCAGCCACTGCCGCAGTGCCGCACCAATCGCAAATCGTCCAACTCAGCCATGAGATCGTCTCGATCCCGGATCGGCTCGCAACTGTGGTCCGCCATGATCTTGACGAACCCGTCCGCCGCAAAGTCTCCCGTCATTTCCGTAGCCATCGCGCTTCGGGCTCGGCCAGCCATTGCTTGCCGTCCTTGTCGCTGCTCCACGGATTGGTCAGCGACCAGCGCTTCTGCGGCGTGGCGTCGCCGTCCACCTTGTCGTGCAGCGACTGTCGAGTCGCCCGCCGCTGCCGCCGCGACGCGCGTTGCTTCCATTCCTTGTCGGACTCCGCCGTGGTGTAGCCGATAACCGGCGTCTTCTTACGGCTACGGCTCACCTGCTCCTCCATCGCCGTGCGATGCTGAGCACAGCCGCGTAAAGTAACCGATCGCAGATACGCGCTCAATCCTGACGAACCGGTCCGCTACGAAGTCCGTCATCAAAGCCACCGCTCCAAATTCATCGACTTGTGCAGCATCCGCTGCACCACCACCCCATTATCGAAGACATCGTACAGGTTGTAATGACTGCCATGCGGCAGGCTGCGGATCGGCGGCCGCACCTCGTCATGCATCGAACCGATGGGCGAAAACTCCGCAATCAACGCCAGCGCGCCGTCGAACCCGCGCACATAGGCCTCGGCCGTATCCTCGCCGAACTGTTCAATGCCGTATGCCAGAATGCCGTCGAGATCGGCATCCGCCGCCTCGCTCAACTGCACCGGCATCACCCCGCGCGACGCTTGCGGGCGTCTGCGATGATGTCCTCGATCGATCGCTTCGAAATCCCCGAAGCGCGCCCCTCGTCGATCGCCGCCTGCAGGCGCGCCAGCTTCTCCGCCTGTTCCTGGTCCCGCCGCACCAGATCGCGCACATAGTCGCTGGTGCTGCTGTACCGGCCCTCCGCCACGCGGGCTTCGGCCCAGCGCTTGAGCTGTTCGGGGATGGAAATGTTCATCTGTGCCATACGCGCCTTCATACAATTCTGCGCTAAACTTGTCGATCTCTCCGCTCCCAAGTTCCACATTTGTTCTGTCCTACACGCCCGAAATCTGATCCACCCTGCCGGATGAGCAGGTCCAGACCCCCGAAGCGGTCGCGTCGCCGCAAGGCCGCCCGCCCCGCGCGCGCATCCACCCCCGCCGCCAGCGCGCCCCCGCCCGCGCACCCCACGCCGCCGCCCGACGCGCCAACATCCTTCCCCATGCCCGACTTCGATCCCGTCCCCGTCCGCGCCCGCCATGACGGCTGGACGCCCGAGCGGCAGGTCGCCTTCATCGAGGCTTTGGGCGAAAGCGGCTGCGTCGATCACGCCTGCGCGGCGGTCGGCATGTCCTCCGCCTCGGCCTATGCGCTCCGCCGCCGCGTCGATGCGCAGAGCTTCCGCGTCGCCTGGGAGTTCGCGCTCGACTATGCCGTGCGCCGCCTGTCGGATGCCGCGTTCAGCCGCGCGCTCCACGGCGTCTCAAGACCCATCTTCTACAAGGGCGAGCAGATCGGCGAGCGGCGTCACTATGACGAGCGGCTCACCATGTTCATCCTGCGCTACCGCGATCCGGTCCGCTACGGCGCCTGGCTAGACAAGATGGCGTCCGAACGCCACCCGGACGGCGCGGCGCTCGGCCTCGCCCGCGCGGTGGATCGCGTCGCCGACGATGCCTGGGCCGATGAACTTGGGGAAAAGCGGCGCAGCGATCACCCGCCTTTGCCCTTCACCCATGTCGAAGGCTCGAAGAACGCCGACCTCGCCCTCCGCCTCGTCCCCGATGAGCCGGAGCCGCCTGCACCCGAGCCGGATCGCGAGGCGGTGGATGCGGACGGCATTCCCCTCTACGATCCTGACGGCCGCAAACGCACCCGGCAGGAGCGCTGGGAGATCGGCCAAGCGGAAGAGGCGGCCACGCGCGCAACGATCATCGCAAAGCTGGACGAGCTTCAGGCGCGGCGGGACGCAGCAGCAGCGATTCCCGGCCTGACGTAGCGCAAACTTGGCAAACTTCCGCGCGGGCGAAGGCCCTTCCGGCTACCGTCCGCGCCAGTAATCGAACGCCGCCTGCTGCACCCGCCGGACCAGCGCAGCCGCTTGCGGACCTTCCCAAGGGCCCTTGTGCCCCAGCGCCTCGGCATGGCCGCCCGCCCACCAGCCTTGTCCCGGCAGGCGGTCGCTTTCGCGCACCACCAGCACGGCCAGCTCCGGCTCCCCCGCCGCCCGCCCCTCGGCATCGATCCGGTCGAGCGTCTTCATCAGTTGGCGCATCTTCGGTCGGGTAAAGCGCAGCCCGATCTGCCCGAGCAGCCCGGAATAACTCACTGTCTCCCCCGCCCGCGCCGCCGCGATCAGCAGCGCGCGGACATGCGCCACATCCCCGATCCGCGCCGCCGCATCCGCCGGCGCATCGTCCAGCCACTCGGCAAGCGTCTTGTCCATGAAAGGAGGTTAGCGAAACATGACACGGCAGCAAACGTGCCTCGCACCGCTCGCAAACAGCACCCGTGCTCCTGCGAAAGCAGGAGCCTCGGCGAACCGCGGGGAACGGCTCCTGCTTCCGCAGGAGCACAGGAGGCGCTTGTCGCTAAGCCGCCGCCCGAACCCGCCCGTACGGCTCCAATCCCGCCTCGAACTGATCGCAGCACCGCGCCCAGTCGTAACCCTGCGCCAGCGTCACGCACGCCGCCCGATCGCCCTGCAGCGCCAACAGGATCGCCGCCGACAGGTCATGGCTCACCGCGCCGATCCGCCGTCCATCCGCATCGGTCGCCAGCTCGCCCAGAATGTCGAGCGGCCCCGGCACCGGATATCCGGCGACCGGCGTGCCGCAGGCCATCGCCTCGATCATCACCAGCCCGAACGTGTCGGTGCGGCTGGGAAACACCAGCACGTCCGCCCCGGCATAGGCCCCCGCCAGCCGCGCGCCCGACAACGCGCCGAGGAAGCGCGCCTGCGGGAACCGCCGGGCCAAGGCCTCGCGCGCCGGTCCGTCGCCGACCACGACCTTGGTTCCCGGCGCGTCGGCGGCCAGGAACGCCTCGATGTTCTTCTCCACCGCCACCCGGCCGACGTAAAGTTGGATCGGCGCGGCGAGCGCCGCCATCTCGGGCAACGGCGGCGCGTCGGGCGTGAACTGCGCCAGATCGACGCCCCGCGACCAGCGGTGCGTCCGGACGATGCCTCGCCCGCGCAGCTCCGCCTCCAGCGTAGCCGTCGCGGCGAAGGTCCGCGCCGCCGGCCGATGAAACCGCACCAAGGCCGGCCAGAACAGCCCCGCCGGCAACCGCGTCCGCGCCGCCAGATAATCGGCGAACCGCGTGTGGAAGGATGTCGTGAACGGCCGCCCGTTGTCGAGGCACCAGCGCCGCGCCGCCCAGCCGAGCGGCCCTTCGGTGACGATATGCACCGCCTCCGGCCCGAACGCGCTCAGCCGCCGCGCCACCTTGCCGCGTGCGCCCAGCGCCAGCCGGATCTCCGGATAGCTCGGGCAGGGGATCGTCGCGAAGCCGTCGGGCGTGACGGTCTCGACCTCATGCCCCCGCGCCCGCAGCATCTCGACAGTGCGGGTCAGCGTGCGCACGACCCCGTTGAGCTGCGGCGCCCAGGCGTCGGAGACGATCGCGATCCGCATGGATCAGGCCGCTACCGCCGCCATGCGCTTCCGGGCGAACTGCTCCGTCGCCTCTTCGCGCTTCTTCGTCGCCCAGTCGATGATCTCCATCCGACCGTCGAACTGCTCGACCAGAGCGGTGCAGCTCTCCACCCAATCGCCGTCATTGTAATAGGTGATGCCGCCGAACTCGCGGATCTCGGCGGTGTGGATATGGCCGCAGACCACCCCGTCCACGCCCCGCTCCACCGCGGCATGGGCCACCGCTTCCTCGAAGCGGCAGATGAAGTTCACCGCGTTCTTGACCCGCGCCTTCAGGAACGCGGCGAGCGACCAATAGGGCAGACCGAACTTGCGCCGCACCCAGTTCACGAAGCGGTTGCTCTTCAGCAGGAGCTCGTAGGCGCTGTCCCCCAGGAAGGCGAGCCAACGGGCATAGAGCACCACGCCGTCGAAGATGTCGCCGTGCAGGACCAGCAGCTTGCGGCCGTCGGCCGTCTCGTGGATCACCTCGGGCCACATCTCGATGCCGCCGAAATTCAGACCGACATAGTCGCGGAACATCTCGTCATGGTTGCCGGGGACGTAGACGACGCGAGTGCCGTTCTTCACCTGCTTCAGGATGCAGCGGATGACCTCATTATGCTTCTGCGGCCAGTACCAGCCCTTCCTGAGTTGCCAGCCATCGACGATGTCGCCGACCAGATACAGCGTCTCGCAGTCGTGGGAGCGGAGGAAGTCGAGCAGCAGCTCCGCATTGCAGCCCGGCGTGCCGAGATGGACGTCGGAGATCCAGATGGTACGCAGCTTGGTCCGCTCCCGTTCCGGCTCGGCCTCATGGCCGTCGTCATGGAACCAGTCCGGCAGCATGGGCGTCATCGCCTTGCGGCCGCGCGCCGGGATCGGATCGTGGCGTGCCGTGACCGGTGCCTTGGCGAGAGTAGCCATCATTGCGTGCTCCGCTTCCGTTTTGTTCTGGTTCGGTTAACAGGAAGCAGCGACGGCGCGGTTGCAGTCATGCGAACGCGGCATGTCCGCGCCGCGACAATTACAAGTCAGTTCTCCTTCGATTTTGCTTCAACAACTGTCGCCGCGCTGAAACATTTACCCGCCAATAGGCTCTGTGACGTTGATGTTACGGAGTTAATCGGAATGGCGATCGCGATGGAGACCGATAAGGTCGCTTCCGCCTATGACCGCTGGGCGCCCGCCTACGACCTGGTCTTCGGCCGGGTGTTCAAGCAGGGCCGCAGCGAGGCGATCGTCGTCGCCGAACAGGCCGGCAACCGCATTCTGGAGGTCGGCGTCGGCACCGGCATCTCGCTGCCGCAGTACCGCCGCACCACCCGCCTCACCGGCGTCGACATCTCCGACGCGATGCTCGACAAGGCGCGCGATCGGGTCCGCGACCTCGGCCTGTCGAATGTCGAGGACATCCGCGTGATGGATGCCGAGGCGCTGGCGTTCGAGGACAACAGCTTCGACGTGATCGTCGCTCAGTACGTCGTCACCGCCGTGCCGAACCCGGAAAAGGCGCTCGACGAGTTCGCCCGCGTCGTCCGCCCCGGCGGCGAAATCGTCATCACCACCCGCGTCGGTGCCGGCAAGGGCTTGCGCGGCGCGATCGAAAAGGCGCTGATGCCAATCACCAGCCGCCTCGGCTTCCGCACCGAATTTCCCTGGGAACGGTACGAGGCCTGGGCCGCCGCCAACGGCACGGTCGAACTGACAGAGCGCCGCCCGCTCCCGCCGCTCGGCCACTTCTCCCTCGTGCGCTATACCAAGCGCGCCAACTGACGGACGCATGACGATGACTACCGCGACCGCCGAAGAACGCATCGGATTCAAGGCGCATCTGGCCGAACAGCGCTGGGACGACCACCGTTACTACCATCATTCTATGGTCAACCAGAGCCTGCACTTCGTCAGCGCGGTGACCTTCCTCTGCGCCTATGCGCTGCTCTTCAAGGATCCGGCGATCGCCTCACTCCTCGCCTGGGGTGTCGCAATGACCAGCCGCCAGGCCGGCCATTTCTTCTTCGAGCCGAAGGGCTACGACCACGTCAACGAGGCGACGCACGAGCATAAGGAAGACATCAAGATCGGGTATAATCTCGCCCGCAAGTGGATCCTGATGTCGATCTGGGCCAGCTGCCCGGTGCTGCTGCTCATCAGCCCGACGCTGTTCGGCGCCTTCGATCCGCTGGACGGCGCGATGGGCTTCCTCCGCCATCTCGGCATCATGTGGCTGGTCGTCGGCGTCGGCGGCATCATCTTCCGCGCCGTCCACCTGTTCTTCCTCTACGACGTGCAGACCGGCCTGGTCTGGGCGACGAAGATCGTGACCGACCCGTTCAACGACTTCAAACTTTACCACAAGTCGCCCATCCGCCTGATCAAGGGCGAGCGCATCGACGGCGGCCTCGCCACGCACTGACCTCTCACCTGCTAGCTCAACTCACCGCACGATCCGCTCCGACTGCCCGCCCCTTCACCCACCTCGTCGCGGATGTTCATCGACCAGACAGGTCGCGCTGAACAGCAAAGGCGAGCTTAGGAAAGGTGAAGGGAGCGCTAGATGCGTATCATCTCAAATAATCATGCCGCCGGCCTCATGCTCGTCATGGCCATGCTGCCAATATCCACGGCAGTCTCGGCCCAGCAGCAGGGCGACGATGACCCCAGTATTATCGTGAACGGCGTTGCGACCCCGGCTCCAGCCCCCGCCCAAATGACCGAGGGACCAAAGGTCAAGGGCGTCATCACCGCGCGTCAGGGCGACGCCATGAAGATCATGGCCGATGACGGCACCACCCGGATCGTCGCCTTCAACGACGCGACGAAGATCAAGGCGGGTGCAGGCCTGTTCGGCAACAGCCTGCGCAACCTGTCCGGCAACGCGCTCCTCAATGGCCTGCCCGTGGAGATCGAGACGGTGCAGGGCGGCGGTCAACTGCTCGCCACCCAAGTCGAGTTCCGCAAGAGCGACTTGAAGACCGCGACGATGATCCACAACGCCACGGATCAGCGCTTCACCGAACAGGCCGCCGCCACCGAACAGCTGCGCGGCCGGGTTGGTGACATCGACAAGTACAACATCAAGAGCACGACCAACGTGCACTTCGATGTCGGCAAGGCGGACCTCTCGCCCGAGGACAAGGCCCAGCTCTGCTCCGCTGCCAGCTCGGCCGAGGCGCAGGAGAACGCGCTGTTGCTGGTCGTCGGCTACACCGACTCGACCGGTGGCGAGGAGATCAACCAGACGCTCAGCGAAAAGCGCGCCGCCCGCGTCATCAACTATCTGCAGCAGGCCTGCGGCTGGAAACCGTACCGCATGCTGACCCCTACCGGCATGGCGGAGGCCGATCCGCTGGCGGACAACGACACAGCCGAGGGCAAGGCCCAGAACCGCCGGGTGGCGGTGAACGTGCTGGTCAGCAAGAGCGTCGATAACATGTGACGAAGCGCTGCGGCCTTCCTGTCGGGGCGGGCCGCAGTCCTGCCCGCCGCATCTCGCAATTTCTTCTGTCCTACATGCAGCCTCTTCGGCCACACACTGTCGGATGACCGACTCGTCCGCGCTCATTCTCGAAAACGATCGCCTCGCGCTCGGCGGATCGCCGACACTCGGTTCGTCGCAGTCTTGTGCGGACGTATGGGGAAAGTCGTTACCTTTGCGGCCCCCCTCGCCTTGGACGAGGGCACTCGACTTCATCTCACGCCGAATAACGTTTCCCTGAGGACCTGCCGCTTGACCGTCTTGTTCGTCGCGCCCTCCGGCACCCACCACCATCCGTCGGCCTGCATCGCCTTGGCCGCCGCGACGAAGCGATCCGCCACGGCCGCGAAATCCGCGTCGTCGTAGTTCAGGCTGAAGATCATCCGCCCGCTGCCGACCCAGCTGAGCAGCAGCCCCTCCGCCCGCAGATAGAATTGCAGCATCCAGTTGTAGCGCGACGGCACATCGTAGAGCACCGTCCAGATCGTCCCGAGATTGACGATGCGCAGCGGGAGACTTTCCGCCGCCACCCGCGCGTTCAGGTCCGCCGCCCGCGCATTCCAGCGTTCGTCCACCCCCGCGTAGAGCGCCCGCCCCTCCCCGCTCTCCCACAGCCGGAGGAAGGCGTTCATCGCGCCCATGACATAGGGATGCGAATTGAACGTGCCCCGCGCGAAGCAGATATCGACCGGGCGATCGGCGCGGAACCGCTTCATCAACTCCGCCCGGCCGCAGAGTACGCCGACCGGCAGGCCGCCGCCCAAGGTCTTGCCGTAGGTGACCATGTCCGGCTGCACGCCGAAATACTCGCAGGCACCCTTGGCGGCCAGGCGGAAGCCGGTGAAGACCTCGTCCATGATAAGGACGATGCCGCTCGCGCGGCACACCTCGGCGAGGCGCTGGAGCCATTCGGCATAGGCGGCGCGGTCCACCTCGGCGCGGCGGCTGCCGTCCACCAGCGTGTTGTCCCCCGGCGCGCCCGAATTGGGGTGCATCGCCTGCAGCGGGTTGACCAGCACGCAGGCGATGTCGCGGCGGGTGGCGAGGACGCGCAGGGTGCGCTCGCTCATGTCCGCCAAGGTCAGCGTGTTGTCGGCGGGGATCGGGTTGCCGATGCCCGGCTGCACATCGCCCCACCAGCCGTGATAGGCCCCGGCGAAGCGCACCAGCCGGCGGCGCCTTGTGTGGTAACGAGCAAGGCGCACCGCCTGCATCACCGCCTCCGTCCCCGACATGTGAAACGACACCTCGTCCAGTCCGGAAACCGCCTGCAATCGCTTCACGTTGTCTGCGACGATCGGGTGAAGGCCGCCCAGCATCGGGCCGAGATCGCGGGTGGCGGCGATCCCCTCGTCCACCAGCCGCTTGTAGGTGTCGGTGCCGAGCAGGTTGACGCCGTAGGAGCCGGTCAGGTCGTAGAAGCAATTGCCGTCGAGGTCGGTCGCGGTCACCCCTTCGGTCGAGGCGAGGAAGTTGCCCATCGGCAGCGCGGCGCGAAGCTGGCGGCTGAACTGGAACGGCACGCGGTAGGTGCCGGTGAACTGCAGGTCGGAGATGTCCTCCCGCGCCTCGGCGGTGAGGGCGGCGCTTTTCGGGAAGCGTTCGCGATAGAGGGCGGAGAGGCGGGCGAGACCGACCATGCGACGTTCCGCGACATCGACCGGCGCATCGTCGGCGCGGAAGAACCGCTCGCCATCATATTCGTAGAAGCGGACGAGGCTCGCGATGCGCTTGCCCCAGCGGACATGGCCGGTCAGCGACTTGTGCTTGGCGCGGGAGAGGCGGAGGCGGGCGGGCGCTTTGCGGACGGCGAAGGCGGCGGCGCCCGCGCCAAGAAAGGCTAGCGTGGCGGAGAGCGGTGTCATCACGCTGTCATGCACTATGAAAGACATGCGACCTTATGATGACACTCAAATCGGCCTTCGCAGCGGTAGCCGCGCAGGAGGACCTCAACTTCCTGCTGACCAACCGCATCCCCCGCATCGCCTTCAGCCGGGCGATGGGTCGGATCTCGAAGGTGCGCCATCCACTAGTCAGCCGGCCCTCGATCGCGATGTGGCGCTTCTTCTGCGACGTGGACCTGAGCGACGCGGCGGAGAAGGCGTTCCCCAGCCTCCATGCCGCCTTTACCCGGCCGCTAAAGGCGGGTGCGCGGGCGATCGACCATCGCCGCGACATCGTCATCAGCCCTTGCGACGCGATCGTCGGGGCGCATGGCCGGATCGCGGGCGGGCAGGTGCACCAGATCAAGGGCTTCCCCTATACGCTCGCCGATCTGCTCGGCGATGCGAGCGATGCGGCCGAATTTGAAGGCGGTAGCTTCGTGACCTTGCGGCTGACGGCGGGAATGTACCACCGCTTTCACGCGCCCTACGACCTGACGGTCGAGGCGGTGCGCTACATCTCCGGCGACACCTGGAACGTGAACCCGATCGCGCTGAAGCGGGTCGAGCGTCTCTATTGCAAGAACGAGCGCGCGCCGATCCGCGCGCGGCTGGACGCGGGCGGGCAGCGGCTGGTGCTGGTGCCGGTGGCGGCGGTGCTGGTCAGCTCGATCCGCCTGCCCTTTCTCGACGCGGAGAAGACGGTGCGCGACGATGGCGAGCGGGTGACGCCCTGCAACGCACCTTTCCGCAAGGGCGACGAGATGGGCTGGTTCGAACACGGATCGACCATCGTCGTGCTGGCACCCGAGGGGATGACGCTGGCGGCCGGGCTGGAAGAGGGCCGCCACATCCGGCTGGGCGAGCCGCTGATGCAGCTACCGGATTAGGCGCTCCGCATGCCAGCGAAGGTGGTCGGCCATGAAGGTGGAGATGAAGTAATAGCTGTGGTCATAGCCCGGCTGGATGCGGAGAGTGAGGTCGATGCCGGCGTCCATGCAGGCGGTGGCCAGAAGCTCCGGCTTGAGCTGCTCTTCCAGGAACGTGTCCGCCTCTCCCTGATCGACCAGCAGCGCAGGAAGGCGCGCGCCGTCCTCGATCAAAGCGACGGCGTCATGCCTACGCCAGGCCGAGCGATCCGGCCCGAGATAGCCGCCCAGCGCCTTCTGCCCCCAAGGCACCCGCGACGGCGCAACGATCGGCGCGAACGCAGAGACGGCCCGGAAGCGATCAGGGAAGCGCAGGCCCACGGTCAGCGCGCCATGCCCGCCCATCGAATGGCCCATGATCCCCTGCCGCGCCATGTCCGCCGGAAAGCAGTTCGCGACGAGGGCAGGCAGCTCCTCCGTAACATAGGACCACATCCGGTAATGGGCGGCGTAAGGCTCTTCGGTCGCATCGACGTAGAAGCCGGCACCAAGGCCGAAGTCGTAAGCACCCGCCGGATCGTCGGGGACGCCCTCACCGCGCGGCGACGTGTCAGGCGCGACGAAGATCAGGCCGAGTTCGGCGCAGGCCGCCCGGTACTCGCCCTTCTCAGTCACATTGGCGTGCGTGCAGGTGAGGCCGGAGAGAAACCACACCACCGGCAAACGCGCCCCGCTCTCATGCGGCGGCACATAGACCGAGAAGGTCATTTCCGTGCCGGTTGCGATCGAGCGGTGCCTGTAGACGCCCTGCGTCCCACCGAAGGCGCGATGGCCTGCAATCTGGTCGATCATCTGAACACCACCGTTCGATTGCCGTTCAACAACACGCGTCGATCCGCCACCCAGCGTACCGCGCGGGCGAGCACCTGCGCTTCGATATCGCGCCCGATGCGGATCAGGTCGTCCACCGAGGCGCGATGATCGACACGCTCGACCGCCTGCTCGATGATCGGCCCTTCGTCGAGGTCATCCGTCACGAAATGCGCCGTGGCACCGATCAGCTTCACACCCCGCTCATGCGCCCGGTGGTATGGCCGCGCGCCCTTGAAACCGGGCAGGAAGCTGTGGTGGATGTTGATGCAGCGACCGGCCAGCCGCCCGGACAGCGCCGGCGAGAGGATCTGCATGTAGCGGGCAAGGATCAGGTAGTTCGACCGTGTCCGTTCGAAATGATCGAGGATCGCCGCCTCCTGACCTGCCTTGCCGTCGGGAAGCTCGTGGAAGGGAACGCCGTGCCATTCGGTGAGGCGGCGGAGGTCCGGGTGGTTCGACACCACGCCCATGATGTCGACCGGAAGCCCGCCGGTCCGCCAGCGGTGCAGCAGGTCGTTCAGGCAGTGCGACCCTTTCGACACCGCGATCAGGACACGCGGCCGCTCCTCCGCGCCTGCCAGTTGCCAGTCGAAGCCGAAACGCTCGGCAACGGCCTCGAACGCCTGCCGCAAAGCCGCCGTGTCCGCCGGAAAGTGGCCGGCCGCCGCCTTGAACGCCACCCGCATGAAGAAGCGGCCGGTTTCAAGGTCGGCATATTGCTGGCTGTCGAGGATGAAGCCGCCGTTATCGGCCAGCACACCGCTCACAGCGGCGACGATGCCGGGTCCGTCCGCGCAGGTGAAGGTCAGGACCCAGGACGGGTCCCCCGCCTCCACCATCAATACACCACGACGCTGCGGATGCTCTCGCCCCGGTGCATCAGGTCGAAGCCCTTGTTGATCTCCTCAAGGCTCAGGACATGAGTAATCATCGGGTCGATCTGGATCTTGCCGTCCATGTACCAGTCGACGATCTTCGGCACGTCGGTGCGGCCCTTGGCACCGCCGAACGCCGTGCCGCGCCAGTTGCGGCCGGTGACCAGTTGGAACGGGCGGGTGGCGATCTCCTTGCCCGCTTCCGCCACGCCGATGATGATGCTGGTGCCCCAGCCCCTGTGGCACGCCTCCAGCGCGGTGCGCATGACCTCGGTATTGCCGGTCGCGTCAAAGCTGTAGTCGGCGCCGCCATCGGTCAGCGCCAGCACCTGCGCGATCGTCTCCTCGCGGCTCAAGCCCTTCGAGTTGATGAAGTCGGTCATGCCGAAGCGGCGGCCCCATCCCTCCCGATCCGGGTTGATATCGACGCCGATGATCTTGCCCGCGCCCGCCAGCCTCGCGCCCTGGATCACGTTGAGGCCGATGCCGCCCAGGCCGAAGACGACGACGTTCTCGCCCACCTGCACCTTCGCCGTGTTCACCACCGCACCGACGCCGGTGGTCACGCCGCAGCCGACATAGCAGCTGGTCTTGAACGGCGCGTCTTCCCGGATCTTCGCCACCGCGATCTCCGGCAGGACGGTGAAGTTCGAGAAGGTCGAGCAACCCATATAGTGGAAGATCGGCTGCCCTTTGTAGCTGAACCGGGTGGTGCCGTCCGGCATCAGCCCCTTGCCCTGCGTTGCCCGGATCGCGGTGCAGAGGTTGGTCTTGCCGCTGAGACACGACTTACACTGGCGGCATTCGGGCGTGTACAGCGGGATGACGTGGTCGCCGGGCGCGACACTGGTGACGCCTGCCCCCACCTCCCGCACGATGCCGGCCCCTTCATGGCCGAGGACGGACGGGAAGATGCCCTCGCTGTCGAAGCCGTCGAGGGTGTAGGCGTCGGTGTGGCAGATGCCGGTCGCCATGATCTCGACCAGCACTTCGCCCGCCTTCGGACCTTCGAGGTCCAGCTCGACGATCTCCAGCGGCTTCTTGGCTTCGAACGCGACGGCGGCGCGGGTCTTCATGGGAATGGCCTTCCAACAGGGCGAACGCGGGCACGCCTTAGAGGCTGACCCGCTGCCGGGAAAGCGTCAGAGGCCGAAGATCACCGCCATGCGGCGCAACAGGTACTTGTTGTATTCCGCCAGCAGCATGGCGAAGCCCGGTTCGCTGCGTACCGCATCGGCAAGGATCGTCACCGCGGCACCCTCCCGCCCCAACGCACGCTCCAGTTCGAACCGGGCGCGCGGCATGTGCCAGTCGGTAGTGACCAGCCGGACGCTGACATAGTGGCGACGACGCAGCCAACGCACGGTCTCGTCCGCATTGGACCGGGTATCCACCGCCTCCCGCCCGAGATCGACGCAGCAGTCGAACAGCGCAGCCGGTGCCTTCGCCTGCAGGGCAAGTTCGTGCGGGCGCACGGTGGGATCGACGCCGGAGACGAGCAGCCGCTTCGCCTTGCCCGCCGAGAGCAGGGCGACGCCGCGCTCGATACGCCCCGCACCGCCCGTGAGCACGACGATCGCATCGGTCGTGCTGTTGTCGGCCGGCGCGGGCAGGGTCGATGCGAACCAGCCGAAGCCGAGCGCCCAGACGATCAGCAGGAGCGAGAAGAGCCGCGCGATCACGCCAGCCGGCCGAGGGTGTATCGGACCCGCAAGGTCGCCAGCGACAAGCCCACGGCAAGCACCGCCGCCGCGACCAGCAGCGCCGCCCCGACCGCCGAGCCAGCGGGAAAGCCGATCGAGACCGCCGCCGAACCAAGCCAAACCAGCGCGACAGCCACTGCCGCCCCGCCGATGACGCCGGGCACAGACGGACGTGCCATCTCGATCAGGATCGGCCAGAGGATCTGGTGGTCGCTCGCGCCGAGCCGGTGGATAAGGGTGATCGCCTCGCGTTGACGCGACAGGCGGGCGGCCGTCGCGCCGATCACCATCCAGCCGGCGGCGAGGATGGCGATTAGCGACCCGGCGGCACAGGCCCAGGCAGCGATGGTGAGTGGCCCCGCCGCCATCTCGTCATGCTCCGCGAGCTCGGCCGAGGGAGCGATGCGCTTCGCAATTGCCGCAATCGGCTGGGAAGGATCGCGCGCAGCGACATCGATCAAAGCAGGCAACGGCACCGCCTGCCCGGCGTGGCGGCCGAGCCACGGCGTCACCAGCCGTTCGACCTCTGCAGCGGGGACGCGTTCGGCCCGCGCGACTTCCGGCGCGGCGCGAAGGCGGGTGAGGACGTCAGCGACCTTCTCCTCCCGCGCAAGGCCGTCCGCCTCGATGATGGCGAGCGTGACCTGTCCCGGCGCACCGGCGAAGTCGCGCCGGAAATCCGCGATCGCGAAGGCCGCCGCGGCGAGCAGCGTCGCCACCATGGTCAGCAGCGCGAGGATCCACGGCAGGCTCGCGTCGGTGGGCGCCCGGTCGCGGGGCAGGATGCGGGATTTACTCACCGACCAGCCTCCCGCCCGCGAGTTGCAGCACGCCCGCGCGCGGGATGCGATCGAGCAGCGAAAGGTCGTGCGTCGCCAGCACCACCGTCGTCCCCATCCCGTTCAGCGCATCGAACAGGCCGAGCAGACGATAGGCCGAGTCCGCGTCTAGGTCGCCGGTCGGCTCGTCCGCCAGCAGGAGTTCGGGCCGGTGAACAACCGCCCGCGCCACCGCGACGCACTGCCGCTCCCCGCCCGAAAGCGTCTCGGGCATGGCATCGCTACGATGGCCGAGGCCCAGCCAGTCGAGCATCTCCGTCACGGGCTGCCTCACCTCGTCTTCGCCTGCGATGCGCAGCGGCAAGGCGACGTTCTCGGCAACGGTCAGTTCGGGCAGGAGGCGCGCCTGCTGGAACACCATGCCGGTGCGGCGACGCAGGCGCGCGGCGCGGCCGCGATCCGTCGGTGACGCGGCTTCCCCGAACAGGCGGATGAGGCCGCGGCTAGGCCGCATCGCAAGGTGCATCAGCGCGATCAGCGAGCTTTTGCCCGCCCCCGAAGGCCCCGTCAGAAAGTGAAAGCTGCCACGGTCGAGATCGAGCGAAACATCGCTCAACGTCTCGGGCGACTTGCCATAGCGAAGCCCGACATTCTCGAATTGCACGATGCTTGCCATTGCCGCGCCAATCGCACAGCGGCCGGACCCGCGTAAAGCTTGCCGCCGCAAGGGCGCGTGCATAGGATCGATGCCGATGGCGGAGCGACCCCAGACATGATCGTAACCTGTCCATCCTGTGGCACCCAGTATGACGTGCCTGACAGCGCGATCCCGCCGGAAGGACGCCAGGTTCGTTGTGCGGCATGCGGCACCGCATGGAACACGGGCGGCGCCGGCGCGCCGGAGATTCCCGCCTCGATCGAACCGCAGGGTAGCGTTCCCGATGCCCCTTCCGAGGACGAGGGCGGTGAGGATGCGTTCGCCGCCACGCCTCCCTTCGTCTCGCGTCGCCGGCCGTGGCGATGGATCGCCGCGATCCTGCTCGTCGCCCTGCTGATTGCGGGGGTCGCGGCGGGCGGGTTCTACCTGTTCGGCGGCGACATGCGCGACCGGCTGCTCGGCGGGCAGAGCGCACCCAGCCCGCTCGTCATCGAGTTGCTACGGGAGCCGGAGCGGCGGGCGATGACCAGCGGTAACGAGCTGTTCGTGATGGGCGGACGCATCCGCAATCCCACGCTCACCGCCCTGCCCGTCCCCGACATCCAGGCGGAGCTGCGCGACCGGCGCGGCAAGGCGGTCTACAGCTGGCGCATCTCCGCGCCGGTCGCGACGCTGCCGGCCGGTCGCGCGGTCGAGTTCAACAGCGCGGAGATCGACGTGCCGCGCGGGGCGGACGCGATCAACCTGCGCTTCGTCGATCGCGCCCTGTGACCCACAGGAACCGCCCGCCCTGCAACAGGGCAGCGACGACCATCCCCGCAACGAAGGCATAGGCGAGACCCGCCGCGCCGAAGCCGTTCCTGACAAGCAGCCAGCCGAGCACGCCGGTGAACAGGAAGAAGGCGATCACCGAATTGATCCCCGCCGCCACCTGATCGCCGAGCGAGCGGAGCGCGTAGGTAAAGACGAGCTGTACGCCATCGAAGAACATCAGCGGCGCGATGATCGTGAGCAGGACGACCGAGATCGCAAGCGCCGACGGATCGTCCGAAAGCAGCCGGGTGAGCGGACCGGTGGCGCAGAGATAGACCAATCCGATCGCGATCATCGTCGCGGCACCCATTCCGGCGGCGAGCAAAGTTCGGCTCCTCGCCGCCTCGCGCTCTCCCGCACCGACGGCATTGCCGACCCGCACGCCCGCCGCAGATGCAAAGCCCAATGCGAATGAGAAGGCGAAGGTGTGAAGCGAGAACACCGCCTGAAAGGCGGCGGCGGTGGCGGAGGAGATCTGCGTGGAAAGCGCGATCAGCCAGGAAAAGCCGGCAAGCTCCAGCCCCGCCGAGAGGGCCGGGGCGATGCCGAAGCGGATCAGTTCCGGCAGGCGCGAAGCGGCGCGTGCCCAGGCGGCGAGGGACATGTCACGCAGGCTCCGCTCCCGCGCGTCGGGCAGCAGCCAGGTGGAGACGAGCAGCAGCACGAGACCAAGCGTAGAGATCGACGCTGTGGCCAGCACCGCGCCGACCGCCCCGCGCGCTGGCAGACCCCAATGTCCGCCGACCCAGGCCCATGCCAGCGCCGCGTTCAACGGCAGCATGACGAGGTTCACCACCACCACACGGCCCGGACGGGAGATGCCCTCCAGGAAGTAGGATGCTGCGGCGAGGCAGAATTGGCCGGGATAGGCGAGCGCCATCGCGCGCAGCACCTCCACCCCGCCGGGCACGAGATCCGGCGCGATGCCGATTCCGCGCACCATCTCGACCGACCAGAGCCGGAGGATCAGACAGGCGGCGAGCCCCAGGATGCCGGCGAAGAGGAAGCCACGGCGAAGCTGGTCACCGCTCTCCGCGATCAACCCCGCTCCCTCCCCGCGCGAGGTGAAGACCAGCACGCCGGACAGACCCGCCAGCCCCATCACGATGGAGATGAAGGTCACCGCCCGGCCAGCTGCCAACGCGCCAATCTCGTCCAATCCGGCATGGCCGACGATCGCGACGTCGATCAGGTGCATCGTCGTCCAGTTGAGCGAGGTCAGCGCGACCGGCCATGCCAGCGCGAAGAGACGCCGCGCCTCCGCGGCGAGCGAGGCGGAAGGCGTGCTCATGCCGTCCGGATAGGAGATTTCGGAACGCTAAGACAGCCGTTGCAGCACCGGGATCGCCCTGCTAGAGGCACCCGCCTACCGGACGCCGGGGCCTCCCCGGCAGTTCACCTGATGTGCGGTCGTGGCGGAACTGGTAGACGCGCAACGTTGAGGTCGTTGTGGCCGAAAGGCCGTGGAAGTTCGAGTCTTCTCGACCGCACCACTCAGTCCTGAAATCATAGAGCGTGTGAAGGTTTACGGCGGCAACCGGAAATCTCCCGCTATTTCCGGGGGTTTGCTGAGGCCGGTTGGTGCGGTGAGGCGGAGAGCGTCTCTGATCGCGCCCCAGAGCGGCCGCTTTCTCTTCCAGTCTCAGGGCCGGGTTTTCCAGACCTCACTTATGCCTGTCAGCATCGCGGTAAGCGACGCTGATGCAGCTGCGCCTGCTCGTAAGCGCGCTTCGTCAGCAACTCGGGAAGGCGATTAGGGGAGCAGCGCGGTCCGCTGCTCAGCCCAGTTCGCGGAGATGGGCGCGCTCATCAGCCTGGCGGCCGTGAGACTGGAGGGCTGCGCCCCGTCAGCGATCATCCTGATGATGTCGGGTGCAAGCCAGCTGATCTGCAACAGGCGCGCGTAGCGCTTGCGGCAAGCGCCAGCACTGAACGCGAGTGCGGCGATTGATAGCTCAGGCTTGGCGATCACGAGATCGCGGATGGCGAACGCCTCAGCGAGCAGCGCGATCATTCGCTCGTCCGGAGCAGCAGCAGGTGTGACATTGTCGTTCGCACCAGCCAGAACGAGCCGCAGCTCATGCCCTCGCCGCACGCGCTCGACCTGCGCCGACAAGGTCGTGATGGTGTTGATCCTCTCTGACCAGTTGCCGCCGATCAGGGTCTCGATCAAGCGAACATCGGGGATGCGGATCTCGATCTGCTCCTCGTACAAGGTGACCTTCTCGACGCCGATGTCGGGAAGCTGCTCGAGCTTGAGGTCGTCGGCCAGCCGGGCGGCCACGGCTGCTCCTGCAGACGCTGATGCTGGAGCAGCCGTGGCGATGATGCGGGTGATCTGATTGCGGTCACGCAGCAACATGCGGATGCGATTGGCGACGACCTGCTCGAGGTCATGCGCGCTGACCCGCCAGCGCGGACGCTGCTCATCGGCCTCTCGGGTCATGTAGTAGCGGTAGCGCTTCGGCCCACGCGATGCATGGCTCGGGGTCATGGCCCTGCCCTCCCCATCGTAGAGCAGGCCGATCAGGTGCGACTGGCGTGGCGTCCGCTCGAAGCCTCCGCCAGGTCCTCGCTCCGCCAGCTTCTGCTGGACGGCGTCCCAGAGCGTCCCGCTGACAATCGACGGATGCTCACCGGCATGCGCCTCGCCGCGATGGACGATGAAGCCCCGGTAGATGCGGTTCGACAGCAGATGGTAGAGCGTGCCGCGCCTGAACGGCTGCCCGCCACGATGTGGGCCGCTGGTGCGGACTTGGATCTTGGTCTTGTGACCGTCGCGTGTGAGCTCTTCGATCAGCGCGTTGACTGACGGGAGTTGCACGTACCGATCGTAGATGTGGCGGACGAGCTCGGCCTCGGTCTCATGAACCACGAGGCGGCGGTCTTGTACTTCGTACCCGAGCGGCACCGGTCCACCCATCCACATGCCCTTGCGCTTGGATGCGGCGATCTTGTCGCGGATGCGCTCGCCGGTGACCTCGCGCTCGAACTGAGCGAAGGAGAGCAGGACGTTGAGCGTCAGCCGGCCCATGCTGGTGGTCGTGTTGAAGGCCTGCGTGATGCTGACGAAGCTGGCGCCCTTCGCGTCAAGGACCTCAACGATCTTGGCGAAGTCGGCCAGACTGCGGGTGAGCCGGTCGACCTTATAGACGACGATCACATCGACTCGGCTTGCCTCGACCTCGGCCATCAGCCGCTTGAGGCCGGGCCGCTCCATGTTGCCGCCGGAGAAGCCACCATCATCATAGTGGCCGGATACGAGTACCCAGCCCTCATGACGCTGGCTGACGATGTAGGCCGCGCAAGCCTCGCGCTGCGCATCGAGGCTGTTGAACTCCTGCTCCAACCCCTCCTCGGTCGACTTGCGCGTGTAGATGGCGCAGCGGACCTGACGCGTGTCGCGGGTGAGCGGCTTGGGTGCCTTAGCCACCCCGCATCACCTTGGCCGAGGTCAGCCCGAAGAAGCGCGGCCCCGACCAGTGCGCGCCGGTCACCTCGCGGGCGATCTGGCTGAGCGAGGTGTAGCGTCGGTCCTCGAAGCGGTACCCGCCCTCCTCCACATCGACGATGATGGTCCGCCCGCGCCAACTGCGGATGAGCTGCGCGCCCGCGCTCAGCTTGGGCGCGGCGATCGGTGCAGGAGCAGCCTCCCGAGAAGTGATCCGCCGCAGCACAGCGGCGGACAGGCCGCCATAGCGCTGCTCCTGCATCCTGTAGGCGATGCCCATCCGAAGCAGATCAGGCGACAGCTTGGGTGCCGCCGATCCGTAAAGGTCCTGCCAGTGATCGCGCAGCCGCGCTGGCGACGATGTCGCCAGCGCTTCGATCTGCCGCTCGAGCTTCGCCATGTCAGGCTGCCTTGACGAAGTAGCAGGTCTCCTCGCCCCGCTTGTCCTTCAGGATAGCGTTGCCCTTCTTGCGAAGTCCCGTAAGCGCAGCCCGCGTCGTGTGGGGCAGCCAGCCGGTGGCACCGGCGAGTTCCGCAAGCGTGGCACCCTCGCCCCGCCCGAGCAGCTGGAGCACCAGCTCGGACTTTGTCCTGGGTGGCGGCGGTGCCGGCTGAGCCTCGGCCTTCTTGGCTCGGCGCTTGGGCTGGGTGTTGGTCGCGTTGGTCATGGTCGTCTCCGCTGATCGGAGCGGCACGGTGCCGCTCCCATCAGCCGAAGCCCCGTCGACCAGCGTCGATCGGGGCAGCGCCCGTTCATGCGGGGCGCGACTCACGTCCTTGGCTTCGCTCTGCTTGCAGGCGAAGTCCACGGCTATTCGGACACCCTCAAGAACATTAGCCATCTGGTGACGCCCATTGCACCAAGTGCACTGAAGGACAGCCGCAAGAAGCCGACGAGCATTGGCGACGCCATCTTTCGCGCACCCCGGGTACTCACCGGCGAGCAGGACTGACCCGATCAGCGAAGATGTCCGGCGGCGGCGGTCAGCCGACGAACGGGTGCGACACCCTGACGGCATCGATCGCGCGCTCGGCAATCACGACATCGCATTGCGCGCCACTTGGTCGCACATCCCAGTTGCAGTGAGCATGGGTGGAACGCGGGTAAACTTTCAGCTCGCCCAGTATCTGGCGCCATCGTGCTAGGCCGCCGCCGTTCTCCTTCGCAAGCTTACGGATGATCAGGTCTTTCAGCTCAGAGGCGATCATGCGCGGGTATTTTGCCGATCCTGCCTTGGCGTCAAGCCTGCGGCTCGACGCCAAGGCCAGGCGAGCTATGCGCCCCTCCCCAGCTGCCTCCCGCAGTCCCAAGGCAAAAGTCACTGATGGTGGAAAGCGGAATGGCCGCTTCGGGAGCTGAGTAGTGAGTTGCTGTCGTTCGTTAATCCGTCCTGACGAGCACGTGATTGGGGCCACCTAGACCGCCACACCTCTTAAAAGTGACCGCTCGTCAGAAATAGCTCTCCGCTGTCAGCTAGATCTAGGTCTCGGGTTATCAGAGGGCCAAGGAGGCCTCGGCTCTTCCAGATGTCGGGAAGAATAGAATACTGAAAGTTTTCGCCGAGGCGGCTTGGCCAAACTTCCAAGGCGTGGCGCGCGGTCACCTGCGGGATCGCAGCCCCACAATCATTTGTAGAGTTGAGGTCCCAGCCGAAACTCACGCGCACACGTCCTGGGGAATGCCGGCAGGTCTCCTCGATCCTGTCGAAATCCATTCCGCTAAAAGATGAGCCACTTTTGGCACGGGGCGCGGCCGTGTTAGCCACGCCATGATCTGACAGCCACCTTGGATCGAAAGTCGATCAGACGCTCGGGGCGGATGCAGTGCGTCAGGTTTGAGATCAGGGCGTCTTTTCTGTATAGAGCCCGAGCAGTTCGCCGCTTGCGAGCACGTGACCGACCATAGCAGCGAGCAGCTGATCACGGGTCGTGCCGAGCGGCAGATCGAGCGGGCGATCGAGGGCGAGCAGCTGAAAGTGGTAGCGGTGTGGGCCATCGCCCTTCGGCGGGCGCGGGCCGTACCAGCCGACCGTTCCCCGGCTCGTAGCGCCCTGCATCATGCTCTCCAGCGGTTCACCGCTCAGCCGATCGCGCTCCTGCAAGCCGGCCGGCAGGCTCGTGACGCTTCCCGGTATATTCCAGGCAACCCAGTGAACCACGGGCTTCGGATCGGCTGCGTCGGGATCCTCCATGATGATCGCGTAGGTCGCGGCACCTGAGACGGCTGTCCAGCTCAGGGCGGGCGAAATGCCGAGGCCGTACTCGCTATGCTCGCGCGGAATTGCCGTCTGCGCGGCGAAGGCCGGCGCGGTGACGCGCATCGGCGCGCGATCGCGTGCCCGTGCTTCCGGCCGCTTCAGCGCGAGCGGCACGTTCGCGCCGCGCGCCGCCTGCCGCAGCATCGGACCGCTTGGGGGCGCCAGCGCCTTGGCCTCGCCGGTCGCTCCGTCGTAGCTGATGCGATAGAGGATGCCAATGGCATCGTCCGACAGCAGGATCGATCCATCGCGCATGATCGTGACACCGGATGGGCGGCCATAATGGCTCGCTCCGTCTGATCCCATGAAGCCGCTGACGAAGCTTTCGACGCGCGTCGGCTGTCCAGCCGCGTCGAAGCGGACGCGCGCGAGTTCATAGCCGGAGGCTGGCTTGCGGTTCCAGCTGCCACGCAGCGCGACAAAGGCGTCGCCCGCCACATCGGGGCCGAACCCGCCGCCGGGATGAAACGCCCATTGCATGCCCGCGGAGTGGGCGACATGCATCAGCACCGGATTGGTGGAAGCGGCCGCCCATTGCGCACCAGTGATGCCGCCGGGCGGTTCGTCCTGCGGATTGAGCTTGCCGTTCTCGAAGACATAGGGCCAGCCGTAGCGGCGGCCCTGTTCGATCAGATTGATCTCCTCGCGCTGCATGTCGTTGCCCAGCCAGTCGATGCCCTGGTCCCAACCCCAAAGCTCGCCGGTAAGCGGATGCCAGCCGAAACCGATCGTGTTGCGCAAGCCCGATGCCCAGACCTGACGCTTTTTCCCGTCCAGGCTCGCGCGCAGGATGGTGGCGTTCTCCTGACTGGATTCGTCGCAGGCATTACAGGTCGATCCGGAGCTGATGTAGAGCATCTTGTCAGGCCCGACCGCGAGCGTCCGGTTCAGGTGCTGGCCGGCGTCGGGCAAGTCATCGATCAGAGTCTCGACTACGCCGATCCCGCCATCCGGGCGGAGCGGAGCGCGGAAGACCTCGCGCGCCGTCATGAAGTAGAGGCGACCATCGTGGATGGCCAGGCCGTGCAGTCCGGGCCGGTTCACGATCACGCTCGGCGGTCCGTCAGCGCGACCGTCATGATCGGTGTCCGCCAGCCGGATGATGTCCCCTTCGGAACGCCGGCTGACGTAAACCGACCCGTCAGGCGCCACTGCGATCATGCGCGTATTGCCGAGCCCGCTGGCCCACACGGCGGCGCGGTATCCCTTCGGAAGCCTGAGCCGCTGCGCGAATTCCGCGTCGGGCTTTACGGGGGTCAGCTCGAAGAAATGCGCTTCGACCGGCCGCTTGTCGCTGTCCTCAGAGCTGCTCTGCGCCAGAGCGGGCGAAGCAGACAGAAGGGCGGCAGCAAGCAGCGAGATCTTCATGAGGCACTCCCCGATCGGTCATTCGATAATGCACGGCGTCGGCCCATCGCTCCGCACGCCTGCGACAAAAATCTGGAGCCCTTCGCCGTTTCCCTCACGAGCGTCTGAACGGATGGGCGACGAAGACGCATCGCTTCGCTAAAGGCCCACCATGACCTCGCCCAATCAAGCCAAGCCTCAATCCGCACTCCGGGCGATACTGACAGGAGAGGCGGCGGGCGGAATCGTGCTCGTTGCCGCTGCCATGGTCGCGCTTGTCATCGCGAACTCTGGTCTGAGTGAGACCTATTTCGGCCTGTTGCATGTGGAGCTTGCCGGGCTGTCCGCGCTGCACTGGATCAACGACGGGTTGATGGCGCTGTTCTTCCTTCTTGTGGGGCTTGAGCTCAAACGCGAACTGCTGGACGGGCAACTCTCGACCTGGTCGCGGCGGACCTTGCCTCTTGCCGCAGCTGTTGCGGGGATGGCAGTCCCCGCCATCATCTATATCGCGGTGAACCGGGCTGATCCGGTCGCAATGCGGGGTTGGGCGGTGCCCACGGCAACGGACATAGCGTTCGGGCTTGGTGTGCTCGCGCTGATCGGGTCGCGTGTGCCGGTATCCCTCAAGGTGCTGCTGACGGCGATCGCGGTCATCGACGATCTTGGCGCGATCATCGTCATCGCACTCTTCTATACGAGCGATCTATCCCCGATGCCGCTGTTCGCCGCCGCACTCGGCTTGGTGGTGCTCGTTGGTCTCAACCGGGCGGGCGTGCGGGCGATCTGGCCCTACCTGCTGATTGGTCTTGGGGTGTGGTATGGTGTCCTCCTGTCGGGCGTGCATGCCACCCTGGCGGGCGTGGCGGTGGCCCTGACGGTGCCGATTACCTGCACGCCCGCGCGCCCCGAGGATACGGGTTCCCCTCTCCACCGGCTGGAACATGCGCTGCACCCGTGGATCGCCTATGCAGTGCTGCCGATCTTCGCCGTTGCAAATGCGGGCGTCGACGTTCGCGGGTTGGATGTGGCGGCGATGCTCGCGCCGGTGCCCCTCGCCATCGCTGCTGGCCTATTCGCCGGCAAGCAGCTCGGCGTGTTCGGGCTGTGCTGGGCGTTGATCCGCGCGAACATCGTCGACAAGCCTGCGCATGCCAGCTGGGCCCAGCTCTACGGAATGGCTGTGCTCTGCGGTATCGGCTTCACGATGAGCCTGTTCATCGGAGGTCTCGCGTTTGGCGAGGGGCCTCCGCTCGACGATGCGGTCAAGATCGGCGTGCTGGTCGGCTCGGTGGCTTCGGCGCTCGTCGGCTACGCAGTGCTGAGATGGGCACGGCGCGAATGCTGAACCCGCGCCCTGCGACGGTCCGCTCGGCACCACGCTTTTTCCGGCGAAGCCGCCTGCGCGCGCCCGCGGCTCTGGCGATCCGCATCGGCGCGGCGCTGCTGCTCGTCGGGATCGCACTGGCGGGTCACTGGCTCGACCGGGGCGGGCTGCGCGACAATGTCGACGGGCATGTATCCTTCCGCGACGTGATCTATTTCACGATGATCACGGTCACCACCGTCGGCTATGGCGACATCGTGCCGGTCACCGATCGCGCGCGTATGTTCGACACCTTCGTGGTGACCCCGGTCCGCATATTCGTGTGGCTGATCTTTCTCGGCACGGCCTACACGTTCGTGCTGCGCAACACTTGGGAGCGATGGCGCATGGCGGCGGCACAACGGCGCTTGAACAATCATACAATCGTCTGCGGCTTCGGCGCGACGGGAGCGGAGGCTGCGGCGGAGCTGGTAAGGCGCGGCTGCCCTCCCGCCGAGATCGTCGTCGTGGACGAGGCGGAGGAGCCGTTGGAGGCGGCACTGGAGCTGGGGCTCGCCACCGTACACGGCGACGGAACCCACAATGCTGTGCTCGAGGCCGCGGGGATCAAGCGCGCGCGCGCCCTGATCATCGCGCCCAACCGTGACGATACCGCCGTTCTCATCGCGCTCACGGCACGCCGCCTGGCGCCGGCTGTGCCCGTGGCCGTGCTGGTCCGCGCTGCGGAAAACGAGGATCTCGCCCGCGATGCCGGGGCGAGGATCATCGTCAATCCGGTAAGCTTCGGGGGGCAGCTGCTGGCCGGCTCCAGCATGGGCGCCCATATTTCCGACTATGTCTCCGACCTTGTCACCTCTCACGGTCGGGTCGCGCTGAAGGAGCGGCCGGTCGCTGGGGGGGAGATAGGACTACACCTGCGGGACATCAGGCCCGGACAGGGGCTTCGGCTGTATCGCGGCGAGCGGATCCTCGGCTTCTGGGAAGACGATGCCGTGCTGCAAGCAGGCGACCTCGTCGTCGAGATCGTTCCTCAAACCGCGCGCGACGGGCTGGCCTGAGCTAAGACAGCACCGATCAGGCGACCGCGCGTGGCTTGGCCGGGTCAGCCGCCGGACAGGACGACGGCTGCAACGCCGACGACAATCACCACCAGCGGCGCACCCATGCGGGCATAATCGCCAAAGCGGTAGCCGCCCGGTCCCATCACCAGCAGGTTGTTCTGGTGTCCAATCGGGGTGAGAAAATCCGCCGAGGCTCCGATCAGCACGGCGAGCAGGGCCGCATCGGGGGAGACGCCCAGAAGTTTGGCGGCGTCGATTGCGAGAGGCCCCATGATGATCGCAGTCGCGACATTGTTGAGGAAGATCGAAAGCAGCAGCGTCGTCGCGCACAGCGCAGCGACGACGGCCACCAGTGGCAGGCCGGCAAGCGCCTGGCCCAGCCACGCGGCCGCGATCTCCGCCGCTCCGCTCGTTTCGAAGCTGCGCCCGACCGGGATCATCGCCGCCAGCAGAACGATCACGGTCCAATCGATCGAACGGTAGACTTCCTTGGGCGGCAGCAGGCGCAGAGCGGCCAAGAGCACCGCCGCCCCGAGGAAGCTCAGCGCGGGCGAGACACCGCCGAGGACGATGGCCGCGATCGATGCCAGGAACAGCAGCACCGTGGCTATGGCGCGAGCGGAGGCAATGGGCTGCGGATCGAACCGATCGATCTCCAGCAGGCGCGCGGCTGGCGCGAAGCGCGCGATTGCGTCCGCCGAGCCGCGGATGAAGCTGGTCGCCAGCCTGAATGCGCATCCGCGGAAGCATGGCTCGCTCCCGCGCGGCACGCGGGCCGACAGCGACCACCGTCAGCGCCTCATCGCTTCGGATGCGGATCGCATCATGAGCAAGGCCGATCAGCGGCGAGCCATGGCCCACGACCACGCGGGTCGTGACGGCATCCGTGCTCTGTTCCATGGGAACGGTCGGATCGAGCTGAAGCTGCTTTGCCACATCCCATTGGTTCTCCCGCGCGAGCACGAGCAGCCGGTCACCCTCGCGAAGGTCCTCCCTCGCGACGAGGAGCCCGCCATCGCGGTATACCGCCAGCAGGCGTGCGCTGGCCTCCCTCAGACGCGGCAGAAGCGGCCCGACCGGCTGATCGGAAGGGGCGAGCAGCTCGAACACCCGCCAGGGCCGCTGTCTCGCCCGCTCCTCTGCTGCGCGGATGGGCAAGAGGCGCCACCCAGCGATCGAGAGGTAGACCAGGCCTGCGATCGTCACCGCAGTACCGACCGGCGTCATCGTGAAGAAGCCGAACGGCGCGCCAAGCTCGCGTTCGCGGACCGAGGAGAGGATCAGATTGGCGGGCGTTCCGATCAGCGTGGTCATACCGCCGAGGATGGTCGCGAACGCGAGCGGCATGAGCGTGGCCGTCGGCGGCTGTCGGGCATCGCGGGCGACCTCGGCCGCGATCGGCATGGTGATGACTAGTGCCGCGATGTTGTTCATGAAGGCCGAGAGTAAGGCCGCGACGACAAGAAGCATCGTCAGCCGCAGCGGAAACGGAGCTCGCTGCGGCATCAGTGTCCTGGCGAGCGCCGACGCGACGCCCGACAGCTCCACCGCGCGGCCGACCACGAGGATGGCGGCTACCGCAATCACCGCCGGGTCGGCGAAGCCCGCGAGCGCGTCGTCTGGCGAGACCAGCCCGAGCACCAGGGAGGCGAACAACGCCAGGAGCGCAACGAGATCGTGCCTTACGCGCTCCGAAACAAACAGTAGGAGCGCGATGGCGAGAATGACGGCGCTTAGCGCCGCAGGACTCATAGCGGCTCGGTTGCCGGCGTGGACGGCGTCAGCCTGAAGCTCTGGCCCTCGGCAGGAGCGGCGACCGGAGCGACCCCGGCCCGCCGAAGCTGATCCGCCACCGCCGCCCCCCGCCTCTGCGCCAGCGTGAGCCTCTCCGCCGGCTCGCCACCACGAAATCCCGGCACCGTGAGCGCGGGAACGTTCCACCTCTTGGCGGCCCAGGCGGAGAGCAGGACGGCGCGCCGTGCCGTCGGATCGAGCTGGTCGTTGCCGTCCGCGAAGGAAATTGGCGGAAGCTCTTTGAGGGGCGGGCGGATCGCGACGCTCCAGCCGGTGACCGCCTGCCTGATCCGCTGTTCAAGAACCCAATAGGCGGCAAGCCCCGCATCCGGGAGTGCCGCCGCGGATGCTTCGACTCGGCGATGATCGCGATCGAGCGTAACCGCTTCGGCCGAAACTCCGGCGGCCAGCGCCACTAAGCGCGCGAGGGCATCGCTCTCGCGCTCGGCGACCGCGGCGCTTTCCTTGGCTTGCTGGAGTTCGGTGCGTTGCGCGTCCAAGGCCGTCGCCCCGGGGGCGAGCAGGACCTGATCGAGCTGAAGGTCGACCGCTCTTCCGAGCCGTTCCTCCATGCGCTTGTCCAGCCCCGCCACGTCGGCGCGCGCAGCCTGCGGCGCGATCACGACAGTCCGAATGGCTGCGGGTTCGGCGTCGAAGTCGATGTCGAGTTGGGTGACCCGCGACTGCGCACCGAATTGTTCGCTCAGCATTGAGCGCACCTGAGACACGATCAGCGCCTCGCGCGCGATCCGTGACAAGGAGAGCGCGAGAGGCACTCCCATCGCGACGAAAACCAGGATCAGCAGCGAAGTCTGAAGCCAGCTCTGCCGGTGGGAGAGCTGGTGACCGAAGCCGTAGAGACGCGCCATCACCGTGGCGGAAAGCGCGATCGTCACGAAGTTGGTGACGAAAAGGGCCAGCGCCCCTCCGAAGACCGGCAGGTTCCAGGTCGCGATACCGTAGCCGACAACGGCAAGCGGCGGCATCAGCGCGGTCGCGATCGCCACGCCGGTGATCGTCTCGCCGCGGCCCCGAATTATCGCGAAGGTCCCCGCCAGTGCCGCGAACAGAGCCACGAGCAAGTCAAACAGGTTCGGGCGGGTGCGCGCGAGGATTTCGGCCGTCGGCGCTTTGAGCGGTGATGCCAGAACAATCAGGGCGGTGAATGCCACAGCGATCAGCGTGCCCGACGCGAGCGCGGCAAGCGACCGGCGCATCTCCGCGAAGTCGAAGGTCGCAAGGCCGAAGCCAAGCCCCAGGATCGGGTTCATCAGCGGCGAGATGAGCATCGCGCCAATCACGACCGCGGGCGACGAGAGCAGCAGTCCGAGCACAGCGATGCCCGCCGACATCATAATCATGAAGATGAACCGCGCGGACCAGCCGCTCTCCTCCACGATCCGCGCCAGCACCCTCTCGTGATCGATGCCGTGCGAGAACGCGCGTCGCCACGCCGGCCCGCCGGAGGCACCAACGTCGGTCGCGGCGTCCACGTTCGGCGGATCGAAGAGGTTCATCGCCGTCGTTTTCCTATGCTCGCCACCCGTCCATCAACCCATCCGCGTCCGGACAGATCCGAACTGCGCGACACCATGCCGATGTAAGGAGCGGGATATGCCGATGATCCCGGCACCTTCGTTCACAACATCCAACCCGTTGTCTCGGCCGATGCCATGCAGCAGATGCCGGGCCAAGACCAGCGGTCGTGCGTCACGGTTCGCGGCGAAGGTGCTTTGAGGACGCCTGGCATCGCGCCTTCGCCGGAACCCTGCAAGGCCCGGCGCTTTCCCCATCAGCGATGCTTGCCATGGGCGGGCCAATCCTGAGGACCAACATGTTCTTCGACAGCTGGAGCGGACTGCTGCGCGTCCTCATCCTTGGCACGTCAGCCTATCTCGCACTGGTGCTGATCCTGCGGATCAGCGGCAAGCGCACGCTGGCGAAGATGAGCGCGTTCGACCTCGTGGTGACGGTGGCGCTTGGCTCAACCCTAGCAACGATCCTCCTGACCAAGGACGTCGCCCTTGCGGAAGGGGTGCTCGCCTTTCTTGTCCTCGTGCTGCTCCAATATGTGATCGCTGCCCTTTCGGTGCGCTCGCGGCTGGTCAGGCGTCTGGCTAAGGCGGAACCGGCCATGTTGCTTGAAGACGGCGTGTTCGACGATCAGGCGCTCCGGCGGGAGCGGGTGACACGCCAGGAGGTATTCGCCGCCGTCCGTGGCAGCGGCGCCGGCGATCTGGCGGCCATCGCGGCGGTTGTGCTGGAGACAGATGGATCGTTCAGCGTGATCGCACAGTCGAGATCGGGATCACGCTCGGCTCTCCCGCAGTGCGGAACCCCAAAGTGAGTGGCGCGTCGGATCGCGTGAACCTCGCGCAGAGTCGTACCGAACTGGCGGAGGATCGCACGGTCCTGGCGCACGAGCGCAGCTACGCAGGCTGGCTCCGCACCGGCATGGCGGCAGTCGGCATCGGTCTTGGATTCAACGCACTGTTCGAAGCGCTACATCCCGCCTGGGTGCCGAAGGCGATTGCGACCGTCTTCCTGCTGATCGCGGCGTTCATCTTCATCTCTGCCCAGCAGCGTGCCTGCCGCAGCCTTTCGAGGCTGGATGCACATAAGGTGACGATCATTCGCCCGATCAGGATACGCCTGCTCACCACCGCGCTTGTCACGGCGACATCCATGCTTTGCGTCGCGATCTGGACGCTTGTCTCCATCCCCTGATCAGGTGAACTGCCAAGGTTCAAGTCGCGGCCAAGCATCCCGATTGCGCCGGGACGCACAACCTACAGCCTTCATGAGTTCGGGCTAAGCTGGCGGATGCGGCCCAAGAAATTTCGCAGTTCCAGCCGACGCCGACCTTCATCGGCGTAGTCGTCGTTCACGCCCAGACGCCACCTCGCCCCGGCGTCTGAAGGGCTCTCTTCGAGACGGGCAAACAGGGCGGCATGAGCGTCTACATCCGCCTGATCCCGGGCGAGGCCCTCTTCGATGAGCGTTTCAGCGCTCCGCCGCAGGGCTGCGCCGATCTCCCCCGGCGACAACTCGGGGTGGTACTGCACACCCCAGAAGATCCCGCGATCGAACCGGATCTCGGCAGCATTGATCTGCCCGGCGGCGTTGGTCGCAAGCACTCGCCCTTCAGGTGGCAGCTCGGACACTTCGTCCCCGTGGATCGTCGCAGCGTCCCATACCGGCGGCCGGCCCTCCAGCAGCGGATGGCGCTCACCCAACGCCGCGCGTATGATGCGGCGGGCGATGCCGGCTTCGCGCTGCCCCGCAATGCGGCGAACCTTCCCCCCGGCAGCGGCCGCCGCTATCTGCAGTCCCGCACATGATCCGAAGCTTGGCGTACCGGACGCGAACACCCCGCGCATGAAGGCCAGCTGTCGGCGAACCTCCGGCGCCTCCTCATAAACGTGCAGCGGTGATCCCCCCAGGAAGACGGCGTCGAAGCGACCGATCGCTTCCGCCGACATGAGCTGCTTCTGCTCGTCGGCTGGTTCGGTCAGTTGGGTGTCGCAGCCGGGAACCAGCTCGCGCAGCGTTGCCGCGAAGCTTTCGCCCGCACTTGCGCCGACGCTCGCTCGTCTGGCCTGACGATCCTCCTTGGTCTCACTCTCCACAACCAGAAAACGCATGCACAGTTCTCGCTCGATCAGCCTCGTGGACGCCGGCTGCCGAACGCCAGGCAGCGGAAATGCTTCCGACTGAAATGCAGGTGCCTACTCCGTGCGGGTGTGAACGGACCCGACAGACCGGACATGTGTTCTTCCATCGACAATCGAACTGCGGCCGGAGAGACCATGCGCATCAAATCTATCGGCGAGGCGCTGCTTGGGACGGTCTCGGCACCGGCACCGCGGAAAGGATCGGCCAGCCCGCGGCTCGACGAGCATGAGTTTAAGCGACGTTTTCTTAGCCAGTTCAAGGATGGCGCCTTCCAGCCATTGAAGACGGAGCTGGACCGCATCGCCGATGCCGCATGGGACGCATACCTACACGAGCGCAAAAGCCCCGAGACGCGAAAGGCAGGGCCGGGTTACGCTGACCCCGACTACGAACTTGCGGTTGACTGGATTGCGGCGAAGGAGGCGATCGAAGCGGCGCAGGCTCACCATGAGGATCCCGGCGGACCGCTTCGGGTCCTCCTCATCAACGGATCGTCAAGGTCGGAACATACCTGCCCGAGCGAGCTGTCGAAGTCCTGGCGACTCTGCCAGATGGCGCGGGAAACGCTGGAGCAGGATGGCTTTCGCGTCGAGTTCCTCGATCTCTCGCACCTTGCCTCCGAATA
This sequence comes from Sphingomonas sp. ID0503, assembly GCF_048565625.1. Lineage (NCBI taxonomy): Bacteria > Pseudomonadati > Pseudomonadota > Alphaproteobacteria > Sphingomonadales > Sphingomonadaceae > Sphingomonas > Sphingomonas sp. ID0503. Next base: position 2,401,466 of record NZ_JBLZUR010000002.1, read on the forward strand.
CGGGCGGCACATCCACCCGTGCAAGGCTTGCTTCTCGACCGCTGCGGCGCTGTGCCACTGGCCCTGCTCGTGTTACCCGAACTACTCGCTGGGCCAGACCCAAGACATGATGAACGACATCTACCCGAAATGGGTGGAGGCGCATGGCGTGATGATCGTGACGCCGGTCAACTGGTACAGCCCCTCCTCGCCGATTAAGCTGATGATGGACCGGCTGGTCTGCGCGGACGGGGGCAATCCCGATCCCTCCCTTACGCATGGCAAGGAAGCCGAGCAGGCCAAGCGGGAGGAACTGAAGGGCTGGAGCTATCCGCGCCACCTCAAGGGACGACTGTTCTCCGTCATCGTCCACGGCGATGTCGAAGGTGCGGAGAACGTCCGACGCGGCCTCGCGGACTGGATGCGCTTCATGCACATGGAAAGTGCGGGCCCTGCGGCCGAGCTCGACCGCTACATCGGCTACTGGAAGCCCTATGCGACAAGCCATGACGAGCTGGACCGAGATCGGGACATCCAGGAAGAGGTACGGAACGCCGCGCGTACCCTTGGTGAAGCGCTTCGGGCGCAACGAGCGGGTCGGCTGCACCAATCGGGCCAGACGTTGGACGATCCTCGACCGAAGTGAGCCGCAGCTTCGGTCACGACCCTTACTATCGTCTGCATGGCGGGATCAGAGCGCCGGGCCATTTGCATCGTGTCAGGTGTCGCCTGCCGGTCCCTGAAGGCCGGGCGGAGGCGTATCGGCATCGGGATCGCGACCCTGGCTGAGGTCCAACTGCCGCATGACGGGCGTTACTGTCAGCCCGTGCAGCAGGATCGAAAGCAGGGCGACGAGCCCGACCAGCCCCCACACCCGATCGGCTGCCGGAAACTCAGCGTGGTTGAACGCATAGGCGAGATAGTAGAACGATCCCACGCCCCGGATGCCAAAGAAGGCAAGGGTGAGCTTCTCCCCCGTCTGCCTTGAGCCTCGTGAGGCCAACCAGCCCGGCGAGCGGCCGGACGACAAGGATGATCGCCGCCGCCGCGACAACATCCGCCCAGCCGAGCGGACGGAGAAGGCCGCTGACCAGGGCGCCGCCGAACAGGAGCAGCATGACCATCATCGCAATGCGTTCGACCTGCTCGGTGATGCTGTGCATCTGGTGGTTGAAATCATGGTCGCGGTGCGAGCGCCTGAGCGTCAGCGCGGTGACGAAGACGGCGAGGAAGCCGTAGCAGTGGATGATTTCCGTGACCCCGTAAGACACGAAGGCGGCGGCAATGGCGATCAGGCCGTCTCCGGTCGCGGCCAGCTTCGTCTCCGCGGGGACGTGGAAGGTCAGCCAGCCGAACGCCTTGCCGATCAGCCAACCGCCCGCCACTCCGGCGCCGATCTCCCACAGCACATTGTAGCCGACCCACTTCGCCAGCCAGGGCTCGCCGGTGGCGGCGGACAGGGTCAGCACGATGGCGAGATGGACGAATGGAAAGGCGAGGCCGTCGTTCAGCCCGCCTCCGAGGTGAGGCCGAACCGCACCTCGTCCTCGTCGCCGGACTTGGGTGGGCCGACCTGGACGTCGGCCGCCAGTACCGGGTCGGTGGGCGCCAGACTGGCGCCCAGGAGCAGCGCCACCGTCCAGGGCAGGCCAAGCCAGACGCCACCGATAGCCGTGATCGCCGCGATGCTGAGCGGCATGGTGATCGCCAGCAGCCGCCAGGTGACCCGCCACTTGCGCCAGCTGAAATGCCGGTCGAGCTTCAGTCCGGCACCCATGAGCGCGATGATGACCACGAACTCGGTGAACCGCTCGGCGATGTCGGGGAAGTCGAGCGGCAGGGGCCGCAGCGTCACGAGGGGCGATGAGAATAGCGCAGCACCGATCGCGATGCAGACGATCGGAAGCGAGAGCGGCATCTTCTTCAGCGCCAGCGGCAGCCACGCCACCAGCGCGATCAGGAGACCAAACCCGGTCAGGACAAGGATGTAGGGTTCAGGTGCGATCGGCGGCATCGATGCAGAACAGATCGCCAGCGCATCGGCTGCATAACTGATGCAGTTGTTCTGGCGAGTCCGCGGCGCAGATCGCACCGAGCCCTTGCGGTCGCCGCTCCATTGTATCCGCCGCCCGTATCGAAAGGCAGCACATGTAGGGTGGATTGGCGGCACGAGCTAACTTCAAAGGTGATAATCCTTAACAAGCGACCGCTTCCGAGATGGTCAGAGGCTAGCCCGATTGTTCGAGTGTGGGTCGTAGTGCCGGCAGCCTTACAAACCCGCCCCGCTCGGCTGCTGCTGCGCCGCTACCTGCGCGGGCGAACAGCTCTGGAACGCCGAACAGGCCCGGCCGCCGCGCCACCCCGCATCCGCTGCTGATAGCGCCGTCCTGACAAGCCCAGCTACATCGCGCGCGACAAGGTATTTGGTGAAGTCTGGCCGTTACTGGAGAGGTCCCTGGCGATCGGGGGTACGCGTCTTGCTCCGGCCCCTGGGCCCGCGCGCGACGGTAGCGTCAGACTATCGGATGGCGGACATGAGATGGTCGGTGGATGAAACGAGCTAGTCTCCCACCGGCGACTGCTGGGCGGGAGCGTGATCGCCCCGGTGCGAGGGCAGCCTTCGGAACGGCGCCAATCGCCGCCTCCGCGAAGACTGATAAGCACGCATTTGGCGACTGATCCCACAGGAGGATCTACATGCGCGTCTGGCCACACATGCCGCTTCGCATGGAAAGAGCTGCAACCAACCTTGCAGATGCATGTTCAATGACTCTCGGCCGGTGGTGACGCTCTTTAGAGATCGGGGATTGTGTTCAAGTTCGTTTCCTTTGCGCTGCTGAGCACGTGGGTGCTTGCGGCGCCTGCCGCTAGTGCCCAGCAGAGCGACGGCGACCTTCTTCAAAGCGGGGAGTTTGATGCATCTCTGCCATCTTTAGAGGCGACGCGATCGCCAGGGGAAGACGAGCCGATCGCGCCGCCACCTGCCGATCCGGTTCTCAACGAGCTGCTTCCGCCGATCGCCACATTCGACACCACCCCTCCCGCTGACATCGTCGCTACCGACGAGAAGGCGAAGGAGGTGCCCTACGATGTCAGGCTGGACGGGCTGAAAGAGGTCGGACTCGAAGACGAGTTCAGGGGCCTCTCGGCGCTGCTCAGCAAAGGGCGCGAGGCGGCCAACGCCAGCCAGATCGGCGCGCGGGCGGAAGAGGACGTAAAGCTCGCGGAGCGGCTGCTGCGCTCGCAGGGCTATTACGATGGCCTCGCGACAGTCGCGATCGACACGCTGCCGAACGCCCGCAACCGCCTCACCGTCTCACTAACCGCCACACCCGGCCCACGCTACGCGTTTGGCGATGTTGTCGTGACCCAAGCGCCCGATGAGGCCCGCCGTCTTGCTCTGGAGGCGCTCGGTCTCACAGCCGGCAAGCCGATCATCGCCGCCGAGGTCGAGACGGCCGAGGCGAACGTTGCGCTGCGCCTGCCCGAGCAGGGGTATCCCTTCGTCGATGTCGGAGAGCGGGACATCCTGCTCGATGAGCGCGACCATACCGGCGACTATACGCTGCCGGTGGCGGCGGGGCCGAAGGCGCGGTTCGGCGGCATCCGCACGGCGGGTGACCCAGTGTTCGATGCCGGTCATATCGGCGTGATCCAGCGCTTCGACGCCGGCGAAGTCTACGACAGCCGACAGGTCGATGATCTTCGCCAGGCGCTGATTGCCACCAGCCTGCTCTCGACCGTTGCGATCGAGCCGGTGCGCACCGGCCGGGTGAACGCGGACGGCACCGAGACCGTCGATCTGCTCGTTCGCCAGACCGAGGGGCCTCCGCGCACGCTGTCGGGTACGGCGGGCTACGGTACGGGAGAGGGGATCAAGCTCACGGGATCGTGGACCCATCGCAACATGTTCCCGCCGGAAGGCGCGCTCTCCTTCGATGCGGTGGCGGGTACCCAGCAGCAGAGCCTTGCCGCCAACTTCCGCCGCTCGAACGCCGGTCAGCGTGATCGCGTCTTCGCGCTGGGCACCAGCATCGCCCGGCAGGATTTCGAGGCGTACGGTGCGCAGACGGTGAGCCTCACCGGCAGCCTCTCGCGCGCCTCCACCCCGATCTTTCAGAAGAAATGGGTGTGGAGCATCGGCGGCGAGGTCACCGCATCGCGCGAAACCCGCTTCCGCCCCGCCGATGGCGAGCGGCCGCGCAGCACCTACTTCATCATCGCGCTCCCGGGGCAGCTCGGCTACGATGGCTCGAACAGCCTGCTCGATCCCACAAGCGGCTTCCGCGTCACCGGCCGACTGAGCCCCGAGGCGCAGAAGCGCAGCGGCGGAGGCGGTTATAACGGCTATGCCCGCGTCCTTGTCGAAGGCAGCGTCTATTATCCGGTGTCGGACGCGCTGGTGATCGCCGGCCGTGCGCGGGTCGGATCGATTCTTGGGGCGAGCCGCGACAGCATCGCGCCGTCGCGGCGCTACTATGCCGGTGGCGGCGGATCGGTGCGCGGCTTCGGCTTTCAGGAGCTTGGTCCGAAGGGCGCCAACGGCGATCCGATCGGCGGCCGCAGCCTTACCGAATTCGCGATCGAGGCGCGCTACCGCTTCGGCAATTACGGGATCGTGCCGTTCTTCGATGCGGGCCGCGTGGGCGAGGGATCGACTCCGTCGCTGTCGCGAATGCGCTACGGCGCTGGCATCGGTGCGCGCTACTACACGAACTTCGGTCCGATGCGGATCGACGTCGCCACGCCGATCAACCGGCAGGAGGGCGAGTCGAAGATCGCGCTCTACATCTCGATCGGGCAGGCGTTCTGATGGAGGGGGTCGAAAATTCGGGTGCCCCGACAGGAAGCCCGCGCTGGAAGCGGATTGCGAAATGGCTGGCGATCAGCGTCGCCGGCTTGGTCGCGATCGTCTTCGTCGCGGTGCTGGCGATAAACACCGGACCGGGCCGCGCCTTTCTCGTCAGCCAGCTGAGCGGGTACGAGACCGCGTCGGGAATGAAGATCGGCATTGGGCGCATCAACGGCTCGCTCTACGGCCGGATGCGGATCAGCCGGCTGGAAGTGAGGGATACGCAGGGCGTGTTCCTGCAGGCCGATCACCTGACGCTCGACTGGCGCCCTTTCGAATACCTTACCGCAAGCAAGGTCAACATTCGCGGGCTGCTCTCGCCCGAGATCGTGCTGCGCCGCCTTCCGGTGTTCGAGGAGGTGCCGAGCGATCCTGACGCGCCGATCCTCCCCGATATCGACGTGTCGCTCGGCCGTCTCACGATCGACCGCTTCGTCGTCGAGCCGCCCGTCACCGGCAAGCGCCATATCGTCCGCATAGCGGGCAAGGCTGAGATCGCCGATGGCCGCGCTCAGGTAACGGCTGATGCGGCGGCGCTGCGTGCGGCGGGCGTCGCCGGTGGCGACAAAGTTGCGATCCTGCTGGACGCAGTGCCAGACGCCAACCGTCTGCGCCTCGATGCCGACGTGATCGCGCCAGCCGGCGGGTTGATCGACAGCTATGCCGGGCTCGGCAAGGCGGTGGCTTTCCGGCTGGGCGGCAAGGGTGACTGGAAGGCATGGAATGGTCGTCTGCGCGGCACGATCGGCGGTGCCTCGGTGGCGGACCTGACAATCGCCGCCCGCGACGGCCGCTTCCGCGTGCAGGGCCCGACAATGCCGGGCGTGGTGCTCGCCGGCCCGGTGGAACGCGTAACTGCGCCGAAGCTCGACGTCGATCTGGATGCGACGCTCGGCGAGCGGCTCTTCGACGTGAAGTTCACCGCCCGCTCCGATGCGCTCGCCGTCGATGCGGGCGGCACGATCCACCTCGGCAGGAGCCGCTTCGGCAATTTTCAGATCAATGCCGCGCTTCTGAAGGCCGGCGCGATCGCGCCCAATGTCTCGGGCAAGGACATCAAGGCCTCGGCGGTTCTGGACGGGGCGTTCGCCACGCCCGCCGTCGCCTACCGCATCAGCGCCGAGCGTGCCGCCTTCGGCTCGATGGGAGTCGAGGGGCTGCGGGCCGAGGGACGCGCGACGATCGACGCCGACCGCATTGCCATACCGGTCAGCGCGACCGCGCGGCGCGTGACCGGCCTGAATGCGGCGGCAGGTGGCTTGCTCACCGATCTCTCGGTCAACGGCGATCTCGCTTGGTCCAAGGGCAAGCTCCTCTCCGACAATCTCCACCTCAAATCGGCGAGGATCGACGCCACCGCGATCATCCTCGCCGATCTCGCGACGGGCACCTACACGGGCGCGCTGAAGGGGCGGGTGAACGACTATCATGTCGATGGACTCGGCCGCGTCGCGCTCACCACCGATACCGAGCTCGTGCCTGGCGCGAACGGGGGATTCGGCGTACGCGGCGCGTTCCGGGTCGTGACCAAGCGGATCGACAACGAGACGCTGCGCAACACGCTGGGCGGCAATGCGGTGACGATCGGCCGCTTCGGCTTCGACGGGCGGGTGGCGCGGCTGACCGGCCTTGCGATGACCGCTCCCGATTTCCGCATTACCGGCGGCGGCGGCAGCTACGATCTCGAAACCGGACGCATCGATTTCCGCGCTGGTGCCACCTCGAAGCTCTATGGCCCCGCCACCGTCACCGCCAGCGGCACGCTCGAACGCCCGCTCGTACAACTTCGCGCCGCGCGGCCGGAGCTCGGCATCAATCTCACCGGCCTCGCGGCCGAGTTGCGTGGCGTGGCGGGCGGCTATGCGATCCGCGCGACGGGCAGTACCGACTATGGCCCGCTTTCCGGCGACATCCTGATCCGCAGCGGATCGGGCCCTCTCGCCGTCGATATCCGGCGCGCGACGTTCGCCGGTGTCGATTTCGTCGGCAGCGTCGTGCAGAGCAAGGCGGGACCGTTCGCGGGGCGGCTGACGCTTGCCGGATCGGGGTTGAACGGTGGTGTGCGCCTTTCGGCGGCGGGCGCAAACCAGCAGGCCGATATCGATGTGACGGCGAACGCCGCGCGCATCCCCGGCCCGACGCCGATCACGCTCGGGCGCGGCACAATCAAGGCGCGGGCGGTGATGTACCCCGCCGCTCCCTCGATCACCGGCCGCTTCGCACTTGCCGATCTGCGCCAGGGCGAGACGCTGGTGGGCCGCGCTCAAGGGCGGATCGATTACCGGCGCGGGCGCGGCACGGTGGCGCTGACCGCGAACGGACGGAGCGGGGTGCCTTTCGACGTCGCGGCACAGGCGCGCCTCGCCCCCGATCGTATCGTTGCCAATGCCAAGGGCAGCGTCGGCAACACCGCCTTTCGCCTGTCGCAGCCGGCAGTCGCCACCAAGGCTGGTGCGGACTGGGTTCTGGCTCCGGTCCGGCTCGTCGTGCCGCAGGGCACGGTCGAGCTCTCCGGCCGCTATGGCCAGGAAACCCGCTTCCGCGCGCGGATGGACAACTTCGACATCGCCATCGCGCAGGCGTTCGTGCCCGGCCTCGGCCTTGGCGGTCGCGCGACAGGCAATGTCGATTACAGCCAGGCCGCCGGTTCGGACGTCCCGAACCTGCGCGCCCGCATCGACGTGAAGAATTTCACCCGCACCGCCGCCTACGTCGTGTCGGATCCGGTGGACATCGCCTTCCTCGGTACGCTCGACCGGTCGGGGGGCGACATGCGCGCGCTGATCCGGCGTGGAGGCGGACTGGTCGGCCGAATGATCGCGCGCCTCGCTCCTCTCGGCCCCGGGGCCAGCCTGTCCGAACAGCTGTTCGCCAGCCCGCTTTCCGGCGGCGTGCGCTATAACGGCCCTGCCGACGTGCTGTGGACGATGACCGGCATCTCCGGTCAGGATCTCAGCGGGCCCGTTGCCGTTGCCGCCGATTTCGGCGGGCGGCTCGATCGGCCGACGGTGAACGGCATCGCCCGTGCGAAGACGCTGCGTTACGAAAACACCGCCTTCGGCACCGTCATCTCAAACATCGCGCTGGAAGGGCGCTTTACACAGTCGCAACTCCAGCTCGTCTCGCTGACCGGCAAGGCGGGCACCGGCTCGCTCTCCGCGTCCGGGACCGTCGGTCTCGATGCGGCCACGGGGTTCCCGATCAACCTGCAGGCGCGGCTCGATCGCGCTCAGCTCGCGCAGAGCGACGCATTGGGCGCGACCGTCAGCGGCACGATGACGATTACCAACGGGCCGGGCGGCGGGCTGATCAAGGGCGATTTCCGCATCCCCGAGGCGCGATACCAGGTCGTGCTCCAAGGGGCTGCCGAGGTGGCCGACCTGTCGGGCGTGCGCCGCCGTACCGACAAGCCTGCCGCTAAGGCGAACGCTCCCGCGCCGAGCAATTGGAAGCTCGACATCCGCATCCGCGCCGACAACCAGATCTTCGTCGGCGGAATGGGGCTGGAGGCCGAGTGGGCGACCGACATGCGCGTCTCCGGCACCGCCACCGATCCGCGGGTAGTGGGCACGCTCTCGGTGGTGCGCGGCACCTATTCGTTCGCCGGTCGCCGCTTTGATCTCGACGACGACGGAGAGATACGTTTCGATGGCGGCCCGCTCACCAACCCGGAACTGAACCTTTCAGCCGACACCACCGTCGAAGGGGTCACCGCCACGATCAGCATCGGCGGCCGCGCGCAGAACCCGCAGGTCACCTTCACCTCGACGCCGACCTTGCCGCAGGACGAGGTGCTCTCCCGGCTTCTGTTCGGCGAAAGCGTCACCTCGCTCTCGCCGACGCAGGCGATCCAGCTCGCCGCCGCGCTCAACTCACTGCGTGGCTCGGGCGGCGGCCTCAACCCGCTCGGCAAGCTCCGCTCGGCGACGGGGATCGACCGCCTGCGTGTGCTTGGCGCAGACAAGACGGCGGGCAGGGGTACCGCGCTTGCCGCTGGTCAATACATCTCCAACGACATCTATGTGGAGGTCATCACCGACGCCCGCGGCTTCACCGCCACCCAGCTGGAGATCGCGCTGTCGAAAGCGCTCAGCCTGCTCAGCCAGGCTGGATCGTTTGGCGGGTCGAATGTAGGTCTGCGGTATTCAAAGGATTATTGACGTCTCGCGTCGGATAGCGCCGGCAGCAACCAATCTGCAACGCGCTCTATTCCCAATGAAGTAGCCAGCAGATCCTGCCGGATCTCAATTTCTGCATAGGGTATCATCGAAGCATAGGCGTGAAGCGGTACTGTGTAATCGGTGCCGTCCATTCGATACGGCTCGTTCTCTCCGACGACTAGACCAGACTTGTCGCGGAAACTGGCGAGTAGCGCCAGCGCATACCGGACATCACCTTGGTGGTGGAGAATTCCCACATGCCAAGGTCGGGCAAACCCATCCATCAGCGGGGTGAAGCTATGGAGGGATATGAGTACCGTCACGCGTCCCGCGTCGCTGCGCTGCTGTATCAGGCTCGAGATCGCCTGCTGATAAGGTTGGTGGATCTCGGCGCATCTCTGTTTGCGGTGAGCCCCCATGTTCCCGGGGATTGGTGTTCCATCGCTTACGTGCGGTACCGCTTCCGAGCTCAGCGGGTTGCGATTGCAGTCTATGACCAGCCGGGAATAGCATTGGCGAATGAACACAGCGTCCATCCGGGCTGCGAGCAGACCGCCCAGCTCACGCACGCCGATATCCAGCGCGATGTGACGCGCGCGATCGGCAGGCGAAAGGCCAAGCGTGCCGAGCGCCGCGGGAATGCTATCTCCGGCATGATCGCCGATGAACAGGAACGGCGACCGGCCTGCGGGGTTTTCGATCATCACGGGCGGCGGATCGCCGGCCCCCAGCAAGGCGCTCACGCGGGTCTCCGATGCCGAACCTGATCATTCATCATGTCACGCTCTACAGCTATTCGCAGCCGGTGTCGTTCGGCGAGCACCGGATCATGGTACGCCCGCGGGAAGGGCATGATCAGTGGTTGACCGAGGCGCGGCTGGACATCGATCCTGCTCCCGCCGCGATCCGCCAGATCCACGACGTGTTCGGCAACTCGGTGACGATCGCGCGGTTCGACCGCCCTGCCACCCAGCTCAGCATCGAGAGCACGATCCGGATGGAGCACCATCCGCTGGAAAGCCACGCCGTGCAGATCGAGGATTACGCCAAACTCTATCCCTTCACCTATTCGTCGGAGGACATGCCCGATCTGCTAAGGTCGATCGAGCGGGTCAATCACGATCCATGGCGAATGATCGACGATTGGGCGGACGGCTTCGTCCGCCGCGACGGGCCGACCGACACCCTGGCGATGCTGACCGCGATCACCGCTGCGATCTGCCGCGATTTCACCTATGTGCCACGTCAAGAGAAGGGGACGCAGACGCCGCTGGAGACGCTCCGGCTGGGTCAGGGCACCTGCCGTGATTTCGCCGTACTGATGATCGAGGCGGTGCGCGCGCTAGGCTTCGCCGCGCGCTTCGTCTCCGGTTACGTCTACAACCCGGCGATCGGCGATGGGAACGTCGGCGGCGGCAATACGCACGCTTGGGTCCGCATCTTCCTGCCGGGCGAAGGTTGGGTGGAGTTCGATCCGACCAACGGCATCGTCGGTAATCGCGGACTTGTTCGCGTCGCCATCGCCCGCGATCCGTATCAGGCGGTGCCGATCTCTGGCACGTACAGCGGCTTGCCGGAAAGCTTCACGGGGATGACGGTGTCCGTAGAAGTCGATCTGGAGGCGGAACCAACTTCCGCTCGGAGCGCTCCTTCAACGACCGAACAGTCGGCGATCCCTGCCGCGCATGGAGCCTGAATGTTTATCCGCGCCGGCTACGAGATCACGTTTGAGACAGATCGGGCGGTGCCGACCCTGGCTTTATTGAGCGTTCATCCCTCGCGACATCACGATCTGCGCACACCGCAACGCATCCTCGCCGATCCCGACATTCCGATCTTCGACTATGTCGATCACTTCGGAAACGTTTGCACACGGTTCACCATTCCGGCGGGCGGACTGACGCTCAGAACCGATTACGTGATCGAGGATCCCGGCACGCACGACCTTCACGCGCCCGACGCTGAACAGTGGCCGGTCGAGGCGCTGCCGGAGGATGTGCTCGTCTACCTTCTCGGCTCCCGCTATTGTGAGACGGACCGGATGTCCGAACATGCCTGGGCGTTGTTCGGTCATGTGCCTCCGGGCTGGGCGCGGGTGCAGGCAATCGTCGATTACACGCACAATCACGTGGAATTTGGCTACCACCATGCACGATCGACCAAGACGGCGTGGGAGGCGCATCAGGAGCAGAACGGCGTCTGCCGCGATTTCGCCCATCTCGCCGTTGCACTGTGCCGCTGCATGAACATTCCGGCGCGCTATTGCACCGGATATCTAGGCGATATCGGTGTTCCTCCGGTGGATGCGCCGATGGACTTTTCGGCCTGGTTCGACGTGTTTCTCGGCGGGAGATGGTACACGTTCGATGCCCGCCACAACCGCCCCCGCATCGGTCGCATCCTCATGGCGCGGGGCCGCGACGCCACAGACGTGGCCCTGACGACGATGTTCGGCCCAACGGTGCTTGCGAAATTCCACGTTCATACCAACGAGGTTGCCGCGCCCGATCTGTGACGTGGACGTTGGTTCCGCCCGAGCTTTCACTTCCGACCGCTGAGATTGCAGAGTGAGGGTCCGGCGATGGATCATCGGATCGGTGCGCGTGTGTTCACCCCAACATCCGCGTCGGTCTCGCCCGGAGGTGGCGGCGCGCCGCGATCCCGATAGGAGGGAAGGTCGGGCGCGTCCGCCGGCGTCGGTCGTGCCTCCAGTCGCGCAATCTCACGCTTCATCTCGGCGATCTCACGGATCTGCGCGTCGATGATGCGGTCAGCGATGAGGCGAACGCGCGGGTCTCGAATGTGAGCTCGCTCGCTGGTCACGATCGCAATCGAGTGATGGGGAATCATGGCCTTCATGTAGCTGACGTCACTGATCGTTTCTTGGCTACGCACCAGCCACAACGCGCCGGCGAAGATGATGGCTGAGCTGGCGAGTATGCCGAGGTTCGCCTGACGGTTCGGATACATGCCCCACATGAAGCCGAGCATGATGACGGCCATGGTCGCGCCCATCACCGCCGCCATCCAGGTTCGCGTCTGGCTGTATTCGACGTGGTCGAGAGCATAGGTGTTGAGGTACATGAGGCCGAACATCGCGACGGGCGACGTCGCGATCATCGCGAAGAATCTGCCATAACCCATGCCGGCGTGCTGGCCTTGTTGCCTGTCGTGGTCCATCTCCACCTCCCTGTTTGCGGCGTGCTCCAACGCGCGAGATGCGTTGACGCTCATCCGGCGATGCATGGCGAGTGACGACCTTTACGAGTATCCATCACGGAAGACCGCCACCCGCAAGATGAACAACTGTCCGGTTGTCGGAACGCACTCGCATCGCGAGCGGCCGGTACTGCGTCCGCTCAGACCTCAGTGCGCTCGGCAAGCTGCAAAGCATCTTCTACGTCAACGCCCAAGTATCGCACAGTGCTGTCGATCTTGGCATGGCCGAGGAGGATCTGAACGGCGCGAAGGTTGCCCGTCCCCTTGTAGATGATCGACGCCCTTGTGCGTCGAAGCGAGTGCGTCCCGTACTCCTGAGCCGGGAGGCCGATGCCGACCACCCACTCGTGCACGACGGGCATACTGGCGCGTGCTCATGTGGGCCATGTAGTCGTTGCGGCTCGGAAAAACGAAGTCGTTCAAGGTGCCGCCTCGGCGTTCCAACCATATACGCATCGTCTTGCGAGCCGTGTCCATCATTTCGAACTTCACCGGCCGCTTGGTCTTTTATTGAACGATGATCGCTGGGTCACGGACGCTCCCGCCCGACACGACATCCCCGATCCGTACTTTGACCACATTACAGCCGCGCAGTTTGCTATCGATAGCGAAGTCGAACAGTGCTCGGTCCCACAATCGCCTATGCTGGTCGAGCCAGAAGCGAATGGCCCAGACCTGCTGCTGCTTCAGCGCCCGCTTGGCGCCAATCAGTCGGCCTTCGTTCCAGGGTCGCAGTTCGTGAAGGCAGGATCCATCGACGAATGACCCATTGATCATCTCGCGCCGGAAAGGCAAGCGGCCTTATCGGCCGATCAAAGTAGATCAAGCGCGGTAAACCGGCGGTTCGAAGATGTGGTCGATGGGACGGGGTCAGGAAGCATGAATGAATGGTCGAATTTGGCGCGAATGGGACACTGCTGAGCGGCCAACATCGGTCGAGCCGGGCAATGGTCGTCGACGGAAGGCAGAAGAAGAGACAGCTTCCGAGAAGGTTAAGCGTCTGGAAGTGAAATCAGAGACTTGATATCGGAAATGATCAGGCGAGAATAGCCGGCAGCGCCTGCCAAACTATGGCAACACCAGATATCGCCAGCCCTCCAAGCGCTACCGCGCGCATCCACTGGTCAGATGGACTCCCGGCATCACTGCGCGAAAATTTTGCAAGTAATACTGCCCCCAGCCCAAGGCAAACCACCGTCACGACAAGAGCCAGCATACGGGCGAGCATCGTGGTCAGAAACACGCTGGCAACGACGTACAGCGTGAAGAAGTGGAACGTCCAAAGGAGCAATCCGCTCAGCAGATAGGTCCAGCCGCGCACTGCTATCCCCCGAAACCGCGGGTCAGTACTGCCGTCAGCGCGCCCTGTGCGGCGGCATAGATTACCCACAATACGCACAGGTCCAGGCTGTTGTTGCGCGGACGCACGATCATGGCCCGGCTGTTCCGCGCCGAAAGATAAGCCGCCATCAGCAGTCCGATGGCACCGAGGATACTTTCGAGCGACAGCAGCCCGTATACCGTTGCTCCCTGGCCGCTCGTGTCCGGGCGCAGTCCCGAGTCCAGCCAGGTCCACAGATCGGTCCCGGTGCCGAGTGCCAGGGCCAAGGCAGCGCACAGGAAGAGGACGCCGGGTGTCCAGAGTTCTGTCTTCTCGCGGGTGAGCATGCGCCGCGAGAGCCAGGCCAGGCCTGCCGCGAGTGCATAGGAAGGAAGGACGAACATCAATCCGCCCCATCCCGCGGGCGCGACCCAGAAGCGCGGCTGAACGCCATAGAGATAGAGGAAGCTGAAGACGGCCATGACGAAGATCATGCCGACCACGACAAGCAGGATGACCATCGCCCACCAGCCGTGGCTGGCAGGCCCCGTCACATAGGTGGGCAGGCAGATGCCGGCGCCGACATCGACTTCCTCTTCCTTGACCAGCCGATCAGTATCCCAGAGCCAGCGCAGCACGCCCAGGATCGCCAGCACGCCGCACACCAACGAGGGAAGATAGGCTTGCACGGTCAGCAGGAGGAAGAAGCCCGCGGTGAACACCGCCGCGAGGAACGGCCATACCGAGGGGCCGGGCATGATCTGGAGGTATTGCGGCTCCGCCCGCAGCGGGCTGGTTATGATCGTCTCGCGCAGCCCGGTGGCGGAGTTCGGGAGGAAGTAGCGCCCCTGCTCCACATCGTCGGCAAGCTTGGGATCGTCCCACAGCGGCTCGCGGCTCTTCACGACCGGTATGCTGCGGGTCGAGTAGAGCCCGGTCGGAAGCCATTCGAGCGTGGCTCCGCCATAGACGTTGCCGGCATCGTCATCCGTAGTGAATCGGAAATTGCGGGCGAGATCGACAAGGAAGACCAGCACGCCGGCCGCCAGGATGAATGCGCCGGCGGTGGAGATCATGTTGATGACCTCCCAATCCCGGCCGGGAAGATAGGTGTAGACCCGGCGCGGCATGCCCATGAAACCGACGATGTGCATCGGCCAGAAGGTGACCTGCATACCGACGAACATCAGCCAGAAAGCCCATGCGCCGATCCGCTCCGACAGTGCACGGCTGCTCGTCATCGGCGCCCAATAATAGAACGCGGCGAACATCGGGAACACCATCCCGCCGATCAGCACATAGTGGAGGTGGGCGACGATGAAGTAGCTGTCATGCGCCTGCCAGTCGAACGGCACCATCGCCACCATGACGCCGGTGAGACCGCCGATAACGAAGGTGATGAGCCCGCCGAGCACGAACAGGGTCGGCACGTTGTAGCGCGGCTTGCCCACCGCGAACGTCGCGATCCAGGAGAAGACCTGGATGCCCGCCGGCACGCTCACCGCCATGCTCGCCGTCGAGAAGAAGCCGACCGACAGGTTCGGCATTCCGGTCGTGAACATGTGGTGTGACCAGACGCCGAAGCTGATGAAGCCGGTCGCCAGGAACGCCAGAACGATCAGGTAATGCCCGACGAGCGGCGTGCGGGCCAGCGTCGCCACCATCATCGAGACGAGGCCCGAGGCGGGCAGGAAGATGATGTACACCTCCGGGTGGCCGAAGAACCAGAACAGATGCTGCCAGAGCAGCGGATCGCCGCCCCGCGTCGGATCAAAGAACGGCCAGTTGAACGCGCGCTCCAGTTCAAGCAACAGCGTGCCGAGGATGACCGAGGGGAAACCGACGACGATCATCGCCCCGAACACCAGCATCGCCCAGGCATAGACCGGCATCTTGTCGAGCGTCATGCCCGGAGCGCGGGTGCGCAATACGCCGACGATGATCTCGATCGCTCCGGCAATCGCGCTGATCTCGATGAAGCCGATGCCGAGCAGCCAGAAATCGGCGTTGATGCCGGGCGAATAGGCAAGGCTGGTGTAAGGTGGATACATGAACCAGCCGCCCTCGGGCGCTAGGCCCACAAGGAGCGAGGCGAAGAAGCACAGCCCGCCGACGAAATAGGCCCAGAAGGCGTAGGCCGAGAGCCGGGGAAAGGGCAGGTCGCGGGCGGCCAGCATCTGCGGCAGCAGCAGAACCCCGATCGCCTCCACCATCGGCACGGCGAACAGGAACATCATCACCGTGCCGTGCATGGTGAAGAACTGGTTGTAGGTCTCCTGCGGCAATATGCCCTGAAGCGGCAGCGCCAGCTGCACACGCATCACCAGCGCAAGGATGCCGGCGAGCAGAAAGAAGAGGAAGGCGGTCGCGACGTAGAAGAAGCCGACATAATTATTGTTGACCGCCGTCAGCAGCGCCCAACCCTTCGGCGCGCACCAAATCCGCTCCAACTCCTTCAGCTCGTCCGGCGGACGCTCCTCCTTCGTGGGAAAGCGGTCGTAGAGTGCCGGATCGAAGCCGGTCTCCGACCTCATTTCTGCGCCTGCAGGTAATCGGCCAGCGTGCCCAGTTCTGCGGCGGAAAGCATTTTATAAGGTGGCATGCGGTTGCCGGGCTTGATCGACTGGCTGTCGCCGATCCATCCCATCAGCGTGCCGCGATTGTTGGGAAGGATGCCCGCGCCGAGCGATCGCCGGGACGCGACATGGGTCAGGTCCGGCCCGGCTGTCCCGTTCGCATCCGTACCCGCGATCCGGTGACATGCGGCGCAACCGGTGGATCGGAACAGCGCGGCGCCTCGCACGGCAGGCTGCGGGCGCGAGATGCGGCGAGCCGCCATCATCGCCTCGAACTCGACGGGATCATGGGCGATGACGACGAAGCCCATCAGGGCGTGCGGCCCGCCGCAATATTCGGCACATTGCCCGCCGAACACGCCGGGCTTATCGGCCTGGATCGGCAGGACGTTCCGACGGCCGGGCACCATGTCGAGCTTCCCCGACAGGCGCGGAACCCAGAAGCTGTGAATCACGTCGCTGGATTCGAGTTCCAGCACCACCGGACGTCCGGCCGGGATGTGCAGTTCGTTCGCATCTAGCATGGTGGCCCGGCCCTGCCCGTCGAGATAGGCGACCCGCCACCACCACATCTCACCCGTGATGCGCACGCGCATCGCCTCGGCCGGCAGCGGTGCGGTGAGGTTCCGGGTCAGGCTCAGCCCATAGACGAGCAGCAAGCTCAGGACGATCACGGGGAAGACAATTCCGCCAATCCAGATGGCTTTGGTCCCGCCGAGCCTGCCCTTGAACGGCATGCTTCCGAACAGCGCGACCCATAGCGCCGCCAGCACGATGGTCAGCACCCCGGCGGCCATCGCTAGCAGAACCCAGCTCAAAGTCGTGATCGAACCAGCATAGGGGCCGGCAGGATCGAAGACCGGAATGATTGACGCGTCGGGCATATCAGCGATCGCCCGTGGCATAGAGATAGGCGGCGACATCGCGCGCTTCCGCATCGCTCAGCGGCATCGCCGGCATTGTAGTGCCAGGCAGCACGGCTGGGGCGTCGCGAATGAAGGCGGCGAGCGTGTCGGCGCGGTTCGGCAATCTGCCGGCAATGAGTCCCTGATCGGCAAATCCCTCCAGCGAAGGACCACTCTGTCCGCGGGGCCAGCGAAGGCCAGGAATCACATGACATGCGCCGCAGCCGGCGCGTTCGATCGCCTCCAGCCCACGCTGGACGTTCGCCTGCGGCATGTGATGCACCTCGTCAGGCGGCGGTTTGCATGCGGGAGTCAGCAGCAGCGGCAAGAGAGCGCGAATGATCTGCAACAATCCCCCTATCCCGCCGGCAGCTTTCGCGGCCACGCCTTGGAACAGTTCGAAACGGGGGCGGTTCCCACAACACGATGGTTTCAGCACGCATAGCCTTGATGGGCGTGGCGACATTCGCCCTGTCGGCATGCGGCCAGGTCGAGCGGAATGCGGCCGACCAGTTCACCGCGACGGGTAAACTCATCGCCTTGAGCGGGGGCGATGCCGGCGCATCGAATGCCTGCATGACTTGCCACGGCATCGATGGACACGGAAACGGCGCGGGGACGCCGCGGCTGGCCAGCCTCGATCGTGGATATATGGCGGCACAGCTTGAAGCCTATGCGAGCGGACGCCGACAGCATGCCGAAATGGCTTCGATCGCCCGCAGGCTTACTGCGGACCAGCAGGACGCCGTCTCGGCATATTACGCGGCGATGTCATTCGCGCCCGAGCCATCTTCCCGAAACAAGCCTGCCAATCTTGCGGCGGCGCTCTACCACCGCGGCGACCCGGCCCGAGGGTTGGCGTCCTGCGCTTCGTGCCATGGGGAGCGGGGCGAAGGAGTGGGCCTGGCGAACCCGCCTCTCGGCGGTCAGCCCGCAGCCTATCTTGCTGAACAGCTTGATCTGTGGCGGGCGGGGAAGCGGCGGAGCGATCCGCAGAACGTGATGCTCCAGATCAGCCGAAAGCTGTCTCGCCAGGAGTCTGTGGCTCTCGCGGCTTATGCGGCTCGCCTCCCCGCGGGTCCTCCGCATCGGGGATTTCCGGCAGCATACCCCGTAGGACATCGTGACGGTCCCAGAAATGGTGCTTCAGTGCCGCCGCCACGTGCAGTGGAATGGTCAGAAGCAGGGCGAGAACCAGCACATGATGCACATCCTCGGCCACGTCCATGATCTGCCAGCGTAGTGTCAGCGGCAGCTCGTGGAATGGCAGCTGCGGCCAGGGTACGAACCCGGCCAGATAAAGCGGTCCCGGTTCGGCGATCGACGACCACATCGCCCAGCCGCTCAAAGGCAGGCCGAAGAACGCAATGTAGAACACATAATGTAATGCATAGGCGATCCGCGTCTGCCATCCCTGCTTGTCGGCGTCGTTGACCGGACCGGGGATCATGAGCCGCCAGCCGAAGCGCGCCAAGGCGAGCAGCAGGATCGGCAGCCCGACCATGCTGTGAACCTCATAGCCGCGCAGTTTGTCACCACCTGCGGGAAGCCAGCTCGTATAGTAGCCCCAGCCGATCTGGAAAATGACGAGCAGGGCCATGATCCAGTGGAAGGCGATGCCGACCGGCGAGTAGCGGCTACGCTCCGTATGCCCCCGTGCCCATCTGCGAAGCCCCTCGATCATCCTGCCAGTGTCGCCGCTCGTTCGCGCGCGAACGAACGCGCCAGTAAGGCGATTGCCGCGGCCAGATAGATGCCTGCGCCCGGTGCCCACATGATAAGGCCGGCGAGTTGCTGATCCTCCAGAGGGGACAACCCCCAAGCGATCGGGCCGATGAAATGCGGCGCATAGAGCGCGGACTGGGCGAAGGTAAGCAGTGCCCCGAGCAGTCCCATCTGAACCATAGTGCCCAGCAGCGCCGCGACGGCGCTGGTCACCGGCGCCCGGCGGATCGCGCTCCACAGGGCCAAGGCGCTCAGCCATAGAGTAGCCTGCATCAGCCAATAGGCTAAATCGCTGGCCAGCGCCCAAGCATAAGCTTGCGGCACATGCCAGGCCCAGAAGACGAGCGCGTGAGCAGTCGTCCACGACAGGGCTCCGCCAGCGAGGGGAACAAGTCGAGGAAAAGCAGCAATGAGCATCGGCGGCAATATCGCGGTCAGAAACAAATGATGGACCGCCCGAGCCGAAAACAGCGCCGAGGTCAGCGCGCAGAATGGCGATACGAACAGCACCAACGCCAAACCGATAGCACCGATCGCCACTCGGCGTTCAAGCGCGCGCATGTCGGGATAACGCATCACCAGGAGCACGGCGAGGCCGAGCGCCAGCAGGAGGATTGGGTCCAGATTCCACCGGCCAAAAATCTCGGCCGGGATGGGAGCCGACCCGCAATAAGGTATCCAGGCTTCCCTGTTGAACAAGTTGTGCCCCCTTTCAAACCGGCGTCTGCGGAACCGGCAGAACGGCCGCTCGGTTCCTTACAGTGACCTCGTTGCACGGCCGAACAGCACTGTAGTTGCGGATTTTCAGGAACGTCGCGTCGAACGGATCGGTTTATGCCTCCATGGCAGATGAGATCAGCAGCGTCGGCGACATTCTCGACAAGCTCGAAGACCTCGCAAGCAAGGATGATCGCGTCCATATCGGTGGCTTTGTCGAGGCTTTCGGGCAGCGGAGCTACGGTCCGTTCCTGCTGGTCCCGGCCCTTCTGGAAATATCCCCGGTCGGCGGCATACCCGGCGTTCCAACAGTGCTCGCCGCGATCATCCTGCTATTCGCCGTGCAGATGCTGTTTGGCCGAAAGCATCTTTGGCTGCCGCGATTTGTGAGCGCCCGCTCGCTGGATGGCGAGCGTGTCGCCAAGGGAGCGGACAAGCTGCGCGGGCTTGCGAGGTTTCTGGACAGGTGGTTCCACGGCCGGCTCGCAACCTTCACCAAAGGCTTATGGGTCCGCATCGCGGCGGCCCTTGTCATCGTCCTCACGCTAACGGTTCCGCCGCTGGAACTCCTCCCGTTCGCCAGCACTGCCCCCATGGCAGCCATCGCTGCGTTCGGCCTGGCGTTGCTTGTGCGTGACGGGGCTCTGATGATCGTCGCCTTCATCGCGGCTGGCCTAGCGCTCGCACTGGGAGTGGGTTGGTAGGCGGACTTTGACCGGAAGCTATTGAGCGAACTTCGCCATCACCACCATGCCGCCACAAAACAGGAGGACGGCGGCCACAGCGTCATAGCCCATACGCCAGATAGCGCGATTTTTTCGCTCCAGTAGTCCTACCGTGAAACAGCCGGTCATCAACAGGGCGAGGAGCGCGCCCAATGCCTCGAACGTCCCCGCGCTGCCAAGCACAGGCTCGCCCGACGCAAGCGCGTCCGCCATCAGCAGGAGCATGAGATTGAAAAGATTGGTGCCGAAGATGTCGCCGACCGCGAGTTCGTATCGTTTCTCGCGCACGGCCGCGATGATCGAACTCAGTTCGGGTAATGAGGTTGCAAAGGCAACCAGCACAAATCCGATCATCCCTGACGAGATGCCCGTCTTGGCAGCGATCGCGTCAGCTGATTGCGACAGCGCGACGCCCGCCAGCAAGATGAGAAGGCCAAGGCCAGCCGTGACAAGGATCAGGTGCCGCAGGGAACGGGTATCCGGTTCTTCCTCTTTGTCGTCCTGCCGGTCCGGCCCTTCCGCGTCCTCGGCGGGTTGCCACACACTGCGGCGCTCGAATCTCGACGAAATGGCGATCGCCAGCAACGCTCCGAGCGCAACGAAAATAGTGCCCGCCCCAACACCGAACACGGGATAGTCACCGCTCATGACGGTCATGCACACGATGCTCAGCAGCATCATGCCCAGCACGCCCTGCATAAGCGTGGCAGGCTTGGCGACCACGCTGGTCAGGGCGCCCCGACCGAAAACAACGTCCGCTACCGCCAGCAGCAGGACATTGACCGCCGCGCTGCCGAGCAGATTGTTGACGGCAAGCGGCGCGTTGCCGGCGAGAGACGATGTCGCGACGGTCGCTAGTTCCGGTAGGGAGGTAATTCCGCCGAGCAGCAGCATCCCGGCGAAGGCCGGGCCGATATGCAGCTTTTTCGAGATTGCATCGACATGCGAGGACAGCCGGCTGCCCGCGCCCCACACGATGACTGCGGCACCCAGGAAAATCGCTGCGACAGCCCAGAGCGGCATTTGTGAGATGTCGAAAGGCATGTGGTGAAATACATCGGGCCCCGCCGATGTTCCGGGCACCACCGAGGAGGGAACCCCAGGGCTCCGACTTCGCTGGCAAGGCATGAACGAACGGGAACCGGCACATGCGGACGAGCCCCGCATGGGCAAGAGGCTGCATCGCCGCTATTACACCGGCGCCGATCTTGCGCGCGTGCGGTCGATTGGCGATCTGCGCGCGCGGGCGTATCGGCTCATGCCCCGCTTCGTACTCGAATATTTGGAAGGCGGTGCCGGGGATGAGGCGACGCTCTCACGTGAGCGTGCGGCTTTCGCCGACTGGAGGTTCATGCCGCACCAACTGGTCGATGTTGCTGATCGGACACTGGAAGCGCCGATCCTCGGGAAAATCGCTCCGATTCCGGCTGTCGTCGCACCGACCGGGTTGAACGGTCTCTTTCGCCGCCGTGGAGATATCCTGCTGGCGCAAGCCGCGGCGAAGGCCGGCATTCCCTTCACGCAGAGCACGATGTCCAACGAACGCATGGAGGACGTCGCGGTCGTCCCGGGACTGCGCCACTGGTGGCAGCTCTACATCTTCGGGCCGGACGAGATCTGGCAGGAACTGCTCCGGCGCGCGGAAACATGCGGTGTCGAGGCGCTGGCGCTGACGACGAATGCGCAGATCTTTGGCAACCGGGAATGGGATGCGCGCACCCGCATCTCGCGATCGATGCCCAGCCCTGCAACACTGTTCGATGCCGCGCGCCATCCGCGCTGGGCGGCAATGACGCTGAGCCGTGGAATGCCGGTATTCCGCAACGTGATCGATTTCGTACCGAAGGAACGGCGCAGCTTCTTCGACAGCGCCTTCTGGATCCGCGAGCAGATGCCCCAATCGCTGTCGTGGCGTGATGTCGCGAAGATCCGTCAGCGCTGGCGCGGTCCGTTCCTGCTCAAGGGATTGCTCAACCTGGAGGATGTGCGCCGCGCGCTCGACAGCGGCGTGGATGGCGTGATCCTGGGAAGTCACGGCGGCCGGCAGGCGGACTGGGCCATTTCCGCCCTCGACCTTCTGCCACAGGCGCGCGAGATCGTGGGCGACCGCTTCGCGCCGATGATGTCCGGCGGCATCCGGCGGGGCACCGACTTGCTGAAGGCGCTAGCTTTGGGCGCCGACGCAGTGCTCGCCGGCCGCGCTCCGCTTTACGGCCTCTGCGCCGCCGGTGCCGGCGGAGCGGCGTGCGCGCTCGAATTGCTTCGAGAGGAGGCGCTTGACGAGATGGGCCAGTTGGGGGCGGTCAGCAGAGCCGACCTGACGCCGGAACTGCTTGTCTCCGCCCACCAAGGTTTCAGGCCCGCATCGAAGTGACCGCTGCAAGATCGCGAAGCGTGCTCTTTGGCCAACGTTCGCAACTACTAAGCAACGTGCCATTCACGTCGCCCGGTCTTTTCCGCTCTTTCGGAACGCTCCCTCGCACGGTCGGTTACCCTGGAACACTCGAAACTGACGCTTGAGGAGGCTGCATGTGACGCAGACCGTCGGGGAGTATTTCTGGGACCGGCTTCACCAGTGGGGCGTGCGCCGCATCTTCGGCTATCCCGGAGACGGTATCAACGGCCTGCTCGGCGCCCTGCAGAAGGTGCCCGACAAGTTCGAGTTCGTGCAGGTGCGCCATGAAGAGATGGCGGCGTTCATGGCCTCCGCTCATGCGAAGTTCACGGGCGAACTCGGCGTCTGTCTGGCGACGTCCGGTCCAGGGGCGTCCCACCTCCTGACAGGCCTGTACGACGCGCGCATGGACCATATGCCGGTTCTGGCGATCGTCGGCCAACAGGCACGCAGCGCCGTGGGCGCGCATTATCAGCAGGAGCTGGACCTCACGTCGATGTTCAAGGACGTGGCCGGGGCGTTCACCGGCTACGCCACTGTTCCGGCACAGGTGCGCCACCTCACCGACCGGGCGGTGCGCATCGCGATGGCCGAGCGGCGTGTCACGGCGCTTATCTTTCCCAACGACCTTCAGGACATGAAGATGGAGGAGCCGCCGCGCAAGCATGGCGCTGTCTTCTCCGGCATCGGCTGGTCTCCGTTCGAGGTCGTGCCGCGGCAGAACGACCTTCGGCGCGCTGCAGAGGTGCTGAATGCCGGCAGCAAGGTCGCAATCCTTGTCGGTGCTGGTGCCCGCGAAGCGACGGATGAGGTCATTGCCATCGCGGACGTCCTTCAGGCGGGCTGTGCAAAGGCGCTGCTTGGGAAACAGGTGCTGCCAGACGACCTCCCCTGGGTAACGGGTTCCATAGGCCTGCTGGGCACGAAACCGTCCTACGAGTTGATGATGCAGTGCGACACGCTGCTAATGTTGGGCTCGGGCTTTCCCTATTCAGAATTCCTGCCGGAGGAGGGACAGGCGCGCGGGGTTCAGGTCGATATCGACCCCGGCATGCTGTCGATCCGCTATCCGATGGAAGTGAACCTCACCGGCGACGTGAAGGCCACGATTGAGGCGCTGCTGCCGCTCATCCAGCGAAAGACGGATACGGCATGGCGAGATACGATCGCCGAGTGGAACGCCGATTGGCAGGAAACTCTGATCGATCGCGCCCACGCCAAAGCAGACAAGGTCAATCCGCAGCGGGTGTTTACCGAATTAAGCCCGCGCCTGCCCGAGCGCGCCATACTGACCAGCGACAGCGGCTCCTGTGCAAACTGGTACGCCCGCGATCTCAAGATCAGGCGCGGCATGATGGCGTCGCTGTCGGGTGGCCTGGCCTGCATGGGCGCGGCGGTGCCATACGCGATCGCGGGCAAGTTCGCGCATCCCGACCGCCCGGTGATCGCGATGATCGGCGACGGCGCGATGCAGATGAACAACATGGCCGAGCTCATCACCGTTCAGAAATACTGGCAGAAGTGGGCCGACCCGCGCCTTATCGTCATGGTCCTCAACAATGAGGATCTCAATCAGGTCACCTGGGAGCAGCGGGCGATGGAGGGCAACCCCAAGTTCGAGGCGACCCAGCAGATACCCGACGTGCCCTATCATAAGTTCGCGGAGCTGATCGGACTGGAAGGCATATTCTGTGACGATCCCGAGCAGGTCGGCGCCGCATGGGATCGTGCGCTCGCCGCGCGCCGGCCGGTCGTTCTGGAGATGAAGACCGATCCCAACGTGCCGCCGCTACCGCCGCACATCAGCCTGGACCAGGCGAAGGCATTCACCTCCCTGCTGTTCAAGGGCGATCCCGAACAGGGATCGATGATCAAGAACACCGCGCGACAGGTTTTCGCCAGCATTTTGCCAAAGGGTTGAGTGCGTTGGCGAGCGCGACAATCCGCGGGCCGGACTCCGCCATTCGGCTGCTGTCGGCAGGCGCGGGATTGGTGCATTCGGCCGTGCTGGCGGACAGCGGCGTCGAACATTACCGGGGATCATTCCGCAATCCGGCGATGCTGCTGCCGCTCGCGACGTCGACAGTGAACATCGCGATCGACTGTACACGGCTGGTCGATGCCCGCGGCGCGTCCGACTCGGGGTTCCGCCTGGCAGGCCAGGGCGGCGCCATGGCGGTCGGGCTGATCGGCATGGGCTTTCACCTGTTCAACATCGGCAAGCGCCCCGGCGGGTTCGGCTGGGGCAATCTGTTTCATGCGGCGCCGATCGGCGCACCGGCCGCCCTCGTCCTCGCGGGCGCACTGGGCGCGGCGGCCGATCGCGCGCATGGGCCGATCATCTTCAACGGCAGAGCCGTTGGCGCGCTTTGCGCCGCCGGTATCATGGGGACGGCGGCCGAGGCGGCGCTGCTCCACTTCAGAGGAGCCTTCCAAAACCCGGCGATGTGGCTCCCCGTGGCCGTGCCGCCTATCGCGGCTGCATCTCTTGCCATCGATGCCGTCGCCGGACGAGCGCGGCCGACCACCGCCGCGCTTCTGATCGTTACCGCGGCGCTGGGGTTCGCGGGTGCGGCGTTCCACGCTTATGGCGTGTCGCGGCGGATGGGGGGCTGGCGCAACTGGCGGCAAAACATCCTTGCCGGTCCTCCGCTTCCGGCGCCGGCGGCCTTCACCGGGCTCGCTGTCGCGGGGCTCGGCGCGCTCCGGCTGATCGGCGGTGCGCGTGGTTGAGCGCTTCCCCGGTTACGATGTGCTGGCGAAAGCGGACAGCGAAAGCTGGGACGCGATCACCCGCCGCATCGTCGCGGAGCGGATCGCCCTGACGGAGCGCGAGGACATATTGTCCGACCGGCAACGACTGACGCTCCGCGCCGTGGTCGATCGCATCACACCGCAGCCTCCCGGCCGTCCGCCGATTAATGCGGCGGCCATCCTCCTCGAAAGGATGGCGGGCGCGGACGGCGAAGGCTTTCGGCATCACCGCCTTCCGCCGCTGCGCGCCGCCTGGTCGCGCGGGCTGGACGCGCTCGAGGCCGAGGCTCGCGCGCATCACGGCCGCGCCTTCGATACGCTCGACGGCGAGGCGCAGGACCGATTGCTGCGCCTGGCGGAGGCGGGCGAGGCCTCCGACCCGGCGTGGGGCGACATGCTGCCGGCCATCTTCTTCAACTGGCGGCTCGTGCCCGATGTGGTCGCGGCCTATTGGTCCACCCCTCCGCCTGGAGCGCCATGGGTTTCGGCGGACCGGCGAACCCGCGCGGCTATGTGCGGCTCGACGCGGATCGGCGCGACCCCTGGGAGAGCAGCGAAGATGTCGAGCGGCCCGGCCATGTCGGTTGAGCCGCGCGCGAGGCACGGCCGGGCGCCCGACGTGTTCGTGCCCGGCGGCTGGACGCCGATGCGCGAGCATCGCGAGACCGACGCTGTCGATTTCGCGATCGTCGGGACGGGAGCGGGCGGCGGAACCCTGGCCTGCCGTCTGGCGGAAGCCGGCTCTTCCGTCGTGGCTTTCGATGCGGGCGCCTATTGGCGGCCGCTGGAGGATTTCGCGTCCGACGAGCGGCACCAGTCGAAGCTCTTCTGGAACGACGATCGCATCGTGGAAGGCGCGAACCCGCTGAAGCTGGGCACGAACAACAGCGGCAAGGCAGTCGGCGGGTCGACCGTTCATTATGCCATGGTTGCCCTGCGCTTTCGCCCGGAATGGTTCAAGAGCCGGAGCCTACTCGGCTATGGTGCCGATTGGCCGATCGACTGGCGCGAGATGTGGTCCTACTATGCGGAGGTCGAGCAGGCGCTCGCCATCGCGGGCCCGGTGACATATCCGTGGGGCCCCAAGCGGCCGCGCTACCCGCGGCGGGCGCACCCTCTCAACGCACCCGCCGCGCTGCTCGCGCGTGGAGCCGAGGCGCTGGGCATCGGCTGGAGCGAGGCGCCAATCGCCACCCTATCCTCGCCGCGGGGCAAGGCGCACCCTTGCGTCTATCGCGGCATGTGCACCATCGGCTGTTCGACCAACGCCAAGCAGTCGGTGCTCAACACGTGGCTGCCGCGCGCACTGGCGGCCGGCGCCGAGATTCGCGATCTCGCGATGGTCGGCCGGATCGAAACCGACGCGCGTGGCACGGCGACGGGGGTTCATTATCACCGCGAGGGCGAGTGGAGCTTCCAGAAGGCGCGCAACGTGGTCGTCGCCGGCTACGCGATCGAGATGCCCCGGCTGCTCCTGAATTCCGCTAGCGCGTTGTTCCCCGATGGCCTCGGCAATTCCTCCGGGCTGGTCGGCCGCAACCTGATGGTTCAGCTCAACCAGGCCGTCTGGGGCCAGATGGAGCAGGAGGTGCGCTCCTACAAGGCGCCCCCCAGCCTGGCCCTCACCGAGCATTGGAATTACGAGGATCGCGGCAAGGATTATCATGGCGGCTGGTGCTATATGAGCCAGGGACCGCTACCCATCGGCTGGGCGCAGACGCTTGCGGGCGGGCGCCGAATGTGGGGCCAGCCACTTGTCGCCGAGATGAACCGCGCCAACCATTCGGTCGGCCTCAAGATGGTGGGCGAGGTGATGCCGTCCCCGGACAACCGGGTGACCCTAGCTGACGAAGTCGATGTGTACGGGCTGCCGATCCCGCGTATCACCTTCTCCTACGGTGACAATGAACGCGCCATGCTGGCGCATGCGCTGCCGTTCATGGAGCGAGCCCTGGAAGCCGTGGGCGCGCGCGAGATCTGGCACGAGGAAGAGGATACGTGCCATCTCAATGGCACCGCCCGCATGGGCGACGATCCGGCGACGAGCGTCGTCAATGCCGATTGCCGGAGCTGGGACATCCCCAATCTGTGGATCTGCGACGGCTCCGTCTTTCCGACCGTTGGCGGAGCCAATCCTTCGCTGACCATCCAGGCCATTGCCTGCCGCACAGCCGACCGCATCGCCGCCATGGGAAAAAGGGGAGAGCTATGAAGGATAACCGCCCCACCATCGTGGTCACGGGCGCCTCAGCGGGCGTAGGCAGGGCCGTCGTGCGCCGCTTCGCGCGAGACGGCGCCTGCATTGCGCTCATCGCGCGCGGCAAGGATGGATTGGACGCCGCCGCGCGAGACGTGGAGGCGGCTGGCGGAGAGGCGCTGGTGCTTCCGCTGGACGTGGCCGACGCCCAGGCGGTCGAAGCCGCCGCAGAGGCGACGGAAGCCTGCTTCGGTCCCATTGACATCTGGATCAACGCCGCCTTCGCGGGCGTGATGTCGCGGTTCCTCGACATGGACCTGAACGACTACGCCCGCGTCACCGACGTGACCTATCATGGTCAGGTGCATGGCGCGATGGCGGCGTTGAAGCGCATGGTCCCGCGCGACCGGGGAAGCATCGTGCTGGTCGGCTCGGCGCTCGCTTATCGAGGCATTCCGCTCCAGTCCGCCTATTGCGGCGCGAAGCATGCCGTCCAGGGCTTCCAGGATTCGATCCGCGCTGAGCTGCTGCACGCCAAGAGCCAAGTGCATGTATCGATGGTCCAACTGCCCGGCGTCAATACGCCGCAGTTCGACTGGATCCGCACCACGCTACCGAAGAAGGCCCGACCTGCGAGCCCTCCCTATCAGCCGGAGGTGGCCGCGGACGCCATCCACTTCGCCGCCCATCATCGGCGCAAGCAGGTGATCGTCGGCTTCCCTGCGCTGGAGGCGATATGGGGTGATCGCTTCGCGTCATCCATGCTTGACCATTATCTCGGGGCGACCGGCGTCGAAGGTCAGCAGGACGAGGATGCGATCCCGCGTGGCTATCGCGACAATCTCTACGAACCGGTGCCGGGCGACCATGGCGCGCATGGCCGTTTCGACGCGATCGCCAGGACACACAGCCCGCATTGGTGGATGAGCAAGCATCGTGCGGCGCTCGGCGCGGCGGGCGCTCTGGCCGCCGGCATAGGGGGCGCGCTGCTCCTGGGGAGGAAGACGCGATGAGCCGGTGGTGGCGCGAGGCCGCACTCTATCAGATCTATCCCCGATCCTTTCAGGACAGCGACGGCGACGGTGTGGGCGACATCGAGGGCATCCGTCGCCGGCTCGACCACATCGTCGATCTGGGCGTGGGCGCGATATGGCTGTCGCCGATCCTCCGCTCGCCCATGGCCGACTTCGGCTATGATGTGTCGGACTATCGCGACATCGACCCGCTGTTCGGTGACATGGCCGCGTTCGACCGGCTGCTGGAGGAATCCCATGCGCGCGGGCTCAAGCTATTGCTCGATTTCGTGCCGAACCACAGTTCCGACCGACATCCCTGGTTCGAGGAGAGCCGGTCGAGCCGCGACAACGCCAAGCGCGACTGGTATATCTGGCGCGACCCTGCCCCGGACGGCGGCCCGCCCAACAACTGGATGAGCAATTTCGGCGGCAGCGCCTGGGCATGGGACGAACGCACGGGGCAATATTATTATCACGCCTTCCTGCCCGAGCAGCCCGACCTCAACTGGCGCAATCCCAACGTGCGGGCGGCGATGCACGATGTGCTGCGCTTTTGGCTCGACAGGGGCGTGGACGGCTTTCGTGTCGATGTGATCTGGCACCTGATCAAGGACGATCAGTTTCGCGACAATCCGCCCAATCCCGATTACCGGCCCGGCCGGCCCGACATCGATCGCCACCTGCAGGTCCATTCCGCCGACCAGCCCGAGGTGCATGATGTGATCGCGGAGCTGCGCCGCGTGATCGAGGAATATCAGGACCGCCTGCTGATCGGCGAGATCTACCTGCCGATCGACCGGCTTATGTCCTATTATGGCAAGGACGATCGCGGCGTCCACCTGCCGTTCAACTTCCAGCTGATCAACTGTTCCTGGCGCGCCGATGTGATCGGGGCGCTCATCGATGAATATGAAAGGGCACTTCCGGAGGACGGCTGGCCCAACTGGGTGCTGAGCAATCACGATCAGCCACGCATAGCCGCCCGGGTGGGCGAGGAGCAGGCGCGGATCGCGGCGATGCTGCTGCTGACGCTGCGCGGAACGCCGACGCTCTACTATGGCGACGAGATCGGCATTGACGACATAGCTCTGTCGGAGGTGCAGGCGCGCGATCCCGCGGCGATCAACGAGCCGGGGGTCGCGTTCAATCGCGATCGGGCGCGTTCTCCGATGCAGTGGTCGAACGAAGGATTTGCCGGCTTCTCGGCAAGGGAGCCCTGGTTGCCCCTGACGAACGACTGCCGGGAGCGGAACGTAGCGGTACAGCGGAAAGCGCCGGGATCACTGTTCAATCTCCATCGCGCGTTGCTTCGCCTGCGCTCCTCTGAGCCGGACCTTTTGACGGGCGCCTATCGCCGGGTCGCATCGGAACCGCAGCTACTGGCGTATCAGCGCGGTCGGGCGATCGGCGTGCTTCTGAACCTGTCGGCAGAAAGCGTCCCGCTCGTGCTCCCGGCCGAATGGCACGGGGCCGACGTGCTGCTTTCCGCACAGGAGGCCTGCTCCCTCTCCGACCTGCCCCAACAGCTTGCGGGCGGAGAAGGCTTGATCCTGCGCATCCGGGAGGACGAGGCATGATCCCCGACCTCTGGTACAAGAATGCGATCATCTACAGTCTGTCGCTCGACGCATTCCTCGATGCCAATGGCGACGGCATCGGTGATTTCCGCGGTGCCATGCGGCGGCTCGACTATCTTCAGGGGCTTGGCGTCACCGCTGTTTGGGTCGCTCCTTTTCAGCCGTCGCCACACCGCGATCATGGCTATGACGTCGCCGACTATTACGGCGTTGATCCGCGCTACGGCTCGCCGGGCGATTTCGTGGAGTTCGTGAACGCCTGTCACCAGCGCGGCATGCGGGTGATCATGGACCTGGTGGTCAACCACTGCTCGGACCAGCACCCCTGGTTCCAGGCGGCCTTGGCGGATCCCAAGTCGCGCTTTCGCGACTATTTTATCTGGGCAGACAAGAAGCCGGCGGACGCTCATAAAGGCGTGGTCTTCCCCGGCGTGCAGAAATCCACCTGGACCTACAGTCGGGAGGCGAAGGCCTGGTATTTTCATCGCTTTTTCGAGTTCCAGCCGGATCTCAACATCGCCAATCCCGATGTTCAGGCGGAAATCATGAAGATCGTGGGCTTTTGGCTGCAACTCGGCGTGTCGGGTTTCCGCATGGACGCGGTGCCGTTTCTGATCGCCGCGGACAGCATAAATGTCGATGATCCCGAGCCCGCCTACGACCTTCTGCGGGAAATCCGCGCCATGGCCCAGTGGCGCAAGGGGGACGCCGTATTGCTGGCGGAAGCAAACATCCCGCCAAACGAGGCAATAGAGTATTTCGGCGCGGACGGCGATCGCATCCACATGATCTTCAACTTCCCGGTCAACCAGGCGCTCTTCTATGCCTTGGCGAGCGAGGACGCGACGCTCCTCAAGGAAGCTATCGTGACTTCCGGGGAGCCACCTGAGACCGGACAATGGGCGAACTTCCTACGCAACCATGACGAACTCGACCTCGGCCGCCTCACCGAGGAGCAGCGCGCGACCGTATTCGCCGCCTTCGGCCCCGATCCTGAGATGCAGCTCTACGATCGCGGCATCCGTCGCCGGCTGGCACCGATGCTGGGCGGCGATCGGCTGCGGCTCGAACTGGCCTACAGTCTCATGCTCACTCTGCCTGGGACGCCGGTGCTGCGCTACGGCGACGAGATCGGCATGGGCGACGATCTGGACCTGCCCGAACGGGATGCCGCGCGCACGCCGATGCAATGGTCGGCAGCCGTCAACGGTGGCTTTACCCTCTCCGAAACGCAGGTACGGCCGCCGATCGATCGCGGTCCTTATGGCTATCAGCAGATCAATGTCGCCGGTCAGCGGAGCGACCGCGACTCGCTGCTCAACTGGACGGAACGGGCCATTCGGCTACGCAAGGAATTGCCCGAACTGGGGCGCGGGCGATGCGCGGTCCTGGATAGCCCGGCTAGCATCCTTGCTCTGCGATACGATTGGCAGGGCGAGGCTTCAATCTACATCCACAACTTCAGTGGGCAAGCGATCGAGTTCACTTTCGATTGCAAGGGGGATCAGGCAGACGCCCGAACACTGATCTGCCTCCAGACCGCCTGTCGCAGCGAAGCTGATGAAGATCGTTTATGTCACATCATGATCGAAGCACATGGCTACCGTTGGTTCCGATACGGTGGTCTGGACGAGCTCACACATATGCACGGTGGCCAGCATTGAGTTCCGCCAGCGGCGCGGCGAACTGAACCGCCCCGGGTCTGTCGGAGGCTCCAACTCCTGAGAAGGTGGAGCCTGTATGAGTAAGACGACGAACAAATTTGCGCCGGAAGTCCGCGAGCGAGCGGTGCGGATGGTGATCGATCACGAGCGTGATTATCCTTCCCGCTGGGCGGCGGTGGTGTCGATCGCGGCAGGCGCGCCGGTGTCCCGACCGAGGTTGCCGACAAGGTGAAGGCGCTGGAACGCGAATTCCGCGAGCTGCGCCAGGCCAACGAGATTCTGCGCAAGGCGTCCGCATATTTTGCACAGGCGGAGCTCGACCGCCGTTCCGGCGATGATCGCGTTTATCGATGATCACCGCGATGCTTACGGGGTCGAGCCGAACTGCCGCGTCCTGCCGATCACCCCATCCACTTATCATGAGCGCGTCGCACAGCGGCAGGATCCAGCACGCCTGTCGACGCGGGCGCAGCGGGATGTCGCCCTGAGGCCCGAGATCGCGCGCGTGTTCGCCGAGAACTTCGCGGTCTACGGCGTCCGCAAGGTCTGGCGGCAGATGATCCGGGAGGGCTTCCCGATAGCGCGCTGCACCGTGCAACGGCTGATGCGTGAGATGGGCCTGGCAGAGGTGATCCGAGGCAAGCCGGTGCGCACGACCATCAGCGACAAAGCGGTGCTGTGCCCGCTCGATCACGTCAACCGCAGGTTCTACGCGCCAGCGCCGAACATGCTGTGGGTGTCGGACTTCACCTACGTCGCGACATGGACAACGCTTTGGCCGAGACGATCAACGGCCTCTACAAGGCCGAGGTGATCCACAGGCGTGGACCGTGGCGCAGCTTCGAAGCGGTCGAGTACGCGACCCTCGAATGGGTCGATTGGTTCAACCATCGTCGGCTGCTTGAGCCCATCGGCAACATCCCGCAACCCAAAGCCTCCGGCAGGCCCGGCGCGGTTCACCGCGTGCGAGAATGTCCATGCCAGGAGGAGCGTGCCAATCGACAGCGCAGTCCCGGACGCGTCCTTCTCGCCGGTGGGCACCCACGCTACCGACGCCATTACGGCCAGCATGACAACGCCGGTTATGTACGAGCAGGATGCCGCGATTGGCGTCGTTCTCTTCGGCCTGTGAGCGCATTTTAGCCGTGGTCCCCTTCCGAAGCAGGGGTAAGATCGACACCAGGAACGCCATCGAGGCGATATCGAACCCCGCGAGTGACGTCTGGTCCGTTCAGCACGGCTCAGTTGAAGGACGCAGGTGCGACTGCTTTGTATGCCGATGTCGCCGACCTGCTAGCCAAGTTCGACCAGTCGCCCCTTTCGAGCTGACGAGCGCGGATAGTCGATCGGGACGGTGCGGAGCGAACCACCGTCGCACGTCAAGCTGATCCTCATCACCGTGCCATCGATCCCTGGCCGGCCCAATCGCCACCTCGCTGCCGCCACTGCACATTCGACTTGCCTGTCGCCGGCATTCGAGCAATCTGACCCCGCTCCTGTGAAAGCCGGGAGCGGGGCGTCGAAACCCCTCTACGCATGCTCGGTCACAGCTTCAGCTGAGGCCGGGTGGCATGCGCGCATGTCCAGCCGGCTTGCCGGTAAAGGCGCATGCGCCTGATCATCGACCAGGTTTCCAACATTCTCTAGCTGAGGTCCCCTGTGGCGGGGCGACGCTGGCAGTGCTACTTCATCATGGTTCGCCTTTTCTGGCAACGTCCTTGTGTTCGGTGTTGATCAACCCGGGGTGCAACAGTCTCTTCGGGGTCATGCGATGGTTGCGTAAGGCAGCCATGTTCTGTGTCGCACGCCACATTGGGGTCGGTTCGTATCGAAGGGTGGCGCTCCAACAACCGTAGCTCGGGGTCATCGCTGCCCCAACGTTCAAAGCGAAGTCGCCGGTCCCTCCGCCTCCCGGGAGGATCGTACCGTCCATGAGGACGGATGGGGTGAAAGGCTGTCAGGCGCGCGCCGCCTGCATCATCTGGCGGTGCGGCTCGACCGTCTCGGCCTTGAACTGAAAGTGGGTGCCGTCGCGCCACATTCCGAACAGGATGATGGCGAGCTTGCGCGCGACCGCCACCTTGGCCTTGTTGAAGCCGACCTTCTTGGCGAGCCGTAGACCCCAGTCCTTGAGCGAGGAGAAGGTCTTGGTGGCGGACAGCAGCACGGTGGCAGCGGTGACGAGATGGGTACGGGTGAGCCGGTTACCCATCTTGCTGATCTTGCCGTGGGTGAGGCTCTCGCCCGACTGGTAGACCCTGGGCGTGAGCCCGAGATAGGCCGCCACATCGTCGGCGCGGTGGAAACGGGACGGCTCCTCGATGGCTGTGAAGAACGACAAGGCGGTGATGGCGCCGAGGCCGGGCACCGCCATGAAGCGCCGGCAGATCGGGTTGGCGGCGGCGAGCATCTCCAGCTCGGTCTCGATCCGCTCCGCGTCGGCCTGGAGCCGCTCGCACAGGTCGAGCACCGGCAGGATGCGCGGGCGCATGTTCAGCCCGTCGCGATCCTGGATCTGCATCAGCTGCTCGATCACACGGTCGCGATAGGTGGCGGCCGACTTGGCGCCGGGCTCGACCCGCCCGCCATAGACGCGCAGCAGCCCCCGGATCATGTTCTCGTTGGCGAGCCGCTGCTGCACCAGCCGGTGCCGCATGATGAGCTGCGCGCGCACCTCGTAGCAGGCCGCGCTCTTGACGTAGACCTCCGTCAGATAGTCGCGGCCCGTGCGCGTGATCTCGGCGATGCCGCGGGCGTCGTTGGCGTCCGTCTTGTTGCGCTTCAAGGAGAGCACACGATGCACCTGGAGCGCGTCCATCACCGCCACCTGGTAGCCAAGCCGGCGCAGGCCGCCCGACAGGTGCACGGACATGGCGCCCGTCTCCATGCCGACCACCGCCACGTTGGAAGCGAAATTCTTGGCCAGGTAACGTCCGATCTCGGTCGGATGTGTCTTCATCGAGCACTGGTGGACGACCTTGCCGTCGCCATCCAGCACGCACACCGCCGTCGACTTGAGCCCCACATCGAGGCCGACCCATACGCGGCCCCGCGCCGGGTCCGTCTCGGCCGCCGCCCGCACAGCCAGGATCTCGGGATTGCTGATCTTCTTGGTCATCGCGCTCTCTCCTTCCGCGCGCCATCGTGCACCCGCCGGACAGAGAAGACCTCAGCTAAACCACAACCGGCCGACAGGCCGCCGCCCCGAGAGGACATAGGTGCGGCGATCGCGGCCAGGCGGAAGCGGAGGCGCACCTCGACGACGGGGGTGACCAATGCCGTTTCGCTTCAACATGCTTCTGGAGGACGCCGGGATCGATCCCACGCAGGTCCGCCTTCTCCGGCATCAAACGCCGCTTTCCGGCGGCCGCACGCTTCTCGACATCTGGCATGGCGATCGGGCGGGCTTTGAGGATTACCAGTCGATCCAGAAGGCGGCTCAGCGGACGAGCTTCGCGCGCCCTTACTGGGCGGCCTTTGTCGGCACATGGGAGGGCCGTACGATGTTCGCCGGCCTCTATGAGGCAGGTGACGCGGTAAACGTGCCCGAGGCGGTCCATCTGGCGACAGGAGAGGTTCTGCCCGCCGGTGACGCCGATCGTTACCAGACGAGGCTTAGCAACCATCTCAGGCCCTATATCGGCTCTACATCGACTGGGGTGGCGGATCATTCGGCAAGCGGGCTTGGAACCAGCGGGCGGAGCTTCAGGACAAGCTGGTGACCGAGTTGCACCTGGACGGCGCGGAGAAGCCGTTCCCGGGGCTGATGGACCTATTCGCGCCGCTCTCGGCCCTGGCCGAAGCGCCGCCGTCCTGGATCCAGCGTCTGGTGGCCGCCCGCGGCATCTATCTCCTGACCTGCCCCCGCGACGGCAGCCTCTATGTCGGTTCCGCCGCCGCCGAAGGCGGCTCTTGGCAACGCTGGACCGACTACCGTGTCAACGGCCATGGCGGCAACGTTGCGCTCATCGGGCGCGATCCCGCGACTTCACCGTCAGCGTCCTGCAGGTCGCGGGTTCAGCCGATACGCCCGAGGACATCCTCGCCATGGACAATGTCTGGAAGCGCAAGCTGATGACCCGCGAACTGGGCCTCAACAGGAACTAACCGGGCCACCTCCAAGATGATGCGCGGGGGTTCTTATGGCCACTGGGCCTCCTCCCTCCGGGCGTCTTCAGCGAGACCTTCGACGAAGTCGTAGATTGATTGCGGCGTCGGCTTGCGGGACACGGGCTCAGCTATCGAAAGCGCTGGATCGAGCAAAAACCGCGCAATAGCTAGTTTTTAGCGGATGTTTGCTTTGTTGAAGCTGTCCATTAACGAAAGGGCGATTGCCTCGGTCAAAGGCGCTTTCCGCTTTCGACCATTTTCCGAGACGAAGACGTCGCCGGTCAGTGCCTTTTTGAAGGCTCTGGCCAGGTCGGTGTTTGCAAGTGCCCTCGCCTTTGAGCGCCGGCGCCCTTCTGGGTTACCGGACGGCATACCGTCCTTGAACTGCGTCCGCCTAGATCCCTCGCCATTGCCCCGGCCGACCCCGGTGTTGCGTTTCCGGGCCATGTCAGCGCTCCTTTCCGGAGGTCCGCTCGACGGCGGTGTCAGCGAAGGTCATGCCGGTTCCCGCGTGTCGCGCCCGTTGCCCTGTCGCGGCTTCAAAGCGCCTGATGGACACATCGACATAGCGCGGATCGAGTTCGACAAGGCAGGCGGTGCGGTCGGTCTTCTCCGCGGCAATCAGTGTCGTTCCTGATCCTCCAAAGCTGTCCAGCACGAGTTCACCGGGCGCCGTGGAGTCGAGGATTAGGGTCAGGACTCATTGTGGTAGCCAGAAGATGATGGCGGCGGCGATGCAGATGGCCGAGAAGAAGGTGTGCGCGCATCGGTCATAGCGTGTGTGGATGCGTCGCCAGTCTTTGAGGCGGGCGAACATGTTTTCGACGCGATGACGCTGGCGGTAGAGGGTGGTGTCGTGCGGGATCGGCACCTTGCGCGAGCGGGTGGACGGGATGCAGGGCGCGATCCCGCGTTGAGCGAGTGCGGCGCGGAAGCGGTTGCTGTCGTAGCCGCGGTCGCCGAGCAGTTCGCGGGCAGGCGGCAAGACCGGCAACAGCAGGGCAGCACCTTTGTGGTCGCTCATCTGCCCTTCGGTCAGCAGCATCGCGACGGGGCGCCCCTGTCCGTCGCAAACGGCGTGGAGCTTCGAGTTCAGCCCGCCTCTGGTCCGGCCGATGCAGCGGGGAGCAGCCCCTTTTTGGCAAGGCTCGCCGCCGTGCGGTGCGCCTTCAGGTGGGTGGCGTCGATCATTAGCCGTTCGGGCGGGGCACCCTCGGCCGCGAGCCCTGCGAATATGCGCTCGAACACGCCGAGCCGGCTCCACCGCACGAAGCGATTATACAGCGTCTTGTGCGGTCCGTAGCCAGCCGGCGCATCCTTCCACTGGAGGCCGTGGCGGATGACGTAGACGATCCCGCTCACCACCCGTCGATCATCAACCCGCCGCAGCCCGCGCGAGCGCGGGAAGAACGGCTCGATGCGCGCCATCTGTGCGCGCGACAACAGCATCAGGTCGGACATGGCTCACCTCCGACCCGATTGGAATCACATGCTCACGCCGTCGTAAAGGGTCCTGAGCCTAGATCGGCGATCATGGCGACCGGCTTTACCGTGGGGTGCAGCTCCAGCGATCTGGTTCTGCCGCGGCCGAAACTGGTCATGCCAGGGTAGTGCAGAACGTTTGTGCGGTTACGACCGTTCTTGCCCAGCATGATGTTGTTTCGGTGAGGCGCATTGCCGTGCCGGAACACGCCGATGAGTTCGTGCGCGGACCTGTATAGAGCGCCCTGCCCTGCGTTGTCCTTCGCCCAGACCAGCAGGTTGAGATAGGCTAGGTCGCAAGACGCCGCCGCCCCAAGAAGCTCGCTCAGATGCCGCCAGTCCTGGTAGAGGTAGAGCAAAGCCCCCTGCACTAGGTGAGGCTGCAGCGCCGTTACGGCCGAGACCAGGAAGGCGGTGAACTCCTCGGGCGACATCTTGCCCGTGGCCATCACGAAGTCGTCGTGCCGGGTCCGGCCATTGCCAGAGACATTGTTCTTGATCGGCACGTTGTATGGTAAATCACTCACAACGGCTCGGAACTGTCTGTCGCGGGCAAGGGCCGAGATGACCGCCGGATCGGTTGCGCTTCCACAGATCAGTTCGTGCCGGCCAAGCTACCAGTGATCACCCACAACGCTGACCGGGGCACGCACCGGTTCCGGCGCCTCGTCGAGATCGGCGAGCTCATCGACGCGGTGTCGACCGATCAGCACATCTCGCTCGCCGATGGTGAAACCGCTGCTGCCGAGATTGATCTCGGGGGCCCCCCGCCCGATCTCGAAAAACTCCTGACGGAGCGCGTCCAGGTCCCAGGATCTGCCCTCGGCAAGCTTGTTGTCGGCGAGTGCCAGCAGGCGCGCCTGTTCCTTCGTAAGGTGGTCCAGCCTGACAGCCGGCACCTCCTCAAGATTCAGAAGTTTCGCAGCGTCCAGACGACCGAAGCCGCTCGCGACCACGCCATCGTCATAGACGGTGATCGGGAACACGAAGCCGAACTCGGCGATGCTCTCAGCAATCCTCCGGATCTGCTGACGGCTGCGTTTCCTGGTGGCATTCGGTCCTGGTCTGAGGCTGGCGACCGGCATATGCGTGATCTGGACCCGAACGGCGGCAACGTTGCGCTTCCGCGCAGCTGATAACGTACGTGCTTCTCCCATTGATAGCGCTCTCATACATAGCCGTGCCTTCCGAATTGTCGGCTCAAGGTTAATATATCGTCGCGCTGCATTGAAATATGTCAAAGTTTATCTTTGTCAATACTTCGACTAAGCGCCAATAGCAGGCCGCTTAGACCGCCCAATTTGTAAGGTGCGCTTAGCTAAAAAAGTAAAGCAAGCTCGCGTGACTTGCGTCCAGGAAGGCGTCAACGAAGAGGTCGATGGGCGCGCATATCCGCGTGCGCCTGCTCTCCGGAACCTATCCAGCCCTTCTCCAGATCTATCCGGTTACCTTTCCTGTTCTTCTCCAGTTCGCCGATGGTAGGAACTTCCATAAGTTACCGCAAATTTCATGCATTTAGACGTACTACTACTTCGGTGACCTTCCAGGATTGCATGCCACCGCGGTGAACGCATCCTTTATTGAGGTCATGGCATCTTATCGTCGTGGAAAGCAGGCCGACGGCCCCCTAGAAGCGGTCCGGACGGCATGGCGCGCCCTGCTCCGTTTCGCGGGGGCCGAACCGCTGTTGGCACGAGTGCTGATCGCAAGCGTTCTGGACGGAGAGCCGCCTTTGGCCCTCCAACTCAATTTGCGGCGCCTGAGACGCGATCTCGCCACGCTGCATCACGATGGTTTGCTGACGACGACCCCGGACGCTGCCGTCGCCATGCTCTGGACGACAGCAGTCGGCGCCGTATCCATGATGACCGCACCGGAGCCTAACGATGAGGCGCTCAACGAGGCCCTGCTCCATGCCCTGATCCTTCAGATCACGCGCCGATGAATTCGTCGTGCCGTCGTCCACTCTCATCCCCTGAACGTGTAGCGACCGATCGCCTCCCAAGGGCCGTCGCGATAGTACCAGCTGGCGAGGCCGGTGATGGTGATCGGGCGGGGGCGGAAGTCGGCGCGTAGGTCATCCATGAGCTTTCGTGCTTCCTCCGGCGCGACCTTGTTCTGGATGGTGATGTGCGGGCGCCAGCCGGCGCGGTCCTGAGGGGTGAGGACCAGTTCGAAGGCTTCGGCGAGATCTTCGCGGATCGTCGCGAGGCCGGGGCAATCGATGCGGAACGCGACACCGCGCCCGAGTGACATCAGGGAGGCGGCCGAGGCGGGGAGCGGAGGGCCGGCGCTGACGGCTGTCAGGCGGTGATCCAGCTCGCCCGACAGGCTCGGCGGCAGGTGGTGGAACAGCGTCA
Organism: Sphingomonas sp. ID0503; assembly: GCF_048565625.1. Classification (NCBI taxonomy): domain Bacteria; kingdom Pseudomonadati; phylum Pseudomonadota; class Alphaproteobacteria; order Sphingomonadales; family Sphingomonadaceae; genus Sphingomonas; species Sphingomonas sp. ID0503. The sequence continues at coordinate 2,441,200 of NZ_JBLZUR010000002.1, forward strand.
GGTGCGCCGAGAGGACGTTCCGTTCAGGCGGAAAGTGCGCGCGACGAAGTCCGTCGGCCCAGGCGAAGCTGGCGTCGTCGAGCAAGGCCGTGACGATGATCGGCGCGATCATGGCGTCGTGAAAAGTCAGGCGGGGCGGAGGGCGGCGGGCCAGTCCGCCTCCTCGATCGCCGGGAGAGCGCGGATGGTGTCGGCATCCAGATCGACGGTGAAGTCGCCCTGGCAGATGTCGAAGCGGTCCCAGGGCAGCGCGTGGAACCGCTCGGCAATGCCGCCCACCCCGCCCTCGCGCAGGACGACGAAGGCGATGCGACCGCTGTCGCATTCGACCATCGCGTCGACCGAATGGGCGACGGTAGTGTCCTGATCGGGGCCGAGAACGGCCGAACCCTTCAGGCGGCTGGCGGGGAAGAGCGTCGGGCGGGGTGCGGCCTCGCTCTTCTCGGCGGCGCGCTTCGCCCCCTCCTCCGCCCTCGCCTCGCGACCCAGCCAGCGCCAGATGCCGACGATGTCGATGAGGAGGAGGATACCGTTCTGCCAGAGGAGGTTGGTCTGGCCGGTGACCCAGGCGACCACCAGCCAACCGACCGCGCCGAGGGTGAACACGACGAAGCCCCAGCCGGTGACGCGCGGGCCGAGATTGGCGGCGGTCATCATCGCGGCGAGCGTGGTGGTGATCGCGGCGAACAGGCTGGCGGTGGTTTCCATGAGCGCTCCTCTCAAGCGGGACGGGGACGCACCACGCGAACGGGGGTTCCGGCGGTCGGAAGTTTACTAAGTTGACACTACGTCACGCCGGAAAACGTCCATTCAGCGGACGCGAGCGGGCCGAGGCGATGGTACGGGGTTCTACCGGGATGCGTTCCGAACTTCATCTCGGGGCCATGAACCCTTGGGCGCGCTGTAGGACAGCAGATTTGTCCGCCCGTCGTCCGAACGCAAAAGCCTGTTGTCACAGGCGCTCGCTTCCGAGCCTTCGCCCGCCGTGATAGAAGCCGCGCATGAAGATCGATCGCGCTCTCTTCGACGATGCCGATCCCCAAGCCGAAGTTGAAGCTGACGCTCGGGCGGAAGCAGATGTCGCTGCTGGGCGGACGATCGGTCACAATGCCGTACGCCATTGGCTGCGATCCTGGGGAACGGGCAGGATTTTGCCCAAGCCGCATATCGGGGACTGATGCTGAGGATCGAGTGGACGGCAGAGGCCGTCGAGAACCTCGATGCGATTTCGAGTTATATAGCGGCCTTCAATCCAGCGGCTGCAGCACGGCTAATCGCCCTGGCTGAGAGTCTGGCCGAGTTCCCGGAGCGCGGACGCGATGCGGGTGAGGTCGGCGCGAGATGACGATCGTCTGGCCCTATGTGCTGCGCTACCGGACCTAGACGATGTGATCTTCATCCTACGCATCAAACATGGTGCCCACGCAGCGGACGAATAGACGCCGGCGCTCAACTACTTCAAATCTCGACCTGGCTGCCCAGTTCGACCACGCGGTTGGTCGGCAGCTTAAAGAACTCCATCGCGCTTTCGGCGTTGCGGAGCATCCAGGCGAAGAGCTTTTCGCGCCAGATCGCCATGCCCGGCCGCGACGAGGCGATGAGGGTTTGGCGGGCGAGGAAGAAGCTGGTGTCCATCATGCGGAACTGCGGGCCGCATTCGGTGACGGTGGCGAGCGCGCCGGGGACGTTGGTTTCCTGCATGAAGCCGTAGCGCAGGACGACGCGGAAAAAACCCTGGCCGAGATCCTCGAAGCGCATCCGCTTCTCCGGCCCGACATAGGGCATGTCCTCGATCTTCACGGTCAGCAGGATCACCCGCTCGTGCAGCACCTTGTTGTGCTTCAAATTGTGGAGGAGCGCGTGGGGGATGCCGTTTTCCGACGTGGTCATGAAGACGGCGGTGCCGGGCACGCGGGTGGCGGAGTTCACCGCAGACTTGATGAAGACGGGAACGGGGATCGCCGATTCCTGCAGGCGGTCGATCATCAGCTTCCGCCCCTTTGCCCAGGTGGTGAGCGCGGTGAAGGCGATGAGGCCGATGAGGAGCGGGAACCAGCCGCCGTCCGGCACCTTCGTGAGGTTCGACGCGAAATAGAGGCCGTCGATGACGAGGAATAGGCCGAGCGCGCCCGCCGCCACCGCCTTCGGCCAGTTCCACACGCGAAACACCAGCACGCCCAGCATGCAGGTGGTGATGAACATCGTGCCGGTCACCGCGATGCCATAGGCGGCGGCGAGGTTGGACGATTCCCGGAAGGTCAGGATCAGCAGCATGACCATGATCATCAGCGCCCAGTTGACGGCGGGAACGTAGATCTGGCCGAGCGAGGAGGCGCTGGTATGCTCGATCCTGAGGCGCGGGATGAAGCCGAGCTGCACCGCCTGCTGACAGACCGAGAAGGCGCCGGTGATCACCGCCTGGCTGGCGATGATGGTGGCGAGCGTGGCGAGGACGACGAGGGGGAGGCGCAGCTCCTCCGCCGCCAGAAGGAAGAACGGATTCTCGACAGCGCTCGGCGTGTCGAGGATCAGCGCGGCTTGCCCCGCATAGTTGAGGAGCAGCGCGGGGAAGATCAGCCAGACCCAGGCGGCCTGGATCGGACGGCGGCCGAAATGGCCCATATCGGCATAGAGCGCCTCCGCGCCGGTCAGCGCCAGCACGACGGAACCGAGAGCGAGGAAGGCGAGCGTGGTATCCGCCTGAAAGAAGCGGAAGGCCCAGACGGGGTTGACGGCCTGAAGGATGTCCGGCCGCTGGATGATGCTGAGGACGCCGAGGACGGCGAGGGTCAGAAAGTAGACCAGCATGATCGGGCCGAAGAAGCGGCCGAGCATGTCGGTGCCATGCGCCTGAATCATGAACAGGCCGATGAGGATGCCGGCGGCGATGGGGAGCACGAAGGGCTCGAACCCGCTTTGGACCACGACGAGGCCCTCGACGGCGGACATCACCGAGATCGCCGGGGTAATCATGCAATCGCCGAAGAACAGGGCGGTCGCCAGCACGCCGAGCAGGACGAGGCCGCGCGACCAGCGACCGCTGCCGCCGGTCCGCCGCTGGATGAGGGCGAGGAGTGCGAGGCTACCCCCCTCCCCCTTGTTGTCGGCGCGGAGGATGACGAAGATGTACTTGAGGCTGACGATGATCACCAGCGACCAGAAGATCAGGCTGAGCACGCCGAAGATGTGGAGTGCGTCGGGCGGCAGCTTGTGATGGCCGATGAACGTCTCCTTCATCGCATAGAGCGGGCTGGTGCCGATATCGCCATAGACGACGCCGACCGCGCCGAGCGCGAGCGCGGGCAGTCCCTTCGGCCCGTGGCCGTGCGCTTCGTGGATGAGGTCCGGCGCGGTGCCGGACGCATCGCCCAGAGATCCCTTTGACGCTTCGGCCGCCGATGTCACGCTGGGTATGGCTCCACGCGCTGCCGCCCCTGGCCGCGCGTCGCGCGCCCTAGCACTGGCCCGAAAGCCGTGCAATGCGGCAACCCAACAGCATGAGCGCGGTTGTGAACGTCAAGAGACAGGAGACGATCCATGCGCATCGGCGTGCCGAAGGAAATCAAGAACCACGAATACCGGGTCGGCCTGACCCCGCCCTCCGTCGCGGAACTGACCGCGCAGGGGCACGAGGTGATCGTCGAGACGCGGGCCGGGTCCGGCATCGATTTCGACGACGAGGATTACACGAAGGTCGGCGCGCGGATCGCCGGCACGGCGGCGGAGGTGTTCAAGGCCGCCGACATGATCGTGAAGGTGAAGGAGCCGCAGCCGGCCGAGATCGCGATGCTGGAGGCACGGCATTTGCTGTTCACCTACCTCCACCTCGCCGCCGACAAGCCGCAGGCGGAGGGGCTGATGAAGTCGGGCGCGACGTGCATCGCCTATGAGACGGTAACGTCGAACAACCGGGGCCTGCCGCTGTTGAAGCCAATGTCCGAGGTGGCGGGGCGCATGTCGGTGCAGGTCGGCGCGCATTACCTGGAGAAGGAACAGGGCGGGCGCGGCATCTTGCTGGGCGGCGTGCCGGGGGTGGCGCCGGCGAAGGTTGCGATTCTCGGCGGCGGCGTGTCGGGCGTGAACGCGGCGCAGATGGCGGTGGGCATGCGGGCGGATGTCACCATCTACGACATCAACAACGACCGGCTGGCCGAGCTGGACATGTTCTTTTCCAGCCAGATCAAGACCGCCTATGCCAGCAAGGCGGCGATCGCTGCGGCGGTGAAGAACGCGCATCTGGTGATCGGCGCGGTGCTGGTGCCGGGTGCCGCCGCGCCGAAGCTGGTGACGCGCGAGATGGTCAGGACGATGAAGCGCGGATCGGTGCTGGTCGATATCGCGATCGACCAGGGCGGATGCTTCGAGACGAGCCATGCGACCACCCATGAGGACCCGGTGTTCGAGGTGGACGGGGTGATCCACTATTGTGTCGCGAACATGCCGGGGGCGGTGGCGCGGACCTCCGCCTTTGCGCTGAACAATGCGACGCTGCCGTTCGTGGTGAAGCTGGCCGGGCTGGGCGCGGAAGCGGCGATGGCGGCGGACCCGCATCTGGCGAACGGGCTGAACGTCTCGGGTGGGCGGATCCGGCACAAGGCGGTGGCGGAGGCGCTCGACCTACCCTTCAACTGACCGGCCGTTCGCGCTGAGCTTGTCGAAGCGCCGGTGAGACCGTCGGCGCTGGCGCTTCGACAGGCTCAGCGCGAACGGCACCGGGGTTATTTGCGCGCAGTCATCGCTTCGCGGAGCTTGGCGGTGACGAAGAGGCGCATTTCGATTTCGCCGCGCCACGGAGCGTCGGCGGGCGCGCTCGCGAGGAGGCGTTTCCATACGGCTTCCGCGGCGTCGATCTGGCCGGAGCGGAGGAGCGCCTCGCCAAGGAACAGGCGGGGGGCCGGGTTGGCGGGATCGAGGGCGGCGGCGCGATCGAAGGCGAGTTGCGCGGCGGGGGTGACCAGGCCCTCGGCATGGGCGGTGAGTGCGTTGCCGAGGCCGGTCCAGAGGGCGACGCTCTTCGGGTTCTCGCGCAGGCCGCTCCTGATCGCGGTGACCGCGCTCTGGGTGGCGCCCTGGCGGATCAGGGCGTCGGCGAAGGTCAGCCACTGGCCCTCCAGCCCCACGGCGGTGAACCAGCGGAACCGCTCCTTTTCGAAGAAGCTGTCCGGGCGCTGGGCGGTGCTGGCGGTGTCGGGCTTGCCGGGCAAGCCGGGGCGACCCTGCCAGGCATAGCCGGCGAGGCCGATGGCGAGCGCGGCGGCGAGGAGCGTCAGCGCGCCGCGATCCAGCCGGGCGAAGCGCCAGGTGAGCGCGAGGAGCGCGGCTGCAAGGGCGATGGCGATGAGGAGGCCGGTCAACGCCGCCTCCGGAACCGGCCGCGCGCCAGGACGAGGCCGACGAGGATGAAGAGGATGGGTGCGGCCCAGAGCGGCCAGGTCAGCGGCTCGACCGGTGGGCGGAAGGTGACCCACGCGCCGTAGCGATCGACCAGCCACTGGCGGATCGCGTCGGGCTTCTCCCCAGCGGCGATGCGGCTGCGGACGAGCGCGCGCATGTCGCCGGCGAGTTCGGCATCCGAATCGGCGATCGACTGGCCCTGGCAGACGAGGCAGCGGAGCGAGGCCATGAGGTCCTTGGCTGCTGACTCTTGGGAGGGGTCCGGGAGCTGGCGGTTGGCCCAGTGGGCGGGTGGGAGTGTGGAGTCCGCGTGGGCGGGGGTCGTGGCGAGGAGGAGGGCCAAACATCCTCCCCAAGCTCGGTTGGGGAGGGGGACCATCCGAAGGATGGTGGAGGGGCGGTGCGCAGCACCGGCTGCGCCGGCCCCTCCACCACCGCCTGCGGCGGCGGTCCCCCTCCCCACGCTGCGCGTAGGGAGGATGAAAGATGTCCTCACTTCGCGGCCTCGATCTGGCGGAGGAGTTCGGGGATGTGTTCCTCGCGGATGTCGCCGATGTGCTGGTGGCGGATGATACCCTGCGCGTCGATGACGAAGCTTTCGGGGACGCCGGAGGAGCCGAGCGCCATCTGGACGCTGCTCGTCGCGTCGCCGCCGATGCGGGCGTAGGGATCGCCGAAGCGCTGGAGGAAGGCGGCGACGTCCTCCGGCTTGTCGCGGATGGCGATGGCGTCGATCTCCACGCCGGCCTGCTTCAGGGCGAGGAGCTGGGGAGACTCGGCGGCGCAGGGGACGCACCAGCTGGCGAAGATGTTGAGGAGGCGCGGGCGACCGGTCAGGTCGGCGCGCGAGAGGCCGGGCTTGCCGGGGGTTGCGGGCGGGAGGACGAAGGCGGGAAGCGGCTGGCCGACCAGCTTGGAGGTGATCGCGTGATCCTCCGGCACCGACAGGCGGAAGATTGCGAAGCCGATAAAGGCGATGAACACCACAAGGGGCGCCCAGAGGATCAGCCGCTTCATGCCCAATGCACCCTTTCCCGCGCGGCGCGCTCACGGGTGACGCGCCCGATGAGGGACAGCACGCCGCCGATCGCGATCAGCGCGCCGCCGGCCCAGATGAGGGTGACGAACGGCTTCCACCAGAGGCGCACCTGCCAGCGACCATCCTCCCCCTGCCGGCCGAGGACCACGTAGAGCTGGCCATCGAGGCGGGTGGCGATGGCGGCCTCATTGGTCTCGGTGGGCGGGCGGCTGAAGCTGCGCGCCTGAGGGGCGAGCGCGAAGGGAGCCCCCTCCCCGCGTCTGGCGGTGAAATGGCCTTCGATGGCGGTCCAATTGGGGCCGGCGACCGGCTCCACCCCGTTCAGGGTCATGTGGTAGGGACCGACGGCGAGCGGCTCTCCGAAGCGGGCGGCGGTGAGGGTTTCACGGGTGAACGCGCTTTCGCTGGCCATGCCCGCGACGCTGACCGCAACGCCGACATGGGCGACGACCATGCCCCAGGTGAAGAGCGGCGTGCGGCGCAGGTTGCGGCCCCAGAGCGGGGCGAGGCTGGCGACGCCGACCCCTGCGGCAAGGGCGAGACCGAGGACCGGCATGATCGACGCGCCGGTGCAGAGGACAATGAAAGCGACACATGCAAGCGTGATCGCAGCCGGGATCGCGAGGCGGCGGGCGAGCGGCTTCAGGTGGTCGCGACGCCAGCGGAGTAGCGGGCCTGCTGCCATGATCGCGATCAATACCAATGCGATAGGCCCGGCGGCGGCGTTGAAATAGGGCGGGCCGACCGACAGCTTCTCACCCGTCACCGCCTCAGCCAGCAGCGGGTAGAGCGTGCCGATCAGGACGATGCCGAGGATAGTGGTGAGGAGAAGGTTGTTGGCGACGAGCGCCCCTTCGCGGCTGAGCGGATCGAAGCGCGCCCCTTCCCGCACCCGGCCGATGCGCAGCGCGAAGAGAGCGAGCGCGCCGCCGATGTAGAGGGCGAGCAGGCCGAGGATGAAGCTGCCCCGGCTGGGATCGACGGCGAAGGCGTGGACGCTGGTCAGGATGCCCGAGCGGACGAGGAAGGTGCCGACCATGCTCATCGAGAAGGCGACGACCGCGAGCATCACCGTCCAGGCGCGCAGCCCGTCGCGGGTGGCGACGACGGTCACCGAATGGAGCAAAGCGGTGGCGGCGAGCCAGGGCATCAGCGAGGCGTTCTCGACTGGATCCCAGAACCACCAGCCGCCCCAGCCAAGCTCGTAATAGGCCCAGTAGCTGCCCGCCGTGATGCCGAGGGTGAGGAAGACCCACGCGCCCAAGACCCAGGGCCGCATGGCGCGGGCGAAGGCGGGTCCGACCTCCCCGGTCATCAGCGCGCCGAGCGCGAAGGAATAGGCGATCGAGAGACCGACATAGCCGAAATAGAGCGTCGGCGGGTGGAAGGCGAGGCCGGGGTCTTGCAAGAGCGGGTTGAGGCCGGAGCCCTCCGCCGGCGCGGGATCGAGCCGCGCGAAGGGGTTCGAGGCGATGAGGAGGAAGGCGTAGAAGCCGAGCGCGATCCCCGCCTGCGCGGCAAGGGTGGTGAGGCGGGTGGCTTGCGTCAGCTGCCGTTCGAAGAGCGCGACGCCCGCGCCGCAGAGGGCGAGGACGGTGACCCAGAGGAGCATCGACCCCTCATGGTTCCCCCATGCGCCCGCGAACTTGTAGAGCCAGGGCTTAGCGACATGACTGTTGTCGGCGACGAGCTTCACCGAGAGGTCGGTGTCGAGGAAGACGGCGATCAGGCAGGCGAAGGCGGCGGCGACGCAGAGCGCCTGGAGGACGGCGACGGGGCGGACGAGGGTGGCGAGCGGGTTGGCGGCGCCCTCCCTATCCCCATCCGGCCGTTCGGGCTGAGCTTGTCGAAGCCCCAGTGATGCCGGCGGTGCTGGCCCTTCGACAGGCTCAGGGCGAACGGCGTTGGGGACAGGCGGAGAGGCGTAGGCGCGTGCCCCCGCGATCCCCGCCCATAATTGCAGCGCCGCGAGCGCCGCCGCCAGCCAGAGCGCCGCGAGGCCTGCTTCGGCGATCACTTTTCGAGCGTCTCGGTCTTGTGTTTATCGCCTTCCAGCTGCGGCGGCATGTAGCGTTCGTCGTGCTTGGCAAGAATGGTGGTGGCGTCGAACACGCTGTCGGGGGCGAACTTGCCCTCTGCGACGACGCCGGAGTTCTCCTTGAAGAGGTCCGGCGTGATGCCGGTGTAGCGGACGTCGGTGCGGTATGCGCCGTCCAGCACCGTGAAGGTGATCGAGACGCCGTCCGCCGCCCGCTTGATCGACTTGTCGGCGACCATGCCGCCCAGGCGGATCGCCTTGCCGACGGGAACGCCATCGCGCGCGACATCGGCGGGGGAGTAGAAATAGGCGGCCTGATCCTTCAGCGCGGACATGGCGAGGAGGACCGCCGCGACCACCGCAGCGAGGCCGAGCAGGATCAGAACGAGACGCTGGTTCTTGGCCGTCATCGGTCGCGCCGGAGCGCCTCCGCCCGGCGTTCCGCGTGGCGCATGGCGGTGAAGCTGGCGAAGGTCAGCGCGGTGAGCGCGGAGATGGCGATCGCATAGGCGGCGAGGACGAAGGGCCAGTGCGTCATGGCTCGCCCATCCGGCGCAGCCGCGCCTCGACGCGGGCCTCGGCGAGGAGCGCGCGCATCCGCATCAGCACGATCGCGGCGAAGAGCAGGGTGAAGCCGAGCGTTGCGACCGGCAGCGGCCAGAGGATTTCGGCCGAGATCGAGGAGCCGGTGAGCGTGATGCTCTGCCCCTGATGGAGCGTGCGCCACCAGAGCACCGAATAGTGGATGACGGGGATGTTGACCGCGCCGATCAGGCCGAAGAGCGCGGTGACGGTGCCGCCCCCCTGCCCGCGTCGCGCGTCCGCATCCGAGAGCGCGATATAGGCGACGTAGAGGAAGAAGAGGACGAGCATCGAGGTCAGCCGCCCATCCCATTCCCACCATGTACCCCAGGTCGGGCGGCCCCAGATCGAGCCCGTTGCAAGGCAGATCGCAGCGAACACCGCGCCGGGAAGCGCCAGGGCGCGAGCGGCGACCCCGGCGAGGGGGTGGCGCCAGACGAGCTGCATCAGGCTGGCCGCCGCGATACCCATCCAGCCGGCCATGCCGAGCCATGCGGCGGGGACGTGGACGTACATGATGCGCACCGTCTCCCCCTGGAGGTAGTCGGGCGGGGTCAGCAGCAGGCCGGAGGCGAGCGCCACGACGCTCAGGATCGCCCCGGACCAGCCGAGCCAGGGGGTCAGCGGGCGGGCGATCGACAGGAAACGGTGCGGATTGGCGAAGATGTGCATAGGCGCGCACCGGAGCCATAGAGGAGGACGGCGCGGCGGGAAAGCGGGGTGGTGGTGCATTTGCCCGCGTCGTCATCCTGACGGAGGTCAGGATCCATCTGCGCTTCGTTCAAGCTGCTGCTGCCGCGCCAAATGGATGCTGAATCAAGTTCAGCATGACGGGAGAGAGCTTACCTCTGCCCTTTCGTACGAATTTGGCGTGCGCCGCGCGAGAAGGGGACCCGCGGGCTGTTGACCGTAGTTGGGGAGAGGCGTGTCCAGATAGGGGGAAGGGGCGGTTTGAACCGGAACGAGGACGCCTGCCTTTAGCGAGTTGGGCTCAACGCGGGACACGGGAATTGCGCCGCCCCGGTCCCTCCCCTAACGCCAGGCCCATGTCCGCGCGTGGCCCCGAGAACATCCCGTTGGGGATCGCGCTGCGCTGTGCGGCGGCGGGCTTCTTTTCGATCCAGTCGAGCCTGTTGAAGCTCGCCAGCGCGGACGGGGTGGTGGCGCCGGAAATGCTGCTCTACCGCGCGCTGTTTGGCCTGCCGGTGGTGCTCGTCTGGGTGATGTTCGGGCCGGGCTTCGGCGCGCTCCGGATGAACCGGCCGTCAGTCCATATCGGGCGGTCGGCGCTGGGCATCGCGTCGATCCTCTGCACGTTTCAGTCGATCGTCATGTTGCCGCTGGCCGACGCGATCACGATTGGGTTCACCGCGCCGATCTTCGCCACCCTGCTGTCGGCGATCATCCTGAAGGAGGCGGTGGGACCGCATCGGCGCTGGGCGGTGGCGCTGGGCTTCGTGGGGGTGATCGTCATCATGCGGCCGGGTGGATCGGGGCATGAGGTGCCGATCGCGGGCGTGCTGATCGCGCTGATCGCGGCGTTCGGGACGGCGGCGGTGACGATCACGCTGCGCACGGTCGGCGGGCGGGAGACGACGGCGTCGCTGGTGTTCTGGTTCTTCACGTTCTCGACGCTGGTCGGATTGGCGCTGCTGCCGTTCTTCGGATCGGCGCACCGGCCGTGGACCTATGCGGTGCTGGTGATGGCGGGGCTGGCCGGGGGGACGATGCAGCTGACCATGACCGAATCGCTGCGCCATGCGCCGGTGTCGGTGGTGTCGCCGTTCGATTACCTGCAGATCGTCGGCGCGACGATCCTCGGCTGGCTGCTGTTCACGCAGAGCCCGACGGTGAACACGGCGGCGGGCGCGCTGCTGATCGGCGGCAGCGGCCTGTATACGGCCTGGCGGGAGCACCGGCTGCGGCGGGTGCCGCCCGTGCCGCCCGCCCAAGCGGCGGGGTAATTCTGAGTTCGACCCGTTCGTGCTGAGCGAAGTCGAAGCACGGGAACCGCGCGAATCGATTGTTGCCCGTCCTTCGACTTCGCTCAGGACGAACGGAGGTAAACTATGCGCGCCCGATCAGTTCGCGGGCCAGCCGGTCGGCGACCACCGCCGCCGGCTCGCCGCTGGCGGAGCTTTCGTCCCAGACCTGGTAGAGGCGGCTGGGGATCTGGGCGACACGCGCCTCGACCTCGGCCGCGCTGCCTTGCCCCGCATATTCGAGGACGACGTTGATGATGCCGCCGGCGTTGATGACGTAATCGGGCGCGTAGAGGATGCCGCGATCGTGGAGGCGCTGGCCGTCCTCCGGCGTCGCAAGCTGGTTGTTGGCGGCACCCGCGACGATCGGCGCGCGGATGGTGGGGATGCTCGCCTCGTTCAGGACCGCGCCCAATGCGCAGGGACTGAACACGTCGGCATCGGCGGAGAGGATCTGATCGACGGGCAGCACCTCGGCCCCCAAAGCGGCGGCCAGCGTCTCCGCGCGATGCTGATCGACATCGGCGATGGTGATGCGCGCGCCTTCACCCGCGAGGTGACGGGCGAGGCCGCCGCCGACGCTGCCGACGCCCTGGATGGCGACGTGGATGCCCTCCAGCCGATCGGTGCCGAGCGCGCGGTTCACCGCCGCCTTGACGCCGAGGAAGACGCCGAGGGCGGTGGACGGGCCGGGATCGCCGCCCGCCTGACCCTCGGCCGGGGGCAGGCCGGAGACGAAGCGGGTGCCCTTCGAAAGCGCGACCATGTCGTCCGCCGAGACACCGACATCCTGCGCGGTGATGTAGCGGCCGCCCAGGCTGTCCACGGCACGGGCGAAGGCGGCGAGGAGTTCGGGGGTCTTGGTGTGGTTTGCATCCGCCAGGATGACGCCCTTGGCGCCGCCCGCCGGCAGGCCGGCCATCGCGTTCTTGTAGCTCATCCCTCGCGACAGGCGCAGCGCGTCGGTGATCGCGGCATCCCGGTCGGCATAGTGCCAGAAGCGGACGCCGCCGGAGCCGGGGCCGAGATGGGTAGAGTGGACGGCGATGATCGCGGTCAGGCCCGCGGCGGGATCGCGAAAGAGGTGGACGCCCTCATGATCGTCGAAATCGGGATAATCCCAGGGCGTCATCGCCGGACCTCTACGCTACAATAAGGGAGAAGATGGGGCGATCGACGGGGATTGAACCCGCAACCTCCGGTACCACAAACCGGCGCTCTAACCAATTGAGCTACGATCGCCATAGCTGCTACGCGGCAGCGCCCGCGCTCTTACGGGCGAGCGCCGCCGCGCGCAAGGAGGAAGGCTGGCTCCCATGAACGCGACGATCCACAAGTTCGGCTGGCCGGGGACGCTGATCGCCGAATATACGCATTGGATGGTGCTGCTGCGGCCGCAGGCGGTGACTCTCGGGTCGCTAGTGATCGCGGCGAAGTCGCCCGCCACCGCATTCGGCGCGCTGCCGGTCCACGCCTTCACCGAACAGGCGCAGGTGATCGCCGATGTGGAGACGGCGCTGGGCCGGTCGGTGGGGCCGGAGAAGATGAACTACCTGATGCTGATGATGGTGGACCCGCATGTCCATTTCCACGCCTTCCCGCGCTATGACGGGGTGCGCACGCATGGCGAGCTGGAGATCGCCGATGCGGGCTGGCCGAAGACGCCGGACCTTGGCAGCGCGGTGATGCTGAGCGAGGCACAGGTGGCGGATCAGGTGGCGTGGCTGAAGGCGGCCTGGCCGGGGTAGGACCTGCCCCGGACACCATCGCGGGAACTGCGGCGAGCGATTCCAGCCTTGGCTGGGATGACGTGAGCGGGAGCGGCTAGAGGATGAAGTCCGCCGCCGTCAGTTTGAGCGCCGGATCCACGACGATGGTGAAATCCGCCTTCCGGTCGCCGTTCACGTCGCCGTAGACCAGCGTGTCGGCACCGGCGATCTCGTAGCGGATCTGGCCTGCCCTGCCGGAGAATGCGGCGGTGCCGAGGAAGGTGAAGGCGTCGTCCTTCGCGGTCTTCGCATTGGCATCGACGAGGCTGAGGTCGATCCTGTCCTGACCCCTTTGGAAGTCGGTGATGAGGTCCGCCGCCGCCTTGGCCGTGCCACCGAAATGACCATCGTCGAAGCCGAAGCGGTCCTTGCCCGCGCCGCCGGTCACCACGTCGCGGCCTACCCCGCCTGTGATCACATCGTTGCCGCCATTGCCGTAGATGCGGTCGTTGCCGGCACCACCGTCCAGCCTGTTGGCGGTATGGTTGCCAGTAAGGGTGTTGGCGCCCGCATTGCCCGTGCCGTCGATCGCCCTGGTGCCATCGAGGACAAGGTTTTCGACATTCGCGGAGAGGGTGTAGCTGCTGCTGGCCGCACGGACGGTGTCGGTCCCCTGACCGGCCAGTTCGACGATCAGGTCCCTGGCGCTGTTGACGTGATAGGTGTCGTTGCCGCCGCCCCCCGCCATCCGGTCGGTCCCCGCCCCGCCGTTCAGCGTATCCGCACCCGTGCCGCCGGTCAGCGTGTCGTTGCCATCGTTACCGGCGATCAGCACGGATGACGTGCCGGTATAGGTGATCGCATGGGGCGCGATGCCGATGCCGGTGATCTCCGCCAGTTTGCCGGCGAGCTTGGCCGAGCCGGAGAGGCGGATGGTGTCGCCGTCGACCACGTCCAGCTTCACGTTCTCGCCGGCGGTGAAGTCCACGAATGCGGTGACGGTCCCCTTCAGCCCGCCGCCGGTGATCGCGAACGCCTTGGTCGGTAGAGTTGGAGCTGCGACCGCATAGCCGCCTGCCGTGTAGCTGGTGACGGCCGACAGCCCATTGGAAATCCGCAGGTCGCCCCGCCCCTCACCCACCGAGTAGAAGGCGTCCTTGTCCTTGTCGGCATAAGCGACGCCGACGAGCTGGGGGCCGGTCAGCCGCTTGCCGAAGTCCTGCGTCACGACAAGCGGGCCGACGACGGTGCTGGCGTTGTTCTCGTTGAGGATGGACAGGCCGATCTCGTTGAACTTGCCGTTCATGATGTTGTTGCGATGGCCGGCGGGGCTTTGCATCCCGTCGGGGCCGTAGCCCCAATCCACCATGAAGCCGGCATGGGCATGGAGCACCGATTCGGAGAAGGCGTAGATGTTCTCGCCGAGCGACCACCAGCCCTTGTAACCGGCGGCATTGGCGCGATCGGCGAGGCTTTTCTCGCCGGGAAGCTGGTGCGACTGCGCATTGGCGTCGCTCGGATTCTTCCTGGAATAGTCGACCATCGCCTGCGAGTGGCCGGTCGCGGCTTTCGACAGGGCGGCGTTCCAGGCGAGCGGCTGTACGACCGCAAGCTTCGAATAGGCGGCCTTCAGTGCCGCGCCCGAGACGCCGAAATAGCTGAGCGCACTGGCGATGTCGTGATCCCTGGACCCGAGACTTGTATAGGAGGCAATGTAGCGATCCGCATTCCGCATCGGATCGATCCGCGTCTCGTTAACGAGTTCGAGCAGGTACTGCTCAGCCGCCGAGGGGCCCGACATCTATTCGCGCGCGCCCGCGCCGATGGACGGAAAGTTCATCGTGGCACCCCTCGTTTTTACCCGCTTTACTTAACGGTGTCTCTATCGGCTGTCATAGGTTAACGTCGGGTAGAAAGAGGTCAGGCTGCCTGCTGCACGGCGTCGCTGCCGTCGTCGAGGAGATCGTCGAGCACCGTACGCAAAGCATCCGATCGGGCGCGGTATTCCGCGGCCCATTGCAGCATCTGCCGGGCAAGCGCGTGATCGGCGATGCCGAGCGCCAAGCGCTCGCAACGCTGCGCCTCGACGCGCAGGACCTCGGCATAATCCACGGGGTGATCCAAGTTCTACTCCGACCGATGGACAGGAACTTGTCCGATCCTGGTCGTTACACTGCCGCAACGTGGTTGAGATCGCGTCACCCCGTACGGTTAATGCAGTACTAAGGTCGATTTAGTTCGCCTTACTCGATCACCTCGCCCCGGCCCACGCCCCAGAGATGCGCGGTTTCGATATAGCCGCCCTTCCCGTCCACCTCGAACCGGCACCAGCCCGCGGTGCATTTCGAGATATGTCCAACGGCGCCCTCTTCCACCTGGAAGGTGACGCGCGATTCGAGGCCGGGCTGCTTGCGGAGCGCCTGCATGCCGCCGCGTACGATGGCTGTGCGATCGTCGGTCAGGAGGTTCGACATGACCCAGCCCTGCGCGCCGTCCGGATCCTCGATCTTGCGCCAGGCGGGAAAGGTCTCGATCACGCGGACCGGCAGGCCGCGACGCTGATAGAGCCAGATCGCGGGATAGTTGCGGCCCGGGCCGGTGCGGGTGCGCGCCTTGCCGGCCGAGATCGACGCCCAATAGGGCGGCTTCTTCAGCTCCGGCGCGGCATGAGCCGGCAAGGCGATCAGGCTTCCCAGAATGAGGAACCGTGCCGCCAAGATGAACCCCATATGTACCCCTGCACCACTGTGATCGGCGGACGGAACGCCAACGCCGCCTCGTGCATTGACCCGCCGGAACAGACACGAGGATTGACCCATGTTCACGCGTTTCACCACTCTGTCCAGCACCGCGCTGATCGCCGGCGCAATCGCATTTGCGGGTCCGGCCTCCGCGCAATCGGCCGGCGAGATCCTGAAGGGCGGCGCGATCGGCGGCGTCGGCGGTGCGGCAGCCGGCGCGATCATCCCGGGCCTTTCGGTCGGTGACGGTGCCCTGATCGGTGCGGCCGGCGGCGCCGTGATCGGCGGCATCAACGGCGCCAAGAACGACAAGAAGCATCGCCGCTATTATCGCGATAGCCGTGGCCGCAGCTATTACGTCAACAAGCGCGGCGAGCGCCGCTATCGTTAAGTAAACGCGTTCAGCGTCTCACGCGAGGGCGCCCGGCACCCTGTTGGTGTCGGGCGTTTTCGTGTTCAGGCGAGGCCCGCCAGCCATCGCCGCGCGAGCGCGCGGCCGGCAGAGACGGCCGGGGGACCGAGCGTCGTGTAGTCGGCGCGCAGACGTTCCGGCGTGGTCCCCGCCTCCGCCGCATAGGCCTCGCCGCCGGCCAGCCAGGCCTCGAACCGCTCGTCCTCGCCCATTTCCGGGTGGCACTGGATGGCGAGGATGTTGGGGCCGATGCTGAACGCCTGGGTGTAATTGGCCGTCCGGGCGAGCACGGTCGCACCCTCCGGCAGATCGAAGGTGTCGCCGTGCCAGTGCAGCACCGGCACGCCGTCGATCCGGGCGAGCGGGGAGCGGTGGCCGGCTTCGGTGATCTCGACAGGTGCGAAGCCGACCTCCTTGACCGGTCCCGGATAGACCCGCGCGCCCGCCGCCGCCGCGACCATCTGCGCGCCGAGGCACACGCCGAGCGTGGGGCGACGCGCGGCCACGCGCTGGGCGAGCTTGGCAACCTCGCAGGGGATCCAAGGATGCGCCTCGGTTTCGTACACACCCATCGGCCCGCCCATCATGACGAGCAGGTCGGGCGCGATCAGGTCGACGGACTGGAAGGCCGGGTCGGCGACATCGATGCGGTCGACAACGTACCCTGCCTCCTCGATGGGGAGGCGGAAACCGGCGACGCCTTCATAGGGTACATGGCGGACGATCAGCGCTGATTTCATCGGCGAATGAAACAGGTTTGCGGTCGCGGGGTCCACGATCAAAATCTGCGTGGGGCTAAAGCGTGGGTCATTGAAGGTGTCATGCCAGCGAAGGCTGGCATCGCTTCGTCTTACGGGCGCGCTTTCTGTCGACCCGATGCCAGCCTCCGCTGGCATGACAGAGAGGGCCACCGTCAGATGAGCGGCTCCGCCTCAATCCCCAGTGGCGATGCGGTCCACCAGTTGCTTCACGGTCGGGACGAAGCCGTTCGAGTAGAACGGGTCCTTCTTGAACCGGTAGGCGGCGTGGCCGGCGAACATCAGGTTCTGGTCGACGTCGCCGCCATGCGCGATGTCCTGCAGCGTCTTCTGGATGCAGAAGCTGCGCGGATCGGCGAGGCGGCCGGTCGAGTTCTTTTCGTTATCCGCCCAGGACGAGAAGCCGCACTGGCTGAGACAGCCCATGCAGTCGGCCTGGTCCTTGCGGATGACATGGGTCGAATCCGGCGTGACGAAGACGAGGGTGTTGTCCGGCGTCTTCAGCGCGTCGGTGAAGCCGCGACCGTACCATTCGCGGGCGCGGAGCAGGTCGTTGCGGGTGACCCAATAGCGCTTGTTTCCGACGCCGACGTCGAGCTGGTACTGATGGTCGCCCGCCGCCTGCGTCGAGAACGGGATCTGCCGTTCCGACCGCGCCTCCAGATCGAGGAGGAAGGGGTTTTTGACCGCCGAGGAGTAGAAGCCGGTCGGCGAGAATTTGTGGAGGAGGATGTCGCCTTCATCCAGCTGCGTCAGCCGGGCCTTCCACGCCTCCGGGATCGGGCTTTCCTGGGTGAGCAGCGGACGCGTGCCGAACTGGAAGGCGATACGCCCAAGTTCGGGATTGTCGATCCAGTCGTTCCATTCGCGCAGGAACCAGACGCCGCCCGCCATGACGATCGGCACGTCGTCGGACACGCCGCCCTCGCGCATCGTCTCGCGCAGTTCCTTGACGCGGGGGTACGGGTCCTGCGGCTGGCGCGGATCCTCGGCATTGGAGAGGCCGTTATGGCCGCCGGCAAGCCAGGGGTCTTCGTAGACCACGCCCGCCAGCCACTCCGCCGCCTTGGAATAGGCGCGCTTCCATAAGGCACGGAAGGCGCGGCCGGAGCTGACGATCGGCAGATAGCTGACGTTATAGGACGCCGCGATCTCGCTGAGCTTGTAGGGCATGCCCGCGCCGCAGGTGACGCCCGCGACCATGCCGCGCGTCCGTTCCAACACGCCGTGCAGCACCGCCTGCGCGCCGCCCATTTCCCACAGCACGTTGATGTTGATGGCGCCCCGGCCGTTCGAGATCTCGAACGCCTTCTTGACCTGCTGCACCGCGCCCTCGATGGCGTAGGCGATCAGCTCCTCATGCCGGTCGCGCCGGGTGAGAGCGTGATAAACCTGCGGAATAATCTTGCCGTCAGGATCGTAACTGTCGGCATTCACCGCCGAGACGGTGCCGATGCCGCCCGCCGCGGCCCAGGCACCGGAACTCGCATGATTGCTGACCGCCACGCCCTTGCCGCCTTCGATCAGCGGCAAGACCTCTCGGCCGCCGTAGACGATCGATTGCAGACCCTTGAACATCACTTCTCCAGTGCGGACTTGACCGCGTGCTACAACTTGGCGCGCCCCTACATCAAACTGACATAGATTGCGTGGGGAAACTTCAAGCGGCGACGCGCGCCAGAAGCCGGTCGATCGCCTCCCCACAGCCGGGTTCATCCAGTGTCGGCGCATGACCCACGCGCGGCAGGGTCAGGCGTTCCATGTCGGGCAAGGCCGAGGCCATGCGATCGGCGGTGGCGGTGCTGATGATGTCGGACAGCGCGCCCCGGACGAGCAAGCCGGGCTTGCCGCCAAGCTTCGGCAGGAGCGTCCACATGTCGAAGCCGGCGGCGCCATTGGGGACACGGAAGGGTTCGGCGATCTTGCTGTCATAATCCGCGACGATACGGCCGGAGGAGGTCAGGCGGCAGAGGCGTTTGGCCATCGCCAGCCAGTCCTCCAGCGCATAATCGGGGAAGGCGTGGCCGTGCAGTTCCGCCTTGACGCGCGCCGCGTGGAGCCAGGTCGGCCAGGACGAGCCGCGCCCGACATAGCCGCGGATGCGGGCGAGCCCCGCCTCCTCGATATGCGGGCCGATGTCGTTGAGGAGGTAGCCCGCGAGGCGATCCCCCTCCGCCGATGCAAGGAGCATGGTGAGGATGCCGCCGAGCGAGGTGCCGAAGGCGACGAAGCGGTCGATCTTCGCATCGGTCAGCAGCGCGTCGAGATCCTGCAAGTAGATCGGCGGAACATAGGTCATCGCGTCGGGCGCATAGGCGCTCTCCCCGCGCCCGCGCAGTTCGACGCAGATCACCCGCCATTCGGGCGAGAGGCGCTCGGCAAGGGCGGCGAAGTCGCGCGCGTTGCGGGTCAGGCCGGGGATGCAGAGGATCGTCGGGCGATCGGCGCGGCCGGGATAGTCGCGGTAATGCAGGCGCAGATTGTCCCGCGACCACCAATAGCCGTCGGTATATGCCGCCAATTCACGCCTCCGCCGCCGGGCCGGCACGCTGCCGGTTGCGGGATCGCACCCGCGCCACCCATATCGACGGATGCCCGACGCCCCGCAAGCCGCCCCCTTCCGCCCCGAGACCGCCATCCTGTCGCTGGGCGACGACTTCTACGATCCGGTGAAGGCGGCCGACTTCCCGCAGACGATCCTGCGGTTCCGGAACCAGCGGGCGGCGGAGACAGTGGGGCTGGGCGACCTCGACGAGGCCGCGTGGCTCCGGCATTTCGGCCGGTTCGAGGCCCTGCCGGGGAGCCTGGAGCAGCCGCTAGCGCTCCGCTACCACGGGCACCAGTTCCGCAACTACAATCCGGATATCGGCGACGGGCGTGGCTTCCTGTTCGCGCAGTTGCGCGATGCGGACGGGCGGCTGCTCGACCTCGGCACCAAGGGTTCGGGGCAGACACCGTACAGCCGCTTCGGCGACGGGCGGCTGACCCTGAAGGGCGGCGTGCGCGAGGTGCTGGCGACCGAGATGCTGGAGGCTCTGGGCGTGAACACGTCCCGAACCTTCTCGCTGATCGAGACCGGCGAGACGCTGGAGCGGAATGACGAGCCCTCCCCCACCCGCTCGGCCGTGCTGGTGCGCCTGAACCACGGGCATATCCGCATCGGGACGTTCCAGCGGCTCGCCTTCTTCCAGCAGGAAGACGAGTTGCGGCGGCTGACCGACTATTGCCTGATCGAGTTGTACGGCGACCAACCGGGCGAGGATGGGCCGGGGCGGCTGCTCGACCATGTCGTCAGCGGCACGGCGCGGCTGGCGGCGAGCTATATGGCCGCGGGCTTCGTCCACGGCGTGCTCAACTCCGACAACATCAACGTGACGGCGGAAAGCTTCGATTACGGACCCTGGCGGTTCGCGAAGACCTGGGACCCGCGCTTCACCGCCGCCTATTTCGACCAGCAGGGGCTCTATGCCTTCGGGCGGCAGGCGGAGGCGATCCTGTGGGACGTGTACCAGCTGGCGGGGACGCTCGCGCTGATCTCGCCCGTCGAGCCCCTGCAGGCGGCGGTGGATGCGTTTCCGGCGCGGTTCGAGGCGGCGATGCGGGCGGCGATCCTCGGTCGGCTGGGCGTGAAGCCGAAGTCGGAGGAGGATGATCTGGCGCTGATGGGCGTGCTGGAAAGTGCGCTGATGAGGGGTGGGGTCGAGATCGACCGCTTCTTCTTCGACTGGGCGGGCGGACGGCGGCGCGGCGCGTCTCCGGCCGACTATTCGGGCGAGGCGTTCGCTGGGTTGGAGCAGGCGCTTGCCGGGTATGAGCCTTCGCACCCACTCGATCACCCTTACTGGGGGGATGCGGTGCCTTGCTCGATGCATATCGAGGAGGTCGAGGCGATCTGGGCGCGGATCGCCGAGGCGGATGACTGGTCAGCGTTCGAGGCCAAGGTGGCCGCGATCCGCCGGATGGGTGAGGCGATGCGCGGTTAACCCCACTTTGACCGTTACGGATGCAGAAGAACGTTTCCAGGCAGCCGTCACGAGAATCATGGCCGACATCATCTCCATCGACCCATGCACCGGCGAGACCGTGTGGCGTGCGCCGGCGGGGGATGTCGATGCGGCGGTGGCGGCGATCGCGGAGAGCTGGCCGATCTGGGCGGCGCGGCCGCTGAGCGTGCGGATCGAGACGATGCGGCGCTATGCCAATGCGATCCGAAAGCGAGCCGAGGAACTGGCGACGCTGATCTGCCGCGAAACGGGCAAGCCGCGCTGGGATGCGCGCGCCGAGGTCAACCTCGTCATCAACAAGATCGAGGCCTCGATCAGCGCCTATACGGAACGGACCTCGCAGCGGCGGCTGGAGGGGGAGCTGGGGCAGCGCGTCGCGGTGCGCCACAAACCGCATGGGGTGCTGGCGGTGCTCGGCGCGTGCAACCTGCCGGCGCATCTGCCGAATTCACATATCGTGCCCGCCTTGATCGCGGGGAACGGCATCGTCTTCAAGCCGTCGGAGAAGGCACCTGCGACGGGACAGCTGCTGGTCGAGTGCCTGATCGAGGCGGGGGTGCCGGCGTCCGCGATCATGTTCCTGCCCGGCGGGCCCGAAGAGGGTCGCGCGCTCGCCCGGCATCCCCTGATCGACGGGGTGCTGTTCACCGGGCGGACACGCAACGGGATTGAGATGCACCGCCAATTCGCCGACACGCCGCACAAGATCCTCGCACTGGAGATGAGCAGCAACAACGCCGCCGTCGTCTGGGACACGCCCGACCTGTTCACCGCCGCGACGATGGTGGTGCAGTCCGCCTTCCTGACGTCCGGCCAGCGCTGCACCGCCGTCCGCCGGGTGATCGTCCGCGACGGAGCGCATGAGGCTATCCTGGGCGAGATCGCGCGACTGACCGACCGGCTGATCGTCGGCGCGCCGGATGACGATCCCGTGCCGTTCATGGGACCGGTGATCGACAATGACGCGGCGGATGCGGTGCAGGCGCAGTTCCTCGACCTCGTGCTGCGCGGCGGGCGGCCGATCCGTCACCTCGGCCGGCCCGATCCCGACCGGCCGTTCCTGACCCCGGCAATCATCGATGTGACCGATGCGACCGAGCGGCCGGACGAGGAGATCTTCGGCCCGGTGCTGCAGGTGGTGCGGGTCGCCGACTTCGCGGGTGCGGTGGCAGAGGTGAACCGATCTCGCTACGGCCTGGGTGCGACGCTGATCGGCGGCGGGCCGGAACTGTACGACCGGTTCTGGGCGACGACGCGGGCGGGGCTGATCAACTGGAACCGACCGACCAGCGGCGCGCCGCTGAACGCCCCCTTCGGGGGACAGGGGCTGTCGGGTAACCAGCGCGCGAGCGCCTCCTATGCAGCGGATTTCTGCGCCTATCCGGTGGTGTCGGTCGAGGCGGAGAATGCGCGGGCGATGATCGGCGTGGGGTTGAGGGAGGCGGCGTGACCGCTTCATCCTCCCTGAGCTTGCTCGGGGAGGGGGACCAGCAAAGCTGGTGGCGGGGCGGGGCGTAGCACCGGCTTCGCCGGCCCCTCCACCACCGCCTTCGGCGGCGGTCCCCCTCCCCGCGCTTCGCGCAGGGAGGATGAGGCTCCAAAACTTTCCTACACCTTCCCCAACCGATCCTCGCTTGTGGGCGCGGGGCATCCGGCCCATCTGGCGGACCATGCCAGGTCCCCTCGATCCCAACGCGCGCGGCAAGGTCGTGCTGGTCGGTGCCGGCCCCGGTGATCCGGGTCTGCTCACCGTCAGGGCGGTGGAGGCGCTGCGGTCCGCCGATGTGGTCGTGCATGACGGGCTGATCGACCCGCGTGTGCTCGATTATGCGCCGGCCCATGCGCAGCGCATCTCGGTCGCCAAGCGGCGCGACCGCCATACCTTGCCGCAGGAGGCGATCAACGCGCTGGTGGTGGCGCATGTCCGCACCGGTGCGGTGGTCGTGCGGCTGAAGGGCGGCGATCCCTTCGTCTTCGGGCGCGGGGGCGAGGAGGTCGAGGCGGTGCGTGCGGCGGGCATGCCGGTCGAGGTGATCCCCGGTGTTTCGGCGGCGCTCGGCTGCGCGGCGGAGGCGATGCTGCCGCTTACGCACCGCGATTGGTCGAGCGCGGTCAGCTTCGTCGCGGGCCAGTGCAAGGGTTTGAGCGAACAGGACTGGACGGGGCTGGCCGGCAAGGGCCGCACCCTCGTGATCTACATGGGCGTGTGGTCGGGCGGGTGCATCGCCGACAAGCTGATGACCGACGGCCTTGCACCCGATCTGCCGGTGGCGGTGCTGGAGCGGGGTACGCTGCCCGGTGCCCGTGCGATGCGGACGATCCTCGCCGATCTCGGCGGGATGCTGGAGCGGGAGAAGGTGGTCAGCCCGGCGATCATCGTGGTCGGCGAGGTGGTCGAGCTCTCCGACGCGGAGGACAAGCTGCGCGTTCTTGCGGGCCGAGCGGAGGCGTTGTCGTGAAGATCCTGACCGGCAACGACCTGGAGAGCGGCGATGTGGTCTGGTGGACCGGGCGCGGCTGGTCTCGCCATGTCGCCGAGGCAGTGGATGTGGGCGATCAGGGTGCGGCGATCCTGGCGGTCGAGGAAGCGGCGCGACGGGTGAACGTGGCGTATCAGATCGAGGCGCTGCCCTCCCCCGACGGCCCCCGCCCGGCGCATATCAAGGATCGCATCCGCGCCTATGGGCCGACGGTGCGCCCGGACCTGTCGCTCGCGCCGGGCGACGAGGGTGCCCTGGAACGGATCGTCTGAGGAAGCAGAATGTACCGTTACGACGAATATGATCAGGCGATGGTCGATGCCCGCGTGGAGGAGTTCCGCGGGCAGGTGGAGCGGCGCCTGTCGGGCGAGCTGACGGAGGACCAGTTCAAGCCGCTCCGGCTGATGAACGGACTCTATCTGCAGCTGCACGCCTATATGCTGCGCGTGGCGGTGCCCTATGGCACGCTGGACGGGCGGCAGATGCACATGCTGGCGCATATCGCGCGCAAGTACGACCGTGGGTACGGGCATTTCACGACGCGGCAGAACATCCAGTACAACTGGATCAAGCTGGACCAGACGCCGGATATCCTGGCCGAGCTGGCGACCGTCGAGATGCACGCCATCCAGACCAGCGGCAATTGCATCCGCAACATCTCCTCCGACCAATATGCCGGAGCGGCGGCGGACGAGGTGGCGGACCCTCGCCCCTGGGCCGAACTGCTGCGCCAGTGGAGCACGTTCCACCCGGAGTTCAGCTACCTGCCGCGCAAGTTCAAGATCGCGGTGATCGCGGCCGAGGAAGATCGCGCGGCGATGCGGCTGCACGACATCGGGCTACAGCTAAAGCGGAACGAAGCGGGCGAGCTGGGCGCGGCGGTCTATGCGGGCGGCGGCATGGGGCGCACGCCGATGATCGCGCCGCTGATCCGCGACTTCGTGAGTGCGGACGATCTGCTCAGCTACGTCGAGGCGTGCCTGCGCGTCTACAATCGCTACGGCCGGCGCGACAACATGTACAAGGCGCGGATCAAGATCCTGATCCACGAGATCGGCGCGGACGAATACCGCCGTCAGGTGGAGGAGGAGTTTCTCCATGTGAAGACGCTGGGGCTCGACCCGCCCTTGGCCGAGTTCGAGCGGATCAGCGCGTTCTTCGCAGCCCCCGCCTTCGACGCGGATGCGCCTGATGTGGTTGACCGCAGCGATCCCGATTTCGCGGTCTGGCTGGATCAACAGACGGCGGCGCACAAGCAGCCGGGCTATGCGATTGTGAACATCAGCCTGAAGCCGATCGGCGGCATTCCTGGCGACGCTACGGCCGACCAGATCGACGTGATGGCGGACCTCGCCACCCGCTACGGCTTCGACGAGCTGCGGGTGACGCATGCGCAGAACATCGTCCTGCCGCATGTCCGCAAGGCCGATCTCTACGCGGTGTGGCAGATCCTGTCGGAAGCGGGGCTGGCTGACGCCAATCTCGACCTCATCACCGACATGATCGCCTGCCCCGGCCTCGACTATTGCTCGCTCGCCAATGCGCGTTCGATCCCGGTGGCGCAGAAGATCTCCGAGCGGTTCGCGGGCCAGCAGCATGACCTCGGCGAGCTGAAGCTGAAGATCTCCGGCTGCATCAACGCCTGCGGGCACCACCACGCCGGTCATATCGGCATCCTCGGCGTCGACCGGAAAGGCGAGGAGAACTACCAGCTCTCCTTCGGCGGATCGGGCGCGGAGGACGTCAGCCTCGCCAAGATCGTCGGCCCCGGCTTCTCCGAAGACGGCGTGGTCGATGCGATCGAAAAGGCGACCGACGTCTACAAGGCCTTGCGGCAGGATGGCGAGCGGTTCCTCGACACCTATCGCCGCGTCGGCCTCGATCCGTTCAAGGCGGCGATCTATGGGTGATGCAACTGTCTCAATCCTCCCCAAGCTTGCTTGGGGAGGGGGACCAGCGAAGCTGGTGGAGGGGCCGGCGCGTAGACGGCGGTTGCACCTCCGCCCCTCCACCACGCCGCTTCGCGTTGCGGTCCCCCTCCCCAAGCTGCGCTCAGGGAGGATGTTTGCATGAGCATCATCCGCCTACGTACCGACGCCGTGCACGAAGAGCCGGCCGTCACGCTCGACTCCTTCCTCGGCCAGTCGAACGCGACCGCCGTGCGGATCGAGCCGGGCGAGGACGTGCGGCGTCTTCTGCCGCATCTCGACCGCATCGCGCTTATCGAAGTTTCTTTTCCGGCGTTCCGCGACGGGCGGGGCTATTCCGCCGCGTCGATTCTGCGCGAGGCGGGATATGTGGGCGAGCTGCGGGCCGAGGGCGACGTGCTGATCGACCAGCTCAGCCATATGCGCCGCTGCGGCTTCGACAGCTTCGCGCCGAGGAACCCGATCGACGCCGACGCGGCCGAGCGGGCCTTCGCCACCTGGGACCATGTCTATCAGGGCGCAGCCGATGGGCGCGCGCCGATCTGGAAACTGCGTCATGGCTGAGGCGGCACGCAGGATCGACATGCTGGACGTGCGGCCGGCCTTCACCCAGGCCGACGCCGATGCGCTGAACGCGCGCTTTGCCGGCGTGGACGCGCGGACGATGCTGCGCACCCTGTTCCGGGAGGGCACGCTCGGGCGGACGGCGGTGGTCTCCTCCTTCGGCACGGAGAGCGCGGTGCTGCTCCACCTCGTCGCCGATGCGGATCCGGAGATCCCGGTGCTGTTCGTCGATACGCTGAAGATGTTTCCGGAGACGCTGGAATATCGCGAGGCGCTTCTCGACCGGCTGGGTGTCGTCAACCGGGCGGTGGTGACGCCGGATGCCGAGGTGCTGGCGAGGAAGGACGAGAACGGGTTGCGCTGGTCCTACGACCCGGACGGCTGCTGCGAGATCCGCAAGGTCGAGCCGCTGAAGCGTGCCAAGGAGGGCCTGGACAGCTGGATCTCTGGCCGCAAGGCGTTCCAGTCGGTCACCCGCCAGTCGCTGCCCCGCTTCGAGGTCGAGGACGGGCGGCTGAAGATCAACCCGCTCGGCGACTGGGTGAAGGCGGATCTGGAGGCGTATTTCGTGGCGCACGATCTGCCCCGTCACCCGCTGGAGGCGCAGGGTTATTTGTCAATCGGCTGCGCGCCCTGCACCAGCAAGGTCATGCCGGGCGAGGACCCGCGCGCCGGGCGCTGGCGCGGCTGGGACAAGGTGGAGTGCGGGATCCACGTTTCAGCGACGGATGATCCGGCGAACGAGCCGGCGTTCTGACATCCGTCGTCACCCCAGCGAAGGCTGGGGTCGGCGGACGTATTCCCCTATATCAAGCGATCCCAGCCTTCGCTGGGATGACGTGACGGGTGCCGGAGTGCGGTTCAGGACCGCATGCTGTCCGGCATGTACCGGTCGTCGGCATAATCCGCGAACTTCGTATATTTCGCCTCGAACGCCAGTTTCACGCGGCCGGTGGCGCCGTGGCGCTGCTTGGCGACGATGACTTCGGCCATGCCGAACGCCTCCTGCATCTTGCCCGCCCATTCGTCATGGGTGGAGACGGTCTTGGCGTCGTCGTTCGCGCCGGGAACCTTCGGCTCGGTGTTCTTGAGGTAGTATTCCTCGCGGTAGACGAAGAGGACGATGTCGGCATCCTGCTCGATCGAGCCGGATTCGCGCAGGTCCGAGAGCTGCGGGCGCTTGTCCTCGCGCTGTTCGACGGCGCGGCTGAGCTGGGAGAGGGCGAGGACGGGGACGTGGAGTTCCTTGGCGAGCTGCTTGAGGCCGCGGCTGATCTCCGAGATTTCCTGCACGCGGTTGCCGTCCCCCGACTTGCCCGAACCCTGGAGGAGCTGGAGGTAGTCGACGACGATGAAGTCGACGCCGCGCTGGCGCTTGAGACGGCGGGCGCGGGTGCGGAGCGCGGCGATGGTGAGGCCGGGCGTGTCGTCGATGTAGAGCGGCAGGCTTTCGAGATCGGCGGCGGCGCGGGCGAGGTTGCGGAAATCGGCCTGGCTGATCTTGCCCATGCGGAGGTCCTCGGAGCTGATCCGCGATTGCTCCGACAGGATACGCGTGGCGAGCTGGTCCGCCGACATTTCGAGGCTGAAGAAGGCGACGGCGGCGCCGGCGGATTTGCTGTCCTCGATCCCGTCCTCCCGATCGCGGACGAGGCGGCGGGCAGTGTTGAAGGCGATGTTGGTGGCGAGCGCGGTCTTGCCCATGCCGGGACGGCCGGCGAGGATGAGAAGGTCGGAGCGGTGGAGGCCGCCCATCTTGGCGTTCAGCGCCTCCAGCCCCGTGGTGATGCCGGAGAGATGGCCGCCGGAGTTGAGCGCCTTCTCGGCGGTCTCGACGGCGAGGCGGGTGGCCTGGGCGAAGGTCTTGACCGAGCCTTGCTCTCCGCCCTCCTCCGCCACCTTGTAGAGCGCGACCTCGGCTGCCTCGATCTGACCCTTGGGGTCGACGGCGTCGCTGGTGTCGGTGGCGCTGGTCACCATGTCCCGGCCGACGCCGACGAGCGCGCGGAGGAGCGCCAGGTCGTAGATCTGCTGGGCGAAGTCGCGCGCGCCGATCAGGGCGGCGCCGCTGCCGGTCAGTTGCGCGAGATAGGCGGGACCGCCGACCGCCTTCATCCCCTCATCCGCCTCGAACATCGGGCGCAGCGTGACGGGATTGGCGATCATGTTGCGGTCGGCGAGCTTCAGCACCGCCTCGTAGATGCGGCCGTGGAGAGGATCGTAGAAATGGTCGGCGCGCAGCCGCGTCTGCACCTCCTCCACCAGTCGGTTGTCGATCAGCATCGCGCCGAGCAGCGCCGCCTCCGCGTCGACATTATGGGGCAGCTTGGGCGCGACGGCCGCGTCTTCCGCGACGATTCGGAGGGCTTCGGGCATGGCCGCACCATCGCGCGGATTGCAGGCCGGTGACAATCGCGAAGCGCGCAAGCGTGCGGCGATTGTGTCCGGCGCGACGACCGCCTAACCGGGTGGGATGGCCGAGCCGCGCATCATCGCTGTCGAACTAGACGAACGGACGATCATTCGCCGGTCGGAGGTGGTCGAGCGCGAGCGCGAGGTGGCGGTGACCGATCTTCTCGCCGAGAATCATTTCGCGCCGGTGACGGCCTATCCCGGCGGCTATGCGGGTCCGTTCCGGGTGATGCTGCGTGTGGCGGACGGGCGGCTGGCGATCGATATCGCGGCTGAGGATGGGACCGCGCTGGAGACGATCACGCTGGGGCTAACGCGGTTTCGGAAGCTGGTGCGCGATTATTTCGCGATCGTCGACAGCTATTACCGGGCGCTGGGGCAAGCGACGGCTCAGGCGATCGAGCCGATCGACATGGCGAGGCGCGGCATCCACAACGAAGCGGCGGAGACGCTGCAGGAGTGCCTGGCCGGCAAGGTCGACGTCGATTTCGACACCGCGCGGCGGCTGTTCACGCTGATCTGCGTGCTGCACATCAAGGCCTGAGGGGAAAGAAGAGCGCGATGTCCGTGATGTCCGACAAGTGGATCCGCGCGCGGGCGACGGAAGACCGGATGATCGAGCCGTTCGTCGAGGCGCAGCGGCGCGACGGGTGCATCAGCTACGGCCTGTCCTCCTATGGCTACGACGCGCGGGTGTCCGACGAGTTCAAGATCTTCACCAACATCGACAGCGCGGTGGTGGACCCCAAGGACTTCGCGGCCAACAGCTTCGTCGATCGCAAGACTGACGTGTGCATCATCCCGCCAAACAGCTTCGCGCTGGCCCGCACGGTCGAGTATTTCCGGGTGCCGCGCGACGTGCTGGTGATCTGCCTGGGCAAGTCGACCTATGCGCGCTGCGGGATCATCGTGAACGTGACGCCGCTGGAACCCGGCTGGGAAGGGCATGTCACGCTGGAATTCTCCAATACGACGCCACTGCCCGCGAAGATCTACGCAAATGAGGGGGCGTGCCAGTTCCTGTTCCTGCAGGGGAACGAGCCTTGCGAGGTGAGCTACGCCGACCGGGCAGGAAAATATATGAGGCAGCAAGGGGTGACGCTGCCGCGGCTATAGGGCGCCCCTTTATCATTTGCCGCGGCGTAACCATTCTCGAGCTGCCTTCCCCTCCATCGTCATCCCGCGGAGGCGGGGATCCACCGGGCGGCAGGCGCAGCGCCCCGTTTCCAAAGAAAGAGCGCGTTGCACCGTGGATCCCCGCCTTCGCGGGGATGACGGGGTGGGAGGGCCAGCGACGAGAGGAGAACGGCGAGCGTCGCTCTTGTTGCGCCTACCCCTCCACCGCCTTCGGCGGTCCCCCTCCCCCTCCGGGGGAGGATGAGCTTGTCTGCTTGGCCGAAGGTTCCGAAGGTTCCGGGAAAACGACAACGCGCCGGGTCCCCGGAGCAGTCGATCAATCTTCCGGGCCAGGATTGACCATCAGTTCTTCGGCGACGGCCTCGGTGCGGGCGCGGATCGCCTTTTCTAGGCGGTCGGCTACCTCCGGATTCTCGCGCAGGTAGTTCTTCGAATTCTCGCGGCCCTGGCCGATGCGGATCGAGTCGTAGCTGAACCAGGCGCCCGATTTCTCGACCAGCCCGGCCTTGACGCCGAGGTCGAGGATCTCGCCGACCTTGGAGATGCCTTCCCCGTACATGATGTCGAATTCGACCTGCTTGAACGGCGGCGACACCTTGTTCTTGACCACCTTCACGCGCGTCGTGTTGCCGACGATGTCCTCGCGCTCCTTGATCTGGCCGGTGCGGCGGATGTCGAGGCGGACCGAGGCGTAGAACTTCAGCGCATTGCCGCCGGTCGTCGTCTCCGGCGAGCCGTACATCACGCCGATCTTCATGCGGATCTGGTTGATGAAGATGACGACGCAACGCGAGCGGCTGATCGAGCCAGTGATCTTGCGGAGCGCCTGGGACATGAGGCGCGCCTGCAGGCCGACATGGCTGTCGCCCATCTCGCCCTCGATCTCCGCGCGGGGCACCAGCGCGGCGACCGAATCGATCACCAGCACGTCGATCGCGTTGGAGCGGATCAGCGTGTCTGCGATCTCCAGCGCCTGCTCACCGGTGTCGGGCTGCGACACGATCAGTTCGTCGATGTCGCAGCCGAGCTTCTTCGCATAGACCGGATCGAGCGCATGTTCGGCATCGACGAAGGCGGCGGTGCCGCCCGCTTTCTGCGCCTCGGCAATGGCGTGGAGCGCCAGCGTGGTCTTGCCCGAGCTTTCCGGGCCGAACACCTCGATGATGCGGCCGCGCGGCAGGCCGCCGATGCCGAGCGCGATGTCGAGGCCGAGCGAACCGGTGGACACCGCCTCGATCTGCATCGCTTCCCGGCTGCCCAGCTTCATCGCAGAGCCCTTGCCGAAGGCGCGGTCGATCTGCGCCAGTGCGGCGTCGAGCGCCTTCTGCCTGTCTGAATTCACGCCCGTCCCCTCGGATCCGATCACTTTAAGCTGTGCGGCCACGGCCTGCCTCCCTGCTAGATCGTCGCGCCTGAATGGGCAACGGGAAGCGCTCATGTATCCTGTTTGTTCCGTTCGAACAAGGGGAGAACACAGGTAAGATTGGCAAGCCTGCTTCGCTTAGGTTATGACGGCAGCGCAATAGCTTGCGTGTGCGACGCGCGGAAAGGGCGGACTTCATGCGGGTCGCATTGCTGGAAGACGATCCCGCCCTGTCGGTCCAGATGGCCGAGATACTGGAAGGCGATGGACGCGACTGCCGGAGCTTCGGCACGGTCGCCGCGATCGAAACGGGTTTGCGCCGCGACACGTTCGACCTGCTGATCCTGGACTGGATGCTGCCCGACGGCACCGCGATCGACCTGCTTCACCGCCTGCGCCAGAGCGACAAGCCGGTGCCGCCGACGATCATCGTCACGGTGCGCGATGCGGAGGGGGACATCGTCACCGCGCTGCAGGCCGGGGCCGATGATTACCTGACCAAGCCGATCCGCCCTGCCGAGTTCCGTGCGCGCGTCGGCGCGCTGCTGCGGCGGACCTATCCGGTCTCGAGGGAAACGCAGTTGACCTTCGGCGCCTATGTCTTCGACCAGCCGAGCGCGACCCTGACGGTGAACGGCGAGCGGGTGGTGCTGACGGGCAAGGAGTATGAGCTCGCGCTCCTCCTCTTCCAGAACATGCATCGGCCGCTGTCGCGGGCGTACATCATGGAACGCGCCTGGGGCCTCGCGGCCGACCTGCCGACCCGCACGCTGGACGTCCACATCTCTCGCCTGCGGTCCAAGCTGAACTTGCGGCCGGAAACGGGGTTCAGGCTCACCTCGCTGCACAATTACGGCTATCGGCTCGACCAGATCGAAGCGGGGGCCGCGGAGCCCGCCTACTCCTCGTAGCCGTCGAGATAGAGGTAGCTGTCGTCGAACTCCGCCACTTCGCGCAGGCCGGCGAGATCGTGGACATCGACGCGCCCCCGACGGAACGTCGCCAGCCCCCGTTCGCGGATCTGGCGAAGGGTGCGGTTCACATGGACGGCGGTCAGCCCCATGCACTCGCCGAGCTCCGACTGATTCAGCGGGAATTCGAAGCTGTCGCCCTTCATCAGGCCCACCACGTCCAGGCGCGTGTGAAGTTCGCAGAACAAAGCGGCCACGCGGGACAGGGCGGTGCGGCTGCCGAGCGAGACGACCCATTCGCGATGGATCGCGGCGTCGAGATTGGTCGAGAACCAATAGAGCCGCATGATGCGGGGAAAGGCATCGACCAGCTCACCGATCCTCTCATGCGGGACGATGGCGATCCGGGCATCGGTTATGGTGAGAATGCTGTGGTCGAGACGCTTCAGCGTGAACCCGTGCAGGTCGGCAAAGTCGCCGGGAACATGGAGTTCGCTGATCTGGCGATGCCCCCCGGCCAGGTCCTTGTAGCGCGCGAGGAACCCTTCAACCACCAGCATGCTGGTGGAGAGCCGGTCGCCCTGGCGCACCACGGTCATGCCGCGACGAAACTCCCGCACCTCCGCAACGGTCGCACGGATGGCGTGCTGTTCCTCCGCGGTAAGCTGATGTCTAGCGTGTAATCGCGCGAGGTGGCGTTCGATCATCAGTCGCCGGGCGCACGCACATGCAGCGCCTCGGTAAACGCGACATACAGGACGTCTCCGCCGCCGTCCTTCCGCACTGTCATGTGACCCTTCATGTCGAGCGTCCCATCATGGACCTCGGCACTTAGCAGAGACCGGATGTCGCGAACAGCGGCTTCGCGGGCATCGTCCAGATTGGACAATTCGCGCCCCTCCTCATCGGTCGTGGCGCCGGTGCGGTTGTGAAGGTCGAAGAAGTACCGTGTCATGCGCGCGAAACGCACATGAACGCACAAGTTTCCTACTGCCCGAACAGCCGGCCGAGCGCGGCGGCGACGCCATCCATGGTGAAGGGCTTGTTCAGCACCGGAGCGGCGGCATGGCGGGCGGGCGGCGGATCGACATGCCCGCCGGTCGCCAGCAGAAAGGGGATTCCCGCATCCGCCAAAGCGTCGGCAACGGGCCAGCTCGGCTCGCCCCCGCGCAGATGCACGTCGAGGATGGCCGCACCGAAGCCGCCCTGCCCCACGCGCGCGACAGCATCGGCGACGTTGTCTACATTGCCGGCGGCGGGGTGATCCAGCATCTCGAGGAAATCCTCGAGCATCATGGCGATCAGCGGCTCATCCTCGACAATCAGGACCGCGGGCTTCCCGCTCATCTAACCCCCTACAGGAACGCAAGGGCCGTAGATGGAAAGAAACCGGCGCGGCGTCAATCACTTCAACCCGGCGGCGTCCCGGGCAGCCTCGGCCAGCTGCTGGACCGAGAACGGCTTTGGCAGGAAAGCGACGCGGTCGAGGTCGATCGAGCGGCGCAACTGCTCCTCGGCATAGCCGGACATGAAGAGGACCGGAATGTCGGGAAGCTTCTCGCGGATGGTGCGGACCATCGTCGGGCCGTCCATCACCGGCATCACCACGTCCGAGATGAGAAGATCGATCGCAAGATCCCGCTCCTCCAGCAGTTCGAGCGCCTCTTCGCCGTTGGAGGCGGTGACCACGGCATAGCCCTGGCGGGTGAGCGCGCGTTCGGCCACGGCGCGGACCATGTCCTCGTCCTCGACGAGGAGGACGGTGCCGGTGCCCCAAAGCTCGTTGGCCTTGGCGGGCGCGGCTTTCGCGGCGGGAGCGGCGGCCGTCTCGGCATGGTGGACGGGCAGGTAGATCGTGAAGCTCGTCCCCTCCCCCATCACCGAATCGGCGAAGATGAAGCCTCCGGTCTGCTTAACGATGCCGTAGACGGTGGAGAGGCCGAGGCCGGTGCCCTTGCCGACCTCCTTGGTGGTGAAGAACGGCTCGAACACCTTGCCGATGATGTCAGGCGGGATGCCGGTGCCGGTGTCGGCGATCTTGAGGGCGGTGTAGTCGACCACCGGCATGATCTCGCTGTCGATCCGTTTCACCTGGGATGCGGGGACCGCGAAAGTCTGGATGGTCAGCGTGCCGCCGTCCGGCATAGCATCGCGCGAATTGACCGCGAGGTTGACGATCACCTGCTCCAGCTGACCCGGGTCGGCGCGGACGGTGCCGAGGTCGCGGCCATGCTTGACGGTCAGCGTGACCGTTTCGCCGAGCAGGCGCTTGAGGAGGTTCGACACCTCCGACACCACGTCCGGCACCTGCAGGAGCTGGGGACGGAGCGTCTGCTGGCGCGAGAAGGCGAGGAGCTGGCGGGTCAGGCCGGCGGCGCGGTTGGAGTTGTGCTTGATCTGCTGGATGTCGTCATAGTCGCTGTCGCCCGGCGAATGACGCATCATCATCAGGTCGCAATGGCCGATGATCGCGGTCAGGATGTTGTTGAAATCGTGGGCGACGCCGCCGGCGAGCTGGCCGACCGCCTGCATCTTGGTCGCCTGCGCCACCTGACGCTTCAGCTTCACCTCTTCGGAATTGTCCTTCAGGCTGAGGAGGACGGTGGCGTCGCCAAGGCCGCGTGCGCTGGCGATGGTCAGCGCCACCGGCTCGTCGGGGC
Organism: Sphingomonas sp. ID0503; assembly: GCF_048565625.1. Classification (NCBI taxonomy): domain Bacteria; kingdom Pseudomonadati; phylum Pseudomonadota; class Alphaproteobacteria; order Sphingomonadales; family Sphingomonadaceae; genus Sphingomonas; species Sphingomonas sp. ID0503. Next base: position 2,475,314 of record NZ_JBLZUR010000002.1, read on the forward strand.
GATCCTTCAGGCGGACGGCGAGGTCGGTGGCGAAGGCCGTGCCGCCGCTCGCGAAGCGGCGCACGGCGTCGGCGACGGCGCCCTTGTCCTCCTTTTCGACGAGGTCGCTGGGGTAGACCGGTCGCGTTTCGGGCGTGATGCCGGCGGCATGTTCGAACGCCTGGTTGAAGAACAGGAAGCGGCCGTCGCGGTCGGCGAGCGCGAGGCCGAGCGGGAGCATCGACAGGAGGGCGTTGAGATGCCCTTCCGCCGCGGCGCTGGCGCGGGCGCCGGGATGCTCGTCGAGGAGGAGGAAGAGGGCGTCGGAGTCCGGATCGTCGCGCAGGGGAACCTGCACGAAGCGGAGCGGACTGGCGCTCTCCCCCTCGTTTGCGAAGCGGATCAGGTCGTCGGTGCCGGCGGTCAGGAGCGTGATGAAGTCCTGGCCGTCGATACGGGCGGAAAGGCCGCCCAGCGCACGATGCAGGAAGACGGGATTGGCTTCGAGGAGCGTGCCGTCGCCGGCGACGAGCGCGACCATCAGCCCCGCCTCGCCCAGGCGGCGGCCGGCGGCACCGGAGATCAGCCGCCGTGCCTGATCGACCAGGTCGATCGTCTCGGCGCGACGAAAGCGCCAGACGAGATGGTCCTGCGCATAGCCGGCGCGGGTGACCTCGACATCGATCGCATCGCCGCCGATCCGGACGTCCGCCGCAACCGCATTGCCGTCGCGCCAGGCGACCCGCTCGGTCTCGGCCAGCCTGCCATCGCCATCGGCGGCGCCGGGATTGGTGAACTCGCCCAGCCAGGCGGCGAAGCGGTCGTTGGCGCAGATCAGCGCGCCGCCCCGGCCGGTCACCGCCACCGCCTCGTCCGAGGCGCCGGCGGCGACGCGGAGGAGCGGCCAGTCCGCCTCCGGCGCGGCAGAGGCGAGCGCCGCCTGGCGGCGGGTCGACAGGATCACCGCCAGGCCGGCGAAGAGCGCGGCGGCGAACAGACCGGCGGCCGCAAGACTCCCGAGCGCGAGGCAGACGAGCGCCACCGACAGGATAGCGAGCCCGCCGACGATCCAGAGGTGAAGCTGGCCGGCCGGCCGGTCCTCAGGTTCGTCGAAGCTCAGCAGGCTTTGGCTCGCCACTGTCTATTCTACCAGATCCGCACGCGGCCATCGGGCGCGAGGTACAGCTTCTCGCCGGCCTTCGGCTTGAACGCATCGTACCAGGGATCGAGATTGCGCACGACCGCCGCGCGCTCGGCCGAAGGCGAGTGCGGGTCGGTCTTCAGCCGCGAGCGCAGATTGTTCTCACGGTAGCTGCGCCTCCAGACCTGCGCCCAGCCGAGGTAGAAGCGCTGGTCGCCGGTATAGCCGTCGATCACCGCCGCAGGCCTGCCGCCCAGCGACAGCTTGTAGGCGTCATAGGCGACGGTCAGGCCGGCCAGATCGGCGATGTTCTCGCCGAGGGTCAGCGCGCCCTTCACATGTTCGCCGGGCAGCGGCTCATAGGCGTCGTACTGCGCGACCAGCTTGTCAGTGAGCGAGGTGAAGCGGGTGACGTCCGCAGGCGTCCACCAGTCGGCGAGGCGGCCGGTCGGGTCGTATTTGCGGCCCTGATCGTCGAAATGATGGCTGAGCTCGTGACCGATGACCGCGCCGATGCCGCCATAGTTCACCGCCGGATCAGCCTTCGGGTCGAAGAACGGCGCCTGGAGGATGGCGGCTGGGAAGACGATCTCGTTCCACACCGGATTGGCGTAGGCGTTGATCTCCATCGGCGTCATCTGCCACTCGGACCGATCGGCCGGCTTGCCGAGCTTGGCGGCATTGAAGGCCCAGGTCGCCTCCTTGGCGCGGGCGTAGTTGCCGATCAGGTCGTCACGCTTCACGACCAACGTCGAATAGTCGCGCCACTTTTCGGGATAGCCGATCTTGGGCGTGAAGGCGGCGAGCTTCTGCAGCGCCTTGGCCTTGGTCTCCGGCGACATCCAGGCGAGCTTTTCGAGGCGCGGCTTCCACGCGGCGAGGATGTTGCGGATCAGCTGGTCCGCCGCCGCCTTGGTCTCCGGCGGGAACCACTTTTGGACGTACACCTGCCCAAGTTCGTCGGCCATGCCGGTCTTGACCAGATAGACGCCCCGCTTCCAGCGCGGCTGATCCTCCGGCGTGCCGTTCAGCGCCTTGTCGCGATAGGCGAAGCGCGCATCGACGAAAGGCTTCGACAAATAGAGCGCCGCGTCGTCGAGGGTGAGCGCCCAGGCGTAGTCCTTGAGCACGGCGAGCGGAGTGTCAGCAATCGCCTTGGCAGCACCCGTGATCGCCGAGGGCTGGGCAATGAGGAAGCGCTGCTGCCCTTCGAAGCCCGCCGCCTTCAGGAAGGCGGTCCAGTCCAGGCCGGGCGCGTTCCGGTCGAAGTCGGCGCGGGTCCAGATGTTGTAGGTCTTGTCCGCATCGCGGCTCTCGGTGCGGGTCCACCACACCTTGGCGAGCTTCGCCTCGAAATCGAGAATCGCCTGCGCGCGCGCCGCCCCATCCTTTTCGCCCGCCAGCGTGAAGAGCTGGGTGAGATATGCGGCAGCGGCGGTCTTCGCCTCGACCAGCTTGGGATCGCTTTCGAGGTAATAGTCGCGGTCGGGGAGGAAAAGGTTGCCCTGCTTTACCGACACGATCGGCTGGTCGGGGTTCTTGTCATCCAGCTGGACCTGCATCTTCACGGGGCCGAGGGTGATGACCTCGCCATAGAGGCCGTCGGGGTCCCAGCCGCGCGTCGCGCCGAATGCCGCCGCCGCGCCGCCCTTGTCCTTGATCGCGGCGATCTTCGCGAGCGTGGGCTTCAGAGGGGTCAGCCCCTTCGCCTCGACCGCCGCCTCATCGACATAGCTGGCATAGAGGTCGCCGATCTTGCTGCCGGGTCGGGCGGCGGCGGTCTGCAGGATGTCCACCGTGCGCGCCTGGCTGAGTTCGTCGAGGACGGTGAACAGGCCGTAGTTCGACCGATCGGCGGGGATCGGCGTGTTCTTCTCCCACGCGCCATTGGCGAAGTGGTAGAAATCGTCGCCAGGCTTCACGCCCTTGTCCATGCCGGCAGTGTCGAAGCCGAAATCGCCGTATTTCGGCGTGGCGAGCTTCGCCGGGCTGGTGTCGGGGGTCGTCTGGGCAAAGGCGGTGCCGGCGATCATGGTGCTGGCGAGAAGTGCGAGGATGGTTTTCATCGTTATCCCTCGGTTGGCTGGATGGCGCGCGACGCTAGTCCCTTCCTTGGGGCGATCAACCCCGGATGGCGCGATTATGTTGCCGCTGCTTCCACTTATGCGCGATCCATCCGCGCCAGATGAGGCCGGCCGCGACATAGCCGACGCTGCCGGCGACGCTGGCGATGGTGAAGAGACCGAGGATTAGCGCGGGTGCGGCATCGGAGAGCAGCCAGGCCTTCCACTGCAGCCAGTCCGCCCCCTCCCGATACAGGGCCATCAGCGTGGCGGGATCGGCATGGAGGCCGAACACCGTGCTGCCCACCCAGATCGCGGTGAGAATGATGAGGGGGGTGGTGACCGGATTGGTGAGGAGCGTCGTGCCCGCCGTCAGCGGCACATTGGCGCGGAAGGGCACCGCGATCAGCGCGGCGCTGGCGAACTGCACGAAGGGTATCATGATGAAGATGCCGGCGAACAGGCCGAGCCCGATCGCGCGGGGCACCGAGCGGCGGGTGAAGCGCCAGAGCGCCGGTTGCAAGAGGAGATGCGCGACCGGCCGGATCCAGCGGTTCGCCTCAAGCTGCTCCCGCGTCGGCATGGCGGCGCGGAGCTGATCGGCGAGCCAGGTCTTTCGCTCAGCCACGTTCCCGCATCAGCCTCTGCTGATCGCGCTTCCAGTCGCGGTCCTTCTGGGTGTCGCGCTTGTCGTGAAGCTTCTTGCCCTTCCCCAGCGCGATCTCGACCTTGGCGCGGCCGCGGGCGTTGAAGTAGATCGACAGCGGCACCAGCGTCATTCCCTCGCGGGTTAGCGCCTTGAACATCCTTTCGATCTGCCGTTCGTGCAGCAGCAGTTTGCGGGGCCGCTTGGGCTCGTGGTTGAAGCGGTTGCCGTGGCTGAACTCGGGCACATTGGCGTTGATCAGCCAGACCTCGCCATTCTTCACCTCGGCATAGCTCTCCGCGATGGAGCCCTCGCCGAAGCGCAGCGACTTCACTTCGGTGCCGGTCAGCGCGATGCCGGCCTCAAAGAAGTCTTCCAGATAATAGTCGAACTTCGCCCGCCGGTTTTCGGCCAGGATCTTGGTCTTCTCGAATTCTGCGGGGCGAGGACGGGCCATGACTCTATTCTGACGTCATCCCAGCGAAGGCTGGGATCGCTTGGAGTCGAGCGCACGCAAAGCCCTCGCCGACCCCAGTCTTCGCTGGGGTGACAATGTCAGGGCAAGTCAAATCAGCCCCGCATGGCGGAGCGCCGCATCGACCGCGCGGCGGCTCGCCTCGCTGGCGGGCGTCATCGGCAGGCGGATATCGTCGGGAAAGTCGCGGGTCACGGCAAGCGCGTATTTGGTCGGGCCGGGTGAAGCATCGCTGAACAACGCGGCATGGAGCGGAAAGAGCCGGTCCTGCAGCGCCAGCGCGTCGGCCCAGCGCCCTTCCAGGCAGGCAGACTGGAAATCGGCGCAGAGGCGCGGCGCGACATTGGCGGTGACCGAGATGCAGCCGACCCCGCCCATCGCCATAAAGCCGAGCGCCATGTCGTCATTGCCCGACAGCTGGCAGAACTCCGTGCCGCAGAGCAGGCGGTGGGCGGAGACGCGCTCGACCTTGCCGCTGGCGTCCTTGATGCCGACCACGCCGGGCAGCTTCGCGATCTCGCCCAAGGTCTCGGGCAGCACGTCCGTTACCGTGCGGCCGGGCACATTGTAGAGGATGATCGGCAGGTCGCAGCGTTCGGTCAGATAGCGGTAATGCGCGAGAATGCCGTCCTGATTGGGGCGGTTGTAATAGGGCAGCACGACGAGGGCGGCGGCGGCGCCCGCCTTCTTCGCGCTCTCCATATGCTCCAGCGCGACAAGCGTGTCGTTCGATCCGCAGCCGGCGATCACCGGCACCCGGCCCGCCGCCTGCTCGACACAGACCGCGACGACGCGGTTGTGCTCCTCGATCGACATCGTCGCGGATTCGCCAGTGGTGCCGCAGGGGACGAGCGCCGAGGAACCCTCCGCCACCTGCCAGTCGACGAAGGCGCGAAACACCGACTCGTCGAAGCGGCCGTCGCGGAAAGGCGTCACCAACGCCGGGATCGATCCGCTGAACATGGGCATTCGCTCCCTTCCCGACCGCACCCTTCACGATCGCACAATGGCACGTCATAGTCGCGCCATGACGCGTAACCGTAACCTTCGCGGGCCTGATAGGGACCGCCGCCGCCACCTGTCCAGCGTACTGAAGCGCGGGGTGGCCATGTTCGCCCTCGTCGCTTCGGTCGCGGCTGCCGCCGCCACGCTGACGGCGGATCAGCAGAGCTGGTATCGCGCCCGCCTCGGCGTTCCAGGCAGTGCGATGCCGGCGGTGCAGCCGCAGCCCGATGCGCTGGCGGAGACGATCGTCCGCTGGAACCAGCTGCAGCAATCCGATAGCTGGCAATTCGCGGATTACAGCCAGTTCCTGCTCGCGCACCCCGGCTGGCCCGGCGAGTCGGCGATGCGCCGCGCGGCGGAGCGGCAGCTGAACCTCGACAGCTATGTGCCGGCGCAGGCTGTGGCGTTCTTCACCCGCTTCCCGCCGCTCACCTCCACCGGCCGGGCGAAATATGCAGAGGCGCTTCTGTCCTCCGGCAAGCCCGATCTCGCCCGCAAGGAGGCGGTGGCGGTGTGGACCCGGTCCACCATGCCGCCCGATGTCGAGGCGCGGCTGCAATCCCGCTTCGGCGCGAGCTTCGACCAGATTGCGCAGGATCAGCGGATGGAGGCGCTGCTGTGGAAGCGCTCGACCGCCGCCGCGATGCGCCAGATGGCGGTCGTCTCTCCCGCCCGCCGCCCGATCTATTCGGCGCGGCTGGTGCTGCAACGGAAAGACCCCGGCGCTCTGGCGGTGGTGACGGCGCTCGGCCCCGCGGCGGAGACCGATGCCGGCCTGCTCGCCGACACGGCCCTGTGGATGCGCGACAGCACCCGCAGCCTGGAGGCCCGCGCGCTGCTCGCCAAAGACGTGCGGCTCGACGCGCCGCCTTACGATCCCGCCGCCTGGCTGGAGACCTTGGTGACCATCGCGCGGGGTGCGGCGGCGGACAACCAGTGGACCAATGTGCTCGGCATCGCCAAGAAGCTCGACCAGACCTACCCGGCCGGCACCTTCGTGCGCGACCGCGATTTCGGCGAGCGCGACGATTACACGACGCTCGCCTGGCTGGGCGGAATGGCGGCGATGAAGCAGGGGCGGGCGGCCGAGGCGATCCCGCTGTTCGAGCGCTACGCCAATGCCGCGAAGAGCCCGCAGTCGCAGTCCAAGGGCATGTACTGGGCCGGCCGCGCCGCCCATGTGGCGCGCGACGAGGCGACGGCGCAGCGCTTCTGGACCAGCGCCGCCTCCTACCCCGACCAGTTCTATGGCCAGCTTGCCAATGAGCGGCTGGGCCGTCCCCTCGCCCCGCCCCCGCCGCTCAACGCCAGCCAGGTGACGGCGGGAGCGCGCGCGGCTTTCGAGGCGCAGGAACTGGTCCGCGCGGTGCGGATGATCGGCGAGCTTGGCGACTGGCAGGACCAGACCAAGTTCATCCGCGCGCTCGCCACGACGGCGGGCTCCGACATGGATCATGTGCTGGTGGCGGAATTGGCGCAGAAGATAGGGCGACCGGATCTCGGCGTCATCATGGCGCGGGCGGCGCGGCTGAACGGCGGGTCCGACTATGTGCGCACCGGCTTTCCGACGCTGGCCATTGCGGAGCCGCTCCGCCCCTACTGGACGCAGATCCACGCCATCGCCCGGCAGGAGAGCCAGTTCGACCGCATGGCCGTCAGCCAGGCCGGCGCACGCGGTATGATGCAGCTGATGCCCGGCACCGCGCGGGAGCAGTCGGGCAAGATGGGCCTGCCCTATGACAATATGCGGCTGACCAGCGATCCCACCTACAACCAGACGCTCGGCACCGCGTACTTCCAGCGCATCCTTGACCAGTTCGGCGGCAGCTATCCGCTGGCCGTCGCCGCCTACAATGCCGGGCCGGGCAATGTACGGAAGTGGATCGCGCAGAACGGCGACCCGCGCCTGCCGGGCGTCGACATCGTCCAGTGGATCGAACTGATCCCCTTCACCGAGACGCGCAATTACGTGCAGCGCGTGCTGGAGAACGCGGTCATCTACGACATGCTGAACCCGAACAAGCAGGCGCCCGCAACGATGCCGCTCAGCCGCTATCTCGGCAAGACGACGCCGGGTTGAGGTCAGAGGCCCACGGTGCTCCTGCGAAAGCAGGAGCCTCTGCGCCACGCCCGTGTATAGGCTCCTGCTTTCGCAGGAGCACGGTGAAGCGTTCGGAAGCGATATGGAAAAGAGCAACCCGATCACCGCCGCCGGCTTCGCCGCTCTTCGCGCGGAATATATCGACCTGTTCGAGGTCGAGCGCCCGAAGCTGGTCGAGACGATCAGCTGGGCGGCGGGGAACGGCGACCGGTCGGAAAACGGCGACTATATCTACGGCCGCAAGCGCCTGCGCGAGATCGACCGGCGGACCAACTTCCTGTCGAAACGGATGGCGGCGGCGCAGGTGATCGACCCCGCGCGCCAGCCGGACAAGGCGCGCGTCTGGTTCGGCGCGACCGTCACCATCGCCGACGAGGAGGAAAACGAGCGCGTCGTGACGCTCGTCGGCGAGGACGAGGCGGAGGCGGGCGCCGGGCGGATCAGCTGGAAGAGCCCGCTTGCCCGCGCGCTGAAGGGCGCGGGGATCGGTGACGTACGCGGCGTCGACCTGCCCGCTGGCCGCAAGGAATATGAGGTGGTCGCGATCGCATATCCGTCGTGCTGATCCGGCCGTTCGAGGCGCGCGATGCGGAGGCGGTCGCGGCAATCCTGATCCCGACAATCCGCGCCGGCGAGACGCTGGCGCACCCGCGCGACATGGCCCCCGATGATGCGGTGGCGCTGTGGACCAGTGCCGAGCGCGAGACCTTCGTCGCCGAGGCGGATGGCGCGGTGGTCGGAATCTACTATCTGCGTCGCAACCAGGATGGCGGCGGCGCGCATGTCGCCAATTGCGGCTATGCCACCGCCGCCGGGCAGACCGGCAAGGGCGTGGCCCGCGCGATGTGTGAGCACAGCATCATGCGGGCGCGGGAACGCGGGTTTGCGGCGATCCAGTTCAACTTCGTGGTCAGCACGAACGAGCGGGCGGTGGCGCTATGGCAATCCTGCGGCTTCGAGATCGTGGGGCGCTTGCCGGGTGCGTTCCGGCATCCGGTGCTCGGGGATGTGGACGCGCTGGTGATGTACCGGCGGGTCTGATCCCCATCACATCCCCAGCCTCGTTCGCGCTGAGCTTGTCGAAGCGCCAGTGAGACGGCGCGGGGGCTTCGACAGGCTCAGCCCGAACGGCGTGGGACAGATCAGACGTCCACCTTCTTGCCCCACACCCCGCGCGCCAGTTCCGCCACGGCCTCGTCGATGGGCGGCGGGGTCATGTCCACCGCCGCCTCCAGCCGCTCCGCCACATGGGTGAGTGCGGCGATGCGGGCGGCCTTCTTGTTGTTGCCGTCGATCACCGTCCACGGCGCGACCTCCGTATCGGTCCGCTCGAACATCTCCGCCATCGCGACAAGGTAGTCCTCGCGCCGTGCGCGGTTGCGGAAGTCCTCCGCACCGGTCTTCCACCGCTTCCACGGATGTTCGATGCGGGCGCGCAGGCGCTTGTCCTGCACCTTGGCGCTGACATGGGGGAACAGCTTTACGATCGTAGTGCCATGGGCGATCTGCTGCGCCTCGAACGCGTTGATCTCGTCATAGCCGCGCCGCCACTCGCTCTCGGCGGCATAGCCCTCCACCCGCTCTACCAGCACGCGCCCGTACCAGCTGCGGTCGAACACCGCGATCTGGCCCTTGCCGGGCAGGCGGTTCCAGAACCGCCAGAGGAAGTGGTGCGCGGCCTCCTCCGCGCTCGGCGCGGAGATCGGCCAGACCTTGTAGTGGCGCGGGTCCCAGCGGCCGGTCATCCGCTGGATGATCCCGCCCTTTCCGGACGCGTCCCACCCCTCCAGCACGACGATCGCGCTGCGCCCATGGACGATATGCGCCACCTGCGCGCGCGCCAGCCGATCCTGCACGGCGAAGAGGTCAGCCTCGTAATCGCCCTTGTACTTGTGGCCGTTCTCGAACTTGGCGAGGTCGATCATGTCTTCTCCTGAGCGGGAATTCGCCGAACCGCCGCCCGGGCCGTATCGTTCCGAAACCGAACCGCGACCCGCACGTTCAGCCCGCCCGACAAGGAGATCGCACCATGAACGACGCCGGTTTCAGCCCTATCGGGATCGTCATCGCCCTGCTCGCCCTGTCCGTGATCCTGCTGCTGCTCGGCTTCCGGCTGCGCCGCCGGGGCGCGCTCGCCTCGCGCGGCGCAGCGCTCGGCTGGGCGGTGCTCACCATCCTGCCCGTCTTCGGCGCGGCGGCGCTGTTCTTCGGCAAGCACCAGGTCGAACGCGCCACCGGCGAGGAACAGGCCGGCACCTACAGCAGCACGCCCGACAACTCCGCCGCGCCGATTGCGGATTAGGGTCTGAACTCGTTCTGATCGAGTTCAGACCCTACCCCTTCGGCCCGTCGACCGTTCGGATCGACAACTCCCGCAGCTGCTTCGGCGTGGCGGGGGCGGGCGCGCCCATCATCAGGTCCTCCGCCTTCTGGTTCATCGGGAAGACGATGACCTCGCGGATGTTCGGTTCGTCGGCCAGCAGCATGACGATGCGGTCGATGCCGGGGGCGGAGCCGCCATGCGGGGGGGCGCCGAACTTGAAGGCGTTGATCATGCCGGCGAAGTTCTTGTCGACCTCCTCCTGGCTGTACCCGGCTATTGAGAAGGCCTTGTACATGATCTCCGGCTTGTGGTTCCGGATCGCGCCGGAGGACAGCTCCACGCCGTTGCAGACGATGTCGTACTGGAAGGCGAGGATGTCGAGCGGGTCCATCGTCTCCAGCGCTTCCAGCTCGCCCTGCGGCATCGAGAAGGGGTTGTGGCTGAAATCGACCTTCTTGTTGTCCTCGTCATACTCGAACATCGGGAAGTCGACGATCCAGCAGAACTTGAAGGCGTTGGGGTCGATCAGCCCCAGCTGATCGGCGACGCGCGTGCGGGCGAGGCCGGCAAGCTTGGCGGCCTGCGCCTCCTTGCCGGCGGCGAAGAACACGCCGTCATCGGGCCCGAGGCCGAGCGCCTCGGCGATCGCCGCCATGCCGGCATCGCCATGGTTCTTGGCGATCGGCCCGCCCCATTCGCCACCCTTGCGCGTCGCATAGCCAAGGCCGGCGAACCCTTCCGATTGCGCCCAGCCGTTCATGTCGTCGAAGAACTTGCGGCTCTTCTCCGCCGTGCCGGGTGCCGGGATCGCGCGGACGACATCGCCGCCCTCGACGATCGAGGCGAAGCGGCCGAAGCCCGAACCCTCGAACAGCTTCGACACGTCGGTGATGATCAGCGGGTTGCGCAGGTCCGGCTTGTCGTTGCCGTATTTCAGCATCGACTCCTTGTAGGGGATGCGCGGGAACTCGCCCGCCGGGGTCACGCTGCGGCCATTGGCGAACTCCTCGAAGATACCCGCCAGCACCGGCTCGATCGTGTTGAACACGTCCTCCTGCGTGACGAAGCTCATCTCGAAATCGAGCTGGTAGAACTCGCCCGGCGAACGGTCGGCGCGGGCATCCTCGTCGCGGAAGCAGGGCGCGATCTGGAAGTAACGGTCGAAGCCCGCGACCATCAGCAGCTGCTTGAACATCTGCGGCGCCTGAGGAAGCGCGTAGAACTTGCCGGGGTGGACGCGGCTCGGCACCAGATAGTCGCGCGCGCCCTCGGGGCTGGAGGCCGTCAGGATCGGGGTCTGGAACTCGGTAAAGCCCTGCTCGATCATCCGGCGGCGGACGCTGGCGATCACCTGGCTGCGCAGCACGATGTTCTTGTGGATGCGCTCGCGCCGAAGGTCGAGGAAGCGGTAGCGGAGGCGGATGTCCTCCGGATAATCCGCCTCGCCGAAGACGGGCAGCGGCAGCTCCTGCGCGGCGGACTGGACCGCGATCTCACGCGCATAGACCTCGATCGCGCCGGTCGGCAGCGTCTCGTTGATCGTCGCGTCGGAGCGCTTGAGCACATTGCCGGTGACGGTGATCACCGATTCGACGCGGAGCTGGTTGGCGAGGTCGAACGCCGCACTGTCGCTGTCCAGGACGATCTGGGTGATGCCATAATGGTCGCGCAGGTCGATGAACAGCACGCCACCGTGATCGCGCTTCCGATGCACCCAGCCGGAGAGGCGGACGGTCGCGCCGACGTCGCCGTCGCGAAGCTGGGCGCAGGTGTGGGTGCGATAGGCGTGCATGTTTCTCGATCCGATGCGGGAAATTGCCCGTTCGCTTCTTCGCGCCGCCCCGCTTTGTCAACCCGACACACCGTCGCTATGTGCAGGCGATGCACATCCACCCGCTTATCACCGACAGCGCCATGCTCGCCGATCTCTGCGCCCGTCTCGCCAAGTCCGACTTCATCACCGTCGATACCGAGTTCATGCGCGAGAGTACCTACTGGCCGGAACTCTGCCTGATCCAGGTCGGCGACGAGAAGGAGGCGGCGGCGATCGATCCGATGGCGTCCGGCCTCGACATGCAGCCGCTGCTCGATTTGCTGGTCGATAACGAGGACGTGCTGAAGGTCTTCCACGCCGGCGGCCAGGATCTGGAGATCATCCACAACCTGACCGGCAAGACGCCGCACCCGCTGTTCGACACGCAGGTGGCGGCGATGGCGCTAGGGATGGGCGAGCAGATCGGTTACTCGAACCTCGTCGAATCGATGCTGGGGGTACAGCTCGACAAGGGCGCGCGCTTCACTGACTGGGCGCGCCGCCCCTTGGACGCACGGCAGATCGACTATGCGATCGGCGACGTGACGCACCTCGCCAAGCTGTTCCCGAAGATGCTGAACCGCCTGCGCAAGACCGGGCGGGGCGACTGGATCGATGGCGAGATGGAGCGGCTGGCCGATCCCGCGACCTATGCCAATGACCCCGAGATCGCGTGGACGAAGATCCGCATCAACAGCAAGAAGCCGGAGGTTCTCGGCCGGTTGAAGGCGATCGCCGCCTGGCGCGAGCGGGAGGCGCAGGGCAAGGACCTGCCGCGCGGCCGCCTCGCCAAGGACGAGACGCTCGCCGACATCGCCAGCCACCCGCCGAAGACGCAGGCGGAACTCGCCAAGGTGCGCGGCCTGCCGGCGAGCTGGGCGGGCAACGACATCGGTGGGCGGCTGATGAACGCGATCGCCAACGCCAAGCCGCTGCCGGACAGCGAGATGCCGGCCAAGGACGACAAGCGCCCCGGCCTCGGCAAGGAGGCGGCGCTGGTGGCGGACCTGCTGAAGCTCCTCCTCAAGATCCGCGCGCGCGACGCCAATGTCGCGTCGAAGCTGCTGGCCCGATCCGACGACCTCGAACTGCTCGCGGCGGGCCGCCGTCAGGGCATCGCGCTGCTGGAGGGCTGGCGCTACGACGTGTTCGGCAAGGATGCGCTCGCTCTGGTCGAGGGACGCACCGGCTTCAGCGTCAAGGACGGGCGGCTGGTGATGTCGGAACTGGCCGCCGAGGAGACGAACGACGATGCGTAACGCCCTGATCCTGCTACCGCTGGTCCTCGCCGCCTGCACGAACGCCTATCCGGGTCACGCCGCCTGCGACGCGAAATATGTCGAGAAGTACCTCGGCCAGAAGGGCGACCAGAAGCTCGCCGACCGCATCCAGCGCGAAAGCCGCGCCGACCGCATCCGCTGGATCTGGCCGGGCATGATGGTGACGCAGGATTTCCAGGCCAACCGCCTGAACATCGAGCTGGACGATCAGGGCAAGGTGACGAAGTTCACCTGCGGCTGATGCGTCTTCATCCTCCCCCGCCAGGGGGAGGTGTCAGGCCCAGCCTGACGGAGGGGGAGGACAGGGAAGGCGCTCCAATCGGAGGACACCGCCGCCCGCCCCGTCCGTCGCTTGGCAGCGCCACCTCCCCCTGGCGGGGGAGGATAAACCTAGTCCTCTACGCTGATCTCGTAATCCATCCCCAGATCCGCCGCCGGCGCGCTCTGCGTGATCCGGCCGACCGAGACATAGGTCACGCCCGTCTCGGCGATCTCCCGGATCGTCTCCAGCCGCACCCCGCCCGAGGCTTCGGTGGGCACCCGCCCGCCGATGAGGTCCACCGCCTTGCGCAGCACCGGCGGCGGCATGTTGTCGAGGAGGAGGCGTTCGGCCCCGGCCGAAAGCGCCGGCTCGATCTGGTCGATGCTGTCGACCTCGACCTGGATCAGCAGGCCGAAATTGGACTCCTTCGCGGCGCGCACCGCCTGGGCCACGCCGCCGCAGACCGCGACATGGTTGTCCTTGATAAGGATGCCGTCGTCGAGGCGCATGCGGTGGTTCTCCGCCCCGCCCATCCGCGTGGCGTATTTCTCCAGCACGCGCAGCCCCGGCACCGTCTTGCGCGTATCCAGCAGGGTACAGCCGGTGCCGGAGATCCGGTCGACATATTTCCGCGTCATCGTCGCGATACCGGTCAGGTGCTGCAGCGTATTGAGCGCCGAACGTTCCGCCGCCAGCGCCTTGCGCGCATTGCCGGCGATGCGCAGCACCGGCGCGCCGGGGGCGACACGGCTCCCGTCCTCCACCAGCCGCTCGATCTTCACATCCGCGTCGAGCGCGCGGAAGAACATCTCGGCCAGCGGCAGGCCGGCGATCGTCACATGCTCGCGGCTGGCGAGGACGGCGACGATCGTCGCATCGATCGGGATCGTCGCGGCGGAGGTGACGTCGCCGCCGATGCCGAGATCCTCGGCCAGCACGCGCTGCACGAAATCGTCGAGATCGAGCCCGGTCACGAAGGCCTCGGCCATGCGGATCACCCTTTCAGAAAGCGGTCCGGCGCATAAGGCGCGGGATCGATGCCCGCAACCATCGGCGCGGCGGGCCGGTCGAGCAGCAGCGCGGCGGCGGTCTGCGCGGCGGCGGGCGCGGTCTGGATGCCGAACCCGCCCTGCCCCGCGAACCAGAAGAAGCCGGGATGCGCGGGATCGAAGCCGTAGACCGGCAGGCGATCGGGTGCGAACGAGCGCAGCCCCGCCCAGCGCCGCTCGACCGCCTCCACCCGCCAGTCGACCGCCTGGCTGAAGCTGTCGATCGCGCGCGCGACGTCCAGCTCGTCCGCCGCCACGTCACCGGCCAGATCGGGCGTCTCGTCCGCCGGGCTCAGCCACAACCGCCCGCCCGCGACCGGCTTGAAGTAGAAAGCCCCACCCGCATCCATCACCAGGGGCAGATCGGGCGCGGCTGGAGGATCGACCCGCAACTGCATCACGGTGCGACGCAGCGGGGCGATCCCGATCGGCTCCACACCGGCCATGCGCGCCACATCGTCCGCCCATGCACCCGCCGCATCGACCAGCAGGCCGGCGCTGATGCGGTGCTTCCCCCCGCTCAGCATCCACCGTCCGCCCGCCCATTCCGCCGTTCCGAGGGGTGCGTCGCAGACGAGGCGCACCCCCGCCCGCTTCGCCGCGCGCAGATAGGCGGCGTGGAGGCCACCCACGTCGATATCGGTGCAGCTCGGCTCCGCGACGGCATGACGCCACTCAGGACGCAGGCCTGGGATCGCGGGATCGGCGGGCCCGAGATCGACCCCGCTCCCCGCGAAGGCTGCCAGCATGGCGTCGAGCAGCGGCTTCGTCTCGTCGCGCGCGATGTGCAGGCAGCCACGCGGCGTCAGGAACCCGCGCTCGGAAAACTCCTGCGGCGGCGCGTTCAGGAAGTCGAACGACGCCTTGGTCAGCGGCGTCACCCCCGGCCCGCCATAGGTCTCGCTCCAAAAGGCGGCGGAGCGGCCCGTCGCGTGGAAGCCGGGATGCGCCTCCGCCTCGATCATCACGACCGATCGGTGCAGGCCGATCTCGGCGGCAAGGCTCGCCCCCGCCATGCCCGCGCCGACGATCGCGACGTCGCATTCGATAATCTCCGACTCCATCCCCCGCGGTTACGGTTTCGCAAGGCGGCGCGTCTACTGCCGTAGCGACCATGCGTGAGCTTGCCCCCGCCCTCCTCCTCGTCCTGCTGGCCCTCGCGCTGCTGACCGCCGCCGCGACGGACCTGCGCGCGCGGCGCATCCCCAACTGGCTGACGGCCGCGATCGCGCTCACCGCACCCCTGTTCTGGCTGGCGAGCGGGATCGACCTTTGGCCCGGCATGGCGATCCAGCTTGCCGTCGCGGTGGGTGTGTTCTGCCTGTTCGCCATCGCCTTTGCTTATCGCCTGATGGGCGGCGGCGACGTAAAGCTGCTCGGCGCGCTGGCGCTCTGGCTGCCGCTCGCCTCCGTCCCGCCGCTCCTGATGTTGACCGGTATCCTCGGCGGCGTCCTCACCCTGTTCATGCTCGCCTGGCGCTGGCTGCGCGCCAATCACGCGATCGAGGTGCCCTATGGCGTCGCCATCACCGCCGCCGGGCTGTGGGTGATTGGTGAACCTTATCTTTACCATTCCTACCCATAACGAGGCCGTCACGAATCCACGCGGTCGGAGGCCTCGGCTTTTCCCATGAATGTCAGAAAGTTGGCTTTGCTGATTGCGGCGCTTACCGTCGCCACCTTCAGCGCGATCCTGGCGCGCAGCCTGTTCGCCGGCGCGTCCGCTCCGCAGGCGGAGGCGGGGGTGAACGCCCCCGTGCCGCCGGGTGCCGAAGTGCTCGTCGCGACGAAGCCGCTGCCCGCCGGCGCGATCATCGACCGGGAAAGCGTCCGCTATCAGCCCTGGCCCAAGGACCTCGTGCAGGACGCCTATTACCTGCGCGGATCGGTCAACCCGGATAGCCTGATCGGCACCGTCGTCCGCTATCCGATGACCGCCGGCCAGCCGGTCACTCAGGGCGCGCTGGTGAAGCCGGGCGATCGCGGCTTCCTCGCCGCCGCCCTCTCGCCGGGGATGCGCGCCGTCACCGTCAAGGTCTCGGCCGAGACCGCCGTCGCCGGCTTCGTCTTTCCGGGCGACCGCATCGACCTCATGCTGACCTCGACGGTCACCGGCACCGATGGCCAGCCGCTCCGCACCTCCGAGACGATCGTCCGCAACCTCCGCGTGCTGGCAACCGATCAGCGCACCAGCCCGCAGGATGAGGAGGGCAAGCCGGCCGCCGCCGCCGTCTCCTCCACCATCACGCTGGAGACGACGCCGAAGCTCGCCGAGAAGATCGCTGTCGCGCAGACCATCGGCACGCTCTCGCTCTCGCTCCGCCCGCTCGCCGACAGCAATTCGGAACTGGAACGCGCCATCGCCGCCGGTGAGGTCAGCGTGCCGGAGAACGGCGATCCAAAGGCCGAAAAGCGGATGATGGCCGAACTCGCCGCCCGCCCGTCGGACGCGGACACCACCTTCGTCACCGGTGCCGACGTCTCCCGCTTTCAGCGCCGCGACATGCCGAGCTTCATGCAGCCCACGCCACCCACCGGTGCGCCGGTGCAGGCGGCACCCGCCACCCCGCGCGTCCCCTCGGTCCGCATCCTGCGCGGCAGCAGCACGTCGATCGCGGAGGGCGTCGGCAATGCGGGGCAAGCCGTCGCCAAGTCGATGAACGCCACCGCCGCGACGGGGGCGATGTGATCATGCGCAACATCCTCCTCCTCAGCACCTGCTGCGCCGCTTCGGTGGCGCTCGCCGCCCCGGTCCCGAACGCGCCGCCGGCCGATGCCGCCGCCGCGATCCGTACCGCCAAGCCGACGATCAGCTTCACCCTGTCCACCGGCACCGGCCAGATCGTGAAGCTCCCCCGCCCCGTCACCGACGTGATGATCGCCAACGATCAGATCGCCGACGTGCAGGTCCAGTCGCCGACCCAAATCTACGTCTACGGCAAGGGCACCGGTCAGACGACGATCTACGCCACCGACAAGTCGGGCGCGGTCGTCTACGGCGCGGAGGTTCAGGTCGCGCCGAATTACGCCAAGCTCGGCGAACTCCTCCACGCCGTCATGCCCGAATCGCAGATCGTCGCCGTGCCGATGGCCGGCGTCGTCCTCCTGAAGGGCAATGTCGACACGCCGCAGGAGATTCAGGAGGCGGTCGCCATCGTCCAGCAGTTCGTCGGCAAGGACGTGCCCGTCATCAACCACATCAAGACTGCGCTGCCGCAGCAGGTGATGCTGCGAGTCCGCATCGCGGAGGTCAGCCGCGCCTTTTCCAAGTCGATCGGCCTCAACCTGCTCAGCCGCGATACGACCGGCGGCAAGTTCCTGTTCGGCATCGCGCAGGGCAATGCCACCGCCTTCAAGCTCAATGCCCAGGGTGCTATCGAGGGAATCGTCGGGGCGGCGACCGGCTCCACGATCGGCGGGGTCGCCAACATCGCCGGCATCGACATCGGCGCGGCGCTCGACCTTGCCGAGACCGACGGCTTCGCCACCACGCTCGCCGAACCGAACCTCACCGCTCTGTCGGGCGAGACCGCGAGCTTCCTGGCGGGCGGCGAGATCCCGATCCCGGTGCCGCAGGTCGGCAATGGCGGCAGCAGCATCACCATCGAGTACAAGCAGTACGGCGTCAGCCTGTCCTTCACGCCCGTCGTGATGTCCGCCGGCCGCATCTCGATGCGCGTCCGTCCCGAGGTGTCGGAACTCACCGAAAGCACCGTCTCGATCTCCGGCTACTCGATCCCCGGCCTCAACACGCGCCGCGCGGAAACGACGGTGGAACTCGGCTCCGGCCAGAGCTTCGTGATCGGCGGCCTCCTCAGCAACCGCAACCGCAACAGCCAGACCAAGGCGCCGTTTCTGGGCGACATCCCGGTCCTCGGCGCACTGTTCAAATCGACCCGCTTCCAGCGTGACGAGACCGAGCTGATGATCGTCGTTACGCCGTACCTCGTGAAGCCGCTCCCCGACGCCAAGGTCGCGCTGCCGAGCGACGGCTATCGCGCGCCGAACGATGGAGAGCGTATCTGGGAGCATCAGACCTTCAAAGGGGTCAGCGGCACCAAGCCAACCGGACCCACCGCCGGGAGCATCGCCAAATGAACCGCGCCATTCTCCTCCTCGCCTCCGGGCTCGCCGCCTGCGGTCCGCTGAACCAGGGTGTTCAGTCGGTCCATCAGCCGGTGGTCACGACGACGGCGCTCACCTTCGATCTCACCGGCGCTGCGGGCGATGAGCAGCGCCTTGGCGAATGGTTCGACCGGATCGGCCTCGGCTATGGCGACACCCTCTCGGTCGAGGGCGCGGGCGACCGCCGGATGGTGGCCCGCCTTGCCTCGGCGCGCGGCGTCGCGGTTCAGGCGCGACCGGCGGGCTACGGCCTCGGTCGCGTCACCGTAACCCGCGCCGCCGCGCAGGTGCCCGGCTGCCCCGACTGGAGCCGCCCGTCCGGTCCGGAATGGCAGGCCTCCACCACGTCCAATTACGGCTGCGCGCTCAATGCCGCGATGGCGGCGATGGTCGCCGATCCGGCCGACCTGCTCACCGGCCGCCGCGCCGACCCGAACGCGCCGAGCAATGTCGCCGAGCGTGCCGTCTCCATGCACCTGTCCGCCCAGCCGACCGGTGCGCAGGGCCTGAAGTCCGAAGGGACCGGAGGAAAGTAATGAACGCGCCCTTCAACCACCGCGCCCTCCTGCGCGAGCCCTATGCCGCGTATATGGACGACGAGGCGAGCGCCGAGGCGATCCGCATCGCCGCCGTCGGCTTCGGCTGGCCGCCCGAATGCACCGTACGCGGCGGGCTGAAGGAGACGATCCACGCCCTCGCCGTCTCCGCCAGCCCGAACATCCTGTTCGTCGACCTGACCCATTCCGCCGATCCGCTGAACGAGCTGAACGGCCTGGCCGAGGTCTGCGAGCCGGGCATCGTCGTCATCGCCGTCGGCGCGGCCAACGACGTGCGCCTGTACCGCGAACTGATCGCGAGCGGCATTCAGGACTATCTGCTGAAGCCCTTCACCGCCGCACAAGCGCGCGAGGCGTTCCTCGCCGCGCAGGCGACGCTCGCCGGCCATCGCGCCGGTGGCGAAACAACGCCCGATCGCCCGCACTGCATGACCGCCGTCATCGGCGCGCGCGGCGGCGTCGGCGCCTCCAGCATCGCCACCTCCATCGCCTGGGGCATGGGCGATCAGGCGAAGCGCAACACCGCGCTCCTCGACCTCGACGTGCATTTCGGCACCGGCGCGCTGACGCTGGATCTGGAGCCGGGGCGCGGTCTCACCGACGCGATCGACAATCCCAGCCGCATCGACGGCCTGTTCATCGAACGCGCGATGGTCCGCCACAGCGACCAGCTCGCCGTCCTCTCGGCGGAGGCCCCGATGTCGCAGCCGCTCGGTCCCGACGCCACCGCCTTCTACCAGCTGCAGGAGGAGATGCGCGCCGCCTTCGACTGCACGGTGATCGACCTGCCGCGCCACATGCTCGTCGCCTTCCCGGCCCTGATGCGCGGCGTGCAGACGGCGGTGGTGGTGACCGAACTGACCCTCGCCGGTGCCCGCGACACCATCCGCATCCTCTCCTGGCTGAAGGCGAACGCGCCCGATGCCAAGCCGGTGGTCGTCGCCAACAAGGTCCCCGCCAACGCCCAGTTTGGGGAGATCGCGCGCAAGGAGTTCGAGACCTCGATCGAGCGCCCGATCGATGTCCTCGTCCCCCATGACTGGAAGCTCGCCGTGCAGTCGGCAAAGGTCGGCAAGCCGCTTGCCGAAGCCGGCAAGGGCACCAAGACCGCGCAGGCGCTCACCGAGCTCACCGCCCTCCTCACCAGCAACGGCGATGCCAAGCCGGCGCGTAGCCGCTCGCTGGTCGGCCGCCTCGGCGAGTTCAAGGCGCTGATCCCCACGCGCAAGGCGAAGACGGCGTGACGGCTGCGGCCGCCGCTTACGGGATGGGTGACGGGGCATGACGGTGCTGCCGGTGATGCTGTTCGCCTTCACGATCGCGGTGGCGCTCCTCCTCGCCTTCTGGGCGATCCGGAGCGGCGGCGGGGCCAAGCGCAACCGCCGGCTCGAGGCGATCCGCGAGCGGCACGGCTCGGCGGAATCCGTCATCGAGACCAAGATGAACCGCGTGCTGGCGCAGCGCACGAACAGCGGCTTCGACAATGTCGCCCACCGCCTGATCCCGAACCCGGACCTGCTCCGCAAGCGGCTGGCAATGACCGGTTCGACCAAGCTGACCCTCGGCCGCTATGTGATCGCGAGCGGGGCGATCGCGGTCGCCCTCACCCTCCTCCTCACCGCGGAGGGCCTGCCCTTCCTCCTCGCGCTGCTCACCGGCTTCGCCGTCGGCGTCGGCCTGCCGCATATGGTCGTCGGCGCGATGGTGAAGCGTCGCATCAAGAAGTTCACCGCCAGCTTCCCGGACGCGATCGAGCTGCTTGTCCGCGGCCTCCGCTCCGGCCTGCCGATCTCGGAAACGATGGCGGTGGTGGCGGGCGAAGTGCCCGGCCCGGTCGGCATCGAGTTCCGCGCCGTCTCCGACAAGATGAAGATCGGCCGGTCGATGGAGGCCGCGTTGCAGGACACCGCCGACCGCCTCGGCACGCCCGAATTCCAGTTCTTCGTCATCACCCTCGCCATCCAGCGGGAAACCGGCGGCAACCTTGCCGAGACGCTCTCCAATCTCGCCGACGTGCTGCGCAAGCGCGGTCAGATGAAACTGAAGATCAAGGCGATGTCGTCGGAGGCGAAGGCCTCGGCCTGGATCGTCGGCTGCCTGCCCTTCCTCGTCTTCGGGCTGATCTGGATGGCGAACGCCAACTACCTCTCCGGCTTCATGACCGACCAGCGGCTGATGATCGCGGGCGGCGGCGGGCTCGTCTGGCTGTTCCTCGGCGTGTTCGTGATGTCGCGGATGGTGAGCTTCGAGATATGAACTCCGTCCACCCGACCGTCATGGGCATCGACATCATCAACGTCGCGACCGCGCTCGCCGCGCTGGCGACGATGGCGGTGCTCTTCGCCCTCTACACCGCGACGACGGTGCGCGATCCGATGGCGCGCCGCGTCAAGGCGCTCAACGAACGGCGCGAGCAGCTGAAGGCCGGCATCACCGCCTCCACCGCCAAGCGCCGCAAGCGTCTCAACGCCACCAACCAGCATGCCGACCGCATGCGCGCCTTCCTCTCCTCACTGAAGGTCTTGCAGGCCGATCAGCTTAAGGCCGCGCAGAAGAAGCTGGCGCAGGCGGGCATCCGTTCCAAGGACCTCGCCGTCACCATCATCTTCGGGCGGCTGGTGCTGCCCATCGTCCTCGGCGGCACGGTGGCACTCGGCGTCTACGGGCTGGACTGGTTCCCGGACTGGGGTGCCTTCAAGAGGTTCATGGCCTTCGCCGTCGTCCTGATCGGCAGCTACAAGGCACCCGACCTTTACGTCGACAACCGCGTTAAGAAGCGTTCCGCCGCGATCCAGAAGGGATTGCCCGACGCGCTCGACCTGCTGGTCATCTGCGCCGAAGCGGGCCTGACCGTCGACGCCGCCTTCGCCCGCGTCGCCAAGGAACTCGGCAAGGCTTATCCCGAGTTGGGTGACGAATTCCACCTCTGCTCGATCGAGCTCGGCTTCCTCACCGACCGCCGCCTGGCTTTCGAGAACCTAGCCGGCCGCGTCGATCTGGAGGCGGTGCGCGGCGTCGTCACCACCATGATCCAGACCGAGAAATACGGCACCCCGCTCGCCTCCGCCCTCCGCGTCCTCTCCGCCGAGTTCCGCAATCAGCGCATGATGAAGGCGGAGGAAAAGGCTGCGCGCCTGCCCGCGATCATGACGGTGCCGCTGATCCTCTTCATCCTGCCGTCGCTCTTCATCGTCATCCTCGGCCCCGCCGCCTGCTCGATCGGCGACGCGTTCAAATAAGGCCGGCGAGGGGTTGATGTGGGTGCGAGCCGAGAGCGAGCCTCGCCCCTCTTATTGTCATCCCCGCGCAAGCGGGGATCGCTCGACGGAGGCGCACGCCTACCAACCCGAACGCGCGCTGACCGCGATCCCCGCCTTCGCGGGGATGACCGTCGTAGGTACACCCAACAGGAACACCCCTCCCCTTTGCCCGTTACGCCCGTAACGATCAGGAGGCCGACGTGCTGACATTCACCACCACCCAGTGGATCGTCCTCGGACTGGTCCTCGTGCTCGGCTGGCTGCTCGGCCTGCTCTCCCATTCCGGCTCGCGCAAGTGGAAGCGGGAACTGGCGTTGGAGCGCGAGGCGCGGATCGAGATGGAGCGCGACCGCGACGCCCGCCTCGCCGCCGCCCAGGCGCGCATCGTCGAGCTGGAGCGCGGCCATACGCCGGTGACCGCCGGCACCTCGGGCGCGATCGCCGCCGCCGCCAGCGGCTCGCGCGACGATCTCAGCCGCATCGACGGCATCGACACCGCGCTTGAGGCGCGCCTCAACGAAGTCGGCATCCACCGCTTCCGCGACATCGCCGCCCTCACCGATCGCGACGCCGCCGCCCTGGAAATCCGCCTCGGCGTCGGCGAAGGCCGGATCGCCGGCCAGCGCTGGCGCGAACAGGCCGACGATCTGGCGCATGGGCGGACAGCGCGGGTGGTCTGACCTAACCTAGTACGCCACCAACCTACCCCGTTCGCGCTGAGCCTGTCGAAGCGCCAGCGCGACCGTCTCACTAGCCCTTCGACAAGCTCAGGGCGAACGGCGCGGTCTCAGACTTGGGCTTCTCGCCACCCCAACGCCGTTCGGGCTGAGCCTGTCGAAGCCCTGGTGAGACGGTCATCACTAGCCCTTCGACAAGCTCAGGGCGAACGGCGTTGGAGAGCTTCGTACCGGCAGGTCACCCCTGCAGCCGCCGCGCGACCTCGCTCATGAACCGCGCATCATCGCCCGCCGCCAGCAACGGCGCCTCCGCCGCCACCGCGCCCAGCATATCAGCCAGCGGGTCCATCTCCGCCTTGGCGTAATTGCCCAGCACATAGCCCGTCACCCGGTCCTTGTGCCCCGGATGCCCGATCCCCAGCCGCACGCGGCGATAGGCATTGCCGATATGCGCCTCGGTCGATCTGAGGCCGTTATGCCCGGCCGTGCCGCCGCCGGTCTTCACCTTCACGCGAAACGGGTCGAGATCGAGTTCGTCGTGGAAGACGGTCACGTCGCCGACCTCGGCCTTGTAGAAGCGCATCGCCTCGCCGACCGACCGGCCGCTCTCATTCATGAAGGTGGCGGGTTTCAGCAGCAGGACCTTCGTGGTCCCGATCCGCCCTTCCTGGGTCCAGCCCTGGAAGCGCTTCTTCGGCGGGTCGAAACCATGGACCTCGGCGATGGCGTCCACCGCCATGAACCCGACATTGTGCCGGTTGAGCGCGTATTGCGCGCCCGGATTACCGAGGCCGACCCAGATCTGCATGGCACTGCCCTGAAACGGAAAGCGCCGCCCCGGTCAACCGGGGCGGCGCTCTTCTCGTGTCGGAGGAGAAGGGCCTCAGCCCTCGCTCTCGCCCGCGGCGGAATCGGCTTCAGCCCCACCCTCGGCGCTCTTCAGCGCGGACGGGGCGACGATCGTCGCGACGGTGAAGTCGCGGTCCTCGATGCCGACAGACGCGCCCTTGGGCAGCGTGACGTTCGAGATGTGGAGCGTGTCGCCGACTTCGAGGCCCTTCAGCGAGATCACGATCTCGGAGGGGATCTCTGCCGCGTCGACCACCAGGTCCAGCTCGTGGCGGACGATGTTGAGCACGCCGCCGCGCTTGATGCCGGGGGCATCTTCCTCATCGACGAACCGCACCGGCACGTTGACGTGGACGGTCGCGTGCTCCGCGATGCGGAAGAAGTCGACGTGGATCGGGCGATCGGTGACGGGGTGGAAGGTCACGTCCTTCGGCAGGGTGCGGGTGGTCTGGCCACCGGCTTCGATCATCACCACGGAGTTCATGAAGTGGCCGGTCTGCAGGTACTTGGCCAGCAGCTTCTCCTCGACGTGGATCGATAGGGGTTCCTGATTGCCGCCATAGATCACGGCGGGGACGCGGCCTTCGTTACGCAGAGCGCGGGAGGCTCCCTTGCCAGCCCGCTCGCGCGTCTCGGCCGAAAGCGTCAGAGTGTCGCTCATCGGTATCTCCAAAATCGCATGTGTTTGACAGAACTTGCCGCCACGCCTCCAGGGATGACCATGCGCGGCAAGCGCGCGCCCTTAGCGGAAGAGGGGGTCGGGGGCAAGCTATGTCCCCATGATCCTCCCCCGCAAGGGGGAGGTGGCGCCGAAGGCGACGGAGGGGGAGGAAGGGAAGGCACTGGACAGGCTTTCCTGTCCTCCCCCTCCGTCAGGCTGCGCCTGCCACCTCCCCCTTGCGGGGGAGGATGGAGAGGGCCCTACTCCACCCGCTCCACCTTCTCCCCCACCGATTGCAGCAGATCCACCACCGATCCCGCGCCCGACAGATGCCCCGCACCCACCGCGACCATCACCGTCCCCGGCCTCTTCATCCGTTCCCGCACCCAGCCCGCCCAGCGGCGATTGCGGTCCACCAGCAGGACCTGGCGCAGCCGCTTGGTCTTGCGCATCTCGTCGTCGAAGGTGTTGATGATCGCCTGCTCGTCCCCCTGCGCCCAGGCGGACAGCATCGCGTCGAACTCCACCTTCGACTTCTTCGGGTCCTCCAGCGTGTCGTCGAGGAAACGGCGCTGGTCATCCTCCGGCAGATCGTCGAAATAGCCGAGCTGCTGCTTTGAGGTCTCCAGCCCGCCGATCGGCTTGCCCGCCTTGGTGAAGTCGACGGACAGCTGCTCCTCCACCCCCGACAGCCCGTCGAGGCCGAGGTCGCGCATCGACACCGCCGTCAGCACGAACCCCGCGGCCCAGGTCTCCAGCTGGTCGAACAGCGGGCGGGGATAGCCGCTCCGCTTGATCATCGCCTCCAACGCCTCGCGCTTGGCCGGCGCGACACGCAGGGTGATCGACGGCACCGCCTCGTCCGTCCCCATGTCGAGCATCGCCTGCAGGGTCTCGGTCCCGACCTTGTCGAGCGTCGTCTCCAGCCACAGCTCCTGCGAGGCCGCGACCGCCTGGTCGATCGTCGCCGTCCGCCATTTCAGCCCCTTCGGCAGCGCGTGGATCGTCCCGAATAGGTAGATCGTCGTGTCCGCGTCCGACAGCTTCCACAAGACCGGCCCCTCCCCCTTCCGCACCGGCACCTCGGCCGAACAGGCGGAGGCGAGCAGGACGAGCGGCAGGATCAGGTGGCGGAGGCGCATGGCAGGTGTTTAGCGCGAATGTGTTGATGCGTCGTGTGCAGAACGCCCCCCCGGCCGTTCGCACTGAGCTTGTCGAAGCGCCAGCGCCACCCTCGTCCCAGCACTTCGACAAGCTCAGTGCGAACGGCCGGGTGGAATGCTTGACCCCTCCGCCCCCATCGGGCATCCGCGCCGCCTGTTACAGCCACCCGGGAAAACCGCCTTGGGCGACACGCCGCTCAGCTTCCAGCGCCTGATCCTGACGCTCCACGACTATTGGGCGGCGCGCGGCTGCGTCATCCTGCAGCCCTATGACATGCGGATGGGCGCCGGCACCTTCCACCCCGCGACGACCCTCCGCGCCCTCGGCCCCGACAGCTGGAAGGCGGCCTATGTCCAGCCCTCGCGCCGCCCGACGGACGGCCGCTATGGCGAGAACCCCAACCGGCTCCAGCACTACTACCAGTATCAGGTCGTCCTGAAACCGAGCCCGCCCGACCTCCAGGATCTCTATCTCGGCAGCCTCGCCGCGATCGGCATCGACTTCACCAAGCACGACATCCGCTTCGTCGAGGACGATTGGGAAAGCCCCACCCTCGGCGCCTGGGGCCTTGGCTGGGAGGTGTGGTGCGACGGCATGGAGGTGACGCAGTTCACCTATTTCCAGCAGGTCGGCGGCTTCGACTGCAAGCCGGTGACGGGCGAACTGACCTACGGCCTCGAACGCCTCGCCATGTACATCCAGGGCGTCGACAGCGTCTACGACCTCGCCTTCAACGAGGACGGCGTCACCTATGGCGACGTCTTCCTCAAGAACGAGCAGGAGATGTCGGCCTATAATTTCGAGGTGGCGGACACCGCCTCACTGTTCGACGGCTTCAAAAAGGCCGAGGCGGAGAGCGCCCGCTGCCTCGACGCCAACCTTCCCCTCCCCGCCTACGAACAGGCGATCGAGGCCAGCCACCTCTTCAACCTCCTCCAGGCCCGCGGCGTCATCTCCGTCGCCGAGCGCCAGGCCTATATCGGCCGCGTCCGCGACCTCGCGAAAGGCGCGTGCGAGGGGTGGATGAAGAAGAACGGGTGGGCACAATGACAATCCTCCCCGGCGCGGGGAGGGGACCACCCCGGACCTGGTCCGGGGTGGTGGAGGGGGCGTTCAGCGCACGCTTCGCCCTGAAGTCGCCACCGCCCGCACGCTCCGGAAAGACATGAGCCTGCCCGAGGTGTTGCTGTGGGAACGCCTGCGCGGCTCCAAAACAGGTGCTAAGTTCCGCCGCCAGCACCCGGTCGGGCCCTATGTGGCCGATTTCTACTGCCGGTTGGCGAAGCTGGTCATCGAGGTGGACGGCGAAGCTCACGATCGTGCTGACCGGCCTATACATGACGCCCACCGCGACGCATTTCTGAAAGAGAACGGATACCGCGTCCTCCGTATTCTCGCATCGGATGTCTTAAGGGACGTCGATGGTGTCGCGTCTTCCATCGCCGCGCTGGTGACGCGCCCCCTCCACCACCAGCCTGCGGCTGGCGGTCCCCCTCCCCGCGCCGGGGAGGATTGCCAAGTTCCTCCCCGGCACGGGGAGGGGGACCATGCGCAGCATGGTGGAGGGGGCGTTCAACCCGCGACTCCCGCGCAGGATTTCCTATGACCGACTTCCTCCTCGAACTCCTCTCCGAGGAGATCCCCGCGCGGATGCAGGAGAAGGCGCAGGCCGATCTCGCCCGCCTCTTCACCGACGAACTCGCCAAGGCCGGCCTCACCGCCAGCACGATCGAGACCTTCGCCACCCCCCGCCGCCTCGCCCTCATCGCGCGCGGCCTGCCCGCGCAGACGGCAGCGGTGTCGGAAGAGATCAAGGGCCCCCGCGCCTCCGCCCCGCCACAGGCGCTGGAGGGCTTCCTCCGCAAGACCGGCCTCACCCGCGACCAACTGGTCGACCGCGACGGCATCCTTTTCGCCGTCATCGACAAGCCCGGCCGCGACACGAAGTCCGTCCTCGCCGAGGCGATCCCTGCCGTCATCCGCGCCTTCCCCTGGCCGAAGTCGATGCGCTGGGGCGCCGCCTCCGCCTCGAGCGAAAGCCTGCGCTGGGTCCGCCCGCTGAAGGGCATCGTCGCGATCCTCGGCGAGGATCTGGTCGAGGTCGAGATCGCCGGGGTGGCGAGCGGCTTCGCCACCGTCGGCCACCGCTTCCACCACCCGGACCAGATCACCATCGGCGGCGCGCATGACTATGCGGAAAAGCTCCGCCTCTGCCACGTCATCGTCGATCCGGCCGAGCGTCAGGCGATCATCCGCGAAAAAGCGGCCGAGGCTGCCACCGCCCAGGGCCTCACCGTCGTCCCCGACGAGGGCCTCGTCGCCGAGAACGCCGGCCTCACCGAATGGCCGGTCCCGCTGCTGGGCAGCTTCGACCCCGCCTTCCTGGATGTCCCGCGCGAGGTGATCCAGCTCACCATGCGCACCAACCAGAAGTATTTCGCGCTGACGAAGGCGGACGGCACCCTCGCCCCCAACTTCATCTGCACCGCGAATATCGAGGCGGCGGATGGCGGCACGAGCATCGTCGCCGGCAACCAGAAAGTGCTCGCCGCCCGCCTGTCCGACGCCAAGTTCTTCTGGGAACAGGACCTGAAGATCCGGCTGGAGGACCGCCTGCCCGCCCTGCAGCAGATCGTCTTCCACGAGAAGCTGGGTACCGTCGCCGACAAGGTCGATCGAGTGGCGAAACTGGCCCGCTGGCTGGTGGAAGAGGGGATAATCCTCCCCGGCACGGGGGGGGGACCGCCGGCGCAGCCGGTGGTGGAGGGGGCGCGCAACAAGCGACCGCCTCCCCCGCTGACACCCCCCTCCACCATCCTGCGGATGGTCCCCCTCCCCGTTCCGGGGAGGATCTGGCGGACATGGCCGAACAGGCCGCCCGCCTCTGCAAGGCCGATCTCGTCACCGGCATGGTCGGCGAGTTCCCGGAACTGCAGGGCATCATGGGCGGCTACTACGCCCGCGCCGAGAGCCTGCCGCACGCCGTCGCCGACGCTATCCGCGACCACTACAAACCCGTCGGCCAGGGCGACGAGGTCCCCACCGCCCCGGTCACGGTAGCGGTGAGTTTGGCGGACAAGTTGGATACGATCGCTGCCTTCTTCGTCATTGACGAAAGACCGACCGGTTCAAAAGACCCCTATGCGCTTCGGCGAGCCGCACTCGGCATTATTGCTCTCCTACTGGAGAACGGCCTGCGTAGGTCAGTTTATGATCTCTTCAACCAAGCAGCCAAGGCACTAAAGCCTGTCCTCGACATGGGCGAGATTGTAGCCGCAGATTACTTCAACGACTTTGTTATTGATCGCCTCAAGGTACAGCAGCGAGATGCTGGCGTTCGGCACGACATCATCGACGCGGTTGTGAAGCTCGGCGGTGACGACGATATTGGTGGCGAGCGGGACCTCGTCCGCCTGCTCGCCCGCGTCCATGCGTTGCAGGCGTTCGTCGCGACCGAGGACGGAGCCAATCTCCTCGCTGGTTACAAGCGCGCCGCCAACATCCTCCGTATCGAGGAGAAGAAGGACGGAAAGGCCTTTCCTACAACCAACCAGATCGGTTACGATGCGGTTCCGGAGGAGGCCCAGCTTCTCGCCGCGCTGAACGCTGCCGAGCCCGCGGCGACGTTTGCGGTCGAGCGCGAGGATTTCGCCGGGGCCATGTCGGCGCTCGCGGCCCTGCGCGCGCCGATCGACGCGTTCTTCGACAAGGTGACCGTGAACGATGCCGACGAGATCAAGCGCCAGACCCGCCTCGGCCTCCTCGTCCGCTTCCGCGATGCGGTGCACCGCGTGGCCGATTTCTCGCGCATCGAGGGGTAGAGGCGCGCTTATCCCAAGTCCGTTCGCCCTGAGCCTGTCGAAGGGCCAGAGAACACCGCATCACTGGGGCTTCGACAAGCTCAGCCCGAATGGGCGTGGGGTCAGGTCGCGCTGGGGCTTCGACAAGCTCAGCCCGAACGGGGGTTTGGAGAACGCGAAACGGGACAGGTCCCACCTTCCCCCAGCGCCCCCATCCGCCTATATTGCACCGCAACAACCCGCCCTCGCGCGTATACGTGCGCGCGTTGAGGTGGGACTTTTGAGACTTTCCAGTCGCCAATTGGGGGATCAACGACCGTGACTCAGTATGTTTACCGCTTCGGCGGCGGCGTTTCGGATGGCGGCAACGGGAACAAGAACCTGCTCGGCGGCAAGGGTGCGAACCTCGCCGAGATGGCCTCGATCGGCCTGCCCGTCCCCCCCGGCTTCACGATCAGCACCGAGATGTGCACCGCCTATTACGATCAGGGCGGCCAGTTCCCCGACAGCCTCCGGACCGAGGTCGCGAACGGCATCGCGCATATCGAGGGCGTGACCGGCAAGACCTTCGGCAACCCCGCCGACCCCCTCCTCGTCTCGGTCCGTTCCGGCGCGCGCATCTCGATGCCCGGCATGATGGACACCGTCCTCAACCTCGGCCTCAACGACCAGACGGTCGAGGGTCTCGCCGCCGTCTCCGGTGACGAGCGTTTCGCATGGGACAGCTACCGCCGCTTCATCCAGATGTATTCGGACGTCGTCCTCGAACTGGATCACGGCGCGTTCGAGGAGGCGCTGGAGATCGCCAAGGAGGACAAGGGCGTCCACCTCGACACCGATCTCGACGCCGCCGACTGGAAGGCGCTCGTCGCCCGCTACAAGAAGATCGTCGAGCGGGAGTGGAACAAGCCCTTCCCGCAGGATGTCCACGATCAGCTCTGGGGCGCGATCGGCGCGGTGTTCGGGTCCTGGCAGGCGGATCGCGCCAAGGTCTATCGCCGCCTGAACGACATTCCCCACACATGGGGCACCGCCGTCAACGTGCAGGCGATGGTGTTCGGCAATATGGGCGACACCTCCGCCACCGGCGTCGCCTTCACCCGCGATCCGTCGAAGGGCGACCGCGCCTATTACGGCGAGTTCCTGATCAACGCGCAGGGTGAGGACGTCGTCGCAGGCATCCGCACCCCGCAATACCTGACCAAGGCCGCGCGCGACGCCGCCGGCGCCAAGGCCGCCTCGATGGAAGAGGCGATGCCGGAGGTCTATGGCGAGCTGGCGCGCGTGTTCGACCTGCTCGAAAACCACTATCGCGACATGCAGGACATCGAATTCACGGTGCAGCAGGGCAAGCTCTGGATGCTCCAGACCCGCTCCGGCAAGCGCACCGCCAAGGCCGCGCTGAAGATCGCCGTCGACATGGCGAATGAGGGTCTCATCACCGAGGAGGAGGCGGTCGCCCGCGTCGACCCCGCCGCGCTCGACCAGCTGCTCCACCCGACGCTCGACCCGAAGGCGGCGCGCGACGTGCTGACCAAGGGCCTCCCCGCCTCCCCCGGCGCGGCGTCGGGCATCGCCGTCTTCGACAGCGACACCGCCGAGAAGAAGGCCGAAGCCGGCGAGGCCGTCATCCTGATCCGCGTCGAGACTTCGCCCGAGGACATCCACGGGATGCACGCGGCCAAGGGCATCCTGACGGCGCGCGGCGGCATGACCAGCCATGCGGCGGTGGTCGCGCGCGGCATGGGCCGCCCCTGCGTCTCGGGCGCGGGCGCGCTCTCGATCGACGCAAAGGCCGGCGTGATGAAGGTCGCCGGGCGTGAGATCCGCGCGGGCGACATCGTCACCATCGACGGTGCCACCGGCGAAGTCATGGCCGGCAAGGTCGACACCGTCCAGCCGGAGCTGGCAGGCGACTTCGCCACGCTGATGGGCTGGGCCGACAAGGTGCGTCGGCTAAAGGTCCGCACCAATGCGGAAACCCCCCTCGACTGCCGCACCGCGCGCGAATTCGGGGCGGAGGGCATCGGTCTCTGCCGAACCGAGCATATGTTCTTCGACGCGGCGCGGATCACCGCCGTCCGCCAGATGATCCTGGCGGAAGACGTGGGCGGCCGGAAGGCGGCGCTCGAAAAGCTGCTGCCCGAACAGCGCAGCGACTTCGCCGAGATCTTCGAGATCATGGCGGGCCTCCCCTGCACCATCCGCCTGCTCGATCCGCCGCTGCACGAGTTCCTGCCCCATGAGGAGGCGGAGTTCGCCGAGGTGGCGACCGCCGCCGGCACCACCGTCGAGGTGCTCCGCCGCCGCGCGGCCGAGCTGCACGAGTTCAACCCGATGCTCGGCCATCGCGGCTGCCGCCTCGGCGTCACCTATCCCGAAATCTACGAGATGCAGGCCCGCGCCATCTTCGAGGCGGCGGTCGAGGTCGCGGAGAAATCGGGCGCGGCCCCGATCCCGGAGATCATGATCCCGCTCGTCGGCACGAAGCGCGAGCTGGAGCTGATGAAGGCCGTGGTCGATCAGGCGGCGAAGGATGTCTTCGCCGAAAAGGGCCGCGAGATCGAATATCTCGTCGGCACCATGATTGAGCTGCCCCGCGCCGCGCTCAAGGCCGGCGAGATCGCCGAGGCGGGTGCCTTCTTCTCCTTCGGTACCAACGACTTGACTCAGACCACCCTCGGCGTCTCCCGCGATGACGCCGCCCGCTTCCTGACGACCTATGTCGAAAAGGGCATCTACGCGAAGGACCCGTTCGTCAGCCTCGACGTGGAGGGCGTCGGCGAACTGATCGCGCTGGCCGCCGAACGCGGCCGCAAGACCCGCCCCGACATCAAGCTCGGCATCTGCGGCGAACATGGCGGCGACCCGGCCAGCATCGCCTTCTGCGAAACCACCGGCCTCGATTACGTCAGCGCCTCCCCCTACCGCGTCCCCATCGCCCGCCTCGCGGCCGCCCAGGCGGCGCTCAAGGCGCGGAAGTAAGTCCTGCCCGGCGGGTGACGGTTGTCTCCAAACCGTCATCCCGCCGTCTCGTAAGCTGCACGATCCAGTAACGATCGCGCCACGCCCCGCGCTTAGTCGCGCTGCACCGCACACAAAGTGTCGGAGCAAAGGGGCAAGCCATGAAAATCTCGCGCATCACCGCGCTGTCCGCGACCGTCGCTCTCTGGACGATCACCGCCGCCGCACCGGCCTTCGCCGACGAAGCGCCCGCCGACGTCGCCAGCGAAGCCGCCGATGAGATCGTCGTCACCGGCCAGGGCCAGACCCGTCAGGTCCAGGTGCTGAGCAGCGCCGACATCGCGCTCCAGACCCCCGGCACCAGCCCGCTCAAGGCGATCGACAAGCTGCCCGGCGTCAACTTCCAGTCGGCCGATCCATTCGGCAATTACGAATGGTCCGCCCGCATCTCGATCCGTGGCTTCAGCCAGAACCAGCTCGGCTTCACCCTCGACGGCGTGCCGCTCGGCGACATGAGCTACGGCAACCATAACGGCCTGCACATCAGCCGCGCCCTCATCAGCGAGAACACCGGCCGCGTCGAAGTGGCGCAGGGCGCGGGCGCGCTCTCCGCCGCCTCCGCCTCGAACCTCGGCGGCACGATCGAGTTCTTCACGCGGGGTCCGAAGGACGATCTCGGGCTGGAAGCGAACGGCACCTATGGCAGCGAGAACACCTTCCGCGGCTTCGCTCGCTTCGACACCGGCACCCTCGGCGATGGCGGTCCCAAGGCATCGCTCAGCTACGCCTATCACAATGCCGACAAGTGGAAGGGCGATGGCGAACAGCGCCAGCACCAGATCAACGCCCGCATCGAGCAGCCGCTCGCCAACGGCAAGGTCTACGCCTTCGTCAACTGGTCCGATCGCCGGGAGAACGACTACCAGGATCTGTCGAAGGCGATGATCGACCGCCTCGGCTACAACTGGGACAACTTCGCAAAGAACTGGGACCTCGCCGTCCTCGTCGCGCATATCGCCAACAATCGCGGCGACACCGGCGCGCCCGTCACGGATGCCTCCGCCGGGACGGTTTATCCCTCGCCGATCCAGACCTCCGACGACGCCTATTACGACGCGGCGGGCCTGCGAAAGGATCTGCTCGCCTCCATCGGCTGGGATAGCGAGGTGGCGGAAGGCCTGACGCTTAAGGGCAACGGCTATTACCACCGCAACCGCGGCCGGGGCATGTGGTACACCCCCTATGTCGGCACACCGGGCGGCGCGCCGATCACCATCCGCACCACCGAATACGAGATCGACCGCTGGGGCACCACGGGTTCGATCGCCTATGAGACCGGTCCGAACACGATCGAGGTCGGCGGCTGGTACGAGGACAACGACTTCAACCAGGCGCGCCGTTTCTACGGCCTTGCCGACACCACCGGCAAGCCGAGCCAGAGCCCGCTGAAGTTCCCGAAGAACCCGCTCCTCACCCAGTGGGAGTTCGATTTCAAAACCAAGACCTACCAGTATTTCGTGCAGGACACGCTGGACCTCGGCCAGCTGGTCGTGAACGCCGGCTGGAAGGGCCTGAAGGTCGAGAACAAGGCCGATCCCGTCGTGCAGGGTAGCCTGACCGGCGGCAAGATCCAGGCGCGCGACTGGTTCCTGCCCAAGGTCGGCGCGCTCTACCGCTTTACGGACGAGCAGGAGGTGTTCGCCGGCTATACCGAGAACATGCGCGCCTTCGAATCCTCGACGGGCGGTCCATTCGGCACCACCCCCGCCGGCTTCTCCGCGCTTGACCTGAAGCCGGAGAAGTCGGGCACCTGGGAAGTTGGCCTGCGCACCACCAGCAGCCGGTTCCAGGGCGTGCTCGCGGCCTATTACGTCGATTTCAAGGACCGCATCATCTCCTTCGCCAACGGCGCGGGCATCCTCGGCAACCCGGCGATCCTCCAGAATGTCGGGGACGTGCGGACCTACGGCTTCGAGGCGGCGGGCACCTACCGCATCACCCCGGCGCTTTCGGTGTTCGGCAGCTATTCGTACAACAAGTCGCAATACAAGGACGACGTGGTGAACGCCGCGGGCGCGGTGGTCGTGAGCACCGACGGCAAAACCGTGGTCAACGCGCCGAAGCATCTCGCCAAGGGTGAGATCACCTATGACGACAAGCAGTTCATCGCCCGTCTGGCGGCGAACTACACGTCCAAGCGCTTCTACGATTACGAGAACACCGCCTCGGTGAAGGGCTTCGTGATCTTCGACGCGACCCTCGGCTACCGGTTCGAAACCGGGTTCATGCAGGGCATCACGATCGAGGGCACCGCGTCCAACCTGTTCGACAAGAAGTACATCTCAACGATCGGCACCAACGGCTTCGCCAATCGCGGCGATAGCCAGACGCTCCTCACCGGCGCACCGCAGCAGTTCTTCGTGACCCTCAAGACCGAGTTCTGAAGGAGACCCCCTTCGGATGTAACTGGCGGCGGACCGGGCGCCCTGTCCGCCGCTCTTGTTTCAAGAGCCTCAAGCTCGCCGCCGCAACTCCACCACTGCCGGCCCTGTCGCAGGCCGCCCGAACAGGAAGCCCTGCGCCTCCGGGCACCCCTCCTCGATCACCATCCGCCGCTGCGCCTCGGTCTCGACGCCCTCCGCCACGACGGGCAGGCTCAGGCTGCGATCGATGCCGACGATCGCCCGCACGATCGACCGCGCCGCCGCATCGTCCTCGATCGCGCCGATGAAGCTGCGGTCGATCTTGATCTTGTCGAAGGGGAAGCTCTGCAAATTGCTCAGCGACGAATAGCCGGTGCCGAAATCGTCCATCGCGATCCTGACGCCCATCGCCTTCAGCTTCAGCAGCGTCTCGACCGCCCGGTCACGGTCCTTCATCAGCACGCTCTCGGTGATTTCCAGTTCCAGCCGATCGGCGGGGAAGCCTTCTTCCGCCAAAATCTTGGCGACCACCTCGGACAGGTCGCCGACACGGAACTGCACGGCCGACACGTTGACCGCCACCGACAGCGACGGTCCCAGTTCGTCGCCGCCCGGCACGCCTCGCGCAACACCCATTCGCCCAGATGCATGATGCTGCCCGACTCCTCCGCGATCGGAATGAACCGCTCGGGCGAGATCCTGCCCCAGTCCGGATGCTCCCAGCGTAGCAGCGCCTCGTACCCGGTCACGCGGCCCTCGGCGGTCGAGCCAGCGGCTGATAGGCGATGTGCAGCTGACGCCGCCAGATCGCGCGGCGCAGGTCGTTCTCCGGGGCACGCCGCTCCCGCACCGCCGCGTCCATCGCGCGATCGAGGAAGAAGACGACGCCGCGCCCCGCCTCCTTTGATCGGTACAGCGCGATGTCCGCCGCATGGCGCAGGCTTGCCGCATCGAACGCATCGTCGGGGCAGATGCCGACGCCGATGCTGACGCCCACCGCGGTCGGATCGCGGGTGATGTCCATCTCCCGCGCGAAATCCTCCAGATGCGCGCGGCGAGTGCGGCGGCAGGCAAGCCGATCAGCTCGGCGGCACGTTCGTTCGCCTCGACCACCCGGCCGTTATTGACGATGAACAGTCCCTCCAGCGTGGCATCGGCGAGGCCGCGCAAGTCGGTCAGATCGCGGTCCACCACCGCCGCCATGCCGGTCAGCAGGGTCAGCGCGGTCGACGCGACGATGATCGCGCCCGCCAGCCACCCCCGGCTGAACCCGCTCTCCGCACTCGCGAAGGTGGCGTCCGGCACGAACGTCGTCGCCGACATCGCCCCGAAGTGCAGCAGGACCACCGCCACGATCGCTCCGAGCGCGGCGACCGGCACCTGAAGCGCACCGCGTAGCCGCGCGAAGGCCCGGAACCCGCCCCCGAACTCAGCCGTCGCGACCACCGCTGCGATGGCGACCGGCGCGAAGTCATACTCGATTCGCGCCGCCGCGATCAGCGCCGCCATGCCGAGGAAGTGCATCGCCGCCACCCCAAGCGAGGTGACGAGACCCGCCCCAGCGCAGCGCCGCCCCGACGGCTTGACGCCGAGTACCGTCAGCGTCAGCCAGAAGGCGAAAACCGCCACGAATACCGATACGACCGTCCGCTCCACCCCGAAGCTGATCGGCATGCCGCCGTCATAGGCGAGCATGGCGATGAAGTGGGTCGCCCAGACGCCGATGCCGGCTGCCAAGGCGGCGATGCCGAGCCAGTTTTTCCGCCGCGCCCGCGGGCATTCATTGGCGCGCTTCAGCAGCAGGAAGAACGCCACGCTGCCGACCAGCCATGTCGCAGCGGCGAGCGCCACGAGGACATGGTCATGCTGATGTACGACACAGGACACAACATTGAACATCGGGATCTCACCCAAATTGCGACGAGACCCCGATTAGGATGGCGGAGTTAATGTATCGGATTCGAACCGAAGAACATGTCTTTTCAATGATGTCGAGGATGTTGCATTCCCGTAATGGATTAGTCCCCGTCTTTGCGGATGATGCCGAAGTCGCTGGGGCTCAGCTGCAAGTCGTAGGTCTTTCCTTCGATACTGCGGGCATCATCCACCTTCCAGACGCTGCCGCTGAACTCGATCTTGTTCCAGCTCTTGAAGCCGGCGGCGGTGAGGCTGGCCGCGATCTTGGCGGCCTCGTCCTGGCTGGGCCCGCGATCGGCCAGCGCGGGTGAGGCGATCAGGGCGGTGGCGGCAAAGGCGATCAGGGTACGATGCATGGCACTTCTCCATTCTTCTGCGCGCCGCAACGCAGGACGGCGGGCGCGGTATCCGTTCGCCTGCAAAGTTGCGAAAGTTGCGGCTGGCGCAAGGTTCGTCCCGGAGTTCTCCAGCGGGAAAGCGGACGGGGGTGGGCGAACGCGCCGCAAGCGCGGCGCTCATGCGGCGGTTGCGCGCCGGCTGAGCGCCGCCGAAACGACAGGCGCGCGGCACCTGCGGGACAGGATGCGGCTGACATTGGCGTCGGTCGGCGATCATGGACGTGAGAGTACGCCCCCCGTAACGCTGTAGGACAGCGACTATGCCCGCGTTGCCGATGACTGCGGATTGGCGGCAACATACCCAGCCGCGCGCCTTCCCTCCCTCTCGCCAACCGGCTATCGACCGCGGCTTATCGGGCCTTGTCCCTACGCCACCGAGGTTTCTTCGCATGGGTTTCAAATGCGGCATCGTGGGCCTGCCGAATGTCGGCAAGTCGACGCTCTTCAACGCGCTGACCGAGACGGCGGCGGCGCAGGCGGCGAACTATCCGTTCTGCACGATCGAGCCGAATGTCGGCAACGTCGCTGTGCCGGACCCGCGCGCCCAGAAGCTCGCCGAGATCGCCGGTTCGGCCAAGATCATTGAGACGCAGCTCGCCTTCGTCGACATCGCCGGCCTCGTCCGCGGCGCGTCCAAGGGCGAAGGCCTCGGCAACCAGTTCCTCGCCAACATCCGCGAGGTGGACGCCATCGTCCACGTCCTGCGCTGTTTCGAGGATGACGACATCACCCATGTCGAGAACCGCATCGACCCGATCGCGGATGCGGAGACGGTCGAGACAGAGCTGATGCTCTCCGACCTCGAAAGCCTGGAAAAGCGCGTCCCCAACTTGCTCAAGAAGGGGCAGCAGGGCGACAAGGAGGCGAAATCCGCCGCCGCCGTGCTGACCCAGGCGCTCGACCTTCTCCGCGATGGCAAGCCCGCGCGCCTGACCGAGCCGAAGGACGAGGACGAGGCGCGCCATCTCGAACAGGCGCAGCTCCTCACCGCAAAGCCCGTCCTCTACGTCTGCAATGTCGAGGAAGGCTCCGCCGCCGAGGGCAACGCCCTTTCCGCGCGCGTCTTCGAAAAGGCGAAGGCGGAGGGCGCGCAGGCCGTCATCATCTCCGCCGCGATCGAGGCCGAGATCGCGACCATGGACCCGGAGGACCGCCCCGCCTTCCTCTCCGACCTCGGCCTGACCGAAACCGGCCTCGCTCGCGTGATCCGCGCCGGATACGACCTCCTCCACCTCCTCACCTTCTTCACCTGCGGGCCGAAGGAGACGCGCGCCTGGACGGTGTCGAAGGGCGCCAAGGCCCCGCAAGCGGCGGGCGTCATCCACACCGATTTCGAACGCGGCTTCATCCGCGCCGAGACGATCGCCTATGACGACTATGTGGCCTGCAAGGGCGAGGCGGGCGCCCGCGACGCGGGCAAGCTCCGCTCCGAGGGGAAGGATTATGTCGTTCAGGACGGCGACGTCATGCTCTTCCGCTTCAACGTCTGAGGGGCAGGTTGATGGCGATACGCTATCTTGAGGATCTCGCGGTCGGCGAGGTCATGCTCTTCGGCCCCCTCACCGTCGATCGCGACGAGGTGATCGCCTTCGCCCGGCAATACGACTTCCAGCCCTTCCACCTCTCCGAGGAGGCGGCGGCGCAGACCCATTTCGGCCGGCTCGCCGCCAGTGGCTGGCATACCTGCGCGATGACCATGCGAATGCAGCTGCAGGCGCGAGACACAGAGGAAAGCGCCGCCCTGGGCTCCCCCGGCGTCGACAATCTGCGCTGGCTCAAACCCGTCTACCCCGGCGACACCCTGTCGGGTGAAAACAGGATCACCGAGATCCGCCCGTCCCGCAGCAAACCCGAAATCGGCTCGATCCGCAGCCACGTCACCACCCGCAACCAGCACGGTGAGGACGTGATGACCTATGAAGCGATCCTGCTGATGCGGCGGCGGCCGGCGTAGCGGCGCCTGCGCCCAACCACCCCGCTCGCCTGAGCGAGGTCGAAGGACTGGCAACAAGCGGGACCCTCGAAACCTCCGCTTCGACTTCGCTTAGTACGAACAGGTAAGATAGGTGGGCGTCGCTCCGGGACAAAACGCGTCCCCGCGCAGCCTTGCCGTCATGCCAGCACAGGCTGGCATCGCGGTGTTCCTGCGTGACCGGACCGAACTCCG
This sequence comes from Sphingomonas sp. ID0503, assembly GCF_048565625.1. NCBI lineage: Bacteria > Pseudomonadati > Pseudomonadota > Alphaproteobacteria > Sphingomonadales > Sphingomonadaceae > Sphingomonas > Sphingomonas sp. ID0503. The sequence continues at coordinate 2,514,413 of NZ_JBLZUR010000002.1, forward strand.
ACACCGAGCGACGCCAGCCTGTGCTGGCATGACTTCACAAGTACGGGCGTTCGCCCTCTCACCTCATCCAAACGGATGATGCCTGCGAGCGACCAGCCGTCACCAAACAGAAAGACCGCCCGGTCTCCCGGACGGCCCTTCTGTTCTCTACCCGAGCGTCAGGCTCAGTGCTTCTTGCCCGCCCAGATGTTCCGGTAGGACATGTACGCCAGCACCGTCGCGATCAGCAGGAAGATCACCACTGCGACGCCGGTGCGGTGACGGCTCTCCAGCTTCGGCTCGGCGGTCCATACCAGGAAGGCGGACACGTCCTGCGACATCTGGTCGACAGTCGGCTTGGTCCCGTCGGCATAGGTCACCTGCCCCTCGGAGACGAGCGGCGGCGGCATCGCGATGTTCAGGTTCGCAAAGTACGGGTTGTAGTACAGGCCGGTCGGGGTCTTGGCATCCGGGAACTTCTTGAGAAGCTCGGCCGGCTGCTTGCTGTAGCCCGTCAGCAGCGAGTGGATGTACGGAGCGCCACCCTCGCGCGCCTTGGCCATCAGCGAAAGGTCCGGCGGCAGCGCGTTGTTGTTCGCGGCGCGCGCGGCGGTCTCGTTGGCATAGGGCGACGGGAAGTAGTCGCTCGGCATGGCCTTGCGGGTCGCGGGCTCGCCGGTGTCCGGGTTCACGTCCGGCACCTCGATCGCCCATTGCTTGGCGATGGCCTTCACCTCCGGCTTGGTGAAGCCGATCCCCTCCAGGTCGCGGAAGGCGACGAGGTGGAGCGAGTGACAGGCGGCGCAAACCTCCTTGTAGACCTGGAAGCCGCGCTGAAGCTGCTGCCGGTCGAACTTGCCGAACGGACCATCGGAGGCGAGCGTCAGTTCCTTCGGCTCGCGATGGAACTCGTGCGAAGCGCTCTCGGGTGCTGCTTCCCAGGGCGTGACCAGGACCGCGAAGACCAGGGCGGCAAGAAAGCCGCAGCCGACGAGGAAGGCGATGAGACGTGCCATGTGTACTCGAACTCCCCCTTAGGCCGTCTGGCCGATCGGCCGGGCTTCCTGCTCTTCACCGTGCAGGACGCTTTCCGAAATCGAGTTCGGCAGCGGCAGCGGCTTCTCCAGCGCCGAGACGATCGGCAGGATGATCAGGAAGTGGGCGAAGTAGTAGCCGGCGCAGATCTGGCTGGCGAGGACGACGAAGGTCGTCGGCTCCGCCTGGCCGAGATAGCCGAGCGCCACAACGTCCGCGACCAGCACCCAGAAGAACCACTTGTACACCGGCCGGTAATTGGCCGACCGCACCGGCGACTTATCGATCCACGGCAGGAAGAAGAGGAGCAGGATCGAGCCGAACATGGCGATCACGCCCCAGAGCTTCGCCGGGATCCACAGGAAGTTGCCGGTGAACGCCTTCAGGATCGCGTAGAACGGCAGGAAGTACCATTCGGGCACGATATGCGCCGGCGTCGAGAGCGGGTTCGCCTGGATGTAGTTGTCCGGATGGCCGAGCAGGTTCGGCGCGAAGAACACCAGGAGGGCGAAGATCAGGAAGAACACCGCGGCGCCGAAGCCGTCCTTGGCCGTATAGTACGGGTGGAACGGCACCGTGTCCTGCGGACCCTTCACGTCCACGCCGGTCGGGTTGTTCGAGCCCGGAATGTGCAGCGCCCAGATGTGCAGGATGATGACGCCCGCGATCACGAACGGCAGCAGGTAATGCAGCGAGAAGAAGCGGTTGAGGGCGGCGTTGTCCGGCGCGAAGCCGCCGAGCAGCAGCTGGCGGATCGGCTCGCCGACCAGCGGGATCGCCGAGAAGAAGCCGGTGATCACCTGCGCGCCCCAGAAGGACATCTGCCCCCAGGGAAGCACATAGCCCATGAAGGCCGTCGCCATCATCAGGAGGAAGATGACCACGCCGAGCAGCCACACCATCTCGCGCGGGGCCTTGTACGATCCGTAATAAAGGCCGCGGAAGATATGGATGTAGACCACCGCCAGGAACATCAACGCGCCGTTGGCGTGGACGTAGCGGAGCATCCAGCCCGAGTTCACGTCGCGCATGATCTGTTCGACGGAGAGGAACGCGATGTTGGCGTTGGCGGCATAGTGCATCGCCAGGATCACGCCGGTGACGATCTGCACGACCAGCGCAAGGCCGGCGAGCACACCGAAGTTCCAGAAATAGTTGAGGTTGCGCGGCACCGGATAGCCGGCGCCCACCGCGTTGTAGACGAGGCGCGGCAGCGGCAGCTTCTCGTCGATCCACCGCATCAGCGGCAGCTTCGGCTCGTAATGTTCAGCCCAGGGGAAGCTCATCTGTTTCTACCTCAGCCGATCTGGACGACGGTGTCGGATTTGAACGCGTATTCGGGCACGACCAGGTTCTTCGGCGCCGGACCCTTACGGATGCGTGCCGCCGTGTCGTAATGCGAACCGTGGCAGGGGCAGAAATAGCCGCCGAAATCGCCCCGGCTCTCGCCTTCGCCGGCACCCAGCGGCACGCAACCAAGATGGGTGCAGACGCCGAGCGTGATCAGCCAGTTTTCCTTGCCGGCCTTGGTCCGCTCGGCCAGCGTCTGCGGGTCGCGCAGCTCGGCGGCGGGCACCTTGTTCGCGGCCGCGATCTCGGCGGGGACGAGGTTGCGGATGAAGACGGGCTGCTTGCGCCACATCGTCTTGATCGCCTGTCCCGGCGCGATCTTGGAGATATCGACCTCGATCGAGGCGAGCGCCAGCACGTCGGCCGACGGGTTCATCTGGTTGACCAGCGGGATCGCCACCGCGACCGCGCCGACGCCGGCGAAACTGACCGCAGCGATGTTGATGAAGTCCCGGCGGCGAACGCCCTGGCCCTCCTCATGCTCGCTACCGATAACCGGAGGCCGTTGATTGGGATCAATCGTCTGTTCAGGCGTCGCCATGCCAAACCCTTGCGCTTCGATACGGCCGCGTGAGCGTGGATTGTGCCAATCGGCAAAGCCCCGGTTACACGCGCCGACCACCCGGTCCCCCCGGCGGCTGCGCGGCCTGATAGCCCCCGGAAAGCGGCTTTGCCAACAGCAATTTGGCTTGGCCTGACACTGGCGCCGCGTTGCGAACGACTCGCATATTTTTGGACACTCTATCGCCTGTCGGGACTCGGCGCGCGGGCGTTGCTCCAGCCCCGTTCCCGCCGCCAGTCCGAAACGGAGCATTCCCTCCTCGGAACTCGCCGGTTCGGTGACAGACGCTGTTGTCCCACCCGGATTTCATCGGCTTAGCATCATGGTTAAGGCGCCGGTCAACCAGCGTCTCTGCGCGGTTCATGGGGATGGATCGACGATCTTTGGGGGTCTTCATGGAACACAGCCAGGCGCTGCGCTCGTTCTTCGCACCGGTTTCCGTCCTCTCGTTCCTGCGCGCCTTCCGCTCGGAGGAGAAGGGGGCGGCCGCAAGGCGACGTCGGGGTGCCGACGAGAACGTCACGCCGAAGCATGTGGAGGTGGACTTCCTGGCGCAGTGGTGATTCCATGCCGATCCGCCGCCGCTGAACCGTGCGGCTTGCAAGGCAGGATGACGCCCGCCTAAGCGCCGGCGATGCGACTGGCGCTTTACCAACCGGACATCGCCGGCAATGTCGGCACGATCCTGCGCCTCGCCGCCTGCTTTGGCGCGGCGGTCGATATCATCGAGCCTTGCGGATTCCCCTTCTCGGATCGTGCGCTCCGGCGCGCGGGCATGGATTACGCCGACTCCGCCCCGGTCGCGCGCCATGCCGACTGGAACGCCTTTCGCGCCGCCTGCAGCGGTCGCATCGTCCTCCTCACCACCCGCGCCGAATTGACCACGGTCAATGCCGTCTTCGATCCCGGCGATACCCTGCTCCTCGGATCGGAGGGGGCCGGCGTGCCGGATCACGTCCACGGCGTGGCAGACATACGCGTACGAATCCCCATGCGGCTCGGCTTCCGGTCCTTGAATGTGGCAGTCGCGGCGGGCATCGCGCTGGCCGAGGCGATGAGGCAGACTGGAACGCTCCCCGATGACTGAACTGGCTGTATGATCGAACTGGACGAGGAACAGACCGCCGCCCGCCGCTGGTTTGAAGGCCTGCGGGACGGCATCTGCGCGGAATTCGAGAGCATCGAGCGCGAAGCCGGCAGCGACGCCGCCTTCGAATACCTCCCCTGGGACCGCACCGAAGACGACGGGTCACCCGGCGGCGGCGGCGTTCGCGGTTTGATGAAGGGCCGCGTCTTCGAGAAGGTCGGCGTCAACGTCTCGACGGTCGGCGGCGCCTTCACCGGCGACTTCGCCAAGACCATCCACGGCGCGGGCGAGGATCCGCGCTTCTTCGCGACCGGCATCAGCCTCGTCGCGCATATGGCCAACCCGCATGTCCCCGCCGTCCACATGAACACCCGCTTCCTCGTGACCACGAAGCGGTGGTTCGGCGGCGGGGCGGACCTCAACCCGCCGATCCCGGTGGAGGCGGACACCGCCGACTTCCACGCTGCCATGCGCGCCGCCTGCGACGCGCACCCGGTCGCCGACTACGACCGCTACCGGCAATGGGCGGAGGATTATTTCTACATCCCCCATCGCGAGGTGCATCGCGGCGTGGGGGGCATCTTCTACGACCATCTGGAGGGCGGGTTCGACGAGACCTTCGCCTTCACCCGTGCGGTGGGTGAGGCCTTCCTCGACATCTTCCCCCGCATCGTCCGCCGCCGGATGGATACGCCCTTCGACGAGGCGGACCGGATGCGGCAATTGGAGTACCGGGGCCGCTATGCCGAGTTCAACCTGGTCTACGATCGCGGCACCTCCTTCGGCCTCAAGACCGGCGGCAATGTCGACGCCATCCTGATGAGCCTGCCCCCGCTCGCTGCCTGGAACTGAGGCGATGGCGCTGACCGTCGTACCGAAGGGTGAGATCGCGACGATCGTCACCTCGCTGGAGATGACCGCCCGCCCGCCACTGCGCCCGATGCCGCCTTCCCCGCTGCGACTGGTGCGCTGGGCCGAGCCTGCGCTCGACCGCTACCGCACCCTGTTCGCCCGTGTCGGCGCGCCCTGGCTCTGGTTCTCCCGCCTGGCCATGTCGGACGCGCAACTCGCCGCCATCGTCCATGATCCGGCGGTCGAGGTCTATGCCGTCGCCGATCCGAGAGGGATCGAGATCGGCCTCCTGGAACTCGACTTTCGCGAGAGCGCAACGGCAGAGCTGTCGTACTTCGGCCTCGTCCCCGAACTCGCCGGCAAGGGTCATGGCAAGTGGCTCATGGCCGAGGCGCTGCCCCGCCTCTGGCGCAAGGGCGTCACCCGCGTCTGGGTCCACACCTGCACCCTCGACCATCCGGCCGCGCTCGGCTTCTACCGCAAGGCCGGCTTCACGCCCTTCGCCACCGCGGTCGAGACCTTCCCCGACCCCCGCCAGACCGGCCTCCTCCCGCGCGAGGCCGCGCCCCAGATCCCGCTTCTTTAAGTAGCGCCTCGCCGCTGGGCGTAGATGGCGGCGGACAGGACATAGAAGCCGCCGCTGAAGGCCGCGCCGATCGCCGTCGTGATGATCAGGATCAGCGCCCGCGCTACCGCCTCGCCCCCCAGCATCTTGCCGAGAAGCAGGAGGACGCTGCCGAGCGACGCCTGGATGGCGAGGCCGATGATGCCACTCACCACCAACAGCAGCAGGAAGAGGCCGAGCAGCTGCCAGAACACCGGCCGGGTCAGCCGCCAAGTCTCCTTCAGCGCCGCCAGCGCGGTCGATTCATGATCCGCCAGCGCCGGGAACAGGAAGGTCAGCCGCACGACGCAGATGATCCCGACGATGCTGACAAAGGCGCTCAACAGCGTCACGATGCCGGCGCGGCCAAGCCCCAGCCCCGCCGCCGCGACACCGAAGACGATCATTCCCGCGAAGATCACGGCGGCGAGCACGGCGACCAGGATCACGCAGGCCACGAACAGGGTCGGCAGGCGGCGGATACCCCGCCCGATGGCGTCGCCGACCGTGATGCGCGGCACGATCGCCAGCGCGGAGAGCGCTATGCCGCCGACGATGTTGCCCAACATCATCGGCAGGAACCACAGCAACATCGCGGGCGACCCGCGCTGCGCTTCCGCCAGTGTCAGCGCATCGGCCGCAAAGACCTGCACCGCGAGCTGCGGCAATGCGAAGAAGGCAAGCGCCACCGGCAGCAGCAGGCGCCATTCCGCCTTGATGAAGCTTCCCGCCCAAGATGCGGCGTCGCTGATGGCGGTTCTGTTCAACTCGGTCTCCTCGGGTGCAAGCCTTATGGGCCACCCTTGCCGCTTGCAACCGGCCCGCCGCGACGCCAGATCGCGCCCATGAACTTACCCGACCCGGAATGGCGCAGTACGCCCGGCCTGACCGGCTATCCGGAGGCTTTGGTGGAGATGGAGGCGCGCGCCGCCGCGATAGCCGGGGGCACTGCGGAGGAACTCGTCTGGCTCCTCGAACACCCGCCGCTCTACACCGCCGGCACCAGCGCCGACCGTGCCGAGCTGATCCAGCCCGATCGCTTCCCGGTCTACGATGCCGGACGTGGCGGGCGCTTCACCTATCACGGCCCCGGCCAGCGCGTCGGCTATGTCATGCTCAACCTGGCCGAGCGCGGCCGGGACGTGCGCTGCTATGTCCACGCGCTCGAAGGATGGGTGATCGCCGCCCTTGCCGCGCTCGGCGTCCCCTCCCGCCGGGAACCCGGCCGCATCGGCATCTGGACGGACGGCCCGAATGGCGAGGCGAAGATCGGCGCGATCGGCGTGCGCGTCCGCCGCTGGGTCACGTTTCACGGCTTCTCGGTCAACATCGACCCCGATCTGTCGCATTTCGGCGGCATCGTGCCCTGCGGCATCGCCGAATACCCGGTCACCAGCCTCGCCGAGCTTGGGGTGGCAGCCGACATGCCCGCGTTCGATCGCGCGCTTGCCGACGGCTTTCCCGTATTTCTCGACGGCTTTTCCGCACGTGCGGGCGGAACTCTTGAGGCGGCCTGTCTTTCTGGTTAAGGTCCGGGCCGATTTGGAAATTCAATGGGTCAACAGGCCCGGCCAAATCGATGACGATCTAGGGAGTCAAGCATGCGCAACCTTCTCTCCAAGGCGATGACCGCTTCGATGGTGGCCGGTGCAGCCCTTCTGGTTTCCGCCTGCGGCGGCAGCGAGCCGGCGGCCGACAACACCACGCTGACGGAAATGAACTCGACCGACACGATGATGGACAGCACGTCCAACGACATGATGGCGATCGATGCCGCCGGCATGGATTCCAACATGGCGATGGATAACATGTCCAACGCGATGTAATCACGGTTTACCGAAACTGTGGATAAAGGGCCGTCCGGACATCCGGGCGGCCTTTTTTATTGCGCCCGAACGGTTTAGGATAGCACGCAGCAGGGACCGGCGGGGTTCGGGAGGACGTTCTAACATGCAGTTCGACTGGATGCGGCGCGCAGGCGCAGCCGCGGCGATCACGGGGATTCTGGCTGCCGCGCCGGCCTCGGCGCAGATGTTCTGGAACCCGCCCAGCTTCGCCGGCACCCCGGTCAAGGGTGACGAGCCCGGTATCGGCCTGCCCATGCCGGGCGCCACCGCAAAGGAACTGAGCGCGCATCTGATCTGGAACATGCGCGCCGGCCTCAACGTCGCCGCGCTGCAGTGCCAGTTCGCGCCGATGCTGATGACGGTCCGCAACTACAACCATCTCCTGGCGCAGCATTCCAAGGAGTTCGCGGCCGCCTACACGATGATCGGCGGCTACTTCAAACGTACCCAGCCGAAGACCTGGCAGAAGTCGCTCGATAGCTACACGACCAAGACGTACAACGGCTTCTCCACGCTGAAGGCGCAGCTCAGCTTCTGCCAGGTGGCGTCAAGCATCGGGCAGGAGGCGCTGATGCGCCCCAAGGGCCAGCTGTTGCTCACCGCCGAAAACCGCATGCGCGAGTTCCGCAACAGCCTGATTCCCGTCCAGGACCGGCTGTTCCCGGCCGCGCGCTGGCTGACCCCGCAGCCGGTGCCGCCGCTGGACGACCGCTGCTACGACAGGAAGAACCGGCTGAAGGCATCCTGCGGCGGTCAGGCCTGACCGCTTGCCGGTTGACCCCGCCGCCGCCATTGGCGGTGCGATGACACCGGTCCACCATCGTCTCGACCTGACCGCCCTGCTGGTGCCGGGCCGCGGCGTGGCGCGGGTGCCGCATCTCGCGGCGTTCCTGCCCGATGTGGCGCGGATCGACTTCGCCGCCACACCACGCGCCGACACGCAGGCCGTCGCCGGCTGGGGCTTCAAACCCACCGCTGCCAAGGCGCGCGCGATCGCCGCACAAGCCGGCCTGTCCTACATCGCGCTGGAGGATGCTTTCCTCCGCTCGGTCGGCCTGGGCGAAGCGGGCGCACCGCCGCTGTCGATCGTCGCCGACGATCTCGGCATCTACTACGACGCGCGCCAGCCTTCCCGCATCGAGGCGCTGCTGCAGGACGGCGGCTGGGTCACCCCCGCACTCCTCGACCGCGCGGCCAGGGCGATGGCCCTCATCGTCGAGACCGGCCTGTCCAAGACCAACGCCGCGCCGCCGCTCGCCCCCGGCACGCTCCCGCCCCAAACCCGCCACCGCATCCTAGTCGTGGACCAGACCGCCGGAGACGCCTCGATCACCGGCGGGCTCGCCGACAGCGCCACCTTCGCCCGCATGGTCGCCGCCGCCCGCGCCGATAATCCGGCTGCCGAGATCATCGTCCGCCGCCACCCCGCCGTCGCCGCCGGGCTGAAGCGCGGCGCGATCTCCTCGGAAGCCCTCACCGGCGTCACCCTGCTCGACGTCGACGCCCGCGCCGCCGACATCCTCGCTGAAGTGGACGAGGTCTATTGCGTCACCAGCCTGATGGGCTTCGAGGCACTGATGCGCGGCCTGCCCGTCCGCTGCTTCGGCATGCCCTTCTACGCCGGCTGGGGGGCCACCCGCGACGAGATCGCGATCGACCGCCGCACCGCCCGCCGCTCCGTCACCGAGATCTTCGCCGCCGCCTTCCTCCTTTACGCCCGCTACGTCGATCCGATCACCGGCCGGCCAACGACGCTGGAGGAGACGATCGAGCGCCTCGCCCTCTGGCGGGACGGGGCGGACGCCAATGCTGGGCCCATCGCCGCCATCGGCTTCCGCCCGTGGAAGCGCGCCGCCACCCGCAACCTTCTCGCCTCGCCGCGCCAGGACCTGACCTTCCACCCGAACGTCGCCTCGGCCGCCGCCACGGCCCGCGCGAAGGGCGGCCGCATCATGATCTGGTCCGGCAAGGAAAGCCGCGCCCTCTCCGACGAACTCGCCGCCACCGGGCTGCCGGTGCTGCGCATGGAGGACGGCTTCGTCCGCTCGCGCGGGCTCGGCTCGGACTTTCACCTGCCCGCCTCGGTCGTGCTCGACGATCTCGGCATCTACTACGATCGCGGCGGCCCCTCGCGGCTGGAGGTAATCCTCGAAATGGCGGACATGCCCCCGGCCCTCCTCGCCCGCGCCGCAGCACTCCGCCAGCGCATGGTCGCGGCCGGCCTCAGCAAGTACAATGTCGGTCGCCCGACCGCCTTCCCGGCCTCTACCGACCGCTTCCGCCTGCTCGTCGTCGGCCAGGTCGAGGACGACCGCTCGATCGAGCGCGGCACCGCCGGCATCCGCACCAACCTCGCCCTGCTGGAGGCCGCGCGCCGCGACCATCCCGACGGCTGGATCGCCTACAAGCCGCATCCGGATGTCGAGGCGGGCAACCGCGCCGGCGCGATCCCGCGCGACGTCGCAAGCGGCCTCGCCGACCACATCGCCGACCATGCCGACATCTCCGCCTGCCTCGACGCGGTCGATGGGCTCGCCACCATGACCTCGCTCGCCGGGTTCGAGGCGTTGCAGCGGGGCAAGCGGGTCTGGACCTATGGCGGCCCCTTCTACGCCGGGTGGGGCCTGACCAAGGACCGCCTGACCTTCGCTCGTCGCACCCGCCACCTCACCCTCGACATGCTCGTCGCGGGGACGCTGATCCTCTACCCCCGCTACGTCCACCCGCCGACGCGGCTACCCTGCACGGTGGAGGAGGTCGTCGCCTGGCTCGCCGACACGCGCGACGCCCCCACGCCCCGCCGCTGGCGCTGGCTCCGCGCGCTCGCGGGAACTTTGATGCGGGAAGAACCGGCGAAGTTCTAAGCCCCCCCGCCGGCCGTTCGCCCTGAGCCTGTCGAAGCCTGTCCTGAGCGCCTGCCTTGCAGGCGGTCGAAGGGGGCCGGGGAAGGCGGTCGCGCTGGCGCTTCGACAGGCTCAGCGCGAACGGCCAAGGAAGGGGAATTGCGCCCGCACCCACCGCCACAGCCGCGTGCGCCACGGCAACGCCCGCACCTCCGGCCAGACAGCAGCCGTCTTCTTCCCGGCTTTAGTCCGTCGCGGCACCATCGCCCGCTCCGGAAAGACCCCGAGCGGCGGCGCATCCACATCGCCCGCCGCCGACCGGAACGCCACATCGCAGCCGATCGCCGCCATCGCATGCCCGCTCGGCACCGTCAGCGCGTGATCGACCGGAGCCGCGCCCAGCAGCCGGTGGAACGCCGCCGACACACCGGCAAACTCGACCTCCACGCCGGCAGCCGACGCCGCATCGAACAGCCCGCCCAATTCCGCGACGATCCCGGCATCGGCATGGGGGAACGGGCCGACCCCGCCCGCCGCCTGCCAGTAAACCGGTGCCATCATATGCGCGTGCGTTTTCACATAGAGCACGCCGTCATGGACGAAGCCCCCCGCCGCATGGGCGCGCGCGAAGCGCTCCGGCGCGCTCATCCGCTTGCGCACGAAGGCCGAGGAATGGTCGATCGAGGCCCAGTAATGTCCGATCGCCGACGCCCAGATCAGGAACCGGTCCGCCGCAACCTCACCCGCACCGGCGGCCGGCACGGGATCGGCCTCGGGCCGGTCATAGCCCTTCGCCTTGGCGACCGGCCGCGCGAGGTAAGGCTCGTCGATCCGCGAATCGACATGGACCCGCCCGGCCGGCTGGGTGAAATCGCCCAGGCACCCGTTCCGCCGCAGGATCTCGATCTCGCGCACGATCGTGCATTCATGCGGATCGGAGGCGTTCAGGGCCCAATGCCCGTGTATGAAGAACCAGCGCGTCGGATCGAACCCGGCCTGCCGCCGCAGCAGATCGAGGTTCAGGCGCAGCAGCAGCTCGAACCGCGCATCGTCGAACCGGCGATGCTCGGGCGTATCGAGATGCGCGCGCGATCCTGCATCGCGGATGCTGTCGTTCCAGGTGATGTTCTCGTGATGGATGTGGACCTGCAGTTCGCGTCCCGCCTCGCTGAGCGCCCCCAGAACGCGCGCGGACATCTCATCGGCCTCCGGATCCGGCGGCACGAAGCCGAGCAGATCGGAGGGGTCCGCACGCCATAGCCAGCGGCGTCCGTTCACGGCGAAGTTGATATTGGCCTTGTAGAACAGGGTCGCCGCGCGGGCGAAGTCGCGCTTTTCGCTCTCGCGCAGATAGGCCTCGACATCCCCTATCGCCGAAGCGAGGTCGGCCGGCCGGCCCGGCACGTTGCGCCACGGTTCGAAATGATCCGTGTGGAAATAGACGAGGCGACGGACGCCGCGCGCCTTGAGGATGTCGGGGGCGGAGCGGCCGGGATAGGCCGCGGCGGGATCGCGCGTCACCGGAGACCCAGCGCCTTGTGGTTCTGCAAAGTCAGGCGCCAGGGCGGCCGCGTCATCGCCACCGTGATCGCCGCCTCGCGCGCGACTTCGCCGTCCGCACAGTCCATCGGCTGGATCAGGAAGTGGCGGAAGTCCCAGCCCTCGACGATCGACAGATCGATCCCCGGCTGCGGCCAGACCAGCTTCAGCTCGTCACCGGACCGCTGCACCACCTCGCTCCCGGCCTTGGGGCTGACGCAGATCCAGTCGATCCCGCGCGGCGCCGCGATCGTGCCATTGGTCTCGACCGCGATCTCGAACCCCGCCTCATGCAGCGCGTCGATCAGCGGGAGATCGACCTGCAGCAACGGCTCCCCCCCGGTCAGCACGACATAGGCCATCGCCGGGTCCGAACCCCACAGCGCCACGACCTGCGCGACCAACCCCGCCGCATCGTACCGCCCGCCCAAGGTCCCATCCATGCCGACGAAGTCGGTATCGCAGAACCGGCAGGTCGCATCGGCCCGATCCTGCTCGCGCCCTGTCCACAGGTTGCATCCGGCGAAGCGCACGAACACCGCGCGCCGCCCCGCCTGCATTCCTTCCCCCTGCAGGGTCAGGAACATCTCCTTGACCGCATAGCTCATGGCCGTGCGGCGTAGCGGGTCGGATCGGGCAGCCCCGCATCCTCGAAGCCCTTGGCGCGCAGGCGGCAGCTGTCGCACAGCCCGCAATGCCGCTCGCCCGCCGGATCGTAGCAGGACCAGCTCATGCCGAGGTCGATGCCCAGCCGTGCCGCTTCCGTCACGATGTCAGCCTTGGTCATGTGCTGCAAAGGCGCATGGATGCGGAACCGGTCGCCCTCGACCCCTGCCTTGGTGGCAACATTGGCGAGGCCCTCGAAGGCCGCGATGAACTCCGGCCGGCAATCCGGATAGCCGGAGTAATCGAGCGCGTTCACGCCGACGAAGATGTCGCGCGCGCCCGCCGCCTCGGCCCAGCCGAGCGCCAGGCTCAGGAAGACCGTGTTCCGCGCCGGCACGTAGGTGACCGGGATGCCGTCGCCCACGCCGTCCTTCGGCACGTCGATCTCGGCGGTGAGCGCCGATCCGCCGAATGCCGTCAAGTCGATCGGCAGCACGACATGCCGCTCCGCCCCGAACTGCGCGGCGATGCGGCGGGCGGAGGCAAGCTCCACCACATGACGCTGGTTGTAGTTCACGGTGAGCGCGAGGATGCGGAAGCCCTGCTCGATCGCCATTGCCGCCACGGTCATGGAGTCGAGACCGCCGGAGAGGAGAACGACGGCGAGCGGACGGGTGTCGCTAGTCATCGCGCCCCCTAACGCCCCGGCCCCCTACAAGCGAGCCAAAAAAGAAGGGGCCGCCCGAGGGCAGCCCCAAGTCGAAGCTAGGGAGATGAGCCCTTGTAGCCCGCACTGATGAAGACATGGTTAACGCGCCGGATGGACCACGATCTGCCGCGCGCAGAACGCGCAATCGACCCGGATCAGCCCGTCCTCGTCCACCATCTGCGCGCGCTCGTCCTCGGGAAAGCGCGCCAGCACCTGGCTGTAATACGCCGCCGAGCACCGGCATCCCCGTCGCAACTGGCCGGAGCCGGGCAGAACCCGCACCTCCTCCTCGTTGAACAGCCGCCACAGCAGCGCCTCGATCGTCAGCGTCGGGTCGATCAGCTCGGCGTCCTGCACCGTGACCGCCAGCGCCTTCACCGCCTCCCACTCCGGATGGTCGAGGCGGGTGTGCAGCCGCTCACGCCCCTCCTCGCCCTCGGGCAGGTGCTGCAACATGAACCCGCCGGCGATCCGCCCCTCCGGCCCGCCCGCCGTCACCGCCACGCGGAGGAGGCTGGGGATCTGCTCTGACTGCGCGAAATAGACCTCGACCGCTTGCGCCAGCGACGCGCCCTCCAGCGGCACGATGCCCTGGTAACGCTCGCCCGAGACTGCCTGGTCGAAGGTGATCGCCAGATAGCCCTTGCCGAACAGGGCGAAGAGCGACGGCTCCACCGGCATCTCCGCCAGCCTGTCGGGGTCGTGGCGGACGTAACCCCGCATCTCGCCGCCCCGATAGTCGCAGACGAGCAGGTCGATCGCCCCGCCCTCGGTCTGCGCCTGCAGGGTCAGCTGCCCCTCCTCATGCTTCAGCGTCGACCCCAGCAGCGCGGTGATCGTCAGCGCCTCCGCCAGGATGCGCTCGATGACCGGCGGATAGCCGTGGTTGGACAGGATCGCGTCCAGCACCGGCCCCAGCCGGACCGCCCGCCCCCGCGCGTGACGGGCCGGAATGGTGAAGCCGACGACATGATCCACGTCGCCCAACGTCCAGGGTGTGTTCTCGGGTATCGAGGCCATAACTCTACTCTCGCCCGTTCGCCCCGAGCTTGTCGAAGGCCGGCGCTAGGGCTTCGACAGGCTCAGCCCGAACGGCGTTGGGGGTGAATGATCGGGAGGTCAGGTGGTCGCTCGCCCTGCGCCGATCAACCCCAAGCCAACTCCGTTGGCACTGAGCTTGTCGAAGTACCGGCGCGCCCGCTTCGCGTGCTCTACCCGATCAACCCCAGGCACCACAGCAGCACCGCCTTCTGCGCATGCAGCCGGTTCTCCGCCTCGTCCCAGATCGCCGATTGCGGCCCGTCGATCACCGCGTCCACGACCTCCTCGCCGCGATGCGCCGGCAGGCAGTGGAGGAACGTCGCACCCGGTGCCGCTGCCGCCATCACCGCCTCGGTCACCTGGAACGGCATCATCGCCGCCAGCTTCTCCTCGGCATGGGCCTGACCCATCGAGATCCAGGTGTCGGTCACCACGACGTCCGCATTCGTGACGGCACGCAGCGGATCGCGCACGATCTCCACCGTCGCGCCACGCGCATTGGCCGCGTCGATATAGCGCATGTCCGGGTCGTACCCCGCCGGGCAGCCGACGCGCACGTCGAAGCCCATCAGGCTTCCCGCCTCGATGATCGAGTGCGTCATGTTGTTGCCGTCGCCCAGCCACGCCCAGCGCGTGCCGACCAGCTTGGCGCGATGCTCGATCACAGTCAGCATGTCGGCCATCACCTGGCAGGGGTGCGACTGGTCGGTCAGCCCGTTGATGACCGGCACCGTCGCGTATTCGGCGAGCGCCCGCGCCTTCTCATGGTCGTCGGTGCGGATCATGATCGCGTCGACATAGCGCGACAGCACCCGCGCCGTATCCTCGATCGGCTCGCCGCGCCCCAGCTGGGTCGAGCCGCCGTCCATGACGATCGTCGTGCCCCCCAGCTGCCGCATGGCCATGTCGAACGACACGCGCGTCCGCGTCGAGTTCTTCTCGAAGATCATCGCCAGCACATGCCCGGCAAGCGGCGCATCGGCATCGACCCGCCCCTTCGGCCAGCCGCCACGCGCCGCCTTGCGCGCCTGCGCGTCGCCCAGCATCGCCGCGATCGCCTCGGCGCCCGCATCGGCAAGGTCGATGAAGTGGCGGGTCACCTCGATCCTCCCTGAGCTTGCTCGGGGAGGATGCAGGGCGCCATCATCACTCGTCCGCCGGCGGGACATAGGTCCGCGCCGCCTCCGAAAGCTTGCCGACGAACTCGTCGATATGCGCCTGCTCGATGACCAGCGGCGGCAGGATGCGCAGCACGTTGTCCCCCGCCGCGACCGTCAGCAGGCCATGATTGTCGCGCAGGTTGGCGACGAACTGCCGGCTGTCGGTCTTCATCTTCAGGCCCAGCATCAGGCCCATGCCCCTGACACCCTCGAACAGCGCATCATGGTTCGGGATCATCTGCTCCAGCGCCTGGCGCAGGCGGTCGCCCGTCGTGCGCACCTGCTCCATGAACGCCGGCTCCAGGATCACGTCCAATACCGCCTCGCCCGCCGCCATCGCCAGCGGGTTGCCGCCATAGGTGGAGCCGTGGGTTCCGATCACCATGCCCTTCGCCGCTTCCTCGGTGGCGAGGCAGGCGCCCAGCGGGAAGCCGCCGCCGATCCCCTTCGCCACCGCCATCACGTCCGGCACGATTCCGTACTGCTCATGCGCGAACAGCGTACCCGTCCGCGCATAGCCGCATTGCACCTCGTCCAGCGCCAGCAGCAGGCCGTGTTCGTCGGCAAGCCTGCGGAGACCCTGAAGGAAGGCCTGGCTCGCCGGCCGCACCCCGCCCTCGCCCTGGATCGGTTCGACCAGGAAACCGGCGGTGTTGTCGTCGATCGCCGCTTCGGCCGCCGCGAGATCGTCGAAGGGCACCACCTCGAATCCGGGCAGCAAGGGCTCGAACCCGCCGCGCATCTTCTCCTGATCGGTCGCGGAGATGGTGCCGAGCGTCCGACCATGGAAGGCGTTCTTGAAGGTGATGATCTTGTGGCGATGCGCCTCGCCATCGGCGAAGTGGTAGCGGCGCACCGTCTTGATCGCGCACTCCACCGCCTCCGCGCCGGAATTGGTGAAGAACACGGTATCGGCGAAGGTGTTATCGACCAGCCGCTGGGCGAGATGCTCCCCCTGCGGACTGCCGTACAGGTTGGAGACGTGGATCAGCGTCGCCGCCTGATCCTGGATCGCCTTGGTCAGATGCGGGTGGCCGTGGCCGAGCAGGTTGACCGCGATGCCGCTCGCGAAATCCAGGTAGCGCTCGCCGCGCTCGCCGATCAGGTAGCAGCCCTCGCCTCGGACAGGACGCACCCCAGACCGTGGATAGACGGGCATGAGCGGCGTGATGGCCATGACGGGCTCCTCCTGAGAAAGAACGAAAACAGCGCGGAAAAACGGACCAAACGCAAAAAGGCGGCCCTCCAAGGCCGCCTTTTGCGGAGGCACCCTATAGCGACACCGTCATGGCGGAGCAATGCCGCGCGCGCGCCTGTGCGACTGCAACATGCCTGTCACACCCATGTCGCCGCGGCGTCATTGGAATGCCCTTCCGGCGACACCTGCGGGGCCTAGCTGCACCGCAGCAAGCGTCGGCAGATGCCGCGCCAGACAAGCCAGGGATGGAACAATGCGTATCTCAGTAACCGGCGTCTCACGCGCCGCCATCACCCTCGCGCTCGCCACCAGCGCGACCACCGCCTTCGCCCAGTCGACGGGCGCCATCGATTTCGAACAGGAAATCGTCGTCACCGGCAGCAACACGAACAACGGCGTCGCCGGCGTGCTCGTGCCGAACACGTCCAAGGCAAAGGCCGTCCTGACGCAGGAATTCATCGGCCGCCAGACGCCCGGTCAGTCGATCAACGAGACGATCAACCAGCTTCCGGGCGTCAGCTTCCAGAACAACGATCCGTACGGTTCCGGCGGCGGCACGCTCACCATTCGCGGCTTCAACGATCAGCGCATCACGCAGACCTTCGACGGCATGCCGCTGAACGACACCGGCGGCTACGACCTTTACTCGAACCAGCAGCTCGATTCCGAGATCATCGATCAGGTCAACGTCAACCTCGGCACCACCGACGTAGACAGCCCGACGGCCGCCGCGACCGGCTCGACCGTCAACTACCGCTCGATCAACCCGAACGAGGAACTCGGCGGCCAATTGTCGGCGAGCTACGGCCGCTTCGACTACACCCGCTTATTCGGCATCTTCCACACCGGCAACCTGACGCCGTCGGGCACCCGCGCGTTCATCTCCGCCAGCAAGCAGGATTACGATACGCCCTATGGCGGCATCGGTAAGATCGACAAGCTGCAGGTGAACGGCAAGATCTACCAGCCGATCGGCGACAATGGCGATTTCGTCTGGGTCGCGGCGCACTACAACCGCAACCGCAACAACTTCTTCGGCTCGGTCCCCTTCCGTACCGATCTTCGCCAGATCAGCGCGACCGGCGTCGACCTCGGGCCGCGCAATCCCGGCGGCTCGTCGTCGAACCGCTTCCCGCTCACCCGCGACGAGCGCTTCTACGAAGTCTCGCGCTGCGAGGTCGAGGCACCGTCTCCGGGTGTCGCGGGCTTCGCGAATAGCTGCGGCAGCGATTTCGAATATCGCTACAATCCGTCCGACACTGGCAACATCCGCGCGAACTCGCGCTTCTCGCTTACCGACAAGCTGACCCTGACGGTCGACCCGTCATATCAATATACCAAGGCGAACGGCGGCGGCACGGCGGTCGCCAATGAGGGCCTGTTCAACGGCTTCGCCGGCTATATCGGCAGCACGCCCTATTACGGGCGCGACCTCAACAACGACGGCGATCTGCTCGATACCGTCCGTGTCCTCGCCCCCAGTCAAACCAAGACCCACCGTCTCGGCCTGAACACCTCGCTGCGCTACGACATCAACGACGACCACTCGATCCGCATCGCCTACAGCTACGATCGCGGTAAGCATCGCCAGACGGGTGAGACCAACTACATCACCGGCAGCGGCAAGACGATCGATCCGTTCCCGGTCGATGATCCCATCGTGGGCGCCGGGGACATCACGCTGCAGAAGCGCGATCGCCTGTCCTATGCGATCCTGCACCAGGTTTCGGGCGAATATCGCGGCACGTTCGATGCGCTCACCGTCAACGCCGGTGTCCGCGCGCCGTTCTTCAAGCGCAACCTGAATCAGAACTGCTTTACCACCAACGGTGCCAGCGGCGTATCCTGCTTCGACGGCGACTCGGCGGCGGAAGCGGCCTATGCGGCGGCGAACCCGACCTTCGCGGCCCCGCAGAAGCGCATCTACAAGTACGACAAGATCCTGCCGAACGCGGGCCTCGTCTTCGAGATCACTCCGCAGGCGAGCCTCTTCGCCAACTACTCGAAGGGTCTGCAGGTGCCGGGCACGGACAATCTCTACCAGGCGTTCTGGTATCCCCGTGATCTCGACGCCGCCAATCCGTCGCCGGAAACCACCGACAACTTCGACGTCGGTGTCCGCTTCCGCACTGGTCGCCTGCAGGCGATGGGCACCGTCTGGTACACGCTGTACAAGAATCGTCTCGCCTCGGCCTATGACCGTGATCAGAACATCACGATCTACCGGAACCTGGGCAAGGTGGAGAAGTACGGCATCGACGGCAGCCTCTCGTACCAGCCGATCGACGAGGTCTCGCTGTCAGCCTTCGGTTCGTACCTGAAGTCGAAGATCAAGGACAATGTCGAGGGCGGCATCTGCTCGGCCAGCAATGTGAGCGTCGGCCAGTTCGGCTGCGCTACCGCCGGTCAGGCCTACGACTTCCAGACCCGCGGCAAGCGTGAATCCGGCGCCCCCACCTACACCTTCGGCGGCCGCGCGCAGGTCGATGTGAAGTGGGTCTCGGTCGGCGTGCAGGTGAAGCGCACCGGCCCGCGCTACTATAACGACCAGAACCTGCCGGTGCTCCAGACCTACACCACCGGCACCGCGCCGGATCTCACCTACAACACCTATCAGGTGTTCGGTGCCAAGATCCCGGCCTACACCACCGTCGACCTCGACGCCCGCATCTCGCTGGCGCCGCTGGGTGTGAGCGAGAAGACCTTCTTCCAGCTCAACGTCACCAACCTGTTCGACAAGCGCTATTATGGCGGCTTCGACGGCGGCAATTCCAGCCAGTACGTGACGCAGACCGGCCAGATCGGCGCCCCGCGCGCCGTCTCCGGCACGGTGGTCGTCGGCTTCTAAGCCCGCGTCCTCCGGACAAAAGAAAGGGGCCGGTCCGAACGGACCGGCCCCTTTTCCATTCTATCCTCCCCCCGAGGGGGAGGGGGACCGCCGAAGGCGGTGGAGGGGGAGGAAAGGAAAGCCTCGGCAAGCGGAGAAATTACGCCTCCCGCCGGGAGGAAACCCTTACCCCCGCTCAACCCGCACCGCGCCGTGCGGCACCGCAAAGCGCGCGCGGCGGCTAAGCGCGCCGCCCGGCGTGCTGATCCGATCGATCACCATCACGTCGGTCTGCCAGGCCTCGGGCCGCACCTCGCAGACGAGATAGCCGCGCTGGTCGTTCATGAATTTCAGCCCCGGATTGTTGGCCAGCATCCGCTCGGTGCCCGACCGCACGTCCTCGCCGTCCCCGCCCGAGCTGATCGAGGTCGCGACGAACTCGATCGCCTTGGGTGCGTCGCCGACCAGCACCTCGCCCGCATAATTCTGGTGCTCGTCGCCGGTCAGCACGACGAGGTCGCCCTTCCCACCGATCCGGTTCAGCAGCCGCGCGCGCGGAGTTTCGTACCCCGCCCAGCTATCCATGTTGAGGATCGGCGCGGGATCGGTGTCGAAGCTGCGCCTGCGGTCCAGCTTCATCATCATCACCTGCTGGGCCAGCAGGTTCCAGCGCGCGCCGCCTTTGGCGATCCGCTCCGCCAGTGTCTTCTCCTGGAGGTCGCCCATGATGCTCGCCTTGGCCGCATCCACCTCCGCGCAATAGGGCTTGAACCCGTCGCCGCAGGGCTGGGGCGTGCGGAACTGGCGCGTGTCGGGGAAATGCGCGTCGAGGAGCGTGCCGTAGCGCTGCGACCGCGCCATCGCGATCGTCCCCGCCGCGGGCAGGCTCGCGCGCCTGACGGGCATATGTTCGTACCAAGCCTGGAACGCGGCGGCGCGGCGCAGGCGGAACAGCTCCGGCGGCGTCTCGCCGTCATGGTCCGCGCTCCAGTTGTTCACCACCTCGTGATCGTCATAGGTCACGAACCACGCCGCCGCTGCATGGGCCGCCTGCAGATCGGCGTCCCGCTTGTACTGCGAATAGCGGCGGCGATAGTCGTCGAGGCTGTAGATCTCCTGCCCCACATGCTCGCGCACCACCGGGATGCTGCTCCACGACAGCGCGCTCAGCTCCTGCCGGCTCTCGTAGATATAGTCGCCATAGTGGAAGACGAAGTCGAGGTCCTCGCCCGCCAGATGGCGGTAGGCGGTGTAATAGCCATGCTCGTACATCTGGCACCCGGCGACGCCCAGCCGCACCTTGTCCACCGTCGCATTGGCCAGCGGCGCGGTCTTCGCCCGCCCCGTCCGGCTCTTCTCCGACCCGATCGTGAAGCGGTAGAAATACGGCCGCGCGGGCAGCAGCCCGCCCACCTCGACATGGACGGCATGGGCAAGCTCCGGCCGGGCGATCGCATCGCCCTCCGCCGCAATCTTCCTAAACCCGGCATCCTCCGCCACCTGCCAGTGGACCGTCACCGGCTGCATCGGCATCCCCCCGTCGCGCTCCATCGGCTCGGGCGCCAGGCGGGTCCAGATCACGAAGCCGTCCGGCGCGGGATCGCCCGCCGCCACCCCCAGGCTGAAGGGATAGAAGCGGAACAGCATCTGCGCGCGGGCGATGGCGGGAAAGGCGAGGCTGCCGGCGACGAAGGCGCGGCGGGAAAGGGTCAGGCTGGTCATCGGACCGGGCTAGGACTGCCATATGACAGCCTTGTTTCAAAATGTGACGAGACAGGCTTGCGCCCTCCCCTTCTCCCCGGCCAGAACAGGGTCATGCCGAGACACCTCCTCCGTCCGCTTCCCCGGATCGCCGCCGTTCTCCTGCCCCTCGCCGCGCTCGCCTGCACCGGCGCCTCGGCCGAAAAGCCGAAGAGCGCGTCCTCCGCCCCGCCGGTCAAGTACAGCCGCGATCCCTTCCCCTCCACCTACCGGCCCTATCCGGGCGTGCCGACCCTGGTGCAGCACGTCACCATCTATGACGGAGAGGGCGGGCGGATCGAGGATGGCAGCGTCCTCTTCGCCGACGGCAAGATCGTGGAGGTCGGCCAGACCGTCTCCGCGCCGCAGGGCGCCACGATCATCGACGGCACCGGCAAATGGGTGACGCCCGGCGTGATCGACGTGCACAGCCATCTCGGCGACTACCCCTCACCCGGCGTCCAGGCCCTCTCGGACGGGAACGAGGCGACCGCCCCCGCCACGCCGGAGGTCTGGGCCGAACACAGCGTCTGGCCGCAGGACCCCGGCTTCAGCCGCGCGCTCGCCAATGGCGGCGTCACCACGCTGCAGATCCTGCCCGGCTCCGCCAACCTCTTCGGTGGCCGCTCGGTCACCCTCAAGAACGTCTACGCCCGCACCGCGCAGGGCATGAAGTTCCCGGGCGCGCCCTATGGCCTGAAGATGGCGTGCGGCGAGAACCCGAAGCGCGTCTACGGCTCCAAGGGCAAGGAACCCTCCACCCGCATGGGCAACATCGCCGTCGACCGGCAGACCTGGACCAAGGCGCAGGCCTATTCCCGCAAATGGGCGAAGTACGAAAAGGACGGCGGCGACGCGCCCGATCGCGACATCGGCATGGACACGCTGCGCGGCGTGCTGGACGGCGAGATCCTCGTCCACAACCACTGCTACCGCGCCGACGAAATGGCCAACGTCATCGATATGGCGAAGGAATTCGGCTACAAGGTCAACACCTTCCACCACGCGGTCGAAAGCTACAAGATCGCCGACCTCCTGAAGGCGAACGGCATCTGCTCCGCCGTCTGGGCCGACTGGCACGGCTTCAAGATGGAAAGCTATGACGGCATTCCCGAAAACCTCGCCATCCTGCACAATCAGGGGGCCTGCGCGATGATCCATTCGGACGATCAGAACGGCATCCAGCGCCTCAATCAGGAGGTGGCGAAGGCCCTCTCCGCCGGCCGCCACGCCGGCTTCACCATTCCCGACGAGGTCGCCTGGACCTGGCTCTCGATCGCCCCCGCCCGCGCGCTCGGCATCGCCGACCGGACGGGCAGCCTGAAGCCCGGCAAGATGGCCGACGTGGTCCTCTGGAACGGCAACCCGCTCAGCGTCTACACCCGGCCGCAGATGGTCTGGGTCGACGGCGCCCTCCTCTACGACGCGGCCAACCCGAAGCTGCGCCCGGTATCCGATTTCGAGCTGGGCCAGCCCGGCGAAGGAGACGTCAAGTGAAGAAGATCGCGATCCTCCCCGGCACGGGGAGGGGGACCATGCGCAGCATGGTGGAGGGGGCTTCCCGCACCCACACCGGTTCGCTCGCTGAGCGCCCCCTCCACCGCCTGCGGCGGTTCCCCTCCCCGTTCCGGGGAGGATTGCTGACCCTCGCCGCCCTCCTCTCGACCCCCGCCCTCGCCGAAACCGTCGCCTTCACCGGCGGCACCATCGCGATCGGCGACGGCTCCCAGCCGATCCAGAACGGCACCGTCGTCATCGCCAACGGCCGCGTCGTCGCGGCCGGTGCGGGCGTCGCGGTGCCCGCCGGCGCGCGGGTGGTCGACGCCACCGGCAAATGGGTCTCCCCCGGCATCGTCACCGCCAACACCGATATCGGCATCGCCGACGCCTATGGCATCCAGGAAACCAACGACGCCCGCGCGAAGGACTCGCCCTTCTCCGCCGCGCTCGATCTGTCCACCGCGATCAACGAGAGCGGCCCGGCCATCGCCAATGATCGCATGACCGGCGTCACCCGCGCCTTCGTCGTGCCCGTCGCCGGCAGCACCATCTTCGGCGGCCAGGGCGCGGTGATCGATCTCGGCGCCGATCTCGATCCCGTCACCCGCCCCCGCGCCTTCCAGTATGTCGAGCTGGGCGAGGATTCGACCGACCGGGCCGGCAGCCGCCCCGCCGCCCAGGCGATGATCCGCGCCGCGCTCAACGCCGCGCGCGATCCCGCGCAGGCGACGCTCGTCACCAAGGACGCGATCATCACCAAGCAGGACGCCGCCGCGCTCCGCCCGGTGGTGGAGGGCCGCATGCCCCTCTTCGTCCACGCCAACCGCGTCGCCGACATCCGCGCCGCCCTCGCCCTCAAGGCCGAGTTCCCGGCGGTGAAGATGGTCCTCGTCGGCGCGGCGGAGGGCTGGCGCATGGCCCCGCAGATCGCGGCGGCGAACGTCCCCGTCATCGCCACCGCGCTCGCCGATTTGCCCAGCAAGTTCGAGCAGCTCTCCGCCACCCAGTCCAATGTCGGGCGTCTGGTGCAGGCGGGCGTCACCGTCGCGATCTCCACCGTCGACGGATCGGAAGGGCCGTATAATTCGTACCTGACGCAATATGCCGGCAACCTCGTCGCGCTGACCAAGGTGCCCGGCGCGTCAGGCCTGAACTGGGGCGCGGCCTTCGCCACCATCACGTCGAAGCCCGCGCAGACCATCGGCATGGACGGAGAAATCGGCTCCCTCCGCCCCGGCCGCCGTGCCGACGTGGTGGTGTGGGACGGCGACCCCCTCGAACTGTCGAGCGAAGCCGTCGCCGTCTACATCGACGGCATCGCCCAACCGATGACCAGCCGCCAGACGCGGTTGCGACAGCGGTATCTCGACCCGAGGGAAGGCTCGCTGCCGAAGGCGTATCAGCATTGAGGTAAGGGGAGCGGCCGAAGTGTCGCTCCCATAAGGATTGCGGCGGAAGAGGCGCTCGCACTACACATCCGCTGATGACTCCCACCGAATTCCTCAACAAATGGCGCCATGTCGAGTTGAAGGAGCGGTCGGCCTCGCAGACCCACTTCAACGATCTCTGCGCCCTTCTCGGCATCCTCGATCCGATCTCCGCCGATCCGTCGGGTGAGTGGTTCACCTTTGAGAAGGGTGCCACCAAAACCGGCGGCGGTGAGGGCTGGGCCGATGTCTGGCGGCGCGGCTGCTTCGGCTGGGAATACAAGGGCAAGCACGCCAATCTCGACAAGGCGAACGCCCAGCTCCTCCAATACGCCGTCGCGCTGGAGAACCCGCCCCTCCTGATCGTGTCCGACATGGACCGCATCATCATCCGCACCAACTGGACCAACACGGTGCAGGAGGTGCACGAATTCGCGACCGAGGACTTGATCGATGCCAGCGTGCGCGATCGTCTCCGCGCCGCCTTCCTCGATCCCGAAATCTTCAAGCCCGCCAAGTCCCGGCAGGACCTTACCGAGGAGACGGCGGCCGGATTCGCCGGCCTCGCCCAACGCCTGCGCGACCGTGGCCAAGAACCGCATCAGGTCGCCCACTTCGTCAACCGGCTGGTGTTCTGCATGTTCGCGGAGGATGTCGGCCTCCTCCCCGACAATCTCTTCACCCGCATGCTGGAACGCAGCCGCAGCCGGGCGGACAGTTTCACCGCCAATGCCGAGATGCTGTTCGGCGCGATGGCGACGGGCGGCGCGGTGGGGTTCGAGAGCGTCGAATGGTTCAACGGCGGCCTGTTCGAGGATGCCCACGCCCTTCCCCTTAACGCGGAGGATATCGAGGATCTGCTGAAGGCCGCGCGCCGTGACTGGTCGCAGATTGATCCGTCGATCCTCGGCACCCTGTTCGAACGCGGGCTGGATCCGGCCAAGCGCAGCCAGCTCGGCGCGCATTACACCGACCGCGAAAAGATCATGATGATCGTCCGCCCCGTCATCATCGATCCGCTGGCGGCGGAATGGGCCGAGGCGCTGGCGAAGATGACCGCCCTCATCGACAGCGCGCCGAAGCGGACGGCCGAACGCCTGCTCTCCCCCACGGAGCGACGCCGCGCGGAAAAGCTGCGCGATGATGCCACCGCGATCCATTCCGCCTTCATCGAGCGGCTGGCCCGCTTCCGCATCCTCGATCCCGCCTGCGGCTCCGGCAACTTCCTCTACGTCGCTCTGCGGGCGCTGAAGGATATCGAACACCGCGCCAACCTCGATGCGGAGGCGCTCGGCCTGCCGCGCGGCTTTCCCCGTACCGGGCCGGAAAACGTGCTGGGTATCGAACTCAACCCCTACGCCGCCGAACTCGCCCGCGTCTCCGTGTGGATCGGTGAAATCCAGTGGATGCGCCGCAACGGCTTCGACGCCGCCAAGAACCCAATTCTGCGCCCGCTCGACACGATCGAGTGCCGGGATGCCATCATCAACCAAGACGGAACCGCGATGCATTGGCCCCCCGCCGACGCAATTATCGGCAACCCTCCGTATCTCGGCGCAAAGCTGATGAAAGGGCTGCTCGGGCCGTCTTACACCAACGCTGTTCGCGCGCTTTACACTGGCCGCCTCCCCGGCTTCACTGACCTTGTCTGTTATTGGTTTGAGAATGCCCGATCTCAAATCGAGCTTGGCAACAGCCAAAGAGCTGGCTTTGTTGCAACAAATTCAATTCGAAAGAATACCAACTTGCCAGTCCTTCATCGCATAGTGAATTCTATGCGAGTGTTCGCTGCGCAAAGTGAAGACAGGTGGGCGCTTAACGGTGCCGCAGTCGATGTATCCATCGTTTGCTTTGGGCTGGACGATAAAATACCAGTTCTGAATGGAATTCCTGTAGACAAAATTAACGCCGATCTTACCGCCGGCCTAGACCTCACGGGAACCAGAATTCTATCAGAAAACAACGACGGAGCCTTTCTCGGTATTCAGAAAAGTGGGCCTTTTGATGTACCTGGGACGGTCGCTCGCGAGTGGTTGCGAGAGCCGATGAACCCAAATGGTCAAAGCAACAGTGCGGTTCTGAAGCCATACTGGAATGGTGATGATGTTACGTCGCGGCCACGAGATGTATGGTTGATTGATCTACCCTTGGGAACCTCAGAAACAGACGCGTCCCTATTCGCAAGTCCCTTTGAACACGTACAATCAACGCCAGATAGCACTGGAAAGCTGATCAAGCACCTGCGGGCAGAACTCGGCGACCGAGCCGGTCCGAGGTGGTGGGAACCACACTGGCCCCGTCCCGAAATGCGCACGCGTATAGCCCCTCTTACGCGATACATCGTCACGCCTGAAACAGCACAGCACCGGCTTTTCATATGGCTAACGCCAGCGGTGTTGCCAGATAAAAACTTGATCGTAATTCCTAGGGATGACGATACTTCTTTCGGGCTCTTACATAATCGTATTCACGAATTGTGGTCGCTTCGAAAGGGCTCTGATCTACAGGACCGACCGCGATACACGCACACATCCGTGTTCGCGACCTTCCCCTTCCCCGAAGGTCTCACCCCCAACATCCCCGCCGCCGACTACGCCGACGATCCGCGCGCGCAGGCGATCGCCGCCGCCGCCCGGCGCCTGAACGAATTGCGCGAGAACTGGCTGAACCCCGCCGATCTGGTCGTGCGCGTGCCGGAGGTCGTGCCTGGCTATCCCGACCGCATCCTGCCGAAGGATGAGGACGCGGCGAAGGAGCTGAAGAAGCGCACCCTCACCAACCTCTACAACGCGCGCCCGCAATGGCTGGCCAACGCCCATGCCGCCCTCGATCAGGCGGTGGCCGATGCCTATGGCTGGGGCGACGACTGGCGCGCCGGTGTCGCCGCCAATCCGGCACAGGGTCTCCCAGACGACGAGATCCTCGCCCGCCTCTTCCGCCTCAATCAGGAACGCGCCGGCAAGGCGTAGGGGCACCCAAGTATCGCTGTCCTACAGGCAGGCTTGTCAGGCACATGCTGTCGGATGAGCCACCTTGCCGCCATCCGCAACTTCAGCCCCGTTCTCGCGACCGCCGCATGTCGTCCGGTGCCCCTGCGGTGCACGCCCGTCGCGTCCCTGCACATCGGTCTCGCGCGGTCGCCGCTCTACCGATGCGATCCGCGCCGTGATGGCCGGCCAACCGCAACTTCCGCAACTTATCCGGCCTCGCGCGCGCCCTCCCCTCGCGTACGTACGCGCGCGCCTCGCGTGCGCGCGCGCGTTGAGGCACGACCTTTGCGACTTTCCGACCGCCTCAGCCCGCCCCAAAACTCGCCCGCACCCGGATTCCGGCGCTTACGTAGCGCTAACTTGGCAAACTTCCGCGCCTCCAACCCCGCTCCAACCCTCGCCCCCGCACCCCCGCCCGCACCCGAACCTTGCCCCCCTCGGCCCCCCGCTCTATCGCGCCCCCGCAACTCTGGCCCGTTCGGGAGATGACATGACGCAGGACGTGAAGAAGGTGGTGCTCGCTTATTCGGGTGGGCTCGACACCAGCGTCATCCTGAAATGGCTTCGCGAGACCTATAATTGCGAGGTCGTCACCTTCACCGCCGATCTCGGCCAGGGGGAGGAGCTGGAGCCCGCGCGCGCCAAGGCGAAGCTGATGGGCGTGCGCGACGAAAACATCTTCATCGAGGATCTGCGCGACGAGTTCGTGGCCGACTACGTCTTCCCGATGATGCGCGCCAATGCGCTCTACGAGGGGCTGTACCTTCTCGGCACCTCGATCGCCCGGCCGCTGATCGCCAAGAAGCAGATCGAGATCGCGCGGGCGGTCGGCGCGGACGCGGTCTCCCACGGGGCCACCGGCAAGGGCAACGATCAGGTCCGCTTCGAACTCGGCTATTACGCGCTCGCGCCCGACATCAAGGTCATCGCCCCCTGGCGCGAATGGGATCTGACCAGCCGCACCCGCCTGATCGAATATGCCGAGGCACACCAGATCCCGGTGCCGAAGGACAAGCGCGGGGAATCGCCCTTCTCCACCGACGCGAACCTCCTCCACACCTCGTCCGAGGGCAAGGTGCTGGAGGATCCGTGGGAGGAGGTGCCCGACTACGTCTATTCGCGCACCGTCAATCCGGAGGATGCGCCCGACGCGCCCGTGTACATCACCGTCGACTTCGAGCGCGGGGATGCGGTGGCGATCGATGGGCAGGCGCACGGCCCGGCGGACCTGCTGGCCAAGCTCAACGACCTCGGCCGCACCCATGGCATCGGCCGGCTCGACCTGGTCGAGAACCGCTTCGTCGGGATGAAGAGCCGGGGCATGTACGAGACGCCGGGCGGCACCATCCTCCATTTGGCGCATCGCGGGATCGAGCAGATCACGCTGGATCGCGGTGCGGCGCATCTGAAGGACGAGCTGGCGCCCCGCTATGCCGAGCTCATCTACAACGGCTTCTGGTTCTCGCCCGAGCGGGAGATGCTGCAGGCCGCGATCGACCACAGCCAGGCGAAGGTGACCGGCACCGTCCGGCTGAAGCTCTACAAGGGCGGCGTCTACGTGGTGGGGCGGAAGTCGCCGCACTCGCTCTATTCGGAAAAGGTCGTCACCTTCGAGGACGACGCCGGCGCCTACGACCAGCGCGACGCCGCGGGCTTCATCAAGCTCAACGCGCTGAGGCTGCGGCTGCTGGGACGGAGGGACCGCGATTGATCGATCCTCCCCCGCAAGGGGGAGGGGGACCAGCGAAGCTGGTGGAGGGGGAGGTCAGGGAAGGCCTCGGCAATCAAGGACGCCGCCGCCCTCCCCCTCCGTCGCTTGTCAGCGCTACCTCCCCCTGGCGAGGGAGGATCATTTCCGCCCCCGCACCACATCATCCCGCCTGAGCACGACCACATCGATCGCGCCCTGCCGATACCGCCCCACCACCGTCCGGTCCGCCTCGTCCAGCGCGGTCAGGAACCGGTCCTTGAAGTCATAGGCACTCCCCCCCAGCCGCAGCAGCCACACCGTCGGCGCCTTCGCCACCGCCTCTGACCGCGCGATCTCTCGGAACCGCGGCGTCCTGAGCAGCACCACCCCCCGGCTGCCCGTCGAATAGATGCTGTCCGGCTCCAGCCGCGCCGGCACCGGCCCCGGCACCGGCCGGCTGTCGACCGTCAACCCGGCATCCCGCGCCGCCCGGTCGAAAGGCAGCGCGCCCTCATTGGGATAGGACAGCACGATGTCCCCCGCCCGCATCCGGGGGGCCATCCACTGGACCAGCCGGTTCCAGTCCTGCCGCGGCCGCGACTTCGCCACCCGCCAGCCGGTCTGCCCCATGTCCCCCAGCGGCACGAGCGCCAGTGCCAGCGGCAGCACCCGCCACCATCCCGGCACCACCGCCACCGGCACGGCGGCGAGCACCGCCAGCGGCACGATCGTCGGCGACATGATCCGGGGGATGAACACCGGCGTGACGGTGGCGGAGATCAGGCAGGTCAGCCCCAGCGGCACCAGCGCCAGCACCGCCAGCGTCACCCCCATCCGCCGCCGCTCCGCCCGCCACAGCATCCACGCCAGCCCGCCCACCGCAAATGCGGCGGCAACACCCCAGGCCGGCCACCAGGTCGTGACCCACAGCCCCGCCAGCCGCCGCCCCAGCAATCCCGGCTGCCACCGCAACCAGGTCGAATGCTCCCACTCGCGCATCTGATCGAGCATGATGAGCAGCGCCGGCAAATAGCACAGCGCCACCAGGACGTGCCCCGCCGCCAGCGCCGCCCAATCCCGCCGCGCCAGCCGCCGTCCCCACAACTGCACCGCCAAGCCAAGGCCCAGCGCGAAGCCGAACAGCGGCCCCAGATTATGCGTCCACAGCATCACCGCTTGGGCCACGAAGAACAGCGCCAGACCCCGCCGCCGCAATCCCGCCTCACCACCGATCCGCAGCAACGCCCCGATCGCCAGCGCATAGACCAAGGCCATCAGCGCATAGGGCCGCACCTCCCGCGCCATCATCACCAGCGACGGCGCGAACGCCACCGCTGCGCCCGCCCCGAGCATGAGCCAAGGCCGCCCTCGCATCCCGCGCCCCACCTGCCCGGCGACCAGCATCGTCGCCGCGATCAGCGCCGTCCCGCAAACCAGCCCGAGGCTGCGCAGCCCCAGAACGCTGTCCGAAAACACCAGCGACCACAGCCGCAGCAGCGAATAATAGAACGGCGGATGCACCTCATAGGTCGGCACCACCGTCCACAGGAACCGAAACCCGCCCGCCGCTGCATAGGCGCTATACGCCTCGTCCAGCCACAGCGGCTTGGCGGCGAGATGGTAGGCGCGCAGGAACGCGCCCGCGATCAGGATCGCCGCGCCACCGATCCAGAACCACGCCCGATGTCTCAAGCTGACGGCGCGCCGCGCGGGCGGAACAGCCGCGCCGCATGCGCCACCGCCTCATAGGCGGCCGCATAGTCCGGCACCTCGCTGTCATCCCCGTAGCCGAAGTAATCGTCCGCCCCGACCGGCTGCAGCACGATCCCATCCCGCCGCGCCAGGATCGACAGCCCGTCATGGTACAGCCCGTAGAACGCACCGCGCTGCGGCAGCAGCCAGGCGATCTGCCCGCGCACCGGCACCACGCTCTCGTCCCGGAACAGCGCCCGCGCGCCATAGCCGGTGCAGTTGATCACCACCTTCTCCCTGATCCGCGCCAGATCGGCCGGCTCATGGAACTCGGCCGGCACGAAGCGCCCGCCCGAGATCAGGAAGTCGTGCTCCAGCTGCCGGGCAAGGTCCGCGACGTTGAACGTCATCGCCACCGTCCTGCGCACCACCGGCGCGTCGAAGGGGTGCGTGCCCGCCACCATCATCTCGGATGAGGGCGTGATGTCCCGGATACGGTCGCCAAACGTCGCGAACTGCGGCCGCCCCGCCTGCAGCGCCTCCGCCGACGCACCGTGATGCCGCTCCATCAGGCTGTAGCGGTCCACCCATTCCACGGGATCGCCGGGCGTGCCGAGGAAGCTCTGATGATATTGAAACGCGGCGCGTGCCATCCGCTCCCAGCGTGTCGCGAAGTCCGCCGCCGTTGCCCCCTCTATCGCGATCCGCGAATCCGGCGTCCAGCTACCTGTCGCCCGCGCCGAACGCACATAGGGGAAGCGCTCCTTGGCGTAGATCGTCACCTTCGCCCCCATGCGCTGCGCCGTGATCGCGGTGGTCAGCCCGATCGCCCCCGCCCCGATCACCGCGACTTCGCGCACCCCGTCCGCAAGCGCCAACGGCACCGCCTCCTGCGCGGAACCCCAGGACAGTGACCAGCCGCTGCCGCCATGACCGTAATGATGGACGACCCGCTTTCGCCCGACCTGCTCGACCTCGATGCGAGGTCCGGCCGCGCGGAAGGGGCGCGTGCAGACGGTTACACGGAACAGCCGGTCGGGCGTCGCATGGATCGGCACGATCGCGGGGGGGGAGGCGAAGCCGGTCTGGCTTCGCGCCATGCCCGGACGGCCAAGCACCAGCCCGGCCGCCGCAAGTGCCCCGCCGCGCATCAATCCCCGCCTGTCCACGCGACGCTCCTTCCGTGCTCCGCCCTACGTTGACGGGAAATCAGCGGGTTTTCAACGCCACCGCGTCGCGCTCGAAATCCAAAGAATATCGACGAAAACAGTCTTCTGGATCACACTAAATGTCTCGCATGCTAACAACATGACACATCTGCCTCCCAAAATCCTCTGGCAGGCCGCGTGTGTTTTCATTAAGAGCGCCGACGCCGGCCGGGGGAAGGTTGGCGGGGGGATGTCATCAGGCTGCGATCGTCGCGAGCGCCCCTCCGATTCTTGCGCAGGGGATTTCGATGGCGAGCTTTGTTCCAACAGATGGAAACGACACCTACACTGGCAGCTTTGGGCGCGACCTGCTGTTCGGCGGCCTCGGCAACGACAAGCTGTCGGGCGGCGAGAACAACGACAGCCTCCACGGCGGCGCGGGTGACGATACCCTGATCGGCGGGAACGGCGGCGACATCATCAACGGCGATGCGGGCAAGGACTCGATCAACGGTGGAAACGGCGATGATCAGGTGTTCGTCGGCTACGACAGCAGCTTCTATGACGGCCGCTCCGGCGTGGGAGTCGGCAACGCGATCCAACAGGTCAAGGGCGACAAGCTGAACGGCGGCCACGGCGTCGACACCCTGTTTATCGAGGCTTCCCTCGAAACGAAGGGCCTGACCTTCAAGGCGGCAACGCCAGCGAAGTCGGTGACCTTCGCCGGCGCATCGATCACCGGCTTCGAGCGCTACGCAATCTGGGGCGGCAGCGGCAAGGACGTCCTCACCGGCTATGTCCTGAACGATCGGCTGTACGGCAATGGCGGCGACGACAAGCTCAGCGGCCTGGCGGGCAACGACAGCCTTATCGGCGGCGCGGGCAAGGACACCCTGCTCGGCGGCAACGGCCGTGACACGGTCGAAGGTGGCGATGGCAATGACAGCATCGAAGGCGGGGCGGGTTCCGATAATCTGAGCGGCGAAACCTATTACACCTTCGGCAGCACCGGCGGAAACGACACGATCAAGGGCGGTGCCGGCGACGATTTCATCAACGGCAATGGCGGCAAGAACGTGCTGAACGGTGAAGCCGGAAACGATGGCATCACCTTCCATGCTGGCGACAAGGCGGACGGCGGCTCGGGCGTGGATCGGCTGAGCCTGGACTTCTCAGATCAGACCAACGCCGAGAATTTCAAGATGGCGGCCGCGCTGACGTTCAAGGCCGGCGGAACCGCCAAGGGCTTCGAGATACTCGATTTCGACGGCGGCTCTGGTGCCGACAAGGTGACCGGCGGGGCACAGTCCGACTACCTTTACGGCGGCGACGGCAACGACTCGCTGGTCGGTGGCAAGGGATCGGACCAGCTGGACGGCGGCGACGGCAACGACACCGTTCGCGGCGGCGCGGATAGCGACAATTTGAGCGACGGCCTCGGCGCGGATAAGCTATATGGTGAAGACGGCAACGACTTCATCAACGTGTCGGAAAACGGCTACACCATGGACCTCCAGAAGGATGTCGTCGACGGTGGCGCCGGCACCGACTCGGTGACCTTCTACAGCTACAACTGGTCGGTCGTCCTCGACCTCTCCAACCAGAAGAACAATGACGGCTATATCAAGGGCGACACCTTCACGAGCATCGAGCGGTTCACCGGCACCGGCTACGACGACATCCTGAAGGGCGGCAGCGGCAATGACCGCCTCGACGGCAATGGTGCGGACGACATCCTCGTCGGCGGCGGCGGCAACGACACGCTGATCGGGAATTCGGGGGCGGACCATTTCACCGGCGGCGCCGGCAAGGACTTCTTCGAACTGAGCCTAGGCTTCAACTATTACTCCAACGACACCTGGCTGGGCGACACCATCACCGACTTCAAGTCGGGCCAGGACAAGATTGGCCTGTATGGCGCGAGCCTCGGCTTGGGCTTCCCCTATAACAAGGGCGTCGCCATCACCACCGTGTCGGGCACGGCGGACCCCGTCTCCACCGCCAGCAAGGCGAACCTGATCTTCAACTCGACCAGTCACGAGTTGTGGTTCGACATGGATGGCAAAGGTGGCGAGTACGACGCCGTGCTTCTCGCCACGCTAGAGGGCGTCAAGTCGGTTAAGGCGAGTGATTTCGACTTCGTCACGGCAAGCTACTTGATCTGACCGGCGGACGGGCCTGACCCGAGGGCCCGCCGGAGCGATCCGGCGGGCCTTCTTGTTTCCGTCACACGCCCCTATCTAGGCGGCAATGCCGCCCGATAGTCCCGTCAGCACCGAACCGGTCGAAGCCGGCTTTGCAACCCTCCGCCGCTTCATCCCCTATCTCTGGCCGAAACACGCGCCGGCGATGCGCGCGCGGGTGGCGCTCGCCCTCTTCTGCGTTCTCCTCGCCAAGGCGGCGACGCTCGCCATGCCCTTCGCCTACAAGGCGGCGATCGATCGCATGGCGCCTCAGCTGCGTGACGGCGCGGACATCGCCATCGCTCTTGTCGTCGCCTATGCCGGCGCGCGCTTCGGCGGCGTCCTCTTCGACAATCTCCGCAACGCCATCTTCGAACGCGTGGGCCAGGACGCCGCGCGGCGTCTCGCGGAGGAGGTGTTCCGCCACCTCCACAACCTCTCGCTCCGCTTCCATCTCGAACGGCGCACCGGCGTCGTCACCAAGGTGGTCGAACGCGGCACCAAGAGCATCGACACGATGCTCTATTTCCTCCTGTTCAATATCGCGCCGACCATCATCGAACTGACCGCCGTCTGCATCATCTTCCAGGTGAAGTTCGGCTTCGGCCTCGTCCTCGCCACCCTCGCCGCGATCACCCTCTACATCGCCTTCACCCGCATGGTGACGGATTGGCGATCCCGCCTTCGCCGGGAAATGAACGAGTTCGACACCCGCGCCGTCGGCCGTGCCGTCGACTCGCTCCTCAACTACGAGACCGTCAAATACTTCAATGCGGAGGAGCGGGAGGCGCGCCGCTATGGTCGCGCGGTGGATGCCTATGCCGTCGCCGCCACCCGCAACGAAACCTCGCTCGCTGCCCTCAACGTCGGCCAGTCGCTCATCACCAACCTGATGATGGCGGGCGCGATGGGCTTCTCCGTCTGGGGTTGGAGCGTCGGCCGGTTCAGCGTCGGCGATGTCGTCCTCGTCAACACCCTCCTCACCCAGCTCTTCCGCCCGCTCGACCTGCTCGGCATGGTCTATCGCGAGATCCGGCAGGGCTTGATCGACATGGGCGCGATGTTCGGCCTGATCGACACCGGGGCCGAGGTCGTGGACAAGCCGGGTGCGCCGCCGCTGCAGCCGAAGGGCGGACATATCCGCTTCGAACATGTCGCCTTCGCCTATGATCCCGACCGCCAGATCCTGCGCGATCTCGACATCGACGTGCCGGCCGGATCGACGCTCGCCGTCGTCGGCCCCTCCGGCGCGGGCAAGTCCACCATCGCCCGCCTGCTCTATCGCTTCTACGACGTGACCGGCGGCCGCATCCTCATCGACGGGCAGGATGTCGCCGACGTGCGGCAGGACAGCGTCCGCGCCGCGATCGGCATCGTGCCGCAGGACACCGTCCTCTTCAACGACACCATCGGCTACAACATCGCCTATGGCCGCGACGGTGCCACGCCGGAGGAGATCGAGGCGGCGGCGCGCGGGGCCGCGATCGAGGACCTGCTCGCCAAGCTTCCCGACGGGTTCGAAACCCAGGTCGGCGAACGCGGCCTGAAGCTGTCCGGCGGTGAGAAGCAGCGCGTCGCCATCGCCCGCACCCTCCTCAAGAACCCGCCAATCCTAATCCTGGACGAGGCGACCAGCGCCCTCGACAGCCGGACGGAGGCGGAGATACAGGCCACCCTGAAGGGCGTCGCCCGCAACCGCACCACCATCG
Source organism: Sphingomonas sp. ID0503 (assembly GCF_048565625.1). NCBI lineage: Bacteria > Pseudomonadati > Pseudomonadota > Alphaproteobacteria > Sphingomonadales > Sphingomonadaceae > Sphingomonas > Sphingomonas sp. ID0503. The sequence goes on from NZ_JBLZUR010000002.1 coordinate 2,549,731, forward strand.
TCATCGCCCACCGCCTCTCGACCATTGTCGACGCCGACCAGATCGTCGTACTCGACGCGGGCCGCATCATCGAGCGCGGCACCCATGCCGAACTGGTCCGCCTGGGCGGCACCTATGCCGAAATGTGGTCCCGCCAGCAGGCCGAGCAGGAGGAAGCAGCACTCGCGGCGGAGTAACTACACTCCCGGCAGGGTCGCCGCGAATGCCTCCCACCACGGGCTCACGCAGAACCACGCGCCGAAATAGGCGGCGAACGCGGCCAGACCCACGCCCAGCTTGGTCGCCCAATGCACCCGTCCCAGCGTCCGCCGGTCCCAGAGGATCAGGGGAATGAACGTGCACACCGCCAGCGTCTGCAGGATGGCATGGCCGATCAGCATCGGCGGCATGATCGGCAGGCGCCCGACCGCCGGACCCATGAACAGCAGCGCCGCCGACAGCATCAGCCGCTTATGGGCCTGCCCATCCTTGCGCAGCCGCCAGCCGAGATAGGCGAGCGGGATGTAGGCCAGCAGCGTTCCGAACGGCACCGCCGTCCAGCCGAGCGGCGTCGCGAAGGGCGGGCCGTTCGCCCGCGCCACCTGTCCCACCATGCTGAAATACATGACCGGCACCAGCAGCACCGCCAGCACCATGCCCCCGATCCCCAGCCGCATGTGAAGGTCCCGCCGCCCCGCCGCGACCAGCGCGGTCTGCGCCCAGAACACCAGCAGCCACAGGGTGAACATCACCCCATGCAGGATCACCATCGGGTTCAGCGTCGGATTCGGCCGCGGATAATGCACCAGCCCGCGCAGATAGAAGCTCGGCGCAAAGCCGATCAGCACCAGCGCCGCCATCATATACGTCATCCGCGCAAAGAACCGCCGCTCGGCGGATTGCGGACGTGTCCCGCCCATCACGGGCGCATCGATCATCGTGCTCATGCCGCCTCATCACCGGCCCCCCGGTCACAAGCGAGCCACCTGCGACAAACACGGCAAGCAGCTCGACCAACCTGATACCTCCCCCGGAGGGGGAGGGGGACCGCCGAAGGCGGTGGAGGGGTAGGTGCCGCACACACAAACCGCCGTAACTGTTGAACCTACCCCTCCACCCTGCTGGGCAGCGGCGGTCCCCCTCCCCTTCCAGCGGAGGATCACCCCCTCGCGTCCAAGCCGCCCCTTTCCCGTCATCCCCGCGAAAGCGGGGATCGCGTTCAGCTCGCACGCCATCTCCCGCCGTGGTGCCGCCGTTCAGCGATCCCCGCTTTCGCGAGGATGACGGTGAGGCTATCGCCGCCCCATGCACCCCGACATCGCCGAGATCCTCCACCGCACCTTCGGCTATTCCAGCCTGCGTGGCTCGCAGCCGGCGGTGATCGATCGCATCATGGCGGGCCGCGACACCCTCGCCGTCATGCCCACCGGCGCCGGCAAGTCGCTCTGCTACCAGCTTCCCGCCCTCGCCCGCCAAGGCACCGGCCTCGTCATCTCCCCCCTCATCGCGCTCATGCACGATCAGGTCCGCTCGGCCGAGGCGGTCGGCATCCGCGCCGCCGCGCTCACCTCCGCCGACGAGAACCGTGACGAGACCCTCCGCCGCTTCCGCTCCGGCGAGCTCGACCTCCTCTACGCCGCGCCCGAACGCGCATCCGGCGAGGGTTTCCGCCGCCTCCTCACCGAGGTCCGCCTGTCGCTGATCGCCATCGACGAGGCGCATTGCGTGTCCGAATGGGGCCACGACTTCCGCCCCGACTATCGCCTGCTCCGTCCCCTCCTCGACAGCTTCCCGGACGTGCCGCGCCTGGCGCTCACCGCCACCGCCGACAACGCCACTCGCCGCGACATTCTAACCCAGCTCGGCATCCCCGAGGACGGGCTGATCGTCGCCGGCTTCGACCGTCCCAACATCCGCTACAGCATATCCCCGCGCGACGGTGTCCCCCGCCAGATCGCCGATCTCGTCACCGCGACCCCCGGCCCCGGCATCGTCTACGCCCCCACCCGCGATGCGACCGAGCGGCTGGCACTCAGCATCGGACAGGCCACCGGCCGTCCCGCCCGCGCTTATCACGCCGGCCTCGACGCCCCCATCCGCGCCCGCAATCAGGCCGCCTTCGTCGCGTCGGAGGACATGGTGATGGTCGCCACCGTCGCCTTCGGCATGGGCATCGACAAGCCGGACGTCCGCTTCGTCGCCCATGCCGGCCTGCCCAAGTCGATCGAGTCCTACTATCAGGAAACCGGCCGCGCCGGTCGCGACGGCGAGCCCTCGGTCGCTCATCTCTTCTGGGGCGCCGAGGACTTCAGCCGCGCCCGCAAGCGTGTCGAGGAGCTGGAGGAGAGCCGCCGCGCCGGCGAGCGCCAGCGCCTGAACGCGATGGCCGGGCTGGTCGAAAGCGCCGGCTGTCGCCGCGCCATCCTGCTCCGCCATTTCGGCGAGACCCCGCCCGAACGCTGCGGCAATTGCGACAATTGCCTCGCGCCGCCCAAGACCGTCGACGCGACCGAGATCGCCCGCAAGTTCCTCTCCGCCGCCTTTCGCACCGAGATGCGCTTCGGCGTCACCCATCTCGCCGACGTGCTGGCCGGCAAGGACAACGACAAGATCCGCGGCTTCGGCCACCACAAGCTCTCGGTCTTCGGCATCGCCGATGAGGAGGAGATGCGGCTGGTCAAGCCTGTCGCTCGCGCCCTCCTCGCCCGCGACGCACTCCGCGCCGACGATTATGGCGGCCTCTCCTTCGGTCCCGGCGCGAAACCGATCCTGAAGGGCGAGGAGACCGTCGCGCTGGTTCTACCCCCCAAGCGCGAACGCCGCCGCAAGGACGGCACGGGCAAGGACTACCCAGACGACCCGCTCTTCGACGCACTCCGCGCCCGCCGCCGCGAGATCGCGAACGAACTCGGCGTGCCTCCCTATGTCATCTTCCACGACGCCACCCTGCGCGAAATGGCCGCCACCCGCCCCTACGACCTGCGCGGCCTCGCCGAGATCAGCGGCGTCGGCACCCGCAAGCTGAAGGAATACGGCCAAGCCTTCCTGGATGTCCTGAACGGGCGGGATTGAGGCACCGATCCTCCCCGGCACGGGGAGGGGGACCGCCGCAGGCGGTGGAGGGGCGGTCCGCAAACGACCGTCCGCCTGTTGAGCGCCCCCCTCCGTCAGCACTTCGCGCTGCCACCTCCCCGTGCCGGGGAGGATCGACGCGGCAACCGCTCAGGGTCTAAGATCTTGCACCAAAGGAGACCGCCCATGTTCCGCACCCTCGACGACACCATCATGGTCGCTGGCCAGATCCAGCCCGCCGACCTCGCCGAGGCGAAGGCGCAGGGCGTGAAGATGGTCATCAACAACCGCCCTGACGACGAACAGCCCGGCCAGCCCAGCAGCGCCGAGATCCAGGCGGCGGCGCAAGCGGCGGGCCTCGACTACGTCGCCATCCCCGTCACCCACGCCGGCTTCAGCGCGCCGCAGGTGGACGCCATGCGCTCCGCCCTCGAAAGCGCAGACGGGCGGGTCCTCGCCTTCTGCCGCTCCGGCACCCGCTCGACCCTCCTCTGGGCCCTCGCCCGCGCCAGCATGGGCGACGATCTCGACACGCTCCAGGCCAAGGCGGAGGGAGCCGGCTACGACCTCACCTCGATCCGTCCTATCCTGAACCGGATGGTCTGACCGCCCTCGGAAGTGCTCCTGCGAAAGCAGGAGTCTGAGCACCCGGCGTAGAGTTAAACCCGCTAGCGCGCCACACGGTCCCGCACCAGGCTGTCCACCACACCCGGGTCGGCCAAAGTCGAGGTATCGCCCAGGTTCGACACATCCCCCTCCGCGATCTTGCGGAGGATGCGGCGCATGATCTTGCCCGACCGCGTCTTCGGCAGCGCGGGCGCGAATTGCAGCGCGTCGGGCGTCGCGATCGGCCCGATCTCCCGCCGCACCCATCTCACCAGCTCGTCGCGCAGCGCCGGACTCGGCTCCTCGCCGGCGTTCAGGGTGACATAGGCGTAGATGCCCTGCCCCTTGATGTCGTGCGGCATGCCGACCACCGCCGCCTCGGCGACCTTGGCGTGGAGCACCAGCGCGCTCTCCACCTCGGCCGTCCCCATGCGGTGGCCTGACACGTTGATGACGTCGTCGACCCGGCCGGTGATCCAGTAGTAGCCGTCCTCGTCCCGCCGGCAGCCGTCGCCCGTGAAATACTTGCCGGGGTAGGTACTGAAATAGGTCTGGAAGAAGCGGTCGTGATCGCCCCAGACGGTCCGCATCTGCCCCGGCCAGCTGTCGGCGATGACGAGGTTGCCCTCCGTCGCACCCTCCAGCACCTTGCCCTCGGCATCGACGATCTCCGGCTTCACCCCGAACAGGGGGTTGGTGGCGGAACCGGGCTTCAGCGCCGTCGCCCCCGGCAGCGGCGAGATCAGGATGCCGCCCGTCTCCGTCTGCCACCAGGTATCCACGATCGGGCAGCGGCGATCCCCCACCACGCGGTGATACCATTCCCACGCCTCGGGATTGATCGGCTCGCCGACCGACCCCAGCACCCGCAAGGACGACCGGTCGGTTTTCGTCACCCACTCGTCGCCCTCGCGCATCAGCGCGCGGAGCGCGGTGGGTGCCGCGTAGAAGATCGAGACGTTGTACTTGTCGACCACCTGCCAGAACCGGCTGTGGTCCGGCCAGTTCGGCACCCCCTCGAACATCACCGTCGTCACGCCGTTGGCGAGCGGCGCGTAGACGACGTAGGTGTGGCCGGTCACCCAGCCCACATCCGCCGCGCACCAGTAGATGTCCCCGGGCCGCGCATCGAAGACGTACTGGTGCGTCATCGATCCCCAGACGAGATAGCCGCCGGTCGTATGCAGCACCCCCTTCGGCTTCCCCGTCGATCCGCTGGTGTAGAGGATGAACAGCGGGTCCTCCGCCCCCATCGCCTCGGGCGCACAATCGGCCGACGCGCCCGCGATCTCGTCCGCATACCAATGGTCGCGGCCCGCCTGCATCGCGGTGTCGCTCTCCGTCCGCCGCACCACGATGACGTCGGTCACGCTGGTACAGTGGGTCAGCGCCTCGTCGACATTGGCCTTCAGCGGCACCTTCTTGCCGCCGCGCAGCCCCTCGTTCGCGGTAACGACCAGCTTGGAATCGCAATCTTGGATGCGGCCGGTCAAGGCGTCGGGCGAGAAGCCGCCGAACACGATCGAATGGATCGCGCCGATCCGCGTGCAGGCGAGCATCGCCACCGCCGCCTCGGGGATCATCGGCAGGTAGATCGTTACCCGATCGCCCTTCTCGACGCCCCGCGCCTTCAGCACGTTGGCGAAGCGGCAGACCTCCTCATGCAACTGCGCGTAGGTGATCCTCCGGCTCTCGGCGGGATCGTCGCCCTCCCATAGGATCGCGACCTGATCGCCGCGCTCCGCCAGATGCCGGTCCAGGCAATTGGCCGATACGTTCAGCTTGCCGTCCGCGAACCAGCGGATGCGGAAATCCGCCTCATCGAACGACGTGTCCTTCACGGTCGAAAACGGCACGATCCAGTCGATCCGCTTCGCCTCCTCGCGCCAGAACGCCTCCGGTTCGGCCGCCGCCTTGGCATACATCGCGCGGTACTGGTCCGCATCGATCAGGGCCTTGCCCGCCCATTCCTGCGGTACTGGATAGGTCGTCACGCGCGCGTCTCTCCGTTGCCTTTTCGCCACGATAGCCACGAAAGCGCCACCTGTCGAAGATGTCCCGTCGGTGACAGCTTGATGACGGCGGCGTGCATGGTATCGCCGCCCCAACGGACAGAAGATCCCGAATCCGGAGGATGCCAGGGCGACCAGATAAAAAGGGGGTCACCATGGTTTCTCGTCGCGGCGCGCCACGCGCCATCCTGCTGTCCGGCATCGCGCTCATGGCCGCGATCCCCTCCCTCGCGATTGCGGCCGATGCGCCCGAGGCGGCGATCGAGGACGGCGACATCATCGTCACCGCCACCCGCCGTGAGGAACTGGCCAAGGACGTGCCGGTCGCCGTCACCGTCCTCGCCGGTGAGAAGCTGGACGTCATCAACTCCTCGGGCCTCGACATCCGCGTCCTTTCCGCGCGCACGCCCAGCCTGCTGATCGAATCCTCCTTCGGCCGCACCTTCCCGCGCTTCTACATCCGCGGCCTCGGCAACACGGATTTCGATCCCAACGCGGCGCAGCCGGTGTCGGTCGTCTATGACGACGTCGCGCTGGAAAGCCCGATGCTGAAGTCGTTTCCCGTCTTCGACCTCGCTAATGTCCAGGTTCTGCGCGGGCCGCAGGGCACCCTCTTCGGCCGCAACACGCCCGCCGGCGTCGTCAAGATCGACAGCGCCAAGCCCTCCGACAGCTTCGGCGGCTATGGCAGCGTCAGCTGGGGCACCTACAACACCGTCAATGCCGAGGCGGCGGTCGGCGGCCCGATCGGTGAAGGCCTGTCCTTCCGCATCTCCGGCCTGCTCCAGCGCCGCGACGACTGGGTGGAGAACGACGCCACCGCCGGCAATGCCGATGACGAGTTCGAGGGCTATCGCGACCTCGCCGGCCGCTTCCAGCTCGCCTATACCTCGGGCGATTTCAACGCGCTCTGGAACATACACGGCCGCGACCTGAACGGCACCCCGCGCATCTTCCGCGCCGGCGCGATCGCCCAGGGCAGCAACCACTTCGCCCCCGGCTTCGACAAGGATCACGTCGCGGTCGACGGCTTCACCAGCCAGGACCTGAAGCAGTGGGGCACCAACCTCCACCTCGACTACACGTTCGACGGCGTCGGCACGCTCTACTCGATCACCGCCTATGAACGCGCGAAGGTCGATTCCACCGGCGATATCGACGGCGGCAACATCTACGCCTTCCCCCCGCTCGGCCTCAACGTGGCGCTCTTCCCGTCGAACACCGGCGGCATCACCAAGCCGCGCGAATTCAGCCAGGAACTTCGCTTCGCGACCGAGGACATGGGCGGCCTCCAGTTTCAGGGCGGCGGCTACTACTTCCGTCAGAAGCTCTTCTATAACGAGCTGAGCTACACCACGGCCGGCGCGATCGACGGCAACGTCGTCCACCGCAACATCAATGAGAATTACGGCATCTTCGCCTCCGGCACCTACACGGTGGACGCGCTGACGCTGCGCGCCGGCGTGCGCTACAGCCATGACAAGCGCCGCGATTTCGTCGGCGGCATGGGCATCGCGCCGGGCGTCACCCTGCCCGTTACCACCCGCGCCAGCGACGACAACGTCTCCTGGGATGCCAGCGCCACCTATGCGCTGAACGATCAGGTCAACGTCTACGCCCGCTTCGCCACCGGCTATCTCGGCCCGGCGATCCAGGACCGCGTGAACTTCGGCGGCGTGCCGACCGTCGCCTCGAAGCAGACGACGATCTCGGGTGAGGCCGGCTTCAAGGGCGCGTCCGCCGACCGCACCCTCTCCTTCTCGGTCAACGGCTATTGGTGGCGGACCAAGGATCTGCAGCTGACCGCCGTCGGTGGCGCGGTGAACACCGCCCGCCTGATCAACGCCGAAAAGGCGATCGGCTACGGTGCCGAGCTCGATGTCATGTTCAAGCCGGTCGACGGTCTCGAACTGACGGCAGGCGGCAGCTACAACTTCACCGAGATCCGCGACAACAACCTCGCCGTCGCGCCCTGCGGCTCCGGCCAGTGCACCGTCACCGATCCGCTGAACGCCGCCGGCCTCGCCATTCTCGACGGCAACGATCTGCCGCAGGCGCCGCGCTGGATCGCCAATGCGACGGCACGTTACGCCATCCCGGTCGGCTCGGGCGAGGTGTTCGCCTATACCGACTGGGCCTATCGCAGCCGGATCAACTACTTCCTCTACACGGCGAAGGAGTTCCGCGGCCGCGCCTCGCTAGAGGGTGGCCTGAAGGTCGGCTACAAGACGGCGGACGATCTGGAGATCGCGGCCTTTGCCCGCAACATCACCAACCAGATCCGCATCGTCTCGGCGATCGACTTCAACAACCTGACCGGCATGATCAACGAACCCCGCATCCTCGGCGTCTCGGTCCGCAAGGGGTTCTGACCAATCCTCCCCATCACAGATGGGGAGGGGGACCATCCGAAGGATGGTGGAGGGGCGGCGGTGCAACCGCCGTCTTCGCGGCCGCCCCTCCACCGCCTTCGGCGGTCCCCCTCCCCACTTCGTGGGGAGGATTTTATGTGTAGAAGGTCCGCATGAGCTTCCTCGAACGCCGCTTCGATCTCGCCGCGCGCGGCACCGACGTGCGGACGGAAATCCTCGCCGGGGCCACCACCTTCCTGACGATGGCGTATATCGTCCTCGTCAACCCGGCGATCCTCGGCATGGCGGGGATGCCGGTGGCGGGCGTCGCGGTCGCGACCTGCCTTGCCGCCGCCTTCGCCTCGATCCTGATGGGCTTCACCGCCAATGTGCCGCTGGCGCTCGCCCCCGGCATGGGCCTCAACGCCTATTTCAGCTTCACCGTCGTGCAGCAGATGCACGTTCCCTGGCCGGTGGCGCTCGGCTGCGTCCTCATCTCCGGCCTTGTCTTCCTGGCGCTGACCGCCGTCGGCGTGCGCCAGATGATCCTCGCCGCGATCCCGCCCAAGCTGTTCGCGGCGACGGCCGGCGGCATCGGCCTCTTCATCGGCTTCATCGGCCTGAAGAACGCCGGCATCGTCGTCTCGAACCCGGCCACCTTCGTGTCGCTCGGCGACCTGCGTCAGCCCGGCGCCGCCCTCGCCCTGCTGGGCCTTCTCCTCATCGGCGGTCTCTCGATCTGGAAGGTGCGGGGCGCGGTGCTGATCGGCATCATCGCCATCACCCTGATCGGCGCGGTGGTCGGCGCGGTCACCATGACGCCGCAGCCCTATGACCTCGGCGCGATCCGCGACACCGCGTTCAAGCTCGACCTCGCCGGCGTCTTTGGCCTCGGCGGCAGCCACGGCCTCGGCGTGCTCGAAATCCTCTTCGTCTTCCTGTTCGTCGATCTCTTCGACAATATCGGCACCCTCGTCGCCGTCACCAAGCGCGCCGGCCTGATCGGGCCGGACGGGCAGATCCCCCGCCTCAACCGCATCCTCTTCACCGACGCCGCCGCGACCGTGGTCGGCTCGATGGCGGGCACCAGCACCGTCACCTCCTATGTCGAAAGCGCCGCCGGCGTGCAGGCGGGCGGCCGCACCGGGCTGACGGCGGTGACCACCGGCGTCCTCTTCCTCGCGGTCATGTTCGTCGCCCCCTATGCGCAGCTCGTGCCAGTCTGGGCGACGGCCCCCGCGCTGATCCTCGTCGGCGGCCTGATGATGGCCCCGCTTGCCGAGATCGTCTGGGACGACCCGCTCGACGCCGTCCCCGCCTTCCTGACGCTCATCATGATCCCGCTCACCTTCTCGATCGCCAACGGCCTCGCCTTCGGTATCACCGGTTATGCCGCGCTGAAGATCGTGCGCGGGACGATCACCCGGCGCGACTGGATGCTCCTCGCGCTCGCCCTGCTCTTCGTCCTCCGCTTCCTGTATCTGGCGGCGGGATAACACACCGAACCCCGTTCGCACTGAGCTTGTCGAAGTGCCAGCGCAGGGGCCTCGACAAGCTCAGCCCGAACGGGCGCAGGAGACATGATGAACCGCTTCCTTCTCCCTCTCGCCCTCCTCGCCACACCCGCCATCGTGCAGGCGGCGGAGCGACCCATCCTCATCCGCATGGTCGTCGTCACCGCGTTCGAGATCGGCGCCGACACCGGCGACAAGGCCGGCGAGTTCCAGCACTGGGCCGAACAGATCCCCACCACCCTGCCCTTCCCAGGCGGCGAACGCCCGCTCCGCTATGATGCGAAGCGCGGCCTCCTCGTCCTCTCAACCGGCATGGGCACCAACCGCGCCGCCACCTCGACCATGCTGCTCGGCCTCGATCCCCGCTTCGATCTCAGCAAAGCTTACTGGCTGGTCGCCGCGATCGCCGGCGTGAACCCCAACGAGGCCTCGATCGGCTCGGCCGCGTGGATCGGCGACATCATCGACACCGATCTCGGCTTCGAGATTGACGCCCGCGAGATCCCCGCCGATTGGCCCACCGGCCGCGTGCCCTGGGAACGCGCCAAGCCCTATCAACTGCCCGTCCCCACCGACATGAGCTACAACCTCTTCCCCCTGAACAAGCCGCTCCGCGATTGGGCCTACAGCCTCACCAAGGACGTGCCGATCCCCGACACCCCCACCCTTCAGAAGATGCGCGCCCGCTTCATCGGCTACCCCAAGGCGCTCGAACAGCCGAAGGTGACGACCGGTGAGGAAGCCAGTGGCCAGACCTTCTGGCACGGCAAGCTGCTCAACAGCTTCACCGAGGAGTGGACGAAATACTGGACCGGCGGCACCGGCCGCTTCGTGATGACCGCGATGGAGGACACCGGGGTCCACCGCGCGCTCTCGGTCCTCGCGAAATCGGGCAAGGCCGATCCCAACCGCCTGCTCGTCCTCCGCACCGGCAGCAACTACGCGACCCAGGCCCCCGGCCAGTCCGCGGCCGACAGCCTCCACAATGAGAATGCGGAGCTTTCCGGACTCGAATCCTCGGTCGATGCCGCCTATCGCATCGGCCGCCCGGTGGTGGACGAGATCACCGGCAACTGGGCGAAATACGCCGACACCATCCCCGGAGCGAAGTGACGTGAGCACCCCCGAATTCGCCTATATCGACAACGAAACCTTCCTCGCCGATGTCCTCGCCGTCGCCGACGCGATGAAGCGGGAGCCGTGGAAGCCCGATTTCGTCGTCGGCATCGGGCGTGGCGGCCTCGTCCCCGGCGCATACCTCTCGCACCGCACCAACATCCCGATGCTGTCGGTGGACCATTCCTCCAAGGTCTACGACTTCTCCGACGAGTTACTGATGAAGCTCGCCAGGCAGACCTGCGACGGCAAGCACATCCTGTTCATCGACGACATCAACGACAGCGGTTCGACCATCGTCTACCTGCGCGACAGCATGGTGAAATACGGCTGCGTCGCCGAACATGTGAAGTTCGCCGTCCTCCTGAACAATCTCAGCAGCCGGACCACCGTCGACTACTGGTCCCGCACCATCAACCGCACCACCGACAAGCGCTGGTTCGTCTTCCCCTGGGAAGCCGTCTCGACCCATGACGAACTGGTCGAGGAGGCAAACGAGGTGCCCCAGCGCCTCGCGTGATCTTCGATTGCCCCGAAGTCGAAGCACGAGTCGCGGAGACATCGCTTTGTGCCGGTGCTTCGACTTCGCTCAGGACGAACGGGGCACCTGACTAGAACTTTTTTCCACCACCTCCGCCTCGAACCGGTCGAACGCCGCATCGAGCTTCGCCGCCTGCTCCCCCTTCTCCTTCGGTGGCAGGAACGCGTGTTCGATCCCGGCCTTGGCGATCGCCTTCAGCTCGGCATAGCCGAGCCCCTGCTCCGTCACCGCGCGCAGGTACTCGTTGGTCATGTCGGATCGCGACACGCCCTCGTCGTCGGTTGAAAGCACCACCGGCACCCCCGCCGCGCGGTAGAGGGCGAGCGGATGATCCCGCCCCTTGACGCCCAGGATGGTGTCGTTGCTGGTCAGGTTGATCTCGACCGCCACGCCCTTCGCCGCCATCTCCTTCAGCAGCCCGGCGCTGTCGCTCTCGAAGGCGATGTCGACGCCATGCCCGATCCGGCTTGCCCCCGCGACCTCCACCGCCTTGCGAATGCGCCCGCGCAACTCCGCCGGCGGCACCAGCCCCAGCGTGACCTCCCCAGCGTGCAGCGCCAGCGGCACCTTCGGAAACCGCTTATGGAAATAGGCGAACATCGCCATGTGCAGGTCGTAGTCGCGGGTTGAGACCGGCCCATCCTCCGGGGCGACGATGTTGACCCCCACATAGCGCCAATCCGCCTCGGCCAGCGCGAAAGCCACCGCCATCTGCCCGAAGACATAGGCGGGTGCCTGTGACCGCAGCGCGAACGGCAGATAGCGGACGGTGACTGCACAGGCACCGCGCGCGGGCTTCTGCGTCAGGCACTCGTTGATCTTCGCCGCCTCGGCCTCTGCGGCATCCGTCTCCTTCACCGCCGCCTTCACCGCATCGGGCAGCAGCGGCCCGACCCGCCGGTACGCCGCGTCGAAGTCGCCATCCCACGCCGTCCCGGCCGCCTTCATCGCCGTCAGGTGAACCGCTTCCGGGTTTGACATCAGCTCCAGATACTGGACGTTATCGCCCGCTGCCTTGTCCCGTGCCGAGGCGACCATGCGTCCGATCGAGGGGATCGCCGCGCCCGCGAACTTGTCGAAGCTGTCGAAGAACTGGGTATGCCCCGTCCGCTCGTTCCGCCCGACGCCACGCGCAAAAGCCCGCGTCGAAAGCGAATCGATCGTCCGGCGGTACAATGCGGGATCGCGATCCGAGAGCCCCGCCAGCGGCACCGCCCCCTCACCGCAAGGCGCGGGCACGAAGGTCAGGTCCGCCCCCCTCAGGCACAGCCCGTCCGTCGCACCCCATGCGATGAACTCCTCGGCATAGGGCGCGCCCCAGAGGTGGTTGTGCAGGTCCGCCCCTTTGGGCATCGCCTGCAGGAACACGCGCAGCCGCGGCGGGCTCGCCTTCACCGTATCGAACAGCGCCTCGACCGGAGACTGCGCCGCCGCCGGTGCGGCGAGGGCGAATACCAGAACCGAAAAGAACGCCTTCATCACAACTCCCCGTTCGTGCTGAGCGAAGTCGAAGCACGGGTCACAAGCGCCCCTCGAACCCGCCCTTCGATCTTTACACCGGAGGTGTAAAGTTTATCCCGAGCGCCTGCCTTGGCAGGCAGTCGAGGGACTCAGGGCGAGCGGGTGGCTAGATCGACCGGTCAGATCCCCGCATACCACTCATACCCCGTGGTATCCTCCCAGAACCCACCCTTGCCGCCCTGCACGCGGGCAAGGTCGTCCACCGCCTCCACGGCCATCACGAACTTCGCCTGCTTGTACCCCAGCTGCCGCTCCACGCGCAGCCGGACCGGCGCGCCATGTCCGACCGGCAAAGGGACGCCCGTTCATCGCCACCGCCAGGATCGTCTGCGGGTGCGCCGCGTCGATCAGGTCGATGCTCTCGTAATAGGGCACGCCCCCAAAATCGTCGGCACACCGAAACACGACATAGCGCGCCGCCCGCTTCAGCCCCGCGAAGCGCAGGATCGGCCAGAGCTGCGGCCCCGACCATTGCCCGATCGCGCTCCATCCCTCGACACAGTCATGCCGCGTGATCTGCGTCCGCCGGGGCAGGTTCTGCAGGTCGTAGAGCGACAGCGACAAGGGCCGCTCGACCAGCCCGCCCACCGTCATCCGCCAGTCGCGGAACCCGCTCGCCAGATGGCGCTGATACTCAGGCGATCGCGGCATGACATTGCCGTTGGTGCGAAACACGGGCGACATCTCCCCCGCTCCGAACTCCGGCGCGAGCGCTCCGCGATCCATCACCAGCCGCTGCGCACGATAGGTCAGCCCCTCCTCGCCCGTCAGCATCGCCTGCGCCGGCCGCGTCGCCCCGATCCGCTCGCAGCCGGAGAGCAGCACGCCGCCCCCGCCCGCCGCAAGCGCCCCGATCAGGCCGCGCCGCGTAATCACCGCCGCACCCTGATCCAGCCGGTGATCATCGACCGCAATTCGTTAACCGGCCCGGCGAGCACCACCATGACGAGGTGGACGACGACGAACCCCGTCATCCCGGCCGCACAGATGAAGTGGATCGACCGCGCCGACTGCCGCCCGCCGAACAGCTCGAGCAGCCAGGGCCAGGCCGCGTTCAGCGCCGGCGACATTGTCAGCCCCGTCGCGATCAGCAGCGGCAGCAGGATCAGCAGCACCATCAGATACGCCAGCTTCTGCAGCAGATTGTACCGCAGCGCCGCGTCCCCCTTGGGCAGCCGCAGCCGCAGGTGGTCCCGCAAATCGTGCCAGATCGCCTTGGGGGTAAGTTCCGCGCGCCTCGGCATCAGGTCGCGGGTCAGGTGCCGCGCGACCAGGCTCCACACCGCATAAAGCACCGTCCCGATCCCCAGCACCCAGGCGAAGGCGAGATGCCAGCGCCGCCCCTCGGCCAGGCTGTAATGCGCCGGCAGCGTCGCCCAGTATGGAAATGCCCGCCGCGCCGGCCGCCCCTCGGCATCCGTCCATCGCCCCAGCACACCCGTCGTCGGGATCACCACCGGTCCCACGCGCATCAGCCCGCGATCGCCGATCCCGCCGATCTCCAACCAGGCGCGATCCTGATTGGCACCGTACTCGCCCCAATACAGCCGCGGATGCGCGTTGAAGATCGACAGCCCGCTCATCAGCATGACGAGCACGGTGACCGCATTCACCCAATGCCAGATCCGCACCGGCAGGCGGTGCCGAAACGTCAGCGTCCCGCGCGGGTCGCCCGGCCGGTTCAGCGGGACGGCCCGCCCGTCATGACGAGAAGAACGCCGCGAACTCGGATGGCACGTTGAACACCGGCCCCGCCTCGACATGGATGAAGGCACCGTGATCGCCCGATCGCGTCACGAAATGGTTCACCGCCACGACCGGCAGGATGGTCACCGCCTCATCCGCGCCGTCGCGCACCAGGAAGCCCTCGCCGACGCGCGGCACCACGTCGAGGTCATATTCCCCGACGATGCTCATGTCGTCCGGGTTGCCGGTCGGCACTCCTTCGAAGACGAAGACTTTCACGCGCGCTACTCCCTGGAAGGCCAATCAGCGCCGCCCGCCATATGCAGCGGCAATCGCCGCCGCAAGCTAGGCCTTGGCCGGCCGCCCGAACCCGCGCGCGATCGCCGCTGCACTCGCCAGCACCGCCGCATCCTCGACGAAGCCGGTCGCCGTCTGGCCATAGCGCGGCATCGTCGCCATTCGTGCCCGCCAGCCGGGATAGGACGCCACCACCGCCGTCACCCCGCCGACCGCCGCGCCCAGCCAGCGCTTCTCCCGCGACGCCAGAGCCGCCCCCGCGATCGCCGAGGTGACGAAGCGCGCGGCGAGCCCGATCGGCACGATCCGGTCGGGCGCGGTCTTTTGCTTGTCCCCCGCCCATTCCGCCGCCGCCAGCGCCAGCGTGCCGGCAGCCACCGCCGGATGGCCGAGCAGCTTCGACGCGCCATTATCCTTGGGAAGCTCGCCCCGCGCGGCCGCAACCGCCACCGTCGCAAGCGGTGTCAGCGCCCGCTGCCCTCCGACCAGGCCCATCAGGAACGAAGCGAGCATAAGAAATCCGATCGATGATTGAGCCACCGAAACGCACGGCGGAGGAGCAAGGCTCCGCCGGGTCTCGAAACTATGCCCGCATCACAACCGCGCCCCCTCGCCCTCAGTTCCCCGCTTCGAGCCGGGCGATCTCGCGGTCGAGATTGTCGCGCGCATGGCGCAGGGAGGCTGCGGCCATCTCCTTGGAGGAGCCACAGAGCGCGAGCGTGGACCAGTCAGACGTGGCGGCGACCGGCTTGCCCTTCTCGGCGCAGGCGCGGGCCATGCTGGCGCGCTGGCGTTCGATCATCGCCTGCGCGCTGTGGCTGGCACGCTCGGCATGGCGATCGGCGACCGCCGCCGCGCGATCCGCCGCCGCCGCGTCACGATCGGCCTGGCGGCCGGCGATCTCCGCCTGACGCGCGGCGAGCATGGCGTGACGCTCGGCCGATCGGGCGCTGGCGGAGGCGACATGCAAGGCGCTGTCCACGGCGGCGTCGATCTCCGCGCGGCTGGGTACGTCGGGCGCGACCGGCGCAACGGGTGGGAACGGCGCATGCGGAACGCCCGTGGGCGGCAAGGGAGCCGAGGGCGCAACCGGGGCGATCGATGCGATCGGACCGACCGGCTCGACAGGAGGCACCGACTCAACCCACGTCTTCTCGACGCGGTGACGTGCGGGGGAGACACGACCACCATCGCCAGTGACCCGCGGCGCGATCATGCTCGCCGCCGTGCGATCGACCGGCGACATCTCCGTCATGCGGAACTTGGCCGTGGTCGCCTCTGCATTCTCGGTGGCAATGCCGACGGAGGCGGTGACGCCGAGGCCGAGGCCGACCAGAGCGGCGACACCGAGCTTGCCGGCCATTGCCAGGCCACCGCGCGTCTCGCCCTTGCCCATCATTTTCAGCCGACGCTTCAGCTGGTCCTTGTGGTTGAGGGCGCAGGCGGCGGCGGGGGCGCGCTTGCACGCGGCCTTCACCACGGCCGACCCGTAGATGTAGCGGCTGTCGGGCGTCGCGCCTTTCAGCACCGTCGCGTCGCAGGCGAGTTCCTGATCGACGCGGAAGGCGCGATAGGCGCGATGCGCGATCGGGTTGAACCAGTGCATCGAGAGGACCGCCAGCGCGCCGAGATTGGCGAAGATGTCCCAGCGGTCATGGTGCGCCGCCTCGTGCAGGACGGCCAGACGCCGCTCCTCGCTGCTGTACCGTGACAGGAAGTCGGCGGGCAGGAAGATGCGGCGGCGAATGAAGCCGGCCGCCATCGGCCCCTCGACGCCAGGTGTGACGAGCACGTCGATGCCGCATTCGCGCGACAGGAGCTTCGCGCCCTCCATCGCGCGGCGGATGAACGCCGCATAGTTCAGCATCTGCCAGGCGAACCAAAGCGCCGCCCCCGCCAGCCAGACGGTCAGCAGGATCGTCGGCCAGTCCTGCGCCGCGATGGTCGCCCAGGCGGAGGAGGTGTCGGCGATCGGCGCGCGGGCGGCGATCTCGACGGCATGGGCCTGCGCCTCCACCGGGTCCATCAGCGCCAGGGTGACCTGGGCGCTATGCCCCTCGTCCGCAGAAGCGACAGTCGCAACCGGCACATAGAGCGCCTGCCAGCCCCAGCCTTCGGGCAGCGGCGGCAGGACCATGCGGAGCGCGGGCAGCGCCCAGAGCAGATAGGCGTATTTGCCGCCGAACTTGGCGGCGACCGGCTGCCGCAGGATCATCACCACCGCCATCAGCATGGTGGTCGCGACCAGGGTTTCCACGATCCAGGAACTCATTTCTTCAGCTCCTTCAGAAGGGCCTCAAGCTCATCGATATCCGCGTCAGATAGGCGATCCTGCCCGGCGAGATGGGCGACCAGCGGCGCCGCGCGTCCACCGAAGAGGCGATCCACCAGCCGCGTCGACTCGCGTGCGACGAAGGCCTCGCGCGGCACGACCGGGCTGTAGAGATACCGCCGCCCATCTTCCTGATGGGCGAGCACGCCCTTGGCGAGCAGGCGCGAGAGCATGGTCTTGACCGTGCGGTCGCTCCAGTCCTTGCCCCCCTCCAGCCGCTCGACGATCTCGGCGGCGGTGAGCGGATCGGCGGAGGCCCAGAGGACCTCCATTACCACCTGCTCGGCTTCGCTGATCCGCTCCACGACTCACTCCTCGATTACGGGTGTAGTCGTATCTGACTACAGGCGTAGTCGTCAAGTGCGCGAGAAACTGATCCTCCCCTGGAAGGGGAGGGGGACCAGCCGCAGGCTGGTGGAGGGGTAAGTGCCGCACACGATCCGGTCTCTTGCGGAGCGCTACCCCTCCACCACCGCCTAGCGGCGGCGGCCCCCTCCCCCTCTGGGGGAGGATTAAAGCCCCACTTGCCCCAGCCACAGAACCACCCGCCTTCCATGCACACGTGCACGCGCGTATGGGCAACGCCTTATGTCTACAAAGCCCCGCACCTTGTACGAAAAGATTTGGGACGCGCATGTCGTCGAGCGTCGCCCGGATGGAACCTGCCTGATCTATATCGATCGCCACCTCGTTCATGAAGTAACGAGTCCGCAGGCCTTCGAAGGGCTTCGCGTCGCGGGGCGAAAGGTGCGGCGGCCGGACCTCACGCTCGCGGTGCCTGACCACAACCTGCCGACCACCCCGCGCGTGGACGCGGCGGGCCAGCGCCTGCCCATTGCCGACGCCGAATCCGCGCAGCAGCTCGCCGCACTCGAGCGGAACGCGCCGGAGTTCGGCATCCACTATATCGATGCGGTCGCACCCGAGCAGGGCATCGTCCATGTCGTCGGCCCCGAACAGGGCTTTTCGCTGCCCGGCACGACCATCGTCTGCGGCGACAGCCACACCTCCGCGCATGGCGGCATGGGCGCGCTCGCCTTCGGCATCGGCACGTCGGAGGTGGAGCATGTGCTCGCCACCCAGACCCTGTTGCTCTCGCCGTCGAAGACGATGGAGGTGCGGGTCGACGGGACGCTCGGCGCGGGCGTGACGCCGAAGGACGTGATCCTCCACATCATCGGCCGGATCGGCGCGGCGGGCGGCACCGGCTATGTCATCGAATATACCGGCAACGTCTTCCGCGAGATGTCGGTCGAGGGGCGGCTGACCGTCTGCAACATGTCGATCGAGGGCGGCGCGCGCGCGGGCCTCGTCGCACCCGACGACATCACCTTCGCCTATCTGAAGGACCGCCCGATGGCGCCGGCGGGGGCGGAATGGGACAAGGCGGTCGCCTGCTGGCGCAGCCTCGCAACCGATCCTGGCGCGACCTACGACAAGACCGTGGTAATCGACGCGGCGGAGATCGCGCCCTGCCTCACCTGGGGCACCAGCCCGGAGGACGTCGTGCCGATCACCGGCACCGTGCCCGATCCGGCCAGCTTCGCCGATCCGTCGAAGCAGGTCGCAGCAAAAAAGTCGCTCGACTATATGGGCCTGACACCCGGCACCCGGATGGCCGACGTGCCGGTCGAGAACGTCTTCATCGGCAGCTGCACCAACAGCCGTATCGAGGACCTCCGCGCCGCCGCCGCTATCGCGCGCGGTCGCAGGGTCGCGCCAAATGTGAAGCAGGCGCTGATCGTCCCCGGCTCCGGCCTGGTGAAGCGGCAGGCGGAGGCCGAGGGCCTTGACCGCATCTTCCTCGACGCCGGCTTCGAATGGCGGGAACCGGGCTGCTCCGCCTGCCTCGCCATGAACCCGGACAAGGTGCCGCCGGGCGAACGCTGCGCCTCCACCTCCAACCGCAACTTCGTCGGCCGCCAGGGCCCCGGCGCCCGCACCCACCTTGTCTCTCCGGCGATGGCGGCGGCAGCGGCGGTGACCGGCAGGCTCACCGACGTTCGCGAGTTGATGAGCCCTGCTGCTGCATGATATGACCAGAACATCTAATTAAAGGGTCATATTTGATGGATGCGCGCACGACAGAATTCGCGGTCGCCGATGCCAAGGCTCGCTTTTCCGAACTGCTTGACCGCGCCGAGGCCGGAGAGGAGATCGTCATCCGGCGGCACGGCAAGGCAGTGGCGAGGCTTGTCGCCGCGCGTGAGGCTCCGAAGACGGCGGAAGACAAGCGGCGAGCGTTGGACGCGTGGAAAAAGTGGCGCGCCGAGAGCGGGCCACGCCTTCAACCCGGCGATTCGATCAAGGGTTGGATCAACGAAGGTCGCCGATGACCGGCTTCGTAATTGATGCTTCGCTTACCCTTGCATGGTACTTCGATGACGAACGCGCCGAGGAGACCTTGCTGGGCCGCGCCGTTGAGGACGGTGTGGTGGTGCCGGCGCACTGGTGGCTTGAAATCGCCAATGGCGCGCTGATGGGTGAGCGCGGGCAGCGGGCGCGTGTCGCGGATATCGCGAAGCTCGACGCGCTGGTCGGGCTGATGTCGGTGGAAACCGACAGTCCTATAGGCGAGGACGTCTTTGCGCGGGTTGTACCCCTGGCCCGCGCCCATCGCCTGACGATCTACGACGCCCTGTATCTGGAACTTGCCGAACGGCGCGGACTCGCATTGGCCACGCTCGACAAGGAGCTTGCTCACGCCGCGCGTTCGGTCGGCGTCGAACTTCTGGAGCCTGCATGATGAACCCCATCCACACCGTCGAAGGCCGCGCCTATCCGCTGGGCCTGAAAAACGTCGACACCGACGTCATCATCCCGGCGCATTATCTGAAGACGATCACCCGCGCCGGCCTCGGCAAGGGCGCGTTCGAGACGATCCGCGCCGAGGCAGGCAACGTGTTCGACGATCCGGCTTATGCCGGCGCGCCCGTCATCATCGCCGGCGACAATTTCGGCTGCGGGTCCAGTCGCGAGCATGCCGCCTGGGCGCTGGCCGACATGGGCGTGACGGCGGTCATCGCGCCCAGCTTCTCGGACATCTTCTCGGGCAACGCCTTCAAGAACGGCATCCTGACCGTCGTCCTGCCGCAGGATCAGGTCGATCGCCTGCTGGAGGTCGCGAAGACCGATCCAATCACCATCGATCTGGAGACCTGCACGGTGACCACGCCGTTCCAGGATCGCTTCACCTTTGCGATGGACCCGTTCCGCCGCGATTGCCTGCTGAACGGGCAGGACGAGATCGGGCTGACGCTCGCCATGGACGGCGCGATCGCGCGGTTCGAGGGGCGGATGGCGGACGAGCGTCCTTGGCTTGCCGAGGCCACCGCCTGACCGCGCATTGCGGTGCGGGCCGCCTCGCCCTATCTCCGGCGTGAGACGATCAACCGAAGGGGTGGTGATGACGACGTTCGACGATCGGGAGCGGGCTTTCGAGACCAAGTTCGCCCATGACGAGGAAATGCAGTTCCGCATCGTCGCGCGTCGCAACCGGCTGGCCGGGCAATGGGCCGCGGGCCTGATGGGCCTCACCGCTGAAGAGACTGACGCCTATTACAAGGCGGTCGTGCAGGCCGATTTCGAGGAATCGGGCGACGACGACGTGATCCGCAAGCTCCTGTCCGATCTCCTCGCCGCCAATGTCGAGATCGACGAGGCGAAGGTGCGCGCGCAACTCGCCGACTGCACGGTCGAGGCGCGGCGCCAGCTTCTGGAAGTCAAGTAACGCCATGCCGATGCGCGCCGATGAGATCGAGGATATGATCCGCGCGGGTATCCCCGATGCGCGGGTCGAGATCACCGATCTCGCCGGCGACGGCGATCATTATGCGGCGCGGGTGGTGAGCGAGAGCTTTCGTGGGCTGCCCCGCGTCCGCCAGCACC
The DNA here is from genome assembly GCF_048565625.1 of Sphingomonas sp. ID0503. NCBI lineage: Bacteria > Pseudomonadati > Pseudomonadota > Alphaproteobacteria > Sphingomonadales > Sphingomonadaceae > Sphingomonas > Sphingomonas sp. ID0503. The sequence goes on from NZ_JBLZUR010000002.1 coordinate 2,570,646, forward strand.
AGAAGGTCTACGAGACACTCGGCGGACGGATGGGCGGCGTGCTTCATGCGCTGCAACTGACCACCGCCGTCCCCGAACAAGGAGCCTGAAGATGAGCGACGTGACTGCGAACGACGGGGCGATTGCCCGCATCGACACGGCGGTGAAGTCGAACGACGTCGTGCTCTTCATGAAGGGCACGCCCCTGTTCCCGCAATGCGGCTTCTCCAGCCGCGCAGTGGCGATCCTGGAGCATCTCGGCGTCGAGTATGCCTCGGTGGACGTGCTGCAGGACCAAGGCGTGCGCCAGGGGATCAAGACCTATTCCGACTGGCCCACCATCCCGCAGCTCTATGTGAAGGGCGAGTTCGTCGGCGGATCGGACATCATGATGGAGATGTACGAGGCCGGCGAGCTGGCGGAACTGATGGAAGAAAAAGGCGTGAAGCCCGCCTGAACTCGATCAGCGCGCGACCACGAAGGGAAAGGCCGCGCCGGGCACCGGTATGACGGCCTGAACCTCTCCGAGCCGACCGTCGTCGGTCAGCGCGATCACCGCGACGTTCTGCGCCTCCTCATTGGCGACGACGAACAGCCGCTCCGCCTCCAAGAGAACGAAGCTCCGTGGGGACGCGCCATGCGTCGGCGCGTGCTGGAGCAGCCGAAGGTCACCATCCTCCTCGATCGCGAGCACCGCGATGCTGTCATGCCCCCGATTGCTGACATAGAGGCGGGTGCCCGCGGCATCGAGGCTGAGATGCCCGCCAAGATTGTCGCCGTGAAAGTCCTCCGGCTGGATGCGGTGGACCGAACGGACGGCGAAGCGCGGCCCGTCCCTGTCCAGCACGGTGATCGTGCTCGCCAGTTCGCTGACCAGATAAGCGACCGGCAAGCCGGGATGGAAGACGAGGTGGCGCGGCCCGGCACCCGGCCGCGTCTGGAACGCAACGGAAGGCTCCTCGCCCTCTGAGCCGAAGCAGAAGATCCGGTCGGTGCCGAGATCGACCGCATACAGCCGATCCTCTCCATCGAACACCGCGCAATGCACGTGCGGCCCCTCCTGCCGCTCCGCATCGGGTCCCTGACCAGTGCCTTGCCACAAGCGCGGCTCACCCGTGGGCAGGCCTGTCGCGGGATCGAGCGTGAACACCGCGAGCGAGCCGCTGCCATAATTGGCCACCGCCAGACGCGTTCGCGCCGGACTGAGCGCGAGATAGCAGGGTGCCTCGCCAAGGGTCGGCTGAGCCGCGACCTCCATCCAGACCGGCTCCGCCCGGCGGAAGATGCGGACGCGCCCCTCGTTTCGCTCGTCGACGAAGAAGGCGAGGTCCCGCCCCGCGTCGAAGGCCCCAAAGGAACTGTTCTCCGCCGCCGCCACCGGCCCGCCGACACGCCACTCCGGATCGCGGATGAGGGGGAGCAAACCCCTGCCGCCACTCGCGGCATAGGTGCCGACGCACAGGAGCGGCGACTCCCCAGCGTCGAGGGACGAAAACCCTTGAACCGTCGCGGAACTGGAACCCGATACAGACACCTCGGACGGCTCCTCTGCCAGCGCAGCCGATCGGCAGGCACCGCCACAAACCGGCGGAACGCAGAGGGTTCCGCCTCAGCCCTCGCTCGCGGCGACCTTCACGAGCAGCGCGCCCTCGCTCACCTGCCCGCCCTCGCGCGCGTTGAGTTCCGCAACCGTGCCGTCGAACGGCGCGACCAGACTGTGCTCCATCTTCATCGCCTCGACGGTCACGAGCTTCTGCCCCTTGGTGACGCTGTCGCCCGCCGCGACCGCGACCGCGATGATCCGGCCCGGCATCGGCGACAGGATCGCGCCGTCGCCCGCACCCTGTCCACCCGCCCCTTCGACCCGCCACGGCGTGAGCTTCCAGGCCTGCCCGGCCTCTACGATCAAACCGGCGGGGCTGGCCGCCTCCTTTGCCTTCGCAGGATCGAACGCGACCCGAACGGGAACGCCGTTCAGGAGAAAACCTGCTTCCCCGCGCGGCAACGCGTTCAGGCGGAAGCCGACCGGCCCAATCGGCGTTCCCACAAGCGCCTCCGCCGCGCGCGCCAGCCCCGCGTCGCCCGGTCGATCGGGCGGCATCAGCGCATCCCCCGCTCGCCCGATCAGCCCGGTATCCAGCCGCGCCGCGACGAAATCCGCATGTGAGAGCGCACGCACCAGGAAGCCGGCATTGGTTCGGAGCGGCCAGATCACCGTGCCGGAAAGCGCGGCCGCCAGCGAACGCCGCGCCGCCTCCCGATCCGCGCCATGCGCGATCACCTTGGCGATCATCGGATCGTAGAATGGCGAGATGTCCGCCCCCTCCTCCACGCCGGTGTCGATCCGGCAATCGCCGCCGATCTCGAAGGTGTCCAGCCGCCCGATCGAGGGCAGGAAACCCTTAGACGGATCCTCGGCATAAAGCCGCGCCTCCATCGCCCACCCCTCGATCGACAACTCGTCCTGGCGCTTCGGCAGCGGCTCGCCGGAGGCGACGCGGAGCTGCCATTCGACAAGATCCTGGCCCGTGATCGCCTCGGTCACCGGATGCTCGACCTGCAACCGGGTGTTCATCTCCATGAACCAGATGCGATCGGCGCGGAGACCTTCCGATCCGTCGGCGATGAACTCGATCGTCCCCGCGCCGACATAATCGACCGCCTTCGCCGCATCCACGGCCGCTCGGGTGACCGCCGCCCGCGTCTCCGCATCCATGCCGGGCGCTGGCGCCTCCTCGATCACCTTCTGGTGGCGACGCTGCAGCGAGCAGTCGCGCTCGAACAGGTGGACGACGTTGCCATGGGTGTCGCCGAACACCTGCACCTCGATATGGCGCGGATTGGTGATCCACTTCTCCAGCAGGACATTGTCGTTGCCGAACGAAGACGCCGCCTCGCGCCGGCAGGAGGCGAGCGCGTCGAGGAAGTCCGCCCCCGCATCGACCTTGCGCATCCCCTTGCCGCCGCCGCCCGCGACCGCCTTGATCAGCACGGGATAGCCGATCGCATCGGCCTCGGCCTTCAGCCGCTCGGCGCTCTGGTCCTCGCCGAGATAACCCGGCGTGGTCGGCACCCCCGCCTGCTTCATCAGCGCCTTGGCGGCATCCTTCAGCCCCATCGCGGTGATGGACGCGGGGTTCGGCCCTACCCAGATCAGCCCCGCATCCTGCACGGCCTTCGCGAACTCGGCGTTCTCGGACAGGAAGCCATAGCCCGGATGGATAGCCTCGGCCCCGCTGCTCCTGGCCGCAGCGATGATCCGCTCACCGACGAGGTACGATTCCCGCGCCGGTGACGGCCCGATATGCACCGCCTCGTCAGCCTGCCGGAGATGGAGCGCATCGGCGTCGGCATCCGAATAGACCGCAACCGTGCGGATACCGAGCCGCCGCGCGGTGCGGATGATCCGACAGGCAATCTCGCCCCGATTGGCGATAAGCAGGGAACGCATCATGGAACGTCTCTCAACTCCTCCCCGAGCTTGTCTCGGGGAGGGGGACCATGCGAAGCATGGTGGAGGGGCAAGCGCGATGTTCAAGGACCGATCGCCAAGGCCGAGTGCTCGTGCCGCTCGCACGTCGCGGACGCGACGAAGAGACATGAGCTTGCCGGAAGTCTTGCTCTGGGCTGTGCTTCGCGCCCGCCCCGGCGGTCTCAAATTCCGACGGGAGCATCCATCTGGAGATTACAGCATCGACTTCTACTGCAGCGATGCCCGGCTTGCGATCGAGGTCGATGGCGAAGCCCACGCGCGAGGCGATCGACCAAACCGTGACGCGGCTCGTGATGCCTGGTTCGGATCGCATGGCATATATACGATGCGGGTTCCCGCTGCGGATATCCTGCGCGACCTCGATGCCGTCACGCACGGCATTCTTGAAAAGGCGCGTTCGCGCCTGCCCCTCCACCACCCTGCGGGTGGTCCCCCTCCCCGAGACAAGCTCGGGGAGGACTGAAGGAACCACGTCCCCCCTCACATCCGGAACACCCCGAACCGCGCGCTCTCCGGGACCGGCGCGTTCAGCGCAGCCGCAAAGGCGAGGCCCAGCACATCGCGCGTCTGCACGGGGTCGATGATCCCATCGTCCCACAATCGCGCAGTCGCGTAATAGGGATTGCCCTCGTCCTCGTACTTCTGCCGGATCGGCACCTTGAACGCCTCCGCTTCCTCCGCCGTCCACCGCGCCGCGTCGCGGTGCACCGTCGCCAGCACGCTCGCCGCCTGCTCGCCCCCCATCACGCTGATCCGCGCATTGGGCCAGGTGAACAGGAAACGCGGCTGATAGGCCCGCCCGCACATGCCGTAATTGCCCGCGCCAAAGCTGCCGCCGATCAGCACGGTGATCTTCGGCACGGATGCGGTCGCCACCGCCGTCACCAGCTTCGCTCCGTTCTTGGCGATCCCCTCCGCCTCGTACTTGCCGCCGACCATGAAGCCGGAGATGTTCTGCAGGAACAGCAGCGGCACCCGCCGCTGGCAGGCGAGCTCGATGAAGTGCGCACCCTTCAGCGCGCTTTCGGAGAACAACACGCCGTTATTAGCGAGGATCGCCACCGGCATCCCCCAGATATGCGCGAAGCCGCAGACGAGCGTGGTGCCGTACAAAGCCTTGAACTCGTGGAACTCCGACCCGTCGACGATCCGCGCGATCACCTCGCGCACGTCATAGGGCGCACGCACATCCTGCGGCACGATGCCGTACAGCTCCCCGGGATCGTACTTCGGCGCGACCGGCTCGCGCAGATAGAGATCGGGCGTGCGATCCGGCTGCAACGTGGAGACGATGTCGCGCACGATCGTCAGCGCATGCTCGTCATTCTCGGCGACGTGATCGACCACGCCGGACCTCCGCCCATGCAGGTCTCCGCCGCCCAGATCCTCGGCCGAGATCACCTCGCCCGTCGCCGCCTGCACCAGCGGCGGCCCGGCGAGAAAGATCGTGCCCTGATTGCGCACGATCACCGTCTCGTCGGACATGGCGGGCACATAGGCACCGCCCGCCGTGCAGCTGCCCATCACGCAGGCGATCTGCGGGATGCCGCGCGCCGACATCTGCGCCTGGTTATAGAAGATGCGGCCGAAATGGTCGCGGTCGGGGAAGACTTCCGCCTGATTGGGCAGGTTCGCGCCGCCCGAGTCCACCAGGTAGATGCAGGGCAGATTGTTCTCCAGCGCGATCTCCTGAGCGCGAAGATGCTTTTTCACCGTCATCGGGAAGTAGGTGCCGCCCTTAACCGTCGCGTCGTTGCACCCGATCATCACCTGCCGCCCGGAGACGCGGCCAATCCCCGCGATGATCCCCGCCCCCGGCACCTCGTCACCATAGAGGCCGTTGGCGGCGAGCTGACCAATTTCGAGGAACGGCGAACCGGAGTCGAGCAGACGCTCGACACGATCACGGGGGAGCAGCTTGCCGCGTGCCGCATGCTTCTCACGCGCGCTCTCCGAGCCGCCGCGTGCGGTCGCGGCAACCCTGGCGCGCAACGCCTCCGCCAGCGCGCGGTTGTGAGCGGCGTTAGCGCGGAAAGCCTCGCCGTGCCGCGAGAGCTTGGAATCGAGGACGGGAGCGCTCATCCCCCGATCAGCTCGCGGCCGATCAGCATGCGGCGGATCTCGTTGGTGCCCGCGCCGATATCGAGAAGCTTGGCATCGCGCATATAGCGCTCCACCGGCCAGTCTTTCGTATACCCCGCCCCGCCCAGCGCCTGCACCGCCTCGAGCGCCGTCTTCATCGCGTTCTCGCTGGCCAGCAGGATCGCCCCCGCCGCATCGAACCGCGTCGTCTTGCCCGCATCGCAGGCCCGCGCCACCGCATAGACATAGGCCCGCGCCGAATTGAGCGCGACGTACATGTCGGCGATCTTCGCCTGCATCAGTTGGAACGCCCCGATCGGCTTGCCGAACTGCTTCCTCTCGCGGACGTAGGGCAGCACGACGTCGAGGCACGCCTGCATGATGCCGAGCTGGATGCCCGACAGCACCGTCCGCTCGTAATCGAGGCCGGACATCAGCACGCCCGCACCGCCGTTCAGCGGCCCCATGACGTTCTCCTCGGGCACCTCGCAATCGTCGAAGACCAGCTCGGCTGTAGGAGACCCGCGCATCCCGACCTTGTCGATCTTCTGCCCGATCGATAAACCCTTGAACCCCTTCTCGATCAGGAAAGTGGTGATGCCCTTCGACCCTTCGCCGGTCTTGGCATAGACGACCAGCGTGTCGGCATAGGGTGCGTTGGTGATCCAGAACTTGGTGCCGTTCAGGACGTAGCGGTCGCGCACCTTCTCTGCCCGCAGCTTCATCGATACGACATCCGACCCGGCACCCGCCTCGGACATCGCCAGGCTGCCGACATGCTCTCCCGAGATCAGCTTGGGCAGATAGCGCGCCTTCTGCTCGGCATTGCCCCAGCGGCTGATCTGGTTGACGCAGAGATTGGAATGCGCGCCGTAGCTGAGGCCGATCGAGGCCGACGCACGCGCCACCTCCTCCTGCGCGACAACATGTTCCAGATAGCCGAGCCCCAGTCCGCCATCCGCCTCCGGCACGGTAATCCCGTGAAGGCCGAGCGCCCCCATTTCGGGCCACAGCTCACGCGGAAACCAGTCCTTGGCGTCGATCTCGGCCGCCAGCGGCGCGATCCGGTCCGCCGCGTACCGCGCCGTGCTCTCGCGGATCATGTCCGCCGTTTCGCCGAGCGCGAAATCGAGACTCATCATTCCTCTCCTGCTCCCAGCGACTTACAGCCGGCCAGCGGACCCTGATAACCCAACTTTCCGGCAACGCACGCACCAACGTGATCATGCGCCCCGTTTTGCCGAATGGGCAGCCAAGCGCGCCCGCTTGGCGGACGACTTGCCTGTTCGGCTCGGCTACTGTGGGTACAAGGAGCGCAAGCGAACTTCTCGCGCAAGCCCTATGCCGAAACTCGACACGGCCCCTGCCCTCCCACCCGGCCGCGGCTCGAAGCGGATCGTAGGCAGTCATCTTCTCCTAAAGGGCGCCTGCCAGGCGCGCGTTGCCATGGCGCCTGCGCGCAGCTGTGCCGATGAGGCCAAAGCCGCTGATCATCATTGCCCAAGTTCCTGCTTCTGGCACGGCGGGCGTCGGTTCGGCGAAGCGCAGGTTATCCAAGGTGTAGGTTTCGCTGCTGCCGTTGCGCGTGACGAAGCGGACCTTGCTGATCGCATCCGCCGAAGTAAAACCCAAGAAGCCCTGCGGGTTTGCCGTTCCCCCGATCGCCAGATCGGCCTTGGTCGTGTCCACGAAGCTGACCACGATGTCGAAGCCTTGGCCGGCGCCGCGGGGCCTCAGGTCGAAGTCGCCACCAAATGCGCCGATGCCGTCCGTGAAGGTGAAGGTGACGATCTGCGCGGCCTATGCCGGCGCCGTGGTGCAGGTGAGCGCGATCGCACCAGTCGCGATCAGGGTAGTGCGTAACGTGTAACGTATCTCCAAGTGGCCGGCGTGCAGGATCGATCGCGATCCGCCCGGCTGACCGCGTCGAAATTGTCGTGATCGGTAGCGCGGCCCAGGCAGCGACGGTTCAGGCGGGAGCCGGACTGGCCTCAACGAAGCGCTGGCTATGAAGCATGATCGCGAAACGACGTATTGAGCCTCGGCGATCGTGGCCTTACCAAGCGCGCGACTTAATCGGCAGGAAGGGATAACCTGCTCTGCCTTGCGCAGTCCGGTACCACGCGCGCCGTGCCCCTCATATCTATTTGGCGTAGCCCCATTTTGCAGCCGTTGAACAACGTGTGGAGGTCACGCTCGTCAAACGTGGGACCGTTCGATTGCATCAACGCGCAAAGTGGTCAGCACGGTTCCCGGATCGATAGGAGCCATCATGGGCGGAGGCCTGGCATTTGACACGAACGGGTGGCTGAAGTCGGCGATATGGAAGGGACCTTATCGGCCTCCCTTGGTCGCGCGCCTCATGCGAGCAGGCTTAGCCCATGATGCCGGATTGGAAATGCGTAAGGCGCAGCACTTCATCGTCTCCGAGCGCCCAGACTCCCAGGGCGAACGTGCGGAGCGCGACCGGCTCCTTGCCCGGCGGGTGAATGGTCATCGCGAATTCCGATTTCACCACGGCCGCCGAGCCGAGGAGCGCGATGTTCTGAGCGATCGGATCGATCACGCGGAACGCTGAGACGCTGACACTTGGCAGATAGCTTTCCTTAGTATCCACGCGGCCATTCGCGTGCGTCCAGATCAGCCGGTCCGCCAGGATTTCGGCCATTGCCTCACGGTCGCCGGCAATCAAGGCGGCACGCCGCGCCCCCTCCCGTGCCACGACCATCTCCGTCGTCACCATCGTGATTGCCTTTCGATCAAAATTTGTAGCTGAGTTCAGCATTGACGGTCCGGGGCAAAAGCGGTTGCCGACCCCAGGCGCCCATGAAGCCGAAGTTGAGATTGTTCTGATACTGAAAGCGGTTTGCCAGGTTGCGACCGGTCAGGCTCAGCTTCCAGCCGTCATCGCGAAGCACTGAAATTTCCGCATTCAGTTCCCGCACGTTCGAATACTTGGTGCCGGCTTGCCGATCGAGGGTGCCCCAGGTCCCGTCCCGGAAGGCGTAATCGGCACCAAAGCGAAGTGAATAGCCGCCGCCGACCGGCGTCTCATAGCGGAAGCCAACGGTGCCCGAGTATTTCGGAATGTCGAGCGGCTGTGTGATCTGCGCATCGGGGAGATAGTCGAAGCGACTGGCGTCCTGAATACCGCCGTTCAGGTAAATATCCAGGCCATCTACAATACGGAGGTTCGACTCAAGTTCGAGGCCGACGACGCGATATGCCATGCCATTGAACATCACCGTGATTGCCGTGCCCGGGATGAACCGGCCGACGAGGGTATCCTTGAAGTCGTTCATGAACGCAGTCAGGTTGAGCCGGACGCGGCGGTTGGCGAATTCGTTCTTTACGCCGATCTCATAAGCCTCGACCTTTTCGGGGCCGGTCGGCGTTTCGCCGACGAGCCGACTGTCGGCCGCCGCCGTGTATCCTCCGGCGCGGAAACCCTTGCCGTAAGAAGCATAAAGGAAGCTGTCCCGGGTGACTTGCCAGTTCAACCCCACCTTCGGGGTGAACGCCTTGTAGCTGGTGTCATCGCCATAGGTGCCCGGATCCGTCACGGAAGGCGGTGCGAAATAACCGGAGATATCCTTTGTCTCGTATGTATATCGACCGCCCACCGTCAGCTCAAGGTCGGGGGTAAACTTGTACCCGAGCTGAGCATAGGCCGCGTAGCTGTCTGCCTTGTTGCGATAAAACTTTTCCGTCAGGGGAATGTACAAGTTCGGTGTGGCGGGATTCGTATCGAAATATCCGAACATCGTATCGTTAAAAGACTGCTTCGTCGTCTCCGTGAAGAAGAATCCTCCAACGATCCAGCTCAACCTTTCGTCCACCGCGTCACCGAACAGCTGCAGCTCTTCGGTGATCTGATGCTGTTTTATCTTGCTCTGCCGGCCATAGGCCAGGGTGTAGTCCCCGAACTTGTCTACGGTCCCGCCGACGAGATCGACGCTCCATTTATCATCGACCTTCGACCAGCCTGTGATGCTTTTCACCGTAACGTCACCGAAGTCGCCTACGACGTGCAGGCTGGCGGAGGGGTTCTTGGTCAAGCCTTCCTGGGGTGCGGTGGTAGCAGTGTCACGACGATGCCCCGTCAGCGGTCGCAGCGGATCCAACAGCGTAGGGCTGGCAACGAAGCCGTCGTTCCTATTGTGGTTGTAACCGACGGTAAGGACGACATCCCAGATGTCGGAACCATAGAAGTGCAGCTTGCCCCGCACACCCCAAAAATCACGCTCGTCGATATCTCGACCGGTGGCTCGGTTGTACATGTAACCCTTGCCCTGGTCCTTGAACACACCGGAGACGGATGCGGCCAGTACATCCTGGACGATCGCGCCGCCCAGCGAGGCCTTAACGCCGAAGGTCCGGTAATTGCCGGCCGAGATCGCAGCGGTTCCGTAGCTCTCATTGTCCGGGGTACGTGTGATGACGTTGACTGCGCCTACCATCGAGTTGCGTCCGAACAGCGTACCCTGCGGCCCGCGTAGCACCTCGATACGTTCGATATCCGCCAGCTCGGAATTCACGGCGGAAGGACGTGCCTGATAGACGTCGTCGAAGTAGAAGGAGACCGGCTGCTCGGTCGTGCCGAAGCCGCCCGCGTTGTCGCCGCGGCCGCGCATGGCGAGCGAGATCGTGGATGCGTTTGCGATGCCCGGCTGCATGTAGAAGTTCGGCACCTGCGCCGCGACCTGATCGACGCGGACGATGCCGAACTTGCTGAGATCTTCGCTGCTCAGCGCGGAGACGGTGACTGGTGTGGATTGCAGAGAGGAGGCCCGCCGGGTTGCGGTCACGGTGATTTCCTCGAGCCCGTCGGGACTTGGTGCCGCTGTCTCCGCAAGGGCAATCTCGGCCTGCGCGTGAACGGTAAGCGGCAGGATCGCGGCCGCGCTTCCAAGCAGTACATGCAAAATCTTCATGATGACCCCCTATTGAGCTCTGCGTTGGGGCATCTCTCCCGATGGATCCTGGGGCGGCGTATTCACCTGCTCCCTGCGACGAGCCTCGCCTGTCCGGCGTGCTTTGTCCCTACGCCGAATGTCATCGCGCCGGCTTTCTTCATCTAGCGATTCGCAAAAAGATGATCGGAAAGTGGATAAATACCCGAGTTGGCCGCCTCATCCCGCCACGTCTGTTCGGCAGGCGAACAGTGGTGGATCAATTCCCCGGCAGATTGCCGCCATCGACGGGTAGGTGAACGCCAGTGATCGCTGCGTTTGCAGGGTCGCAGAGGAAGAGCACGCTTCGGGCGATATCTTCCGGGGTCGCCATCCGGCCGAGCAGGCAGGCCTCATTCATCTGGTCGAGAAAGATGCCCGGATCCTGGCCACCTTCGACATTCCCCATCAGCATGTCGGTCGGGACCGCGCCCGGCAGAACCGCGTTCACCCGAATGCCATAGCGTCCAGCAGCCGCCGCAGCCGTCTTGGTGGTCATCAACACCGCCGCCTTGGAGGCACAGTAGGCTGCCCCGATCGGGTTGGCCCGGATCGACATGCCCGAGCCGATGTTCACGATCGCTCCGCCGCCGTGAGGCTTCATGCGTAGGATGGCATGTTTGCATCCCAGGAAGACGCCATCGCTGTTCACCGCGAAGTGCAGTTTCCAGGTCTCGATGGGCATCTCCTCGAACGGGATGTTGGGGCGATAGATCCCAGCATTGTTAACCAATATGTCGAGCTCACCCGATGCTTCGACGCGGTCCAGCAGGGCGGTCCAGCTTTCCTCATCTGTTACGTCGAGGTGCACCGCATGCGCTGCGGGGCCGATGCCTTGAGCGACGGAAGCGGCGCTTTCGAGATCGGCATCGGCAAGAATAACCGTGGCGCCCTCTGCAGCGAAGGCGCGTGCCATGGCGCTGCCCAGGCCGCCGCCCGCGCCGGTGACGACGGCGATCTTGCCGGCGAATGCGTTCATTTGGGATCCTGAACAGATGGGGCGGGCGAAGCTTGTGGAGCTACTCTGCCGCCTCGATTACCGCTTCGAAGTGTCGGGCGGGCGGCGGGCGACCTTCGTACCGCGCCAGTACGAAAAGGCTGAGGAGTTTGAGCGTCGACGGGAAGGCGACATTGGCCAACACGATCGTCGTCATGACCTGAGCCGGTTGCGCGTCCGCCCCTTGGATGAAGCCGGAGAGCGACAGGATCATCGCGGTGAGGAAGCCGCCGACAGCCAGCATGGCTTTCTCCATCGCGGTGTAGGCAGAGGCGAAGAGCGCCTTGCGATTGCTGTCCGGCCCGTCGAGGGCGATTGCCTCGATCAACGAGGAAAAGGACATCATGGTGAAGCCGCAGGTCGTCATTCCGCCCACGAAACCGAGCGCCAGGTAAGGCGCGAGCGCGCCGGCAGGCACCAGCAGGATGAGCGTGGAGGATATAGCAGCCGATATTGTCGCGATACGATAGGCGGGGATCGTGCCGCAGCGGGTCGCGAGCCTCACCCAAAGCGGCTGCGAAACCACCGCACCCACCACGCTGACCGTCGCCACCAGACCAGCGACTTCCAGGGGCATCTTCATGATGTAGATCGTGAAGTAGAGGCCCATTGCGGCGTTCACGCCGAAGCCAAGCAGTTGCAGCGTGGCCGCAGTGAAGACGATACGGAATGGTCGATGATCAAAGGCGCCGATCATCTGGCTTAGGAGGTTGCCGGTCATCGGCGGCGTGTTCGGATCGGCCTGCCTGACCGGCACCAGAACGGTCGTGGTCATGGTGGTAACGAACAGCAGCATACCCAGCACGGCGGACATCACGCCATAGGCGCCTTTGTCCTGCCCGAAGGTCGATACGAGCCAGGGCGCGATACCCAGTGCGATCACTACGCCCGCCAGACAGAAGAAATGCTTGTACGCGAGCGCCAGGGTGCGCTCGCGCTGCGTTCTTCCGAGATCGGCGGCTAGCGTGAGGTAAGGCACCGAATACAGCGAGTATCCGGTCGATAACAGGAGGTAGCAGGCTCCGATCAGCAGCGTCGCCAGCAACGGCGAGGCGGGCATCGGGACGGTGAACATCAGCACGAACATCAGGGCGGAGAAGATCGAGCCGGCAAAAAGGTAGGGCTTGCGCGGGCCCCAGCGCCCGCGGGTCTTGTCGGAGAGCATGCCGACCAACGGGTCCGCTACGATCACCCAGAGTTTAGGGACCAGAATCGCAAATCCGGCAAGGGCCGGCGAGATCAGCAGCGTATTGGTCATATAGAATAGAAGCAGTGAAGACGGCACGTCACGCATGATTTGGTTGCCGACCATGCCGATCCCGTACTTCACGTAATCGGGGAACTTCATGGCGGCGCCCTCGGTCGGCGCATCGTCATTGTCTATCGATTGCGGCGTCGTGTTCGTCATGCCAGCCTCCATCGCCCGCTTACGGGGTCACAAGGTTGCGTGCGCGTTACCGCACGCGCCCTCAGGCCTCTCCAGATCTCCGGAATCGCGCGCTGTCGCCGCTCCGGCCCGATCGAAGCTACCAGAGGTTGGGAGAAGGTCGCCGTCGACTGTCGGACTATCCACGGCACGAATACAAATCTGCGGGCCGGTGGCGATCATGCGCGCCCGGCCGCGGTCGCGACTTCCAGCTATCCGTCGTTCGATCAAAATGGGCAGACCCGCCTTGACCGCAGGCCGATGTAAAAAGCTATCGACGGGGACCGCATCCGATTTTGCCGCCTGGGGGAATCATGTCCTACTCTGAGAAGATCCACCTCGTCGCCGACATCTCGCTCATCCACACGCTGGCGAAATGGCGCTATCCCGGCGCGTGGAACGGCTATGGTATGTACGGCGATCCCTCGTTGTATCTCGATCTCGCCCGTCTTCTCGAACACGGCAGGTTCGATGGCGCGTTCTTCGCCGATGTCGCCGGCACGCCACTGTTCAACGGGTCGCCCAACGACACCGTGGAATGGGGCGTGGCCTGGCCCCGCCATGACCCGTTGCCGACGGCGATCGCAATGGCCGGTGTCACCAAGCATCTTGGCTTCGTCACCACCATGTCGATGACCTATCATCACCCTTTCAACGTCTCGCGCCTTTACAGCAGCATTGATCATGTGACCGGGGGACGGATCGCCTATAACGCAGTGGTAAGCGGCTTTCCGCAGGAAGCGCAGAATTTCGGCTACGACACGACACCGGATCATGAATGGCGCTACAGCCGTGCCGAAGAATTCCTCGAAGTCGTTGATAAGCTATTCAAGTCCGTCGACGCCGACGCGATGCTCTGGGATCATGAGACCGGGCGCGTCGCCGATCCCAGCAAGATCCGACGCATCGATCACGAGGGTGAATTCTTCAAGGTGATGGGGCCGCTGCCTTGCGCGCCTTGTCCACAGGGACGGCCGGTGCAGATCCAGGCGGGGGCGTCGGCCTCCGGCATCAAGCTTGCGGGACGTTGGGCGGACTTCCAGTTTGCGGCTACCGGATCATTGAAGGGCGATATCGCGCTGAGGCAAAAGCTGGACGATGCGGCGATCGCCGCCGGCCGCCAGCCCCGCGATCTCGGCGTGCTGTGGGCCAAGGGGTTCGACGTCGTCTCCGGCCCTGAGGAAGCCGAACACAATCGGCAGAAAATGATCGCCGCGGTCCCCGAGCAGATGGGCATCGTCTTCCTCAGCCAGTGGTGGGGGCTTGATGGCTACCGCCTGGACCCGGCCCGAACCGTCCACGACACGATCGCCGAAGTGAAGGAACTCGGCGTCGGCCCGAACTGGTCGTATATCGACAATGCGGTCGCCAATACCGAGCCAACCACGACCATCGGCGAGTATGTGAAGAACTGGGTGGCGCCGCCCGGCGGCTGGGTCGGGACGCCGGAGCAGATCGCCGACATGATTGAGGAGGAGCACCACGCTCTTGGCGCCAATGGCGGTTTCATGATCGCGTCGAAGACCAGCGTGCCGGGCGGTCTTTCCCGCTTCGTGCACGAAGTGGTCCCGATCCTTCAGAAGCGCGGTCTCTACAAGACCGAATATGAAGGCAAGACGATGCGCGAAAACCTATGCGTCTATTGACGTTGTCTAGGCTGTCCTCCGCGCGAATCTGATCAACACTATCCGTCGTCCGATCAGTTCGAATTTTATCCTTCCGAACCAAACCGCACATCCGCATGATGGCATTCACGGCGGGGCCAGCGCACCGCGCGCACAACAGGAACATCTTTCATGGCCCGATCGGAGTTGATCCACCTCGTCTGCGACATCTCACTGATCCACACGCTGGCGAAGTGGCGCTATCCGGGGTCGTGGAACGGCCACGGCATGTACGGCGATCCGTCGCTGTACCTCGATCTTGCCCGCCTGCTGGAGCATGGCAGGTTCGACGGCGCCTTCTTCGCCGACGTGGCGGGAACGCCGATGATCGACGGCCAGATCGACGATACGGTCGAGTGGGGGGTGGCCTGGCCCCGCCACGACCCCTTGCCCATGGCCATCGCAATGGCGGGCGTCACCAAGCATCTCGGCTTCGTCACCACCATGTCGATGACCTACCATCATCCCTTCAACGTCGCGCGACTCTACTCCAGCATCGACCACGTCACCGGTGGGCGGATCGCCTACAACGCGGTGGTCAGCGGCTTCCCGCAAGAGGCCCAGAATTTCGGCTACGACACGACGCCGGATCACGAATGGCGTTATCGCCGGGCCGAGGAATTCCAGGACGTCGTCGACAAGCTGTTCAGGTCTGTCGATCCGGATGCGATGTTGTGGGATCGCGAGACCGGCCGCGTTGCCGATCCTGCCAAGGTCAGACGGATCGACCATGAGGGCGAATTCTTCAAGGTCATGGGACCGCTCCCCTGCGCCCCATGCCCGCAGGGCCGGCCGGTGCAGATCCAGGCCGGCCAGTCACCATCCGGGATGAAGCTGGCAGGCCGCTGGGCCGACATGCAATTCGCCTCCTCCAGCAATCTCGAAGGCATGGCCGCCCACCGTGCTCAGCTGGACGCCGCAGCGATCGCGGCAGGGCGAACGCCGCGCGATGTCGGCATCCTCTGGAGCGCACCGTTCCATGTCGTTTCCGGTGAGGCGGAGGCCGAGGCGGACCGCCGGAAGGTCGCGGACTCCATCCCGCCGCGCATGGCACATGTCTTTC
The DNA here is from genome assembly GCF_048565625.1 of Sphingomonas sp. ID0503. Lineage (NCBI taxonomy): Bacteria > Pseudomonadati > Pseudomonadota > Alphaproteobacteria > Sphingomonadales > Sphingomonadaceae > Sphingomonas > Sphingomonas sp. ID0503. Next base: position 2,586,302 of record NZ_JBLZUR010000002.1, read on the forward strand.
TCAGCCAATGGTGGGGCGTCGATGGCTTCCCCATGAACCCCCGCCGAACGGTGCATGAGACCGTCGCTGAACTGAAGGAGACGGGCGCGGGGCCGAACTGGGGCTATCTCGATCTCGCGCTACGGATGACCGACAGCAAGACCACGATCGGCGATTACGCGATGACGCGCATGGCCGCGCCTGCGTTTTTCACCGGAACCCCCGAACAGATCGCCGACAGGATGGAAGAGGTGCACTACGGCACCGGCGCGAACGGCGGGTTCATGGTCTCCACCAAGGTCGGCGTCCCCGGTGGCATTGCGCGTTTTGTTCACGAGGTCGTTCCCGTGCTTCAGCGTCGCGGCCTCATGCGCAAGGAATATGCCGGCCCGACCATGCGGGACAACCTTCTGAACTAACCGGCTCTTCGACGGTGAGCGCTCTCACGGGGACTTTATGAGGTTCGACCAATGCCCAGAGGAGCGGCCACGTTGACGATCGCGGCCGGCCACATTCCGCCGACGCCTGCCACGCCGGCAATGACCGAGCGGGAGGTTGCGCTCGCCATGATCGCGCTCACCGCGTCGTTGTTCGTCGCCCATCTGTCGAACCTCATCGTGCTGACCGCGATGCCGCGGATAACCGCTGATCTCCATGCCACCCAGGCGCACTACACATGGATCATCACGGCCTCGATGCTGACTCTGGCGGTCAGCACGCCGATCTGGGGGCGGATCTCGGACGCGCTTAACAAGAAGCTGCTGATGCAGGTCTGTGTGGCCGCCTATGTCAGCTTCTCGTTCGTCGCGAGCCTGGCACCATCGCCCTGGGTAATCATCGCGTGCCGGGTCGGCATCGGCATCTGCGCCGCCGGGATCATCGTCCTGATGCAGACGATCTCTGCCGCGATCATGTCATCGCGTGCTCGCGCCCGCTGGATCGGCTACCGCGCCGCGGCGATGTCGGTGGCCACTGTGGGCGCGCCATCGATCGGCGGCTTCGTCACGGAACATCTGGGATGGCGGGCCTGCTTCCTGATCGGCATCCCCTTCGCGATCATTTCGATCCTTCTTCTTCGGCGGAACCTCCACTTGCCGCCGCGCGTCGCGGCGGGACGGATCAAGGTTGATTGGATCGGCGCGATCCTGCTTGCCGCGGGAGTAATCGCGCTGCTGTTGTGGATCTCCGTGACAGGCCCCAACCGAGGCTTTTTCTCTCCCATCGGCGGAGGCCTGCTAGTGCTGGCTATCGCCCTGCTCGCCGTGATGACGCTGGTCGAATTGCGGGTCGCGTTGCCGATCCTGCCGCTGGATCTGTTTCGCAGCCGGGATATCACCTTGTGCGTTATCGCCAGCGCCTGTGCGGGCGTCGGCTTTTTCGGCTCAGCAGTGTTTCTTGCCCCTTATCTACAGATCGGACGCGGCCTCAGCCCGAGCGAGGCCGGCCTGATGGCGCTTCCCGAGGCCGGTGGAAGCCTGGTCGCGTCGCTGCTAACAGCGCGGATCATCTCCCGTCACGGGCGCTACAAGCCCACGCTGATTGTCGGCGCTGCAATCCTGCTCGGCGGCTTCGTGCTGCTGGCGACCATCGGGCAAACCACTTCATTTCTGCTGGTGGCGGTCTATGTCGCACTGGTTGGCGCGGGGCTGGGCGTGACCGGAGAAACGCTGACGATCGTCGTCCAGAATGCAGCCAAGATCGGCATCGTCGGGGCCGCGGGCGCGCTCGTCGGGTTCTTCCGCGTGCTAGGCGGCATCGCGGGTGTGGCGGTACTGGGGCTGATCCTGACCACCAGCGTTCAGGCTGATATCACTGCTACCGGAGTGACCGGCTTCGATCCGAGCCGGATTCCGATGCTGCCCGCCCTGCAGCCGGCGTTGCGTACTGCGGTGGAGGCCGCCTATGCGCAGGGCGCGGCGATCGTCTATCTCTGCTGCATCCCGGTCGCCTTGGTAATGCTCGTCGCCATGACAATGCTGAGCGCGGGTTCGCTATCGGACGAGAACCCTCTATCCGCCCGCTGACTATCCACACTGCGAACATATCTGTCCACTGCGCGGATATTCGCGTTCTGCTGCCGAGGCCTGTTGCGCCGTTTCCTGCGCTTTGTTACCATCCGATTACCGCCGAAAAGAGAGCGGTACCTAGGAATAGTCGAGAGATGCTCAAAGGGCGTTCGGCGTTGTGCCGGCGTCAGCGACAGCTTGCGCCAGTTTCAATACCGACAACGAAAAGGAACATGTAACTCAACAGTGGAGCGCAGAGAAAAGTGGAAAACGGGGTTCCAATTCGCGCCGTCAGCCGATCAATCAGCGTATTGCAGGCAATAAATCGTCATGGTTCACTGTCGATGATGGCGATCGCACGGCAGGGAAAGCTGCCCTATCCAACAGCTTTTCGGATCGTCCAGACGCTGATCCATGAAGGACTGGTGGAGCAAGAGCCGGCTCGCAAACGCTATCGCCCCACCGCGCTCGTCCAATCGCTCGCCAATGGCTACAACGCACAGAGCCGCATCGCCGAGGTTGCCCGCCCGCACATGAGCGATTTCACCCGACAGATGGGCTGGCCGCTCTTCGTTTCGGTTCGCGTCGGCACGCAGATGGTGGTGCGGGAATCCACGCATGCGGAGACGTCGCTGACGTTCGATCTCTGCCATCCCGGAGTAACCATCCCGCTGTTGACCAGCGCTACCGGACACGCTTTGTTGTCGACGATCCCCGATGATGAACTTGAGGAGCTCGTCACCTGGGTAAATCGAGAGCGGCCGGACACGGGCCATGTCGAGCTGGAGACACTGCGCCGCTCGGTGACGGAGGTCCGTCATAACGGATATGGCGCGAGGCCTTGTGCGAGTTCGGCCCGAACCTCCTCCATCGCAGTTCCCATCGCGTGCGACGAAGATACGGAAGCCGTCCTGACGATGACTTACTTCAATGCCGCGATGAAGCAGCAAACCGCGATCGAACGCTACGCGACGCCGCTGCGGGTTTCGGCCAGCAAGATTGCAGAGAGCGTTCGCTCGATGGCAGTTAATTAAACCTAGACCTGGTACTGTACGCCATCTCACGGGAAAACTCCGCCTCTGCTGTAGGGAACGTGTCGGAAGGCGGTCGGTCAATTCTCTAATAACCGTACATGTACTATCGGGATCACTCACGAAGGCTCGGCTTGTGGCGTGTCGAAGATACGTCACCCGAGCGCGCGACCGGCGACAAGTCAGGCGAGTTCGAGGAGGATTGAAGACGATCAGTGTCGGTGGCAAGCGTAAGGTACGCCGAACCGGGAAGGCATGCCGGGGCGGCTGACTCTCATCTGACATGACCTGTCGCAAGGGCGAAGGCTGCGCCCGTGGCCGGTAACCGGTTCCGTCAGCGCTGGCGTGGCATCTGCTGGACAGTGCGCCGGTACTCCCGATCCGCATCATCAATCGCGACAAGCAGGTCGTTCATGCACGGGACCTCGTCCACCCGGAACACGCGATCTAGGCTTGCGCCGAGCGCGTCAAGTTCCTGCTGCGTGACCAGCACCACCGCCACGATCCGACCACGTCCCATCCGGGTGCTCCTCTGCTCGAGGCCTGAGAACGGTTATCAGTCCCCTACGGTGCCACTCTTGATCGCAGGGCGTCATCGGGGCACCGCAATCGCATGCCGTGATACCCCATGCCGTAGCAGCCATAGATCATGGTGTTCTGCGAGATGGGTTTACGGGGCTTCTCTCCCGGAAAGATGTAGGAGGCGGGGGGCGTGCTCTCGAAGCTCACGGAGCAGCGCAACCACTTGGGTGGAGAGCGGCACGACGTGCTCGCGGCCCATCTTCATGCAGTCGGCGGGGACGCGCCAGATGGGCTCTGCTCCATTGAGGCGCTCGATCTCGCTCCAGCACGCATGCCGGGTCTCGTTCGTGCGGGCCCAGGTGAGGAGCGTGAAGAGGAGTGATCGCGCGACGCTTGGGGGTCTCCTCGCCGTCATAGCGGTCGATGGCACGCACCAGCTGCGGCAGCTCGTCGATCGCGACACGGGACATGTGCCGCACCCGCGGCTTGGGCTTCGGCAGATCGCCAGATAAGCCGCAGGGATCCTGCGTCCGCCCAGCCTTGCGGGATGGCAACAGCGAAAAACCTGGCTGACATGCTCCTCGAGGCGTCGGCTGACATCGAGTTGGGGCCATCCCCTCGAGACCATGAGGATCATGCAGCACGTCGGCGCTGGTGACCGCGCAGAGGGAGGATGGGCCGATCCTCAGAAAGGCATGGCGGTCGAAACGCGCCATGATCCGGGCGGAATGCGCCATGTCGAGCCCTCGACGCGGCTATTGTGCCATGCGCGCGTCGCTTCCGCGAAGGTGACCCACCGGCACCGCCGCCTTCACACCAGGGTCGCGGCCGGCCGCGAGTGTCAGCTTGCCTCGGCCCGCGTCAGGCGCGCATCCGCGAGGCTCAGAGCGGGATAGTGGCCAAAGGAGAGGAGCTTCTCCTTGTCGGCGTAGCGGTACTTCATCCGTCAGAGGCGCGAGCTATTGGGCGGGACCAGTAGGTATAGAGCCCGCCACCGTAGGCGAGCTTGTAGCCGCGGGGCGACGCTTAGCCTAGGGAGCTACGCATTCCTTGAGGGGCATTGGGGTATCTCCTGAGCGGGTCAGGAGGGTGCCGCCAGAATACCGTCGTCAAATCAGCGTTTCGACATACAGAGGGCGCCGACGGGATATCCCGAGTCCTAGCGACTCGCACCTAAGCTCCGGATATCCGACTTATTCACAAGACGCCCGGATCTCGCTACATTCCCCGGGTCTATAGCTTCTCGGACCTTGACCGCCCTGGAAGTCGCGTATGTCGAGTCCAACCTCCGAGCGGCAGCGAGGCTTAAGCACTTCGGCAATGCTGCGGCCTTCCTCATCGCGATCCAACCCGACGAGCGCTCGCAGAAATCTTTGGCTCGGTACCTCCTTGCGATGGGTCACATCGACGAGAGCTTCGAAAAGGCGACGCCGAACGCACTCACATGTGACCCAGACGCGATACTCTCTGCTCTAGGGTCCGGACCCAATAACGGCTTTTGCTACCGCTTGGATCGTGATTCACTGCGTTGGTGTGGAGGCGGTGGAATGGCTGATTTCTTCTGGTTTTCCGATGCGCAGTGGGAGCGGATCGCACCACTGCTGCCGACGGACGTTCGCGGCAAGGCACGTGTGGATGATCGCCGGGTGCTGAGCGGGATCGTGCATGCGCTCCGCTGCGGCGGTCGCTGGGTGGACTGCTCGGACGTGTACGGGCCAAAGAAGACGCTCTACAATCGCTTCGTGCGCTGGTCCGAGCGCGGCATCTGGGAGGGGATTTTCAGCGCGCTGGCAGGCGCCGACGACGCGCCGGACCGGCTGTTCATCGATAGCAGCTGCATCAAGGTCCACCGCTGCGCAGGCGGTGGAAAAGGGGGGCCTTGGCCCATGGTATCGGCCGCACCAAAGGCGGCCGGAACACCAAGGTCCATGCCGTCTGCGACGCCAAGGGCCGCCCTCACGTCCTCCTGCTGACGCCCGGCAACGTCCACGACTGCAAGGTCGCCAAGACCTGCATCGCGGCGCTGCCCCCATCCGTCGAACTCGTCGCCGACAAGGGCTATGACAGTCAGGAGTTGCGCGAGTGGCTCGACCAGCGCGGCACCCAGGCCGTCATCCCGCCGCGCTGCAACCGCAAGGTCCAGTACGACTACGACCGCACCATCTACAAACAGCGCAACGTCATCGAGCGCATGTTCTGCCGCCTCAAGGACTGGAGGCGGCTCGCCACCCGCTTCGATCGCAACATCAAGAACTTCATGAGCGCTATCGCCCTCGCCGCCACCGTCATCTGGTGGTTGTGAGTCCGGACCCTAACAACCGGATCGGAGGCATCCGATCCGGTGTGAACGACCCACTTCCGGCCGCTCAGGCTGCCCCGCGCACGTCCCAACTCCGGCCGTTCATTAAGCACAGGGGCGCGCAGCTCAGTCGCGATGATAAGTTGGTCGATTAAGCCTGCGGCTCTTGCGTCGCTGGCACTGTAGGCAAGTGGCGGCTCACCTTGATCTCCAGCAGCCGAACGAGCTCGGGCTGCATGAAGTCGTAGTCGTCTGGTATGTCCAGGCAGATCACGCGCCTGCCCCCGAGAGCTGCCCGGAAGGGTCGCTGCAGCTTACTACGGTGCGCCTTTTCCATGACGAAGATCACGTCGGCCCACGCGACCAGCTCGGCCGTGAGCGGCTTGTCGGTGTCGTGATTGGTGCCGGCAAAGTCCACCTCTTGGTCCTGCCGCGAGAACACCTGCTCGGCGTTGGGGCTGCGCAGCCTGTTCTGGCTGCACACGAACAGTACCGTCTGGGTGCGTGGGCGGCTCAACCCTGATCCCTACACGCCGCGCCAGGTGAGTGGACCTGGCGTCGCGTCGGCCGAAAAGTCGACCTGGAGGACGCGTCGTCGTCGCGGCGGATCGGCAGCGAGTGAGGCGTGAACGATGGAGGTGGCGTACAACCAGACGTCACCGCGCTCGGCGAGACAGAGCCGCTCGCCGGACATCGCCACCAAGTGCTCGATCTCGGTTTCGGGCAGGCGGCCGAGCCTGTGCGAGCCGGGTACGATGCGGAGGGGCGCGTTGCGTTCGTCAACCGCATCCAAGTGCACGCGCAGCGTCACCATACGCTCGAGGAGGTCGAAGGGCGGCTCCACCTGGATCAGTCCGGACTTGATCGTCCACGGCCCGTACCCGTCCATGTCGATACGCTCCTCGACCACGATCGTGCGATCCTGGTGCCAGCCGAGCGCCCAGTTTCGCTCCGCGGTCTTGTCAAATAGGATCGCACGTACGGCGCGAGCCTGTTCTCCGAGCACGGATGCCGCGACCGCGCCGATGGGTCCGGCGATGTCAAGGAAGGGCTGCAGCTGTCGCCCCTCCGCTATCCGCACGCCAGGCCTGCTACTCGGCAGCTCGGCCAAGGCAATCTCGAGGCGACCGCACGCAGCTTCGTCCAAAGCTTGCGCGAACAGCCGCGCTCCATCATCGTTGAGGGTGAGGTCAGCGGAGCGGCAGACGGTTGCGAGCATGAGGCTGAGGCTAGCCGGACCTACTCTCGGCGTCGACCCAGACCCACTTTCAGACGTCTGGAGAGTAGCCGGGAGGTCGCGAAGCGGACGCCCGTTCATCGGGCACGACACTCCAAAACAAGCTCGCAGACTGCCGTTAGGTCCGCCAATCTAGAAACGCTAACGACCGCGCACGCCATAGTTCCTCGGCTCAAACCTTGGAGGGTGTGAGTTCGCCGTTGTTCTCGGCACCGATTTAGTAGCTCGCATTGGCCAGGTACCGGACATGGGCAGCGAGTTCCCAAATTTGGTCAGCGGTATAGCGGAGGCTGGCGTTCAAATGGGTGTACGCACTCCGGCGTATCATCCCGCAGTCAATCTCGTCAGTCCGCCTGTTGCGGCGCCTTGATCGTCGAGCCGTCCGCGAACACGATCTGCTCCGGCTCAAATCGGAACTTTTTTGACCCGTCGATTTGCATAACCTTCTTATCGTTATCCATGAACTTGTTGATCTCCATGCCGAGCTCAACGATCTTCTTCTCGCCCGGATCGATGCTCTCCTCAAATTGCATCGGGACCCGGACGAACACGTCGCCGAAGGTGTCGATGAACACGGCTTCCCCTTTTAAGGCCTTGATTGATTTGGCTCCGAGGTTTTGGACGGCGAACGAGAGCGACTCGTAATCTTCGTAACGCTCCGTTTCGAAGGAACTCGGATGGAACTCCGCGTTGATGAACGCGACGGTGACGGTCTTGCCGATCTGCTCTGCCAACGCTTTGCGCTTCTGTTCGACCTCTGCCTTCAAAGCCTCCGCCTTCTGCTGACTTTCTGTCAGATTAGCCGCCCACTTTCGCTGCGCCTCGATTGCGTCGCCGACGGTGCCGGCCCCGTCGGCGAGCTCCTGCCCGCCGAAGGCTTTGGCCATCTCACGCCGCATCAGATAACCGAGCAGCAGCTTCTTCTGCTCGTCATCAAGGCGCTTCCCGATCTCCGCCAGCTTGGGGTCGTCGGCCGAGGTGGGTAAAGCTTCCTTCGTGACCGAGTTACACGCCGTCAGCGCGAGCGCCGAAGCGACTAGAACGGTGATAAGCCGCATGATTCCCCCTGCTGTCGTCCCCCGCGCTACTCACACGATAACAATCGATCAGGTCAACCCGCGTGATTGACCAGAGACGCAGTCCATCGGGCGGACGCTAATCGGGAAGCTACTATTGGGAGGGAAAAAGCGCGACGCAGGCGAAGCCGACCGTCATGGCAAGCACCCGCAGGTACCAGACCGATGTTCGCACAGCGAAGCCGAGCTTTGTAGCGGATCACCAGGGCTAGATTTCCGCGCGTGACAAGACCCAAGACCCGCCATTCACGCGCCACCTCCGGATGCCCACAACCCGCCGCTTGTTCATCACGGCGAAGCGACCGCTCGGGAAAGTCCATCCCACTCGACTGGTGCCAGCTCCAGCACTAGATCACGATTTTCGCCTGCATCGACATCGGTCTGACAAAAACGCTGGCGAAGCTCGTCAACGCGGCCGTTAACTGAATCCTAATGCGCGATGCCTCGTGAAACCCGTTCACGTCAATTTGCGGAAACGCTGACCCACATAGAGGTCATTTGGCTGGGGTAAGTTCCTGGGTGGAACTCCCTAAGCACACGTCCTCGATCGGAGTCTGAGAAGACGGGGCCAAGACGGTTACTTGTGAATCTACGGGCAAACGAGCTGATGCCGCCTTCTTTGCCCAGCACACGGTGTCTGAGCTCTGGACCTGGTCCGACCATCACTGGAGAACGCCGGCCACCTGACCGAGCCGATGCGCTAAGGCTGGGACCCATAAACCGGATTCACACAGCGGCCCGGGTGTGATTCAGCCTCCGCGTTGATGCGGAGGATTGGATGGCGGGCGAGTTCTGGTTGAGCGACGAGCAGTGGGTCCGGCTGAAGCCGCTGTTGCCGAACAAGCCGCCGGGTGTCCCGCGGGTCGACGACCCCCAGGTGATCAGCGGCATCGTGCACGTGCTCCAATCCGGCTGTCGATGGAAGGACGCGTCGGCCTTCTACGGGCCGCCCAAGACGCTCTATAACCGGTGCGTGCGCTGGGCGGCCAAGGGCGTGTGGCGCGATGTCTTCGAGGCCCTGGCGGCGGCAAACGGGCCACCGTCCGAAGTGCTTATCGACAGCACGCATGTGAAGGCACACCGCTCGGCAGCGGGCGGTAAAGGGGGCTCACGCGCAGGCGATCGGCAGCAGCAGGGGCGGCCGCAACACCAAGGTTCACGCCATCACCAACCAATACGGCCGGCCGCTTGCCTTCCACCTGACGCCTGGTCAGGCTGCCGACTGCCGCGCGGCAGAACATCTGCTGGGCAACCTGCCCGAACGCTGCATCGTCCACGGACCGTCGGCGGCTCGCAACACGCTACGACCGGATCGCCGACAACTTTCTCGGCGCAATCCACGTCGCCGCCGCCATCATGTGGTGGTTGTGAGTCCTAGCCCTAGGAGCCGGCGAATGAACGCTTCAAGTGGTCAGATGGGATGCGGCCTTGGCCCGGGTCGGCGACGCAATGCAGGCGCTCGGCCATCCCGACCAGGCGGAGTTCTATTGCTCGGGCTCGCCTTCAACGAGGCGGCGTTCCTCGATCAGCTTCTGGCGCGTGAGTTATGGACTAACAATTTCCCGGACTGCTCGAACATGTGCCACGAGGTTACCGGCCGCCCAAGACGCTCTATAACCGGTGCGTGCGCTGGGCGGCCAAGGGCGTGTGACGCGATGTCTTCGAGGCCCTGGCGGCGGCAGGCGGGCCACCGTCCGAAGTGCTTATCGACGGCACGCATGTGAAGGCACACCGCTCGGCAGCGGGCAGTAAAGGGGGGCTCACGCGCAGGCGATCGGCAGCAGCAGGGGCGGCCGCAACACCAAAGTTCACGCCACCACCACTTCTGCAACCTCGTTCATGACTCGCGCTCTTAGTCGAGCGCCACGCCGCAAGCTACTGCCATGGCGCTCATCCTCGTCGGACGACGATTGACCCCATCGTCGATCACGTCCGCCGAGGCGGCAGTGGAGGTCGTCGCCGAATGAGCGTTCCTCCCGACATCGCGGCTGTGATGGGAAGGCGGTGCCAATTGCCTGCCCCTTCGAGCCTGTTATCGAGCCTGTCATGACAAGTCTCCCCCAAGACCTGAGGGCGCTCGTGGTCGGGGTGAACGTACCGGCGATGGAGGAGATTGCCGGCGCGCTCCGCCACAGCGTGCGCGACCTGCGATCGCTTTCGCTCGAGATACCTCCGACTGAGGCAGAGCTCCGCGACGTGCTCGCCGACAGCCCAACGCCCGACTTTCTCATAATCGGGGTCGCCGGCGCTGAGCGCGTGTCGCGCCCGTTGCTGGAGTGGGAGTTGACGGCCTGGCGGCATGCGGCAGATCTGCCGCAGCTCGCGTTCATTCAGACGCTCCAGGCGCTCAAGGCGATCCTTGGCGAGGCCGACGCGTCGATCATCGCGGTCGGTCCAACCATCGGTCAGGTCGGCTGCGCCGGTCATGTCCCGCTCGCCACTGCGGCCGCTGGCCAGCTCGGTGCGATGAAGTCGACCGCGCGGCAGTGGGGGGGCCGTGTGCGCCTCAACTGGTTGTCGGTATGGACCCCCTTATTGTTCCCCGAAATAGCAGACGCCGAGCTGCCGGAGCAGGTGGAACTCGGCGAATACATACCTTCGCTGCGGCGCCGACCCTCCATGGATGATGTGGCGCGCGCCGCGCTGTTGCTGGGCAGCCCCGGATCGTCGGCGCTGACGGGCCAGATCCTGATGGTGGATGGCGGGGAGTGGATGCTGGCATGACGAGCCTTCTTTCAGGACGCAGCGCGATCGTTACCGGCGCAGGCAGCGGCATCGGACGCGACTTGGCACTTTCGCTCGCCGCTGCAGGCGCGCGTGTCGGCGTGGGGGTGCGACGGATCGAAACGGGCGAGGAAACGGTTGCGATGGTCACTGCGGCCGGTGGCGAAGCGTTGCCAATCGCCCTCGACGTGACCGACGACCGCGTGATCGCGTCCGCCGTGCCCACGATCGCAGATCGCTTCGGCGGCATCGACATCGTCATCCATAATGCGAACAACGCAGCCTCGGCGCTTCCGACCGCCGCAATGGAGATAACCCCGGAGAGCTGGGACGCTCAAGCGGCGGTCACTCTTCAGGGCGCTTTTGCCATGGCCAAGAGCTGCCACCCGTATCTGCGCGCCTCGGGTCGCGGACGGTTCGTCGTTATGACGTCAGCGTTTGGCTATCACGGAGCGGCGATGAACACGATTTACGCAGCGCAGAAATCCTCGTTTCGCGGGCTCATCAAGTCGCTAGCGCGCGAGTGGGGCGGTGATGAGATCACCGTCAATTCAATCGCACCTGCTGCGGCGACCGAGGCCACTCGCCTCTTCTTCGACCAAAATCCACCCTGCAAGGCAGCCTATCTGCGCAAATTCCCGCTTGGCCGAATGGGCGATCCGCGCGCCGATATCGCCGAGGCGGCGGTCGCCCTCTGCTCCGATGCGTTGAGCTACATGACCGGACAGACGCTCTTCATGGACGGGGGCCTCTACCCATCTGCCTGAGGGGCGATCTAATGAGGTACCGTTGAGCGAGGACCTGACCGAGCGCGCTTCAAGCTGTTTGGCGAGATCATGGGCGAGGATAGCGCGGCGCAGATGCGTGCCGGCCTCAATGACAACCATTTCGGCGCGGCGATCGGCAAGCTCGCGCTCGGCCCCGCGATGCTGGAGGAGATGCTCGAAACAGCGCCGCTTTGCTGGCATGAGCCAGCGGATGCGGAGCATGCGCCAGCCGGTGATCGCCGCCGTCAACGGTATCGCGGCTGGTGCGGGGATGGCGATCGCGGTTGCTGCCGACATGCGCATCGCATCGCCCACTTCTCGCTTCCTCGTCGCTTCTGTGCGCATCGGGCTCAGCGCGGGCGAGAGCAGAATCAGCTATCATCTTCCGTGCTGGATCGGGGCGGGTCGAGCGTTTGCAGATTTGCTGACCGGCCGTCCGAACGAGCGGGAAGAGGCAGTGATGAATTGCTTGGCGCTGCGGATGGTCGAAGCGGATCAGCTTGAGGAGGCGGCGCTCGCACAGGCGACGACAATCTGCGCCGACAGTCCGTTTCCTGTCGCTGAGACGAAGCTATTGATGTGGCGGAGCCTCGACGCACTCAGCTAGGGTCAGGACTCATTGTGGTAGCCAGAAGATGATGGCGGCGGCGATGCAGATGGCCGAGAAGAAGGTGTGCGCGCATCGGTCATAGCGTGTGTGGATGCGTCGCCAGTCTTTGAGGCGGGCGAACATGTTTTCGACGCGATGACGCTGGCGGTAGAGGGTGGTGTCGTGCGGGATCGGCACCTTGCGCGAGCGGGTGGACGGGATGCAGGGCGCGATCCCGCGTTGAGCGAGTGCGGCGCGGAAGCGGTTGCTGTCGTAGCCGCGGTCGCCGAGCAGTTCGCGGGCAGGCGGCAAGACCGGCAACAGCAGGGCAGCACCTTTGTGGTCGCTCATCTGCCCTTCGGTCAGCAGCATCGCGACGGGGCGCCCCTGTCCGTCGCAAACGGCGTGGAGCTTCGAGTTCAGCCCGCCTCTGGTCCGGCCGATGCAGCGGGGAGCAGCCCCTTTTTGGCAAGGCTCGCCGCCGTGCGGTGCGCCTTCAGGTGGGTGGCGTCGATCATTAGCCGTTCGGGCGGGGCACCCTCGGCCGCGAGCCCTGCGAATATGCGCTCGAACACGCCGAGCCGGCTCCACCGCACGAAGCGATTATACAGCGTCTTGTGCGGTCCGTAGCCAGCCGGCGCATCCTTCCACTGGAGGCCGTGGCGGATGACGTAGACGATCCCGCTCACCACCCGTCGATCATCAACCCGCCGCAGCCCGCGCGAGCGCGGGAAGAACGGCTCGATGCGCGCCATCTGTGCGCGCGACAACAGCATCAGGTCGGACATGGCTCACCTCCGACCCGATTGGAATCACATGCTCACGCCGTCGTAAAGGGTCCTGAGCCTAGACATGGCGCTTGCGATCGAGAACCCGACGCAAAATGTCGCCAACTCGACAGCCGATCATAAGGAAGTGGTACGGGCTTTTGCGGAAAAGCGGCCGCCCGGTTTCAAGGGAGAGTGAGCGAGATGGTCGTGAGCAAAGAGGAATTCAACGGGAAGGTCGCGCTCGTAACCGGCGGGGCTGCCGGCATCGGCCGCGCGACCGCGCTCGGCCTGGCAGCCGGCGGCGCGCAGGTAGTGGTGAGCGACATCGCCGTTGAGGCTGGTGAAGCGGTCGCGGCCGAGATCCGCGCCGCCGGGGGCAGCGCGCACTTTCGCCGCGCGGATGCGACGCAGGGAAGTGAGGTGCGCGAGCTCGTCGCCTTCGCCGCAGGCCTCACCGGCCGGCTGGACATCGCCCACAACAATGTCGGCTTCAGCTGGGGCACTGGCGTCGAGGACATCACCGAGGAGGACTGGGACAAGACCGTCGACCTCTGTATGAAGGCGCCGTGGCTCTGCATGAAGTCGGAGCTGCCCCTGATGGTGGCGAAAGGCACTGGCGCGATCGTAAACACCGCATCGATGTCCGGTGTCCGCTATTCGGAGGTGGCGAACGTCGCCTATTCGGCTGCCAAGGCCGCAGTCATCCACATGACGCGCTATGTCGCAGTCGCCTATGCCAAGCACGGCATCCGCGTCAACGCGGTCTCACCCGGGCTGGTGAAGACGCAGGCGGTGGAGAAGTTCCTGGACCCTGAGCAGCAAAATGCGCTTGCCGCCATGTCGCAGCCGATCGGACGGATCATCTCGCCGGACGAGATCGCCGACGCCGTCATCTGGCTCTGCTCCGGGGCGGCCTCCATGGTGACTGGTGAGAATGTCTGCGTGGCCGGAGGGCACCAGGCGCTCTGATCGAGCCGCTGTCCGGCGGCCGAGTCAGTCGGCCGTCCAAGCCTTGTCAAGTTGCGGCAGCTGGAGTGTGAAAGAATGCCAGCGGCGGCTAGTCTGAGCTGACGTGACCCCGGCCCTCACCCAACCGGAACCAGAGACCGGCGGTTGTTGAGCTGCTACCCGTTCTTGGACCACTCTGCTGGCCGTCATCCAGCATCTGCCATCAGCGGCGGGCCATGTGCCGCTGACCGGTTCACCAGCGATATCGGCGGCTTGTTACCGATGGCGCTATGCGGTCGCACCTCGTTGTAGTCTCTGCGCCAAGCCTCGCATTTTCGGACAGTCGTCGAGGCTCATGAACCAGTGCTGGTTCAGGCATTTCGCCCGGAACTTCCCGTTGAAGGACTCGATGAACGCGTTGTCCGTTGGCTTTCCAGGCCGGCTGAAGTCGAGCGTGACGCCGCGGGTGTACGCCCACAGGTCCAGGTCGCGCGAGATGAACTCGCTGCCCTGGTCGACCCGGATCGAGGCCGGATAGCCCACCTCGCTGCAGACCCGTTCGAGCACCGCCACAACGTCGGGAGCTCGAAAGCTGAACCGCGGCACCACGGCCGGCGAGAACCGGCTGAACGTGTCGACCGCCGTCAGGATACGCAGCTTCGGCCCCGTCGCGAGTTGGTCATGGACGAAGTCCATCGCCCATACCTCATTAGAACAAGACGCCGCGCAGCGGGCTTCCCTCAGCTTCGCCTTCACCCGGCGCTTCGGCGGCTTGTGTCGCAGCTGCAGCCCCATCTCCTTGTAAAGCCGATAGATCCGCTTCGCGTTCACGTCCCAGCCTTCCCGCCGGAGCAGCACGTGGATGCGGCGATAGCCGTAACGCACCCGCGTCTCGGCGATCTCCTTCATCCGCCTCTTCAGGTCGGCCTGATCGGCGCGGCACTCACGATAGTGGTAGCTCGACCGCTCCGCCCGGAGCACCCTGCAGGCCCGCCTGATGCTGACCTGCCATGTGCTGCGGACATCGTCGACGAGCTGCCGGCGCCGGTCAGGCCTTAGAGCTTTCGCGACACGACATCCTGCAACATCGCCTTGTCGAGGCTCAGATCAGCGACCAGTCGCTTCAGCTTGACGTTCTCCTCCTCGAGTTGGCGCAGCCGTCGCATCTCCGAGGGCATCAGACCCGCATACTTCTTGCGCCACGCATAGAACGTTGCCTCGCTGATCCCCGTCTTCCGGCACACCTCGCCCACGCTCGTGCCATCCTCCGCCTGCTTCAGCACGAAGGCAATCTGCGCCTCTGAGAACTTCGATCTCTTCATCGCTCACTCCGCTTCCCTGGCCCTCCTTCATAACTGGAATTTTCCAGCTCAAAGCGGTCCAAAAAACGGGCAGCAGGTCAGCTGCAGCGTCGAGCTTTTGCCCTTGAAAGGCCCATGCTATGGCAGAGATAAGGACGATGCCGACGCCGGACCAAATCGCATAGGCTATGCCGGTGGCATGGTCCGCAATGTTGTCGACAGGAAATAGAAGGCAACACCGTATCCCGCAATCGTGGTGGCTGCCCATGGAGGGTGCGTGAACCCGTTGGACTGCTTCATGGCGGTGGTACCGAGGACTTCAGCGACAATGGCGATAGCAAGCGTAAAATAGGTCATGCTCGGTCCCGTAGCACAAGGATCGTGACCAAATCTTGGTCGCCCGGGATGTCCGCGCTTCGAAGGGCAGCCGACCAAGAACATTGCAGCAGCGAAGCCCCCCGAGCGACTACCAGGTAAGCGGATCGAGCGCCACGGTCGAGGAGATCATCCGCACCGAGCAGCTCTGGAGGGCGAAGCTGCAGAGCCGCGAAACGGGCCTCAACCGCAACTGAGTGCCAGCGATCACGAAACAACAAAAAAACCGCTTCGAGAGATCCCCGAACGGTATGGGATGTTTGATGTTGGTTGCGGGGACCTGCAGCCACTTTGATTTGCTCACCCACGGGCGACTGCCTTCACCAAGTGCTTGATGTAAAGCATACATTTCAGTGGTCATATTCAAACTGATGTCGAGGATCAGTTGCTTTCGCCGCTCGTTTTCTTCTTTGCTCTCTTCCAGAAATAGCAGAAGGTATTAGCCGCTAGGTCCCTAGGATATTCACGCACAGCGACGCTCCTAGGCATGAACCTTATTCATGCAAACTTGGTTTGAAAATGTAGGTCCTGCGCTCAGTGTTGGCCGAGAGACCTATCCGGCAACAGTGCCGACCCATCGTCTGAATCAGTTGCCAGATCCAAGCTTGTGATTTACTTCGGCGCCATACGGATGGCTCTATCGAGACGGATCGTCTCTCCGTTCAGCATAGGGTTTTCGATGATACTCTGCACCAGCTGAGCGTCCTCGTCAGGCTGGCCTAGGCGGCTGGGAAACGGCACCTGCTTTCCTAGCGAGTCCTGCGCATCCTGGGGGAGGGGGGCGAGCAGCGGCGTCAGGAAGATCCCCGGAGCGATCGTCATGACCCGAATTCCGTAACGCGCGAATTCGCGCGCTACCGGTAATGTCATGCCGACGATGCCGCCCTTTGACGCGGCGTAAGCCGCCTGCCCGATCTGGCCATCGAACGCCGCCACGGACGCCGTGTTGATGATGACGCCGCGCTCCTCACCGACGGTGTCCGCGTCGTGTATCCGCGCCGCGAACTTCGATAGGACGTTAAAGCTGCCGATCAGGTTGATCGTCACGATCTTCGAGAAACCGGTAAGCAGGATCGCCCTGCCCTCACGGTCGATGACCTTGGCAGGCGGTCCGATTCCGGCGCAATTGACGAGGATGCGTGCCTTGCCGTGGACGCCTTCAGCCTCTTCGACCGCAGCTTCGACCGCCGCCTCGTCGGTGACGTCGAGCGAGATGAAGCGGCCGCCGATCTCCTGCGCGACCTCGGCACCCAGCGTCGCATTGAGATCGAAGATCGTCACGCGCGCACCCGCCGCCGCCAGCCGCCGCGCCGTTCCTGCACCCAGTCCGGACGCGCCTCCGGTGACGATTGCCGGAACACCTTCAATCTTCATTTTCTAAGTCCTTGATGGAGGCCGAACGGCGCAATAAAGCGACCGACGGCCTGAGGCACAAGACACCGGTCCGCAGAACTATGATCGGCACAGTGCATCATCAGGGCACAACAAACGGCGCCATCTAAGATCCCCAGCCGGCGCAGTGCAGGCTGGGGCAGTCACGTCAGAACTTGACGGACACCTCCGCACCAAGCGTCTGCGGCGCACCCGGGATTGCGGTGTTGAAGCCGCCTGCTGCACCTTCCACATACCCGGCCTGGTAATACTTCTCCTTGAACAGGTTCTTGGCGTAGAGGCCAGCCGAGATGGGGCTGCCCATGATCTCGTTCCAGCTCAGGCGAGCCGCCACGGTCGTGTACCCCTTGATGCGGGTGCCCGGCGTGATCGAGAAGTTGTTGTTCGAGAAGTAGGTGTAGGTCTGCGAGAAGCTGTCCATGCGGAAGTGGACGTCGCCCACGTCGGACGGCACCGGCAGCTTCAAGTCGAAGTAGAACGACCCCGTCCACTTCGGCGCGTCTGGATAGGAGTCGAAGGGAACCACGAAGCCGGGATTACCCGTCTGGACCGACAAATCTACCAGATTATCCGTGTACTTGGCGTCGGTGTAGGCGCCGGAAACGCCGAGCTTCAGCCATTCGGTCGCCTCGATATCTGCATCGACCTCGACACCCTTGATCTTCGCCTTCGGCACGTTGACCGTGAACGCCGACGGCGCTCCCGCCACGACCGCGTAGAGGGAGTGCTGCGCCTTCTTCACGATCTGCTGATAGGCGGCGACGTTGAAGTGCGCACGACGTCCGCCCACACGGCCGTTGAACTTATAACCAATCTCAAAGTCGTGGGTGTACTCGTTACCGAAGAAGTTGGCGTTGTTGTACGGGACGACCGCACCATTGAAGTTGCCGGCGCGGAAACTTCCGCGCTGCGTGAAGTAGACCTGGTTACGCGGGTTGAACTGGTACTGGATGCTGGCGTTCCAGCTCGGAGCATTCAGGGTCTTCTTCTGCCGCGGAAAGCCAGCCACGAAGGCGTGGTCGTCATACGGACGCAGGCTGACTGTTTCCCAGGTGTAGCGCGCGCCGCCCGTGATCTTCAGCCCCTCGGCGATCGCATCGGACAGGTCGTAGGTCGCCTGACCATAGACCGCTCGCGATTCCGTCTTGTTCTTCGTGTGGTAGAGAACCTGACCGGCCGGCGTCGGCAGGTCGCCGCCGACGATCACCGGGATCGCCTCTTCTTTGGTCGCGTAATTGTAGAAGCCGCCGATGATGAATTCGAGCTTCCCGTCGGCGGTCGTTCCCTGGATCTGCGCTTCCTCGGAAATGCTCTTGTTGCGGAACACCTCGCCACCCGGCGGGCCCGCGAAGTCGCCGGTCAGGTTGTACAGGTCCAGCGAGGCGAAGGGCGACCCGCTCAGGATGCCGGGCGTGCGCGCGAACGTCTTCTGATAGCCGAAGATGTTCTTGAACGTGAGATCGTCGCTCAGGTCGATCGACGTGGTGTTGGAGAGAAAGTAGCTGTGCGCCTTATGCGGCAGATCGTACGCGAGATACGTCTTATACGGGTTCTTCTTTTGCCAGGCGAGGTAGCCCGCCACACCGCCGGGGAAGGTGCCCGGACCGGGAGGCCCGTTGCCGACGCCGGGGAACAGGCCCAGTGAATAGAGCGTGTCGAGCGTGGTGGTCAGATTGTAGGTGATACCGGTCTGCGCCGACGTGTTCGTCGACCCGAACGGATAATAGGAATAAAGCTGGCCGTTCGACTCCGTACCGCCGAAGTCGCTGTATGAGAACACGGTCGTATTCTCGATACCCTCGGTCGGCTTCAGGACTAGGGTGACACGGCCTGACTTGTTGTCGATGTCGCCGAGGGTGTTGCCCGTCAGCATGTTGCGGACATAGCCGTCCTGCTTCTGGTAATCACCGGCGATGCGGATGAGGACTTTTTCGGGGACGACGGGAATATCAATCGCGCCCTGAACCTGGATCAGGTCGCGCTCACCGGCGCGAACGGTGGCGAAGCCGCCGAAATCCTCGCCCGGCTTGGTCGAGGCGTAGAGCACCGCGCCGCCTGTGGCGTTACGGCCGAACAGCGTGCCCTGTGGACCCTTCAGCACCTGGACGGAGGAGAAATCGTAGAAGGACGTCGCGGAATTGCCGCCGGTAAACGGCACTTCGTTCAGATACGTGAGCACGGCTGGGCTCGCCCCGGAAAAGGGGTCGAGGGTCTGGCCGCGCAGCGTGAAGCTGAGCTGGTTCTGGTTCTGGCCGTTCTTGACGACGAGACCAGGGACAAGCGCGGCAAGGTCCTGCTCCTGCGTCACCACGCGGGTCTGCAGCGTGTCGGACGACAGGGCGGCGACGGACAGTGGAACGCGCGACAGCGACTCTTCGCGGCGCTGCGCGGTGACGACGATATCGCCCGGCTCCACTACCGCCGCCTGAGGCACCTGTCCCGCCTGCTGGGGAGCCTCCTGTGGGGTCGGCGCTTGAGCGAATGCGGCCGTTCCAAAAGCGCCCGACAGGATCATCGCCATGCCGGCGGAGGAAAGTCGCAGAGCGGCCATATGTGCCGACTTCCGGTGCGATGCGGTGCCCGTCGCCGATTGCGAAGCCGATTGGATAGTCTTCATCGTTTCCGTCTCCTCGCCTGTGTTCGTCTTTGATCCTGCGCCGATCCGCCCTGCCAAGCGGGGTTCGGCCAGGGAGTTAGGTATGTCGTCGGGCTGAAAGGGTGATGTTGGCCGCGCGGCGCGCAACATGTTCCTGTTCGGCAACCCTCACGCACATCCCTCCGTTGGACCGCGGCGCCAATCGGAGCGTTCGCGGCGGTTCCGCACCCTTGATCGGGCGTCTTGGTTGATGAGCCTAATTGCTGTTAGGCAATGCCGCAAGAGAAATGATGCCTTTGAGCGATTTTCCGCCTGTCGATTTGTCGGCGTTCTAAAAGCGCGCATCCCCCTCGAACTACCAAGGGACGCCTACTTCCGGGCGCGTGACCGAACTATAGAGGGAGCCGACTAGGCGCGCACGCCTTGCTCCCACCGAACGGTCATTAGGAAGGCAGGGGGATGCCGCAGGCAAAATCACCCGATCCCGCCAGACTATATCGATCTCAATGCGCCAGCATACCCGCATCCACGAGGTGCTCGGCTCCAGTGATGTAAGACGATTCGTCTGACGCCAGGAACAGGACCAGGTTCGAAACCTCGACCGGATCGGCGATGCGGCCCAGGGGAATCTGCGCCAGCGCGTCCCCGCCACCCTCGTCCGTCGCCTCGACCATCATCGGCGTCTGAATGAAGCCCGGATGGACCGAATTCACCCGGATGTTGTGCTTGCCGTACTCCATCGCCGCCGCCTTGGTCATGCCACGGACGGCGAACTTGCTCGCGACATAGGCGAGACTTGGAAAGCCGTAATTCGCCGCCATGCCTGCAATCGAGGAGATGTTGACGATGGACCCCTTGCCCGCCTCGATCATCGCGGGAAGTACGGCGCGCATGCCATAGAACACCGAATGTTGATTCACGGCGCACACAAGGTCGTACCCCTCGTCCTCCAACTCTACTGTGGCCGCGACAGGTCCGAGGATGCCGGCATTGTTGACGAGGACGTCGACGGTGCCGTGAAGATCGAGCGTAGCGGCAACAATCTTCTTCCAGGAGGAGACGTTGGTCACATCATGGCTGAGGAAGGTCGCGGCGGTGCCGATCTCCTTGGCCAGCGCAGACCCGCTTTCGGCGTTGAGATCGGTAAGCACGACCTTGGCGCCCTCCCTCGCGAAGATGCGCGCATGCGACGCACCCATTCCGCGCCCCGCCCCCGTGATGATGGCCACCTTGCCGTTCAGCCGCATATCTCTCTCCGGTAACCGACTTTACCTAATCACCGTTATCTGACGTTCGTGCGCCAACCCTGTCAAGGTCTCCGCGAAGACCTCCCGACCGCGCTTACACTCACACGCTAAGGAAATATGCCATATCTCCTGATCTTAGCTTCAATCGATCATCGGCGGCGAGCTCCCGAAAAAGGCTGATGTGAATTCGGGCTTGCGCTCCCGGTCTAACTACCATTAGCCTAGCGTGAGACGGTCGGATCAACCGATCCGGACTAAACCAATATTTCTGATAGGCTCGTGTGCGAGCAGGTGCGAGAGGGATTGAAATGCACGCCAAGGCTGCGGTTCTGGTCGAAAAGAACCGTCTCGAAACCTGGGACGTCAAGATCCACGATCCGGAGCCGGGCGGCGCTCTGGTCCGCACCATCCTGGGCGGCGTTTGCGGCAGCGACGTGCATATCCTGACCGGTGAGGCGGGTGAGATGCCCTTCCCCATCATCCTCGGTCATGAGGGCGTGGGGCAGATCGAGAAGCTGGGCGCCGGTGTGTTCACCGATTATGCGGGCACGCCGGTAAAGGCGGGCGATCTCGTCGTCTGGTCGCCCATCGCGCTCTGCCATCGCTGCTATTCCTGCACGATCCTCGAAGAAACGCCCTGCGAGAACAGCCAGTTCTTCGAGGACGCGGCTAAACCGAACTGGGGTAGCTACGCCGATTACGCCTGGCTGCCCAACAACATGCCATTTTACCGCCTGCCGGACGGTGCGCGGCCCGATGCGATCGCCGCGCTCGGCTGTGCGTTACCGACGGTTCTACGCGGCTTCGACCGCTGCGGCCCCGTCGGCTTCGGTGACTCTGTGGTAGTCCAGGGTGCTGGACCAGTCGGGCTGTCGGCCGTGCTGGTGGCGGCGGAGGCGGGCGCGCGTGAGATCATCGTGATCGATGGCGCCCCGGCGCGGCTCGACGCGGCGGTTAAGATGGGTGCGACCGCGACCGTCTCGCTGAGCCTCCCGGCCGAGGAGCGTATGCGGGCGATCTACGATCGGGTCGGAAAGCAGGGGCCGGATATCGTGATCGAGGCGGCGGGCGCCCTTCCCGCCTTTCCCGAGGGCGTCGATATCAGCGGCATCCATTCGCGTTACATCATTCTCGGCCTCTGGGGCGCGATCGGCACGCAACCGATCTCGCCGCGAGACCTGACGCTGAAGAATCTGACGATTGGCGGCGCGTCCTTCCCTGCGCCGAAGAACTACTACCAGGCGATGCAGTTCGCCGCGCGCGTGCAGGATCGCGTGCCGCTCGCCGAACTCGTCAGCCACCGCTTCTCGATCAACCAGGCGGCTGAGGCGCTTCAGGTCACAAAGACCGGGGTTGCCACCAAGGCCGTTATCGACCCCACCATCAGCTAAGGAACGCAGTCATGGACGCTGACACGCTTCCCCCACCCGCCGTCAAGCACCGCGCGCCTGTTCCCAACTACGTCCCTCCGGAACTCATTCGCGAGGTCGACGCCTATGCGCTCGACGGCATCGAAGAAGGCGTCCACGAGGCTTGGAAGAAGGTGCAGGGCGCGGATACCCCGCCGCTGATCTGGACGCCTTTCACCGGCGGCCACTGGATTGCGACGCGCGGCGTTCTGATCGATGAAATCTACCGCAGCCCGGATCGCTTCTCCAGCCGGGTCATCTGGGTCCCGCGCGAAGCGGGCGAGGCTTATGCGATGGTCCCCACCAAGATGGACCCGCCCGAACATACGCCGTACAGAAAGGCGCTCGACAAGGGCCTGAACCTCGCCGAGATGAGGAAGGTCGAAAGCGACATTCGCGCGGTCGCCATCGAACTGATCGAAGGCTTCGCCGCCGAGGGACGCTGCGACTTCGCGCGGGATTTCGCAGGCATCTTCCCGGTCAAGGTGTTCCTGACTTTGGCCGGCCTGCCGCTGGAGGACGCACCGAAGCTGAACATCCTCGCCAAAGACATGACCCACCCGACCGGCGACACGCCCGAGGAGCAGGGCCGCACGCTTGACGCGGCGAACAAGGGGTTCTTCGCCTACGTCGCCCCGATCATCGCGGAACGGCGTGGCGGCACCGGCACCGATCTCATCACCAAAATGGTGAACAGCGAGATCAACGGGGCGCCGATCTCGGAAGAGAAGGCACTCGGGCTGGTTTCGCTGCTGCTGCTCGGCGGCCTCGACACCGTCGTCAACTTCCTCAGCTTCATGATGATCTACCTCGCGCGCCATCCCGAGACGGTGGAGGAAATGCGGGCCGATCCGATGAAGCTGCAGCGCGGGGTCGAGGAGATGTTCCGCCGGTTCGCGGTGGTCTCGGACGCCCGCTATGTCGTCGAGGACATGGAGTATTATGGCACGCAGTTGAAGGCCGGCGACCTCATCCTCCTGCCGACTGCGTTGCACGGGTTGGACGACACGCAGCACGACGATCCCATGAAGGTCGATCTGTCGCGCAAGAACGTCGCGCACTCGACCTTTGCCCAGGGGCCGCATCGCTGCGCTGGCATGCACCTGGCCCGGCTGGAGGTGATGGTCACGCTGCAGGAATGGCTCGCGCGAATTCCGACTTTCGCGTTGGAAGAAGGGGCCGCGCCGATTTATCACGCGGGCATCGTGGCTGCGGTCGAGAATGTGCCGCTCGTTTGGGAGGTTCCGGCGCACTCATGACCCTCGTCAAGGACGTGGCCAGCTTCCGGCAGATCCTCGGTCACTATCCGACCGGCGTCTGCGCGATCACCGGCATGCAGGCGGACGGAACGCCGGCGGCGATGATCGTCGGCTCCTTCACGTCGGTGTCGCTCGATCCGCCGCTGGTCGCCTTCTTCCCAGACAAGGGGTCATCGAGCTGGCCGAAGATCGAGGCTTGCGACGGGTTCTGCGTGAATGTGCTAGCGGACAGCCAGGAGCCGCTCTGCCGCACGCTCGCATCCAAGGATCCGAACAAGTTCGAGGGCGTGCCGCATCATCATTCTGAGCGCGGCGCGCCGATCATCGACGGCGCGCTGGCGTGGATCGATTGCTCCTTCTACGCCAAGCATGAGGCGGGCGATCACTACATCGTGATCGGCGAGGTCCATTCGCTGGACATCCACCATCCCGGCACGCCGCTCCTCTTCCACAAGGGCGCATACGGCAAGGTCGCGCCGCTCCTGTAGAGCGGCGTGCCAGACACCTTGATTAGGGTCCGGACCCAATAATGGCTTTTGCTACCGCTTGGATCGTGATTCACTGCGTTGGTGTGGAGGCGGTGGAATGGCTGATTTCTTCTGGTTTTCCGATGCGCAGTGGGAGCGGATCGCACCACTGCTGCCGACGGACGTTCGCGGCAAGGCACGTGTGGATGATCGCCGGGTGCTGAGCGGGATCGTGCATGCGCTCCGCTGCGGCGGTCGCTGGGTGGACTGCTCGGACGTGTACGGGCCAAAGAAGACGCTCTACAATCGCTTCGTGCGCTGGTCCGAGCGCGGCATCTGGGAGGGGATTTTCAGCGCGCTGGCAGGCGCCGACGACGCGCCGGACCGGCTGTTCATCGATAGCAGCTGCATCAAGGTCCACCGCTGCGCAGGCGGTGGAAAAGGGGGGCCTTGGCCCATGGTATCGGCCGCACCAAAGGCGGCCGGAACACCAAGGTCCATGCCGTCTGCGACGCCAAGGGCCGCCCTCACGTCCTCCTGCTGACGCCCGGCAACGTCCACGACTGCAAGGTCGCCAAGACCTGCATCGCGGCGCTGCCCCCATCCGTCGAACTCGTCGCCGACAAGGGCTATGACAGTCAGGAGTTGCGCGAGTGGCTCGACCAGCGCGGCACCCAGGCCGTCATCCCGCCGCGCTGCAACCGCAAGGTCCAGTACGACTACGACCGCACCATCTACAAACAGCGCAACGTCATCGAGCGCATGTTCTGCCGCCTCAAGGACTGGAGGCGGCTCGCCACCCGCTTCGATCGCAACATCAAGAACTTCATGGGCGCCATCGCCCTCGCCGCCACCGTCATCTGGTGGTTGTGAGTCCGGACCCTAGTCGCCGCTGCGGAGCGGCACGCGGCCGAGCACGGTCAGACCAAATCCCTCCAGCGCGGCAAGCTTGGCGTTGCTGGATGTCAGCAGGCGCATCTCACGAACGCCAAGATCGAGCAGGATCTGCGCGCCGATGCCGTAATCGATCGTCGCGTTAGCCTGATGGTACGTCTTTCGCCCTCCCGCGATCCGCTTGGAGATGGAGTCAGGGTTGGGGTCGCGCACGAAGACGGCGACTGCCTGACCGTCGTGTCCGGCGATCGCCTGCAGTGCCTGAGGGACATACTCGCGGTGCGCCGCCGACCAGCCGAGCATGTCGGCGGTCATGTCGACCTGATGGACGCGGACCAGCGTCTCGCGCCCAGGCCTGACCTCGCCCTTGACCAGCGCGACATGCTCACCGCCGTCGACGAGGCTGCGGTAGACGTGGATCGTCAGATCGCCGCCGTAGAAGCTGTTGAACGGCGCGCTCGCCACCCGCTCCACCAGCTTCTCGAAGCGGCGGCGATAGGCGATCAGGTCTGCGATGGTGCCGACCTTCAGCCCGTGCTCCTCCGCGAAGGCGAGCAGTTCGGGCAGCCGCGCCATGCTGCCATCGTCGTTCATCACCTCGCAGATCACCCCGGCGGGCGTCAGGCCGGCGATGCGCGAGATGTCGACCGCTGCCTCGGTATGCCCGGCCCGCACGAGGACGCCACCGTCGCGCGCAGTGAGCGGGAAGACATGGCCCGGCGAGACGATGTCCTCCGCCGACTTGGATGGATCAACCGCGACCGCAATCGTATGCGCGCGGTCCTGCGCGGAGATGCCGGTCGTCACCCCCTCTCGCGCCTCGATGGAGACGGTGAAAGCGGTGCCGTGTCCGGATTGGTTGTTCGCCGTCATCGGCGGCAGCTTCAAGGTCTCGGCGCGATCCCGGGTGATCGCCAGGCAGATGAGGCCGCGCGCGTGCTTTGCCATGAAGTTGATCTGCCGCGGCGTTGCGAATTGCGCCGGGATGATGACGTCACCTTCATTCTCGCGGTCGTCGGCATCGACCAGGATATAGGGCTGGCCGTTGATTGCATCCTGGATGATCTCCTCGATCGAGGAAATGCCTTGGGTCGTCATCTTGATATCTCTCGTCTTATGCTGTCGCGCCCTACGCCGCGCTCTGCTGCTCCGCCAGCCGGGCGAGCGCGATCTCCTTCAGAACATTCTTCTGAACCTTGCCGGTGCTCGTCTTGGGCAACTCCGCCTCCGCGATGAACCACACGTCGCGCGGCAATTTGTAGCCCGCAACCTGCGGCTTCAGCCAGGCGACCAGCTGCTCCGCGGAGATGTCCGCTCCCTCCGCCCGCACCACCCAGGCGCAACCGCATTCGCCCCAGCGGTCATCGGGCATTCCGATAAAGAACGCCTGCGCGACCGACGGGTGCCTGGTCACGAGCTGCTCCAGCTCCTTCGGCGACACCAGCTCGCCCTTGCTCTTGTAAAGCTCCTTCGAACGTCCCGTCAGATAGAGGTTGCCGTCCGGGCGGAAGCGGCCGAGGTCGCCGGTCTTCAGCCAGCCGCCGGGAAGGAACAACTTAGCGGTCTGCTCCGGCCGCCTGAAGTAGCCTAGACTGTTCATCGGTCCGCGCGTGCACAGTTCCCCGGACGCGCCATGCGGCAGATCCTCGCCTGTCTCCGGATCGATCGTCTTGAATTCGCAGATGCGGCCGTCCTGCTCGGCTATTCCGGCCACGCCCGCCATCACGATGCACCCCTGCGTTTCTGCAACCACATCGATCGGATCGCCTGGCTGGGTGCAGACGATCGTGGCAGTCGCCTCCGTCTGGCCATAGCTGGTGAATATCTCCTCGCAACCGAAGGTCTTCTGAATGTCGCGCCACACCCAGCTGGGCGTCGGCGCGGCGGCGCTGTGCACCGCGGAAAGCGAGGTGAGGTCGTAGGACTGGACTTTGGCGCGTTCCATCATCGCGATCGTCATCGTGGGCACGCCCATCAGATAGGTTGCGCGGTGACGCTCGGTCGCGGTCAGCAGGGCATGGGCGTCGAACCGCAGCAGCGGCACGATCGACCCGCCCACCACCATCCCGGACAACAGCCCGACGACCAGCCCAAAGCCGTGGTACAACGGCAGAGAAAAGACGGCGCGGCGTCCCTCATGAAAGGCCTGATGATAGGCGCCCGCATAGGCTGCGCGCAGAAGATTGTCGTGCGTCTGCATCACGGCTTTAGGCGCGCCGGTCGTCCCCGAGGTGAACATGATCACCGCGGGCGTGTCCGGATCGGCGCGTGACGCGGGCGGCGCGCCTTCAGGAAGGCCGTCGAGGAAAGCCTGTGGATCCTCGTGATCGTAGACAAGGCCGCCGCGCAGTTCCGGCAGCCCCGAGTAATCGCCCGTCCGCCATCCGGGAATGTGCTCGTCCAGCTCGCGATCGTACTGGCGCGAGCCGAAGCGTGCCATGCTGATCAGAAGGCCGCAGCCCGCCTCTCCAATGACATATTCCAGCTCCTTCGGGCCGTAGAGGGTATTGATCGCGACCGCCGCGGCACCCGCCCGCCACACCGCGAACATGAGGGAGACGGTGATCGGGTAATTGGCGAGCAGCACGCCCACACGGTCACCCGGCTGAACACCCAGGGCCGCGAGCGCACCAGCGAAACGCTCGCTCTGCGCATGAACGACCGCGTAATCCAGCGTCTCGTTATCCGTGATGACGAGTGGGCTGTCCGCGAAGTCAGCCTGAACCCGGGCGAGATACTGGTCGAGGGACATCTTCTGCCACGACGGATGACGGCGCGCGATCGCCTCGCGACGTTCAGTGATCGAACTGGTCACCGGTTCAACATTCCTCTGCCTAATCACGATTAACGTGACTTCGGGACGTTTCGGCGTCAAGGCGAAACTGCGGCGACCGGTTCAGGCGGACCGCCACAGAGTTGCCGGAAGCGACGTTCAACAGTGTAAGCGACTGACAAACATGGGCCGGCAAGCGGCATGGACTCGTCTGCGGCGAGCGCAAGAATGCGATCATGCGAACCCTGGACATCCATCTTAGCTCTTGCAGTCTCGCCTAACCGTAGTTAGGTTCGACGCTACGAACTTGCGAATGGGAGACGATCATGGATGTTGGCTTGGGTCTCACGTTTCAGAACCTGCACGATCGAGTCAGCGACATAGACGTCTTCCGGCACGAGCTGTCCCTGGCGGCGAAGGCCGAAGACATGGGCTTCGATTCCGTCTGGACGCCGGAACATCACTTCACCGGCTACATGATGACGCCGAACGTCCCGCAGTTCCTCTCCTGGGTCGCGGCCAAGACGAAGCGGATCAAGCTCGGCACGACGGTGACGGTGCTCCCCTGGCAGAACCCGGTTCGCATCGCGGAGAGCTTCCTCCTGCTTGATCAGCTTTCCGAAGGCCGCGCGATCCTGGGCATCGGCCGTGGCCTCGGCAAGGAAGAGTTCGACGGCTTTCAGGTCCCGATGCGGGAGGCGCGCAAGCGCTTCCGCGAATATGCCGAAGCGCTGCTGGATGCGCTGGAGACCGGCGTGATGGAATATGAGGGCGAGTATCTGAAGCAGCCGCGCGTCGAGCTGCGCCCCCGCCCCTATTCCAGCTATCGCGGCCGCGTCTTCGCCTCCGCCGTGTCGCCGGAGTCGGTCAAGCTGATGGCCAATCTAGACGTCGGTCTGATGATCATCGCGCAGAAGCCGTGGGATCGTGTTGCCGAGGATGTCGCCAGCTACCGCGACCGCTTCTTCGCGATGCAGGGTCGCCCAGCACCGAAGCCGGTCGTCGTCGCGTTCGTCGCGGTGAACGAGGATCAGGAGAGGGCGCGCGAGATGCGCGACAAGTATCTCGTCGAATACGCCCGCTCGACCTCGTCCTTCTACCAGTTCGGCAACAAGGAATTCGAGACCATAGAGGGCTACGAATATTACGGCGCCCTTGCTAACAGCGTCGAGAAGCACGGCATCGAGAAGTTCAACAACTTCCTCGCTGACCTGCAGATCTGGGGTCGCCCGGAGGAGGTGCTCGAAAAGCTCAAGGCGATGGTCGAGCGTTTCGACGTCGGCAGCTTCATCATCTACACCCAGTTCGGCGATATGCCGTTCGAGGTTGGGCAGCAGAACTATGAGACGTTCGCCCGCACCGTTCTCCCCCACCTCAAGGACATCGACGTGTCAGCCCCGGCCCTCGCCCCTCAGCAGCTGCAAGCCGCAGTCGCCTGAACGGTTTCGATTGCTTCGCGCGTGGGCGGCACGAAGAATGCCGCCGCGCATGGCCGGGCGAGGATGAGAATGGCAGAAGACGAGTCGCAGGTATTGTCCGAGATCCGGGACGGCATCGCCTGGATCACGCTCAACCGGCCGGAAAAGCGGAACGCGTTGAGCGAGCCGATGCAGGAGCGGCTGAACACGCTCCTCTGGGAAGCCGACGAGGATAACCGCGTCCATGCGGTCGTCCTCCGTGCGGCCGGTCCGGACTTCTGTTCGGGTTATGACCTCCAGAAGTACGACCAGCCGGTCCCCGGACAGGTCGACAACCGGCGCGGCCGGGCGAAGTTCGACGACGACAGCTGGCATCAGGAAAAGGCGCAGCGCCTTCGCATGGTGCTGTTCGACATGCACAAGCCGGTCATCGCGCAGGTGCACGGCCGCTGCCTGGCGGGCGGCACCGATCTCGCCCTCCTCTGTGACATGGTGATCTGTTCCGAGGACGCGCTGTTCGGCTTTCCCCCGGCGCGTTCGCAGGGATCACTTCCCAGTCACATGTGGCTGTACCTGACCGGCCCGCAATGGGCGAAGCGCCTGCTTCTGACCGGCGACTCCATTCGCGGCGACGATGCGGCGCGTCTCGGTCTGGCGCTGAAGGCCGTGCCGGCGGACGAGCTCGATTCCGAGGTGGGCCATCTGGCGGCGCGGCTCGCCCTGATCGACCCCGATCTGCTGAGCGCGAACAAGCGGATCGTGAACCTCGGCCTCGAACTGATGGGCGCCCGAACGTTGCAGCGCATGGCGGCTGAGATGGACGCGCGCGGGCACCTAGCGGCCAGCCGCACCCGCTTTAACGAAACGGTGCGGACGGAAGGCCTCAAGGAAGCCGTCCGCCAGCGTGACGAGCCGTTCGGCGACTCCGTGGTGAGACTCTAGAACAAGATCGGGTGGGATGATGCAGGGTGACGGTTGGCGGTGCCTTTGGGATGCGAAGGCGATCATCGGCGAAAGCACGATCTGGGATGACCGTGACGGCTGCATCTACTGGGTCGATATCGAGGCACCGAGCATAAACTGGCTGAACCTCGCCAGTGGCGATCGCGGCACCTGGGTGCCGCCGATCTGGGTCAGCGCGATCGCGCCACGGGCGAGCGGCGGGTTTATCGGATCGAGTGCGGACGGCTTCGTCCATGTCGATCCGAAGGCGCAAATCTACAAGCCGCTGATCCACCCTATCGCCAATCCTAAAATCGCGCGGTTGAACGATGGCGTGACCGATCGCGAGGGGCGTTACTGGTCGGGGTCGTGCGACTCCAGTCAATGGGATGAGAGCACGACAGCGGAGGACAAGGAAAGCACACTCGGCAACCTCGACGCGCGCAGCACCGGCGAGCTGTACCGCCTCGATGTTGAGGGCAACGTCAGCAGTCAGGAACAGAACATCGTCACCGCCAACGGCCCGGCTTTCAGCCCCGACGGGCGCACCGCCTATGTTAACGACTCGATGCCGCTAGTAAGCTGGGTTTACGACGTCTCGGCGGATGGGACGCTCTCGAACCGGCGCGACTTCCTGACGTTCAAGCCGGAGGACGGCTACCCGGACGGCATGGCGGTCGACACCGAAGGCTGCATCTGGATGGCGTTCTACGAGAGCTGGGTGTTGCGCCGGTTCGCGCCCGACGGGACGCTGCTTGAGGAACGCCGCCTGCCGGTGCGGCGAGGCCTGCGCCCGGCCTTCGGCGGCAGCGACTATTCCCGCCTGTTCCTCACGACCGGCTCGCAGGGCTTCACCGCCGAGACCTTCGCCAGCCAGCCTCTTGCCGGCGGATTGTTCGAAATCCTCGATCCGCCCGCACCCGGCGTACCCAACGTCGCTTACGCCGGATAGGCGACGGCTCGCCGGGGTACTTCCCCTGTGCGTTGTTCGGGTTAAGAGGCTTCATGGCACATGCAGATAACGGCCGAACGCGCATTCTGGACTCGGCCGCAGCCATCTTGCGGCAGAAGGGGCTGGCCGGGGCGAAACTGAGCGACATCGCAAAGCGCGCGGGCATGCTGGCACCCAGCATCTACCATCATTTCCCTTCGAAGGATCATCTGGTCGAACAGGTGATGATGGACGGCATCTACCACAACAGCCGTTACATCGTAGCGCGGGTGGAAGTGCTCGGGCCCGATGCCCTGCCGCTGGTCCGTCTTCGCGCAGCGATCGTCGCGCATGTCGAGTTTCTTCTATCTGGGGACGATTACTCGTCGGCCGTCGCCCGCGTATTCGACGACCTGCCCGATGAAATGCGCCTCAGAGTGCTCGCGGCCTATTCGGCATTCGATAATTACTGGCGCGACCTCATCGTCGCTGCGCAGGGCAGCGGCGACGCCAACCCCGCCCTGAACGCGACGGTCGTTCGGAAATTGCTGATCGCGATGCTCGATTCCTGCTCCTCCTGGTACAGGCCCGGCAAGCTCGGTCCCGCACAAATCGCCGAACAGGCGGCGAACCTCATCCTTCACGGCTTCGCCGCCACGCCGTAGAAGACGGCCTGAGAAGCAGGGCGACGGCGCCTACCGCCGCCCCTTGGTCGATCAGGCGGCAACGGTCTCCGCCACCGGCGCAGCGCTCGGCAGCTTCACACGCGGCGCAACTTCCTTCGCCAGCAGTTCCAGCGAGTAGAACCACGGCGACGGATCGTCATAGTAGTCGTGCGCTTCCACCTGCAGCGTACCCCAGCCGCCGCACTGCTCAAACAAGGTGTTAAGCTTGTCCACCACGGTGTCAGGCGATCCGACGACGAACACGTTGTCGACCAGGAACTCCAGATCGGCATCCTTGGGATCGATGCCTGCGTCCTTGGCGAACCCGTCCATCATACCGAAGCGGTGCCAGATCGGGATCAGGTACTTGTTGAAGCAGTAGCCGATCGGCCCCTCCATCACGAGGCGCTTCGCCTCGGCATCGGTGTCCGCGCAGAACACCGTCTGCGACACGGCATGGCGCTGACGGTTCGGGGTGAAGCCCGCCTTGATGTTCGCCTCCGAATAGATCTCCCAATGCCGCTTCAGCGCGTCCAGCCCGGAGAAGATCGAAACGGGCTTGAAGTTCTTCTCGCCCGCCAGCTTCATCGACGGCGAGTTCATGCTGAACCCGGTGACCGCGAATTCGGGGAATGCGCCGTTCCAGGGGGAGAAGTCGGCAAGCATATGCTGCTCGTCCTCCTCGGTCACAGCCGGGGTCTCCTCGGGATAGCCGGCGTCCCAGTACTTGCCCTCATAGAAGAACGGCTCGCGCTTCCAGATCTTCTCCATGATGGTGAGCGATTCGCGCACCATGTCGTTCAGCATCTGCGGCTCCGCATCCTTGATGCCGTGGATGTAGGACGCCTGCGGATAGGCGCCCGCACCGATCCCCATGAAGTAGCGCCCCTCCAGGATCTGCGACAGCCAGCCCACCATGATTGCGAGCTTGGCGGGATGCTGGTGCGGCAGGATGTGCGCCATCGGCGCGAACTTGATGCGGGTCGTCTGCAGGGCGGCGGCCGCCATGATGAGCTCGGGATTGGGGATGTTCTCCCAGATCTGCGAGGCATGTTCGGAGATCATCATCGACGTGAAGCCCGCCTTGTCGCAGGCCACCGAGTTCTGAACGCCCCATTCAAAGGTCTGACGCGCCGTACGACCGGGCCGCATATAGGGGTGGAAGATGAGGCCGGTTTCCATCGCCATCGAAGTCTCTCCTTGCATCCTGATCACCGGCTTTGGCCATCTGACGCGGCAAGGCCCGGCAAGTCGCCCGAACGGCGATTAGGCAGTCATACGACCGTCTGAGTTTAAGTCAATTGTAAATTGCGATAGTCTGCATAGCGATGCTGACAAGGCTTGCTGCGCTGCAAAATACTTTGACCAACCCCGTTTAATCGCCTCGTCCGCCCCACACGCTGGACACGCCTGTTACAACTGTTTTAGGGTTCTGAATGACGAACGGCATTCTTGACACCGCGGCACCGATCGCCGGTGACCCAATTGACGGCAAGACACGCCTGATCCTTGCGGGCGAACAGATCTTCGCCAAGAACGGCATCGCTGGCGCATCGATGCGCGAAATCGCGACCAAGGCCGGTCAGGGCAATCACGCCGCGGTCCAGTACCATTTCGGCTCCCGCGACGGGCTGGTGCGGGCGATCTTCGACTATCGCATGGATCAGATGGAGACCGCGCGCGGCTCCATGCTCGTCGAGGCGGAGAAGCATGGCCTCCTGAAGGACGCCCGCACCCTGCTGGACGTGATCCTCCTGCCGCAGCTGGACCTTCAGGATGCCGACGGCAACCACTCCTATGCGAGCTTCCTCAGCCAGTATCTTCTGCAGAGCCAGTCGCCCGAATTCGGCGATTTCAGCGGATCGGAGCCGCCGCACCTGACCCGCGCGCTGCACCTCCTGCGCGAACGTGTGGACTACCTGCCCCGCTATGTGGCCCAGCGGCGGCTGATCAGCGTCAGCTTGATGTTCCTCAACATCCTCGCCCGCCATCACGGCACGACACGATTGGAGTTGGGTGAAACATTCGGCGAGGCGCTCGATGACACGATGGAGCAGATCGTGACGGTGATGTGCATGCCGGTTCGGCCACGGAGGCCCCCCACTGCATAGGCTCGGCTTCTCGGCCTATCGCCCTCGATGGAGATGAGCGATCAGCGCGTGAAGCAGAGCCTCGTTGACCGCCTCGTCGTTCGGATCGGAAGCGGCCGTCATCGACACCGCGCCCACGGCGCTGGTCCAGAGCATGGCCGCCGCCGCGTTGGGCGTCATCGAAAGCAGACCTTGCTGGCTTAGCTCGGAAAGATCGCGTCTCAGCCGGCGCAGCGTCAGTTGAAGCGCCAGAGGAGGCTTGCCGTCGACGACGTTGCCGATCAGCGCGCGCGCCATCAGCGGCTCGGCCCGCGCGAAGCGGAGAAGCGCCCGCCAGGCGGCACGAACCGCTTCCAATGGGCCCTCGGCCAGGTTGCCCCGACGGTACGAGGCCATCACTTCGATAAACGCGGCATTGATCGCGGTGGCGTGCAGCCCTGCGAGATCTCCGAAGTAATGGTAGAGGGTCGGCGCGCGAACCCCTGCCCGGTCGCAGATAGCCCTCGCCGTCGCGCCCGCCGGACCCAATTCGCTCATCAGGTCGCGCGCCGCGTGGACCAGGCGCTGACGGACATGCGGCGTGTCTGACGGTTCCCTGGCACGATGCGGATCTGGCGATCTCATGGGCGGCGGATGCTCTATCCGACCACCGTTGTCCATGCCGGGGCGAGATCAGCCCCGTGTTACGCGGCGGCGACGATAATCGCCATCACAAGGGCACCCGCTGCCAGCCAGCCCTCGAACATCATCCGCCAAGGCCCCGGCGCATCCCGCGCCTCCATATAGTCCAACACGATCCATCGTGCCTTCAACGCGGCGAGCGCGACGACGGCATAGCCCGAGATCGCACCCAGCAGATGCCGCTCGCCAATAAAAACCGAGATGGTCGTCAGCCCGACCAGACCGATCCAAATCAGGGTGCCACGCGAAAGTTTCATCATCACCGCAGCCCGACGAGGTAGAGCAACGCGAAGATGTAGACCCAGAGAACGTCGACGAAGTGCCAGAACAATCCGACATTCTCCATGGTCCCGATCGCTGGAGCCGTTTCCCGACGCCGCAGCCGCAGAGACATGCTAGCGATGAATGCCAGGCCGAAAAGAACGTGAAGAAGGTGGATACCCGTCATCACGAAGTAGAACGACATGAAGGAGTTTCCGGCGATATCCACGCCGCTCACGATCTTGTGGTAGTACTCCGCGACCTTGATGCCGCAAAACGCGCCGCCGAGGAGCAGGACGATGCCAAGCCGCCTGCGCGCCGCGACAAGCCGCTCCGCCCGCCACGCCTGTATGGCGGTGAACATTATCCAGGAACTCGTGAGGAGAATGACGGTGTTGGCAAGTCCCAGCCAGCCGTCGAGAAGACGCTGCGAAGAGGCATAGAGCAGCGGAAGCCTCAGCCTTTCCGACATGAACGTCAGGAAGATAAGCAGGAAGACGAGCATGTCGATGAAGAGGAAGGTCCAAATGCCCTCACTTCCGGGCAAGCGCCGATCATGTCGAATGGCCACGAGTTCCCCTGAGCAGAATGAAGCGAAGATCTTTGGCTGAAGCGAGAAGCGCCGGCCGCGTGTTTTGCGGCCAGCGCTCTCGTACGATTACAACGGTCAGGCGTGAGCCGTGCGCCCCGCCCCTTCGGCCAGCGCCCGCCTGTCCCCCGATAGCGCCCTCAGCATGAAGAAGCTGAACGGGGTGAAGAAGGCGAACAGCCAGATACCGAAGACGATGAAGAAGTTCCAAAGGCCGTTCACGGCGAAGGGACCGTCCGCCGCGAACGGCA
Organism: Sphingomonas sp. ID0503; assembly: GCF_048565625.1. Lineage (NCBI taxonomy): Bacteria > Pseudomonadati > Pseudomonadota > Alphaproteobacteria > Sphingomonadales > Sphingomonadaceae > Sphingomonas > Sphingomonas sp. ID0503. Next base: position 2,621,791 of record NZ_JBLZUR010000002.1, read on the forward strand.
CCAGAACCAAAGGCAGGAAGCTTGCGCCGACCGCCAGTGCCGACCAGCCGGTCCAGGCAGGAAAGATCGTCTGATTGCGCGAGAGCACGACATAGAGACCGAGGCCGGTAAGCTGAATTGTCGTGATCATGAAGGTGCAGTCGTAGATCAGCCACGTCCCGAGATGGAGAAGGTGGATGAAGCCGGGATCGATCTTGCCCGCCATAAGACTGCATGCGGCCCATAGGGCGGGGCAGAAGGCGAGCAGCCAGCCGGTAAGCAGGCCGCCCGTGAGTTCCAGCAGTCCCAGGACGCTCAGCGAGCCGTCTTGGCTCCGCAGCATCGACGCGAGGAGGCAGGACCAGGGCATATACAGCAGACCGGCAACGCAGCACCCGATCATGCCAATCGCCACTTCCGGAAAGCGGGTGTAATAAGAGGCGACGAAATCCGCGCTCGTCAGCCCGAGCATCTTGGGCGGCGGGATGTTGTGGCCGAGCAGGCCGAAACAGATGATGTAGCCGATCACGAACGCGGGCCCGCAGTATGCGATGCCCCGCTTCACCGCCAACTCAGTCTCAGGACTCATCGTTCCTCTCCTTTATCAATCATATCTGTATAACGTTGTTATACTTTATACGCCAGCTTGGGAACCGCTTTTCGGCACCGCAGGCGTGGATCTGGCAAGACCGTCGCTCCGACGTCTCGCCAGTCGTGCGGTCAGAACTTGACCGACACTTCCACCCCATACATCCGCGGCGTACCCGGCAGGCGTCCGTTGGAACCGGTCACAGCCCCGAGCGGGAAGCCGCCAACCCAGTACTTTTCCTTGAACAGGTTGTTGACGAAGAAGGCTGCGCTGGCCGGGCTACCCAGCATGTCGTTCCATTCCAGGCGGCTATTCACGATGTGGTAGCCGGGGATCCTTGCACCCGGCACCAACGTGTCGCCCAGATTGGCGTAGAAGAATTTGCTCTGCGCGTAGAAGTCGCCGCGCAAAGCCACCTCGCCGCCTCCACCCTCAAGCCGGTGGTGCAGCTTCCCGAACGCAGACCCGCTATACTTCGGCGCGTCGCCATACGGCCCGAAGACGAATTGTGATCCGGCGACGGTCGCACGGGGGTCGCGATATTCCGCGTCCGTATAGGTGAACGCGCCGCCCGCCTGCAGCCAGGGGGTGAGATCGAAGCTGCCGTCGATCTCGACGCCGCGCACCCGCGCCTTGTTCACATTGCCGGCGAGAGCGGAGATGTTGAGATAGGGCGCGCGCTGCACATCCTTGATGATCTGGTTGTAGAGCGCGATGTTCAGGCGTGCCCGCATCGATCCGATGAGGCCGGCGAACTTGGCGCCAACCTCGAAATCGTACGTCGTCTCGGGCTTGAAGGTCGACGCGTCGGGCAGGCTCGCCCCCGAGGTGCCGTTAAAGCCGCCGGTGCGCCAGCTTCCGCGCTGGTTGAAGTACAGCAGAAGGTCGTCCGTGACCTTGTAATCGACGCCGGCGAGCCAGCTGGGATTGTCATCCTTTCGCTTACGCTTGCCAAGGTTGGCGATGGCCAGCACACTATCATCGCCTTGGCGGATCGACACGTCTTCCCATGTGTAACGCAGGCCACCCGTCACATTGAGGCGGCTCGTCAACGCGTAGCTGAGTTGCGCGTAGCCCGCCTTCGACTTGTCGGTTACGGTGAAGTCATAAGGCCCCATGAATGGCGCGCCCAAGTCTCCAGTGACGCGAAGCGGCACACGGTTGTAAGATTCCTCCTTGGACATGAAGAATCCGACGATGTATTTCAGGGAACCCGCTTCACCGGACACCTGGATCTCGTTCGACCACTGCTTCGTGCCGAAGGTGTACCCTTGGTCCCTTTCAGCGACACCGCCACCGATGCGAAGGAAATCGTAAGGACTGCCGTCGATATCGGAACTCTCGAAGCTCCGCACATTGTTGTATCCGAAGATGTTCTTCACCGTGGCGTCGCCAAGGTCATAGCTCGTCGTGTTGGTGACGGTCTTCTGCCGCCCGCGACGACGCTGGTCCGAATTCACGAAGACGTCGTAGAAGCCGTATTGCCCCTGCTTGTTCAGGTAATCCGCGATCCCGTTGAACAGTGCATTCACGCGCGAATCGGTCACCTGCACGCCGGGCTGGTAGACGTCGCGCATGTTGGTGACGAGCGGTTTGGTTGTCCCGCTGACCGGGTCGAAATAGGTAGCCGGCGCGCCGTTCGCGCCATTCGCGTTCTGGATCTTGACCGCGCCGGTCCTCCCCCGAAAGCGGCCATACTGCCCCACTGTGACGTTCTCGAAGCCCGATCCCTCCGGGGCGATCAACAGGCTCAGGCGTCCGACGCGCGAGTCGACCGAGTTCGGGCGGTTGCCCAGCAACAGGTTGCGCTGAAAGCCGTCCCGCTTCTGGAAGCGGCCCGCAGCGCGCACCGCGACGCTGCTGCCGATGGGCAGGTTGACCGCCCCTTCCAGTTCGCGATCATCGTAATTCCCGAGCGCACCTTTCAGGTATCCCTCGAATTCCAAGGTCGGGCGCTGGGTTGCATAAAGAACCGCGCCCCCCGTCGCATTCCTGCCGAACAACGTACCCTGGGGCCCCTTTAACACCTGGATGCTGGCAAGATCGAAGAAGGCGGTGGCAGCCGCTCCGCCGATCTGCACCTCGTTGAAGTAGGACGTGACGGCGGGGGACGCGTAGGAAAAGGCGTCGATCGATTGACCGCGGATGGCGTAATTCAACTGATCCGAAGAGCCGGTCTGCCGAACGGTCAGCCCGGGGGTTGCCGCCTGCAGATCCACCTGTGACACGATCCGCCGCTCGGCCAAGGCCTCTCCACCGAAGGCCGTGACCGCGACAGGGACGTCCTGCAGCCGTTCTGACTGACGGCGGGCCGTTACGACGATGTCCACCACCGAATCGAGGCTTGCGGTCTGGCCCGGCTCTACTGGCGCGGAAGGCGAGGTCTGCGCGCTGACGTTAGGCGAAAACAACGGAACGACGGTAGCAACGCCTGCCAAAAGAACGGCTGATCGCACGAAAGCGCTCCGCATCTTCACAATCCTCCCCAGTTCAGTCTTTCTGCTGAACGTCGATTAGGCTTGTAACGTCGTTACATTGGAGATCAAGAGGAATCCGCACCTCTCATTGTGCCCCCCCCCTCCGGGACGCACCGGACCAGCACGGCTGGCAGCAGTGGAGCCTCTGCCCGTCAGATCACCGGCGAAGTCGCCTAATCCGTCTTAGGCAGTGTCGCGACAGAGAAACGCGATACGCCTCCGCTTTAACGTCCGCTTCGACCGCTCAACGATGATTGCGACGGTCAGCGACCCGTCCAGACGGGCTTGCGGCGCTCGCTCGCGGCAAGCTCCCCTTCCCGCTTGTCGTCGCTCTCCGCGTACCGCTCGATCTCATCGAAGCGCGTCGTCAGCGCGACGTCCAGCGGATGACCAAGCCGACCGAGCGCCGCCGCCTTCGCCGCCTGGTTAGCAAGCGGTGAGGCGGCGATGACCTTGTCGGCCCACCTCTCTGCCGCTGCGGCGAGATTGACGTAGGGAACAACCTCGTTGACGAGGCCGAACTGCGCCGCCGCGTCGGCCTTGATGCGATCGCCGGTCAGGATCATCCCCATCGCTATATGGTGCGGCAGCTGGCGAACCGCGCGGTGCACGACGCCGCATGCGCCGATGATGCCGACCTTGGTCTCCGGAAGGCCGAACTGGGCATTGTCCGCCGCAACGATGATGTCGGCGCACATCGCCAGTTCGAAGCCGCCACCGACGCAGAACCCCTGAACGGCAGCAATCAACGGCTTCTGAAGCCTCACCAGGGGACCGCCGATCCCGGTCAATCCGCCTGCAAAGGCGATGGGCGATCGAGGCTGGACGCCGCCGGAAACATCCGCACCGATGCAAAACGCCCTTTCACCTTCCGCACAGAGGATCGCGCACCAAACGTCGGGATCGTCGTTGATCGCGTTCCAAGCATCGAGCAACAGGCCATCCATCTCTTGAGTGATCGCGTTCATCGCCGTCGCGCGAGTGAGAGTGACGCGCGCGACCCGACCCTCCTTTACGAAACTTATGTCTGCCATTGCGACTCCAGATCGTGGTCAGGCTTCTGAAGCAGACCCGCCTTGTTGAACCAATGGCTTCATAGCCGTCAGATGAAGAGGGAGCCACCTCCGCATTCGTTAGACCCTTGAGCTGTATCCCCTCTGCACCTCAATCTGGTGGCGCTCGAGGGCCGGCTTCAGGCTAATGCAGGGCACAAAAGTGCGCTACTCGGACACCGCACACACGTTCCACCAAGCATCGCTCTCGACCTTTCGTTCGCCTCCCGCACGCGCGCTCAAGCGACAGCGTCGAATTAGACAATCTCCGGCATAGAGGTGAACGCCCGATAGCGCACGTTTGAAGCTTTCCGAGCAAGCCTGGTTCTTGACGGAAAGGGTAGCCCCCAAAGCGCCTTGGATCCGAGCCGCTAGGCGGCTTCCTCCACAAACAATGGAGGTAAGTGTGGAACACTCTGACGACTACAATCGCACCACCTTAAGGATCACGGAGGCAGTCTTCGAACCCGGTTCCCGGGACACAGCCTTGCAGCAAGCAGATCGAGTAGCGGCAGCTAGCAAGTTGGTGGCAACCAAGTCGAGGTTGACGGAGGTGCCACCCGAACGAGTGATCATCTGGCCGCACGCCGCGCAGCAGCCCGAGAACCTGGCGCCAGAGGATTGCGAGAAGGGAGCCGATCTGATCGAACAGAGCGGCACACAGCACCCTCCAGCGATCGGGCGAGCGGTTGACGATAGCTTCATCGAGATCGTTGGCAACGCTTACGTCGTTTCCTTTGTGGCTGCCTATAATCAGCGCCACCCGGAAAACCGCATCAACATTCCCGTCCAAATGCGCACCTTGAACGACGATGACGCGTTCCGCCTGGTCGCGGCCGAACTTCGCGAGGGTCCTGTCGTGAGCCCGTGGGAAAAGGGCCGCTTCTACCTCGCCGCAATTAGTCGCTATGGTAGCGAAGCTGAAGCTGCCCGGGTTCTCGGCGTGCATAAAAGCACGATCTCGCGACGGCTGGATGTAGCCCGGGCCGTTCATGTGTTCGGCAGCAAGATCGTCTGTCATCGTGATGTTGCCCAGCGCGACGCGTCGTGGCTCATGGAGGTTTTGGGGCGAGCGCCAAACTTTTCGGAGGCCCCGAACCTTGATGCGGCTCAGGCCGTTGTCATCGCTTATGCCGAGGCCGAGCCGATGCCTGCCAAGCAGCTCTTCAATGTTCTGCGAGCCGCGTTGAAGGTCGAGGCACCGAAGCCTTGGATCACCAACCTTGCGTTGGGCAATCACAAGCTTGGCACGATCAGCCGCAAGAAGAACGGCCCGATCCACATCAATATCGATGCTGCCGGCGACATCGAACTCGACGCGCTTGTCGAAGTCCTTCGTGACGCGCTTGCGCGAGTGCGGGCGCCCAACACCCTCTAAGATAGAGATCGAGGCGGTTGCGCATGCGCAACCGCCTTCTTTTTTATCTCAACAACCAGATACATCCGATCGATCTCGCCCGAGATCTGTGTTCGTCATGTGAGAAGGCGTAGAAGTTATGGGGCGCGCGATAATGTGTTCCGGATTTCGGTGCCCTCTGATCCGCAACCCGATAGCCCCATAACTTGGTGGGATACTATGGCAGACAGGATCAAATGGAAGGTCGATGGGACAGCCGCAAGTCAGCGCGACATGAAGGAGTGTGTCCTGCAGGCAAAGCGTCATCGGGCCTGCGCCGTGAATCGGGAGCGCGAAATCGCACAGCTCGATCGTGACGCCCGCGCTGTAGGCGCCGTTCTGCGTCGACTTGCACGCGAGAAGACCGCAAAAACCTTCCCGCTCCGCTGCCGTCCGCGCGATATTTCCGGACGACGGAAAGGTACGCTTCGTAGCCGCGCGTTCGAACAGGTAGTCGGTCTCGGTATCACTCGACCGTCTCATGTCGCGTCCGACGGCTTCTCATCTTTTCACTTCCGCTTGTCCAGTCGCGGTCTCGGTTCGCACCGCAAGGCTGCTGGGCGTCCCTACGTGCAGGGAGAGGCCGTGCGGGCCGTCCGCTATATCATGCGCGACGCCGCTCGTGAGATCGAGGGCGGCGGCATCGTGTCAAACATCAGCGCGGACCCAGATAAGGTGGCTGGCGTTTTTGATGCGCTCGAAGAATTGGAGAGAGTAGCCGGTGACCGAAACGGGAACGTCTACATCTCGATCGTGGTCAGCCTGCCGCACGAACTACATGATCGCGAGGATCTTCTGAGGCAGATCTGCGCACCCCTTGAAGCCGATTCGCTTGCCTACGCTGCAGTTCTTCACAGACCCGATTTAGACGGCGACCAGCGGAATTTTCACGCTCACATTCTATCCAGCGTCCGCCAGATCCGCCTGGAAGACGACGACGAGATCTCGTTTTCTGCCCTAAAGGCTTCAGAGCTGAACGACACCGTTTATATCACCGAGCTTCGTGAGCATATCGCCACCGTTATGAACGCTGCAATGGAGCGCGAAGGTCATTGCCGACGGTTTACCGCGAAGTCGCGCGCTGCCCGGCGGTTAGAACTGCCGGATCCTATCGAGGCCAAACACAGCCCGGGACGCAAGCATCGCGACCGCCGGGCGGCCGCGATCGCAGCGGCCAAAACTGAGCGCAGCGCTCTGAAGGCCATGATGGACGGCGTGACGCGGCTGAAGTTTAGTCTCGAAGCTATATTGACGAGGTCGATTTCAACGCGAGGCGAAACCCTGGGGAAGTTCGAGGAATTTGAGCGTGAAATGAAGCGAACTGCCGCGGTTGCGCATGCGCAACGCTCAGCTCCCTCAAAGAGAACGAAGACAAAGCGGAAACTCCGATATGAAGTACTCCTGCGTGTTGTTCAAGATTTCCGAATGACCGATGCTTATACCTCGCTTGAGCAGAGCGAAAGGGTCGCGCTTGATTTGGCGATGCAGTACCCCCTACAGCGTATTCTCGCTGGAACGGCCGCTCTCCGCATCATTGGTGACGAGCCCGAAGCCGCTGTTTCTGCGACCGTAGACATCAGGGCATTCCGATCGCTCGCAAGTAGTGACGCCGGACGTGCTTTGCTGCGCGCTGCCGCCGAGGCACTTTCAGCGCCGGACGCCCCTCCGGGATCGTGGCAGCAGGTCGCACCTTCCGACGAGATCCCCCTGCATATCCTTGCGGCCTTGCAGCGGGGATCACCCGCCAGACATTAGCATGTCGACTTGCCCCATGCCCCTGCGGGCTTGAGCTAGCTGTTTAGTCCCGAAGTGTGGTGATACGGGTGGATTTTGAAGCGGCTTGGGTCTTCTGTCCAGGTGCGAGCGACGTTTTTGTAGGGTGTGAGGCCGCGCAGGGTCTTGAGCCGGCGACCATGATTGTAGGCGTCGATGAAGAGCTGGAGGTGATGAAGCAGTTCGTCATGGGAGCCGCAGTGGTATCGCTTGACGGTCGCGTCCTTGATGGTGCGGTTCATTCGTTCGACCTGCCCGTTGGTCCACGGATGGTTCGGCTTGGTGAGCCGGTGTTCGATGCCGTGCTCGCGGCAGATGCGATCGAACATGTGCAGGCTATACTGGGCGATCGGGCTGTTGCGGTTGCGCGGCGCGTGGCAGAACTGGACGCCGTTGTCGGTTAGCACGGTGTGGATGCCGTAGGGCACGATCTCGATGAGCGCCTCGAGGAAGGCGCTTGTGATGGCGATCGTGGCCTTCTCCTCGAGCTTGGCGACGGCGTATTTGCTGGTGCGGTCGATCGCCACGAACAGCTGGAGGCGTCCCTCGGCCGTCTGCACCTGAGCGATGTCGACGTGGAAGTAGCCGATGGGGTAGGCCTTGAAGCGCTTTTTCTCGGCGGCCTCCCCTTCCAGGGCCGGCAGGCGGCTGATGCCATGCCGCTGGAGGCAGCGGTGCAGCGACGATCTGGTCAGGTGCGGGATCGTCGGCTGGAGAGCGTAAAGGCAGTCGTCCAGCGGCAGCAGCGTGTGCCGGCGGAACGCCACGGCCATCGCCTCCTCCTCGGTCGTGAGCACCGTGGAGTGAATGGCCTTCGGCCCCATGCGAGCATCGGCGGCGTGTGTCCGCTTCCGCCACTTCTGCACCGTAGTCGGACTGATCCGGTGACGTCGGGCAAGCGCGCTCACGCTCTCTTCACTGCGCTGTATCGCTCGACGGACCGCCTCTGACCTTCTGGCGCTGTCGTGTAGAACCTGGTGGGAAGCGGCCCGTTGGTTTCAGGCGGGAAGATCGCGTAAACAGACGTTCGTTCATGGAGCGGGCTCCGGCTCGTTGCAGCCGCCAGGCCGCACGTGAACCAATGGCCGGTTGCACGGAGCGCTCAAGCCGCGGCGAGCGGCCGCATCTGGGTCACCCCGGCCAATCCGAAAACAATTGCAACGCTCGTCAGGAAAAGCGCGCGATTGTGACCATTCGCACCAGCTCCGAGAGTGTCTTAGCCTGCATCTTCAGCATGACGTTGGCGCGGTACACCTCGACCGTTCGGGCGCTGATTCCCAGATCGAAGGCGATCGCCTTGTTGGCGTCGCCCCGTACTAGCCCTTCCATCACATCGCGTTCGCGCCCGCTGAGACTGGCGATCCGATCGACGACCGACTGTCGTTCCGCCCGTGCGGCCTCGTCGCTCTGCTGCGTCGCCAAGGCCTTGCGGATCGCGTCCAGCATCGCCTCATCGTCGAACGGCTTTTCGATGAAGTCGGCGACACCGGCATGCATGGCCTGGATCGCGAGCGGCACATCGGCGTGGCCGGTGATGACGATCACGGGCACTCTGGCGCCACGCCGCTTCATCTCCTCGACCAACTCGATGCCGCTCCGGCCGGGCATGCGCACGTCGGTGACGACGCACGCGCCGCCGAGTGGCGGCGCGGCGGCGAGGAACGCATCGGCCGAGGTGAAGGCGCGAACACGAATGCCGGCGCAGTCGAGCAGGAACTCGAGCGAATGGCGCGCGGCCTCGTCATCGTCGATCACATAGACGATCCCGTCATTCGCCATCGTAAAGACCCTCCTCGTCGACGCGCTGTAGCGTCAGCCCGAACAGCGCGCCGCCGCCGGGGCACGGCTCCGCCCACAACCGCCCGCCGTGCGCTTCGACGATCGTGCGCGAGATCGACAGACCGATCCCCATGCCAGTGCGCTTGGTGGTGACGAAGGGCTGGAACAGGCGATCCGCCACTTCGGGGTCGATGCCCGGCCCGGTGTCGGCGACGGTCACCTGCGCCATGTTCTCCTCGGCCGGTGCGATGGAGATCGTGAGCTCACGCTTCGGCAGCACTGCCGCCGTCATCGCATCAACGGCGTTGCGCACGAGGTTGAGCAGCACCTGCTGGATCTGCACCTTGTCCGCCAGCACGCGATCGACGGCGGGACTGAAATCGTAGTCGACCCTGATCGCATGTTCCTTGACGCCGATCAGCGCCAGCGCGCTCGCCTCCTCGACCAGCTTGGGCAGGCTTTCCACCGTCCGTTCGGTCTCGCCGCGGGCAACGAAGTCGCGCAGCCGGCGGATGATGTCGCCGGCACGCAGCGCCTGCTCGCTGGCGCGCACGACGGCATCGCTGACGCGCTCGACCGGCACCTCGTCACGCGCGAGCAGCAGCCGGGTGCCCTTGAGATAGTTGGTGATCGCCGACAGCGGCTGGTTGAGTTCATGCGCCAGCGCCGATGCCATCTCGCCCAGCGCGGTCAGGCGGGAGACGTGGACGAGTTCGTTCTGCAACTCCTGCAGCCGCGTCTCCGCCTGCTGGCGTTCGGTCAGGTCGCGGATGAAACCGGTGAAATGCCGTTGTCCGCCGACGCGCATCTCGCCCACGGCGAGTTCGATGGGGAAGGTGGATCCGTCCTTGCGCGCGCCCACCACGACGCGGCCCTTGCCGATGATCCGGCGCTCGCCCGTGCGATAGTAACGCCGGAGATAGTCGTCGTGCCCGCTGCGATACGGATCGGGCATCAGCAGGCTGACATTGCGGCCATGGACCTCGCTTGCCTCCCAGCCGAACATCCGCTCGGCCGCCGGGCTGAAGTCGCGGACGAGACCGGCTTCGTCGATCACCACAATCGCGTCCGGCACCGTGTCGATCAGCGAGCGCAGATGCGCCTCGCGCCGGGCCAGGCCGTCGGTCACGCGCTCGGCTTCTGCTCGGGCGCGCTGGAACCACTCGCCGCCGAGCGCGATCGCGGCCCCGATCGCGACGAATGCGGCCGCTGCGATCCAGCTGCCTGCGGCTACGAGACCGATCAGGCGATCGCAGCAGAGGCCGGCGGCGGCACCGGCGACGCTCGCGGCGACACCGGCGCGCAACCCGCCCAGCGCGCTCGCCAGCACGACCGCGGGCACGAAGAAGATGTAGGTCGCGCGCTGGCCCAGCTCTGCGGCGAAGCCGATGCGCACCGCGGCCCCCAGCGCCAGTGCGACGGCCGCCAGCGCCAGCGTCGCGGCGAGGGGCAGCGCGGGGATGATCGTGTGGCGCAGAGGAAGGCGCTGCCGGGTCACGCGGCGCTCCATGCCGCCTTCGCGAACGAAACGCCACCTCCGGGAAATCCCGTAGGGACATGATCCGAATGTCGCGACGCGCACCGCACGACTAGATCAGCGCCATCGAACAACACAGACCGGAACGGACGATCACCATGAAACCGCCCTTCATTGACCTGAGCATCCATCACCAGCCCAAGGGCGTGTCTGACCGGATCGCGTTCGGCTTCACCAAGCTGCTGCGCTGGACCGCCGACACCTTCTTCGCGGAGCGCTACGGCCATCGCGCCGTCGTGCTGGAAACCGTCGCGGCGGTGCCGGGCATGGTCGGCGCCACGATCACGCATCTCGCCTGTCTGCGCCGCATCTGCGACGACAAGGGCTGGATCCGCACGCTGATGGACGAGGCGGAGAACGAGCGCATGCACCTGATGACGTTCATCGAGATCTCCAAGCCGACCTGGTTCGAGCGCGCGGTGATCATCGGGGTGCAATGGGTGTTCTACCTGTTCTTCTTCGCGCTGTACCTGGTCAGCTCCAAGACCGCGCACCGCGTCGTCGGCTATTTCGAGGAGGAGGCGGTGATCAGCTACACGCACTACCTCGCCGAGATCGACGAGGGCCGTAGCGCCAACGTGCCGGCGCCCGAGATCGCCAAGCGCTACTGGAACCTGCCCGACGACGCGACGCTGCGTGACGTGGTGCTGGTGGTCCGTGCCGATGAGGCACACCACCGCGATGTAAATCACGGCTTCGCCAACGAGCTCGCGGGTCTGCCGAGCGGTGCCGTCGCCGATTGCCCGCCGCATCTCGCGCTGGAGCCGATCTGGAAGAAGGCGGCCTGATCCCGCACGACCCCGGAGGGGGGACGCCGTCCGCTGCCCCTCCTCGCTACCCCTTCTTGAGGAACCTTGCCCATGCGCACCATTACTCCCGAGGCGACGGCGATCGTCAAAGCCACCGCGCCCGCGCTCGAGAAGCACGGCGTCGCGATCACCACCGCGATGTACGCTCGCCTCTTCCAGAACCCGGAAATCGAAGCGATGTTCGACCGTGCCGCGCAGCAGAGCGGCGAACAGCCGCGCCGTCTCGCCGGCGCGATCCTCGCCTACGCCCGCAACATCGACAAGCTCCAGAACCTTGGCGCCGCCGTCGAGCGGATGGTCGTGCGGCATGTCGAGACCGGCGTGAAGCCCGAGCATTATCCCCACGTCGCGGCTGCGCTCCTGCCAGCGATCCGGGATGTGTTGGGCGCTGATGTCGCGACGGACGAGGTTCTGGCGGCGTGGGCGGAAGCATATTGGATGCTGGCCGACATCCTGATCGCTGCCGAAGCCGAGAAATACGAGCACGCAGCGGCGGCGTGATACTGCGGCCAGGAGTTCAACGCCGCTGCGCTCGCCGCTATCGGCCTGATTGTGGCGGGCGTGGTAGCGTTGAACCTGTTTTTACGTTCAATCGGTCAATAGCGACCCATCACCTTACGCACTGGGCGGCCAGGAAGGATCTGCTGAGGTTTTGGACCGCTTTGCCGCCGCCGGTCCTTCGGTCATCTACCCCCCAGCGTCAGCTGAATGGATGTCCGCTTCTGGGGAGCGTTGTCGACCGGCCGAACGACCGAGTATGGGTCCGAGCAGTCACGTGGCAGAAAGTGATAGAAGGCCGGCATTTGAGCCAGGCGGAATCCAGCCGACAAGAGAGCGGCAACTCTCAGGCGGATAGACCTCCCATGCATCAATCTCGCGGCGCCCGTGCGGGCATACTTCTCCTCCTCTCGGCTGCCAGTCTCCTCGTAGGCAGAAGCTCGTTAGCCGCCGACCGTAGCGCGGTCCGTCAACAACAGAGCTCGGCGAACCTTCAGGTCGAGGAGCGGATCCAGCCTTTCAAGGCGCGGTTCGAACGGACACGGCCAGTCATTGCCGTCGTTGGTGAGAACAGCGGTACCGAACTGACCGACTACGTCATCCCTTACGGCATCCTCCGGCAGGCCGACATCGGCGAGGTGATGGCGGTCGCGACGCGGTCGGGCTCGATGACGATGCGCCCCGCGCTTAGCCTTCAGCCGCAGGCAAGCGTGGCCGAGTTCGACGCGCGCTATCCGGAAGGGGCGGACTATGTGGTCGTGCCGGCGGTGGTCCGGCGTGAGGATCCTGCGCTGCTCAACTGGATCCGGGCGCAGGCAGCCAAGGGCGGCACGATCGTCAGCATCTGCGATGGTGCGCTTGTGGTTGCCGGCAGTGGCGTGCTGAACGGACATCGCGCGACCGCGCACTGGGCGACCGCCAGCTATCGTCGCAAGCACTACCCGCAGGTGCGCTGGGTCCCGGATCGGCGCTATGTTGCAGACGGTATGGTTGTCTCCAGCGCCGGGATCAGCGCTGCTATCCCGACGTCGCTGGCGCTGGTTGATGCGGTCGCCGGCCATGCGCGCGCCGCTGCAGTCGCAGCCGAGATCGGGATCTCAGATTGGAGCTCGGTGCACGACAGCCGACGCTTCCTTCCCAAATTTGGCCGCAACCTGTCGGCATTCGCGGCGACCCAGTATTTGAACGCCTGGTTCCACACGCCGCAAAGCCTCGGGATCCACGTGGCAGCCGGGGTGGACGAGATTGCGCTGGCGCTCACGGCGGACGCCTATACCCGGACTGGCCGCGCTCACGCCTATGCGCTCGGCCCCGGCCCGGCACCGATCAGAACGCTGCATGGCCTCATACTGCTTCCTGATCGCACCGAAGCCGCATCGCTCACGCGCACCATATCCGTTCCTGCGAGCAAGGCGGGGGGTACGCTGGATCGCGTGCTGGACGACATCGCGCGGTCCTATGTCGATCCCGCTACCGGCCAAGTGTCAGTGATCAGGTCGGCAGCCGCCTTGGAGGCGGTGAGCGGTGAGACAGTAACCTTCGACCGCACGCTCGCTGCATGGGTGGCTGAAGTCTCGATCAATATCGAGCGGGCGAAAAACGGATCGTCAGCGAAGCGGGCTGCGGCTCGGACGCCGGATAAAGAATGGCGGCGCACTGCTCGTACGTTCTCGAAGGAGGCGTCCCAAGAACATCGATCGAAGATGGATGCGAAGCTGAAGGCTTTCCACGACGCGATCCTGCGAGGCCTCACCGCTCGTTGATGAGGGGGTAGCCCCCGAAGCTCAATCCGGCTCGCCGACCAAAGTTTGTGGATGGCGAATCATGATGTCGATAATCAGCTGCGCGCGCAGGCACTGAGCCTCCTGCAAGCGATCGACACGCAGCGTCTCGCGTCCCGCGCGGCCGAGCTGGACCTCTTGATACACGACGCCGAAGCGCGCGAGCATCGCCGCGCAGCTTTCGATGCGCGCGACGCCGCCTGTTATCGTTTAGGTAGCGCCTTCGAGCCATTCGACGCGCTGGACCTTGATCCAGTGGCGCTGGTGGGCTGGCTTGAAACCCAAGCGGTTGGCGTTGCGCTTCTTGCGCAGCACGTTCTCGCCGCACCCGGTGCATCGATCACTGAATGCCTCCGCACGCTGTTCGCCTCACCGGTTGGCCGCCAGCTTCGCGCCATCGGCGTTTGGAAACGGTGGCGTTGGCTGCACGCTCTTTACGACGCCGAAGTGTCGGCGTTCCTCGCAAGCAACGCCGGCCGCCGCCCGGAGCGCTGGAAACCCAAGCCGCCGACGCCGCGGCAGAGATATCTTTGCGCGACGATCGCCGAGCTGCTTCAGAAGGAGCCACCGACCTTCTCAACGCGGGCCGCGGCGTTCGAGTGGCTCCGCGAGCAAGGCGGCAATCCGCGCTTCACGACTGAGCCTGTCCGTCCCGATATCGCCGACATCACGGCGGCGCTCCGATGAGCGCCCCCGTTCATCTCGAGACCGTCGCGGCTGACTTCGCGGAAACGGTCGACCGCATTGCCGATCTCACCGCGCACCTGACCCAGATCGACGCAGAATTTGAGTCGCTGGTCCAAACACTATGCGCCGCCCATGCGGCGGGGCGCTCCGTGCCCGCAGAGATCCAACGCGCATGCGAGCTCGATCGCCAGATCGAAAGCCTCAATGCTCAGCTCGCGGGTTCGATTGAGTACGCCACTTATTTGCTGAGTTCAGTAGGTGGCTGAGCATCTGCCCCCGTCGGGTGCAGCCTTACAGAAGGTGAAGGCGCCTCCGCCTCCGCGCCCGCTGGCCCTCGAGGTCGCGAAGCTTCTTGCACGAGAACTGGCACGCGCCGACCATCGGTGCCGCAAGGCAGTCACGGCTCAACCGGAGAAGGCGTTGGTGGTTGAAGATCGAGGTGATTGTTAGAGAGACCCGGGAATGAAAAGACGATGCGCGCAGTGATCTACGCAAGGTACTCGACGGATCACCAAGATCCTTTGAGCATCGATACACAGCTGACGATGTGCCGCAGCGAACTCGCTCGTCGCGGGTGGGTCGAGGTTGGCACCTACACCGACGCTGCGAAGTCGGGTGCGACCATGCACCGCGAGGGCTTGCAGGCGATGTTGGCAGCGGTGAGCCGAGGCGGGGTGGACTTGATCTTCGCGGACGCCATGGATCGGCTTTCTCGCAGCCAGGCCGACATTGCTATGCTTTATGAGCGGCTGCGCTTTCGTAATGTCCTGCTCGTGACCCGAAAAGAAGGTGAGGTGACGGCGCTCCACGTCGGTATGGCTGGCACTATCAACGCGCAGCAGATCACGGCGACAAGTGAGAAGACCCGAGATGCCCTGACAATGCGGCATGCCCAAGGCAAGAACCCAGGTGGCAACGCCTTTGGTTATGAAAAGCGCATCGCATATGGGTCGGACGGCGAGCGCATCAAGGGCTTGCAGCAGATCGTGCCCGCGCAGGCTGAAACCGTCGTTCGAATCTTCCAAGAGTTTGCGGCTGGCCTGTCCCCGGGCCAGATCGTTCGGAGTCTGAACGCCGAGGGGGTCCCGCCGCCCCGCAGCGGAAAACGCGACAAGACACCGAGCATCAAGCCACCGGCGTGGTCGCCCAATACGCTCACTGGCAATGCAGAGCGCGGGACGGGTATCCTCAATGATGTACTCTATACCGGCTGGCGCCCGTACCTGAAGCAAACGTACCGCAAGAATCCTGATTCTGGTAAGCGCCACGCGTTCGTTCGCAGTGAAGAAGATCGTCCAGATCTCGTGGCGGCGCCTGAGCTCCGCATCGTCTCAGATACGCTGTGGCAGGCAGTGAAGGATCGCCAGGCCCAACTCGCGCGTGGGTCAATGCGAAAGACCGACGAGACCCCCGCCCTACCCTTCTTTGCCCAGCAGCGTCCTAAGTACTTGCTCACTGGCAAGGCGACCTGTGGCGAATGTGGCGCGAGCTATGCAAAGTCCGGAGCGCACCGTTTCGGCTGCCAAGGATCGGCAAAGAAGGGTCCCAGCTACTGCTCCAACCGACTTACAATCCGACAGGATGACCTTGATGCACGCGTGCTGGAGGGTCTCACGCGTGAGATGCTGCGGGATGACGTCTTGGCGATCTTCCTCGAGGAGTATGAGGCCGAGACGCGGCGTCTGGACGCCGTTAGCGTCACCGTGCGTCCGGAACGCGAGGTTGCTCTGTCGCAGGTCACCGCACAGCTGACCAACATCAAGGCCGCCATCCTGCAGGGCGTAAACCCGACGCTATTCGTCGACGAGCTTCGCCAGCTTACCGAGCGGCAGACGCGGTTAACGGCCGAGATCGCTGCGGCATCGACGCCTTCGAGCAACAGCGACCTTCTGCATCCCGATCTCGGCCGGATCTATCGCGAGAAGGTGGCGAAGCTGACCAAGGCCTTTGAGGACGAGGCACTCAAGGCCGAGGCTTTCGAGCGGATCCGCGCATTGATCGATGCGGTCGTGCTGACCCCCGAGGACGGCGAGCTTAAGATCGATCTGCGCGGCGAGTTGGCGTCGATGCTCGAGCTATGCGCCTGTCCCGAAATGCGAACAGCCCCAACCAACATTTCCGAGAGGGCGCTGCAAATCAAGTTGGTTGCGGGGACAGGATTTGAACCTGTGACCTTCAGGTTATGAGCCTGACGAGCTACCGGGCTGCTCCACCCCGCGCCAACGTGCTCGCCCCAGACGCAAAAGCCTCCGCTGGGCGGAGGCGTGCGGCCCTAGCGGGCGATAACATGTGAATGGGTTCGGATGTCCGATGCGCACCGGCGCCGGCCGCAATGCCTGGCGACGACCTACTCTTCCATCGCTTAAGCGATAGTACCATCGGCGCTGTCAGGTTTCACGGCCGAGTTCGGGATGGGATCGGGTGGGTCACTGACGCTATGGCCACCAAGCAATGGGGCCGGCGCAGATGCGTGTCGGATATGGTTCGAAATCGATGCACCTTGATTGAAGGGTATTCAAAGGCGTCGCATATAATCCGCGATCTCGGACAGCCGACGAATGTCAGTGCTGTCGTTGATGGCGGGACTCTCAAGCGTGAATAGGACAATTAGGACCGGTTAGCTCCATGCGTTACCGCACTTCCACATCCGGCCTATCAAGGTCGTGGTCTCCGACCGTCCTAAGAAATCTTATCTTGAGGGAGGCTTCCCGCTTAGATGCTTTCAGCGGTTATCCCGTCCGTACATAGCTACCCAGCTGCGCCGTTGGCACGACGACTGGTGCACCAGAGGTACGTTCAACCCGGTCCTCTCGTACTAGGGTCAACTCCTCTCAAATTTCGACGCCCACGGCAGATAGGGACCAAACTGTCTCGCGACGTTCTGAACCCAGCTCACGTACCACTTTAATTGGCGAACAGCCAAACCCTTGGGACCTGCTCCAGCCCCAGGATGTGATGAGCCGACATCGAGGTGCCAAACAACCCCGTCGATATGAGCTCTTGGGGGTTATCAGCCTGTTATCCCCGGCGTACCTTTTATCCGTTGAGCGATGGCCCTTCCACGAGGGACCACCGGATCACTATGACCGACTTTCGTCTCTGCTCGACTTGTCAGTCTCGCAGTCAGGCTGGCTTATGCCATTGCACTCTAACAGACGGTTTCCAACCGTCCTGAGCCAACCTTCGCGCGCCTCCGTTACTCTTTAGGAGGCGACCGCCCCAGTCAAACTACCCGCCACAGAGGGTCCCAACACCGGCTAACGGTGCGTGGTTAGACATCAGAAAACAACAGGGTGGTATTTCACCTATGGCTCCACACCAGCTGGCGCCAGTGCTTCAAAGCCTCCCACCTATGCTACACAGTTCTTTCCTAATGCCACTCTGAAGCTGCAGTAAAGGTGCACGGGGTCTTTCCGTCTAACCGCGGGTACTCCGCATCTTCACGGAGAATTCAATTTCGCTGAGCATGTACTGGAGACAGTGGGGAAGTCGTTACGCCATTCGTGCAGGTCGGAACTTACCCGACAAGGAATTTCGCTACCTTAGGACCGTTATAGTTACGGCCGCCGTTTACCTGGGCTTCATTTCGATGCTTGCACATCTCCACTTAACCTTCAGGCACCGGGCAGGCGTCAGACCCTATACGTCGTCTTGAAGCCGACTTAGCAGAGCCCTGTGTTTTTGCTAAACAGTCGCTACCCCCTGGCCTGTGCCCCCTGCAATTGCTTGCGCAAAAGCAGGGCCTCCTTCTTCCGAAGGTACGGAGGCAATTTGCCGAGTTCCTTCAGTACACTTCTCTCAAGCGCCTTGGTATACTCTACCAGACCACCTGTGTCGGTTTCGGGTACGGTCT